>NZ_CP120965.1:0-3691162 GCF_029590275.1 Anaerococcoides asporogena | reverse complement strand
GCCTCCTTTTCTTCCAGCGACAGGAGGAAGTCTGACTTGCCATCCTTGATCGGCTTGGAATAAACGGAGCAGTTGGATCCTGGCCGAAGATATTGGTAATGATTACGCCGTCTTTATGAGCATCGAGCAGTGCCAGGGAGAAGGACAGTTCCGGTCCCGCATATCCTTGAAGGCTCTGTATCGAACCACATGCCGACATTCTGAATTGCACGGGCCATATCTGATTCGAGCTTTTCCATTTTAGCTGCAACTTCCTTGAAACCGTAGAAGCCTCTTCCATTATCTGGAGATTCTCCGCAATCAGATCTTCCAGGATTTTTCCCCGTCCCACCCGGAACGTTCTCCTGCGGGTAAGCCGTCTCAATCTTGTTCAGTTTATTATACATTTTATACGATAGAACGCTCAGTCCAATAACAGCAGCCAACAAGAAAAACCAATGCCACCTCGCCACGACCGGTCCCATTTGATTTAATAAATTCATTTTCTCCCCTATTCCTCTGCCTTCAGTAAGTCGAGAATTCGCTCCAGGCCTTCCTGGTTGCAGTACTCGATTTCGATCTTGCCCCTGTTTTTGGCTTTCTGCCGAAATGTCACTTTCGTGCCGAAATAACCGCCGATTTGCTTCTCCAGATCCGCCAGGAAAATATCCTTTTTCCGTTCTCTGGATCGAAGGTCTTTCATTTTGTCATAATTCTTTATGTACTTTTCGGCATCCCGGACTGACATGCCTTCGTCAATGATCTTCTGACAGACCTTGCACTGCAGGATCCGGATCATCGACCCCGAGCAACGCCTCCGGCCATGTCCTTCAAAAATAACGCCGTCGGCCAGATAATCCAGCACTCTGAATCCAGCTGAAGAAGTCGAATGGTGTTGGAAATCGTTGTTCGCGACTTTCCCACTCCGCTGACTGATCGCTTCCTGCGTCATTTTGAAATCATCCATTAAGTTTCTTAAACGCGCCGGCTTCTTCAATCGGATTGAGATCCTGACGCTGAATGTTTTCTACGAGAGATACTTCCATTGAAGTTCCCGACGTTTGTCAGATCCATTTCTACGACCGGAACTTCCTTGAGGCCGGCCTTTTTCGCCGCTCTCCATCTGCGTTCTCCCGCTACAATGATATAATCGCTTCCGGCCTTATCCCTGGTAACCAGGATCGGCTGAATGACTCCGTGTTCTTTGATGGATCTCGGTCGTTCAAGCAGCCTTGTCTCATCAAAATGTTTTCTTTGGCTGTTCCTTATTGGGTTTCAGTTGGTTGATGCCTTACTTGGTCCGAAGGCTTAACGGCGGATTCTGTCTTCTTCGCCGGGTCTTCCGTTGGCAATAAGGGAATCCAGTCCTTTTCCCAGACCGAATTTTGCTCATTATTTCTCCTTATTCTTTTTCAGGAAACCTCTTTACCAGATCCTCAAAGCGCTTCTGCCCCTTGCAGCGGGCATCGAACTGATAGATGGGCAACCCAAAACTGGTGCCTCTCAAGCCAGACGGACATTCTGGAGGAATCGTACAGCGGTATACGGAGCGCACCGAAATGTTTTTCAATTCTTTAGCTACTTCCAGATGAAGATTTTTGCGTGGGTCGTACATCGTAAGGAGAACTCCTTCGATTGCCAGATCTTTATTCAAGCTCTTTATTGACCCTTTGAAATGGTATCAAAAACAGATGGACTGATTCTCCAAAGCATAAAATTCACTTTGCATGGGAAATAATCACAGAAGTCGGATGCCGTCCCAGCGCATTGATGCTGAGCAGTCCCAGTGAGGGTGGGCAATCCAAAAAAATATAATCAAACTGGGACGGAGTCTCAATTTCTTTTTAAACGTTCAGCCATGAACTTTTTCCTCGGTCTTTGATTTGCAGTGAAAGCTCAATATCCGCTCCAGCCATGGTGCATGCTGGCAGGAATTATATAGAGCCCCGGGACAGTTTCAACAGGCTGAATCAGGTCACTGACCGGGATATCTCCCAGCAGCAGATCATAAGTAGAGAGGGTTTGTTCCCGCTTATCGATGCCTAGTCCGGATGTTGTGTTTCCTGCGGATCCATGTCGATGGTCAGTACCTTTTTCTTCTTCAACGCCAGACCCGCGGCCAGATTGATGTTGGTAGTGGTTTTGCCAACGCCGCCCTTCTGGTTGAATATACTGATTACTTTCAAATGGCATTCTCCCTTACTTTAATTTATTATAACCAAAAGCCGTCCGTCTGAGTGGCTGTGAAAAAGCATTTCAGCGAACTTTACAAATGTCGTACAAGTCCATTTTTTTATTTCCAAATCAAGTAAATTTTGAATCTTTTTTTTAGGCATATCCTATTTATCCACTGAATCAGTTGATTATTTTGTCAATATTCCTTCGAAGAAGTTGATAAATCATTATCCCACTCTCGAACATTGATTCGATCTTCATAATCAGTTTGATCAATTCGGAAATTTGGGCTAAAATTTTGTGCTCATAACATGTTTCACGTGAAACATTTGAACCTTTGCTCTACTAATTTTACCATAAATACCAAGTTATTTATGCATCTATCCCGATAAATCGAAAAGAATTTCCAACAGTTCCATTCATGCTTTGGGCTAAATTAGCCCAGCTGTGAAATTACCTGTTCTTCCACTCTTTAAATACTATTCACAGTATGGCCGAATGAATGTTTCACGTGAAACATCCTCGCTCCCAGGGGCTTCTTAATCTACCAATTGACCTGGATTTACTGGATTAGTATTCAATTTAATTCGGGCTTTTTTATCAGTTTTAAGGGATTGTAACAAACTTTAAGAAAAAATGTTTCACGTGAAACATCTTCTTCCATTTTAGCAGGTGTCATAGCTAAAGCCTGGACTTTTGCTGATGACCAGAATCTTATCAGTATGATTAAGTTCGTTCTAATAATCAATAGTCGTGCTTCTTCACAAAAATTATGCGACCAAATGTTTCACATGAAACATTTGGTCGCTTTCAAAGAACCAATGCAGGTATACTATGATTTATTATTTCATTCCTGGATCCGTACAATGGCTCCTGCATCGGATCATAATTTTGCTGCCTGCCAGTACAATAATAATATGCCCGTCAATTGGTTTTTACCTCTGAGTTTAGCACCTCATACAGCTTTCATTTCCAGTTCATCTCCAAGTTCGATGGAAGATCGTTCATGTGGACTAGATATTTACATTCATTGCGTGTTTTTGTGGATACCTTTACCCATCAATTGATTTTGCTTTGTACTTCAATCAAATAAATGCTCTTTTTTATCATGTTATCCACACCAGTTGGTTTCACGTTGAACTTATATTCTTCCTCATTCCATTATTAAGCAGAAATGAAGATGTGTTATCCACAATGAGAACTTAAAATTGTGGATAACACATAATAGTAACCAAAACAAAACGTTATAATCATTTTTTCTTCAGAAAACATGTGTATCCTGTTGATAAGTACGTTTCCAACGAAGTATTTTTAGGGCATTTTTATTAATATTAACAACTTTTTTCTGAGTAATCCACCGACTTATCCACATTATATGGACCATTTGGGGATAAATCAGTGGATTATTTTGGGAATAGTTTCTAATTGACTCAGATGCTCATAAACCAATGAAAATCATGGACTTATGCACAGATCAAGAATTCGATTCTTGATTACTTCCATTATTCAATGGATAACCTGAAATTATTGTCCAGACAATCTACAAGACTCCTATTATAAAGCGATCAGACTCGAGTTGTCTTCAACTCATATATGATCCGATCTTAGAAAGACGGATCACAAAAAATAGATTACAAAGATGAATTATAACCCAAATTCCCGGGAATTCTATAGTCTACACTTCAAAGTGGAGAATGGTTTGAAGAAATTCCTCCGGTTCGATGGCGAACGCGCTAAGAATGTCCTTTTGTTTCCTGGTCAGTGGCTGGAGCAAACTGCAGCCTGATCCATAATCGGTCCGCTTGATCGTTCCCATCTGTTTGACCAACCGGTTGATGGATTTCTCCCCGCTGTTTTTCCCATGATTGGTCAAATCCGACCACAGAATAAGACTCAAAAAGGCGACAAAGGCTTTCCTTCTGTCGTCTTTTCTGTGTGCGTCAGAAAGCGGTCATAGTCGATGCTGTTTTTAAATTCTGGAAGGCCTTCTCCACCGTGTCCCGTCGCCCATAAAGTCGTAGTGCCTCCTCTGCGCTCTTATCCTGGGTATTGCTCAGCAGGCAGAACATGCCGGCCAGCTCAATCATCTCGGTGATCTTCTCGTGATTGCGTTCGTACTCCTCAATCGGTGATGCATTGCGTGTCACATCATAATACTTGTTATACCGAGTAATACTGATGGGCTTCATCTGATTTTGCAGCTCTTCCTCGAGACGATCAACATGCTGGTAGATCCGGGCTTCTTCATCCGCCGCACTGGATGTGTTCAGGTAGATGTGGAGGGTATAGGGCAACTCATTGATCTGGATCACTTTGGACAGTCCATAGCAGCTGGTCTGGGGGATGTGATAACGAGAGTGACGGATCACCGCGGTTGCCTCGATTAATGCCTGACGATAGATTTTCTGGGATTTGGGAGCAGCCATCAGGAAATTGAGTTGGTTCTGGGCCATGAAGCTCAGATTGTCTAGGTGAGAAAGCCTCGATCCATGATGTAGAACAAATCATTGAGACCGACCAATTCGCCCAATTCCATCATATAGGGGAAAAAGGCCTTGTCCACGATACTTCCGCTGTAGATCTCATAGCAAAGCGGGAGGGCTGTCTTGGTGCCATAAAGCATGCCGATGTTGAGTTGCGGTAGGGTTTCCTGATCCCGATTATAGCCGTACTCTGCCATTTGGATCTCCACATAGGTCGATATGTTTCGTCACATCATAAGCCAGGGTCTGTTCCTCGTCTTTGTGGAAAGCACTCCAGAGCTTAAAAACCGAAAGCGCTGCTCTTCGCTGATCTGTGCAAACAGTTCGCTGCTGCGCTGGGAATTCAGACTGAGCCTTGTAGAAAGTAGGCTCTCCCGGATGAACAGATCCAGATTCATCATGACATTGCCTTCGCAGACCATATAGATGGCCATCGCCAAAAGCTCTTGTGCCTGCAAGGGAAATACCTGTTGTAAAGCCTTGGTCAATCCAATAGCCTCAGCTCGCTGCCACAACAGAGCGATATGACCAGCCGCCAGAACCTCTTGAGGCGGGGTCAGGGAAATGGCATCGACTGGCAGCGGATAGAACTCAGTGAATCGTTCATTGGGGATCATCCAACCGGGACGAGTAGGATCCTCTTTGCCAATGGCAACTTCCTTGGCTGTAGGGGTACCCAATGCGTTTCTGTAGCGTTTTTCGACATGATAGACGCGTCTGGGCTTATCCGGGCCATCTTTTTTGTAGGTGATGCGCTCGGTGGGAATTGGGATTGAAATATTGAGCATTGCCATAATATCCCTCCTCTGTAGACTACTTATATTATAGTCTACAGAGGGGTAATAAGCAAGATAAAAATAAATTAAGTCACAGAGCCATCTCATATGAAATCGGCTCTGTGACTTAATTCGAGGAAAATCCAACATCTATGTCACCCAATTGGGGGATCAAACCGAAGGTGTAGACTATACTATTTCCGGGAATTGGGGTTATAAAACGGCAGCAATGTTTCACGTGAAACATTGCTGCCGTGGAGAATGTTTTTCTGAGTACTGTCTACAGAGAATTAGTTGGATTTTAACTTTTGCCCAGAAGGGTCTTGTATCGTTCCGTGTCTTTTTAATTTGGGCGAATTTTCTTGGAAAATTCGAGCTGGTTGCGTTGATTTTGATCAATACGAGGTTGTGCTCGTATTCATCTAAATCAGGCACCTGTTCAATTTTGACAAGACTTGAAGACAATTCATGAAACAGCTTGGGATTCAGTTTAACCTCAGCTTCAATACCCGGACCCTTCATAGCGACGAAATAATGATTCGGTGCGACGAAGGGCAAGCAGAATTCCATCAGTGTGGGAAGTACTGCCACCGCTCTGGATACCGCCAAATCATAGTGATCGCGATGAGATGTTTCACGTGAAACATCTTCAGCTCGACCATGAATGAAATGAACACCCGCTAAACCAAGCTGATTCGTTACTTCCTTTAGAAAGATCAGTCGTTTATTCAGTGGATCCAGGCAAGTCAGTTCAATCGAATTATCCAGGATTTTCATCGGAAGGCCGGGGAATCCGGCCCCCGTACCAACGTCAATGACAGATTTCGATTGTTTGACCTCATTCAAGCGGAAAATAGTGATCGAATCTGCGAAATGTTTCAGGAAAATTCCGTCATCATCGATAATTGCTGTCAGGTTCAGGTGTTGGTTCCATTCCTGCAGCAGATTTTTATAAAGAACAAATCGCTCAAATGTTTCACGTGAAACATCCATTTCCATTGGTTCAGCGATCCGTCGGAGCATATCATAGTGCTGGTTCATATTACCTCCTGGATTCCAGATAAATTAAAAGGACATTGATATCAGCAGGGGAGACTCCCGAGATTCGAGATGCCTGGCCCAGGTTCAGCGGTCGTAATTGATCCAGCTTCAGCTGTGCTTCCTTGCGCAGTCCTTTGATTGTTAAATAGTTAACCTCATCCGGAATCAACCGATTTTCCATCTTGCGGAACTGATTGATTTTCTCCTGTTCCTTTTGAATGTATCCTTCGTATTTGATTTGAATATTAATTTCGTCCCGGATATCCTTCCTCAATGGCATGCGGTTCGGATCCAGGGGCGACAGTTTGTCATAATCCAGTTCTGGGCGCTTGATCAGGTCATACAGGCTCGTGGCTTTCTTAATCTCAGTGCTGCCCAGTTTAATCATGACTTCGTTTTGGTCCGCCTTGCCGGTAAGGACCTCTTCCTTCAGCCGGTGTTTCTCCCGACCGATGGCTTCCTTGCGCTCCATATACCGGGCCCAGCGCTCATCATTGACCAAACCAACTTGTCGGCCAAGTTCCGTCAGCCGAAGATCCGCATTGTCCTGTCTTAACTCCAGACGATATTCCGATCGGGCCGTCATCATTCGATAGGGTTCATTGGTCCCCTTGGTGACCAGATCGTCCACCAGTACGCCGATATACCCCTGAGAACGGTCGATCATCACGGGCTCCCGATGCTGTATGGCCAATGCGGCATTGATGCCAGCCAGAATTCCCTGACCGGCAGCTTCCTCATAGCCAGAGGTTCCATTGATCTGGCCGGCACTGAACAAGTTTCGGATTGTTTTGAATTCAAGGGTCGGTTTCAACTGCAGGGGATCAATGCAGTCATATTCAATGGCGTATCCCGGACGGGTGATTTCCGCCTGCTCCAAACCAGGTACAGAACGGAGGAATTCAATTTGGACATCCTCCGGCAGCGATGATGACATACCTTGTATATACATCTCTTGGCTGGATTCACTTTCCGGTTCAATAAAGATCTGATGACGTTCTTTATCCGGAAATTTCATCAGCTTGTCCTCGATCGAAGGGCAGTAGCGCGGCCCGACCCCCTCGATGGATCCATTGTAGAGAGGGGAGCGATGGATATTCCGGCGGATTATTTCATGGGTCAGGGGAGCGGTATAGGTCAGGTGGCAGCTGACCTGGTCCACCCGGTCCAGCGTTTCGGTCAGGAACGAGAACGGGTAAATCTCGGAATCACCGGTCTGCTCCTCCATGACGGAAAAGTCGATGCTTCGCTTATGGACCCGGGCAGGGGTACCGGTTTTAAACCGTCTCAGGGCAATGCCCAGGTCGAGCAGATTCTGGGAGAGGTCCCGAGCCGGCTGAAGTCCGCTGGGGCCAGACTCATAACTGGTTTCTCCAATAATGATTTTTCCTTTCAGATACGTTCCGGTGCACAGGATGACGGCTTTTGCCGGAAGGTATGCCCCGTTCTTGGTGGTGACGCCCTGAATGACTCCGTCTGTCACATTCAAAGCGGTTGCCTCTACCTGATAGAGGGTCAAACCGTCCTGAGCTTCCAGCGTCTTGATCATTTCTTCCTGGTAGCGTTTCTTGTCAGCCTGGGCCCGCAGTGAATGAACTGCGGGACCCCGGGATGTATTGAGCATCCGGGACTGGATAAAAGTCTTATCAATATTCAGGCCCATCTGTCCGCCCAGAGCATCCACTTCCCGGACCAGATGACCCTTGGCTGTTCCTCCGATGTTTGGATTGCAGGGGAGGAAGGCAATAGAATCGATGTTCATGGTCAGCAGGATGGTTTTCATCCCCAGGCGGGCACTGGCCAGAGCAGCTTCCGCTCCCGCATGGCCGCCGCCGATCACGATCACATCGTATGATTGTCCTTGATATGGCATTATTTCACCTACTTTCCGATACAGAAGCCGGAGAAGATCTTGTCAACCAGATCCTCCTGCAGCGTATCACCTGTTATTTCGCCCAGACTGGACCAGGCTGCATGAACATCGATGGTTACAAGATCCATCGGCACAGCCAGCTCGATGGCAGCAACCGCATCCATAAGGGCCTGCTGGGCCTGCATCAGTGCTTCCTTATGTCTGGCTGAGGTAACCAGTGTTTCATCAAAGCCGGAGGCATCCTCCAGGCTCATGGCATGAATGCGCTCCCGCAGCCGGTCCAGCCCATAATTGTTCAGCGCCGAGATCACAGTGGCATCTTGAAGGATGTCCTCCGGAATTTCAGCCACCTTGGGCAGGTCTTCCTTATTAAGCAGCAGGATTCGTTTGCGGCCGGCCGTCTGCTCCAGCAGTTCATGATCTTCCTCACTTAAGTGTCTGGACAGGTCCAGCACCAGGATAATGAGATCCGCTTCTTCCAGGCTGCGGCGGGATCGCTCCACACCGATGGATTCCACCAGATCCTGAGTCTCGCGGATCCCTGCCGTGTCGGTCAGACGGATCGGAATCCCCTCCAGATTGATGTATTCTTCAATGACATCGCGCGTCGTTCCCGGAATTTCGGTGACGATGGCCCGCTGTTCCTCCAGCAGCGCGTTGAGCAGAGAGGACTTACCGACATTCGGCTTGCCGGCAATGACCACCTTGATGCCCTCGCGCAGCAGCTTGCCTTTTTCTGCAGTGGCCAGAAGCTGTTCAATTTCGGTGTAGATTGCCTCCAGTTCCTGCGCCAGCTTCAGATCGGAGGACCGATCCAGGTCATCATCCGGAAAGTCCAGCGTAACTTCAATTTTGGCCATGACGTTCATCAGTTCATCCCTCAGTTCCAGGATGCGCCGGGACAGCTTGCCCCGGCTCTGATCGTTGGCTGAGCGCAGAGCGGCATCGGTCCGGGACTGAATGATGTCCATGACTGCTTCCGCCTGGGAGAGGTCAATCCGCCCATTTAAAAATGCCCGTTTGGTAAATTCTCCGGGCTGAGCCAGTCGAACGCCCTGCTCCAGAATTCGTTCCAGAATGCGGCGGACGGGGAGGGGACCGCCATGGCAGGAAATCTCGATGACATCCTCTCCGGTGTAGCTTCTGGGTCCTTTGAAGTAGCTGACCAGAACCTCGTCAATCACACTGCCGTCTTGTTGAAGAATGTGGCCGTAGCGAATGGAAAACGGCCTGATGTCCGTCAGCTGCCGTCCCCGAATGCCCCGGAAAATCCGGCTCGCAACGGGCAGAGCCGCCTCCCCGGATAACCGGATCACGCTGATGGAACTTAAACTGGCCGAAGTGGCTACTCCCACTATGGTCTTATTATCTATCATTACTGTTCACCATATCTTTCTGCCGGTCCCTCGACTCGATGAAGCACGTTCCGGCCGGCTGTTGCTGAGGTTGCCGCGGTGATCCCTGATCGGACCGGCGGTTGACCGTGTATTTTCCACTGTTGGGACTGCTGCATGAACTGCAGCGATCACCCAGAGGAAACTGTTCTTTATCATTATATCTGATCTGTCAAAAAAACGAATGACACCGGCCGTCATTTCTTCCAGGCATAGAACAAAGACATCATCCGGCAGGATAATGTCTTTGTTTTATGCTTCCATTCAGTTGGTTATTTCTGGTCAAGTTCCACAACAACCTTCCGGTAAGGCTCTTCCCCTTCGGAATGGGTTTTAACATTCGGATAATCCTGCAGTCTGGAGTGGATGATTCGACGCTCGTAGGGATTCATTGGATCGAGTTTGATGCTCTTGCCGTACTTGGTGACTTTCCAGGCGGTTTTCTCAGCCAGATGCTTGAGGGTTTCTTCCCGCTTTTCACGATAACCTTCGGTATCAATGATGACTCGGGTGTATTCCTCACGGCTCCGTTCCTTGTTGATTGCCAGGTTCGTCAGATACTGGAGCGCATCCAGCGTTTCCCCGCGGTAGCCGATGATCAGGCCCATCTTGGGTCCGGCCAGGTTGACACGGATATTGCCGTCTTCTTCGCGTACTCTGATCTCCGCCATCAGTCCCATCTTATCAAGGATGGAGCGGATGAAGTGTTTTGCCTTGTCGGTCAGGGGTTCCGCTTTGCGGGTCGCCTGAACGATGAATGGTTTGGCGCCGAATCCGAGGATCCCTTTGGAGCCTTCTTCAAGCACCTGATATTCCATCTGGTCCAATGTGCAGCCTAAGCTGGCTCTGGCAGCTTCTACAGCTTCTTCCAGTGTTTTTCCTGTTGCTTTCAATGCTTCCATTATTTTCTGATCACCTTATTTCTTTTCCTTTTCTTTTCCGGTTCCGGAAGGTCAGGGACGATCACAGGGTTTGGTTCATTCCCCTGAACTTTGTTCATGATGAGCTGCTGGAAAATCCGGAAAATGTTTCCGGTGATCCAGTACAGTCCCAGAGCAGCGGGGGAGGACCAGGTGAACCAGCCGATCATGAGTGCCATGACGTAGTTCATGGTATTCATCTGCTTGGCCTGAGCCTTTGCTTCGGCTGACATGTTCTTCTCATTGGCTTTCTGAGTAATCCAGGTTGAGAGGAGCATGGTAAGAACGGTCAGAATGGTCAGTGGCAGATTATTGTTGTCTGCCAGATCATTAATCAAGGGTCTGAGGAATCCCATCCCACCGATGGTTCCATCCTTCGCCAGCTGATTAAAGACGTTGAACAGCGCAATGAACAGGGGCCACTGAATCAACATGGGCAGGCATCCACCCCACATGCTGACGTTGTTTTCCTTCATCAGCTTGGACTGTGCTTCCTGAAGCTTGGCAGGATCATTCTTGAAACGCTCCTGGATCTTCTTCAGCTCCGGCTGGATCATGCTCATTTTCTTCGAACTCACCATGGCTTTCCAGTTCAGCGGAAAGACGATGATGTTGAAAAGAACTGTGAAAAGCACAATGGACAATCCCCATCGTGTTCCGGGATCAGCGATATAGCTGCCCAAAAATTGATTCAGGATGTCAAAAACTGTCCTGAACACATTGTTAATACTCTGTTGCAACGGAATTCCTCCTAGTCTTTATCAACCGGATCATAAATGGCTCCCCGATAAAAGGGATGACACCGCAATATCCGTTTCACGGCCATCCAGGAACCCTTGAGAGCTCCATACTTTTCGATCGCTTCCAGGGAATACTGGGAGCAAGTGGGGATGAACCGGCAGCTGGGTCGTGTATTCGGAGAAATATTTCTCTGATAAAACTTAACCAGGCTGATTAGTACTTTTTCATGTTTAATTCCCGCTTTCTTATACAAATAGCGGACCGATGACAGCACTTCATGATAAGTTTTGCCAACGATGGGGTTTCTGGCGACGAATACCAGGTCAAATCCTTGGACTGTATCTTCCCTGGAAAGTCGTGCGGCCTCCTGGATCAGCCGTTTTACACGGCTTCGGGTAACGCTGTTTCCAACTTTCTTGCTGACGGAGATCCCAATTCGGTTGAACGGTTCTCCATTCAGAACATTTCGTGGATTCTTCAGTTTGTAGAGCACCAGCATATCACTGGCACAAGACCTGCCTCTTCTGTATACGTTCCGGAACTCCTGGTTTTTCCTGAGTCTTTCATGTTTCACAGAAGTGTTCCTCTTTCCTTACAGAAAAAGGCCACATAATGCGGCCCTTAAGCTGTTAATCTTTTTCTGCCCTTAAGTTTTCTTCTCTTAAGTACATTTCTTCCATTCTTGGTTGCCATTCTCTTTCTGAAGCCGTGTTCTTTCTTTCTCTGCTTCTTCTTTGGCTGATACGTCATGAACATATATCTACACCTCCTCCGGGTCTATTCGCAATTAATGCATTTTAAGTGATACTAGATTATTATACTCATGTGTTTTTAGTGTGTCAAGAAAGTTATGCCCAAGTGGTCCAGGGTATTTTAGCCCAGATTTCTGTGGATAACTTATTGTTTTAGTAAACCCAACTATGTTATCATTAAAACACGAAAACTGCGGAACCCATTGGAATCACTAGATTCTCAGCGGGTCCTCATTTTATTTTATCCCCATTATATCACAAGATCCTGTGGATAACTTCGGGCCTGTGATTAACTTGTGGATAACATGTGAAATTACTTTGGAGAAAATTTAAGCCACACGACATAAAATCAAGCATCGCAAAGATGCAGCGGTCATCCGGCCAGTGGAAAAGCATCATGGGTTCCCTGTGCATAGATTCCGAAGAACGAACGCGACCGTAACATTATACACAGCTGTGGATTGAACTTATCAACATAAGATCAAAGGAGACTATCGAACATGAGGGACAATCTGGAAGGCATCTGGCAGGATGTGCTAAAGATTATTGAAGATGAAATAATGGCCCCGGTCAGTTTCAAAACCTGGTTTTTACCGATTCGGCCGGAGAAAATCGCAGACCGAAAACTCACATTAAGTGTACCAAACAAGATGATCCGCGAGATCATTGAGCAAAAATATATGGATCTGCTGAAAAACTCCGTGGCCCATGTAACCAGGCAGGATTTAGCCATCGATATCATCATCGGTGATCTTCCCGATTCTGAGTTGTCCGTCGAGGAGAAAAAAAGCAAGGAAGAAGCCAGACCCCAAAACCGACAGCAGGCAATGGAAACGGCAGCGATGCAGGCAATCTCAATCCGAAATACACGTTTGAGACCTTCGTCATCGGTAATTCCAACCGGTTCGCCCATGCGGCCTGCCTGGCTGTTGCCGATTCACCCAATGAAACCTATAATCCACTGTTCATATACGGCGGAGTCGGGCTGGGTAAGACCCATCTGATGCATGCCATTGGCCACCGCATCAAGGAAAAGAATCGAAATGCCCGCGTTGTGTATGTCTCCTCGGAAAAATTCATGAATGAAATGATCCATTCCATCCAGAATAACTCCAACGAGGCCTTCCGGGAAAAATACCGCAAAAATGTTGATGTGATCCTGATCGATGACATCCAATTTATTGCGGGCAAGGAAAGCACGCAGCAGGAACTGTTCCATACCTTCAACGAACTGAAGGATTCCAACAAGCAAATCATCCTGTCCTCGGACCGCCCGCCCAATGAAATCCCCACGTTGGAAGACCGGCTTCGCACCCGGTTTGCTTCAGGGCTCATCGCCGATATCGAAGCACCGGATTTTGAAACACGAGTCGCTATATTAAAGAAGAAAGCCGAAGCAGACAAGATTAGTGTACCGGATGATATCCTTATATACATCGCCACCAAAATCAAATCCAACATCCGTGAACTGGAAGGCGCCCTGATCCGGGTCATGGCCTACGCGCGTCTGACGGATGAAGCGATCACGGTGGATCTGGCGACAGAAGCGCTGAAGGATCTAGTCTCCGAGTCACGAAACAGAGAACTTTCTGTTGAACTGATTCAGGAAGTAGTTGCCAATTATTATAATTTATCCGTTGATGACCTGAAGGGGCAGCGCCGTACCAGAAATGTGGCCATGCCGCGCCAGATCGCAATGTATCTTTCCCGTACCCTGACATCCACCTCCCTGCCAAAAATCGGCGAGGAATTCAATAAGGACCACACCACGGTCATGCATGCCTACACGAAGATCCACGAAGCACTGGCAAGTGATTCATCCTTAAAAACCACAGTGGACAACATCACCAAAAAGCTCAGCAATTAATCCACAAAACTACGCATAGCCCGCTGTGCATTCCCTGTGGATGGTCTGACAGTCTTTCCAGCCTGTTGATAACCCCCTGTTTTATCCTTCGGTTATCCGAAGCGTCATCCACGGGCCAAAGCCTTGCGCCAGGCCGATAATAACCACATATCAACAAATTCACAGCCCCTACTACAAACTACTGTTTTAGAACAATAAATAATCAATAAAAAAGGGTCAACCCGACACCTGTTGATAACCAAGCGATGGAGGAAAAACAATGATTCTCAAGGTGAATAAAAAAGATCTGGTCGATGCCGTCAATGTTGTCCAAAAAGCTGTTGCAGCCAAATCTCCCATTCCGATCCTGGAAGGCATCCTGGTGGAAGCCAAGGGAGGCACATTGACTCTGCGGGGAACCGATGTCGATGTCTCCATGGAGACATCCTTTCCCACGGAAATTCATGAGGAAGGCCGCATCGTCGTGGACTCACGCATGTTCGGAGACATCATCCGCAAGCTACCCAACAACATCATCACCCTGGAAACAGCTGACAACAACACGGTCACCATTTCAGCCGAAAAATCAGTCCTGAATCTGCTCTACATGGATCCCACTGATTTCCCGGTTTTCCCGGAGGTCGAGGAAACCACTTCACTGTCCCTGACTCAGAGCGGACTCAAGAACATGGTTCGTAAAGTCCTGTCCTCCGTAGCCACAGAAGACACCCGGCCGATTCTTATGGGCATGCTGTTTGAAGCAGCCGATGGCAAACTGAACATGGTTGGGCTGGATGGTTATCGCATGGCTATGGTCACGGAAGAACTCGAGACTCCGGTGGAGATCAAGCGGGTTATATCCGGCAAGACCTTACGGGACCTGTTATCCGTGATTCAGGATTCCGACGAGGAAGTCCGGCTTTCCTTCACGGACAATCACGTCCTGTTTGAGCTGGGTAAAACCCGGATTATATCCCGTCTGCTCCAGGGCGACTACCTGAAGTACCAGAACATGATCCCCGATTACTCCAAACTCAGCGTCGTCATAGACAAGAATGAGTTCCGCGATGCGACGGAGCGGGCTTCGGTTATGGCCAATGAAGGCACCTCAAACCTGATTAAATTCCTGTTTGAAGACAATACCCTGGTCATCACCTCCAACTCAAAACTGGGAAAACTCCGGGAAGAAGTCTACGGCGAAATGACCGGGGAATCACTGGAAATTGCCTTTAACGCCAAATACATTATCGACATCCTGAAAACCATGGATGAGGACAAGATCGTGATGGAGATGACCTCCAACATCTCGCCCTGCATTGTTCGGCCGGAAGACAACGACAAGAGCCTGTATCTTGTGCTCCCGGTTCGGATCGCCCGGTAATGGCCATGATCGAAATCAAAATCGATACGGAGTTTATCCGGCTGGATTCTCTGCTGAAACTGGCGGGTCTGGCATCCATGGGCGGTGAAGCCAAGCATTTTATCCAGGATGGGCTGGTCCGGCTCAACGGTACGGTCTGTACTGAGCGCTCCAAAAAGATTCGTCCTGGTGATGTCGTGGAATTCAGCGGACAGAAAGTCACGGTGAAATAGCCCCGGGGTTTTTAGCCCAAAAAAGGCTCAATCACTTTTTATGTGGGATTATGATTTTCCCTGTTTACACGGAGAGGTCGACGTGGTAGCCTGACTGGCCGACTAGCCCAGCATTTATGCAGCATAGCGGCAAGGCTGGCGGAACCACGCCGACAGAGGCTCCATGTCAACTTGGGAAAATCCCACAGTTTTTGTGATTGACCCCCAAAAAACACAATTTATTTTTTAGCGCCTTATTTCCTGGACAAAACGCTGACATTCCCTGGTATTCCCAGACATTTCTCTGTGGGTGAGCAGGGGACTGTCTCGCTTTGACATCAGAAAAAAACTGAATTTGACTTAGCCCAGGTTCACAGCTTTTCCAGAGGCCAGGGAATTCGAATGACCATCGAATGATCTGCTCGGCTTGATGTGAACTCCTAATCAGGCAGGTCAGATCACCGTAAGATAACTAGCCTGGTTTATCGAGGATTGCAGGTCAGTGATCTGACCCGGCCTCGGCCGCCGACCTTCTCTTGATCTGCCCCTGATTTCGAAGATCGGCTTTTGGAGATTCTTGCGGGAAATCCGTACGACCCCGCAGACCGATCGACCTCGCGGATCACAACCGAATGATTCCTGGGCTACATCATTGGGTGAGGCTTTCGCCATCCATCCCGGTCACCCTGACAAGGTTCACGGCCGGGTCCGACGACGCTCCTGGCTGATGAAGGTGACACTGGTTTACTGAATCCACCCAGGATAATGTTTTTCTGGCTGTGGCCAGACTCCGTCTGTGCGACCGCAGGATCCGCAAAGGATTCGATGCATCGGTGTCATGGGCTGGCAGCTCCCGAACTGCTCCAGCCCTGACAGGACAATCCGGGGAATCATTCGAACCTCGCCGAGCTTCTCGCCTCTCAGCCAAGCGAGGCAAGAAGCCGAGCACTCCTGTCGGTGCCATGTGTCCGGATAAAGAACAGCTCACGGAAGACTCTTCTTCCGTGAGCTGTCTATAGCCCTATTTAATTTCTATCTCGCGGACATTGGTTTCCGGTTCCTTTTCTTTCTTGGGGAGGGTGATCCGAAGGATGCCGTTGTCCAGGGCTGCAGTAATTTCATCGGCTTTGACATTTTCCAGGATGATCTGACGCTTGCTGGAAGAGGAGTAGCGCTCTCTCATCATGTACCGCTTTTCCTCGTTTTCCTCTTTTTTCTCTTCCGTCTTTTCGGTCTGAATGGTCAGGACATTGTCTTTGTAGTGGATTTTGATATTTTCCTTGGCAATGCCAGGCATGTCAGCTTCCAGAAGGAAATGGTCGCCTTCGTCCTTCAGGTCGATGGCCAGTGAGTTTTTATGATCGGTCAGACTGTCAAAGAATTTTCGGAAGAAGCGGTCTTCCGGCATCAGCGACGGACCGGTCAGCATAGGGAATAAATCAGCCATTTTCTTAACCTCCGTTCCATAAAATTCAAAGCAGGTTCGGCCTGTTCCTAACTTCAATATAGGACGGACTGCCCATGAATGAAATGAGAATCAGGGGATTTTGAAGGCATCTGAACCAGCTGACAGCAGATCTGGGTATAATAGCTGACAAAAGCTTATATTCTCTAAGCAAGGCTTTGATTCTCTAAGTACTTTGACTGGAGACCTGATACAGGGTTGGAAAAAGCAGAAGTCCGGCGACTCTCCAAAAAATGGCAATAAAAATTCGCTTTTGATAGAAAACAACTGGAATTTGCAGCTGTATACTAAGTGGAATGATAAATTTTAAGTCTTTTACAGGATGATTTATCAATGATTTTCAGAGGTCTGAATATGGGCTGACTGCAAGGCTTGCGGGGGTTGATGAAACTGTCCCAAGGAAGACCAAACCACCTCAAACCCTTGCCATATCTGAACTTTCTGCCATTTTATGGTATAATTTTAAGGTAGAGGTTCGTATGTATATTGAAAATTTGGAATTAAAAAACTTTCGAAATTATGAAAAGCTGAATATTGAGCCGGTCCAAGGAGTAAACATCCTTACCGGAGACAATGCCCAGGGAAAGACCAATATACTTGAGGCAGTATTTTTTTGTGCCTACGGACGGAGCCACCGGACCACCCGGGATAAGGAAATGCAGCGGTTTGACGCGCCGTTTACCCAGGTTTCGGTAAAAGTTAAGCGGGAACCGGTGGACAAGCAAATTGTCCTCCGCTTCAACAGCGAGGGCCGCAAGTTCATTGAGGTCAACGGCCGCAAGATCACGCGGATTCCCGATCTCCTGGGAAACCTGTACGTCATTATGTTCTCGCCGGAGGATCTGAAGATCGTCAAGGAGACTCCCGGAACCAGGCGCCGCTTTCTCGACATGGAGATCAGCGCCCTGGATAAATTCTATTATCACGACCTGGTGAGCTACAACAAAGTGATCCAGGAGCGAAATAATCTGCTTAAGATGCGATCGGTCGACCGGACGGTGCTGGATGTCTATGACACCAACGCCGCCCAGTACGGAGCGCGCATTATCCAGCGCCGGCTGGAATATATCGAACAACTCAATACCAAGGCCCGCCCGATCCATCACGAGATTACCGGGGGCAAAGAGGAAATTGAGATTGTATACCGGACCAGCCTGGATCCGGCGAAGCCTCTGGAAGCTTCGCTGAAACAGCTGCTGACAGAGCACCGGCGCCAGGATATGGAGCGCGCCGCAACCTCCGTTGGGCCGCATCGCGACGATTTCGCCATACTCATTAACGGCGCCGACGCCAGAACCTTCGGTTCCCAGGGGCAGCAGCGCACCGTCATTCTGACTCTGAAATTTGCCTCGCTCTGGATCATCCGCGAGCTGACCGGTGAATTTCCGGTCCTGCTGCTGGATGACGTGCTCAGCGAACTGGATCTGTCCCGGCAGAATTTCATTCTGTCATCCATCGAGGGCATACAGACCATCATTACGATGACAGGTTATGAAAACATAGAAAAACGTCTGATCGAAGGGGCCAGGGTGTTCCAGATCAAGGAAGGCACAGCAGCCATGGAGGTAATCGGATGATCCTGCATTTGGGAGAAAATATATCGGTCCAGCTTCGGGAGATCATCGGGATCTTTAATCTGGAAAACAACGGCAATTCCTCAGACAATCTGTCTTTTTTAAAGACAGCCGGTGATGAGGGCTTTATCCACCAGATTTCGGATGATCCGCCCAAGTCCTTTGTGGTGGCCGAGAAGGATCATAAATCCATCGTATACCTGTCACCCATTTCGACACAGACTTTAATCCGGCGGGCTCAGTCCGCCTTCGATCAGGAGGAGACCAATCATGGAAGATAAAACGTTAATGGAACGGGCCGGTCAGTATGACGACAGCCAGATCCAGGTCCTGGAGGGACTGGAGGCTGTCCGTAAGCGCCCCGGTATGTATATTGGTTCCACCTCGCTGGTGGGGCTGCACCATCTGGTTACGGAAATCGTAGATAATTCCATCGATGAAGCCCTGGCTGGATTTGCTACGCACATTGAAGTCTATATCCACCCCGACAATTCGGTTACAGTCCAGGATGATGGCCGCGGCATGCCCGTGGGCATGAATCAGAAACTGGGAAAATCCACCGTTGAAGTCATCCATACCGTGCTCCATGCCGGCGGCAAGTTCGGCGGCGGGGGATACAAGGTATCCGGCGGCCTTCACGGCGTCGGCGCTTCGGTCGTCAATGCCCTGTCTCAGTACATGCGGGTGGAAGTATCCCGCGACGGCCATGTCCACATGCAGGAATTCCGGCGAGGATTCCCGGTGGAACCTCTCCAGGTGATTGGAACCACGACGGGTCATGGCACGAAAACCACCTTCAAGGCGGATGACCAGATTTTTGAGGAACGGGTCTACGATTATGATATTCTGGTTGCCCGGCTGCGCGAACTGGCCTTCCTGAACAAGGGTCTGCGCATTACAGTCACGGACGAACGGGAAGACAGCCCGGTCAGCGAGTCCTTCCACTACGAAGGCGGAATCCGGGAATACGTGGAATACATGAACCGGAACAAGGTTCCGCTGCATCAGGAAATTATCTATGTGGATGAGAAATTTGACACCATGGAAGTGGAACTGGCCCTCCAGTACACGGACAGCTATGTGGAAAACATCTCATCCTATGCCAATAACATCGTCACCAAAGAGGGCGGCATGCACCTGGAAGGCTTCCGGCGCGCCCTGACCAAGGTTATCAATGACTACGGCAAGCGCTTCGGCTATGTCAAGGATGGCGAGAAACTGACCGGCGAGGACGTCCGGGAAGGACTCACCGCCATCATTTCCGTCAAGCTGGAAGAGCCTCAGTTCGAGGGACAGACCAAGCAGAAGCTGGGTAACTCCGAAGCCAGAACCGCGGTGGACCAGATTACCACAGCCCAGCTGGCAGAGTACCTGGAGGAAAATCCCCAAATCGGCCGGCTGATTCTGGACAAGAGCTTAATGGCGGCCCGCGCCCGCGAAGCGGCGCGCAAAGCCCGGGAGATTTCCCGAAAAAGCGTTCTGGAATCCACCACGCTGCCGGGAAAACTGGCAGACTGCCGCTCCAAGGATCCCAAGGAATGTGAGATCTACATCGTCGAAGGAGATTCCGCCGGCGGTACTGCCAAGACCGGACGGGATTCCCGCTTCCAGGCCATCCTGCCGCTGCGGGGCAAGATTCTCAATGTCGAGAAGCAGCGCCTGGACCGCATCCTCAGCTCGGGAACCATCCAGAACATGGTTGCTGCCTTTGGCGCCGGCATCGGCAATGATTTTGACCGCAGCAAGCTCCGCTATGACCGGATTATCATCATGACTGATGCCGATGTCGACGGGGCCCATATCCGGACACTGCTCCTGACCTTCTTCTACCGCTATATGCGTCCTCTGGTTGACGAAGGACACGTCTTCATGGCCATGCCGCCGCTGTATAAGGTATCCAAGGGCAAGACGTATCGCTATGCCTATGACGATGCTGAAAAGGATCAGATCCTGGAAGAAATGGGTGGCAAGGAAACCCAGTTTGAAATCCAGCGTTACAAAGGTCTTGGAGAAATGTCCGAGCACCAGCTCTGGGAGACGACCATGGATCCCGAGCGCAGAACACTGAAGCGCGCCAATGTCGACGATGCCAAGGTGGCCGATGAGATCCTGACCATCCTGATGGGTGAGAAGGTCGAACCGCGCAAGGAATTTATCGAAAAAAACGCGAACAAAGCCGACATCGACTTATAGGAGGTAGGGAATGAGCGAATTTGAAAATAACCAGGGTCATATCGAGGATATTGAGCTATCCCAGGAAATGAAAAAAAGCTTCATCGACTACTCCATGAGTGTCATCGTCGACCGGGCACTGCCCGATGTCCGCGACGGACTGAAGCCCGTCCATAAACGCATCCTGTTCGGAATGCACGAAGCCGGCATGTATCCGGACAAGTCCTACAAGAAATGCGCCCGTATCGTCGGTGACGTCATGGGTAAATACCATCCCCACGGCGACTCCTCCATCTACGACGCACTGGTACGTATGGCCCAGCCGTTCTCGTTCCGCTATCCTCTGGTCGACGGCCAGGGCAACTTCGGTTCCATTGACGGCGACGGCGCGGCGGCTCAGCGTTATACCGAGTGCCGCATGGACAAGCTGGCGGTGGAAATGGTCCGCGACATTGAAAAGCAGACGGTTGATTTTCGGCCCAATTACGACGGCAATGAGAAAGAGCCCGTCGTGCTTCCGTCCCGCTACCCCAACCTTCTGGTCAACGGCGCCGTCGGCATTGCCGTCGGCATGGCGACAAATATTCCGTCGCACAACCTGGGTGAGACCATCGACGGCGTCATCGCCATGATCGATCAGCCCGACATCAGCGTGCTGGAACTGCTGCATTACATCAAGGGACCGGATTTCCCCACCGGTGGTATCATTCACGGTACTACCGGCATCCGGGAAGCCTATGAAACCGGCCGCGGCAAACTGGTGGTCCGGGCAAGAGCTGAGATTGTCGAGGAAAAGAACGGCAGAAGCCGAATTGAAGTAACGGAACTGCCCTATCAGGTCAACAAGGCCAAACTGGTGCAGAGCATTGCCGAGATGGTAAAGGAAAAACGGATCGTCGGCATTTCGAACATCGAAGATCTGTCCGACCGGAATGGTCTGCTGATTTCTGTTGAAATCAAGCGGGATGCCAATCCCCATATTGTCCTGAATCAGCTGTACAAGCATACCAAGCTGCAGGATACCTTCGGCGTCAACATGCTGGCTCTGGTTGACATGCGGCCCAAGCTGCTGAACCTGAAGCAGATGCTCTATCATTATCTTGAATTCCAGAAAGAGGTCGTCACCCGCCGCACCCAGTATGATCTGGCCAAAGCCAGGGAACGGGCTCATATCCTGGAAGGCTTGCTGATCGCCCTGAATCATATCGATGAAGTGATCCGGATCATCCGGGCTTCCACCAGCACCGAAGCTGCCAAGTCAGAGCTGATCGAACGGTTTGAACTCAGTGATATTCAGGCCGTGGCGATCCTGGACATGCGGCTGCGCCGGCTTTCTCAGCTGGAAGGCGGCAAAATCCAGCAGGAATTTGACGAACTGCAACGGGAAATGACCCGCCTCATGGGAATCCTGGAAGACAAGGCGATCCTGCTGAATGTCATCCGCACCGAACTGCTCGAGATCAAGGAAAAATACGGCGATCCCCGCCGGACCTCCATCGAAATGCAGGAAAATGAGATTGACTATGAAGACCTCATCAACGAGGAAGACGTCGTCATTACCCTGACCGCTTCGGGCTACATCAAGCGGATCACCACGGACGCCTACTCGGCGCAGCGCCGCGGCGGCAAGGGCATTCAGGCCATGAACATGAAAGAGGATGACCTTATCACCAATGTGTTCATCACCTCGACCCACCGCCATCTGCTCTTCTTCACCAACCGGGGCAAGGTCTACCGGCTGAAGGCCTATGAGATTCCGGATGCCGGACGCAGTGCCAAGGGCATGAACATCATCAATCTGCTGCCCCTGGAAGCGGACGAACGCATTCAGTGCGTGCTCTCCATCGGTTCCATCAAGGACGGCAGCTTCCTGGTCATGGGAACGAAGCTGGGCATCATCAAGAAAACGCCGCTGAAGGATTTCGCCAACCTCAGAAAGAACGGCCTGATTGCCATTCGCCTGCGGGATGAGGATGAACTGCTCCACGTCAAGGCAACCAAGGGATCAGCCGAGCTGATTTTCGTCACGAAAAACGGCATGGCCATCCGCTTCAATGAAAAGAATGTCCGGCCCATGGGACGGAATTCCTCCGGTGTTCGCGCCATTCGCCTGCGCAAGGGCGATGAAGCCGTAACGATGGATATTGCGGTGGAAGGTGAAAAGCTGCTGCTGGTATCCGAAAAAGGTCTGGGAAAACGTACGCCCATCAGCTTGTTCCGCCAGCAGACCCGCGGCGGACTCGGCACCAAAGCCTACAAAGTCACCAGCCGCTCTGGAAAGGTCGCCGCGGCCCGCATCATCAACGATGAGGATGAAGTAATGCTGGTCAACTCCGATGGCGTGGCCATCCGGATCAAAGCCAGCGACATCGCGGTCACCTCCCGCGATGCCACCGGCGTCATCCTGATGAAGAACATCAATGAAACTACCGTCGTCTCCATGGCTAAAATCAAGAAGGCCCAGGAGAGCGAGGAAGAAGTGGATGTCGAGGAAATTGACTCCGAAGAACTGCTGGATCGCGATGAGCGGCACTTTGACAACGAGGAACTGACGGATATGGATGAATTTGAAGACCAGGATCCGCAGGACGATTTCCTCTCCCTCGAAGAAGATGAGCTGGAAGAGGATGCCGACAGCCTGATTGACGACCTGTTCGACGAAGAAGATTCCGACGAAGAATCCGACGAAGAAGACTCAGAACCAGAGAATCCGGAAGAATAATCTATCAGGAATCCTTTCCATAACAAGGCACAACGTGCTTCAACCATAAGAAAAATCAAAACCCTGGCTTCGCAAGATTTGCGAAGCCAGGGTTTTGCAGTCTGATCAACATGATCATTTTTCAGCAATGACCGATCATAGAAACTGTTCATGGCTAAACCAACCAGAACAAAAAAATCTAAAACCGATTAATCTTTTCAGCAGCCACTTTATAGTTAATTAATATAATTGTCACAGTCTGAAAAAAACACCCAAAAATAGCATATTCATGGAAAACTGATACTATGGAGATATGTGCAACATCAATAATGTCATTCAACATGGGATCCGGGAGTGGGAACTTGAGATGCGATATTACCATAATGATATGCTGCAGCCAATTCAGTTGATGGCAAGGCATACAGCTCAGGAAGTGGATTAATGAAGCAGCTGATATTTTAGTATGTGGGGCGGTAATTAGATGGATCGAACAAAAGACGATTGAAAATAGGTAAAATTACCCTTCTTGTTTTGCTGGCTCTTTTAATAGCTGGCGATGTGTGGAATCATATGAAACCAGCGGCTACATTACTGGATCTGACAGGAATGAATGCTTCCGAGATTGTTAAAATAGAGCTATATAATGGCCATAAATTGGTTAATGCAATTGAGGATGAAGCTTCTAAAAGTGAAGTCATAAATTATCTTCAGCAATCAAAGTTCAAGTATTCATCCGCTCGACCAAAAGGTTACTTTGGTTTCCCATATGAAATGATATTTTATTCAAGTAAATCGAAAAGTGGATTCTGTTTATGCCGGAACCAATCGTCCTATAGTAGCCAGCCTTGCCTGTCCGTAAATAGACGGATATAATGTCCATAATAATATTGTGGAGGACAAAAAGAGATCCTCCCTGACTCTATGGTTAGCGCCGAGTCATCAGGGAGGATCCTTACTAAGTTATTAGCATGATCAGTATATCAAAATACGTTTTAGAATGGAATCCCGATCAGGGTGTTTTTTGTTCGGAGTATGGAGAAAAGCATATGTCCCATCTGTCATCAGTCGCTTAAGGTCATTGGCTCCCGCAGGAGATCAGTGATCGACGAGAATGGGGATGTCATGATCCTGGTGCTTCGTCGCCTGCGCTGTACCAACCCCGGTTGCGGGAAGATTCATCACGAACTTCCGGATCTCTTAACTCCCTATAAGCGGCAGACCACAACGATCCTGGAGCAGATCATCACCGGTCAACATGAAGCGGTGCCCGTTGAGAATTCGACCATTCGGCGGGTCCGAGCCTGGTTCAACTCCAGAGCCCACGCTTTAGTCGGTGCTCTGCTCAGTACATATGCTACAGTCACTCAGGACTATGGGGTCGACTTTTCCGATCTGCCTCAGTCCATACTCGAGAGGATTTTCTTCTTTGTAGGCGAGCCTGCGGGCTGGCTGAAAAAGGTTGTCCGGATTTTAGTCAACAATCACCGATGGCCACATACCCAGTTGGCATAGGTGTCCACCGAGGAGTCCTCTAAAATCATGTCATCACTCGAAATTGAATGGAGGCATGACATGAAGGACAAGGAAAAAGCACAGGAAATAGCGACGCAACGGGCGATTCTACTGGCGCCCCTTCTTTCCCATGACTTGGACAAGGGGCAGATCCGGGTGCTTAAGGAGCAGATCTGCCGCGAGGCTGGGATTTCCGAGCGGACCTTACGGCGATATCTGAATAGTTATCTGCAGAAGGGGTTTTCCGGACTGATGCCGCAGGCGAGGGTATCGCAGGATTCAAGAGCCATCCCGGCGCTGGTGTTGGACGAAGCCGTGCGGCTGCGCAAAGAGATCCCGTCCAGAAGTGTGGCTGAGATCATTCGAATCATGGAATGGGAAGGCCTCACCGAAGCTGGCGCGATCAAGCGAAGCAGCCTGCAGGAGAAATTGCAGGAGAAGGGCTACAGCGGGAAGCATATGGCCATCTATGCCGCTGGCGGGGTAGCTACCCGCCGATTTCAAAAACGCACCCGCAACAAACTGTGGCATTCGGATATCAAGTATGGCTGTTACCTGCCGATCGGTCCTGGAAACAAGCCGCAGCAGGTCTATCTGGTGGCGTTTTTGGACGACGCTACCCGGATGATCCTCCATGCCCAGTTCTACTCGAACCTGGAGCAGAGCATCGTTGAGGATTGCTTCCGCAAAGCCATCCTCAAGTGGGGAATTCCAGAGCAGGCATACTTCGATAACGGCCGCCAGTTTAAAAATAAGTGGATGTCCAGAGCCTGCGCAAAGCTTGGCATCCGGCTGATCTTCGCAAAGCCCTACTCTCCGGAAGGCACCGGAAAAATAGAAAAATTCAATCAGAATATCGATCGGTTTCTCGATGAGTATAAATTCGATAACTCGGAACGATCCCTCGAGGTTATGAATGAGCGGTTCTGGATCTGGTTGGAAGAATGCTACCAGAACAAACCGCATACCGCACTCAATGGAACGACCCCGCATCAGGCGTATAATCTGGATCCCAGGCCCTTGAAATATCTGCCGGCGGAGAAGGTCGCCAACGCCTTTTTGCACGCCGAGACCAGAAAAGTCGACAAGAGTGGCTGCATCAACTTTGGCGGCGCGAAGTATGAAGTTGGGCTACCCTATGTGGCTCGCAGCGTGGAAGTGGTCTATGACCCCAGTAACACCGAGGAACTGAGCATTGAGTATCAGGATGACAAACCCTTTGTGGTGAGAAAGCTGGTCATTGGGGAGCGGGTGGCGCCCAAGCCTCAGCTGCCGGAGTTCCTGACTCCAGTCAAGCCAACCTCTTCCCGGTTACTCGATGGTGCCCAAAAGCAGAATCAGAAGCGAAAAGACAAACAGCAGTCTACGGCCATCTCTTTCAAAGACATAAGAAAAGGGGGTGGCAGTGATGTTTGAAGCGTTTTATGGCTTCAAGAAAACTCCATTCTGTCGGGATCTGCCGACGACGGAACTATTCCCCTCCAATACGCTGGAGGAGTCCCTGAGCAGATTATCCTATGTCGCCGAACGGCAACTCTTCTGTGTACTCACCGGAGAGTGCGGCACTGGTAAGACGACCACCATTCGCCGATTCCGCGATCAACTGGATGACACCAGATACACCCTGATCTATCTGGCAGACTCGAAAATGACGCCGAGAAATTTCTACAAAGGGATGCTGGATCAGCTGGGGGCCGAATCAAGATTCTATCGAGGGGATGCCAAACGCCAGCTGCATAAAGAGATCGAGCTGATGAAAGGGCTCCACAATAAGCGTCCGGTGGTCGTTGTCGATGAGGCGCATCTGTTGGATCGAGAAATGCTTGAAGAGGTACGTTTTCTCCTCAACTTCCGGATGGATGCCGTCAGTCCCATGGCACTGGTACTGGTGGGCCAGGTCGAGCTATGGGAGAAGCTCCAGATGCAGTCCTATACGGCGATCCGGCAACGGATCGACATCCAGTGCAAAATGCAATTGATGGACCACTCACAGGTGAAGGGATACATGAAACGCCACCTGGAATATGCCGGGATCGACCATGAGCTCTTCTCAGATGAGGCTACTGAGGCGATCTATCGATATTCCGGTGGATCCGCCAGGCTAGTCAACCAAGTGTGTACCAGCACCCTGATTTTTGGTTACCAAAGTGGAAAGCGAATCATTGACGACCACATGGTCAAACTGGTCATCAATGGTGAACTGAGCTAAACAAAATGGCAAGTTGAAATTTCTCTCAACTTGCCATTCTTTCCAGCAATTCCCGGACAAGAAATACCATCAACTTCTGGACAAGGAACAATAGCAGTAACAGGATTCTTCTTGGAGCAGATCGATTCGATTGTAACGGAAGACAGTATTTACCTAAAATCTTCTGGAGTATACGATCTTAATACATTGATTTCCTTTTTTAAGTAAGTAAATTGCTCCAGCATAAATAGTACAGCCCTGACTTGGCGGTATTGTTCAAGTTGTTTTGGACACACTATTTTCAAAGTAGATCTCTCTATTTCATGAGTCTGGGAATAAAAAATGGCAAAGCCCTTGAATTCACTTATTTTGAGTGAATCAAGGATTATTTTGTCCTGCTATTTCAAGTTTTTCTATCAAAAAAACTCTTGTTATACTATGGAATTTGGACAAGGCTATATTTTATCCAAGGTTATTGTTCCAGGATCCGTTGCAGGTTCAGGTAAGTATTGATCCTCTTGATGGGAGTCAAGATGGTTTTATACAGGGGTGTTTGATCAAGTTACTTTGGACGCGTTGTTCTCGAAGTAGTTTTGTAAGGGAAAGCCATCTAAAATATATAAGTTCAACAAAAACATAAGTCTCACTCGACTTCGAGTGAGACTTATGTTTTTGTTGATTATTTGAAATCCAGGTCTGGAAATTGACCAGTATCTAAGTCAATGGATCTGCTTTACTTGTAGAAGAAGTTATAGACTTGATTGGCCAGTTTTTTTGACAGTTCCTGCTGGAAAGCGGGGTTAATGATTTTTTTGACATCACCTGCATGGGAGATGAAGCCGATTTCCGTCAGGATGGATCTGCTGTTGGTATTGCGGAGCATGTAGAGCGAACCGCCGGACATGTCCTTGTCCCGATAAGCGCCGCGGTAGCCCATGCCTGAACTGGAATAAGCAGAGCTCATCATTTCGGATAATTTTTTGCTTTCGCTGAAGGCGGCCTGGGTCGAAGGATTGGCTTTCGCCGAGGGGTAAAGGGTCATCCCGCCGGATACCGTGCTGGAACCGGCGTTGTGATGGACAGAAAACAGCAGGTCGGCATCGGAGCGGTTGGACAGCGAGGCCCGGTCGGCCCGGGGCACGTCATAATCAGTGGTGCGGGTCATCACAACCCGGAAACCGAGCTTGATCAGTTCATCGCGCAGATTGCTGGCGAACTTGATGTCATAATCTTTTTCGTAGATTGACTTGCCGTTGAGACTGCCGACTGCTCCGGAATCACGTCCGCCGTGTCCGGCATCCACCACGATGGTGGGAACCTTGGTCACGGTGAAGGTGCTGGTCTGATAGAGGAGGCCGCCGGGGGTCGCAACCTGGATTCTCAGGTCGTTCCTGCCGGGACGGGTCACATTGGACGGAATGGTGTAGCTGAAGGACTGACCGCTGAGGCGTCCAGGATTCAGGTACGTGCCATTCAGGAATACGCTGACTTTGGTCGCGCTGGTATTCTTCACGGAACCGCTGATTTTGATGTCAGTATCCTTGTATTTTTTGTTGTGGCTGATTTTCACCTGGTCGGACCGGGTGCCGCCCAGGGTCTGGACATTGGGGGTGACGGAGCCGGAGCCGCCGGAACCTGAACCGGAACCGCTGCTGCCGGGAGAAGTATACCCTGGGGCTTTTTTGAGGTGCTTCATGTGGATATAGCCGTCCTTGCCCTGGTAGCTTACCTTGACGAAGTAGCCCCAGTCGTTCAGGACCGTGACTTCCGTTCCTTTGGGCAGGGTCGCCTTCGACTTGAAGTCCGTGTTGGGACCTGCCAGCAGCTTCACCGACTGTTTGGTGGACATGATATGGACGCCGCGGTAGCTGTCCTGCGAAGAGCCGGATCCTTGGGAGGAACCGCTGCCGGAGGTTGAGGAACTGCTTTTGGTATAATCGGTCAGATCTGATTTTTTCACCCAGCTGTAGGATTTGTTGTAGCGGACTTTATACCAGCCGTCCTTCAGATCGATGATCAGAAAATCGGTTCCCTCGGACACGGTGGTCCGGGTCTTGTATGAGGAACCGGCTCCCTGCTTCAGTACTGTCTGGCGTTTGGCGTACATATGGTAGCCATCGGACTGGATGGACTGGCCTTTGCCCGAATCAGACTGGCCTTCACCGGTTGAAGGTTTCTTCTCCGATGAGGAGTCCTTCTGATCGGATCGGTTTGCTGCCAGCGCCTTGTCAGCGGCTGACGTTCCGTAATCCGCCAGGTTTTTTTTATGGACATAGCCATAGCGTTTGTTGACATATACTTTCAGCCAGTCGCCCTTCCGGGAAATGATGAGAACATCGCTCCCGCCGGGGAGACTACCCAGCCTCCGGCTGTCAGCGGAAGCCTCTGACCGGAAATTGACTGTTCCTGATGTGACCATATGGTAGCCGTCACTCTTCACAGACTGGGCGGAACTAGAAGTTTTTTTCGAAGTGGATTCCTTCGCGGACTGACTGGTTTCGGATTTGTTTCCAGTCTTGCTGTAGTCCCGGGCTGAACTGACTGGGATCCAGCCATAGCGTTTGTTGACGTAGATCTTATAGTAGGAGCCTTTTCGATCGATGAGAAGGAAATCGGTTCCCGGTTTCAGCACCGTCAGTTTTTCCGAGGAAGAGGAAGCTGATGTTCGAAGGGTCACGGACTCCGCCGTAAACATGTGGTATCCGTCCGAGCGGACAGAAGAACCGGATTTCGGTGAGGCAGCGGCGGAAGATCCTGAACTTTGGGCCTTGGTCAGATACATCGTGCGGATATAGCCGGTCCGGTTGTTCCAACGCACTTTTGCCCAGGCGCCATTCTGATAGACGCCCAGGATATCGACGGCCTGACGGGAGGGTATTTTGACAATCAGCGTCTCATCATTGCGCATACCGCGGCGCATGCTCGTGGTCACGGTGGTTTTATAGACCGTCTGCGCGTAAACGATGCTGTTTTGCGGTTCGATCTGTGCGCCGACCAGGTACCCTGCACCGGAGACGGAACAAACAAGAGCCGTTTTTAATATGATTTCCTGTGCTCTCTTGTTAAACATCATATACTCCTCCTAATTATCGCTTCAATACTATACTGAAAGCAGTATTATGTTAATGTCAATTGATAAAATGACTGTTTCATAATTGATAACAATTCATCTTAATATTTTTAGCCCATTTTGGATGATAGAACGTAAATTCGAAAATCAAAAAATAGAGTAAAAAACGTCGTTTTAAGGATTTCTAGTTTTATAATGATTTTCTTCAAAGAATAACGTATTGCAAGGGTTTTAACCGTTTTGTTACTATTTGCATGACCATTCCCAGGATGTGGATAAAAGATCGCTAAGCTGGGATACAGGCCTGTTATAGCCGTTTTCCTTTCTGTATCAGGGTTAATTTTCATTATTTTAGCCCAAATTCAAAGCGTGAATCCAGTGTTTTCAACGGTTCATGGGGGTGGTTGACATAGTACCGGACAATTGTCTGAAATTTCTATCTAACAAGTTTATCCACAGTTTTTGTGGATAAGAGGAGATAATTGTTCATAACCTTTTATGAAATCGTTAGAGGCCACTTTTTTGAACAAAGTTATCCACAGGCCAGGGGTCAGAATTGTGGAACGTTTGTCCGGCTGCGGCTGTGGTAAAATGAAAGAAACGGGAAAAGGAGATATTATGTCCAGAGTCAGGCAGTTTTTCATGGATCTGGCAGCGCCGGTTCGACCGCTGAACGAAGTTTATTTGAAGCAATACCTGATAGAACCGGAACGGCAGGCCGTTGGACAACTGCGTCGAGCCGAGCTGTTGCACACCATTGCAACGGCACAGACGCTGGAACAGCTGCTCCCCGTCGCTGTCACCGGAGAGCGGAAACGACAGCTGCTCCGCGCCGCCCTCCTGCATGATGTCGGCAAAATCCGCTACGGCGCCGGGCCGATCCAGAAAACACTGGTGGTTCTCCTGGCAGGCATTATTCGCCGCGTTCCGGCGGTGGCCGGTCATTGGAAAGCTTGGGACATCTATCAGCATCACCCCGAATACGGCTATGCCATGGTGACTGCCTGGGACAGCTTTGCGTCCGATCCGTTTCTGTACGACCTGATCCGCTTTCATCATGATCCCGAATTGTTTGAGCGGCGGTACGAAGCGAGGGAACGCGACCTTTTCCGATTATTCTGTCAGGCCGATGAAATGAACTAACCAGCACGATGAACCAAGAGAGGGACGAAAGATGGATTATGATGTAGTCATTCTGGGCGGCGGTCTCGCCGGCTGCAGTGTTGCCGCGGCACTTGCCCGCTATAATCTGAATATTGCTGTCATCGAGCGCAATTTCGACATTGCGGAAGATGTAGCCCAGTTCATTACAACCTTTGTAACCGACGGGACGGATGTCATGGATGATTCGGTCTATGAACTGCTCCGGGATTCCCATATTCCACTGCTGGAGTACAGCCGGAAAGGCAATTTCTACTACGAGAAAGAGCCATCCCTGTCGATTTATGACGAGAAGAAGGACTTTGAGGCCGCCCTGGAGAGGATCCACCGCCGGGGCATCCAGGGAGCCCGCCCGGTCAGCCGGGAAGAGGCCGCTGCCTGGACACCGCAAATCAAAGACAGCTATCAATGGATCATCCGCCATGAGAACACCGGTATTATTTCTCCCTATGACATGGCCACCGCTCTGGGAGAGATCGCCTCAGAAAATGGAGTCCGCATTCGCCTCGAAGAAGAAGTAACCGCCATCGAACGAATCGCCCATGACGAGGTTCGGGTTACCACGAATAAATCCAAATATACCTGCCGGGTAGTGGTCATCACGGCGTTCAACGATCTGTACCTGGGCGGCGGGGAATACCGCCGGGCCACGCGGGATGTCCCGCTGCAGACGATGCTGCTGGAGAAAAATTACCAACAGGATATCGGGCTCATGCTGAACGTATTTCATGCTGACGGCCATGCTTCCTCCATCATGCCGACTTTTTCAGGAAAGGCAGTGGCTGCCATTGAAGCCTCCCAACGCATGGATTACAAGGGCGTCAAGCACCGGGTGGAAGAGCTCATCGGACCGTTTCCCTCCGAGCGGGTGGACCTGTTAACCGTCAATAATTACTATGATGTGCCCATCGTTATCAGTGATCTGCTGGAAGAAAAAGGCTACATTAACCTGGAGGTTAAGAACCATCAACTGCCTGCTCTGCTGCCCCGGGTCACACAGATTGTGTCGGACCTGGTGGTCAGCAATTTCAAGACAGCTGAGAATCCGGACTATGTATTCAAACGGCGGGATTATTTCCGGTTCCGCGATCTGTCGGACAAGGAACGCAATGAAGCCATTGCCTTTGATCCCCGCTTTGGCCATATGATCTGCACCTGTTCCCAGGTGACGGAAGGAGAAATCGTCAACTCCATCCGGCGGCCGCTGGGAGCCCGTACCGTGGAAGGCGTCAAGCGCCGCACCGGCATCTCCTTCGGCAGCTGTCAGGGATCTTACTGCATGAATCGGATCCTGAAAATTCTGGCCAAGGAGCTGGACAAAAAGCCCGAGGAAATTCTCAATGACTCCAAGGAATCCCGCATTCTGACTGCCCGAATCAAAGAATTCGAAAGCATATAGGAGGTCTGGCCATGAAAGCCTATTTTACATCCCTCATTCGCTGCAAGGACTCCGGACGAATTGAAGTGGTGCCGGTGAAAAGCACCCAACCAGTGGAGATGGAAATGTTCCTGCCGATTTCCCGGGTACTCTCCCGCATTTATGTTGGAAAGCCCGTCCGCCGGGGCGACGTGATCTGCCTCAATGTACTCAACCAGGGCATTAACATTGTCGCCACCAAAACCGTCGAGTAGTCCCCCTCCATAGAATCAGAATCTGGTCCAGGCTCCATCCGGTCAAACACCAGTCACCACAAACCAGCTCAGAAGAGCGCTCCTCCGATAATAAGATCGGACCAGACAGAACCAAAGAGCATAACAGACCTCTGCCCAGAAGTGACAAAACAGACAGATCAACAGACTGGCAGACTGCATTGGGTTGATACAGACCGAAACAGCCAGAGACAGACCGAGTGCACTAAACGGACCGGACCAGCCCGAAACAAACCGAGAAAGCTGATAATACACAGAGGATCAGAACCATTTATGGATGAAGCATCTGTCATGGATGAAGCATCTGTCAAAGAAGTAAAAAGAATTTATCATAACAACGCTGTGAGGAGATGGTCATATGCCACAGGACAAGCTGAAGCTGAACGTTCGCCAGACCCTGCTGATCGGATTGGGATTTTTTGCCAGCTCATTGTTATGGAGCCTGTACAACAGTTTCGTACCCTTGATTCTTCAGGACTTCATTGCCTCCACCGCCACCGTCGGTCTGATCATGACCATCGACAACGTCTTCGGGGTGATTTTTCAGCCGTATTTCGGTGCCAGAAGCGACAAAACCCGCACCCGGTTCGGCCGGCGCATGCCCTATATCCTGATTGGCGCACCGATCTGCGCCGTGCTGTTCGCCTTCATTCCTCAGATGAAAGTGCTATGGCTTCTGATGCTGGTTATTATTATCTTTAATTTCATCATGTCCATCTGGCGGGCTCCCATGATTGCATTGATGCCGGATTTGACACCGGACCCCCTGCGCAGCAAGGCCAACGGACTGATTAATCTGATGGGCGGCGCTGCCTCCATCATCGCCTTTCTGGTGGGGGGACGCATCGCCCACAGCTACGGCCGCGGCGCCACTTTCCTTATGGGGTCCGTCATCATGCTGCTGGCCGTTGGCCTGCTCTTTGTCCTGATCAAGGAAAACCGGCTCAATCCCAGACTGATGACTCCGCCGGATACCCAGGAGGAATCTGGTGATCAGTCATTCTTTGGACTGGGGGGCTTCCGCAAGCTGTCGTCCGATTCCCGGCGCAGCCTGTTCTTTCTGCTTCTGGCGATTTTTTTCTGGTTTTGTGCCTACAACGCGGTGGAAACATTCTTCACCAGCTATGCCACGACGGTCCTGGGACAGAGTGAGGGACAGGCAGCCATGCTGCTGGCATTTTTCTCCGTTTCCTTTGTCATTTTCGCCGTACCCTCGGGGATCATTGCCGATCGGATCGGCCGGCGCCGAACGATCCTCCTGGGTCTGATCGGACTGGTGGCGGTGTTCATTCCGCTTCTGTTTGTGGAATCATTATGGGGCATCCGGGCGCTGCTGCTTCTGGGCGGTATGTTCTGGGCCGGGATTAACATCAATTCCCTGCCCATGGTGCTGGAGATGGCGGGAGAGAATGAACTGGGAACATTCACCGGTTACTACTATTTCTTTTCCTTCTCTGCATCCATTGCCAGCCCCATCCTGTTCGGACTGGTCCGGGACCTGTCCGGCAGCTTCCGCTCCCTGTTTGTTTACGCGCCCATTGCCTTCGCGCTGGCGCTCCTGGCGATTCTGCAGGTGACGCACGCCTGGGAGAAAAAAACGCAGCCCGGAGATTCAGGAAACCAGTAAGTCACCCGGCACTCATTCCAGGAAGAACAGCCTCTGACCGATCACTGGACTGGATGAATCAGGCAGCGAAAAGACCGCTTCGGCGGTCTTTTGCTTTGATCCAATTGGTTTCGTCAAATCGAACGGCAATTTTTGAGCATTTCATCGCCGAGCACCGATGAATGGTGATAAAACGTGAAATAAACCCCGGGTTTGATTTCCTTCTTTCTATTTGAAGCAGAAAGTGATATCATCGTAATGATAAATCTTTAAAAAGGTTCTCGAGAAACCGTAAGATAACAAATGGGATAACTGTGCGATCTTGCGGCGAGCAGGATTTTTTTATTGCAAAAAATTGGAGGTATTATTCATGACCAACAAGGTACACGGCTATCTGCCGGATGAGACGCCAAGGCCCCTGGAATTATTATTCTTTGCACTCCAACAAATCATCGTCATGTTCCCCGCGACGGTTCTGGTCGCTCTGCTGACCGGATTCAACGTATCCACCACCATCTTCGCCTCAGGGCTGGCAACGCTTTGCTTTATCCTGGTGACCGGACGCAAGATTCCGCTCTACTACGGTTCCAGCTTCTCCTACATCGCGGCCATTACCTCCATTACCATGGGATCAACCTATGCCCATCTGCCCATGAATGAAAGAATCTCCATTGCTCAGTTCGGTATCATGATGTCCGGATTCGTGTCGATCATTGCCGGTTTCATCATCCGCCGGTACGGCCGCAAGCTCATTGATCGCCTGCTGCCCGCCAGCGTCACCGGACCCATTGCCATCATCATCGGTCTGTCCCTGGCTGGTTCGGCTATGTCCAACGCCACCGCTGTGCCGGCCTCCGTGGATCCCGCCTGGGGAATGAACTGGGCCTGGGTGATCGCCATCGCGACCCTGCTCTCCACCATCCTTTACTCAGTTTATCTGAAGGGACGATTCAGCCAGCTGCCGATCCTGTTCGGACTCCTGACCGGCTATGGCGTTGCCATCATCGTTCAGATGGTTACGAAAATTCCGTTCATCAGCTTTGATACCATTCAGGGAGCCATGCTTCAGCTGCCGGTCATCACGCTGCCCAAGCCGACCTTTGTTGCAGTGGCTGCTATTATGCCCATCGCGCTGGCCACCATCCCGGAATCGACGGCCCACATCTTCCAGCTGCACATCTATGTCAACAATCTGGCAAAGAAGAAGGGTTCCACTAAGGTCTACGACCTGGAGAACCGCCTGGGCGACAACCTCATCGGTGACGGAATCGGCGACATCGTTTCCGCAGCCATCGGCGGACCGGCCGGCACCAACTATGGCGAAAACATTTCCGCCATGGCCATTTCCAAGAACTTCTCAGTCAACGTGCTGATTACGGCGGCAATCCTGACCATGGTGATCTCCAGCTTCACCCCCCTGGTCAACGCGGTCTATTCCATTCCGGCAGCCGTCATCGGCGGACTGTCCATCTACCTGTTCGGTGTCATTGCCGCTCAGGGAATCGCCATCATCATTGAGAAGCAGGTGGATATGTTCAGCTCCAAGAATCTTGCGATCATCTCCGTGATCCTCATCATTGGCCTGGGCGGCAGCTTCTACTTCCCGGAATCCATGATTCCATTCTTCGGCGTGCGTTTCCCGGCCATTGCCACCGCCGCCATCGTCGGAATTCTCCTCAACCTCCTGCTGAGCCTCGGCAATCAGGAAGAACCCGTTATCGTCGATGAGGATGTCGATCTGGCATAGTCCGATCAAGCAACAGACTTTAACCACCAAAGATTCACTGAATGAAACATCCGTCAGATGCGAGTCTGACTGGTCAATAACAACAGAGATCAGAAACTCCCTGCCAGGCAGAGCGAACAGCTCGGATTGCCCGACAGGGAGTTTTGTCATGAACGGATTCAGGCGGAGGGCAGGATATGAACCGGAAAGGAAGCGCACCGGTTGGTGATCAAAAATAGTACTTCCCCCGGGATACAGCATCACGCAGGCTGAAAATTTGGTACAATTTCGGAGAACAAACCAGGCGATACTTCGGTTCAGAGCGATGGTTGAAGCAGATGTCAGTGAATGCCGAGATTTCAGGATGTCCTGATGACAATATTTCAGGTCATCAGGGGGAAGCATCCCGCTGACGCTGGCTTCGCTCCCCGAAGGAAAGGAACCATTATGAATCAAATCAGACCACGCCTCCTCATTGCCGGAACCGGCAGCGGGAGCGGAAAAACGACGATGACCTCAGCCATTCTGTCTGCCCTGAAGCTGCTGGGCAAATCACCCATTGCCTTCAAGTGCGGTCCCGATTTCATCGATCTCATGTTTCACCGGGAGGTCACGGGGATTCCCTGCCGCAATCTGGATCTGTTTCTGATGAAGGAAGCCACGGTCCGATCCACCTTGCATAATCACGGTCAGTCCTTTGATCTGTCATTGATTGAGGGGGTGATGGGGCTCTATGACGGCATTGATGATGAGGGAACAGCTTCTGCCAATGCCGTGTCCCTGGTCACGGGCACGCCGGTGCTCCTGGTGGTCAATGTCCATGGAAAAGGTTTGTCCGTCTGTGCCGAAATCTTTGGCTTTCTGAAGTTCATGCCCAACCGGGTGCAGGGCATTCTGCTCAACCACTGCCCGGATGGCCTGGTGGCGTATTACCGGTCGATGATCCAGGAGCGTCTGGAGCTGCCGGTGGTGGGCGCGCTGCCCGCCATTCCGGAAGCGGAGATCGGATCCCGTCACTTGGGCCTGATCACAGCGGCGGAGATCAGCGATCTCCGCCAGAAGCTGGACCGCCTGGGGCAGGCGGCCTTACAGGGAGTCAACTGGGATCTTTTCTTTGCGATTGCCGCCGGAGCGGATCGCTTGGACCCGCGGGAAACGATGGCTGAAACGGAGCCGATCCTGCCGGAGGGAAGGGATCGAAGCGGAGTCGGATCCGGCACCACGAATGCGGCCGGAGACGATCCAGTATCCGCTGAGGGGGACCGACCGCTGCGGATCGGCATTTCCAGGGATGAAGCCTTCTGCTTCTACTATCAGGACAACCTGGACCTCCTTGAAACCATGGGAGCCCAGCTGGTGTTTTTCTCCCCGCTGCACGAACCGGCTCTGCCGGACCATCTGGATGGCCTGATCCTGTGGGGCGGCTATCCGGAACTGCATGCCCGGACTCTGTCCGAAAATCAGGGGATGCTCCAAGCCCTCCGGACAGGCTCACAGTCGGGGCTGCCAATCTATGCCGAGTGCGGCGGCTTTATGGTGCTGCACAAAGCCATCCGGACACCATCGGGAGAGGAGTACCCGATGGCGGGCGTTTTCCCCGGAATCACCCGGATGACCGATTCGCTCCAGGATTTCGGATATGCCAGGCTGACCGCCAACGCAGACAATCTGCTCCTGCCCCGGGGAGCCGTCATCCCGGCGCACAGCTTCCATCACTCCGTCAGTGACGATCCCGGCGACTGCTTCACCGCCGTTAAAGCCGGCAGCGGCAGATCCTATCCGGCCTTCCGCCAGACCAGGCAAACCCTGGCGGGTTACCCGCACCTGCTTTGGTCCGATAATCCGGAAGCGGTGAGCCGGTTTCTGGCGGCCTGCCGGGTCTATCAGACCGAGCAGGCGCCATTCAGGGCTTCGGCCGCAGCGACAGCCGCAGCTCATTCTCATTCTTGAGCGGAGCAATCAGGAAGGAATTGAGATAATGCCAGAACCGCAGGTGACGCCCTTTTTCTTCCCACAGGCGATAGCCCTGGTGACGCTGCGGATCCTGCAGCAGCAGATGCAGGGTTCCGGAGAAATAGGCCCGGGTCACTTCCGCCGCGAATTCAGCCATTCGAATCACCTCCGGTTCGCTGAGGGAAGGATCCTGGAGCAGATCAGCACCGGTCTTCAGCGCTGAAATCCCGTAAAAGTACTGACTGGAGAAAGCCTCAAAATCCATCAGATTAGGGTCAGCCACACCCTGGCCGGCGGCCCAGCCGGACACGTTCAGCGATTCGGTCCGGTATTGCAGGACCAGTTCCTCATCAATGGTCACATGAGCCATTAAATGAGGAAACGCCGACAACGCCCCGGTGGCAGTTTCGTTGAGACCCTCCGGAGTTAGAGCCAGGTGCTGCAGATGGATATGACCGGACAGATTCAGCCGGATCCGATACTTATCGAGAACCTGCATCAGCTCCAGATGGTTGTCGATGATGAATCCCCTGGTGAACTTTTCATTATGGACCAGAATATTTTGATGGGTCGCCGTCAGAATGGTTTCGCCCTGAGCGGAAGCTTCCCCCAGGGACCGGTCCAGCCATTCCAGCGTTGCCGGAGAAATCCTGCCCGGTGCCAGGCGGGTGTTGGTATCAATCAAAGCCAGCCGCAGCCCGTCATTCAGTTCCAGGATATAGCTGAAGGAAGCCGGATCCCGCCAGCGGGCCCGGTCATAGCCGAAGGCCCGGTACAGCTCCAGGAATTCTGGCTCACTGATGGACGGCGCCGACCGGATGCTTCCCTTCAGGAATGCGGCCGCCGAAGCGATGGCGATATCGTGATTCCCGGGAATCAGCGCTACCGGAATTCCCCCGGACTGAATCCGGTGCAGCTGTTCCACCACATCCAGATGGCTCTCCAATTCCCCGTTGAAAGTCAGATCGCCGCTGATGACCAATAGATCCGGTTTCTGGCGGAGCACATACCAGGTGAACGCCTCCACGATTTCCGCTGAATAGGGCAGAACTTTGCCGTCACCCTGCAGACTGATGCGGTGCAGGGCATCGCCTTTGTCATGGAGACGGGCGGACAGCAGATGCAGATCGGCAACGTGAAGAATGTTGAGAGGCAATTTATAATTCATGAAAGTCTTCCTTTTTTGAGCAAACTGGAACAGCAGTCCGGCCCGTTACTTCCGGGCGAACGCCGGAGCTGTTGAACCAAGCGGTCCGGCCAACGCCGCTATCTGAGGGAAGGGTGCGAAATTAAGCGGGATGTTCCTGCTTCAAGAATACCATATGCGCCGGATTCGATGTATAGTAGGGGTATAGAAGACAAGACTTTGAGCCGGAAGACCAGCACCCGAACCACACTGCACAAGGGAGGATGTCCCATGTCAAAATCCGAGCGCAGAACCTCTCTCCTGATCGGAGCCGCCATGACTCTGATCGCGGGAATCTACCTCAAAACCCTGAATGAGATCCGAAAAGAAATCACCCAGACCCACCCGGCAGCCAAAACCAACGACCAGGGCAAGCCACGGGACCCTCAGACCCCGCCGCAGTCTGACGGGCAGGAGGACGTATGGTAAACACTCCGTCCGGTTCCCTCTCACCCTGATGTGTTCCATGATTTCAGATCTTAAGCCAGAACTTACGCCAGAACTTGAGTCATAACATAGTTCAGACAAAAAAACGACCTGTTCCGGTCCATGTCAGTCCGGAACAGGTCGTTTTCATTGCAGGTTCTCTTCGTCAGTACGTCCTGGGTGAAGGGTACCGTGGATCCGGATTTGTGAGGGGATGGGCTACTTTTCTGACGGATCCTGGATTCGGGATATAAAGAGGGGGAGTCCCTGGTACTCGATGACCAGGAGGTAGGGGCGATCCAGGGTGAACTCAATCTTATTGTCCCCGGGGAGGGAGGTTTTGCCGACGCCGATTTCAGTGACGGCAGCGGCCTTGAAGCCTTTTTCATCCAGCTGCAGTTTGGTTTTCTGCTTGATTTCGGTGACGGAAGCCGTCACGCCGCTGAGCATGTTCGACAGGTCCGCGGACAGGAACATGTTGGTGTAGCCTTTGTCGATCAGGAGTTTCTTCAGGGACAGGTTCTCGCCATTGATATCCAGGGCGGGAGCCTTGAAATCCACCAGGGCCGGGGACCCTTCGGACAGAATCGAGGCCAGCTCTGGAATCAGATCCAGCGGTTCGGCTTCTCCCCTGGGCAGGAGGAACCAGACCCGGATGCCCTGTTCGCCGGGGAAGGCGACCGCCTGGGCTTTGGCATGATCCACATAGTCCGTCCCATCGGCCAGTCGGCCCACAAAGGGAACCTGGACGTCACCGGAGGGAGCGTGGAAGGTCTGATTTTGAAGCTTCTGGAAAGGAACCAGCCACAGATCGGTCAGGTAGAGCACGTTATAGATATTGAGAATGGCAGAGCCATCGGTCTCAAAGGTCGCTTCATAATCCTCCATGAACCGGTCCGTCTTGTCACTGACCCATTGCCGGATGATTTCCTTGGTTTCCTTTTCTTTGGTGAAGTCGACCTGAGCGGTTTCCGCGCTCCAGACGGAGGCGGCGGTTTCGAAATACTGGGATTTGATGTTGGCGGCATAGCGTGAATCGAAAAAGATTCCGTTGGTCAGGCGTATGCCGTACTTGGATTCATCCGGCTTGTCCCGGAGCAATTTCGATGCCGTCATGAAATTGAGGCTTCTGGTCAGGTCCGGAATGACCTTCGAGGAATCAAAACCAGCCGGCAGCTTCATCAGGCGGTTCAGTTCCGCCAGCGTTTCCCCGGCCGCGCCTTCCCGCAGAACACCCAAGGCCGTCCACAGGGACAGCGGGGAAAAGATCTGATTTTTCTTCTCCGAGGCCGCGAAATAGGCCGGGGTAATTTCCTCCGCCAGCTCATACAGACTGGAACGGATCTCGGAAGGGACCTGAACCGCAGTTCGGGCTGAATTCACCGGAACCTGCTTTAAGAACACCGAAGCCGGCGTGACCGGCGCACAGCCGGCCAGCAGGGACAGCCCCAGAATCAATGGAATGGTGGATCGTTTCATCTGGATTCCTCCGTTTTCAAACGTGGTGAGTGAGGCTATGGTTCTGACGGCTGTTTGATCTGAGCGACAAACAGAGGCAGGCCCTGGTATTCAATGACGATGAGATAGGGCCGGTCGACGGTGATTTCCAGGGGCGGATCCGGCGGTGCCGAGGTATCAATGCTGATCTGGGTGACCGCAGCGGCCTTGAAGCCTTTTTCATCCATCTGCAGCCGGGTCTTCTGCTTGATATCCGATACTTCGCCATAGATACCGTCCAGCATGCGGGACAGATCCGCTTCCTGGAACATTTTGGTATAGCCTTTGGCCTGGAGCAGGTCTTTCAGGGACAGGTTCTCCCCGTCCAGATCCAGGAGCGGAGCCTTGAAGTGGAGGTAAGTCTGCTCTCCGCCCGCCAGAATTTCTTCCAGGTCGGCCACCAGATCCACCGGTGGCAGCCCGTTCTTCGGCAGCAGGAACCAGACCCGGATGCCCTGCTCGCCGCGGAAGGCGACAGCCTGAGCTCTGGCGTGATCGACGTAGTGGGCATCCTCGGCCAGGCGTCCCATGAACGGCACCGACACATCGCCGGCAGGCGCATGGAAGGTCTGATTCTGGAGCTTCTGGAAGGGCATCAGCCATAAGTCCTTCAGGAACAGCACATTGTAGATATTGAGGATGGCGGATCCGTCGGTGGCAAAGCTCGCTTCATAATTTGGGATGAACTCCTGGGTCTTGTCACTGACCCACTGCCGGATGATTTCCTTGGTTTCGGCCGCTTTGGTAAAGTCCACCCTGGCCGTTTCCGTGCCCCAGACCGAGGCAGCCGTTTCCAGGTAGGCGGAGCGGATCTTGGCGGCATAGCGCTGGTCGAAGAAAATGCCGTTGGTCAGAAGGATGCCGTACCGGGAATCATCCGGCTTGTCTTTGGGCAATTTCGAAGCTGTCATGAAATTTAAGCTTTTGGACAAATCCGGGATCACTTTCGAGGAGTCAAAGGCCGCCGACAGCTTCATCAGACGGTCGAGCTCCGCCAGGGTTTCTCCGGCTGCGCCTTCCCGCAGAACCCCCAGGGCGGTCCACAGGGACAACGGGGAAAAGATCTGATTCTGCTTCGCGGATTCCCTGAAATAGGCTGGGGTAATTTCCCTGGTCAGGGCAAAGATGCTGGCGTGAATCTCCGCTGGGACCTGAATGGTCGGGGCGGAATCATTGACCGGGACTTTTTTCAAAAAGGCCGAAGCCGGGCTCTGCGGCGCGCAGCCCGCCAGCAGCGACAGTCCGAGAATCAGTGGGATGATCGGTCGCTTCATAAGAATTCCTCCGTTTCAGGCGAGGCGGTTGCCGTTATTTTTCTGACGGCTGTTTGATCTGAGCAATGAACAGAGGCAGGCCCTGGTACTCAATGACGATAAGATAGGGCCGGTCAGCGATGAATTCAACCGGGGGATCGGCCGGTCCGGAGGTCTCCAGAATGCCAATTTCGGTGACGGCCGCAGCCTTGAAGCCCTTTTCGTCCATCTGCAGTTTCGTCTTCTGCTTGATCTCGGAGACCTCCGCGTTGACTCCGTCCAGCATGCGGGACAGATCCGCCGAATGGAACATTTTGGTATAGCCCTTGGCTTCCAGCAGGTCCTTCAGCGACAGATTCTCTCCGTCCAGATCCAGGACCGGTGCCTTGAAGTTGACATAGGTCGGCGCTCCGCCGGCCAGAATGCCATCCAGGTCAGCCACCAGGTCCACCGGCTGCAATTCGTTCTTCGGCAGCATGAACCAGACGCGAATGCCCTGTTCTCCGGGGAAAGCGACAGCCTGGGCTTTGGAATGATCGACATAGTGAGCGCCTTCGGCAAGACGGCCCATGAACGGCACCGAAACATCGCCGGTCGGAGCGTGGAAGGTCTGATTCTCCAGTTTCTGGAAAGGCTCCAGCCACAGGTCCTTCAGGAACAGGACATTGTAGATATTGAGGATGGCGGAACCATCCGTGGCGAAGGTGGCGTCATAATCCGCGATGAACTGCTCGGTCTTGTCACTGACCCACTGGCGGATAAGCGATTTGGTTTCGGTTTCTTTAGTAAAGTCAACCTGGGCCGTTTCCGTACCCCAGACCGAGGCTGCCGTCTCAAAAAAACTGGAGCGGATGTTTTTGGCAAAGCGTTGGTCAAAGAAAATCCCATTCGTTAAAAGGACGCCGTACTTGGAATCATCCGGTTTGGCCTTGGGCAGTTTCGAAGCCGTCATGAAATTGAGGCTTTTGGACAAGTCCGGGATCACCTTGGAAGAGTCAAAGTCCGCGGACAGCTTCATCAGTTGGTCCAGCTCCGTCCGCGTTTCACCGGCTGCGCCTTCCCGCAGAACACCCAGCGCCGTCCACAGGGACAGTGGGGAAAAGATCTGGTTCTGCTTCTTGGATTCGCTGAAGTACGCCGGGGTAATCTCCTTGGCCAGCGCAAAGATGCTGGCGTGGATGTCCGACGGGACCTGGACAGTGGTGGCCGTTGGACTGACCGCAACTTTCTTCAAAAAGGCCGAAGCCGGGGCAGCCGGAGCACAGCCGGTCAGAATTGACAGACTCAGGACGAAAGGGGCGGCTTTTTTTATCATGTCAGGTTCCTCCCTGTACGGTTTTTCTATTGGATCCCTTGGGATCCCGTACTTTATTCTTACGCTTTTTCCGGGAGAAAAGGGTTACAATGTAGTTAATCAAAGGGAACAGGGAGGAGACCAGGCATGGCAGTCATTGAGGTAAGCCGGGTGTATGAGGAGATTGCAGCGGGCAGGCGGATTCTGGTAGACCGGCTCTGGCCCAGAGGGAAACGCAAGGAGGATCTTGAGCTGACCGACTGGGCCAAAGCAGTGGCGCCATCCACGGAACTGCGCCGGACCTTTGCCCATGATCCCGAGACCTTTCCCCGGTTCCGGGAAGCCTACCTGGAGGAGTTGAACGCAAACCCTGCGGCGGCGGACTTTCTGGAGCAGATGGCAATTTATCTGGCGGATGGGCCCGTGGTGTTTCTCTATGCCGCCAAGTCCCGGGAATATAACCATGCCCTGGTGCTGCGGGACTGGGTGCTCTCCCGCCAGGAGGAAGCAGCCGGAGCGGAACCCGCCGGGACGAAACCAGCCGGACCGAAACCAGCCGGACCGAAACCACCGGCCAGTCAAAAAAATAACAGGTAATTTCAAAAAAACAAAACGAAGGCGGACCCAAACCAAAAATGTATTAAAGCCCGCCGGTTTTTGTTGTAAATATGATGTTTCACGAACCGCGGGGGTGAGCTCGCGGTTTGTCTTTTTGAATGCCACTCGGTAAGATAGAAGGGATTGTATTCATGACGGAGGAAATGCTATGGAAGAACTCAAAAAAACATTCGATCTGACCCAAGCGATGGATCAGGGACTGACCGACGCGCTTGCCTATGGATCCGGTTATCTGGGACAGGGCAAAGTGGCTGATTATATCCCGGCCCTGGCTGGAGCCCCCGCTGACCATTTGGGCATCTGCGTTCTCACCCGGGATGGGGAGTTCCACTGCCGCGGCCACTGGGATCAGATGTTCACCATGCAGAGCATTTCCAAGGCCCTGCTCCTGATCTACGCCCTGCTTGAATTGGGTCATGAGAAAGTCTTCTCCCGGGTTGGCGTGGAACCGACCGGCGATTCCTTCAACTCCATCGTCAAGCTGGAAACCAAGGGGCACCATCCTCTGAATCCCTTCATCAATGCCGGCGCCATCGCGACGATGGGGCTGATCCTGGAGGAGGGCAGAACCTTCGTCCAGTTCATGGAATTCCTCGAAGGCCTGGCCCGCCGCCCCCTGACCATTGATGAGACGGTGTACCGGTCGGAAAAGGAAACCGGTGACCTGAACCGGTCTCTGGCCTATTTCATGAAATCTGACCAGGTCATACAGGGGGATGTGGAAGCGACCCTGGATGCCTACTTCCGGATGTGCTCCATCCTGGTCAATACCAGGGATCTGGCCCGGTTTGGCATGATCCTGGCCAATGACGGGCAGGATCCGCTCACCGGAGAGCCGATTCTCAGCGCTTATTATGCCACTCTGGTCAAAACACTCATGGTCACCTGCGGCATGTATGACAGTTCCGGGGAATTTGCCATTAAAGTCGGCATGCCGGCCAAAAGCGGCGTGGGCGGAGGCATTCTCGCCCTGGTCCAGGGCAAGGCCGGCCTGGGGGTCTACAGTCCCGCCCTGGATGAGAAGGGCAACAGTCTGTGCGGCATCAAGACCCTGGAATACCTGTCCCAGGCCCTGGATCTGCATTATTTCAAAGGAAATCAGTAGTTACCCCACCGAGCGACACGCCAGGAGACCCTGCAGGGCAGAGTCTCCTGGCTTTTTTAAGTTCCGCTGTCAGTACGGACTGCCGCCAATTCGGTCCGATTCCTGCACGGCAAGGCCGGGCGGTACAGGATTGAAGGGGTGGTGCTGGCGAAGGGGAGCCAGGGGACCTGGGATTCAGTTCATTCGGCGGTAACATCTGCTCCTTACAATGGTACTATCATTTCGACTGATAAGGAGGAAGCCATGACTCAACAGCATACCAACCGACTGATCGGCGAAGCCTCGCCGCATCTATTGCAGCATGCCCACAATCCCGTGGACTGGTACCCCTGGGGCGAGGAAGCGCTCGGGCGGGCCCGGCGGGAGAATAAGCCGATTTTTCTGTCGGTAGGTTATTCCACCTGCCACTGGTGTCACGTCATGGAGCGGGAATCCTTTGAAAACGAGGAAATTGCCCGACTGTTGAACGAGCACTTCATTGCCGTCAAAGTGGACCGGGAGGAGCGCCCGGATCTGGATCACCTGTACATGAGCTTTACCCAGGCCTTGACCGGGCAGGGCGGCTGGCCGATGAACGTCTTTCTGACGCCCGGGCTGGCGCCGTTTTATGCCGCTACCTACATCCCGCCGCAGGCCACGGTCTGGTCCCCCGGATTCCCTCAGATACTGACCGGGATTCAGGAGGTCTATCACGGGAATCCTGCCGCTGTGGAACAGATTACGGAGCAGGTGCTCACCCAGGTTCAAACCATCCGGAGCCGGCAGCGGGAGGACCGCCGCAGCCTGGACCCCGACCTGGCCGAACAGCTGGTGGAGACCCTGCGCCGGCGCTATGATCCGGTTCATCCTGGCTTTGGCACCAAACCCAAGTTTCCTGCCCCACACAACCTGCTGTTCCTTTTGAATCAGCCGGATGTCCAGACCGGGGCAGATCAGGCGGATCCCCCTGACGAACCAGGACCCCTGGAAATGGCGTTTGCCACCCTGGAAAGCATGTACCGCGGCGGAATCTATGACCATGTCGGAGGCGGCATCAGCCGCTACAGTGTGGATGAGGCCTGGCTGGTGCCACATTTTGAGAAGATGCTCTATGACAATGCCTTTCTGATGGAAGTGGCGGCCAGAGCCTGGCAGAGGCAGCCGTTGCCCCTGTTTCGAACGATCTATGACCGGACCCTGGAGTATATAATGAATGATCTCCAGTCGGAAGACGGACTCTTTTGCGCCGCCGAGGATGCCGATTCAGAAGGGGTGGAAGGCAAATTCTATGTCTTTTGCGAAGCTGAGATCGATCAGATCGCGGGCGATGCGGCAGAGCCTTTCAAAGCTGTCTTCGGGGTGACGGCAAAGGGAAACTTTGAAGGCGGGAACATCCTGAATCTGATTGCTGCCGAGTTGTCGGTGCGGGATTCCGAAGAACAGGTCTGGCGGCCGCTGCTCAATCAGCTGAAAGCCTGGCGGGATCAGCGGATCCGGCCCCTGCGGGATGATAAAATCCTGTTTTCCTGGAACGCCATGGTCGTCCGGGCCCTGGCCGTCGGCTCCCAGGCTTTTGCCGATCCGTCCCTGCTGACCCTGGCCGAAGCGACGATGGACCGGCTGCTGGGATCAATGACCGTGGACGGCAGGCTTCATACCTCCCGCCGGGGCAGCCGGATGGGACCCGAAGGCATCCTGGACGATTATGCCTTTGGGATTCACGCGCTGCTGGCACTGGCTCAGGCCAGTCAGCGGCCAAAGTGGCTTCTTCAGGCCATCCGACTCACGGAGCAGACCCTGCAGGAATTTTACTCCGAGGCGGAACAAGCCTTTCAGCTGGCGGGAGTCGGTCGGTCCGACCTGATTCTGAACCCGGTGGATGCCTACGATTCCGCGATTCCATCGGGAAACGGAATCATGGCGCTGGTCCTGGCCGAGCTTAGCCTGATCGCCCACGAGCCCAGGTACCGGCGGATTCTGGATCAGATGTTTCAGCGCTTTTCCGGCCAGATGACGGACAACCCGGATGCCGTGGTCACCCTGGTGGATGCCTGGCAGCGAATATCCGGAGATCAGGAACTGCATATCCTGACCGGACCGGATTTCGAGGCCCTGACCCGACTGGCTCGTTCGTTGAATCTGCCTGGACGGATCCAGCTGGTCACACCGGACAGTCCGCTCCGCGCCGCGGTTGACTTTTTGGGCAGCCTGGACAGTTCGGACCGAGTCTTCCTGTATCATTGCACTGCTGGAGTCTGCGATCTGCCCCGGGAAATCGAGCAATCCTGACTGTTGCCGGAAACTGGGCCAGTTGATGGGTTCCGAACCAGTTGATGGGTTTCGAACCAGTTCAAAGTTACCAGATCAGGTGATGGGTGCAAAAGAATTCGACTTCAGCCAAAGAAGACAGACCATCGCGGTCTGTCTTCTTTGGGGGGATTTCCTGCTGAGAGATACATCAGTCGGTTTTCAGTCAGTCGGTTTTCAGTCAGTCGGTTTGATCAGATGGATAAATTAGTGATTTGCATTTTTCGTCAGTCGTTCCATTCACGGACCCTTCTAGCTGTCTGGCAACAACCAAATGAGGAGAGCAATCAGCAGGAACAGGCTGAGGACAAGGAACAGCGGCATCATCCGGCGTATCGGTGACGGGATGGGTCTTGCGTCAATTGGCGGTGGAATATCCAGTGGATTTTTCAGGTTGATGGAATCATCTCCTGAGTCCAGGATCAGCTCCACCTGTTTTCCGCCGCTTAGAAACAAAGTGCCCCGGATGGTCAGGAACTCGTTCTGCCAGGCGCCAAATTCAATGCCTTCCAGGGATACCGGCAGGGGGAGATCGGTCAGATCGCTTAAGCCGGATTCAATCCGGCAGATGGAATAATCGTCAGCGATCAGAAAATCCCCGGCCGGAGTAGCGGTGACCTGAGACCAGTTGATTCCTTCCATCCATTCGAGCAGTTGTCCGGTTTTCCCGTCCAGCCGGTAGAGAAACAGGTCCGTCAGGATCAGGGCTTCGCTCCGTACCGGTGAGAGCGCGGCTCCCAGGAATTTTCCCTGAAACTGACCGCACCACAGCTCCCTGTCGCTGGCGGTAAAGCGTACCCAGCTCCACTGGGCAGCACCGCAGCCACCGACCGTTTGATAGATCACTTCCGGATAGTCACCTGAGATGGGAGGGGCGATGGATTCCAGCTGACAGATCCGACAGCCGGCTGATTCAGACCGGTCCATCATAAGTCACTCAGCTGACTGAGGAAATAAGCGCGGTCCCCCTCCTCCGCGATGTCCTGGGCCGCCTTGCGGGCGGACTGCAGGTACTCCTCGGATTCTTCGGTCCGTCCTCCCAGTTTCAGGGCCCGGGCTACTGCCTCATAGCCAAACGCCAGATCAAAATCGTCGATGTTGTTATTGAGACAGATTTCAAGGGACCGCTTTCCGTGGTACAGGGCGCTTTCCGGCATGCCGGCCAGGGTGTAGACCCGGGACACCTGCCACTCACCCCGGGCCATGTGGATGGCTTCCCCGACATAGCTCCAATGGACCACCGAGGCATGCGCCGTATGGATCATGCGCAGCGTTTCATAATCGCTCCGGTCCGGTTTTTCCATGAGATCCCAGACGCTGTTGAAGGTCTCAGCCGCCAGTCTCTTATGCCAGTTCAGTTCGTTCGGATCCAGTTCCATGCTGCTGCCTCACTTCTTTTTTTTATTCCCGGGTTTGCAACCGGGTGTGTTCTTTAAGTATAGCAAATTCCAAAACGGGCTGAGCGGGCGGCTGCGGATTGGATCCGATTCTGGATCAGGCCTTTGCCTGCAAAAATCAGATGCTGGTCTGGAAGCCGATCGGTAATGAGAAGAAAAATAGATACAGTTTCTGCGGGAAGGAAAACAGGAACACAAAATTAGAACAGGGAAGGGCAAAAGTTATGCTAAAATGAAAGCGTTGATCTGACAGGCAGAATTTTTTGTTCGCCTGCGGGCGACAGAATATTTAGTTTTTTCTTTAACAAATCGTTCGAATGAGATAGAATGTATGTAGCAAAATAAACCACAGGCAGCGAATTTTCGGCGTCAACGAAACTTCGTTTTTTATTGTGTCTCAAGATATCGTTTTCATTTTTGAAAAACTCGCAACAATAATTGGTAGAGCGTTGCGAATTGACAGGGATCACCCGGATTATTTTATTATTTTAACAGCGGTCCCGTTTAACAAAGGAGCCAACATGACACACCAACTGAAGATTGCTCTGAAGCAGGGTATTGGGGTGCCGCCCCAGGCTGTGGTCAGAGCCGGAGAACACGTACGGCGCGGCCAGGTCATTGCCCGCTGCGATGAAACCACCCTGGGAGTGGATTTGCACAGTCCCGCCAATGGAATCGTGACATCAGCCGCCGACGGCTATATCGTGATTGAGGCAGCGCCGGATCAGACCGAATTTGATTATGTCCGCCTGGAGCCGGGCTTGTCAGTCGCCGACACGGTTCGGCGGGCAGGCATCATCGGCCTGGGCGGTGCCGGTTTCCCCAGCTACGTCAAACTGGGCACCCGCCTGGATCCGTCCGGCTATGTCCTGTGCAACGCGGCCGAATGCGAACCGGTGCTGGAGCACAACATGCATCAGATCCGGCAGGATCCCGAGGGACTGCTGCGCGCTGTTGCCATTGCCATGGAAGCCACCGGCGCCGGCAAGGGCATCATCGGCATGAAACTGAAGCACCGCACGGAAATCAAGCTGCTGACTTCGGCCATCAAAGCCCAGGGGATTCAGAACATCCGCGTGCTCCCACTGCGCAATGTCTATCCGGTGGGCGAGGAGCGGGCGCTGATCCGCGATACTCTGAACCAGCTCCTGGAAACGACTCAGCTGCCGTCAGCGGCCAATGCGGTGGTTTTCAACGTCGAGACCCTTTACGCCATCCGCGATGCGGTGGATGAGGGCAAGCCCCTCATGGATAAATACCTGACAGTGGCCGGCCGGCTGAAGGATCTGGATCCGGGCGAGACCATAGTGCTGCGGGTTCCCCTGGGGCAATCCGTTGCCGAACTGCTGGAAGCCTTCGGCGGATTCGTCGGCGAGACCGGCGAAATCCTGCTGGGCGGTCCCTACACCGGACGGCGAGGCAGCAGCGAAGATACTGTTGGAAAAACCCTGGGCGGCATCCTCGTGACCCAGCCCTTTGAACAGCTGGAAGCCTCCCGCGTCGGCATTATCCAGTGCGCCTGCGGTCCGCTTTATCCGAGGCTGGAACAGGTTGCCCGCTCCATGGGCGGCGAGATTGTCGGCCACGAGGTCTGCAAGAACGCCGTCGAAAGCCGCGGCACTTACAAGTGCATGAACCCGGGAAACTGCCCTGGACAGGCTGAGAAAGTTCTGGCTCTGAAAAAACTGGGAGCACAGACGATCCTCATCGGACACTGTTCCGACTGCACCAACACCGTCATGGGGTCGGCCCCCAAACTGGGCCTGGAAGTGCGACATATCACCGACCATGTGCTGCTCACCATGGGCCAGCCGGTGCTGCGCACCTTCGACGAAACCCAGCTTTAATCCATTCCGCATGAAACCAGGCACGAAGGGGAAACCCTGGACTGCCGGTTCCCGAACCATACTGCAAAATAGATGATTTCACGAAAGGTCCCCGGCGGACCTTCGATCAGAGGAGGAACATACATGTCGATTACGAAGGAAACAGCCCTGGCCCATGCCGGGGACAAGGCAGTCACCTGCTGCCGGTTTGAAGCCGGCTCGGTCATTGAAGCGTCAATCCTGGAGGATCCGGCCATTTTCCCGGACCTTCTGGAAACCGGACTGCTGGAGTTCCCGACGGATGCCCTGAGCATCGGGGAAGTCCTCGGCGGGAAGCTGAAGGCCACATTGGACGCGCTGACCCCGCTGACCCCGGCGGTGGTGGAGCTGCCTGCGGTCAGCGCCCTGACTTCTCAGGCACCGGTCCCGGTTCAGCCCGCGGCGTCAGTCGCCCCTCAGGTGGAGGGATCCGCCCAGGGAACCCAGTACATTCATATTCATATCGGGGAAGGCCGCGACATCGACCTGAAAATTCCCGTAGGGATGGGACTGTCTCAAGGGATGGCAGCACCGGCAGCTCCCAGTGAGCCGGAATACTCCGAACAGGTGCTGCGCAGCCTGAAGCGCAGCTATATCCGAATTGAGGAGATCCGGCGCGGCCCCGAGACAAAGATTCAGGGGACAACCCTCTTTATTCGGGAAGGAATTGAGCACGATGCCGTGGCTTCCCAGGAACTGGTGACCGACCTGAAACTGGAAATCATCACGCCGGCTGACTACTGCAAGTATTCCGAGACCATCATGGATGTTCAGCCCGTGGCGGTGAAAGTCGAAGGCGAGCTCGGCGTTGGCGTGACCCGGGTCATTGACGGCGCGGTGCTGGTGGTGACCGGAACCGATGAAAACGGCGTTCAGATCGGTGAATTCGGTTCCTCCGAGGGACCGATGGACCGCAACATTATGTGGGGCCGGCCCGGTTCACCGGACCATGGCGATCTCTTCATCAAGACGCAGGTCACGATCAAGGCCGGAACCAACATGGAACGGCCCGGCCCGCTGGCGGCCCACAAGGCCTCCGACTTCATCACCGAAGAAATCAGGAGTGCGCTGAAGGAAGCGCAGGACTGCGTGATGGTGCGGGATGAGGACTTCCGCCAGGTCAGACGGCGGGGCCGCAAAAAGCTCCTCATCGTTAAGGAGATCATGGGACAGGGCGCAATGCATGACAATCTGATCCTGCCGCTGGAACCGGTGGGAACCTTTGGCGCCAAGGCCAATGTCGACCTGGGCAATCTGCCGGTCATGCTCTCGCCGCTGGAGGTTCTGGACGGGGGAATTCACGCCCTGACCTGCATCGGACCCGCTTCCAAGGAAACCTCCCGCCATTATTTCCGGGAGCCTCTGGTGCTGGAAGCCATGGCCGATCCGGAAATTGACCTGTGCGGCGTTCTGTTCGTCGGCTCCCCCCAGATCAACTCAGAAAAATTCTACGTCTCCCGCCGTCTGGGCATGACGGTGGAAGCCATTGATCCCGACGGCGTCATCATTACCACCGAAGGTTTCGGCAACAACCACATTGACTTTGCCGCGCATCACGAAGAAGTAGGCCGCCGGGGCTACCCGGTGGTGGGCATGACCTTCAGCGCCGTTCAGGGCGCTCTGGTCGTGGGCAATGACTACATGAAGCACATGGTGGACAACAACAAGTCGAAACAGGGAATCGAGAACGAAATCCTGGAAAACAACTGTCTGGCCCCGGAAGATGCCGTCCGCGCCATTGCCATGATCAAAGCCGTCATGGCCGGGGAACCGGTGAAGGAAGCGGAGCGCAAATGGACCAGCCAGGTGAAGCTGAACAACATCAAGGTGATCGAGGAAGCCACCGGCCGGACCATCCGGCTCGAGGACAACGAGCAGGTTCTGGAAAAATCCAGAAAGCGGGCCGAGATCTACGAGAAGGAAGAATAATGGAAAAGCTGAAATATCTTTCGACGGAACACTATCAGGAAGGCATCATTGTCGAAGTGACCGACGGCGGCGTTGCCCTGGATCTGAAGGGCCGCCTGGGTCATGTCCGGCTGCCCCGGCGCATGATCATCACGGACTGGCCGCTCCAGGTCGGAATGGAAGTCGGCTTCGTCATGAGCTATCCGGAAGTGCTCTCCGGAGAGATCGATGAAACCTATCAGCAGAACAGCATCAGAAAACATCAGGAGGAAACCAATGGATTTGACGATAATCAAGGGTCTGCAGTCTGAGATCTATGTTCCCGTAACGCCTACGCCGGTCTGGACCGAGGTGACCGGGGAACTCAAGAATATGCGCATCGCCATCGCTTCAGCAGCGGGGGTGCATCTGAAAACTGACGAGCGGTTCAATCTGGCCGGTGACTTTTCATTCCGGGAGATCCCGGGCGATGTCCGGGCCCAGGACCTCATGGTCTCGCACGGCGGCTATGACAACGGCGATGTCAACAAGGACATCAACGCGATGTTTCCCATTATCCGGCTGCAGGAGCTGGCCCGGGAGGGCTTCATCAAGGAAGTTGCCCCGGTGCATTACGGCTTTATGGGCGGCGGCGGCGACCAGGACAAGTTTCAGCATGAAACCGGTCCGGCCATCGCGAAAAAACTGAAGGAAGAAGCGGTGGATGCCGTTGTCCTGACAGCTGGCTGAGGCACCTGTCATCGTTCCGCTGTCATTGTACAGCGGGCGATCGAGGAATCGGGGATTCCTACCATCATCATCGCAGCACTTCCGCCGGTTGTCCGGCAGAGCGGCACGCCCAGAGCGGTTGCCCCCCGGGTACCCATGGGGGCGAATGCCGGTGAACCGAACAACATTGAAATGCAGACTGCCATTTTAAAGGCCACCCTGGAGCAGCTGTTCCAGATTTCTTCGGCCGGCATGATTGTCCCGCTGCCCTTTGAATATATGGCTCGGGTCTAGCCCCAGGCAGCTTCCGGCAGGATCAAACCAAAGACAACCCGCTGAGCGAACGAGAAAAAACATAGACAGGTTTATAAACCATCAGGAGGGGAAATCGTGGTTATCACCAGGATGTTACAAGCAATCGATTCTCATACCGCCGGGGAGCCAACCCGGATTATCACGGGAGGCGTCCCGAATATCCCGGGCCAGACCATGGCCGAAAAACGGGAATATCTGGAACAGAATCTGGACTGGCTGCGCCGGGCCGTCATGCTGGAGCCCAGGGGTCATGCCAACATGTTCGGCTCAGTCCTGACCTCACCCGTCAGTGAGGAAGCGGACTTCGGAATTATATTTATGGATGGCAAGGGCTATCTCAACATGTGCGGACACGGCACCATCGGCGCGGCGACGGCCGCGGTCGAGACCGGCATTGTCCCCATGGTGGAGCCGGTAACCCATGTGACGCTGGACGCGCCGGCCGGTTTGGTCCGGGCTCAGGTCCGGGTCGAGGGCAGCAAGGCCCGATCCGTAACAGTAACCAATGTCCCGTCCTTCCTGTATCGCCGGGATGTCCGTCTGGTCACTCCGCTGCTGGGGGAAGTGACCTTTGACATCGCGTTTGGCGGATCGTTCTTTGCCCTGATCCGCGATGAGTACTTCGGCTGCACCATCGAACCGGAAAACAGCGAACGGCTTCTGAAAATGGCCACGGAGCTGCGCGATGTCATCAACCGCGAAATCCGGGTGCAGCACCCGACGCTGCCGCACATCAATACGGTGGACCTGGTGGAAATCTATGGCGCACCGACTCATCCGGAAGCCAATTACAAAAATGTGGTTATTTTCGGGGAACGCCAGATTGACCGCTCACCCTGCGGCACCGGAACCAGTGCGAAAATGGCCGCCCTGGGCGCCAAGGGCGAACTGAAACTGGGCGAAGAGTTTGTCTATGAGTCCATCACCGGAACCATCTTCCGTGGCAAGCTCGTGGAAACGACAACCGTGGGCGAGTTTGACGCATTCATTCCGCAGATCACCGGTTCGGCCTGGATTACCGGGTTCAATCAGTTCGTCATCGACGAAACCGACCCCGTCAAGTACGGCTTCGTTCTGGATTAGTTCCGAACCATCAACAGGAATAAACCACAGAGAAATGGCAGGTTGAAGCGCATTCAACCTGCCATTTCATTTGCATATTTTTTTCATTTCCTGCTATTCATCTGCTGCCGATGCGGCGAATGCTTCTAGAATGCACCGGAGAGGCGCATGACCACTTCCGCGATCAGCGCGGATCCCACAAAGGTTCCCATGAACGTCAGCAGGGAGACCAGGATGATCTTGAAGCCCTGCTGCTTGAAGGCAGCCATGTCCTTGCCGGTGGCAATACCGGCGTAGGCCAGGATCGGAGTGCACAGCGGCAGCAGACCAACGGTCATGATCTTTGCCACGATGAATTTTGATGTTTCCCCGAAGAGCTGGGGAACACAAAGAACCGAAGTGATGAGGGATACATAGATGATGGCCGGGAGATTGATGCGGGTGTGTTTGGCCAGCACTTCCTGAACCCAGTAGCTGAACAGAATAATGACGGCCATGATGGCCAGTCCGGGGAGTGCCTGGTCGGGTGTGACGGGCTTGCCGGCTTTCGAGGTCATGATGTAGTTTGCCACCGCGGCCATGATGCCTGAAATAATGAGCACCTTGACACGGGTGAACCAGACGTTCTCAACCACTTCCGGTTCTTCCAGCAGGATACCATCCTTTTCTTCTTCGGAGAGTTCCTTGAGGATGACTTTCTTAGTTTTTTCCGCTTCCAGTCCCTGTCTGCCTTTCAGCTTCTTATAAAGCCAGTTGGTGAACGGAATGGCGACGAAAATTCCGATATAGGGTCCGTCAATGGAGGTCAGAAGCTGGCTGGAAGAGGCATAGGCCGAGAGCACCTGCGCTTTGTCCGGGAAGGCTTCAACGATGGGAGCCAGAGCCGCAGTCATCATGGAGGCAGAGCCGGTACCTGCTGCCATGGCCAATGATTCGGGGTGGAAGAATGCAATATTCAGGGCGATTGACGCCAGAATGCTGTTGAACACGGTTCCCAGCAGGGTACCGGTGATATAGGAGCCCATGACGCCCCGGCCTTCCGGGGAATCCAGTCCGTATAAATCGCCGATAATTGCCAGGGAACCTTCCCGGGAAATGGAGAAGGAAGAACCGACGGCGGTCCGGTCCATCTTTAATAAAAGAACGGCGACGGGCAGAGCGAACAAAACCGTGAACAGGTTGCCGATCTCCTGAAGAATCAGAGCCGGGCCGGCTTCAAACAGCTTCTGCAGGTTTGGTCCGACGGAGGCGCCCATCCAGGCGATGAGTGCCATGACGGTGATGCCGATATAAGGGGAAGCCGTCTCCATGTCCTTCTTGGAGATGAGTCCCTTGAACTGAGAGAGAATGACACCCATTACGAGCGCAAAGAGCATTGGCAGAAGTGAGAAGCTGATGATTCCGAATTTGAATTTCTGAATTCCGATCAATTCAGCCACAATGACGAGGGCAGCCATAATGACATGTACTCGCCAGTCCGAGAAGAGTCCCCTTTTTTTTGATTCCATGAATGATTCCTCCTATAAAATACCCCCGGTCCTCCGGGTGAGCGGCGGGACCGGGTGCTTTGCAGCCTTCGCTTTGACCTCCAGGGACTGATCGTCGCTCGGCCCGAGCGAATCAAATCATGGACTGATTCAGCCGGGATTCTGAGGCGAGGCGCACAAATTATCAGGTTCTGGATTGTATTTTTATTCAAAACGTACATTGTTTGTTAACAAATCAAGTATATTGGCTGAGGCGGATTCAAGTCAATAATATATTGCTAAAAGTGTAATAAATTTATTGTTCGATAAATTTTTCCGGTTTCATGATGTAAAATGGTAAATAGACCATCTGAATAATCGATTGCATAAATTAATAATTTTACACTGTTTCCGATAACCCTGATGATTCCTGGCTGCGCACGCTCTACCAAATCTGGAAGAACCGCAGGCTGGAAAGCGGCAAAGAAGGCAAAGCGGAAAAGAAGGCAAAGCGGCAAAGCGGCAAAGAATGCAAAGAAGAGAAAGAAGGCAAAGACAAGCCAGTAAACCAAATAACCAAATAACCAAATAACCAAATAACCAAATAACCAACAAAAATTCTTTTATTAGATGAGGTAACCAGATGACCAGGAAGATTTCCCAGGATGTATTGCAGATCGAGCCGGAGCTGATCGAATGGAGGCGGCATTTTCACCAATACCCGGAGCTGTCCTTTCAGGAAGAGGAAACCAGCGCGTATATTGAGGAAAAGTTAAGGGGGTTTGGCGGCATTGTGGTATCACGGCCTACCCCGACGAGTGTGATGGGCGTGATCACCGGGAAAAAGCCGGGCCGGACCATCGCTCTCCGGGCTGATATTGATGCCCTGCCCATCGAGGAGATCAATGATCTGCCTTACGCCTCAACCAGAAAAGGCGTCATGCATGCCTGCGGCCATGACGGGCACGCGGCAATCCTCCTGGGCACGGCCAAGCTGTTGAGCGGGCTGTCGGACCAGCTTTTCGGGGAGGTCCGGCTATTATTCCAGCATGCCGAGGAAGTGCCGCCCGGCGGAGCCGTCGAAATGGTGAAGGCCGGGGTCATGGATGGCGTGGATGAAGTCTATGGACTGCATTTATCCTCGGCTTATGACACCTGTACCTTCGGCCTCAGGACCGGACCCCTCACTGCGGCGACCGACCGGTTTGACATCACGATCCGGGGCAAAGGGGGACATTCGGCCTTCCCGGAAGGGACCGTCGATCCCGTGGTCATCGGCTCCCATGTCATTGTCGCGCTGCAAAACATCGTATCCCGACAGACGGCCGCCATTGACATGGTGGTGCTGTCAGCCTGCCAGTTATCGGCTGGCCAGGCCTACAATATCATTCCCGAAACTATGGAAATCACTGGTTCCACCAGATCCTTCAGACCGCAGATCCGGCAGGCGCTGCCTGAAAAAATCGAGCAGATCGTCAAAGGCATCACCCAAAGCTTTGGGGCAGGCTATGACTTTACTTATTCCCTGGGCTATGCCCCGGTCATCAACGATGCCGGTCTCATGGGGCAGGTGGAACAGATCATTGCCGACACCTTCGGACCGGAGAGCTTTACCTACATCGATCCGGTCATGCCGGGAGAGGATTTTTCTGAGTTCCAGGCCGAATGTCCCGGCGCGTTCCTGGAATTAGGCACCCGAAATTCGGAACAAGGCGCGGACCGACCGCACCACAACCTGAACTATAAAATGGACGAGGCGGCGTTGGCTTACGGGGTTGAGCTGTTTGTGGCACTGGTTAAAAACCGACTGGCATCCGAACGGCAGGCAGACTGATGAATACAGCAAAGAGCAAGGGATCTGTGATCTCCATTGAGGGCTTCTCCAACGGAACCACGGAAACGATAATTCAGGCCGGGGAGTTCCGGTTTGTCATCGATGAACCGGAAAGCTTCGGCGGCTGCAACAAAGCCCCCAGCCCGGTGGCCTATCTATTGGGAGCCGTCTCCGGATGTATTGTGGCGATCGGAATGCAGGTGGCCAAAGAGCTGGGAATGACCATCACGAAACTGAATACCAAAGTGGACGGATCCATTAATTCGGAGGCTTTTTCGGGATCTCCCAGGATGAACGGGCGGGATTCTCGGAAATTCGGATCGTCGTCGATGTGGAGAGTGACGCGGCTCCGGAACAGCTCAGCCGCTGGACCTCGGAAGTTGAGAAACGCTGTCCCGTCATTGACAATCTGGTATATACAACCAGGGTCACAATCCACCAGCACCTGCGGTAGAATCGACCCGGTTATCCGGAGCCTGATGTGCGGGACATCGGAAGCAGTTGCGAAGGAAATTAACTGGTGTGGGGGACTCCATTGAGCTGATCGAAGTGGAAATAACCGTTTGATAATGCTAGAATTCATCCAGATACCTGCTTAATAAAATACAGCGCCGATCGCAGTCAGCGCACCAACAAATGCTTTCAAAGGCTTAGTTGCCTCAAAAGCTTAGTCGCCTCGAAGGCCTCCGCTGAGCTGGTCAGAGCTTTCGGAGAAAACAGCAGGACGAAATGATTTTTCCAGGAGGAATGTTATGATCCAGGATATAGAGCCCCGCGTGTTTCAAAATCAGTTTCACAATGTCAGACCCAACCCGGACGACCGGTTTCTTTCCTTTTCCGGGGACCAGGTGCTGGTCCGGGAAGAAAAGGATAAGCTATGGTACCCGTCGTTTGCGGATTTTTCCGAATCCTGCCCCCATCTGATGGACGAGGCCCAGTTTCTCTTTGTGATTGATGAGATCAGATTCTTCCTGGTGAAGGAACAGGAACTTGATGTCGTTCCGGGATGGATCTATGCCTCCACCAGCCGGTTTCGGACGGAAACCAAATACTGGCGCTCCTTTGCCGGCGCTATCGGCTGGCAGCTGAACCGGTGGTATCAGGACCATGCGTTCTGCAGCCGATGCGGCAAGCCGACGGTTCATTCGGAAACCGAGCGGATGCTGTATTGCCCGGCCTGCGGGTTTCAGGCTTATCCCAAGATTTCGCCCTGCGTCATCGTTGCGGTGCACCAGGACAGCCGCCTGCTTCTGACCAAATACAGGGGGCGGCCCTACGCCAATTTTGCTCTCATCGCCGGCTTTGTCGAAGTGGGGGAAACCCTGGAGGAGGCAGTCCACCGGGAAGTCCTGGAAGAAGTGGGACTCCGGGTGAAAAACCTGTCCTTTCACAAAAGCCAGCCCTGGCCGTTTTCTGATTCGATTCTGGCGGGATTTTTCGCCGAACTCGACGGTGATGACACGATCACCCTGCAGGAAGAGGAGCTGGCGCTGGGGGTCTGGCTGGATCGAAGCGAGATTCCGGTGCCGGAACTAAAGATCAGCCTGACCGGCGAAATGATTGAGCGGTTTCGCAGCGGTCCATTAAATTTATAACAGTTCTGCGATATAAATGGAACAGATGGAACCTTATCGTTAGATCTTTGTACATATCACTTGAAAAGGTCGCTTTTTTATTGAAAATAATCAATTTATCAGCCAGGCAAAGCCAGCTGCGCTTCGATCAAATGGGATCGGATGCGTGAGCTGGCTTTATTGGCTGTTTTTCAGTGATATACAATTTGATGCCATCAAAGCATTTCAGGGGATAAAATGAAATATGGCAAGAATTATGAAAATATAAGCATACGATTTCAGTGACAGAATCACGAATCCGGTTCCGATTTCGAAGGAAAACTCAGATTGTATCATTAAATATATATAAGCGGATAAATAGAATTGACCCAGTTTAATTCTGTAGTATATTATAGTATCGACAAATCGTTAACAAAAATACATCGGTCTGTTGATAATCTATCAATAATTAATGAACGTGCACAGGGGAGGATTAAGATGCAAACTCAGGAAATCAGGGAAACCGTGGACCAGATTCTGCTGGAACACAATTTTAACCCGTCATCGATCATCAGCATTCTTCAGGGGATCCAGAAGAAATACCGGTATCTGCCGGAAGAAGCGATTAACTATGTGTCGGAACGACTCGATGTCAGCTCAGCCAAGATTTATGGCGTAGCCACTTTCTACGAAAACTTTTCACTCGAGCCCAAGGGAAAGCACATTATCAAAGTATGTGACGGAACTGCCTGCCACATTCGCAAATCGCAGCTGGTGCTCGATGGTCTGCGCAAAGAGCTTAATCTGACCGGGAAAAGTAAGACAACGGAAGATATGCTGGTGACGCTTGAGCAGGTTTCCTGCCTGGGAGCGTGCAGTCTTGCACCGGTTCTGAATGTGGATGATGATGTCCATGCCAGAATGACCCCTGCTAAAGTACAGGATTTAGTCAAATCCATCCGTGAGGGCGAAGCGAATGAAAATCAGAACTAGTGAAGAATTAAGAGCCTGCCACGAGCAGTATCGCCGGACGCTGGAAGCTCCGGTCAAGCAGATCGTTGTCTGTACCGGAACGGGCTGTGTCGCCAGCGGCGCGCTGAAGGTCTGTGCCGAGTTTGAGCGGGTGATCCGGGAAAAGAACGTGGAGGCCAAAGTTGAAGTCATTCGCGAAGCCGAGGAAAAGCAGGACGGAATCTTGTTGAAGAAAAGCGGCTGTTCCGGTCTTTGCGAAGCCGGTCCGCTGGTTCGGATCGAACCAGGCAACCTGCTCTATACCAAGGTCCGGCCAGAGGACTGTGAAGAGATTATCGACGGAATGATGAAAGAGGAAGAGCCCATCACCCGGCTGCTGTTCCAGCGGGACGACGAAGTGTTCTCCACCAGAGAAGACATTCCGTTCTATGCGATGCAGACCCGGCTGGTGCTGGAGGACTGCGGTCTGATCGATCCGGAATCCATTGAAGAATATATTGCCCGGGGCGGCTATCTGGCCCTGGCCAAAGCGCTGGAGGAAATGACCCCCCGGCAGGTCTGCGACGAAGTTCTGGGATCCAAGCTGCGGGGCAGAGGGGGCGGCGGATTCAGTGCCGGTACCAAATGGTCCCAGGTTCTGTCCTTTGAGTCCGATGAGAAGTACGTCATCTGCAATGCCGACGAAGGAGACCCAGGTGCCTTCATGGACAAGTGCATCATGGAAGGAATCCCGCACAGCATCCTCGAAGGCATGATCATTGCCGCATTCGCCACCAAGGCGACCGAGGGCTATATCTACGTCCGGGCGGAATATCCCCAGGCGGTCAAGCGCATGACCAAAGCCATCGAACACGCCAGAGAGTATGGCTTGCTGGGTGAAAACATCCTGGGAAGCGGCTTGAATTTTGATATCCATATCAACCAGGGTGCCGGAGCGTTCGTCTGCGGCGAAGGCAGTGCCCTCATTGCCTCCATTGAAGGAGAGCGCGGCATGCCCCGGGTCAAGGCCAAGCGGACCGTCGAGGAAGGCCTGTACAAGAAGCCGACCGTCCTCAACAACGTTGAAACCTACGCCAATTTAAGATATATCATCACCAACGGCGCGGAATGGTTCCGTTCCTACGGGACGGAGTCCAGCCCGGGAACCAAGGCGTTCTCTGTCACCGGAAATGTCAACAATACCGGAATTGTTGAAGTGCCAATGGGTACCCCGCTGCGCGAGATCATTTTCGGCGCCTGCGGCGGTATCAAGGACGGCAAGGAATTCAAGGCGGTTCAGATCGGCGGACCCTCCGGCGGCTGTCTCACCGATGAGCACATGGATCTTCCCCTGGACTTTGATTCTCTGTCCAGTGTCGGCGCCATGATCGGCTCCGGCGGTATGGTTGTCATGGATGAAAGCACCTGCATCGTTGAAGTTGCCCGCTTCTTCATGAACTTCACCCAGAATGAGTCCTGCGGCAAGTGCGTTCCCTGTCGGGAAGGCACCAAGCGGATGCTGAGCATCATGGAAAAGATCGTTGCCGGCAAAGCCACCCTGGATGATCTGGACCTGCTGGAAGAACTGGCTCACACCGTCACCGACACGTCCCTGTGCGGACTGGGCAAAACCGCCGCCAATCCGATTCTCTCCACCCTGAAGTACTTCCGGGATGAGTATGTGGAGCATATTGTGGACAAGAAATGCCGGGCCGGCGTCTGCCAGGCGCTTAAGACGATCAAGATTGATCCTCAGCTGTGCAAGGGCTGCAGCAAGTGTTCCCGGATTTGTCCGGCGCAAGCGATCCACGGAAAAATCAGAGAACCCTATGCCATTGACCAGGACAAATGTATTAAATGTGGCGCCTGCATCGAAACCTGTGGCTTCGGTGCCATCGCGGAGGTATAAATCATGGGAAGCATGATCATTGATAACAGAAAAGTAGAATTCAGCAGCGAGAAAAACGTGCTGGAAGTAGTGCGCAAAGCCGGCATTGATCTGCCGACCTTCTGCTACCACTCGGAACTGAGCATCTACGGCGCCTGCCGGATGTGCATCGTGGAAGATGAGCGCGGAAAGGTGTTCACCTCCTGCTCCACCCTGCCCAAAGAGGGCATGACCATTTATACCCAGACCCCGAAACTGCGCAAGTACCGCAAGACAATTCTGGAGCTGCTCCTGTCCAACCATGACCGGGACTGCACCTCCTGCAACATCACGGGACGCTGCGACCTGCAGAAACTGGCCCGCCGCGTTGGCCTGGAAGAAATCCGGTTTGAGGAACTGGACCGCAATCTGCCCATCGACCGGTCCAGCCACAGCATCGTCCGCAACCCGAACAAGTGCATCTACTGCGGTGACTGTGTCCGGGTCTGTGAGGAAGTCCAGGGAGTCGGTGCCATCAGCTTTGCCAATCGCGGATCCAACCTGCTGATCACCCCTGCCTTCAACAAGGGCATTGGAGAGGTCAACTGCGTGGACTGCGGACAGTGCCGCGTGGTCTGCCCCACCGGAGCCATTACCGTCAAGGATGACCGCAAGAACTTCTGGGCTCTGCTGGAAGATAAGAAGAAGCGCGTAGTCGCTCAGGTTGCTCCGGCTGTCCGGGTCGCCCTGGGAGAACGTTTCGGCATGGATGGCGGAGAAATCACCATTGGCAAGATTGTCGCGGCCTTAAAGATCATGGGCGTCGATGAAGTCTATGATACCGCCTTTGCTGCGGACATGACGGTCATTGAGGAAAGCGCCGAGTTTGTGGACCGCCTGACCAAGGGGGAAAACCTGCCGCTCTTTACCAGCTGCTGCCCGGGCTGGGTGAAATTTGCCGAAAACAAGCATCCCGACCTCTTGTCCAACATCTCCACCTGCAAATCGCCGCAGCAGATGTTCGGCGCTGTGGTCAAGGAGTACTACAAAGCCAAGGATCAGGCCGACGGCCGGGAAACCGTCATTGTCTCCATCATGCCCTGTACTGCCAAGAAAGCCGAAGCGGCCCGCCCGGAATTCGAGGCCGAAGGCATTAAGGATGTCGATGTCGTTCTCACCACCCAGGAACTGGCCAGTGCCATTAAAGAAATGGGCATCGTCTTTGACGAGCTGGAGGATGAAGCCTTCGATATGCCGTTTGGACTGTCCAGCGGAGCCGGTATGATCTTCGGCGCCACCGGCGGTGTCACCGAAGCGGTGGTTACCCGTCTGCTCAGTCAGAAGCCGGATCAGCATGCCAAGCCTGTCATCTTCAAAGATGTCCGCGGTCTGGAAAACATCAAGGAAGCCACCTTCCATGTGGACGGACTGGAAGTTCGCCTGGCCGTCGTCCATGGACTCAAGCACGCCGATGAACTGGTCCGCCAGATTAAATCGGGTGAAAAGAACTACCACTTCGTGGAAGTTATGGCCTGCCCCGGCGGCTGCGTTGCCGGCGGCGGACAGCCTTCACCGGTCAATCATGACTTAAGAGCTCAGCGCGCCAGCGGACTGTACAAAATTGACCGCGGCTCCCTGATCAAGAGCTCTGAGAACAATCCGGAAGTCACTCAGATGTTTGAAGACCTTCTGGCCGACAACAAGCACCTGATTCACGTACACAAGCACTAAGCCCGAGCGCTGGAGACCTGACTATGCATACCAAAATCAACCGCTGCATTGAACTGATTGATCGTCTGGATGAATCCCATACCCTGACGGGGGAAGAAATCCAATACCTTCTGGAGCATGTCGAGGAGACCAGCCGGGACTACCTGACCCAAAAAGCGGATGCGACCCGTCGCCGGATTTACGGCGACCGGGTCTTCCTGCGGGGACTCGTGGAGGTCTCCAATTTCTGCATCCGTCATTGCCAATATTGCGGAATCAATGGGCTTAACCCCAACATTCGCCGCTATCGACTGAGCCAGGAGGAGATCCTGGCCAGTTGTCGTGGCGGCTATGAAATGGGCTTTCGGACCTTTGTCCTGCAGGGGGGAGAAGACCCCGCTTTTACCGACGAAGTGCTGACGGAGCTGATCCGGACCCTCAGACGGGATTTCCCGGATGCCGCCGTCACCCTGTCGCTGGGAGAGCGCAGCCGCGAGTCTTACCGCCGTCTGCGTGAAGCCGGAGCTGACCGATACCTGCTGCGCCATGAAACCAGGAACCGGGATCTGTATCAGAAAATCCATCCCAATTCTGACTTCGACGAACGGACCCAGTGCCTGAGGGATCTGAAGGAGCTGGGCTACCAGGTGGGAGCCGGCTTCATGGTCGGCATTCCGGGCCAGACCAGGGCCGACCTGGCCCAGGATCTGCTGTTCGTTAAGGAGCTGGACGCTGAAATGGTTGGCATCGGCCCGTTTATGCCGCACCATGACACGATATTCAAGGCGGAACCGGCGGGAAGCCTGGCCGATACGCTGCTCCTACTGTCACTGACCCGGCTGCTGCTGCCGCAGGCGCTCATCCCGGCTACCACCGCCCTGGCCAGTGTGGCTGACGACGGGCGGGAACTGGGACTCAAGGCCGGCTGCAACGTCATCATGCCCAATCTGTCCCCGCCGGGGGTTCGGGCCAGCTATTCGCTGTATGACGGAAAAGTCAGTTTCGGCAGTGAGGCTGCCGAAGGAAAAACGTTACTGGAACAAAAAATCAAGGACGCCGGTTATCAGACCGACCTCTCCAGAGGGGACCATGCCACATGGAAAATAAAATGATTATCAATGAAGCCTATATTAACGACCTGCTGGACTCAACCCAGAATCCGACGTTGGAAGATATTCGCCAGGTTCTGGCCAAAGCCGGCAAAAAGCAGACGCTGACCCACCGGGATATCGCCCTGCTCCTGCAGACGGAAGATCCGCAGGTCATGGCTGAAGTGTTCCGGATTGCCAGCCAGATCAAGCATGACATCTACGGCAACCGCATTGTCATCTTTGCCCCGCTCTATTTGAGCAGCTACTGCGTCAACAACTGCCGGTACTGCGGCTACAAGGTGACCAACCAGATGCCGCGGCGCAAGCTGACCCGGGCGGAGATTCAGGAAGAGGTCCGGCTGCTGGAGCGGATGGGCCACAAGCGGCTGGCGCTGGAGGCCGGTGAGGATCCGGTCAACTGCGACATGGACTATCTGGTGGAGGCCATCAAGGCAGTCTACGACACCCACAGTGATAACGGCGCGATTCGCCGGGTGAACGTCAACATTGCGTCCACCACGGTGGAGAACTACCGCCGCCTCAAGGATGCCGGCATCGGAACCTATATCCTGTTCCAGGAAACCTATCACAAGCCCACCTACGAAGCCATGCATCTGGGCGGACCCAAGCGCGACTACAACTATCACCTGACCGCCTTCAACCGAGCGATGGAAGCGGGCCTGGACGATGTGGGCGCGGGAGTTCTGTTCGGCCTCTATGACTATAAGTTCGAAGTGCTGGCTCTAATGCTCCACAACAGCTATCTGGAAGAAACCCATGGCGTGGGCTTCCACACCATCTCCGTGCCTCGAATCAAGCCGGCCAAGGGGATGGATCTGGCCGAGTTCCCGCACCTGGTCAGCGATGACCAGTTCCGGAAAATTGTCGCCATCCTGCGCCTGGCCGTTCCCTTTACCGGAATCATCCTGTCCACCCGGGAGAGCCATGCCATGCGCCGGGAGGTCATCGAGTACGGCGTATCCCAGATCAGCGCAGGATCCTGTACCGGCGTCGGCGGCTACAAGGAAAGCGACGCCCGGAAAGAGGAGAGCCAGTTTGAGGTGGCCGATGACCGCAAGCCCATGGATGTGCTCAAGGAGCTCATTCTGGAAGGCCACATCCCTTCCTACTGCACCGCCTGCTACCGCACCGGCCGGACCGGGGACCGCTTCATGAGCCTGGCCAAAAGCGGCGAAATCCACAATGTCTGTCAGCCCAATGCGCTGATGACCCTGCTGGAATACGCCCTGGACTACGGCGACGCGGAATTCCGCAGTGCCGTTGACGCCCTGGTAGAACAGGAAATGGATCGGGTGACCCGCCCGGCGATCCGCGAGAAGCTCGTGGAAAACCTTGATAAAATCCGTCAGGGACAGCGCGACCTGTTCTTCTAGACGCCCGTGACGCCTTCCTTAAATCATTCCGAGAGCATTTCTCGGATGATACCGCGACCGTCCTCGAATGATCCCGGGGCGGAATCACGGGACAGCCAAACGAAAGAATAAATAAAGACGGACCAAAGCCCGGCAAGCTTCGGTCCTGATGGAAAGCAGGTGCCTCTAAGTGGAAACACCCAAAGCCAATCGAAAACATATCGTATTATACGGAAAAACCAATGCCGGCAAGTCTTCCCTGATGAACCGGCTCATAGGCCAGGAGATCAGTCTGGTGTCCGCTCAGAGCGGAACCACCACCGATCCGGTGGCCAAGGCCGTGGAGCTGATCCCGTACGGACCGGTGGTGCTGGTTGATACCGGCGGCATGGAGGATGAAAGCAGCTTGGGCGAGATGCGCATGCACAAGACCAGGCTGGCACTGGAGCAGGCGGACCTGATTCTGTACGTTATGGAGATCAGGGAAAATCCCGCCCGGCTGGCCTCTCTGCGGGAAGAAATCGCCCGGCGGGACATTCCGGCCGTTCTGGCCATCCATAAAACGGATGAAGCCGATGAAGCGGAACTGACCGCGGCGGTGCAGGCTGCCAGGGCACTCTGGTCCGGCTGGGAGGTTGTACCAACCTCCATTCATGATGACCAAAGCATCGAAACGCTGCGCCATGCCCTGGGTCGCCGCCTGGGTCCGGCGGATGGAGAGGAACCCCTGGTGGGGGACGTCATCCCCCGGGGCGGAAGCTGCATCCTGGTGATTCCCCTGGACGCGGAAGCGCCCAAGGGTCGGTTGATTCTGCCCCAGGTGCAGGTGCTGCGCGACCTTCTCGACCATGGCATCCGTACCACGGTGGTGCGGGAGACCGAGTTGCCCGCCGCCCTGGCGGCACTCGGGCCGGTGGATCTCATCGTAACCGATTCCCAGGTCTTCCATCAGGTGGATGCCATGGTTCCGCCGGAGCAGAAGCTCACCAGCTTCTCCATTGCCCTGGCCCGGCAAAAGGGTGACCTGCGGGAACTCCGTGAGGGCATCCGGCGTCTGAACGAGCTGTCGGAGATCGAACAGCCCAGCATCCTCATCATGGAAAGCTGCAGCCACAATGTATCCCATGAGGACATCGGCCGGGTGAAGATTCCGGCACTGATCCGGAAGAAACTAGGCCGGGAGGTCCGGTTCGACTACGCCATGGGGAATGATTTTCCGGAGGAGCTGGCCCGGTATGACCTGGTGGTTCACTGCGGTTCGTGCATGTTCAATCGCCGGACCATGCTCAACCGGATGCGCCGCTGCCGCGAAGCCGGCGTGCCCATTACCAATTACGGCATGGTATTCGCCTACGGCACCGGCATTCTGGACCGCGCCATTGAGGTGTTCCTGCCCTAGCTTGGGGCAAGGCGCAATCCGGTTAAGATCCCGGCACCACCGGTGAAGCAGCATCAGATATGCGCCGATCCCCCCGAACCGTCAAATCCCTTCAGAAACTTCATGAAGAAAATCCAACCATAAAAATCAACCAGAAAACTTAACCAGAAAACCCCTGCGCCTTTCCACCGAAAGGGCAGGGGTTTTCTGGTTGGGTTCAGCGAAAGACTCGTACGGACAGCGCTTTGAAGACGGCATACAGGGAATCGCCGACCGCAAAGCCCAGTTCACGGAGCGACCGCGGGGTGATATGGGCGGTCAGCGGGAAGCCGACATCCAGGAGGACCCGAATCTCTCCGTCCTCCTGCTCAATCGACCGGACAATGCCCGGGAGCACATTGCGGGCACTTGATTTCAGCGGGTCCATGCTCAGGATGACATCATCCGGGGAAATGGCAATCCGGCCGGGCCCCGTCAGCGGAGTGCTTACCCAGATCCGGACATCCTCAACCAGCGCCAGGGAATCGCCTTCCTCCCGGATCAGTTCGGCGGCAAAGAGATTGTCATATCCTCTGGCCTTCATCAGGTAGAGCTGGAACTGGGCATCGGAGATCCGCAGGTGGCGGCCCAGGCGGTGAGCGGACAGTTCGCCCCGCTTGATCATTTCGTAGACGGTAAATTTGGTGATTTTCAGCCGGTCGGCGATTTCTTCGGGAGTATAGAGGACATCCTGAATCATGTTACGGTTCTCCTTGAGAATTGATTTCTTTCAGCAGCAGGATATGCTCCGGTGCAATATGAACATAAAGAAGCCGGTCCGGAGCGCGGAATCGATGCATCTGAGCCGGGGTGAGGGGCAGCCGGAGGAACAGGGGGGAACAGCCCGGGGCATCGCCGGCGGCAACCTGGATCGACCCGGTGAAGGGGTCCGGTTCCTTCTCCGTCAGCCGGACCGGGAAGCAGTTGACCTCAACCGGTGCCTCCAGAAGCTGAAGCGCCTGTTCCGGCAGAGAGACATGGCAGGCACCGGATGGAATGTCCCGGGCGGTGGTCAGCCGGATGCCCCAGGCGGGGGCTTCCAGCGTCCGGGAATCCAGAACCTGGATGGGCGAGATGTTTTTATGACCCGTCAGGCGGGCTGTTTCAACCCAGGCGGGGTGCCGGAACATGGCCTGGGTTGGACCGATTTCGACCAGGGTGCCCTGATGCACCAGGGCGGTGTGCTGGCAGAAGCGCCAGATTTCACGGATGCTGTGGGAGACATACAGAACCGTGCCTTGATACTCCTTCAGAATCGTCAGGAACTCCGGTTCCAGCTGATCCCGCAGATGGCTGTCCAGTGCCGAGAACGGCTCGTCCAGCATCAGAATTTCCGGATCCCGGGCCAGCATCCGGGCCAAAGCCACCCGCTGCTGCTGCCCGCCCGAGAGCTGCCAGGGGTAACGATCCCGCAGTTCTTCGATCCGGAGCAGTCCCAGATAGCGGTCGAGCAGTTCCCGGCGGTTGGCTTCCCTGCGGTCAGACAGACCCAGGGTAATGTTCTGCGCCACCGTCAGATGGGGGAACAGCGCATAGTTCTGAAACATCAGGCCGATGCGGCGCTGCTGGGTCGGAAGATTGACTCCCGCAGCTGAATCAAACAGGGTGTTTCCGTTGAGGACAATCCGGCCTTCATCCGGCGTCAGGATCCCGGCGATGCAGTGCAGCGTCATGCTTTTGCCGGATCCGGACATGCCCAGCAGTCCGATCCGCTCATCCTCGACGTCCAGGTCGACGGTCAGGCGAAACTCGCCCAGATTTTTTTTGAAATGGGCCGACAGACTCATGAGCGCCTCCCCCGGGTCCGATCTTTTTCCCGCGCGCTGAAATAGTTCAGAATGCCCAGAACGATCAGAGAGATGATCAGGATGATTCCGGTCCAGCGAATGGCAATTTCATCCTTGCCGGCGGCATTGGCAAAATAAATGGCGAGGGGAATGGTCTGGGTCACCTTCGGGATATTTCCGGCGATCATCAGGGTTGCTCCGAATTCTCCCAGAGCCCGGGCAAAGGCCAGGATGGCGCCCGAGATCAGACCGGGCCAGGCCAGGGGCACCAGAATTCGGAAGAAGATCCGGGTTTCGGTCAGTCCCAAAGTCCGGGCGGCCCAGATGTAGTGGGGGTCGACCTGTTCAAAGGCTCCTTTGGCGGCACGATACATCAGGGGAAAGGACACCACCACCGAGGCGATGACGGTGGCCGGCCAGCTGAAGATGACCGTTGTGCCCAAAGCGGCCAGAATTTTTCCCGGAAAGGAGTGCCGGCCAAACAGGATCAGCAGCAGAAAGCCGATGACTGTCGGCGGCAGGACCAGGGGAAAGGTGAAGAACACATCCAGCAGCCACTGGACTCTTTTTCCCGACCGCATGGCCAGGCGCGCGGCAGCCACCCCGAGGCAGGCCGTGATGATGACCGCCAGCAGCGAGGTTTTCAGCGAGATAAGCAAAGGGGAGTAATCCAGTTCCATCATGAGCAGCCTCCGGGTTCTGATCCAGCGTCCGAAGCGATGCCCCGGAGAAGAATTCGTTTCTATTATTATATCAATACTGAGGGGTGAAGCCATACTTAACAAAAACGGCTTTGGCTTCGTCGGTGAACAGGAAATCCACAAAGGCTTTGGCCAGATCCGGCTGCTTCGCCGCCTTGACTGCACCAGCCGGATAAACGATGGCCTTGTGGCTGCCTTCCGGTGCTTTCAGGACAATCTGGACCTTGCTGCTGATTATGGCATCTGTTTCATACACGATGCCATAATCCACCGCCTCGGTTTCGACCCAGGCCAGCACTTCCCGGACATCCTTGGCAAACACGAATTTCGGTGTGAGCGGCTCAAACAGCTGCAGGTTCACCAGGACTTCCCGGGCATACTGTCCGGCCGGCACGCTGTCGGGATCGCCGATGCCGATCTTTTTGACGCTGTCCTGGCCAAGATCCTTGAACTCCTTCAGGGAAGCGGCGGACCAGGGAGCAATCAAAACAACCTCATTCTTTAAAAGCGGCTTCACCGTAGATGGATCCATCAGACCGGCGTCAGACAGGGCGGTCATCTGCTTCTGACCGGCGCTGACAAACACATCAACCGGAGCACCCTGTTCAATCTGCTGCTGCAGAGCTCCGGAGCTGCCGAAGTTAAAGCTGATGTCCGCACCGCTGTGCTTTGCCAGGAACAGGGGCTTGAGCTCTTCCATGGCATCGCTCAGGCTGGCTGCAGCGGAAATCTGCAGCGAGCCGGAAGCAGGCGTGCTCGTCTGACCGCTCGACGGGACCGATCCCCCGGTGGTTGACACAGTGGCAGGGCTGCAGGCTGTCAGGGACAAACCGAGAACCAGGAGCAAAGACAGGGTGCTAAGACGTTTCATACGAAATCCCTCCAGTTGAATTGACCAAAACGTAACCGATCCTGTTTCATTGATTTAAGTTCATTTTAGTTCGGTTTTGTTTGGTTTATTTGAATAATACAAGTTTAAAATACTCCAACTCCAACGCTCTGTCAATCACATCGCCCGGTTCTTGCCGATGGTCGGAAGCAGCCAGGCAGTCAGTTGAATTTCCCGTCTCAGTTTTGAGCTCGCCCCAGAATGCCGGGCTGGAAGAACCCTTCGGAGGGCGTTCCGTTTCCCTTCTGTCGGATCCAGGTTCCATTTGTCGTCGGACTCCAGTAGAATGAAACTGACACCATGGGAACGGGAGTCTTCTTCACTCGCCGGGATCCCTTGTTTCGCAGACGATTTTTTACCAGAAGCAGCTCTGAAAACTTCATTTGCTAATGAGACTCAGCTCTGAAAATTTCATTCATTAAGGAGAGACGCATACCATGGAAGAACGCCTTATTTCACTGGCTCAGGAACTGATCCGGATTCCCAGTCCGTCAGGACAGGAACAGCAGGCTGCCCTGGCCATCGAACGGACGATGAAGGAACTTGGATTTGATGAGGTTGTCATTGACCGGTACGGCAGCGTAACCGGCCGGATCAGGGGGCGGTATCCCGGTCCCACGGTCCTGCTGGACGGCCACATCGACCACGTCGACGTCATCGATGCCGCCGAGTGGCTTCATGATCCCTTCGGCGCTGAAATCGAGGAGAACAGGATTTATGGCAGGGCGGCCTCGGACATGAAGGGGAGCGTGGCGGCCATGATCATCGCTGCCGCTGAGTTTAACCGGTCCACCGGCGGGGCGTTTGGCGGCAGTGTATGTGTGGCCGGAACGGTCCATGAGGAATGCTTTGAAGGGGTGGCGGCCCGGGAGGTCAGCCGGGTTCTCCGTCCGGATCTGGTCATCATCGGGGAAGCGACCTCAGGCACACTGAAAATCGGACAAAGGGGCCGGGCGGAAGTCATTGTTGAGGCGGAAGGCCAAAGCTGCCACTCGTCCAACCCGGAAAAAGGCATCAACGCGGCTTATCATATGGTCAGTGCGATCCAGGCATTTCGCGGTCTCACACCGCCAAGCCATCCGATCCTGGGGAAGGGCATATTGGAACTGACCGACCTGATTTCATTCCCTTATCCCGGTGCATCCGTCGTCCCATCCCGCTGCCGGGCCACCTTTGACCGACGGACGCTCCCCGGTGAGGATCCCGAAGCGATCTTAAGCCCGATCCGGAAAATTCTGGAAACCGTCAAGCAGCAGATTCCGGAGCTGAAGGCCACGGTCCGGCTCGAGCAAGGTCAGGCCCCATGCTGGACGGGTGAAACCATTGCGGCTCAGCGGTATTTCCCCGCCTGGCTGATGGAGGAGGACAGTGAACTTGTCCAAAAGTGCCGAAAAGGCCTGCGTCAGGTGGGAATTGACGCACCCCTTTCCCACTTTTCCTTCTGTACCAACGGCAGTCACTATTGCGGGGAAGCCGGGATCCCCACCATCGGATTCGGACCTTCGCTGGAGAGTCTGGCCCATGTCCGGGATGAATCCATCGAGATCCGGGAACTGGTGACGGCCTGCCGCGGGTTCATCGGTATGCTCTCCGAGCTTCTGGCCTGTCCCAAAGAAGAACCGGAACAGTAAACCAGTGAGACGAATGGGGGGAGAACTTGATGCCCCGGCCGATCACAGCGATCGGCCGGGGCATTGAAATGGGACCAACCCAGGGGCAAAAGAATGAACGGGAGATCGGATCAAGACGAGATGGAATCAAAGGGCGAATGCCTCAAGGATTGATACCGTTCAAGGAAATCAGCGAACCTTCCGGCGCCACTTCCAGAATTCATCCTGCCCCTCCGGAACAAAGCCCAAGGTTTCATAAAACGGCTGATCACCGCCCAGCATTCCCCGGGCCGGACCGATCTTGCGCACCCGATTGGCCGCTTCCCAAAGCAGAGCCTTTGCAACCCCTTTGCGCCGGTGCCACCAGACCACTCCCAGCGGTTCCAGTTCACAGTAGGGCATGGCCTCATGGTACCAGATGATCGCCATGCCAGCCGGCTTGCCCTCGGGATCCAGTGCCACCAGTTCCAGTTCCGGACGGTAGTCCGGCATCTGCCTCAAATGGTTGAAGGCGGCTTCTCCTGTCTCCGTGTGGGGAAGGCCGTATTGAAAGGAAAAGGCGTGGACAAGTAGAAGGCAGGGGGCCGTTGTGCCATCAATGATTCGAAATCCCGCGGGCAGCTCTATTTCAAACGGTCCCTCCGGGAAAGTCAGAATGTTCTGGCGGTCATGAATGCCTTTGAACTCATAGACCCGCTCCCTGGCATACTCACGCAAAACGGGGCATTGAACCGGCACATGCAGATCCAGAATCCGTTCCCCCGTGGTTGATTCAAAGCGGGCAATGTGGGTTTCGGCATGGAAGAGCATCCGGTCCAGAAGTTCGCGGTCATTCATTCGGCTGACCCGGTCAAAGAGGGGGAAGGCGCCGCCATCGTAGTTCCCCTCACTGACCACCGCTGCCGCCAGATGATCTCCTTCAAACCAGAGTCCGTTGGTGTGGCGCCAGCTGCCGGGCGCTCCGACATAGGCCGGATGCAGCCCGTGACAGAATTCATGGCGGCTGATGCTCCAGGCCGGAACCGACCATTGATAGCTGGCCAGCACCAGTTCCCGGACCTGTGCGTCATCAGATTCCCGATAATAGCGGAATGTATAACTCATAGATTCACCAGCTTTCCATCAGATTTCGTTCCAGCAGGTCAGAGACCAAACACAGCCCTGCATAGTGATCCCCTAAATCGAATTTGAAATCGGCCTGCTTTTCTCCTTTATTATCCGTTTCCGAATTCAGGAGTACAAGAGAACAGTTGATGAAAACCTGTCAGTTCAGTTTCAATTCCTGCACCGTCTGTTCCACGCGTAAGCTGACTCGACCCTAACCCGACCCTCAACCGGGATCTCCGGATCCCGGACCCTCAGGCTCTCAGGTTCTCTGCCATTACATGCAATCTGCTCATACTTGACTTGCTCTCTGTTTCCTCAGCAGGACATTTTTAGACATCGAACCCTTTCCGGTCACCGGGACTGGATATATTCTCACGGATCTTTATCACCAAGCCACGCGATCAACTATAATAATAGTAGAGATACCATGAAGGATGCGCCGTGGGCGCTGTATTGAACCATAAGGAGCAGCCATGGTCTACCTGAAATCTTTCTATGCATTTTCCCGGAAACTGAAAGATTCAAACCATCATAGGGCGGAATCTGCTGATTCTGACCCTGGCTTTTCTGATTCTGTCGGTCTGGCAGGCACCTGATACGATGACTTTGCTGGCGGTTCTCAGCTTTCTCCCGGGAGTGTTCCTGGGGATTGTGAAGGGAGACAAATATGTCGTGACCAGAGATTCTTTGGACGTCCTGAAGAAGAACTTTCCGCCGGGCTTTGACACCAGGGATCTGTACCTGCATCTGGACTGGGTCTGGCCAACCATTGAAACCCATCTAAAGGATAACCACCTCTTTGTTATTCAGCCGGATCATTTTCTGGTGGAGGATCTGAACGAAATCGACTGGATCTACACTTCCTATGGTTCAGGCCGTTCCATGTATTACTTTTTTCTGGAAATCATCCGGAAGGATCAGCGGCATCGGATCGTTCGTCTGCCGCATACGACCGATATGGACTGGTCCGGGGTTTCGCGTACCAAGGATGATCTGCTGGATCTGATGGAGTTCCTGCGCCGCAACTACCCGCATATCCGGATCGGCTATACCAGGGAGCGACGGGAAGCCTTTCTCAGCGGACTGCCCTGGTATCCCAGGCTGCTGGAACGGCCCCGCTTCGCAGGTGCGAGGGATTTCATCCCATTGAACCCGGATCCGGCCAGCGGAAGGGATGCCTGATCCGGCGCATGGTCAAATAGGATTGAAACAGGTGCAGGAATCACACGTACTGTCAAGAAATTGAACTTCTGAACTGGTAAGATGAACTCAGACACAGGGAAAAGAGGTGACCGGAATGGGATCCCGGGATACAGTGGAAGCGGTACAGCGGATGCAGGATTATATGGAGGAGCATTTATTGGTTCCCATTACGATGAAGCAGCTCGCCCGGGCGGCGGGGTATTCTCCCTGGCATGCCGCCAGGATCTTCCGGGAGGAGCTGGGCAAATCACCCTTTGAGTATCTGCGGGCGCTTCGGCTCAGCCGGGCCGCACTGAAGCTGCGGGATGAGCCAGTGCGCGTTCTGGATGTCGCGCTGGAGTTTGTGTTTGATTCCCACGAGGGCTTTACCAGAGCCTTCAGCCGGACCTTCGGCGTGACGCCCAGCCGGTATAAGGCTCACCCCCAACCCATCGGGCTGTTCATGCCCCATGGGATTGCGGACTACTATCGATTCCTGGAAAATGAGGTGAAACAAATGAAATCGGATCACAATGCTGCCGTTCAGACTGTGTTCGTTCAGATCGTGGAACGGCCGGCTCGAAAACTCATTCTGAAACGAGGCATCAAAGCGGAACAATATTTTGACTACTGTGAGGAAGTCGGCTGTGATGTCTGGGGACTGCTGACCAGCGTCAAGGAGGCTCTGTACGAACCGATTGGTCTGTGGCTGCCGAATTCCCTGATCCGGCCCGGCACGTCCCGATATGTGCAAGGCGTTGAAGTCCCGGCAGACTATACGGGCATTGTGCCTGAGGGTTATGAACTCATTGATCTGAAACCCTGCACCATGATGGTCTTTCAGGGAGAACCCTATGAGGACGAAACCTTCGGTGAGCGGATTCAGGAAATCTGGCTGGCCATGGAGAACTATGACCCCACGGTATACGGCTATGCCTGGGCAGATGATGAAGCACCCCGCTTCCAGCTCGAACCCCAGGGTTTTCGCGGATACATCGAAGCTCGCCCCGTTCGCCGACTGATCCACGAGCAGATCGCCAAACTGGATTCACAGCCATGACACCTTAATCAGAAACAGAAATCCTTGAGCCTCTCAAAGAGCTTCGTTGTTTATTCTGGGTTATTTTTAAGTGAATAGACCGAATATCAGATTGAAAACTGGTGACAGGAAAAAAACAGGATCCTGAGACTGAACCAGTCTCGGGATCCTGTTTTTGAAGTGATTTGAAGTGATTTGAAGTGATTTGAAGTGATTTGATATCCATCCTGCTCCGGCAGAACTTATTTCACCTTCGAAGTGATGATCTCATAGCCGACTCTGCGGATGGCTTCTTCAATGGTTTCGATGGACAGCTTGGTTTCATCAAACTTGAGCTTCGCCTTGCTGGTGTTGAAGGATACACTGGTAGCTTCCTGATCGATGCCGTCCAGGGTTTTCAAAGCTCCCTCAATTTTCAGCATACAGGATGGGCAGGTCAGAGTTTCTAACTGGATGGTTGCAGATTTCATTTTTTTTCTCTCCTCTTACGAATTGATGTTATTTTAGGATATATGGGATGGGGATTCAAGTAGGATCTGGATTCAAGGGGGAGTCCGGTTAGTTGGCCAGATTCAGGAAGTCCGGATTAGTTCAGTTTATAGCGCATGAGCCGCATGCCGTTGAGGATGACGGCCAGGATGCTGGCCTCATGAACGAGCATGCCGATGGACATGCTGACCCATTCACTGAACAGCACGCCGGCCAGCAGCAACACGACGACGCCTACCGCGATGAGGATGTTCTGCTTCATGTTCCGGGCGGTGGCTTTGGTCAGTCCCAGTGCATGGGGCAGACGGCCAAAGTCGGAGTTCATTAATACCACATCCGAGGTTTCGATGGCCACATCCGTACCGCTGCCCATGGCGATGCCGATCTGGGCGAGAGCCAGGGAGGGGCTGTCATTGACGCCGTCGCCGACAAAGGCGACAATCTGGTGTTCCTTTTCAATCAGATTGCGGACATACTTGGACTTATCCTCCGGCAGGAGATTGCCGATGGCTCGGGTCAGTCCCAGATCGCGGCTTACGGCATCCACCGTGCCCTGGTTGTCGCCGGAGAGCATGATCAGATTCTTCACACCCAGTTTTTTCAGCCGGGCCAGGTCTTCGCGGATTCCGGGCCGGAGCTGGTCCCGGATTCCCATAAGGATCTTCAGTTCGCCGTCCACTGCGGTCAGCACCAGGGAGTTTCCATTCCCTTCGAAGCGCCGGATATCCGACCGGACCTGCTCGCTCAGAACAACTTCTTCTTTTTCCATCAGGGCGACATTGCCAACGGCCACGCGGTGTCCGTCGACACTGGCAACAATGCCTCCGCCCTTGAACACTTCGGTATTGCTTACGGGATAAGTCTTGATTGGCCCGATCTCCTGAAGGACAGCCTTGGCCAGGGGGTGGTCGGATTCGTACTCGACACTGGCCAGATAGGCCAGGGACTCGCCGGGTTCACCGTACCCGGCTTTTTCAGCCACCGTCGGATTGCCGACGGTGAGGGTCCCGGTCTTATCAAAGACCATCGTCTGCACCCGGCTGAAGTCACCGATGACTTCACTGCCTTTGAGCAGAATGCCGTGACGGGCTCCGTTGCCGATGCCTGCTACATTGGATACCGGGACTCCGATGACGAGAGCGCCGGGGCAGCCCAGGACCAGAATGGTGATGGCCAGCTCGACATCTCTGGTTGCGAGCCAGACGATGAACGCCAGTACCAGAACCGCGGGGGTATAGTATTTCGAGAAGCGGTCGATGAACCGTTCCGCTTCGGATTTGGAATCCTGGGCTTCTTCCACCAGTTCGATGATCCGGCCAAAGGTGGTATCTTCACCCACCCGGTCAGCCACGATCTGAAGGGTGCCGTTGTCGAGGATGGTTCCCGCAAAAACGGTGGAACCCTTCTCCTTGCTGACCGGAAGGGATTCTCCGGTGATGCTGGCTTCGTTGATGCTGGCTTCGCCGCTTTGCACGGTTCCGTCCACCGGTACCTTGGCTCCGGTTTTGACCAGGAGAACATCGCCCACATCGACCTCATCCACATCCACTTCCTCGAACTCGCCGTTTTCCATTTGCTTCAGCGCGCTCTCCGGAGCCATTTCCGTCAGCTCACGGATGGCGGATCTGGTTTTATTCAGCGTCCGCTGCTCCAGGTATGCTCCGAACAGGAAGAGAAAGGTTACGATGGCAGATTCCTCAAAGTTACGGATGACAAAGGCACCGGCCACAGCGATGGTAACCAGGACATCGATGCTGACCACCTTGACTCGCAATGCCTGATAAGCCTGGATTGCAATGGGAGCCACTCCGATGAGGGATGCGATGATCAGCGCCCAGACCAGGACGATTTCCTGATGAAAGAGCCATTCAGCCAGGAACCCGATCGCGATCAGAATCCCGCTGAGCCATGTGATTTGATTTTTGTGTTTTAGAATATACCGCTGCATAAGCGCAACTCCTTTCCTTCTCCAGGCGATGTCCTCATTGACTCCACTTCAAAAAAGTTCCTCTTCCCGGCAGACGCAAAGAAGAGGAGTCCCGCTTTATCCGTGATAAGCTTCATCCAGCTCGGACAGCATGACATAGACCGCTTCATAGCTCTCACAGACATCACCGGGAACGGTATAGCGGTCAGTGAGTTCCCTCAGGCGGCTGAATTCAGACTCAAGATCCGGGGCTTCCGAATCAGATTGATTGATTTTTGCGATCATCTCATCGTATACTTTCCGAACTTCATGGAATTCAGGGTGATGTTCCCCGTGAACCCGGGCGACCACCGGTACAAAAAGCTTGAGCTTGTCCAGATTCCGTTTTTTTGCTTGTGCGAATGTCATCATTTTTTTTCCTTCCTTTATTACCTGTATTTTTATCAGAGCAGCTTTTCCGCGTGAACCAAAGGAATAGACCTGTCTCTGATATCCGATCTTCTGATTCTATTCTAGTCGAACTCTGCCCGGTAAACTATGATTCAAATCAACTTTCAACCAAGTTCTAAGGATAAAACAAGTTGAGGCGGACTGTAGTACTGAATTCAGCGGGCTGTCGTCAGCTTGGGAAATAATCAGAGGATTCATGAAACCGGAAGTAAATCCTATTGTAGGATACCTAGGATCAAATGATTGTAAAGTAAAAATCTCCGGCGACTGTTTCGATCAGCACAGGAGACCTATTCCGGTGTTATTAAGGTAATTAGAATACTACCTGGAATATGCAAAAGCTGAACTTAAAAAGGAGGAACGAGTCATGATTGATTCTGCTGTCAGCATTGAACTTCCCAATAAAGTAAAGATTTCCTGCTTTGAGAGGGGGTCATGGGAAGGCGTCCCGATGATTCTGCTCCATGGATTAGGCGACTCCTGGCATATCTTTGAACTCCTCATGCAGGATCTGCCCCAGTCAATCCATGCGTTTGCCCTGTCGCAAAGAGGCCATGGGGAGTCAAGCCGGCCGGACTCAGGATATGACACCGGGGATTTTCAAGGGGATTTGGAGATGGTCATGGATGCCTTGAATCTTGAGAAAGCGGTTATTCTGGGGGCTTCCAGCGGAGGTTTTCCAGCCAGAAGTTTTGCACTCAGTCACCCGGATCGCACCCTGGCCCTGATTCTTCTGGGAGCTCCGGCAACCCTTCAGGGTAATCCGGCAGCTCAGGAGGTATGGGAGTCCACCCTTTCAAAATTGACAGATCCGGTGGAAAGGGATTTCGCAGAACGCTTCTTATTGAGCACTCTGTCAAAGCCGATTGCCCAAGATTTCCAGGAGATGTTACTGAGGGAAAATCTGAAAGTGCCGGCAAGGGTATGGCGGGATACGATGGAGGGCATGATGAAGGAGGCATTCCCCGGGGGGTTAAGCAAAATCAGTTCGCCTACCCTGATTATCAGGGGAGACCAGGACAGACTTCTCACCAGAAGCAGTCAGGAGGAGCTGGCGAAAGTGATCCCCGGGTCTCGGCTGGTTGTACTGAAGGACGCCGGGCATTTGCTTTACTGCGAGGATCCCAGAGGCGCTGCAACGGCTATTGCCCGTTTCAGCGATGAAGTGAACCAGAATACAAGGGGAGATAACCCGGTCTGAATCAGATCACCGAGGATCAGCTGGCGCTGGTTCACATCTCGTCCCAAGAAGGAAATAAAAGGGAGTTCGCCGGAGGGAAATCTGCCTGGAATCAGATTCAATCAGACTTCTGTGGACCGTCAGAGGGGAGAATTCCTGCAGATTTCACAGGGATGAACACTGTTATCTGATCCATGCTTCCGTGGGAGCATAGGTGAAAATAGGACATGGCAATGCCTGAATGAGTAGGATCATGGTGGAAAGTACTCTTCGCAAGGTGTAAGCTTAAGGTTAAAAAATACACCATACGAAAACATATGCATCTTGTGGTTTGCACTTAATGTTTGTAAACGCTTGGTTATGTCCATATCAAATGAGGAGATGAAGATCATGAAACGGATGAAATGCCTCCTGGTCGGGATGATGGGAAGCATACTGCTGCTCACAGCCTGTCAGGGAACTCCTGTTTCAACGACCGGAGGTACTCAGCCAGTAATCTCCGGATCAACCCGGCCGGCGACCGTTCCGGGCACCCAGCCGGCGACTATTCCAAGCACTCAGCCAGGGACGACACCCACTTCCACTACTCCTGGAACGACAGTTCACAACATGGGAAATCTCAACGTATCTTCCAGAAAAAAAACCTCAAAATTGATTGGTGCCTCTTGCTTTGAGGCACTTTTTCAATTTCCAATGTATGGTCAAAACTTGATTTCCAGCAGTTCCGCAATCTTTCTCTGCTCTTCGCTGAGTTCGGAGATGACTTCGCTCTCCACGCCGCTGAATTCGACGATTTCTTTGCGGATCGATTTGAGAACTTCGATGACATAGTCAAAGGTATATTCTTTGTTTTTTCCCTCAACATCGCTTTCCATCAGCGGTTTGATGCGCTGCTTCATGTTCCACATCAGGTAGTAGGCAAGCATACACACAAAGACATGGCAATCCACTCGGTTATCAGTTTTGTGGAATACCGGTCTGATGTCGAGTTGCACTGTCTTCAGGTTGCGGAAGGCCTGTTCAACATTGATCAGTTTCCGATAGCTCCTGACTACTTCCTCGATCTCCATATCTTCTTTCGGCACACTTGTGAAAATGACATAACAGCCGTCAAACTGCTCTTCTTCCCGGATTTTGGCTTCGTCGAAGGACCAGGAGAAGGTTCCGTCGATGATGGTAGACTGCACGAATTTACCGACTTTGAACTTATTGATAACCTTGCCTACCCGGATCCCCAAGTCGCCATCATCAACTTTGCGCTTGCCTCTGGCGATCTTATCCAGCTCAATACGGGTCTTTTCCAGTAATGCACGGCGAGTCTGCCCCTCATCGGCCGCGCGGGCGTTGTTCTTGCACAAGCCATACCGGATTCCCTTTTCAGGGTCCACCACTTCGACGATATTCTTCTCATCGAACATCGACAGCTGCACATCTTCCCGTTCGCAGAGCTTCTCGATCTGGGAATGGGTCAGGGCTGAAATCGTATGGATTTGGAAGGCTTCCTGGGTTTGGATTTTCTCAAACTGCGCCTTTGTGATCATCCCACGGTCACCCACGAAGATGGCATTCTCAACTCCATACTTTTCTTTGATCTCGAGGATCTTCGCCGATACGGTCGTCTCATCCTTGGTGTTTCCCCGGAAGACCTCGACAGCTATGGGGCACCCATCCTGACTGCAAATAAGGCCGATGACGATTTGTTCATGGCCTCTTTTTTTATCACGGTTGTAGCCGTAGGTGATCATTTTGCTGTTTGAATATTTTCCTTCAAAATAGGTACTGGTGATGTCATAGAGGATTACACTGCGCTGGGTCAGATGCTTTTGTGCCAGTTTCTTCTGGATGATGTCCTTGCGCTCCATGAGACGATCCATGGGGCTGTAGCAGTGATGGTTGACATCGATATTCGTGTCAGTCACACCGCACAGTTCCCACAGCGAGCTGAAAGAGCCCACTCGGGTAAGGGACAGCTTGCTGCCCGCATAGATGACGCGGCCGACTATCATAGCCATAACATCCTGCACCCACGGCTCAGCCGGGCGGGAGTAGATGATCTTGTCGAGTCCGGTGGATCTGGCGATCTGGCGCAATGCAAACGAAGCCCCATACTCCTTGGAGTTGAGGATTTTAAAGTCTGATTTCAAGACGACATTGCCTTGAAAAGCAGCCTGGATGAGTTTCAACGTGGCCAAGGGAACGCCAGTGATCCGGGATAGCGTTTCGTGCTTAATGACACCGTTCTCCCTGTAGGAAGAGCGGATGAGACCATACGGATTTGAACGATGGGTTTGGATCTCTAAATGCAGTCGTGAAGACTTTTTATCACTCGACGATTTCATAAGACACCTCACCATTGAACTGTATAGTATTATTATACACTTATATCGATTACATATCAATGGATTTCGATTAAAATGTATGGCTACATTTTCACAATCAATATGGCTGTAATCATTGGCACACAATGATTACAGCCATTTCCCCTCTGGAAGATACGTCTCAACCGAAACTATTCGAACAGCGGATTGTATGCTGAAAACGACGAGTGGGTATGGTTCTCCCAAATGCCGGAATATCGGCTGAGCCGCATGACCAAATCAGGCTCGCAGGTGACATCCTTTGAAGCGGTGCACGTCATGCATATCAGTCTCGTTGGTGAGGCGGTCTATTATGTCGCAATGGATGAGGAAGGCGTAGAGATGGGCGGATCGCTATTCCGGATGAATCAGGACGGGACGAATCTGACAAAGATCAGCCCGGTCCAGGTGAATGTCCTTGGAACCTGCGTCATCCTGGATGACGGGATCTACTTTACGAATGCCGAGGATGGAGATCGCCTCTATCGAATGGATTTGGATGGGAAGATTCTCACGAAAGTAAATGACTCGCCGACCTGGATGGCCAATATCGATGAGGAATGGATTTTCTATCTGACGAGCGTCATGAATCAGGGGGAACAAGTGCTGGAAATCCATAAGATGAGGCTGGATGGGTCTGAAGATTCAGTTCTGGTCAGACCGGCCGGACGAAATCTGATGGCCGATCGCGGCTGGTTGTATTATGCGGATGACGCAGGAAGCCTTTTCCGCATGACATACGATAAAGCCCAGAGCAGTAAAATCGTTGCGGGACCCATCATCGATTACACCATCGATGGAGATACTTTGTATTTCATTGATCAGAAAACCGGAAACCTTATAACAAGCAGCCTGGATGGCTCTAAGGTCAGAGAACTGCTGACTTATCCAGTCCAAGGAGTTCAGATTACCGAGTCCTGGATTTATGTGCTTCATCGGAGCGGTCGATTGTATCGCATCAAGGCGGATGGCTCCAATTTAATGGAAAAAGCCTATGCGCTGAAGATGGTTCAACCAGATCCCCCTGGAACTCCGGTGGTGGAAGGACTGGGTTCCCTGAACGCCAATCAGAAGTATCGATCCATGTTCGTCTCTCAGGGAGACTGGATTTACGGCATTGATGTTACATCGCCGGAAAGCAGTCTGTTCCGGATGAAGCGGGATGGTTCCCAGCGGAGCGTGCTTGCTCCCAAGAGCGTGAGATATTTGAATCTGGTCGGAGACTGGCTCTACTTTATCGATGGTGATGCCTATAGCAGCATGGCCCGCATGAAGATCGACGGGACTTCCTATGGAGTCATCCATGACAGCAGTGTTTCCGGAATGATTGTGCGGGATGGGTGGATTTATTTTACCGACCGGGATCAAGAAAATCAGATCTGGAAGATCCGGACCGACGGCACTGAATTGACAGTTCTAAACAAAGGGCAGGCCATTCTTCTAGCCCTGGAGGGAGACTGGGTCTACTGGTCTCATCCCCGAGAGGACAACTGGGGCGTTAAGGATATTTATCGGACGAAGACCGACGGCAGCGAGGAAGAAATGCTGCTGGAGGGAATCGTCCAGCACATGACCGTCGGCGAAGGCTCGATGTTCTATGCGCCCGATGAAGACTGGATGGGAAAAATCAAATCCGACCCGGCGGGGATCTATCGCTTGAATCTCGACGGAACCGGAAAAGAAAAAATTCTGAGCGAGGATACCCTGACTTTAATCGGAGTTTACAAAGGCCATGTCTATTATTACAACGGGATGGAGGCAGCCGGGCTCTACCGGGCAAAGCTGGACGGAAGCAAACGCGAACGGCTCAACGGTCCGGGAGATTTCACCTGGGTACACTTCCTGGACGATCAGATTCTTTTCTTTGACAACTCCACCGGAGCCTACCGAATCATGAATCTCGATGGATCGAACGTTAAGAATCTGAAAAAATAGGAGACGACAGCAGCTGAATCCGGACAAAGATCGAGCATGCCTCGGGATAAAGGGGCATGCTCATCGGAAGTCCTTTTCGAAACGGCTTCAGCCTCTGCGAAGCATCAGAAACTTCTGATTGAGGATCAGATCGAACAATGATAAAGACCGTCGAATCGATCGCCTGCTTCAGGTGATCGATTCGACGGTCTTTTTCCTTCATCCGATGCTCATCAGGCACCATGCGATTCGAAAGCTATTACGAGGATTTCGACTTTGCGTAAAAAAAGCTTAGTTGACCGGCACGCCGTAATAATGGGTATTGATGGAATTCTGGCACATCTGGAGACAGATGCCCTCTTCCTTGCCGCCGTTGTAGTAGATATCGATGAGACTGACCCCGTTATTGAACTTGAGATAGAAGTCATTGTTGGGATTGCTTTTCACATCGATGATCTTGTAGGTTCTGACCTTCCCGTTCAGATCAGAGACCGATACCAGGGAACCTGTCTTGACATTGATCATATAGTTGAAAACCCCCGAACCATGACCCAGGATCATTGTGGTCTTGTTGTCGTAGTTGTACATAGCCGGACCCCAGGTTACCAGAAGTCCTTTGTCCAAGTAAGTCTGCAGGGTGGATCCGCTCATATAGTTATGTTCGCCCCAGGACGGATCAAAGTAAGGCCGCAGATCGGCGATTTTTTTGTGCAGCCCTCCCAGGTAACCGATGCTGTGCACCGGAACGCTGGTCGTACCGGTGGACTCACTGGCGAGTTTCAGATAGGAAGCGGAAAGATAGCCAACGGTGCCATTGACGCTCACTTTGTACCAGGTGGAGCTGTATTTGGAGATTATTGACACACTAAATAAACCTTGCGTTTCTTGATGATTTCTGATATAATAATCTTATGAATAATGATTTAAAGACCCAAGCAGTACGGCTTAGTCCGGAAGAGCAATATCAGATTCGCAAGAACATCATCCGACTATCAGAAAAAGGTAAAACGAATGAGGAAATAGCGGAAATCTTAGATGTAAGCTTGCGTCACGTCCAGAACACTAAGAAACAATACAAGGAAGGCGGGATCGCAGGGATCAAGCCCCAAAAGCGTGGTCGCCGAGAGGGTGCCAAACGAACCCTTACTCCTGCCCAGGAAAAGGAAATACAACAAATTCTGGTTGATAAGACACCGGATCAATTGAAGTTCAAAGACTGCATGTGGAGCAGAAAAACCATTGCAGAGCTCATTTATGAAAAGTATAAAATCAGCCTGCCCGTATCTACTTTAGGGGTCTACTTGGCGCGGTGGGGATTCTCAGTCCAGCGGCCGATGAAACGCGCCTACAAGCAAGACACAGAGAAGGTGCAGCACTGGGTCGAAACTGAGTTTCCTGGCATTACTGAACGAGCAGAGGCTGAGAATGCAGAGATTTTCTTTGGAGATGAAACCGGATTGCAAAACCAGTCAACTTGCTTGCGTGGGTATGCGCCAATCGGTCAAACGCCCGTGGTTCGAACCGAAGCAAAACACATCAAGATCAACATGCTTTCAGCAATTTCCAATCGAGGAAAATTGCGCTTTGTCCTCTATAAAGACAACATGAATGCCGACAAACTGATTGATTTTATGAGGCGGTTGGTGCATGACAGCAAAAAGAAAGTGTTCCTGGTGCTCGATAATCTGCGGGTTCATCATGCTAAAAAAGTCATGGCGTGGGTAGAAAAGCATAAGGAAGAAATTGAGCTGTTCTACCTGCCACCGTATGCTCCAGAGTACAATCCTGATGAATTGCTCAACAGCGATCTCAAACGTGGCATAAGTAAAAAACCAAGTCCCAGGAGCGATGAGGAGCTTGAACATAATGTTCGATCTCATTTAAAAACTGTGCAATTGCGTCCTAATAAAATCAGGGGGTTCTTCCATTCAAAAACCACAAAATATGCCTCTTAATATCCGCAAGGTTTAATCAGGGGAGCAATAGTGTGGCGGAGGTGCCGGCGGATAGTTTGCGGATGACAGAATAGGCAGTGGAAGGCCCGGTCCGGAAGTTGATCGATCCAGTGGTTACATAGACAGAAGCTGTTGTCGGCAGTGCTGAGGTTGTTGCTGCTTTCAGATAACTGGCGGAAAGATAGCCGACGGTTCCATTGACGCTTACTTTATACCAGGTGGAACTGTATTTGGATATCAGTTCCACTTTTGTGCCGGCGGACAATTTACGTATGACGGAGTAAGAGGTGGAGGGCCCGGTCCGGAAATTTACAGAACCCGTAGTCTGGTAGATCGCACCGGTATCCGGCAGGGACGGGACTTCCTGAGTTCTGGCGACCGGAGCCATCTTCGGGGCGTTTGTCTGTGACTGACCCGCGGGAAGAGCAGTCTTGACTGAGTTTGTCTGAATGACTGAACCAGGATCCGTTGGCGCTGACTGAGGCGCGGAGAGTACAGCGAACTGTGAGATCCCGAGTATGATGGCCAGGGTGACAAGTGATTTACGATGTTTCATTCCATTAAACCTTCCTTAAGCGTATTCTTTTGATTAGTAAATTAGGTTAATTTAATATATCTCAAATAATACCATGTTTTGTAAATAGAAATTCCGCATTTAAATATGGATTTTATTAGTTATATAAAGACTTGAAGTAAAATTAAATAGAATTAAAATTTATATTGAATCCAACTTGCTGTGGCTGCTGGCTCAGGATAAGGACTGAAAGAAGTCTCATCCGAGATAGTTTTCTAAACCTGAACAGAAAACTGCTGTATTGATCCTTGTTATTTTTTAAAAGACGAATATAAGTCAAACGGATCGATCGAAAAGATTAAAAGAAAGATTATATGCATCATCCAGACACCGTTCAACATATCCTCACTGAGAATGGTATGCCAGGAGCGAAAAAAACAGGAAAGCAGTCGAAATTTACAAATGGCCAAAATATAAGAGAGAGGTCTTAGGTAATGAATCATTGCTGAAAAATGAGGTAAGCAAAAGACAGCAGAACCAAGAAATGTCATACTTTCTCGGTTCTGCTGTTTTGGTTTTTGGTGTGGTGGAATAGCGTTCAGGTGTAGAGTGCTGATTGAATTTAAGTTAAATAAAGGAAAGACGACTCATGCGAGTCTTCTTTCCAGTCAGTGGTTATTTTGTTCAATCATGTATTTTCTCCAGTAAGGAGCTGTTACTGCAATAAGTTGTTTAAGCCATCTTATTTCCGCTTGATCGTTAACGATACGGTTGCAGTATTGGAGTATGTACTTCCATCCCGTACCCGACAGGTGAATTTATCCGTGCCTGTAAAACCGCTATTCGGAACATAGGTGGCAATATGATCCGCAAGGGTGACACTGGCGCTGCCAGGTGGAGCAACAATTTCGTAAGTCAGAGGATCCCCGTCCACATCAGCACCCTTCAGTGTGACTTGAATGGTTGCGTTTCTTTTTGCAGTCACTGAAACATTGCCGGCAGTGGGGGGATCATTGACCGGCGTTACCGTAATGCTGATTGTGGCAGAATCGGAGTATGCTTTTCCGTCATAGGCTCTAAATGTAAATGAATCATTTCCGAAGTAATTCAGCGCTGGTGAATAAACGAGATTCGGAGCTGTTCCTTTCAGAGTGCCATGAGAGGGTCCCGAGGCAATCTGGAACGAGATAGTATCTCCGTCAGGGTCGCTTCCCGTCAGAACAATGGATTTTGGGATGTCTTCAGGGGACGCAACAGACTGGCTGACTGCGAACGGCCGATTATTAGGGGAAGGTGCGCCGCTTAGCGCGGCAGCAGCATCGATGAGGCCCCAGCCGAAGGTATTGTCTCGTCCGGAAGATCCAAGGTCATAAGCAGTACTCTGGAGGATATTCTGCACTTCAAGGGGCGTCACCGCCGCTCCGTACGCAATTACCAGAGCAGCGGCGGCTGCTGCATGTGGAGTCGCCATGGAGGTTCCCTGGAAGAAATAATAATTGAAGCTGGACGGATTCTTGGAGGTCGGATCAAAAGTATTCTGCAGGATACCGTCCACATAGCCATCTCCGTTTTTATCTACACTGGTGTCTCCGCCTGGAGCAACCAGATCGACACTGGATCCGTAATTGGAATATGGTGCCAGATAACCGCCATAGCCTGTCGCGCCGACTGCGATCACGTAATCATCATAGGCTGCGGGATAACCGGTGAAGCTTGATCCCTCATTACCGGCAGCCGCTACGATGGTAACGCCTTTGACATCATGGGCATATCTGATAGCATCCAGGAGGATCGAGGAATCATCTGGCCCGCCCAGACTCATGTTAATGACCTTGGCTCCGTTGTCAGCAGCATAATAAATTCCGTTTGCGATGGCGCTATAGGTGCCTGACCCCTTTTTGTTCAGCACTTTCACCGGCATTCGTGTGACTCCGAATGCTGCGCCGGCAACACCAAGGGAGTTGTTGGTACTTTGGGCCACCGTTCCGGCCACATGCGTTCCATGACTGTTATCATCATTGGCATGAGCGTCATTGTTGATGAAGTCATATCCCTGCATAAATTTGGTGTCGGCGAGGTCCGGAGCTCTGTAATAGTTTCCGTAGTTTTCGTAGGCAATGCCCGTGTCCAGGATCGCGACAACGACATTGCTGCCCGTCGTTTTTCCCAGGCCTGCTCCAGCTCGATGCCGCCCTGTGCTTTCTCTTTGAAGTTCCACTGATAGCTGTAGTAAGGATCATTCGGAACCATGTATGCCTGAGCAATATAATTAGGTTCAGCATACTCCACATTGGCTTGCTTCGAATATTTGGCCACTTCGTCCTTCACTGAACCGGCCGCAACTTTGATTGTTCGGAAGAGATTCTTGTCATTACGGAATTTCACATTGATTTCATCAGGCACGAATTTCAATTCATTCTTTCCCAGAGAGTCGTTCACTTTGAACTCTTTGTCGGCGGCTCTGGTAGGGAGTCCCATGAAGGTCATACTAAGCAGGATTGCAGTAATCGCGGATAACCATCGTTTCATCCAATTCACCCCCAGGCTTGATTTTTTAAAGACATCCAGCTGGTTACAGAAGACCCTGTTCAAGGGATATCTATTTGTAAAGAATTATAACTCTAAGATGTGAATTAAACAGAAATAATTGAAGATCACTAAACATTTGGTTAAAATGAACTTATGATCCTGTCAACTTGAAAAAATGATAATAAACAGGCCTTCAGAATACGATGCAGCCTTCAGGATCGTACTTTGAGGAGTTGTAAAAGCGTAGTTAAAGTGTTGTAAAAGAAAAAAATAAAAACAGCAGAATCCTTGAAATCGTTGATACGACAAGGATTCAGCTATCTTTATAAGTGTTCTATGGCGGAGAGTCAGGGATTTGAACCCTGGGATGCTTGCACATCGCCGGTTTTCAAGACCGGTGCCTTAAGCCACTCGACCAACTCTCCATGTGACTATATTATATTACCAATTGGAAAGTTGGATGTCAATGATAATGATTTTAGGGCCTTATAGCAGTTATTATGGCTGGAACTGGTGATGGGTAGCTGTGTCGTATCGGATCAAAGCATGAGCTCATAAACAAATTATGGGAAACAGGAACTGGAGCGTTAGATGACAATTCCTGTTTCCCATTCATGCCGGTGAGTTATTGCGATTGTCTGATAGTCAGGCGCGGTCGATGGCTACCAGCAGATCCATAACCATTTTTCCATCGACGGTCAGAACTTCTTCCAGGCAGGGGGCCTTGGGATCGTGCTTGAAATCCGGATCTTTGAAGTCGTGCTCTTCGAGCCAGGCGACGAGTGCCTGCCATCCGCCTGGAATCCGTTCAAAGGGAGCGGCAAAGGGATCGGTGATGCGTAGGATAGCGTACCGCAGAGAGGGAATCTGTTTGATTGTAAGCCGTGTATCTTCAAAGACGAGTGAGGTGGGAAGCTGACCGACCTGAGTCGGGTCGATCACCAGCCAGGCTTCGTATCCCCGCAGGGCAGTAACATCTTCCGATCCCTCAACCGGTGAATCAAAACCAAACCGACGGCTGACCTTCAGATTCCAGGCTTTCGCCAGACGATCCATGCGGCCGAGGATCTCGTCTTCTGGTTCTGAACCGATGGCGATTCCACAGACAACAGTCATGGCTGGCAGAATTTCATAACGGACATCACTTAAATAATCTTGCATGCTTGATACTCCTTGTTCAATGGTGGGCAGCAGCGGGCGAAAGGCAGGGGGTAAGCCCTTCAAAATTCTTTGCGGATCGATTTGAAGGGTTCTGTCATAGGACTTCAGACGTCGGATCCGAATGGGCGGATCCATTCGAAAGGCACTGGGAGGCTGACCGAAGGTTCTCCGAACTGCCCGGGAGAAGGCTTGTTCCGACCCATAACCGGCATCCAGTGCTGCATCCAGGATGCGATTGCCGTCTTTCAAGCTGATCAGGGCTTCCTCCAGACGACGGCGTCGGAGGTAGTCCATGACGGTATATCCCGTTTCAGCCTGGAACAGGTGAATCAAATAATACTTTGAAATTCCGGCTTCGGCGGCCAGCTGATCGAGAGTTACCGGATCATTCAGGTGATCCTCCAGATGTTGAAGAATGGATTGAAACCGATGATTCAAGGGGAACCTCCTTTTCGGTCTGATGTTAGGATAACCCGTCTTATGAAAAGATACCCAACCAAAATTGCTATTACCGGTCGGTTGAAGAATTTTTTTCGCTTTTTACGTCGTCGGATCAGGATTCTCATCCCTGTCCCAGACTTGCTTCAGCAGAAGCCGTTCCTTGAAAGCGCCGCGTTCTTCTGCTTTCTTCTGACGCAGAGCTTCCAGTTCTTCCATGGAACAGTCCTGGAGTTGGGCCAGAGCCCGGATGACTTCCAGGAGATCGGCCAGCTCCTCGGTGTTTTTGGCTTCCAGGTACTCTTTGGTTTCTTCCATAAGTTTTTCTTCCAGTTTGGCAGCGTATCCTTTTTCCGACAGGATCTCAAAGTCAGCGGATTTACCGGTCGCCTGGATAATCTCCGGGATCCGGTCGCGCACCAACTTGTTGTAAAGTTTCATCAGCAAGGTTCCTCCGTTTCAACTGCTTGCAATACAGCTATGTTCACTCTGATATTATTGAACAAAATCGCTACGCGATAGTTCTTTGTTACAATTTTATACTTATGCCTCTTGGTTTGACAGAGGCTTGTTCGTGCAAAAAAAACAAATAGTAGCTACACCTCCATTTATGGTTTATTGTGGATTCACTACAAACAACAAATAACCAAAGGAGAGCAACTACTATTTGCACGCCTATGTTACCATATTTTAGCCACCACAACAACACAACTTTTTTAATCTGCCCATTCAGGTCTCCACCCAAGGCGCTGATGCCCAATGCATTACTGCGCTTTTTGAAAGGAGTACCTCGATGGATCAATTTATTTTAGAATCTTATTTCTCTCAAATGGAACATTATCTCGAACTCAGAGATCTCTCATCAAATACCAAAAAAAGTTATCAATCCTTCCTGAAATCCTATCTCGAGTGGCTTGACTCCATGGGCATCCAGCCCAAGGACGCATCCTACGAAAATATCAGGACCTACATCCTCTACTTGAAGAAGACAAAGAAGCTTTCCAACCACAGCATCAATGCCCATACCTCTCAAATACGATTTTTCAGGCTCTATCTCCTGAAGCAACCGTGGGACCGGTACGAAGTTCCCGCCATGACGATCAAGTCTTACCTTCCAGAGGTTCTTTCGGTGGATGAGACCATGGCGTTTATCAACTCCATAAACGATTTGCGACTGAAAGCCTGCGTTGCATTACTGTATTCCTCTGGACTCCGGTTGTCTGAGCTTTGTCATTTGCGCTTTGAAGATATCCATTACCAGGATGGCCGAATCTTTATACGGGCTTCGAAAAACCGGTCCGAGCGGTATGCCACGCTCTCTAAAAAAGCGGTACTCATCCTAACAAAATATTATTATCAATATGGGCGACCCAGGGGATGGCTTTTCCCCAACAAAAAGGGGATGGACCAGTGAAGAGCGCTTTTTCGGACGTCTCATTTCTCTCCATCTGAAAAGCCTTAACTGGAGCAAGCATGTGACCGCTCACTCATTTCGCCACGCATTTGCCACTCATCTCTATGAGAGTGGGACAGATCTTCTTACCATCCAGAAACTGCTGGGACACAAATCCATAAACAGCACCACCATATACATCCATCTGGCAAGAACCGGGCCTGTCAACTTCACAAATCCCTTTGATGGTGGTTTGTAATGCACAAAATCCAGCAGGTCTTTGATCAGGGTTACCTTGGTTATCTGGAACAATACGGAATGAACTATGAGTCGAACAAAGTGGCAGAGGCGATCATGAGCTGCAAGACACCGGCTATGGGCGGTAACCAGACCATTTGCCAGGACTGCGGCAAAACCCATTTCCACTACAATTCCTGCAGAAATCGCCATTGCCCCTGCTGCCAATCCCTGAAAAAGGAAAAATGGATCGATGCCCAAAAGGCAGATGTCATTGATGCTCCTTATTTCCACGCGGTCTTCACCGTGCCCGAAGAGTTGAACCCACTGATCTATGCCAACAAACGGGCACTCTACAACCTCCTGTACAGCGCCAGCTCGGAAACTCTGATGGATCTGGCCCGCGACAAAAAGTTTTTAGGTGCGGACATCGGCTTCATCAGTGTCCTTCATACCTGGGGCAGCAACCTGTCGTTTCATCCGCATATTCACGCGATCGTTCTGGGCGGTGGTCTCACCGATGCCGGTCGATTCGTGACTTCAGGCAAGAAATTACTCTTTCCCATTAAGGTTGTTTCAAAGCTCTTTCGAGGCAAATTCCTGGACGGTCTTAAAAAACTCTCACTCAAAAAGACTCTGGCTTTCCCTGGTGAACTGAGCCTGCTCCAATTTCCTCGCGAATTCAACCAATTCCTGACGAAGCTTTATGCCAAAGAATGGATTCCCTACCTCAAAGAACCGTTCAAATCCGCGGACCAGGTGATTGAGTATTTGGGCCGATATACGCATCGTATCGCCATCAGCAACTCCAGAATCCTTGAGGTCGGCGACAAATCGGTTACTTTTCGGGTGAAGGACTACAAAACCGGTACGAAAAAAACGCTCACTCTTGGGCATGAGGAATTTATCCGAAGATTTCTCATGCATGTTCTTCCAAAGGGATTCGTCAAAATCCGGCATTACGGATTGCTCAGCAACCGAACGAAAGGCAAAAAACTTAAGCTGATCCGGATCCTGATCAAAGGGAAAATCGTCAAACCGGTCTTAGAGGATCTGACGGGAGTTGAAATTCTCAACCGCATATACGGGATCGACGTCAATTGTTGCAGACATTGTGGAAGTTCAAACATCCGGCGACAAAGTCTCGCCAGTGTCAAAAAGATCGAATGACCATGGGCCCCGATACAAAAAAAGCTCCACCCAGGTGGGGCTGCGAAGCATCCCCTTTTTTTCCAACGATGTTCCAATTCCAAAGTTTTAGAGAGTGGAGACAGCTCTTTTGCCTGATCCATGAGGCGGTGGGTTTGATTGAATCCCCATAGCCAGATCCAGTTCACGCGATTGTGTCCAATAGGAAAAATTGCTTCGGGTCATCAATGCTTTACTGCATATGATGGCTTTTTTTTCCCCGAATCAATTCTTTCCTAACTAATTATACCCCTTGAACCATCCATGGAGCAGCGCCCTGGTGAGAACCATACGCTGGTGAAAACAGCCAGCAGGCTGCCCATGGGGCAGCCTGCTGGAAATCATTTTTTTGTGAAGTCAGTTTATTGGACGACATAGGCTGATGCGTCAAAGGCATGGATCAGCGTCTGTCTGGGAAGGCTCCGAATATACTGAGCCAGCTTGTCACGGACCGGAATGAAAGTATCCACAACATCAATGGCACCGGTGAAGTTGTACTTGTCTCCGCCGGTGTATACAAAGTCCAGCGTGGAAACGGAGTACAGGGCTGCATTGTCGATGGGATCACCGTTTTGCAGAGTCATCTCCACAATGCGGGAACCATATGGTTTGGACAGATCTACTTTGACCTTGACGCCATAGAACTGTCCGTCCTTGAAGGTTCCTTCCTCAATGCCATGCTCGATGAGCTCGTACAGCTTCGCTCCGGTGACTTTCAAGGTCAACAGCGTATTGTCAAAGGGGAACAGGGCATACATGGTACCCATGGTGATTTCTCCGGCCGGCATCCGTTCACGGATTCCGCCGCCGTTGATGATCGCGATCTGAGTTCCGCCTAGTTCTGAGAGAGCTTTGGCAGTCCACTGTCCCAGCGGGGTCAGTCCAAGCGGTCCAGTTGTATCATGTTCCAGGAGTTGGGCATTCATTCCGACATACTCATTCAGGACATCTGCCAGATCGGCCTTGTAACCGGCTACCAGATCCGCTACTTCCTGGTTCACCGGAAGGCTGGCGATCCGGGTGGAGATCGGGTCGATGAACCCGTCAATGGATTCAAGCTTGGTGTTGCGATTGTTAAAGGTGAGTCGGGCCACCTGGAGAGAGCGGCCGTTATATCGGCCCTGCAGAATCTGAATGCCATTTACAACGGCATCGATGGTCTGGTGCGTGTGTCCTGAGAAAATCAGATCTACACCGGAAATATGATCGGCATAGTCCTTGAGTTCTCCGGTTACTTCACCGGTCGAGCTGTCCTGGTATCCGCCAAGATGAGTCAGAGCAACCACCGCGTCAACTTTTTTAACTTCCCGCAGGTATTTGACCCAGTGTTTTGTTGCCTTGACCGGGTCGGTAAACTCGATGTCAGCTACGTTGGCGGCAGCAGTCTTGGTGGCCGTTTCCGGGGTGGCGATTCCAATAATTCCGATTTCTACGACTTTACCGCTGGTGAGGCGGACTTTCTTGATCATGTAAGGATCCGCATAATCCACCGGCTCGCCACTGTCCTTATAAACAATATTGGAAGCCAGGAAAGGATAACCACCCTCTTCTGACCAGTCATACATCATATCCTTGCCCCAGTCATATTCGTGGTTGCCGATGGCAGAAGCTTGCAAATCCATCAGCTGGAACGCGTCATTGACAACTTTGCCATGGGTCAGATTGGATATGGCCGTACCTTGGAAATTGTCTCCGGCTGAGAAGAAGAACGTGGGATATTCGGTCTTCATTTGATCGAGCACGCCGGCAATCTTGGCAATTCCGGGATTGCTGCTGCTGGACTCGACATTTCCATGGAAATCATTAAAAGCGACAAACTGTATGGTTTCGTATTTTGAGCGCTGCCCATTCGCATAGGCATTTCCGCCCTTGGCAATGGCATTTTCAGTTCCGGTGGCAGCATAGCTGTTGGATGGAATAGATTGGATTCAATTGTAAAATCATCATAACAAACAAATGTTAAGCTTCCGTTCAATCTTCGTTTACATTTTAAGAATATCGCAGTGTAGAACCTTGATATCACGGTTCATTTTGGAATTATCTATGGCAGAAGCCATTTTTGTGCGTTATTAATGAAAAATTTTCTATAATTTTTAAGGCTCAATCACTTTTTATGTGGGATTATGATTTTCCCTGTTTACACGGAGAGGTCGACGTGGTAGCCTGACTGGCCGACTAGCCCAGCATTTATGCAGCATAGCGGCAAGGCTGGCGGAACCACGCCGACAGAGGCTCCATGTCAACTTGGGAAAATCCCACAGTTTTTGTGATTGACCCATTTTTTTAAACAGAAATGTTTTCATAAGTTATATATTTTTTAAACACCAAAAATATCGAATTAAGTCTGATGACAAATGGAAATATTCAATTCAATTTTATACCATCGTTTACAAAGTGAAATATAGATGGCCTTTTGTCCGTTGAATTTGTTATTATTAATTCAAAACAAATTCTCATTTTAAATAATCTCCAGTTTATACTTTTCAAAAAGATGGTTGTAAAGGAGTTGAGGCGTCTTGCATCCTGCTTTCCATTATTTATGGGCAAAGAAAGCAAGTAACGGTTTGGCATGGCTCCCTTTGTACATTCACTTGGAGGACACTGTCGCCATATCAAATCGATTATGGGAAAACTGGCTTTCCGATGGCGCTAAACGGGTAATCAGCGAGTTGTGCAATGCCAGTGAGGAGAAAACCCGACAATTGTATATCTTTCTCTCTGCCTGTCATGATATTGGAAAGGCAACTCCAGTATTTCAATCAAAGACAACTCAGTATCAAAGTACAGATTTGGATCGAACAATTGAAGAAAATATAAGAACACAAGGCTTGTCAATGATGGGAAAGGACTGGTTCCGGAATGGAAACAGAACACCGCACGCTCTTGCTGGTCTTTTCATTCTTGAAAGAAACAACATTGATCGCAGAATATCGTCAATTGTATCTGCCCACCATGGCAAACCTGCAGATAATGCTAATTTAGCAGATACCATGGGAGCGTTTAAGGAGAATTTTTACGGGGACTGCCAAGAAGCAGATTGGAAAAGGCTTCAAGATGATTTTTTGGAATTCGCATTAAGTAAAGCAAATTTGAGTGGTCCGGAGGAACTACCGCTTCCATCCTCGCCAGGTCAGGTTTTGCTATCTGCTTTACTGGTTATCTCAGATTGGATTTCCTCCAATGAAACACTGTTTCCCTATATTTCACCCGATATATCTCCCTTATCAGTAGAACAGTATATTAATCTCTCGGAACGATGCAGCTACGCATGGGAAAAACTTAGCTTTCCGCCCCTCTGGGCTCCGGGTAATTCGTTTTCTCAGGATGACTATTATAATAGTCGATTCGGTGATGAAAACCATGAATTCGAACCAAATCACCTCCAGCAAGCGGTATATCGTATAGCGAGCGAGTTGGATGAACCCGGCTTGATGATAATCGAGTCGACAATGGGATCTGGTAAAACCGAGGCTGCTTTAGCGGCAGCTGAAATTTTTGCCGCGAAGAGCGGCCGGACAGGTGTTTTTTTCGCGCTTCCCACACAGGCTACCTCCAATTCAATGTTTTCAAGGTTTATCGACTGGTTGGATCGAATCGACCATTGGACTCATGAAGTTAAGCTGGCTCATGGAAAAGCGAGGTTTAATGAGATTGTTCAATCCTTGGAAATAATAGACGGAGAGCATCAGATTTTTGAAAATGAGGGAGCCGGGACACACACCAGTGTTGTCCATCAGTGGTTCGAAGGACAAAAGAAATCTTTGCTTGCCAGTTTTGTAGTGGGAACTGTAGACCAGATTCTACTGGCTGGTTTAAAACAAAAGCATGTTATGCTGCGGCACCTTGGGCTGACCAATAAAATAGTAATCATCGATGAGTGCCATGCTTATGATGCGTATATGAACCAATACCTGTTAAAAGCCATCTCCTGGTTAGCTGCCTACCGTGTACCCGTCATTATTCTGTCAGCTACATTGCCATATCAGAAGAAAAAGGAGTTTCTTAACTCGTATCGTAAGGGTTGGGGACATAAAGCTTTTCATCTCAAGGAGGGGATTCGGTCTTATCCATTGGTTACCTATACGGATGGCGACGAAGTTAGTGAGAGCAGCATCGAGATTCCTCAAACCGGACGAGTTGTCAGAATTGAACGTATTGAGGATACGGAGATCTCGAGCGTACTGACCAATTATTTATCGCAAGGAGGTGTAGCAGGGATAATAGTAAATACCGTCGCCAGAGCGCAGAACCTTTATTCTCAGTTATCCCAGGACTATGGGGAAGATGTGGTAACGTTGCTACATTCACGGTTTACTGCTTATGACCGGATCAAAAAGGAAGATCGGCTTATCAGTGAATTAGGAAGGAAGACCGATAATCGGCCCGCATTGCGAATTGTGATTGGAACACAGATCTTAGAACAGTCACTAGATATTGATTTTGATTTGCTTATTACTGACTTATGTCCGATGGATCTGCTGCTTCAACGCATTGGCCGACTTCACCGGCATGAGCGGGTTCGACCGCAACTTTTGAAAGATGCACACTGCCAGGTTGTTTCACCAAAGGAGGGTTTTGAAAAAGGAAGCGCACAGATTTACTCGGAATATTTATTAGCAAGGACTTCTAGTGCATTGCCCCTGACCGTGTCGATTCCTGAAAATATTCCATCACTAGTTGAGTTGGTTTATGATGAGACATCTATGCCGGACAATGACCCGAATTACTGGAAAGAAGTCTATGAGGCTTGGAAAACAACCATCGAGAGCAGTCGAATTCGATCGAAGGCATTTCAAATCGCGGATCCACAGGTCCGGTTTCACTACCCGTTTACAAGCTGGCTGGAAACGGACCAGGGTAACACAGAGCATCAAGGCAGAGCAGCAGTACGCGACAGCGCGGAGTCTTTGGAGGTTATTGTGCTATATGAAAATGATTTGGGAGAAATTCATACACTACCTTGGACAGATCCTGACATTAGGGTAAACCCGAAACAAGTTCCTGAGATAGAAGCAGCCACTATGATCGCCAGACAGACGGTTAGTTTACCCAGGCAATTGTGTGTTCCTTGGGAGATCAATCACACGATCAGGTATCTTGAAGAACAGTCTGTAAATCTGCCCATGCTGCAGGAGTCACATTTATTGAAGGGTGAGTTATTTCTTGTGCTGGATCGGGATTTTCGCGGAGTTATTAATGATCATCCTGTCAGGTACAGCCAAACGCTTGGATTACTAATTGAGGAGAAACCAGAATGTTAGAGATAGAATTTAATTTGTTGGAGGAACCATGGATCATGGTTCTGAATGAAGCAGGCCAAACATTAGAAGTGTCAATAAAGGATGCATTTCAGAATGCGCATCGCTACATCCGTCTTGCTGGAGAGACGCCTACACAAAACATATCAATTACCCGCATGCTGCTAGCTATTCTTCACTCTACTTTGGGAAGAGACTTCCCTCAGGAGTGGTTACAGGATTCGTTGCTGGAAACGATTGAGGATACTTCTATTAAGGAATTCCTTGACACGGATCTGGAAGTGGATCCACTGCAAAGATGGTCTCTTTTATGGAAAAGAGGTTCATTTCCAATGGAACTTATGATGAAGTATTTTACTCATTATTGGGATCGGTTTTATCTTTTCCATCCCACTCACCCTTTTTATCAAGTGCCGGGAATGAAGCGGGGTACAGCATATCAAGCGGCAAAACTGAATGGAGAACTCTCTGAAAGCAATAATAAGGTTCGATTGTTTCCCTCCCGCAGCGGGCAGGGGAAGCAAAGCCTTAGCTACAATGAAGCGGCCAGGTGGTTGCTGCATGTAAATAATTTTGACGATACGGCCAGTAAATCCACTGAAAAACTAGCCAGCCCTGGGGCAGGGTGGTTGGGGCAAACCGGGAGCATTTATGCAGAAGGAAGGAACCTGTTTGAATCTCTGCTACTAAACTTCATCTTGTGTGACAGCAGTGGCACTGTTTGGCCAGAAGGTCGGGCAATTTGGGAACGTCCCGTTCAGGCTCAAGAGCGGCGGGAAATTCCTCTCCCTGAGAATCAGGCGGATCTGCTTACTCTTCAGTCTCGAAGGCTTTTACTTCAAAGAACAGACGACAAAGTGACCGGTTATATTCTGCTTGGAGGAGATTATTTCAAGAAAGATAATGCTTTTTCGGAGAATTTTACACTCTGGCGACGTTCATCCACAGGGAAAAAGGATGATCCCATAAATTATGTACCGAAGCGACATGATCCTGCAAGACAGCTATGGAGAGATTTTGCCAGTTTGCTAGTTGCTGAAAATGGTGATAAAAGACCTGGAATTGTGAACTGGCTGACCTTTCTTAAGGTAAACAATGTACTGGAAAACAGGCATTGCTACTTTCAGTCCGCAGCGATTCAGTATGGCGACAAGGATTTTTTTGCGAACGATATCATTGAGGATTCTTTATCGTTCAGCAGCCAGTTGCTGGATCAGATGAACAGTGACTGGATCACGGGAATATTGGAGGAAATCAAGCACACAGAAAACTTGATAAAGGAATATGGATATCTGGCGCGCCGTATTGCCCTTGCATCGGGGGATTCTACCGGCGAGAGTCAGGAGATGACAGCCAAGGAGCAGGGATATTTTACAATTGATCCATTGTTCCGGAACTGGCTAAGAAAGATAGAACCAGTGAAGGATGACTTGTCACAGGTGAGTGAGGCTTGGTGGAAGATAGCACAGTCAACGATACGAAGGATGGGCAAGGAATTGGTAAGTCAGGCTGGATCTGGGGCAATAATTGGCCGGACAGTTAAGCTGGATAAACAGGAAAAACATTATAGTTCTCTGGAGGCATACAACGATTTTATCTACCGTACGAGTAAACCACGATAAAAATAAAAAGGAGGCATTCATGGATACATCTTGGAATCAGACAGCCAGCTTTATCGAAGGTCGGATCAGTCAGCTCAATCAAACGTCAAACGAGGCAGCAGTTAGAGCGACCTTTGCCAAAATGCGGCGAGGTTTGGGGAAATCACCGGCAGCCAGTCCTGAAAACTGGGAACTTACTCTTCAGGGAGTTCCTGAGGGTTTAACCGGCAGGGGATTGGAACCATCCTGGGGTGAGTGGGCAATTCATATATCCCTGACTCTCTATTCGTTTCACCAGCAAGGCAAGAGCCTTCAAGCGGAGTCTATGCATGAAAAGGGACAGTATTTAGGAAAAGCCCTGCAGCGGCTGATCAAGACGGATGAGGAATCTCCGCGGATAAAAAAAAGATTTGACCAACTGGTAACGGCAAATAATCTGGAGGAGATTGCTCATTATTTACGTGGAATTGTTCAATTATTGAAGGCGGAGGGATATCCGCTGGATTACAGTGCCTTAGGGCAGGATCTGTATTTATGGCAAAATCTGGCAACACGTGACGGTGTAAGGCTCAGATGGGGCCGCGATTACTATCATCGAATTTCAAAGTCAGCTTCTGACGAAAATAAAAAACAAGAAATGGAGAATTTGTAATGGAGAATCAGAAAAAAGAGAGATTGTTCGTCGACATTCATGTCCTTCAAACCGTTCCGCCCAGCTGCCTGAACCGGGATGACACAGGTAGTCCCAAAACCGCAATTTACGGGGGAACCACACGATCCAGGGTTTCCTCACAAAGTTGGAAGCATGCAATGAGAGGTCTTTTCAAAGAGAACATGCCGAAGGAAGACTTGGCCTATCGCACAAAGGAAGTCATGCAGCTGATTATTCGGGAACTGGAATCGAGGAATTATCCAGAAGACACTACAGTCGCAGCTGAGGCACTCCTAACTGCCGCAGGCATGAAATTGAAGAAAAACGCAAAAACAGGACTAATCAACCGGGATGCACTGTTCTTTATTAGTAACGCACAGGTACGGGCACTGGTTGATCTACTGCTAAGCAATTCTGATTTTCTCGAAAAGAGTTCTTCCAAAGAGTATAAAGCAATGGCACAACTGTCATTAAAGCAAAATCCAGGCATTGATATTGCTCTTTTTGGCAGAATGGTAGCAGAGGATCCTTCACTCAATACTGATGCAAGCTCTCAGGTTGCTCATGCCATTTCAACACACAGTGTCAGCACAGAATTTGATTTTTTCACTGCTGTGGATGATTTAGCGCCAGAGGACAATGCGGGAGCAGGACACATTGGAACCGTTGAGTTTAATTCTGCCACCTTGTATCGCTATGCCACGTTGGCAGTCCATGATTTAAAAAATAACCTGGGAGAGGTTTCCAAAGATGCAGTGACTCAATTCGTTCAGGCATTTGTTTACTCCATGCCAACTGGAAAGCAAAATTCATTCGCGAACAGGACATTGCCGGATGTGGTTCAAATATCATTGCGGGAAGATCAGCCAGTTAACTTTGTGGGAGCATTCGAAAAGGCAGTCCCAATAAGCAAGGAAGGGTATGTCCAGGAATCTGCACGTCGATTAGTGGCTCATGAGGATTCTTTAAGTCAAACATTTATGAAGCCTGCAATAAAAAATTTCTATGTGGGTAGCCACTTCGCTGAATCAAGACCAACTCTTTCGTTTGCACAAGCGCTGGACGAAGTAAGTAAGGTTCTATCTGAAAAAATGTCGTCTTAGGGTGATGTTTATGGAAAAAACACTATTGCTTCGTCTGGCAGGACCTTTACAGTCATGGGGGATAGGGTCCAAATATGAGGGCAGAAGACAGACGGAGCGCTACCCCACGAAAAGCGCAGTTATCGGGTTGCTCGCCAGTGCTCTTGGCCGAAAAAGAGATCAATCAGTGGATGACTTGGCTCAGCTCAAGTTTGGCGTAAGAATAGACCGTGAGGGAACTCTGATTCGTGATTTTCATACGGCAAAAGCTAATAACGGGAAGGACAGCTATATCACTAACCGCTATTATCTTTCTGATGCTTGTTTTCTGGCAGGGGTCGAAGGAAATCCGGATTTAATTCATAGGCTGGAAGAAGCTTTGAACTATCCAATGTTTCCACTGTTTCTCGGTCGGCGCTCCTGTCCGCCGGAGGGCAGAATCAATCTGGGGATCCAATCATCAAACCTCAAAGAAGCCCTTTCGAACTATCCTCCCCTTTGTCGAGGGGGGGAGTGGGATAAATTGGGTGACACAGCGGAATATCGGTTAATCATTGAGGATCATGATCTTGAAAATTGCATGTTCGTAAAGGATCAACCGGTCAGTTACAGTTTTATAAAACGTCAGCATACGTACCGAGCAATTGAGGAGCATGGTGTTATAGGTGAAATAAGGTCATTTGACGAAAAGACAATCACCACACATGATCCGATGGCAATTCTGGAGGAAGTGTAATGTTTTTATCGCGAATCCACTTAGATGTAACCAAACGTCATACACTGCAGATGATGAATTCGCCGTCTAAGATCCATGGTGCAGTCCAACAGTGCTTCCCTGGTATAAAGGAGCGGTGCTTGTGGAGAATTGACCGAATCAAAGACAACTATTATCTGTTTATATTAAGCTCATCGAAACCAGATGCTGCGTCTTTTATTGAGCGTTATTGCGAAGACAGGAATGAGGTCCAATTTAAATGTAAAGAATATGATATTCTGTTGGATCAAATTACAGACGGGCTGAGTCTTAGGTTTCGCCTTGCTGCAAATCCAGTGAAAAGCTTATCTTCAGATCAACCCAATCGCGGAAAAGTTTTGGCTCATGTGACATTTCAGCAACAGAAGGACTGGTTGTGCAGGCAAGCTGAAAGATGTGGATTCTTACTAGACCCCAATCAATTTGAAGTAATAAAAAGTGACTGGAAGAACTTCAGAAAATCAGATGGGAATAAAGTATCTCTGAAAGTGACCACCTTTGAAGGAGTTCTGACAGTAGCTAATCAGGAAAAATTTCGAGACGTACTGACACATGGAATTGGACGTGGCAAGGCCTACGGCTGCGGGCTTCTTACTGTCATGAGATCAACATGAAGAACATAGGATTGCGCAAGGCAAAATTAGCCGCTCTGCCGCAAATCAGAGATCGTTTATCATTTCTTTATGTTGAAAACTGTGTGGTGAATAAAATGGATGGGGCATTTACTGTAACGGATGCAACAGGTACAGTGCATGTCCCAGCTGCGGCACTGAGTGTCTTGCTTCTGGGCCCAGGGACTAGTATCACCCACCGGGCAATGGAGCTGCTGGGTGATACAGGTTGCCTGGCGATCTGGATGGGAGAGCATGGAGTGCGTTACTATGCACATGGCAATGGAATGACACATAATGCTGCTCTCCTCACACAGCAGGCAAAACTTGTCTCAAATTCAAAATCAAGAGTAGCTGTGGCTCGAAAAATGTATCAGATGAGATTCCCAGGAGAGGATGTGTCACATTTATCTATGCAGGAACTAAGGGGAAGAGAAGGAGCCAGAATTCGAAAAGCCTATCGAATAGCTTCAGAAACAACAGGAGTCCCATGGATTCGCAGAGACTATGATCCGAGCGATTTTGCAGGCGGGGATCCTATTAACATGGCTCTCTCGGCAGCGCATGCTTGCCTGTATGGATTGGCACATAGCGTAATTGTAGCTTTGGGATGTTCTCCGGGACTTGGATTTATCCATACTGGTCATGACAAATCGTTTGTCTACGATATAGCTGATTTGTACAAAGCAGAAGTTACAATTCCACTTGCTTTTGAAGTGGCATCGCAAAAACAGGAAGATATCGGGTCAGTCACTCGAAGACGAGTACGAGATGCATTCGCAGATCATAGACTTCTTGAGAAAATGGTTCATGACATACATGCTCTTCTGATGGATGAAACGAACAAAGAAGAAATTGTTGAAGCCACAACCCTGCACTTGTGGGATGACAAGATGGGAATCGTTAAAAATGCTACATCCTATGGGAAAGACCAGCAAAATGATAATAATGGAAGTGAAGTTGTGGAATGACAATCATTACTCTTACATCAACTCCGATTTCATTGCGTGGCGACCTTACAAAATGGTTGTTTGAAATATCAACAGGTGTCTATGTTGGAAATATCAGTGCCAGGGTCAGGGATGAGCTTTGGGATCGTATTTGCCTGTACTGTAAAGAGGGACAGGTGACAATGGTGTATAACGCAAAGAATGAGCAACGACTTGCCTTTCGGGTTCATAATACAAACTGGGAACTGACTGATTATGATGGCATAAAACTTATGAAGAAGCCGCTAAATCCCAATGAGCAAATCCCAAAATTGAAACCTGGATTTAGTAAAGCCTATCAGAACCACCAAATCCATAATCAAAGGAATGGCAAGACTCAGAAGAAATATCAGGACCCTAACTTTCCCACAACGTACGTTGTACTGGATCTTGAAACGACTGGTCTTTCAAAGGAGACTGATCAGATTCTTGAACTGGGAGCCTTGAAGATTGTGGAACTGGAGATGAAAGAACAATATACTTCGTTTATCAAAATCGACTCAGTCATTCCCGATTCTATTCAAAACCTAACGGGAATCACAAATAAAATGGTTGCCGCGAACGGGCGTAGTTTAGAATGCGTTCTTGAGGAATTTAAGCAATTTGCAGGAGACTTGACGATACTCGGTTACAATATTCCCTTTGACTATGGGTTCTTGCAGATGGCATCAAGAAGGTTGAATATCGACCCTATAAAAAATAGGTATGTTGATCTCCTCCCACTCTGCAAAAGATTCATCCAGAATGTTCCCGACTATAAATTTCAGACAATTCTTGACCACTTATTCCCCAATCAAAAACACATCCATAGAAGTTTGGAAGACTGTTTGGCAATGCACCAGGTATATATGCAACTAATAAAAATCCGTGATTTACCTAAGTAGAAAAGTAGGAAAATCAATGCTTTTTTTAGTGTGTTCCCCGCGTGTGCGGGGGTGATCCTTTCATTGAACTTAGCGACTTGCTTTCCGTCCAGTGTTCCCCGCGTGTGCGGGGGTGATCCTAGGCGCTCCTGCTTTTCCATGAATACCTCCAGGTGTTCCCCGCGTGTGCGGGGGTGATCCTCATCGGTTGGTGCTTTGTCAGTGAGCTGATCAGTGTTCCCCGCGTGTGCGGGGGTGATCCTTGATGGAAAACAGGACGCTGCTGAATCGAGCAGTGTTCCCCGCGTGTGCGGGGGTGATCCTAAAGATTCTTTCCGCAATGCCAGCAGAATCTGGTGTTCCCCGCGTGTGCGGGGGTGATCCTAAAACGGCGGGAAATCATCGGATCAATAAAAAGTGTTCCCCGCGTGTGCGGGGGTGATCCTAGTAGTTATACCTGTATCGGTTACTACACCAAGTGTTCCCCGCGTGTGCGGGGGTGATCCTGAAACTTTGGGAAGTAATGCGATTATTGGAAGGTGTTCCCCGCGTGTGCGGGGGTGATCCCTAAATTTCTGTCCCATCAGATCATCCCCATTGGTGTTCCCCGCGTGTGCGGGGGTGATCCTTGAGGCCATTTTGGAAAAGAAAGGAGAGGCGAGTGTTCCCCGCGTGTGCGGGGGTGATCCTATCTCTTGCGCTGTCTGGATTACTATTTGATGGTGTTCCCCGCGTGTGCGGGGGTGATCCGCATGGGGCGACTATCACGCAGTACCTGGTGGAGTGTTCCCCGCGTGTGCGGGGGTGATCCTGGCAGCTGCCAGACCTGCCGGCAGTGTCCAGGGTGTTCCCCGCGTGTGCGGGGGTGATCCTGCACTGGGCGGATATCTTGCGGCATTGGTTCAGTGTTCCCCGCGTGTGCGGGGGTGATCCTTAAGGAGGACTAGAAAATGAAAAAATTTATCAGTGTTCCCCGCGTGTGCGGGGGTGATCCTGACAAGCAACTAAAAAAGTTAGAAGCGATCAGGTGTTCCCCGCGTGTGCGGGGGTGATCCTAGATCGCCCTTAGTCCGTCCTCTGTATAGCTGGTGTTCCCCGCGTGTGCGGGGGTGATCCTTAAAACGCCGTTTATATGGTAGTAGTCGCACGGTGTTCCCCGCGTGTGCGGGGGTGATCCTTGACCGTCAGGGATCCATCCACGTTGTGCGCCGTGTTCCCCGCGTGTGCGGGGGTGATCCTATTAAACGAGCGGGATTATATGGATGCTTTTGGTGTTCCCCGCGTGTGCGGGGGTGATCCGTGTCTCCTACTCCATCAGCAATAGTGCCGGAGGTGTTCCCCGCGTGTGCGGGGGTGATCCCTTATCGACCAACATCGGAGAGGCCTTAAACTGGTGTTCCCCGCGTGTGCGGGGGTGATCCCAGTCTCATTACTTCCCAAAGTTTCATTCTCTTGTGTTCCCCGCGTGTGCGGGGGTGATCCTTACCCGGAAGCGATCTTCCCGACTACTACAGGGTGTTCCCCGCGTGTGCGGGGGTGATCCTCGCACAGGAACCGTATATCACCGGCACAAACGGTGTTCCCCGCGTGTGCGGGGGTGATCCCGAAAACCCGCACTATGAAGGTACGGCGATCGAGTGTTCCCCGCGTGTGCGGGGGTGATCCTTGGTGATTTATCATTGAATTGGTGGTATAGTAGTGTTCCCCGCGTGTGCGGGGGTGATCCTGATCTGCCGTTTCGGCCTTTTGGCCTCATCAGGTGTTCCCCGCGTGTGCGGGGGTGATCCTCTCCAGTGCGTTCGGGATCTCAGAAACCTTACGTGTTCCCCGCGTGTGCGGGGGTGATCCCTATAACAACAGGATGGGCAAAGCATGGAAATGGTGTTCCCCGCGTGTGCGGGGGTGATCCTTGTTCCGTCCATGGTGATAGCGATTCCGTATGGTGTTCCCCGCGTGTGCGGGGGTGATCCTTTACCAGGTTGAAAAAGATGCGATATCAGGAAGTGTTCCCCGCGTGTGCGGGGGTGATCCTCAACGAGCGGATCGCTCAGGTATGTCGCAAGCGTGTTCCCCGCGTGTGCGGGGGTGATCCTTTCTCAGTGTCTCCGGTGGCCAATCAGAACACGTGTTCCCCGCGTGTGCGGGGGTGATCCCTTTTGGGAGGCAGAAAAAATGAATTATAACGAGTGTTCCCCGCGTGTGCGGGGGTGATCCAGAATAGGCGAATCATGATTACCGTAGATAAAAGTGTTCCCCGCGTGTGCGGGGGTGATCCTTCGTCATCTTCTATTTCATCATTTTCGTATAGGGTGTTCCCCGCGTGTGCGGGGGTGATCCCGGATCGACAGCGGCTGAGGCCTGGCAGACAGTGTGTTCCCCGCGTGTGCGGGGGTGATCCTCAATCGATAATGAAACGGCAGTAAACCCATCGGTGTTCCCCGCGTGTGCGGGGGTGATCCTTGGGACAGGCCGATAAGCGCGGAGCCGACAGGGTGTTCCCCGCGTGTGCGGGGGTGATCCTCTGGACTGGCTTGTTATTGTTTTTCTTGTCGCGTGTTCCCCGCGTGTGCGGGGGTGATCCCATCGCAAACCCTGATGGTCAAAAGACGCTGAAGTGTTCCCCGCGTGTGCGGGGGTGATCCTCCGAGTAACCAGGGCTACAAGCTCGCGAGGCGGTGTTCCCCGCGTGTGCGGGGGTGATCCTGAGCAGGGCAAGACTAGCATCCTGGACGCCATGTGTTCCCCGCGTGTGCGAGGTTACTTTACTGGGAAACGATCCCGAAAAATCAATAACACAAAGAAGGCAGGGTGTTTATCCCTGCCTTCTTGCTGCATGTTATGCGGGTTTCATTGGTTGGAGCTTATTTGAGGTACTTTTCGAACCAGTTGGTGATTTCGGTGAGGCGGCGGATCCGGCCTTTGGGTTTGCCGCTGCGGGAGAGTTCGTGGGTTTCACCGTGGAAGACTGCCATGCGGGCTTCACAGCCGTGGAGCTTCAGAGCGGTGAACATCTGGAAGGCTTCGGGGATCCAGCAGCGATAGTCCTGATCGGAGTGGATGAAGAGGGTGGGGGTGGTGCACTGATCAGCGTATTTCAGGGGGGAGAGTTCCCACATCTTTTCCGGATTCTTCCAGGGCCAGGCGTCGTTTTCGTTGGGTGCAAAGAAATAGCCGATGTCGGAATTGCCAAAGAAGGACATCCAGTTGGAGATGGAGCGCTGGGATGCAGCACAGCGGAAGGCCTTGCTGTGGCCGATGATCCAGTTGGTCATGAAGCCGCCGTAGGAACCGCCGGTCACTCCGACGCGCTTTTCATCGATATCCGGATAGGTATCCAGCACTTTATCCGTGAAGTCCATCAGGTTTTCATAATCGACGGAACCGTATCGGCCGCGGATGTCGGCGAATTCATTGCCCTTGCCGTCCGAGCCCTTGGGATTGCAGAAGAAGACAAAGTAGCCAAGGTTTGCCCAGACCTGCATTTCATGATAGAAGACGGAGCCATAGGCAGTTTTGGGGCCGCCGTGAATGACCAGGATGCCCGGATATTTTTTGCCTTTTTTGTAGTCGGCCGGTTTCAGCACGAATCCATTGACGATGTCATCGCCTTCGCCGCGGGAGCGGATGGACTCAGGAATCAGAACCTGATGGTTTTTCAGGTAGTCTTCGTTAAAGCTGGTGAGCCGGACCCGGGAACGTTTCTCCACCCGGTAGAGTTCCTGCAGACCCGAAGTCTCCATTCCGACAAATACGATGGTGCCGTCACTGGATACATCAAAGGCATCCACGGAGCCCGGTTCATCCATGAGCACTTCAATCTTCCCGTGACGGTCCATCCGCTTCAGAAGGGAATCCGTGTCATTGGTTTCGACATAGTAGATCCAGCCGTCTTTCACGATCAGGGAATGACCGCCGCCGTAGCGCATGTCGGAATTAATGGAGGAGCCGATGGAGAAATCCTGGTCTTCCAGAATTGGCTGAAGCTCCAGGCTTTTCAGGTTCAGCAGGAAGAACTTGGGGTTTTCGTTCAGTCCGAAGAGTTTTCCTTCGCTGATCAGAAGAACCGCCGTTTCATCATCCAGGAACTGAGCGTCATAAATCCGGTGCTTGCCGATTTTTACCTCGCTCACTTTTTTAGCGGCGACGTCGAGAATACCCAGCTTGGATTCCAGAGCAGCAACGCCCTTGTTTTCATCGATGGTAACCAGAGCCAGCGTTTTGGCGTCATTGAGCGAAAAGTCATGGATGGACGTTTTGCCTTTATTCAGAGCGGTGATCTTCTTGGTTTTTGCATCATAAAGGCACAGGCGTCCACGTTTGCCAGCCGTAAAGCCGCCGCCGTTGCTCCAGAACGGAATCTCTTCGATGGTTTCAAAATCCTTTTCCGCTTCCCGGCGGTCCAGTTCCTTCTTTTTCTCGGCTTCATCCTTCAGGATGTGCAGGTCCTGACCCTTCAGGTCGGTGGACATGGTGAACAGGTAACGGGATTCGTCGATCCGCTCGACTTTTCCGGCTTTGGCCGGAAGCGTAATGAATTTCTCCGCCTCGCCGCCCTTGAGGTAGATGCGGTAGAGATTGGTGAAATCATCCTTCTTGGCCTGATCCTTGTCTTTTTGCTTGCGATTGGCGGAGAAAATCAGGTGGTCATTGCCGTCCCAGACAAAGCCGGTGACTTCGTCGGAGGCGGTGAGGCGCCAGCTCTCGCCCTTTTTTACATCATGGAGCCAGATGTCCGACTGATAGCCGTTCTCCTCCAGATCGGGCTGGGTTCGGATAAAGGCCAGCCAGGTGCCCGCTTCATTAAATTCCGGAGCGGATAAAAAACGAATGTCTTTCAGGTCTTCAATTAGTACTTTCTGCATGGAATACCCTCCGTACTGCTTTGCGCATGATAACTCCAGTGTACTACAAAACGGCAGTGCCGGATGCCTGCCCGGCTCAGGTTCTGTTCTGATTCAGTCGCTTTGTGATGTGTTTCACCAGACCGGAAACCCGGCCGTCTTTCGACAGCCGGGTTTCGGATCGGACGTTCTGCCGATATTTTTTGAGTTTTGACTTATTTGCTGTAGTTGTCGAAGTACCCCTGAATGTAGATGACCGGGGTGCCCTTGTCGCCCGAACCGGAGGTCAGGTCGCACAGGGAGCCGATGAGGTCGGTGAGACGGCGCGGCGTGGTCCCCTGGGATTCCATGCTGCCGGTCAGATCCGCTTCCTTGTGGTTGATGTGGTTGGCAATGGCCGCCTTGAGCTCGGTACCGGACAGGTCGCGGAAATTGTTGTCTGCCAGATACTTGATCTTGATCTCATTGGGCGTGCCTTCCAGCCCGTCGGTATAGCCGGGAGATACCACCGGATCTGCCAGTTCCCAGATGTAGCCGACAGGATCTTTGAAGGCGCCGTCTCCGTAGACCATGACTTCCGGCCGTTTGCCGGTCAGTTCATGGAGCTTGGTCTGGATGCCTTCGACCAGACGCTTGCTGTCCCGCGGGAACAGCTTGACTTCCTCTTCCGTGGACTTGTTCGAGCCCAGCAAACCGTATTCCTCATTGTAGCCATGGGCATCGGACGGTTCGCTGAGGATCTCATCCAGGGACAGAACCCGGTCGGCGCCGGCCTGAAGCAGAATCCGCTTGGTCCGCTTGCGCGTATGGATATCGCAGTTAATGACGGTTTTGGTGTAATCCAGAATGGTCTGGGCATTGTTGGCGAAGACCACTTCACACTCACAGCCTTCGCCTTCGATGATGCTCCGGTAATACTGGACATAATCGACGCCGGTGAAGGTATGCTTGGCCTGACCGAAAGCGGTCCGGAAATCCAGCTCGGACAGGACATCCGTCCACGGATTGACTCCGGATTCATCCAGCTTGTCCAGATAGATCAGGTGATTTCCGACTTCATCCGCAGGATAGGACAGCATCAGAACGATTTTTCTGACCCCCCGGGCAATGCCCTTGAGGATCATGGCAAAGCGGTTGCGCGAGAGAATGGGGAAGATGACGCCGCAGGTCTCGCCTCCGGTTTTATCCCGAACATCCCGGGCAATGTCATCCACCGAGGCGTAATTGCCCTGGGCTCTGGCAACAATGGATTCGGTCATGGCGACAATATCCCGGTCCTGCATCTGCAGGTGCTCGGACTCCAGAAAATCCATGACCAGCTTGGTGACCAGCTCGCTCAGATCGTCACCCTTGCGGATAATAGGGGCTCTGAGCCCACGTACGGTAGTTCCAACGATTCGTTCCAATGGTAGTTCCTCCTTAAGGAAAGCATATTTTCGTGATCGATCCTACAAGAACAGGATCAGACTGAGCGCCATCAGCATCATGCCCAGGACAAAGCCCAGGATAGAAAGGTGGTGCTGGCCGTATTCTTCGGCCGTGGGCAGCAGTTCATCAATCGAGATAAACACCATGATTCCGGCCACGGCGGCAAAGACAAACCCTTCCACCGTATCGTTGAGAAATGGCATCAGGATCAGATAACCCACCAGTGCGCCCAGCGGTTCGGCCAGGCCGGACAGAAATGAGTAGAGGAAGGCCTTGCGCCGGGAGCCCGTCGCGAAGTAGATCGGTACCGAAACCGAAATTCCTTCCGGAATGTTATGGATCGCAATCGCCACCACAATCGGAATGGCCAGAGTCGGATTATCCAGGGCTGTAATAAAGGTGGCCAGACCTTCCGGGAAGTTGTGGATTCCGATGGCCAGGGCCGTGAATACGCCAGTGCGCATCAGGCTGCTCTTGGAATGACGCTGGCTTTCGTGATGCTCCATGAACGAAGCCGGATCTTTGATTTCATGAGGGTTTTCTTCTTCCGGAATCAGCTGGTCGATGACGGCAATCAGGGCGATGCCGACAAAGAAGCCAATTACCGTAAGGGTTGTCGCTGTTTTCGGACTGCGGCCGTGACTCAGGGAATCCAGCGCTTTGGGAAATATTTCCATGAATGAGACATAAACCATGACTCCGGCGGAAAATCCCAGACTAAGCGACAGAAACTTCGTGTTCGTTTTTCTCGATAACAATGCAATCAGACTTCCAAAGCCGGTGGCCAAACCAGCCAGAGAAGTCAGTAAGAATGCGAGCAGAATATTTTTTTCCATCGTTTATACTCCTTCTGCTTCCATTTTACACGCCCAGTCCCTGGGACACAATATCACCCGGGGACTCACGGCAGACGTTCCCGCCTGGGACATGCGAAAAAATCAAGGAATCCGCATCAAATTGTCGCCGGATGCTTGAGGATTCGCTCCCGGCCGGACCGGACAAATTGCCCAGGCAAGGAAGCGGGGAGTATAATGGAAGCAATCAGAAAAGGAAGGGGCACAGAACCGGAAGCAGCCGGATCCAGGGGACGGTTGTCAGGGGTTTCCAGGTGACGGCCGCCTCGAAACGATCCAGGGGAATAAGGGGCGCAAGCCCAACGGAGGAATGAAAATGGAAAGACAATGGTGGAAAGAGGCGGTAGTCTATCAGATCTACCCGAGAAGTTTTCAGGACAGCAACGGTGACGGCATCGGGGATCTGGCCGGAATCAGTTCCCGGCTGGATTATCTTAAGCATCTGGGGGTGGATGTCCTTTGGATTTCCCCCTTCTTCAAGTCGCCCAACGATGACAACGGCTATGACATCAGCGATTACCGGGAGATTATGACGGAGTTCGGCACGATGGCGGAGTTTGATGAGCTGGTGGCCGGCATTCATGCCCGCGGCATGAAGCTGGTCATGGATCTGGTCGTCAACCACTCCTCGGATGAGCATGCCTGGTTTCAGGCATCCCGCCAATCCAGAACCAACCCCTGGGCTGATTACTACATCTGGAAAGATCCCCGGCCCGAGGGCGGTCCCCCCAACGACTGGAAGTCGATCTTCTCCGGATCAGCCTGGGAGTATGTTCCCGAACGCGGTCAGTATTATCTCCACCTCTTCTCCCCAAAACAGCCGGACCTGAACTGGGACAATCCCGCGGTGCGCCGGGAAATCCATGAGATGATGAAATTCTGGCTGGACAAGGGAGTGGACGGCTTCCGCATGGATGTCATCAACCTGATCTCCAAGGCCTTTGCCGCCGACCCCGAGGGGGAGGATCTCTACTTCCAGGGACCGCGCCTGCATGAGTACCTGCAGGAAATGAACCGGAACGTACTGGCGGGACGAAATCTTCTCACCGTCGGCGAATGCCCCGGAGCGAGCCCGGAGGATGCCATTGACTTTACCTCACCCGAACGGGGAGAACTGACCATGATCTTTACCTTCGAGCACATGGATCTGGACAGCGGCCCCGGCGGCAAGTGGGACTTCAGGGAGTTTGCGATGCCTGCTCTGCGGGAGAATCTGTCCCGGTGGCAGCTCAGCCTGCACGAACGGGGCTGGAATTCCCTGTACCTGAACAACCACGATCAGCCCCGCATGGTCTCCCGCTTCGGCGACGACCGCCGCTACCCCAAAGAATCCGCCAAGCTGCTGGCTCATGTCGTCCATTTCCTGGAAGGTACCCCTTACATCTACCAGGGGGAGGAGCTGGGCATGACCAATCTGAACATCGAGGGCCTGGACGATCTGCGCGACCTGGAATCCATCAACGCCTGGCATGACCTGGTGGAAGCCCGCTCGCTTTTTACGCCGGAGCACATGATGGAAGCCATCCGGCGCAAGGGGCGAGACAACGCCCGCACGCCCATGCAGTGGGACGACTCCCCCCAGGCCGGCTTTACCACCGGACAGCCCTGGATTCGGGTGAATCCGAATTATCAGTGGATCAACGCCGCCCAGCAGCTGTCCGACCCCGATTCCGTGCTGCAGTATTACCGCCGGATTCTGTCCCTGCGCCGGGAGCTCCCGGTCATGGTCTACGGCCGGTTTGAGCCCCTGTTCCCGGATCACCCCAGTCTGTTTGCCTGGGAACGCATTCTGGGAGAGGAACGGCTGATTGTGGTGAACAACTTCTCCGCCGAGCCCACTCCCGTGGATCTGTCAAGCATTGCCCGGCAAGGCGAATTTGAACTGTTCCTGGCCAATTACTCTGATTTCAGGCTGTCCCCGGAGGGGCGGTATGAACTGCGGCCCTATGAAGGCTTCGTCCTGTATAACGAAGCCCATGAACGGGAGGATCAGGATGTATCGGGTCGCTGATTTTCCGCAGGCCATTCAGGATTACATGGTGCGGCAGCGGCGTCATTTTCACGCCCATCCCGAACTCTCGCTGAAGGAAGAGCGCACCAGGGACCATATCCTGGCGCAGCTGGACGCCATGGGCATCGCCTGGCAGATCGTGGGACTCACCGGCGTGCTGGCCAATCTGAGCGGAGACCGGCCCGGACTGACGACTCTGATCCGGTGTGAGATGGATGCGCTGCCCCTGACCGAAGAAACCGGACTGCCCTTTGCCTCGCAGGAAGCCGGTGTCATGCATGCCTGCGGCCATGACGGCCACATGGCCATCGTGCTGGGCTTGATCAAATACCTGGCGGAGAAACGGGTTTCCTTCTCCGGTAAAGTGCTGTTTCTGTTTCAGCCCGGGGAAGAGATCGGCAAGGGAGCCAAGCTGGTGCTGGAGGACATGGAGCGCCTGGGCATCGAACCGGATGAAGCCATCAGCGTCCATACCGGTTCCGAACTGAAACTTGGCCTGATTTCCGTCCCGTCCCGCGCCGTCATGGCCGGAACCCGGACTATGAAGGCATTGATCAGGGGGCAGGGCGGCCACGCTTCCCGACCGGATCAGACGATTGATCCCATCAATGCGATGGTCAGTTTTCTGTCCGAAGCCCAGCGCCTGAAGGACCGGACCATCTCCCCCTTTGAGGAAGCTATTCTGTCCTTCACCGGCGTTCATGCCGGCACGAAAACCAACATCGTGCCAGAAACCTGCGAAATCTGGGCTTCCATGCGCTTTTTCAACGACCGGGTCGGCGATCAGCTGCGGGACATCCTGGAACGGACCGCCCGGGCCGTCATCGAAGCCACCGGCGTTGACATCGATCTGGTGTTTTCACCCGGACTGCCCCCGGTCTGGAATGACGAAGCCGTCACCAGAAAATGCCGGGCCGCTGCCCGGGCCACCTTCGGTAACGACAACGTCCAGGAAAACGAACGCATCATGGCTTCCGACGACTTCGGCAAACTCCTCCAGCGCTGGCCCGGCTGCTATGCCTTTGCCGGAGCGGGCAGCGAAATCACCGGCATCTACCCCGGCCACTCCCCTAAATATAATGTGGACGAGCGGGTCTATCCCTACATCGTGACTTACTACCTCAATTACCTGACGTCCCAGCCGGATCAGGCAGTGATTTCTTCCGACTGAACAGGGTCAGCATAAAAGGACCAGCATAAAAGGACCAGCATAACTGATCAGCAGAACAGGATCAGCAGAACAGGATCCACATCATATGAAGAACAAACCCCGGACCGGTCTCAGTGGAGACCGTCCGGGGTTTTCGTCCGCTCGTCGAACAATCAGTCTCGGAATATGCAGCGGGAGCAGTGGAGGAAACTGCCGGAAATGAGCGAAATTTCGTTATGACCTGGTGTTATATTGCATAAGTGGCAATCCGGGGAATCGGAGAAGGGGTGTGAAGTCGTTTTCCCTTGATCTGCAAGGATATTTTTGATAATTCGGCGATAAGAGGGTTGACAGAAGAAAAAGCGATAGGGTATATTATTAACAATAAATGAATAAATATACAGACTAAGACGAGAAGAGTAGCCAGGGGTGATTCAGACAGCGAGTCCCGTGGGTGGAAGGGGATATGGAATTTCCTGGCGAACAGAGCCTCCGAGTCGTGCCGCTGAAATTGATGAGGCGGCGACGGGATGTCCCGTTACCGATTGAATAATTGCATAAATATGTAATTATAAGTGAGGCCGGAATCCTCTGGAATCCGGTGAATTAGGATGGTACCACGAGAGAGCTGCTCGTTCCTGAATCGATGATTCGGAACGGCTTTTTTAATTGAAGCAAACAAAAGAGGAGAATGAAAATGAAGATTGTGAATTCCTGGAATGATTTTGATCCCTTGAAGCATGTGATTGTGGGGCGGGCGGACAACTGCTGCATTTCCCCGTCGGAACCCGCTTCCAAAGCCAAAGTGCCGCTGGACAGCCCGATGCGCGGCATGACCGGACCCAGACCGCTGGCCACCGTGGAAAAAGCCAACGAACAGCTGGAAGGCCTGGTCAAGCTGCTGGAGAGCCGCGGCGTCAAAGTGGACCGGCCCGATGCCCTGCAGTGGAATCAGGCGGTGGTGACGCCGCATTTCATGATCGGCAGCATGTTCGGCTGCATGCCCCCGCGGGATGTGCTCCTGACCATTGGCAGCGACATCATCTCAGCCCCGATGTCCTTCCGTTCCCGGTATTTTGAATTCTATGCCTATTCCCGGATTCAGAGAGAGTACTTCGACAAGGATCCGAACTTCCGCTGGATCGCCGCTCCCCGCCCGGAACTGTCGGACGCTTCCTACGACATGCATTACTTCGATGATGAAGTCACCGAGGAAATTCTGCTGGAGCGGACCGCAAAGCTCCATATGGTCACCAAGGAGCATGAGATCCTGTTTGACGCCGCCGACGTGCTCCGCCTGGGCAAGGACCTGTTTGTCCAGCATGGCCTGACCACCAACCGCAAGGGCATGGAGTGGCTGCGCCGGATGTACCCGGACATGAGAGTTCATGCGGTGAACTTCCCCGGCGATCCGTACCCGATCCATATTGATGCCACGTTCGTACCGCTTCGTCCGGGTCTGATCCTGAACAATCCCGTTCGGAAACTGCCCAAGGAACAGCGGAAGATCTTCGAAGCCAACGGCTGGGAGATTGTGGACGCTGCTCAGCCGGCCCACAGCCAGCCACCTGAACTGTGCTACTCCAGCGTCTGGCTGTCAATGAACTGCCTGGTTCTGGATCACAAGACCGTCATCGTCGAAGCCAGTGAAACCGCTCAGCAGGAGCAGATGGACAAGCTCGGCATGAACGTGATCCCACTGCCCTTCCGCGATGCCTATGCCTTTGGCGGCGGATTGCACTGCGCCACGGCGGATGTATACCGCGAAGGCGTCTGTCAGGATTACTTCCCCCATCAGGTGGAGGATCCCACCCTGGTATCGTTCCAGGAAAAATAAACCCGGCCGGATGACAAACGGACCGCGCCGGAATCATGTGAACAAAAGAAAAGCTCAACGGAGAAAGGAGATTCTTATTATGTCAGGTTCATGGACTATGATTTCATTTTTGATTGGCTGCGGACTGCTTCTGGTCATTCCGACCCTGGTCACGATCTACAGTGAGTGGATGGCACACCACGGAGGAACCCATGTGGTTTAACTGGACCGTTTTGGTGGTCACGGCCATCGTTCTGATCGGAGTGGGTGCCTGGTCCGGCCGCCAGATTAAGGGAGCGGCTGCCGAAGGCGCCGGCTTCCTTCTGGGCGGCCGCCAGATCGGCCCCTTCATCGGCGCCGGCACCCTCATTGCCACGGGCTACAGCGGCTGGGGCTTCATCGGCTCCCCCGGCACGGCCTACCGCTATGGTACTGTCGAGATTCTGGCTAATTTCCTCTTCGCCCCAGCCATTGTCTTCGGCACCATGCTGTTTGCCGGATTCATGCGCCGGCGGGCCGAGCGCAGCGGCGGTCTGACGATCCCGGAGTACCTGGCCAACAGCCATCGCGGGACCCCCGGTCAGCGGCGCCTGGTCCATTTCATTGCCGGCTTTGCCACCTTTCTGTTCCTCTCGGTCTATCTCATCGGTCAGATCCGGGCCATCGGCCTGGTGGCGTCGCAATGGCTCGGAATCCCCGAAGTAGCCGCCTCCATGCTCCTGATGCTCCTGATCACCGTGTTCACGATCCAGGGAGGCCTGCTGGCCGTCGCCCTGACGGACACCCTGATGTGCATCGGCATGCTCATTGCCACAGTCATTGTCGCTGCCGTCATGCTCAGCCATGTCAGTCCGACGGATCTCCTGGCCGGCCTGAGCCGGATCGATCCGGAGCTGGTCAATCCCACAACTTCCGTACCCTATGGCAAAAGCCAGCTCAGCGTATTTCTGGTATTCATCTACGCGCTGCTCTTCACCACAACGCTTCCCTACATGTCGGTGCGATTTCTCTCCCTGAAGGAAGACATCAAGATTCACCGGATGGCTCTGTACATGGCCCCCATGGGCGTCATCCTCAGCCTGATCCCCCTGGTCGGCCTGTTCATGCGCCAGCAGGGCTACGTGCTGGCCGATCCCGACAGCGCTATGCCGGTTTTTCTCAATACCTATCTGCCCCCAGCCATTGGCGGGGTGATCACGCTGTTTATCCTCTTTGCCATGCTGTCGACCATCAGCTCGGTGCTGCAGACCCTGGCTTCGGCGCTGTCCTATGATATGACTGTTTCCCTGACGAATCGCCAGGAGAACGTGTCGCTCCGGATGAACCGGATTATGGTCGGGCTGACCACCGCCTGGGGATTGTTCCTGACCTTTGTTGCCCCCGCCGGCATGCTCAATCAGATCGCCTACATCGGAACCGGCGGCCTCATCGCTATGCTGGTCGGACCCACCATCATGTCCAGCCTTGTCGAGGGCGACCTGCGCGCCTGTCTCGGTTCCATGAGTGCCGGACTCCTGGCTCAGATCCTCCTGGTCCTGCGCTTCAATGTCGGCTGGGTAGAAGCTCCGATCCTGGCCGGACTGGCCGGATCCGCCGTATACATCGTTCTGGCACTGGCGGCCAACGGCGGCCATCGCAAGCCTCAGCCCGCACCGGTGAACTAGCGCTCATTCCCCACCGGACACTTCGACCGCAAAGCCAGAGCGAATGAAGCACAACAAAAAGCACTGCTTCCGTCCAAAGACGGAAACAGTGCTTTTCTTATGGGGGAGAGGAGGTGAGAACTCGAAGGGGATACGGAAAGGTTGAATTAGTGGATCCTTTCGGATGCCTTTCTGTTTTTTATCCGAGCAGCCTCTCCACCGGTTTCTTCATGCTGTCGGGCTCTGCGGCCAATCCATGTTGTCATTCCCTGATGAGCTGCACCATGCGGTCATGCGTTCCCTTGCAGGGTCTGCCCTGCCGGAATCCTGAAAATGGGGGGTGTAAGCAGTGTTGAGGAGGAGTGTGGTGAAGTGAGCAGTTACGGAAGGACGTAAACTTCCTGATTTTTATCAATTGTACTAAAAATCTGTGGCTGTTCGCCACTGGATCTATTTGGTAACCGGTCCGGCTGCCCTCTGGCTCGGGGCCGATTCGTCGGTTACTGCCTGTCGCTGTAGAGCCGTTCGACTTCCTTCCAGTTCACAACGTTCCAGAAGGCCTTGATGTAGTCCGGACGTCTGTTCTGGTAGTTCAGGTAGTAAGCGTGTTCCCAGACATCCAGGCCCAGCAGCGGGTGTTTGCCCAACGACAGGGGACTGTCCTGATTGGGGGTGGAGAGGATCTCCAGCTCGCCGCCGTCATTTCGTACCAGCCAGGCCCAGCCGGAACCGAATCGGCCTGCCGCGGCATTGCCGAACTCTTCCTTGAAGGAATCGAAGGAACCAAACTTCTGCCGGATGGCTTCGGCCAGATCGCCGGACGGCTCACCGCCCTGATTGGGTCCGATCACTTTCCAGAAGAAGGCGTGGTTGACATGACCGCCGCCGTTGTTGCGAATCTGAGTCTTAATATCATCCGGTGCATCCAGCTGATCCAGGTTCCGGATCAGTTCCTTCACCGCTTCGTCGTCATATTCATCGGCGGCCTTGCCGGAGTTCCACTTGTCCAGTGCTGCCACCAGTTTATCGATGTAAGCCTGATGGTGCTTGGTGTGGTGGATTTCCATAGTTTTGGCGTCAATGTGGGGTTCCAGTGCGTCATAAGCATATTCTAATTCAGGTAATTTGATCATGTGTCATTCTCTCCTTTAGTGGTTTGATCCATCGCCAGTCCCCGGATCCGACGACCCGAAGTCCGATGGACTGTTTCATTCATTAGCTTCATTATAGACAACTGATAAGGATTATCAATTAACTGCCTGTGAATAAACCGTGAAGGTTCCGGATGGCCGGCCGCACGCCCGATTGCGATTCATCGACCCCTAGTTGTCCGCACTGCTCCATCGGAAAGAGAACAGGCTGCCTGAGGCAGCCTGTTCGAGCAGGATCGGGTATTTCCTAGAAACAGGAATCCCCATGATTCGGGTATCCCCATGATTCGGGTATCATGGGGATTCGGTGCTATTCCGTAATTCGGTCATTCTGTGATCGTTTCTCTTTGAGGTGAAATCAGGTTACTTAACCTTGCGATCCCAGAACCGGTGATTTGCCAGCAGCTCGATGAACGCGGCTGAGTCGAGGGGGTCGCCGGTCAGAACGCCGGGTTCTTCCAGGGAGACTTCCTGCGGAATCCAGTCCGCGATGGCGGAGTGGACGGCAAGGGGCTTGAAGTGCTGGAAGGTATCCTTGACGAAATCTTCGAAATGGGGGAGGAAGCTCGGATCCTTGACGGGTTTTCCGCCCAGGAAGATTCCGGCGTCATACAGGACAGCTGCCGCGGTCAGGTGGCTTTTCTTCGCTTGTGCGGTCCCATCGCTTCCCTGGATGGTGCCGATTCTGGCGGAGACAATTTCCGGAACCGCTTTGGCTTGTTTCAGGGTGCTTTCCAGGTCCTTCAGCTGCGCCGAATCGAAGCCATCGGTGATCCAGACGGCAACTTTCAGGGTATCCGTCTTTTTAACGGTATGTTCCTGACTGAGGGCCGGGGATACTTTTTCGTAGGAGGTGCCCTTGGTTTTCACGGTCTTAGTTCCGATTTTTTCAGCCACGGCTTTTGCCAGCGGGAGGTCAATCTCACACAGCATTTCGGTGATCTGCTGCCGTACATCCGGCGATTCCACCATCTGAAGCTCAAAGATGAAGGCATCCCGCAGGTGCTCCTGCTCCACCTTTGACAGGGACCGATAGAACATCACGGCCTGGGAATAGAAATCCTTAAAGCTCTCGCTGCGGCTGCGCACCTTGCGCCCCTCCACCTTTTCCTGGTAGTGGACAAATCCGCCCTGATCCCCGGGAACCGGGACAGGAGCATTGGCATTGAGCGAATTGCGGTGATAGCTGGTCTGACCCCGATGGATCTCCATCTGGTGGTAGCCGTCCCGCTGATTGTTTCGAATGGGGACAACCGGACGATTGATCGGAATCTGATGGAAATTCGGACCGCCCAGCCGGATCAGCTGCGTGTCGGTGTAGGAGAACAGCCGCCCTTGCAGCAGCGGGTCGTTGGTAAAGTCAATGCCTGGCACCAGGTGTCCCGGGTGGAAGGCGGACTGCTCGGTTTCGGCAAAGAAATTGTCCACATTCCGATTTAAGGTCATCCGGCCGATGATCCGGACCGGAACGTCCTCCTCCGGCCACAGCTTGGTCGGATCCAGAATGTCGAAGTCCAGGGATAACTCGTCCTGTTCGGGCAGGAGCTGAACCCCGAGTTCCCATTCCGGGAAGGCGCCCTGGTTGATGGCATCGGTGAGGTCGCGCCGGTGGAAATCCGGATCCTTGCCGTTGGTTTTCTGGGCTTCGTCCCAGACCTTGGAATGGACGCCCAGCAGCGGTTTCCAGTGGTATTTGACAAAATGCGCCTCTCCCCGCTCATTGATCCAGCGGAAGGTATGGATGCCAAAGCCCTCCATCATTCGCAGGGAGCGCGGAATCGCCCGATCCGACATGGACCACATCATCTGATGAGCGCTTTCCCGATTATTGGCGATGAAATCCCAGAACGTATCGTGAGCCGAGGATGCCTGGGGCATCTCATGATGAGGTTCCGGCTTGACCGCGTGAATCAGGTCCGGGAACTTGATCGCATCCTGAATAAAGAAGACCGGCATATTGTTGCCCACCAGGTCGTAATTCCCTTCCTGAGTATAGAACTTCACCGCAAAGCCGCGCACATCCCGCACATTGTCTGCCGAGCCGCGGGACCCTGCCACCGTGGAGAACCGGGCAAACACCGGCGTTTCCAGACCGGCCTCCGACAGGAAATTGGCCCGGGTAAATTCCTTCATCGATTCATAGACCGTGAAGACACCATGAGCTCCGGTGCCCCGGGCATGCACGATCCGTTCGGGAATCCGCTCATGGTCAAAGTGGGTGATTTTCTCACGGAAATGGAAGTCCTCCATCAAGGTCGGACCCCGGTCACCGGCCGTCAGGGAGAATTCATCCTCCGAGACCTTCAAGCCCTGATTGGTCGTCATTTCGGTGCCTTCCGATTCCACTCTCACCTGGTCCAGCTGAGCCTGCTTCTCATTGCTCATGGAATCAGCTTTCGTCGGATTCATCCGGGCATCCGGCTTCTTTGCTTCCGGTGACTTTTTTGGTGTTGAACTCTTTGCCTCTGCTTTTTTTGAACTTGCTTTTCTGGCCATACTTTCCCTCCGTAAACGTTGTTATCTCCATCATACAAACTCCGAACAGTGGGATGGATTATTTTTGCATTGTTCATAAGCCGTTCGAGAAACCTTCAAGGAATCCCCGATTTATGAATCGGAAGTAACAGAAGTTAAGGAAGGATTTCCGAACGGGCGGCATCCGATCCCGGGACCAGGCAAATTGGATCGGGAGGTCCCCATCCCGAGTCGGGGCAGGCCGCCTTGAAGTGAAACCCGGCGGAGAAAGAACGGTATCCTTCGCAGAAAAGTGCGCAAAGAACCCCCTGAATCCCTGCCGGCAGGGGATTCAGGGGGAAGCAATCGGTGATTCTATTCGACAGCGGGCAGCAGGCGCTGTTCTGTGACAGAGAAGAGTCCTTCCACTGTGAGCTTGACTTCGGGAATGACGGGCAGGGCCATGAAGGCCAGGGAGAGGAAGGGGTTCATCGGTTCGGGAATGCCCAGGACCTGATGGGCAATGCGGTCCATCTCTTCCAGGCGGGCGGCTACTTCCTCGATGGGGGCTTCCGTGAGCAGTCCCGCAATGGGCAGCTCCAGTTCCGCCAGTATCCGGCCGTTTTCGACCAGGACGATGCCGCCGCCGATTTCCCCAACCCGCTCGATGGCCCGGAGGATATCGGCATCGCTGGCTCCGGCGCAGATCAGATTATGGGCATCATGGGCAATGGTGGAGGCGATGGCGCCTTTCTGAATGCCAAAACCGTCCAGGGCACAGATCCCGGCCAGGGGCAATGCCCGGTGGCGTTCCAGACTGACCAGCTTGGCCATGGCCTGGCCGTAGGGGAAGTTCTCCGATTCGATCCGGCCCTGTTTCAGCCCGGTGACCAGGCTGCCCGGCGACATCACCAGGGCGCGGTAGGTCGTGCCGGTCAGGCGCAGCGCCTCTTCCGTCAACGGCTGAAACCGGACGGAAGGGCTCGGCCGGTCCAGCAGCGGAAGCGCAAAGTCTACAATCTGCCCCTTGCGGCAGACCAGCCGGCCCCCGGCATAAACCGCTTCGATGGAGACATCGGCCAGATCATCGAGGATCAGGAAATCAGCCCGCCGGCCCGGCGCCAGCGCACCGCGGTCCTCCAGACGGTATGCCTGGGCTGAGTTGAAGCTGGCCATGACATAAGCCCGGGCCGGGTCAATTCCGTGGCGGGTGGCCAGTCGGATCAGGTGGTCGATGGTGCCGTCGCGCAGGATATCAAAGGGTTCGATGTCATCGGTGCAGAAGAAGCAGCGGCGCCAGTTATGGTCATTGACCGCCGGCAGCAGCGCCAGAGCGTTCTTGGCGGCCGTGCCTTCACGGATCTGAATGTACATCCCCAGCCGGATCCGCTCTTCCATTTCCTCCCGGGTGGAGCATTCATGCTCGGTCTGGATGCCGCTGCCCACATAGGCATTCAGGGCTTTCCCCGTAATGCCCGGAGCGTGGCCGTCGCGGGGCCGGTCGGAAAAGGCCGCCAGCTTCTGAGCGATGGCTTCGGATCCTTGGAGCAGCGCCGGAAAGTCCATCATTTCCCCCAGACCGTGCGCCGCTTCATGGGTTTTCAGGCGGCTCATCTGCTCCGCGGTCAGTTCGCTGCCGGCATGGTCAATGGGCGCGGCCGGCACGCAGGACGGAATCATGAACCGGAAATCCAGCGGCAGGCCCCGGGAGGCGTCCATCAGCCAGCGCACGCCGGCTTCCCCCAGGACATTGGCAATTTCGTGCGGATCCGCCATTACCGTGGTGACGCCGTGGGGCAGCACCCCCCGGGCATACTGACCCGGGGTCACCATGGCCGATTCGATGTGCATATGGCCGTCCAGAAAGGCCGGGACAATCCAGCGGCCGGAGCAGTCCAGCTCCGTGACGCCTTCGTAGTCACCGATGCCGGCGATCCGCCCATGGGCAATCGCCAGGTCGGCCTGAAAAAACTGGGCATTGAATACATCCAGCAAATACGCGTTCTTAAGGACCAGGTCAGCCCTGACCCGCCCGGCTGACGCCTCCAGCAGTGTTCTGTAGTCCATGGGAGATCCTCCGTTGGTCGATTTCTCATTTTTCTTATGACTATTATAGCTGATTCCATTGAATCAGACGGATATTTTTTCCGGAAAGCTAAAACCGGCAGCCGCGCTTTTGACGCGGCTGCCAGCCATTACTCCCGCAGCCGGGGTTCGGGCAGAATCTCCCCCTCCAGCATGCGCCAGCGGATTTCCGCGGGATCCCCCGTGAACACAAAGCGCGACAGCCGGTCGGTGAGACTCATGGCCTTGATCCGGCAGGCCGCCGAATCGTCGATGACCAGAAGGTCGCACGAGGAGCCTTCCCTGAAATCGCCGCAGTCGCCGAAGAATTTTCCGCCGCCCCGCGTGCCCATCCAGAAGGCTTCCGCCAGACTCAGCGGCGTCTGTGCCGGATCCTGACTGAACAGCACATTGGATGACTGCATGGCCGCCACCATAACCCGGGGGATGGACAGGGTATTGCCGCCGGCCACGTCCGTGCCCAGCGCCAGATGGATATTGCCCTGCCGGAGCAGCCGGGCCGCCGGCATGATGCCGGAGGACATGTTCAGATTGGCGGTGGGGCAATGGGCCACAAAGACCTCGTCCCGGGCAAACCGCGCCACTTCCTCCGGTACATTATGGATGCAGTGTGCCATGATGGTCGCCTGATCCCGGATCAGACCGTGATCACCGTAGACGTCCAGGTAGTTGTCCGATTCGGGATGCAGCTGCTTCACCCATTCCACTTCATCCCGGTTCTCGTTGAGATGGGACTGGACCGGCACGTTGAATTCCCGGGCCAGTTCCCCCAGTCCGTCCATCAGCGCCTCCGTCACCGAAGGGACAAAGCGGGGCGTAATGATGGGCTTCACCTTCGGCGAAACCCCGGCGTACTGCTCCAGCCAGCGCCGGGTTTCGGCCAGCGACTCTTCCGTGGTTTCAGTCAGTGCCTCGGGCGCGTTGCGGTCCATGTTGATCTTGCCGACGAAGGCGGCCAGACCGGACTCGAGGAAGAGATCCATCAGAATGGCTGTGGCCTCCTGGTGCACCGTGGAGTAAACACAGGAACGCAGACTGCCGTTGCGCCACAGCTCCCGGACAAAGCGCGAATAGACCAGATTGGCGTACTCCGGATCCTGGTAGGCCGCCTCCAGCGGGAAGGTGTAGCGCTCGAGCCAGGGCAGAAGCGGCATATCCATGCCCAGCCCCATGTTGGGGAACTGGGCGGCATGGACATGGAGATCGGTGAAGGCGGGAATGATGAGCGATCCGCTGTAATCCCGGACCGGAATTCCAGCCTCGGACTGCGCAAAGAAGCCGGCGCAGCGGCCCTCCCGAACCAGCAGACAGCAGTCCGGCTGTTCCGACAGGTGATCGGGCCGGTCGGCATGGATGAAATCCCCTTTGATATAGAATGTCTTCATGTCAGTTACCTCGCTTCGGTGGGAGAGAGCGCCAGCGCTTTCAGCACCCGGTCGGGCGTCGCCGGGATTTCCCGGATCCGGACTCCCGTGGCGTCATAAATGGCGTTCAGGATGGCCGGGGCCACATAAGTCATGACCGGTTCGCCGATTCCCTTGGCGCCATAAGGCCCGGTGGCTTCCGGCTGCTCTATGATGACCTTCTTCAGATCCGGCATATCCATGGAAGTGGGAATGATGTAGCCGGTAAAACTGTTGTTCTTGATCCGGCCCTGGTTCAGGCCCAGATCTTCCATCAGGGCATAGCCCAGTCCCATGGCGAAGCCCCCGTCCATCTGGCCCTCGACCATAACCGGATTGATGGCCCGGCCGACATCCTGGGCGGAGATGGCGTCTGTCACCCGGACCTTGCCCGTGGTGATGTCGACCTCCACTTCCACACCGCAGGCGCCGAAGGTGTAAGGCCAGTAAGGATTGCCCTGGCCCGTGGCCGGATCCATCTTCGTGGTCTGGGCCGTGAAGACGGCTTCCGCGCGCAGCGGAAGCTCCGGAGTATTCTTCGCCAGCTCTTCCCAGCTGCAGTGCCGGGTCGTGTCAAAGCACAGCTGCACCCCGTCCGCCGTCATGTCCAGCCCCACCGGTGTGTTCAGCTTCAGGCAGATCCGGGCGGCTTCGGCCAGCTGGGCTTCCATTTTCTGAGCCGCCAGGCGGATGGCGTTGCCGGTATTGTAGGTCTGGCGGGAGGCGGCGGCGGTGCCGGCATCCGTAGTCACCCTGGTATCGCAGGTATAGGCATCAATCCGGTCCACGGAGCAGCCCAGCGCTTCGGCCGCGATCTGACGCATGGCCGTATCCGAACCCTGACCGCATTCGGCGGCAGAGACGAAGAGGTTGAACCGGCCGTCGGCCTTGAATTCGATCTGAGCCGTGGAAACATCAGGGAAGCCGTTGCCGTAGCCCGTACCATAGAACGCCAGGGCGATGCCCCGGCCTTTGCGCAGGGCCGGATCCGAAGGCAACGTCATCGGCCGGCCGCGGAAATAGTCCTCCACCGCGTCCAGGCAGCGGTCCAGCGGAACGGTGTCCAGCAGGTTCTGGCCCGTGGCTGTGACGGAATCCTTGCGGTACATGTTGATTCGCCGGATCTCGGCGGGGGAGATGCCAGCCTGCCGGGCCAGATCGTCCATCTGCGGCTCATAGGCCAGGGGCGACTGAGTCGCTCCGAAGCCGCGCATGGCACCGGCATAAGGATTGTTGGTATAGATGGCGTAGGACTCGATGTCCACATTGGGGACGTGGTAAGGACCGGTGCCGTGAACGCCGCACTTGCGCATGACATTCACCGCCCAGGACGCATAGGCACCGGTATCGCCGTAGAACCGGGCCTTTACCGCCGTCAGCCGGCCCGACTCGTCACAGGCCGTTTCGCAGTCCATGCTCACGGCATGGCGCTTGGAGTGGGCATAGAAGGATTCATCCCGTTCCAGGACACACTTGACCGGCGCGTTCAGCCGGTACGAGGCCAATGTCAGGTGGATCTGCAGGGAAATGTCTTCCCGGCCGCCAAAGGCCCCGCCGATGGCGGGATTGAGATAGCGGATCCGATCCTGGGGCAGATCCAGGGCTTCGGCGATTTCCGTCACGTCAAAATGGGGGTACTGGGTCGATACTGAGATATGCAGGATCCCGTCCTCCATCCAGGCCAGTCCGGCTTCCGGCTGAAGAAACATGTGCTCGACCGAGTTCAGATGATAGGTGTTGCGCGCCACGTGGGCGGAGGCGGCAATGGCCGCGTCGGCATCGCCCTTTTTCAGATTGTACTGATACAGGAGATTGGGCTGACCCTCATGGACCAGATTCTCGGTGTCGGCCATGGCTGCGCGGGCGTCAAACAGTCCGGGCAGGATGTCGTAGTCCACCCGGATGCGGTCCCGGGCCGCTTCGGCCTGTTCCCTGGTATCCGCCACGAGGAAGGCCAGGGGATCGCCAATCCGGCGCACTTTATCCCTGGCGAAGACATCGTGGTCTTTGAACATCACGCCGTGTTTGTTCAGACCCGGCACATCCTTCCAAGTCAGAATCAGGCGGACGCCGGGCATGGCGGAGGCTTCCGCCAGATCCAGCCGGACGCGGGCATGGGCTTCGCGCGAGCGCAGGGTGACGCCCCAGAGCATGCCGTCGCGGTACAGATCCTGGGGGTATAAGGTCTTTCCGGTGACTTTGCCCGGGGCATCCACCCGGAAAACCGAAGCACCGACGCTGTTATGCTTCATCTTCGTCACCTCGCAGACGGCGGGCAGCCAGCCGGACGGCCTGTTCCATCTTCAGGTAGCCGGTGCAGCGGCACAAGTTGCCGGAGAGCCCTTCTTTGATGGCAGCGGCATCCGGGTCGGGATTCCGATCCAGGATGGCTTTGGATGAGAGCACCATGCCCGGGATGCAGTAGCCGCACTGGACGGCGCCGACCTCGATGAAGGCCTGCTGCACCGGATGGAGCGTATCTCCGTCCGACAGGCCTTCAATGGTCAGGATCTCCCGGTTTTCACACTGGAAGAGCAGAACCAGACACGAATCCACCGGCTTACCGTCCAGAAGGACGGTGCAGGCGCCGCATTCCCCTTCGCCGCAGCCTTCCTTGGTTCCGGTCAGGTGCAGTTCCTCCCGGATAAAATCCAGCAGGCGCATTTCTCCCGGTCCATCCGTGGTCACCGGTTTGCCATTGACAGTCAGATTCATTGGTTGTCCCTCCTCGAGTTGAGTGTGCGCAGCGCGTGGCCCAGCAGGCCCATGACTGCTTCCCGCTTGAACGGCAGGGTCGAGCGTCCCGCCAGCCGGCGGGCGCAGGCTTCGCTCAGAGCGGTCTGAGCCCGCGCGATGTGTTCGTCGTCCAGGAGCTGGTTCGTCAGAACATCCTCGGTTTCCGGCTCGCGCTGGCCGGTTTCGCCCAGTGAGCCCGAAGCGATCCGGACCTTGCCCAGACCGTCGCCAGCCGGCTCGGCGTAAACGGCCAGGCAGATCCGGGAAATGGCCAGCGCTTCGCGCAGGCCCAGTTTTTCAAAGACCAGCTCCGCGCCTGGCGCCACCGGTCCGAATTCAATTTCCCGCAGCAGTTCCCCGGGAAGCAGGCAGTTGTGCCCTTTGCCGGTAAAGAACCCGGACAGCGGAACCACCCGTTCCACGGTCTGGCCGCTTTGGCGCGATGCCAGCCGCAGCCGGGCATCCAGGGCCAGGAAAGGCGGTACGATATCCGCCGCCGGCGAGGAGTTGCAGACATTGCCGCCGATGGTGGCCGTATTGCGGATCTGGGGTGATCCCACCTGTCGGGCGGCCTGCTTCAGACCGGACAGCCCCTCGGGCAGCGCGGCTTCCAGCAGCTCGCCGTAGGTCAGGGCCGCGCCCAGACGCCAGCGGCCGTTCTCTTCGGTCACCGTTTTCAGTTCCTCTACCGAAGAGATGTCCAGCAGCGCCGCGGGGTGTGCCTTTTTTTTGCGCAGTTCAATGACCAGATCGGTGCCGCCGGCCAGAATTCTGGCACCGGGGTGAGCTTCCAGAAAATCCAGGGCCTGTTCCACCGAAGCGGCTTTGAGTAAATCCATATTAATACCCCCATAAGTGAGTGTCGGTTTCAAATGGCTTTCTGTTAAAAAGATTCCGTCGACTTTATAATAATATGAAAACGGAAAAGATTCATTAGAGAAAATCACCAAATCACCCCGACCCGGTTTATTTGCAAACCGGACCCGGCCGGCACCGGTTCCTCTGGCGCCGGGCAAAGACCCCGCAAAGCCGCAGGCAAGCCATTAGCCGGTCTGGGGCAGCCAATGGCGGGTCCGGGACTGCCGACCGGCGGGCGTCCGGCGAGGCCGGTCCGGGATGGCGGGGCTCCGGGGGAAGGAATGGGAGCGGATCCGGTCCATTCGGCCGGCAGTAAGGACCTTCGGGATAAATGGCTGTTTTTTCAGTGATTGGAAGTTGTTTGTAAGAATTCTATAAATACAAACGGTTACAACTGATGTAAAATGTAAGGGAACGGAGAGTTGATTATGAGTAAATATGTGGGACTGACCATCAAGGACATCCTGGGTCTGCCCGCGATGAAGGATGCCCGGCTGCTGGCCGGCGATCCGTCGGGCGGGGATCGGATCCAGCTGATCAATATCATGGCGGACCCGGAGATCCTGGACTGGATCGACCGGGGCCAGATGCTGGCCATGACGGCCTACATCCTGCCGGGCATGTCCGGCGAGGAACGCCTTCACTTTTTCCGGACCTGCCGGGACAAGGGCGTGGTCGCCGTCGCCATCAAAATCAAGCCTTATCTGGAGCAGCTGGATGGGGCCATTCTGACGTTCCTGGAAGAAACGGGCTTCCCCGTCATCGAAGTGCCGCAGGATGTGCCGCTGGCCCAGGTCAACGCGGAGGTGGCCGGTGCTCTGTTCAGCCGCCAGGCCAACATCATCGAACGCTTTGAAAACATCCACCAGCGGTTCATGGATATCATCCTGTCCGGGGGCGGCCCGCCAGAGATCGTATCGATTCTGTCGGACTACATTAATAACCCGGTGTTTTTTGAGGTGAGCTATTCCAGGGAACTGATCACCAGCTGGCGCTCCCTGCGGGACGAGGAACAGGAACTGATCCGCAAGGACTACGAACGCTTTCGCAGCGACCGCATCCGGCGCAGCGAACGCCGGATCACGGAACAGGAATTCGCCCGGGACGGGCGCCGCATCCGGCGCAAGAGCATTCCCATCGTTCTGCGGGACAACATCTACGGGTATCTGACCAGCTGGTCCTATGACTCGGACCTGACGGGGTCGGACCTGTCCGTCATGGAAGTGGCAGCCACCGTGCTTAGTCTTCTGATCATGCAGTCGCTGTCGGTTCGGGAGGTCGAGGTCAAATACGCTTCGGAATTCTATGAGGACCTGGTGGCGCAGGATCCCCAGCGGGTGCGCCGGGCCATGGAGTCCCACTCCTATTTCGATCCGGCCGCGCCGCTGCACTATGCCGTGCTGCGGGCGGAACTGATTCCTCTGGGCGGAGAGGAAGTGGAGGAGCATCTCAATCTGGCGGTGCGCCGACTGATCCATTACCTGACCCCGGAACTGGAAGGGCTGCGCTACGCCTTTGAACTGGACGGACTCATCGCGACCCGGGCCAATGCTGTCAGCCTGCTGCTGGCCTTTGGCCAGAGAAACGCCTACCGGCCGGTGATGACCCGGCTGGCAACGGCGGTGAACGACATCATGCTCCGTCATTTCCCCGGGTTCGGGGTCAGCATCGGCATCGGCCGGCTCAAGGAATCCTACGAGAACATCCGGGACAGCCACGAGGAAGCCCGGCGCAGCCTGGCGGTCAGTGCCCGCTCCGGTGATTCGGGGATGAGATTCTACGAGGATCTCGGCATCTACAGCCTGCTGCTCGGTCCAGGACAGGAAGAGGAGATCCGGGATTTTGCCCGGCGTTACCTCGGTCCGCTCGAGGCCTACGACGACCGGATGAAGGGCCAGCTCTTCGACACTCTGGAAGCCTATTTCAAGACCGGAGGCAATCTCATGGAGATGTCCCGGGAACTCTATCTGCACTACAATTCGGTTTTATACCGGTTAAACCGGATCCAGGAGATTACCGGCCTGAATCTGGAAGAGGAAGACCAGAAACTCAATCTGGCCGTTGCGCTGAAAATCAGAAAATTGCTCCCATTGGAACAAATCAAGGAGGGACAGGAATGACATCAAAGGTCGTTGGGACCAGTCAGGTCCGAAAAGACGCGGTGGACAAGGTAACCGGAGCCGGGCAGTATACGGATGATTTCTTCATCCCGGGCCTGCTGACGGGCCGGCTCGTCCACTCACCCCACGCCCATGCCAGGGTCGTGCGGGTCAACAAGGAAAAAGCCCTGGCGCTGCCGGGCGTCGTGGCGGTCATCTGCCACACCGACCTGCCGGATGTTAAGTATCCGACGGCAGGCCATCCCTATTCACTGGATCCCTCCCACCGCGATGTGGCGGATCGTAAAATCTTTGCCGATGTAGCCCGCTATGTCGGCGATATTGTCGCCGGCGTCGTGGCGGAGGATGAACTCACCGCCCGCCGGGCCGCCCAGCTGGTCGAAGTGGAGTACGAAGTGCTGCCCTTCGTCCTGGATCCCAGGCAGGCCATGGCGGATGGCGCTCCGCAGCTCCATGAGGGATTCCCTCGTAATGTGCTGGCTTCCTTCGGCAATACCTACGGCGATACTGCGGCGTTCATGAAAGAAGCGGCCCATTGTGTGGACGCCACCTATTCCACCAACATCGTGCAGCACGCCCAGATGGAAAACCAGACAGCCACGGCCCACGTCGACAGCCACGGCCGCATTGTCATCACCAGTTCCACCCAGATCCCCCACATTGCCCGGCGCATCGTCGGACAGGCCCTGGATCTCCCGTGGGGTCAGGTTCAGGTGATCAAGCCCTACATCGGCGGCGGTTTCGGCAACAAGCAGGATGTCATTGCCGAGCCGATTGTGGCCGCCATGACCCTGAAATGCGGCGGTCGGCCGGTCCGTCTGACCTATGACCGGGAGGAAGTATTCACCGACACCCGCACCCGCCATGCCGTGGAGATTACCTTCCACAGCTGCCTGGATGCCAGTCACAAGCTGCTGGCGACCCATGTCGAGGGCATCAGCAACAACGGCTCCTATGCCTCCCACGGCCATTCCATCATCATGGCCGCCACCAGCAAGTTCCGGCCGCTCTATCACTGGCAGGCCTTCCGCATCGAGCCCAAGACCGTGTACACAAATCTGCCCACGGCCGGTGCCATGCGCGGCTACGGCGCGCCCCAGATGACCTTTGCCCTGGAATGCCACATGGATGATCTGGCCCGTCAGTTCGGTCTGGATCCCATTGACTTCCGCCGGCACAACCTGGTCCGGGTCGGCTATGAAGATCCGGTAACGCATAACCGGGTTGCCAGCTTCGGCATCCCCGAATGCATCCGCCTGGGCATGGAGCGCTATGACTGGACCAATCGCCGGCGGGCGCTCGAGAACCAGACGGGTTCCAGACGCCGCGGCCTGGGCATGGCTCTGTTCAGCTACGGTTCCGGCACCTTCCCGGCCGGCCTGGAAATATCCGGTGCCCGGATCTCCCTGAACCAGGACGGTTCGGCCACCCTGATGGTGGGCGCCACCGAGATCGGCCAGGGCGCTGACACTGTTTTTGCCCAGATGGCCGCCGAGACCATGGGCATTTCCTATGACAAAGTCCACGTCCGGTCCACCCAGGACACCGACCTTGCCCCCTTTGACACCGGAGCCTATGCGTCGCGCCAGACCTACATCGTCGGCTTTGCGATCCATAAGGCCGCCACTCAGGTCCGGGACAAGATTCTCAAGGTGGCATCCCGCATGACGGGGCGCTCCATCGAGAACCTGGATACCGAGAATGACCAGGTGGTGGATGCCCGCACCGGCGAACCGGTGATCTCCATCGCCGATGTTTCGCTCAACGCCTATTACGATCTGATGCACGCCGAGCCCATTACGGCGGATGTGTCCAACAATGCCCGGATCAATACCTTCTCCTACGGCGCGACCTTCTGCGAGATCGAAGTGGATCTGCGCACCGGCAAGATCGAAGTGCTCGATATCACAAACTTCCACGACTGTGGCACCGTGATCAACCCCAAAACCGCCGAAGGCCAGGTTCTGGGCGGCATGCACATGGGCATCGGCCAGGCGCTGACCGAGGATCTCAAGTTTGACCCGGCCACCGGCCGCTGCCAGAACCCCAACCTGCTGGACTACAAAATCGGGACGGCCATGGACAACAACGGCCTGCACTGCGTCTTTGTTGATTCCTATGATCCCACCGCGCCCTACGGCCAGAAATCCCTGGGCGAACCGCCCACGCTGTCTCCGGCTCCGGCCATCCGCAATGCCCTGCTTCATGCCACCGGCGTTGCCATGAACTCACTGCCGCTGTCTCAGCAGCGGGTGTTTGAAGCCATCAAGGCGGCCGGCCTGCTGATGGAAAAGGAGGAAGACCATGCTTGATCTGAAAAATGTCTATACGCCCTCCAGCCTGGAGGAAGCACTGGCGCTCATGGCGGAGCAGAAGCTCCGGCCGCTGGCCGGGGGTACGGATCTGGTTGTCGATCTGCGCAATAAGGTGCTGGACAATACCTCCGTCGTCGCCCTGGGCCGGATCGAAGCGCTGCGCGGCATCCGCCGGGAAGGGGATTCCCTCTGCATCGGAGCGCTGACCACCTTCACCGAGATTATCAATTCGGAGCTGATTGCATCCCACGCGCCGGTGCTGGCGGAAGCTGCCCGCACCATCGCGGGACCCCAGATCCGGAATGCGGCCACCATCGGCGGCAATGTCGCCAACGGCGCCGTATCGGCGGACTCGATTCCCTCCCTGCTGGTGTATGATGCTGTTGCCCGGATTCAAAGCGTCGAGGGGAAGCGGGAAGTCCCGCTGCAGGACATCTTTACCGGACCGGGCAAGACCAATCTGAAGCAGAATGAACTATTGACGGGACTGCTTCTGCCGGTGGAGGAACTGGCCGGACTCAAGGCCCACTATATTAAGTACTCAGTGCGCAAGTCCATGGACCTGGCGGTGCTGGGCGTCGCCGTGGGCCTGTCCGTAAAGGACGGAGTCATTGAGCGGCTGCGCTGCGCCCTGGGCGTGGCGGCTCCGGTTCCGCTGCGGCTGCTACGGGATGTCGACTGGGCCGGACGCCAGCCGGATGAGGCGCTGGTGGAGGAGATCCTGGCGGAAATCGAACGCTCGATTCAGCTGCGGGATTCCTGGCGCGCCTCGAAAGAATATCGCGAACATCTGGTCCGTGTCCTGATTCGGGACGCATTCAGGCACTGCCTGGCTCAAACGGAGGGAATAAAGTCATGAACCGAACCATTGAATTTACTCTGAACGGGAAACCCACCCGGGTTGAGATCGACGAGCGGGAAACGCTGCAGGAAGTCCTGCGCGGCCGGCTCCATCTTACCGGACTGAAAATCGGCTGCGGCGTCGGCGAATGCGGCGCCTGCACCGTGATTCTGAACGGAATTACCATCGATTCCTGTCTCTATCTGGCCGTTCTGGCGGAGGGCGCCGATATCCGAACCGTGGAAGGCCTGGCCCAGGAAGGCAAGCTCAACCCGGTTCAGCAGTCCTTCGTCGAGCACGGCGCCGTCCAGTGCGGCTTCTGCACCAGCGGGCTGGTGCTGACGGCCACGACGCTGCATGAATCCGGCAAAAAACTCAGCCGGGAGGATATCAAGCGCGAAATTACGGGGCATCTTTGCCGCTGCACCGGCTATGAACATGTGATTGACGCCATCGAGGAAGTTTGTCAGGGCGAACCAAAAACCGAATGATTTTGTCAAATTTAATTGGAAGATTCGATGATCTACTGGAAACCTGCCCCGGTTTTCAGGTAGAATAGTCGGGGAGGGGATCGGACGCCTGTCTACGAACCGCATCAGGGAAGTGGCTTAACAACAGCAGATAAAAGAATACGATCGCATCCTATATTACATTTTTTAATCAGGAGGAACTCATGGAACATTTCTTCAAGCTGCGTGAGAACAATACGGATGTAAAAACCGAATTGTTCGCCGGACTTACTACTTTTCTTACCATGGCGTACATCATGTTCGTCAATCCCAGCATTCTTTCCCTGGCGGGAATGGACAAAAACGCGGTGTTCATCGCCACGATTCTGGCGGCTGTCATCGGCACCCTGATTATGGGCCTGGTGGCCAACGTTCCCTTTGCCCAGGCACCGGGCATGGGACTGAATGCCTTCTTTACCTTTACCATCGTTTTCCGGATGGGCTTTACCTGGCAGCAGGCGCTGGCCATGGTCTTCATCTGCGGTCTGATCAACATTCTGATCACCGTGACCAAGCTGCGCAAAGCCATCATCAATGCCATCCCGGTTTCCCTGCAGTATGCCATCTCCGGCGGCATCGGTCTCTTCATTGCCTATATCGGACTGATCAACTCCGGTTTCCTGACTTTCCTGGTCGAGGAGCCCCATAAGATCACCGACGGTCTCTACAACGCCACCGTACCGGCAGTCACCGATTTTGCCAACAAGGGTGCCCTGCTGGCGCTGTTTGGCCTCATTGTCACCATCATTCTGCTGCTGCGCAACGTCAAGGGCGCTATCCTGATCGGTATTATCGCCACCACCATTGCCTCCCTGGCCACCGGCCATGTCTCCCTGGCCGGCGGCGTGATCAATTCGGACGCCAATCTGGGCGCTCTGAGCAATACCTTCATGAAAATGGATCTGGCCGGACTGTTTGCTGATCCGGGCAAATTCCTCCTCATCTTCTCCACCATCTTCGCCTTCTCCCTGACGGATACCTTTGACACCATCGGAACCTTCCTCGGAACCGGCCGCAAGGCTGGCATCTTCGATGACAAGGACAGCGAAAAATTTGAGAAGAACGAAGGCGGCTTCAACTCCAAACTGGAAAAAGCCCTGTTTGCAGATGCCACCGCCACGTCCATCGGCGCCATCCTGGGAACCTCGAACACCACGACCTATGTGGAATCCGCAGCCGGAATCTCCGTCGGCGGAAAGACCGGACTGACCTCCGTCACCACCGCCGTCCTGTTCCTGGCATCCCTGCTCCTGCTTCCCCTGGTCGGCGTAGTTCCGGCGGTTGCCACCTCACCGGCCCTGATCGTAGTTGGTATCCTGATGGCCGAAGGCATCAAGAACATCGACTGGGAAGACCTGGAAGTCGCCATTCCCGCCTTCTTTACCCTGGCCATGATGCCCCTGGGCTATTCCATCACCACCGGCGTTTCCTGGGGATTTATCTTCTATGTGATCACCAAGGTCGTCAAAGGCAAGGCCAGAGAAGTTCATCCCATCATGTACATCGTATCCGGCCTGTTCATCCTCTCCATGCTTCTCACTGCTACCGTCAAGTAGAAGCGGGGACTCAGGATCCAAGAAACATAATACCAACCCCCTAATGAAAAACAACGCAACATAAAAACAACGAAAAGTATAATAACAACCCCAAAACGGCAGGCTGCCTTCAGACAGCCTGCCGTTTTTCAGCTCCGCCGGAGAACCGTGAGGTGATTCGATCGGTCGCAGGATCAAAGCCATTTGAAAGAGCCAGCCCGCCGGCATCCCTTGGACTAAGGGAGGTCAACGGGCTGGCTGTCTGTTTCAGGCGTTGGTTTTAAGAGATCACACACTTACGGTTTCCCGGTGTTCCGCCAGGATGAACAGCAGAACAGCACTGATCACAAAGGGAGGCAGTCTGGGGAGCACCGCCGCCAGATCCATGCGGTTGATATTTCCCAGAAACGGGAAGAACGGGAGATCCCGGTGGTATAAAAAACCGATGATGGAAAAAGCAAACAGGGTAAAAAAACTCAGGCTGGAGCTTTTCGATTGAACGATAACCCAGTAGGTCAGGCCGAATAAAAACAGCAGGTAACCTGAGAGCGCGGCACTAAAAGCAGGGCGGATATACCCGATTTTCTGGTAGACCAGCAGAATCAGCAGGGTCAGGCTGTAAAAAAAAGTGAACACGGACCCGACCTGAAGGGCTCTTTGGCGAGTCGCACCGGTAATCTGGCGGAGCAGCTCACAGTAAGGTTCTTCCAAAAACGGCCGGGCAATCAGGATGGGACCGACACATACCAGGATTGGTAGCACCAGAAGACTGGTCAGCTGAATCCAGTCAATGGCTTCCTCCCGACTGGGGATGTTCTGAACGATCCATCGATTGATCAGCGGCAGGATCACCGTTAGCAGGAGGATCAGGAGCAAGCTGCCGGCCCCCAGAACTTTCAGCCAGAGCCGGAAGTGGGAAATTCCCTGACGGCACTCAGCTCTGTTCACAGATAAATCCTCTGGTAATGCCAAGGAAGGCGTCCTCCAGGGTTGGTTTCAGCGGATTGAGATCCGTCGCCAGTGGCTTACGGGTGAGGACGCGGCAGAAATTGGTCTGGTCCCGTTCATAGCTTTTCACCAGGATTTCATCTGGATTCCCGAATTCCGGGGCAGTGGCGCGTTCGAATACCATGCCGGAAACCTGGTTTGTGATTTCCTGAATTCCCCCCTGAGCGATGATGCGGCCATTGCCCAGGATGATCACGTGCTGGCAGGTGGATTCGATGTCCTCCACGATGTGGGTGGAAATCAAGGTCAGGCCTTGGGCGGCATGCTGTCGCACCACCTGGTGAAAGCGCAGCCGCTCCTCCGGGTCAAGTCCGGCGGTGGGTTCATCGTAGATTCGAATGGCCGGTGTGCCCAGAAGCGTTTGGGCAATGCCCAGACGGCGAATCATTCCTCCCGATAGAGTGGTGATTCGGTGATCTTTCCGATCCAGCAGATTCACCTTTTTGAGAACCTCAGTCACCTCATCGGCCAGTGAAGCGGCCGGCAGGCCTTTCATCTGACCGATCAGAGTCAATGCTTCCCCTGCGGTTAAATGGTCAAACAGACCGAAAGACTGTGGCAGATAGCCAATGAGCGGACGGCTTTCACCGGTAAACAGTACATGCTTATTCGCATCCGGATATATTCCGGTAAGGCAGCGAAGCAGTGTCGTCTTGCCGGCTCCGTTAGCGCCCAGGAGGCCATAAACTCCTTCGTTCAGATTCAGGTTCAGATTTTCGAGAACCTTTTTTCTGCCGAAGGATTTCTTTAAACGATGAATGCTAATCATTATATTTCTCCCGAATATCTTCTAATACTTCAGATGAAGTGCGATGATCGTTCTGATTCTCCAGATAGTTTCCCAGATCGGCGTACAGCTCGTCGGCACTGGCGTGATTCAGGGCTTTCCCCAGAATGAAGGTAGTGGTCTGTTCAACGTTAACCAGATCATCAGGGACCAGATCCAGCGGTTCAAGTACTTCCGGGTGTTCTCTAGCATAGGCGACATCCAGATCAGACCAGATCTCGAAGCAAGGCAGGGAAGCGTAGAAATCTTCCCAGAGAGTGTAAATGGGAAACTTTGAAGGCGGGTACTTCAGCGCGTTTTTGTATCTATCGTAGGTTTCCATGGAGGTGGTCAGCAAGTGATCTGAGCTGATATGAAGGAGCTCATAGATGCCTACGGTGTTCATGATCGGAAGAATAGTCACCTGTTTCAAGGGTTCACCATTCACCAGGGCAGGATTGTTGAGGAGGGATTCCGCCAGGGTCCGTTCATAATCATACCCTTCCAGGCGAGGTCGATGCAGCACGACCGGACCCACTTGAGCCGTCTCGTACATGCCGGACTGAAGGGATACGGATTCAGCAGTGCCGGAGTAGGTGTCCTGAGATACTTTCTTCAAATTCGTTTTCAGGTCAGGGACCCCGCTGATTCGTACATTGAACTGAGTTTTCCCGGTCTGCTGCGGTATCATCATAACGCTTGACATGTGATATACCGGATACTTGCCGGCGTGAGGATAAAAGGGCAGGTACCCAGGGAGATTGACGCCTTGATCATTGCTGTAGAAGCGCTCTGCGTAACCGGAGTAACGGAACGACAGAGACCCATCTGCCGGCAGTTCCCGGGTAATGTCAATGTAGTCGCCCTCCTGTCGGAAAGGGACTGGATTTCCAGCTTCATCCAGAATCTGCTCAACCTGATAGGCGTGATACAGAGTAAAGCTCATGAACCGACTGGTATCATTGTTGTGATAGGCGACTTTCGTCACGGCGCTGAGCTGATGGCGGATCGTCAGATCCATATCGTACTGAGTGATCTGGAAACTGGCGGGTTCATCGATCACGGAATGCTGGCCATAATAGAGCTGGTCGTGACTCATGCCGCGAAGGGTGGAGGTGGTGTAGGAAACGAGGGAAGAGGGGCGAAAAGCCATCCATCCAGTCGATCCCGCCAAGGCGGCGCAAAGCACCAGGCTGATCCCGCGCTGCCCAGAGCTCAGGGACTTTCGGATTGAGAAGACGATCAGAGTCACCAGGAGGACTGACCAGAACAGCACCCGAAAGAGGACGGCTGTCTCGGCAGGTACGCCGTAAATGTAGGGCCGTGAAGCTTGCTGAGGGAACAACCGGACGACATCCTCGATCCAAAATGGCAAGGACTGCTGAATGGGCATCAGCGCGATCTTGCTCAGGGTCGAATCCAGCGTCAGACCGATGAAGCCAAAGATCACCAGATACGACATAAGGCGCTGTTTCAGAAAGGACAAGGTCAGTCCGAAGAGGAATCCGAACAGCGGCAGCAGGAAGTAATAAATAAAATTCGAGCGTAGGAAGTAATGCAGTACACTGGACAGAGCGAGAGGCTTCAGCCAGCCGGCCAGCAATTGAGCGGAAGCAAAGAGAAGAAACTGCAGGGAAGCCAAAGACAGGAACACATAAAAGATCTTGCGGTAGTGTTTTTCGACGCCTCGATCGATGCTCTGGATGGTTTCCAGCATCCGGCGGCTTCTCGCCTGCATGGCAAATTCGTAAGCGAACAGAATGTTTGAAAGGACAAGGATACGGGTGGTCTGGAAAAAGATCAGCTGAATCTGGATCGGATCCCGAAACTCAGGGAATAAATGGGAGATGCTGAACAGAATTAATGCGGCGGGAATGATGATCCCCGCAAGCAGGATAATTGAAAGAATTCGATGGCGGAAGATGGTTTTAACGTAAAGATGAAATGAAGTCATAATCCCTCCCGAGAATTGAAAATCAGATGAAAGGCTTCCCTGAAACGTTGAAGAACACAGACGGATTCAGGGGTTGAGTATCAATTATCTTTCGAATCATTACATATCGAGCCACATCCAACCCTTCGCAGAACCTCCTGAATACTGGGTCCATTGAGTCGGCTCCAAACGGAGTTTCCATATACAAGACATGGTTTTTTTATCGGTGGCGACCTTGGAGAACTCTGCTCCGATGGATAGTGTAAGGTTTACATCCTGATGAAAACCAGTCCCCAGCTGACCATGGAGGAAAACCGAACCGAACAGTCAGATGTTAAGTAGACCTCACCGGAAAATTCCTTCCACGTACCAGTCATTGTACCAGTCTCTGCCAGGAGGGATGACTTGTATAAAACAGTTGACTTATAAGGTGAAATTACTATTGGGGTTGCCAGAACAACAGCTCCTGAGATTACGCATGCGGTCAGAACATTCATTCCGGCTAGAATGATTTTCTTGGATAATTTCATTAAAAATCACATCCTATTATTTTTATGAAAATTGTACAATTTAATGCACCAATTGTAAATGATTATTATACAAAAACATTTATTTTTAATTTCAATATCTAAAAAGCTATTGGAATTAAATAATATACTTAATATTTTTCAATATTAAATTACATACAATTTAATAGAATACATAGTACCATCACAGACCTTGCGATCCGTCAATTACGGACGTGATCAGTCGGCAGCTTTCTGAGATTTGAGTTATGTTTACATAATGAATGATTTTTTAGATCACAAATTCATTTCACGATCAGGATCGTTGGGAAGGAACCAAATTGATTATGGCATTAAACAAAAAAATAGTCATATTAACTATTAATTATATCCAATTGGATTTCAACAAATCATTTATTATAGATTGACTGCTTGCAATAATTTGTATATAATAAGAAAAATTACGTATAATTGGAGAAAGAATGAAATGAAAATAAGAAATTTTATTGCATTAGGAATCAGTTGTTCCATGGTTTTTTCGTCTGCTGTTATGCTGCAGGGATCTATAACCCGGCAAAAACAAAGTATTATACGATGACAGCGTATGATACACCGGATAAAGTGAAACCTTTCGTTGAAACCCAAACTCAACACACATATGGAATATCCACGACCATCGGGGTGAGTACCTCAAAAAAAAATACCCTCGAGGCCAGCGGATCGGTCAGCTATGGAGTCCAGAGCTATTTTGTGTCACTCAGCGCGCAAATCGGCGTTTCTACTTCTGAATCAGAAACCATTACCACGAGCCAGAGCTGGACGATTCCCGAAACACGTGGGTCAGGGTTATACCGGGTTGAGGCCGTATTTCCCGTCAGCAAAATTCAGTTCAATTCTTTTCAGGTGGAGACAGGAGAAAAGATCGGTGAAGAATGCTTCACAATTACGTATATGCCGGAAACGGATAAATCCTATAAACGGATATATCGATATGCCAATGTGGGCTAAAATCTGGAGTTCATGAACCATTTCTGTCCGAGACGGTTCATGAGCTTGGTTTCTGGGATAATTCTTAGGTCGAACAGCACCATCCAAAATGCAAATTCAATCCGACCTGGAGCCAGGTTGATTACGAAGGAAGTATATATATGAAACGATTAATCCCCGCATTGGTCATTCTGTGCCTGATGGCCGGCTGCAGTCCCGAGACGACTCTAAAGCCATCAGGCAAGGTCGTAAATGAGTCGGATCCGCTCGTACAGAGCAAAGAGCTCTCGGCCCGGAAGATTAAAAACCCTGTCCTCCCAGACAAGGACATCCTCGCGGTGTCCATCGGTGAACCCCATTTTGAGATTTCAAAACGGGACGGGTATAATAACAACCTGCTGATCAATGTCGTCAGTTCAGCGGCAGTGGATGAGCCGCTGATTGTTGAGTTTAATGGAAAGAAAGTAACAGTTCCTCTGGAACGCGATGAGGATTTGGCTGGTGTTCCGGTCAGTGAAGCCGTGTTTCTGAGCTATCAGACAGTGGACTGGTTGCCCATAGAGCAGAAACTGACTGAGATTGAACAGAAAATCCAACAGAAAAACTACTCCTGGGAATCGGATTTTCAACCCATTCTGGAAATGAGACAGCAGTACGGAGCGGCGTTAAAGACCTTTAATGAACAGTGGAACGGGAGTCTGTTTCACTATCTGGGACGCGTGAATATTGATTTTTCAGCTCTGAAGCAAACCGAGCTGTCTGCCTTTTCCTGTCATTTAAAAGGGAAAAGTTTTCAATTTACAGATGTCGATATTGCCTTCCTTGAAGAGCCGATGTCTCAACGCCCCGTGAGCGAGGTGCTCTCCTCCACGACATTGCTTCAGGCAGAACGGCCTGTGTTAATTGACCGGGAGGGACTTGTCCTGGATCCTGAGCTGGAGGATGAACTGATTGCTCAGGAGGCAGTTGTTTTCACCGGATTAAGTTTCTTCCCCGAAAGCGCAACATGTGTGGAACTGCACGCAGATCTGTTCTCTGGAGAGGGCAAGCTGATTTGGTCACGGAAATGGAAGGATGGATCCAAATGGAACATCCCTGGAGGGAGTTCCCTGAAATTTCGTTGTCGGCTCAAGCTGCCGGAGCTGAAGGATGCGCTGCTGCCTCAGACCAACCTTACCGCCTTTTACGAATTTCAATGGCAGGAAAAGGAGTGGGCATCTTCCACAATGTTCAATCTGATCTCCCGGAAAAGCAGCAGGGATTTGCTGTTAACGGAGTGGGATCGGTTGAACACAAGTCCTGTTACCGTGAACCTGGCCAGAATTGATTTGGTGGATTCCCAGCTGACCGCGTATAAGCTGAGCCATAAAAAATAATGGCTTCTACCATCAGGGCGAGAAAAAGTGAGGGTTGGAAATTGAGGAAAATTATATTATTTGCGGTATTTGCCATCATATTGGCATGTCCCCTGGCAGTTTTAGGCTTAACGTCACAGGCGGAGATGAGTCAGTACCAGGAGCCTGAGCGGGTCGAATGGACCCAGCAGGCTTATGGGGATATCTACGAGGCTCATTTGGGAAACATTTATGAAGGAGCGGCGGTAACGGGAGAATACGTGCCCTGCGGCCAGGAACTGATTCGGCAGGAGAAAAAGCAGACGGAGCAGGTTCTGACGGTGGTATCGAAAGGGGATGAAGTCCGGGAAGGCCAGATCCTGGCTTACATTGGAACAAGAGAAATTAAATCACCCATCGCCGGCGTGTTTGAGAAAACAGAGTCAGACGATCGGATGGTTGGATTTGTATTGAAAAAACTCACGGATCCGGTGCTGGAAGTACGCTGGCCGGACGACTTGCCGATTCAAGCCGGTCAGGAATTAACCGATGATCAAGATAAAAAATACCAGGTGGAAGCTGTTTCCAAAATCAGTTCGGACCATGCGGTGACGATCCAGCTGCGGGCCGAAGGGACTCATGCCGCGGGTGAGAAGTTTGGCGCATTTCTGCGCAACGGGAATGTACAGGAAGACAGTATGATAATTCGAAAAGCCTGCGTTTATCAGAAAAGCCCGGGCGGAACCTGTTTTGTTTCGGTGGTGACGGCAGAAGGAGAATTTCTGGAAGAGCGGAAAGTAACAACAGGTATGCAGGATTCAGAAAATATCAATATCATCGGCCTGGAGGAAGGTGAATTCTGCGATGCTGGGTATGCTCAGCTCATGATTCCATTCGCAGGAGGAACTCCCAATGAATCTGCTGGAGATTAAAGGACTGCATAAAGCCTATGACCGGAAAATTTTAAACGGGATCGATCTGTCCCTGAGAAGGGGGGAGTACGTATCCATTGTGGGAGCCAGCGGAGCGGGAAAGTCTACGCTGATGAATATTGTCGGCTTGCTGGAACCCTTTGACTCAGGGGATTATATTTATGACGGGAAAAAAATCAGCTCGGAGAAAGAGCGCAGCGTGATTCGGAAAAATGAAATTGGCTTCATTTTCCAGTCCTTTCATTTGCTTCCCACCATGACGACCCGGGAGAATATCCTTCTGCCCTGCATGTATTCCACCAAGGTACCCCTGGATCTGGACCAGATTGCGGAGCGGCTGGCAATTTCTCATCTGTTCCACCAGTATCCCGATCAGTTGTCCGGGGGAGAACGGCAGCGAGTGGCCATCGCTCGCTGCCTGATCACTGATCCGAGACTGCTGCTGGCCGACGAGCCTACGGGCAATCTGGATCCTGAGAATCGGGACCGGGTACTGGAAATACTTCGGGAAGAGCACCGGAAAGGGAAAAGTGTGATTCTGATCACTCATGATTTACAGGCTGCGGCTCAATCGGAAAGAACCTGCCTGCTGAGAGAAGGAAAATTACATGAAGTATCGTGAAAGCTTTTTTGTTCAAACGGTCCGGTTAATCAGGAAAAATCGAAAGACTTACCAGCGCCTGATGGTCAGCATTCTTCTGACGTTTACCTTCCTGTTCAGCGTCTTTTTCTACATTGACAGCAGTTCCTTCAATCGGAACAAGGAAACGTTGAGTGATCCCTCCTTTCTTGTCACGGTAAATATCCCCGATCATATCAACCGAAGCGGAACGGAGTTTAAAACCTTCTTCAGTCAGGTCCAGTCCACGCCGGACACACGGATTGCGCCAGTTCAGCGATTTGCCCTGGCCTCCTATCCCCCGCTTCATCACGTGATTCACTCCGTCAATTACAATTACAACATTTATCCCAAATCATTCGGACAGCTGATGATACAAAATCAACCCGCTGCGCTTCAGGATGGAAGCAGGGAATTTAAAACCCTTGATTCGGTTTTTGTAACAAGTCAGGCACAATCGCTGCTTGTTCAAAGCGGTATGATTCAAAATGGCAGGATTCAGCTGTATCTTCCGGATCGCCAGGGGAGATGGGGGTTTAAGGACTGGACCGTTCAAACGACGGTGGATGCCTCGGAGCTGACTTTGCAAGTTCGAAATGTGGGCGGACACCTGACGGGAAATGTCGAGGTGTTTATCCCCGGAGAAGCCGTCAACCGGGAGGCATTTGGGGAGGGGCTGGAAGAACAGTTTCTAATTTTTACACCCTATGCCATCGACATTCTGAATCTGGCCCGGCGTTATGAATTTGACGCAAGTGCTTCGGCTCAGCCGCAAGTTCATTCCAGGGCAGATATGCGGCAGAGTATCCAGCTGAAATGGATCCTGGGCAGCTTGATTTTTCTGGTTCTGGCGGTCAATCTGCAGGGGAGCTTTGCCAATGCCCTGAAGGAGCGGCGTTATGAGATCGGTTTGCGGCGGGCCCTGGGCGCGGCGCCCCAGGATATCGTGATGCAGTTTTTCAAGGAAAGCGTTCTGCTGATTCTCACCGGCGCGCTGCTGGCGCTGTTTCTGGTGGTGGATGGGTTTCTGCTGTTCCGACTATTCTGTTATTTCACCAGTGCTCAGAGGTATACGATAGTACTGACGGCCTCAAGCGTACTGACCATGCTGACGATGACTGGGAGTCTGCTCCTGCTGACCGGACTAAGTTTTTCTGTTTCGGCGATGGAAACGAACATTGTTTCAGCGCTGCAGGGGGCGGGGGAATAATCTCTGATCAGAGGGCATTTTCCGGCGGATCAAACTAGTCTGTCGCAGCAAAAAAAGAACATCGCCCGGATCGAAGGTTCAGCCTTCGATCCGGGCGTGCATGTTTTGGCGGCTAGAGTTCCATCCAGGCTGGGGACTGGGGATCCGCCATAAAGGCCTTCAGCTTTTGGATTTCTCCCTCGGTGATATAGCGGGAGGCAGCGGCTACTTCCAGAAGTTCGTCGTAATTGGACAGGGAAACAACCGGGACGGCCGCTTCTTCGAAGCGGACTCTGGCTTTGGTCATGCCGTAAGTGAAGACCGAGACCAGGCCGATGACCTCACAGCCTGCCTGACGCAGGGTTTCCACCACATCCAGTGAGGATCCGCCCGTGGAAATCAGATCCTCCACGACGACAACCTTCTGGCCCGGCCGGATCTGACCTTCGATGGCGTTCTGTTTGCCGTGATCCTTGGCTTTTCCGCGAACGAAGCCCATGGGCAGGTCCAGCATCCAGGCAGCGATGGCAGCGTGAGGGATTCCGGCAGTTGCCGTTCCCATAATCATTTCAGTTTCAGGGAAGCTTTCCCGGATGGTCTGAGCCAGCGCTTCCTCTACCAGCCGGCGTTCGGCCGGGTAGGACAGAATCAGGCGGTTGTCGCAGTAAATCGGCGATTTGATTCCGGATGCCCAGGTAAACGGCTCACTGGGGGAGAGGGAGACAGCTTTGATATTCAGCAGGATTTCGGCGATCTGTTTCATGATTAGTCCTCCAGTCCCAGGAAGTCATTGCGGATGGCGCGGTAAACCGCGTAGGGGTCAGCTGCCTTTGTGATGGGACGACCGACAACAATGTAGTCAGATCCCAGGGCGCGGGCTTCTGCCGGGGTCACAACCCGGACCTGGTCGCCGATGGCGGCATCCTTGGGCCGGATTCCCGGGGTGACGGTGAGAAAGGCCGCGCCCAGATGACTCTTGATCAGGGGAACTTCCAGGGCGGAGCAGACAACGCCGTGCAGGCCAGCCTTCTTCGTATTGCTGGCATAATGCAGCACCGTATCATCCAGCGGGCGGTCGATGAGGAGTTCGTTCTTCAGAATTTCGGCGGAGGTTGAGGTCAGCATGGTAATGGAGATCAGCAAAGCATCCTTGCCCTGCTTTTTCAGTTCCTCCATGCCGGCTTCCATCATCTTGACACCGCCGGCTGCCTGAACGTTCATCATGTCAACGTCCAGGGAAGCAACGGAGCGAACCGCTCCGGCCACCGTATTGGGAATGTCATGGAATTTTAAGTCCAGGAACACCTTGTGTCCTTCCTGCTTCAGGTATTTGACAATTTCAGGGCCTTCCTTGTAGAAAAGTTCCATACCGACCTTGGTATAGACCGGTTCGGGGAACTGGCTGAGAAAGGCAACGACTTCTTCCTTGCTCTGGAAATCCAGAGCGATGATTACATCTTTGTTCATGTTGGCTGCTCCTTTTGTACTGTTACTTTGCCTGAGGTTTTGCATACAAAAAAACCTCTTTCGCACATACAGGAAGCCGAAAAGAGGACGAACTGACTTTATGTGGCCCAGGGGCCAGTTTGTTCCCAACTTTTCAGTATCTCGGTACCGCTTTAAAGTTATCTTGGATATCTTAGCTTATTTCCCAGCACTTTTCAATGGGGAAATTTTAATTTTTCTCAGATTCCTGAGTATCTTCGGGTCAATCACAAATTCTGTGGGATTGACCGAATAGATCCATGATCCACGCCGGTATAACATTTGATAATAGAACGAGCCCCGCGCTATGATGGAATTGCATCTTGGCGGATGTACAAATCCAAGCACAGCGGAGGCTCTGAATGAATTATACACAGAATAGACAGGTTAACACAATCACTGATCCCACAAATTTTCTGCACATCCCTTCGGCCCTTGCAGGGTTCACCAATACTCATAGTTCACACCATACCGCTGTTTCCGGCAAAAGTGTAGTTCAATTCCATGGGAATCTCAGAGTAGAGCTTGCCGATCGCGCCTGCCCCAACTGCGGTGACTTCATGCATATCAACAATACGATCCCCTGCAGTCTCTGGCACCTGAACTTTGGCCCACTTATACTTCCCTGGAGTTCGACAAGAAACAATTCCTGTGCCCAACCTGCAAGATCACCAGAGTTCAGCAGGTGCCTTTTCAGGCGCAAGGACATCGGATTTCTCAACCACTCCTGCAGTACACCAGAGATTTTCTTGCCATCGGAACCTATAACCTCAAGCAAGTCGCTGAGATTACTGGCCTTGGCAAGAACACGGTCAAAGCGATTGACTTGAAGCGGCTGGAGGAAATGTACACCCTCGACGGCAGACTCATCAGGCCCCAGCGACAGGCATAGTGCCTCAGCATCGATGAGTTCAAGCTTCACCGTGGCCACCAGTATGCCACGCACATCATCGACATTGAAACCGGCCATATTCTATGGATTGCCCATGGCAAGCGCAAACAGGTCGTCTATGACTTCATTGAGCACGTCGGTTTCGAGTGGATGAACGGGGTTGAAGCAGCCGCTTCTGACATGAACTCAGATTTCCAGGAAGCCTTTGAGGAAAAGTGCCCTCATATTCAGCCGGTCTTCGACCACTTCCACATCATCAAGAATTTCAATGACAAAGTGGTCGCTGAAGTGCGCAATGACGAGCAGAGGCGTCTCCAGGCCGAGGGCGACTACGAAGCCGCTCAGTCCCTCAAACGAACCAGTTATATCCTGATGTCATCCCGTGAGACGCTGCAACGCAAAGACCGGGAGGCTGCTCAGGGCAAGCCTTTGTCCAAGGGCGGCACTCTCTTCCAAAAGGTTGAGATCACGCGCCGTCCAGGCAGTGAGGAGAAGTACAACCGGCTCATCCAGAACAACCAGCTGCTGTTCACGTTGGATCTAATCAAAGAGATGATATCGGAGGCGTACAAGACCGCCAGTGAACCAAAGATGGCTAGTCTGGTCAGTGAAATCATGGAGGTATGCTATGCATCAGGTAATGATCACCTTCGCTGGTTTGGGCGCTTGATGAACCGACACTTTGAAGGGATCATTGCATTTGCGATCTACCGGATCTCTAACGGTCAGATCGAGGGCATCAACAACAAGATCAAGACATTACGTCGCCAAGGCTATGGCTATCCAGATGATGAATATTTCTTCCTCAAATTATTGGATATGAGTCGTAAAGCTTACGTAAGGAATCCACCATCCCACAGAATTTATGATTGAGCCTTTTTTTCTTCAATCGTGCCTAACTATTTTCTTTAAAAATTTGGGCTCAATCACTTTTTATGTGGGATTATGATTTTCCCTGTTTACACGGAGAGGTCGACGTGGTAGCCTGACTGGCCGACTAGCCCAGCATTTATGCAGCATAGCGGCAAGGCTGGCGGAACCACGCCGACAGAGGCTCCATGTCAACTTGGGAAAATCCCACAGTTTTTGTGATTGACCCAAAATTTGCATTAATTATTACTTTTGTCTAAAATAAAACCAATAAAAATATATTTTGAAAAAAACAATCAATTGACGATGGGAGGATGAATATGAAAAAGTTAATGTCACTCATATTAGCCTTTATTATGCTGATAGGTGTCTCTGTCTGTTTTTCCGAACAACCCGTTTATGCTTCCGAAGTTAAAAATGCGAACCTAGAGGCAAAGTCGAGAAACCCCGATTATATTGATAAGTTGCTGGATAAAAGTGAGTACTTGAATGCTAGAGTTGATCAGTTAAAGAAAGCCAACTTTTCAATTGATCCTCTTGTTAGGGAAACACTGATTATTTGAGGTTAACGTTTCCCAGTTCGGTCATTATGTTGTTTTTTTGCTCATGGGTGCACAAAAATGCTGGATTTTAGTGCGATTTCAGCCCGTTTTGTGGGCTAACCCCCAATTTTGGGCGCACTTATCCCATGCAGAATTCTTTCGTTCGTTTTGCACGAATACAATTCAACAAATTGGCGCTGGCAAACAAGATGTTGAATCTATTCAAATTTTTGCTGATCCCCCGATAAACTACTTTGGCATAACCAAAGAACCGTTTGACGATCAAAAATGGGTGCTCCACTTTGCTTCGAATGGATGATTTGCGTTGTTCAATTGCCCGGTCCCACTGGATCCCGGGATAGTTCTTATTGGTCTTGATCTTGGAAGGGCGAACATTGCTGCGAAATTCAATAGTAGATAAGTGCGGATCCTCGGTGAATTCTTTTCTTGACTCGACTCCATTATAGCCGGAATCTCCGTAAGCTACTTCATCATCGGGACGAATCAGTTTGTGTGTCTCGTTTATGTCATGGACATTGGCCGCAGTCCCTGTGACTGTATGGACATACCCACTGCCGGCGCAAACTCCGGTATGAACCTTCATCCCAAAGTACCACTGATTGCCTTTCTTTGTCTGGTGCATCTCAGGGTCTCGTTCTCCCGTCTGGTTCTTGGTAGAACTGGGGGCTGCAATAATGGTGGCATCCACGATGGTGCCGCCATGCATCATTAGTCCGGCAGATTCCAAGCGTCTGGTGACATCATGAAAAATCTTCTCCCCCAAGAGATGGCTTTCCATTAAATGGCGAAAGTGAAGAAGCGTGGTTGCGTCAGGCACTTGCTGCGAGATGAAGTCCAGCCGCATGAATTTGCGCATGGCATAACTGTCATAGATGGCGTCTTCCATTGCAACATCGGAGAGGTTAAACCAATTTTGCATCAGGTACATCCGAAGCATTGTTTCAATTTCGATGGGCTTTCTGCCGCGTTTTCCCTGAGGATAGTAGGGGCGAATCATCTCGACCCAATCTTTCCAGGGAATGATAGTTTCCATAGAATCAAGAAACTCTTCTCTCTTTGTAGTCTTGCGGCGATGTGCGTATTCAAAATCACTGAAAGTCTGCTGCTTCATAAGAAAAACCTCGCTGGTAACGTAATACTTAAATTATATCGTGAGAGCGTTCCTCAGAGTTACAGAAAACAGAATTAATCAGCGTTTCCTTAGATCTATCAAAAGTGTTGATTTTGTTTATTATAGCAACGAAGATAATTCTATCGTTGGATTAATTCAAGTCCACAAAGATTTCAATAGTGAAGTAAGAGTTAATTTAAAAAATAATGAGCCTGAAACAATTGAGTTTATAAAAGCAAATGGCGAAAAAATGGTTGTTGGGAAAGATGAAGAAGGAAATTTTAATAAAATATTATCTATGCCTGGTATCCAAGGAGAAGTTAGAGCAGCTGGATCTGTTTGGTGGTGTCCATATGTGGTTGGTCTAATAGGTGCTCCAATATCTGGTTTATATTCAACAATAGCAGGCATGATCGGTGGGCCTATTGCTTTTATTATCGTTACTGCAGTAAACACTGTTGGATGGACTTGGGTTTCGGAACAGTGTCCTTAGAAAAGGAGGCTTATGAAAGGAAAGACGATATCACTTAAATCTATGTTAATTGCAAACCTATCTGTTTTTTTGATGCATACAATCATAGGATATTTCGCGAAGATCGAAACCAAAACATGGTTTGTGTTTTTAGTATTGGCTACAGTAAGTGCTTTCAATATTTTGTTTTATTATAAAAAGAATAAGTCTTTTATGCCCCTAGAAGCTTCTGAGGGTATTTCTGTGATGCTGTCAGCAATAGGTGCAACGGTAGTTATTATAGGAAGCATACTTTTTATGGTCATAGCGATTTCCAAATAAATGCCAAATCAATAAGAACCGTCCATTTATGATGGGCGGTTCTTTACGTTTTATGGAGCAAGTGTTGAAGCAGGCGCTTCTGACATGAACTCAGATTTCCAGGAAGCCTTTGTCTAAGGGCGACACTCTCTTCCAAAAGGTTGCGATCACGCGCCGTCCAGGCAGTGAGGAGAAGTACAGCGAGCTCATCCAGAACAACCAGCTGCTGTTCACGTTGGATCTAATCAAAGCGATGATATCGGAGGCGTACAAGGCCGCCAGTGAGCCAGAGATGGCTAGTCTGGTCAGTGAAATCATGGAGGTATGCTATGCATCAGGTAATGACCACCTTCGCTGGTTTGGGCGCTTGATGGACCGACACTTTGAAGGGATCATTGCATTTACGACCTACCGGATCTCTAACGGTCAGATCGAGGGCATCAACAACAAGATCAAGACATTACGTCGCCAAGGCTATGGCTATCCAGATGATGAATATTTCTTCCTCAAATTATTTGATATGAGTCGTAAAGCTTACGTAAGGAATCCACCATCCCACAGAATTTATGATTGAGCCGTATCTTCTCCTTGAAATTTAGAGTTTGAATCTTCAAATAACTCAACGAACTCAAAGAACTCAAAGAACTCAAAGAACTCAAAGAACTCAAAGAACTCAAAGAACTCAAAGAACTCAAAGAACTCAAAGAACCCAAAGAACTCAAATACCTTAAAACTACTCAAAGACCACACAGTCCCCAAAGGAAACCGAATAAATCAGAGGACTCAGAAGAAACAGATGAATCAGAAGATCAGAGATCAGAGGATCAGAGGAACTGAGGTCAGAGATCAGAGGATCAGAAATCAGAGATCAGAGAAACTGAGATCAGAGGTATCAGGGAGACTTGGGAAACCAGGACTTCAGAGAAATTGAAAAGTAAGATTGGATTATCATTTATGCAGTAATTAATGGTAAAACTAAGAATGGTGTAACTAGTAAAATAAAGTATACCAATTTCGGCCATCAGAAAGGGACCAGTTTTCGCCAGAAAGTATACCACTTTGTGCCACTAAGGAGCCCACTTTCATCTGTTGTATGGTAACCTCTAGGGTATCAATGACCATGGAGGATTTTCAATAAATGAAGGAGTTTTCAATGTACAGTAAGATTAAAAACCTGGAGCGTATTGGGTTCACTCAACGGCAGATTGCCAGAGTCCTCAATATTAACCGTAAGACCGTCGCTAAATACCGAGCAATGCCCTTGGACGAGTTTATGGACTATCTTTCTGCCAACCGCAAGCTTAGCTCACTGGACGAGCTCAAACCAGTCATTCTTGATTGGCTTTACGCTTTTCCCAGCATGACAGCTGCTCAGGTCCATGACTGGATTTTGGAACACTACCCGGAAAGAGAGACGTCCGAACGAACGGTCAGCCGCTATGTTAAAAACCTCAGGCTTGATTTCGGAATCCCTAAATCAGCGCCAGGCAGGTGCTACGAGGCTGTGGACGAACTGCCAATGGGCCATCAGATGCAGCTGGACTTCGGCGTCAGGAACATGCCCTTGCCGGATCGGCAAGGTTCCCGCAAGGTATACTTTGTGGGGATGGTTCTGGCTCACTCCCGATACAAATGGGGCTATTTCCAGACTCGACCGTTTACCTCCATCGATTTAGTCCGAGCCATGACTCGCGGATTCCAATTCTTTGGGGGGATCCCTAAGGAGATCGCTGTGGATCAGGACAGCATCATTGTCGTCAGTGAGAACAAAGGCGACATCATCTTCACTCATGAGTTTGAGCAGTTTAAAAACCAGATGGGCCTGAATATCTGGGTCTGTCATAAAGCCGATCCAGAGTCCAAGGGGATGGTGGAGAGCACCGTTAAGTTCGTGAAGCGCAACTTCCTGCCCCATCGTTTCTTCATGGAGGAAGAGGATCTCAACGAATCATTTCTGGCCTGGCTGGCGCGGACTGGGAACGCCAAAGTCCATGGAACGACAAAAAAAGTACCGGCTCAAGTGTTTGAATTGGAACGCGAACACTTGCGAGCGGTACAGTCTAAAATAAATAACCTTAGCCCAAGTATAATGCGAACGGTCCGGAAAGACAACACCATTCTCTACAACAGCAATCGGTATTCTCTCCCTCAGGGAACATACACAAAACACCCGGAAGTGACTGTTACCGCCACCCAGGACGAGCTGGCCATCTATGATGCCTTCGGCAATGATCTTCTGGCTAGGCACTCCATCAGCCCTTTGCGCGGCACTCTGATCAAACTGACCGAGCACCGCAGAGACAAGTCGGCTTCTTTGGATAAGCTGGAAGGCCAGATTCTCGAAGGGTTGGACAGCTTAGTCACTGACCAGTGGAAGGCATACCTGCGAAAAATTCGCGAGCACAAGCCTCGATACTATCGAGATCACCTGACGATGCTCAGACAACTGACCTTGGAACTGCCATTTCCGACACTGGAAGAAGCGATGCACTACTGCGCTGATCGTGAGCTGTACAGCATCAATGACCTGAAAAGCGCTGCCGAATATATTGGCCAGCAAGCCACAGTGGTTCAGCCTCCACTACTGGAGATCCAGCCCATCAGCAATCCCACCATCGTAAATCTGAACACCCAAAAGCGAAAACTCTCGGACTATCAGTATCTGGGAGGTGACACCCATGAATAAGACCCAGCAATCCGTTGTGCGGCTTGCCACCGCTATGCGGCTCAAGCCGCTAAATTTCCACGACTTGTTCCGGGATGGGCTGACGCCCCTGGAGAGCGTCGAGGTCTACCTCCAAGCCCAGTTACACCTCAAGGAGGAGCGCACCACTCAACTTCGGCTCAAGCGCTCGAATCTTCCCGTTAAGAAAACCCTCAAAGAGTTTGACTTTGGCTTCCAGCGCAGCGTCACCCGAGAGCAGATGCTCCGGTTGACTGACTGCTCCTGGATCGACGAGGCCTATAACATCATGTTTCTGGGGCCGCCCAGCGTGGGCAAGACTCATCTTGCGACCGCATTGGCCTATGAGGCCCTGGAACGGGGCTACAGTGTGTCATTTGTCAGCCTGGATGATTTAATCCGGCAACTTAAGACAGCAGACATCGCACCCTCCTCCAAACGGAGAGTGAACTACTACAGCAAATGCGACCTGGTGGTGATTGATGAGGTGGGCTTCCTTCCCGTTAACAATGCGGAGGCAAACCTGTTTTTTCGGTTTGTCAGCTCAATGCACGAGAAGACCTCCCTGGTAATCACCTCGAACAAGGGATTCAATGAATGGGCTGGCTTTCTGGGTGACGAGGTGATCACCACCGCCATTCTGGATCGACTGGTCTTCAAGTGTGAGATCTTCAACATGAGTGGAGATGGCTACCGGCTGAAGCACCGCAAATCAATTTTATAGTCTAAACCTAACATCAACAGAAAGTGGGTGGAAAACTGGTATACTTTCTGGCGAAAATTGGCTTATTTTACTTGACTGCTTACAAATGGTCAAAAATTAAGCGATTATGCGAAAATATATGATAATTTTGATCGGTTCATTTTATTACAGTGGCAATTAGTATAATGGAGTTGAGGCGGTGGTCTGATGCAGCTGCCGATTGGATCCGTTTTGTTCTGAGTAACGGATGATCTTAATACTTCAGATGATAAAGATTTGGAATAGCCCAAAAGGGCCTGGTCTGTTCAATGAACCGGCCGGTCTTTGCGATCAATTAAGGAAGAAAGGAAGGGATGCGACATGTTGAAAAAATGGAGACGAAGTCTCGCGCTGCTGCTGGTATTCCTGTTCCTGATGCCTGCTACTGCACTTGCGGATTACGCCACTCTGGATTACGTGTCACTGGGCGATTCGGTTGCGGCGGGCTATGACCCGTATACCCAAACCGATCAAACCAGCTATGCCGATCTGATCAATGAAGCCTTGCGTGATGCGGGGGTTCCGGGCACTTACCTGAAAGCGGGAGTCACCGCCTACACCAGCAATGATCTGCTCCGGCAGGTCACTCTGAACAGCACGGTGCGCAACCGCCTGAACAAGAGCGAACTGGTGACCATTACCATTGGCGCCAATGACCTCCTGCCGATCCTGATCTGGGCCAACACGGAGCCGCTGCGCCTGGACACCTATCCGGGAAAAGTCGGCAAGCTGACCCTGGCGCTGCTCTACAAGACCCTGCCGGCGGATGATTTCCTTTCCACCGTTCTGGCCATGGAGATTCGCATTATGCGCAGCAAGGTCGAGCTGACCATCAACACCATTAAATGGCTGCCGGGGAAAAATCCGAAAATCTACCTGATGGGTTACTACAATCCATTCCCCTATATCCCCGAGGCAGCTGAGGCTCTCAGCGCGGCCAACAGTCAGCTGAAGCTGGCAGCCGCCGCCACCGGCGCCAAGTTTGTGCCAACAGTGGATTCCATCAATTATATGACCCATCTGGTTCTCTTGCCACAGGATCCGATTCACCTGAATCCGCTGGGCCATGAAGTGGTCGCGGAGCTCTTCCTGAACCGGATTGCCGCCGACTTCCAGATTACCCTGAATTAGAGGGGCCTTGCCCCAGATGATGAAAGAACCGCAGTGTCGCTGGGAGGCTTCCCGGAAACACCGCGGTTCTTGTCTGTTCAACCAGATCGGTTTGTGAAGGGGCTGATGCCGAGCCGGATGCCGAGCCGGATGCCGACCAGACGGTCGAGCCGTTGCATCGCTTCATTGAAAAATTTGGGGATTGTCTCACGGTCTGGCCGCCTGGCTTTGGATCACTCGGGCGACGGATTCGCCTAGGATTCTGGCTTTGTCGGAAATGGTCAGCGCCAGGGCAGGATCCAGGCGGGGGTCCACGTCGGCGATCTTGAGGCCCCGGGTTACCTCGAACCCGTCATAGATCAGGCCGCGCAGCGTACCGCGCAGGCGAGACGTGACCGGGACATCCCCGACCTGGGCAATGACTTCGCCTTCCTCCACCAGGTCACCAATGCGGCGGATTTGTTTTAGGATGCCATCTGCCGGGGAGTGGATGACCCGGCGCTGATCTTCACCGGCAATGAGGCCGGGGACACCGGTGTTGGGGATTGCCGTCCCCTGGGTGATGATGCGTCCCAGGGAGGGACCGCGCATGGTTTCAATGACTGCGTGGCAGTCTTCCGGGGCACTGAAGCCGGGCCCCAGGGCGATGACCAGGGGGGCCAGGTCTTTGGTTGTTCCCAGATTGCGTTTGGCCAGAATGGCATCCACCACGACATCCGGCTTGATGTCGCGGAGGGTTTTCAGTTCGGGATCAATGAGTACGGGGACCATGTCCTGATTCAGGCAGTCCTCGAGACCGTCGAGGGAGGGAAGATACACTGCCGTAACACCTTCCACGGCCTTGCGCCCATCGTAGATGCAGCTGGCAAAGGCCACCTCGGTGCGAATGCAGCTGGGACGGTCCGTTTCCACGGCAATGACGCGGCAGCCTTTCTCAAAGAGAACATGGATGACTCCGGTAGCCAGGTCACCGGCACCCCGCACCAGGACCGTCAGGGGGCGGTAGGCCCGCTGATAGTCTTCCCGGGTATCCAGATCCAGATTTTCCTGCTCGGATTCCACCGGCTCGTACACCACCAGCTCCTGATGTACGGAGATCACCTGACGCCCGCCGGTGTCACCGGTCAGACGGCTCAGTTCGTCCTTGAGAGAAACGGGGAAAAAGACCGGACTGCCCTGCTGGCCGTTGAAGACCGGGATGACGATGCGGCTGGGATTATTACGGAAGCGTTTTTTGAGGTGACGCAGGGTTTCCGCCGTAAGGAAGGGCTGATCGGCCAGCACAAATACCAGCCCCTCCGTCTGGGGATCACTGGCCTGAACCCCCAGGGCGATGGAATGGCTCACTCCGGCCTCGGGCCGGTCATTGAGCACTGCCCGGAAGGAGCCTTCGGGCAGCCGGGTTTTCGCCTGATGCACCAGGATGACCTCATGGAACCGGGCTTTCTGCACCGTATCCAGCACATGCTCGAGGAGACTATGTCCGTTGATCCACAGATTGGTCTTTGGCCGGTTCATCCGCTGGGATGATCCGGCGGCAAGAATAATGGCGGTAATTTTCATGATTCAGTTCCTCCAGACTCATGCAGGCAATGGCAGTCAGACGACTGGCTTCGGGGTGGCGGGACAGCGACAGGGAAAGCTTTTGGGCCTGTTCCAGCCACTGGTCGCTGTCGCACTGGTTCAGGATCACGATGCGCCGGCCGGTGGAATTTTTAAACAGCCCCTGCGGGTGAAAAACGATCCGCCGGAAGGCTTCCTCCGTCATGAGATCGCCTTCAGCCAGACCGGTGACGCGGGAAAAGTCTGGCCAGTTGTAGACATTTTCCGGGGAGACCGGCTCGCCCAGAAGACGAATCGGGAGCACGCCCAGGGTGACCCTGGCGCCGGATGGAACCGGCGGTTCATGGTCATGCCACATTTTCAGGGGCAGCCCCCGCGAGCCGTCGGCTTCCATCAGAAAGTAAGCACCCGGCTGATTCAGGCGCGCCACATCCGCCTCGGTGATGCCCTGAAGCTTTCCCCGGTCGTTCAGCCCCCGGGCCACCAGGTGGATCTGACCCGCCGTGAGGCTGACCGGATCCCAGGCGTCTGGATTCAGGCAGAGCTGATCCACGACCCCGGGCGCTGGGGGGAACATATGGGCGGTGACGCTGACCAGGACCGGCGCCTGGTGACGGGCGATCCCGGCCAGGTACCACAGCAGAGTGGTCTTGCCGCCGGAACCGGTGATGGCACAGGGTTCACCGGGGTGCAGCGTCAGATCTTCGAGGATCCGGTTCATTTACTCTTCCGGTAGTACGTATCTTCCAGGGGGAGCGTGGTACGGAACCGGCCGTCTTTTTTAAAGTAGGCATTCTGACAGGCCGGAGCGGACGGAATCACCGTAATCTCGCCAATGCCCTTGGAGCCGTAGGACAGTTCGTGCGGATTCTTTTCAATCAGGATCGGCACGATCTCCGGAATCTGAGTCGAGCGCAGCAGGCCCAGGGTTCCAAACTTGACCTGGGGCACGGCGTTGACGGTCTTGAAGTCTTCGGTCAGGGCAAAGCCCAGACCCATCACGACGCCGCCCTCAATCTGACCCTCCACGCCCTTGGGATGAATGGCCCGGCCCATGTCATGGGCCGAAATGACCTTGACGACCTTGCCCTCCCGATCAAGAATGACCAGCTGAGCCGCATAGCCGTAGGCCACGTGGCTGACCGGGTTCGGCTTGTCCGAGCCCATCGGATCCGACGCAAAGGAGTATTCGCCGAGGAAGGTACGCCCTTCCAGCTGTTCCAGAGAACCGGCTTCGGCCAGGGCGGCCTTGAACTCCAGAGCAGCCCGGCGGGAGGCTTCGCCGGTAAAGACGGTCTGGCGGGAGGCAGTGGTGGTGCCCGCGTTGGGGGTGAGATAGGTGTCAGGTTTGCCCACGGTCACCAGCTCCTGGGGCAATCCGGTGGTTTCGCAGAAAATCTGCTTGATCACGGTATGGATGCCCTGACCCATATCCGAGGCGGAGCTGCCCAGGCTGACCCGGCCGTGCTCGACTTTGGCCAGGCAGCGACCCGTGTCCGGTACCCCGACGCCCAGGCCGGCGTTTTTCAGCGCCGAGGCAATGCCGACATGGTAGTTCTCATCCCCGTCATAGCGGTAGAAATCTTCCTTCAGGGCTTCCAGAGCTTCCCGGTAAGCGGTGGATTCATCGGCGATCTGGCCGTTGGGCATGATGTCACCGGGTTCCAGCGCGTTGCGGCGGCGGATTTCCCAGCCGTCAAGTCCGGTCTGGCGGGCCAGGTCATTCAGGCAGCACTCCAGAGCAAAGATGGACTGGGTGACGCCGAAGCCGCGGAAGGCGCCGCAGGGAACGTTGTTCGTATAGTAGGCCCGCCCTTCGATGTCGACATTCTGATAATTGTAGGGTCCGGCCGCGTGGGTGCAGGCGCGCTGCAGCACGGGGCCGCCCAGTGAGGCATAAGCGCCGGTGTCTGAAATAATGCGGGCGACCAGGCCGGTCAGTCTGCCGGTTTCATCACAGCCCAGCTGGAAGTCCATATACATCGGATGGCGCTTGGGATGGACCAGAATGCTTTCCGCCCGGGACAGCCGGACCTTGACCGGCTTTTTGAGCAGCCAGGCAATGAGGGCGGCATGGTGCTGCACGCTCATGTCTTCCTTGCCGCCGAAGCCGCCGCCGACATAGGCGGCCTTGATGCGCACCCGTTCCGGTTCAATGGCCAAAAGGGAAGCGATCTCCCGCCGGTCATCGTATACTCCCTGGTCCGAGGTGATGACTTCAACGCCGTCCTCGGTGGGGTAGGCCACGGCACATTCGGGTTCCAGGAAGGCATGCTCGGTGAAGGGGGTTTCAAAATGATAGGAAGCCACATATTTGGAGGCAGCCAGGGCAGCCGCGGCGTCTCCCCGCTTGAGCTTCTGGGTGGACAGCAGGTTGCCCTTTTCATGGATCAGAGGGGCATCCTGTGCCATGGCGGCCTGGGGGGTGGTCACCGGCGGCAGTTCTTCATAATCCACCCGGATCAGTTTTAAAGCGGCCTGCACGGCTTCTTCCGTGTCTCCGACCACCAGGGCCAGGGAGTCCCCGACGTAGCGGGTGGTCTCGCCGACCCGAATCAAGGCCGGCCAGTCTTTGACCAGATGGCCGCAGTTGACTTCACCGGGGATATCCTCGGCCAGGATGACCGCGGCGATTCCCGGGGCGCTTTGGGCCTGGCTGACATCGATGGCCCGGATCAGAGCGCGGGGAGCCGGCGTGCGCAGCGCCTTGCCATAGAGCATGCCGGGCAGCTGGACATCGTCGGTATAGACCGGTTCACCCAGCGCCTTGGCGCGGCCGTCCACCTTGTGCACGCTTCGTCCGACGCCGGCTAAGGGCGCGTGAGGCGGCATTTCGCCCTTGCGCAGCAGCTCGGCGGTCAGCAGCATCGCATCGATGATCTTGACATAGCCGGTACAGCGGCAGATGTTGCCCCGGATCGCCTGGGCACAGGCGTCCCGGTCCGGCGACGGATTGACATCCAGCAGCGCTTTGGTCGCCACCAGCATGCCCGGGGTGCAGAAGCCGCACTGAACGGCCCCTGATTTATCAAACGCGTAAGCGTAAATTTCTTTTTCCAGGGTGGTAAACCCTTCCAGGGTATCGATGGACTTTCCTTCCATTTTAGAAGTCTTCTGGACGCAGGCTTTCATCAGACGTCCGTCGATCAGAACCGAGCAGGCGCCGCAGGCGCCTTCCCCACAGCCGTTTTTAACAGAAGCCAGTCCCAGTTCCTCACGCAGAAATTTCATCAGATCGATATCGCGCTCGGTTTGGACGTCCTTCCCATTGACTTTGAATCGGTACATGGATTTCCTCCTTGTTTGTTCAATAAACACAAATAGACCGTAACCCCTGAGGAGAAACAGTCAGCCAGCCGAAGGGACAGGGTTGTCGACCTGGAATATCAGCCTGCCCTCAATATCCTGATTTCGTTTTCAGTCTATCAGAAAAAGCTCGATTTCTCAATGATTCAATAAAAATTAATGTTTTTGAACCATGCTTTCACCAAACAGGGCTATAATCAAAATGATAATTATTTTGCGGTGCCCCCGTTGTTCGAGAATCGGAATAAGCACTGGGCCAGGTGGATATTTCCAGTTGTTCAGTCGGGAATACTATGAGGCGTTTTCCCGCAGCGGAAGCAGCATATATAGGAAGAAGAAATTCGCAAGCCCGCGCAGAGCGGGACCAAGGAGGAAGCATGGATCGGGAAATATTGCAGTTTATCGACGAGAAGCTGGGACAGGGCAGGACCTGCGCGCTGATACTGATTGAAAGTCAGGACGGCTCGGCTCCGGGCGCGGAGGGGGCGATCATGGCACTGTGTGAGGATGGATCTTCCCGCGGAACCTGCGGCGGCGGTAATCTGGAGAAAATGCTGACCCAGCAGGTCATGGAAGGAATGGGCGAAGCCCGTCATTTCCCCTTTGCCTTTGAGCTGGCCAAGGATCTGGGTATGGTGTGCGGCGGATCGGCCAGGGGCTATGTCCGCTACTTCAGTCAGGGGCCTGAGCTGGTCATCTTTGGCGCAGGGCACTGCAGCGAAGCGCTGGTCCGGCTGCTGAAGAATCAGCGCTTTGCCGTCACGGTGGTGGATGAGCGAGAGGGCTACGCCGACAAGGAAGTGTTCCGGGATGTGCGCTTTCTCAATATGACACCGGAGGAAGCGGTCGGACAGATCCGGTTTGGCCCGTCCACTTATCTGGTGGTGGCTACCTGGGGGCATCTCTTGGATGCCCGAGCCTACCGGGTTTGTCTGGGACGGGAATATGCGTTCCTGGGCGGACTGGGCAGCTCCAAAAAAGCAGCGTCGGTGAAGACGGCTCTGCTGCGGGAAGGCTTTGATGAACAGGAAATCCTGGACCTGCACCTGCCGGTCGGAATCGATCTGGCCGACGGAACCCCGGAAGAGATTGCCGTTTCGATTCTGGCGGAGCTCCTGCTGGTCAAGAACCACCGGCCGCTGCAGCTGAAGAAAGACGCGGCCGGTCCCTGGACTCCGCCTGAGCGGACCAGGGCCGAATAATGACTGCTGAAAGGAGAATCCATGGATAAAACCCGACGTTACCTGCATGAAATCCAGCCCGATGTTACCAAATACGCCGAAGTCATCTCGCAGGTCCTGAATGTGGACGTCGAAATTGTGGATGAATCCCTGGAGCGTATCTCCGGGACCGGCATCTTTGCCCGCCGCGTCAACCATAAGGCTCCGGGGCGAATCTACCGTCATGTGCTGCAGGGCGGCGAACACAAGATCATCCAGTTTCCCCGGGAGGACGAGTACTGCATTGAGTGCGAGGCCAAGGAAACCTGCCTGGAAACCATGGAGATCTCGACACCCATCAAATATCATGAAGAGAATATCGGCGTGATCGGACTGATCTGCACCACGCCGGAGCAGAAAGAGCACATCAACCAGCACCTGGACTCCCATGTCGCGTTTCTGGCGCAGATCTCCGAACTGATTTCCGCCAAGGTGCAGGAACACCTGTCCCATGAGGAGGCCCTGCGCAATGTCAACCAGCTGTCCCGGATCCTGGACGACATCGAAAACAGCATTATTGTACTGTCAAAGGATAACCGGGTGCAGTACGTCAATCGCAAGGCCATGATCAACCTGCGGACGGACGAGAGTATTCTGGGGGAAGAACTGAGCTATTCGGGCTATGTCCCGGATTCCCTGTCCAACATGGAGTTCCGGGTGGAGCTGGCCGGCCAGCGCTACGCCGTCGTGGGGAAAATCCTTGAATTCAGTGATTCCTATCTCAATTACGACCGGATTCTGATCTTCCGGACAATGAAGGATGTCCGGCGCAACGCCTACCGCATCACCCAGCAGTCCCGGCTGATTACCCCGGAGCATCTGGTCGGGGAATCCCGGGCCATGTGCGAGATCCGCGATACCATCCGCAAAGTGGCTCCGACCTTTTCCACGGTATTCATCCGGGGAGAATCGGGGACGGGCAAGGAGCTGATTGCCCGGGCCATCCACGCCGAGAGCGACCGGCGCAAGGAACCCTTCATCGGGATCAACTGCGCCGCCATCCCGGACACGCTGCTGGAATCGGAGCTGTTCGGCTATGTCAAAGGCGCTTTCTCCGGGGCCTCGGGGTCCGGCCGCATCGGTAAATTCGAACTGGCCAACAAGGGGACACTGTTCCTGGACGAGATCGGCGACATGCCGCTGTATCTCCAGAGCAAGGTTCTGCGCATCCTGCAGGAGCGGACCTTTTCCCGGATCGGCTCCAATGATCTGATCAACCTGGACATCCGGGTCATCGCCGCCACCAACCGCAACATTGAGGAGCTGATCCAAAAGAACCAGTTCCGCCGCGATCTGTTCTATCGGATCAATGTCATCCCCATCGATGTACCGCCGCTGCGGGACCGGACCGAGGATATTCCACTGCTGTTCCGGACGCTGCTGGACAAATACAATGAAGCACTGGGCAAGCAGGTGACCAAGGTGGACGACGACGTCATGGACGTCTTTATGGATTACGCCTGGCCGGGCAATGTCCGGGAGCTGGAAAACGTGGTCCAGTATGTCATCGCCCTGGCGGATTCTTCCAATACGATCCACCGCTTCATGCTGCCGGACACCATGCTCAAGCAGGATCGGGCCTCTCTTCAGGAACCGCGCCGCCGGCAGGAGTTCGCCCCCCTGGAAGTGATGGAGGCACGCTACATTGAACGGGTTCTGGCGCAGTACGGCAACACGACGGAAGGCAAGAAAAAAGCGGCCCGGGTGCTGGGCATTGGCATCGCGACGCTTTACCGCAAACTGGCTGTGATTTCTCAAAATGATAATAATCATTCATGATTGCCAATCTGACTTTAAACGTTTACTTCATTGCAGGATCGATAAAAAAACGCGGGTTAGAGAACTTAAAACCACATATTTGTTAAAACAAGCACAGGGAAAGCCATTGGAGTTTTATTATCAAAATGAGAAATTTTCTCAAAATGATAATAAAACTCCAGTATTTTTTGTTGATTTCCGGCCGGATCCGATTGAATAACTCCTAATTATTTATGAATAATTCTTAACATATCTTAATAATTACGGATTATCTGTAACGGTATGTTAAAATGTAAATGGTTTCTTGAAGGGAACAGACGAAAGGTGATATTTTGGCACGGGTTTTGCTTATATATTAGGTGGAATGGATAAGGACAGCTGGAATCTGTCCGGGCCGCGATATATCTTCAGCCGCAGCGGCCCAGATCCGAACATAACAGGAGAGGGAAAATGAACAGAAAATTAAGAATGGTGCCCAATCAGTTCACGAAGAACGACGATCCGGCCGCCTGCGTCGAGATCCTGTCGGAGAACAATGTCAAACGTGCCCGCCGCTTTCTCGCCACCTTCCCGGAATACAGCGTTACGCCGCTTCGTCGGCTGACCAGGCTGGCGGACCGGATCGGGGTCGGGGAAATCTACGTCAAGGATGAATCCTTCCGCTTCGGCCTGAATTCCTTCAAGGCTCTGGGCGGTGCCTGGGCCATGGGAAATTACCTGGCACAGCGCCTGGGAAAAAGCATTGACGAGCTGACACTGGAAGAACTCCTGCTGCCGGAAACCAAGGAACAGATCGGCGACATGATCTTCTACACTGCGACCGACGGCAATCAGGGCCGGGCTGTTGCCTGGACCGCACAGAAACTGGGCCAGCGTTCCGTGGTCTATATGCCGGAAGGTTCCTCACAGGCCCGTCTCAACCATATTCTGGCCTGCGGCTCGGATGCCTCCATCACGGACATGAACTACAACGATGCCGTGCGCTATGCCAATGAAATGGCACAGCAGAACAACGGCGTGGTCATCCAGGATACCGCCTGGGAAGGCTACACGGAAATTCCGATCTACATCATGCAGGGATACGGCATCATGGCTCTGGAAGCACTGGAGCAGATCCGCACCCAGGGTCTCCCCGAACCGACCCACATCTTCCTCCAGGCCGGTGTCGGATCCATGGCCGGAGCCTGCCAGGGCTTCTTCGCCTCGGTCTACGGCAAGGACTGCCCGCATACCATCGTCGTGGAACCCGATGAAGCCAACTGCTACTACCAGTCCGCCGCTCAGAACACGCTGGTCAATATCTCCGGCGACATGCGCACCATCATGGTGGGCCTGGCCTGCGGCGAACCCAACCCCATCAGCTACGAGATCATGAAAAACTGGTCGGAAGCGTTCCTGTCTCTGCCCGATTACGTGTCCGGAGACGGCATGCGGGTCCTGGGCAATCCCCTGACCGGCGATGACCGCATCGTGTCCGGCGAATCGGGAGCTCCTCCCACCGGCGCCCTGTTCAACCTGATGACGGATCCGGACCTCGAACCCATCCGCCGGCAGCTCGGACTGGATGAAACCTCCCGCGTACTGCTCTTCTCCACCGAAGGCGATACGGATCCGGACCGCTACCGCAGCATCGTCTGGACCGGAGAATTCTCCCGCTTCGACTAAGCCTGGGCAGCGATTCGCTCGGATGGAATCGCGGACCAGGAAAACCGGAGAAAGATCAATCTCAATCCCAAACCCAATCCCAATATAAGAATCAAGATCAGAATCAACATCATTCATCCCCAATAAATATTGAAGAAGGAAGGAACAACATGGAAAAATTCAACGAACTGGTAAAAAAACTGGAAGGTCTCGATCACAAGAATCTCTACAACAATGACTTCTTCCTGACCTGGGACAAGACGCAGGATGAGCTGGAAGCCATTTTCACCGTAGCGGATGCATTGCGCAGCCTGCGGGAGAACAACATTTCTTCCCGGATCTTTGATTCCGGCCTGGGCATCTCGCTGTTCCGCGACAACTCCACCCGCACCCGGTTCTCCTATGCCTCAGCCTGCAACCTTCTCGGACTGGAAGTTCAGGACCTGGATGAAGGCAAATCCCAGATCGCTCACGGCGAAACCGTCCGTGAAACCTCCAACATGATTTCCTTCATGGCGGATGTCATCGGAATCCGTGACGACATGTACATCGGCAAGGGCCATACCTACATGCAGAACGTTTCCGACTACGTCAAGCAGGGCTACGAGGACGGCATTCTCGAACAGCGTCCCACCATCGTCAACCTGCAGTGCGATATTGACCACCCGACTCAGTCCATGGCTGACATGCTGCACATCATTCATGAGTTCGGCGGCGTTGAAAACCTCAAGGGCAAAAAGATTGCCATGACCTGGGCGTACTCCCCGTCCTACGGCAAGCCGCTGTCCGTTCCTCAGGGAATCATCGGCCTGATGAGCCGCTTTGGCATGGATATCGTCCTGGCCCATCCGGAAGGCTATGAGATCATGAGCGAAGTGGAAGAAGTTGCGAAGAAGAATTCCGAGCAGTACGGCGGAAGCTTCACCAAGACCAATGACATGGCAGAAGCCTTTAAGGATGCCGACATCGTTTATCCCAAGAGCTGGGCTCCCTTCAAGGCCATGGAAGAGCGGACCGAACTGTATGGCAACGGCGACCATGAAGGCATCAAGGAACTGGAGAAGCGTCTCCTGGCTCAGAACGCCGAGCATAAGGACTGGACCTGCACCGAGGACCTCATGAAGACAACCCGCGACGGCAAGGCGCTCTACATGCACTGCCTCCCGGCTGACATCACCGGCGTCTCCTGCAAGGAAGGCGAAGTCGAGGAAAGCGTCTTCGACCGGTACCGGGTGCCCCTGTACAAGGAGGCCGGCTTCAAGCCGTATGTCATCGCCTCCATGATCTTCATGCAGAAGGTACAGGATCCGGCGGCCACGCTGAAGAAGCTGGCTGAAAATGGCAAGGAACGCGTTACGAAGTAGTCAGGCAAGCCTCAGATAGATCACCCGAGTCACCAGGATCCTTCCGGCCCAGCCCGTCTGGGCCGGCTCGGGGAACCCCTCGCCCCGACTGGCTGCGGGATGACACCTCCAGGGCAGGCCCATCCATCCTGCCTCCCCCCGGGCTTTCCCGGACCCTGCGGTCCGGGAAAGCCCACCCGGCGGGTTCCGGATTGAGGGATGTCAGCAACAACGCCGATTCCAATCGGACAAACAGCAAATCAAGAAGCAAAACACAACATAAGGGAGTATGAAACGTAAAATGAAAAAAGCAGAACTGGATTATACAAAGATCAGGGCAGCCGCTGAAGGCTACCGCGAAGACATGACCCGCTTCCTGCGTGACCTGGTCAAGGCACACGGCGAATCCTGCGAAGAGAAGGATAAAGTTTACCGGATCAAGGAAGAAATGGAGAAGCTCGGCTTCGACGAAACCATCGTGGATCCCATGGGCAACATCCTGGGCTACATGGGCACCGGCGAAACCCTCATTGCCTATGACGCGCACATTGACTGTGTCGGCATCGGCAACATCGAGGACTGGACCTTTGATCCCTTTGAAGGCAAGGAAGACGACGTCAATATCTGGGGCCGCGGCACCTCGGACCAGCTGGGCGGCATCGTGTCCGCAGTCTACGGCGCCAGGATCATGAAGGATCTGGGCATGCTCAGCGATGAGTATAAAGTGCTGGTTGTAGGCAGCGTGCAGGAAGAAGACTGCGACGGCCTGTGCTGGCAGTACATCATCAACGAAGACAAGATCCGGCCTGAGTTTGTCGTTTCCACCGAGCCGACCAACGGCAACATCTACCGCGGCCACCGCGGACGCATGGAAATCAAGGTCGAAGTATTCGGCGTAGCCTGCCATGGTTCCGCTCCCGAACGCGGCGACAACGCCATCTACAAAATGGCGGACATCCTTCAGGAAGTCCGTGAGCTGAACAACCATCTGGCCTATGATGAGTTCCTGGGCAAGGGAACTGTCACCACTTCCCAGATCTACTTTACGTCACCGTCCCGCTGCGCCGTGGCCGACTCCTGCACCATCTCCCTGGACCGCCGCCTGACCTGGGGTGAAACCTACCTGTCGGCTCTGAAGGAGATCGAGGAGCTGCCCTCCGTGAAGAAGTACGGTGCCAAGGTATCCATGTACACCTACGAGCGGCCGTCATGGACTGGTCTGGTTTATCCCACCGACTGCTACTTCCCGACCTGGAAGCGTGAGGAAGACGCACCGGAAGTTGTAGCCATGGCTGAATCCTTCCGCAGCATGTACGGCGAGCCCAAGGTCGACAAATGGACCTTCTCCACTAACGGTGTTTCCATCATGGGCCGCGAAGGCATCCCGACCATCGGCCTGGGCCCTGGCCGTGAAGAGGAAGCGCACGCTCCCAACGAAAAAACCTGGAAAGACGACCTGGTCAAGTGCGCTGCCATCTACAGTGCCCTGCCCACCGTCTACATGGACAACAAGAACAAATAAGACCAGCGCAAGGCCGGCAGCTTCGGCGACCGGCCCTCGCGTGATCATCAGGCACCCCCGCCCGGCAGGCACCCCTGACGGAGCCTGCCGGGCAAAACAATATCTGGGCCAGAGGCCATGAATAAAGGAGAAAACATGCTGGATCTTACCATCAATCAGGAAAATCTTGAGAAAAATATCCAAAAGGCCAAAGACAACAACATTATCATCCCGACCTTTGAAATGATGAGACATCCCGAGCGGATTCCGGAAAAAATCAAGGAAAAGCTGACCGAGCTCGGCGTCTGGGACGTCGACCCGCTCAACCTGTTCCGCATCACCTGGAAGAACGAACCGAAGGAAAAAGGCGGACAGTTCGGCGGCCCCAACTTCATTGAACTGCCCAAGGCCCTCACCGGCGTCGACGCGCGGATCATCTGCATGGTCGGCAAGTATTTCCCGACCGGTTGCCATAAGGTCGGAGCTTCCTTCGGCTGCCTGGTTCCCCGCCTGGTCACCGGTCAGTTTGACGCTTCCACCGAAAAGGCCGTCTGGCCCTCCACCGGCAACTACTGCCGCGGCGGCGCGTTCAACTCCAAGCTGCTGGCAGTCGATTCCATCGCCATCCTGCCGGAAGGCATGTCCAAGGAACGCTTTGACTGGCTCAAGACCATTGCCGGTGAAGTCATTGCCACTCCCGGAACCGAAAGCAACGTCAAGGAAATCTTTGACAAAGTCCATGAGCTCAGAGCCACCCGCGATGACATCATGATCTTCAACCAGTTTGAAGAATTCGGCAACTATCTGTGGCACTACAATGTGACCGGTCCGGCCATCGAAGAAGCTTTCCAGTCCATGGGCGAAGGCCTGAACTTCGCCGGCGTCACCCTGACTTCCGGTTCCGCCGGAACCCTGGCTTCCGGAGACTATCTCAAGACTGTCTACCCCAAGTCCAAGCTGGCAGTGGGCGAAGCGCTGCAGTGCCCGACGATTCTGGACAACGGCTTTGGCGCACACCGTCTGGAAGGCATCGGCGACAAGCACATTCCATGGATCCACAACGTCAAGACCACCGACATGGGCATCGCCATTGACGACAATGACTCCATGGCTCTGCTGCGCCTCTTCAACGAAGCCGAAGGCAAAAAATACCTCATCGAAACCGTCGGACTCAAGCCGGAAGATGTGGACAACCTGGCCCTCATGGGAATCTCAGGCATCTCCAACATGCTCATGGCCATCAAGTTCGCCAAGTACTATGAGCTGACCGGAAACGACGTAGTGGCCACCGTTCTGACCGACTCCGTCGAAATGTACGGTTCCCGCATTCAGGAACTCCATGAGGAAGAAGGCGCTTACAACCCGACTCAGGCCGCTGTGGATTACAACCGCCGCCTGCTCGGCCAGAAGACCGACAACCTGATTGAGCTGACCTACGCAGAACGCAAGCGCGTTCACAACCTGAAGTACTACACCTGGGTTGAACAGCAGGGCAAGACCTACGAAGAAATCAACCAGCTGTGGTATGACCAGGCCGGAACCTTCGAGGCTGTTGCGAAACAGGCCGGCGAAGTCGATCGGCTGATCAACGAATTCAACGAAAAGACCGGTCTGCTGAAAGACCTGGAATAGGGGAGAGGCCATGAGCAAACGCATTGTCATCGCTCTGGGCGGCAACGCCCTGGGCAATACCCCGCAGGAACAGATGGAGGCCGTCCGCCTGACGGCGGACTCCATCGTCGACCTGCTTGAAGAGGGCTATGAGATCGCCATCGCCCATGGCAACGGACCGCAGGTCGGAATGATCAACCTGGCCTTTGAAGCGGCCGTCAACACCCCGGCTAGTACCCCGGCCATGCCGTTCCCCGAATGCGGCGCCATGAGTCAGGGCTACATCGGCTATCATCTGCAGAATGCCATCATCAATGAGATGAGAGCCCGCAAGATTTCTCAGGATGTCGTCACCGTCGTGACCGAGGTTCAGGTGGATTCCAAGGATCCGGCGTTTGCCGATCCGACCAAGCCTGTGGGCAGCTTCTACTCCAAGGAAGAGGCGGAAAGCCTGACCGCCGAGCGGGGCTACATCATGAAAGAGGATGCCGGCCGCGGCTACCGCCGGGTGGTTCCCTCCCCCAAGCCGATCCGCATTGTCGGCATTAAGGCCATCCGCAGCATCCTCGACTCCGGTCATGTCGTCATCGCCGGCGGCGGCGGCGGAATCCCCGTGGTGGAAGACGAAAACCGGCATCTGACCGGTGTCGCCGCGGTCATCGACAAGGATTTCACCTCCGAGCTGCTGGCTGAATCCCTGGACGCGGACGCGTTCATCATCCTCACCGCAGTCGAGAAGGTGGCCATCCGGTTCGGCAAGCCCGACCAGCAGTGGCTGTCGGATCTGACTCTGGTTCAGGCCCAGGAACACATCGCCAACGGCGAATTCGCCAAGGGCTCCATGCTGCCCAAGGTGGAAGCGGCCATCAAGTATGCGCAGTCCAAACCGGGCCGTCGCGCCCTGATCACTTCTCTGGAAAAAGCCCGGGAAGCCCTGGCGGGCAATACCGGCACCTGGATTTCCAACTAACCCTTATTCTGTGACAGACAAAGGAGAATGCCATGTCTGATATTATGCGACCCGTCCCGTTCCAGGATCTGCTGTTGTGGATGCTGGAGGAAAAAAGGAACACGGGCAGGATATTCGGCGTGGATCTGGAAAAGGCCTACCGAAGCGGGAGTCACCGGTTGATGACTCCCTTCGGGTGCCTCATCGGATCCGCCACCGGACCGGCTGCCGGCCCCCACACTCAGCTGGCCCAGAACATTGTGGCTGCCTACGTAGCCGGAGCCCGCTTCATGGAGCTCAAGACCGTTCAGATCATGGATGGTCAGGCGCTGCGGGAAGCCATTGCCAAACCCTGCATCAATGCCGCCGATGAAGGCTACAACGTGGAATGGTCCACGGAGCTGACGGTGGAGGAAGCACAGACAGAATACATCAAGGCCTGGTTCCTGTGCCATGTGGCCATGAAGGAACTCGAACTCGCCCCGACGCGGGATTTCGCCTTCAACATGAGTGTCGGCTATACCCTGGAGGGGATTCAGTCTCCCAAGATCGACGGCTTCATCGAAGGGCTGAAAAATGCCGCGCCGACGCCGGTGTTCCAGGAGTGCCGCCGGACCCTGGAAGAGCAGCTCGAAGCCTTTGAGCATTTTACCCGGGAGGATCTGGACCGGATTTCTCCGGCCATCTGCACCAGCCTGGCGCTGTCCACCATGCATGGCTGCCCCAAGGATGAAATCCAGGGCATCGTCCGCTACCTCCTCCAGGAGAAACAGCTGGACGTGCTCCTCAAATGCAATCCCACTCTGCTGGGCTACGACGAAGCCCGCCGTCTGGTCGACGCCCTGGGCTTTGACTACCTGAGCTTCGACACCCATCATTTTGATCAGGATCTCAAGTATGAGGAAGCCGTGCCCATGCTGGAGGAGCTTTTGGAGCTCGCCCGCGAAGAAGGCCGGGTCTTCGGCGTCAAGCTGACCAACACCTTCCCGGTGGGCATTGCCCATGGAGAACTCCCCGGCGAAGAAATGTACACCTCGGGCCGGGCTTTGCTGCCGCTGACCGTTCATGTGGCAAAGCTGCTGTCGGCCACCTTTGGCAGCCGGCTGCCCATGGCCTATTCCGGCGGCGCCGATGCCCTGAACCTGCCTCGTTTTGTGGAAGCCGGCATTCTGCCGGTTACGGTCTGCACCACGCTGCTCAAGCCGGGCGGCTATGAGCGCCTGTCCCAGATCGCCTACCTGAGCCAGCCTTTCCTGCAGAATGAATACACCGGACCGGATGCGGACCGGATCGCCGCCCTGGCGGATCATTTGATGAAGGAAGCCCGCAATCATAAAAAATACCGGGAAGACATCGTTCTGCGCAAGACCGATTCCCCCTTGCCGCTCTTCGACTGCTTCAAGGCACCCTGTCAGGACGGGGGCTGCCCCATCGGCCAGAATATTCCGGCCTACCTGCAGCTGACCGCTGCGGGCCGCTATGCCGAAGCCATGGCCGTCATTGCCAAGGACAACGCCCTGCCGGCCACCTTGGGCGAAATCTGCTACCACCCTTGCACGAAGCGGTGCAACCGGGTGGACTACGATCAGTCCATCGATATCCGCGGCGTCAAGCATGTGGCGGTGGAACAGGCCATGGAGGAATTTATTGAATCCATCGTCCGGCCGCAGCCCAACGGCAAGACCGTCCTGGTCATCGGCGCCGGCGTTCAGGGACTGTCCGCTGCGCTCTACCTGGCCCGGGCCGGCTACGCGGTGAAGGTGGCAGAAAAGAAGGACCGCGCCTTCGGCATGCTCAACAACATCAAGGACCAAACCGGACAGAGCCTGCATTCCATGGAGCTGGACCGCCGCTTCATCGAAGCCTATGGCGTGGAATTCCATTTCAATGTGACAGCCGATCAGCTGCCGGCCCTGGCGGAAGGTGCCGATCTGGTGATTTCCACCACCGGCCGGGAGGAAAGCATCCCCGGCGCCCGACTGACGGTGAAAAACCAGCAGACCCGCCTTCAGGCCGTCTACGCCATGGCCGAAGCCAAAAAGCTGGCGCTGGAAATCCTGGAAGAAGATGATTTTGCCGAATACCGCCTGCCCCTGGATGAAGCGGCCGTCTACAACAAGCGCGGCTTCCTGATCCTCCCGCTGGAGACCAGCCGGGAAGGCGAGCGCTGCCTGTCGTGCCATGATGTCTGCGAAATCTGCACCGAGGTCTGCCCCAACCGGGCCAATGTGGCCATTGCGGTGCCGGGCTTTGCTAACGTCCATCAGATTCTGCATCTGGACTTTGCCTGCAACGAGTGCGGCAACTGCACCACCTTCTGTCCCCATGCCGGGCGTCCCTACAAGGACAAAGTCACGCTGTTCGGCAGCGCGGCCGATTTCCATGATTCCGCCAACGTCGGCTTCTACCTCCATGAGGAGGAAGTTCTGGTCCGATATGCCGAAGGCGGCGTCGAGACCACGACGCTGGACGGCATTCGGGAAGAGGGACTGCGGACCATGGCTCAGACCGTCGCCCGGGATTATCCCTGGCTGCTGGTTGAAACCGGAGGTGCCCTATGATTATCGGCAACGGCATTGTGCTGACCAATGACGAGGCGGGCCAGGTGCTCCACGCCGGAGCGGTTCTGGTTCGCGGTCAGGAAATCTCCGAAGTGGGGGACTTTGCCCTGCTGAAAGCGAAATACCCGCAGGAGGAAGTCTATGATGTCGGCGGCCGCCTGATCATGCCCGGCATGATCAACGCCCACAGCCACATCTACTCGGCCTTTGCCCGGGGATTCGGCCCCAAGGATCCCACCCGCAACTTCCTGGAAATCCTGGAAAACCTGTGGTGGCATCTGGACAAGGAGCTCACCGTGGAGGATGCCCGCTACTCGGCGTACGGCACGCTCTCGGATTCCATTGCCCAGGGCGTAACCACGGTGATTGACCATCACGCCAGCCCCCATCACATCACCGGCTCCCTCAGCGCCATCGCCGAAGCGGCGCGGGATCTGGGCATCCGGACCAGCCTGTGCTATGAAACCTCGGACCGGGACGGCGAAGCCATCGCCCGGGAAGGAATCCGCGAGAATGCCGACTTTATCCGCCAGGCCAATGCCGATGACAGCGGTCTGATCCACGGCCTGTTCGGTCTGCACGCCTCCTTCACCTTGTCGGAAGAGACGCTCTATGCCTGCCGCGAGGCAGCCCAGGGCCTGGATACCGGCTTCCACATCCATGTAGCCGAAGGCAGCGACGATGAAGCCGTGACGCAGACCCGCTACGGCATGAGAGTCGTGCACCGACTGGAAAAACATGGCATCCTGGGACCCAAAACCCTGGCCGTCCACTGCATCCATGCCGATGACGAGGAGCTTGACCGGATTCTGGCCACCGATACCATGGTGGTCCACAATCCCGAATCCAACATGGGCAATGCCGTGGGCACCAGCCCCGTCATCAAAATGCTGAAGAAAGGCATTCTGGTCGGACTGGGCACCGACGCCTACACCAACGACATGTTTGAGTCGATGAAAGTCGCGAAAATCCTGCAGTCCCATGCGCTGGCCGACCCCACCGTGGGCTTCGGCGAAGCGCTGACCCTGCAGTTTAAGAACAACCCCCGAATTCTGTCCCGCTACTTCAAGAAGCCCCTGGGCCTCCTCAGCCCCGGCGCCTACGCGGACCTCATTGTGGTGGACTACGATCCCCTCACCCCCCTGAACCAGACCACCTGGGGCGGCCATGTCCTGTTCGGACTGTCCGGGTACAAGGTCAAGGACACCATGATCAACGGACGCTTCGTCATGAAGGACCGCGTCTTCCTGACCGTGGACCATCCCCGCCTCATGGCCCAGTGCCGCGACCACGCCCAGAAGCTCTGGTCCAGACTTTAGCCTGAGCCCGGAGGCACAGACCCCCGGAAAGGATCAATGTCAGGGATCTGAACGTATGAGGGATCCAAATCAGCAAGGTGCTGCCGCCCACCCCGCGGCGGCACCTTGCTGTCTCTGATGGGCAGGTGCGTATAATCGGCAGCCCGCCAGTGAGCAAACGATCAGGTCCCAATGCGGCATCGGCGGATCCGTTCCCATGGGACGGGGAGATGATGTATCATGGATAGTACAAACTGCCTGCAGGAGGGAACCAGGATCGGTCTGTTGAAAGCAGGGACGGTTTTTTGATTCTTTGATATTTGGGGGGGACAGTACATGTACGACTGTGGATTTACCAGAGAGAGCCACTGGTTCCGCTACCGGGCGGCTGCCATTATTGTGGAGGAGGGCTGCGTGCTGTTTGCCGGCAATCCGTGCGAAGACTACCTGTATTCCGTCGGGGGCGCTGTCCATATGGGGGAAAGCGCACAGGACGCGGTGGTCCGGGAAGTATTGGAAGAAACCGGAGTAAAGTATGAGATCCAGCACCTGGCAGTGGTCCATGAGAATTTTTTCAATGACAGCACCGGCACCCTGGCCGGACTGAACTGCCACGAGATCTGCCTCTATTTTGTCATGAAGCCCAGAGGCACCAGGGAACTGAACAGTAACAGCTGGAATATCAATGGCATCCGGGAAGACATGCACTGGATCCCGATGGATGACCTGGACCGGTACAAGGCATTTCCGACCTTTCTGAAGGATTACCTCAGTCGGGAGCACACCGGGGTGGAGCATATTATCACGGACCAGACCTGTTCCTGAGTGCCCGGGCTGGCCCAGGGGAAGACGGAATCCATCCGGGCCACCGGCCCGGACTGTCCGAGGCGCCTGTCCGGGAGTATAATGAAACCAGACCAGTCATTGGCACCAGCTTGTTTTCAGAGAGGCAGGTATTCAGGCAATACTCATATGCAATTGCAGCGGTATGCATTAACCGGTGGATCACGGTGAACATTTGATTCAGCGGGAACACTTCGATCAACTGCGATGTCAGGATCAACTGCGATGCCAATGAAAGAACTATAACAATGATAGAAACCAAAGAATGATAGAAACCAAAGAATGATAGAAACAGGATAATGATCGACCGTAAATAATGATAGAGCCAAAATAACGCAACAGACATTTTCAATCAGATCAATCGTTATGACCAACCCGGCAAAGGAGGGCAACCATGGGATACTTGATCATTCATGGAAAACTGGTTACGGAGGAAGGCATCCGGGAGGAGTCGCTTCGGATCGAAGACGGGCTCATTGCCCAGATGGGCAGACTGGAGCCGCTGCCCGGAGAGGAAATCATTGATGCCCAGGGAGCCTGGGTAATTCCGGGGGGCATTGACCCCCATACGCATATGGAGCTGCAGCAGTCGGAGACTTTCCGCTCGGCGGATGATTTTTATACCGGCACGGTGGCTGCGGCATTAGGCGGAACCACCACGATCATTGATCATATCGGCTTTGCGCCGGCCGGTTCACCGCTCCGGTATTCTTTGGACCGGTACCAGGAAAAAGCGCGCAAAAGCGTCATCGACTATGCCTTCCACGGCGTTATACAGCATGTGGATGAGGCCATTCTGACCGAGCTGAAGGAGCTGATTGGGGAGGGCATTGCCAGTTTCAAGGCGTACTCCACATACGGCTTTAAAATGGGGGATGAGGATCTGATCCGAATCCTGCGGGTCATGAAGGAAGCGGGCGGGCTGCTGACGGTTCACTGCGAAAACGATGAGGTGACGCGGCTTCTGAGGAAGGAGGCCCTGGAGCAGGGCCAGCTCAGCCCCATTTATCACGCCAGGACCCGTCCGCCCCGGACCGAATCCGAATTCATCGGCCGGCTGTGCGAGCTGTCCGGAATGGCCGGCAATGTACCAGTATATGTGGTTCATACCTCGACGGGCCTGGGAGCCCGGCGCATGGTTCAGTTCCGGCGGGAGGGCATTCCGGTCTTCATGGAAACCTGCCCGCAGTATCTGCTCCTGACTGAGGAGCGCTACGAATCCGGCGGACCTGAAGAGGGATTGAAGTACATCATGGCACCCCCGCTGCGCAGCGAGGCGGAACGGCAGAGCCTTTGGACCGCCGTCATTGACGGCACCTGCCAGACCGTCGGAACGGATCATTGTCCGTTCTGCCTTCAGGAAAAACTGGCCGGAAAGGACAACTTCAGTCTGGCTCCGGGCGGAGCTCCGGGCGTCCAGGAGCGGATCCCGCTGCTGTTCACCGAAGGCGTCCTGAAACATCGCATTACGCTGGAACGGTTTGTGGAACTGACTTCCACCAATGCCGCAAAGATCTTTGGACTGTATCCCAGAAAAGGCACGCTTCAACCGGGCAGCGATGCCGATCTGGTGATCCTGCGGGAAGGACCCGAAACCGCCATCCGGGCTTCAGAAATGGCGTCAGTCTGTGATTACAGCATTTATGAAGGCATGACGCATCGCACCGCCATTGACTATGTGTTCTCAGCAGGCCGGATGATCGCCCGACAGGGCGAGTTCCTGGGAGAGCGCGGCCAGGGCCGGTTCCTGCCCCGGACTATCAACCAGACCCTCGCCGCATCAACCTTGGAGGAGGTATAGCATGAAAATAGTTGTACTGGATGGATATACCCTCAACCCGGGCGATCTGACCTGGGAAGGCCTGGAAGCCTTCGGCGACGTAACGGTCTATGACCGGTCCCTGCCCGAAGAGATCGCGGACCGGATCCGGGACGCCGACATTGTGGTCGCGAACAAGGCGAATCTGACGCGTCAGGCGCTGGCAGAGGCTAAGCAGCTGAAATACATTACGGTGATGGCAACCGGTTATGACTGCGTTGACGCGGCAGCTGCCCGGGACCTTGGCATCGTGGTGTCCAACGTGCCCACCTACGGCACGGATACCGTTGCCCAGTTTACGCTGGCTCTGATCCTGGAGCTGGCCCACCAGATCGGACGGCACAGCCAGTCCGTCCAGGCCGGGGAGTGGACCAGCGCCAGCGACTGGTGCTATACCCTGTCACCCCAGGTTGAGCTGATGGGCAAGACACTGGGAGTTATCGGCTATGGCCGGATCGGACAGCGGGTCGGTGAACTGGCCCGCGCCTTCGGCATGCAGGTCATTACTGTGGAGCGGCCGGGCCGGGCCTTCGATGTGCCATCCGTTTCCCTGGAAGAGATTTTCCGGCAGTCGGATATCCTGACGCTGCACTGTCCCCTGACCCAGTTCACCAGGGGCATCGTCAATGCCAGAAGCCTGGCGTTGATGAAGCCAGGTGCCTTCCTGATCAACGCCTCCCGCGGCCCCCTCATCGTGGAGGAAGACTTGCGCCGGGCGCTGGATGAAGGCGTCATTGCCGGTGCCGCTCTGGATGTTCTGTCCATGGAACCCATGCCGGAAGGCCATATCCTGCGGGAAGCCCCGAATCTGATCATCACCCCGCATATCGCCTGGTCGACAAAGGAAGCCCGAATCCGGATTCTGGACTCTACCATGCGCAACATCCGTTCCTACCTAGCCGGCGAACCCCGCCACCGCGTCATTTAGCCGATCGAATTAACCTGTATTTAACTTAATTGGGCACGATTAAACAGAATGGAGGCTTTACAAATAGTAAATATTTTGTTAAGATTGCTTTAACAAAATAAATACAGATGGAGGAAGCGTTCATGTCTGATTTGGGCATTCGAATTCTGAAGATTCTCCATGATAAAAACAGCGACGAGTATGTTTACTTGAAGAGCCATTCCCAGCTGCGTGATTACCGAAAAGAGGAGATCCAGACAGAAGCGGAACGGCTGACGGAGAAAGGGTACCTGGTGACGGTCCGCACCGATCGGCTGATCGAACGGGATAACAGTCTGGTCAACTACTTCTTTGAAATTACCGATGCCGGGAAACACCTTTTGAACCAGTGGGCAGCAAACATAAGCTAACAATGAATCATGAGAACCGATAGAAAAAAGCCGGAAACCCCGGCTTTTTTCGCGTTTAGAATCAAATCGCTGCATTTTTCGAATCACGCCTTCCACTGAAATCAAGTCCTGTCCATCGATCCTGTCCATCGATCCTGTCCATCGATCCTGTCCATCGATCCTGTCCTCAGATCCTTTCCTCAGATCCTTTTCTCAGATCCTTTCCTAAATACTTAAAGGGATTCTTGCCAGCCGATCATCCCCGACGGTCCGAAGCCGTCGAAGACTTGCCGATGAAACGGAAGAACCTTGTCTGAGTGCCGGAGGTTCACGAAAGACTTGCTCTTCTTTCATAGAATGTTCTCAAATGCCGGACAGCGTCACGGTATAATGGACTCAAACCAACCGAGCCGCAATCTGGCGCAGATCCTTCCGGTAACCCACCGAAGGTGGATGCCCGGCAGTTGCCGCAGACAAAGGAGCAATGCATTCGTGACAGAAGAAGAACTGATGGCCCAAGGCTATCGTAAATACCGGGGCAAGGACATCGATGTCTACTACAGCCAGGACCGCTGCAACCATACCGGCGTCTGCAGCCGGGAAAATGAGTTTGTATTCGACCCGTCCAGCCGTCCCTGGATCATGGTGGATCTGGCCCCCGTGGAGGAAGTCATCCGGGTCGTGCGGGAATGTCCCACCGGCGCCCTGAAGTATAAACTCAAAACAGAGGAAGAAGTTCAGCCTGCTCCGGATCGGGAGTAAAAACATCCTGCGATTGTCTCCCTTGAAAGGGAGGCATGAGCCTGGAAAAGATCCATGGACAGGAATCAATGAGGAAAGAGGTATAAAGAATGGAATATCCCGATATCAATACGAAAATCAACGATGTGTTTGTCATGCCGGTAACGGAAGAGCTCACCCGCAAGTGGGGGGAGGCTTTAAAATCGGAACAGCGCATAGAACAGATCCTTAACCGGGAACTGCTGCCCAGGCTCCTGGAGTATGTCAGGACCAGCGAACCCCGGTTTGAGGGCCGGTTTGTGGTAACCAAAGTCGGTGATGTGATCAAGGGGCAGTTTCAGTCTCAGTCGGTCGTGAAAAGCAGTCTGGATCAGGCGGTTCTGGATCACCTGAATCAGCTGCTCCGGGAATTCTCGGGCAGTCCCCTGGCTCAGGCCGAGATCAATCTGAACTGTTTTTTGTAAGGTAAAAGTAAATCAAACGGCAGGATTCCTGCCGGCAAAGACCTGATTTCAAACAATGGGAGGAATCGCTCATGAAAAAGGAACCGCTGAAAACCACTCCGAAACCGGAAGAAAAGAAAAATTTCTGCGAAGTGATCCCCGAATCACGGGATATCACGGAGACGGAAGAGCAGCTCAGGCATCACAATCCTCAGCAGGGACAGACCACGGATGAACTGGGCGAGGTGGAATCCTCCGAATACGCCACCAATGACCAGTTCCGTTCCAAACCCGAATACTATAATCCCAAGACCTGTTCCACCACCACCGACAAGGATGAGCTGGAGCGATGAAGCGATCACAAATCAATCAGGCCATCCGGGAAATGGAAGAACTGGCTGACCGGTTCCATTTCGCGCTGCCGCCGTTTTGCCACGTCAGTCCAGCGACGTGGCCTGTTTTAGGCCACGACTGGGATGAAGTCAGGGATTGCCGGCTGGGCTGGGATATTACCGATTATGGTCAGGGGGACTTCCATGCCCTGGGCTTCTCCCTGATCACACTGCGCAACGGCAAAGCGGGGGATCCGAAGTATGCCCGGACCTATGCCGAAAAGCTCCTGATGCTGCGCGAAGGCCAATATGCCCCGATGCATTATCACCGGGCCAAGACCGAGGACATCATCAACCGCGGGGGCGGCAATCTGCTCCTGCGTCTGATTCAGACGGATGAGGACGGACATGAAACTTCGGAACCTGTCCGGGTTGCCTGTGACGGGGTCCACCGGATTCTTCCCTCCGGCGCCAGTCTGCGCCTGACCCCCGGGGAGAGCGTCACGCTGACGCCCGGACTGTCCCACGACTTTCGGGTGGAGCCAGGTACCGGAGCCGTCCTCATCGGAGAAGTCTCTTCCGTCAATGACGATGAAACGGACAACTTCTTCCGGGAGGCGGTGGGACGTTTTCCCACCATCGAGGAGGATGAACCCGCCTGGCGGCTTTTGTGCAGTGAATATCCGCCGCCACCTTAGGGAGCATCGTGATTTCAATCGGGAAACGGCTGTTTGAGAAATCCAGGAAGAACAACAGGGAGTCCCTCCGGCCCGCCGGAAGGACTCCTGTTCCATCCGGTGGGCCGGAGGGGCCTGACGGATCTATTTTCATTTGAATTTGCAATGAAAAACGGAAGAAATGCTATACTGATAGGAAGAGAACACATCCGGCAGGAGGAAATCAGTGACAAAGAAATATTTGGATCAGTTTTTAACACAGACCGCGGCAGGAAAACGGCCGGTGGTGCTGTTTGCCGATATTGACGGAACCTTGGTGGACAAGTCCCTGCAGGTTTCCGAGACCGACCTGGAAGCCATTCAGCGGTTTATCGCCGCAGGCTTCCACTTTACTCTGGCCACGGGCCGGGGCCGGATCAACGCGGAATACCACGTTCAGGCAGTTCCGTCCAACTTTCCGGCAATCTTTGCCAATGGCGCGACGCTGTATGACCGAACGGGCCGGCAGTCCATCATCGAGCATGAAATGGCTACCGAGGGGCTGGGGGAGCTGTTCCGGCGGCTGACTGTCTTCTATCCGGAAATCATGATTCAGGTGTACACGCCGGATCAGACGTATCTGGTCAGCCAAAGTCCGGATGAGGATCCCCGGGTGGTCGAGCATCATCCCTTTGTCCGGGCAGATTTTGGAGATGTGGAAGGTCAGCGCTGCAATAAGATCCTGTTCGGCCTGACGGATGAGAACTGCGACGCGGGCATGAGACTGGCCCATGAGTATGTCCGGGAGTATCTGCCCCAGCTTCGAGTCGTCAAGTCTCAGACCCATTATCTGGAGCTGACGCCCCGAGAGGTATCCAAGGGCAAGATGATCCGCTACATTCGGGAGAACAGCAGTGCCTTTGTCATCGCGGCCGGAGACTATCTCAATGACATCGAGATGATGCGGGAAGCCGAACTCTCCTATACGCTGGCCAGTTCACCGGCTGAAGTTCAGGAGGCCGCTGACCGCGTTCTGGATTCGCGGCCGGGGCAGTTCGTTGCCAGGGTGATTGAGGATATTCTGTCCGAGTGGGGGAATCCGGCCGAAGCCGGGAAGTGACCAGCCAGGCGGGGCAATCCCAGGGCTGCGAGGGAATAGTCCAGTGAGCGGCAGCCGCTTTCAGGGGGCGGCTCGGGGAATGGTCAAAGAATCGGGTGGTTATGAGCAGAAGGAGGAATTATGAGCAACGTTTATTTTATTCCGATGAAGCAGGCCGATGAGGCAGCCTTGTCCGAGGCGGCTGCCCGGCTGTTTGAGGAAGTGGTGGCCCGGGAAGAAGTGGAACTGGCCGGGGAGATCCCGCTGAAGGTTCATTTCGGGGAAAAGGGCAATGATACATTCCTGCGTCCCGGGTGCTATCAGGGAGTCATCAGCCGGCTCAGATCGCGCGGCATCACGCCCAGCTATATTGAGACCAATGTACTTTATCGGGGCAGCCGGACAACCCGGGACAGCCACATTGCGCTGGCCAGGGAGCATGGCTTTACGGATCTTCCCATCATCATCGCCGATGGCGATCACGGCGAAGCGGTGACGGAAGTGCCGATTCCCGGCAAAGTGTTTGATTCGGTCAAGCTGGGGGCCGGCTTTGCGCCTTACGATCAGTTCATCATCATGGCACATTTCAAGGGACATGCCGAAGCCGGTTTCGGCGGTGCCATGAAGCAGCTGGCCATGGGCTTTGCCGCCCGTTCCGGGAAAATGGCGCAGCATGCCACCGTCAATCCGGTGGTGAGCCAGGATGAATGCATCGCCTGCGGCGCCTGCGTGGAATCCTGCAATTACGGAGCAATTGAGCTGACCGAGACGGCCTTCATCGACCATGAGAAATGCGTCGGCTGTGCCGCCTGTGTGGCCGCCTGTCCGGTAGGCGCCATCAAGACCGACTGGGGCGCGAAGGATTTTACGGCCCGGCTGGCGGAATATGCCTACGGAGCTGGCTTTGGCAAGCGCAATATTTACCTGAACTTCCTGCTCAATGTCACCCAGTACTGTGACTGCTATGGCGGACACATGGAGCTGGTGGCTGATAACATCGGCGTCTTCGCCTCCACGGATCCTGTGGCCATTGACCGGGTCTGCATTGATCTTTTGCAGGAGCGGGAAGGCAAGCCTCTGTTTGACAACGGCCGGGAATCCCTGGCTCATGCCGAGGAAATGGGACTGGGCAGCCAGAAGTACGAGCTGATCACACTCGGTTAGCAGCAGATCATCTGTCCTTCGGACCATTTCAAGAAAAAAATCGTGCGGAAAGCGTAATGACCCGGCGCAGCGGCTCCATCCGGAGATTCAATGCGGCGCATTAACCATGTTGGTTTCCCATGAAAATAAGCATAAGAAAAAGTCCTTCGGGGAGTGACCATATCACTCCCCGAAGGACTTTCTGATGCCAGGGTCCGGCGGTTTATGTGCGGGCGCGGACATATTCAATGGCTTCCTTGCCGGTCAGATGATCCACATCGATGGCGAGGATCAGAGCAGCGGAGCAGCCAGCCACTTCCTTGGCTTTTTCTTCGTCCGGACGGTCTCCGGAGTATTTTTCCACCATGGCCCGGAATGCCTCGATCCGTTCGTCGCCGGCGCAGACGCGGACCCGTCCGAACGCAATGGCGCTTCGAAAATAGGTGGTGTACTCGGCACTGATGATGGTATCCTCATCAATGACGGTGAAACTGATTTTCGGGTTGCCGGTAATGGCATCGAGCTTATGGCCAGCCGCCGCCGAATGGAAGTAGATGCGGTCATTGTGATAGACATAGCTGACCGGCACACCGTAGGGGTAGCCGTCATCGCCGTGACAGGACAGGATGCCGTTGGTGCATCTGGCAAGAACAGTGTGGGTCGCCTCAGGGGACAGGAGCTGGCGCGCTCGGCGCATGGTTCGAAACATGAATTACCTCCCAGGGTTAATTTATTCAAATGCTAAGTTTGCGGGCTGTTTCATTCAAGAGTCATTCAAGGGGTCCTTTGATGATCATTCTATAGCCATTCGATCAATGATCATCAGATGGGCTGGCAGCGGGGACAGGTATAGATGCTGCCGCCCAGATAGCTCTCCTTGCGGATTTCGCCGCCGCACCGGGGGCAGCCCTCTTTCTGGTGGAGGCTGCTCAGGCTGGCACGGTAGCTGCCGCTTTGACCGAAGAGATCTTTCTCGGTATCCCGGCCGCCGGCATCCGCCATGGTCGCCAGGGTGGTCTTGATGGACAAGAACAGCTTCCCGGCAGCTTCGTCATCCAGGCTGGAGACCTTCTGCCTGGGATGCAGGCCGCAGGACCAGAGCAGGTCCTGCAGGACTCCGTTGCCCAGTCCGGGAATGCGCTGCTCGGTGGCCAGGAAGGCCTTCAGGCTGAGTTTCTGAACCGCCTCTGCGTTCAGCAACGACTGGAACCAGGCCCGGTTAAACTCCGGCGTCAGGGGAGACGGTTTCGTCCGTGCGGCAGCCCGGTATTCATTGTCGAAGGTTCCGGGTTCGAAGCACCAGAGCATGCCATACATTTGGACGCTGGCGCTCAGGGCCGTTCCGTCGCGGAATTCCAGGAGGAGCTGGTGCTTCTTCGGCCGGGTGGCGGGCATTTCATGAAACCTCAGATTGACGCCGTCGGAAATGACCAGCCGGCATCGGCCAAAGTCCATTTCCACCATTCCGCCGTAAGCGGAAGCATCGTGGAGCGTGCAGCCGCGCAGTCTATCGGGGTAAACGGCGGGATCCCCATGGTAAAAGGCAAATTGATGCGGTGACTGGTTCACGGCTGCCGCGGCAACGGTTTTGCCGCAGACGGCCTGATTCAGCTGTCTGGCCAGGACCAGGGCTTCGGGCAGTTCGATCATAGTGTCCACCCCCTCGGAGTACATTCGGTGTTTCCGATGAAACACCCTGCTCCTTCCATTATACCTTAACTTCCTGAAATTTTCCCACTAAAGATCGAATTGACCCAATTAATCTGCATCTGAATCCCTTTTGATGTAGTCCAGAATCTCCTCAAAGGAGCGCTTGCTTTTCGCGATCGCCTCCATTAATTCCCGGTCTCTCATTGCCTGTCTCTTTTGGAGCAGTTCCTTCAGTACAGCCGCTTCCGCGTCATATTTGGCCTTGGCTTTGGCCAGGGCAGCCTCGGATTTCCTTATTTTCTCATCAATCAGGATCTTGGGTCCTCTTGGCATTATAGTTCTCCTCTCAACCGTTCATTGATTTGATTTGCCTTGGTCTTTATGTTTGCCACATCCAGTCTGACGGCCTTCAGGATTGCTTTCTGCGTGGCTGTCACCGCGTGGCTTAAGCGATAGTTGCCATCTCCCATCCTCGTCATCTCAATCTTTTCCAGTTCCCGCAGCGCGGCTGGAACCGTCATGTAATTGGCTTTACGGTCGTTGTTTACCATCTCCGCTTTCAGTAGAGTGTACAGACGGCTTCGAATGATTGTGGCAACGAACTCAATAAAGATTTTAGCCGATACTGATTCGTTGGAGTGGACCCGAAGACTCTTGTTGCCCAGATAGGACTTGCTTCCACGGAATAACTTTTCCGATACATCACGCCCCTTATACAAGGTGATCGCTTCCTCGGCGGTCATCTTTTTTGAGGTCACAATGACGAAATATCCGCAAAGCTTCAGCTCGCGTTCAATCACGGCTTCCTTCTCTTTAAGGGCGAGGAAGGTCCCATCCTGATCATAGAAGACCTCAAAATATTGATTGTAGCTCTCCGGCACACTCATCACTTTCCCCTGATAAGGAGCCATGAGAGCAGCCATGCGCTCGACCTTTGCTTTCAATGCAGAGCGTTCCCAGGTTTGCTTTTCATCGCTGTGAAACAGATGGAAATAGCGGTCGTTTCGATCGGACTCATAGAGCTTATGCCGGACGGTAATGCCCGATACATCATAGGCTTTCACCCTACGATTCCAACTCTCTTCGAAGCTCCCCCGATGCGCCATGATCAGTTCATTGACCAGCTTGGCTCTCCCTTTGAGCATCATGACAAAGTCATAGCCATATTGATCCATGTACTCAATGTTCTGGCGACTGAAGTAGCCCCGGTCAAGAATAAACCCGATTTTGCGATAGCCATAGGCATAGGCACGATCAAGCATGTACTGCAGTTGGGAAACATCTACAATACTGCCGGGATATTCCTCATAGAATAGTGGGACCTGATTGCTGGTGTCATAGGCAATCGCGTAATTGAAGATGGGACAGCCCAGATCGACTTTCGGGTGTCCGAACTCCACCAGCTCAAGATCTCCAGCCTGGCAATTCTTATTCGTGGAATCATACGAAATATAGATTTTCTCTCGATGGTCTCTGGCTGCATTCCAGTCATTCAAGAACCCCATACTTTGCTCATCACTCATCTGGCTTAGGAAGCCGGAGATCTTGGAATCACTGTACATATGCATGTTTTCCGTGAACAGGGGATGGTTGTAAGCATAGTCGGGATAATACTGAGAGGCGTTGTTTTCGCAGATGATCGAATAGATCGCCAGATCCAAAAACAGGCCCAGATCAGGAAAGTTAAAGTATCGGCCCAGCAGCTCAGGCAGTTTGTAGGCTTCAACGATCTGCTGCAGGACAATGAATGCCCCAACCTTGAGGGTATAGCTTCGACGAATTGTACTCTTTTGGACCGGAAGTTCAACTTCGGGAAAATACTTCAAAAAATTCTCGTTGGGTACCATTCGCTCCGGATTGTCCGGATCCTGTTTGCCGATGGTGACTCGTTTAGGGATGGTATACTTTCGCTCCGGATAATAGATCCGCTCGTATTCGAAGTCGATATAGACCGCATTTTTCTTTTTCTGATGAGTTATTTTCCCTGGAATATCAGGTACATCAACGACACAATCAAGATACATTTCGGGTACTTCCTTTAGTGTTATTTAATACTAAATATTGTATAACAAAAGTCCCATGAGTACAACCATTAAAGACTGTATTCATGGGCTTTGATCAACTTTTTTTGACGATGAAATTTCTTTAGTGTTATTAATTCAGGAAGTTAAGGATTATAACCCCGCGGGGCGGCAACCGCCGGCGGACGGTTGATATTTGCCGGATGGTCCATCCCCGGGTTCGCCGATCCGGCCGATGAGTCGCTTGATCGTCCGGCTCATCGGCCATCCGATGAAAAAGGGAGAACACCCGGCCTGGTTGGTCGGGTGTTCTCGTTGGATCAGGGATGCCCTGGCCGCAAAATCACAAGATTGTGAATCAGACCGGTTTGGAATCCTGAAATTCTTTCTGAACTTTGGCCAGAGCCTGGGGATCCGTCAGGAGCCGGAGACCCAGGAGGGCCAGACTGAAGGCTCCGTCCAGAAGGGCCTTTGATCCGGCGTCAGATACGGTGGCCGCGGCGAAATCACTGGTATGAGCCGGAACATCACTGCCGCAGATCTTGATTTTGCCCTGAATGGTCGGGCAGCGGTAGGAGACAGCCCCGACATCGGTGGATCCAATGGGCTCTTCGACGATGGCTTCGATCTCAGTCAGGCCGGCTGTGGCAAAGGCTTCCTGCAGCAGCTCGCCCAGGGTGTAGTTCATCAGGCAGTCATCGTAGGCGGTTTCATACTGGTAGTGGCTGAATTGGACGCCGGCTGCCTGGGCAGCCGCCTGCGCGCTTGTCAGGGCTTTGGCTTGAACTTCCTTGCAGTAGGCCATGGAGGGAGCGCGGAAGTAGTAGTCCAGCTGGGCCGTTTCCGGGATCACATTGGCGGCTTTGCCGCCATCGGTAATGACGCCCTGGATGTTGGTGCCCGGCTTGACGAACTGGCGGAGCTGGTTCAGCAGGTTGAAGGTGGAGACGGCCGCATCCAGGGCGGAAGCACCTTCCCAGGCCCGGGAGGCATGGGCGGACCTGCCGTGGAAGACAAACCGTTCCGGAATCAGGGCCAGGGACCGTCCACCCAGCCCGTTGACGCTGGAAGGATGGAGCATCATGGCGCAGTCCACGCCGTTGAACAGGCCGGCCTCGGCCAGGCTGATCTTGCCCCCGAAGTTTTCTTCGGCCGGGCAGCCCATGACCTGCAGCGTGCCGCCGGTCTGGTCGATGACCTGCTTCAGGGCAGCGGCAGCAGCCAGGGAGATTCCGGCGATGAGGTTGTGGCCGCAGCCGTGGCCGACTACGGGCAGAGCGTCGTATTCGCACAGGTAGGCCAGCACCGGACCGGGTTTGCCGGAGTCATAGACTCCGACAAAGTCGGTGGGGGTGGCTGCTCCTTTGGTTACGCAAAAGCCCAGTCCGGTCAACATCTTCGTAAGCTGTTCCTGAGCCAGCCATTCTTCATTGCCGGCTTCCGGATGGTCGTAGAGATACCGGACCAGTTCGGCATACTGAGGATGGCTTTCTTCCAGGTAAGTCTTGATGGCTGATTCGTGGGACGTCATCGCGCCACCTATTCCAGAGCTTTCTTGGCCAGTTCCAGAGCTTCCTGGCGCCATTTTTCCATGGTGCCGTCGGCTTTGGCTGCTTCAATCACTTCATTGGCAACCGCGATCAGGGACTGATATTCTTCGCCCAGGGGGAAGCCGATGATGTTCTGATTGTATTTGCCTTCCGGATCCAGGTTGTAGGTTTCTTCCGGCAGGATGGTGAAATCAGGGAAGGTGGCCAGCATGTTGATGGCATTGTCTGTGGAGACAACCACCGCGTCCAGGTCTCCGGCGTTAAGGGCCAGAGCCAGGGCATCGAGCACGCCCATGAGTTTGACGTTCATGGCGTCGGTGACCGTGTAGGCCATTTCTGCCTGGATGGAGCCGGTCTGGGCTCCGATGGTGAGCTTGGCTGCCTTGATTTCATCCAGCGTCTTGTATTTGGCAGCCGTTTCCTTGGTCATCATCAGACCGTGGAAGCCTTCTACGGATTCGTTGACAAATCCGGTGGAGAACTGCATGGACTGCTTCCGTCCTTCGGTATAGGTCAGTCCGGCAATGGCCATGTCGATCTGGCCGGCCTGGACATTGGAGAGAACACCCTGGAAATCGGTGGCTTTGATCTCCAGCTTGACGCCGATCTTGTCAGCGATGGCCTGTCCGAGCATCACGTCGGAACCGACGATCTGCTTGTTGCCGGAGGCATCGAGGATATAGAATTCATTCGGAGGATAGTCCGGGGAGGTTCCCATGACAATCTTGCCGGCTTTCTTGATCTGGGCCAGCTTATCATTTTCATCGGCCTGTGCCTGAGTGGTGGAAGCGCCGGTGGTGGATCCGCCGGTGGCCGGATCTGTGGCTGCGCCCTGAGTGGTTGCTGTCGGGGAGGTAGCCGGGCTGGTGGCGGGAGCGGCGGGAGCACAGCCGGAGAGAAGGGTTATGCCCAGAAGGAGGGCCGCCGAATTCATCATCATTTGCTTTATTTTAAGGTTAAACATGCTTCATACATCCTTTTTTAAATTTGTTTGTTTCTTTTTTTTTGATCCAGGATTGGGGAGGGATTGGAATCAGTAACTCACCACGTTGAGGAACTGTCGGGTTCTTTCCTCCCGGGGATTGTCCATGACATCCGCCGGGGGTCCCTCCTCTACGATTTGTCCGTCATCCATGAACAGGATGCGGTCGGCCACTTCACGGGCAAAGTTCATTTCGTGAGTTACAATGACCATGGTCATGCCATCCTTCACCAGATCTTTTATAACCAGGAGCACTTCCTTGACCATTTCCGGGTCCAGGGCGCTGGTGGGTTCATCAAAGAGCATCAGTTCCGGTTCCATGGCCAGTGCCCGGGCAATCGCCACCCGCTGCTTCTGACCGCCGGAGAGACTGGCCGGATAGACATCGCGCTTGTCGGAGAGACCGATGCGGGCCAGCAGCTTTTCTGCGGTAGCCTCGGCATCCTTCGGACTGAGCGATCGTACCAGGACAGGCGCCATGGTAAGATTCTCCAGCACCGTCATGTGCGGGAACAGGTTGAAATGCTGGAACACCATTCCCATTCGGCCTCGGGCTGTGGTCAGCTCCTTGGATTCCGGATCCAGGACGGAGAGGTCTTCCCCGTGAAACAGGATCTGGCCGGAGGTCGGCCGTTCCATGAGATTAATGCAGCGCAGCAGCGTCGACTTGCCCGAACCGGAGGGTCCGATGATGGCAACGACTTCGCCTTTTTCCACGGTCGTGGAGACGCCCTTGAGCACTTCCAGGCTGCCGAATTGTTTGTACAGATTATTTATGGTCAGCATCCGTATTCAACTTCCTTTCCATGATGGCCATGAGCTGAGTCGTAACAGTGGTGAGGAACAGATAGATCAGCGCAACGACCAGGAGCGGCTCAAACGTGGAATACGTGGCGGCCTTGATGATGTTGCTGCTGTAGGTGACATCAAAGATGCCGACCGTCGAGACGATGGCGGATTCCTTGATCATGGTGATGAATTCATTGGCCAGGCCGGGCAGGATGACCTTGACCGCCTGGGGGATGATGATCTTGCGCATGCTCTGGCTTCGGGAGAGTCCCAGGGACAGTCCGGCTTCCATCTGACCCTTGTCGATGGAGTTGAGTCCGCCGCGCAGGAGTTCGCTGATGTAAGCGCCGGAGTTAATGGCCAGGGCGACGACGGCGGTGATGAATTCCCGCGAGCCGTAAATACTGCCCAGAAACGGAAGTTCCGGCAGCCGGATTCCGATCTGAGGCAGAGCGTAGAGCCAGATCAACAGCTGAACCAGCATGGGCGTGCCTCGGATGATCTGGGCATACAGGTCCGCGATGACGTTGAGGACGCGGTAGCGGCTTCGTTTCATCATGGCGGCGGTCAGGCCGAGAAGGCTTCCCAGGATGACCGTGATCAGGGACAGGACGATGGTGACCACCGTACCCTGAATGAACACATTGGTCCAGGGGATCAGTTTGGAAAAATCGATGACGATTTTCGACGCGTATATATATGACATAATTTCAGCTCCGATACATAATATTAACAATATATGAATAATTATACATAACGTCAGGGAGCGGTCAAGTGCTTTTTGGGGGATTTCATTCAGAAAAGGCAGGATTTGAAATCAAACCGGCAAGAAAAGCCGAATAGAATTGGCGAATTGAATTAATAAAAATGCAAATACGATGCAAATTATACAGTTGAGTATCCTTTACTTCAAAAAACAATGAAAATTAAGCAAATGATGAAATGACAGGATCCATTGCTCCATCAGCGTTCCTGAGCAGGCTGTCCACCAGCTCTCCAGGGAATTTCAAGAGAATTTACTGGAGACTTGGCCGAAGCCCGACTGGAGCCAGAGTGGAACCAGACCGGAGGGATATCCGGACTCTCCCGAAGCCTGACTGGCGGTATTAAGATGGAATAAACGCAGGATTATGCATCTGACAGGAGAGTGGAATCGAGGGGAAAGGATTTGCGATGGCGCAGGAACCTGAAAATCACTCCATCAGGGAAAACTCTGAGGAAACATCAATCCGGCCTGACAGAACAGAGTGGCTAAAGATCCATCGTCAGCTGATGAGTTTCTTCCGGAACCGGCTGACCCAGAATCTGCATGAGATAGCGGCTGTTGTCGCGGGCTCCCTGGGTGGCGGTATTGTCAAAGTAGATCCAGGCAGGGGCTCTGGCATCATCCAGCCATTCCTTGAGCCGATTCAGCTGATCCTTTGAATAAGGCGTATGGTACATGCGCTTCAGACCGTGCAGACGCAGGTAACTCTCCGGGTGAGGGGCAATCCACTCGCAGGGCCATCGCCCGGGAGAGCTGGAAATTACCTGGGTTGCCTGGCGGCGCGCCAGTATTTCCGCCGTGCCGGGTTCATACCAGGTGGAATGGCGGAATTCCACCGCGATGCCAGCCGAAAGGCCGGATTCCCGAAGGATTTTTCGCATGGTCGAAAGAAAACCGTCCAAAGCTGCCGGATCAGCTGCAAGGCTGGGCGGCAGCTGAACCAGAAACCAGGACAGCTTGTCCCCCAGCTGCGCGAAGCTCGTCAGAAATTCGCTGAGTCGGGCAGTGGCTTCCAGTGGCAGGCGCAGTCCCAGATCATGGGTAAAGAGACGATTCAGCTTAATGCTGAAGCGAAAGGCCGGCGGCACCGTATCATGCCAGTTTTGAATGGTTGCTTCGGAAGGAAACTGATAATAGGTGGAATTGACTTCCACGGTATCGTAGATCTGGCTGTACAGCCGCAGCTTATCCTTGGACCGGATGCCCGCCTCATAGAAGCTTTGACTGTCCCAGCCCGCCAGGCCAATATGAATCATAGCAACTCCTTTCAGGGGGAAATCGAATCCCGCAGGTGACCTGATTTTTGTTCCATAAAAAACGAACTCTCGAGCTGATCAAGGTTCGGATCAGAGATCCATCATAAGTTACAAAGATCTTTTTTGTTGTCTCCAGGTGTCTGTATATATTTAATGTAGCTTTTTTTTATCAAAGAGGGTCAGGCATTCTCGAAAATTTCATGGATTCAGATCACTTTGTGGTACGATTCTTGTATAAGAGGGCGAGGTATCCGAAGGTACATTGACCCACGCCCCCGATTCAACGACCTCAGGAGGTGAAGCATGGAATCCATCGATATCGATCGTGCCACAGAGCTGTTGACTGAGCTGGCCGATGAACTCCCCGACGAAATTTTCAGCAACCTGAATCTGGGCATTCTGGTGTCGGAAGAAGTCCGCTACAGTCCGGAATCCTCTCCCGGAGATCCGCTGTACATGCTGGGGCAATACTCCAGAAACCGAATGGGACGTCAGATCGTGATCTTCTATGGCAGTTTCCAGAAAGTTTTCGGTCATCTGGACGAAGTCCGGCTGAAGGAGCGTTTAAAGGAGACCCTGCACCACGAACTGCTCCATCATCTCGAGAGCCAGGGCGGGGAGTTTGGGCTGGAGTTTGAGGATCACCTGCGCCTGCAGTCATACCGGGATCGGGTTCGCCGCCAGACCTAGCAGCAGTCCACTCCAACCAGCCTCACACACAAATACAAGGTTCGCGAGGAATTTTGGCTCAATCATAAATTCTGTGGGATGGTGGATTCCTTACGTACGTTTTACGACTCATATCGAATAACTTGAGGAAGAAGTATTCATCATCTGGATAGCCATACCCTTGTCGACGTAATGTCTTAATCTTGTTGTTGATCCCCTCGATTTGACCATTCGAAATGCGGTAGGTCGCATAAGCTATAATCCCTTCAAAATGTCTGTCCATCAGGCGCCCAAACCACTGCAGGTGCTCATTCTCCGAGGCATAGCATACTTCCATGACCTCCGTGATCAGACTAGCCATTTCCGGCTCACTGGCGGCCTTGTACGCCTCCGAGAGCATCTCTTTGACGAGGTCAACTGTGAACAGAAGCTGGTTCTCCTGGATGAGCTGGTCGTACTTCTCCTCACTGCCAGGACGACGCGTGATCTCTGCCCTTTGGAAGAGCCTACCGCCCTTGGACAAGGGTTTGCCCTCCGCGGCCTCCCGGTCTTTGCGCTGCAGCGTCTCCCGAGAAGACATCAGGATATAGCGGGTCCTCTTGAGGGACTCAGCAGCTTTGTACTCACCCACCGCCTGAAGACGCCTCTGTTCGTCTTTGCGCACTTCAGCGACCACTTTGTCATTGAAATTCTTGATGATGTGGAAATGGTCGAAGACCGGCTGGATGTGGGGGCACTTTTCCTCAAAGGCTTCTTGGAAGTCTGAGTTCATGTCCGAGGCGACTGCTTCAACACCGTCCATCCACTCGAGACCGACGTGCTCAATGAAGTCATAGACGACCTGCTTGCGCTTGCCATGGGCGATCCAGAGGATATGGCCAGTCTCTATGTCGATGATGTGGGTGGCGTACTGGTGGCCTCGGTGAAGCTTGAATTCGTCGATACTGAGGTACTTTGCCTGCCTCTGGGGCTTGGTGAGCTTGCCGTCCAGGGTGTACATTTCCTCCAGGCGTTTCAAGTCGATCGCTTTGACTGTGTTCTTGCCAAGACCAGTAATCTCAGCGACTTGCTTGAGGTTGTAGGTTCCGATGGCGAGAAGATCCCTAGTGTATTGCAAAAGTGGTTGCGAGATCCGATGACCTTGTGCCTGAAAGGGCACCTGCTGGACTCTGGTGATCCCGCAGGTTGGGCACAGTAATTGATTCTTATCGAATTCCAGGGAAGTATAAGTGTGCCCGAAGTTCAGGTGCCAAAGACTACATGAGGACGTATTGTTAATGTGCATGAAGCCCCCGCAGTTGGGGCAGGCGCGATCGGTGTCATCTAGCTTGAGGACTCCATGAAACTGAATCACACTTTTACCGGAAACGGCAGTATGCTGTGAACTATGCGTATTAGTAAACCCAATAAGAGACGAAGGGATGTGCAGATAATTTTGGGAATCAGTGATTGTATTAGCTTGTTCATCCTGTGTATAATTCATTCAGAGCCTCCGCTGTGTTTGGATTTGTACATCCGTCCAGATGCATTTCCATCATAGCGCGGGGCTCGTTCTATTATCAAATGTTATGCCGGTTTGGGGAATGGATCTAGTCGGTCAATCCCACAGAATTTGTGATTGACCCGGAATTTTTCTCAAAAGGGCGAAATCCTGCATAAAAAGGAAGCATAAGTCTGGCGAGACCTGATTTTCTAAGAAGGCTTGTTAAGTGCGCTTAATAATAGCACGCTTTACAAGCCTTCTTAGAATTAAGATAAAAGTTCAAACGAGGATTAGTTCGGAAAAACGAAAAAGGAGTTGTTGCTCATCTAGTTACCTAGTTATGCAACAACTCCCTCAGACAGACTCCATATAATTGGTGATCTGGTGGGGTTCGAGGGTGAGACTACCCGGACAGCTTAGCCAATAAAGCAATAAAAATAGGCGGAAGTCTAATACACATTCGAAACAAGAAATTCTGAATATATATTTGCATAGGATGTTGAATACGCTAATCGTTAACGCCTGCGTTTAAGTAAGATGCCTGTTTATCAGGAACAAGTATCCTTGCCCGTTCAATTGATAGTGACTGGATCTTGATATTTCTAAAATCATTTCATCAAAACTAATTATTTTTGTAGGGGAGGTTCCTGATTCCATGAAAGTCGCTTGTAGCCGGTTTGAACAGGTAACATTACGAACAACAATAATAATAGTAAAAAATACCTTAATTTAAATATTTAATTATTTCTCCTTGTCAGGGGACGATACAAGTCCATTAACGGAAAGTAACAAGCCGATAACGATACAGGATATTCTGATAACTTTGTTTACAGATTCAGTCTCTATCGGACGTGTGAAGATTATACTGTCTAAAAATGGTACCATCACAATTACTAAAGCAAACAGAATCGAAACAATTTTCCTATTCACAATACCACTCCTTTTGTATGTAATTAACAACAATAGATGAAGATCACCATTAATACCCTCCTCTGATTTAATAGTAGAGGGGAAACTAAAATTTAGAGATTTAATGATATTAATTCACATACAGAACATACTGGTCGTCTAAATGGAACAGGTTTTATCAACTCGAGCCATGAAACCGTATGAAACCAAAAGCAAAGAATGGCTCAAGATCAGTTCCTTTTTCCTCCACAGCGGATCAGGCAGCCCGGTCGTCCCAGAAATGACGACCGAATGAAACGATACGGCCCCTGGTTACCCAAATTCAGTGTTTTTGGAGGTCGGTGCAGGGTCGTGTGTCTGAATCAAGGTTGGCATGAAGTGGAATCAACCGATTGATCTTTCATAATCGCAAGTTTTGCCAAGGATTTAGGGAATTTCAATAACTACCGTCTGGAAGATTAACCTCCAATTTACTTGATGAGAACATGGGCATCACATGGCAAAGCTAGAATATCCTTGTACGAAACGAATGAAACGGAGGAACAAGGATGTTGAACTGGAAAAAAATGATGGCTCTGGCGGTGACGGGATCCCTGGTTATGGGATTGGGCGGCACCAATGCGCTGGCTGCCAGAAAGACGGCAGGAAAGGGTCAGACGGTGCGCAATGTGATCCTCATGATCGCGGACGGCTGGGGCGAAAACCAGATCCTGGCGGCCAACTACTACCATGCAGGACGGGATGGGCAGGCGATCTATCAGAACTTCCCCACCGCCACGTTTATGAGCACTTACTCGGTGGGAAGCTACGATCCTTCCCAGGCCTGGTCAGACACTGACTACATCAAGCACCGGCCCACGGATTCAGCGGCGGCCGGAACGGCCATGTCCACCGGCGTCAAGACCTATGATGCAGGCATTGGCGTGGATATCAATCGCCGGGAACTCAAGCATGTGGGCCAGTATTTTGAGGAAGCGGGCCGCTCCACCGGCGTAGTATCCTCAGTGCAGTTCTATCATGCGACTCCGGCCGCATTCATTGCCCATGACGTCAACCGCAACAACTATAATACCATCGCCGCTGAGATGATCAATGAGTCCGCTGCGGACGTCATCATGGCTCCGGGTCATCCCATGTTCAATGACAACGGACAGCCCGCCGCTCCCAGTTTCAAGAATCTCAACGCCATGCGCGAAGGCGGGAAGGCGGTCGATGGGGAGACACTGTGGAATAACCTGACCCAGGGCCAAGCCGGTGCAGATGCTGATGGAGACGGTCAGACCGATGCCTGGACCTTCATCGAAACAAAAGCCGAGTTTGAAGCCATGACCCGGGGGGAAACCCCGAAGCGCGTATTCGGGGTGCCCCAAGTGGCATCCACCCTGCAGCAGGGACGCGGCGGCGATGCCAAAGCCGCTCCGTATGCGGTTCCCTTCAACCAGAATGTCCCGGATCTGGCCACCATGTCCCGGGCTGCCCTCAACGTGCTGGATCAGGATGAAGACGGACTCTTTCTGATGATTGAAGGCGGTGCCATTGACTGGTCGGGGCATGCCAACCAGCTTGGCCGAAACATCGAGGAAATGAATGACTTCAATGCCGCCGTCGAGGCCGTGGTGGACTGGGTGGAAGAAAACTCCAGCTGGAGTGAAACGCTGCTCATCGTGACCGGTGATCATGAGACCGGATACCTGTCGGGCTCACCCGATGCCCTGACTCCGGTCCGCAGCAACGGTCAGGGCCAGCTGCCCGGTGTGTACTGGCTCTCCGGCGACCATACCAACCAGCTGATCCCGCTGTATGCCAAGGGACCGGGTGCTCAGCTCCTGAAGAAATATGCCGACGAGCGCGACGCAGTCCGCAAGCGCTACCTCGACAATACCGAAATCGTCCCGGCAGTCCTGGATTTGCTGGATTAATCGGATTCCACATCAAACGAAAAAGCAAAAAATGCCCGGAGCTCATCCCCCTTGGGGGAGCAGGCTCCGGGCATTTCTGTGTCCGGGCATTTCTGTGTCTGGGACATCACCGGGTTCTGGTCAGGGCGCGATCAGGAGGGTCGAGAAGTAGCTGTCACAAGTCACTTCCTCAATCCGGGGAAAAGCCTGTTCCGTGGGGAGGCCGCAGTCACTGACCAGGGCTGCCCGGTCGGTCAGGCCCTGTCTGGCCAGGAGTTCCAGAACCTGGGGCAGGGACTTGCCGGACTTCATCACGATTTTTCCGCCCGGCAGGGCCAGGGCGGCTTCCAGATCTTCCAGGGCGCCGGGCAGGATATGCAGTGGTTCATTCATCTCGGTCAGGCTGCGGTTGAGCCGGGCGGCACAGGCGCAGAAGCTGGTCACGCCGGGGATGGTTTCCGCCGTCCAGCCGTCGTCGAGAAGAATTCGGCACAGGTAGGACCAGGAGCTGTAGAGCGAAGCATCGCCCAGGTTAAGCACCGCCACATCCGCACCGGTTCCGAGATGGCGCGCAATCTGGTCTGCGACCGCGCGGTAGGCTCGTTCCCGCAGTTCGGGATCCCGGGTCATGGGCAGGTCCAGGTATTCCACCGCCTTGGCAGCCAGATCCACCGCCCCGGCGGCGATGGACAGCGCCAGGGAGTGGGCACCGGAGGTCCGGGGCACAGCCAGCACCGGACACAGCCGGATGCGCTCGGCTGCTTTCAGGGTCAGCAGGGACGGATCTCCCGGCCCCACGCTGACGCCATACACAATTCCATGTTTCATCAATCATCACTCCATTTCCGGATTATTAAGTCAGATTGGCAGGGGAGCTCATCGGCACCGGACACAACCGGCAGGCCGAGTGATCGGGCCGCTTCGGCCAGTTCACGGTTTGGCAGGTTCAGTTCGCCGTACCGATTCAGGCAGTTGATCACCGCGCCACATTGCTTCAGCCGGTCGATGGCCTGCCGCAGGAGCGCCGGGCGGATGGGCTCAAAGCTCTGCTCGGCAATGACCTCGCCGGCCAGATCCCGCGCCAGGCTGAAGTCCACGTCATTTTCATGCAGGATGCCGGTGGCAAACGGAATGCCTCGCTGCTGCAGCGCCCGGTACTGCGGGATGCCGGTTCCGCCGCCGGCGATGACAAACACCCGTGGTACTCCGCCGGGGCGGGCCAGTTCAAAGCTGCCGAAGCCCGGGTTGTAGCTGCCGTCAGTCAGACCGAACAGTTCCCGGATCCGGTCGCCGCCAAAGACTTCCCGGGGGCTGCCGATGTGGGCAATCGCTCCGTCCTTGACGCACAGAACCAGATCCGAAGCCTTCTGGGCCAGTTCCAGTTCGTGCAGCGACATGATGACCGTGATGCCCCGCTCCTTTGCCAGGGACCGCAGAATTCCAAGGAGTTCCAGCTTATAGCGGATATCCAGAAAGGAGGTGGGCTCGTCCAGTACGATGATCCGGGGTTCCTGGCAGATCGCCCGGGCCAGCAGGATTCTCTGGCGCTGGCCGTCGCTGATTCGGGTAAAGTCCCGTTCGGCCAGGGGCAGGGCATCCACCAGCTCCATGGCCCCGAAGACAGCGGCCCGGTCTGCCGCGGAGAGGATGCCCAGGCGGCCGGTATAGGGATAGCGGCCGGTGGCGACAACCTCCCGGCAGGTCATAAGTTCCGGTTTGAGCCGGTCGGTCCAGACCACCGATACCTGCCGGGCCAGGTCGAGGCTGGACATGTTGGCAATGGATCGCCCATCGATGCTCACCGTTCCGCCCAGGCTTTTCAGCTGACGGGTGAGGCTTTTCAGAATCGTGGACTTGCCCGAGCCGTTGGGTCCGATCAGGGTCATAATCTGCCCCCGCTCCAGGGACAGGCAGATGTCCCGGATCAGCGGGACTCCGTCGTAGCCGACGGTGAGACGGTCCGTTTTGAAAAAATCAGTCATGTCAGTCACGTCCTTTCTTTCCCAGCAGTATGCTGATCACGATGGGGGCACCAATCACTGCGGTCACCGAGCTGATGCTAAGTTCCAGGGGAGCAAAGGCGGTTCGGGCGATCAGGTCGCAGCCCAGACAGAATGCAGCGCCGCTTAAAAAGCAGGCGGGGATGACAACCAGCGGCCGGGCTGTGCCCAAAAGGCCCCGGGTCAGATGCGGCACGGCCACGCCGACAAAGGACACCGGGCCGGCAAAGGCGATGACGCAGGCGCACAGGACGCTGGATAAAAGCACCAGCAGACGGCGGAAGCGGGGGATGTTGACGCCCATGTTCCTGGCGTAGCTTTCTCCCAGCTGACAGGCGCCGATGGGTTTGGACAGCAGGAACACACAGACAGCAGCCGGCAGGACCACGAACGTCATGGCGGCTACATCCGGCCAGGCCATGCCGGAGAAGCTGCCCCGGGACCAGTTGTGCAGGTTCACGATGGCGGCGTCATCGGCGAAGGTAATCACGAAGTCCGTCAGGGCGGAACAGATGTAGCCGATCATGACGCCGCTGACAATCAGCCGGCTGGAGCGTTGAACCTTTCGGGCCGCCAGCAGGATAAAGCCCATGGTGCCCAGGGCACCGGCAAACGCCGCGCTGATCAGAGCGGCCGAGCCCAGGGGAATGCCCCGGCTCAGCGCGGCAATCAGGGTGACCGACACCGCCAGCTTGGAACCAGAGGAAATGCCCAGGACGTAGGGACCGGCGATGGGGTTGTTGAAATAGGTTTGAAGCAAAAAACCCGACAGCGCCAGAGCGCCGCCGAGAAGAACCGCCGCCAGAGTCCGGGGCAGTCGGATTTTCCAGATGATATCCTGCTGGGTGGGCGTCCCGCCCTGACCAAACAGAATGCGCCTGATGTCGGGGAGGCTGACCGGTATGCTCCCCAGGCTGATATTGAGTGCCACCAGGCCAAGAACCAGGCTCAGCAGGAATAGCAGAGCCAGGCCGAAGCGCCAGCGTCGTTTGTTGGATGGATCCATGCGGCAAGTCTCCTTTGCGGAATTCGTTCATCGTCCGGAACGTTATCTGAGGCGGGTAAAAAAGTGCAGCTGGTTCAAAGTGGGATCGGGATCCGTCAAGAGGCGGTTCAGATCCGAGACCATCAGCCCCAGCCGGGTTGTTTCCTGGTACAGGTTCTTTTCCGTACACCAGACATTTCCGGTTTGAACGGCCTTGAACTTGCTCAGCAAAGCGTTCCTGGCGGTCAGGTCTGCCAGGGAAGCGACTTCACCGGCCAGGGCACTGTTGTAGATCAGGACATCCGCATCCCTGGCCGCGGCATAGAAGGCTTCCATATCCAGATTGACGGTATTGTCGGCTTGTTCCGGGTCGCCCAGATGGCTGAAGGCATAGCTGCCTCCTGCCAGGTCGATCATCTTCGTGATGTAGTCCCCGGGTTTTCGCACCACCACCTGACCGGCGGAACTGATGTAGAAAAACGCCACCGATTTGCCGGTGCCGGACTGCACTGAGGCTTCCCGGAGCAGGGCGGCCTGCCGGTCAAAGCTTGCCGCAGCCTGCTCTTCCCGACCGGTGAGTACGCCGTAGAGCTTAATCCATTCGGTCCGGCCCAGCGGGTGTTTTTCATAGCTGGACTGGTCGATCAGAACCGGAACCTTCATCCCCAGCAGTTTTTCCTTCACCTCGGGCACATGATTGATCATGCTGGATTCAATCGCCAGATCGCACTGACTCGAAAGAATCAGCTCATAGTCGGGCGCACTGTATTTGCCGGCAAACACGATGCTCCCGTTTTCCATGGCCGTCCGGGCATTCTGGCTCTGCCAGTCCGCCGCCCGGGTGCCGGAGAGCCGGATCTGATCCAGGGCATGGAGTTCATCGAACTGAGCCATGACGGAGGTGGCCACCAGATAAACGCTGCGCAGCGGCCGCTGCAGCACGGTGATGTCCCCCCCGATTCCTTCAGGCGCCGTCCTGCCCGGCGGGACGACCAGAAACCGGCTTTTGTCCGACAGCGTGACCAGAGCATAATCCTCCGGATAATAGTCCACGCTGAAATTCTTGGCATACTCCAGCTCCAGGGACCGCTCAACCCTCCAGCCAATTCCCAGTCCGCCGGCGGGCGGGGCAGCTGCCGGAACCGTACAGCCCGACAGGAGGATGGTGACTCCCAGAAGGGCAGTGACTCCCAGAAGAGCAGTGACTCCCAGAAGCGTGCTGACTTTGAGAAGAGCGGTGCTCAGGAAGGCTGGTACTCCCCGAAGCCCGCCGGGTCGACGGGGGCGAATCCCATTGCATCCTGTCATCATTTCTTCAGGGAAGCCGAATCAAAGAACAAGGTGTACTCTACTTCCCGGGGTTTGCCCATGGCTGTGGTGTCGGCAATCACCGCCAGCTTCTCATCGAGCGTGACCGGAATTTCAAACGTGCTGTTGCCGGCGGTATTGACCGGCAGGTATTTTTTGCCGCCCACCAGCATGTAGTCGTAGTTCGGGCTGCTCCAGACGATGGTGGCGGTAGCCTGTTTGCCGCTGACGCTGAGTCGGGCCGGGGATTCCACGCTGGCGCGGCCGGAGCCGCCTTCCAGGGTGACGCCGATGGTGTACTGACCCTCTGCCGGAAGCTGACCGGAAGCAGGCTGGTCCGCTCCGGCGGAGGACCGCAGCGCGGTCTGAGGAAGGCTGGCCGACTCAAAAATCAGCACCCGGTCATACCAGGCCTGCTTCTTGATGCTGAAGGCGGCGCAGTCGATTTCCTGATCCAGGGCACTGACCGCCACGGTGTAGGTATATTTGCCGTTGGCATCGGGAACAAACTGGCTGAACCGGTCTTCGGTCGCGGTCTGGGCATCCTGGCCGGTGCCGATGAAAAGTTTTTCATAGCCATCGCCGCTGAGCGTCAGAACGGCCGTCATGGCACCCTGGGCAACGGTGAGCTGAGCATCGATGACCCGGAACATGGAAGAGCTTGACGATACCTTGATGGGATAGGACCCATCCTGAAGTTGATTGCCGTATACCGGTACCAGGGCTTTGGGGGTGACCGGCACCTGCGCCTGGGTCACTGAGGGAACGGAAACCGGGGCGGCCGCTTTGGCCGGGCTGACCGAACAGCCGGTGAGCAGGCTGCCGGTCAGCAGCGCCGCAAGGATCCATTGTTGTACTTGTTTCATTTCGCATCTCTCCTGATTTTTTTGATGGACAACAGGCTGACTGCAGTCTGCTGCTGGCATGGTCTGGACAGCGCCAGACCTGGTTCGAACGATGGCTGGTTTGCCAGGGCCTGCATGGGAAGGCTTCGAGGGACAGGCTCTGAGTTTTCCGGGATAAGCACCGGTCAGCCGGAGCGGCTGATGGCTAATGGCTGATCGCTTCGCCGGCGTGGCGCACGATCAGATCCTGAATGCCTTTCATCTGGCCCATGCCCTTCAGGACCACTTCAACCGCAAAGCCGGCTTTCTCAAATTCTTTCTTCCAGGATCCGTCCTCTTCACCGGCCATGTCATTGTTGGCGTGGTCGCCGGCCACGATCATGAGGGGCTGCAGCACCACTTTGGTCGCGCCGGAAGCCTTGACCTGAGCCAGCACGTCTGCCAGCGACGGCGTCGCTTCCACGGTGCCGATGAAGTACCGGCTGTGTCCCGCTTCGGCCAGCGACTGCTGAAGCCGGGCGTAGGTGGCGTTGGACGGAGCTTCCGTGCCGTGACCCATGAAGACTACAGCGGTACCTGGAACGTCATAAGCCGCTGTTTCCCGGGTGATGACCGATGCGACCTCCTGATAGTCCGTGTCGCGGCTGAGCAGATTGACGCCGATGCTCAGACGGTCGAACCTGCTTTCATAGGCTTTCACTTCGGCCACGATGTCATCATATTCGTAGCCGTTCATGACATGGGTGGGCTGAATCACGATCTCCCGGACCCCGTCCGCCACCAGGCGGTCCATGGCCTCTTTGACATTGTCGATCTTCAGGTTGTCCCGCTGCTTCAGCTTGTCAATGATGATCTGACTGGTAAAGGCCCGGCGGACCTCATAGGCGGGATACGCAGCCTGCAGGGCCTGTTCGATGGCGCCGATGGTCAGGTCGCGGCTGTCGTTGTAGCTGGTGCCGAAACTGACGGCTAACAGCACCGGCTTTCGGGGCGCGTCGGTGGCGGCGGGGCTGACGGCCGCGGTCGGCCGGGCGGCGCAGCCCGTCGTCATTAGCAGGGCCAGGGCCAGGGCGGCCAGGGGTTTGAGCTGTTTGTACATGACTGATTTCCTCCTGAATTAAACAAATGGATTTATTGTCAGTGCCGGCAGAACGCTGCGCGTTGGCGGCATCGCAATCAAAAAGCGGGGGCCAGGGCAAAGCCTCACCCCCCAGCGGGGCCGGAAGGATCCGTGCCCCCAGGAATAAGGGATAATAGAGAAAAAGAGAAAAATCTGGCCCGAGGGAATCGGGCACGTTTGAACCATACCGGAAGCTGCCGGACGGGCAAAATAAAAAAACGCCCGCAAGCAGCTTGCAGACGTTTGTTAATGGTCGAAATCGGGACGTGACCAAAAAAAGGCCTCACCCATTCTCATCCATGACCCCGGTAGTCCGCAGGGCTGTATGCACCGCGCAGGAAGCGCGGCAGGAAACAGGCAAGTATTCTGGCTTATCGCCCGGATCCGCAGGGTGCGGACTCGGCCCTGACGCCTTCCCGGAACTTCTTCCAGTGACATCTGCCAGGGCTCTGGCGAATTACAGCAACGGCCTTGCGTGGGATTCGCACCCAACTTCCATGGCCTGATTCCGATATTCAAACGAACTCAGTATACCAACGGGACTTTGAAATTGTCAATCGGTTGACAAAGAATTGTTCTTAAGGCATACTGGTTTTCAGTTAGACTGGGAAAGCAGGGTGTAATTCCCTCACAAGGCCGTTACCGTGATAGTCGGGTTACCAGGATTCATATTCCTTTGCGGGCACCGAAGGATATGGTTTGAGCGGACTTTCGCGTCCGCGTGAATCAGCCCCCCGGTGCTTGGCGTCGGGGGGTTTTTTGCATGGAAATGAAACGAAACGTCAATGGAACGATGATGCGCCGCGGCTTCACCACCGGGACCTGCGCCGCGGCGGCGGCCAAGGCGGCGGCTGTTTTGCTGCTGCGCGGGCAAGCGCCGGCCACCGTGTCGGTCCGGACGCCCGGGGGGATCGACCTGGTACTGGACGTGCTCCAGCCGGAGCGGGGCGCGGATTCTGCCAGCTGCGCCATCCGTAAGGATGCCGGGGACGATCCCGACATCACGGACGGCGCTCTGATCATTGCCCGGATCCGCCGGATTCCCCGGGGGATTGAGCTGGACGGCGGGACTGGAATCGGCCGGGTCACCCGGCCCGGTCTGGATCAGCCCGTGGGGGCGGCGGCCATCAACCGCGTGCCCCGGGAGATGATTGCCCGCCACCTCCGGGAGGTGTCGGAGAACTGCGGCTACAGCGGCGGTCTGTCAGTCGTCCTGGAAATTCCCGGCGGAGACGAGCTGGCCCGCCGGACCTTCAACCCCCGCCTGGGCATCACCGGCGGTCTGTCGATCCTGGGAACCTCCGGCCTGGTGGAACCCATGAGCCATCAGGCCATGGCGGATACGATCCGCCTGCGGCTCCGGCAGCTGCGCGCCGGGGGTGCCCAAACCGTGCTGCTCACCCCCGGCAACTACGGCGAGACCTTCGCCCGGGAGGAGCTGGGACTGAGTATGACCTGCCACATCAACTGCGCCAATTTCATCGGCGATGCCATTGACGCGGCGGTGGAGCTCGGGTTCGAACGGATTCTGCTGGTGGGCCACATCGGCAAGCTCGTCAAGCTGGGAATCGGGGTGCCCAATACCCATTCCGCCTTTGGCGACGGCCGGATGGAAACGCTGCTGGCCTGCGCCCTGCGCGCCGGCGCCGGACTTCCCCTGCTGGCGGGAATCCTGGAGTGCGCCACCACCGATGCCGCCCTGGACCTGCTCTGGGCCGCCGGTCTGCTGGAGCCGGCATTGGTCGAACTGGGCCGGCGGATCGAGGATTTTCTGACCCGGCGCGTGCCTGCGGGCATTGCCCTGGGCTATCTGTGCTATACCAATGCGCCGGATTTTCCCGGCGTTCTGATAAAAAATGATCAGGCCAGTGACCTGATGAAACTGCTGGAGGAAAAACAATGATTCATTTTGTGGGAGCCGGCCCCGGAGCACCGGATTTAATCACGCTGCGCGGTGCGCAGCTGCTGCGTCAGGCCGACTGTATTGTCTACGCCGGATCCCTGGTGGATCCGCGGCATCTGGAGGGGGCCAAAGCCGGCTGTGAGATCCATAACAGCGCCGCCATGACCCTGGATGAAGTCATCGCGGTGCTGGAACGGGTGCACCGCAGCGGCGGACTGGTGGTTCGCCTGCATACCGGAGATCCCTCGATTTACGGCGCCATCCGCGAACAGATGGATCGGCTGTCGCAGGCGGGCATACCCTTTGACGTCTGTCCCGGAGTATCCAGCTTCTGCGGCGCCGCCGCCGCGCTGAAAGCTGAATATACCCTGCCCGGGGTCAGCCAGAGCGTGATCATCACGCGTCGGGCGGGACGGACTCCGGTGCCGGAACGGGAGCGAATTGCCAGTCTGGCCGCCCATGGCGCTGCCATGGTGGTCTTTCTCAGCGCCGGCATGACGAAGGCGCTGCAGCAGGAACTGCTCGAAGGCTATGCCGCGGATTCTCCCGCGGCCATTGTCTATAAAGCCAGCTGGCCGCAGGAGAAAGTGCTGCGCTGCACGGTGGGTACCCTGGCGCAGACGGCGGCCGCCCATGAGGTGTCAAACCATGCCCTGATTCTGGTGGGGGGATTCCTGGGCGAGGACTATGAGCTGTCCAGACTGTATGATCCTGCCTTCACCACCGCCTTCCGCCAGGGAACCGAGGCATGACCGCTGCGGTGATTGCCTTCAGTCGGCAGGGAGCCGAGCTGGGGGAACGGGTGGCATCCAGCCTGGAAGTCATGGGATACCAGACCGAGGTGAGGCGCTGCGGCCGGGGGGAGCTGCCCGGGTGGACCCGGGCGAACTTTCATCGGGATGCCCTGATCTTCATCGGATCCTGCGGCATTGCCGTGCGGGCGGTGGCTCCGCTTCTGGCCGGAAAGACCCGGGATCCGGCGGTGCTGGTCATTGATGAGCAGGCCCGCCATGTCATCGCCCTGCTGTCCGGCCACATCGGCGGGGCCAACCGGCTGACCCGGGAGCTTGCCCGGGCATTGGATGCCGTCAAGGTCATTACCACAGCCACGGATGTCCGGGGCGTGTTTGCGGTGGATGCCTGGGCGGTCGAACAGGGTCTTCGGATTGCCAGTCCGGAGGGCATCCGGGAGATTTCAGCCTGTCTGCTGGCCGGAGGTTCCGTCCGCCTGGAGACGCCGTTTCCGGTGACGGGACCTTTGCCCCCGGGATTTCTCATGACGGATGCTGGATCGCCTGCGGCGTTGCCCACAGTGCGCATTGACTGGCAAAGTCACGCCGAGGCGGCGGTTCTGGAGCTGGTGGCGCCGGTTGTCAGTCTGGGCATCGGCTGCCGCCGTGGGACGCCGGCGCCCCTAATTGAAGCGGCGGCAGCGCAGCTGCTGGAGCAAACCGGCTGTCACCCCCTGGCCATCGCCAGGGTCTGCAGCATCGATCTGAAAGCCGATGAGCCGGGACTGACGGAATTCTGCCGGACCAGACACCTGCCCCTGGTCACTTATTCCGCCCGGGAGCTCGAACGCGTCCCCGGCCGGTTTGGGGCCTCCGAGTTTGTCCGGCGCGTGACCGGGGTGGACAATGTCTGCGAGCGCAGCGCCGTTTGCGGCGCCGGAGCCGGTGCCCGGCTGCTCCAGGGAAAAACTTCGGGCAGCGGGGTGACGCTGGCTCTGGCCATCGCCCCCTGCACCCTTCGCTTTGAAAAAGGAGAACTGATATGAAAAAACTGTATGTTGCCGGGATTGGTCCGGGAGATGCCCGCAATATGACGGCGGCCTGCCGCGAGGCCATCGAAGATTGCGATGTCATGGTCGGCTATTCCAAATATGTGGAGCTGGTCGCACCGCTGTTTCCGGACAAACGAATCCTCGATACGCCCATGACCCGGGAGGTGGAACGCTGCCGGATGGCTCTGGAGCTGGCTTGCCGGGGTGAAACCGTGGCCATGATCTGCAGTGGCGATGCCGGGGTGTATGGCATGGCGGGCCTGATCTGTGAACTGGCGGCCGAGTATGAACCGGTGGAGATCGAGGTGGTGGCGGGGGTGACGGCAGCCCTGGCCGGGGCGGCGGTGCTGGGTGCCCCTCTGACTCATGACTTCGCGGTGATCAGCCTGTCGGATCTCTTGACGCCCTGGGAGGTGATTGAGCGACGGCTGGAGCACGCGGCTGCCGCCGACTTCTGTCTGGCGCTGTACAATCCCTCCAGCCGCTCCCGCCACGATTACCTGGAGAAAGCCTGCGCCATCCTCAGGCGTCACAAACCGGCGCAAACCGTCTGCGGCCTGGTCCGGAACATCGGGCGCGCCGGTCAGTCGGATGCGATTCTGACGTTGGAGGAGCTGAGCCAGACTTCGGTGGACATGTTCACCACGGTGTTCATCGGCAGCAGCCAGACCCGGATCATCGGCGGAAGAATGGTCACGCCCAGGGGGTACCGGCTTGACTGAAGTCATTCTGTTCGGCGGAACCACGGAGGGGCGGCTGCTGGCGGCGGCCTTGCGGGCGAAAGCCCTGCCGGCGCTGGTCTGCGTGGCGACGGAATACGGGGAGTCGCTGCTGGAGGAGGGGGGGAGCCTCTCGATCCGGCGGGGCCGGCTGGAAACCGGGGAAATGGCGGACCTCTTCCGGCAGCGGAAGCCCCGTCTGGTGATTGACGCCACCCATCCCTTTGCCGCGGTGGTCAGCGAGAATATCCGGGCGGCCTGCCGCGCGGCCGGAACTCAGTATTTGCGGGTACTGCGCGCGGACAGCTCTGAGGAAGAGGGTGACGGGGAACAGCTGGAGCGGTTTTCTGATCTGGAGGATCTGATCGCCTGGCTGAACGAACAGCCGGGGATCATTTTCTCGACGCTGGGGGCCAAGGAAGCGGAGCGGCTGTCCCGCATCAGGGGCAGTGCCGAGCGGGTCTGGCTGAGGATTCTGCCGGATCCGGCGGGGCTGGCTGCCTGTCAGGCCGCCGGGTTTTTGGCCCGCCGCATCATCTGCATGCAGGGACCGTTTTCCCGGGAGCTTAACATGGCGATGTTTGGCGCCGCCGGGGCGGACATTCTGATCACGAAGGAATCCGGCCGGACCGGGGGCTATCCGGAGAAAATCGCGGCGGCAAAAGCCTGCGGCTTGAAGATCGGAGTATGGAGCCGCCCCCGGGAGAGCCGGGGACTGGCGGCGGAGGAAATCATCCGGCGCATCGGGGAGGGAACACTATGAAGCAAGTAACCATTGTTGGGGTCGGACTGAGTGCCGGCACTCTGACCCGGGAGGGAGCCGAGGCTCTGGCCCGGGCGGATCTGATCCTGGGCGCTCCCCGGCTTATTGAGGCTCTGGCGGAGTTTGGAAAGCCTTCGGTCGCGGCGTATCAGCCAGAGGAGATTACCCGCTGTCTGGCCAGTCAGGGGAGCGGGCGGTACTGCATCGCTGTCTCCGGAGACACCGGTTTTTTCAGTGCCGCCCGGGGACTGAGCGAAGCGCTGGCTGACTGTGAGGTGAGCTGGCTTCCGGGGATTTCATCACTGAATGCCCTCTTTGCCAGGCTCCGGCGCCCCTGGCAGGAGGCTGCCCTGGTCAGCTGCCATGGCCGTGAGGCGAATCTGGTCGATACGATTCGCCGCAGTCGCCTGACCTTTGCCCTGACCGGACAGAATCTGGCGGTCCTGGGAGAAGCGCTGACAGCGGCCGGTTTTGGCCGGCTGACCGCCACGCTTGGGGAAAACCTGGGACTGCCTGATGAGCGCCTGTCCACGGTGCGGCTGGCTGAACTGGCCGATATGACGCCCGGTTCGCTGGCGGTGCTTTTGGTGGAGAATCCCCGGGCGGATGACCGCATCCCTTGCGGACTGCCGGATGAGTCCTTTCTCCGGGGCAAAGTACCCATGACCAAGTCTGAGGTTCGGGCAGTGACGCTGAGCCGGCTGGCACTGGCGCCGGACAGCGTCTGCTGCGATATTGGCGCCGGTACCGGCTCGGTGACCGTGGAAATGGCGCTGGCGTCCTATCGGGGCCGGGTCTTTGCCCTGGAGCGGTCGGAGGAGGCCCTCCGTCTGATCCGGGAAAACTGCCGGCGCTTCCACCTCGGGAATGTATCGGTCCTGCCGGGGGAGGCCGCCCAGTCGCTGGGCTCTCTGCCCCGTCTGGATGCCGCTTTCATCGGGGGCAGCGCGGGCCAGCTGACAGCCATTATTGATGCACTGATGGCCAACAATCCGCGGATCCGGATTGTCCTGAATGCCGTCACCCTGGAAACGGTCCAGGAAGCACTGGACTGTTTTCAGGCTCATGGACTGGAACCGGACATCGTCCAGCTGGCGGTGACGCGGACCCGGCTGGTGGGCCGGCGGCACATGCTGGAGGCCGCTACGCCGGTCTTTGTGATGGCAGGAGGCGGGACATGGATCGAATCCTGATTGCCGGAACCCATTCGGGCTGCGGCAAGACCACGGTAACCTGCGCCGTCTTGACGGCGCTGAAGCAGCGCGGGCTGAACCCATCGGCATTCAAGTGCGGCCCGGACTATATCGACCCCATGTTCCACCGTCGGGCCATCGGGGTGCCCTCCCGCAACCTGGATCCGTTCTTCTGTGACGAACAGGGGCTGAAAGGTCAGCTGGCCGGTCCTGGTCTGGCGATTATCGAAGGAGCCATGGGCTACTACGACGGGGTGGGCTGCGACGGGCGGTTCAGTGCCTATGAGGTAGCCCGGCTCACCCGAACTCCGGTGGTGCTGGTGCTTGATGTCAAGGGCATGTACGCCTCGATGGGGGCGGTGCTGCAGGGTTTTGCCCGATACCGGGAAGACAGCGGGATCAGCGGCGTCATCTTCAACAATGCCTCGCCGAAACTCAATGCGGGACTGTCCGCCATCGCCCGGCAGGTCGGGATCCGGCCGCTGGGCTATCTGCCGCGGGCGGTGAAGGCCACGGTGGCCAGCCGGCATCTGGGTCTGGTGAGTGCGGAGGAAATCGGGGAGCTGGAGGAGAAGCTCCAGACCCTGGGTGACCTGGCCGAACGCTGCATCGACCTGGATGGGCTGCTGGAACTGGCTGCGGGGTCGCCGGGCCTGACCGGTGAACCGGAGGCGATTCGCCCCCTGGGATCCATCCGGCTGGCAGTGGCGCGGGATGAGGCCTTTTCCTTTTTCTATGAAGAAAACCTGGAGCTTCTCAGGGCGTTGGGCTGTCAGCTGGAATTTTTCAGCCCCATGCGCGATCCGGCCTTGCCCCAGGGCGTGGCCGGTCTGTATCTGTGCGGGGGTTACCCCGAACTGCATCTGGAGGCTTTGAGCGGCAACCGGACCATGCTGGAATCAGTCCGCTGGGCGGTACGGGGCGGTCTGCCCACCATCGCCGAGTGTGGCGGATTCCTCTATCTGCATGACCAGCTGGACGGGATTCCTTTGGCCGGAGTGGTGCCGGCCCGGGCCCGCACCACCGACAGACTCAGCCGGTTTGGCTATGTGACTCTGCGGGCCGGGGTCGACAACCTCCTGTGCGGCGCGAAGGATACGATTCGATCCCACGAATTTCACTACTGCGAAAGCACTGCGCCGGGCGGGGACTTTACCGCAGAAAAGCCGCTGTCGGACCGGAGCTGGCCCTGCATTCATGCTACCCCCACTCTTTATGCCGGATTTCCCCACCTGTATTTCCCGGCGAATCCTGAGTTTGCCCGGCGGTTTGTCACCGGGTGCCTGGCCTACGACCGGACGATCCGATCTGACCGGCAGAATCAGTCGGACCGAAAGAATCGGTCTGAACTCATCGGACCCCCGGAGACTATCAACCATAACGGAGGAAGATTATGACCCTGGAATTTGAAATACTCGACCCCCTGGATATCGAAAAGCGCAGCTTTGAACTGATCGAGCAGGAATTGCCTCATCCACTGGATGAACAGCTCGCTCCGATTATCAAGCGGGTCATCCATACTACGGCGGATTTCGAATACGCCGATACGCTGAGTTTTTCCGCCACCGCCCTGGAATCCGGTTTGGCCGCCCTGCGGGCCGGGGAGACCATCGTGACCGATACCAATATGGTGAAGGCGGGGATCAACCGGACGGCGCTGCAGCAGCTTGGCTGCGAGGCGGTCTGCTATATGGCCGATGAAGCCATCGCCCAGGAGGCGCTGGAGCAGGGAATGACCCGGGCCACCCTCTCCATGGACCGGGCTGCCCGGCTGCAGGGACATCCGATTCTGGCCATCGGCAACGCCCCCACCGCGCTGATCCGGCTGGCCGAACTGATCCGGGAGGGCCGGATTGCGCCGGCTCTGATCATCGGCGTCCCCGTGGGCTTTGTCAATGTCGTGCAGTCGAAGGAACTCATCATGCAGTCCGGCATTCCCTATATCGTGGCACGGGGCCGCAAGGGCGGCAGCAATGTCGCGGCGGCCATCGTAAACGCCCTGATGTACCGGATTACCAGAACCTGATTCCTGAACCAAATACCTGAACCAAATACCTTAACCAAATTAATGAAATGAATTTATGGAACGAGTTGATTGATCAAAAACGGAGCAGGCACACCGCGCTGGTGTGCCTGCTCCGTTATAGGATGAAGGTTTCGGGTTGATTATTGTCTGGGTCCGGCATTGACGATGTCTTCGCCGACTCCGGGAAAGCGGCTGAAGTTCTTGACAAAGCCCTGAGCCAGTTCGCGGGCGGTCTTTTCGTAATCGGCCGCGTCCTGCCACTGGGTGCGGGGATTGAGGAGATCATCCGGCACGCCTTCGATATGGACCGGAACTTCCAGGTTGAAGATCTCATCGTGGCGGTAGTTGGCCTGCTTGAGTTCTCCGTTCACTGCGGCATTGACCATGCGGCGGGTCAGGGGCAGGGACATGCGCTTGCCGACGCCGTACTTGCCGCCGGTCCAGCCGGTGTTGATGAGGTAGACTTCAGTCTGATGGCGGTCAATCTTTTCACCCAGGAGCCGGGCATACTCTTCGATGGGACGGGCCATGAAGGGTTCGCCGAAGAGGGCGGAGAAGGTGGTCTGGGGCTCGGTGATGCCGCGCTCCGTGCCGGCCAGCTTTGAGGTATAGCCGCTCATGAAATGGTACATGGCTGCCTCGCGGGTCAGGCGGGAGATCGGGGGGATAACGCCGAAGGCATCGGCTGTCAGGAATACGATGGTATCGGGAACTCCGCCCATGCCGGACAGCTCCGCGTTGGAGATGTACTCGATGGGGTAAGTGCCGCGGGTGTTTTCCGTCAGGCTGTCATCGGAATAATCCGGAGAGCGATCGGCGTCGATCACGACGTTTTCCAGGACGGAGCCGAAGCGAAGCGCCTGATAGATTTCCTTTTCCTTTTCGGGATCCAGGTTGATGGTCTTGGCATAGCAGCCGCCTTCGAAGTTGAAGACGCCATGCTCGTTCCAGCCATGCTCGTCATCACCGATCAGCTTGCGGCTCTCGTCAGCCGAGAGGGTGGTCTTGCCGGTGCCGGACAGACCGAAGAACAGAGCGGTGCGGCCGTCTTCCGCCATGTTGGCGGAGCAGTGCATCGGCAGAATATGGCGCTCCGGCAGGAGGTAGTTCATGACGGAGAAAATGGATTTCTTGATTTCGCCCGAATACAGGGATCCGCCGATCAGAACGAGGCGTTCGGTGAAGTTGAGGATGATGAAGGCTTCGGAATGGACTCCGTCCTCGGCGCCTCTGGCTTTCAGAGACGGTACGGCGATGACGGTGAAATCGGCGTCGTAGCCGGTGCGGGCGGTGTCCTTGATGAAGATCTGGCTGGCAAACACAGCCTGAGCCGGATTTTCGCACAGGATGTTCAGCTTGAGGGAATGGTCCGGATCGGCTCCGGCCTTGGATTTCACCAGGTACATTTTGCGGTCGGCGATGTGAGCCATCACCTTCTGCTTGAGCTTCTCATAAACGGCCGGTTCCATGGGGACATTGACCTTGCCCCAGGCAACGGTGTCCCGGGTCATGTCATCGCGGACGATGTAGCGGTCCTTGGGGGACCGTCCGGTGTATTGGCCGGTCTTGATGACCAGACAGCCATTGTCAGCCAGTTTGCCGTTGCCATCGCAGACGGCCTTTTCAATCAGCTGGGTGACACTTAAGTTTTCAATCAGATTCTCTTGTTTAATTCCAAAGAGTTGTTCCAAAACAGAACCTCCTAATGTGCAGTAATATCTTCATTTAAATACAGCAAAAAACAAAAAGCAACCGACTGGATTTTATCAAATGCAATGAAAAAAGTCTGAGGGGGGATTCATTGAAGAAAGCTTAATATATTGTGAAATAAAAAATATTCTCGTGCATAATGCCAAGAATATTTCTAATAATGGAAATTGGTTCGTTTTCAATTAATGGTTTACTTGCTGTACTGAACTTTGCGCTTGCCGCCGGCCAGCAGCAGCATGGAGGGAATGGATGCGGCAATCAGGGAGAGACCGATCTTCAACCAGACATTGGCGACGTAGAACCGGCTGTTGTCGTAGTGCGCGGCCAGACCCTGCCCCAGGGCTTCCAGAAGGCCCACGTTGACCTGCTGCAGAACTTCCGCGGCGGAGATCAGGACGCTTCCCAGCAGCAGTGAAGCCAGGACCAGGAGGATGCCCAGACCGATGGGCATCTGGTTTCCGGCCATGACCCGGTAGATCCCAATGACCAGGAAGGGGATGGCAAATCCGACGGGCTGAGCCGGCACGCCCATGACATGGACACCGGCCATGAGCACGGCACCCAGGATTGCCCCCAGAATTGCGCCGATGAAACCAGCCGCGGAAAAGCTCCGGTCGATCAGGCCGGTTACGACCCCTTTGGGAAAGTCGCCGTGATTGGGGTTCTCCTCCGGCCTGACATAGGCCCCCCGGGAGCGGCTTTCCCGGGTCTTCTGGCTCGATGGGCGGACCGGCTGTGACACCGGTTTTGCGGCGGGAATATCATAATAATGCTCTTCTTCTTCGTCCGTCAGATCATCCGGGTCGGTCAGGTCCGCCGCGTCCGTCAGGTCATCAGACTCCGTCAGATCAACAGCCTCTGTCAGATCTGCTTCGACTCTCCGGTCATTGGTCTTCGACCGGTATTCAGAATCTGCCAGACCTTCCGCAACCGGCTCAATGTCATCCGCCCCGATCATTTCTTCCATGGAGGTCATAACAGCTTCCGGCGGGAAAGTCGGCTCTGCCGGCCGGGTTCTTTTCGAATCCGGCACTGCTGAAGCTGACGGATCGTTCCCAGCACGGGCGGCCGGATGTCCGGTTTCAGCAGCCAGCCAGGGATTTTGGGGCTGAACCGCGGCTTCGATCCGCTGGATACCGGATTCCAGGCTCTGGGTCAGAAAGTCGAGACGCGTGGCTTCCAGCCTGGGATCGGCGGTGGGTGCGGTCAGATCGACATAGACCCGGCGGCCGCGGATTTTGGCCTGGGTCAGCGCGTACCGCGACGCCAGCGATTCAATGTGGTCCAGCAGCTCATTTTTGGCCGGTTCGGGCCCGTCAAAGGAGGTTTCAATCCAGGTCCGTCCCTTCTCTTCATTGACTTCATAAAGTCGGGTTCCGACAAATTTGGAATAGATTCCGTTGGTGTCAAAAAAACCTTTTTCGGATAAAGCTTGTTTCAGCAGATGGTTCATGGCGCAACTCCCTCGCATAGTGTGTTCAGAGTCCTCGGACTCTGAGGCAGCCGGATCGACAGTGCCCGGCACGTTATTACGTGTCATCTTATCAGCCAAACATTAACCCCATTTTAAAGCAGACCCCTGATAATAGAGTCGTTGAAAAAACTGCCGGCTGTCAGCCCCTCCATGTCTTCACCGTTCCAGCAGCATAAGACATGGATCGCAAGGACCTGGCCGGATTTTTGTGCCGCGTCGCAGCCACGGACGGGATAATGTCAAATGTTATTAACAAATCACAGCTTTTTTGATGGTATCATAGAATAGATGGTCTGTTTCTTCATTTAATGATGGAAGGTCTATTTCTTCATTTAATGATTGAATCCAATGCGAAGTGGTTCCGGGGTTCACCAGTTCCGATATTGACGTCATTCCGAAACTTAAACATTTCGCCATGCAATCATACTGGAACACAATCATTCCGGTACGCAATCATTTTGGAACACAATCATTCCAGGATCAACTGGTACATCAATCGAGAAACAGTGCGAATCAAATCGTTCGAACAACCGATAAAACATACAGTCGAGGAGGACATACCTATGATCGCAGTAATACTGGCCCAGGGCTGGCTCAGACGGGAAGTGGCGGAGGCTGAACTGGCCGGAGTGAATGAACCGGTCGTTTATGCCGAACGTTATGAAGAGCTTCTGCCGGTGAAGGATGAAGTGGAGATCATTTTGAATACGGGGAAGCCGGATGCGGAAGTCATCCGTCAGATGCCGCATCTGAAGTGGATCTTTTCGTATTCTGCCGGAGTCGACATGTACCCGATGGAGCTGCTGAAGGAAAAGGGCGTGGTGCTGACCAATACCTCTGGGGTCCATAAAACCAATATCGCCGAACAGGTGCTGGGAGCCATGATCCTGTTCTCGCGCAACCTGCTGCAGGCGACGAAGGATCAGGCGGCCCGGGTCTGGCAGACCTATCGTCTGGATGAACTGACGGGAAAACAACTGCTGATTATCGGCGCCGGTCAGATCGGGCGGGAAATCGCCCGCAAGGCCAAGGCCTTTGACATGAAGGTCACCGGCGTGCGCTGGCAGGAGAGCCGTGAGATCCCGGTGAACTTCGATGAAATGGTGACCGTGCGCGAGCTTCACCGCGTGCTTCCGGGCAAGGATTATGTCTGTCTGGTGGTACCCGCCACCGATGAGACCATCGGTCTGATGGGCCGGCGGGAATTCCAGGCCATGGACCGGACCGCCGTCTTCATGAACGTGGGCCGGGGCAACACCGTCCGGGAAGCCGAACTGGTTGAGGCACTGCAAAATGGCGAGCTGCGCGGCGCATATCTGGATGTTTTCGAAGTGGAGCCCCTCCCTCAGGAGTCTCCGCTCTGGGATCTGCCCAATGTGTTCCTGACGCCTCACACCGCCGGGCCGACCCCGCATTACGCCACCCGGTCCTTCGCGCTGTTCCGGGCTAATCTGGAAGAACTCCGGCACGGCCAGCCCATGACCAACCGGATCGATCCCGACCGGAAATACTAGGAGCTTTATGAAAGCGGCTGAATTTTTTCACCTGGTTGAAATCCGGACCAAAACGGCCAGTCTCCTGCCCTATCTGGTCGGTACGCTGTACGCCCTGACTCAGTATGAGCGCTTTGACCGGCTCAATGCCCTCCTGATGCTGGTGTCGCTGGTCTGCATTGATTTGTCCGCTACCATTCTGAATCACCTGTCGGAGGTTCGAACACCCTACAGCGTGTTCCGCCTCGATCACATGAAATACTCCAAATCCGGTGTTAAATTCCTGCTGGCGGCGCTGCTGGCGGCCGCCGTGGTCTGCGGCGGCTGGCTGGCGTGGCGCACCGGGCCCATCGTCTGGTTCTGGGGCGTTGTCTCCTTTGCCGCGGCGATCCTTTATTCCGCCGGACCGCTGCCCATTCAGCGCACCCCGCTGGGGGAGGCGGTATCCGCCTTCTTCATGGGCTTCGTCATTGTGTTCCTGGCCTGCCACATCCATCTGGGCGGGGAACCTTTCCGGGCCTATGTCTTTGGCACCCGCTTCACCCTGGAACTTGACCTGGAGCGCCTGGGCGAGATCCTGCTGGTCAGTCTGCCCCTGGTTACTGCCATCGGCAACGTCATGCTGGCCAACAACATCAGCGATCTGGCAAAGGATCTCAGTGAGCGCCGCTATACCCTGCCGGTGCTCATCGGTCGCAGCGATGCGCTGGTGCTGTTCAATCTGTCCTATCTGGCCGGCGCTCTGGCCATTCTGACCGCTGTTCTGGTCCGGGCTCTGCCGGCTCAGGCACTCTTCATAGCTCCGGTCTACGGGCTGGTCTTCCGCCGGGCCCGCCGCTTCAGCGCGGCCCCGGACAAGACCACAACCTTTCCCCTGGCGGTGCACAATCTCAACCTGATCGGCGCCGGCCTCATCCTGGTTCTGATCAGCCGCCTCGTTTTTTAGAATCTGTAACCCGGAACATAGCTGATAAACTGATTTGGCTGAACTACCTGCGCCAGCCAACTGGAATCAACTGTTTTAGCCAGCAGAAATGACCAGCAGAAATAACCAAACTGAAATAGACAGAAATAACCATACTGAAATAAACAGAAATGAAAGCATCTGCAACAGATAGGAGTCGTTTTGGAAAAGTTTGTACAAGAAATCATGCAGCAATATGGATACCTGGGGATCTTTCTTCTGATCTTCATCGAGAACCTCTTTCCCCCCATCCCTTCGGAGGTGATTCTGTTGTTCGGCGGCTTTATGACCGTATCCGCCGGACTGAATGTCCCTCTGACCATTGTCGCGGCCACCGCCGGATCCATGGTCGGGGCCGTCGTGCTCTACTTCCTGGGCTATGAACTGGGGATGCACGGGATTCAGCGTTTCTTCCAGGGCCGCATCGGCGATCTCCTGGGCCTGACCCCCCATGATCTGGTGAAAACCACGGAATGGTTCCAGAAGAAGGGCTCCGCGGCCATTTTCCTGTGCCGGTTCATTCCGCTGATCCGAAGCCTGATCTCCATTCCGGCCGGCATTACCCGGATGAAAGTGGGTCCCTTCCTGGTTCTGACCCTCATCGGTTCCACCATCTGGAATACCGTTCTGGTTCTGCTGGGTCATTTTGCCGGCCAGGGCTGGAATGAATACAAGGAAATCTTCTCTGCCTATTCCAGTATCTTTGTCCGGGTCATGGCCGTGGCCGTGGCGCTCTGGCTTGCCTGGCGCATCATTCGCCGTTTTCGCCGGAGCAGGGCTGAGAAATGAAGCGCCACATTGAACTGACGATGCCCGGCGGCACGCTGCGCGGTTATCTGGATCTCCCGGAGGGTGAGGGACCGCATCCGGCCGTGATAGCCTTCCATGGCTTTACCGGAGACTGTACGGAACACAAGTTTCTCCTGGCCCGGCTGGGCCGGCACCTGGCCGCCTCGGGCATCGCCGTGCTGCGGCTGTCCTTCCTCGGCTCCGGGGAATCGGACGGCGAGTTTTACGACACTGCCCTGTCGGATCAGGCGCGCCAGGGCGAACGGATTCTGGACTGGGCCCGGTCACAGGCGGCCATTGATCCAGACCGGATGCTCCTCCTGGGCATGTCCATGGGGGGTTGCGTCGCCACCCTGGTGGCGCAGCGGCGGCAGTCAGACCTGCGGGGCCTGATCCTTTTCGCGCCGGCGTTCCGCTACGCGGAGAAGTACCGCGAGCGCTATGACGAATCCGGGACGCTGTGGCATGGCAATCTGGCCGTGGGCCGCGCCTTCCTGGACGAGTGTCTGGCCTGTGACTTTGCTGCGCTGCTGAGCGATTTGAAGCTGCCGGTGCGCTTTTTCCACGGATCCGCCGATGCTTCGGTGCCGCTGGCGGTTTCGGAGGAATTCGTCCGCTGGCCGCAGGACGCCCGACTGACGCGGCTGCCCGGGACCGATCACGGGTTTGATACCCCCTCGGGCATCGCCGGACTGTTCGCGGGCGTCGAAAGCGCCGCCCGGGAACTTCTGGACTGTCCCTGAGTCCGGGTCCGAATCCTTAGATCGGGTTGTTTTGTCAACTCTCCCAAGTCTTCAAGCATAAACTTGCATCCCTGATGTATAGAAGGGGTGCTCTTTTTTTGCCCTTTTTCAGCCCGAAATGTAATCATTTGCGGAAGGTGACCAGGAATGAATAAAGTTTTCCACAGGATTTCGCAAATTGCTCAGGCAAGACTTCAGCAAATTAAACAGGGGTCTTTTTCCTGGATTTCAATAAAATCAGAATTTTAGTATTGGAATTTTAGTACCGGATGAAATTTTGAATCGAATCGGCAAGATATGACCTTTAAATTTTTAGATTTTAATTTGAGTTTCAAGTATAATATATGGTGCAAATTTGAATGGATCGGTAAAAATCGGGCCGTGAAAAGGGTTTTATGCATTTAGTTATCTTTTATGCATTCTGATTTTGCTGTCTAAAAACAAAATAATTTTGGGGAGGATATGAAATATGAGACAGGACAATGTAAAGATCATCATCTGGGGACTGGGTGCCATGGGCAAGGGCATGGCCGAGATGCTGCTGGCCAAGAAAGGAATTGAAATCGTCGGGGTGGCAGGCCGCGGCGACAAACTGGGAAAAAGCATGTTTGAATTCCTGGACAAGACCAATCCGTATGACCATGACATCGTGATCGGAACACCGGAAGAAGTCATCACCGAGAAAGCGGCCGATGTGGTGCTGCTGTGCACGGATTCCTACACCCGCACCGCCTTTGACCGGATCAAGTTCATTCTCGAGCAGAAGATCAACGTCATCTCCACGGCGGAAGAAATGGCGTATCCTCAGGCTCAGGAACCGGAGCTGGCCAAAGAGATGGACCGCATCGCCAAAACCAACGGCGTGTCTGTCCTGGGCACAGGCATCAACCCCGGCCTCATCATGGATCTCCTGGTGGTCTGCCTGACCGGCGCCTGCGAGTCGGTGGACTCCGTGGAAGCCAAGCGGGTCAACAACCTGTCTCCCTTCGGACCCGTCGTCATGCATGAGCAGGGCGTGGGCATCACCATGGCTGAATTCGAGGAAAGAAGCAAGACCGGAACTCTGGCCGGCCATGTCGGATTCAGCGAATCCGTCAACATGATCGCGGACGCCCTGGGCTGGAAGCTGTCCGAACCGGTTTCCCAGAGCATGACCCCGATCATCTCCAAGGTCGACCGCAAGGCACCCTACGCTGAAGTCAAAGCCGGCAACATGGCCGGAGTCGACATGCGCGGCCAGGGAAAAGTGGACGGCGAAGTCAAGATCAGCATGATCCACCCGCAGCAGGTTGAGCCCCAGCTGGAAGGCGTCAACACTGGGGACTACATCAACATCAAGGGCGTGCCCGACATCAACATGGCCATCACGCCGGAAGTTCCCGGCGGCATCGGCACCATCGCCATGTGCGTCAACATGATCCCCCACATCATCAATGCCAAGCCGGGTCTGCGCACCATGCTGGACCTGCCGGTACCAAGAGCCATGATGGGAGATATCCGCGAACTGATCGAGGTGGAATAAAATGACAGCGAAAAAAGGCGACTGGGTCCGGATCCATTCGGTGATCCTGACCGCCGCCCAGCGGACCGGCAGTCTGCCGGAGGATACCCGGGCCACGGATATCCAGATGTGGACCAAGGGGTTCCTGCTGGATGAAGCGGCAGCCCTCGGCGACGAAGTCACGGTGGAAACCTACATCGGACGCCACCAGAGCGGCACCCTGACCCAGATCGAGCCATTCTATGACCATAATTACGGCAAGTGCGTCCCGGAGCTCCTCTACATCGGACGGAGTCTGCGGGCGGACCTGAAAGAATATGAAGCGCAGCGCAAGGAGGAGGGACAGGATGAAAGATAACAGCTACCAGAGCGTTCTGGCGCGCAAGAACGACATCATGAAGACCTCCGTCGGCATCGACTACTCCCAGTTCGAGTACGGCCGCATCGCCTTCGACTATGACCGGATGATGAAAGAGACCGGCTACAGCCTGGAGGAGATCCGCCAGATTCAGAATGAAACCGGAGTGGGCAATACGCCCATCTTTGAACTGCACAACCTGACCCGGCTGGCGCGCAAATACGCCGCGCCGGGCAAAGGCGCCCGCATTTTCGTTAAGGATGAGGCGGCCAATCCGTCCGGATCCTTCAAGGCCCGGCGGGCGGCCACCAGTGTATATGAAGCGAAGCGCCTGGGCTTTTCCGGCGTCATCACGGCAACCTCGGGAAATTACGGTGCGGCAGTGGCCAGTCAGGCAGCGAAGAGGGGATTGAACTGCATTGTCGTCCAGGAGTGTTACGACTCCCATGAGAAGGGACAGCCGGAGATCATCGAAAAAGCCAGAAAGTGCGAAGCCTACGGGGCCGAAGTCATTCAGATGACCGTGGGACCGGAGCTGTTCTACAAGTTCCTGCTCCTGCTGGAGGAAACGGGCTACTTCAACGCTTCGCTCTACACCCCCTTCGGCATCGCCGGCGTGGAGACCCTGGGTTACGAGCTGGCCCTGCAGATGCGGGAGAAGATCGGCCGTGACCCGGATGTCGTCGTGTGCACCAACGCCGGCGGCGGAAACCTCACCGGAACTGCCCGGGGCCTGCGGGCTGCCGGGGCAAATTCCCAGGTCGTGGGCGCCTCCGTCGACCTGTCGGGGCTGCATATGGCATCCGACAATGACTTCAACCGCAAGTCCTTTACCACCGGCCACACCGGCTTCGGCGTGCCCTTTACCACCAACCCGGACCGCTCCGACGTGCCGCGCTCGGCCGGCCGGCCGCTGCGCTACATGGACCGCTATGTCACCATGAGCCAGGGCAGCGTGTTCTTCATTACGGAAGCCCTGGCCCAGCTGGAAGGGCTGGAACGCGGACCGGCGGGCAACACCTCCCTGGCCGCAGCTTTCTGCCTGGCCCAGGAGCTGGATGAAGACCAGGTCATCGTGGTTCAGGAAACCGAGTACACCGGCGCCGGCAAGCACATCAACCCGCAGCTCACCTTTGCCCGCGAAAACGGCATTGAGCTGGTGATCGGCGACCCCAAGGACGAGATTCCCGGCAAGAACATCGTGCTGCCGACCAGTGCCGGCAGGCTGTTCATTGAAGATCTGGACCTGAATAAATTGCGGCGTTCCTCCATCAAGAATCAGACGGTGGGCAAGAACGTCCTGGATATTACCCCGGCCGACGTGGATTATCTCGTCCTGGAAACCAATTCGGATGACGCCTTCGTCCGGACGGTTCTGGCCGAGCTGGGAGTCAGCATTACGGAGGAAAACCAAAGATGAAGCGACCCGATGACTACCTGAGCCGCCGGGCTCACCTGCAGGATCTGACCGAAGAAGAGCTGGAGCAGCGCTTCTGGGAGACCTGCGCCAAAATTGTCGATCCCATGCTGGATCTGGCCAAAAAGAACACAACGCCGTCCATCGAGCGCTCGGTGCTCCTGCGCATGGGCTTCTCCTCACCGGAGGCCGCTCAGATCGTGACGCACACCATGGAACACGGTCTGATGGGCAAGGGTTGCGGCCACCTGGTCTACCGCCTGGCGCAAGACCAGCATCTCACCATCCGGGAAGCCGGACTTCGCCTCGCCCAGGGCGAGGGCTTCGACGCGCTCAAAGCCGTCCTGGGAGGGAACGCGTAATGGATCTGAAACGCAACGAAAAACTGGATGTCCGGGAAATCCTGAAGGACCTGGACAAATATGAGCCGCGCCGCCGCGGCTGGCACTGGCGCGAAGGCGCCGGCACCCCGCGTCAGATCGGAAAGTTTGTCTTCCATGACATGAGCGACGATCTGAAGCAGAGCCAGCCGCTGCCGGCTGCCAAGTACTTTGAGAACATCGACCCGCAGCCCAAATGCGTCATCACCACCGAGATTGCCTCGGGCCGGTTTGAGGACGACATCCGGCGCATGCGCATGGCCGCCTGGCACGGCGCAGACCACATCATGGTCATCCGCACCGCCGGCCAGAGCCATTACGATGGTCTCATCGAAGGCACGCCCCAGGGCATCGGCGGAATCCCCATCACGCGCAAGCAGGTGCGGGCCCAGCGCAAGGCGCTGGATCTCATTGAAGATGAGGTCGGCCGTCCGATCAACTATCATTCCTACGTGTCCGGTGTCGCCGGACCGGAGATCGCCGTCATGTTCACCGAAGAGGGCATCAACGGGGCCCATCAGGATCCCCAGTACAATGTCCTCTACCGCAACATCAACATGGTGCGGTCCTTCGTGGACGCCGCCGAAGCCAAGACCATCATGGCTTATTCCGGCATGGCGCAGATTGACGGCGCCCATAATGCCAACGCCACCGCCCGGGAGGCCTGGAAGGTCATGCCGGAGCTGCTGGTTCAGCATGCCATCAACTCGCTGTTCTCCGTCAAAAGCGGCATGAAGAAGGAGAACATCTGTCTCTCCACCGTGCCGCCCTCGGCTCCGCCGGCCCCGGCCATGCGCCTGGACCTGCCCTATGCCGTGGCGCTGCGCGAGCTGTTCCGGGAATACAAGATGCGGGCCCAGCAGAACACCAAATACATGGAATCCTCCACCCGCGAGGCGACGGTAACCCATGTGCTGAATCTGCTGATCTCACAGCTGACCCGGGCAGACATCCAGTCCACCATCACGCCGGACGAGGGGCGTAACGTGCCCTGGCACATCTACAATATGGAGGCCGTTGATACGGCCCGGCAGGCCTTTGCCGGCATGGACGGCCTGATGGATATGATCGCTTTGCGCCGGAACGAAGGGGAACTGGCACAAAAGACCCGGGAAATCAAGGAACGGGCCATCCTGTTCATGGAAGAAATCCTGGAAAACGGCGGCTATTTCAAGGCCGTCGAGGACGGCTTCTTCGTCGACTCCGGCATCTATCCGGAGCGCAACGGAGACGGCATCGCCCGCAAGATTGACGGGGGCATCGCCGCCGGCACCGTGTTCGAGCGCGATGCCGACTATCTGGCGCCGGTCACGGCCCACTTCGGCTACAACAATGCCGCTCAGTACGGAGCGGAGGATCCGGTCAGCCTGATTGGAGGCTGCACCTTTGAGGACCGCTCCAAGATCGTCTACATCGACGAGCTGGATCCCAATGACAACGTCAATGTCCGCCTGGAAGAAGTGAAAGACCTGCTGGATCCTGCCCGGATCAAGCCGGAAATGGAATGGCGCGGCGACGGAGTCATCCATCTGTCCATGTTCCTGCCCGCCGAGGAGCGCACCGCCGCGGTGGCCGCTCTGGAAATCGCCCGGCGCATGAATCTGGCCGATGCCGAGGTTATCCACAAGGAGATCATGCAGGAGGCCGAGGGAACACGGATTGAGGTCAAGGGCGTCTTCCGTGACATCCTTAACATCGCCGACCTGGTGATTCCGCCCAAACCGGAAATTCTGTCCGAGGAAGAGCTGCGCCAGGACATCCAGCGCCGGCCGATGAAGATCGTCTGCGGCACCATCGGAGAGGATGAACACTCCGTGGGCCTGCGTGAAATCATCGATATCAAGCATGGCGGCATCGAGAAGTACGGCATCCAGTGCGAGTATCTGGGGACGTCGGTGGCGGTGGAAAAAATCGTCAACGCCGCCATTGAGCTCAATGCCGACGCCATCTTAGCGTCCACCATCATCAGCCATGATGACATCCACTACAAGAACATGAAGAAGATCGCGGACCTGTGCGTTGAAAAAGGCATCCGGAACCGGATCATTCTGGCTGCCGGCGGTACGCAGGTATCCAACGAATATGCCCGGGAAGCCGGAATGGACCAGGGCTTCGGCCGCGGTTCCAAGGGCGTCCATGTCGCAACCTTCCTGGTCAAGAAGCGCCGGGAACTGGAACAAGGGGAACCGTAACATGAAACAGGCAGACCTGCTCATTGCGGAGATCGGAAGCACCACCACGGTGGTCAGCGCGTTCCATCAATTGAATACGGATCCGGTGCTGCTCGGCCAGGGGCAGTTCCGCACCACCGTATCGGAAGGGGATGTCAACATCGGCCTGGCCGGTGCCATCCGGGATCTGGAGGAGCAGCTGGGAGAAGCGCTTCGCTATGACCGGCTAATGGCGTCCTCCTCCGCCGCGGGCGGTCTGCGCATGACGGTGCACGGCCTGGTCTATGACATGACGGTGCGGGCGGCGCGGGAGGCCGCCCTGGGGGCCGGCGCCAACCTGAAGTTTGTTACGGCCGGCCGGCTGCGCCGGTCGGATCTGGCAAAAATCCGGGAAATCGGGCCCAATATTATCCTGCTGGCAGGCGGGGTTGATTACGGCGAGCGTGAAACCGCTCTGTACAACGCGGAGCTGATCCGATCGCTGAATCTGGCGGTTCCGGTCATTTATGCCGGCAATGTGGAGAATCAGGAGGAAATCCGTCTGATCTTCGAGGGCAGCCCCAACCGGCTGTATGTCGTGGACAATGTCTATCCCCGCATCGATGAACTTAATATTGAACCGACCCGGAAAGTCATCCAGGCGGTCTTTGAGGAGCACATCACCCACGCCGGCGGCATGGAGCACATCCGCGATCTGGTGGACGGACACATCATTCCGACGCCGGGCGCGGTGATGGAAGCTTCCATCCTGCTCAAAGAGGAACTGGGCAACCTGGTCTGCGCCGACATCGGCGGGGCCACCACCGACATTCATTCCTGCACGGCGGACTCGGATGAGTTCGCGGGCATCCTGCTGGAGCCCGAACCGGAGCACAAGCGGACCGTCGAGGGGGATCTGGGTATGTACGTCAACCGCATGACGGTGCTGGATCTGGTGACGGACCGGGAACTGGACAGCCGGCTGGGTCTGGACCGGGCCGAGGCGGTCCGGCGCTCCGAAGCGCTGCCGCCCATCCCGGACACGGCACAGGACCTGGCACTGGTGTCGCTGCTGGCAGAGACCGCCCTGGTGACGGCTCTGCGCCGCCATGCCGGCGTGCTGAAGGAATACTTCGGTCCGTCCGGCCGCAAGCTGGCGGCCCTGGGCAAGGATCTGACCCCGGTGAAGCATTTCATCGGCACCGGCGGGGCGCTGACCCGCCTGCCCGACGGCGAGGCCATTATCCGGCGCGCCCTGGCGCGGGAGAGCCGGCTGGAGCTTTTGCCCCGGCCTGATATCAACATCTGGATTGACCGGGACTACATCATGGCCTCCCTGGGCGTCATGAGCCTGCAGTATCCGGAAGCGGCCCGCAAGCTGGCCCGAAAAAGTCTGAGCATCCCGGAGGGAACACCATGAAAAATCCACGAGTAGAAATTAATCTGACCCGGCTGCGCCAGAACGTCGATGCCATCGTCGGCCTGTGCGCCGATCACGGCATCTCCGTGGCCGGTGTCACCAAGGCGTTCTGTGCCATGCCGGAACTGGCTCAGGTCTTTGTCGACGGCGGCTGCCGCTATCTGGCGGATTCGCGCCTGGAGAACCTGAAAAAACTCAAGGGCATGAGTCTGCCCCGCATGATGCTCCGGCTGCCCATGATCTCCGAGGCTCGGGAAGTGGTCCGTTACGCGGACATCTCCCTGAACTCCGAGGTCGATACGATCCGGGCCCTGGATCAGGCCGCTCAGGAAGCCGGCGTCCGCCACGGCGTACTGCTGATGATGGATCTGGGCGACCTGCGGGAGGGGTTCTACGATGAGTATGAGCTGTTTGACGCCATCGAGCAGACCCGCAGGCTGTCCCACATTGACGTGGTGGGGGTCGGCGTCAACCTGACCTGCTTTGGCGGAGTCATCCCGGATGAGTACAACCTGTTCCGGCTGGTCACCATCGCCAAGTATGTCCACAAAAAGTACGGCCTGGAGATGGAGCTGATTTCCGGAGGCAATTCCTCTTCCCTGCATCTGATCCTGGATGACGCCATGGTGGAGGGGATCAACAACCTGCGCATCGGCGAAGCCTTTCTGCTGGGACGGGAAACCGCCTACGGCGAACGGGTTCCCGGAACCGTGGAAGGAGTGTTCACCCTGGTGGCCGAGGTCATCGAGCTGAAAAAAAAGCCCACCGTACCCAAGGGAATGGTGGGAAAGAACGCCTTCGGCGAAGTGCCGGAGTTTGAGGACCTGGGGACCAGAACCCTGGCCATCTGCGCCATCGGCAAGCAGGATGTCGATCCCACCAAGCTGACGCCCCAGGATGAGGACATCCTGATCAAAGGCGCTTCCTCCGACCACATCGTCCTGGATCTGACGGACTCGGCCATTCCCTACCGGGTTGGTTCGGAAATCCGCTTTGACATGACCTACGGCGGCATACTGTCCTCCATGACCAGCAATTATGTCCATAAGGAAATCGTCTGGGAGGAAGCCGAAGCCCAGGAGGAGTTCCAGCTCAAGGTCGTTCGCTGAGTCCTGCCTGAGGCAAGCAGCACACAAGCGATCCTGCCAGCATCGACATGAGCAGCAATCGAAAAAGCAGCAATCGAAAAAGCAGCAATCGAAAAAGCAGAAAACCCCGCGGCCGGTCGGCTGTCCCAGGACAGTCCGCTGGAAGCGGGGCTCTTTTTTGACTGGCTGACTACAGGCGAATCGGAATCAGCTTGATGTAGTCTTCAATGGAACCGTCCTTCAGGCAGCACTCGATGATCTGGCGGCCGAGGGGATCCAGGTCCGGGGAGTCGAATTTGGCCAGTTCCTTCTTGAAGAAATCGGTGAGCAGCCGGGCTCCGGCGTCGTAGGCCTCATCGCCGACTTCCGGCTGACGGTTGACTTCAAGCAGTTCCTTGGGCAGGAAGGTGCCGTCCACCTTGATGCTGCCCAGGGCGTAGCCAAGCAGCGGGCATCTGGATTCGTTGAGCTGATGGCGGCCGAACTTGCCGTTGCGGCGGGAGAGATATTCCCGGGCAATCCACTGGGGCATGAAGCCGACCTTATGGGCGCCGATGTTCTGGTTGGGGATCAGCACGTAGCGGGTGTGGCTGGTTTCCAGTATCTGCTTGAGCAGGAGGTTGGCCTGGTCGACGCGGCGGCCGGTGGCAAAGGGCCAGTAGGAGCCGACGCCTTCGCTGGTCATGCCCTCGCTGTCGGTGATGCTGGGATTGTTGTGGCCTCTGGGGGATACCAGGCGCCACAGCCAGGCCAGGGCCGGGGGCAGGATATGGAACAGCCCGATGATGCCGTAGCTGGGATCCGCGATGGTGCAGGGCGGAGTGCGCACGCCGAAGCTTCGGATATCGACTTCCACCGGTTCGTTGATGATGTTGGTGATCTGATTGCGCGGCAGAATCACCCGTGGGTTGGGGCAGGGCTTGTCCGGGGCATCCATGATGTGTTCCCAGATCAGGCAGGTGGAGCCGGGGACGGAATCATAGTTGAAGAACAGCAGCGGTTCCTTGGGATGAATGGTGCGCTTTTCCAGATAGGGATCCGTGCCGTATTCCTTGATGTGGTCGGTCCGCATGAACCAGCCGGCTTCGGCATCCTTGACTACCAGGCGCTTGGAGGCGTTCTGGAGCTGGGGATGGCACAGCGCCATGTCATCGGTGATGGGGAGCAGCTCGCAGGTTTCAATCAGGTCAATGTAGGTGGTTTCGCCGGTGACGCGGTTGGTGGACAGGCGAATGCGGCCGTCCATCTCGCGATGGATTTCTTCGATCATTTCACTCTTGCCGCTGCCCGAAGCACCTTCATGCATGACGGTGAGAACATTGTCATAGGGCGTGATGATCCGGACGGTGGAGCCGTGGACCGTCACCCAGCCTTCTTCTTCGCCGATCTTGAGGAGCACGCCGTAGACGCCTTTCTTGGCGCTGGGGCCCGGATACAGGTTGTAGGAGAAAAGCTCGTAGATATCGTCCAGCCGGTTATGCACGACCATCTGCTTGCCGCCAAAATGGGTATGGCGGAAGGTCGGTGCCAGGTAGATGATGGCCTTGGGCTTGAAGCCTTCGGGAACGCGGCTGGCCGGGATGAAGCCCTGCAGGTCGGCCAGGGCCGCGGCGAAGAAGCCGGCGTTGTCCGGAGCGACCAGGAGCGCGGGATAGCCGAATTCTTCGCCGCCGGCCATGAAGGGCATGATGATCAGGCCCTGCGTGGTGAGCCAGTCGAAGGTCTGGTGGCGCAGTTCGTCAAATTCCGCGCCGTATTTGGAGATGAAGCGCTGCTTGTCGGATTTACCGTGGTCGGCAATGACCATGCAGTGGGGATCGCGCCGTCTCATGTAGACATCCATGTAGTTGACGACCAGTCCGTTTTTGCACTTGGCCACCGTGGCTTCCACGACTTGGCCTTGGCCCGGAACGTCATAGCTCACTTCATTGAACAGCGGGTCACCGCCCATGGCCAGTTCAAGAAGTTCGCCGCGTGTCTCCGGGATGGTTACCGAAAGACCGCTCTGCAGAAGTTGGTTCAAAGAGTCCGGCAGAATCATATGCTGGATCGGTCCTTTGTCTGTCATCACGTATCGCCCCTTGTCGTTTGTATAAAATGCAGAAATGTTGAGTTATTATTCCACTGTAATAATACATCGGAGATGGAGCGAAAACAACAATAAACCTTATAAATCAAAGGTTAACAAGAGCAACCGATTACATTTGTCAACCCATTCAGCGTGAATAATTATGCATATATCGTGAATAACAATCATGTTGAAACCAGCCGCAAACCTTCCGGGCGGTCGCCTAAGCTGCGTTTTCCAGGGGGTTCAGGTCCTGCGGCGGGTCTTCGACACGGTAATTTCGGAACAGGCTTGCCCCGATCAGGCCGCCCAGGATTCCTCCGATGGCAGCGCAGGCCATGGCCAGCAGAACGTTCAAAGGCGGATTGAAGCCAAAGGGGGCCAGGAAACCGGGAATCGGGGAAGCGGTTCCGGGCGCGTTGTTGATGATCCCGAACCAGGAGGCGCTCAGACCCGCCAGGGCTCCCCCGAAAAAGTCCGACACATAGATGGGGACAGCGTGGCGGGTGACGATGTGAGCCTGGGTCAGGGGCTCCAGCATGACGGCAATGATGTTGCCCTTGCTGCCCAGTTTCAGCTTGTAGAAGATCACTCCGTTGGTAAAAGTCCCGCCAAAGGTGGCAACGGCGGCGATGCCCATGGGCAGTCCGGTGAGTCCGAGCATGGCGGTCAGCGCCATGGAGCTTAAGGGCGAAGTGCAGATGACTTTCATGATTCCGCCCAGAAGGATGCCCATGACATAGGGCGACTGCTCAGCCGCCGCGGAGATCATGGCACCGATCTGGGAAAGGGTGCTGCTGACCATCGGATTGATCGCGGCAGCGATGCCTCTGGCCAGCGGAGCCAGCAGCAGCGCCATCAGAATCACGTTCAGTCCCTCCGGCAGCTTCTTTTCGAGTTTCGGAGTGAGCAGCCCCAGCAGGTAGCCGGCGATAAAGCCGGGCAGGATGCCGAAGCCAGCCGTTGCCAGGCCGGCTGAAACGGCCAGTACCGGGGAGATGCCCATTTCCAGCAGGACCAGCATCGCCGCGGCGGCCGCCCCCATGCTGCCGGACAGGCTGCCGACCTCTCCCAGAAACCGGCTGTGCAGAAAATTCCCTGCGATGTACCGGTGGATCGCCTCCACTAAAAACGTTGCGATCGCTGCATTGGCCAATCCCCCCATGGCCGCCTGGCCCTTGGGTGCTTTCAGGCTGAACAGCGAGAATACCCCCAGTGTCGCAATCAACAATCCCATTCCCTGAACAATTTCCATCATGTTCTCCTCTCACTTTTTTTATGTATCAAAAAAAAGGGCAGCGCAGCGTAGGCTTACCAAAAAAACCTACGTTGCTCTGTCCTTTGATCTGAAAGATTCACTGCGTCCGGCAGCTTGCTTCTTCGATGGCCGGTTACGGCTCTCTCCAGAGTTGTGTCCCATCGCTGGTATGACCTGAAAGTTTCGGTAACCTATGTTAGGAACAGGTCCCTTGCTTCTACGGTCCCGGCAGGTTGCCGGGCTCTTCAGCCGATGTTCATCCACGGATATTGAATTCAGTACCTACTGTACAGGGCGGCCAGAAGCCTGTCAAACAGCGGGTTTGGGCCGGATTTTCAAAGTTGTATTTATTTTATCAATCTCACTGAAAAGATAATGCTTATGATTGGGATAACCATAAGCATCTGCTAAATTTGATGGCTATTTTATTTTTGATTGCAAAATGAGGGAAGTGGGCAGGAAGTGAAATGCTACCGGTTTTCCTCGTCATCGAGCTGCTGCTGAATTTTTTTCTGGGTCACCGTATTCTGATGATAAAACAGCCAGGCAGCAAGATAACTGATCGCAGTGGAACCCAGGAAGGTAACGAGGAGCATCGCCAGGAAATAGCCGATGCCATCCACCTGATACTTGCCGGCGTATTGGGAATAGTTGATCCCCCCGGTCACTGTGGTGACGGTCAGTCCGGCGATGAGGCTGTGGATCAGGGGCATTCGCTTCGAGTGCGTTCCGCTGCCGTTCAGATCCAGTCCCAATGACAGATACCGTACCAGCTTGTAGATGGAAACTCCGAAAAAGCAGAGGAACTCGGCGGCATACTGTTTGAACGGCGCGTTCATAATAAATTGCTGCAGCAGAATGGACGCAAGCAGGGCAAACATCAGAATGCCATCGGCCTCACTGCTGATTTTGCGGCGTTGTGAGATGACTCGTTCATCCCGGATAGTCTGGTTTTTCATGATGGATCCTCCCAAAATAAGTCATTCAGTGTTTTCTTCAGTGCCTTGCAGATTGCGATGCACAAATTCAGCGACGGGTTATAATCCCCGGCCTCAATCAGTCCGATGGTCTGTCGGGTCACGCCGACAGCTCTGGCTAATTCTTCCTGGTTCATATCGCATTCCAGTCGGGCTATTTTCATTCGCTTGTTCTTCATGAAGCACCCCCTTATATTGCAAAGTATAACATATCTCAGTCATAATGCAATATATAAATTACATTTTTGCTCGGAATCCAATACAGAGGGAAGCAGCAGAGGAAAGCACCGGAGGAAAGCAACAAAGGAAATCGCCGGAGGAAAGCACCGAAGGAAAGCAGCAAAGGAAAGCACCGGAGGAATACACCAGAAGAAAATAGCAGAAGAACCACGGAAGGACAACAGCGGTTCGGGAAATTGCTGCCGGGTGACCTGCCGGGCAATCTGCCGGGCAATCTGCTGCCTGGTGACTTGCCGGGCAATCTGCGGCTCAACGATCTGCCAGATGCAATCAGTGTATGCTTTTTTTCAGAATCATTTGTTATAATAGCCTTGAATTCGAGGCGGATCCCATGTTGCCGGGACCGCGGGAGGTAGGTCAATGGCAGGTTATGTATTTGCGCTGGGTGTCGCGCTGGTTTTGCCGGTGCTGGTCTCGCTTGTTCTGGTGCGCCGGTACAGGGCACTTCAGCCCGTACTGCTGGGAGCCGCCTGTTTCATCCTGTTTCAGGTTCTGCTGCGGATTCCGCTGCTTCAGTTTGTGCTGCCCAGGTCAAATGAGTATCTCCTGTTCCAGTTTACTCAGCCCCGGCTGTTTCTGTGGTTTCTGTCCCTGACGGCCGGCCTGTTTGAAGAAATCGGACGGTATGTGCTGATGCGCCGGTTCATGAAGGACGCGCCGTTGTCTCATGCGATTGCCTTCGGAGTGGGGCATGGCGGTATGGAGGCCATGCTGCTGGTGGGTCTGAATTTAGCGGTGGGCGGATATCTGGGACAGCTTCCCTTCCAGTCCAGCCTGCCCTTTGTCCTGGCCGGTGCAGAACGGATTTTGGCCATGACGCTCCATGTCTGCCTGAGCATCCTGGTGTGGCGTTCTCTGAAAGAGAACAAGCCGCTTCTGCTGGCTCTGGCCATTCTGGCACATACCCTGTTTAACGCGCTGGGGGCTGAACTGGCCTGGCGCAACGTCGACGCGGTACTGATTGAGGGTGCCCTGGCACTTGCCACCGTCGGTATTGTCATCTATACCCTGTTCACTCTAAAAACCATTCGAACGGATCAAAGGAGTATTGAATCATGAAAAGAAAACACCGTGGACTGACCCTGCTGCTGTTTGTACTGACCCTTTCCCTGGCCCTGGCCGCCTGTGCCCAGAAGACGCTGCCGGAGGGCTTTGATCAGGCCAAGGTAACGACTCAGGCCAAACAGGTCATTACGCAGCTGACGAATAAAGAGTATGCCAGCGTGGCAGCCCAGTTCAGCCCGGAGATGAAGGCAGCCCTGGATGCCCAGAAACTGCAAACCGCTGTGGGACCGGTCATCGACAAGCTGGGCGCCTTCAAGGAATTCAAGTCCGAAACCGTCGGGGCCGGGGAGAATCCCACCATCGGAAAATACGCTGTAGCCATCATCAATTGTGTCTACGCCAACGGCAATGCCACCTACACCATCAGCATCGACTCCGCCGGAAAAGTCTGCGGACTCTATGTGAAATAGGAATAGGGCACAAGGGATCGGCCGGTGCGGCGGATGATCAGGCTGGGGCAGCCTGGATCGGATCCCGCAGCACCCTCTGAATCCCCGACCCTGGATGCCGCCCTACCATGCGGCATTTTTCTTTTTCAGCCGGGCGAGCTTTGACCTTGCTCCGGGCTTTGGCTGAGCTTCGAAAGTCCATGACATGCATTGGTTCGGATCAGACGCCTGCCGGCTGAAAAAAATTGACATTTCCGCTGATTGCAATAAAATAGCAGAGGAAAGCATAAGCAGAGAACTCGGATAACCCAGGGTTTCTGATCATGCCTTTCGAGATTGCTGCTATCCTATTTCTACATCAATGATCCGTGCCGCTGCCTCTGATCTTTGTGCGGCAGCCCGGAATACGAGGAACAAACCAATGGATAAATTACAGGGGGAAGGGTGCGAGATCCTGATTCCCAAGGAAGAGCGGAAGGAGATCCGGGATGTCGAGGCATCCATTACGGGGAAATATAAGAAGACGATCTGGTCCAAGTTTACCAAGGCGCTGAATGACTTCCAGCTGATTGAGCCGGGGGACCGGATTGCGGTAGCCATCTCCGGGGGGAAGGACTCCATGCTGATGGCAAAGCTGTTTCAGGAACTGAAGCGGCACCGCAAGTTTGAGTTCGAGGTGGAGTTTATCTGCATGGATCCGGGATACCATCCCCAGATCCGGGAACTGCTGCTGGATAATGTGGAATACCTTCAGATTCCGCTGAAAATATTCGAAGCGGACATCTTTCAGGTCATTGATGACATTGCCCGGGACTACCCCTGCTACATGTGCGCCCGGATGCGCCGGGGCTACCTCTATGCCAAGGCCCGGGAACTGGGCTGCAACAAGCTGGCCCTGGGTCACCATTTCAACGATGTCACTGAGACGGTCATGCTCAACATGGTGTATGGCGGGACCTTCAAGGCCATGCCGCCCAAGCTCCGCTCCACCAATTACCCGGAGATTGAGCTGATCCGACCCCTCTACTATATCGAGGAGAAATTTATCAAGAAGTGGACCAGCGAGATGGGCATCTGGCCGCTGAACTGCGCCTGCATGGTGGCGGCCAAGCGGACCGGCAACAAGCGCTATGTCATCAAGGAACTGATTGAAGAGATGAAGAAGATCAACCCCAACGCGGAGATGAACATCCTGCGCTCGACTCAGAACGTCTATCGCGACACCTTGCTGGGCTATGTCTCCGCCGGCGAGAAGCATGATTTCGCCACCGCCTACTCCGAGCGGCCGGGTACGCCGGACGAGGAGTAAGCTGCCGGAAGAAAGCGGTGCGGGCAATGGATGAGATCATCCCTGAGCCAGGGGATGCAGCAGGAAGCCCTTCATCATCATGACAGTGAACAGCAAGGCCACCCGATTCGATTCGGGTGGCCTTGCTGTTATTGGGGTTCAGATTTCTTGTGTTACTTGAGCCGGATGCGGTCGCCGGGTTTAGTTTTCAGCTCGGCGTTGAGTTCTTGCTCCAGAGCTTCCAGCTGGGAAGGCCGGCCGAAGTTGTACTTGTCCATGCCTTTGCTGACGAGTTTGTGGCGGGGCAGGTAGCGGGGGCCTTTGCCAAGGATGGCAATAAGGGCGAGAACCAGGGCTGCGAGGCATCCCAGGATCATCCAGCGCAGGAGGGAGCCGGGCATCTGCAGGAACTTGAGGAGCAGGGCGGCAAGCCACAGGAGGACGATGGCCGGGCTGCGGGTGGTCAGGCCGTAGTAGATCACAAAGAAGAGGAAAACGGCCAGGAGCAGAAAGGCGGTGACGTCCTGCTGGAACAGGGTATGCCAGCGCATGGCGATGGTCTGAAAGAGCAGGAAGAGCACCCAGCCCAGGAACAGGCAGAAGGGGGCGCGCAGGAGGAGTGTCTCATCCCAGAGGTCTTCGTCTTCCCGGATGCTGCCGTTGATGGCGAACAGGAGGAGGGTCGTCAGGATCAGCAGGAAGATGGCCAGTCCCAGGAGTTCATAGTGCCAGCTGAGGATGGCCAGGGAGTAAAGGATAAACGAAGCGCCGACGGTCCAGCCCAGGGCATGGCGCGCCTTCTGCCGAATCAGTTCACGGTGCGGGCTGGCGGCTGCCTGAAACAGGGTAAACAGGGTCAGGCCGGCCAGCGTGATGAAATAGAGGTACCAGGTGTAGGACGGTCCCACGACGGGAGCGGGATACCTGGTTTCCAGGGTCAGGACAGTAGCCTGAATGGGCAGGAAGTAGGCGGACAGAGAGACTGCCGCCAGAATCAGCCAGGACAGGCTGTTGAGTATTTTCAATCGAGTCTGCTTTTGTGCTTCCATGTGGGACCTCCCGGACCGGCGGCGGCAATGGAAATTGCCGGCCGCTTTGAATTGATTTCAGTATAACAAAGTCATTTCGGCCCCGTATGGCGTAACTGTTATAAAACTGTAAATCTTGGCTGACCTCAGGGGCTTCAGCTGGGATGGGGCTGGTGGGAGTCCGCGGTCTCGGGTTCGGGGGAGAGGCGGGACAGTCCCAGGATTTCTTCAATGAGGGTGGACAGGACATCCAGGTCCTGGACCCCGTTGAGATACAGGTCGCTGAGCCCGCGCACCAGGATGTGGATGGTGTATTCGGGGTAGCGCAGGGGCAGCAGGGACGGATTTTCCCGCAGGAGCTCCGTTACTTCCCGGATGGCGTGGTCTTCCAGGCGCCCCCGGACAAAGAGCGAGACGACGGTGCCGTTGCTGGCTTTGATGTTGAGCAGGTTCTCGTTGTGCTTCATGGTGGTCAGGTAGTACCCCAGAATGCGGCGGATCAGGGTGGAGAAATCCTCGGTCTGGTCGCGCAATTGGGTACTGAACTGACGGGACACCTCCTCGACGAATTCGTCGGCGATGGCGGCCAGGATGGCGTCCTTTTTGGGGAAGTAGTAGTAGAAGAGCCCCTTGGCGACGGACAGGCGGCGGACGATGTCATCGACGCTGGTATTTTCGTAGCCGTTTTTGAGAAAGAGCTCCCGGGCGGCATCCATGATTTCCTGGCGGCGGACTTTGGGATCTTTTGAGATTCTCATGGCGCAGGTCTCCTATTCCAGTGATTTTAAGGACTCTACCATGTTGATCCGTTTCAGGGCGAAGTGCATGACGAAGTTGACGATGGCAGAGAAGAGGAAGGTCAGGGCGAAGGCCAGCAGATAGCTGGGCCAGTAAATGACTTTGCCGAACATCATGTTCTCGATTTCCATGGTCTGGATGATGAACTGATGCAGGGATGCCCCCAGGGCCAGGCCGAACAGGGCGCCGAACAGAGTCAGGAAGATGTTCTCGCGGTAGACGTAGGCGGACACCTCCGTGTCCCGGAAGCCCAGGACCTTGATGGTGGCGAGTTCGCGCACGCGCTCCGTGATGTTGACGTTGGACAGGTTGTACAGGACGATGAAGGCCAGGGTGCCGGCAGAGGCGATCAGGACCAGAACCACATAGATCAGGGATTTCATCTGGTCGTTGAAGGTTTTGGAGGTTTCGCTGGCGGAGAAGATGCCCAGAACGGCATCCTGTGCCATCAGCTCCTCCTGCACGCCATTTTCATCGGCCAGGCCTTCCTCGGTCAGCTTGAGCCAGGCCATGTCGTAGTCGGGCTTGAGGAAATGGGTGGACTGGTAATAGCGGGGCGAGATGTAGATGTAGTTTTCGATGTAGTTTTCGGCAATGCCGGAGATGACGGCTTTGTACTGACGGCGGTCACCGTCTTCATAGCTCATTTCGTCTCCGATCTTCAGACCGGTCTGATCCGCCATTTTCTCCGTGATCACGACGCCGTCATCCGGCAGGGGAAGGGCCTGGCCGCTTCTGCGGTCGCGCAGCACCACGAAGCCGGAGAGCTTGCCCGGTTTTTCAGGGATGGTGAGGCGGGCGTCGTAGGTCCGGTCAGAGCCCGGGACATGGACTTTCATGGTGAGCTGCTGGCCCAGGGCATAGCTGTCCACGGAATCCACCTGGGACAGGATCTGGTCCAGATTGCGTTCCGAAGCGGGCTTCTTGGAGTCGACGCTGACAATCTGGTCGAAGATGAACAGTTCCTTGAACTGGTTGCCCATGATGGCATCCACCGAGTCCTTGATGCCAAAGCCCGTCAGGATCAGGGCTGTGCACCCGGAAATGCCCAGAACGGTCATCCAGAAGCGTTTCTTGTAGAGGAACAGGTTACGGAAGGTGACCTTGCGGGAGAAGGACAGGCGCCGCCACAGCGGCGTGATGCGCTCGAGCAGGATTCGCTTGCCCGCCGGCGGAGCCTTGGGCTGCATGAGGGAAGCGGGGCGTTCCCGGATCTCGGAATAGACGGCAGCCAGAGTGGCTCCGACGGTGGAGAGCACGGCAAAGCCGATGGAGAGTGCCGCGTAGGTGGAGTTGAACTCGATGACCGCGGCCGGCACGTTGTACATCATCTGATACGCCTGAATGATGACCCGGGGGAAGAGGTTGAAGCCAATGAACAGGCCAAGGACCGAACCGGCCAGGGAGGCCAGGAGAGCATAGGCGATATACTTGCCGGCAATGTAGCCGGCGCTGTAGCCGAGGGCTTTCAGGGTGCCGGCCTGGACGCGCTCTTCCTCTACCATGCGGGTCATGGTCGTCAGGGAGACCAGGGCAGCCACCAGGAAAAAGAAGAAGGGGAAGACCACGGCGACTCTGCCGATCTTGTCGGCGTTGTCAAACCAGGAAGTATAGCTGGGATTGCCGTCCCGGGTGGAAACAAACCACTGATCCGGGATGTCGAGGATCTTGCGCTCGGCGTCCATGATCTTGTCATCGGCTTCGGCCAGCTTTTCTTCCGCGTCAGCCTTCTGAACGTCATATTCGGCCCGGCCTTTATCCAGTTCGGTCTTGCCGTCGGAGATTTTTTTCCAGCCTTCCTCGACCTTGGTGTCCAATTCGGCTTCGCCGTTGTCCAGATCGAGCTGGGCCTGGGAGAGCTCCACTTCACCGTCATCGAGTTCTTTGCGGGATTCGTCCAGCTTCTTTTTGCCGGCATCCAGTTCCTTCTTGCCTTCGGCCAGTTCTTTGGCGGACTGGTCCAGCTTCTTCTTGCCGGCGTTGTATTCGGCCAGGCCGGACTTATACTCCTTCTCGCCGGCGGCCAGATCCTTCTTGGCCTGGTCATACTGCGCCTTGCCGGCGTCATAGGCGGCCTTGGCGCTGTCATAGCTGGCGTTGACGGTTTCCAGGGAGGTGTCGAGGAAGCTGCGGATCGCCGCCGGGGCTTCCGGCGTTGTATAGGGGATAAAGGTCCGGATGTAGCTGGCGGTCTCGGGGGAGACTTCTTCGATCTGAGCGAGGAGCTGGTTGTACTCCTCTTCGGTCATGGTGGGGGCGTCGGGAATTGAATCCCGTGCTTCATTGAGTCCCTTGACGATGTCGCCGAACAGTTTGATCTGCTGTTCGGAGGATTCCATGGTGGCCTCGTTCTGCTTGAGCATGGCCTTGCCGGCATCGATCTGCATCTTGGCGGAGTCGAGCTGGGCTTTGGCGGTGGCCAGTTCCAGGGTGGCCGAGTCGAGCTTGGCCTTGCCGGCCAGGTACTCATTATTGCCTTTCTGCCATTCGAGATAGCCTTCGTTGTATTTGACCCGGCCATCCAGGAGCTTCTGGCGGTTTTCCAGGATCTCCTTGCGGCCGTCGGCGATCTCCTGCCGGCCTTTGGCCTCCTCGTCGATGAGGGTAGTTTCGGCTGTGGCCAGGTCTGTCTCGGCCTGATCCAGTGTGGCTTTGGCATCGGCCAGTTTTTTCTCCGCGTCGGCTTTTTCCCGGCGCAGGGTGGCCTTGCTGTCTTCCAGCTCGGCCAACAGGTCGGCGGTTTCTTTGGCCATGACCGTTTTGCCGATCTCATCAACCTGGGCCTTGACCGGATCAACCAGGTTCCTGTACTCGTCCGTGTCGGGGCGGAGCTGGCCGGCTCCCTCTATGGAGAAGAAGAATTCAGTGGGTTCTTCCAGGGTAAAATCTTCGGCGGGCACGTACACGAAGGTGGCAAGCTGGCCGTTGCCGATGTTGGTGTGCTCGAACTCAAAGCTGATGTAGAGGGGAGACTCCACCAGGCCGACAATTGTATAGTCCTGATCCTTCAGCACTTTGGCCAGGTCATTGCCCTCGTCCTCGGCAAAGCGCACGGTCTGACCGACGGACAGGTCCATGTCCTGGTACTTTCCGGCAGCCAGGACGATTTCACCGGAGCGTTCCGGCAGGCGGCCTTCCTTGAGGACGAGCTGATTCAGGGTTTTCGGCTCGTGGTAGGTGGCCAGATCCATGGAATAAAGTCGGGCGGCCAGCTTCTGGTCTTCGCGGACCAGAAACAGATCCTTGGTATAGGAGCTCTGGAGCTGGTCGATGCCTTCCACCGCCCGGAGCTGGGCAATGTCTTCGGGACTGTAACCCAGGGGGTTCAGCGAACGCAGATCCATCAGGTTGAGCTCGGAGTAGTAGGCAGCCGCGCTCTTGACCATATCTGGTCTGGTGGCGTTGATGCCCGCGAAAAAGCCCACACCCAGCGCAATGATGGCCAGGATGGACAGAAAGCGGGTAAAGTTCTTTTTCAGGGAGCGCAGAAACTCCCGAATCATGACGTTCATGGGATCACCACTCGATCTCGTCCACCGGTTTGGGGGACTCGTTGATGTAATGCTCCAGCACCTTGCCGCTCTTCATCCGGATGACCCGGTCCGCCATGTCCACCAGGGCGCCGTTGTGGGTGATGATGACCACGGTCATATGGTTTTCGCGGGAGAGATCCTGCAGCAGCTTCAAAATGGCCTTGCCGGTATTGTAATCCAGCGCGCCGGTGGGTTCATCGCACAGGAGCAGCTTGGGATTCTTGGCAATGGCTCGGGCAATGGCCACCCGCTGCTGCTCTCCGCCGGAGAGCTGCGACGGGAAGTTCTGGGTCCGGTGACCCAGACCAACCAGTTCCAGGGCCACTTCCGGATCCATGGGATTCTTCGTGATCTCGGTGGCCAGTTCGACATTTTCCACCGTCGTCAGATTCTGGACCAGGTTGTAGAACTGGAAGACAAAGCCGATGTCATAGCGCCGGTAGTCCGTCAGGGCGCGTCCGTTGTACTTGGAGATGTCCTTGCGGTCCACTTCCACCAGACCGGAGTCCGCCGAATCCATTCCGCCCAGGATATTGAGCACCGTCGTCTTGCCCGCGCCGGAAGCACCGACGATGATGCAGACCTCGCCCTTCTCGATTTCAAAATCTACGCCGTCCAGAGCGGTAATGGTGACTTCCCCCATGGGGTAGACCTTCCGAACGTCTTCTAATTTAATAAAACTCATGGTATCACATCCTAATAACCTCATGATATCACTGACTGACTCCAAGTCAATCAATAAATTACATACAGGAACTATAAAACTCCACGCAATACCACCAAGGTGTTTTTGCGGGAGCAGATCAAAAAACAGGGAGGACCTCGCGAACGGCTCCACACCCTGTTTTTCAGGACAATCTATTTAGGTCGTTATCTTTTGACATTTTTTGACCCGCAGGCGCTGTCCTTTCCAGGAAGTTTCGTCTATCGCCGCTCAGTTCCGGGATGATCCGACTACCGCTGCTCGAGGTTCTTTCTTCGGTCAGAGGCCAGGCGCGTTAATCGATGGTACGGCCGGTTATCGAGCAGGCGGGATCGGTTTGGCAGTCCGGTAATGGTTCAGGAGGATTCGTGCAACTTCAATGCCTTCCTCTGCCAGATTGAAGGACCCGTCCTGCATGGCCCATTCAAAGATAAAGCCGCGAAGTGCCCGTACCAGCTGGCAGGCGATGTCCGGTCCGTTTCCTTCGAGGTACCCGCCTTCCACCGCACTGCCGATGGATTCGCTCAGGACGTTTTTCACGACGCTGCGGATTGCCTGGGAATCCTTGATCTCCAGCTGATTTTTCAGGAACACGCTGCGGTAGGCTGCCCCTTTTTTCATATTGGTTTCCAGATATTTTTGAACGGCCAGTTCAATGATCCGGATGGGATCTGCCTCGACCTGGGCCAGATAGGTACGGAGCTCTTTGTCGAAATTTGTGTAGCCTTCGTTGAAGACATGTCCTTTACTGGGGAAGTAGTGATAAAACACGCCGACACTGACGCCGGCCTTTTCGCATATATCGGAAATCTTGACCTGGTCATAGGGAAGGTGGATAAAAAGCTCCACCGCGCTCTCATAAATTCGCTGCTTTGTCTCCAAAGCCTGTCTCTGTCTTTTCGTTAAATGATCATCCATGGATTCTCCAGACTGTGTGTTAATCGGCATGTAAGTGTTCCTCCGCCCGGCCGAGCCGTGCTTTCCCTAAATCTACCAAAATTCCGGAGAGAATCCAACCTCCTTTTTTCCCCAGCCTCATGACGCGGAATGTTACGAATCATGCGAGGATTCCGGCGAAAATTATGAATTAAGCATTTAAAAGGAAAGGAAGAGGTAATCTGGGAAACAAAGTCCGGTGAATCGAAACACATTGACATGCGCCGGACCAGCAATATAGAATAAGTTCATTGAATAAGTTCGTAGAATCAATTCTATGAACTTATTCTATTAAACAAATCAGGTTATTTTTTTAGTTTGAACTGAAAGCGTATACACAACGAAAATCAACAGGGAGATGCATCTTGATCGGAACATCAGTATTTCAGGAACTGGCGGCAAAAGCAAAAGAAACATTCGATCGCACAATGAATGGAAAATCCTGTATGAATCCGATCCCGGATGACATTCCAGTGCCGAATGAAGGATTCGGTTTTTAGAAAAGAAGGGCGGGCCGTCTGTTTCAACGTATGGACGGTCCTTGTTTATGACTTGCAGTCAGGGGGGGTATTATGAAAACATTACGCCAAACCGGTATTTTTTATGGATGGTTTATTATAGGGGCTTCATTCCTTATCATGGCCATCGGATTCGGCAGCGTGTACAACGCTTCCAGTATTTTCATTCAGCCGGTCTGTCAGGACCTGGGCTTCACCCGTTCGCAGTTTAATCTGACCATGACAATCCGGGCAGTTGTCTCAGTGGTAGTGTCTCTCCTGGCGGGAAAGATTTTCAGACGGTTTCCGATCATGAGGGTCATGAAAACAGCTGCGGTCATTCTTATCCTGTCGTTTTTCACCTATTCCCTGGCAGACTCCCTCTCGATGTTCTATCTGATCTCCGTCGCAGTCAGCATTGCACAGACACTGGTCACGATCATCCCGTTGTCCATTATCATCAGCAACTGGTTTGATCAAGGCCGGGGTGCGGCTCTGGGGCTGGCCTTCATGGGCAGCGGAGTCGGCGGCATGGTGCTGAGCTCTCTGACTGGCATCTGGATCCAGATGTACGGCTGGAGAGCAGCGTATCAGATCCTGACGGTGCTGATGGTGATATTTCTGATTCCCAGCGTGTTTCTGGTTTTGCGCCTGCACCCCAGGGAACTGGGGCTGAATCCTCACGGCGTCACCAGAGAGGGGGCGGAACGCTTCCGGACTTCGGAGCAGGAAGGGATTACTCTCAGGCAAGCAATGCGTTCAGCGAGCTTCTGGGGCATCAATCTTGCCTCGGTCCTGCTGGTGGTTGCTGTGAATGGTCTGATGCTCAATGTAGCGCCCCATCTGACGGACATCGGCTATTCCATTACCTTCAGTGCCAACATGGTGGCATTGATCATGGGGTCCCTGGCTATGGGTAAATTCATTCTGGGCAAGCTGTTTGACCGCCTCGGACTGAAACCAGCCATACTCATCGCCAGCTGTGCCAATATCATCGCTCTCGCGGGACTGATCTACGCAGAAAAATACATCGGGCTGGCTGTTACGGTATTGTTTGCGGGGGTCGGCTGCGCCTATTCCACGATCACCTACTCCGTCCTAACCCTGGAACTGTACGGAAAAAAGGACTACCGGGCAATTTTGGGCTTTATAACTGCCATAGCGTCTTTGGGCGGCATCATCAGCCCGGTACTGACCGGTTTCCTGTATGATCTGACCGGCAGTTACCTGGACAGCTATAAAATTTCCATCGGCTTCTGCGTGATTGCCCTTGCCATATTCCTGATGGTGTTCGGACAGAAGAAGCAGCAAAAAACAATGCCGTCCTTTCAGGAGGGGGAACGATGGATTCTAACATCCCAGTCGAAATAATAAGATCCACGGGGATTCTGTTTCATCCGGACAGCATCAGTTCAGTTCTCATTGACGGAAATTGCTGCGTTCCGATAAAATGAGCACGATACCATAATTCACAATTTTTTTTAATTATTATACATATGGGAAATGGCGCTCCAGCAGGCAGCGCGAATTTGCAGAACGTGCGATCCGCTGGAAGGCGGAGATTTCCCGGTAAAAGAACGATTCCACCGATTCCATCCAATAACGGACAAAACAAAGGGGAAACGCAAAGTGAAAGCACTCTTAAAGAGCAATATTTTTTACGGCTGGTTTATCGTTGGTGCCGCCTTTTTCATCATGGCGCTGGGATGGGGCAGCGTCTATAATGCTTCCAGTATTTTTATTCAACCCATCACAAAAGAACTGGGTTTCACCAGATCTGAATTCAATGTGACGCTGACCATCAAGGCGGTGTGTCTTTTGGTTGTTTCACTCCTGGCCGGTAAAATATACAGTCGGTTCAATATCATGAAAGTAATGAAAGTCTTCAGTGTCACCCTGGTACTCTCATTCTATCTGTATTCGTTTGCCAGCACGCTCCTGATGTTTTATGCCATCACCATTGTAGTTAGCACGTCCCTTTCACTGATTGCCATTCTCCCGTTATCCATCATTCTGAGCAACTGGTTTGTCAAAGGACGGGGCAGCGCCATCGGCATGGCTTTTATGGGAAGCGGAGTCGGGGGCATGATCTTGAGTTCGCTCACTGGGATCTGGATTCAGAATTACGGCTGGCGTGTCGCCTATCAGTTCCTCACGGTACTGATGGCTGTCTTTATTCTCCCCGGGGTATTCCTGATTATCCGCACCCAGCCCAGTCACATGGGGCTTAAGCCTTACGGAATAACCGAGGAAAGCGCTGAAACCTATCGGACGGCAGAGAATGAAGGAATTATGCTCAAGGAAGCCTTCCGCTCCGTCATATTCTGGGCAGTCAACCTTGCCACGGTCTGCCTCAACATCGCCATCAACGGACTGATGCTCAATGTGGCGCCACACCTCACGGACATCGGCTACTCCATTACCTTCAGCGCCAACGTAGTAGCTCTCATTATGGGATCCCTGGCCATCGGTAAGGCTGCATTCGGAAAACTTTATGATACCATCGGACTCAAGGCGACCATTCTGATCGCCTGTATGGCGAATATTATTGCCCTGACGGGAGTGATTTTTTCCCGGAGCTACATCGGCCTGGCAGTTACGGTCATTTTTGTGGGCGTCGGCTGTGCCTATGGAACGATTGCCAGCTCTGTCCTAGCCAATGACCTGTTCGGCAAAAAAGACTTCAACGCGATATATGGATTTTTAACCGCCATTGGAGGAGTCGGCAGTATTCTGAATCCCATCATTTATGGATTCCTCTATGATAACAGCGGCAGTTATATCAGCAGTTACCTCCTGTCCATCGTACTGTGCGTTGTGGCTCTGTTCATTTTCCTTGCAATCTTTTCCTGGAAAAAACCGGTTCCTGCTCTGAATTGATTCTGATCCACCGCTGGTTGCTTCAGGGGCGGGGGAAATGCTCTGCAGTATTTCCCTGCCCTGTAACCGCCCGGTCAATGATCAAAAAATAGGATTAGACAGCTGGAATGGTATTTGAAAACAAAATATGATGTAAATTTAAAAAAACACTTCACAAAACATGCTTTAGTGGCTATAATAAGTTTTGTAACAAATTTACGGGATGTAGCGCAGTTGGTAGCGCGCTGCGTTCGGGACGCAGAAGTCGCAGGTTCGAATCCTGTCATTCCGACCAACCATGCGGGTTCCAGAGCTTTCTGGAACCCGTTTTTATTGAAAATAACTGCAAAATAACTGCATAGGAAGAGTGTGCAGTGAGAACATATAAAAAGAAGGCTATCGAATAGCCTTCAACATCCGCTCCTTTTTGTTTTCCTGTCTTAAGTGGGTGTACACATCACGAGTGATATTAGACCCTTTTGTGTGCCCGATTATTTCCTGGACGGTCATTTCATCAACGCCTTTTTCGTACATTTCCGTTACGAAAGTATGTCTGATGCAATGGACCGTTTTTATTTTTAGCCCAAGTTCTTTCTGGACTTTCTTTAGATATTTCCGATAGGAGTTTGCATCAATCGGGGATCCGGTGGGATTCACGAAAACTAAATCACTGTTCGTAAAGGCAGCTCCCATTTTGAGCTTGCTAATGTTTTTTAGGGTTCGGGCTTTTTTCAAGAGATCGTGCACTTCATTGTCTATAAATACTTCTCGTTCCGAACTCTTATTTTTTGTAGAGTCATTTTGGTATTCGTAATGGTAAGTTCCATCGGGTTTTATTACTTTCACCCATGCTAAGGAACTATCGATACGGATTGAGTCTTCAAGCAGATCATTTTCTCGTAAACCGAGAATTTCACCTTCCCTGGCTCCGATCTTAAATAATAGTGATGTTACTACCCAGTAAACCGGATGATTTTGTTCCATGTAGAGTAGAATCAGCTGCTTCTCCGCTTTTGTATAGGGATCGTAAGTGAAATCAGAAACAGTTCTTGTTTCCCTGGCTTTCTGGGGCAGCTGGACCCCCTGCATGGGATTCCTCATAATCATGTTGGTGCCAACAAGATAGGTGAAGTGACGATTTAGAAATTTGCGGATCAGCAGAACGAAATTATAAGAATTCTTCTCTGCCATCTCATTAAGGATTTTCTGAATGGTCATTGCTTGAATATCTGCTACCCTCATAAAGGCCATACTAGTACTTTTAATCGCATTGTAGTGGTCATAGTAACGAGCAAAAGTACTGTCTTTAATCCCGGAGGGTTTGATCACTTCAAATAGCCATTCGTGAAGAGAATTCGTTAGGGTAGGGTTTTTATCCGATAAACCCGATGATAATAAACGCTTGTATTCATCCCGTTTTAGTTCTGCGTCCTTCTTACCTGTTCCATAGAAGTTCTTGTATTTGCGAACACCATTTTCATCATATCCCAGGAACAATTGAACTCTGTAGTATTTTTCATTAAAGTTCTTTTTGACAGCCATATGCTTCAACTCCCAATTGTGCTTTTTAACATTAACAGATTGATTGGACAACATTTGTCCGGAAAATAAAGTTCTTGTAATCCTAATTTAGCCCAACTATGATTAAAGTACACCAAAATTAGAACATACATTCGAACGAGTGGAGGGGGCTTAAGTGACGGAATTAGAGAAGAAAGCACAAAGTAACTTCATCAGGCTGATTAAGCTAATCGCTGCAGGTAAAGATTCATGCAGTGATTCGCCTGCTCCAGAAGAGCATCGTAACTCGACTTGCTCATCTGATTGATATCAGTGATGCCGTGGTCCTGATATACGCGATCTAAGGCAGACTTAAGGGTCAGGAAGGAATCCTGATTTGTTATAAAGGAGTCTGCCTTTACACTTTCAATATCTTTATTCACCATATCGTCAATGGTCACATCAAAGTGTGCGGCCAGGATTGCAGTAATTGCCAGGCTGGGTTCAGTATCTCCGCTCTCCCATCGTTGGACCGTCGTAAAGTTCTTTCCGACTAAATCACCGATCTGGTCCTGAGTGAAGCCCCCATTCAATCTGAGATAGCGCAGGTTTTTTCCGAAAAACATATTCACCCTTCCTTTAAGTTTATTAAAGTAACTCGTAATCATTTTAAATTTTATTTGCAAAAAATACAAGTACTTTATTGACATGCATATTTTGCAAGTGATATTATTGTAGCCACAGGAGGAGTTCATAAATGCACTATGAATTACACGTACTTCGAGCAATCAGAAACGAAACGCAAGAAGATGTAGCCAAAGCTGTAGGGGTTTCAGTACAAACATATAATGCCTGGGAGAAGGATTTTTCAAACATAAAAATCTCCAAAGCCAACCGATTGGCCAGGCATTTTGGGGTCTCACTGGACGAGCTTTTTTTGGCCAATCAACATGCAGAAAATGCAACTAAGGAGGATTAACGTATGGCAAAGGATTTATCGCTTCAGGAGATTTCAGTCAAGCTGGCGGTCACAGTTGAAGAAGCAGCGATGATTTCCAATATCGGAGAGAATAAGCTCCGGGATCTCATCCACGGCGGCAAACTGGATCATTTCAAATTGGGCAACCGATTCCAGATCCCATTCAAGTCATTGGAGCGTTTTATCGAAGAATCGGGCAAGAGAAGAGATCAGATATAGCATAATGCTATTTTATGAATCAAATGAAGCATTTTATAACGAGTATTGAGGTGAAAAAATGAGACAGTATACAGAGCTGAAAACCACAGATTTAAGCAGGTCTGAATGGCTGGTGCTGAGACAAAAGGGCATTGGCGGGTCAGACGCCGGCGCGATCCTTGGATTAAACAAATGGAAGACGCCATTTCAGGTATACCTGGATAAAACCGAACCCATCGCGGATGATGAGCAGTCCGAATCAGCCTATTGGGGGGTCACTTTGGAGGATCTCGTAGCCAGGGAGTTTACCAAACGAACAGGGAAAAAGGTCAGGCGAAATAACCGGATGCTGATCTCCTCAGAATACCCGTGGATGATCGCCAACCTGGACCGGGAAGTGGTCGGGGAAGACGCCATCCTTGAGTGCAAAACGACCAACGCATTCATGGCAAAGGAATGGGAGGGAGACGAGATCCCGGCGTCCTACATGATTCAGATCCAGCATTACCTGGCAGTTACTGGGGCAAAGAAAGCGTATGTGGCAGTCCTCATCGGGGGCCAGAAATTCATCTGGAAAGAGATCCAGCGCGATAAGGAACTAATTCAGACCATCATTGATCTGGAACGCGGATTCTGGACGGATCATGTTCTCAAAGGGGTACCACCGGCTTTGGATGGATCGTCTGCTGCCGAAAAATACCTGAAGGAAAAGTACGCCATTGCTGAGCCTGGTTCATCCATCGACCTGAAGGGTGAATATCATGAGCAGATCGAACAATACCTTAGTTTGCAGGAATCGATCAAGGAGCTCACCGCGGAAGCGAATTCCATCGAGAATGCATTGAAAAATGAGATGGGCGATAAGGAAACTGGATTCACGCCGAAGTACCAGGTGCTTTGGAAGAATGTAGTCGCCGCCAGGTTCGATTCAAAGGCATTCAAGGCTCAGCATCCGGATCTGGCAGATAGATTCATGAAAGAAATATCATCCCGAAGATTCACAGTAAGGCAGTTAAAGGAGAGTTAAACATGGCAAACGTGGGTTCCCTGAAAAATGAGTTAGCAAGCAAGAAAACTACTGGTGTTGGCACCGCAGGCAGCAGCATCAAAGGCATGCTGGAATCTCCGGCAATCAAGAAACGATTTGAAGAAGTCCTGGATAAGAAGGCACCTCAGTTCATGAGTTCCGTGGTCAACCTGGTCAATGGCGATACCAATCTGAGAAAGGTTGATCAGATGTCGGTCATTGCCTCCGTCATGGTGGCAGCGACACTGGATCTTCCCGTGGATAAGAACCTTGGATATGCCTGGGTTGTTCCCTATGGCGACAAAGCCCAGTTCCAGCTTGGCTACAAGGGCTATGTTCAGCTCGCTCTGCGGACCGGTCAATACAAGTCGATCAATGTGGTGGAGATCTGTGAGGGTGAGCTGATCAAATGGAATCAGTTGACAGAGGAGCTGGTTATCGATTTTGAGAAGCGACTGTCTGATGTAGTCGTCGGATATGCCGGATATTTTGAACTGGTGAATGGCTTCAGGAAGACAGTTTATTGGACGAAAGAACAGATCGAAAAGCATCGAAAGAAATTCTCGAAATCACCTTTCGGCTGGAGCAAGGATTTTGATGCCATGGCCAAAAAGACAGTCCTTCGAAACATGCTGAGCAAGTGGGGGATTCTGTCCATTGAGATGCAGACCGCTTACAAGGGGGATATGAACACTGTCAATGCGGCAGCTGTAGATTCGGGGAATGTGGATGAAAACATTGAGTATCTCGATATAGATTTCTCCGTGAATGAAGAAGGAATTAATGAGCCCCATTACGAACCTGTTGAAGTTCACCCTTAAGGATGATGATGCGGCATAGGCTGCTTGATCATAATGTCACCCAAAATAACCAGGGGAAGCCTTGCAACCTTCCCCTGAAAGGAGGTTCTCATGGCGGATGGCTGGATCAAATTTTACCGGGCTACACTTGAAAATCCAATTGTATGCAAAGATGCAGATCATCTGGCTGTATGGGTTTATCTGCTGCTTCATGTAACCCACGCGGAGTATGATACATCATTTGTCGGGGGACGTTTTACACTCAAACCCGGGCAACAGCTTTTTGGGAGAAAGGTCATCAGCGATGATTTGAAGATTAACCAATCTAAGGTCCAACGAATCCTGAAAACCTTCGAAAATGAACATCAGATTGAACAACAGACAACGAACAAAAACCGGCTGATATCAATTGTTAACTGGGATAAGTATCAGGGGGCTGAACAGCAGAACGAACAACAATTGAACAACAACCGAACAACAACTGAACAACAACTGAACACAAACAAGAATAATAAGAATACTAAGAAGACTAAGAATATCTATATAGGTGAGGATGGCCCTGTGGATAACTCCATCGAGGAAATCTATGACGCTTACATCCCTAATAAAAAAAGATTACCGGAAACAACCAAGCGGCGGATCAAGACCTTGGTCTCCAAACATGGACCAGAGAAAGTGAAGCGAGCCGTCGACCGGTATAAAGAAGCTACAAGGGACAGGGAGCTGAAGTATATCAAGAACAGTGACGGCTTTTTTCAGGATGATTATATCAAGATCTATCTTGAGGATGACTATAAGGCTCCAGCAAGGACGAAGGGTTCCAGTGTAACCACATTTAATGATTATGAGCAGCGTGAATACGACTATGACGCACTGGAGAAAAGTCTTCTGGGTTGGGAGTAGGAGCGATATAGGGGGACAATATGAACAGCAGGGAAAAAGGAGCCAGAGGCGAACGAGCCCTGGCAAAGAAACTGAGAGAGCACGGCTATATGGAAGCCCGTCGGGGGCAGCAGTACTCCGGTGCAAATGGGGATCCCGATGTTGTAGGTCTGCCAGGGATCCACATTGAATGCAAATACACCGAACGGCTCCAACTCTATGACGCAATGGCTCAGGCAGAACACGATGCGCGGGAAGACGAAATCCCCGTTGTCATCCATAAACGAAATCACTGTAAGTGGTTGGCTATAATGGATCTGAATAACTTCATCAAATTGATTAAAGGTGAAGCTGATGTGGGTTGAAGAGATTCTGATAAGGTATCCACTCGATAAGGCTCAACTGAACATGAGGAAACTGACTCTCAGGGCAATTCAGCAGAATATCATCGATGAAACAGCAACGAATTACGGCGAACGGGTTCAGACCTCCATCACCTCCGACCCTACAGCAGATAAAGCTATGAAGATCATTGCAAAGACTGAGGAGCTTCGTACCAGGGACAACCTCATCGAACTCAAGGTTCAGCTGATTGAGAATGCCCTGTCGGTATTGTCTGATGAAGAATTCAACATTGTCACTAGGGTGTACTTTAAAGGGCAATCCTATACAGCAATCGATGTAGAGTGTGGAATCTCGAAACGGACCTGTCAACGGATTAAAAGAGACGCCATCTTGAAACTGGAACCGCTCCTGGAAGTAATCCTCTTGATAAATAAATGAATTGGTCGGAATTGGGATGATATTAGTGAGTGTGTATAGAACTTTTGATTGCTAAGGTTGATCACAGAAACCATCCTTCGACATCTATATTTGCCTTGTATTTTCAATAATGTTCTGGCACAATATTGTTATTGTAAATGAGTAAACATTTTCAGTTAAACATGCTGAATTAATCTTGCCCCCTCTCTGATAGAATTTTTTTCAGTCGACCATACAAAATGCACCGATTCTTATCTGGTGCCGAAGTGATAAACCCAATTTTTAGGAGGATCCATGATGAAAGGAACCATTTTTTCTCTGAAAAGCAATTCATCTCAAAGTAAAAGATCAAACCATAGTGCTCGTATCAAGAGTGGTGGATTATTCTTGCTTTTCCTTGGGCTTCTTGGAGGATGTAATCGGATTAAAACTGCTCAAACATTCACAGAGACAGGAATTGTCCGAAAAGCTCGGGAAGAGATCGCTGCCCTCAAAGCAGTTGATCCCGCCGATAATTTATCTCTAATATCTCGAATCTACTTACCGGCTGAGAATCCAAAAGGCCTTCAGCCTCTCTTCAGCGTTAATGAAGAGGGACTTATGGTTACATATATGAATCTGATGAAAAGTGATCGCATCTTTGGCATCCATCAACAATATTCTTCTGATCCCCTAAAGCTGCTGAAAGCAAAGGCAAAGTCATTATCAACAAAACAAATTGGAGAGGAATTATTTTACGTCTCCGGTGACCCCTGGCCTGAAGAGCTTAAAAATATATACATGATCCGGGAAGACCTTATGATTCAGATCACAGCACAGGGCTTTAGTGAAGCGGAATTTATAAAGACTCTTGAGGGGCTGATTGAAATACCTCTCGACAGTAACCATGTTGCACCCAACTCAACCAAGTAAACTTCTGTTGGAATTGAACAAACTCATGAATAATTGATTTGTCGCGATTTTGGCACGATATTGGCGCGATTTTGGCACCTTTGTTTGCCAAATCAGTGCTACACTAATAGCAGGTAAGAGCGTCCTTTGACAGGGCGCTCATTTTATTTGGAGGAATGGCCATGGAAGAATATCGGTGCAAATATTGCAGAGGCCTATTTAATCTGGACAAACAGAAAGTAAATCATGTGATCAGGGATAAGGGCTACATCGCCTGCCCCTATTGTGGATCCAAAGCAATTGGGCTTTTTAAGTTTGAAGGAATTGAAGGGTGTATGAAAGGTGGAGAGATCGACTCATGGAAAATAACCTGATGATCACCATGCGACCGATCCGATCCCTGAAGCCCTACAAGAAAAATCCTCGGATCAATGATGGGGCTGTTGCCTATGTTAAATCCAGCATTCAGGAGTTTGGATTCAAGGTCCCGCTGGTCATTGACTCCAAAGGCGTAATTATTACGGGACATACCCGGCTCAAAGCTGCGAAGGAGCTGGGCATGAAGGAGGTCCCCTGCATTGTAGCGGATGATTTATCACCCGATCAGATCAAAGCCTTTCGCCTTGCGGACAATAAAGTTTCAGAAATGGCAGAGTGGGACGTTCCACTTTTGAACGAAGAGCTGGAAGATCTGCTAGAGCTCAACTTTGACATGGATCAATTTGGCTTTGACCTGGACTTTGATCTCCCGCCTGAAACACAAGAGTCCAGTGAGGAAGAAAAAGAGAATGCCCGCATGAACACCATGCACCAGTATAATCTGGAGTACTTTGATGCCGATCGAGTTGTCGGGTGGCACCAGATGCCAGTCCTTGCAGCTGTAGATCACGTGCCTAGGCGGCTGATTGGTTTTAACTATATGCTCAATACTCCGGATCCCGATGCAGGGATCCATTTTTATGTGGATGATTATCAGTTCGAACGAGTCTGGCAGCGGCCAGATTTCTATGTGGAGCGGATGACTGAATTTGACTGCATGCTGACACCGGACTTTTCACTCTACATGGATATGCCCCGTGCCATGAAAGTCTGGAATATTTACCGGTCACGCCTGATTGGTCAGATCGCTCAGGATTATGGCTGCGTGGTTATTCCAACTGTTTCATGGGCAGAACAGGAGACTTTTGACTTCTGCTTTGATGGATTACCGGAAAATTCCACTCTCTCGATCTCGACCATTGGGATCAAGCGAGCAGAGGAATCTTTTGCGATTTGGAAAGCAGGCATGGATGAAATGATCCGGAGGCTGAAACCAAAACGGATTATTGTCTATGGGGGCCAGGTGGAGTACGACTACCAAGATACCGAGGTCCATTATTTTGAGAATGAAGTCACTGAGCGAATGAAGACCAACAAAGTCAGAGGGGGTGAAAAAAATGACTAAGGAACGATTACTGGACATTTTCAAACACATTGAGTTTATCGAGATCGACGAATTTATGATCACCAGGAACAAGCAAATCTTTAACCTTGAAACCGATACGCCGATTGACTTCACCGATTGGAACAAACTCCTGGAGCACAAGATCCACGGTCAGTCCATTCGGGATGCACTCGATGAAATCGAGTTTGAATTTCACTATGAGGGAGGCAGAGGATCCTCATCCGGTTCGGGAGAAATGGGCGGGGGGTTCAACCATGCCAGCCTGCAGGGACGAAAGGCTGAAGATTACGGAAAGATCGAATACCCGGCGGTATTTAATACGCAGGGCCGTTTTGCGACTCAGGATGAGGCCATCCGCCTATTCAATGACCGGTACAAGGATTCAGATATCGAGTATGGAATCAGTGTAGACGAAAATGGCTTTGTCCATCGTCACATCCGGGGATCCGCTACTTCAGTTCCGATTTCAGCCTATGGGAAGAATCATATTGTGGTCCACAATCATCCCAGTGGCGGTGCTTTCAGTGATACGGATCTAATCGCAGCGGCCCAGGATGCCCATGCAACGGGGATTGTTGCCACGGCCGGAAAAGTATCCCACGTGTTCCGAAAGGGCTCTGACTTCAAAGCGCCGGAGTTTGCCAGGGCCGTCAAGAAGGCGAAATGGCCAAAGGATCTGACCTATGACGCTGGGGTCAAATGGTGGATGAAAAAGAACGCAAAAGATTTCGGTTTCACGTATGAGGTACGTAAAACCAAAAAAGCACCAAGATAGCGTGTAGTTGGAGGGGGTGAGATCGTGACCAGGAAACAGAATAATAATTTGATTCCAAATTCAGATCGCACTCCGGAAGAACTCCGAGCGATCACATCGAAAGGCGGCAAGGCTTCCGCTGAGGCCAGGAGGCGCAGAAGAGACTTTAAAGAGATTGCCCAGCACTTATTGACCATGACGGTTAAGAACGGCTCACAGGACGATCTGGAGGCCATTCGAAGCATTGCGGAGCTGAAGGGACAGAATATCACCGTGGCAGATGCGATCATGATAGCCATCACCCAGAATGCCATGAAGGGCGACATCCAGTCCGCCAACTATATTCGAGACATTACAGGCCAAAAGCCAAAGGATGAAGTCGAACTGACCGCTACAGTCAACGAAGGCAAGCTGGGAAGCATTTTAAAGCAGCTGGAAAAGAACACGAAATCAATTAAGAAATGATACGAACCAATCCTTATATGCATTGGGCATAGAGGGACGGCGCGTATCATTTTCCGTTTGGAGGGGATCATTTGGGCGGAAGAGGGGCATCATCACAAGTGCAGAAGAACTCCCTAGCGGTGTCATCAGAAAAGTGGAGACCAAACGTTGAAGCTGGTGAGAACCGGATCAGAGGGAGGAAAACAGAAACAGCGATTCTGGTAGGAATGGATGGGAAGATTTTGATTGATAAATCCGACGGGCATAAAAGCCAGGTGGGATTCAATGGGCAGGAACTTGCATTGATGGACGGAGCCATTTTGACCCATAACCACCCTCGCAACAGCACATTCAGTGATGAAGATTTGAAAATCATGGTACATGGTCTAAAGGAAATTCGCGCTGTAGCGGTCCATGGAACTTTTGTGATGAAGAAGACAAGGGAGAATGCGGATTTTTCCATGGGTAAGGACTATGCTCTGGCGCAAAAAGAACATTTGAATCAGACCAATAAAATCTGGGCGGAAGCTCAAATGAAGCGACTGGGATTACTGGAAATGGATAAATTGGCGGATCAGCTGAACCACAGCATTGAAGTGTTTCGACGAAAGTGGTTAGCGAAGAATGCTAAGAACTATGGATTTATTTACACGTACGAAAGGAGAACAGCATAATGGCAGCAACAAAGAAGGGCTTTATTCTCGATGATCGATCCCTGGAACCGGTATATAAGGTGCCGAAAGCGGGCATCAAAAAGACCCCGGTTACACCGAAGGCGTCCAACCGTGGAACAAAAAAGAAGTAATTCGGGATAGGAGTGAAAAATGGGAGGGAGAGGAGCAAAGAGCGCGCCGGGTACCTCAAAATCAAAAGAGTACCCGGAAAAACGGAAGCATTCGCAAAAAGAAGGTTTAACGGCAGAGGAACATAAAGCCAGGCTTGCAGCCTCGCCGGATCCGGAACCCGGGAAAAAGCCCTATGCCGATGGCAGAAGGCAGACTTGGCGGAACGTATCACAGGAAGAACTCGAAGACGGCAATGCGATCATGACCAAAAATTTTATCCTGCCTGGGAGTACCTTTGAGAACCTGAAGCCGGGATCAAGAATTGAATATGCGCCGATGCTGCGTCAGGGGTCCGAGATGAAAGCAATTCGCGGAACCCTGGAAGTAATCGATGGGATTCGGGTGGGGATCAGCAACTCAACTAAGGGGTATGCCAAATACACGGTAACAGATCTTTACACCGGGGTTGCCATCGGGTTTGGAGCTACAAAAGCCGAGGCGATTGAGGATGTAAAAAAATCGATGGAGCGTACCGGCGGAATAGAAGGCTTCAAGCGAAAGCGGATTACTATGCTGGAGAACATTCAAGGCCATGGCAGGCGCTGGAAGGGGTAAGGTAAATGGGCGGCAGAGGAGCAAGGTCAACCAGTGGTTCAGCCACTCAAAACAAAACCGATTCAGCTCTGGCAGGAATTCTTGCCCTGGAGAGTGAATTGCAGGCAAAGCATGGAGCTGATTTTGAACCGGGAATTCAACTGGCCACTGAACTGCTTCGTGATAGCCGGTTGCAGCGGGTTCGGACCAGAAGCGGTCTTATAAAAATCAGCAAGGATCTCACCAGGGTAACCAAAGATATTAAGCATAGACTTGATGAATTGGAAACTCTGGAGAACAATCCATATCAATCCTGGCCGGAGGAGAACACCTACAACTGGGCCATTGCAGCACACGGATCCATCGAAAATTATTACCGGAGCACGGATCAGAAACATGAAACCACGGAATACACAAAGCTGATTCAAGATTTTCACGGTCATCGAATGAACCGGGAAGCCATCGAAGCCCTCAAAAGGGTACAGGTGAGACTCAAGGTGTATTCAGGCCAATGGACTCAGAAATGGGATGCCTTGAAGCCCTGATGAACCAAAGGGGGGATGGGGATGATTGAAGATACCATCCTGTTATCTGAAAAATACCGTGACTTCATGGAGCTAGATGCTCCGGCAGAATTTCTGGAAGGGACAACCGCTGCCGGGAAAACCACCGTTGGTTGTCTGAAATTCATGTTCAAAGTGGCCAGGAGTCCAAAGAAAATGCATATCCTGTCGGGGCTAGATTTGGGAACCATTGAAAAAAACATCATCAACAAGGATCTGGGCATTCTGGATATGTTTGGGGATCTGGTGACTTATAGTCCCAGCGGGAAAGGCAAGAACTCATTGCCCCACATGATTCTCCACATGGGCGCGGACGACAAGATCATATACGTGCTGGGCTATGACAACAAAACACGCTGGAAAAAGGCACTGGGCGGGCAGTATGGCTGCCTGTACATTGATGAGATCAACATTGCCGACATGGATTACATCCGGGAAGTGGTAATGAGGTGCGATTATCTCATGGCTACGCTCAATCCCGATGACCCCAATCTGCCAGTGTATGCGGAGTTTATCAACAATTCCAGGCCGCTCAAAAAGTGGGCTCATGAAACGCCTATTGAAATTTTGGAACAGCTGGACCGGGGACCCAAGGATGGTTGGGTGCACTGGTTTTTTTCATTCAAGGATAATTTGAGCTTGACTGAAGAAAAGCTGGGCCAGATCATCAATAACGTGCCTGTCGGGACCAAGCTCTATAAGAACAAGATCCAGGGGCTCCGCGGTCGGGCCACCGGCCTTGTGTTTGCTAATTTTGACCGACGCAGGCATGTCTTTTCCAAAGCTCAGCTCGAACAGTGGATGAACAAAGAAGGCCTTCATTTTGAGCGCTACACCTGCGGAGTGGATACGGCCTATTCCGACAAAAGTCCAGATGTGCTGGCCTTCATTTTTCAGGGAATCACCCAGAGGGGGCATTTGGTGACCCTGGAAGAGGAAATATACAACAACGCCAATCTGGATGAGCCGCTGGCGCCATCGGATGTCGTGGTCCGCCTGAATGACTTTCTGGACCGGATGCGGTCCAAATGGGGCTTTGCCAAGGATGTGTTTGTGGACAGTGCGGATCAGGCAACGATCACGGAGCTGAACAAGTACCGGAAGCGTCGGGGATCGCTTCACTCTTTCATCAATGCCTATAAAAAGATGAATGTCATCGACCGGCTTCACCTTCAACTGGGCTGGATCGCAGCCGGATATTATTACGTGATGGACACATGCCCCTATCACATTCGGGAAATGGAAAGCTACAGCTGGAAAAGTGACAAATATGAGCCTGAAGACATGAATGACCATACCATCAACGCCGGGCAATATGCCTGGATCCCGTTTAAGAATGTGATCGGTGAACGGGGCATAGTAGCAGGCAAAGGAGGAACAGCTTGAAAATCTTGAAACTGGACAATGGGGCCTTCAGTCCGGTGGTCCAGCAATTTACTAACTTTGAAACAGACTGCATCCGTAACCGGATCTGGTATCGTGGGGATCCGTCTGAAATCGAGCAATACTTCAAACAGGCCAACTTTGACACAGTGTCCAAGGCTAGGTTTTGGGCTGCTGTGCCATCGGAAGGGTATATCAGAAAATTCCACAGCGGGATCTATGCAACCGTCATCGATGCCCTGACCGACCTGGTGCTGACTGACTTTCAGGGGTTTGGGGAACAGGAGGAGTCAAAAAGGGAAGTCATTGAACGATGGGAGGACATCGCTCAAGACAATCATTGGGATGATGACCTTCTACGAGACGCCATCAGTGAAGCGCTCATTGTAGGCGACGGGGTATTCAAACTGTCGGTGGATCGGGAGCTGTCAGAGTATCCGATCATCGAATTTGTATCCGGGGAAAATGTGGAGATTCGGCACAAACGTGGCCGGGTGAAGGAATATGTATTCAAAACCGAGTACTTCAAAGACAAGCAGCGGTACATCCTGGAAGAGTCCTATAAAAAAGGGGCCATTGCATATTCTCTGAAGATGGATGGCTCAGAGGGTAATCTTCCACTTGAGACATTGGATGAAACGAAAGCTTTGAGTCCGGTGTCGTGGTCGGGTGACTATTATTTGTGTGTCCCGATCCGTTTTTACCGCCATCCCAAATACCCCGAGCGCGGGATGCCGCTGCTCGACCGGAAATCAGACAATATCGATGCCCTGGATGAAGTGTGCAGTCAGTGGATCGATGCCATCCGGGCAGGCCGGGTCAAGAACTACATTCCGGAGGATTTGCTGCCAAAGGATCCCGAAACCGGCGAGGCCATGCGGCCGAACAGTTTTGACAATCAGTTCATCAAAACGCAAACGTCCATGAAGGAAAACGCTCAGGACACCATCGACCAGAAACAGGCCATGATCAACTATGATGCCTTTGTCCAGTCCTATGCCAGCATGCTGGACCTGGTGCTTCAGGGAGTGGTTAGTCCTTCATCATTGGGCATTGACCTCAAAAAGACCGACAATGCAGAAGCCCAGCGGGAAAAAGAGAAGACAACCGTCAAGACCCGGGACAAAATTGTAGACACGTTATCAGAAGTCATCCCTCAGTTGGTAGAGATTGCGCTTCGCTGTCAGGACAACCTGAAAAACAACGGCAGGGATCTGGCCAGTTATGAAGTCACGGTCAATTTCGGTGAGTATGCCAGTCCGGGCTTCGAGCAGAAATTGATGATGGTGAACACAGCCGCTGCCTCAGGGATCATGAGTGTTGAAACCATGGTGGAAGAGCTTTGGGGGGACTCCAAGGGTCCGGAATGGAAAGCGGAGGAGGTCCAGCGCTTGAAAGAAATGCGAGGTTTCGTTCCCCGTGATGAAGCGGGAGCCGCCATTGACGGGATGGACCAGGGCGAGGAGGAAGGCGAGGAGCTAACGGATGAGCAAGCTGATACCGAAGAAAACACCATGGGAAGAGCTGAGTGAAATCTTTCAGGAGATGGAACTGGAGCTGATCGTGTCCATGAAAAGAAATCTGCATCGCCACGAAAAGGAAGAAAGGCTGATCGGTTATCGATATGAGCAGTGGCAGTCAGCCAAACTGCGAGATCTGGACCGCTTCCGAAGAGAAAATGAACAGATCATCGCTCAGTTTAAGCCAGGGATTGTCCAGAAAATCGAACAGACCATCAAAAACTCATACCGACAGGGCATGCAGCGCGTCATGGGCTTCCTTGAACGGTTAGGCGATCAGGTGGGTCTAATCCTGCCGGGACGTGCCGAAACGACACCAGGGGCATACAGGAACGGAAACAGGCCGTTGGATATCAACTTCTTCCGGATGCAGGATGAGCGGCTCAAATCACTCATCACGGAAACGGTGGAGCCGGTGGAGGATGCTACAAGAGCCATTACCAGGTACATTGATGACCAGTATCGGCAAATCATTAAAAAGGCCCAGATTGCACTGACCAGCGGCACCTATACCATGGATAAAGCCCTGGATACGGCCATCAGCGATTTTTTGAACCGTGGGATCACGAACATCACATACAAGGACGGCAGGATCAGATCCATTGACAGCTACGCGGAGATGGCGCTGCGGACCGCTGCGCATCGGGCCTTCCTTGCCGGCCAGGGAGAAACGAGGAAAGAACTGGGCATTGCCACGGTCATCGTTTCAAGTCATGACTCCATCTGCGGACTTTGTGCCCCGTGGCAGAACGCGGTTTTAATCGATGATGTGTGGTCCGGGGGAACAGCTGATGGAATCTATCCCCTGGTTTCCCAGGCGATCAAGGCTGGGCTACTGCATCCCAACTGCCAGCATAACCTGGATACCTTCATCCCGGGGATCACAAAAGTACCGGAGCCCAAGGAGCAGCGAGCAAAGATCGTTCGAGGAAAACTGCAGCAGAAGCAGCGTGCCATTGAGCGGGATATGCGCAAACTCAAGATGGCCCTTGCAGGGCTGTCTGACCCACAAGCGATCCAGAATGCCCGGCGGAAACTGGACAGAGCTGAAACCCGGATGAAGGCACTCATGGAGCTGGATCCGGCCATGCGCAGGCAGCCGGAACGGGAAAGGATCCGGCTCAAAGGAAAGAGGTGAAGGAAAACGAACACGAAACAGAGAAGAGGAATCAAACGTCGATCCGTTATCGGGAAGGGAAGGTGATCCAAATCTCCAAGCGTTCTGGAAGGACGCCGTTCGTTTCAAGGAAAGGGGGTGAGAATTTGACGGAAAAAGGACCGGAAGTGAAAGTCGTTTATGCCCTTTACGCCGGGGCTTCAGCTAAGGCAAAGAAGCTGATTGCCAAAGGGACCAAAGCTGAAATGGAAAGGCTCCAGGAAGAACACACAAAAGCATATAAGGCTATCAAGGCAGGCCTATTTACTGAGATCGTGAAGCTGTAAACAGCAAGCTGTCAGCAAATTAAAGGACATCAAGATTGACAGAGGACTGTTGAAACAGGGTCAGGGGGTGCATCATAAAAAAAGAACGGCCTCTTAAGAGAACCGTTCATCGGTGGGATCGCCGGACTGTCGTATGATCTCATCGATCTTTTTTTCGATGCGGTCGAGCTGTTTCTGTTGATTTCTTCCCCAGTGGATGACCGAAATAATGAATGTCACGAACATGATGAATATGACCACGTTCAGAAGCTGCCAGAGGACTTCAGTTATCATCGTTTCCAAACCCTCCCAAATTCTGTTGAATATAAATTCTGTTGAACTCACTATATCATGAAAGCATAAAATATGCTGGACCCAGGCGTAAAACAGGGCAGCCTTGTGATGCGACCACGTAAAAAGCGTAGGAGGAATAGATGAAAAGAGAAGAACTTGAAGCATTGAATCTGACCAGGGAACAGGTTGATGCCATCATGGACATCAACGGCAAAGACATCAACACCGTGAAATCCAAAATGGAAGGGGTCCAGGCTCAGCTGACCAGGGCCCAGGAGACCATTGCGGAACGTGACGGCCAGCTGGAGGCATTAAAAAGCAGCACCGGGGACATTGAAGAGCTCCGGCAGAAAGTAGAAACTCTGCAGGCAGAGAACCAGAAAACAGTCAGCCAGTACGATGCCCAGATGAAAGATCTCAGGCTGAATTCGGCCATCAAACTGATGATTGCCGGTAAAGTCCATGACGAGGACCTGACTGCCAGCCAGTTTGACAAAACCAGGCTGATCCTCAACGAGGACGGTACGGTGACAGGGCTGCAGGATCAGCTACAGGCTATTCAGGAAAGCAAGAAATTCCTGTTCAAGGGGCCGGAGCAGCCTGAGAAAACGGCAGGTTTCAAATTTGGGATCGAGCCCGCAAAGGATGGAGGTTCAGGCATGGATGCAGCGCTTAATGCTGCTTTTGGCCTAGGGGAAGATTAACACCAGACACCAAAAATTGATTTAAAAGTGAGGGAAAAACATGGCATTTAATTATGCAGAACGCTTTGAAAGCCAGATCGAAGAAAAGTACAAACATGGCCTGACGTCCGCCGACATGGCCACAAACAACAAATATCGCTTCATTGATGCGCAGACTATCAAGATCCCGACGGTCACTATTTCGGGCTACAAGGATCACGTGCGCACGGGAGAAAGCACGAACCGGGGCACGATCTCCAATGAATGGACGCCGTATTCTCTGACCCATGATCGGGATATCAGCTTTTATGTGGACATCATGGACGTGGATGAAACCAATCAGGTCGTGTCGGCAGCCCATATCACCAAAGCTTTTATGGAGGACCAGGCTATCCCGGAAACAGATGCCTATCGGTATTCTAAGCTTTACGCTGACTTTGTGACCCACGGGGGCACGCCCACCACCACCATCCTGACGGTTTCCAATATTCTCTCGATCTTTGATGATGCCATGGAAGCCATGGATGAGGCAGGAGTTCCCGAGAGCGGCCGCAAGCTGAAATGCACCCCGGCGATCTACACGCTGCTCAAGAGCGCGGAAGGGATCCAGCGGACCCTGGAGGCCTCTGGCGCTGCCAATGTGAATCGAGTGATCCGCAAGCTGGATGATGTGGAGATCACCAAGGTGCCCTCTGACCGCTTTAAGACAGCCTTTGATTTTACGGAAGGATTTGCCCCGGCAGTTACTGCCAAGCAGATCCATATGATCATTTATCATAACAGCGCCATAGTGGCCCCTGTTAAGGTATCTGACGTCTATCTGTGGGCCAAAGGGGAAACGCCCCAGAGCGCATACGGATGGCTCTACCAGAACCGTTCGTATCAGGATCTGTTCCTGATCAAGCAGAAAAGGGCTGGCGTGTACATCTGTACTGCAGTCTAGGAAATCAGTGAAATGGGGGAGTGCAATGATCCTGGCAATTAAGGCCAATCGGGAAGTCAAGATCAAGCCGGCAGAGCGAAAAGTCTATGCCGAACAGGGCTACAGGATCGTGGAAGATCCTGGAGATGGATCAAAACTGGAAGTTAAGACAAAGCCTGCGGCAAAACCGGCCAGAGCGAAAAGGGGCCAGGCAAAATAATGCCTGGCCCCTTGAATGAAGGGGGAGTGAGTTCATGTATGCGAGCGCCAATGATTATTTGACCTACATAGCGGACGAGCTGCCAGCCAATATCGAGCGTCTTCTGGCTCAGGCGGCGGATGATGTGGATGCCGTGACCTTTAATCGAATCCGCGGGGTGGGATTCTCCAGTTTGACTGCTTATCAGCAGGAAATGGTCAAAAAGGCTGTGTGTCATCAGGCAGAATACCTGATGAATTACGGCCAATATGAAGGCATTTCCAGCTTTTCGGCAGGCGGGGTGTCCGTGTCCTTAAATCAAAACAATCTGTTCAACGGTAAGCGGATGAGCAGCAAGGCCATTGAGTGCTTAAAAACTACAGGCCTGACTTCCCGAAATGTGCGTTGGGGACGGAGCAATTATGTTTAAACTGCCATTTCCTGTCTGGCTTGCCAATACTCCGGTGACCTTGGAGACCCAGGTGAGGGGCGAAGATGGAATCACCAAGGTGGTGCTGTTCTCCGGGAAAGCCATTGTGGAAGAGCGGACTCAAGTATTCATGAACAAAGAACGACAGCAGGTCAAGATGAGCGGGAAAGTCATCATCCAGGGCGATATCCTCCCGGGTGAAGACATCAAGGGGTATCTGACGTTCAATGGCCAGGAACGGACCATTGTATCCACAGTACGACCACGAAATCCGGACGGCAGCGTGTTCTCCACGGAGGTGGGCTTTGAGTGATAAAAGTAAAAAGTAATGTAGTCCTCAATGATGCGGCCATCGCAAAGATCACCGGCGGAACGGAAAAAGCCATGAAGATCCTTCTGGAGGGACTTAAAACTGACGTGTCCGAGCGGAAGGTCGTGCCATTTCGGGACGGACTCTTAAAGGACAGTGTCTCAACTGGGACGATGATGCAAAACGGCTATACGCTGGGGTGGATCGGCTGGGATACACCGTATGCCCGGCGTCTATATTTTCATCCAGAGTACAATTTCAGGCAGGACAAACACCGAAACGCCATGGGCTTATGGATGAGCTTTTACGAGCTGGGGCCCGGGCAAGACTGGATCCAAAAGTCTTTTGCCGTGGCTCTGAAGATCGCAGCAGGAGGTGTCATCAGGTGATTACCAGTAAAGCGTTCAAAGATTGGCTCAAAGGGCAGTTCCCGCAAGCCATGGGCTATTACTCCGGATCTCTGGGGGATGCAAACCTTGAGCAGACGCTGACGGTTTATCCCTACAAAGGGGTGACACAGGCCATGCAGCGGGTGGATGGAAAGCCTGGATATCATTACCAGGCATTCACGGTTCTCATTCGGTGGAGCCGGAGCAGTGAAGAATCAGAGATGAAAGCTTATGAGGTTTACCGGATCATAGAGGACTATCCGGAGGCAGTAACGATGCACTCCGGCAGTCCGATGTTTCTGGGGGTGGATGATGACGTGCATGAGTACGTGATCAATTTCAACGTGTTACACAAGGAGGAATAATAAATGGCATTTGTAGGAGTATTTCCGGTCAACGCAAGTACATTCAAAGTGGGCAAAGCAGGGCTTACGTCCGTCGCTCCCACAGATTTTGCGGGGATCGCGGAGCTGGAAGAAATTGGGTTGGACATCGACAGCTCAGATGAAACCTGGAACAGCATGGATGCGGAAGGGTGGCAGTCGGCCCTGGTCACGGGTAAGGAGCTTAAGCTGGGTGGCAAAGCCAAGCGGAGCATTGGGGATCCCGGCAACGATTATCTGGCGGGACTGGCATTTTCGATCGGCAGTGACTGTTACACCAAGTTTGAGTGGACCTTCCCGGATGGTGCAAAGGTCACCGGTACAGTGGCAGTTGGGGTCAAGTCCATGGGCGGCGGCAAAGCCACGGATGTGGCCCCGCTGGAGTTTGAAATGCTCTCCCACGGCAAGCCCACCTTCACACCAGCACCCGTCGCATAATCTAACAGCCCTGGATCCGTGGCTTAATACGGATCCTTTTTTATAACCACAATGGATTCTCCTGTAGCAAGCATGTTACCGGAGAAAAAAATCAAAGTAATAATGGGGGAATCAAATGTTATACGACATTGCAAACAAGCTGACCAATAAACGGCCTGAAGTCAGACTTGCTGAAGGGCACGTCTTCAAGATCAACAACACCAAGACCGGTGTCATCATGATGGACCACAAGATCAAGGAAGCAGAAAAGCTGGAAACGCTGGAGGAAAAGCTCAATGCCTATGATGAGGTCATCGGACTCATGCTGACAGCGGAGGCCAGAGAATTCATTGCATCCCAGGACTATGGTCTGGAGATGTATGAGGTCATTTTTAAGACCATCACGGCAGCCATCCAGAATAAGTCTTTGGAAGAGGTGGAGGCAGAAGAGGCTAAAGCAGGATTTCGTCCCTAGATGGTATGACATTTGGGATGACTGGGAGCTGATCGAAGCCTCATTTGCTGACCAATATCATATCAGGCTACGCTCGGCACAGGAGGAATCCATGAGCTGGGAGGAATTCAAAAACCTGTTATCCGGATTAGGGCCAGAAACGGCGCTGGGAAGGGTCATTAACATACGGTCAGAGGATCAAAAGGATACGCTCCGCCACTTTTCGGAAGGTCAGCATAAGATCCGGGATGACTGGCGCAAAAAAGAAGAGAGACGCCGGGACGATTTCAACCGGAAAAATCAGGATCAGAAGGCGGTGGATCCATATGCGGCATTATCTGCGATGTTCCAGGGCTTACTGAAGTGAATCTATTGAATTGTTCGCTGAGATCGTTAATCAGAAAAATTTCTAAAGAGAATCTCTAATTCTGATTTATCCTTTATTTCACCCTTACTTAAGAATCGTTCCACCAGAATTTCCCCGTCAGCAAAAAATTCTACTTCCCATCTCTCTCCGGGAACTGCAATTTCAACCATAATACTATCTCTAACTTTGTTAAGACGGTAATATATCTTCTTTTCATCAAGTTTGTCCAGAAAATCAATTAAATCGTTCATTTTACTACCCTCGCATATATAAAATAGAACCGGAAAGGGGTTGAAGGGATGTCAGGCGGAACAAGTGTAGGCAAGATTCAACTGGACCTGGAGCTGGGCGGCGATATTAAAGAACAGATCAAGGCAGCTGCTGGTGAAATCGGCAGGGGTCTTGAAGAAAATCTGGGTGGCAAAGGTCTTGATATGACAGGGATCACCAAGGGGGTCGAAAAAGCCCTGTCCGGTATGGAATTGGCTTTCCGGGCCAGCTTTGATGATATCCGGACCATGGCCAATGATGTGGCTCAGTATGTCAGGGAAACACTGTCAGGCATTTCAGGGACGATCCAGGGACCAAAGAATATTGAATTGCCCAAATCTGTCAGTGTGAACCCGTCAGCCATGGCCACAGGCCCGCCCGCCAGCGCAGGGGTGAAGGTCAAGGCTCCAACCATTGCCCCGGATGCCGGGGCCATTAAGATGCAGATGGAGCAGCTGGATGTGGTGCTGCAGAGATTGGATGGTCAGGCGGACAACGTGCGTCAGAAGATCAATGCGCTCAAGGCTGAAATCGTCAGGCTGACCCAACCTACAGGGAACAAAGTCCAGGATTTCATTAACACAAAGGCTTTGACCAAAGCCAGGGCGGAGCTCCAGGCCCTGGAATACGAACACGAAAAAATAGGGACCAAGGTCACTGGGATCAATGACAAATACATTCGGCTTGAGAACTCTCTGACAGCCCTTCGTTCTAAAGCGGATGGAGTGCAGCAGGCAACCACCCAGGTGACAGCAGCTGCCGGAACCATTCAGAACCCGGTTGAGCGAGCCAAAACGGCCATGGACAGGCTCCGGCTTGCAGCCTCCAAGGCAGTCCCGGTTGCCCGATCCATGGTGGATTCTCTGCGAAGAATCAGCTCCGGGGCAATCCATGCGGCTGCCACTGCCATGGCAGGACTCAGGGCAAGGACAGCAGGCGTGAGTGCCTCATTGCGCAATATGGTATCGGCTGGCACATCCGGGATCCGGCGGATCGGAACTACAGTCATATCCGCTGCAAAGAATATTCTGATCCTGGGTGTCATTACCAGTGCTCTACGGTCCGCTTTTGGGATCTTTTCCTATGGAGCGAATCAGACGACAGGGTTCCAGCAGGCAGTGGCGAATCTTCGGACGGCTTTCTATACAGCCATATATCCCATTTATCAGGTGGTGCTGCCTGCTTTGATCGCCTTTATGAATGGTCTTGCCATGGCGATCAACTTTCTGGCAGTTTTCTTGTCCATGCTCACCGGAAAAACCTATCAGGCGAGTTACCAGGGGGCCAAGGCCCTTTCCATGAGCGCAGCTGCAGCGGAACAGATGAAAGTGTCCTCCGGTGGGGCAACAAAGGCAGTGGAGGGGACTGGTAAGGCACTAAAAGATACCGGGTCCAGCTCCGAGAAAATGGCTGATGACGTCAAAAAGTCAGCTGATAAAGCCAAACGTGCCCTGGCTGGATTTGATGAACTGAACATCCTCTCCTTCCCGGAAGATCCAGCAGTGAACGAGCCAGCAGTACCAGGTGCTCCTGATGTTGGTGGCGGTGGAATCGGCGGCGTTGACCCAGGAGCAGGGTTTGCAGCTCCCATGATGGGACTTCCGGCAGCAGTGGCAGCCGTCACACCGGTGCTGGAGGGTCTCAAGGAACTCTTTGCAACCCTGTTTGATCCGCTCAAAGATGCCTGGGATCAGCAGGGACCTGTCTTCATGGCCGCATTGTCGAGCGCCATCGGGCGGACCAAAGACATTTTCAGGGATCTTTATACGGTCCTGCAGAGTCCACCTGTACAGGCGTTTAATTCTAAAATAGCTCAGATCGGGATCCTTCTGGCAGCTGTGGCGCTGCGGATCTATGCTGACTTCATCGGTCCGATCATCCAGTGGTTTGTCAATTCCCTGCCGAAGGCAGCCGAGGCCTGGAATCCTGTCCTGGATAAAATCATCCTTCGCCTGGAGGACCTGGCAGCGCCTGGTTTCGGATCGGAAGCCCTGGCCAATATCATCCCTGCCCTGAATCGTTTCCGTGATGCGCTATTGCCCTTCACCGTGACACTGGGGGAAGGTCTGATCTGGATTTATGACCATGTACTGCTCCCCTTGACCTCGTTCATCTTCAGCGATGTAGTCCCTCGTTTACTGGACCTTGTAAGTGGAGCCTTAACGGTACTCAACAATGCCCTGATCGTGCTGCAACCCATCTGGCAGTGGGCCTGGGATAATATCCTCGCTCCAATTGCCGCATGGACTGGCGGGATCATCGTTACGGTCCTGGACGGGATCAATGCGGCCCTGACGGCCCTGGGTGAATGGATTATAAACAATCAATCCACCATCGAAGCCTTGATCATCCTCATCGGTTCGATTGCTGCGGCCTGGAAGCTGGTTAATGCGGCCCTGATCGTCTGGAACGTAATTTCCGGCATTGCAGCCATCATGACCGGAGGTTTGGCCGGAGCTGCCGGGCTATTGGGAGGCGCGATTGCCTTCATTACATCTCCGGTCACACTGGTCATTGCAGCAATCGGCCTATTGATTGCAGCTGGGGTCCTGCTCTGGCGAAACTGGGATACGGTGAAAGCGAATGTAGTGGCCAAGTGGAATGAGATCAGGCAAAAGGCATCGGAAATTTGGAATGGTATCAAAACCTTCCTGGTCAATCTGTGGAACGGCATCAAGGCCACGGCCGCCAACGTCTGGAATGGTATCAAAACCTTCTTTGCCAATTTGTGGCAGGGGATCAAAAACACGGCAAGTACTGTCTGGAACGGGATCAAAGCATTTTTATCCGGACTTTGGACAGGGATCACGACCACAGCTACAAATGCCTGGAACGGATTCAAGACCTTCCTGGCGAATTTGTGGACGGGGATCAGCACTGGCGCTAGCAATGCCTGGAATGGGATCAAAACGGCAGTCACCAATATTATTACTGCCATCGTGGGCGGGATTGCCGAGAAATTCCTGGGAGCCAAGACAAAGATCGCGGAGATCTTTGACGGCATCAAACAGTCCATCAGTGACAAAATCAATGCAGCCAAAGATATCGTGTCTGGGGTCATCGACAAGATCAAGGGATTTTTCAGCTTCAAGTTCACATGGCCGTCGATGCCAATGCCTCATTTTGGAATTACCCCGGATAACTGGAAAATCGGGGACCTGCTCAAGGGCGTCATCCCAAAGCTTGGAATCAACTGGTATGCCAGGGGCGGTGAATTTGACCAGCCCACGGTCATCGGTGTCGGAGAAAATGGCCGGGAAGCGGCCGTGCCGTTAGAACATAACACCGGATGGGCAAAGGATGTCGCGAACCTGATCCTCGCTGGGATGGGCGCTGGCATTGGCAGTGGTGAGAACGTGGTGAAGCTCGTCATCGATGAGCGGGAAATCGGGCGGGCAATCCTGCGGGACTGGAACCGCGCGCAGAAGCAGTCGGGTCGAGCTACAACGCTAAAGAGGTAAGGGGTACATGAAGACATTGACAATCAACGGGGTGGCAGTTGCTGCCCCGGTTACTTTAGAGGTAAATCTGGGGGATCTCGATGCCGAGACCTCCGGACGAAACGTCCTGGGGACCATGATGCGCGATCGGATTGCCGGGGGCAAACGGAAGATCAGTCTCAAATGGGGTCCTTTGAGTGATTCGGAGATAGCAGCCATCTTAAATGCGGTCAGCCCGGTATTTTTTCCGGTGAGTTATCCGGACCCGATCAGTGGACAAAAGACCATCACTGCCTACGTGGGAGACCGCAGCGCTGCCCTTTTGAATTATTCCATGGGGAAGTGGCTGGGCCTGTCCTTTAATCTGATCGAGAGGTGATTACATGATCAATGCAGCGTTTGCCTCCCCTGATCGGACTTTGACAGCCAGGATCACCATCGATGGGATCGTGTATGGACCCGACGTCATAGCAAGTATTAAGTTTAACCGCGGGGTGTCTCTGGCCAACCTGTTTGAGATTGGAACGGCCTACGCCCAGGTGGTGTCTTTTGAGCTTCTGGATGAACACGGCACGCTGCTGGAAGGTCGGGCGTTCCTGGGAAAGCGGGCACGGATCGAAATAGGAGTCCTGGACGGTGAATTATGGGCTTACCAGGATATGGGGGAGTACATCCTGGAAGCACCGGAGAAGGTCCAGAAAACCCTGTGGCGCTTTGATGGATCCGATGACATGATCCGAGCGGATATCTCCTTTGATGAGACGCTGCTGGTCTATCCCCAGACGATTCTGGCTATCTTTCAATCTGCCGTGACCCAGATGGGGATGACCACGGATACGACATTGTTCCCGAACAGTGCAGTGTTGATCGACATTAAGCCGATATTTTATGACATGACCATCCGAGAGGTGCTCTCGGATGTGGCCGAGCTTGCAGCCGGGTACTGCTTCATCGAAGACGGCCAGGTACGAATCAAAAGCATGGTGCAGGATACGCTGACTAGTGTGACCGGTGAAAATATATCGAGCTTCCGGCGCCATGAGGACAAAGACATTTTGATTGATCAGCTGATCATCAGGCAGACAGGAACGACAGATCACATCGAAGGGACAGGCACTCATCCGTATTACATCGCGGATAACGTGTTTATCCAGGGAGATCCGCAGCGATTTGCTCCGGCCATCTTCGGCGCCATCAACGAGATCAGCTTTGTGCCCTGTGAAGTGGAGTTCAATGGCAATCCAACTGAGCTGCTCAATGGCTGGATCGATCTGGACTTTCTCGGAATCATCTACAGGGTATTCCCGACTGCGCGGGAAATTAGTTTCACCGGGGGCATGAAGGAACGCTGGATCTCCAATCATTTGGAGAATAAACCTCCGGATCCGGTTGAAGAGAACCTGGTCCGGAACATCAAAAAAACTCAGGCTATGATCCAGCTGACCAATTCAAACATCGAAATGACGGTCACCCAGATCGTGACAGAACAGGTGCAGCAGTTTGCCCCTTATCAGGTGCATATCATCTCGACCGGAGGACTGCTCTTCAAAAATGGGGTCATATCCACCACGCTGCTGGCCCGGGTCTATCAGAACAACGCAGATGTGACCGATGAGATTGACGCCAACCGCTTCCGCTGGACCAAGACCAATGCGGACGGATCACCAGATACCATTTGGAATGATGCCCACTTCGGCGGTGTCAAGCAGGTGCAGGTCGCCAGTGAGGACATCAAACGACGGGCTACATTCCAGTGCCAAATACTTGATCAGTAAGGGAGAAAAATATGCCAGTAGTATCAAGCGGACAAATTACCATCATCGATCTATATGACGCCCCCAGTCTGAATGCCTGGGTAAGCGCTTCCCAAACCACTGTCCAAACCTACAACAACACAACCCAGGTCTGGAACCCCAGCTATGCTTCGTCTCCCCAGGTAATGACTTTGAACCTGACCAAGGCAGGGTCCATTACCAGTTTGATCGGCGCTGCCGTTGCCAATATCAAATGGTATAAGACCGTAGGGGGCACCAAGACTGAAATCACATCACTCATCACCACTGACAATGAATATAAGTCGGGGACCAGCCACAGTGTTTTAACGATCAAAACCAACGTTCCCACGGCGAATAATGCTGTCATCTATACAGCTGAAAGTACCTGGACTGATCCGGACACGGGACTGCCGGTTACTTTCGCAGCGGAGATCCCCATTACGCTGGTCCAGCTGGCTAAGGCCGCTGTCATCGGTTCTGTCTATGCGCCCAATGGGGATATATTCCGCAATAATACTCCAGCGAGTCTCCTGATCAATGCGGATCTGTATAAAGATGGAGCCTTGAGCTCAGGCAGTAAGAAATTCAAGTGGTTTGCCGCGGACTCATCCGTCACGGTATCCCAGGACACCGATGGTGGAGTGGGCTGGCGAAAAATCATAGCCACGACAGGCACAACCGGGGAGGTGGCCAATGCCAGCTTTGATGTAGCGGTCACCACACAAGGGGTCCTGACCGTGTATCCGGATGCTGTCACCAGCGCTCAAACGTACAAAGTGGTCATCACGGACAATGCGGGCGGTACTTCCGGAACGAAGGTCAGTGGTTATATGACCCTGAAGGACCTGGATGATCCTATCATGGTCATTATTGAGTCTTCCGGCGGTGATGTGCTGAAAAACGGGGTGGGGTCCACCACACTGCGGGCCAGACTGTTCCAGAATGGGGCCGAGATTGATGCAGCGCCCACCTATGCCTACACCTATACCTGGACTAGATGGCAAAATAATGCTCTGGATCCAAACTGGGCAGGGGCAGGAATTTCCACCAAAACCGGCAAGGATCTGGCCGTTGGAACGGCAGATGTAGACGGAAAGACAATGTTCAAATGCGAGGTAAGCAAGTAATGAGGCACTATGTAGCCTTCCTGGAGCTGGATGGAGTCCGCACCAGGGTAGAGTTTAAAACAGACATCCGCCCGGTGGAATATCTCTGGCAGCGCTATGGGATGAGTACATTTATTGAGTCAGTGGAGACAACCCCTGATGAGGATCAGACGGGGGTAACATAAATGGTCGTTTCTATTGGGCAGATCACAATCATCGATATGAATGACGTGAATATCTCCACAACTGAGCCTGCGTCTCCCGTGGCGGAGCAGCTTTGGCTGGACACATCCATGGTTCCCAATCAATTGAAGCGGTGGACAGGAACCGAATGGCTGATCGTCAACGATACCGGCGATCTGCAGGATACGGTGGGGAACCTTGAAACCACGGTCACCACGATGTCATCGGAATTCACGCAAAACCTGGACAGCTTTCGAACGGAAGTATCCGAGCAATTTGTGAAGACGACGGATTTATCGATCTACAAGGAGGAAGTCAGTACAGCCTTCACTCAGACAAAGAACGCTTTCGCCATGGACTTCTCCACACTGATCTCTAACATCTCAACGGTGGATGGGAAGGCGACTGAGAATTTCACGGAGATTTTCAAGTACATCCGCTTTGTCGATGGAAATATCATTTTGGGCGAAGAGGGCAATCAGATTTCACTGAAGATCACCAGCAATCGGATCTCTTTCATGCAGGGGGTCCAGGAAGTAATGCACATTACGAACAACTTGTTATACATCACCGACGGCAGATTCCTGAACTCTCTGCAGATTGGTAACTTCTCGTTCCGGCCACGTACAAACGGCAGTCTGGCCTTTGGAAAGGTGGTGTAACCTTTGGCGCTTTCCGGAGTAACAACCAAGACCTACACCCCATCATCAGCCTTCTGGGTGTGGGTGGAGTGGTCGGCAACACAGAGCATCGAGAATAACACCAGCACAGTCACGGCCATTACCTATGGTGGATCCAACAGCTATGGCTATTATAGCGGAACCAATAAATGGGGATACACCTCGATTGCGGGCAATACCACTTCGGTGAAGTATACAGCCCCCTGGGTAGCCTCCACCACCAAAAAGGAGCTTCACCGGCAGGTCCGGACCATCACGCACAATGCAGACGGTTCAAAAAGCATTGCCCTCTCCGGGCGATGGACCGCAGGTTCTGACCCGGAAGGGTCATTCTTTGACATCACATCCTCCGCTACCGTTACGCTGGACACGATCCCCAGAGCTACCCAGCCAGCAGTCAATCTGACCACCGTTGATCTGGGTGGGGCTGTGACGATTTCAACACCAGGTGCCAGCGGATCATTCACTCACACACTAAAATACGCCATCGGCAGCTTAAGCGGGACCATTGCTACCGGGGTTAACGCAAGTTATGCCTGGACGGTTCCGGCAGCGCTGGCAGGAGCCATTATCGGGGCCAAGTCGGGGACCGTCACCATCACCTGCGAAACCTACAGCGGGGCAACACTGGTGGGGACAAAGACTGTTGCCATGACCCTGACCGTACCGAATACCGCCACGTACTGGCCAACGGCCAGCATTACGAGCGTCACGGAAGGAGCTGCGGGGCTGACCGCCTTTACCGTGTTCATCCAGGGAAAGACGCAGCTCCGGGTACGGTCATCCGGCAGCGGCAAGTACAGCGCCACCATCACGCAGTATAAAGTCACCATTGATGGATTTAATTATTATGGGGCAGACGTTACTTCAGCTCTGATAAATAAGAGCGGAACTGTTGCCCTCACACTGACTGTCACGGACAGCCGGGGCTACACAGGGACATCTACACAGAACGTGACCTTTCAAGCATATACCGCGCCTCGGATCACTGCCTTTTCAGCCAGCCGGGCGCCGACTGACCAGGGAATCGATCTTTCGGTTCCTATCAATTTCTCCATCTCGACCTTAAGCAATCAGAACACGAAATCCTATCAGATCAGATATCGGCCGGTGGGGGCAGCCTGGGTCACGCTGACCAGCAGCACGGCCTATTATACCAGGTCCATCACGCACACTGGAACCGGGGTACTCAGTACGACTCTGGCCTACGAAGTGGAATTCACCATTGCCGATTATTTCACATCCGTCACTCAGACCCTGCCCATTAGCACCGCCTTCGACCTGATCAACTTCAATACATCCGGCAAGGGCATTGCCTTTGGTAGAGTATCAGGCAAGGATGAAATGGAAGTGGATCTGCCGATGGATATCCTTAAACCAGTGAAGTTGACGGGGAGCGATCTTGATCTGGCCGGAGGATCCCTGAAATTCAGTGGTGTGGCAATGCCCTATAATAATCTGATTTCAGCCAGCATGGATCTTAACACGCTGCAGACAACTGGAACTTACTACTGCCCCGCCAATGCCACAGTGGCCACGCTGGTCAACTGCCCTACAACCAGTGCCTTCAGCCTGGTCGTCACAAAGCATGCAGGCGTTGCCCAGCTGCTGATCCCTTATTTGACAACGTCCCATGATGTATTCCATCGTAACTACTACAACGGCACCTGGGGATCGTGGCAGAACATTTACGGCCTGTCAGCCCATACACACGGATCAATGACAGCCGCATCCCAAAACTATTCCTATACAGATTACGGCTATATTTCCTTTGGACCGCAGAATGCAACATGGGCCCATATCTATACGGACCGGCCCAACTTCTACTTCAACAAAGATCTTTATGTGAACGGGTATAAAGCCAGGACCATCGTGGCCAGATCCGGTGATGCTAAAAACGGGTATGAAAAGTACAATGATGGCTATGCCAGGGCATGGAAAACCTATTCCGGAACAGTCCTGGGTTCCTCATTGTCTGCTACAGGGCCAACAGGCACCTATAAATCAGGCTGGCTGGCTTTTGGGGCATGGCCGATTACATTCACTGCAGCGCCACGGCAGATCGTGGCGCTCACCACACCAGTGGGATCCTGGATCTGGCTTGGTGGAGTAAAACCTGCAACTACAACGAATCCAGGGGATTTTTTCATGTACAAATTCGGGACCACGGATAGTGGAATTGAAGTGTACGCCGAAGCATACGGCACGGCATAAAAGGGGGAATAAAGGGAATGTTTGCGACTTTGAACGACACGAACAAGGTGATTGGGTATTCCAAAGATCCATGGATGACAGCCATTGAGTTGACCGATCAAGAGTACATAAGGCAAATCAGCAGCAATGGATATTTTCTCTATTTGGGAAATGACGTTTTTGAAGAACATGCCTTTGAACCTCCTGAACCTACGCAGGAGGAAATCAATGAGGCAGCACTGGCTCAGCAAAACATCCAGCAGCAGAAAGCCATTCGTGAGCTTGCCCTGATGCAGGCCGTTGCCCTGATTCCGCAGCTGAGCGAAGTAAAGGTATTCAATCTACGATATGCTTTTCCGCAGTGGCGGGATTTGATTGGGACTCAAATCTTCAAAAGTGAGATACCCTACATCATGTACAATGATGATTTTTACATGGTTAATCAAGATCACCTGGTCCAGGCAGAATGGGTGCCAGGAACAGGGACGGAAAGTCTATACAGTAAGGTGGCCCAGCCAGGTGCTGTGGCGACATGGGTGCAGCCATTAGGGGCTCATGATGCCTATAACAGTTATGGATCCTGGCTCCCGAAATCAGATCCGGTGACACATAACGGAAGCACCTGGATCAGCTCATTGGATGGCAATATTTGGGAACCTGGAGTCTATGGGTGGGTAATTTATACGGGATAGGTAATTGGGGGGTCACATGGCATATGAAATTAATCCGGTCGAACATGGGAAGATTTTGGCAGAAGTGGGAAGACTGAAAGATGATATTAAAGCGATGGAGAAAAGAATTGATGAACTGGAGGCCTACGCGCGGCGGAATGACACCGAGCATCAGGGCTTTTCCAATTCTCTGGAAAAGCTCCAGGGCGTTCCTGACAGTCTGAAGAAAATAGAGAATTCAATTCTGGTGGTTACTCCGAAGCAGGCGAAAGAAAATGGGAACGGCTGGCTGACCATTCTGCTCAAAAATCCAACGTACCTCATGTGGATCATCCTCGGAGCTGTGATCATCTCCATGGTTCTCATGGGGTATAACTTTGTTGAGATCAGTCAGGTACTGGAAAAGCTAAAATAGGAGGATGGGATGGAAATAAAAAAAGCAGCCAATTACAACAGCAAAATCTTTACTAACAGGCGAAATACAACTTTCAAGAGCCCTCAGAAATGGGATGTAATAGTGAACCACATTACTGAAGGGTATATGCCAGGAACTCTTACATGGCTGGAGAACCCTGAAGCCAAAGTATCCTGCCATTACCTGGTGACACGCAAAGGAGAGATCTATCAGCTGGCAGATCTGCAACATGGTACCTGGCATGCCGTGAAGCACTCGCCGTCTGCTAGGATCGTCCAGGAACGCTCTGAGCCGCCAAACCTATACACGGTTGGCATCGAGCATGAAGGTATTCACGAGGAAACGCAGGGGCGCCTGACAGCTGCACAGTATGCAGCGACATTGGAATTACACAAACACATCATCGAGCGGTATGAGGCTACCTTCAAGGAGCCTTTTTTGATTGACCGGGAACATGTCCTGGGACACCACGAACTGGATACCGTCAATCGTAGCGTCACGGATCCGGGAGTGGAATTTCCCTGGGCGGAGCTGCTAACCAATCTCACAGTTTGGAACAAGAAAAGACAGGAGGCAATAGAAATGGAAGAAAATAAACTTGATACAGCCCAGCAGTGGGCAGTTGACAATAGTCTGGTCAAGGATGAGGGCTGGAAGGGTCCGATTAGCAAACACACGATGGTATCGATTCTGTACGCACTGATCAAGCGCGTCTTCAAGATGTAGGAGGATATAGATGGATACCCTGGAAAATATCGTAAACGTCATCTTAATCCCCATCCTTCCATCCTTGGCTATTCTACTTGGCCTGTATCTGCAGAATCTCATTCAGAAGGCCAAAGCACAGTTGGAGCTGGCAGAGGGAAGTCAGATCGCGCTGCGCCTTGATGAGGCTACTCAGGCCGTAGTCGAAGCGATTAAGTACACAGCTCAAACTTACGTGGACTACATGAAAAAGCAGAATGCATTTGATGCAGTAGCACAGAAGGAAGCTTTACTTATGGCGATTCAAAAAGCCAAACTCCTGATGAGTGCTAATGCAATGAAAACGATAGAAGATGTTTCTGGAGATGCAGATGCCTGGATCCGAACAATGATTGAGGCGAAAATAAAAGAAATGGGAAATAATCAGCCCCTGCCGGTTAAGGTTGACACATCGGAAAATCTCGATTAAGCTAACAAAGACATCATAGGAAAGACGTTGTAAGCCCCGGAGCGATCCGGGGCTTTGTCCAGTCAAAATGAAATAATTATATTGTTTAAACTTTCCACTTACGGTACTATTTAATCAAAATGTATTTCTGGGAGGTGGAAGATTAGTGCATAGGGATGATGGATTTCCTGACTTTTTCCCGGATGAATGTCCTCCAGATTGTGCGAATTTTGATTTCAAGGACATGAAGGTATTCAGGATTTCAAATGAAGAAAACGAAGTAACAATGAAGTCGTTTAGGTCGTATTTTCAAGACAAGATACCTCTTAAGCATCCAGATAATTTATATCGAAATTATGCGGTTTCCGTTTTTGAAGATCTACAAGGCTTACATCACAGTTATGAAGCGTCAGGAATTTTAAGAAAATCCTACCCCTCTAAAATTATTCTGGAAGGCACTTTAAAAGAAAAATCTGGAGCCACATTAAAAAAAGGGAATAATTCGCATGTATCTTGGTGGATTAAGCATGATTATGATCCAACACGGGAGTTTGAATTTCTAAAGGAGGTATAAAATGATGTCTGAAGTATTTGTATATTCCAAGGATATAGGTAATCTATATTATTGCTTGGATTTGATTTACTATGACAGACCATTATTGTTCCTCTTAAATGATGAAGGCAATAATTTATATATTGTTACAGTTATTGAAACTGAACCCAACGAAAAATGGCTTATCTCTCCAATTAAAGCAACAGAAATGGTACGAGTTGCGGAGGGTGAGCTTACTGGTTATGATGCTTTTCATATGAGTGAAGATAACCTCATCTTTCAAGGGACTTTATATAATAATGTGATCGAAACGGAAATAAAAAATGTTTCGGAAATTTCAGATGAATACTTTCCTTTAAAAACAAATTGCCTTAGTAATTCTGAGATTATTGATGAACTGAGAGCCTATAGCAGATTAGATACGTTCCCTCCAAAATATAAAAATATAAAAGAAAATGCTGCTAGAGAAGAAAATTCACTTGAGGTGCGGTTTAACTCTGAACAAAAATCAAATTTAGTGGACATTACACTTTTAGGGAACGTACTAGTTAACTTACAAAAACTAACAAGCACTATAAATCAAAAAAGTGAGCGGTCTAGAGCAAGAGCCTCTAAAAACATTTTTAGAGACACAACTTGGAATGCCTTTGCTGTTGCACCTGGTTCGTTCAAAATAAAGCTTGTAAATATTCCCGAGAAGATTGATGGTAGAGATGCTCTTACTGACAATATGATTTCAATATTAAATATTTTAGAATCAACTTCTAATTCGCAAACTTTTTTAAAGCAACTTACCTATAATAACACCGCCACTATTAAAATAATTAATAAAATTTTATCAAATCTAAAAAATTATAATACTGATTTTGATTTGGAATTCACCTCAATTAATAATTACGAAAGAAAAATCAGTATAAATCAACGTCAAATTGATTCCTCATTAACAATTTTATCTGAAAAACAAAAGAAAAAAATTGATCGCTATGAGATAACTGGGACATTAACAACATTTTCAAAAAATAAAAAAATATTTGAATTAGAAGCTACAGATGGTAATGTTTATAAAGGTTTTGTTGATAATGAATTGAGTAAAAGGGAAGTTTCAGTAAATGGACCTCCTCTCAAGTTTGTTATTCAAGAATACGAAGAAATGTCTTTACTTGAAACTAAAGGAAAAAAAATAAAGGAATTGCTGGAAATCAGAAATGAATAATAACTAATTGAAGAGCACTCTACAATCCTAAATTTCTCGTAAGTATTACAGTTGTTTTGAATTTTACTAGCTTAATGATAAACATATTAAGAAGCTCAGGCCTAGCGCCGGGGCTTTTTTACGCAAAAAATCCATCGCGAAGACTAAGAACCTTGCGAGGGGAGAGAAGAGCGCCGGGGATTTTTATTTTTGTCCGTCTTGAATGTTAGAATGTATGTACGAACTAAAGGAGTGGACATCATGACGGAAAAACAGTTTCTAAGAGCAGCATTGGATCACTACTTCACGACGGGGAACCGGTTCTATCACGACAAAGGCAAGGCGATCCTGGTAGATCTCGAAACCATAACTAAGTATAAGGCGCTGCCGGATGAACCGACAGACTACGCTGCTACAGTAATTTGTCCCGAGTGACGGACATCCCTGATCGGAAAGGTCCGGGGCGAGATCTATTGGTGCCTGGAATGCAGAGAGATGTGAAATAAGTAGGGAGCAGGTTTAAGGCTCCTTTTGGCGTTGATGGTCCCAATAACTGTCATTGAAAACCATCCTGGCTTACTATTGTGCTAAGATATTGGAAAGCATACGTTTATTAGGAAGTAAATTATTAACTTCTGGAGGAAGATAGATGACACTTAAAGATATTTTGAAGGTTTTTGAGTTACCTCTTTCTGCCTTATTTGGTTTGGCAGTAATTTCAGGTGCAATCTTATTACTCCCATCGGATGTACTTTGCATTTTAGGGCTCAATCAGTTACCAACAACCTGGAGGACAATATTAGGCATTACCTATCTCTTTTCAATTGTTATGTGGTCATTGCGGATTTTTATAAAAACTGTGAATCTTTTAGAAAATCTTTACTTTAAATCTGTATTCCCAAGGAAATTTGATTCGAATATGAGAAATTTAACTCCTATAGAGGGTGCAATAATTGTAGGGTTATCACAAGAACCTACATACACTTCACGATTGCCAATGAACGATGGAGTCATTTTGAGGTTAAGACATAAATTGATGATCCAACCTACTATGACTGATAATTTAACAGACGAATTTATGATGATCCCATTCACATTAACACCCGTTGCACTTAAATATGTGCAGGATCATCCTGACTTTGTAGAAAAATATACGACTCTAAATCCGCTATCCAGGTCAATTGGTTCCGAAGGGATTTGGTCTAATCGCGACTAAAATTCAAGGGTATTTTAAATGAAATATACAGAATAGGAGCCTGGTTAGGGCTCTCTTTCGTATCTATCAGCAATGTCAGCCAGGATCAGCAGTAACAGTTCATCATCTGTCATGGTCATTACCCCCTTATGTTCTATAAATATGGTAGTATTTAGAAAATGGCGTAATGGGGGATATTTTTTAATGACTGATGCGGAACATAGAGCAGCAGCAAGAATATTTGCTGCTCAATGGAATAATAGAGGGTATGAAAAAGGTGACAGTCAACGTTTCTGGATGGCTTTGTTGCAGGATGTATATGGTATAGAGCATCCGGCTGAACATATATATTTTGAGGAACAGGTAAAACTAGATAAAACAAGCTTTATTGACTGCATAATTCCATCAACGCATGTATTAATTGAGCAAAAATCAATCAATCGTGATCTAAAAAAAGGAATTCGTCAATCAGATGGTTCAATACTCTCACCACTCCAGCAGGCGAAAAGATACTCTATCGAGCTTCCCTACTCAGACCGACCAAGATGGATCGTGCTTTCTAACTTCAAGGAATTTCACATTTATGACATGCAGAAGCCTGGTGGAGATCCCGAGATTGTCAAACTAGCAGATCTTGAAAATGATTATTATCGCATGTTTTTTTTGGTGGACAAGGAAGATCAGAACATAAAAAAAGAATTCGAAGCATCCATTAAAGCAGGCGAATTGGTGGGTGTTCTGTATGATGCTTTGCTGAAACAGTATGCGCCACCGCATACTGAAGACATTTTGAAAGACTTAAACATCCTTTGTGTCCGCCTTGTCTTTTGCTTTTATGCGGAAGATGCAGGCCTTTTAGGCCGACATAATATATTCCATGACTATCTTGCAAAATACCAACAATTTCATTTCAGGGATTCTCTCATCAAGCTCTTCCGTGTTCTGGATCAAAGGCCGGAAGAAAGAGATCCGTACCTAGAAGATGATTTGGCTGCGTTCCCATACGTCAATGGAGGCTTATTTGAAAAGGAAAATATTGTCATCCCGAGGATTAATGAGGAGATTATCGATATTATCCTAAACAAGACCTCTGCTAACTTTGACTGGTCCAAAATAAGTCCTACAATTTTCGGAGGTGTGTTTGAGTCTACATTGAATCCTGAAACCAGAAGATCTGGTGGTATGCACTATACATCAATTGAGAATATACATAAGGTCATTGATCCTCTATTTATGAATGAGCTCAATCAGGAACTTAATGAAATAAAATCCATTAAAGTTGAGCGTACAAGAAATAAGCGCTTAGATGATTTCCAGGAGAAACTGGCATCACTTACTTTCATGGATCCAGCAGCCGGTAGTGGTAACTTTTTAACCGAAACCTACATTTCTCTAAGAAAACTGGAAAATGCCGTACTGGAATCTAGGTATGGCAAGCATGAAGATGGTGAGCAAAGATTACAGATCAGAATGGGCGATGTTTTTAATCCCATTAAAGTTTCGATTAATCAATTTTATGGAATTGAGATCAATGACTTTGCTGTGTCAGTGGCAAGAACAGCCTTATGGATCGCTGAATCACAAATGATGAAGGAGACGGAAAATATCATCAATCACCAAATAGATTTTCTCCCATTAAAATCCTATGCTAATATCATTGAAGGCAATGCACTAACATTGGATTGGGAGAAAGTGGTATCCAACAGAGAGTTGGATTACTGTATGGGAAACCCTCCTTTCTTGGGATACTCACTGCAATCAAAGCAGCAGAAGGCGGAAATGAGGGAAGTCTTTGTTGATAAATTTGGTAAACCAGTAAATAGTGCTGGAAAAATAGATTATGTATCGGCATGGTACATGAAAGCTGCGAAATACATCCAGGCAACAACAATTCAGGTGGCTTTTGTTTCTACGAATTCAATTGTTCAAGGAGAACAGGTGCCGGTCATCTGGCAGCCATTAATTGATGATTATAATATCGAAATCAACTTTGCCCATAAAACCTTCCGATGGGATAGTGAAGCAAGCAATAAAGCCCATGTACACGTCGTAATAATTGGATTTAGTTATGGTAACAACGATAATATAAAATACCTATACGAAAATTCCATGGCAAAACAAGTAACCACAATCAACGCTTACCTAGCAGATGCCCCAAACGTATTTATCAACAGCCGAAATAAGCCTGTTTCAGAAGTCCCTGAAATGTCAACGGGAAACCGTCCAGCCGATGGAGGTCATCTTATTATTGAAGCTGAAGATTATTTTGAATTTATTAATAAGGAACCAGCTGCAATACCATATATAAAAAAACTGACCGGGTCAGTGGAATATATCAATAAGAAGGAAAGGTATTGCCTGTGGTTAGTTGACGTTTCTCCAGCAGAAATTAGAAAAATGCCAGAAGTTTTTCAGCGTGTGAATGCATGTAGATTGGACCGTCTCAATGGTGCTGCGGATCGGAAAAAGCTAGCGGAAACGCCAACCTTATTCCGGGAAACCAAGAATCCAGATAAATTTATTATCGTCCCTTTAACATCATCAGAAAACCGCAGATATGTCCCTATGGGATTCCTAAACGGGGATTTCATTGCTACAAATAGTGCTGGGATAATACCAAACAGTACTATGTTTGACTTTGGGGTACTGATATCAAACGTCCATATGTCTTGGATGCGAGCTGTAGCGGGGAGGTTGAAAAGTGACTATAGATATTCAAAAAATATTGTATATAACAATTTCCCGTGGCCTTCCCCATCAAACAGTCAAAAGGCTAGGATTGAGACTTCCGCCAATATGATCCTAGATGCCAGAAACCTTTATCCTGATTGTTCCTTGGCAGATCTTTATGATGATATTGTGATGCCACCGGAATTAAGAAAAGCACACCAAGAAAACGACAAAGCTGTTATGGAAGCATATGGTTTTGATTGGAAAAATATGACTGAAGCCGATTGTGTTGCACAGTTGATGAAGTTGTATGCTGAATTGACAAAAGGAACAACTAATCGAATTTAGCCGTACCAAATTCGAACCAAGCCACTTCATGCCATCAAAGAGAATTGCCTAAAAAAATAACTGCAAAATAACTGCATGATACGACGATGAAGCAAAAATATATAAAAGGGTACATCGCGTAAAGTGAGATATACCAACGGTTTTAAAGATTTTTAAAGATTTATAAAAATGGTTTATGGGAACGCAGAAGTCGCAGGTTCGAATCCTGTCATTCCGACCAAATAAGCGGGTTCCAGATTTATCTGGAACCCGCTTTTTGTCAAATCATCTGTATAATAACTGCATTGACAACCTGGATTCCCGGTTTACCTAACGAGGAATCCTTTGTATTTTCTCAAAAACTATTGATATCACTTACTTTCTATCTATTAAACCTTGCGGTTATCCTAGTTATGTGTTACACTATACATAACTAGGAGGGCGTATTATGGCCATTGTTAATCAGTTCGATAAGCGCAGCGGAATTACTTACGTTTATGAATCAGTTTCCCATTGGGATAAGGAAAAACAACAGCCTCGGTCCAAACGGTCGCTCATCGGCAAACGAGATCCGGTCACCGGCGAAATCATCCCAACGGATGGACGGGGTAAAAAACGTCGGAACCCAGAGGCGGGTACAACTGAAGTCAAGCCTGGCCCTGTGCCCTTTACCGTAGCTGATCGTAAGTTCTACGGTGCCACGTATCTGTTGGATCAAATCGGAGACTCTCTCGGGCTTACAGAGGACCTCAAGGCTTGCTTTCCCTCTCTCTACAAGCAGATTCAATCCATCGCCTATTATCTGATCCTGGAGAGCGATTCCCCCTTGTTTCGATTTGAAAAATGGAGTACGCTCCACCGGCATCCCTATGGAGCCAATATCCCATCTCAGCGCAGCAGCGAGCTGTTTGCGGGCATCTCGGAAGAGTCCAAACAACGTTTTTTCAGCTGTCTTGCCAAGCGCCATCAGCCCGATGAGTATTGGGCCTATGACACCACCTCGGTGTCGAGTTATTCCCAAACCCTTCGTCAGGTCCAGTACGGTAAAAACAAAGAAAGTGACCCCCTGGCGCAGCTGAACCTGGCCTTGGTCTTTGGACAAGACTCAGGGTTGCCGTTTTATTACAGAAAGCTCTCTGGCAACATTCCAGATGTCAGCACGATCAAAAATTTGCTGGCTGATTTCAAAGTGCTGGGCTTCGATAAAGTCAAGTTGGTCATGGACCGGGGATTTTACAGTGAAGCCAATATCAATGCGCTTCTTGGGGAGCGACTGAAGTTCATCATTGCCGCTGGCACGCATCTGGCCTATATCCGAAGACATATCGACGGGATCTATGACAGCATCCGATCCTTTGAAAACCTGGATGAGCAATATGGCTTATACTCCTCAACTATTCTGACTGACTGGGAGTTTCAAAAAGAACGCCCCAACAAGAAAGATGTCATCCGACAAAAACGCCGGGTCTACCTGCACGCTTACTTCAACATTGAAAAATACGCGGATGAAGAAGCTCATTTTGATCGACGACTGCTGTCGATGAAGGGGGAAATCCTAAGCGGAAAACGTAATCCCGATCATGAGACGTTCTACAAGAAATACTTTGAAGTGACAGATACCCCGGTAAGGGGCATTAAAGTTACCGTGAAAGAAGATGTGGTCAAACAGACGAAGCGCTATTTTGGATTCTTTGCGCTGATGACCAATGAAAAGATGGATGCCATCACGGCTTTGACGCTGTATCGGAATAAAGATCTGGTGGAAAAGGCCTTCGGCAATATCAAGGAACGGCTCAATCTGAGGCGACTCTTGGTTTCCTCAGAAAAAAGCCTGGATGGAAAACTCTTTGTGGCCTTCGTCGCGCTCATCTATTTGTCCTACCTCAAAAAGCAGATGCAGGATAAAGGAATGTTCAAAGATTACACAATGCAGTCTCTGCTGGACAAGCTGGACGTCATAGAGTGCTTTGAAAACCCAGGCCATGACTTGAGGGTTGGTGAGATTCTCAACAAACAGAAGTTGATCTATGAATTCATGGGTGTTGAGACCCCATCATAGTTATGTGTTCCGGGAATCCAGGTGACAAGTGATGGAGTCTAATGATAGCCTCCATCGTTCGCTTTTTTTTAGTATTCTATTGGCTCAATCACTTTTTATGTGGGATTATGATTTTCCCTGTTTACACGGAGAGGTCGACGTGGTAGCCTGACTGGCCGACTAGCCCAGCATTTATGCAGCCTAGCGGCAAGGCTGGCGGAACCACGCCGACAGAGGCTCCATGTCAACTTGGGAAAATCCCACAGTTTTTGTGATTGACCCATTTTTTTTTGCTAAGTTCAAGTATCAACTCTCTATACATATGAAGTACAACAGTTTTGGATTCAGCCACCACCGTCATAGGATAAGAATTTCTATGTGAAAATATCAGATTTGCTCCCAAGATATCCCCACCTAAAAAAACAGATATTGTAAGCACTCTTCCGTTTTCATCTATCTTCTGAACAGATACCGTTCCATATAAAATAATATCCATTGTATTACAGTGCTCATTTTGAAGGTATATGATTTGTCCTTTGTCATACTGGCTTATCCTATACCTGAATGAACCAAATACCGAATATATTGACTCGCTAATTAAACATTGCGTTTCTTGATGATTTTTGATATAATAATCTTATGAATAATGATTTAAATACCCAAGCAGTACGGCTTAGTCCGGAAGAGCAATATCAGATTCGCAAGAACATCATCCGCCTATCAGAAAAAGGTAAAACGAATGAGGAAATAGCGGAAATCTTAGATGTAAGCTTGCGGCACGTCCAGAACACTAAGAAACAATACAAGGAAGGCGGGATCGCAGGGATCAAGTCCCAAAAGCGTGGTCGCCGAGAGGGTGCCAAACGAACCCTCACTCCTGCCCAGGAAAAGGAAATACAACAAATCCTGGTTGATAAGACCCCGGATCAATTGAAGTTCAAAGACTGCATGTGGAGCAGAAAAACCATTGCAGAACTTATTTATGAAAAGTATAAAATCAGCCTGCCCGTATCTACTTTAGGGGTCTACTTGGCGCGGTGGGGATTCTCAGTCCAGCGGCCGATGAAACGCGCCTACAAGCAAGACACAGAGAAGGTGCAGCACTGGGTCGAAACTGAGTTTCCTGGCATTACTGAACGAGCAGAGGCTGAGAATGCAGAGATTTTCTTTGGAGATGAAACCGGATTGCAAAACCAGTCAACTTGCTTGCGTGGGTATGCGCCAATCGGACAAACGCCGGTGGTTCGAACCGAAGCAAAGCATATCAAGATCAACATGCTTTCAGCAATTTCCAATCGAGGAAAATTGCGCTTTGTCCTCTATAAAGACAACATGAATGCCGACAAACTGATTGATTTTATGCGGCGGTTAGTGCATGACAGCAACAAGAAAGTATTCCTGGTGCTCAATAATCTGCGGGTTCATCACGCTAAAAAAGTCATGGCGTGGGTAGAAAAGCATAAGGAAGAAATTGAGCTATTCTACCTGCCACCGTATGCCCCAGAGTACAATCCTGATGAATTGCTCAACAGCGATCTCAAACGTGGCATAAGTAAAAAACCAAGTCCCAGGAGCGATGATGAGCTTGAACATAATGTTCGATCACATTTAAAAACTGTGCAATTGCGCCCTAATAAAATCAGGGGGTTCTTCCATTCAAAAACCACAAAATATGCCTCTTAATATGCGCAAGGTTTAATCAGGGGAGCAATAACTCTTCATTTGTAAATCCACTAAAAAGATCCATTTTCGAAATTACATCAACATAAATATCAAAATTTATTTTTCTCACCACCTAAATAGTTTCCTTGGTAACTATATTATACCCCACTCTGTTGTATGATTATATATATTTTATATTTTAAATTGAAAGGAGCTTTCGATATGATAGAAAAACTATATGATTTTTCTAAAAAAGATACAAAACAGATAGAGAAACTAGTTGATGACGAATCTATACTCATAAATCACATGATTTTACCTAAAGGAGAAGGGATCCCCGAACATTATTCAAATTCGAATGTATACATGGTTATTATCAAAGGAATTATGACTTTAAAGCTTGATGATCAGGAACCTCAGAAATATGCACATGGCAAAATTGTCAGCATTCCCTATAACACTAAAATGAATGTCTATAATTTTGATGAATGTGTTCTGGATTTTTTTGTACTCAAATCTCCTAACCCTACGAACTATAAAGAGGTATCAGTATGAAAAAAACATTACAGCGTGTAATTCAAATACTCTTTCTTGCTCTTTTCGTTTTCCTAATTATTAGTGGTAAAGTACAGTTATGGATGGGGCTGTTTCTTTTAGGTATCGTCTCATCGTTTGTGCTGGGGCGTATCTATTGTGGATGGATATGTTCAATCAATACCGTCATGATTGGTGTTACATGGATAAAAAAGAAGCTTCATATAAAAAGTATGAAAATACCATCGTTTTTAACAAAAGCATGGGTACGTTATGTTGCCTTAGGTGTATTTGTCATAGTTTTTATTTTTACTATGTTTACCGGAAAGAAGCTACCCATTCTACCTATTTTATTTATGATAGGAATGTTATTAACCTTTCTTTTCCCTGAGGAGTTATGGCATCGCTACTTATGCCCATATGGCACTATTCTTCATCTGTCATCAAAAACATCCAAGTACCATATGGCTATCGATTCTCACAAATGTAATAACTGTGGTGTATGCATGCGCGTGTGCCCCGCAAAAGCCGTCGAAAAATATGAAGATCATCATGAAATTCACAAAAGCGATTGTATCGTATGTATGGAATGTTCAAGAAAATGCAAACAAGAAGCTATTAGCTATAAATAGTAACAAATAAAAACGTTGGCATTAATTACATCAACTGCCAACGTTTTTATCTATCAATTCTCCCGATAAAAATTTTTTACCCAGCCATCTTATATATTTTTCAATTGTTGAAAAAGCGAATTACATGACAAAGAAAACAACTTCAAGAAGTGATGTTTTAGTATTTAATAAATTTGTCCCCTGGAACACCGCAGATGCTGCACTTATCTGGCTGGAATTTTTCGATATTTCCGCAGACAGGGCAGAGATAATAGAAAACCTCCTCAGTCTGGTCAAGATTTTCTAGTGCATCCTGATAAAGCCCAGCATGAACCTCTTCGGCCTTCATCGCAAAGGTGAAGGACATAAGGGCGGCTTTATTTCCAACGGCTTCGGCTTCTTTTACAAAATCAGGATACATTTCCTTGTATTCATGGGTTTCACCTGCAATGCCATCCTTTAGGTTATCAACTGTTGAGCTGATTTTTCCTGCTACTTCAAAGTGCTTTAAGGCATGGATGGTTTCTGCGTCGGATGCAGCCTTGAAAAGCTTAGCTGCGTTGAGCTTTCCATCTTTTTCTGCTTTCTTTGCATAAGCCAGGTACTTTCTGTTTGCCTGGGATTCTCCGGCGAAAGCCTCCATCAGGTTATCAAATGTTTTGTTTTCACTCACTTTATTGTCCTCCTTGTTTTTAAATAGAGATTCTAATAGTTTGTTCACAGCATCTTTTGGGAATCCTTCGGGTTGAGTTTGATCAAGAAGTGACTGCAGAAAATCCTTCGCATTTTGACTTTGGGGGATCATATAGCCTGCTTCTCGAATGATATCCTCAGCCATGATATGGTTGGATTTTTCGATGGCGGCTGCCAGTTTTCCTGGTAAACCTAAAGCGATATTTTCCTGCTCGGACTTACTGCGCATTAGCACCTTCATCGCACCGATTACAGCTTCTGTTTTAGGCTGCTGGGCTGGGTACTCAAAAGGCACCATCGAAATTGCACCGGATGGACAAGCATCAGCACAATCTCCGCAGCCGATGCACTTTGATACATCTATGATGCTGTTTTCGGTGTCAGTAGCACCGGTAGGGCAGACGTAGAGGCACAAGCAGTCTTTCGTGCACAGACGTATATTTCTCACCGCGTATTTTTTAGACATTCTCATGACCTCCCTTCAACTTTTTCAAATTTCCAATTCGGCACCTTACATACTGGACAAATATCCGGCGGTGTATCTCCTACGTAGACAAAGCCGCAAATGGTACATACGTATACGCCGGTATTTTGAAGCATGGTGTCACCCTCTTTTTGATACCGGTTCAAAAGAGATTTTAAGATGCGGGTAACTTTCTCGCTCCACACCAGGGCGCGAAGTGCACCTCGATCGTTGATATTAGATGCTACAGCATTGGCATTGGGGAAGCCTTCAGCCAGGTCTTTTTCAATAAGCTCGACCAGTTTATCTACACTTGGTTCTTTTGCAGGTGCTGTTACTGTCTTGAAGAAGCCAGCAAGTTCATTGAAAAGAGCAGCTTCTTCAGCTTTATACTGCTTCTCACAGCCTCGCGCTAGGTTAGTACAGAGTGCGCTGATTTCCAATGGCGACATTTCTTTCATATCGCTGGATGACTCAACGACCGATATCGGTTTTTTCACTACTGGAGCAGAGGGCTCACCTTGCTTTTCAAAATCCGATTTTGCAGCTCCACAGAGCGGACAAACCCAATCCTCCGGCAGGTCTTCCCACTTTGTGCCCGGTGCAATGTCAGCTTCAGGAATACCCGCTGCTTCGTCATAGATGTAACCGCAGATGGAACATACATATTTGCTCATGCTATCTCCTCCTTTTCATAACTAATTTGGCTCAATCACTTTTTATGTGGGATTATGATTTTCCCTGTTTACACGGAGAGGTCGACGTGGTAGCCTGACTGGCCGACTAGCCCAGCATTTATGCAGCCTAGCGGCAAGGCTGGCGGAACCACGCCGACAGAGGCTCCATGTCAACTTGGGAAAATCCCACAGTTTTTGTGATTGACCCCTAAGATTAGAAAATACCACATTCTACCTGGATCCAACTAACGAAACCATTATTACGGGTATTGCCTTAACGATGCAAGGGCAAAAAGTCGGAATTGATTTTTGGAAACAACTGATGGATAATTTTAATGTTATTTCTGCCAACTTTCCAGAAGAACTCAAGGAATACACAATTCATATAACAAACCCTGTGGATAAAGATAAGATTTTGTTCGTATCAAAACAAGGTGAGACTTTTTATGATGCTTTCAAGGAGTGATTCTAATCGGGCATAGTGTTCTTCTGAAAATATGTAGAATTGCTGGATAATAAAGGTATGAGCTAAGCCGACTTAAAAAGTCAAAAACGCAACCAATTTTATGACAGCTGTTCGGATGAATAAAACCAACTGTAAATTAGCGTTTTCGAGATCAGAAGTCACAGGTTCGAATCTTATCATTCCGACCAAATTACAGACGTCTTCGAAACAATCGTTGACCTCTGTTAAAATCGGTAAACTAAAGTGTACCACTACTAGCCGACCACCCATAAAAGCTTGGGATGGTCGGCTAGTATTTATCTTCACAGGTGAAGTTCATCCGGAGTAATCAGGGTCATATATGGTCTGGGGAGTCTATTGGAATTATCAACAATTAGTTATTAACCATATACAACATCATTCCAGTAGGAGCTCAAAATGATTTTTTTGAGCTCCTGTCCCAACAACTAGTGGTTCGGTGTCAGGTTTTCTTCAGAAGGCTTATTGCTATGACTGACTTTTCATTGCTGGAAGTATTGGATCAGAGGTTTCAGGGGTTGAAGATTTTTTCTGCCAGTTTTGAACTTCTGCGATGACTGCATCAATGTCATCCACCTGCAGAACGACCAGATCGCCTGGTTGAGCCATACCGAGAGCGTGGTGAACGGCTTTTTTCTCATCGATCACCATGGTGACGGAGTTAGCCGGGAAGCCGCGTTGAAGGAGGCCTGCCTTAACTAGGCGGGCTGTCTCGCCGGGTACGCGTTCCCGGGGATCAGAATCGCATAGGACGATGTGGTCATAATACAAAGAGATGGCTTTTCCAAATTCCAGAAGGTCCTCGCTGCGGCGATTGCCGACACCCGAAGCCATACGGATCTTTCTGCCTGGCATCAGAGTTTGAATGAACTCACCAGTAGCATGGACTGCTGCCACATTATGACTGTAATCAATGATAACCTTGAAGTCGCCGAGTTCGAAAACGTTCATCCTTCCCCGGGACTGTTCCACAGAAGCTTGAAAGCTGATGAGTCCGGCGCGAATTTGCTCCGGATCAAGTCCCAGAGAAAACGTCGCGGCAGTGGCAGCCAGGACGTTTTGAATATTAAAGACTGCTTTTCCCTCAAAGGTAATGGGAATTTCTGTCACGGGAGCGATTGGGAAGATTCCATCGGGTGTCTGCACTACGATCTGTCCGGTCTCATCAATCGCAGCATTGCGGTTCCCCTTTGCAAGATTGGCAGCCAGAGCAGAGTGTCCGGAATCCATTGAGAATAGGAATGGATTCCCGTTGGAGCGTTCGACACAAGCGAGTACTCTCGGGTCATCCGCATTGAATATCGCCCAGCCGCCCGGGGCAACGCCCTCTTTCACGGTGGATTTTTGACGGGCTAAATCCTCCAGGGTATCAATTCCACCTTCGCCGAGGTGATCCGAGCTGATATTGAGGAGTACTCCCACATCACAGGTGGAAAAGCCCAGTCCGCGACGAAGGATCCCACCGCGTGCAACCTCAAGCACTGCCTGCTCGACAGAGGAGTCTGACAATACGAGGCGTGCGCCCTCCGGTCCGCTGTAGTCCCCACGGACAACTTCCACTCCATCAATAACTACTTGGTCTGTGGAGGCCAGCCCTACTACATTTCCGTTGTGTTGCAGGATGTGAGTAATCAGACGGGATGTGGTGGTTTTGCCATTCGTTCCGGTGACGGCTGTGACAGGAACGGAATGAGGGCAGCCGGCTGGGAACAACATATCGATGATGGGAGCGGCGATATTGCGCGGCTGACCGATGCTCGGACTCAGATGCATCCGGAAGCCAGGCGCTGCGTTAACTTCAACAATCCCGGAGTGACCCGAGATAAGCGGCTCCTGCAGGGAGGGGGCTACGACATCGATTCCCATGACATTGAGTCCCACCAGCCGGGCGATTCGCTCCGCCATCCGTTGATTGTGGGGGTGCACCAGATCAGTGACATCTACAGCAGTTCCGCCGGTACTGATGTTGGCTGTGGTTTTGACATAAAGTTTCTCACCGCGGGGCAAAACGCTCTGAAGTGTCAAACCTTGGGCTGTGAGCAGGCGTTGGGTCGCTTCATCGCTGATTATCCGTGTCAGGTTTTTTTCATGGCCTTCGCCCCGCTGGGGGTCTTGGTTGACCTGATGGATGAGCTGGCTGATGGTATCCATTCCGTTGCCGATGACAAAGGCGGGTTCGCGGAGGGCGGCTGCCGCAAACCGGTAGTTGATGACCAGGATGCGAAAGTCAAAGCCTTCGATGAACTGCTCTACGACACAAGTATCGCAGATGCCCCTGGCCAGTTCGTACGCCGTGAGAAGATCCTCGGGATCTCTGACATTTACTGTAACCCCTCGGCCATGGTTACCGATCAGCGGCTTGACCACCACAGGATAACCTATGCTCTCGGCCGATGCCAGGGCTTCTTCAAAGGAGTCCACCGAAGTGCCTTCCGGGACAGGGATGCCATTGGTCTTCAGTATCCGCTTCGTCCATTCCTTATCATCGGCAATTTCGACGCCCAGAGCGGAGGTAGTATCCATCATGGTAGCCTGAATCCGGCGCTGATGACGGCCGTACCCGAGCTGGACATAGCTGTCTTCATTCAGGCGAAGGTGGGGGATGCCCCGGCGAGCCGCTTCTTCAACTATGGAAGTGGTGGACGGACCAAGGCGGGATTCCTCTGCAATCGTCTTTAGTTCTGCAATCATTGGATCAATGTCAGCGGGAACCCCTTCAAACAGCTTCAGGACCAGTTCTGCTGCCATTTGGCCAGAACGAAGCCCTACTGCTTCATCGAGGTAGCGGAAAACCAGCTGATAGATGCCCGGTTCCGGCATGGTATAGGTCTTGCCAAAGGTGACGTGATGACCGGCCAGACACTGCAGTTCAATGGCCAGATGCTCCAGTATATGACCTGCCCATGTCCCCCGTTCAACCCGTTCGAAAAATCCGCCGCGGTATCCTGGAGAACAGGTATGGTCGATGAGGCTGGGCATTATTCGCTTCATGCTGTCCAGGAAGCCGGGCACGGTATCCGTTGGTTTATATTCCAGTTCTTCCAAATCGATTTTCATAAAAATCACGGGGTGGCGGCTGTAATAATTGGCGCCGCGAAGAGCCCGGATCTCAAGTAGTTTCATGACTGTACTCCTTATTCAGATTTCATCAGATTGGGTATTCTGATCTTACCTGACATCGAGCCGATTTCATTGTAACCTCATAAGATTTCATAGATTATTTAGAACTTAACATATTTTATTGGATTTACTCGTGGAATTTAAAAATACTGTGAATAGGCAATGAAAGCATCGCTTCGAACGAAATCAATGGATTTCACCTGAGGACAAATACACTGATCTGGACCGGAGTCTATGGGATTGTTTACTGAGTTGATCAAAAGAGATGCTGCTGTGTAGCTTCCGACGGTTTGAGGGCTTCTTTTCCAGATGAGCAGTCCTCGCATGAGGGTATCAGATTCTGGAGGAGCAGCAGGGAAGAGGTGAATCGGGTTGACTGGCATTGGGATCAGCTGGCAATTATAATAAAGATGAATCCAATGCGGCAGAGAAAAAGAATTCGGGAGGTGCGTGTCATGATCTCCAATCAATGGTATGCCATACTTCCAGCCACTAAAGTCAAACCGGGACAGATTGTAGGAGTCAGGCGGTTGAATCTGGAACTGGCTGTGTTCAGAAGTAAAACAGGGAAATTGGGCTGTGTCGTGGACCAGTGCACGCATCGGGGAGCGGCGCTGCGTCTGGGGAAGGTCCGGGATGACTGTATCCAGTGTCCGTTTCATGGACTGCGGTTTGATCCCCAGGGCAAGTGCCGGCTCATTCCTGCCAACGGAAAAGCTTCCCGGGCGGATCTCAGCCGCTACAACGTCCGACATTACCCGGTGAGGGAAAAACACGGTATCATTTATCTCTGGTACGGAGATCCGGAGCAGGCATCATCGGATCTGCCTTTCTTTGACCGGGAGATCGACGAGTCCTTCTCTTATAGTGAAATCGAAGACCATTGGAACGCCCATTATTCCCGATGCATTGAAAACCAGCTGGATGTAGTGCACCTGCCGTTTGTCCACCACAACACCATCGGCCGGGGCAACAAGACGCTGGTCCATGGCCCTAAAGTTGTGTGGGAGAAAGGGATCCTTACCACCAGCGCCAATAACGAAGCGGATCATGGGCAATTGCCCAGGTTACCCGAAGACAGTGTGATCAAGGAAACGTATCTGAGCTTCCGGTTTCCCAACTTGTGGCTGAATCACATCAGTGATCAGATGAAAGTAATGATCTATTTCGCACCGGTGGATGACGAAAATACCGTCCTGTATATCCGGTTCTACTGCAAGCTGGCAAATGCCAGGCCGCTGAACAGCATGATTGCCTGCCTGGGCAAGTTCGGAAACCGGATGGTCGAGCGCCAGGACCGACGGGTAGTCATCACCCAGAAGCCAAAGGCGTCTTCGCTGAAGTCGCGCGAAAAGCTGCTGCAGGGCGACGGTCCCATTATTAAATACCGAAAGATCAGAGAGGAACTGAACCAGGCAGGTTCGCCGGATCAGTCGCAGAGAACAGAATCAGGTGCAGCTGAAATCAGATGAGGCAGTTTGAGGTCCGGCAGTTTTAGATCCGACAGTTTGAGCTCCGGCGGTCTGGGTCTGGCAAACGGTCCAGACGCGGCGGGGACAAGCGTCATGCCTTATTCAGTAATTTTTTGGTATCACAAGGTTTGGATGAGTCCTATATAAGTACAGTCGAAAGGGGGGAAGCAAGATGGGAAAACAGGATCGGGTCTATGTGGCGATCGATCTGAAGTCGTTCTATGCATCCGTTGAGTGCATTGAGCGGGGACTGGATCCCATGACCACCCATCTGGTGGTGGCGGATGCCAGTCGGACGGAAAAAACGATCTGTCTGGCCGTTTCCCCCTCCCTGAAATCCTTGGGGGTTTCCGGGCGGCCCAGATTATTCGAAGTGGTGCAGCGGGTCAAAGCGGTGAACGCGGAGCGACCGCGCCTGGCTCCCGGCCGGACATTCACGGGGGAATCCATCGATCAGGTCATTCTGAACGCTTCGCCGGAGCTGGCGGTTGCCTATCTGGTTGCCCCGCCCCGGATGGCGCTGTATATGGAGTACAGCACCAGGATCTACGAAGTATATCTGAAATACGTGGCACCGGAGGACATCCATGTCTATTCCATCGATGAAGTCTTCCTCGATGTCACGAACTATCTGGACACCTGCCGGCTGTCTCCGCGGGAGATGACCATGAGGATGATCCGGGATGTCCTGCGGACCACCGGAATTACGGCGACGGCAGGGATCGGGACCAATCTGTATCTTGCCAAGATCGCCATGGATATTCAGGCCAAGCATATTACTCCGGATGAGAATGGCGTCCGCATTGCGGAACTGGATGAGATGAGCTATCGCCAGCTTTTGTGGACCCATCGGCCCATTACCGACTTCTGGCGGGTCGGGCCGGGTTATGGGCGGAAGCTGGAAGCCAACGGACTCTATACCATGGGCGATGTGGCCCGATGCTCCGTCGGTAAACCCAACGATTATCACAATGAGGACCTGCTGTATCGCCTCTTTGGCATCAATGCGGAGCTGCTGATTGACCACGCCTGGGGCTGGGAGCCATGTACCATCGCCGATATTAAGGCGTACAGGCCGGGTTCGAACAGCATGGGCTCCGGCCAGGTTCTTCAATCGCCCTACCCGGCGGAGAAAGCCAGGCTGATCCTGCGGGAGATGACAGACCTCTTGGTGCTGGATCTGGTGGACAAGGGGCTGGTCACGGACCAGATGGTGCTGACCATCGGCTATGACATAGAAAATCTGACAAATCCCGAGATCAGCCGGTCCTACCGCGGTGAGATCACCACGGATCGTTACGGGCGCAGGACGCCTAAGAATGCTCATGGCTCAACCAATCTGGGCCGCCAGACGTCCTCGACGAAAGGAATTATGGACGCGGTCATGGCACTGTTTGATCGGATCGTGGATCCCAACCTCCTGGTCCGACGAGTTTATATCACGGCCAACCATGTAACAAAAGAAAGTACCGCTCAGCCGGTCGAAACTTACCAGCAGATGGATCTGTTTACCGACTATGATGCGCTCCAGGCGAAGCAGGCGGAAGAAGCCGAAAAGCTGGCGCGAGAAAAACGAATGCAGGAAGCCGTCATCGGGATTCAGAAAAAATACGGCAAAAATGCTGTGATCAAGGGAATGAACCTGGAGGAAGACGCCACAACCATTTCCCGCAACCAGCAGATCGGAGGACACAAAGCATGAGCCATCCCTATGAAGACATCATCGATCTGCCGCATCATCGCTCCTCGACCCGGCCCCATATGTCAGCCCATGACCGGGCGGCCCAGTTCTCACCCTTTGCCGCTTTGACGGGGTTTGAGTCGGCGATCCATGAAACGGGACGAACAACGGATCAGAAAGTTGAACTGGATGAATCCGTCAAAGCGGACCTGAATGATCGCCTGATCCTGCTGCAGGAGCAGCTGGATCAGGCACCGCTGGTCACCCTGACTTATTTTTTGCCAGACCCCAGGAAACCCGGCGGATCCTATGAAACGCTGACCGGCTGCATCAGAAAGATCGATGCATCCGGACAGCGGCTGATAATGGAAGACGGTACGGTCATACCTCTAGACGATCTGGCTGCCCTGAGGGGAGAGATCTTCCGAAAAATCGGACCATGAGGAAAAAATCTCTGGGGAAAGAATCTCTGAGGAGTGGGAGTAGAATACGGCTAATCAACTGGATTTGGTGATCGAAGCGCCCGGACTGCCGGCGGCAGCATGATGAGGCAGCTGCTGATGCTCGGGCAAAAAGAACGGGCTTTGGTACTGCCCGACGATCCCGCGGTTTCCGGCATGCCCCTGGATATGGAACATATCCAGGAAGACCTTCTGGATCACCAGCCCGCGGAGTTCAATATCGCCTGCTGAAATTGACCATCTCAGAAACCATTGCTCTCTGAGTCGGGCCGAAATCATCATTCCCAAAGAAATGCCGTTCGGATTGAACTCCGAACGGCATTTCGTAAACGGGGCATGTTGCCGAGCAGATGGGTTGAAAGAAACCCTGTCATCTACCTAATGGGATCTTGGAAAACGACATGAAACTGACAGTGAACAAGGATAAGACCCATCTGACCAAAATATGCGAGGGAGTTGAATTCCTAGGCGTGCGGATATCCAGTAAATGGATCTCGATACAGCCCAAACGGCTGAAGAAATTCAGGGATAAAGTAAGTCGAATCACCCGCAGAAACAGTGGCAGGCCATTGGGGGCAGTGGTGGAGGAATTGACACCCGTGCTTAGAGGATGGATCAACTATTATCGAGTAGCAGACATCAAATCACTGGTTGCCAATCTCATGGGTTGGATCCGGAGAAGACTCCGGATGATTCGAATGAAGCAGTGGAAGAACTCCAAAGTCCACATCATCCATATGCTAATTCTGTACAGCTACTTAGAGGGTTATGAATAATTGCTACTTTTCAGGAAGCAATTGCATAAACCTCGAAAGATATGTAGAAATTGAAGACTTGGTTTTTGTCAAAAAAAGAAGCAAGCTGCTTCCTCAGGTTGCGGAAGGAATTCATCACAACAAAACTAACACAGATCATCACCTCAGTGGCTTGCTGTGTTCTCTCCATAATTCTGTCTAGACCATACTTCCGTTTGCTTTCTCCGATTTTGGCTTCCACCATATTGCGATCGCCAGCCTCCTGGACCTCTGCTGCTCGCTGCTGCTGGCGCACCTGAGGATCCTTTGGGGGTCTGCCAAGTGCCGGACCGTTCATTCGAATATTCTTGCTTTTGCAGAATGCCAGGTTGGCTTTGTTTCGATATATCTTATTTGCCAGGATCCTTTCAGGATATGATCCTGTTCTTTCTTTGTAACGCTCAGCACTCTCTTGCAAGGTCAGGGCTTCATTGAAGTTTTCAAACGAAAAGTACTCCATTCGCACATACCCCTCCACCGTTGAGAGGGCAATTTTCGAACCAAACTCGGTGTTGACGGATGCCTTGCCCTGCTTGATAGGCCTTACCCAGGGCTGGGACACACTGACAATTCGACGTTCGATCCGGTTAATTTTTAACTTCCACATCTCAAACTGCTGATCATGAATCAAAGACAGTGTCTTGAGTGCATCGATCGTCTTTGGGCTGATGGGTTTGTTCATGGCTGGTGAGTCAAAGTATCCCAGGCAGCGTTTCAGCAATTACAAGAGATTACCCTGTTTTTCTCGGAACTGGGCTGGAGTATTTTTTTCGATTTGGAGATGCTCAAATAAGCCTGTCTGGCACGATTCAACAATGACTTCTGAGTTTTGGTAATGGGTTTTCCTCGTGTTATTTCTAGATGACGCATGGCTGAACAGACCGCCTCATACAGGAGGCGGATATCCGTCGGGAAGTGGATGTCTTGTAGAACACAGGTAGCATCCAGGATCAACGTACCGCTGCTTGTCTGTAACAAGTCATTGACCGAAGAAGTGCTTGACTCAGAGCCTTGGGGATCGCTTTCCCCCGAATGGCCGCCGCTCGAATCATCATCACTATCATCATTGGACGATGGTTTCTTTAAGGGATTCTGAGCAATAATGGCTTCATTGATTTGGCAAATTTCTGCGGCTGTAAAGCGTTGCCTGAAGTAAGACATCAAGCTGGTATCAAAGGGCAATTCACTTGAGAATTCTTCGAATCCGAGGAAAAACTGAAGATATGGATTTTCACGAACCAGCTCAATCAAATCCGCATCAGAGACATTCAAGGCTTGTTTGAGAAAAAGAGCGCCAAAGGCCAATCTGGATGAGTATGCCCGGTTGCCACGAGGCCCATTGAACTTAGTGGCATAGATTTCTTCGATGAGATCCCAGGGCATTTGATGGGATAATTTCACCCATCGATTGGAGGGATCAATGCTGACCCCATGGAAACCACTTGGGTATTCAAACACCGAAATTTGACGATTTCTCTTCTTAAAACCCATAAAAATCTCTTGAATACGAGCAAAAATGCTGAAATTTAATGAAAACTTATAACTTTATTATACCAGAAACCAGCTGAAAGTGGCTTGAAGAATAGGTTCCGGGCCCATTCAGCAGTCTCTACTTAGATGAATTAGGGTTATGTGAAATGACAAAAGTCAAAGTTGGCTTATTGTCACACATCGTGATAGAAACTGCATGAGCCGAATGCGGAAAACGCACGTACGGTTCTGTGAGAGCAAAGAAGACAGGGTCGCTCCCTGCCTTCTAGCTACTCGATTTGACTCTCCTGAAAAAGATTATCTTCCTTATAACGGATGATCTTTTATGAAAATACTCACTTTCAGGCGTATGGTAAGAGTAAAGAATAAGCAAAAAATTTTGTGTGGAATAATTAGAGACTGCTGAATGGGTCCGGAACATAGTGTTCAAGCCACTTTTAACTGGTTTCTGGTATAATAAAGTTATAAGTTTTCATTAAATTTCAGCATTTTTGCTCGTATTCAGGAGATTTTTATGGGTTTTAAGAAGAGAAATCGTCAAATTTCGGTGTTTGAATACCCAAGTGGTTTCCATGGGGTCAGCATTGATCCCTCCAATCGATGGGTGAAATTATCCCATCAAATGCCCTGGGATCTCATCGAAGAAATCTATGCCACTAAGTTCAATGGGCCTCGTGGCAACCGGGCATACTCATCCAGACTGGCCTTTGGCGCTCTTTTTCTCAAACAAGCCTTGAATGTCTCTGATGCGGATTTGATTGAGCTGGTTCGTGAAAATCCATATCTTCAGTTTTTCCTTGGATTCGAAGAATTCTCAAGTGAATTGCCCTTTGATACCAGCTTGATGTCTTACTTCAGGCAACGCTTTACAGCTGCAGAAATTTGCCAAATCAATGAAGCTATTATTGCTCAGAATCCCTTAAAGAAACCATCGTCCAATGATGATAGTGATGATGATTCGAGCGGCGGCCATTCGGGGGAAAGCGATCCCAAAGACTCTGAGTCGAGCACTTCTTCGGTCAATGACTTGGTACAGACAAACAGCGGTACGTTGATCCTGGATGCTACCTGTGTTCCACAAGACATCCACTTCCCGACGGATATCCGCCTCCTGTATGAGGCGGTCTGTTCAGCCATGCGTCATCTAGAAATAACACGAGGAAAACCCATTACCAAAACTCAGAAGTCATTGTTGAATCATGCCAGACAGGCTTATTTGAGCATCTCCAAATCGAAAAAAAATACTCCAGCCCAGTTCCGAGAAAAACAGGGTATTCTCTTGAGATTGCTGAAACGCTGCCTGGGATACTTTGACTCACCAGCCATGAACAAACCCATCAGCCCAAAGACGATGGATGCACTCAAGACACTGTCTTTGATTCATGATCAGCAGTTTGAGATGTGGAAGTTAAAAATTAACCGGATCGAACGTCGAATTGTCAGTGTGTCCCAGCCCTGGGTAAGGCCTATCAAGCGGGGCAAGGCATCCGTCAACACCGAGTTTGGTTCGAAAATTGCCCTCTCAACGGTGGATGGGTATGTGCGAATGGAGTATTTTTCGTTTGAAAACTTCAATGAAGCCCTGACCTTGCAAGAGAGTGCTGAGCGTTACAAAGAAAGAACAGGATCATATCCTGAAAGGATCCTGGCAGATAAGATATATCGAAACAAAGCCAACCTGGCATTCTGCAAAAGCAAGAATATCCGAATGAACGGTCCGGCACTTGGCAGACCCCCAAAGGATCCTCAGGTGCGCCAGCAGCAGCGAGCAGCAGAGGTCCAGGAGGCTGGCGATCGCAATATGGTGGAAGCCAAAATCGGAGAAAGCAAACGGAAGTATGGTCTAGACAGAATTATGGAGAGAACACAGCAAGCCACTGAGGTGATGATCTGTGTTAGTTTTGTTGTGATGAATTCCTTCCGCAACCTGAGGAAGCATCTTGCTTCTTTTTTTGACAAAAACCAAGTCTTCAATTTCTACATATCTTTCGAGGTTTATGCAATTGCTTCCTGAAAAGTAGCAATTATTCATAACCCTCTAATTAGTTCTGAGGTTTTTAACTCGTCACTGATCATTCCTGTACCCATCTTATGGCTATCCCTTACGATTCGAATTATTGATCATTTTAGCTTCTTTTAAGTCAATCTTTGCTTGATGACCATGTTTCTCTAGTAAACTTAGCAAGTTTCCACCATTAAGTAAACGAAGTGGTTTGTTACTTGCAAAATTATAAGCATCAGGCCCATAATCTGCTGTTGTAACTAAAATGCCTAACATTGCGCCCTCATTCATTACTGTTCCAAAAAGATCTCGAACAGCTGATACACCTACAGTGTTTGAATAACGTTTTGCCTGTATAATTATTTTCCCGCCTCTAATTGGATCTGGATCAAATACTACTGCATCGACTCCCCCATCTTTACTAGCTTGGGTCACTTTGACTTCACCGCCATTAACAGAAAACTCTTTTTGAAAGAGCTCTCTAATTAGGTGCTCGAAATCTTCCCAGTCCATAGCAGCCAAGTTTTTAGATTCATCAAGGGTATATGCTACATCATAGGATGAAATAAAACGTTTATCTTCCTTGTTAATAGTTAAAATTGGTTGGATAGGAGTAACGCCGGCAAGTTTTGAACTACCAACGCCTTTCAAAGACTTGAAACAAGTCTTTGGGTCTACATGCCGAAGATCAATCTTGAGGAACTCCTCTTTTTTGACTTGTATACTTGATATACATGCACTCTCAGGATTTCCGTTAGCTCGATTAATAAAATTTACCCATATATTAAGGGAAACAGCTTCCAGCGCATCAACGGTGTCTGCTTCAAAAAGCTCATGGAGTATTCGCAAAATAAAGCGGTAAATTGTGGAATCGTATAATTTTTCTGTTTGACTATCAGTATAATAAGACTCCTTGAATTCGTTTTTTGAGGCATTGTATTTTACTTCTTTTAGGCGTGGAAAATGATCCATGTTAGGGATCATATAATCCACAATCAATATTTTGGTGTCAGAAATATAATCTACTTCAAATTCCTTCGTAAAAGGAATTGGAAGGGGAGAGTTATTTAAAACAGCTTCCAAATACACTCTAATTGCTTCAGCATCTAGGGTTTCAAATTTATTTTTCAAATCATCAATTTTATGATTATATTCTTTCTGCTTTTTATAAAACCGGGTCATTGAGTCTTCCCATTTTTCTAGATCATCATGATATGTCTTTATTTCCTCGTTGTAATCTTCTAGCAGACGTTCATTTTCTGCTTTTAGAAGATCATTACTTTCTTCCCACTCATGAACATGCTTTAGATAAATAGCATCAGCCTCATGTTGAGCTTTTTCTCTCTTTGATTTGAGTAATCCTACCAAAGCTGGTAATTTAGGCTGGTAAATCGGATTATTCTTAGATGGTTTCTCAACTAATTCGAATAATGTAGGATATGAAGGCGCTGTTGGTTTTTTATTTACAAAGGCATCACTGTTTTTTAGAGTTTCCCAATCAAGTCTACTATCCCATTCTAAAGATGAGTGCAGGATCTCTTCTAAATCATATATCTGTTTTTGAGCAACCATGGAACGGAGTTCAGCGTTTTCGGAATTGCTCGTTTGTTCTGCAATTTTGTTCCTTTTCTCTTCTTGTAATTTCCAGGCAGCATCCCATTTATCATATTGCATCCTAATTTTATTAAGTAGCATAGATTCATCAGGTGCCGAAATGATTTTATGTTCAGAAAGACCGGTATGCCAAATTTCCTGCTGATATTTTATTATCTTTGACCGATTATTGTTATAAACTACATCAATGAATCCTTCTCCTGTTAAGTCAGGTCTTTTGAATTTGTATTCATTCGATGAAACTTCATTGCCAGGCACTAAATAATTGACATTGATAGAATAATCTTTATTTTTTATTAATATTGCTTGATCAACAATATTTTTTGCTTCAGCCAGCCCAAGCCCTGTTTCTTTTCTAAGCCACTTAATTAATTGTATAGGTTTGTGCGACAATTGCTCAGTTTTTTCGTTTAAATCTATCATCTTTCCACCTTCATAATTTAAATTATATTTAATTTTATTACAATTTTATCATAACGTTTTAAAGCTAACAATTCATTTCAAATCTGAATGCCTTAGTGATATTTACTTGACGAAGAGGGAAATAATTAATAACTGAAGAGATTCAGTAAAACCTAAGGATCAAAAATGAAAGTCAACTGCACTTCTTCGGATGATAGTTGCTCCCCGGGGTGCCAATTTGTCGGATTTCACTTTTTCCATCAGCACAGCCCGATTGGAAAGGAATAGAGATCTTTCCTGATTATGGGTGACATAGAGCATGGTCACGTTCAGCTTGCGATGGAGTTTTTTCAGTTTTTCCCTCATGCGATGCATAGTTCGGCGTCGAGATTGGGTAAGGATTCATCCAGAAACATCAGTATGAGATGAGTTGAACGCTGGAGATAGGAAGTTATCAGGATCTTTTGGTAGAGAAAGATGTAATCGAGATAATCCTGATGATCATTCGGAAATTCCTACAGAAGATCTTCTACTATGCGGAGCAGCCGGTGGATGAATATCCGGAGGAGACCTGCCAGATTTTCTTCTAGGCCATATAAAAGAAAGCGGAGCGGGCGAGTATAAGATCTCACTATCGGGATGTATACCACAGCATTTAATACCTCATTGAAATAGGAGGGCATAACGAAGCGCCGAGCTAATGGCCCGGCTTTGGAAAACCTGCAATAGACTACCTGCTTTTCTAGAGGACCTGGAGCCACTGGCTTCCAATCTTGGAAGAAAGGTGAAGAGATGATAACAAGTGATCTGAAAGCTTTTTGAATTAAAGCTGTGATGAGATAAGAACAGAATATTATAGATTTACTTTCAAACATCGGCCCAAAGAAATTATCGCTCTGTGACAGGTCGGATTCATGCTATCATGTTATGAGATTAATCCTCATAGAAATCCCCATAGTAAGCATTGATAATTTCATAAATGCAGGATTAACAGGAACACCTGGATCTTTAGAATTTCAACCACATTGCACCAACCGAAGAGCGCCGGATCATCAAGACCCCAGAGGGTGTGCATAATATTTAGATCCTCAGTGACTGACATGAAATGGAGAATAGTAATGATAACGAAGCAAGAGTTTTCCTTGCAATACATGACCCATCTGAATGAGCAGCAGCGGGAAGCCGTGCAGTCCAGCGACGGCGCCACGCTGCTGCTGGCTGTGCCGGGCAGTGGGAAGACCACCGTGCTGGTGCTGCGGCTGGGCTATCTGATTCACTGTCTGGGCATTGCCCCGGAATCGATTCTGACAATGACTTATACAGTGGCTGCTACGCAGGAAATGAAGAGCCGGTTTGCCGGTCTGTTTGGCAGTTCCGATGCGAATGCTTTAGAATTTCGGACCATTAACGGGTTGTCGGCAAAAATCATTGACTACTACAGCCGCAATCATGGCCGAAGAGAACCCTTCCAGCTCCTGTCGGATGAAGGGGCGGTGTCCAGGCTGCTGACCCAGGTCTATCAGCGGGTTACCGGGGAGTTTTCCACCCCCAGTACGGTGAAGGATCTGCGGACTGCAATCACCTACATCAAGAACATGATGCTCACGTCGGACGAAATCAATGACCTGGATGTCGGCATTCAGAAGCTTCCTGAAATCTATGAAGAGTACTGTGCTCAGCTGCGGGAAAAAGGTCTGATGGATTATGATGATCAGATGAAATATGCGCTGGGTATATTGGAAAAATTCCCGGCGGTGCTGGATTATTTTCAGGATCAGTACCGTTACCTTTGTGTCGATGAGTCCCAGGATACTTCACGGATTCAGCATGCCATCATTCGGTTGCTGGCTCAAAAATACGGTAATCTTTTTATGGTGGGCGATGAGGATCAGAGCATCTACGGATTTCGGGCTGCCTACCCCCAGGCACTGATGAACTTCAGCCAGGAGCATGCGGGAGCCAAGGTGCTGCTGATTGAACAGAATTACCGCTCTACCAGCGAGATTGTGTCAGTGGCCAACGCCTTTGTGTCAAGGAACCGCTTTCGCCACCCCAAGACCATGGTTCCCACTCGGGGGAGCGGAGAGCCGATTCAGGTCATCGATGCCGTCGATCGGGAAGCGCAGTATAAATATCTGTTTGAAGTGGCTAAGACCTGCCGGTCAGAAACTGCAGTCCTCTTTCGCAACAATGACAGCGCACTCCCCCTGATTGATCTCTTGGATCGGCAGGGGATTCCCTACCAGTGCCGGCAGTTTGACGGAGCCTTCTTCACCCATCGGGTGGTTTCAGATATTACCGACATCATTCACTTGGCCTATGATCCGACGGACAGGGAAGCTTTCCTGAGGATTTACTATAAATTCGGAAGTCCGCTCCCCAAGAAGGCAGCGCAGTATGCCTGCGAACAAAGCCTGATCAGCGGCAGGACAATTTTGGAAGAAATGATGGATTACCCGGAGCTGAACGGGTATGCCAAGGAGGGAGTCAGTGACTTGATGTCGCTGCTGCCCAAGCTGGTGGAATGCACCGGCGCTGAAGCCATTCGGAGGATCAAGGCTTCCGGGTATGGCTATTACGTGGATACTTCCAAACTCGATGCCGGCAAGTTTGATACCTTGATCCTCCTGGGGAAAGGACAGGCCAGTCCCAAGGATTTGCTGAACCGGCTGGCACAGCTGCAGCAGATCATCCAGAGTCATGGCACCTCCTCAGCTCCTTTCATTTTGTCCACCATTCATTCCAGCAAGGGGCTTGAGTACGATCAGGTCTATCTACTGGATGTGTTAGACGGAATTCTTCCGGCAAAAGCGTTTCCGGATCGAACTTCGGAAGAGGAAGTCCAAGAATATGAAGAAGCCCGCCGGCTGTACTATGTAGCCATGACCCGGGCCAAAAACCAGCTCCATCTCTTCAGCTGCGGCACGAATGAATCCTCCTTTACCCGGGAAGCCCGGCAAGCCCTCCCGGTGGAAGTGCACAAGGAAGAAAGCATTTTTTCAGTTCTGGAAAATTCCTTCGTCGGAAAGTCCTACGCTCATCGCAAGAATGGCACGGGCAAGGTGATTGCTCAATGCGGCCTGAATTTACTGATCGAGTACCCCAAAGGCGAGCTTGATCTTCAGAGCCTGTCTGAACTTCATCGCCAGCGGAAAGTCGTGACGGCAAAAAAAGTCATTTCAAAACCAAAGCCGGAGAGAAAAACCAGCAGAAAGACAAACCAGTCAGTCACCGCATCAGCCATGGATCCGGAGCTGCTTGCTGCCCGGCTCACGCCGGGGTCAACTGCTACACACATCAAATATGGCGAAGGCAGCATCCAGCACAATGACGGCACCACAGTCAGCATTCAATTCAAAGGCTCAGGCCAGGTCCGGAAGTTCCTGATCCAGACCCTGGCAGATCATGGTCTGATTCAGTAGGAGGACCTATCCAAAGGAAACGAAAACCGCTGAATGTACTCAAATAAATGCATTCAGCGGTTTCGCTTATCTATAGGGAAACTATTCTAGGTCCGGGTTTCGGACTTTGCCCTCCCATCAGGTTCAAAACCTTAGTTTTAGATAACAGACCAGGATTGGCAAAGGATGAACTATTTAGTATATCAGAATGGAAATTGTTATTGGGGATTCGTACAAAAAAATCCAAACAAAAATCGGAAGTTTGTATCATGTCTCATTAACTTATTTCTAATAAAATTTATTAGAAATTAAATTAAAAAATAATCGAAAAGTATTGACGGTTGATATTTCAAGTTGTACTCTTAAACCAGAGGTGATACTATGCCAAATATTGATTATATCCGGAATTTGAAAAATCAATCTCAGAAGAAGAAATCTGTAACGATTACGATTGATGAACCTGTATTTGAGAAGTTGTCAGAAATAGCAGATGAACTTGAAACATCAAGGAATCAAATCATCAGTGACATCTCTTCACGTTTTGTGGATGATTACTTCAAGGCGGAAAATCCAAACTACTATATCTTCAACTCAAATAACACTTATATGCCTGAGGGGCATTTGCACATGCTTCTGGGGAATAAAGTATCTGCCTGGGGAGATACCAAAAGTACCATTGAACGATTAGTTCCAGGAGATTATGTATTTGTTTACTTGAACAAAGTTGGCATCGTGGGTGCGGGAACAGTTACAACCGATTACCAGATCAACGACTATTCTCTGGTCCGCTTGAATGATGAAGCTGATGGATCAAGTCGTTTCGAAGTATGGGATGAGTATTCAGTAAGTGTTAGCTATGACAAAAAATGTTTGCAGGAAAGTGTCGATGGTCAGGGACATGTCATCGATGAGCAAAAGGTCGTAACAGCCACGGAAATCAACCATCAGATTACTAGACAGCCACTTAATAAGACAAGGGTCTGTCTAAATTCAGAGGAAGGGAAAAAACTGAAGGATCTTTTCCTGGCCAAATAATATTTCTCATCCAGTGTATATGAATAAAAAATAGCATCCCAGGTGTATGATGGCCTTGATGAGTAAGAAGGTCAAAATCGGCCTTAATGACTAAGGGATAGCCCAGTGTTTCAATGACTGTTTCATGTATGGGTTCGCGCCTCAATATCTAACGAACGACATCCCCAGACCGAAGTAATCGGACTGGGGATGTCGTTCGAATTGAGATTGCATTAATTTATTGCTTTTGGAGCATCTCTCTTAAATACCCGTTCTTCTATGTTCTATCTTTAAGCAATCTTTTATTGTCAGACCAAGGGTGGGATAAGTCTTTCCTGTCAACAGTTCTCTCCCGGGAGGCGGGTGGATCTGCCGAAGCGGAGAGCTACCCGGTCGCCCGGCTGGTGGGTGCTTTGACTGCTGCCTGCTGCGTCGACGGTTAGTATCTGCTGGTTGTACCGGACGCGGTAGATGGTGTGAGAGCCCATGAAGGTGCGATCGATGACCTGATGCGGGGAAGTGGGGTCAGCTTCCATGATGATATCTTCCGGTCGCAGGAGGTGGATGCCCTGGGGGTCTTCCAGGAAGTTGGACTCGCCCATGAAGGAGGAGGAATAAGGGGAGTTTGGATGATGATAGATCTCTTCCGGGGTGCCGATTTGTCGGACTTCGCCTTTTTCCATCAGGACAATCCGATCGGACAGGGACAGGGCCTCTTCCTGATCGTGGGTGACAAAGAGCATGGTGATGTCCAGCTTGCGCTGGAGTTCTTTCAGCTCTTCCCGCATGCGAACGCGCAGTCCGGCGTCCAGATTGGACAGGGGTTCATCCAGGAGCAGCAGCTTCGGCTGAATGACCATGGAGCGTGCCAGGGCTACGCGCTGCTGCTGGCCGCCGCTCAGTTTCTGAATGGACTGGGTTTCGTATCCTTTGAGTCCTACAATCTCGAGGTACTCATAGGCCCGGGGGAGTGCTTCCTTTTTTGAGAGATGGCGGAAAAAGCGCAGTCCGTAGCACACGTTGTCCAGGACATTCATATGGGGAAACAGCGCATAGCTTTGAAACACGGTGGAGATGGGGCGCTCTTCGGGCGGCAGATTGGTGATGTCCTGGCCATCGAGCAGAATCCGACCGGAATCGGCTCGCAGGAAACCTCCGATCAGGTTCAGCACGGTAGTCTTGCCGCAGCCGGAGGGGCCCAGCAGAGTAATGAACTCCCCCTGCTTCACTTCCAGATCGAGCTGACGGACTCCGTTTTCCTGATCATACATTTTGCGCAATTGATGCAATTCCAAAAACATTTAAGTCACCCGCTTTCGATTTTTGATGGCAAGAACAATGACGTTTACCAGGGCAATGACAGCGATCATCATGACAGCCTGAACTGAGGCTACGCCATAGCGGCCGTTTTCGACGGAGCCGAACAGCTCCATGCTGGCCAGATTCATGCCCGGGGATACGATGAAGGCAATGGCCCCCATGGAGGTCATGCTCGAGGTGAACACAGAGATGAAGCTAGTGAAGAAGATGGGTCTGGTCAGGGGCAGGATCACATTGCCCAGGATCCGGAACTTTGATGCGCCCAGATCGGAAGCGGCATGTTCCAGCCGGTGATCCAGGGTGACAAAGAAGGAATTGGCTGCTTTGTTGGATACTGAGATCTGGCGGAAAACCATATTGGCTCCCAGGATCAGCCAAGTTCCGCGCAGCATCAGCGGCTGATGGGAAAAGGCGGCAACATAGCCCAGGCCATAGAACGTGCCTGGAATGATGAAGGGGAGGGAGGCGATAAATTCTACGGGCTTCAGGTAATTCAGGCGTCTCCGGTGTACGTAGTAGGAGAGAAGGATTCCCAGTAGGGGGGCGATCAGTCCGGCCAGGGCGGAGAGGGCGATGCTGGCGCGGAAGGATTTGAAAAATGTCAGCGGAAGGTCTTTGAAGTACTGGTCAGTCAGGACAATCTTGCCTGTCGAGGTATTGGCGACGGTGGAAAGGAAAATGTTGCCGTATTTGAGCAGCATGATGAAGAAATACAGGCCGACCAGGCTTCCCAGAAAGATCGACAACGGTCTGGGCAGGGGAAAGCGGTAATCGTCGTTCTTCAGCGAGGTGACACCGACGCTGGTCAGATCCGTCCGGCTGAAACTCTTCTGATAGAAATAAAACGCAACGATGGCCGAAGGCAGCATCAGGACACTGATCGCAGCCGCCTTTCCCAGGTGCGGGGTGGAGATGACCTGGAGATAGGCCTCAGTGGCCAGCACTTTGAAATTCCCGCCGATGACGATGGGGGTCCCAAAGTCCGCGATGTTCATAGTAAACAGGAGGAAGAACACGGACAGCAGGGTGGGACGCAGCAGGGGCAGAACCACGGTTCGAAGGATGGCCCCGGGACGGGCTCCCAGGTCCTGAGCGGCCAGGAGGTGGCGCAGATCGATGCTGCCCAGCGAGTTGAGAACCATCAGGGTTGCAAAGGAAATGCTGCCCAGGACCTGCAGAATGACAATGCCGTGCCAGCCGTAGGGATTGACGCTCAGTCCCAGCCAGCCGTGCGTAATGAGACCCCGCCGGCCGAACAGAATGATGTAGGCCAGAGCTGATACAAAGGGTGGGGAGATCATCGTCACCATCAGAAGGGTTTCGATCCGTTTCTTGACGACAGCAGCCTGTCCAAAGGCAAAGAGGGAAATGGCAGCGCAATCAGTACAGCGATCCCAGATGAAACAATGCCGATTCGAAGGCTGTTCAGAATCAGCGTGACATTGCGCGGATCGGCCAGGTCCATGTAATTTTGCAGCGTGAAAGTGCCGCGATAATAAAAACTGGTGGCTATGACGGATCCGATGGGATAAAGAATAAACAGCAGGATCCCGGCAATCAGGATGACCCGAAGAGTGGGATCAAACCAGCGGTCGATCCGACGGGAAGGGGTAGATGAAACCATGGTTACCTCGAAATCGACGGGGAACTGCCAGGCAGTCCCCCGTCCTATTTTTTATTCTATTTTTCCACAAGGGCGGTCCACTTGGCAAGGAGCGCCTCTCTCTGGGAACCAAACAGGGTGATGTCCTGCTTGACGAGCTTGTTGGTGTCGATGTCCTTCATGACATCCGGAATCGCTACATCCTTATGGGTCATGATGCGGGCATCAGCCTTGAGCAGTTCTTCCTGGCCTTCCTTGGAAAGCATGTAGTCCACCAGAACCTTGGCCGCTTCCTTTTTGGTGGAGCTGGCGAAGATTCCGATCGGTGCCGGAGTCCAGGGGATGTAGTCGGAGGGAGCGATGACGGAGACCGGATACTGGGAAGTCAGTTCATAGGTTCCGCCGGTCAGAGCCAGAACTCCGATGGCGTATTCGCCGGCTCCGGTTTTTGGTGCCGGCTCGCCGCCGCCCTTGGCATAGACTTCGATATTAGCATCGATCTTGGTCCACAGATCCCAGCCTGCTTCCTCGCCCATTGCCTGAATCAGGCCGGCCAGAATCGCGTACTGAGTTCCGGAGATGGCGGGATCCGCCATGATGATTTCACCCTTATACTTGGGATCAGCCAGATCCGCCCAGGTCTTGGGTGCTTCCAGGCCTTTTTCCTTCAGTACATCGTTGTTGACCAGGAATCCGGCGGGTACCAGTGCCAGTCCCGTCCAGTAGCCTTCGGCGTCCTTGAACTGAGGGTCAACGGCTGTCGCTTCGGGAGAAACGTACTTTTCCAGGTAGCCTAAGTCCTTTGCCGCCAGATAGCTGTCAACGCCGCCGCCGAACCAGACGTCTGAAGTGGTCTTGCCGCCTTCCGCCTGCATCTGCGCCAGCGCCTTGCCGGTCGAGATTTCCAGATACTCGATCTTGATGCCGGTCTTCTCCGTGAATTTTTCAAAAGAACGCTGGGCGTTTCCGTAAGCCAGCATGACACTCAGGGTTTCTCCGGCAAAGGGTTTGTCCGTTGCAGAAGTCTGAGCGGTGGTTCCGGCAGCAGTGCCAGCCGTTGTCGATCCGCCGGTTGCCGGGCTGCAGGCAGCCAGCAGGGGCAGAGCCAGAGCAGCTGCCAGCAGAAGATTTGTCATTTTTTTCATGAAAATACCTCCAGATTACACTTTTTTATAAATTCAATTTCTCGGATCATGAGGTCCGAGAAGATTTAATTACTAAAACATCATAAATCATTCCACGAAATATATCTAGTACAATCAGTCAATAAGAATAATTTCGATGAATTCTGAAAATTATTCGTTTATTAGAAAAATTAACGATGTATCACGGAAAATAACTTTTCGATAATAGAATTATATTTAATAGACCGGAGAATATCATGTTAGTCTATCTCTTCCAGTATGCAGTGTAGGTACTGGGAAGAAGGATTGTTCATTGATAAGTTAAGCATAAAGAGTTAAAAGCACCAAAAGCGGTTGTTGAACAGCTTTTGGTGCTTAAATATAGTATGCTATCAAGCTTTAAAGTCAGTTAGGGTTTTTAGTCAGTTAGGGTTTTTAGTCAGTTAGGTTTTTAGTCAGTTAGGGTTTTTAGCCAGTTGGGTTTTTAGCCAGCTAGGCTTTTAAGCCAGATAAGCTTTAAATCCAGATAGGCTTTACCTGGTTAGGTTTTTATACTAAAAAGATTCTGGGCCGATTTCCGTGCCTGGCTGGTGCCGGTTCAGGATGTGATCCAGGAGCAGATGGGCGGCTTCGGTTTTTGAGACCAGGGGCAGGGGGGTATCGCCGTCCCGGGTGATCAGGGTCAGGCGGTTGGTATCCCCGGCAAAGCCGGCTCCGGCTTCCCGCAGGCTGTTGGCTGCGATCATATCGATGTTCTTGCGCAAGAGCTTGGCCCGGGAGTTCTCCAGGACGTTGGTCGTTTCCATGGAGAAGCCGCACAGGAACTGATTCGGTGTCCGGTGTGCTCCCAGATAGGCCAGGATATCCTGGGTGCGTTCCAGCGGGATGGAGAGTTCGCCTTCGCCCTTCTTCATCTTGTCATGGGCAATGCGGGCGGGGCGGTAATCTGCCACTGCGGCGGCCTTGATGATGATGTCCTGGGAGGTGCTGCATCGGGTCACTTCCTGGAACATTTCCTCTGCAGTAACCACATCAATGACTTCGACCCGGTAGGGTCGAGGGAGATTGGTTGGACCGGAGACCAGGGTGACCTGGGCACCGCGCGCTGCAGCGGCCTGAGCGATGGCATAGCCCATCTTGCCGGTGGAATGGTTGGTCAGGTAGCGGACGGGGTCCAGGGCTTCCTGGGTGGGGCCGGCTGTCACCAGGACTTTTTTACCGACCATATCCTTTTCGTGAGACAGCTCGTGCAGAATTACTTCCAGCAAAAAGTTTGGCTCCGGCATTTTTCCGGGACCTTCCACTCCGCAGGCCAGGCGTCCGGAGCAGGGGTCAATCACCTGCCAGCCGTACTGTCTGAGTTTTTCCAGATTGTCCTGGGTGGCCTGATTGAGGTACATTCTGGTATTCATGGCCGGCACGATGATTTTCGGGCAGTCGCAGGCCAGTACCGTAGTGGTCAGCATGTCGTCCGCCAGCCCATGGGCCAGCTTGGCAATGACATTGGCTGTGGCGGGAGCGATAAAGACCAGGTCTGCTTCATCCGCCAGAGAGATATGGCCGATCTTGTAGTCAATGTTGCGGTCAAATGTATTTACCAGTGTCTTCCGGCTGGTTAACGCCTCAAAGGTCAGGGGAGTAATAAACTGGGTGGCGTTTTCCGTCATGACGACCTGGACATTGCAATGCTGCTTGACCAGGGCTGAAACCAGGTTCGGGATTTTGTATGCTGCGATTCCGCCGGTGATGCCCAGCAGGACTGTTTTTCCATTTAGCATTTCTTGCGCCTCAATTCTTGGTTTTTTTCATTCTCAGTATAGTAAACCGCTCAGTTATTGTAAACTTTTTAGTTCCGATTGCATTCACGATTCAGCGAACTTATAATTTTATTGTTTCGCATGGTTCGCTTTACCCAAGGGGAGGCAGAAGATATGCATTGGAAACAAAATAAATTTTCATTGCGCCATATTCTTTGAAATGGCAGCAGGAGGTAAAAATGAATACCACAAGAAGCTTGTCCCACGGAAGAAACGGGTCGATCCACGACATGGTGCTCCTGGCATCATTCACTGCAATCATCTTTCTTCTGGCCTTTTCGCCGTTGGGCTACATCCACCTGCCTTTGATCAAGGCAACCATTGTCCATGTACCGGTCATCATGGGTTCTCTGCTGCTCGGTCCCAAGAAAGGAGCCATTCTTGGATTCTTTTTCGGTCTGACCAGTCTGATCATGAACACGATGAGCCCGAGTCTGCTGTCGTTCGCCTTTTCTCCGTTGATTCCGCTCCCGGGAACGAACCAGGGCAGTATCCTGGCCCTGGCTGTGTGTTTTATCCCCCGAATCCTGGTTGGGATCGTTCCCTGGATGTCAGCGGCTTTCTTCAAGCGGTTCTTTCACGGCAAACTCAATCAACCCCTTCAGCTGACGATCAGCGGAATCCTGGGCTCCATGACCAACACGGTATTCGTGCTCGGCTTCATCGATCGGATGTTCCGCAATGAGTATGCCGCCGTAAAGGGCTTGTCGGCCAGTCAGGTGCTGTATGCCATCCTGGGCGTTGTAACCACCAACGGCCTGATCGAAGCCCTGATCGCGGGCGTTCTGACCGCTGCCGTCTGCCTGCCGCTGCTCCGATACACCAGACTCTTCCCGATTACGACGGAAGCATAAGAAGCGAGGATTCACCATGTTTTTAGCCATCGACATCGGCAATACGAATATCGTTCTGGGGATCTACCGCGAACAGGAGCTTTGCCTGACCGCGCGCATTGCCAGTGATCTTCTCAAAACGGATGATGAGTATGTCCTGATCATCCATAATTTGATGCATTTTCATCAGATTCCGCTGGCGGAGCTGGAGGGGGGCATCATGTCCTCCGTGGTGCCGCACCTGAAGACGGTGATCAGCAGCGCCATCCGCAAACTGATCGGCAAGGAACTGATCATTGTAGGCTCCGGCATCAAAACCGGACTTAACATCCTGATCAAGGATCCTTCCAAGCTTGGCAGCGATCTGGTAGTGGACGCCGTAGCGGCCATCGCCAAATATCCCAAGCCCATTGTGATTTTCGACCTGGGGACAGCGACCACCGCTTCCGTCATAGACAAGCAGGGCAACTACCGCGGCGGAATGATCATTCCCGGACTGCGCGTTTCGGTGGATGCCCTCTCCGCCAACGCGGCACAGCTTCCCGCGATTAATATTCAGTCCCCGGACAGGCTGATTGCCACGGATACCGTCAGCTGCATTCAGTCCGGTCTGATTCATGGCAATGCCGCCATGATTGACGGTCTGATTGAACGGATTGAATCGGAGCTGGGCGAGCCCGTTACACCGATCATCACCGGCGGATTGGCCGGCATGGTGCTTCCCTATTGCCGTAAGCACCTGATCCATGATGAAAACATGCTCATGGACGGACTGAGGATTCTCTACCATAAGAACAAGTAGCTAGATCTTCCCCTTGGATTCCTGAATTGCCGCCGTGCAGCAAACAGCCCTCAGCGCAGCGAACAACCTCTCGAGCAGCGGATGACCAGCCAGCCGGGCTGCGCGGACCGCTCAAGCGGAGGGGCTCCAGGCATCTGTTTTTACCAATAACCAAAGGACGATGAAACCTCCAAGAGGAATGTTTCATCGTCCTTTGACTTCGTGCCGGAGACCGGAAGGCCATAGGAAGGACACACTGGATAGATTGGGTGGTCTTCCAGGGGCTAAGGATCCGATGAATCGATGTTCTGAAAAAATTTTTTCCTTACCCTCTTGATAAATCGAGAAAATACGATATATTAAGAAAGGAGAGACTATATCGGGAAAGTTTGATATATACGACCGATCCATAGTCCAAAGGATCCGGGATCCGAAAAAATCATAATAGTGATAAATAACGAAATGAAATGAAAAGAGGATGATGTACAGTGTTTGGATTCAGCAACAGTTTTTCAATCGATCAGGAAGAATTTCAGAAGAAGGCCGCACAGGGAGCGCATATTATTGATGTCCGCTCACCCCAGGAATTTAATGAAGGGCATATCAAAAATTCGGTGAATATCCCCATGAACCTGCTGGGAGTGCACCTCAATGATTTGAAAAAATACGCAGAGAAAAAGGAAGTTGTTCTGCTGTACTGCCTGACCGGCTCCAGAAGCGCATTCGCCTATCGCTTCCTGAATAAGAACGGCCTGGCTGAGCAGATGTATGATCTCAAAGGCGGCATCGCCCGCTGGAGCGGCTCCCTGGGTTAAAGCCGGATTCCCGGGTTTAAAAATCATCCTGGCATAGGAGAGTTGGATAGTGCTTCCAGCAGATCCATCCTATGATGCATTCTTACCGTTCGAATCAGAGCGGCATTTGTCTTAAAACAACTTTAGGTACGCATTGGAGAGACGATCGAAACCTTTCATAGGAATCGTCAGTCCACGTCGCCCGATCAGATGACAGGCACCTGCGCCATGGCGCAGGTGCCTGTTTAATCTTCCTGATGGGAATCATCTCTCCAATAATCGGCATTACCATTGTAATCATAATCGGGGATATTGGCGTCGTGGCATTCTTCACATACAGGTTCTCCATCATTGGAAAACAGATCTCTTTCCTTGAAATATCTCTCACATCCGACGCACATTACTGTATCGTCGGCTTCCATACACTTCTCACAAATATTTTTTTCTCCGTCAAAGTGTAATTCGCTATAGGGAAAGAGGTTTTCGCACATCTCACAGGTGCCTGGTTCATCGTCTTCGACTACATGATTTTCGTCTACAGCAGGTTTTTTTACAGTAATTAATGGCTTGTTCTTTACTTCAACTTTTGACTTGCGCTTGAACAGTGAACTGAAAAAATCCATAGATTAACCTCCTGGAATTATAGGCTTGAATTAGTTATTGGATTGGTAATCGGCAACTCGAAGGTTCCGCGTCTGTTTACCCGGTCCCTTATATTTTATCATAAGCATTTCCAAACAAACGGTGACCGGACAAAAGAGAAACCGTTTGCAAAAAAACGGTGTTTCCCTTAATCTGTGAATAATGAGTAAAACGGCCTGGGAGGGAATGAAATGAGCAAATCATTATTGATTCGGAATATCCGTCATCTGGTGACCTGTGATGATCAGGATCGCGTGCTGGAGCATGTCAATGTACTGATCCGGGACGGGGTTATTGCAGCCATTGGAGCGGTCGGGGAGCCGGCTGATGAGGTCATTGACGGATCCATGCTGGCCGTATACCCCGGACTGATCAATACCCATCATCACCTCTACCAGATTCTGACAAGAAATCTCCCGGAGGTGCAGAATCTGGAGCTGTTCGACTGGCTTCGGGCTTTGTATCAGATTTGGAAGAACCTGACCCCTGAATCCGTTTATGACAGTTCTCTGGCAGGGATGGCGGAGCTGGTAAAATACGGATGCACCACCGTGTTTGATCATCATTACGTTTTCCCCAATGCTCACCCGGATCTTCTGCCGACCCAGTTTGCGGCAGCAAAGCGCCTGGGCGTGCGAATGACCGTGTCCCGCGGCAGCATGGACCTGAGTGAGAAAGACGGCGGCCTGCCGCCGGACTCTGTCGTACAGTCCCTCGAGACGGTCCTCAGAGATTCCGAAGAGGCAGTTCGCACCTGGCATGATCCAGCCTGCTACTCCATGCGCCAGGTCGTTCTGGCACCCTGTTCACCGTTCAGTGTCAGTGCGGATCTGATGAGAGAATCAGCGCTCCTGGCCAGAAAACTGGGCGTACGCCTCCATACCCATCTGGCAGAAACTAAAGATGAAGAAACCTATCTGCTGAAAAAACTCGGAATCCGGCCTTTGGCTTACATGCAGGAACTGGGCTGGATCGGACCCGATGTCTGGTTTGCCCACGGCATCCACTTCAATGATGAGGAGTTGAAGCTTTTAGCAGACACCGGCACAGGAGTGGCCCATTGCCCAGCTTCAAATATGAAACTATCCTCCGGTGTAGCACGAATCCCAGAAATGCTGAAACTGGGAATTCCCGTCGGCCTGGCGGTGGATGGCAGTGCCAGCAACGACGGCTCCAGTTTGATGGAAGAGATGAGAATCGCCTACCTCCTTCACCGATTGACCTCAGGCGATCAGGCGCCCTCAGGCTATGATATCCTGAAAATCGCCACCCGGGGCAGCGCACGCCTTCTGGGCCGGTCGGAACTCGGCCAGATCAGCGTAGGATCTGCCGCTGATCTCTTTGCCGTCCGGGAAGACCGCCTGGAGCTTGCCGGCGCAACCTTCGATGTGACCTCGATGCTTGCCACAGTCGGACTGAAAGGCCCGGTTGACTATACAATCGTTGCTGGAAATATTCTGGTCAAGGGAGGTTCGTTGGTGGAAGTGAATGATCGGGAATTGTCTCAAAAGGTGCATCAGCACTCTCTGAGTCTTCGAAGTAAGATTTAACGATTCACTCATATCCGGTTGGTGGGGAATGTTACAACCTTCCTGATACGCTGATTGGAGAACCGATCTGGCTTGCCAGGCCAACAATGTCAGTTTGCTATGTTATACTGAGGGAGAATTAAAGCGTTCGGAGTAACTCATGGAAAAGAAACTAATTAACCAACTTGAATTTGGAATCCGCACCTCTTTTATTAACCGAGAGATTACATCAGATCCCTTTCTACGCCCCCAATTGATTTCTAACGATTATAAACAGGGGAAAAAGATGTTAACGGCACTAACGGAAGAACTCAGCAAGTGCGATGAGTTCTATATTAGTGTGGCTTTTATTTCCATGGGTGGCATTACCCCGCTTCTGCTGGTTTTGAAAGAATTGGAACAGCGAGGGGTCAAAGGGAAAATATTGACCACTGATTACCTTACTTTTAGTGATCCCAAAGCCTTAGAAAAACTCCATGCTTTCAAGAACCTCGAGATTAAGATGTACTTATCAAATAATGATAAAGAAGGATTCCATACCAAAGGTTATATTTTCAAAAATCAAGAGCAAAACGCACTTCGAATCATTATTGGATCATCCAATATCACATTGAATGCTCTCACCATTAATAAAGAGTGGAACACCAAAATTGTATCTAACAATCATGGAGAGTATGCAGTAACCATCCTGGATGAGTTTCACAAGTTATGGAACTCGAGTCAAGCAAAGCCCTTCGATGAGTTTTTCGATGATTATGAAAAGAAGTATTGGATGGTTCAAGACCAAAAGGCCTTAGTCCGCACCTCCAAGCTTCCTCGTTTGGATAATTACAAACTTGAACCAAACACGATGCAGGTTCAATTTACCCAGTCTATTCAGAAATTAGTTCAGGAGAACGAGCGGAAGGCTTTACTTATTTCAGCAACAGGAACAGGTAAGACATTTGCTTCAGCTTTTGCCATTCGGGACTTAAATCCTAAACGGATGTTGTTTCTGGTTCATCGAGAGCAAATAGCTCGTCAAGCTCGCGAGAGCTATCAAAGGGTATTCGGCGATCACATTGGGATGGGGCTGATATCTGGTTCTAGTAAAGATACTCAATCACCCTTTATTTTTTCAACCATGCAGATGATGGCCAAAAGAGAAATCCATTCTATGTTCCATCCGAATGAGTTTGATGTCATCGTGATTGACGAGGTTCATCGTGCAGGATCTACCAGCTATCAAACAATTATGGACTATTTTAAACCTCGTTTTTACCTTGGGATGACAGCGAGCCCTGAACGCATGGACGGCTTCGATATTTATCAGATGTTCGACCATAACATTGCACATGAGATCCGCCTTCAGGAAGCTCTCGAGGAGGACTTGCTTTGTCCATTCCACTACTTTGGAATTACTGAATTTCAAGAGGCGGAAGCACAGATCAACTATGAGTTTAGAGATTTTTTGGATCTTGATCAAGACAAGCGTGTTCAATACATCATTGATAAACTTGAATATTTTGGCTTTAGCGGGGATCGAGTTAAAGGATTAATATTTTGCAGTACCAAGGAAGATGCGACAGCTCTTTCTGATCAATTAAATAAAAAGGGATATCAAACGCTGGCGTTGACTGGAAATGATTCTCAAGAAGATCGATTGGATGCAATTGAAAGATTGACAGGAGATGCAGGTGAAAACCATCTAGATTACATTATTACAGTTGACATCTTTAATGAAGGGGTGGATATCCCGGAAATTAATCAAGTCGTGATGCTTCGTCCAACTCAATCACCGATTATTTTCGTGCAACAGTTAGGCCGCGGACTTCGAAAATATCAAGACAAAGAATATGTTGTTATTATTGATTTCATCGGAAACTATAATAATAACTATCTAATCCCAATGGCGCTCTTCGGAGATCGAAGCTATAACAAGGATAATGTTCGCCGCTTCATCCGGGAAGGGAACAAAGTCATTCCGGGTAGCTCCAGTATCCATTTTGATGAGATAACCAAGAAGAGAATATATGAAACCATAGACTCTGCTAACTTTAGTGAGAGTAAAATTATTAAACAGGCCTACCAACAGCTTAAATTCAAGCTTGGCAGAATTCCAACCCTAATGGATTTTGAAGAGCACGGATCAATTGATGTATTAAGAATATTCGAGAATAAAACTTATCGATCCTATTATGGCTTTCTGATCAAATGCGAAACAGAGTATCATGAGCGACTTGATTCGGTGCAGATCAATATGCTTGAATTCATTTCTCAAAAACTGGCCTCAGGAAAACGTATCCATGAGCTGATTGTTCTGAAGAGTATCCTCGAGGGAATTTCGGATCCAATGCATTTTTTGGAAGACCAACTGGTCAGTAAATATTCTCTTCCATATACGAATAACACGGAGCGAAATGTAATGAATTATCTTTCGGGTGAGTTTTTCGCTGGAACAGGGAAGGATACGTTCAAGCAGAGTATTTTTCTTCAGAAAAATTCAATAACTGGCCGGATTGAAATATCCGATCAGATGGAAACAGCGTTAAAGTCCGATGAGTTCAGAAGGTTGGCTCAAGAGTTGATTGATTATGGGTTCTTCCGAAATCAAATGGAGTACTCGAATTACTATAAAAATACCCCGCTTAATTTATATGCAAAGTACACATATGAGGATGTTTGTCGCATTCTGGAATGGGAGAAGGCCGAAGTTGCACAGAATATTGGTGGGTATAAATTTGATAGAGAAACAAAGACCTTCCCAGTATTTATTAACTACTTAAAAGAAAATGATATCGCTGATTCGATAAATTATGAGGACCGCTTCCTAAGCACGGGTTCACTTATTGCCCTTTCTAAATCCAGAAGGACCATCGATTCCAACGATGTTAAGACTCTATTAACAGCCGATCAAATGGGCGTTCGGGTTGAACTCTTTGTTCGAAAAAACAAAGATGATAAGGCTTCGAAAGAGTTTTATTATCTTGGACGAATTCACGCCACGGGTCAAACCGAGAGTATCATTATGCCAAACACGAATCAAAATGCCGTAGAGATTTATTACCAGCTGGAAACTCCCGTCCGTGAGGATCTCTACGAGTACATTGTGAATTAGAGGAAATATGAAGCAAATAGAAGTTGTTGCAGCAATCATTGAGTCTGATGGATCCTTTTTAGCTACGCAGAGAGGATACGGCGATTTTAAGGGTTTTTGGGAATTCCCTGGTGGAAAGATCGAAATTGATGAAAATCGACATGACGCTTTGATACGTGAAATTCTAGAAGAGCTAAATGTAAAGATCCGCCCTGTTCATTTCTTAGGAACGGTGCAGCATGATTACCCAACATTTCGACTTTCAATGCATTGCTACATTAGTGAAATTGAACTGGGAAACATCTCATTGAATGAACATCTTCAAGCTCGGTGGCTTGAAGAAACTGAATTGGACGATGTCGATTGGCTGCCAGCAGACATCATAGTCGTTGAAAAACTGAAAAGTTTTTTGCGGAAAAGAAATTAAGAATGATTGAAAACCGGGGTAGTTAAGTCTATGGAAAGACTTAACTACCCCGGTTGCATTGCTTGCAGACTTGAATTAGCCTATTGAAATGAACTGAGAGTGGTTCGTCTGCTTATTTCAGATAAGCAGCGGCGTTTTCTCCTGCGATTTTACCGTAAACAATATTAACAGCTGCGGGATTGGCACCCCAGGTGCCGTCATTGGCACATTCTCCGGCAGCAAAGAGACCAGGAATTGGAGTTCCGTCTGGTTTTAATACTTCAGTGGAGGCGTTGATCTGGATTCCTCCGAAGGTACCCTGAACTCTGGCTGTCATGGGGCAGGCATAGAAGGGAGGTTCATCAAAGGTCATGTTCAGCATCGGACGATTGAATTCTTCATCTTTTCCATTGGCGACATACCCTTTGTATTTTTCGATCGTATCTTTCAGGTTCTGCTCATTGACCCCAATCTTTGCTGCTAATTCCTCGATGGTATCAGCAGAAGTGAACAATCCCAGTTCATTGTATTTGCGAACATCTGAAATCGCGCTGACAATGGACTGATCAAAGATGGCCCAACCTTTGCCGCCTTGTTCAACAACTTTAAGTCCAACGCCATAGGCTCCCTGGTCGCTTACAAATCGCTTGCCTTCGTTATTCACTAAGATGGCTCCGGTATTAAAGAGGGATCCCATATAGTAGAAGTAGCCATTGTCCGCGGTGGTGTAAGTGAAGTTCACTCGGATGTAATCCATATTGTCTAAAGCGGCCCCAATTTTTTCAGCCATGATGTGTCCGTCGCCGGTTGCACCGACTGAAGCGGAGCTCGAATAGCCTTTCAATGCGGGATAATGCTTTGAAACTAAATCATTATTTGCGCCGAATCCACCGGTGGCAAGAATCACAGCCCTTGCCTCAATGGTGTAATCTCCACTTTTTGCAGAAACCTTTACTCCGGAGATCCGGCCATCCTGCATGACCAGTTCGGTGGCTTTGCTTCCGGTTCGGATATCAACATCAAGTTTTTCGCACTCATGCTTTAATGCGGAAATTATGGCAACCCCTAATTCTCCGGTTTCACGGGATGTTGCCACACTGGTTTGTCCTGCGGCTACCGTCATGGGCGCGCCGATGCTGCGCAGCCAGTCTGCGGCTGCCCCATTGTTCTCAGCCAAAATCTTGAAGGCTTCAGCAGTACCCTTGGGATTTCCGGTAGTCAACGTTTCTGCCAGGGCGCTGGCAGTGATATCGCTGCCTAATCCGGTGTGAGTTTTGTCACCGACTGCTCCGAAACCTTCAATCGAATAGTTCGAAGTTCCCCCAACAATATCCAGTTTTTCCAGAAGGATGACACGTTTTCCGGCTTTTGCTGCATGAATCGCGGCAGTCATACCAGCACCGCCGGCACCAACAACGACCACATCAGTTTGTGTATTCTGAGGAGCTGGTGGTGTGAGAATCTTTCCGGTGAATTTTGCGGGATCACCGCCAGCTTGGGAGATGGCGTCTTTGACTGCATTCAACAGAGCGAGGCTGGAGATGGTCGCACCGCTGATGAGATCAACATCAAGGGATTGATTTTTCAGGATTTGATCCGGATAAACAGAGATTGGTATGGAACCGGTATTCCAGGTTTCTTGAGAGATGACAACATCAATCGAATCGAGACTGGTTTCACTTACCTGCACTTTTACGACGATTGCGCCGTTTCGTCCATTGCCAAGTCCAAGGTAAGTGCCCGGCGTCATTCCGGCAGGTTTGGTGGCGGGCGAGGTTGTCGGTGTGGTTTCCGGAGGAAGCGTCACTGGAGTAACTGTCGTTTGAGCCGAGGTGCTGGAGACAGATGTGGTATTCGTTGCCGGAGAGTTGCATGCAGACAGAATGAGCATTGACAAGAGAACTACCAGCCAAAGGGATACAAACTTTCGGGGTCTCATGTTACATCCTCCTCTTCAAGATAGACTGAGATATGTCATGGAATCTGAAAATTGTATTGGGAATCAACGAATATTTGTTTTCATGTTAATCATACAACGAATTCAAAGCTCTTTGTATGGTTTTTGGGGGGGATGGAAATTTAAGTCATTTGAATCTTAAGGACAAATGTAGAGTTCGGCTTTTTCCTGAATATAATCCGGAGAATTGTCATCGTTTCTCAACTGCAGTTCATCCTGGATTCCCGGAACACATAACTATGATGGGGTCTCAACACCCATGAATTCATAGATCAACTTCTGTTTGTTGAGAAGCTCACCAACCCTCAAGTCATGGCCTGGGTTTTCAAAGCACTCTATGACGTCCAGCTTGTCCAGCAGAGACTGCATTGTGTAATCTTTGAACATTCCTTTATCCTGCATCTGCTTTTTGAGGTAGGACAAATAGATGAGCGCGACGAAGGCCACAAAGAGTTTTCCATCCAGGCTTTTTTCTGAGGAAACCAAGAGTCGCCTCAGATTGAGCCGTTCCTTGATATTGCCGAAGGCCTTTTCCACCAGATCTTTATTCCGATACAGCGTCAAAGCCGTGATGGCATCCATCTTTTCATTGGTCATCAGCGCAAAGAATCCAAAATAGCGCTTCGTCTGTTTGACCACATCTTCTTTCACGGTAACTTTAATGCCCCTTACCGGGGTATCTGTCACTTCAAAGTATTTCTTGTAGCCTTAACTTCCTGAAATTTTCCCACTAAAGATCGAATTGACCCAATTAATCTGCATCTGAATCCCTTTTGATGTAGTCCAGAATCTCCTCAAAGGAGCGCTTGCTTTTCGCGATCGCCTCCATTAATTCCCGGTCTCTCATTGCCTGTCTCTTTTGGAGCAGTTCCTTCAGTACAGCCGCTTCCGCGTCATATTTGGCCTTGGCTTTGGCCAGGGCAGCCTCGGATTTCCTTATTTTCTCATCAATCAGGATCTTGGGTCCTCTTGGCATTATAGTTCTCCTCTCAACCGTTCATTGATTTGATTTGCCTTGGTCTTTATGTTTGCCACATCCAGTCTGACGGCCTTCAGGATTGCTTTCTGCGTGGCTGTCACCGCGTGGCTTAAGCGATAGTTGCCATCTCCCATCCTCGTCATCTCAATCTTTTCCAGTTCCCGCAGCGCGGCTGGAACCGTCATGTAATTAGCTTTACGGTCGTTGTTTACCATCTCCGCTTTCAGTAGAGTGTACAGACGGCTTCGAATGATTGTGGCAACGAACTCAATAAAGATTTTAGCCGATACTGATTCGTTGGAGTGGACCCGAAGACTCTTGTTGCCCAGATAGGACTTGCTTCCACGGAATAACTTTTCCGATACATCACGCCCCTTATACAAGGTGATCGCTTCCTCGGCGGTCATCTTTTTGAGGTCACAATGACGAAATATCCGCAAAGCTTCAGCTCGCGTTCAATCACGGCTTCCTTCTCTTTAAGGGCGAGGAAGGTCCCATCCTGATCATAGAAGACCTCAAAATATTGATTGTAGCTCTCCGGCACACTCATCACTTTCCCCTGATAAGGAGCCATGAGAGCAGCCATGCGCTCGACCTTTGCTTTCAATGCAGAGCGTTCCCAGGTTTGCTTTTCATCGCTGTGAAACAGATGGAAATAGCGGTCGTTTCGATCGGACTCATAGAGCTTATGCCGGACGGTAATGCCCGATACATCATAGGCTTTCACCCTACGATTCCAACTCTCTTCGAAGCTCCCCCGATGCGCCATGATCAGTTCATTGACCAGCTTGGCTCTCCCTTTGAGCATCATGACAAAGTCATAGCCATATTGATCCATGTACTCAATGTTCTGGCGACTGAAGTAGCCCCGGTCAAGAATAAACCCGATTTTGCGATAGCCATAGGCATAGGCACGATCAAGCATGTACTGCAGTTGGGAAACATCTACAATACTGCCGGGATATTCCTCATAGAATAGTGGGACCTGATTGCTGGTGTCATAGGCAATCGCGTAATTGAAGATGGGACAGCCCAGATCGACTTTCGGGTGTCCGAACTCCACCAGCTCAAGATCTCCAGCCTGGCAATTCTTATTCGTGGAATCATACGAAATATAGATTTTCTCTCGATGGTCTCTGGCTGCATTCCAGTCATTCAAGAACCCCATACTTTGCTCATCACTCATCTGGCTTAGGAAGCCGGAGATCTTGGAATCACTGTACATATGCATGTTTTCCGTGAACAGGGGATGGTTGTAAGCATAGTCGGGATAATACTGAGAGGCGTTGTTTTCGCAGATGATCGAATAGATCGCCAGATCCAAAAACAGGCCCAGATCAGGAAAGTTAAAGTATCGGCCCAGCAGCTCAGGCAGTTTGTAGGCTTCAACGATCTGCTGCAGGACAATGAATGCCCCAACCTTGAGGGTATAGCTTCGACGAATTGTACTCTTTTGGACCGGAAGTTCAACTTCGGGAAAATACTTCAAAAAATTCTCGTTGGGTACCATTCGCTCCGGATTGTCCGGATCCTGTTTGCCGATGGTGACTCGTTTAGGGATGGTATACTTTCGCTCCGGATAATAGATCCGCTCGTATTCGAAGTCGATATAGACCGCATTTTTCTTTTTCTGATGAGTTATTTTCCCTGGAATATCAGGTACATCAACGACACAATCAAGATACATTTCGGGTACTTCCTTTAGTGTTATTTAATACTAAATATTGTATAACAAAAGTCCCATGAGTACAACCATTAAAGACTGTATTCATGGGCTTTGATCAACTTTTTTTGACGATGAAATTTCTTTAGTGTTATTAATTCAGGAAGTTAAGGTGTAGAACGTCTCATGATCGGGATTACGTTTTCCGCTTAGGATTTCCCCCTTCATCGACAGCAGTCGTCGATCAAAATGAGCTTCTTCATCCGCGTATTTTTCAATGTTGAAGTAAGCGTGCAGGTAGACCCGGCGTTTTTGTCGGATGACATCTTTCTTGTTGGGGCGTTCTTTTTGAAACTCCCAGTCAGTCAGAATGGTTGAGGAGTATAAGCCATATTGCTCATCCAGGTTTTCAAAGGATCGGATGCTGTCATAGATCCCGTCGATATGTCTTCGGATATAGGCCAGATGCGTGCCAGCGGCAATGATGAACTTCAGTCGCTCCCCAAGAAGCGCATTGATATTGGCTTCACTGTAAAATCCCCGGTCCATGACCAACTTGACTTTATCGAAGCCCAGCACTTTGAAATCAGCCAGCAAATTTTTGATCGTGCTGACATCTGGAATGTTGCCAGAGAGCTTTCTGTAATAAAACGGCAACCCTGAGTCTTGTCCAAAGACCAAGGCCAGGTTCAGCTGCGCCAGGGGGTCACTTTCTTTGTTTTTACCGTACTGGACCTGACGAAGGGTTTGGGAATAACTCGACACCGAGGTGGTGTCATAGGCCCAATACTCATCGGGCTGATGGCGCTTGGCAAGACAGCTGAAAAAAAGTTGTTTGGACTCTTCCGAGATGCCCGCAAACAGCTCGCTGCTGCGCTGAGATGGGATATTGGCTCCATAGGGATGCCGGTGGAGCGTACTCCATTTTTCAAATCGAAACAAGGGGGAATCGCTCTCCAGGATCAGATAATAGGCGATGGATTGAATCTGCTTGTAGAGAGAGGGAAAGCAAGCCTTGAGGTCCTCTGTAAGCCCGAGAGAGTCTCCGATTTGATCCAACAGATACGTGGCACCGTAGAACTTACGATCAGCTACGGTAAAGGGCACAGGGCCAGGATTGACTTCAGTTGTACCCGCCTCTGGGTTCCGACGTTTTTTACCCCGTCCATCCGTTGGGATGATTTCGCCGGTGACCGGATCTCGTTTGCCGATGAGCGACCGTTTGGACCGAGGCTGTTGTTTTTCCTTATCCCAATGGGAAACTGATTCATAAACGTAAGTAATTCCGCTGCGCTTATCGAACTGATTAACAATGGCCATAATACGCCCTCCTAGTTATGTATAGTGTAACACATAACTAGGATATTCGCAAGGTTTAATAGATAGAAAGTAAGTGATATCAATAGTTTTTGAGAAAATACAAAGGATTCCTCGTTAGGTGAACCGGGAATCCAGGGTTCATGCTGGAAGAGATGTATCAAGAACTGATGAGGGTTGATAAAAACAAAAAAAACGTTGCAAGTATCTTGAGGTTAAGATAATCTATTATTATAGACTTACAAAAACAGAAATAACGTTTTTATGGAGGTAATTAAATGAAGATATTGAGAATAAAAGTAGATGGGCTTCCTTTATATAAAGCTCCGTTTGATGTATCGTTTTATGCTGTTCAGAGAGTACAGACCAATCACTTAAACTCAGTATTCAACCTATTTGGAAACATTTATGTGAATACTGCGGAAGCGTTCATTGGAATTAATGCATCTGGAAAAACAACTGCTTTAAAGGTTGTTTCTTTCACAAGGTTGCTGTTGGATGCGGCCCCGTTGAATGCAGAGTTTATTCCGCAGATTCTGTGTGAGAACACGAAGACCGTATTTGATGTTGATTTTTTTGCTACAGAGAGACTTTATCACCTCAACAGCGAGATTATTAGAACAAAAAAACCGGATGGGACCCCTGCTGTTCAGATTCTTTCGGAGAAATTATGGGTCAAATCTGTTACTAGTAAAGTTAATAAGACAAACTTACTGAGTTTTGATGAGATTCGACCTGTACGAATTCGTGATAATTCTGATGAGTACCTTCCGGACGATGTCAGTATCATGATCGCCGTTAATAAACAGATTCAGAATAAGAGGATGTTTGTGGATCTGGCCGCGTTTACAAACTTTAACCTGTTCCTTCCAGAAGGAGGATCCGTTCCTACAGAGATTATCTCCCTGCTTGATCCAACGATCGAGTATATCACTGTGGAGAACGTCAATACCAAGGTTGTAACAAGATTAAAGTTTTACGGACAAAAAGAGCTGGTTCTCTACAATCCGACAGAACTTAACGTGTACTTATCATCCGGTACTGTGAAGGGTGTCAGAGTATTTTCGGACGCGGCAAGAGTATTAAAGAATGGCGGTTATTTGATCGTTGACGAAGTTGAGAACCATTTCAATCGTGAGCTGGTTGCATCCTTACTCAGGCTGTTCATGAATAAAAGAACAAATCCAAAAGGAGCAGTTATCATATTCTCGACGCATTACGCTGAGTTACTGGATGAGATGGAAAGAAACGATGCCATTTTTGTGACGAGAAGTGACCAAGGGTTGACCGTTGATAATCTCAACTCTCTACTGAAACGAAATGATATGAAGAAGAGTGAGGTATATCAAAGTGATTTTCTGGGGGGAACGGCACCGAAATACAAGGCGTTGGCTGCGCTGCAGAAAAGCATTATTAAGGACTTGGAGGAGTAAATGACAGTAAATATTCCAAGTTCAAGTCTGATAGCATGCATCTGTGAAGGTGGTGCAGAAACTGCAATCATGGACATCCTCCTTAATCAGGATCTGCTGGTATTCAGTCGTGATCAAATGATTGAGGAAAGTGTTTTGCCAAGGACCTCAGTCAAAGAATTTGAGAGACGCCATTTACGATTGGCCTACGATCAAAAAATACTCATTCTTCGAGTGATTGATTCCAGAGGTGAGAAATTTAATCTTAGTAGGGCATACCGTTCTAAAGTTAAGGTGATCGATGTAATAACCGCTCCGGAAATTGAGATGCTGATTATTGTCAGTAAGAAGAAATATGATGAATATTGTCGATCGAAAATTAAGAAACCGAGTGATTACTGCAAAAATGTATTGAAGATCAAAAATGTAAAATCCCCAGCTTACATTTCAAAATACTTTGCAGATCCCTTTTTTCTCTTGGAGAGTATTAAAGAATATCAACGTGTTCATAAACAAAAAAACAACGAAGCATCGCTTTATGACTTAATTAAAACCAAATAATCCTCCGTTAAAAAATGAAATTTGTATAAAAATTAACTATCGATAGCGATTAAATGTTTATTATGCACAAAAACAGGTAGCATTTAAAAATGAATTGATCAGATAGCTAGAATAATAGTCCAATTTAACCGTAGAATACATGGACTTAATCCAGTAATCGCAACGGCTTATCTTAATAATGGTTCATAACTTAGAAAAAACAACAATAGCGCGACGGAAAGAGCTGTCATGCAGCTCTTTCCGTCGCGCTATTGCTCTAGGAATTTTCTTGAGTTCTAATTCTATAGTTTTCGTCCTATACTCCGGTTTCCTTGGCGACATTCGGCTTGTACTTCAGTGGAATCGGAGCTAATGCCATACATACCAGGATACAGGAAAGGATTTTATCGATGAAGTTGCTGGCGATGGTCGCCAGGAAGGTGGAGGCGAAAATTTTCTGACCGGAGGCGCGCAGGGCGGAGATCAGCAGATCTGCTCCGGATCCGGTTAATCCGCCAAAGAGGAAAATACGAATGGGGGTGCCAATCAGCGGTGCCACCACAGACAGGATCAGTCCGGTTGCTACGGCGGTTACCATGGAGAAGCCGCGTTTGGCCATAAGACCGGAAACTATGCCGACGGCAATATTGACCAGAGCAAACGGAATGGCAGTGGGACTTGCGGTTACGCCCATCAGTAAATTCGTGGCCAAGCCGACCAGTGCGCCATAGAACGGTCCGAATGCAACACCCATGAATATCGTACCCAGGGTATCCAGGTAGAGCATAGGGATTTTAAACAGAGCAACCAGATCACCGAGGACTACGTTGATGGCAACTGCCAGTCCGGCAAACACAATGATCATGACGGGGGATGTCTTCTTCATACTAAAATACTCCTATTCCTTATTGATGAATTCGAGAAAACGTTGATGCAGGTTTTGGTCTTCTGTTGGGTCAATCCCATAATCAGGCGAGATTTCGAACAGATCCAGTTCGATACCGCGTTCCTTCAGCATGTTGAGCAAGACCTGCATGAAAACACCGGTCTGACCGCTGAGGGAACAGCTGGGACTATCTTGAATGCCAATCAGGCCAAGTATTTGATAATTCCTTTGGAGATATTGTTCTACCTGCCACAGAATCGGCTCCAACAGTCGAGCTGATAAGCTGCGGTATTCCGCCGTATTGTATTCTTCATATTCCATACCCGGTCGGTCCAGATTGTGTTGGAAGAATTCCGGACAAGGGAGCTGAAGGATGCCAATGCCGTGATCAATCAGAAGGTGAGCCAGGGGAAAGGGACCTGCAGCCCGTTCCAGTCCGTTTACCACGGTATTCTGATTCAGGACGCAATGAGATACAAGAACAATTTTTTTGCTTTTTTTAATTAACATGATCGCCTCCTTGATGATTTAAGCTACGCACTCAGTTTACACAATCGATTTTAAGTTTTTAAATAAAAAAGAACAAATTAGTACATATATAAAATAACAGGGAATAATATTTAATGTGATAATTTAATGAATTCTAATTTTTGATTTGATATCGAATAAAAAAGTATACGACTTCGGATTACCTTTTAAAAAGGATGAGAGGTTAAAAACGTTATCTTGAATCAACTTTTTTGTAAATAAGAAGAGCAAGTGCTGGTAACTTGGTATCATTCAAAAGAAGGAAAAGGAAATGAGGAATTCTATAAACGGGAATCCTTTATAGGTGGATATTAACTAACGATATGACATTAATAATAAACTATAATCACGAAAGTTAACTAATGGTATATTAAGACGGGAATATTCGGAAAATACAGAAAATAAAATCATTTCGAATTTAGGTTGTTTTGATCGTATCAGCATGATAATCTATTGATGAAATTGCTGTTGCTCCCAAACGGAAATTTGGGGAACTATAGGATGTGGATGCCTCACGGTGATCCTTACCAGGTGTGGATCAGAACCGTGTACCGTCAAGAACGGCTCAGCCCGGGCATCGTGATGACAGCAATCATCAATGTTATTAATCTTCTAAAAATTGAGAGCGGTGAACAAAAGCTCTCTTGACTATGCCTAACCAAGGATAAGGAGCAAACCATGCTGATTGATATGCATCTCCATGAAATAACCCATTCCAGCGACAGTTTTATTAATCTGGAAGAAATCGTCACATCTGCCCGACTGAGAGGACTGGATGCCGTATGCATTACAGACCATGACAGCATGGGCCTGAAAGAATATGCGGAAGCCTTTTCGCGAAAAGTTGATTTTCCGATCTTCGTCGGCGTTGAGTACTACTCGCTGAGCGGTGATATCACCGCCTGGGGCATCGACAGCTTCCCGCAGGAACGGACCAGCGCCCAGTCATTCATCGATCATGTGCGCAAATCCGACGGATTCTGTGTTTCCTGTCACCCCTTCCGGAATAATAACCGGGGGTTGGAAGATCATCTGAGGAAAGTTCGCCATTTGAACGGAGTGGAGGTTTTAAACGGAAGCACTTCCCTGGAAGCCAACCGCAAAGCGCTGCGCTACTGCCGGGAACTTGGATTAAAGGCCATCGGCGCCAGCGATGCCCATACCCTGGGACAGATCGGAAAGTTCGCCACCTGGCTGCCGGAAAAGGTCAACAACATGAAGGATTTCGTTGCCCAGCTTCATCTGCATGAAACCAAGCCCGCCATATGGAATGGCCTGACCTATGATGTGGTGGACGCGTTCTAGCCCTCTACGAATGGGTAATCCAGTATAGAAAGAAAGCAGCCGCTTCAAGCCCGGGCTTGAAGCGGCTGCTTTCTTTCTATTAATTGTTTTACATACACGTTTCCGTTCCCATTTGCATGACCATTTCCATTCCCAGTCCTGCTTCGCTTCACATCCGCAATTGGATGAAGGGGAGGCGATGGGATCGAATCAGCGTGCTCAACCTGCAAATGTCTAATACATCGTATTGACTGACTTCTCGAAGACCTCTCCGTTGGTATTGGTAATGTGGAAGGAGTCATAAGTGTCTTCCAGCTGAAGAATCAGCATGGGATAGGTAAAAGCCTGGGTTACAATATCCCCGGGTTTCGGCGATTTTTCAGCAACAATCACTGAAAGGGCAGAACCTTGCGCTGAAATCTGGCTCAGACTGATGGAGTAGCCTCCGGTGGAACGCTCACCCATGAAGATGACCAGGATTTTTTCATTTTGGAAATAGAAATAACCGCGGCCTTTCTTTAAGGCTTCTACAGTACTTTTCAGAGATTCCGGGATCATTGGCAGGATCTGATGTTTCACGGTCTGACCTCCATTCGTGACAGGTACAGTGACAGGTGTTGTAACAGGCAGTGTAGTTGCAGGGGGCATGGTGGCAGGAATTGTTGTCTGGACCGCCGTGGTCGAAGGAGTCGTCACGGGGGGAGTGGTAGTTCCGGGCTGCGGCTGAGCGCATCCGGACAGCACAGTCGCTGTAAGAGATACCAGCAGAGCGCTGGACAGCATTCGGATTTTCAAGGGGATACCTCCTTCCCGGTTCAAATGAACCTTGCTTGGTTTCTTTCACTATACAATATCTGACCGGTTGTTTCATTACAAATCAGTGAAGCGGGAACATATGGCTTGGCAGCCACGTTGAAGGCTCTGGCAGTCAGTTTTTTTGAAAAAGGCGGATCTTTACAAAGCTCGCCAGTCCGTGAGATAGGCAACAATGGGACAATAATTCAGATTAACTTTGGGGGATCACAATAATCGGGCAAGTTGCGATTTATGATCCGGATCGGTAGATCAAATCAAGCTGAAAATCCAAGCCTGAAAATCCAACGCTGAAAATCCAAAACTTTGGGGGACGGATTACATCCTGTATAATAGGGGCAAACAGACCTGGGGAGGATTGGATCGAATGAAACAAATGACTTGGCAGAAGTGGGCGAAAATTGGGACCGCCTTCCTCATCTATGGAATCCTGGTCTTTGCCTTCACCGAACTGGCGGAGCAGGTAATGGATCATTCCACACAGTCTCTGGATGTTGCGATTCTTCGATGGATTAATACGCTGTCCGATCCCGGCCTTGACGGTTTTTTTGTCTTTATAACAGACCTGTCCGGACCGGTGGTGGTACCGATTCTGGCTCTGCTGCTGGCCGCCTGGTTTATCTGGAAGAATGAAGCCTACAATGCGATCTACCTGTTTCTGATCCTGGGTGGAACTTTCCTGGTCAATACCGCACTGAAGCGCTATTATCAGCGGGTTCGGCCGAACCTCTGGAGTCTGCTGGTGGAGGAGTCCTCCTATTCCTTTCCCTCGGGTCACGCTATGATCAGCATGGCACTGGCGCTGAGCCTGATTGTCCTTTTGTTTTACTCCCGGCTGCGCTGGCCGGCCATCCTCATAGGAACAGGCTATGTTCTGCTGATCGGCTTTTCCCGGCTGTATCTAGGGGTTCACTATCCTTCGGACATTGTCGGAGGCTGGCTGGCCAGTATTGTCTGGAGTGCTGTGGTTACAGGAATCATGATGCGCAACAACAAGTTCCGGGATGACACGATGAGTTGAATTCATAAAATGTTAATGATAATGACTATCAATTATGGAGAAAATGCCTTATAATAAAAGTACGGAAAATAAAAGTTCCCCCAACTGATATTTTCATATTTCCCCCTTTTACACGATTAGTACATTTCCCTTAAAGAGCAGTTTCCCCGACTGCTCTACTTTTTTTAGTTTTTTGCGGTTGATGTTAATCTCCCGGGTTTTTACCACCGGGCTTTAGAGCCTTTATGCCATTCAACCTTTAAGCCTTTCAACCTTCCACCCTTCCATTTAGCCTTCCAACCTTTCTGCTTTTCAGCTTTTCAGCCTTCCGGCCTGCCAGCATTCGAGCGTTGGTAACCTCTATTCTGCCTACCTTTTTAGCTTCCTGATTTCGAGGCTTCGTCTTTCTCGGTTGCTTTGTTTTTAGCTTGTCTCCTGAATTTCTGAATATAAGAATCAGGGGGATTTGCGTTCATGCTGCGGATTGACTGTCTGAAATTTTTCGATAAAGGAAAGCTGCTGCCGAAGGTTGACGGCAGCAGCTTTCCTGCAGGGACATTATGCGGTTTCGGTTCAGGGATCATCCCTGTGGGAAAAATCGCGTGTAGAGCCAGAAGATGGCAACGATCAGACCAAAAGCCAGGGCAATGGCCACGATGATGGAGAGCAGCATGGCGATTAATGTGAGAAAGTATCGAAGCGGCTTGTTGGGAATGGATGCCAGCCGCCGATAGGCTGCCATGGTCCAGCGTTCGCCCAGAAGATCGGGGATGAGTTCCATGATCAGGTCCAGCAGAAAATCCATCGTTAATCTACCCTGGGGGACCCGAGGTCTGGTGTTTTGAGGTTCTGTAATTCCTCCCGGAGCAGGCCCAGCAGCAATGCGTCATGATAGCGGCCTTCGTAGAATACCTCATCCCGCAGAACAGCTTCTTGGGTGAAGCCGGCTTGTTGGAGAATGGCCAGATCCGGATCCTGAAAGGCTGGAATCTGAACAATGCATTTATTCAGGTTCATCTCCTGAAACAGGCGGCGCAGCAGCTCCCGGAGTGATTCTTCCAAGGGGCTGGGCAATTTGGGTTCAGTAATCGGGTCTGCTGATGAGTCGCCGGTTCTGGTTTGAATTTCCTCGGGATGGGGGGCGAAAAGCCACCTGAGCTGGCCACGGCGGTCCTTGAAGGTCAGAGTGATGTCAAAGAAGCCCAAAAGCTGACCCGCCTGATTTTCTGCCATGTATTGAAAATGAGAAGAGGTCGGCTTGGAAAACCGCTGATGGATCTGCTCCTCCGCAAGCGGAGCGGGAAACTCGCCCAGAGAGATCCGGGCGCTTCCCTGATTCAGCAGAAGGCAAAGCCAGGACAGATCGTCCCTGCGGTATGCTCGTAATTTGATGTATGACTGATTCATTTAGCTGCCTCCGAATTCCCGGTCCAGGATGCTGTAAACCAGCTGATCCTCATATTTTCCCTGACGGTAAACCTGCTGTCTCAGCCGGCCTTCCAGCCGGAACCCGCATTTCTCATAGAGTCTCTGACCGCCGGGATTGCTTGCATAGACCGTGAGAGTCACCTTATGCAGGTTGAGTTCGTGAAACGCAAACCGAAGCAGCGTCCGGAGCGCATCCGTTCCATAGCCCTTGCCCCGGGAAGCCGGGCGCAGGATGATGGAGAAGAGGGAGTGGTGACTGGGGCGGTCAATGGCCCGGAGCTGGATCGTGCCCACGCATTCATCCGTCATGATTTCAGCAATGGCGAAAGTAATCAGGTCTTCCCGGGTGGAATGAGCCAGCCAGAGCGCCTGAAAAGCTTCTGTTTTCGGGATGGGGGCTGAATCGGTAAAGCTGGAATAGGTCTCGAAGTCGTTGACATATTCCATGATATAAGGCAAGTCTTCAGGACGAAGCGCGCGAAGCTTGATGTTTTTTCCATAATACAAAGGATTCACCTCCTGGTTCGATTATAGGACAGGTGTTAACAATTGGCAAAATATCGGCTCATTGCCTTATTTTAAGGTCATCTTTATCTGAATTAGGGTAAAATAGCAGTAAAGACGGTTATATCAGAACGGAAAGAAGGAGTGTCCTATGGCAAATGAAGATATGAAGGATGTTGTAAGGAATCAGGAGTTTGCTGACCCCAAGACCGGAAAGCGAAAAGTGGTTCTTGGTGAAGAGGACTACTCAGACCCTGTAACGCCCCGAACCTCTCCACATAAACCCGAATCCATGATTGATCTGGAGACCGATCCGGGCTATTCCGGGAAATCAGCAGATACGGAAAGCGGCGGATTTTTTCGCAAATTTCTAAATCGTGAACCGAACCCGGAGGATCGGGTGGAAGGAACCCGCCTGAATCAGTCGCCGGTATTTGACGAAAGAAAAGACGCCATCACGGCGGATGAGTCGACCCGTGAAGTACCCATGCGCCTGCTGGGTGAGGACGAGGAGCAGGAAACCAAGGCCTCCCGCCTGGTGCGCGAGAAAGATATGGCAGCCATGGCAGAAGAAATCACTGAGTCTGGCACGGTGATGCTGACAGATCGCGAACGGCGGATGCGCCGCAACAAAAACCGCCTGATTGGCGGACTGATCTTTGCGCTGATCGCCGCACTGCTTATCCTGTTTGCTCCCTCTCTTCAGGCAGCTCTGTTCAAAACGCAGGACAACTCCCTGATTTTCAGTCCCGCCAGCGGACTGTTTGGGCCACGGGCCGGAATCATTGAGATATTGCTCGGACTGGCCGGACTGGGTCTGGTATTCTCCACCCTGTTCACCAAGCGGAAGGAAGAAACTCTCTCCAGAAAGCAGTCGAATGCGGTCAAGCCGGCCAATCCGATCCGGACCGCGGGACTCATCCTGCTGCTCTTGATCCCCATCGGCTTTGCTTCCCAGTTCAATTTCACGGAGTTCCGGAATGACGACATCCGCCATTCCAGCTTGTTCAATCAGAATAAGATTTCGACCTACAGCCAGGTGAAAGAACAGAAAATCTTCAGTGAAGGAGAGGACATCTTCTATACCATCTCCACCGAAAACGGCCCCAATGCCACCATCAACATTACAACCCAGCCTCTGGAGTCCGTAAAGCTGCTCGACACCAAACTCCCCGCCACCCGCAATGTGGTCGTGGATTCCAGCGTCATTCAGAAAATGGTGGAAAAGCAGATCTACACCGAAGAGGAAGCCATTCGCCTGTTCATTACAAAAAAATAGAATCTATCGAACTCGCCCTTCATGGATGAGAAGAGCCGATTCCCAGCTTTATAATCTGACAATGTACCATCGGATCAATCGAAAGCAGCCGGACGACTATCAAGGTCATCCGGCTGCTTCCTATTAGTTACACTTGCTTTAAGCAATTATTTTAAACTCTTACTTAAACTCTTACTTAAACTCTTACTTAAACTCTTACTTAAACTCTTACTTAGACTCTTACTTAAACTCTTACTTAGACTCTTACTTTAAACTCTTACCTAAACGGTTCTTAATCGAAAGATTCTTAATTCATCTGAGTTTTACAGAGTTTTATACTAGAAACTATTCCTTAACGACCAATTGATTTTTACGTGGACGTCCGCGCTTACCCTTGTTCGTCTTTTTCACCACGTAGTCCGGGGCGCATCCCTCAGGGATCTCAAAGCCAAGAGCCTCGCATATGTCCACCTGTTTCCCCACAAATGGGGTAATGTACGCCTTCGTGTTGGGGTGCTCGATATAGCGAATCGGCCTCATCTCGTTTAACACATCCGCTACCGAATGAAACTGTTCGCCCAGCTTTGTTTTGCGGACATGGCTTAGGTAACAGCCCATGATCTGGGCAACAAAGAGAATAAAGGAACGACCAATTTTTCCAGTTTCCGTTGATGTACGCTGGCGGTCGGCTCCCAGGACCCCTTTCATCAGGGCAAAATACTTCTCCTGTTCATCCCGCAGCCTGTAATGCCGGTTAGCACTCATCGCATCCATGTCCAAACCATGGGTCGTGTTGGCAAAGAAACCTGCTTCTCGCCGACACCGGATGACCTTGGTCTCATCCAGGCTGAAGTCCTCCAGGATTCGAGTTTTCGCATTATACTTCAACCGATAAAACCGGTAGACCTGTTTGAGCGTTTCATCATCATCCAAGGGGATTTGGTTAACAAGGGACGCTTCCAAGGCTTCTTTTTGAGCTGCCAGAGCAATGTCCAGATCCGTCAGTTCATTGCCTCGGCGGATGGGATCAAAGTACAGGTTCAGTTTCAGATTATCTGCTTTCTTAAGGTTGTCACGCTGCCCTTCGATCTGGTAATCCATATCTTTCTGCAGATAGTAGATCCGTTCCTCCGGATCCACTTGCATACCCTCCGGGTGGTGGCCGAAGTTTCCGAATTCATCGATCAACTGACGAACGTGTTTCTGGCCGGTTTTGGTTCCCATGATCATGCGTTGCTGCTGGTCGATGTATAGTTCCAGATTGCGGATCGATTCATTCCCCCGGTCAGTGATCAGGATGATTCGTTTCATGCCAGCCTGTTTCAAATCCTTCAGGATCACGGCCAGGCTTCGGGAGTCAGGGGTGTTTCCGGCAAAGCTTCGATAATAGACTGGCATGTGGCCATCCAGGGTGTAGACTACTACTTCCAGGGTCTGTGGAAGGGGCAGTTGTTCTTTGTTCCGCCCGTAATGGATATCCGCCAGCGAGTGTCCGTAGCTGGAACAGCTTGTGGAATCGACGGCACACAGCTCATTGTCGTGGAGTCGGCGTGCCCGCAGACGCAAGAACGCCATGCGATCCTGCTCTGTAATGGACTGGGTAAACCTGGTAATATACGGAGAAGAGAGTGGCTTTGCCCAGGGGGTCTTGGCTATGCGCTGCCAGGAAGCCAGCTGGTTATAGGTCTCTCGTCCACAAAGAAGATAGAGGGCCAATGTCATGAGGGTATCAACTTTTTCCTTGTCCCCATCAAATGTGCTCATTAGGTCGAATCTCAGGCCGGTCTGTTCCGCAATCTTCTCCAACAGCCATATGTCGCCATAGAGCCGGTTCTCATCCTGACTTTCAATAACCGGCCTTCCCGCCTTCCGTCGTCCTGACAGTTTGTCAATTTCACTTAGATCCCAGCCTTCCGGGAAGATGAGTTTACCTCGTTCCTCAATAGACTCCAGAAGATAATTCTTTCCCGGAATAAACTTAAGATCATCTGTTACCGTCCCCCAATAAACGTGACGGTATTCCCGTTTTCCGGTCTTTGGGTTCACTCTGGCCGGCTGTGTACTGGCATAGTGGTATCCATTATTGTGATGAATCGATACCCGGTAAGGGCTGTTAGAATCCGTGGGACGAGCCATTGTTATCCCCTCCTATTTTTAGTATAATTATACTAAAAATAGGAGGGGATAACAAGATGGAAAGGACTGATTTTCTCAGACATTACAATGGTTTCAGGAGTTTGCAGATCGTTACTAGTATAATTGTTTGCAAAACTTAAATAATTCAAGGGTTCTTATTTTATTTGATCTGGTTCGTCAATAGAGATGTCTCTTTACGAAAACTGCGATCCCGAGGAAAACGGAGAAATGTCCGGGACAAACAGATATCGTAAAATGTCACACAGATAACTGTCCATAGAAATCTGGCTTATTGAGCTTATATCATTTCATGAGTTCGCTTTTTTAATGAGAGGATGAATTTCGTGTTCCGGCAAAAGACAATTTTAGCTGAGAATGGCTTGAATGAAAGTTCCGGTTCGGATGCCGGAGAAAAAGTATAGGTTTCACCGTCCGTTGTGGTCAAATTATACTTTCTGTGCCCGACGAATCGGCCTCTGCTGTTTAGATTGTGGTGCCGGTCCAGTTGAATGGTAACGACGGTTACGTCCCGCTCTGAAATTGCCCGGTTTCGAATATCAGCAAGCACGTTATGGTGAAAGAGAAACATGGGCAGGTACAGTAAGGGACATAGAATTGCAATGACTGGCATGATCAGATTCCAGTTAGTCCATGGATTGGTGAATGATATGAGGAATGCGGCTAGAATAAGTCCGATCAGAAGAACGCATGATTTGTAGGTATCCGCAAAATACCGGGAAACTGTTCTCCTGTAATGGTCTGTTTGATCTGTCCGATTCATTTCGTTCTCCTGATTCGCAGGTTTGAGATCATGATCCAAGGGTTTCCATGTCCAGGGGAGGATCAGACATCGGTGGGTCCTGGGCGGTCAGCAGAGCAATGGAGAGCTCGAGGAGCTTTTCGTCACCGGAGGTGTTGATCAGGTGGATTTCACCCGGTTCCTGGCGGTCACTGAGCAGGCCGCGCTGGGTCAGCACATTCTGAAGATGGCGGGAAATCCCGTCGGCTCCGTCAAAGATCAGAGGAGTCGGGCCGACGACCTGGCGCAGAGGGCTCAGGATAAAGGGGTAGTGGGTGCATCCCAGGACGATGGCTTTAATTTCCGGTACATCAAGTGCTTTAAACTTGTCACTCAGATAATCGAGGGTTTCCTGGCTGTGGGCCTTGCCCTCCTCGATAAGTTCCACCAGTCCCGGACAGCAGAGCTTGACCACATGGCGGTCCCGGGCAACCCGGTCCATCAGCTGCGCGAATTTTTGTTCTTTCAGTGTGGTTTCGGTTGCCATCACGACGATGCTGCCGCCCTCGGTATTTTCCACGGCCGGCTTCAGTGCTGGTTCGATGCCGAAAATCGGCAGATCCGGGTGTTTTTCCCGGACCAGATGGACGGCGGCGCTGGTTGCGGTATTGCAGGCAAAGACGATGGCTTTGACATTCCTGCTAAGCAAATAATCGACAGCATCAAAGGTCAGCTGTTGGATTTCAGCCAGCGGTCTTGAGCCGTAAGGGGCATTCAGGGAATCCCCGTAATAGATAAAATTCTCATGGGGCAGCAGGCGGACCGCTTGTTTCAGGACACTGATGCCACCTACTCCGGAATCAAAAAAACCAATGGGTCGATTCGGATCAGTCATAAGGTAAAAACCCCCTTTGTTCCTTCCATAACTATAACAAAAAATATCAAGGGAGAAAAATATTTTTTATGGCAAGGTTTTCTGCTTTCCGCCCTGATTGACGCGCAAATTGAATGGTTTTATGATGAAAAAGTAAAAACAGGGTAGCTGACTGGTTTTAGGATCATGCGGCAGCCGGTGGGGGGACCAACATGAAGGAAGAAAGACGATTTATTCTGCCGGAAGAACAAAACAAGGAAATGCTCCTTCGAATTCTGGACGAAAACCCGGAAATTCGATTTGTTTCAGTAGCCGGTGTGGATCTGATGGGACATGAAACCGACGAAAAGATACCAGTGGCCGTGTTCCGCAAGGACCTGGACACATTCCTGAACGGCACGGCGGTACAGACGGACGGATCCTCCGTTATCCTGCCTGGAATTGCCACGCTGAATAATGCCAAGATTGACATGAAGCTGGACTGCAGCGTGAAATGGTGGATCGACCGCAATGTAGAACATCTGGATCCGGAAACCGGCAAGCCGGTGGCCACGATCAAGATTCCCTGCTTTCTGTTCCATGATGGCAAGGCAGTTGACTCCCGTTCCATCCTGAACCGGGCGTCAAGCCATTTTAAAGCTCAGGTGCGTCAGCTGCTGGAGAGCCATCCTGAGTCGCTGCTGGAAATGGGAATAACTCCCGGAGACATTGACCGAATTGACATCACTGCTGCCACGGAGCTGGAGTTCTGGGTAAAAACACCGGACGAAAACCGGGACATGGAAGAACTCTCCGTTTCTCAGGAACTTAAGGAACAGTACTGGGCCAGAACCCGCGGCAATGTTCGCACCGCTCTGGAGAAGACGCTGCTGGTCATGGCTGATTACGGACTCCAGCCGGAAATGGGCCACAAAGAAGTAGGTGGCGTGAAATCCCGGCTGAACCAGAAAGGCTCGCTGCAGGGCATCATGGAACAGCTGGAAATCGACTGGCGGTTTGATAAAGCGGTTCAGGCGGCTGACAATGAAATCATGGTCAAGCTCATCGTCAAGGAAGTCTTCCGCCACATGGGAATGGAAGTCACTTTCCTGGCCAAGCCAATGGAAGGGGTGGCCGGATCCGGCGAACACGTCCATCTGGGTGTCATGCTTACTCTGAAGGATGGACGGAAAGTCAATCTGTTTGACGGAGGCCGGTCTCACTTCATGTCGCGGTTTGGCTACGCTGCACTGATGGGACTCCTGAACAATTATGAAATCATCAGTCCGTTCATTGTCCAAAGCAATGATGCGTTCCGCCGACTTAAGAAGGGATATGAAGCCCCGATCTGTACAGTAACCTCCCTGGGTCAGACCCTGGAAATTCCGTCCCGTAACCGGTCCATCCTGGTCGGTCTGATCCGGGATGTGGAAAATCCCCTGGCTACCAGGTTTGAACTGAGATCACCCAATCCTCATACCAACACCTACCTGGCGATGACCACCATGCTGCAGACCATGCTCCACGGCATGACCTGGGCGGTTGAATCCGGGAAGACGGAGGATGATCTGTTGAAGGAGCTGTCCAAAGCACCCGGAGAAGAGGCTCAGTACCTGGAGACAGAGCGGATGTATCGTTCCGAGGAGGATGTCTTTACTGCCTTCACCGATGAGGAGCGGGAGCGCTATTTTGGCCATTTCCCGGCAACGGTCTGGGAGAACGTCCGCCATTTTGAACTGTTTGCGCCCAAGAAAGAGGTCCTGACCCAGGGCGGTGTCCTGACGGAACAGCTGATTGATTCCTTTGGGTTGGCTGTCACTTCCAAATGGGCGCTGGAACTGGATCACCGGATCATCCCCAATTTCATCAAAGAAATCCGGAGCATGAAAAAACTGCACCACTCAGTGGATTCACTGGATGAAAAGCGGTGGAACAGGATCCACAAGCTGCGGCAGCAGCTGATGGTGGATGAAGAGGATCAGCTGAGCGTAATCGGCACGATTCACCAGGCGATTCTGAAGAAAGATTATCAGACAGCCTCCGATGCTCAGATCAGGATGTACGAACTGATGGCTGAATTAAATGGTTTGTATCGGCGGTACCGCATGAATATCCTGGACTGATCCGATTGAAAATGAACAGAAAACGAATAAAAACAAGTAAAAAAAGAGGAAGTTGTATGGCAGTACAACTTCCTTTTATCATGGGATTTTTTGTCTCCCCCGCAGGAGACGGCAGAAATCAAACGGTTGAATTCAAACCTTTGTTCTAATATTGATTATATTCGAACGCCTGTTCCCTGTCAACACTGGCAAGAAAATGATTGAAAATCCTTGATCATATCAATATGATCGAACGATTGGTTAAATAATGAACAATAATTCTGAATCCAATACAGTTTCGAACCGGTAATTAATTTGATAAAACCGATTAGATTACGGAATCATCAACAAAGTGTAACAAACAACTTGTTGTATTACCATATTTGTAATTGTTTAACGAAGGTTGAACGAATTAGTTTGATTCAATTGACACGTTAGTTAGATGGATATATTATTGATGCAAAAGCATGGGTTATCATCCTGAAGAAAAAGGAGGATGAGACCCGGATTTTTGGGGAGATTTATTTCTCCCGGGAACGTCAGAAGCATGGGATATAAAAAGAGACCTGAGCTCCTGCAACGATTGGGGGGCCCATTAAGGGCAAGAGTCATCAATAGAAGAGGGGGGAATCAAAGTCAGCAGAGGATTAACAGAAGACACGCGGTTCGGTACTTCATAGGAGAGTCAGACGATAGGATCGCCTGACTCTGAGCCCGACTGAGGGGTAAGTTTTCCAGGTCGCTGTGACCTGGCCATTTGGGGAAATGGTTTTAACTGAGTCTTAATTTAAGGAGGAAACATGAAACGACTATTATCATTCCTGATTGCAGGAGTTATGTTGTTTGGCTCGATTCCGGCATTTGCTGAGAATCAGTCGGCGGCAGGAGTCTCACCCTCTCTGACCTTTGGTCAGGCCGAGGTGGATCCGCTCATCGCCAGCGAATTTAAAAAAGGGAATAAGCACATTCCCATCGTTGTTTATATGAAAGACAGTCTGGACAAGCAGCAGCTTTCCACCCAGGCCCTGGCAAAAGGCATGGATCGGCACTCTGCAGTGGTGGACGGACTGAAAAGTTCAGCATTCCGCGCTCAGCAGGGACTGCTGCAGAATCTGAACGAAAAGGTGAAACAGGGAACCGTAGAGGATGTCAGATCCTTCTATGTAGCCAACGTAGTTGCGTTGGATGCAACGGAAAACGTCGTCAATGAGCTGTCCAAACGCAGCGACGTTAAGAAAATCCTGTTCGACCGGGTCATTCCGCTGGAAGTCCCGGAAATCGTTCCTTCCGATCCGGAAATCCGTACATCGGATGAACGCATCGAATGGAACATTTCCAAGATCGGCGCGGACGTCCTCTGGGAAGAGGGAATTACCGGAAAGGGAATCACCGTCGGAATCATCGACTCCGGTGTTGACGGAACTCATCCGGCCCTTGCCAGAAAATGGAAGGGTGCCGGTCAGGCCAACCCATCCGATTACTGGATTGACTGTGTTGCCGGAAAACCGCTGCCTTATGACGAACTGAGTGTTCCACACGGAACCCACGTCACCGGAACCATTCTGGGTTCAGAAGCCGATGGCTCCAACCAGATTGGTGTAGCTCCGGATGCTCAGTGGATTGCAGCTAAGGCGTTCAACGCTGATGGCGGTTCCATTGCAGGATTAATTAAGGCCGGCCAGTTCATGCTGGAGAAGAAGCCGGATATCGTAAACAACAGCTGGGGTGGAAATCCTGGTAAGGATGATTTCTATGTAGATGTTGTCAATAGCTGGGTCGCAGCGGGCATCACACCGGTATTTGCCGCCGGAAATGCCAACTCCCAGGTTCCTCAGGTTCCCGGTTCCATCGGAAACCCCGCAAACTACATGAACGTCCTGGCTATCGCGGCTACGGATAAGGACGATGTTCTGGGTAACTTCAGTTTGCTCGGACCTTCACCCTACGATCCGACCAAGATCAAGCCCGACCTGTCGGCGCCTGGCGTCAACATCCGTTCCTCCATCGCGGGCGGCGGATATCAGTCCGGATGGAACGGCACCTCCATGGCAACCCCTCACATCGCCGGTGTTCTGGCGCTGATGAAGCAGGTTCACAATGCAGAACCCAACCTCTTTTATGAGGACATCCTGAGAAACACCGCCATCCCGCGCACCGACGACATGTTCCGGCAGAGCCCCAACATGGGTTATGGCTATGGTGTCGTTGACGCCTATGCAGCCGTTCACTCGGCTCAGCAGGGACAGGTTGGAGTGATCCAGGGACGTGTTCTGGCTGGTTCAGCCACTCCGGGAGAAACAGCGATTTCTCATGAGCAGCTGCTGAAGGTTGGATTTACATCCAGCGACCTTGACCTGACCGCCGCGGTAAAAGATACTGTTTCTGTCACCAAGGTAAAAGCAGTAGTCACCCAGGGTGAAACGGTCAAGGAATATGAGATGAAGGATATTTCCGGCGATGAAAAATCCGGAGAGTATCAGATTCTGGTTCCGGCAGAAGACCTGAAGGAAGCCAGCCTGACCTATCGGTTTGAAGCAACAAACTTCAACGGTGTGGTTACAAAGAGCCCGGACTATACCATGGATATCAAATTTGGTATGAAGGCCGGATACTTTGAAAACTTTGAAGCCGATCCGGTCGGCTGGTTCTGGGATGGAGACTGGGAACTGGGAACACCCGTCAAGGGACCCGGCAAGGCATTCTCCGGTGAAAACGCACTGGCAACCAAATTAAAAGATAAATATACCGGCCCCGCCAACAGCACCATCATCACTCCTCCGCTTGATTTGAGAGAGCTGGATACGGCATATCTTACATTCCAGCACTGGATTGATACACCCACCGTTCTTGATTACGACCATGGCCGTGTGTTCGTCACGACTGATCTGGGAGAAACCTGGACGCAGCTGGAAAAAACTTGGAAGGGTCAGAGCACCGATTGGACCGAGGCCGGAGTTAACCTGAGCGATTACGCAGGAAGTGAAACCCCAGTCTTCGTTGCGCTGGACTTTTTCTCCGACTATGGAGACCAAGGAGATGGCTGGTTTATTGACGACTTCTCGTTCAAAACATCTCAGGGCGAAGTGCCATCGGATGTAACCGGACTGAAGCTTGAAGAAGCAACGATCAACTACATTAAGCTGGCGTGGGATCCGGTGGCTGATGTCACCCTGGACCACTACCGCGTTGAGCGCCTGAATGAGTGGAGCGGTGAATATGACGTAATCGCCAAAGTGAATGCCACTGATTACAGAGATGCCAGCATCTACTCCAATAAGACCTATGAATACCGCGTGTCAGCCGTAGACTTCTCCGGCAAAGCATCGGCTGTTCCTGCCAAGCTGACTGTTGACTCACTCAAGAGCGACGAGTTCTTTAAAGCAAAATTCAGCAATACCTGGAATACGTACTTCAAAACCGGCGGAATCAATTCCTGCTGGCAGTACGGTGAAGTAGAATGGAACGAATTAGATGAAAACGCTCCATCCAAGCCGTACAATTCAAACTACGTTTGGGGAACCAATCTGACCGGCGATTATCGCAAACGGTCCGACAGTTACATCCAGAATGAGACTGCCTTCGCGATTCCCGCAGAAGGACATGCTTACCTGAACTTCACCCATTGGTATGAAATTGAAGAGGGTAATCCTGCCGAGTACGGTGTCGTACAGATTTCTGTCGATGGCGGAGAAACCTGGACCGATCTTTCAGAGCAGTACGACGGGGAAAAGAAATTCTGGAGTGATGTGGAAATATCTCTGGACAAGTACCGTGGAGAATCCAACGTCCTGCTTCGGTTCACACTTCTTTCCGATGACCTGTTCCAGTATCCGGGCTGGTACATTTCCGGTGTGACCGCTTACTCCTTACCGGAAGCAGTTGAACCATTAAAAGAAGCAGAACCTGTTAAAGAAGCAGCAGCGCCTGAAAAAGAAGAGGCAGAGAAAACGCTGCCAACGCAGAGCCTGAAACTGCAGAGCGTTCAGACTGCTGGCATCGCACCGGCCGTTGAAACCGTCGAACCTGCTGCGCAGGCTCCGGTAGGAGCAACCATCCGGGTCGTTGAAACAGGCCGGTATGCTACCAGCTCCGCCCGGACCGGTGAATATCGCCTGTTCCACAAAGTGGCTGATCAGATCACATTGCGGGCAGAAGCTTATGGCTTTGAAGCGCAGTCCCTGAAGTTCTCACTGGCGGCTGATGAAACCAAGACCGTTGATTTCCATCTGGAACCCAAAGCCACCAACAAGGTGACTGGCGTCATTCTCGATGAAACCAGCAAAAAGCCGATTGCCAACGCGAAAGTCAGAGTCCGTGAGGACGTCCGCGTCGCGGAAGTGGTCACCGATGCCAACGGACGGTTCGAACTTCCCAGAATATATGTAGGAAGCTACACACTGGTTGTATCCCATCCGGATTACCTGGAAGGCGAAAAAACCGTGCATGTCCTGGCTGATTCAGCAACTTCTGCTGCCGTGGAACTGAAACGTTTCGTGGGTTATGAAGTGGTTCAGTCATGGGATGACGGTTCAGGAGAAAACTTCCTGGTCCTGGGCAAGAATGCCGGCAACGTGGTTCTGTTTGAACCCGGTGAATTTGTAAAAGTGAAGGCCATTGACGTATTCTTCGGAAAAGAAGGCTGGCCGGTACCCGGCGGTACTTCATCCTCTGTGGCCATCCTGAGAATGAATGAAGATGGAACACCCATCGGATTTGCCGCTGCTCCCAAGCCGGTTGAAGTCAAACGCGGCGAGTGGAATACCTTCGACCTGTCCGATATGGACTTCAGTACTTCAGGCATCTTTGGCCTGGCAGTGATTCAGACCACAGCCAGTGAATACACACCGGCCATGGCGCTGGATACGGGCGGAGATAACTTCGTACCCCAGGAACGCAGCTATGTCTACTCCGGCGGCGGACTGACTCCGCTGTCACAGCTGGGCGTAGTCGGAAACATGATGATTCGCGCCAGATATGCAAAATCTCTGGAAAATATTACACTGGACAACTTGAATGAAGTCCATTATGTCAACACCCGGGAACTTCCGGTTTCAGGAAGTGTTCAGGGCGACTGCTCCGTCAACCTGTACCTCGACGGCCGTCTGGCTGCCACCGTACAGACCGCGGATCGCAAATTCAGCACAACTCTGACCCTGACCGGAGACCGTCACGAACTGACGGCTACGGCGATGAAGGATCAGAAAGAAACGACCCCGACCAAGCCGGTTACGGTGATTTTCGATAACGCCAAACCTGAACTGAACGTCACCCTGCCCTGGGATCAGACCGTTCAGGCAGACCGTTTCCTGGAAACAACCGGAAAAGTATTTGATGCCAACTTTGACCATCTCACCATTCAGGGAGAACCGGTTGAAGTGGAATCCACCGGAGCCTTCCGGCATGAACTGATCCTGAACAACGGCAGCAATGTTGTGGTCTATCAGGCGGTCGACAAAGCCGGCAATGTGACGGAAGTACGGCGCAACGTGGAAGTTAAGCCAGTTGTTCAGCCGACTTTCGAAGTTCTCTCCCCGCTGGCTGATACCAAAGTGGTAGCAGGCGATGTGGTTAATCTGCAGGCGAAAGCTGCCAAGGGAACTGTTTCCTTCCAGGTCAGCCTGAGTGATGTGCCCGACGCGGCCGCATGGAAATCCATGACCGCGGCAGACGGTGTCTTCACGGCACAGTGGACAGCACCGGCCATCGGTCTGGGAAGCTATTATGTTCATTTCCGTCATCAGGACGGTTCTGTCGACAAGAGCTATATGGCTCCTGGCAAGATCATGGTCGGAACCGCATCAGTTACACAGCGCATCGCCGGTGCCAACCGGTACGCGACGGCAGCGGAAGTTGCCCGCATGTTTGGCACAAGCGAAAAAGTCTACCTGGTCAGCGGTGAGAAATTCGCCGATTCCGTGGTAGCCGGACCTCTGGCCCGCCAGAACAAGGCACCGCTCCTTCTGACCAAGCCGGAAGCACTGACCCCTGAAACCGCCTCGGCGCTTTCCTTCCTGAAAGCGAAGGAAGTCGTCATTGTCGGAGGAGAACTGGCTGTTAAGCCGGAAGTCGAAGCCAGCCTGAAGGCCCTGGGACTGACGGTTACCCGAATTGCCGGAGCTACCCGTTACGAAACTTCCGCTCTGGTCGCTGCTTCCATGAAGCAGGATGGCCGCTTCCTCGTTGCCTCCGGTGAAAGCCTGGCCGATGCCATGGCAGCCGGATCCTATGGACTGCCCATTCTGCTGAGCCCTGCCAAGACCCTGGATCCCAAGGTTGCCGCAGTCCTCGACGGAGCTGCCGAAGTGACTCTGCTCGGTGGTGAGAAAGTTCTGGATGCTGCCCTGCCGGCTCAGATTAAAGCGGGAAAAGTAACCCGTCTGGCCGGAACCACCCGTTATGAAACCAACGTGGAGATCCTCAAGCACTTTGCCGGAACTCCCGAACAAGTCGTTTTGGCAAACGGCACAAGCCTGGCAGACGCTCTGACCAGCGCTCCGCTGGGACTGCCTGTCCTGCTCAGCACGGACAAGGCACTGCCGGCAGCAGCCAAGACCTATCTTGAGGCTTCAACGGTCCGTCAGGTATTGATCCTGGGCGGTCATCTCGTCATCAGTACAGAACTGGAAACAACCATCCAGTCCCTGCTCAAAAATTAGGAGGAATGTATGAAACGATTTATAGCGATCCTTCTGGCCTTTTTGATCCTGGTTCCCAATCAGGCTGTTCTGGCAGAGCCAGTCAGCATGCTGCGGGATCTGAATGAAACCCGGGATCTTTCGGTCAAGCTCGCGCCTGAAGTTGTCAAAACCCAGGGCGAAAGCGGTCTCCACGATTATCTGATCCAGATGGAATCCTCTCTTGTGCTCGAGCAGCTGCCTGTATCCAGGCAGCTCCTGGCCCAGGGGCTTACCCAGAAGCAGGCTCGTGGCGTAGCCACTGTTCAGGCTTTGAAATCCGAAGCGCTGATGACTCAGCAGCCGATTCTTCAGCAGCTGGAGAAGACAGGCTTTGAGTATGAATCCTTCCACATCGCCAACATGATCTGGCTCCGGGCAGATTATCAGACGGTGGAACAGCTGGCAATGAATCCGGCTGTCCGCAAGATCTATGCGGACAAAGAGACTCATATCAGCGAAATGATCCCCTCAGCTGCTCCCCAGGCGGGCGATGCCACTCCGCTGCAGTGGAACATTAAGCAGATCAACGCTGACAAGGTCTGGAATGATGGAATCACCGGACAGGGAATTGTTGTCGGTGTCATCGATACCGGAACCGACTGGACCCATCCTGCGCTGAAGCAGTCCTGGCGGGCCTACAATCCGGCCAATCCGGACCAGCCGCTGGAAAGCGAACTGGCCTACAGCTGGTTTGACGGAGTCGGCACCAGCAAGCTTCCCTTCGATGACAACAATCATGGTACACACTGTGCCGGAACCATCCTGGGACATGAGCCCGACGGTTCCAATCAGGTCGGTGTAGCTCCCGGAGCAAAATGGATTACGGCCAAGGCCTTCAACAGCGACGGCGGCGGATCCTTCCGCGCTATGCTTCGTGCAGCTGAATGGATGCTGGCACCGGGCGGCGACGCTACCAAAGCTCCGAACATTGTCAACAACAGCTGGGGTGTCGGCGACGGCGTCGATGACTGGTTCCGTGACATTGTCCGCGCATGGCGCGCCTCTGGCATTGTTCCACTGTTTGCCGCCGGAAATCAGGGGCTGTTTGATCCGGCTCCGACCCCGGGAACCATTGAAAACCCGAGTAACTACCCCGAAAGCATCGCGGTAGCAGCTACCGACATTGACATGAAACTGGGCTCCTTCTCCAAACTGGGCCCCTCACCCTACGACCCGTCTCTGATCAAGCCGGAAATTTCCGCGCCTGGTGTGGCGGTCCGGTCTTCCATGGCCGGCGGCGGCTATGAGGAAATGGATGGAACTTCCATGGCAACTCCTCACATCGCCGGTGTCGCTGCCCTGATGCTGTCTGCCAATCAGAACCTGTCAGTGGATGACATTCTGCAGACGCTGGAAAAAACTGCTACCCCTCTGACCAACTCCAAATATCCGGTTTCCCCGAATATGGCAATGGGCTATGGTCTGGTTAATGCCAAGAAAGCCGTAGATTTTGTCTCCGGCGGACTCGGACAGCTTAAGGGAACCGTTCTGACCGAAGGAACCGATAATGGTGCGCCTGGCCTGACCATGAATCCCGGCCAGTCCTTTGCCTTTATGGATGCCGATTACGTAGTTACTGCCACCGCTTCTGACGATGTCTCCATCGTCAAGACCGAACTGCTCTACAAATGGCAGGCAGACGAGACCTTCAAGGTCATGGAAATGAAACGCACCGAAGGTGATGAGAAAAACGGCACCTACACCGGAATCATTCCCAAAGCGCCTTTCTTCTCGGCTGTTACCGGAGCTGAGGGAACCGGCCTCAAAGAAGGCGAGATGACCTACAAGGTCCGGACCACGGATTTTGCCGGAAACATTCTTGAAACGGAACCTCAGAAAGCAATGCTTTCCTTTGGAATGAAGCGCGACAACTGGAAGGAAGAATTCCAGGGCGATCTTTACGGCTGGTTCCTTCTCGGGGACTGGAAACAGGGATCTCCCAAAGGATACGCCGAGCCAGCTCCGCTGATTGGCGACAAGTATGTCGGAACCAACGTGGGAGCTTCATCTCATCATGAAGATACCGTCAGCTATCTGATTACTCCGCCCATCGACCTGCGCGATGACACCGTGGAGGAAGCAACCTTCAAATTCCGTCACTATTTTGAAATGGCCAAGAACTCTTCCGTTGCCCGGGTCATGGTGACCGACTGCAACGGAGAAGAATGGTTTGACCTGACACCGGAGTACTTCACCGGCAAGAGTGACGGCTGGCAGGCTGACTCAGTTAGTCTGTCCAAATATGTTGGAACCGATGTTCCGGTGTACCTGGCCTTCATCCTGACGGCTGGCGGATATGTCGAAGGTCCCGGCTGGTACATCAACCAGGTGGAACTCGAAGGCAAGGATGTCACCGCTCCGGTGCCCCCCACAGAAGTTAAGCTGGTTCGCGAAATTGAAGGACTCACCCTTAATTTTAAGGGCTCCTACGATGGCGACACCGTTCGCTACGATGTATACCGCAGCTCCAACGGCGGTGACTTCACCAAAGTTGGCGAGACCACTACCAAAACTTATATGGATACCACCGTGGAAGACGGCGTGGAATACACCTACAAGATTCGTTCCGTTGACGGAGCGGCCAACGCCGGTGATTATTCCGAGGCGGTCAGCGGCAAAAAACTTTCCTTTGATACCCTCATCGGCAGCGATTTTGAAGCCAATGACGGCGGATTCACCACTCAGATTGTTCCCCTGGACAACGGCCGCGAAGCAGTTAACAGCTGGGAATACGGCAAAGTAGTCAAGTACGGTCCGGGCCGCGCCTGGAGCGGAGAGAAACTCTGGGCTACCATCATCGCCGGGGACTACCTGGATGATTCCAGCAGCCGCCTGCTTACCCCGGAAATTGTTGTTCCTGAAGGGGACGGCACTGTCGTTCTGAACTTCCGTCACTGGTATGACGGAGAAAAATACTGGAGCTTCAATACTGCCTCCGATTACGGTCTGGTTGAAGTCACCGCTGACGGCGGACAGACCTGGGATCTGATCCCCAATGCCAAATGGGCCGGTCACATCAGAGAATGGCAGAAAGGCATGTTTGATCTGTCAGCCTACAAGGGCAAGACCATTCAGGTTGCATTCCGCTTTGTCTCTGACAAGTGGAGTTTCGGTTCAGAAACCTTCATTGGCTGGTATGTCGATGACATCGGCGTATACCGGATCAAGGACGCTGATTTCACAGTCAGCGCGCTGGACAAGCAGCCCAAAGCCATGGTCGCTCCGGAAAAGATGACCGAACCGGGTCTTCTGACCCAGTACAAGCCGCAGGTCAGCACTGCGACACTCGCGCCGGAAGTGAAAGCCAACCCGGTAACCGCCATCCCGATGCGGGAAGCCCGCGTAGAAGTGGTAGAGAAAGGAATTTCTGTTCCGGTCAACGCTGCGGACGGAACCTGGAGCATGCGCTTCCCGGCAACGGAAAAAGCGACGCTCAAAGCCAGCGCTTACGGATATTATCCGGAAACCAGAACTTTTACTCTGACCAAAGAAGGAACTGTTGAGGAAAACTTCGTTCTGAAGAAAATCCCGCGTTCCGTTGTCACAGGAACCCTGACAGACATCAACACCGGAAAACCGGTAGTCGGTGCTCAGATTCGTCTCCTGGAAGACGGCAAGATCAGCCCTGTAGTTACCGATGAAACCGGAAAGTTCACCTTGAAGGATATTTTCGCCGGCAGCTATACACTCCACATCTATCACCCGGACTATGAAATCATGACCGTACCGGCCGAAGCGGCTCTGGGTGATCCCACACCGCTGAGCCTCAAGATTCAGCCCTTTGTGCCTTACCGCAAGGAACTTTCCTACGATGACGGCACAGCCGAAAACGCGGTCAGCCTTTCAAAGGCTAACTATGGCTACGGCGTGGTCTTCCAGCCGGAAGAACTGGCTCATGTAAAATCAGTCAGAGCTTTCTTCTGGGGCAATGACTATCCGATCCCCGGCGGAAACGAAATTCAGCTGGTTCTGATGGAAGTCAATGACTACATGATCCCGCAGCAGACCAGACTTTGTGAACCAATGACGGTGACCGTACGCCGCGGCGAATGGAATACCTTCGATGTCTCCAGCCTGAACCTGAAGACCGACAAGCCGTTCATGGTAGCCTTCATTCAGCCGGATAGCGGAGACAACTGCCCGGCCATCTCCGTCGACAATGACACGGAACTGGGCAATGAACGTTCCTACATCTTTGACAGCACCAAAGTGATGTCCCTGCCCGATGCTGAATTCCAGGGCGGATTTATGATCCGGACCGAAATGGATTACTCCATGGATACTCCGGTGATCACAGGTGTTACTCCTGCCAGACAGAAGGAATCCGTATACTACACCGATCAGGAAAAAGTTGAACTCCAGGGTGAAGTATCCGGTCCCTCCAAGATCGAACTGAAGCGCAATGGTTCCTCCTATGCCACTGTAAGCACTGCGACAAAGTCCTTCAAGACTTTGATCAAGCTTGAGTCCGGAATGAATGAAATCAAAGTCCGGTCCGAGGTTAATGGCGCTTATACTCAGTACTCCGCACCGGTCAAGGTTGTCCGCGACCAGGTTGCTCCTGCCATCACACTCACAGAACCGACAACTGAAGTTGTGACATCAAGAGTTCTGGATGTTAACGGCCAGGTTAAGGATGAAAATCTCGAAACTCTGACCATCAACGGCAAAACCGTAGCAACCGACAAGGATGGCTCCTTCGCTCATTCCCTGATCCTGAAGGAAGGCATCAACATCGTTGAGATCAAGGCCACTGACCTGGCAGGAAACGCAACGAGCAATCCGCTCCGGATCGACTGCCAGCCGGCATACGCTGAAGTTCTTGTAACGGATGCTGCTCCGGCCGCCGGCCTTACCGTTTACGGCGGAGAGCAGGTCAAACTGCATGTCGAGTCCAATCTTGTCGGCGCCAATGCCAGCTTCCAGCTGTCACTGCCGGCAGGTACCTCTTACGATCCGGCCATGACAGAAGTCGCAGCCGGTGTCTACGAAGCCACCTGGACTGTACCGGCTGAGCTGGTTCAGAATGACATCAAAGTAACGTATGCCCTGACCCGCGGCAGCCAGCGCGCCGTGAAGGAAGCGGAAGGACGGATTCAGGTTCGTGCCCGCGGAATTCGCCGCATCAGCGGAACGGATCGCTACGCAACCGCCAGCGCCATCAGCCAGTTCGGCTTTGAGCGCAGCGAACGGGTCGTCCTGGCCAACGGCAACTCCTTCGCGGATGCCATGGTTGGTGGAATCCTGGCCGGCCAGTGGCAGGCACCGGTTCTGCTGACTGATAAAGCCGGTCTGTCCGAAAGCCTGACCAAGGAACTGGAACGTCTCGAAGCCAAGGAGATCACACTCATCGGCGGAGAACTGGCCATCAGTTCCGCGGTGGAAGCTGAACTCAAGGTCAAAGGCTATACCGTCAACCGCATCAGCGGAGCCAACCGCTATGCTACCGCCGCCAAGGTGGCAGGAACCGCAGCATCTGAAGCGGAGACTGTTTATCTGGCAAGCGGTACCAGCTATGCCGACGCCATGAGCTTTGCTCCGTTGGCCGGTCAGATGGGCGCAACCCTGCTGCTGAGTGATGGCAAAACCCTCAGCCCTGAAACCAAAGCCGCTCTGTCGGATCTCAAAGCTAAAAAGGTTGTTCTCATCGGAGGAAATCTGGCACTGTCCGACAACGTGGAAAATGAAGTCAAGGCGCTGAACCTGGAAACCGAACGGATCCAGGGAGCGAACCGCTATGCTACCAACCAGGCCCTGATTGCCCGGTTCTACGGAAATCAGGCCAGCGGACTGCTCATCGCCAGCGGCGAAACCTACGCTGACGCCCTGACCGGAGCCGGACTGGCAGCCAAAATCGGCCAGCCCCTCGTTCTGGTGAAAGGCGATCAGATCACAGAAACTACGCTGACTGCTCTCAAGGCCATGGCTCCCAAGGAGATCACGGTCCTGGGCGGAACACTCCGGATTACGGATGCCGCCTACAATCAGCTGGCGAACGTTCTGAAATAAACCAATGAACACAATGGGATGGTGCGGCATCATGCCCCCTCCCATTGTTTTTTTAGAAAGGATCTGTTTTGAAAAGTTTGATCGAAATCCAACGAAGCGGACGCGGTCTCTTGACACTCCCCAAACGCAACTATATGATTGATTACATGAGGGGAGGGAGAACGTCTTTGAATATGAATTTTGCCACTGAACCCGGTGAAGTCATGGATTTTTTCTTCAGTTTATGGATGTTCCGGAATGCGGAGCGTGTCATGGAACGAAGAGAAGAGTCCGGTTTGCCGCGAATCAGTGATTTCGAAAAATGGATGATGGAGCAGTATCAGGAGAATTCCGAGCTGCTTAAACTGCTCGCTCCCTATACCAATTATTTGTTTGAGCCAAGTTATATTCTGCCCCCGGATACCCTGTTCTCATACCCCACCATCGAGTCCTTCCTCGAAGCCATGGTCAGAATGACACCGGAAGAAACCCGGCTGCAGATCAGCCGTGTGCTGACGATTCTGCTGCGTGACCAGTCGGATGAGCAGGAGGAGGTGGCCGATCCGATTTACTCGGATGAGGAAATGCTCACCATGCTGGAAGAAAGCCAGATTCCCAGTGAAGTGAAATGGGAGCTGTACCTGCTGGTGCGCAATAAACAGGCTTATCTGGATAAACTGGCAATGGCATTCAGTGCCTGCATTCCGCTCTACCGTAAGATTATGGTCGAACGGGCAAGAGCTCTGGAGGGCTGGAACCAGAAAGTAAAAGCGGAAATCGAACAGGATCCGGAAGCGTTCCTGCGCAAATTCGAGAAATATTATGACTTCAGTTCCTTTGATACCATCCAGGTGACATCTTCGGCCATGGTCACGTTATACATCAGTCTGGATAAGGACGGTGAAGTCATTCTCATGCTCGGACCGAACAGTGAGCTTGCCCTGCAGGAAGAAGATTCGGATGAGGACCTGAAAAAGGCCCTGGTCCAGCTGGGCAACCTGACTGAGAACTCCAAGTTCATGATTCTCCAATTCCTTGCGGAAGGCGATCATTTTGGCCAGGAAATTGCTGAAAGGCTTGATCTGACCAAACCGACCGTTTCACATCATATGAACTACATCATTTCCCAACACTGGGTAACGGTTCGTCAATCCGGCGTCCGCATGTACTACCGGTTGAACCGGGATCAGGTGCTGCGCGATCTGGAACACGCCACCCGACTGATCCGGCAGGCTTTGGCCGAACCGGAATCCCCACCAATCCAATAATTCATCAGGGACCGCCAATTGGCGGTCCCTTTGTGATCGCTCCCTATGATTAAGGGTGCAGCGGTTCCCATCAGACATTTGGGGTTTGTCAGTCAAGATGAATCACTGTGCAGAGAATGGGGACACTCCTGTTGGCGAAAGGGGATACTTCTGTTGGTGCTGAACAGTCAGGTGTCATTCCGACAGATTGACAGTCTGAGGGATGATTATAAATACCTTCTCGTGATTCGATTCATCGGGTCAAGGTAAAGATGTAAGTCAGTAAAAAGATCAATGTAACGAGGGTTAGCACTATACTAAGTTGTGGCCTGCCAATTAAGCCAGACGAACCCCGGATAAAGCAGAAGAGGTTGTTCAAGACTTATTCATTTGGTCTGAGTCATAATATGCCATATAATAGAATAGGTACAAAATTTAAAACAAATTTTCAGGAGGAACTCAAATGAATCCAATCGTAACAATACAATTAAAAAACGGCAGTGTGGTGAAAGCGGAATTATATCCGGAATTCGCGCCCAATACCGTGAAAAATTTTGTCAGTCTGGTCAAAAAAGGCTTCTATGACGGACTGATTTTCCATCGCGTCATTCCCGGCTTCATGATCCAGGGCGGAGATCCGACCGGAACCGGAATGGGCGGACCGGGCTACTCCATCCGCGGAGAATTCTCCGGCAACGGATTTGACAATGCCCTGAGACATGACAAGGGGGTTCTCTCCATGGCCCGCTCCATGCATCCGGATTCGGCGGGATCGCAGTTCTTCATTATGGTGGAACGCGCGCCTCATCTGGATGGACAGTATGCCGCATTTGGCAGGGTAATTGAAGGCATGGAGGCTTGCGACGCAATTGTCGGTGTTCGCAGAAATGCTCAGGACCGTCCGCTGGAAGACCAGATCATGGAGAAGGTTACCGTGGAAGGCGCCGACGAGATGGACGAGCCGGAGGTGAAGCGGTAATGGAACGCAATCAGCGCAGAGTTCTCCTGGTTCATGGACTCGATTCCATGGATCTGGCGCGGCTCCAGCTGATGGGTCACGAACTGGTTCTGATTCATCAGGAAAATGGAGGCGGTCTGATCCGGGATCTGATTGACAATAAGGGAACACCGGCCAGCGCGGAGCTTCCTCCGGAACGAGTCGTCATCTTCAATGGCTACTCGGATGAAGAACTGAAAGCAGGCGTGACGGGGATTCGTTCCACCTTCCCGGTACGCCCAATCATTGCGGCAGTGACTGATAATTCCTACGACTGGAGTTTTGAATTCCTGCTCACCGAACACCTGATTCAGGATCGTGACTGGAATCTGAAGAATTCCAGAGAATACCGGGAAAACCTGATCCGGGAAAATCAGGCCGAAGAAGCCCGCCGCGCTCAGGAACAGACAGAATCCGACGACGGATCCTCTATGCAGTAAGCAGGATCTGTCACAACTCATTGAAGACAGACGAAGGAGCAGACCATCAGCATGAGTCGTGTAGGAGAAAATATCAAGAAAGTCAGAGAAGCAGCCGGACTCTCACCCAAAGCCCTGGCCAAAAAGATCGGGGTATCCGAAAGCTTTCTCATCGACGTAGAACTGGGGCGACGGGTTGTCAATGAAGCGATGATCCAGCGATTTTCCAAGGTCCTGGGACGAAATGTCTCGGAGCTCGGCCTGGATTCGTTTGAAAGCGCTGTTTTCAAGGAAGAAAAGGAAATCCAGCGCCAGAGCCGGATCAAGGAAGCTCCCCGCAAGGCGGAACCCTCCGCCCAGTCCGCCCCGCGCAATGAAGTGTGGGATCAGGCGTTTGGCAGCAATCTCAAGTCCGTCCCGGTGTATGGGCCGGCATTCGAGCAGGCGGTCGGACAGCGCCTGTATCCGGTGGAAAACGGCCGGATCCATGGGCTGACTGCGGATAAGGCCGTCCTGATCCGCCAGGATTCCAATGACCTGGCCGGCTATGGAATCTTGCATGGCAGCGAACTGCTGGGAGCGCCCCTGCGCGATTTGAGTCAGAACGGCTTCTACCTGATCGTCCTGGGCAATCGGAATGTAATTCGAAAAGTGAAGCTTTTGGGCAACGGAAACGTACTTCTGCTTCGCCGCGAGGATCGGGAGATCTCAGAAACCGTTTCGCAGAAAAGTGTGAAGGCTCTCCTTCATTTCGTTCGGGTTGAAACAAAGCTGCTCTGATCCTGAGACAGCCTGGGGATAAGTCCATGCATTGGGTATGCTTTTTCGGATGTTAGTGGTTTAATAACCGAAAAATTTCGTTCGGAAAATATATGGAATCCCAAAAAATTCGCGCTCAACAATTTAGCATGATCAAATTGAAAATGGAATATGCAGGAAACTGGGGATAACTAAAAAGTTATCCCCAGTTTTTGTGCATAAATTAGGGATATTGTGTATAACTCCGGGGAAAAAGGTCAGCTTTTAAAAATAAGCAACATTTTCAACATAGAAATAACCGATTTGAAAATGATAGATTAATAATAATAATGAGTCTAATTTGCATGTTAACAATATGTGAAATCGGTTTTTTATGAGATTCCATCAACGGTTGCGTTGTAAAATGTAGATAAGAACGAATTGGCTTACGACAGAATTTTCAGGAGGCGGCTATGTTAACAGTAATTAAGAAAAAAGGGAACCGACAGCCCTTTATTCCGGAAAAAATAAAGACGAGCATAATGAATGCATCAGAAGACACCGGACTTAAATTGAACCACAAAGAAGCGGAACTCATGTCGCAGGATGTGGAACGTACGCTGATCGAGCGTCACGGTGAAAATGGAGTGACCTCAGCCCTGGAAATCCGGGATCTGGTCCGGGAAGTTATCAAGAACTTCGGGTACCCGCAGGTTCTGGAAGCCTTTGATCAGGGCAAGAAGCCCGGCAGTCACGACCCCAAGCGGCATCTGGAAGAACTGGCCAAGCACCAGGATGAAGCCCTGCCGGAACAGCCGGCCCCGTCAGAACCCAGCGACAGCACCGACGAATTCGGAGAAATGAAAACTGAGCACTACAAATCCAGAGACTGGTAAACCATACCCCGGCATCCTTACGCTGCAAATTAACAAAAACCATGGCACCATTGACTGCCTGAGTCAGCGGTGCCATGGTTTGCGTTGCGAAAAGAATGCGTTACAAAAAGAAAGAGCTGCGATCAGAAAACTTCGCAGCAGTATGCGTTGTTATCAGGGAAGGGGGTTCTGTCCGGGGAAAAGGCTCTGCAGGAGATGGAGTCCGATCAGGCTGCCGGTGGCAATTGCCAGAAGGACATCGAGCAAGGGCAGATGCAGGACGAGGATCTCCACCAGGAGCAGGGCAGAGCTCAGGACCAGTGTCGCCAGCAAGGCCAGATCTGCCAGACGGCGCCGCCGCTTCATCCGGACCAGCAGGTGGAGGATGGAACCGGCAGCCGCCAGCAGCACCAGAATGGCTTCAGTTTGCGTCAGAAGCATCGCTCAGGCCTTCCTCCGAAACGGAAAAGTCGGGGGTATAATCCAGAGTCTGGCTCTCCTCCGATTGTAGCAGGGCATTTTCGATGCCCAATGCGAGCGCGTAGTCCACGACTTCGTCATATTCAGCAGCTGTGAGCCGGCGATTCAGCTCCGGCACGGCACTTAGATCGCCGCAGGGTGTATATTGATTCATAATGGAGAGGAAAATGTCATGGCCAAAGGTCGTCGCCAGCCAGGCCAGTACCGACTGAGAATCATCGGCATGTCCGGGCAGGACGAGGTGACGAACCACGGTGCCGCCCATCAGAAGATCATCCTGGAAGCGGAGCGGCCCGGTCTGGCGGACCATTTCCGTGATGGCCGCCCTGGCCGCGGCAGGGTAATCCTCGGCTCTGGAATAGCGCAGAGCCAGCGCGGGATCCATATATTTGAAATCAGGCAGGTAAACATCGATCAACCCGTCCAGCAGACGAAGCGATTCCACGGATTCGTAACCGGAGGAATTCCAGACCACGGGGAGATTCAGGCCTCGGGCTCGGGCTTCCCGCAGCACCGGAACGAGCTGACGGGTAAAGTGGGCGGCAGTAACCAGATTGATATTGACTGCCCTGCGCTCCTTGAGGCGGAACATGATGTCGATCAGTTCTTCCTTCGAGCAGGTTCGGCCTTTGAGTTCATGGCTGATGGTCTGGTTCTGGCAGAAGACACAGCGCAGATTGCAGCCGGAAAAGAACAGGGCGCCGGAACCGCCTTCGCCGGTGAGGAAGGGTTCTTCCCACTGGTGCAGCATGATTTTGGCCAGCAGGGGTTCTTCCCCTGCCAGACACAGGCCGGGCTTTTGGGACCGGTCGGTTCCGCAGGCCCGGGGACATTGATTGCATGGATTCATGATTTTCCTTTCGGATCCCGTTGTAAATCCCATTTCGGATCCCGTTTCGGATTCCTTGCGATTCGCGCAGGGGCTGAAAAGGGGAGAAAGGGATGCTCTATTGGTCGCCATATAGTGTATAATTAGATCATTGAGGGTTGGCCTGTCCCCGCGGGACACAGCCTGAACCTATCCTATCAAACCAGCGCAATGGTGACAAGGGAGAATGAATCAATCAGTGTCGGACCGGATTCCCGGCAGACCTGTCCGGTTCAGCCCCTGCCGCACTGCCGAGCATACGGAGATCAGACATGAATGTAGAAAAACGACGAAATTTCATCATCCAGTTCGCCTATTTATTTATCATTGGCCTGATTTCCTTTTTCCTGGCCAAGTATGTCGTGCCACTGTTCGGGCCGTTTCTGATCGGTCTGGTCATCGCCATCATGGTCCGGTCCGTTTCCAAGCTGATTCCGGTCAAGGGCGTCGGACTGCGCGTGGTTCATATCATCAGCCTGATCCTGTTCTATCTGCTCCTGGTGGCGCTGCTGCTCCTGGGCGGAACCAAGATCGCCGACCTGATCCGGACCTTCTTCAACCGCTTGCCGGACCTCTACATGAAGGAAATTCAGCCGGCCATCAGTAACCTGATGTTCAACATTACGGACCGCTTCCCCAACCTGCGGGAATTTGCCGAAGCCAGTTACCAGAGCATTAATCAGACGCTCCTCAACTTTGTGGAGAAAGCTTCCAACACCGTCATCAACAGTCTCACCGGCGTGGCCGGCACACTGACCTCCCTGGTTGTAAAGACCGTCTTCATTATTGTTTCCTCCGTCATGTTCACCCTGGACCTGGACCGCATTGAAGCGTTCCTGCGCCGTCAGATGAGTGACCGGACGCTCCATATCTATGAAAACATCATCTACAACATCGGCCATACGGCCTTCCGGTTCATCCGGGCATATCTGATCATCATCGGGGTCACCTTCATCGAATTGTCCATCGGCTTTTCCATCCTCGGGCTGTCCAATGCCATCGTGCTGGCGTTCCTGATTGCCCTGATGGATTCTCTGCCGGTGATCGGAACCGGAACGGTCATGATTCCGTTGGTTGTCTACAACCTGATTCTGGGGAACTTCCAGCTGGCCATCGGCCTGTTTATTCTTTACGCCATCATCTTTGTCGTGCGCCAGTCCATTGAACCCAAGGTGGTGGGTGACCAGATCGGTCTTCATCCCATCATTATCCTGATGTGCCTGTACGTCGGCGTTCGCCTGTTCGGCATCGTAGGCATGTTCATTCTGCCTTTGGCCATTACCATTTTCAAGAAGCTCAATGACGACAAAGTCATCAATGTGCTGCGCTGACCAGCGGCCCGACCGCCCCGCAGCCGCCCTGCCCGCGGGCGGGACCGGAAGACAACAGACGGCTCGTTCCGTCTGTTTTTCTGTGTTACACTGAGTTTGCAGCCTATAAAAAAGTGAGGACCCCCATGAATTTATTGTTTTTTGACGTGGACGGCACCCTGCTGGAATACAGCAAGGGCATCAACACGCTGACCCCTGAATTTCGCCAGGCGCTCCGGACCCTGCGGGACCGCGGCGATCGCTATTTCATCTGCACCGGCCGCTCCCACGGCAGCCTGCCCCAGGTGATCCGGGATATGGAACCCGACGGCTATTCCCTCTGTGCCGGAGCCTACGTGACCGTAGGGGACCGGGAGATCCGCAATGTTTTCTTTCCTCAGGACACTCTGGATTTTATCCTGCAGCGCCTGGGTCAGTTCGATACGGTGCTGTACCTGGAGTGCGGCCTGGAACTTTACACCAACCAGCCCCTTCCCGCCGACGACGACTATGTCCGGCGCTTCGGCATCGACCCGGCCTACCTTCTTCCCCTGGGTGATTCCGCCGGACTGGAAGTCAACAAGATCACGGTGACTTTCCGTCGTATGGCGGACATCGAAGCCATGGAGGATTTCTCCGATCATGGGATTACCGTCCTGGTTCAGCCCTCCCCGGATTCCTTTGATATCACGCTGTCCCATTCCACCAAGCGGGATGGCCTGAAAGCGGTCCGCCAGCATCTGGATCCGGAGCACCGTGCCCGGCTCATTGCCTTTGGCGACAACTACAATGACATCGAAATGATCGAGTATGCCGATATCGGCGTGGCCATGGGCAACGGAGCGCAGGACCTCAAGCGCATAGCCGACCTGGTGACCCTTTCCGTCGAAGAGGACGGCGTCCTGCATGCGCTCAGGCAGCTGGGGATTCTGTAATGTGGTCGGGAAAGCGCTACCGCAGCCTGAATCATGACCTGCGGGAACGATTCGGGGAAAAAGTCATGAAGATCAGCCTGGACGGGGGATTTTCCTGTCCCAACCGGGATGGCACCCTGTCCTTCGACGGCTGTATTTTCTGTTCGGAACGCGGTTCCGGCGATTTTGCCGGCGACCGGCTCAGCTCCCTGACCGAACAGTTCGAGACGGTACGCCGCACCCTGTCGGACAAGTGGACCAGCGGCAAGTACATTGCCTATTTTCAGGCCTTTACCAATACCTATGACACCCCGGACCGCCTCCGGGAACGCTATGAGGAAGCACTGGCCCAGCCCGGCGTGGTCGGACTGGCCATCGCCACCCGGCCGGACTGCCTGTCCGATGGGATCATCGCCCTGCTGCAGGAGCTTTCTCAGAGGACCTATCTCTGGGTTGAGCTGGGCCTCCAGACCTGTCATGACGAGACCGCCCGCCGGATTAACCGCGGCTATGACCGGTCTGTCTATGAGTCCGCCATGGAGCGGCTCACCCGGGCCGGCATCGAAGCTGTCACCCATGTGATCTTCGGCCTCCCGGGCGAAACCAGGGAAGACATGCTGGAAACCGTTCGCTATGTGCGCGATCAGGGCAGCCGGGGAGTCAAGTTCCATCTGCTCCACCTGATGCGCCATACCCCACTGGAGAGCGTGTACCAGAGCGGCGGTCTCCGGTTCCTGGAAGAGGCCGAATACATCACGCTGATCTGTGACGCCATCGGCCTGCTGTCCCCGGACATGGTGGTGCACCGCCTGACCGGAGACAGTCCCCGGGAACTGCTGATCGGACCGATGTGGTCCCTGAAGAAGTGGGAAATATTGAATGCCATTGACAGCGAGCTGACCCGCCGGGACATCATCCAGGGCAGCCTGAGGGAGGAAATCAGATGATCCAGTGTTCTATTCTGCCAAGCCACGAAGCCATTCATCCCGAGCAGCTGCCGGGGAAAACGGTGATTGTCATCGATACCCTGCGCGCCACCACCGTCATGGTGACGGCTCTGGCCAACGGTGCCCGTTCCATCCGCTGCGTCATGGAGCCCGAGGAAGCGCTCCGGCTGCGGGACGACCAGCCCGGCCTTCTGCTGGGCGGAGAACGCCATGCCCTGAAAATTCCAGGGTTTGACCTGTCCAACTCCCCGCTGGAATATACCACGGAAACGGTCTTTGGCCGCGACCTGGTCATGACGACCTCCAACGGAACCCGCACCCTGCTGCGCACCGCCGGCGCCTCCGAGGTTCTGATCGGCTGCCTGCTCAATGCCCGGGCAGTCATGACCAGGGCGCTGGAGTCCGGGCGAGACATCCTGCTGCTCAATGCCGGCACCATGGGTCTGTTTTCACTGGATGACTTCATCACCGCCGGAGCCATGCTCCACGAAGCCCGGGGCGCCGTTTCGCTGACGGATCTGGCCCTGGCTGCCCGCCTGCTCTATGAATCCTGCCCGGAAATCCACCCGGCCCTGACCGAGTCGGTCCATTACGGCCGTCTGCGCGAACTGGGTCTTCAGGATGACCTGAACTACGCCCTGCGCCCCAATCGGCTGGACGTTGTACCCCGGTACCGGGAGGGACTGGTCACCTGGGAAAAAACACCTGCCCATGAAAAGGAGAATCCATATGCCTGATTGCGTGATCCACCTGACGCCCGGCAAGACCCATGCGGCGGAAAAAGGCCACCCCTGGATCTATACCGATGAAATTGAAAACTACAGCGGAACCTATGAGAACGGCGACATCGTCAGCGTCGTGAATGCCCGGGGTCACTTTGTCGGCCGCGGCTTCATCAATGACGTCAGCAAGATCTCTGTCCGGATTATGACCCGTGATCCGGAGGAAGCGGTGGACACTGCCCTGATTCGCCGCCGCCTTCGGGAAGCCGAAACCTACCGCCGCGACATTATGCCGCAGGAAGAAGCCTACCGTCTGATTTACGGCGAGTCGGACTTCCTGCCCGGTCTGACCGTGGACCGCTACGGCGATTATTTTGTACTGCAGAGCCTGGCGCTGGGCATTGACCGCTTCAAGGACGATGTCGTGCGCATCCTGCGCGAGGACTTTGGAGCCAAAGGCATCATCGAGCGCAGTGACGTCAAGGTGCGGGAGCTGGAGGGAATGACCCCCTGGAAGGGCTTCCTGACCGAACCCTTTGATCCGGTCATCACCATGACGGAGAACGGGGTCCGCTACCGGGTCGACCTGATGAACGGACAGAAGACCGGCTTTTTCCTTGACCAGAAGGAAAACCGGCAGGCGATCCACCGTCTGGTGAAGGGCCGAACCGTCCTGGACTGCTTCACCCACACTGGTTCCTTTGCCCTGAATGCCGGCATAGCCGGAGCGAAAAGCGTTCTGGGCATTGACATCTCGGAGGATGCCGTCGCCATGGCCAGCGACAACGCGCGGCTCAACGGGCTGGAAGATACCGTGCGCTTTGAAGCCCACAATGCCTTTGACGTCCTGCCCGTCTGGTCGCGTGCCGGACAGACCTATCAGGTAGTCATCCTCGATCCGCCGGCCTTTACCAAGTCCCGCGGCTCGGTATCCGGCGCGGTGCGCGGCTACCGCGAAATCAACCTGCGCGGCATCCGCATGGTGGAGCCGGGCGGATACTTCATCAGCTGTTCCTGTTCCCACTTCATGAAGGAAGACATGCTGCGCCGCACCATTGCCGAAGCCGCGGCCGCCGCCGGCCGCATCCTGCGCCAGGTCGAATTCCGCACCCAGAGCGCCGACCATCCGATCCTTATGAGTTCGGATGAATCCTATTACCTCAAGTTCTTCATCTTCCAGGTGTTCTAGGAAATTTCCGGTGTCGTGAATCAGTTGTTCCTTTGGGTGATTCCAGTTTATAATGGATTCAAATGAGGTCTTTCGCCCGAAAGCGCCTCTCCCTGAATCTACCCCGTGAAATGAGGAAAATACTATGGAAGACAATGGCCTGACGCCCGAAATTCTGGACAAGCTCACCAAAATCTGCATCTGCAAGCAAATCCCCCGTTCCCGGGTCAAGCAGCTGATCCGCAACGGCGCAAGAACCTTTGCTGAAATCCATCAGGCCACCGGCGCCGGCACCGGAGCCTGCAGTGGGACCCGCTGCATCCCGAAGATCGAGCAGCTGATCGAGGATTACGAAGACGGTCTGTGGGAATAACCCCCCGTTCCAAGACTGGGTCTGAAGGCAAAACCTGGGGGAACGATAATCCACCGACAGCCAAATCAGAATTTTCCTGCACTGACAAAAATGGTGAAGAAGTCAATTTTCCACTCAATCAAGTAGTTGAAGGAGGCATGAAATGGACAAACTGAGCATCAAATGGACCAGCATTGTGCTGGATGCCAAGGATCCCCAGGCGCTGATGGATTTTTACTCAAAGCTTCTGGGCTGGGACATCGTCGGAGTGTATGAGGACTATGTGTTCCTGGCCAATCCCGACCAGGGACCGGTCATCGGTGCGCAGCGGGTGCCCACCTACCAGAGACCGGTCTGGCCGCCTCAGGAAGGCATGCCGGATCAGGGGGCACATCTTGATCTGAAGGTGTCTGATCTGAACCAGGCGGTGAAAAAGGCGGAAAGCCTGGGCGCGGTCCGGGCGCAGGAGCAGTTTATCGACAATCTCGTCGTCATGATCGATCCGGAAGGCCATCCGTTCTGCCTGTACATCGGCGAACCGGAAGACTAGGGGAACGAGCCGATTACTACGTGATGCCGTCACCGGATTTCGCGGGAGCCGCCCGTATTTGCATTGACGAATACGTAAACTTTCGCTATTATGGTTACATATGAATAAAATGCAGTGAACAGGACGAGTAGTCTGAGACAACGCGACAGAGAGGGAATGGCTGGTGTGAATTCCTGCGGCGAATCAGATGAAGATCACCTGGGAGCAGGAGCCTGAATACCAGTAAGGCGCCCCGTGGCCCGCGACGTTACAGCGAAGGGTATGTCAGTATCCGATCAAACAGGTGGTTACGAACGGTCTTCGTCCTTTTTTGGGACGAAGGCCTTTTTTGATAGGTCAGGCAAGCAGCAATACAGGCAAGCAACAATAATGGAAAGATGGTGATCATATTAATGTACAGGAAAATTGACCCCAGCCGGTCCTTTACCCAAATGGAGAAAGAGATCAGGGATTACTGGAAAGAGCATGAGATCATTGAAAAGAATCTCAGCATGAATGAAGGGAAGGAGTACTTCACCTTCTACGACGGACCGCCTACGGCCAACGGAAAGCCTCACGTCGGCCATGTCCTGACCCGCGTCATCAAGGATATCATTCCGCGGTACAAGAACATGAAGGGCTACAAGGTTCCGCGCAAGGCCGGCTGGGATACCCATGGCCTCCCGGTGGAACTGGAAGTGGAAAAGAAACTGGGCATTTCGGGCAAGGACCAGATCGAAAACTTCGGGGTGGAAAACTTCATCAAGGAATGCAAGAATTCCGTCTTTACCTATACCGCCATGTGGCGTGAAATGTCCGATGCCATCGCGTTTTGGGTGGACATGGACAATCCTTATGTCACCTACCAAAACAACTACATTGAGTCCGAGTGGTGGGCGCTGAAGAAAATGTATGAGAAGGACCTGCTCTACAAGGGCTTCAAGGTCATGCCCTACTGCCCGCGCTGCGGCACCGGCCTGTCCTCTCACGAAGTCGGACAGGGCTATAAGGATGTCACCGACCGCACCGTCATCGCCAAATTCAAGGTCAAGGGCAAGGACAACACCTATTTCCTGGCCTGGACGACGACCCCCTGGACACTCCCCTCGAACGTGGGACTGACCATCAACCGCAGCTTCGACTACGCCGAGGTGAAAGTCGGCGAGGACATCCTGATCCTGGCTGACGCCCTGGTTCATCAGGTGCTGGGCAAGGTCGAGCACGAACATCTGAGAACCTTCAAGGGATCCGAAATCGAGGGCATGGAATATGAGCAGCTGCTTCCGTTCCATGTTCCCGAAGAAAAGGCGTTCTTCGTGGTTCATGCAGACTACGTCACCCTGTCCGACGGTACCGGTATTGTCCATACCGCTCCGGCCTATGGTGAAGACGACTACCTGACCGGGCAGAAGTACGGCCTGCCGATGATCCACCTGGTGGACCTGAAAGGACGCTTCGTGGACGAAGTCACGCCCTTTGCCGGCATGGACGTCAAGAAAGCCGATCCCAAGATCATTCAGTACCTGGATGAGCACGGACAGCTGTTCGCTTCCGAGAAATACATGCACTCCTACCCGCATTGCTGGCGCTGCGACACCCCGCTGCTCTACTACCCGAGAGACTCCTGGTTCATCCGGATGTCCTCCATGCGGGACAAGCTGGTCAAGAACACGAACGACACCAACTGGTACCCGGACAACATCCGCACCGGACGGATGGGCAAATTCGTGGAAGGCGTCATCGACTGGAACCTGTCCCGGGAACGCTACTGGGGTACGCCGCTGCCGATCTGGCAGTGTGACTGCGGTCATCAGGACTGCATCGGTTCCATTGAGGAGCTGAAGGAGAAGGGAATCGATGTAACTGAGAACATCGAACTGCACCGGCCCTACATTGACAATGTCCAGCTGCGCTGTCCGCACTGCGGCAAGGAAATGCATCGGACGCCGGAAGTCATTGATGCCTGGTTCGATTCGGGAGCCATGCCATTTGCCCAGCATCATTATCCCTTCGAGAACAAGGAATACTTCGAACAGACCTTCCCGGCTCAGTTCATTTCCGAAGCGGTGGATCAGACCCGCGGCTGGTTCTACACCCTGATGGCGATTTCCACGGTTCTTTGGGACAAGAACTCCTATGAGAACTGCATTGTCCTGGGCCACGTCCTGGACAAGAACGGCATCAAGATGTCCAAGCACAAAGGCAACATCGTCGAACCGATGCCGGTCATCCTGGAAGAAGGCGCCGACGCTACCCGCTGGCACTTCTACACTTCCTCCGCCCCCTGGCTGCCCACCCGGTTCAGCCGGGAGCAGGTGGGCGAGACCCAGCGCAAGTTCCTGGGAACGCTCTGGAATGTGTATTCCTTCTACCTGCTGTACGCTGAACTCGACCAGTACGATCCGACTCAGCACCAGGATGTTCCCACGACCCACATCATGGACCGCTGGATTCTGTCCCGGCTCAACACCCTGGTGAAAGCCGTCGGCGACTTCCTCGACCACTACGACATCACCAGCGCGGGACTTGCCATCGAAGAATTCACCGATGAGCTGTCCAACTGGTATGTGCGCCGCAACCGGTCCCGCTTCTGGGCGGAAGAGCTGACCGAAGACAAGATGAGCGCTTACAACACGCTCTACCATGTCCTCACGACGCTGAGCACCGTAGCCGCTCCCTTCGTTCCGTTCATCACGGAAGAACTCTACCAGAACCTGGTGCGCGGTCTCGATCCGACGGCACCGGAATCCATCCACCTGACCTACTGGCCCGAATACAACGACCAGATGGTGGACGAGGAACTGGAACAGAAGATGGATCTTGCCTACAGCCTCGTGAAGCTGGGCCGCTATGCCCGGAACCAGGCGGTGATCAAGAACCGTCAGCCGCTGCAGTCCATCCTGATCTCCGAGCGCGAACTGCCTGAATATTACGGCGACATCATCAAGGATGAGCTCAACATCAAGGAAGTCAAGCTGGGTGCCAACCTGTCCCAGTACGTCAACTTCGAGATCAAGCCGAACCTCCCGGTTCTGGGCAAGACCTACGGCAAGCTGATTCCGGCCATCCGCCAGGCCATCGCCGGTCAGAACCAGATGGATCTGGCTCAGCGCATCCTGGGCGGCAAGGAAGTCTTCATCACCATCGGGGAAGAAGACATCGCCCTGAACCAGGACAACCTCCTGGTCACCATGCAGGGACTGGAAGGCTTTGCCTTTGCCGGAGAAGGAGAACGCGGAGTGGTGCTTGATACCACCATCACCCCGGAGCTGAAAGAAGAAGGCTACCTGCGTGAACTGATCTCCAAGATCCAGAACCTGAGAAAGGATTCCGGCCTGGAAGTGTCCGACCGCATCCACCTGACTGTAGCCAGCCGTGAACCCATCACCGGTGTACTGGCGAAGTTCGGGGATGTCCTGTCCCGTGAGACGCTGGCTGAATCCATCACTCAGAACGACCTGGGTGACCAGACGGGGGATGTCAGCATCAACGGCGAATCCATCACCCTGAGCCTGACAAAGGCTGAGTAAGAAGCCCTGATCTCCCGTCAGAGCATTGGGATACCCAAAGGATGCCAGGATCAGATAAAGAACGGAAGCAGTCCTTTGATACTTCAATGGGGAGCCGCTCTCTGATGTATCTCTTTAAAGCCATCTTTGAAGTCAATCCTTAAAGCCACACCTTGGAGCCGCTTGTTGAAGCCGCTCCAGTTCATCAGCCCCGGAGGATCCGGTGCCTCAGGCACCGGTTCTCCGGGGCTTTTTTTCCGAGGGGCCAGCCACTGCCCCGACACGTCGGGTTTGTCCCGCCTGACTCCGAGGGAGGCCTGCCTCCGGAGCGAACAGTGAATGGGGGCATCAGTTTGCCTGGAATAACTATACAGAATAATCAACTGTATTCATCGATCTGATCACCCGGCGGCCCGGCAGACAGCTGCCGCCATCCACGCATTTCAGACCAACCCGCAAGACGCATGATCAGGGCGTTTGATCGGATCTCGACCATCGGGCCGAAGTCAGAGGGAGGAGGGCATGAAAAAAGATCAGATCTCCCAAAAGAAAAAACAGGAATGATAATTATATTTCAATACAGAAATTTATTGATAAGTTGTTGACAATAACGGTAGTCAGAGTATGATTAAAGGGTAAACGGTACCAGTTCTACAAACCTAAGGAAACACTGATTATTTGAGGTTAACGTTTCCCAGTTCGGTCATTATGTTGTTTTTTTGCTCATGGGTGCACAAAAATGCTGGATTTTAGTGCGATTTCAGCCCGTTTTGTGGGCTAACCCCCAATTTTGGGCGCACTTATCCCATGCAGAATTCTTTCGTTCGTTTTGCACGAATACAATTCAACAAATTGGCGCTGGCAAACAAGATGTTGAATCTATTCAAATTTTTGCTGATCCCCCGATAAACTACTTTGGCATAACCAAAGAACCGTTTGACGATCAAAAATGGGTGCTCCACTTTGCTTCGAACGGATGATTTGCGTTGTTCAATTGCCCGGTCCCACTGGATCCCGGGATAGTTCTTATTGGTCTTGATCTTGGAAGGGCGAACATTGCTGCGAAATTCAATAGTAGATAAGTGCGGATCCTCGGTGAATTCTTTTCTTGACTCGACTCCATTATAGCCGGAATCTCCGTAAGCTACTTCATCATCGGGACGAATCAGTTTGTGTGTCTCGTTTATGTCATGGACATTGGCCGCAGTCCCTGTGACTGTATGGACATACCCACTGCCGGCGCAAACTCCGGTATGAACCTTCATCCCAAAGTACCACTGATTGCCTTTCTTTGTCTGGTGCATCTCAGGGTCTCGTTCTCCCGTCTGGTTCTTGGTGGAACTGGGGGCTGCAATAATGGTGGCATCCACGATGGTGCCGCCATGCATCATTAGTCCGGCAGATTCCAAGCGTCTGGTGACATCATGAAAGATCTTCTCCCCCAAGAGATGGCTTTCCATTAAATGGCGAAAGTGAAGAAGCGTGGTTGCGTCAGGCACTTGCTGCGAGATGAAGTCCAGCCGCATGAATTTGCGCATGGCATAACTGTCATAGATGGCTTCTTCCATTGCAACATCGGAGAGGTTAAACCAATTTTGCATCAGGTACATCCGAAGCATTGTTTCAATTTCGATGGGCTTTCTGCCGCGTTTTCCCTGAGGATAGTAGGGGCGAATCATCTCGATCCAATCTTTCCAGGGAATGATAGTTTCCATAGAATCAAGAAACTCTTCTCTCTTTGTAGTCTTGCGACGATGTGCGTATTCAAAATCACTGAAAGTCTGCTGCTTCATAAGAAAAACCTCGCTGGTAACGTAATACTTAAATTATATCGTGAGAGCGTTCCTCAGAGTTACAGAAAACAGAATTAATCAGCGTTTCCCTAAGAAGAAGGAGTGAGATCATTGTTATTCAGAAAAAAATCACTGGCCTCCCTAATGGCTGCGATCATCTTCAGCCTCACTGCCTGTTCCACTGCGCCAACCGGCACGACCACAGCTCAGTCCGGCAACGCGACTTCGGGAACTACCCAGGCTGCGACCCAGGCCGCGACTCAGGCTGCGACTCAGGCTGCGACGCAGGCGGTGCGGGTCATCAGTCCGATGAAGCCCGGCGAATACATCGTCGAGAGCAAGGGATTGAATCCCATGAAGGTCAAAGTCGTACTGACTGAGAAAGCGATCGAATCCGTAGAAATTGTGGAAAATACCGAAACCCCGACGGTGGCTGAAGCCGCGCTGCGCGATCTGCCCAAGGCCATCGTGGAGGCACAGAGCGTGAAAGTTGACATGGTTTCCGGCGCTACCTATACCAGCACGGGAATTCTTACCGCTGTTCGCAGTGCCATTGAGCAGGCCGGCGGAAAAATTGCCGAGTTTGAAGTCGCTCCATCTAACGGAGAGACTCAGGCCGATGCCCGTCCCGCGCTGGGATCGAAGGAACTGCCCGCCACCTGGGATGAAACCTTTGATGTCATCGTTATCGGCGGCGGCTTTGCCGGACTGTCGGCAGCCTATACCGCAGCCACGGACGGCGCGAAAGTCACTTTAGTTGAAAAGATGCCGATGCTGGGCGGAAACTCACAGATCAACGGCGGCGTGTATGCTTCCTACACCTCCAAAATCGCGGATGATCTGTACAAGAAGCTGAATCTGACGCCGGATACGGCAGAAAAGCATATTGAAGACACCATCAAGGGCGGGGACTTTATGGGCGATCTCAAGCTCGTTAAAAACCTGGTGTATGGTTCACCGGAGTTCCTCAACCTGATGCTCGACAACGGCCTGAAGGTCCGGGATTCCATTACCCGCCCGGGCGGCCATTACGGCTATCGTACCTACACAACGGAAAACGGCGTGGGCGCAGACATCGTGAAAGTCCAGAAGGAACTTCTGGCCAAGACCGACTGCAAGGTTTACCTTGAAACCGCCATGACCCAGATCTACCGTGAAACCACCGGAGATCAGCGAGTCATCGGCATCCGGGTCAAGGACAAGGATGGCAAGACCCGGAATATCAAGGCGGAGAAAGGCGTGATCCTGACGACCGGAGGATTCTCCGGAAATGTCGAGATGCGTCAGAAGCAAGTTCCGGCGCTGACGGCGGACCTGCCGACGACCAATCATGTCGGAGCCACCGGCGAGGGTCTTACCATGGCGCAGGAAATCGGCGCCAATACCATCCAGATGTCTTACATCCAGCTCTATCCGTTTGCCAATCCAAACAATGGAGTGCTTGACGCCACCGCCGTCATCCCATTCTCCGGTCCGTCTTCAGGTATTGTCTATGTGGATGTGAACGGAAAGCGCTACGTCAACGAAGGGGAACGCCGCGATGTATGCTCCAGAGCGGCACAGAACAGCGGAGGCTTCCCGACCTTCTCCATCTTCGGACAGGAGATCGTCGACAAGGGAGGGTTTATCGCTCCGGCACAGCTCGAAGCCGGAATCAAGGCAGAACGGATTTTCAAGGCGGACACCCTGGAAGATCTGGTCGCACAGATCAACGCTCACCAGTACAAGGATCAGACCATTGCCATGACAGCCGAAACCCTGAAAGAAACGCTGAAGGTTCACAACGGCTATGTAGATCAGGGCAAGGATCCTGACTTTGGCAAGGTCATCGACAAGGGCGTCATGCTCAAGATCGAATCCGGTCCATACTATGCCATCCCCCAGTGGCCTTCCGTTCACCATACCATGGGCGGCCTGGCCATCACGGAGAAAACCGAAGTGCTGGATATCTGGAATAAAGTCATTCCGGGTCTCTACGCAGCCGGAGAAGTAACCGGCGGCGTCCATGGCACCAACCGTCTGGGCTCCAATGCCATTCCGGACGCGGCGGTTCATGGCTGGATTGCCGGCGAGGTTGCCGTCAAAGGCACCGTGCCCGCATTCGTTCCCAAACAGTAGGGAAACATTCGTACACCAATCAATTGATAAGGCCGCCGGTTTCTGACCGGCGGCCTTATCTGTCTGCCTTATCTGTCAGTTTGCTTTATGCCGGGTCAAATCATGGAGCGGAATATCGCCCGAGGACGGGTTTTTGCGGTAAAATGAAAAGGAACTTATTCCTTGGCCTGTCAGTGCGTTTGCGGACCGGTCGGGGGCGAATGGGCCGGGCAAACCGGACCGAAGGAGGAATCATGAAGTTAAGAAGTTTTCGCTGCCGGGGGAAGGACGCCATTGGGGCAGAAATCGACGCCGACCTTCGTCTGATCGAGGGGTTTGAGGACATGAACCGGCTGATTGAGGCCATGGCGGATCAGACGCCGGCGGAGCGGGTTCCGTTTCTTCAGACGCGTCTGGGCGAACCGGTTGACCCGTCTGAGATTGAAACCCGGGCACCCATCGTGCATCCGGTGAAGGACGTCATCTGCGTAGGGCTCAATTATCAGGCCCATGTCAACGAATCCCAGTCCATGGGCGTCCATGAGAACAAGGAGGACATCCATACCACTTATTTCGGCAAGCGCTGTGACTGGATCCGCGGGGACGGAGAGCCCGTGGCGATCCACTCGAAGGTGGATCCGGAAATGGATTATGAGACGGAACTGGTCGTCGTGATTGGCAAGGGCGGCCGGGCGATCCCGCGGGAAACGGCTCTGTCCCATGTCTTTGGCTACAGCATCGGCAATGATTTTTCTTCCCGGCGGCTGCAGCGCAATCACAAGCAGTGGTTTTTAGGCAAGGGCCTGGATGGCTACACGGCTATGGGACCGTGCATTCTGCTCAATGAGTCGGAAGAACACCGGGACTTTGAGCTGGAGGGCAGAGTGAACGGGGAAATCAGGCAGTCCTCAACGACTGAGCTGATGATCAAGTCCATCGAGGATATTATTTATGAAATCTCGCAGGGCATTACGCTGGTGCCCGGGGATCTGATCTTTACCGGCACGCCGGCCGGCGTGGGAGCCGGATTTCAGCCGCCCCGCTATCTGACGGCCGGAGATGTGGTGCAGCTTGAAGTGGAAGGGATCGGCCGCTTAACCAATCCGATCATTGAGGCGTGACGGATCTGCTCCTGACCTTCCTCCTGGGACTGGTCGGGGGCCTGCTTTTCCTGAATTGGAAAGTGCCTGCCGGCGCCATGGTCGGCGCCATGCTGTTCGTCGCGGTATTTTCCATCCTGACGGGTCGGGCTGAGATGCCGGCAGATGTCCGGGTTCTGACCCAGCTGGTGGCCGGAGCCTACATCGGCTCCTCCATCCAGTACAAGGATGTCCTGGCGCTGCGCCGGATCCTTCTGCCTGCCCTGTTAATGATCAGTCTGATGATCAGCCTGGACATCGCCATGGGATTTTTGCTGTACCGCCTGACCAGTCTGGACCTGGCCACGGCTTTGATGGCCTGCGCGCCGGGCGGCCTCATGGATATCTCTCTGATCAGTGCGGATGTGGGCGCGAATTCTTCCAGTGTAGCCGTCTTGCAGCTGCTTCGGCTGGTCACTGTCCTGGCCTTCTTTCCGCTGCTGATGAAGAAAGTGAGCGAACGGATTCAGACGCCGGGACAGACCGCGGCTGCTCCGGTGGAGGAGCCGCTGGTCATTTCCGTCAGTGAGCGCGCCGTCATCCGGAATCAGTGGTATCTGTCCCGGCAAAAACGGAAAAATCTGGCGATCACCCTGCTGATTGCCGGTCTGTCCGGCAGTCTGGGCAAATACCTGGGCATCCCGGCGGGGGCCCTGACGCTGTCCATGGTCTGCGTTGCGCTGCTTAACGTCCTCACCGGACGGGGCTACCTGCCCGCTGCGCTGCGCCGGTTCACCCAGATGCTGGCGGGTATCCTCATCGGTGCCTCCATGGACGCCTCGGACCTGGCCCTGCTGAAAGGGGTCATGGTACCGGCCCTGGTTCTCATCGTTGGAATTATTGTCATCAACCTGACTGTGGGCCTTCTCCTGAACCGGCTGTCAGACCTGGACCTGATGACTTCGCTGCTGGCCAGTGTCCCCGGCGGAGTGTCTGACATGGCCCTGATTGCCCGTGATCTGGGCGGCGATCAGAGCAAGGTGGCCATCCTGCAGCTCTTCCGCTATCTGTTTGTGGTGGCGCTGTATCCGGTGCTGATCCGCCAGCTCCTGACCTGGTTTGTCTGAATCAAAAGAAGCGAACAGCAAAAAACCAATGCCGCAGACGTTCCGCGGCATTGGTTTTTCGGGTTGGTGATTTATTTTCTTTCCCGGAGCAGGTCTCTGATTTCAGTCAGCAGGACTTCTTCATTGGAAGGAGCCGGAGGTGCTGCTTCAGGTGCCGGCTTTCTGAAGAACCGGTTGATTGCCCGGATCATCAGGAAGAGAACGAATGCCAGGATCAGGAAGGCAATCAGCGCGTTGATGAAGGAGCCGATCTGGATGGGACCCAGCGTGATGGCAGAGAAATCCGGCTTGCCGAATACCATGCCGATGATGGGGGAAATCAGGAAGTCCACGACTGCTTTCACCAGTGCCGAGATGGCACCGCCGAGAATGATGCCAACGGCCATGTCAAAGACGTTTCCCTTGAGTGCGAATTCTTTGAATTCCTTGATGAAGTTTTTCATGATACCACTCCTTAGAACAATTTTTCTGTGTCTGACATTGGAATGGAAGCAATAATAAAAGCATTCAAACACACCTAAATTATAGCACATCGGCAGGTAAACAGCTGTCAAATGGCACTCTGAACCCAGCCGGGACGGGCAATGTCGGATTCCAATGAAGCGAAACTGGTGAACATTCTCCAAACAACTGATAAATAATATGCTTTTCTATTGTGAAGAAATGAATGTCAACCTATAATAAAATAGATAATGTTTGACAGTTTGGCAAATTTGAGACAGGCGGCACCGCTTCCTTTGATCTCTTGCCATCGTCACAGAATCCAACCATTCGATCCATGAGTCAGCAAGTGCCGGTGGTCCACCCATTCCAAGATGGGGGGCGACCGTAAAAATTCGTTAAAAGAGGTGTAAAAAATGGCTGCTTCAATCAAAGATGTTGCGCGGGAAGCCGGTGTTTCCATTGCGACTGTTTCCAGAGTCATCAACAAAGTCGACGTCGTCAATGAAGAGACGAAGAAAAAAGTGAATGACGCCATCAAGAAACTGGGTTACAGCCCGAACATCGTGGCGCAGAGTCTCAAGACGCAGCGGTCACGCTCTATCGGGATTCTGGTCCCGGATATTTCCTCTCAGGTTTACCCCGAAATCGTGCGGGGCGCGGAAGATGTCGCCAATATGTATGACTACAGCATCATCCTGTGCAACTCGGATTTTGATATCGACAAGGAAAAGAAATACATCAAGGTAATGAAAGAAAAAATGGTCGACGGCCTGCTCTATATGAGCTCATCCCTTGACCCGGAAATCCTGCAGTACATCCAGGACCTCAACATGAAGACGGTTCTGGTGGAAACCACCGAGGATGAAAAAATCCTCCCGTCTGTCACCATCGACAACCGGCAGGCAGCCAAGGAAGCCGTTCAGCTTCTGATCGACAGAGGTCACAAGAAAATTGCCTACATCGGCATTAAGAAAGACCGCAAGAATGCCTGGGCCAGACGCTATTACGGTTATGCCGACGCCCTGAACGAAGCCAATCTGCCGCTGGAGGAAGACCTGACCTACTATGGCGACCTCAAGGCTCAGACCGGCTACAAGGGGATCAACAGCATCCTGGAAAAGACCGAAGTCGATGCCGTATTCTGCGGCTCCGATGAAATCGCCATGGGCGTCATCAACGGCCTGCGCGACAAGGGTATCAGCGTTCCCGAGCAGGTCAGCGTCATGGGCTTCAACGACATCTATGAAGCGTCGATCTTTTATCCCAAAATCACCACCGTGGCTCAGCCACTGTATGACATGGGATCGGTATCCATGCGCATCCTGGTCAAGATCCTGAGAAACGAGCCCAGCGAACAGGACCATCTCGTGCTGCCCTTCCAGATCATCGAGCGGGACAGCGTCAAGTAACAGACAATATGACTTTGTATTCAATAGAGAGCGGAAGACCAGCAGAAATGCTGGTCGTTCCATTGGGAGGTAACCTATGACTGAACGCGAGCGCCTGCTCAGAGATGAGCCCATTCTGCCGCTGTTTTTAAAATTTTCAATGCCGGCCATCATCGGCATGCTGGTACAGGCACTGTACAATATTGTGGACCGGTATTACATCAGCAACATTCCCGGAAGCGGTTCCGTTGCCATCGGCGGCATCGGCGTAACGCTTCCCATTACCTTTGTCCTGATGGGCTTCACCATGCTCTACGGCATCGGCGGAGCTGCCAACATCTCCCTGCGCCTGGGAGAAGGCAATCATAAGAAGGCGGAACAGATTCTGGGCAACGTCGTCATGCTGCTCTTTGTCACGTCCTTCCTGCTCAACATTTTCTTCCTGGCCAATGTAGATGACCTGCTTCGGCTTTTTGGAGCCACGGAAGGAAACATCGGCTTTGCCCGGGAGTATATCGTCTGGATCCTGATCGGAAATTTCTGGAACACCTTCGGGTTTGCCCTGAATCACGTCATTCGGGCTGAAGGCAGCCCGAAATGGTCCATGATGCTGATGCTGGTGGGGGCGGTGACCAACATCATTCTCGATCCCATCTTCATTTACGAGCGAATTCCGCTGCTTAACCTGCCCGGCCTGGGAATGGGCGTGAAGGGAGCGGCGATTGCCACCATTATTGCCCAGGCGCTGGCGTTCCTGCTGGGACTGTCCTACTATGTCAGCGGCAAGAGCCTGCTGAAGCTGCGCCTGTCCAATCTGAAGCCGAATGTCGGAATCATCCTGATGATTCTGTCCATCGGCGTCTCACCCTTCTTTATCCAGATTGCCGGCTCCGTGGTCGGAGCAGTTTTCAACAACAGCCTGAAGGTGTACGGCGGGGATGTGGCTCAGGGAGCCTATGCCATCATCAACTCCATCGCCATTCTCTTCTATATGCCGACCTTCGGCATGAACCAGGGCCTTCAGCCCATCATTGGCTACAATTACGGCGCCGGCAACTTCGCCCGGGTCAAGCAGGCGGTGAAGGTCGGACTGATCGCGGCCAGCCTAGTGACCCTGTCGGGCTGGATTATTGTCCTGGCCATTCCCCAGGTGCTGGTCAGCACCATGGCGCGGGAAGATGCGGTTCTGCGGCAGATGACCCAGGACGGCCTGGTCAAGGTTGAACTGATGATGCTGCTGGTCGGCATGCAGGTCATTTCCTCCAACTTTTTCTCCTCCATCGGCAAAGCCCGCCTGTCCTTCTTCCTGTCGCTGTCCCGCCAGGTGTTCTTCCTGATTCCGGCCCTGCTGATCCTGCCCCGGTTCTTCGGACTGGACGGCATCTGGTACGCCATGCCCCTGTCCGATCTGCTGGCAACAGTGATCAGTCTGGCATTTCTGCTGTATCAGTTTAAGCTGCTGGATGAAAAGCACGCTGCTTCCGGAAAGGGCAGAAGCCAAGAAAACAAGGAATCCCAAAAGGAATCCGAAATCGAGTCGTTTGATCAGGATCAAGGCCCCAAGCTCCTTGAAACCAAAGTTTGACCAATCTGTAATGCTATTGTAACCCACTGCTTTTGTTATGGGACTATAGTAAACCTAATGCGGGACGCCATCGTCTGACGAATGGACCCAGGGTCCCCCCCAATTGCTTGAAGCGGAGGTATGACATGAAATCGCAAAAAATGAAAATACTGGCGTTCAGCCTGTTCTTTGCGCTGGCCGCAACCGGCTGCACCCTGACAGCCGGAACCGTTCCGGTGAACCCGTCGAATGCACCAAATATCACAAAACCTGGGGTGACTCAGCCAGCGACGAAACCAACCACCACGCCAGTTACTACGACAGCGGCCGGATCGGGACAGACTCCGGGGACGAAACCTTCCACCACTACTGCCGGAACCACAACCGCGGGTTCCACCACGACCAATCCCATCAACCCGTCAGATATCAAATCGGGAGAGGCATACGATACGGCAACCGTCCGGGACTGGACCCGCAATGCTTCACAGGCCGCCTACTACCCGAAACAGAAGCTGGTGTTCCTGACCTTTGATGACGGTCCCTCCACCAAGGTGACGCCCCTGGTCCTGGATGTCCTGAAAAAGAATAACGTGAAGGCGACGTTCTTCTACTACACTCACGGTGATCTTTCCAGCCGCGCCGGCATCGTCCGGCGGACGGCCGACGAAGGCCATGCCATCGCAATACATACGGCCAGCCACAACTACAAAAAGCTCTACCCCGGCCGCAAAGCCAACGTGGAAGCCATTCTGAGCGATGTCCGAACCGCCACATCGAATATTCAGGCGGTCCTGGGAGCCTCCTGGAAGCCATCCGTATACCGGTTCCCCGGCGGATCCTTCTCCTGGACCGGATCCACCAGCGCCAGAAAGGCCATGACCCAGGCCAAGCAGGCTCTGGGGAATATGGGGTTGCAATACCTTGACTGGAATGCCATGACCGGTGACGCCGACTACAACAACCGGGATAAATCCCCATCCGGCCTGGTAAAATACGCCGTTAAGACCACGAAGAATGCCTATGGCCACGTAATCGTCCTGCTGATGCACGACGCGGACCATTTACCCAATACGCCCAAAGCGCTCCAGGGGCTCATTGATTATTACCGGGAGCAGGGCTACGAGTTCGGCATCCTCAAATAGGGTCGGGTCTCAGTAGCAGGAGTCTTCCGACTTAAAACTCGGGAAGTAGAAAGCAGCTGCTGTAAACTTTACGGCAGCTGCTTTGAATCTATCTTCGATTTTTTTATCTGGAGGAACTAATTCCTTTTCATGGGTCCCATTCCTCTGAATCAAGGGACCAGGATGATTAGTCTGGGCTGCCCAAAGTCACTACAATGATCGACTGAGCATGGATATCCCCGTATTCTTACATCAGACAATCCACTGCAATAATGCATCCGAACCAGAATGGTACGAAATCAAACGGATGTTTTGGCAAAGATCAGATGTACCCTAAGTTGCCTTTCAGCTGAGTACCCATGAAATTTTAACAGTTATTAACACATCGAGTTGAGTCGTGCTGCTCATATACCTAAAAATTTTCATCGCCCGGATCCCCCACTATGGATCCGGGCGATGTTTTTGATTAGTAAGTTCAAGGCAGTTGCAGGTTACTTTTTCTTACCTTCCAGGCCGCGGTTGACAAGGTCCTGATATTCCTCATCAACCTGAGGTGGAATCATCTCAAATGAATTGTCTACAATGGTGAAATCGTAGTAGCCCAATCGGGCGACGGGTCCGATCTTGACGATGTCTATCTTGCCGTTGTCCAGAATCACATCATCCTGTACATGAATCCCAATGACCTCGGCGATGATGACATCCACCGTGGTGATCCCGCCATTGGCCGGTAGTCGAAGGGAATGTACGATACGGCACTCATACTTGATGGGGGATCCTTTCACCATGGCCACATCGACCAGGCGTGCCCCTTCTTTTTCTAACCCGCAGTATTCGAACTTATCCTTGAATCCCTGGGGCAGCATTGCGATGGATGAATCATTCATCGCCTGGGCCAGCTCACGGGGAACCATGTTGTATACAAATTCTCCGGTCCGCTCGATATTTTTGATCGTAGTCTTGCGTTCCCCCGTCACCGGATGCTGATTGGAAGAAAAAACTACCATTGGGGGGTCATAGGTCAGATTTGTAAACTGACTGTAAGGGGCGATATTATCAGTGCCGTCATCGTTCCTGGTCGAGATCCAGCCGATTACCCGCGGTACCGTGCTGGATTTAAAGGGGGCGTGTTCAAGTCCGTGATCATTTTTCTCTGGTTCGTAAAACATAATTTCCTCCGTGGTATTTTTGTGGATTCAATGGGAACTGACCTGATGGATCATTGAGAGCGGATTCAGCCGTCTTACCTGAAGAGTAAATAGGCGATGGGGGTGGTGATGATCAGTGAAAGCGCAGCACGCTCAAACCAGATGATGACCAGATCCTTCAGGGGAATCGGGACTTCTGTTGCCGTTATGACCGGGATGGTGCAGGAGAACATAAGAATTCCGGTGATACTTCCAATGCCCACTACGAACCGGGTAATCATGGGAGCTTCAGTGACTACCAGGACCGGCAGGTACATTTCCGCAAGACCCAGAATAGTTGCCTTTGCTGCCAGCAGGGGTTCCGGAATCTGAAGTACCCACGTCAGAGGGTAGAACAGGTAGCCAAGAACATCGAAGACAGGGGTGTATTCCGCAAGCAGCAGTCCGATGAGTCCAATGGACATCAGATTTGGCAAATAGACCAGGACCAGCTCCATGGCATCCTTGAGGTAATCGAGGATATTATTCAGGATGGGCTTGGCTTCGCTTGACACCTTAAGTCCCTGATAAAAAGCGTTGAGAAGCAGGTTTCCCTCCTGAATTTCCTCCACGCTGCCTTCTCCATTGTGGATATAGGTGTCTGGCAGACTCTTCAGAGGTTTTAATCGGGCGGTAATGGCGGTTATCGCGAAGGTTACGATCAGTGCGACCAGGAAGAAAATGTTCCACATCTCCATCAGACCCAGTGTCTCAGCGACGACGACCATAAAGGTTATGGCCACGGCAGAGAACCCGGTGACAATTATGCTCGCTTCACGAATGGTGTACTTACGTTCCTTGAATAGGCCATTGGTGATCATAATACCCATGGCCGAGCTCCCGACAAAGGAGGAGATGGCATCCACAGCTGAGATGCCCGGAGTGGTCCAAATCGCGCGGGTAACCGGGCGAACGATCATGCCGATGGCATCGACGAATCCGTAACTAATCAGAAAGCTGATAAAGATCGCACAGATCGGGATCAGGACACCCAGACCGACACCCAGGGATTCAAACAAGTACTGACCGACATTGGGATCAAGAATCTCCTTTGGGCCGACATTAAAGTAAATCAGAATACTGGCGACGGCACCGACAATTTTGAGGAGAGAGAAGACAATCTCAGTGCGACTGCTCTTCCAGGTTTTTCGGATGAATGGCAGCGCTGCGCCCAGCAGAATGAAGACGAGTGCGTAGATTCGGGCTACGAACATGAAGTTTTTCTGGATGAAGGATACGATGATCTCCACCGGGATTGACGTCTTGCCGTTGATCGTTATCTGGGCAAAGAACATGAAAATGCCGATACCTGAAATGATTAAGAACTTCAGGATGTTGGCGGTGCTGACATAACTTGGTTTGCCTGAACCGGCGCTGATGGGTTTGCTGGTATTCACATTAATTTCCTCCGTCCGTTTTTTTGCATGATTTCCCCTGATCGGAAAGACGTTCAGATTCTGCTCAGACACCTTTTCGATCGTCTCCTTTTTTTTGTTGTTTATAAATTAATGGCCCGATGCCATAATTTTTCTTGAATCGGCTGCTGAAGTACGAATAATCATTGAAACCTACCTGATCAGCGATTTCATTGAGACTCAGGTCGCTGGTGAGCAGCAGTTCCGTTGCTCTTTCAAGGCGAGCCCTCTCCAGGAATTCGGAAAAATTCTGGCCCGTCTGCTCTTTGAATTTCCGACTGAAGTAAGCTGTGCTGAGATTGCTTACTTGGGACATGACCTCAAGACTGAGATCCCGATAATAGTATTTAACAATGAAAGCCCGGGCTGAATCGATAGCTGAAGAAACCGCGTTACCACTTCGCCGGCTGACGATGGCCGCCGCGACTATGGAGATGAACTCATTGCTGGTCGCCTTGATATTCTCCATCGTGGATGCTCGGAGGATTTGGGAGGAGACCTTGATCACATAATCATTGAGGTCTCGTTCGGCCAGCTCCATCTGCTCCAGATAATCGAGGATTTCAAAATTATATTTGATCACGATGGACTTGATGGTCTCGCTGCTGAAGCTTTTGCTGACCAGATGCTCCAGAGTTGTCTCATAATAGGCTATGATTTCCGACTCGGACCAGTTGTTGATGTTCTTGAAAAAATTGTATTTGAAGCTGGGGAGCGTCTCCTCATCGTGTTCCAGGGTTGTAAAGTTTCGGGTCTCCTCGAACTGAATTACGCTGTCACTGCCAACGTAAAAAGAATACTCCAGCGCTCGGAAGGCTTCCTCATAAGATTTCCAGATGAGCTGCCAGTCCGGATAGACACTGCCGACTCCGATACTCACCGTATTGCCAGCCTTGCGGTTGATGAATTTCTTGAGGTCCTGGGCAAGCTGAACAACCATTCCCCTGGCTTGTTCCGGATCCCTACCAGGTACGTTGACCAGGGCGATGAGTTTATCTGTTCCAATCAGGGAGCAGGCAATGCAGTCCACCGCGGCAGTTTCGATGAAATCCTTGAGTAAGTCCAGGTACACCATTTTGATCCCGTAGCGGGATTTATTATCCAGATCCTGACAGAGCTCCCAGAAATTATCCACCATGATGGTCATGGCACAATTTGGATAAGCCATCAAACCAAATTTTTTCCGAAGGGTCTTCATTCGGTTCGCTTTGTCAAGATCTCCATAAATGAGATCGTAGATGAAAAAGGATGTCACCATTGTTTCCTCTATGGAGGTCTCGGTGGGATCTTCTGGAGGAGGCATCTCCCTTTTCTCATGGGTTTCCTTCCGAATTAATTCATCCAGAGTTCTCAAAAGGTCATCCTTCTGGTCGGCCATTTGGAAGAGCTGGTTCACCTGACCCTCATTAATGAGATTCTGAATCTCGGAAATGGATTTTCTGGTCAGCGCCGCCAGATACTGCGCGGGAAGCTGACATTCCCGGATTCTTTCCAGGATCGCCCGATAATCACCGTTATTCTCGTAGAGAACCGTTACTCCAGGCTCACTCAGCCACCAGGACATCAGATCGGGGATCTGCTCCGGGGACGTTATGAATTTAACGTTGCATTGGGGGAACTGCTTGATAATTTGTTCGCTGAGATTACTGCTGACATTGATCAATACCAGATTCATCGGAGATCCTTTCGGCCAGAATGATTGGCCACATTGTTCATGCCACCAGTTTAACACCGTCCAGCATATCTGGATATTTTTTCACATAAAACCGTTTTCTCATCAACATCATCCTATCACTGCGAAAAGTCAGGGTACATAAAATATCTTGCCTGGAATTTTAGTTATTTTGTCCTAAAAAAAAGACTGATAAGAGAATGAAACCTGAAGCAGTCCCTCAGATGGCTTTATTCTAAGGAAACGCTGATTAATTCTGTTTTCTGTAACTCTGAGGAACGCTCTCACGATATAATTTAAGTATTACGTTACCAGCGAGGTTTTTCTTATGAAGCAGCAGACTTTCAGTGATTTTGAATACGCACATCGTCGCAAGACTACAAAGAGAGAAGAGTTTCTTGATTCTATGGAAACTATCATTCCCTGGAAAGATTGGATCGAGATGATTCGCCCCTACTATCCTCAGGGAAAACGCGGCAGAAAGCCCATCGAAATTGAAACAATGCTTCGGATGTACCTGATGCAAAATTGGTTTAACCTCTCCGATGTTGCAATGGAAGAAGCCATCTATGACAGTTATGCCATGCGCAAATTCATGCGGCTGGACTTCATCTCGCAGCAAGTGCCTGACGCAACCACGCTTCTTCACTTTCGCCATTTAATGGAAAGCCATCTCTTGGGGGAGAAGATCTTTCATGATGTCACCAGACGCTTGGAATCTGCCGGACTAATGATGCATGGCGGCACCATCGTGGATGCCACCATTATTGCAGCCCCCAGTTCTACCAAGAACCAGACGGGAGAACGAGACCCTGAGATGCACCAGACAAAGAAAGGCAATCAGTGGTACTTTGGGATGAAGGTTCATACCGGAGTTTGCGCCGGCAGTGGGTATGTCCATACAGTCACAGGGACTGCGGCCAATGTCCATGACATAAACGAGACACACAAACTGATTCGTCCCGATGATGAAGTAGCTTACGGAGATTCCGGCTATAATGGAGTCGAGTCAAGAAAAGAATTCACCGAGGATCCGCACTTATCTACTATTGAATTTCGCAGCAATGTTCGCCCTTCCAAGATCAAGACCAATAAGAACTATCCCGGGATCCAGTGGGACCGGGCAATTGAACAACGCAAATCATCCGTTCGAAGCAAAGTGGAGCACCCATTTTTGATCGTCAAACGGTTCTTTGGTTATGCCAAAGTAGTTTATCGGGGGATCAGCAAAAATTTGAATAGATTCAACATCTTGTTTGCCAGCGCCAATTTGTTGAATTGTATTCGTGCAAAACGAACGAAAGAATTCTGCATGGGATAAGTGCGCCCAAAATTGGGGGTTAGCCCACAAAACGGGCTGAAATCGCACTAAAATCCAGCATTTTTGTGCACCCATGAGCAAAAAAACAACATAATGACCGAACTGGGAAACGTTAACCTCAAATAATCAGTGTTTCCCTAAGTGATCATCTGTGATGGGGATAAATCCGAATGGTTCATCAGGCATAAATTCCTGCAAAAAAACATAAAACGGAGCAGCTCCATGGGGGACTGCTCCGTTTTGATCAATTTATTGCATTTTGATTTTCTTTATAGTAATTTCTCTGAATGCTTCCGGAGGATTATTCGCCGGTTCCGACTCTTGGTGAATGGTCTGTGATCAGTTCAGCTCGTTCCGGTCAGACAGTGGATTGAGGCCGCCGATGGGCGCCCGGAAATAGAATTCCCGCTTGCTGCCGCAGGTGGAGCAGATGCAGGTGGTTACATTGGAAGGCATGCCGTCCTCAATATTGAAGCCGGAGGATTCCGTGATGTACTGTCCGCCGCAGATGTTGCAGGGGGTATTGTTTATGATGATGAATTCGCTTTCGATGTATTTCATGAGTTCTCTTACGTTCAAAGTGGTACCTCCCAAGGGGCTGTTGTCGTTTCTTTGCTTATCCTAACACTGACGTATGTTATTTGCAAGAAAAATAGAATGAATATTTCAAGCGATGGATAAGGGCAAAAGTCAACGGGTTTTTGCTATAATGAATTCATAGTAAAAGGTGGGCTTCGAATATGTCTGAATTCATACGCAACGAGAACACCTCCTGGGAAGTTCTCAATGAACGGGTGGCCGTCAAGTCCACCGATCTGTCCGCACTGAAATACAATGAAATACGGATCACCAATGAAGTGAAGGATTACTTCTCGCTGATCAACATGGAAAAGCATGAACGCCGGGAGATCTACCTGCATTATCTTGGTGTTGCCTACCCCTGCGCCATCTATCTGGATTCCTATGATAAGGGCAGGGGAAAACTGCGTTGGGGCAGAAAATTCAAGAGTGTGTTTTCTGATCTGGTGGCCGGCTACTTTTTTGAAGGGACCGACAGCCCCAGCGTGCCGCTGTTGCGCTTTGAAAAGCTGGATGACATTAACTACGCTATCTGCCTGATTTTTGTCCGGGAGATTATTGAAAATACCCTGGAGCTGGACGAGAGGGTTCTGACCCCGCGGGATCAGTTCCGGGCGATTGAGGAGAATTTCATGTGGCGGATCGAGACCATGAAGTATCATGGGACCCGCTGTGCTCTGTGCGGATTTGACTATATCCCGATCTACGGCGATGCCGGGAAGGGGCGGACCCAGATTCATCTGCGTCGGTTTTCCCGGGAAGAAGGCTTCCATCCCGATGTCGAGAAAGACCTGATTCCGGTCTGCGCCAATTGCCATGATATCCTTCATGCCGGCATCGAGACAGAGGAACTGGAATCCCTGGTCCGGCGCAACCGGGAAATGGGACACTATTAAATACCGTCAGCCATTATAAGGTCCGAACGGCAGAATCTGCCGTTCGGACCTTGTTGCTGATGGCACGAAAAATCGACTGTCTGAAGCGATTGGTTTGCCGACGATGTGTGGATTACGGGAGTACCGGAACCGCTGGGTTGTATTCCCCGATCCCGTTACTGGATCCTGGAATAATCCAGATGATCCAGGTATTCTTCCAGCATCGGGGTGATGCTGGCAATGGTTCCGGCCGCGAAGGGGTTCTTCAGACCGGCATCAGGCACGAGTTTGGTGAAGGGCTTGCGGCCGGACTGGCTGCACAGCTCCAGATAGGATGCCCAGGCGGCTTTGGGGTCCTTGCGGCTCCAGTTGAAGTACTGATGAGCGCAGACCTGAGCCAGGGTGTAATCCAGATAATAGAAGGGATAGAGGTAAACATGGAGCTGCTTCTGCCAGCGTCCGCCCTGCTCAAGGAATTCATGACCGTCATAGTCCAGGTGGGGGAGATACTTCTTCTCGATTTCGCGGTATTTGGCATTGCGTTCGCTGGGCGCGGCATCGGGATGTTCGTAGACCCATTCCTGCAGTTCATCGATGGACGCGCCGTAGGGAAGGAAGTTCAGCGTATGAGCCACATGGGCATAGAAGTACTTCTCCGTGTCTTCCCCGAAGAATTTCTCCATCCAGGGATGGGTGAAGAATTCCATGCTCATGGAGTGGATTTCTGCCACCTCGGAGGTGATGTCATTCAGCGTGCGCGGTCTGGCATCCCGGACGAGCCAGCCCTGGAAGGCGTGACCGGCTTCGTGGGTCAGGACATCAACATCCCCGGAGGTACCGTTGAAATTGGAGAAAATGAAGGGAACCTTGAATTCCGGGAAGAAGGTCATATAGCCGCCGTTGGCCTTGCCGGCCTTGGTGGTCAGATCCATCAGTTCCCGGCTTCGCATCAGGGTGAAGAACTCATGGGTGTGGGGCGAGAGCTCCTCATACATGTGGGCTGCAGCTTCGAGCAAAAAGGGTTCATCGCCTTTGGGGGTCGGGTTGCCGGTAAGGAACTTCAGATTGAGGTCGTAATTCTTCATCTGGTCGATGCCAATGCGCTGGGCCTGCTGGCGGTAAAGCTTCTGGGTCAGGGGCACGACGGATTCAGCGATCTGATCGCGGTAAATCCGGGCATCGGACTGAGTCCAGTCGGTGCGTCCCATCCGGGCGTAGGCTACGGGAATGAAGTTGTCATAGCCGAGTTTCTGGCCGATCCGGGTCCGGACCTTTACCAGCGCGTCATAGATCTGGTCGAGTTTTCCCGAATTTTCGGCAAACCAGTTCCAGGAAGCGTCATTGGCCCGTTTTCTCATGCCGCGGTCCATGGATTCCATGAAGGGCGTCAGTCCCGACAGATTGCGCTCCTCGCCTTCGAAGTGTATCTTTGCGGAAGCGGTGAGCTTCTGGTATTCGGAAACCAGCTTGTTCTCTTCCACCAGATCGTCGACGATTTCCGGCGTGAAAATCTTGCGCTTAACCTCAAACTTCTCCAGAAGATGCTTTCCGTATTTTTCTTCAAAAGCCGGCCGGAACTTAGACTCCAGGCAGATCCGGGCTGCTTCGCTGGGGATTTCCTGGAAGCGCGGCAGCTGCTCGTCCATGGTGTCCTGCTCCGACTTGTAGAAGTCGTCTCCGGTATTAATGGAATAACGGACAAAACACAGCGTGGCCATGGTGTCAAAGTGATTGGACAATGTGTCCAGGTCTTCAAAGGCTTTGAAGAAATCCGGTTCGGCTGCGGCCTGCTCCATTTTGACCAGGTATTCCTTCATGTCGGAATAGGTCTGGTCAAAATCAGGACGCTGGTAGTTCATTTCACTGAATGTCATTTGATCTTCCTCCTGTTAATACTGATATCATCTGGTGGCATGTCACTCTTGAATGCGAATTGTTTGAACAGATTTTTATTTCCTGGCAGTTCATGATCAGAAGCCTCATCATCAGAAGCTTCATCAAAACACAGGCAGCAAATAATGCAGAAGTGAGCCATAGGATCGTTCCACGATTGACGAACTTATGTTAGATATGCATGATACAATTATAATCAAAAATTGTCCTACAATCCATGGTTCGATCAAAAAATCTAGATCGCTGCATTAACAGGGCAGTCGTCCGGCAGGGGCGAATCAGCTGAACGACTGCCCATTTACAGCTGGAAAGAACCAACGTATAGTCAAAGGAGAGGATATGTCACATTGTGAAAGGAGGAATTCAGCGTGATCTACATCGTACTGATTGTCGCCGGGGTGAGTCTGCTCCAGCTGGCGCTCGCCCGCTATCCCATTGGCGGGCTGGTTTTGCCCATGATGTCCATGTTCGGCGTCATCCTGTCCGTTCTGGTCCTGTTCGCCCCTTCCGGAAGTGGTCTGGGGGATTCAAAAAACCGGCTGTCACTGCTCATTTTTCTGCTGCTGAGTACAGTGACTTTTCTCATCTACTTCATGAAACGGCGAAAAGAGTATCAGGAAGGCTATATGAATGCCGAAAAAGTGAAAAAAAAAGGTTCTGACGAAGACTCTGAATAGGAAAAAGAGTCTTTCTTTATTTTTTTGGTAAACCGTAAATGACTGTGGAGTTAAACGCTTACATGGTGTATAATGAAACTGATTTATGTACAGAAACACATTTTTGTAATTCTATGAAGTACACAGGAGGGATCAATTTTGAGCAAAGCATTGGATCTGTTCTTAAAAGAGAACCTGGATGACCTGAAATCCAAGGGACTCTACAATGTCATCAATATCCTTGATGGCGCAAACGGACCGGAGATTACCATCGAAGGCAAGCGCCTGGTCAATCTTTCTTCGAATAACTATCTTGGTTTTGCCACTCACGAGCGGCTGATCCAGGCTGCCAACGATGCCACCGCCAAATACGGTGTGGGTGCAGGAGCGGTTCGGACCATCAACGGTACCATGGCCATTCACCGGGAACTGGAAGAAAAGCTGGCGGAATTCAAGCATACGGAAGCTGCCATCGCCTTCCAGTCCGGATTCAACTGCAACATGGGCGCTATTTCCGCTGTAATGGACAAAGATGATGCCATCCTGTCCGATGAGCTCAACCATGCGTCCATCATTGACGGCTGCCGCCTGTCCAGAGCCAAGATCATCCGCGTCAAGCACTCGGATATGGAAGATCTGAGAGCTCAGGCCAAAGCTGCCAAAGAGTCAGGCCTCTACAAGAAGATCATGTTCATTACCGACGGTGTCTTCTCCATGGACGGAGATGTGGCCAAGCTGCCGGAAATCGTCGAGATCGCCAAGGAATTTGACCTCATTACCTACGTGGACGATGCTCACGGATCAGGTGTCATGGGCAAAGGCGCCGGCACTGTGCACCATTTCGGCCTGTCAAAGGAGATCGATTTCCAAATCGGAACTCTGAGCAAGGCCATTGGAGTGGTCGGCGGATATGTGGCGGGAACCCGCGATCTCATTGACTGGCTGAAAGTCCGGGCCAGACCGTTCCTGTTCTCCACCTCGCTGACTCCCGGAGCCGCTGCCGCAGCCAAGGAAGCCATTACCATGCTGATGGAATCGGAAGAGTATCATGACAGACTTTGGGAAAATGGCCGCTATCTGAAGGCCGGACTCAAAAAGCTTGGCTACAACATCGGGAAATCCGAAACACCGATTACGCCCTGCATCATCGGCGATGAGAAGCTGACTCAGGAATTCTCCAGAAAGCTCTTTGAAGAAGGCGTATACTGCAAATCCATCGTATTCCCCACGGTACCGCTGGGAACCGGACGGGTGCGCAATATGCCCACCGCCGCTCACACGAAGGAAATGTTGGATGAAGCCCTGGCAATCTACGAAAAAGTTGGAAAGGAATTAGGGATTCTGAAGTAGAATCCTGAAAAACGAGCAGACTATATGAAGAAAATTTTAGTGACCGGATCCCTCGGACAGATCGGATCTGAACTGGTAGGAAAATTAAGAGAAGTATACGGAACCGACGAAGTCATCGCCACGGATATCCGGCGGGATGAAAGCAATATCGCCTGCACCGGCGGACCCTTCGAGATTCTCGATGTGACGGACCCCAAAATGATGGCCGAGATCGTGCAGAAGCACAATCCGGACACCCTGATCCACCTGGCGGCTCTGCTGTCGGCAGTTGCTGAAGCCAAGCCCCAGCTGGCGTGGACCATCAACATGGGCGGTCTGGTCAACGCGCTGGAACTGGCCCGGGAGAAGAACCTCCATTTCTTCACCCCGTCCTCCATCGGCGCCTTCGGACCCAGCACCCCCAAGGTGAACACGCCGCAGGACACCCTGCAGCGTCCGGCGACAATGTACGGAGTTACCAAGGTATCCGGCGAGCTGCTGTGTGACTACTACTTTAAAAAGTATGGCGTCGACACCCGCGGTGTCCGCTTCCCCGGCCTCATTTCCAATGTCGCGCTGCCCGGCGGCGGAACCACCGACTACGCGGTTGACATCTATTATGAAGCCCTGAAAAATCATTCTTATACCAGCTTCATTCAGGAAGGCACCTACATGGACATGATGTACATGCCTGACGCCCTCAATGCCATCATCCAGCTCATGGAAGCGGATCCGGCCAGACTCATCCACCGCAACGCGTTCAACATCTCCGCCATGAGCTTTGCGCCGGAACATGTGGCAGCCGAGATCAAAAAGCACATTCCGGACTTCACCATGCACTACAATGTGGATCCGGTCCGCCAGGCCATTGCCGATTCCTGGCCGGATTCCATCGATGTCACCAGTGCCCGGGAAGAATGGGGCTTCAAGGCCGACTACGATCTGGCGAAGATGACCACCGACATGCTGGAGAAATTGAGAATCAAACTGAACATCAAGGACTGATGGGATGAAAGATCAGTTTTTCATCGTCAACGGAACCGTACTGCCGGAGATCTTCGGTAAGATCATCGAAGTCAAGACGTTGCTGGCGACCCGCAAGGTGAAGGACATCACCGAAGGGGTGAAAAAGGCAGGCATCTCGCGCAGCGTTTTTTACAAATACAAGGACAATGTCTTCCTGCTCTCCGAGATGAGCCGGGGTCGAAAGGCCTCCATCTCGATCCTGCTGGATCACAAGCCGGGAGCTCTGTCCAAAGTCCTCGACCTGATGGCGGGCAATCAGGCCAACATCCTCACGATCAACCAGGGCGTTCCGATCAATGATGCGGCCATGGTTACCATGACGGTCGACATCTCCGACATGTCCATCGACATTAAGGACCTGATCGACAAGCTTCTCCTGGAGGAGTATGTCCTGGAGGCAGATATCTCCGCCATGGAGTAGGCTGTCGATTTCGAGAATCACCGGAACTGTCCGAACGCCCCAAAGGCAGCAGTTAAACTCTCATAAAACACCCGGATCTTCCTGCCAGGAGGATCCGGGTGTTTTGACACCCAGACGGAGGATGCCGCATTTTGAGTTCCGGCCTGAGCGCAAGTAGCGACTGGAACAGCGGACGGGTCAGTCTGGCGTCATATGGGGAGGCTGTTCAGCCATTTTGGCAGGCACCATAAAAAAACCAGGCGGAATCCGCCTGGTAAAGAAGGGATCTTGTATTGTATATTCAGAGCGGGTAAGCTTCTGGGAGCACGGATGTCCCTTTATGGGCTAGTTGCCGAACAGACCGCCGAGAATGCTGCCGAGCAGTCCGCCCGGAGCCTGCTGCTGGGGTTCTTCCTCGGGCAGCTGTCGCAGTGCGTCATAGAGGCTTCCTCCGGTCCGGTCGTTGATTTCATCCGAGTAGCGTCTGGTCAGATCCTTGACGCCGCGCTCATCCAGATGTTCGTTCTGCTTCTTGCGCGCCAGGAAGGCCAGAGCCAGAGGGGCAAGCATGGTCAGGATCTTCATGGTGTTGTTCTTGTCAACACCGGCTTCCTGTCCGATGCGTTCGGACACGCGGTCGGTGGCGTTGTCGCCAAAGATGTGGCCAAGAATGCCTTTGCCGTCCTGTTCATCGATATCCTGAGTCGAACGGTACTGCCGGTTGGCATGATTCTGGAGGGCGTCGGACAGCGAGCGGGCGCCGTCATCGCTCTCAACATTCTGGCCGAGCTGACCCATGATCAGGGGGAGTGCCATTTTAATGATCTGCTGGACTTTGTCCGGGGAAACTCCGAGCTTGCCGGCAATTTCTCCCAGGTCGCCGCTGAAGAACTGGTCCTGGCTGGGGGCCTGATAACCGCCCTGATACTGGTTCTGCATATCACGCTGCAGGTTCTGATACTGCTGCTGCTGTCTCAGTGCTTCCTGCTGATCGTAGTATTCCTGCTGGGGCTGCTGCTGGGACTGCTGTCCCTGGCCGAATCCTTTTAATAACATTTCAAACAGTTCCATAAATTATCCTCCAATATGTTGTCTATTGTGATGGGATCCTATCTATTCATGAAGATCCTCCGATTATTTTCAGTGTACAGGAGCGGGATGGGCTTTGGGCTTTTTCTGAAAACCTTTTATAAAATGTTCAGAGCTTGTTATTAATTGACCACTGGCCGGGGAACGGTGATAGAATAATGATAGAAATATAGAGGAGAGTGCTGTATGACCAAAGACTTGTATGTAGAAAATCGCAGAAAATTAGCGGAACGGATTGAAACCGGTTCGGCAGTGGCGCTGTTCAGCGGCCAGGCGCTGAAGAAAACCGCGGATGAGAAGTTCCCCTATGCCCCCAATCGCAATTTCCTGTACCTTACCGGCATCGCCGAGGAACAGGTCATCCTGTTCCTGGAGAAAACCGAAGCCGAAACGAAAGAAACGCTGTTCATTCAGCGCTATGACGAGCTGAAGGCCAAGTGGAACGGGGAAACCATCGCCCCGGAGAAAGCATCGGAGGTTTCCGGCATCCGGGAGATTCGATTTATCGATGAGTTCAACGGCTTCCTGCATCAGAAAATCCAGTCCGGTTCGATCCGGACCCTGTTCTTTGATCTGGAGAAGGATTCCTTTGAGGCGGATTACTCCGCCGGCGGACAATATGCCCGTAAGCTGAAGGAGTCCTATCCCCATGTCAGCATCGGCAACATCTATCCCCAGATCGCGGCACTGCGTGTGTTCAAGAGCCCTGAGGAAGTTGCTCAGATCCGCCGCGGCATCGAAATCACCCGCGATGGCATCCTGAACCTCTGGAAGAACCGTCGCCCCGGTGCCTACGAATATGAGATGGAAGCGGAGTTTGACTACATCCTGAAGAAGAATGGAGTGAAGGATTTCGCCTTCAAGACCATCTGTGCCGGCGGAAAAAACGCCGCCGTGCTCCATTACGTCAACAATGATCAGCCCATCCAGGACGGCGATCTGCTGCTGCTGGACCTGGGAGCCCAGTGGAACTCCTACAGTGCCGATATTTCTCGGACGTTCCCCATCAACGGCAAGTTCTCCGACCGTCAGAAAGAACTCTATCAGATTGTCCGGCTGGCTATGGAGCGCGTGTTTGCCGCCATCAAGCCCGGCGTTCCCTTTAAGCGCCTGAATGAGATCGTGCGGGAGACCTATGCCGAAGAACTGGTCCGCATCGGTCTGATCGAGGATGCCTCCGGCGTCTCCAAGTATTACTTCCACGGCGTCAGCCATTACCTCGGTCTGGATACCCATGACGTGGGATCCCGCGACCAGGACCTGGCGCCCGGCATGGTGCTTACCGTTGAACCCGGTCTCTACATTCCGGAAGAGGGCATTGGCATCCGGATCGAGGATGATGTCCTGGTCACGGAAACCGGCATGGAGAATCTGTCCTTCGACATTCCCCGCGACGTCGAGGAGATCGAACGCATTCTGGCCCGCTAAGGAAACAGACTCGGCTGGTACGGAACGTTCCGGTCCGACCCGCAGCCCTTGAATCCATTCCATTCTTTTGCTATGATAAACTATGCACGAAGAAGGGAAGAGTAATTCTGAAGGTCAGTATAACAGCGAGGCAGATCATGGTGAAAGCTGCCGGCGGACGCAGGATGAACATGGCCCCGGAGTGCTGACTCCTGAAACCAGTCAGTAGGGAGCACGCAGGGACTGCGTTAACGGTCCGAGGGGTTGATCGATCGACCCCCAGAGGCGGCTGCTCGCGAGAGGGCCGTGAAACGGAGTGGTATCACGTATTCGCGTCTCCGGGACTTTTTGTCCCGGAGATTTTTCGTTTTTTCCATCCAGCAAACCGCAATAAGCCGGATCATTCCGGTCTGACAAGGAGACCATCAAGATGAGCAAGAAACCCTACTACATTACAACCCCCATTTACTACCCGTCAGCCAACCTGCACATCGGCAACACTTACACCACGGTGGCCGCGGACGCCCTGGCCCGGTACAAGCGCCTGACCGGCCATGAGGTTCTGTTCCTGACCGGAACGGACGAACACGGGCAGAAGATCCAGCGCATCGCGGAAGAAAAGGGCGTCACACCGATCAAGTATGTCGACCAGATTGTCGACGGCATCAAGGCCCTCTGGGAAACCATGAACATTTCCTATGACCGGTTCATCCGGACCACCGATGACTATCACGTCAAGTCGGTTCAGGCCATCTTCCAGAAGCTCTACGATCAGGGCGACATCTACAAGTCCGAGTACGAAGGCTGGTACTGCACGCCGGATGAAGCGTTCTGGACCGAGACCCAGGTCGGGGAAAACCATACCTGTCCGGACTGCGGCCGCGCGCTGGAGCGGGCCAAGGAAGAGTCCTACTTCTTCCGGATGAGCAAGTACGCTGACCGCCTGATCCAGTACATTGAGGATCATCCGGATTTCATCCAGCCGGAATCGCGCAAGAATGAAATGCTCAATAACTTCCTCAAGCCCGGACTGCAGGATCTGGCCGTATCGCGCACCAGCTTTGACTGGGGCATCAAGGTTCCCTTTGATGAAAAGCACGTTATCTACGTCTGGATCGACGCGCTGTCGAACTACCTGACCGCCCTGGGCTATCTCAATGACGAATATCACGACGTGGAGAAGTTCTGGCCGGCCGATCTGCACCTGGTCGGCAAGGATATTATCCGCTTCCATACGATCTACTGGCCCATCATGCTCATGGCCCTGGATGTGCCGCTGCCTGAAAAAGTCTACGGCCACGGCTGGCTCATGTTCAACAATGACAAGATGAGCAAGTCTAAGGGCAATATTGTGGACCCGGTGGTTCTGGCGGAGCACTTCGGGGTAGACCCCATCCGGTATTACCTGCTCAGCGAGATCCCCTTCGGCTCAGACGGAAATTTCACCAATGAATCCTTTATCCGCAAGATCAACTCGGATCTGGCCAATGACCTGGGCAACCTGCTGTCCCGGACCGTCTCCATGGTGGAGAAGTATTTCGGATCCGTAGTGCCCGTTCCCGACACGCCGGGAGAGTTTGACGCGAACCTGATTGAAACAGCCCTGGCTTTGCCGGCGAAGCTGGAGGAAGCCATGGACGATCTGCGGATTCCGGAAGCCCTGTCTCAGATCTGGGCACTGATCGGCCGCGCCAACAAGTACATTGATGAGACCATGCCCTGGGTTCTGGCCCGCGAGGAATCGCAGAAGGGACGGCTGGGCACGGTTCTATACAACCTGCTGGAATCCCTGCGCTTCATTGCCGTGGCGCTGGAGCCCTTCCTGCCGGAAACCTCAGGCAAGGTGCTGAGCCAGATCAACAGTTCAGTCACCGGATTTGGTTCCCTGGACTCCTTCGGCGGAATCCAGGCCGGGGACAGCGTGGCAAAAGGACAAGTAATCTTCCCCCGCATCGATGTGGAGAAGAAGCTGGAGGAATTGGAAGCCCTGAGACTGCAGAGCCTGCCCCAGACCGAAGTCCTGCCGGCCATGGCGCCGCTTAAGCCGGAGATCAGCTATGAAGACTTTGAGAAGATCGACCTGCGCCTGGCCAAAGTCCTGGCCTGCGAAAAGGTCAAGAAATCAAAGAAGCTGCTCAAGCTCAAGGTTCAGCTGGGGAGCGAGGAGCGACAGATCCTCTCGGGCATCGCTCAGTTCTATGAACCCGAAGAGCTCGTGGGCAAGACGGTCATCGTCGTAGCCAACTTAAAGCCAGCCAAGCTCATGGGACAGGATTCCCAGGGCATGATCCTGTCGGCCGCTGATGAGGAGGACACCGCACTTTACCTGGTCAGCCCGGTGGGCGACCTTCCATCCGGCAGTACCGTTCGCTGATGCCGACCGGGCAGGGGGATGAGACCCCCTGCAGCGGCAGACAGAGCACGAGGAGGTGCCGTATGAAGATCTTAAAAGCGGAAATCCGGGATCTGCCCCAACTGGCAGTGATCTATGATCATGCCCGGCGTCTCATGCGCGAGAGCGGAAATCCGACGCAGTGGAGGGAGGGGCATCCTGCCCCGGAGCTGCTGCTGGAAGATATCGCCCGGGGACAGCTCTATAAAGTGCTGGAGGGGGATCAGCTGGTCGGCGGATTTGCCTTCACCGAAGGACCCGAGGAAGCCTATGCCACTCTGGAGGGGACCTGGCTCAACGAGGAGCCCTATCGGGTGATTCACCGCATCGGAGCCTACGGCGCCAAAGGGGTACTGCGGGAAGTCATCGCCTGGGCCATGACCCAGACCGACAGCCTGCGCATCGATACCCACGAAGCCAATGCCATCATGCGCCGGCTCCTGGAACGGGAAGGCTTTACCTATGTCGGACGAGTCACACTCCCCGACGGAGATCACCGTCGGGCCTACCACAAGGTGAACCCAAAGGGTGGGATATAATCCGGGAGTTATATGACAGTCTGTCAACAATGCGACAGCCTGACGGCAATACGACACACTGACTGCCAGGGAGCGCAGAAACAGGCGTTCCATGCCCCTCAGATCACCCGTCCCCGGTCCGATTCGCCGAATCAGACCGGGGACGGGCGCTTTTTGGCCTTTTCCCAGATTCTGGATCCGGGCACAATATGATGGAATAGTGCTTTGGCAGTTCTTCGGCAGTGCTTTGACAGTGCCTCGGCAGTGCCATCTTTCAGATCCCGGTGAGGAAGTCCGCTTCTTCGATCAATCCGGGAAGCGACAGAAACTGTCCATTGACAAGTTTCGTGCCCGGGAGTATGAATGAATTGAGAGCAGGCGAAGCGTCTGACCCCGGGGGTGAGGCTTCACAGTTCATCGCCTGGAATTTACACTGTAATGTGTTGAGGGGGAATCCACATGATTGACCGGTACATCCATGAAGTCCTGAAGCGCCTTCCGGACAAACTGCGAGGAGAAACCGAACGGGACTTGCGGGAACTGATTCAAAAGAAAATGACCGAGCTGGATCCGGCTCTGTCCGAAGAAGCCCGGATTGATCTGGTTCTGCGCGAGCTTGGTGATCCGGCCGGTCAGGCCGACCACTACCGTGGCCGCCAGCGCTTCCTCATCGGGCCGGCGTACTTTGACAAATACCTGATGGTGCTGAAAATTGTGTCCGGTGCTATTTTCCTGGGAATTTCCATTGCCACCATGATTCGCCTGATCTTTGCCCCGCAGACCATGGGGCTCATGGTCGCGGACTACCTGAGCGCGGTGTTCTCAGCAGTGCTGCAGGGCGCTGCCTGGGTGACCGGTATTTTCGCCCTGCTGGAATACAATGAGGTTTCTCTGAACGAGGCGGAGAATAAGTCGGTCTTTGACCCGGCAAAACTGCCGGATCTGCCAGAGAAAAAAGCGTTGATTCCCAAGTCCGAACCCATTGTTGCCTTAATCCTGACGGCCGTCTTTGTTCCATTGCTCTATGTTTCGGCAGAAAAACTGGGCGTCTACCAAAGCTTGAAACCGGCCACCGGGTTCACACCGCTATTGAGCGATCAGGGACTGGCTCCCTTCAAGAACATGCTGCTGGCGGTCTTTGCCCTGAACATTCTGATCGAACTGATGAAGCTGGTAAAAGGACGGTGGACTCTGCCGCTGGCACTGGTCACCTCGGCGCTGAATATCGTGTCTGCTCTGATCATTGTCTTCACCATCACCCGGATGAGCCTCTATCATCCGGAGCTGCTGCTGAATTTCGAGCGCTACGTGCCGTTTTCTTTCCAGCGCCTGATTGCCGGAATCACGGCGGTCATTCTGATTGTCACACTGGCTGAGTCAGCAACTGCCATCTACAAGGGTTCCCGGTATGGCCGGGTCCGATAAGCGAAAGCCCAGCAAAGCCAGACTCGGGAAAATCGATCCCGGTCTGCGGCTCAGGTCTGCGGCACAATAACAATGAAAAACGGAAGAAGGCCGCGCGGCCTTCTTCCGTTTTTCAGGGGTTCGGATGCAATTTTGATGTCAGAACGCGGATGCCGTCAGCTGACGTCGTCAGCGGATGCCCTTCCGGATCATGGTGCTGACCAGCATATCGTAGGTCAGGTCGGACGGAACCAGCTCCTTCGTTTCGATGGAGAGGCCGCCGGCGACGGAGGCCATCATGAGGGAACGTTCCAGATTTTGCTTCTTGAGATACTCCACCAGGAATCCGGCAAAGTAGTTGTCACCGGCGCCTTCGGAATCCACCAGATGAAAATCATGGGCGCTCTGCTCATAGAAGCGGTGATTCCAGAATGCGGTGGAGCCTTCCTTGCCGTGGGTGGCCACGATGAGCTTTCCCCCCTGACCGAGCCGGCGCATGGTGGCGCGGTAATCGGTCAGTCGGTCGGAGGATAGAAAAATGACCTGCGATGCCTCAATGAACGGCGTATAGTAGGGATCCTGCTCCACATAATCCTGCAGGTCGGTCCAGACCTCCTTGCCCTCCAGCAGAGGAATCAGGGGCTGGTTATATTCCAGAATATTCAGGACAACCAGCTGGGCGTCGGCAATCAGCCGGCGCAGACGGACTTCGTTGATCCGGCGGTGGTCCCTGCCCCGGGGCAGCAGGATCGTGATCCGCTCCCCCTCTTCATCCAGCAGATTGAAGTGAAGCTCAGTCCCGGACGGGTCCGGGTCTGTCACCAGATGGATGCCGCATTGCCGCAGGTGCTTTGTGATGGCCTGTCCTTCCAGGTCTTCGCCCAGCAGGGTGTGCAAGGTTACACTGGCCCCCAGTTTCTGCAGGGCGACTGCCTTGGCAATGCCGGTGGAGCCGCAGCGGTCATAGGCGTCCTTTGCGTAATATGTCCCTTTGGTGACGGGATTTTTTGGAAGCTGGATAATCGTGTCATAGGAGGCGCCTCCCATAACCAAAATGTCTGCCATGATACCCCCCCTCGTACGGTTGATTTCGATCAGAGCGTTTCTCAAGTTCGGATCTGGTTCATTTCCAGGGATTGACCGGTCCTGCTGACCGGGCGCTGAATGCGGAATGGCTGCCAAGTGATCGTGAAGCGGGATCCATTCGTTCGGATGGATCTAGGATTCATGACTGATTCAAGACTGACTCATCTTGGATTCAGGATTCTTGATTTCAGGATTCATCCTTAATCAAAAGAATGTTCTTTGCGCACGCCTATTCATCGGCCAGCCGCTGCAGGAGTTCCTTATCCAGGAGCTGGATCTGGTCGCGGCGGACAATGATGCATTCCAGTTCTTCCAGACGCTTGAGCTCGCGCTGCAGGGACGGGCGCTGGACTCCCAGCAGGTCAGCCCACTCCTTCTTGGTGAAGGGCAGGGTGATCAGCGCAGTGTCCTGGGCGTCTGCTTCTTTCAGCAGGAACCGGGCAATGTTCTGCTTCAGGGTCTGAACCGTGACTTCATTCAGCCGCTTGGTCAGCAGAAAGGCTTTGCCGGAAGAAATCCGGAGCAGGGACTCCAGAAAATGGACATTGACCTGACAAAGCTTGATGACAAGCTCCCTGGGCAGGGACAGAAGCTTCACATTGGTAATGGCGGTGGTGGAAAGCGGGTAAAATGTATGATCCGAAAACATGACATTGGAGCCCATGATTTCTCCGACGGCCGCTTCCCCGACATTGAAGTAGCGCCCCGAGGAATCAATCTTCTGGATCATGACTGTTCCCGATAGGATGACGAAGATGGAGCGGCACTCTTCCCCCTCATTGAAGATGGTCGAGCCGGGGGGGAATTCTGCTATGCTATAATTGTATAGATTCAGCCAGCTGCGCAGGGCATCCCTGGTAAAGGTCTGGAACAGCGGCAGAGAGATGATTACGTCCAAGTAGTCGGTGATCAATTTGTAAGTCCTCCTGTCTGGTTATTCCTATCATAGCAGAACCGATTCATTTTGTTGTAAGAATAATGTAAGAACCTTTTCGGGGCGGAATGAGCGGAGACCGCATGGCGATTGGGATGGAATTTGCATTGGCATAACTGGAAAAACAAAATTAACAGGTGTGAAGAAAACTTTAAAACTGACAGAAATGGCCATATATCAGCAACGGACCTGATATTATGAACAATAAATGAACAAAGTGGTCGAATTGTTTACAATTAGTTCATCACTGTAAAGGAGACAACTTATGAAAATTTTTGATACACACGCCCATTATGACGATGAAGCCTATGAGGAAGATCGTCCGGTGGTACTCTCGGAAATTCACCGCCAGGGCGTGACCCATGTGCTTAACTGCGCCTCTTCCTGGGCATCGGTGGAGCGGACTTTACATCTGGCGCAGGAGTATCCGTTTGTCTATGCGGCCCTGGGCATTCATCCCTCAGACGGGCGCGACTACACGGATGAAGTGGAGCAAAGACTCCGGGAGCTGCTTCGGCATGATCGGGTGGTGGCAGTCGGGGAAATCGGACTGGACTATTACTGGGAAGACAATCCTTCCCGGGAGTGGCAAAAGGAGATCCTGGTTCGTCAGTTCGAACTGGCTCGGGAAGCCGCAAAGCCAGTCATACTGCATGTTCGCGATGCCTATGGGGACATCATGGATCTTCTGGAACAGCACCGGGACCTGAAGTTTGTGCTGCACAGCTTTTCCGGTTCGCCCGAGATCGCAGAGCTTGCTGTCCGCCAGGGCATCTTCCTGGGAATCGGCGGGGTGGCCACCTTCAAGAATGCCAAAAAGCTTCCGGAAGTCATCCGCGAAACGCCCCTGGAGTACCTGCTGACCGAAACGGACGCGCCGTACCTGACCCCGGTCCCATACCGCGGCAAGCGTAACCGCAGCGACTATATCCCCTATGTCATCGAGGCCATTGCCGCAATCAAAGGGCTGGCCGTAGATGAGACGGCCCGAATCCTGCATGACAATGCTCTGCGGTTTTTCGGAATGACAACCTGAACAAATAAAGAAAGTTGTAAAGAAGCCTCAATTTTTCGTTAACAATTCGTTCATAAATAGAGCCGGAAATCAGGAGAAACCTAGTCGTACCAATGGTTTTTCCTGTTTTTTTGACGGATCAAGGCGTGTTCCCTATAATGAATTCTTGTAGCCGTCGAAAAACGGCACGCAAAAATAGAGACAGAAACAGAAAAAACTGTTCACTATGGAGGTAAATCCCCTTGATACATATCCTAAAGATCACCACCAGCCTGGCGCTGTCCGCCGGCTTGATGATCACCTCAACTCAGGTTCCCTACAATCAGGTGAATCGGGTTCAGGTCGATGTCAATGGAACATCCCGTACTTATTTCACTTCAAAGGATCAGGTCGGAGAACTGCTGGAAGAAATCGGCGTAAAAGTAGGACCGCAGGACGAACTGAATGTCGCCCTGACGGATCAGCTGCACCAGACCGACCATATTATGATAGAAAAAGCGAGAAACGTCAGCGTCATGGCCGACGGTCTTCTGTATGAGAGAGTCACACAGGCAGACAACGTGGCAGCCCTGCTGAAGGAAATGAACCTCAGCCGAGGCGAGCATGACCGCCTCAGTTCTGAACTCACTGCCCCGGTCACCGAGGGCATGAAACTCATCCTGTCGCGAGTTCGAATCATGGAACAGACCAAAGTCATTCCGGTGGCCTACGGCCAGACCAGAGTACAGACCGCGGATCTTCCCAAAGGCGAAGAAAAGGTTGAGCGTTCCGGCCAGATGGGACAACGGATTTCTACCCGCCGCATGGTATATGTGGATGGCCAGCTGACAGGCGAAGAAATTCTCTCAGATTATGTGGAAAGCCTGCCCGTTGCCGAGACCATCCTGGTGGGAACCAAGGAACCGGTGGTGGTCAAAAAAACCGTCGCAGTGGAAAAGAAGCCGGTCGTCAAAGTCAGGAAAGCGCCGGAAGTTAAAAAACCGGTGGCGAAAAAGGTCAGCACTACCGATACCGATTCTGATTCCGACAAGAACTGGAAGACCTTCACGCTGTCCTTCTACACCAATCTGCCTTCCGAGAATGGCGGATATACCATTACAGCGACCGGTGAAAGCCTGCGCTACGGCATGGTAGCTTCCAACTACTACTCGCTGGGAAAGAAAATCTATCTCTCCGGCTGGGGCACCTTTACCGTCAAGGATCGCGGCGGCAGCAACTTCTACAGCTCCACCCGCCTGGATGTGTTCATCCCCAGAAGAAGCGGAGAATCAAACAGCACCTACCTGGCCAGAGTAAACAACATGGGCTTGAAGGAAGTCAAAGGCTACGTCAAATAGGAAAGATCAGCTATCCGGGCACGGCTCACCGCCGCTGCCCGGTTATTTTTCGTCTGACCCGGTCAGGAGGGAGAGGCTGCCTGTCAGAATTGCAATTGTCTGACCGGAGGAGAGACGACTGCGATTTTTTGTGTGGGCAGGGAAAAATCCGCTATAATAAATAGGAGACTTTGGGAAAGGAAGCAGGATATGATCAAAGAAATCATTGTGGTGGAAGGCCGGGACGATGTGACTGCCGTAAAACAGGCCGTTGAGGCAGAGGTGATCGCGGTCCACGGGTTTGGCATCACGGGCGAAACGATCCGGCGGATTCAGAAAGCCGGCAGGGAGCGGGGCGTCATTGTACTGACGGATCCCGATCATGCGGGAGAAACGATCCGGCGGCGCATCGAAGCCCTTTGTCCCGGAGTCCGGCATGCCTATATCATGCGCGAAGAAGGCACCAGAAAAGGCGATATCGGTGTGGAAAACGCCAATCCGGAGAGCATCCGGCGGGCGCTGGCTACTGCCCATGCCTCGACCTGCGAAGCGCGCGAGGAGTTCACGACCCGGGATCTGATGGCCCATGGCCTGATGGGGCGGGCCGATTCAAAGAAGCGGCGCGAAGCGCTGGGCAAAAAGCTGGGCGTCGGCTATGGCAGTGCCTCAACTCTTTTGTCCCGACTGAACAATTACGGCATCAGCCGGGAAGAATTCGAACGGGTCGCCGGCACCTTGTCCGGAGATCAATAAACAGGAGTATCTATGGAACGATTAAATACAAAAGAACTGGTCAAAAAATATGGCTTTCGATTTACCAAATCGCTGGGCCAGAATTTTTTGGTGGATCCCACCGTGGTACGCGATATCATCGAGGGATCCAACATAACGAAGGCCGATCATGTCATCGAGATCGGACCGGGTGTCGGCACGCTGACCCGGGCACTGCTCGAGGCAGCCGGTCAGGTAACTGCCGTCGAAATTGATTCGGCTCTGATCCCGATTCTGAAGGAAGAACTGAAAAACTATGACAACTTCCGGCTGATTGAAGGCGATGTCCTCAAGACGGATCTGAAGGCGCTGACGCAGGGAGCTCCGGTGAAAGTCGTGGCCAATCTGCCGTACTACGTGACGACTCCCATCCTGCTGCGCCTGCTGGAAGAGGATTTCCCCTGGCAGAGCATTACCATTATGATTCAGAAGGAAGTGGCCATGCGTCTGAACGCCGGGCCGGGGACCAAGGACTATGGCTCGCTGTCGGTGCTGATATCCTATTATGCCGATACGGAACTGATCCGCCTGGTCACGCCGGTCTCCTTCATTCCTCAGCCTAAGGTGGATTCGCTGGTCATCCGGCTGGATCGCCGCAGCCAGAGGCGGGTTGCCCCCAAGGATGAGCAGCTGTTCTTCCAGCTGGTGCGCCAGAGCTTTGCCATGCGGCGCAAGACCCTGCACAACACCCTGAAACCTATGGGCATTGATCCGGTCATCATGGCCGACTCTTTTGCCGCAGCCGGCATCGATCCGGGACGGCGGGGCGAGACCCTGACGATTGAAGAATTCGCCCGGCTCAGCGATGAGATAAAGGAGCGGTTGGGTCATGAAGAAAATCAATAGAAGCCTTTTGCTGGCACTGGCCTTTATCCTGACCCTGTCAGGCTGCACCTCGCTGCTGAAGCTGACCTACCAGAATGAGGACTTCAAGTGGGTGACTCCCGAAAATCTGGCCAAGATCGTGGTCCAGAGCACCCGCGACATCGGCTTTCGCTTTGTGGTCACCGACGCGGATACGATCCGGGAGCTCCATGAGTCGCTGGCGGCCGCCATGCCGATGGAAGAGACCAACACCATGGAACCGGACTACATTTTTGAATTTACGACCTATGACAATGAAGTGCGCAAGTTCTACTACACCTCCGGCGTCGGAACCCAGGAAGACGGCGGGAACTTCTATAATGACGACAAGGTCTACCTGGTACTCAACCGCATTGATGCCAGTCTGATCAAGAACCTGTTTGCCCTGCGCAAGCCGCAGGACTTCTTCCAGGGCTATTACGGCTCGATCCTGGAAGCGGCGCGCAAGGTCCGCGAAGACTTTCCGGACCGGTCGCTGGGCATCATGATCAATGAAGACAAGGAAATGCTCAAGTTCCAGATGTCCTACGAAATCCTGGATTTCAACCTGGAACTTAACGGTCTTGGCATCCACCCGGTCTATTCCGACCGGGAAACGGACGTAGTGATGAACATCCGGACCAGGGGCTATAAAACCAACCTCTACAAAGCCCTGGTGGAAGTCCGGGACAACATCAACAAGAAGACCATCCGCTACTATATCCTCGCCAGCTACGCCAACGAGGCCTGGACGACCCAGGTGTCGGATGAGTTGCCGGAAGGATTCTAAGCTGTACCCAAGAGCTGCCCTCGCGCCGGAACCCGGCGCTGGTGTAAGCCGTAAGCCAGCTCAATCATAGAACCAATGGGGCGCAGCCCCCGTCAGTTCCATCATCTGACCCTGAGGGCACAGCCCCCATTATTTCAATTTTGACCCAGGGGGCACAGCCCCCTCAATTTCAATCATCAAGGAGAACATCGATATGCCGACTACTTGCAATACCTGTGCCATGAAGCCGAACTGCCTCAAGGACAAGCCCTGTGAACTGCTTAAGCCGAAATTCGGAAAAATTAAGCACGTCGTAGGCGTGATCTCGGGGAAAGGAGGCGTTGGAAAATCCAGCGTCACCGGACTTTTGGCCGTTGCCCTGACGAAGCTGGGCAAATCCGTCGGTGTCCTGGATGCCGACATTACGGGACCTTCCATTCCGCGATTCTTTGGTGTCGAGCAGGGACGCTCGGGTTACATCCCGACCGAGGACCCGGAGGTAATGATGATGACGCCCATGGTGTCGCGCCTGGGCATCCGGCTCCAGTCCATGAACTTCCTGATCGAGGAGGAACAGCCGGTGATGTGGCGCGGACCCATCCTGTCCAACGCGCTGGTGCAGCTGTTTCAGGAGACCGAATGGGGCGAGCTGGACTACCTGCTCATTGACATGCCCCCCGGCACCGGAGATGTCGCCATTTCCATCATGACTCAGTTCCCGGTAGATTACTTTGTGGTCGTCTCCACGCCGCAGAACATGGTGACCATGATCGTCAACAAGATTGTCAACATGATCAAAACCCGGGAGATTCCGATCAAGGGAGTCATCCAGAACATGGCTTACTTCAAGTGCGACGAATGCTCAAAGAAGCACTATATCTTCAGTCAGAACCCCTCATCCCAGGTCGCGGAGGATATGGGCCTGGAGCTGCTGTGCGAACTGCCGCTGGATCCCGCCTTCACCAGATACCTGGAGGAGGGTCAGGCCGAGCAGTATGCTCACGGCAATCCGGAATATGATGTGCTGATGGAAGCCTTCCGCTCCGATGAGGAAGAGATCATGGCTCGCAACAAGGCCAATAAGAAGAAATCAATTCCGCTGTTCTAACAGCAGGCGCTCAGCGAAGAAGTGCCAGAGTCTCGGGAATCCGTAGTTCGGCATGACCCTGTGCCGGTACGTCCGGGAGGAGCCGCCGCCTCTGCAAAACCTTCGCTTCATGTTTCATGAAGAGATAGAGAAAGTTCAGACATCCCATGATTCAGGCCCGGAACGGGCGGTCGGCACCAATGAGTCGATGAACCGTTCCGGGCCTGAATGTTATTTAACGAATTTTTCCGTGTAAATATTTACAATGTGGCAATATGGCGGATTTATGCAAAATCAACAGCGAATCCGACTATTTGTGAAAACATATTCAATAATTAGACTGGCTTTTTTTGAATCCGAAGATTTAAATGCAGGTCATTTGCCATTGTGATATGATGAAATCGGGCATTGTTAAATCAAGGTTAAGTTTGGTGAATCAATGTTAACATTCAGTAATTTTTCTGTATGATAGAAAAGGGAAAAATTTCGTGGAGGAATACTACATTGGACATTAATATGATTATCTGGCTGCTCGGTGGTTTGGGGCTGTTCCTGTATGGCATGAAAATGATGGGCGACGGTCTGGAAAGCGCCGCCGGCAATAAATTGAAATTCATCCTGGAGAAAGTTACCAGCAATCCGATCAGCGCGGTCGCCGTCGGTGCTGCTGTTACGGCGATTATACAATCCAGCTCGGCTACTACCGTCATGGTGGTTGGCTTCGTCAACTCCGGCATCCTGAATCTGGTTCAGGCCACCGGCATCATCATGGGCGCGAACATCGGTACGACAGTCACGGCCTTCCTGGTTACCTTTGATGTTGATGCGATGGTACCCATTCTGCTGTTTGTCGGAACGGTCCTGGTGCTGTTCTCCCGGGCCAAGAAACGACGGGACCTGGCCATGATCCTTCTCGGTTTCGGAATCCTGCTGCTGGGCATGGAAACCATGAGCGGAGCCATGGCGCCCCTGAAAGATTCTCAGGCGTTCCGGACTCTCATCGTAGAAATTGGACATCGCTGGTACCTGGGAATTCTGATCGGTCTTGGCATTACGCTGCTGGTTCAGTCCAGCTCAGCCTCCACCGGAATACTGATTGCCCTGACCAAAACCGGGAGCATATCCATTGAGGTCGCATTCCCGATCATTCTGGGCGCGAACATCGGAACCTGCATTACAGCGCTGCTGTCCTCCATCACGGCCAATAAGACGGCCAAGCGGGCCGCTGTCATCCATCTGCTCTTCAACGTGATTGGAACGGTCGTGTTCCTGCCGCTGGGACCGCTTCTGATTCAGGCGGTGAAGATCATCTCGCCGGGCAGTGTGACACTGGAGATCTCCTTCATTCATCTGATTTTCAATACGCTTAATACCCTTCTGCTGCTGCCCTTTGCCAATGTCCTGATCCGTCTGTCCGCCGCCATCGTTGGACCGGAGGAGGAAAAACCGTCCGAGATCCTGGACCGCCGCCTGCTGCAGACGCCAAGTATTGCGGAAGGCCAGGTCATCAAGGAAACGGTGAAAATGGCCGAACTGGCCAAGAAGAACTTCCAGATGGCCATCGATGCCTTTGTCAGCAATGATCTGGCCAAAATGGATGAGATCTATCAGAATGAGCAGCGCATCAATACGCTGACCGAAATCATCACGGAGTTTATGGTCAAGCTCTCGGGCAGCGATCTGGACATCAATGAATTTGCCCGGATCGGCGATACCTATCATGTGATCAATGACATTGAGCGCATTGGCGACCATGCGGAAAATATCATTGAACTGGCCGAAGAGAAGCATCGGAAAAATGTCGCGATCTCCGAAACGGCCAAGGTCGAACTGGCCAATATCTACAACTACACCATCCTGGCGCTTGATACCGCCATTGAAAGCTACCGCACCAATGATCCGAAGAAAGCGCTGTCCATTGTCCAGGTGGAAAAACGCATCGATGATCTCCAGAAAGAATACCGCGACACCCACATCCGCCGGCTCAACGCCGGACAGTGCACTCCGCTGGCCAGTATCCTGTTCCTGGATCTGCTGTCCAACATGGAACGCGTCGGGGATCACTCCAAGAACATTGCCGATACCATTGCTCATATTCAGGATGAGGTGGTTTCAGCCTAAGCGAAGAGATCCATTATAAAAAAACGTAAAACGCGAAAAAGCGATCCGACCAAATGGTCGGATCGCTTTTTCATGTAAGTTGGCTGAGCTTGCCGGATAACCGGCTAGCCCCCCAGATAGGCTTTTTTCACTTCTTCGTTGTGGCGCAGTTCCTGGGACGGACCTTCCAGGTCAATCCGGCCGTTTTTCAGGATGTAGCTGCGATGGGAGAAGCTCAGCGCCAGGCTGGCATTCTGCTCCACCAGGAGGATCGTGGTGCCAGACTGGTTGATGTCGTGGAGGATCTGGAAGATTTCTTCCACAATCAGGGGAGCCAGCCCCATGGAGGGTTCATCCAGCAGCAGCAGCTTGGGCCGGGAGAGCAGGCCGCGGGCAATCGCCAGCATCTGCTGCTCGCCGCCGGACAGGGTGCCTGCCATCTGCTGGCGGCGTTCCCTCAGCCGGGGGAAGAGTTCGAAGCAGTGCTCAAAATCCTGTTCCACCGCGGTTTTGTCCGTGCGGGTGATGGCACCTAGTTCCATGTTCTCAAAGACACTCATGCGGGGGAATACCCGCCGTCCCTCCGGGACATGGGAGATGCCGGCCCGCACGATGTCACTGGCTGCCATCCGGGAGAGATCTTTGTCCAGGAACTCCAGGGTTCCGCCGCTTTTCTTTTCCAGGCCGGAGATGGTCCGCAGCGTGGTGGTCTTGCCGGATCCGTTGGCTCCGATCAGGGAGACGATTTCGCCTTCCCCGACGGTCAGGGTAATGCCCTTGAGGGCCTGGATCGCCCCGTAATGAACGGACAGATCAGTTAGCTTTAGCAATGTAATCACCTCCCAGATAAGCCTGAATGACTTTTTCATCCTGCTGGACCTGCTCCGGCGTGCCCTGCGCAATGAGGTGGCCGTAGTCGAACACGTAGAGGCGGTCGCACAGATTCATGACCAGGGACATGTCGTGCTCAATCAGGATGATGGTCAGCTGGAAGCGGTCCTTGATCCACTGGATCAGCCGGGTCAGCTCATGCGTCTCGCGGGGGTTCATGCCTGCCGCAGGTTCATCCAGGAGCAGAACCTTCGGATTCGAGGCCAGAGCCCGGGCGATTTCAACTTTGCGCTGGTCGCCGTAGGACAGATTGCGGGCTTTTTCATCACGCAGATCATACAGGTTAAAGATGGTCAGGAGTTCAGCCACTTTCTCGCGGGCCTCGTCCTCACCTTGAAAATACGGCGGCAGCCGCAGCAGGGAGGGGATCAGGCCGTAGTGGATGCCGCAGTGGCAGCCGAGCAGCACATTGTCGCTGACGGTCATGTCCTTGAACAGCCGGATGTTCTGGAAGGTCCGGGCCACGCCGTAGGCGGCCATTTTTTGCGGCTTGAGCTGGCGGGAACCGACGGTTTCCGCCAGGTGATAAGTGATTTCGCCGGATGAGGGAGCGTAAATGCCGGTCAGCAGGTTGAAGAAAGTGGTCTTGCCGGCCCCGTTGGGTCCGATGATGCCGGTGATCTGGTGCTGGGCGATGGTCAGGTCGATTCCCTGAACGGCCTTGACGCCGCCGAAAAATTTCGTAAGGTTCTTAACATGCAGTATATCCATGGAATCAGGCCTCCTTCTTAATCAGTGTGCGGAACCGTCCCAGGAGCCGCTGCGGCTTGTACACCATCATGATGAACAGGATGACCGCGTAGAGCACCATGCGCAGTTCGGGGATTCCCTGCAGTGACAGGGAGATCAGGGTGAGGGCTATGGCGCTGACGATGGAGCCGCGGATGCTGCCCAGTCCTCCCATGACCACAAACACCAGGATATCGATGGAACGCATGAAGCCGAAGGAGGAGGGTTTGATGAAATAGAAATAGTTGGCGTACAGCGCGCCGGCGACGCCGGCAAACAGGGCTCCCAGGGAAAAGACCAGAACTTTGTAGAAGCTGGTATTGACCCCCATGGAAGACGAGGCGATCTCATCCTCGCGGATGGAAATGACGGCACGGCCGTGGCGGGAATGAATGAAATTGGAGATGACGACAACCGTCAGCACCGTTAAGGCAAACAGCCAGGTCCAAGTGGTGTAGCGAGGAATGTCGTTGAGCCCCATGGCGCCTCCGGCATATTCCCAGTTCAGGCCGATGATCCGGACGATTTCGCCAAAGCCAAGGGTGGCAATGGCCAGATAATCGCCTTTCAGCCGAAGCGTCGGGGCGCCGATGAGAACACCGGCCAACGCCGCCATGACCGCCGCACCCAGAACTCCGACAATGAACGGAAGATCCAGGCGGGCGGTAAGGATGCCGGAGGTATATGCGCCGATGGCCATGAACGACGCGTGACCCAGGGAGAACTGTCCGGTATAACCCGTAATCAGGTTCAGGCTGACAGCCAGGATGATATTGATCCCGATCGTCACCAGATTCAGGAAAAGATAAGAGTCGATGATTCCGACCTGCATCAGGAGAAACACGGCGAGATAGATCGCCAGCACTCCGCCGGTCCGGATCAGGTTTGTTCGATTGATAAGCTGTTTCATGGAATCACCTATACCTTTTCACTGTGCTGGAAGCCCAGCAGGCCGTTGGGTTTAATGAGCAGCACCAGAATCAGGATCAGGAAGGCGACGGCATCCTTGAACAGGGAGAAGCCGGAAGCGCTGACCGTGGTCTCGACCAGGCCCAGGAAGAATCCGCCGAAGACGGCCCCGGGGATCACGCCGATGCCGCCGATGACGGCGGATACAAAGGCTTTGAGTCCGGGTGTCGCGCCCATGAGCGGATTCAGGGTGCTGTAATAAACGCCGATGAGAACGCCGGCTGCTCCCGCCAGAGCCGAACCGATGAAGAACGTGATGGAGATCGTCTGGCTGACATTGATGCCCATCAGTTCCGCGGCATCCTTGTCCTGAGCCAGAGCCCGCATGGACTTGCCGACCCTGGTCCGGTTCGTGATGTAGGTTAACAGCAGCATGAGCAGCAGCGTGATTCCAATGATATAGAGACTCTTGATGTCGATGACCGCTCCGCTGCCCAGAACATTGAGCTGGGCAGCGGGGAGGACATCCTGGTAGGTCCGGCTTTCGGGACCGACAAAGTACATCATGCCGTACTGCAGGAACAGGGAGACCGCGATGGCGGTGATCAGGGCTGATATCCGGGAGCCGCCGCGCAGCGGCTTATAGGCCACGCGTTCAATCAGAACGCCCAGGGTGCCGCATACGAGCATGGAGATCAAAAGAGCCGGCAGAAAGGGCAGGGAAAAGATTCCGGTCAGGGCAAACCCGATGTAGGCACCCACCATCAGAACTTCCCCGTGAGCGAAGTTGATCAGGTTGATGATCCCATAGACCATGGTGTAGCCCAGCGCGATCAGGGCATAGATGCTGCCCAGGGAAATCCCGTTGACCAGCTGCTGTATCAATTGTTCCATTTTGGTTTACCTCCGTCTTCGTCATGCGGGACTGTGTTTCTGTTATAAGCCGCATCGGTCATGTGTTTATTCTGTCAGGGCTGCGGCCGATTTAAGGCTGCTGTTTCAGGAAATAGGTGGGAACGCCGTTCTCTACTTTCAGGATGGTAACGGCTTTGATCGGGTTGTGGAAAGCATCCATGGTCAGATTGCCGGTGATGCCCTTGAAATCCTTGGTGGCAGCCAGAGCATCCTTAAGCTTGACGGGATCGGCTGCGCCGGCCCGCTTGATGGCGTCTGCGACCATGTAGGCCATGTCATAACCCAGCGCGTTGAAGGCATCGGGGTCCTTGCCGTTCTTTTTGTTGAAGGCTTCCTTGAACTTGACAACTTCCGGGGTGGTATCGCTGGAGGTGTAGTGGTTGGAGTAGTAGACGTTCTCCAGCGCCTGAGCTCCGGCGATTTCGAGCAGTTTGGGGGAATCGAATCCATCCGCGCCCAGGACCGGTACGTTCAGTCCCAGTTCTCTGGCCTGCTTGATGATCAGTCCGACTTCTTCATAGTAGCCCGGTACGAACAGGACTTCCGGATTTGCCGCCTTGATGGAGGTCAAAAGGGTTTTGAAATCGGAATCCTTGGCCTGGTAAGCCTGCTCGCCGACAATGGATCCGCCCAGCTTGGTGAAGGTCTCGGTGAAGCTTTTGGTCAGACCCTTGGAGTAATCCGAGGTATTGTCGCGCAGGATGGCGGCTTTGGTGAATTTCAGTTCATTGAACGCGAAGTTGGCCATGGTGACGCCCTGGAAGGAATCGCTGAAGCAGGTCTTGAAGACATATTCGCGAACCTTGCCGTTGGAATCCAGGGTTACGTCAGCAGCGGTTGCGGAAGCTGAGATCAGAGGAACTTTATTTTCCTGAGCAGCCGGCAGGGCAGCTTTGACGTTGCCGGAAGTGGCAGGGCCCAGGATGGCGACGACTTTGTCGCGGGTGGCAAGGCGGGCTGAGACATTGGCTGCTTCATCGGTCTGGGACTTGTTGTCCGCTTTGACCAGTTCGATTTGCTTGCCCAGCACGCCGCCGGCAGCGTTGATTTCAGCCACGGCCATTTCAATGCCCTGAACCAGGCCGGCGCCATAGGTTGAGACATCACCGGACAGTTCGTAGTTGAGTCCGAGCTTTACCGTGGAGCTTGCGGCGGTTCCGCTTGAGCAGGCGGCCAGGGTCATGGTGGAAAGGACTACGGCAACAAGAGTTTTCAGACTTTTTTTCATTGGTTGTTCCTCCGATTCATTTTTTTGACTTGGGTATAAAAAAACCTCTATCCGGAATTGCCGGCATAGAGGTGCTTTTAACACGGTACCACTCTAAGGCTGCAGCTGCGTCACCGCAACTGCCTTTACGGGTTCAGGCAAACCCAGCCCGGTAACGGGGGCGGACGGTTCGGCTTACTGAAAGGTTCAGCCGAACGGCTCGGAAAGGATCGATCAGCACGAACCACCTCCGGTTTTCAGCTTCTCCGGATCTCTGGGGATGGTTCTGTTGTGCAGTCGTTTTTCGTCAAGGCACTGTATGATATGCATTCACTTGATGTGATGAATGGATATTAACACTGTATTAACTGAACTGTCAATCAGAAATTAGATGTGTATTTCAAAAGAAGTCTTGATATCAAACAAATAATGAACTGCTGAAGTACCGATAATTTTAGCAAGTGACTGATGATACGTTTACAAAAAGAACACATTTATTGAATGATTAAAAAAAGGCGAAGAACCACTCTCGAATCATAAAAATCACTGGATTTAATAAAATATGTTCATTATGAGAGCCGCCAAAGCGAAAAATCGTTATTTCGATGAAAGATTTCCGCTTGCATAAACATACAACTTATTAAGTCATATCGGAATTGTATGATCCGGCTCGCAGGAAAGGACGATATTTGAAGATCCTCTACCTGCGAGCTGAAGTAACCCTGATGAAACGTGCCACGCCCTCGGAGAATCAGGGACCGATACAGCACCCGGTGGGTGCACTTAGACGTTCCGGGCAGAAGAAAGTAGTTGGACGTTCCGGCCAAAAGAAAGAAGTCAGGAGTCCCGGAAAGTGGGATGGGGGTCAGGAGTCCCGGGAAGTGCGATGGGGGTCAGGAGTCGCGATCCGCGCAAGAAAAGAAACTTTGTAATAACAAGCAGACGATCCGGGGGATCGTCTGCTTCATGGTATTTACTTGGATCTTCGGTGAATAACAAGTGGATCTTGTCTAGATCCTGCACGGAGCAATTCAATGAATCAGGACCTGACGGAAACTGGAATTACCGGTTCTCCGGTTCCAGACCCAGGGCATGGGCGTCATCCACGCCATAGATTTCCTTTGCGACGGAGCGGAAGACTTCCAGGGCGTCATGGATTTTATCGAAGAGCAGTTCTTTTTTTCGGTCGTATTCTTCCCAGCCCTGGGGGGTCAGCGTATAGATTTTCTGCAGCCGGCCCTCTTCGGATACGACGCCTTCAACGTAACCCTGCTTTTCCATCTTCTTGAGCAGGGGATAGATGCCTCCCGTGGAGGGAGCCCAGTGGCCCTTGGTATGGGCTGCGATCTGGTTGGCAATATCGTTTCCGTTGGCGGGGCCAAGGGTCAGGATGTAGAACACGTAGATGGGCAGAATGCCCTTGGTAAAGACCTGTCCTACGGCTTCCTTTTCGGCTTTGACTTTTTTCAGGAGATTGAGCTTTCGTTTGTATTCCTCATGGAGTTCCTTCTCCATTTCCTTGATTGACTTGTCCATCAGAGTTCCTCGATGATCAACCCGATGAGTCCTTTTCCGGTATGAACACTGAGGGAAGGGGTGAGCTGATCGGAATAGGATTCTTTGATCCCTGCAAGCTTCCGGACCTGGGCTAAGACTTCTTCGCCCTCTGCCGGGACGCCGCCATGCATGACATAGACATTGGCCCCGTTTTCCTTCAGGTGCTGGCTCTCCAGAATTCCCAGCATCTTCTGAAGTGCCTGCTTCTTGCCGCGGGCCTTATCCACCGTATGGTAGATGCCCTCTTCATTGACATGAATGACCGGCCGGATGTTGAGCAGCTGACCGATGGTTCCGGATACTTTTCCGATCCGGCCGCCCTTGATCAGATACTCCAGGGTATCCAGAACAAAATAGACTTCAATTTTTTCGCGTTTTGCCCGAACCTGCCGCACGATCTCGTCAAAGGAGGCTCCGTCCCGGATCATCTGTTCCGCCATGCGGATCATGATGCCTTCACCCATGGAGAGGGTCTTGGTGTCAATGCTTTCAATCACCAGACGATCCTTGAAATCTTCCTGGAACTGCTGAAAGGCATTGAAGGTTCCGGAGAGTCCGGAGGAGATGAAAATGCCGATGATGTGGGTAAAGCCGTTGTCAATAAAATAGTTCAGAGCGGTATCCATATCGGAGCCTTCGGGAAGGCTGGTTTTTGGAACTTCGGTGTCCATGCGCCGGTAAGTTTCTTCGGCGGAGATGGTGACTCCGTCCTTGTATTCTCCGTCTGAGAAGGCGATCTTCAGAGGAAGGATCCGGACGAGGGCCGGGTCGTACTGATGAGGCCTTAAGTCGCAGGCGCTGTCCGTAATAATACCAATCTTTTCCATAATCATACTCCGTTACGTTTATTTTCTTTTGTCAGCCGTTGGCCGGTTGTTAGCAGTAGTGCGAATAGACACTAGGACCATGTAATTGCTTATAATCCAATATTAGCGAAGGTTCGTGTCATAGTAAAGAAAATTTTACGCAAACAGAGTGTAACCGAGCGTATTCGCGGTTTTTACTCAGTCGGACTCGCCCAAGTGATCTTTCCTCTCTTTCCAAGGTGTGTCAGTCGATCTTCGAATGCTCGAATCGGTTCTGTCACGATTCACCTGCAATCTACAGCATAGTTTCGGTAACTGTATGCTGGCAAATCCAGGCGCCTTTAGTATACTGAGAGAGTAAGTCAAAATATTTGCAGGCTGTTTCGCGGACGGCGGGCCGAACCCCGGTTGAGGGAAGTTCGGAGCATCCTGCCGGGATCAGGCACCAGTCTGCAAAACACAGTGAGGTGTTGTATGAAGTTTTCAATTGGCCGGATCGGAGAAGCCCGGATTCTTCCGGTCCTGAAGGACACCGTGCCCCAGGGCATGGAAGAGCTGTTTGCTTATCTCAAGGAAAGAGAGCTGTTCAGCGGAGCCAAGGGAGAGATTTTCTTCGACCTGGGGCTTCACGGCAGCAACACGCTGCTGGTTGGACTGGGTGAAGCAGACAAGCTGGATGCCCAGGCATACCGTCAGTCCTTCTACAAGGCAGGCACGGAAGCTGCCAAAGCCAGACTGACCCAGGTGACGGTTGATCTGCCGAAATTTCCCCAGATCTGCTATCGCACGGCGGTAAAAGCAGCGGCCGAGGGACTCTATCATTCCGCTTATCGGTTTGACAAGTATCTGAGCCAGGAAAAGAAGAAGCCGGTTCTCGAAGAGGTTGCGTTCCAGATCGTGGCCGGAACCGAAGACAAGGTAACATCCGCCCTGGCGGAGATTTCCAACATTCTGGACGGCATTGATCTGACCCGGAGTCTGGTGAATGAACCGGCGGAAGCGATCTATCCCGAAACTCTGGCCAAGGCGGCTCAGGAAGCTCTGACCCCGCTGGGCGTTGAAGTTGAGGTCAAGGGACTGGAAGAGATCAAAGCACTGGGCATGACTGCATTCCTGGCGGTGGCCAGAGGCTCAGCCCGGGAACCAAAACTTATCATCATGCGCTACCGCGGAGCCTCCGAGGATCAGGAGACCATCGGACTGGTCGGCAAGGGACTGACCTATGATTCCGGCGGATATGCTCTGAAGCCGGCTGCCAGCATGGCCGCCATGCATACCGACATGGGCGGAGCCGGAGCCGTCATCGGCGCCATGAGCGCCATTGCCGCCAGCAAGCTGAACCGGAACGTGACCGCCGTTGTAGCGGCCTGCGAGAATATGATCTCCGGCGAAGCCTACAAGAACGGAGACATTATCCGGTCCATGTCCGGCAAATCCATTGAGATTGGCAACACCGATGCCGAGGGACGGGTAACATTGGCAGACGCCATTTACTACACGGCAACCAAAGAGAATGTATCCAGCATCATCGATGTGGCCACTCTGACCGGCGCCGTGATCGTCGCCCTGGGGTCCCATTACACCGGAGCGGTCACCAACGATCAGGCGATGATGGACGAATTCAAGCTGGCATCTGACCTGGGCGGCGAAAAGGTCTGGCAGCTGCCGGCCGATGACGACTATCGCGACATGGTTAAGGGCAAGCGGGCGGACCTGCTCAACTCCGTCAAGGGCGGAGCCGGTTCCATCACCGCGGGTCTGTTCCTGGAGAACTTCACCGAAGGCAAGAAATGGATCCATCTGGACATCGCCGGAACTTCAGCCTACGACGCGCCCCACGGCTACCGTCCGGCGGGTGCAACCGGCATTCCGGTTCAGTCCCTCTACTATTTCTGCAAGGGCGATAACGATCAGACCAGGTGCTGCTAGCTTCGGTCATTTCCTGAAACCTCTCCCTGAAACCTTTCCCTGCCCACTGCCAAAGGTGACGAAACAGAACAAGGCTTGAGAAAGCAGGGAGCATTCAGTCCTCTAAAAAATGATGCCGTTGAGCAATCACCACAAGACAGAAGACCGGTCAGTGTATTACCGCTGACCGGTCTTCTGCTGCGCCTGGGCAGCGGCAACGATTTGGCTTGATTGGACGGATGCCCTGGTTGTACTGCCCGGGCATATTCCGTGGACACACTGTTCTGATCGATGGTTGCACATTTACCCGGCCCAGCCGTTTCGAAGGACGATGTCGGATGATTTGCCCGGATAAACGGTTCGGATATGAGTTTCAGACGCATCCGTTCGATTTACTGATCGGCACGTCCGGTGCCGGACTGCTGCCGGGCTTTTTCCCTGCGTCGGGCGTGAACCTGGGCACGATAGTGATCAGTGACCACACGGATGGTGTTTGAGAGGGCCCGGAACACTTCGTCCGGATCCTCAAACTCTTCGTAGAGACTGATATCCATGACGCCGCGAAGCATGAAGGTCAGAATGATGTTCATTTCCGGGGTGAACTCCAGATGATTGTTCTCCGCCAGGATTTTTTCGCGCAGGCTGATCACCAGCTTGTTCTGGAACGAGTTGGTCCGGTCATTGTCATAAAGGATCACCATGAGCTTCTGATTGCGAATCAGAGCAACGGTGAACCGTTCGAAAAATTCATCGACCCGGCGGAAGAAGGAATCGGCCTGGCCAATTTCACTGAGAATATCATCAATGACTTCATTCTCCAGCTGGGAGATGAAATCCTCCAGATCCCGGTAATGCAGATAGAAGGTCGCCTTGTTGATCATGGCAGTTTCTGCCAGTTCCTTGATGGTCATCCGTTCGACTTTCTTTTTTTCAGCCAGGCTGATAAATGCTTCCCGGATATTCTTTTGCGTTCGCTTTACTCTCAGATCCATACTGCCTCCCATACACCACTATTTATCAACGAATTTCTATAATCGTCTGTTAAAATACCTTTCGAACAAATTGGTCATAGATAAACCGGTGGACAAATCCTATAATATGTATTATATCGCAAATTCGACATCAGTTGTTTTTAGCAGCAAGAGGAGAAAGGCATGTTTAAGATCATCACGGATTCCGGATCCGATTTCCGAGAGACCAGGGCGAAAGAACTTGGGATTGAGATCGCCCACCTAAAAATCACCTTTGCCGATGAAGTGATCATCCAGCACGAAGAGGAGGATGTCACCCGGTTCTTTGACAAGCTGGCCAAAGCGGAGCAATTGCCGGTGACCAGCCAGCCTTCCCCCCAGGACTTTTTGGATCTCTATCAGAAATACCCGGGGGAGCCGATCCTCGTTCTGGCCCTGTCCGGCGGACTCTCCGGCACCGTCAATTCCGCCGAACTGGCGAAGAAAATGCTGGAAGATCCGGAGCGGGTCACCATCATCGATACCCGTCAGGGAACCCTCAGCCAGAATGTCATCGTGGCGGAAGCCGTACGTCTGCGTGATGCCGGACTGACGCTGGAAGAAGCCGTCCGGGAGATCAATCGGCTACTGGATCGAACAACCATTGTGGGTCTGATTGATACGCTGAAATACCTCAAGAAGGGCGGGCGCATCCCCAAGAGTTTGGCAGCCATTGGCTCGGTGCTCAACATTAAGCCGCTGGTGGAACTCAAGGACGGAGTCCTGGTGACCGCCGGCAAAGCCCGCGGTCATAAGGCAGGGATTAAAATGCTGTTTGAACAGGTGGCAGCCTATGGGATCGATCCCGGTTACAAGGCGTTCCTGGGCTATACCGGAGACCGCAAAGATATTGAGGAAGTCGTCTTGAAATTTAAGCTGACGTATCCCGATGTCCCCTATGAGGTTTCCCGCATCGGCGGAATCATCGGAACCCACATCGGCGCAGGCAGTGTCGGCATCGGTTTTGTCAAGCAGAGACCCTGATGCGGCCGGTGAAAGAGCCTGATAGTTTCATTTCAGCCCATGAATCTTATGGAGTCCGGGGGTTGGATCGGCTCAGGGCCGTTCCGGCTCAGCGGTTCCTGCGAAAGGGGGCTGATCCTCTCAGGGAGCGTTGCTGCCGGGACTACCCCGGCAGAAATCCAAGCAGTCAGCCATCACATTGAAGGTGCTGTTGCAAAATTGCACCCAATAAAAAAGATCTATCGGAGATCCCAAGTGGATTTTCGATAGACCTTTTTCGTTTGTGAAAAAGCTTTGAACTGGCTCGTAGAGCCAGTTCAAGTGAGTTATAATTAAGTTACAATGCAAAATCTAACTCACTTTAATTTTAATCAAAAAGTCCCTGCATTTCAACTGAGAATGAACTTTAACGTGGAGACCTACATTCCTGAAGATAACAAGGTCCGCCTGGTGTGCAATGTTGTTGAAAAGATGAATCTGGAACCCATCTTAAGCACCTGCTCCCGTCGTGGCAGAAAGCCGGTTGTTGACCCTGTGACCATGTTAAAGATCCTGTTGTTTTGCTACAGCGAAGGAATTTTCACCGCCCGCAGCATTGAAGACTTTTGTATTTATGACGTTCGAGCGCATTATCTTCTCGAAGGTCATAAGGCACCGGATCATTCCACTATCAATCGATTCCGCAATTCGTTGGAAGATCACACCACAGAGCTTCTTACCCAGTTCGTTGAGATGCTAATCGAAGAAGGCCACATCGACCTTGAAAGCATCTTTATCGATGGCACAAAAATTGAGTCGATGGCAGGCCGGTACACGTTTGTCTGGCGTAAAAGTATCGAAAAGAATCAACAAAAGCTGGCGGAGCGAATGATCAAGGAACTTAGTTTACCCGAAAAAAGCAATCTCCAAGAGATCATACAGACGGTGCAGAGGGAATTCGACCACATCCGAAACACCTGCAAAAAAGAGCATATTGTCTTTGTTTATGGCATCGGCAAACGAAAAACGCAGCTTCAGCGCGATTACGAACACTACAAAGAAGTATTGGAAAGGTTTCATGCCTATCGTGAGCATCTGCGCATCCTGGGCGTTCGAAACAGCTATTCCAAAACAGATCATGATGCCACCTTCATGCGGATGAAAGAAGACCACATGCTGAACGGCCAACTCAAGCCTGCCTATAACATCCAGTTCGCCTCTAGCGGAGCATTCGTCATCGGCGTGATGGGCAGTCAAAAAAGCAATGACCTCCATACCATGATCCCCTTCTTCAATCAGATGATGCCACGGCTAGGAGCTTATCTGGATAAGGCCGTCCTGGATGCCGGTTATGAGAGTGTCGAAAACTATGCCTACATCGATGAGCATGGATTGAGAGCCTACATCAAGCCAGCAAATTATGAAAAATCAAAAACCAAAAAGGTTCGTGAAGATATCGGTCGCAAAGAAAACATGGAATATCTGGAGGGCGAAGACGCTTATCTGTGCAAAAATGGCAAGAAGTTGATTCGAATGAAAGACTCCGTGCGAAGGTATGATTCCGGTTATGAAGACACCATCCGAAATTACCGTTGTTCTGAATGCAGTGGTTGTCCGTTGAGTAAGCAATGCATCAAGAGCCGAAAAGAGACTGAACCGACCAGTAAATCCATCAAATTCTCCCCAGCCTTTGAGGCGTTCCGACGGCAGTCGCATGAAAATATCACGAGTGAAGATGGCGTCATTCAGAGGATGAACCGATCGATTCAAGCAGAAGGACAGTTCTCTAAGCTAAAAGATGGACTTCGCTATGAACGGTTCCGACACTGTAGCCTGAAAAAAATAGTTTCGGACATCACCCTGATGGCTATGGGGATTAACCTTAACAAGCTCCACAGCAAAATTTTAAAGCAGCAAAAGAGTGTAATCCTTTATAAAAAGACAGCATAAGTCAGGCGAGACCTAATTTTCTCGAAGGCTTGTTAAGTGCGCATAAAAATAGCACACTTAACAAGCTTTCTTAGAATTAAGCAAAAAGTTCATACGATTGTTAGTTCTGAATAACGAAAAAGGAGTTGTTGCTCATCTAGTTACCTAGTTTTGCAACAGCTCCATTGCCGGTTTGGATCCGATTGATTAGAATTCGCAGTTTCCGACGGTGCGGGGGAAGGGAATGACATCCCGGATGTTGGACATGCCGGTGACATACATGATGAGGCGCTCAAAGCCCAGGCCGTAGCCGGCGTGCTTGGCGCAGCCGTATTTGCGCAGGTCCATGTACCACCAGTAATCCTCCGGATTCAGACCCAGTTCCTTGATCCGGTCCATCAGGACATCGTAACGCTCTTCGCGCTGGGATCCGCCGATAATCTCACCGACACCGGGCACCAGGCAGTCCATGGCGGCCACGGTTTTGCCGTCTTCGTTCTGACGCATGTAGAAGGCTTTGATCTGTTTCGGGTAATTGGTGACAAAGATCGGACCCTTGAAGATCTCTTCCGTCAGATAGCGTTCATGCTCCGTCTGCAGATCCATGCCCCATTCCACCGGGAACTCGAATTCCTTGCCGCTCTTGAGCAGCAGTTCCACGGCTTCGGTATAGGTAACTTCCCGGAATGTGGAGTTAACCAGCGCAGTCAGCCGTTCCAGGAGCCCCTGATCGACGAACTGGTTGAAGAAGGCCATTTCTTCGGGGGCGTGCTCCAGCAGGTAGCTGATGATGTACTTGAGCATGTCTTCCGCCAGCTGCATGTTGTCTTTCAGGTCGGCGAAGGCAATCTCCGGCTCGATCATCCAGAATTCAGCCGCATGCCGGCTGGTGTTGGAGTTTTCCGCCCGGAAGGTGGGACCGAAGGTATAGATGTTGCGGAAGGCCAGGGCATAAGCTTCGCCCTGGAGCTGACCGGATACGGTCAGATTGGTTTCCTTGCCGAAAAAGTCCTGGGCGGCATCCAGGGAACCGTCTTCCCGTTGCGGCAGGTTGGCCAGGTCCAGCGTGGTGACCCGGAACATTTCTCCGGCACCTTCGGCATCGGATCCCGAGATGATCGGGGTGTGGACATAGACAAAGCCCCGCTCGTTGAAGAACTGGTGAATGGCAAAAGCAGCCAGGGAACGAACCCGGAACAGGGCGCTGAAGGTATTGCCGCGGGGCCGCAGGTGCGCGATGGAGCGCAGATACTCAAAGCTGTGGCGTTTCTTCTGCAGAGGGTAATCGGAGTTGGACGGACCTTCGAGGGTAATGCTTTCGGCTTTCAGCTCGAAGGGCTGCTTGGAATCCGGCGTCAGCACCAGCTGTCCCCGAACCGAAATGGCGGTGGCAATGGGGAAGCGGGATACTTCCTCGAAGTTATTCAGTCCTTCCTCGAATACAATCTGAAGATTCTTGAAAAACGTGCCGTCGTTGAGTTCGATGAACCCGAAATTCTTGGATACGCGCATGGTCCGGATCCAGCCGGACACTTCGATGACCTGGCCGCCAAATTCTTGCGGGCCGCGATACAGTTCTTTGACACTGATCATTAGTTTTACCTCCTGTTTGGGATTCTTCCCGAAATATCTGATTAAAATCATTAGCAGATGGACGGTCGGGACCAAATAAAAAAGCCCCGTCCGCTAAAGGGACGAAGCATTTGATCGTGGTACCACCCAATTGAAATGACAAAAAAGTCATTCCTCTCTGACTCGTAACGTGATGAACGTCCAGACCTACTGTTGGTTCGGAATGGCTGCTCCCGGTCGTTCTTTCGGTGATCCTTGCTGCCGGCATTCCACCATCGCCGGCTCTCTGGAGGCAGGACTTCACGTACTCGTTCCGTTCTTCGCATTTGCTATCTGGTTTCCTACCTATGATACACGAGGGAAAAGGTGAAATCAAGATGTCGGAGAACGATCCTGCCGCCTCAGGGAAATTTCTTTGTAAATAGAAAATGGATGGAAATTAATTGTAAAGACAGCCTGGAATTCTGTGCTGGAATTTCTGAGGTGTTGGGATCCACCGGTAAACCCGCCGGAATCGAAGGCGAGCCTTCCGTTCCGGCGGGTGTCAGGGTGAGTTCCGGAACGACCGGATTGATCTTGGTTAATACTTATAATGCTACAGGACTAACAGCACGGCCAGCACCAGAAAAACCACCAGATGAACGAGGGCCGAGAGGGAGAAGCCTTCCGTTCGAATTCTTTGATGGGTGGTCAAAGCCGCCATGCCGCCCAGAGACAGCACAATCAGAACCCGCTTCACCAGAAGGTCCAGCAGGCCCAATCGGGATCCGGCCACTGCTGCCAGAGTTATGGTGATCAGCATGATTTTCAGAAGATTTTCTTTTGTTGAATTGGTTTTTCTCACATCATCCATCTTCAATGCCCCCTTGTATTGCCGCCCGGGTCGCTATCATAGGATTTGGTCAGGCTCAACTTCGTACAGATCATGCCAGGGATCCATCAGCATCCGGCAAGCAGGCGTTTTTTTTTACCATACCACAGATCCAGAGGATTTTCATGAAAAAATGAAAAAAATCAGTTTATTCTCAGAATGATCATAGCGCAGATCGTTCTGGCCCTGTTTCACTCAGAGGCGCAACCAACGGTTTTTCAGACAGCCAGGGCAGACCAATGACAGGAAGGGGGATTTCCTGACGAATCGACGGCCTGGCAACGGGTGGATTCATGTGGAAATAATCTGCAGTTCATGTATTTTTAATTGATGATAGCTATAATTACTTTTGAACAGCAATCATCGCTGCTTAGATATAAAGTATCGATAATAAGGGGTGGAATAAAGTGATTGATCGGATCTTCTATAAGACCAGAGCCAAGATTAATTTAAAGGGGAAATGGCTCATCTCTGCCCTGGTGGCCGTCGTTCTCATGATCAGCACGGGCCAGGATGTCATTAATTTTCGGACAAACAACCGCAACTTTCAGGCTGATCCGGATATAGGCGACCGGATGATGAACCAGGCCGGGCAAATCATTCCCTATGGCGGAGCGGCTAACTTCCTGAGAGAAAACATTCTCCCGGCGGTCGGTATCATTCTCCCCCTATTCCTCATCGTGATGGCCCTTGGACTGGCATTCAACGCCTTTGTGCTGGCTCCGCTGTCCCTGGGTGCGATTCAGTATTTCAGAGCCAATGACCTGGGCCAGGAACCAGGTGACATCAAGGAACTGCTGTGGGCATTCCGCTCACCCCATTACCTGAACATCGTAAAAACCATGTTTACCATGACGCTGCGCATAATCCTGTGGTCGCTTCTCCTGATCATTCCGGGCATCATCAAGACCTACGAATACAGCATGATCCCGTACCTGCTTTGCCGCAATCCCGAGATTCCCACGGAAGAGGCCTTTGCCCAGAGCCGGCTCCTCACCAGCGGTAAGAAAGCCAGTCTGTTTGTTCTGGGGCTGTCCTTCATCGGCTGGTACATCCTGGGCTCGATCCCCTTCGGACTGGGCACGCCCTTCGTCAAGGCCTACGAATCCCAGACCACTGCCGGCATCTTCAATGACTGGATCAGGGATACCACACCGCAGTATTAGGAACCTCGAACCAATCGGTCACAACCCAGATTCAACGGAAGCAGGCATCTGGTGAATCAAGGGAACGAACCAATGATTCAGCCACCAGTGCAATAAAAAGGCAAGGTCCCGGAAACCAGGTTTCCGGGACCTTGCCTTTTAAATATGTCCTGATCAGGTTAAATATGCCCTGATCAGGTTGCCTGCTGCCCCAGGCTCAGTCTTTTCTCAGGGATGCCTGTCGAATGCATCAGGCACCTTCGTTGAGGAAACGGTATTGGGCGAGGTAGAGCTTGTAGTAGTAGCCTTTGGCCTGAAGCAGTTCTTCATGGCTGCCCTGTTCCACAATGGCTCCGTCGTGGATGACCAGGATGCGGTCACAGTCGCGGATGGTGGAGAGGCGATGGGCTATGACGAAGGAGGTGCGGCCCTTGAGCAGGAGCTGAATGCCCTGCTGGACCAGCCGCTCGGTCTGGGTATCGATGTTGCTGGTGGCTTCGTCCAGAATCAGGATTCTGGGATTGGCCAAAAGGGCCCGGGCGAAGGAGATGAGCTGACGCTGGCCAACGGACAGGCGGGAGCCGCGTTCGCGGATTTCAGTGTCGTAACCCTGTTCCAGCTTCATGATGAAATCATGGGCATTGACGGCTTTGGCGGCGCGCTCGATTTCCTCATTGGTGGCGTCCAGCCGGCCATAGCGGATATTTTCCCGGATGGTGGCGGAGAAGAGGAAGGTATCCTGCATCATAATGCCCATCTGGCTGCGCAGGGTTTCGATGCGGACCTGGGAGATGTCCTGACCGTCAATGAGGATCCGGCCGCCGGACAGGTCATAGAAGCGGGCCAGGAGATTGATGATGGTAGTCTTGCCGGCGCCGGTCTCGCCGACCAGGGCGATGCTCTCCCCGGGACGGACCGTGAACGATACGTCGTGCAGCACCGGCACCTGGGGATCGTATTCAAAGCTGACGTGGTCAAAGGTGACTTCGCCCTGGATCTGCGGCATCTCAGCGGCGCCTTCGCGGTCCGTGATGTCGGGCTTGGTGTCGAGGATTTCAAAGATCCGCTCCGCGGAGGCCAGGGAGGTGATGAGGGTGTTGTAGAAGTTGGAGATGAACATGACCGGGCGCCAGAACAGCCCGATGAACATGGTGAAGGCGAAGATATCGCCCAGGCTGACCAGATTTCTCCAGTAGAGGATCGCTCCGGTCAGGTAGACTACGATGGAGCCGACGCCCCATGAGATTTCCACCATGGGCCAGAACAGGTCATTGAGCTTGACGGCCCCCATGAATTTTTCGTTCATCTCGGTGACCATGTCCAGGTGTCGGGTGCTGGTGGCCGCTTCCTGACGGAAGCCCTGCACCACCCGGATTCCGGAAAAGTTCTCATGGGTAAAGGCATTGAGGTTGCTGCGCTTGCCGCGCCACTCACCCCAGCGGACTCTGGCCTTGATCTCAATGAAGAAGATCGCCGAGACCAGAAGGGGCATGACCACCATGGTGGCAAGGCCCAGCCAGACATTGGTAAAAAGCATCATGACGGCGACCAGCACCAGCTGGAGCACCTGAGGGATCAGCGAGGTCACCGAGTTGGTGAACAGCTGCTGCAGGGAGTTGATGTCGCCCACGACCCGCGCCAGGATTTTACCCACCGGTCGGGAGTCGAAAAAGGCGAAGGACAGCTGCTGGATGTGCCGATAGAGAGCTTCCCGCATGTCCAGAACAATCTTGTTCGAAACCCGGCCCATGGACAGGAGGCGCTGACGGCTGGCCAGGGCGGCCAGCAGATTAAGCACGGCCATGGCCAGAGCCAGCCGGATCAGGGTCTGGGTGTCGCCCTGGGCAATGGCCTGATCCACCGTGAATTTGACAAAGACCGGATTGATCAGGCCAACCAGCATGGTGAACACCATGAGCGCCATGATCACCAGAACGGCCTTCCAGTAAGGCCGGATGTAGGTATAGAGACGGCGGATGATATAGCTTTTTTCCGTCAGATTGATTTTTTCATCCTGGGATACGATGTTTTTCGCCATTTAGACCACCTCCCTGAGGCTGGCAAAATCCTGGAACTGTTCGCTGTACACTTCGTAGTAGCGTCCGCCCAGGGCCACCAGTTCATCGTGGGTTCCGGCTTCAACGACCCGGCCGTTCTCCATGTAGAGGATCTGGTCGGCGTTCTTAACGGCGGAGATCCGGTGGGCAATGATGAAGATCGTCCGGTTTTGACCCACTTCCTTGAGATTCTTCAGGAGCTGGTATTCTGTTTCCATGTCCAAGGCAGAGGTGGCATCATCCAGCACCAGCAGGGGAGCCTGCTTCAGTATCGCCCGGGCGATGGCCAGGCGCTGCTTCTGCCCGCCGGAGAGTCCGACGCCGCGTTCGCCGATGACTGTGTCCAGCCCGTCTTCGAGCTCAAACACAAACTCGGCGCAGGCGATGCGCAGGGCTTCCCGGACCGCTTCCGGCGTCGCGTCCTGATTGGCGAATTTCAGATTGTTCTCAATGGATTCCGAAAACAGGAAGGTATCCTGAGGTACGATGCTCATGGCTCCGCGCAGGTCATCCAGGCGGAGCCGGCGGCTGTCGATGCCGTCGATCAGGACGGAACCGGACTGATGGTTGTAGTAGCGTCCGATCAGCGCGGTCAGGGAGCTTTTGCCCGATCCGGTGGTTCCCATGATGGCGACGGTGTCGCCCGGCCGGGCCTGGAAGGACACATCGCGCAGAACCGGTTCCTCCTGATAGGAGAAGCTGACATGGTCAAAAGCCACCGCGCCGGTTACGGTATGGGGCGCCAGCCCGGGTTCATCCGTCACCTCGGACGGTGTGTCGAGAATGGCCAGAATTTTCTTAGCGGAGGCGTTGAACTGAGCCGCCATGTTCATCAGCCAGCCCAGCTCGCGCAGGGGCCAGATCAGATTCCAGATGAAGCCGGAAAAGACCGCCAGGGAACCCAGGGACATCTCGCCCCGGGTCACAAAGATGGCGCCGATGGCGATCATGGCAATGACTGCCAGATTGGTGAGCAGTTCGATCACCGGAAAGTTATCGGCGATAATTTTGGCCTGTTCATTGTTCAGGTCATAGTTCTGCTTGTTTTTCCCGAGGAATTTCTGGATTTCGTGGCGTTCGCGGGCAAAGGCCTTGACCAGGCGGACCCCTGCGATGTTTTCCTGAGCGGTGGTATTCAAGATGGCGGTCTGATCAGAAATCGCCTCGAAGTTCCGGTCGATCTTCTTTTCAAAGCTCATGGCCAAAAAGCCGATGGGTGCCATGATCAGAAGGATAATCAGGGTCAGCTTCCAGTTGATGCTGGCCAGAATGACAAAACCGATCAGGAAGTAGAGCACCTGTTCCACCAGCAGGCGGAAGCCAAAGGCCAGGCTGCGCCAGATGTTCTCCAGGTCTTCGCCCAGACGCGACATCAGTTCGCCAGTGTTGATCCGGTCAAAGTATTGGAAGTGGAGCTGCTGAATGTGGTCGAACAGGACCTTTTTCAAGTCCCGATACACCAGGATGCCCACCCGGTCGTAGATGTACTCCTTGAAGAAGCCAAGCACAGCCCGTCCGGCGGTAACGGCCAGAAGTCCGGCCAGGATCCAGAGCAGCAGGTTCAGATCACGCTGGGGCAGTGCCCGGTCAATGATCATCCGGTTTAAAAACGGGTTGGCGGAATCCAGGGCGATCGTAGCCAACAGGGCAGCGGTGGGGAAGATGAGCTGTTTCCAGTATTTAAACAGCATGTCAAAAATTCGCTTCAATCGTTTCCCTCCTTTTGGGTCTGATTGAGACACCACTATCATCTTATAGGCGCCGGAAAATCGTTGCAACAAAAAGCACCAGTACAGGATTACACAAAATCCTCTGTACTGGTGTTCTCGCCAGACGAACGGACAGGCGCACCCCTGCTGGGCAGGGAGCAGCAGACCGGTTAGCGCCGCGGACCTGCTTTTTTGAGCTCTTCGTTGATGGCCAGCAGGTCATAAACCTTGTAGCCCTCGCCGCCGCCGATGGACAGCACGATGTCGCCGGGGTTGGCGCGCTGCAGGATCAGGTTGGCGGCATCCTGATAATCCAGGGCATTGATGCACTCCACAGTGTGGCGGGCCCGAACGGCATCGCCCAGGACATTGCTCGAGGTCAGTCCGGTGTCGACTTCCCGCGAGGTATAGACCGGCAGCAGGATTAACAGGTCGGCCTTGTCATACAGGGGGACAAAATCAGCCATGAAGTGGTGCAGCCGGGAATAGGTCAGGGGCTGCATCAGTACGATGAGTCGCTCATAATCGTAGTGCAGGACGGTTTCGATGGTGACCCGGACTTCCGTCGGATGGTGGCCGTAGTCGTCGATGAAGCGGACGCCGTTGACGGTGCCCAGTTCCTGCAGCCGGCGGTCGACTCCCTGATAACTCAAAAGGCCACGGCGAATGTCCTCCGGTTCGATGCCCAGGGCCAGGGCGGCGCAGGTGGCGGCCAGGGTATTGTAGATATTGAAGGAGCCGGGAATGGGAAGGTGCAGGTTGAACAGCACCTCTTCGCCCCGGACCACATCAAAGGTTCCGCAGCCCTTGTTGTCCATGGTGATGCCGACGGCCCGGACATCCCCCTGTTCCAGACCGAAGGTCAACAGCGGGGCCTGGATGCCTTCAGCCGCTGCCATGCAGTTGGGGTCGTCCGCGTTGGCAATGACCAGCCCGTCGGCCGGAACCCTGGAGGCGTAGGTATGGAAGGCCTCCCTGATGGCGTCCAGATCCTTATAGGTATCCACATGATCTTCCTCAATGTTGAGCAGCACCGCGATGTGAGGCGGGAAGTCCAGGAAGGATCGCTGATATTCACAGGATTCCACGACCATGACTTCGGATTTTCCCACCCGGTAATTGGACTTCAGAAGCGGCACCGGCGCGCCGATGAGCACGGTGGGATCCTCGCCCGCTCCCATGGTGATGGAGGTCAGCAGGGCGGTGGTGGAGGTTTTGCCGTGGGTGCCGGCAATGCCGACGGAGTACCGGAAGTTCTTCATCAGATAGCCCAGAAACTGGGAGCGGGTCATAGTGGGGATGTTCAGTTCATGGGCCCGGATCAGTTCCGGATGGTCGGGCTTGACCGCGGCGGAATACACGACCAGATCCTGATCATAGACGTAATCGCGGTGATGGCCGGCTTTGACGGACGCGCCTTTTTTGCGGACCCAGTCCAGGGTTTTGGAATCCTCCTGGTCGGTTCCGGAAACCGAAACCCCGTTGTCCAGCAGAATTCCCGCGATTCCGCTCATCATGGAACCGCCGATTCCGACGATGTGCACTTTCTTACCTTTATATTCTTTCAAATCAAATGACAAAAAAATCATCTCCTTCGATATCAATATTTTAATGCAGAGCGAAAGCCATAGCAAGAAAGGTGACGCTGACATTCATTCCTTTCGGTTTTCTGATTTTTTGGCTTTGAACTGTAATCTGACAACGTTTTAAGTTAACATATATATAATACACCTGTTTAGGAGGGAAATCATGAAACATAAAATTGCGGACCTTGACTGGGCCAATCTCGGCTTTGGGTATATCAAGACACCCTGGCGCTTCATCGCGCACTGGAAGGACGGTGCCTGGAACGAGGGTGAGTTGACGGGGGACAACCGGGTTCACATTTCAGAAGCATCTACAGCGCTCCACTACGGGCAGCAGTGCTTCGAAGGCATGAAGGCCTATCGCACCAAGTCCGGAGAGATTCAGCTGTTCCGGCCGGACATGAATGCCAAGCGCATGATGGCCAGCTGCGACCGGCTGTTGATGCCGCATTTTCCGGAAGAACAGTTCATTGAAGCTTGCAAGAAGGTTGTAGCCGCCAATGCGGAATTTGTTCCGCCCTATGGCACCGGTGCCTCCCTGTATTTAAGACCGCTCATGTTCGGAGTCGGTGACCAGATCGGGGTGAAATCCGCTCCCGAATTTATCTTCACAGTATTCTGCACGCCGGTAGGAGCCTACTTCAAGGGCGGCATGAGTCCCGTAAACTTCATGGTCTCCGAAGACTATGACCGGGCTGCTCCGTTTGGAACCGGCGCAGCCAAAGTCGGCGGAAACTACGCAGCTTCCCTGCTGCCCCACGAACTGGCCAAGGACAAGGGCTATGCCGACTGCATCTACCTGGATCCGGCAACCCATACCAAGATCGAGGAAGTCGGTGCAGCCAACTTCTTTGCCATCACGAAGAACAATGAATTTGTAACACCGTATTCCCCGTCCATCCTGCCATCCATCACCAAGTATTCCCTGCTTCACCTGGCCAAGGAATACCTCGGGATGGACGCCATCGAACGGGACTGCCCCATCAACGGACTTGATGAGTTTGCCGAGGCCGGAGCCTGCGGTACCGCAGCTGTCATCACCCCCATCGGAGCCATCGACTACAAGGGAGAGCGCCATGTCTTCCATTCTGAGACAGAAGTTGGCCCTGTTACCAAAAAGCTCTATGATACGATGGTCGGCATTCAGTACGGCGACATCGAAGGACCGGCAGGCTGGGTCGTAAAAGTTCCGCTGGACGAAGAATAAAAAGGGCCGGATCAAAGGCTGTTTGGAAAGACTGACTTTGTATGTGAAAATTACGGATTTCCCTTCTGGCTCATCAGGGCCGATCCATCGCCCCTGGGATGTTCTGACTAAAAACAGGGAGTCTTATTGAAGTCCCGTTATAATGCACTCGAAAGGGTAACGAACATTCGTTATCCTTTCATTGCGTATCGTACGAATTTTAAGTACAATGGGGACAAAAGAGGAGGCGTTCCATCATGGATAAACATACCCGAACCGCCCGCGTGGCGATCATTACTAAAACGCTGGTTGAAAATCCGAACCGGATCTACAGCCTGAACTATTTCGCGGACCTGTTTCATGCGGCCAAATCGACGATCTCCGAAGATCTGCTGATTGTACGGGAAACCCTGGAGAAATTTGGCGAAGGCCGGGTGGAAACCCTGGTAGGCGCCAGCGGCGGAGTGAAATATCAGGTGACCGTTTCCGAGAAGGAACGTCAGAAATTCCGGACAGAGTTTCTGGAATACCTGAAAGATCCCAGCCGGATCGTGCCGGGTAATTTCCTCTATGTAACCGATCTGATGCAGAATCCCCGCATCGTGAGGATGGCCGGAGCCATTCTGGCTCAGCACTTCCTGGAGATCCGACCCGACTACATCATCACGGTGGAAACCAAGGGCATACCCCTGGCCTATGAGGTGGCGCGCTATCTTGGCATCCATCTGATCGTGGTGCGCCGCAACACGAAAATCACCGAAGGAACGGCGGTTTCCATCAACTATCTGACGGGTAATCAAGGTCTGCTCTCGGTGATGAGCCTGTCCAAGCGCAGCATCCGGGCCGGCTCCCGGTTGGTATTCATTGACGATTTTCTGAGAGGCGGCGGCACGGTTCGCGGCATCATTGACCTGCTCCATGAGTTTGAGTCCAGCCTGGTCGGCGTGGGCGTCATGGTGGATTCCAAGGACATGGAAAAGACCATCGGAGTCCCCTTCGTGAATTTCTGTGATTATTATGGTATCGATTCGAATGGTGAAATTAATATTAAAGATTCAAATTCATTATAGATTATGAACAAAATAAGCGTATATTGTTAATATTGTAAAAATGTGCCAACAGTCTTATATTTAATCGTTTACCATGCTATTCTTTAAATAAGAATCATTCCATCCGGAGCGAGGGATCCCCCCGGTGGAAGAATCGGGACATGACTTTTTATACCACAGCGAGGAGGAAACTCAATGAAGATCACCGACGTTCGGATACGGAAGATTGCCTCGGAGGGGAAAATGAAGGCAATCGTTTCAGTGACATTCGAGAATGAATTTGTGGTGCATGACATTAAGGTTATCGAGGGCCAGAACGGCCTTTTTATTGCCATGCCGTCGAGAAAGACACCGGATGGAGAGTTTAAAGATATAGCCCATCCGATCAATACCGAAACCAGGGAAAAATTACAGCACGCTATTCTGGATGAGTATGAAAAGATCATGAGTGAACCGTCAGACGACGAACCGGGATTCGACCGCCTGAACCTTCCCGAAGCGGAAGTCAGTGTCGGCGCCCCCAATCCATACCAGTAACCCGGAACGGGATCCACTGAGGCAATGTCATCGCGGCATTGCCTCAGCTTTCATTTGCAGTGGGAAAATAGCGGAAACCTCTATGAAAATAATTATTAAGCGTATAATATTATTATTTCATCGCCAGAACGATGCGAATCGATCCAGAAAATAAGCCTAAAGTTGGAATGGGATTTGGATGTACCGAAGAATGTTTGCAGCAGGCTCCGGATCCCAAAGACCTGGCGCAATGTATTCATCGAAAGGAAGTGAGTCTCTATGAAACTGATTGTCATACGCCATGGTGAATCGGAGGCGGATATCCGGCGGGTCTGTGAAGGCCGGGCGGATTTTCCGCTCACTGCCAAAGGACTGGGTCAGGCCAGACTGGCTGCCGCCTGGATCGCGCGGACCTATCCGGTGGATGCGGTGTACTCCTCGCCGCTGCTGCGAGCCCGCCAGACGGCCGAGGCCATTTCGGAAGCTGCGGGTCGATCGGTGACGGAGCTGGATGACCTGATGGAGTTCAACAACGGACAGCTGGCAGGTGTGCCGATTACTGAGGTGGGTCATCGCTATCCCGTGGTGCCCAATGTACCGGCCCATGATTCGGTGTACGGACAGGAAACTCGTCTGGAATTCCGCTTCCGGGCGGAGCGGGTGATCTCCCGAATCCTGTATGAGCATCCGACGGGCCATGTTGTGCTGGTGACCCACGGCGGGATGATCAATCAGCTCTTCCGGGCTTTTCTGAGGCTGCCGGCGGATTACAATGTCTGGGTGACTACCGGGGATACCGGCATCCATGAATGGGTGGCACTGGAAGAAGGCCGCGGCATCACCTGCCTGAACTCGCTGGCTCACCTGTCAGGGAAATAAGATTGAGCTGACTGGTTTTATGGGCCTGATCTCCGGCAGGACAGCACCACTCCCGACAAGTTTACACAACCGCCGCTTCCGTCTAAAATAGAAAGAGGAGGGGCGGCGGCTCTGTCTGATTCAGTTCAGATAACCATGTTCCCCTTGCTCAGAGAAGAAATCTTCGATCAGGAAAGGATCGGCAGTGAAGCAGAGTACCGGCATGGGAACAGAGTACCAGTATGGGAACAGAGTCCCAGCATGGGAACAGAGTCCCAGCATGGGAACAGAGTACCAGCATGGGAACAGAGTACCAGCATGGGAATAGAGAATCAGCATTGGAACAGAATGACATAAAATCTATCAGGAAACACAGGAGTATCATATGGCACAAGGATCAGAAAAGGCATTGGAAAAAATCCGCGAGCTGAAGACAGCTCTGGACGGGGCGAGAGCCCGGGTGGAGAAACATCAGAACAACGGGGTCTTTTTTGTGGATCCCGAGAACATCATATTGTCAAAGGAATCAGTCATCGGAGCGAACAGCGTCATCTATCCCGGGGTGATCCTCGAGGGCGCCTGTGTGATCGGCGAAGGGGTGATTCTGTATCCGGGCACCCGGATCCGCAATTCCAGAATCGGCAATTACTGCGAAATTCAGGAATCCGTGATTCTGGATTCCTCCATCGGTGAGGAGACCACAGTGGGGCCGTTTGCGTATATCCGGCCGGACTCTGTGATCGGCTCCCATGTGAAAATCGGTGATTTTGTGGAAATCAAGAAGACCTCCATCGGGGACGGCACCAAGGTATCCCATCTGACCTATCTGGGGGATGCGGAGATCGGTTCCCATGTCAATTTCGGCTGCGGTACGGTCATTGTCAACTATGACGGCAGAGTGAAAAGCAAGACCGTAGTGGAGGACAACGCCTTCATCGGCTGCAACACCAATCTGGTGGCACCGGTGCGGGTCGGCCGCAACGCCTATACGGCGGCGGGCTCTACCATCACCGAGGACGTTCCGGCAGACGCCCTGGCCATCGGCCGGGCTCGCCAGGAGATCAAGGAGCACTGGGTCGAGAAGAAGGGCCTGAAAAAGGACTGATGCCTGAATAAAGCAGGGGAGGCGGATCGTATGGTTCAGTCATGGACGTGTGAGAGTATGAAGATCTTTTCGGGGAATTCTCAGCCGGAGATGGCGCTGGGAATCGCTCGGAAGCTCGGGGTGCCTCTGGGGGTTGCCCAGGTGGAACGATTCAGTGACGGAGAAATCTCGGTGAGCATCGGTGAAACCGTTCGGGGCTGTGATGTCTTTGTGATCCAGTCCACCCGAACTCCGGTAAATGATCACCTGATGGAGCTGCTGATCATGATCGATGCCTTCCGCCGGGCTTCGGCCGGACGGATCAATGCGGTCATACCGTATTACGGCTATGCCCGGCAGGACCGCAAGGTCAAAGCCAGGGATCCCATTACCGCCAAGCTGGTGGCCAATCTCCTGACCCAGGCCGGAGCAGACCGGGTCATTACAATGGATGTTCATTCCGAACAGATTCAGGGCTATTTTGACATCCCCATGGACAATCTGATCGGCGGGCCGATCCTGTCCCGCTATTTTACCGACAAAGGCTTTTACCGCGCCGATGATGTGGTGCTGGTGGCACCGGACATTGGCTCGGTGACCCGGACCCGCAAATTTGCGGAACGGCTGGGCGCTCCGATTGCCATCATTGATAAACGGCGGCCCCGTCCCAATGTTTCGGAAATCATGAACATCATCGGCGATGTCAGCGGCAAGCGCTGCGTCATGGTGGATGACATGATCGACACGGGCGGCACGATTGCCAATGCAGCCTGCGCCCTCATGGCGCATGGCGCCCGTGAAGTCTATGCCGCGGCATCCCATGCAGTACTGTCCGGGAACGCCCCGGACCGCCTGCAGGACTCGCCTCTGACGGAGGTGGTGCTGCTGGATACCATCCGGATGGAGCCGGAAAAGATGCGGGACAAATTCCGGATTCTGTCCTGCGTAGATCTGTTCAGCGAAGCGATCCACCGGGTGCATGAGAATGAACCGGTGTCGACAATTTTCAGCTGATCCAAAGCTCTGTTTGACCGAAGCGAGGGCACCGCTGGTGAATGAACTGTAAATTTTGCGGAAAACATTCTGTTTTTTTGCATCGTTCATATAAGATATACTTAACTGGTTTCAACCATTATCCCCATTGTGGGACACAGGAGGATTTGAATGGAAGGGAAAATTGGAAAGATTCTGATCGTAGATGACGATGAAAATATCAGCGAAGTACTGAAAATGTATCTTCAGAACTCCGGTTACGATACGAAGGTCTGCGGGGACGGAAAATCTGCGCAGGAAGTGTTCGTGGACTACAAGCCGGACCTGGTTCTGCTGGACATCATGCTGCCCTTTGTGGACGGGATCGATGTCCTGAAATGGATCCGCCGGGACTACGAAACACCCGTCATCATGCTCACGGCCAAAGGCGAGACCTTTGACAAGGTGCTTGGACTGGAACTGGGTGCCGACGACTACATGGTCAAGCCCTTCGAACCGAAGGAAGTGGTGGCCAGAGTCAAGGCCGTCATGCGCCGCTTCAATGTCGAGGGCGGCGGCAAGGAAGTCCTCAATTTCCCGGAACTGACCGTGGACGTCAACTCCTACAGCGTGACCTATCGCGGCAACGACGTCAAAATGCCGCCCAAGGAATTTGAACTGCTCTATCACCTGGCTTCCAACAAGAACCGGGTCTTCACCCGGGAACAGCTGCTCTGCGAAGTCTGGGGATATGACTATCCCGGTGATTCCCGCACGGTGGATGTCCACATCAAGCGCCTGCGCGAAAAGCTGCACGGCGGCCCGAACTGGCAGCTGGAAACAGTCTGGGGAGTCGGTTACAAGTTCGAAGTCAAGTAAACCAAACCGATGAAAAGTAAAAGTATCGTATTCAAGCTGGTGGCCACGTTCTTTGTGATCCTGGCCATCAGCTACATGATTATCGCAACGATCCTTTCCGTCTGGGTGCAGCAGGGCTACATCTCGGAAAGACGAACCCGTCTGGAAGAATCCGCGGAGCTTATTAAGTACAATGTAGAGCGGTTCAAGGCGAGTGAAATCAAAAAGCCCATTCTGACCACCACGTTGCAGTATTTGGGCCGGGGCCTCAATGATTCAGAGGTACTGGTTCTGGATGAGCGCAATATGGTGTTTTTGGTGTCTAGGGAAGAGTTGTCTGACTGGATTTTCAAGGTGTTCCCCCAGGAGAACCTGGAGCGCCTGGCCAGCGGCGGCGCTCAGGAAATCTCCCGCCTGGCCGGCCCGGATGGCACGAAAGAGTATTTTGTCTATGTGTCGCCCATCCTGAAGGATGGCATCTACCATGGCGCCGCCGTCATCATGACGCCGGAGGAAGTCCTGCGCAAGCAGATTTCAGGGGTCTTCTTCATCATCTGGATCAGTTCCTTCCTGGCGCTGATTGCCTCGATCTTCATGATCTACTACTTTGCGCAGCAGATCCTGATTCGTCCCCTGTATGAACTGAACAGCGTGGCCGACAAGATGAGCAAGGGCGACTTCACCCAGCGGGCCCTGGTATCCTCCGAGGATGAAATCGGCAATCTGGCCAACTCCTTCAACCTTATGGCGGAATCCATTGAGAACACGGACCAGAACCGGCGGGATTTCATCAGCAACATTTCCCATGAACTGCGTTCGCCCATCACCTCGATCCGGGGCTTCGTCGCCGGAATCCTGGACGGCATCATTCCCAAGGACAAGGAGGATTACTATCTCAATGTCGTATATGAGGAAATCAACCGTCTGACCCGGCTCATCAATGATCTGTTGGATTTGTCCGCCATGGAGTCCGGCCGGTTCTCGATGAATGTGACGGAAGTGGACCTCAACGAGGTCATTCGGGCCTCCATCGTCAAGTTTGAAACCAAAATCAATGATAAGAAACTTCGGGTGGACATTTCGCTGGATTCCGAGCATCAGTACGTCGCGGCCGACCGCGACCGCCTGATTCAGGTCGTCACCAACCTCCTGGACAATGCCGTCAAGCACTCTCCGGCCGAGGGGCATGTTGAAGTGTCCACTAAAGTGAAGGGCAAGAAAGTGACGGTGGCCATCTACAACGACGGCATGCCGATTTCCGATGCTGATCTGAAGAACATCTGGTCCCGGTTCTATAAGGCGGACCGGTCGCGGACGCAGAAGGAATCCACGGGACTGGGACTTCCCATTGTGCGCAATATCCTGAGCCAGCTCGGGGAGAACGTCTGGGTGGAAAACCGGGAGACCGGTGTTGTCTTCCAGTTTACCCTGAGCAAAACATAAGAGGTGACCCTTGAAAAACAATCGGAATGCACCGGAAGTCCAGGAAGGGCATATCCGGATCTCCAACCGGGAGAAGCTGAGGTATCAGACCCACCGGAAAGGAATCCTGACGCTCCTGGCGGCAGGCTCAGTCCTGCTGTTTGCCATCGTCATCCTGCTGATGACCAAAAATTATACGGATCGCAAAATCGCGGAAACCAACAATTATCTGGAAAAAGAATCCAATCAGTACAATGAACTGGAAAAGCGCTTCTACGAGCGGGAGAACTTCCGGGCAGCGTATGATAAGTTCGCCAGCAATCTGGTCGGGGTTACGACCTCCCGGGCGGCCCTGCATGCCAATGAACCGGATAAGCTGTCCAGCGGCCTGATCTATGGAGTCCGGGGCTATATCCTGGTTCCTGCCGCCAGCGTCCGGGGACAGACGCAGGTTTATGTCCAGATTCAGGAAGCCGACCGGCTGAAGGTCCATAACGGGATTGTCATGGGTGTGGACGAAGCCACCGGACTGGGTCTGATCGATGTTCCGACGCTAAACCGGGAACAGCCGCTGGATCTGACTCCGGTCAAGCCGGCGCTGGCTCAGACCATTCTCCTGATCGCCCTGCCCCAGGGAGATCCGGACAGCGGAAATCTTACCATGGGCGAGATCCATTCCAGGGAAGCGCTCTACACCGTCCGTTCGGGCGGAGAGGATACCAAGGTGCCGATCTTTCTGACCTCCGCCCCGGTCTACCGGGGCAATGACGGCGGAGCGGCCGTCACCATGGAGGGACGGCTGGCGGGCATGGCATCCAGTGAGCTGACCCAGCGTCTGGGCGTGTCGCCCTACACCGCTGTGATTCCGGGCAGTGAGCTGCCCAGGGTGGTGGAGCGGATCCTGTCGCGGGATGAGGCCTCTGCCGTTAAATTGGGAGTCCAGGGGGATCTGGTGGAAGTACCGTCCCTGAAGCAGCCCGGCTTTTATGTCCTGGAAGTGGAAGAAGGCTCCACCGCCCAGCGCGGGGGAATTCAGCCCACGGATATCCTCCTGACCATCGACGGACAGCCCGTCACCAGGGAGCGGGCCATCGACAGCTATCTCAAGGGCAAGAAGGCAGGGGATTCCCTGCAGGTGACACTCTCGCGTCTGAATGAAATTCTTTCCCTTACCATGAAAATCTATTAGAATAAGACGGGCACCCAAACGGTGACCCGAACCGCGGAATACCCAAGGAATGATTTCCTTGGTTTTTCCCATGTCAGGAGGAATCAGCTTGTTTATCATTTTCGGCCTGGGCAATCCGGGGCCCCAATATGCCCGGACCCGGCACAATGCCGGGTTTGACCTGGTGGACCTCATTGCCGATGAGGCAAATATCGACATCAATAAGAGCAAATTCAAGAGCATGGTGGGGGAGGGATTCCTTGGCGGCCAAAAGGTCGTCCTCATCAAGCCCATGACCTATATGAACCTGTCGGGGGAAGCCGTGGTGGCCGCCCTGAACTTCTACAAGCCCCGTCCGGACGAGTGGATGGTAGTCTATGACGACATGGCGCTGAAACCCGGAGCCGTCCGGATCCGGGTCAAGGGATCCGCCGGCGGCCACAACGGCATGAAGAGCATCATCGGACTCACCGGATCCGATGACTTTACCCGATTGCGCATCGGTGTCGGCGGCCCCCGCGGCAATGTCATCTCCCATGTTCTGGGCAAGTTCTCGCCCACGGAGGAACCTCTGTATATCGAGGGCCTGCAGCTGGCCCGGGACGCGGTGAAAGTCATCGTCACCGGTGCCGTGGAAGATGCCATGAACCGCTATAATTCCTCCGGCAAACCGCCCAAGGCACCGAAGCTGCCCAGGGAGTCCGGGGAACCCGGCGCTGCGGGTGGCACATCTGCGGACAGAAAATCTGCGGAGAGTGCGGCTTCGGGCAGCACATCTGCGGACAGTGCGTCGCTGAACAGCGCATCGTTGAACAGCGCATCCGGAGAGGATATTCCGCCCCGAAAACCGCTGGCAGATTGTAACCCGGAAGAATTGCTGCATCAAAAACCGCTGCCGAAGAATCCATCCTCAGTCGATCCTGTGACCGAGAATCCGTCCGAACCGGATTCGGACTCCGAGGTGAGATCATGAGGCTGGATGCCATCAAAGCTCTGATTCAGACGAGTCAGGGCTTTGAGCAGGTTCGTGCGGGAATCCGGGAGAAGCGGTATCCGATCGGGGTGTACGGAATTTCCGATTCCGCCCGGGCCGCCTTTTTGTCTGCGCTCTACCAGTCGACCGAGAAGTCGCTGTTTATTTTTTCATGGTCGGAGCTGGAAGCCCGCGCCATCTATGATGACCTGCTGCTCTGGGAGCTGGAGGTCTATTTCCTGCCGGCCCGGGAGCTGGTGTTCTATGATGCCGACGCCGTGTCCGGCGATCTGCGCTGGGAACGGCTGAAGGTTCTGCGGGAGATTGCCTCAGGTCAGAAGAAGATCATCGTGGCCTCCGTGGAAGCGCTGCTTTCGGCCTGGATGCCGCTGGACTACTTCCAGCGCTATACCTTTCACCTTAAAACCGGAGACGTGCTGGACCTGGACCATCTGGCGAAGCGCCTGATCGAAGCCGGCTACGAGCGGGCGGAAGTGACGGAAGGGCGCGGTCAGTTCTCCCAGCGCGGTGGCATCATGGATATTTTTTCACCGGTGGCTCCGTTCCCGGTGCGGATTGAGCTGTTCGGCGACGAGATCGACACCATCCGGACCTTCAATCCGGAGACCCAGCGCTCCATCGAGCCGGTCACCGAAACCGAGATCTTTCCCAGCAAGGAAATCATCATCGACAAGCCGTCGCTGCTGCGCGGGCGCGATCAGATCCGGAAAGAAATGGAGGAACTGACCCAGAATAAAGCGGCGCGCAAAGCCCTGGGTCCGGAAGCCTTCGAGAAGCTGAAAGCCATCGTGCAGAAGAATCTGGAAGCCCTGGAGGAAACGTGGAGCTTTGAAACCATCGATTCCTGCCTGCCGTACTTTTTTGAGCAGCCGGCCAGCCTGTTGGACTATATCGGCGAGCACTTTGTCGTGCTGGATGATTCCATCCGCACCATGGGCAAACTGGGGTCGGCCGCGCTGGAATTCCGGGAACAGTACGAAACCTTTCTGAGCCGGGGAGAGATTCTGGCGGGGCAGTCCCGCATCATGCTGGATCCGGAGGTGATCCAGACCCAGCTGCTGAGCCGGCCGGTGCTGTCGCTCCATGACCTGATGAAGACGGATCGGGCGCTGCCACCCCGGCATCTGGCTCAGTTTGAAAGCAATACGGTCTATCACTTTCACGGTCAGCTGGATCTGCTGGTGGATGACATCGCCCACCGCAAAGCGGGCGGGTGGCGCACCGTGGTTCTGTCCGGCACCCGCCCCCGGGGCGAGCGGCTGGAAGAAACGCTGCGCGGCCGCGAAATCGAAGCGATCTACCGCGATGACGTCGGCGCCGTCGGCCCGGGCGGAGTCGTCATCACCTTCGGCAATCAGAAAAAAGGCTATGAATTCCGCGACATCCGCCTGGCGGTGATCTCCGATGCCGAGGTGTTCGGCGAATCTTCTCAGAAAAAGAAGCGCCGGGCCGTCAAGGGTAAAGGAATTGAAAAGATCCACTCCTACGATGACCTGAAGAAGGGCGACTATGTGGTTCATGTCAACCACGGCATCGGCGTCTATCAGGGCATGAAGCAGATCGAAACCCAGGGGGTTGTCAAGGATTACCTGGAGATCAGCTACGAGCGCAATGACCGGCTGTTCATTCCGGTCGACCAGCTGGATCTGATCCAGAAGTACATCGGAAATGAAGCGGCTGCCCCGAAGGTTTCCCGGCTGGGCGGCCAGGAGTGGGCCAAGGCGAAGGCCAAGGTCCGGGCCAATGTGGATCAGGTGGCGCAGGAGATTGTGGAGCTGTACGCTCAGCGCAGTCAGGTCCGGGGCTACGAGTTCAGCAAGGACACGCCCTGGCAGAGGGAGTTTGAGGATGAATTCCAGTATGATGAAACACCGGATCAGCTGACCAGTATCGAGGAGATCAAGAAGGACATGGAGTCTCCCCGGGTGATGGATCGCCTGCTGTGCGGCGACGTCGGCTACGGCAAAACGGAAGTGGCCATGCGCGCTGCCTTCAAGGCGGTCATGGACGGCAAGCAGGTGGCGGTGCTTGTACCCACCACGATTCTGGCCGAGCAGCATTACAATAATTTCCGGCGGCGCTTTGAAGGCTTCGCCATGAACATCGATATGGTGTCGCGCTTCCGCACGGCGGCTCAGGTTCGGGATTCTCTCATCCGGCTCAAGGAGGGCAATGTGGATATTCTCATTGGGACCCACAAGCTCCTGGGCAAGGCCGTCCAGTTCAAAGATCTTGGCCTGCTCATCATTGACGAGGAGCAGCGCTTTGGCGTGAAGCACAAGGAAAAGCTCAAGGAACTGAAAAAGGCGGTGGATGTGCTGACCCTGTCGGCCACACCGATCCCCCGAACCCTGAACATGAGCATGACCGGGATTCGGGACATCTCACTCATTGAAACGCCGCCGGATGACCGCTACCCGATTCAGACCTATGTGGTGGAATACAACGAGCAGCTGATCCGGGACGCCATCCTGCGCGAGAAGAGCCGCAACGGTCAGGTCTATTTCGTCTATAACCGCGTCCAGGACATCGAGCGCATGGCCAACTACCTCAAGCAGCTGGTTCCTGAAGTGGAATTCGGCATTGGCCACGGTCAGCTGTCGGAGCGGGAGCTGGAAGATGTCATGGTGGATTTCATGGAAGGGCGCTTCGACGTGCTGGTCAGTTCCACCATCATCGAAACGGGCCTGGATATTCCCAATGTCAATACCATCATCATTTATGACTCAGACAAGCTGGGTCTGTCCCAGCTGTATCAGCTGCGCGGCCGGGTGGGCCGGACCAACCGCATCGCCTATGCCTATCTGACCTACCGCCGGGACAAAGTGCTGACGGTGGTGGCGGAAAAGCGGCTGAAGGCGCTGAAGGACTTTACCGAGCTGGGTTCCGGCTTCCGCATCGCCATGCGCGATCTGGAGATCCGCGGAGCCGGCAATATGATGGGCAAGGCTCAGTCCGGACACATGGCAGCCGTTGGTTATGACCTGTACATCCGGATGCTGGATGAGGCGGTGAAGAAACTGACCGGCCAGAGCCGGGGCGACGCGCCGGACACGGTGGTGGACATCCGCCTGGATGCCTACATTCCGCGGGAATATATCGCCGATGAGATCCTCAAGATCCAGATGTACAAAAAGATCGCCGCCATTGAGACCAAGGAGGATTATTTCCAGGTCAAGGCTGAGCTGGAGGACCGGTTCTCGGATATACCCGATGCCACCTATAATCTCATGGATGTCGCGCTGCTGCGGTCCAAGGCAAAAGCCCTTGCCATCAGCGAGATTCGCGACCGCGGCAGCTATGTCACGATGACCTTCCAGAATGTCGATGCCTTCCGTTCGCCCTATGTCGGAGTCCTGGCTAACCCGCCCTACAGTGACCGCAGCACCATTATCGCCGGCGAAAAGCCCGTCATCGAGTTCCGATACCGGACCACCCGGGATGTGCTGCTCCGGGATTTGTCACGGCTGTTTGACGCACTGGGAGAAGAGCAGAAGAAGGAGCTGGAGCGGCGCAAAGCCTAGTCAGACAGCCCCTGCCGGGGTTGTCCGGCGAAACGGTCCAAAGTTGCCTCCTGTCAAAAAAACGATTATAATGAACCTTGAGTTAAAAAAATGTCCATCTGCCGGAGTGCCGGCGGAATGAAAATCAGCCTCGGTCAAGAGGCATGCTAGGAGTGTAAAGAATAGTGATCGGATTAAAGAAAATTGCGGCGGTCCTCGCCGTTGGCATGAGCCTGTCGGTATTTGCCGGCTGCGGCCTGGTCGTGAAGACCGAAGAAGCGATCGCCCGGGAAGAGGCGGAAAAGCGCGGGGTTGTTCTGGCGGAAGGGGACGGCATTAAAGTCACCCTGGGAGAAGTGCTGGATGATTATGAGAAGCTGATGGTGTCCTGGACGGCTCAGTACAGTGAAGAGACAATGAAGTCTCTGGCTGCTCAGTTTGAGCAGCAGAAGATTCAGATCATGGATACCAAGCTGCGCAATCAGCTGATGGTAAAGAAGGCGGATGAGCTCAAGATCCCGACGGACTCTCCCGAAATGATTCAGGAATACGAGAAAATCGTCAAGGATGCCGTTGCCGAACTGGGCAGCCAGGCAGAATATGACAAGACGCTGTCCAACGCCGGCTACACCGCGGATTCCTACAAGCAGGAAGTTCTAAAGGGCCTGCGCCTGGAAAAGCTCCTCGAAGAAGTCACCAAGGACATTACGGTGTCTGAGGCGGAAATCAACGAATACTACGAAAAGAACAAAGCAACGACCTATACCAAGCAGCCCGGTGCGACCATGTACCATATCTTCTTCGGCAAGCCCGATGACGCCGGCGCGGAAGCCAAGGCCAAGGAAGCCAAGGCCAAGCTGGACGGCGGAGCCAAGTTCGAGGATATTGCCAAAGAGTACGGCCAGGATGACTCCGCCAAGGAAGGCGGCCTTCTGGGAACCTTCCCCTGGGACACCCAGGAACTGGGTGCCGATTTTGTGGCGGAAGCCAAGAAGCTGACCGAAGGCCAGATTTCCGGTCCGGTTAAAACCTCTTTCGGCTGGCATCTGATCAAGGTAACCAATGTGCTCAGCGCAGCCAAGGTGCTGGTTCTGACGGATAAGGTAACCGGCGATGACGGCGTGGAGCGGACGGTAAAGGAAGAAATCGAAACGACGCTCAAGAGCAGCAAAAAGAACGAAAAAGTCGCGGCTCTGCTGGATGAATGGGAAGCTCAGTACAACGTCAAGCGTTATCCGGAGCGGATCCCCATGGAATACCAGACGGAACCAGAAACCACTCAGCCCGGAACAACGACGCCGGCTCCCACCAGCCAGGGTGTCACCACTCCCACGGAAACGAAGTAATTAAAACAGCAGGCCGATCCTGGCCTGCCAGACAGATAATCACAAAGGCGGCAGCTGCGAAGAGAATTCGCAGCTGCCGCCTTTGTTGACCTCAGAAGGCTCTCCAACCAGGGGGTCCATCAAAGGAAGTTAATGAAAGGAAGTTAATGAAAGGAAGTTAATGAAAGGTTAAGTCGTATCAAAACCATGAAAAGACCGGTCGGATCAGGATCCTCCGGTCCGTTCAAAGCAAAGGTTCCCCCAGGGATGAGTCATCGTTACTTCATCCCGGGGGGAACCGTCGCGTCAAATTTATAGCCAAAAATCAGCAGCGGCCAAAACAAGCAGTAACAAGCCGATTATCTGAACATGCAGTTCCTTTTTTGAATAACCCGTATAGATCGCGTACAAAGCGATGACGGTGTATGAGATCAGATGAAAGATGCTGCTGGTAAAGGCGTCAGGGTTCACAAACAATTTCATGAACAGGTACGTTCCTACGATTACCCACATGAGTGCATGAAAAATTTTTTTTATCATTTTATTTCTTCCGTCCGATTTGAATTAGCATAAAAATGCCAAACTATTTTTGTGCTTGGTCTGCTTCCTGTTAGAGTATCATCGTAGTAAGAAATTTTGGTGTAGTAGATATTATCTAACCCCCGAGCGATAACAACTCCTGCAATCGTAACAGCTGATGCCCATGAAACAGGACCTCCGGCCATTGCAATTATAGCACCAGCGATAACAGAGGCATCTCTGATATTAACCCCAAGTATGCCTTCGTATCGCTGATATTCTACCCATGAACACACGGCTGGCAAGGTTTGTTCGGTATTGACCTTTTCTCCGTTAATAGTTAGGTCACCGGTGGTAGTATCATAGATAATAATATAGTCTTGCCCGTTCGCTGAAGTGGTAACCATATTCTGTTTACTAGAGTTACTTAAATAGAAAGTAACGGGTTCATTATTTATATCAAGTGTAACAATTTGCTTGTTGTAGGCCGCGTAAACTGGTAAGGGGAAACTACACAAGAGGACCAATATAATTATAATTGATACCATTTTCTTATACATTATTTTATACCGCCTTTCATTTTAATCACAAACAGTGTAACCCTCTTTTACCTCTTCATTAGACTCACACCTTTCATTTGAGGAGCCATTAATGGCTGTGTTCCTCCCCTTTTTTATGTTGGATAAGAACTGTATTAACTGTAAAAGATATATTGGTAATATGAGTAATGTGCTATAAATTTAACGTATCACATGAAGTGATCAATTGCAATGGCTGATTTCAGAATAAATTCAAATAAAAAATAAAATTTTAGCGTTCAAAATTATATATGATATAAAAATATAAAAAATCGTACTAAGAAAACTCTGGTTAGTTCTGTTTTCTGTAACTCTAAGGCGAACTGTCACGATTTAACATTACGTTACCAGCGAGGACTTTCAGTGATTTTGAATACGCACATCGCCGCAAGACGACAAAGTGAGAAGAATTTCTTGATTCTATGGAAACTATCATTCCCTGAAAAGATTGGGTCGAGATGATTCGTCCCTACGATCCTCAGGGGAAAAGCGGCAGAAAGCTCATCGAAATTGAAGTGAAGCTTCGGATGTACCTGATGCAAAATTGAGTTGACCTCTCCGATGCTGCAGTGGAAGACGCCAACTATGACAGTTATGCCATGCGCAAATTCATGCGCCTGGTTACATATCGCAGCAAGTGCCTGAGGCAACCACGCTTCTTCACTTTCGCCATTTAATGGAAAGCCATCTCTTGAGAGTGAAGATCATTCATGATGTCACTAAGCGCCTGGAATCTGCCGGACTAATGATGCATGGCGGCACCATCGTGGATGCTACCATTATTGCAGCCCCTCGTTCTACCAAGAACCAGAAGGGAGAACGAGCCCCTGAGATGCATCAGACAAAGAAAGGCAATCAGTGGTACTTTGGGATGAAGGTTCATACCGGAGTTTGCGCCGGCAGTGGGTATGTCCCTACAGTCACAGGGACTGCGGTCGATGTCCATGACATCAATGAGACACACAAACTGATTCGTCCCGATGATGAAGCAGCGGATATTCCGGCTGCAATGGAGTCGAGTCAAGAAAAGAATTCACCGAGGATCCGCACTTATCTACGATTGAGTTTCGCGGCAATGTTCGCCCTTCCAAGATCAAGACCAATAAGAACTATCCCGGGAGCCAGTGGGATCGGGCAATTGAACAGCGCAAATCATCCGTTCGAAGCAAAGTGGCGCACCTATTTTGATCGTCAAACGGTTCTTTGGTTATGCCGAAGTATTTAAAATGCATGAGAGTAATCATTTGTAAGTCAGTCTTCGCGATCTTTGCTTTGCAGCATGCGCACCCTTTAGGGTGCCTACACAAACAGACAGGCCGATGTAATCACCGGTTTGGAAGAAGATGCGAGTTAAGATATCGATCGGCAGCACCTGTGGGAAAGATATTGTCATCCCGGAGGCTGAAAAACTGCCAATCTGAAACCGCCTGGTCAGTGGGATAGAATCCGGTCGGCTGTTTTTTCCTGAAATACATTCTGTTTTGTAACCCCTTGACCCCCTTCCTGGGGTATAATCATATTGTTTTGTAACTGATATGACGCAAGCTTTCGATTGACGTCCCCTTAAGACAGGGAGGTATCGGTTCAGCATTTACCAGGAAAAACCACGATAAGAAACTACGATAAGAAACCACGACAGGAGATTACAATGAAACGTATTAAACAATTGGTCAGCATGGCGCTTATTCTGGGTGCTCTCGCAGGCTGTGCCCCGTCACCGGCATCCCCGTCCAACACATCGGTCCCGGGCAGCAACGCCGGCCAAACGACCGCGGCTCAGAGTCAGGCGGCTTCCACCACAACCACCATGCCCGCCGTCATTACCAAGGCGATTGATCCTTCCATCATTCTGGCAGAAGGCGAGGGCATCAGCATCACCTCCGGTCAGGTTGAGGAGGAGTTCAACAAAATGCTGGATTCCCTGCGTGCCCAGTATACCAGCGAAATGGTGGACGGTGCTCTGGCAACGCTGCAGCAGCAGAAGCCATCCATTCTCGATCAGCTGGTGCGCAATGCTCTGCTGCTGAAAAAGGCGGATGAAATGAAGATCGCCTCCGACAGCGCGGAAGCCCTGGCCAAGTACGAGCAGATCATGAAGGACAACCTGGCCAGCTATGGCGGACAGGAACAGTTTGATCAGATCCTGAAAAATGCCGGGTTCACGGCGGAATCCTACAAGGCGGAAGTACTCAAGTCGCTGCGCTTTGAGAAAGTGGCGGAGGAACTGACCAAGGACATTCAGGTCACCGACGCCGAAATCAATGAAACCTACGAAGAGGAAAAGGCAACGAATTATACCCAGAGCGCCGGAGCGACGATCTACCACATCTTCTTTGGCGAGCCGGACTCAGCGGATGCAGAAGCCAAGGCCAAGGAAGCTAAGGCCAAGCTGGACAAGGGGGCAAAATTCGAGGATCTGGCTAAGGAATATGGCAAGGATGGAACAGCGACCCAGGGCGGCCTGCTGGGCAACTATCCCTATGAAAACCAGGAGCTCTCGCCGGATTTCATGGCTGAAGCCAAAAAATTAAAGGAAGGCGAAATCTCGGCACCGGTGAAAACCAGCTTCGGCTGGCACCTGATCAAAGTCACGAATGTTGTGGCTGAGCCCAAGGTGTTGGCTCTGACGGATATGCTCCCCCTGGAAAACGGCAAGGAAATCACCGTCAAGGAAAATGTGCGCATGAACATTCTCAATGAGAAGAAGCAAGCCCGGCTGGAAGAGCTTCTGAAGGAATGGGAAACTGCTTACGGCGTGAAGAAATATCCGGAGAAAATCCCGATGAATGTGGATGTACCGGCTGAACCGGATGCGGGCTCCACCACACCGGATGCCACGGGTTCCACGACACCGGCAGCGACAACCAAATAATGAATCGATGGCAGGGATCTCCGGGAAAAAGCGGAGGTCCTTCCCTGCTTTTTTGCCGCCGGCTCTGATATACTGAAACTGATCAAAATGGATGAAACGCTTGATAATGACCCTTCAGGGGATGCGGTTCATCGCAAGACTGAACGATGCATTGCACAGGAGATGACTTATGATACACATTGCGGGCCTGGGCCCGGGGGATCCCGGTTCCCTTACGATGGAAACTTTTGAATTGCTGAAACGGACCAGGGTTCTGCTACGAACCCGCATCCATCCCACGGTGGCGGCTCTGGACAGCTGGGGCATCCGCTATGCCAGCCTGGATCACCTCTACGAAAAGAACGCCAGCTTCCAGGAAGTCTACCGCTCCCTGGCGGAGGAGGTCATAGCCGCCTGGAGGCGGGAAGGAACGGAGCTTACTTACTGCGTCCCGGGAAATCCCATGATTGCCGAACAGTCGGTGGTCGAGCTGATCAGCCGGCTGGAACAGGAGGGCATTCCCTATGTCGTTCATCCGGCAGTCAGCTTTATTGACACCATCCTGGATGTGCTGCGGCGGGATCCGATTCGGGGACTGCTGATTCTGGATGCCACCGAGCTCAGGGACAAGGGACTGTCGGGAGACACGGACACCGTGGTGACCCAGGTCTATAATCGGCGGATTGCCTCCGAGGTCAAGCTGGCGCTGTCTGACTATCTGGATGATGAAGCGGAGATTATTTATGTTCGCAACGCGGGCATCAAGGGCGAGGAGACGGTGCGGCGCATCCCGCTGTGGGCGCTGGACCGGCAGGAGGATGTGGATCATCTGACGACGGTCTTTATCGAGCGCGAATCGGTCAAGCCGGGCTTCCAGGATTTCCGCCGCACCATCAACGCGCTGCGCGAGCCGGGAGGGTGCCCCTGGGACCGGGAGCAGACCCATGAATCGCTGCGGCGTTACCTCATTGAGGAAGCCTATGAAGCGGCGGATGCCATTACCCAGGGCAACCTGGAAGATATGAAGGAGGAGCTGGGGGATGTCCTGCTGCAGGTTGTGCTCCATGGGCGCATTGCCGAGGAACAAGGGGATTTTACCATCCTGGATATCATCCGCAGCGTGAACGACAAGATGATTTCGCGCCATCCCCATGTCTTTGGCACGCTGGATCTGAAAAACTCCCAGGAAGTGCTCAGCAACTGGGAAAAGATCAAGAAAACGGAAAAGGGAGAAGTCAGTCTGGATGACAAGCTGAAATCCCTGCCGAAATCCATCCCGGCCACCATGCGGGCGGCTGAGGTGGCCAAAAAGGCGGAAGCCTACGGTCGCCCCCGGCGGTCGCGCGACGAACTGCTGGCACAGATCCGGCGGATTCTGAACGAGAATCTGGAGGAGGAGCAGGACCTGGCGGAATTGCTTTATTACACGGTGCTGCTCCTCGATGGAGCCGGCTTCCAGCCCGAGGCGCTGCTCACCCATCGGGTGGAGCAGGAGATCAAACACCTGACGAAAAGCGACGAAATCTAGAAAATGTCGCAAAAAGGGGCTGAAATCGGCATGGTTGTGGGATTCATTTGTTAAATATCTGTGAAAAGTGAAGCGAATCATGGATTTTACGCCCTTTTTGATAGAGAATATGTATAGATAGCGGAGAATCTGCTATTTCCAATACTCAGAGGAGGGTTAATCAATGAACAAAGCGGAATTAATCACCAAAATCGCAGAATCCGGCAAGATGACCAAGAAAGAAGCTGAAGTTGCATTAAACGCTTTCAAGGAAGCCGTTATGGGTGCGCTTGAAGCTGGTGACAAAGTTCAACTCGTTGGCTTTGGAACTTTCGAAGTCAGAGAAAGAGCTGCCAGAGAAGGAAGAAACCCCAGAACCAAGGAAACCATTCAGATTCCGGCATCGAAAGTTCCCGTGTTCAAACCGGGCAAAGACTTCAAGGGCTTAGTCAACAAACCGGTCCCGAAGAAGAAATCCAAAAAGAAATAGACATCAGATAACGAGGCTCCCTGGTTGGAGCCTTATCTTTTTTTCAGCCGGCAATAATGATATAATCCGACTATACTGCCGGCCACAGCAGTCGAAGCCTGGGAAACCCGCCAGGTACAGGTATCCGGAATGCCTGCAGCCCTGGGAGGCCCGGCAGATTCCGTGCTGCGCACGCTAAGAAGAGAGGTTGCTCATGAGACTAGACAAATATTTGAAAGTATCCCGCCTGATCAAGCGGCGCCCGGTCGCCAAGGAAGCCTGCGATACCGGTCGGGTCAAGATCAATGGCAAAGTGTCCAAAGCCGGGGCGGAAGTCAAAGCCGATGACATCATCGAAATTGAATACGCCTCCAAGAAGGTGCGCGCCCGTATTCTGGACATCCGGGAAACCGTCCGGAAAGAGGAAGCGACGGCCCTGTACGAAATCCTGGAAGGTGCGGAGATCGACTAAACCAGGGTCGACCGTTGCAGCAGAAAAGATGGATTCTTCCTGTATAGATATATTTCTTCTTGAAATACCAGGGGTTTATATTAAAATGGAATAGAATGGAAGGGAGGAGCGATGAAAAAACTGCAATTAAAACATATTGCCCTGGTTCTGCTTGCTTTCCTTGCTCTGTTCCAATTTGCCAATCAACGGGTGACAATGGACCGGATCAACCGCACGCAGGAAGAGCAGCTGAATCTGCTCAAGGAGGTCCAGGGTGAAAACAAGCGGCTGCTCGAGCAGGTCGATCAGCTGAATTCAACAGAATATATCGAAAAGCAGGCCAGGGAACGGCTGCAGATGATCAAGCCGGATGAGATCCCGGTGATCAATATGCCGTCAACGACCACCCCGGCTGCCACAGACACCGCCCCCTAGCAAACGACAGGTTCAAGGAGGAATCTTTAAAAAACATGGCAATCGAAGCAGGAGCCATTCTGGAAGGTACGATTATCAACATTACCACCTTTGGAGCATTTGTGGACATCGAGGGCAAAACCGGCCTCGTGCACATATCCGAAGTGGCAGACAGCTATGTCAAGGATATCAAGGATTTTCTGAAGGAAGGGGAAAAGATGAAAGTCAAGGTTCTGAAGATCGAACCCAATGGCAAAATCAGCCTTTCCATCAAGCAGGCCAATCCCGATCTGAAGCCTAAGGAAGGAACGCCTTCCTCCGAAGCGGCCGCTCAGAGACCGTCTTTTGGTGCTGCCTCGGGCCGGCCCAGAACCTTTGATTCCCGGCCGCCTGCGGAGAAGAAGCCTTACAACCGGTCCGGTGATGACGACTGGGCTCGGGACCGTCGTCCAAGAGCCTTGGAAAAAGGACCCCAGTCCTTTGAGGATATGATGTCGCGCTTCCAGAAAGACTCTGAGGAGAAGCTTTCGGAATTCAAGCGCCGTCAGGAACCGGGCGGAAATGTCAAACGCAAGAAGAGCTGATGACCAGCAAGCGGATGAAGGAGTTCGTCCGCTTCGTTTCTGGATCCCCATCAAGGGTCAGCATCCGGATCCCCCAAAAACTTTATCGGATTTGGATGATTTTCCAATGAAATCTTGTTGACAAGGGGAAAGGGCTGCCTTATAATAAATCTTGTCGCTATCAAAGGCAGATCGAATATGGCGGAATAGCTCAGCTGGCTAGAGCATTCGGTTCATACCCGAAGGGTCGTAGGTTCAAGTCCTATTTCCGCTACCATAATTGCTGGAGTGGCGAAACTGGCAGACGCACAGGACTTAAAATCCTGCGGTGCTAACACACCGTACCGGTTCGATTCCGGTCTTCAGCACCATTCCATTTGATAAAAAAGAGATACCATTTTTGGTATCTCTTTTTTATTGCAGCATCGATTATCAGGTCTGACCGGTACCTGCTGAGGTGGTTTCGATGAATCAGGAGATCTTTGGGTCAGATACCCACAGAACAAGCTGCAGCTACCGGCTATCTGGATTTATTCGCTGGTATGAATCCAGATTCGTCAAATGGCGCAAAGTCGGTTAAACTAAAGATAGAACCAATCAAACGGCAAAGGATATCTTGTATGTTTAATAATTGGAAAAAGCAATTTGCGATCATTTACAGCGGGCAGGCGTTTTCCATATTGGGGTCGGCGGCTGTCCAGTTTGCTATCATCTGGTGGCTCACGATTCAGACTCAGTCCGCCCTGACGCTGTCCATCGCGGCGGTGGTCTCCATGCTGCCGTTCCTCATGTTCGGAGCATTTGCCGGAGTCTGGATCGACCGCTTCAACCGCCGTACCGTCATGATGCTGGCGGACGGGATGGTCGCGCTCTCCAGCGTGATTCTGGGCATTGCCTTTTGGTACTGGCCAATTCCGCCTGTCTGGTTCATGTACCTGATCCTGTTTCTGCGGGGCACCGGCAATACATTCCATGCTCCGGCCATGCAGGCGGCAATCCCGACGCTGGTGCCTGCTGATATGTTAACGAAAGCGGGCGGGTGGGCGAATCTGATCAATTCTCTGTCGAACATGCTGGGGCCTGTACTTGGAGCCGCGCTGATGGCGGTCCTGCCCATCTGGGCCATTATGCTGGTTGATATCGCGGGTGCCCTGTTCGCTGTGGGCTGTCTGATGTTCGTTCGAATTCCGGATGTACAGCGGACCCGGCCAGACATGGACATGCTCGCCGATGTGAAATCCGGGTTTGCGGCAGTCCGGGAAAACAAAGCGCTGATGGCGGTATTTCTGCCGATGCTTCTGCTGAACATTCTCTATATGCCGCTGGGATCCCTGTTCCCGCTGCTGGTTCGGACACATTTCCAGGGGAATGCCTGGCACAACAGCCTGGTTGAATTCTTTTTTGCCGGTGGTCTGCTGGTATCCTCACTCCTTCTCGGTGTGTGGGGCGGACTGAAAAAACGCTTCCTCATGGTATCGATGGCCATCACCGTAATGGGCCTGGGTGCCTGGACCAGCGGGGCGGTGAATCCTGATAAATTCTGGCTCTTTGTCGTGTGCTGCCTGGTCATGGGCTTCTCCGGTTCCTTCATCAACGTTCCCCTGATGGCCTATATTCAGGAAACCATCGCTCCGGATATGATGGGGAAAGTATTTTCCCTGATTATGATGCTGATGACCCTTTCCATGCCGGTAGGGCTGCTGATTGCCGGTCCGGTCAGCGAGGTGATCGGAATCGACCGCTGGTTCCTGCTGTCCGGGGTCGCTATGGTTGCCAACGGGATCTTGTTCTACGTGCGCACCCGCACCTTTGATGAAGTCCGGGAGCTGGAAGGGTCATAATTCCCAGTCATCGGATCTTCGCTGAACCCATCAAGCGGATCATTTGACGGGTCCTGTGTCCTTGCGGATGCAGGAGCTTCTGAGCTTTTCTGCGGTTTTTTTAGATTTCCTGAAATTAGTGGTTGACAACTTCTCATTCCTGACTTATTATATATAAGTAGACTGATTCAAGGCAATATCGCGGAGTGGAGCAGTTGGTAGCTCGTCGGGCTCATAACCCGAAGGTCGTAGGTTCAAGTCCTACCTCCGCAACCATAAAAGTGGCTGAAATCAAGAAATTTGATTTCAGCCACTTGTTTTTTTTATCGTTTCGTCAGATCAATATAAGCGTCAGTTTGCGATTCTCTATTCCGGCCGTCCGGTTAATCAAAGCTCAGTTCAAACTTCTTGGTGTCGGCAATGGTATCCCATTTTTCCATGTCAAAAATATGGAAAGCCAGCTCAACATCAGTGATCTTCTCGATGTCATTCTTTTCCAGGTCATCCTGGAAGAAGGTGAGGGCGGTGAGGGCCTTCTTCTTGGGGGAAACGTCCGTGGACATGGTATGGTTGATCATGAAGCCGTTAACCGAAACGTCTCTGGCCTGGACTGTGAAGCCTTTCTTCCCATTATTCTCGATGAAGAGGATCAGCCCGGGGCCAAAAATAGAGTCATCATTGGAAATGCCTTTGGCGATAATCCGAATGTTGTTCTTATCATATAATACTTTGCCTGTATCATCGAATTTGTACTCATAGGTGTCGGCGATGGAGGTTTTCAGCTGAATCGGCTTGCTGTCGAAGTATTCATCCCAGCCCTCGGACTTGAAGACGTGGAAGGTAATTTCCATATCGGCAATGTCACTGATGCCGGCGGCTTCCAGATCGGAGTTCATGAAGGTCACTTCGTCATTAGCCTTCTTGCCGGCGCTGACATCCGCCGACATCAGACTGTTGATCATGTAGCCGTTGATGGAGACGTTGCGTGTTTGAATCGTCAAATCAGTATCGGAATTATTCTCGATCAGGACTTTGAGGGTTGCTCCAAACAAACCGTCACGCTCCAGGCCGGTGGCAGTGATTTTGACGTCTTTCTGTTCCAGCAGAACCTGCTTTTCGATGGACACTTCTCCCGTTGTCGGCTGAGTTTCCGTCGGCTTGGTGTCAGCGGGTTTGGTTTCGGCAGAGGTGACTGTCGGTTTCGTTGTTCCGGCAGACGCGGTGGTCGTGGACTTACCTTTTTCTGCGGCGCTGCTGACAGGCTGGTCAATGGTGGACTTGCCTGAACTGCTGCAGGCTGTGGTGCCAAGAATCAGGACGATGGAAAGAATGGCTGCGATTTGTTTCTTCATAAATCTCCCTCTCATCTTATATTTTCCGAGACCCCAGGGATCACGGTATGGCAGGCTTTACTTCGTAGAATGAAGTAAACGTTAACACCATATCCTAATTATAGAGTATTATCCGGACATTTTTTAGTATTGACAAGAGAAAAAACGAAGGAATAACTAATTAAAGGATTAATTTTTCAGTTAATTTCTATAGGTTCCGGTATGGAAAAAAATATGGGGACGGCATCGTGTTCATGACATCCTGTGCATGGCATAAAGGCGAAGGCCCGGTTGACTTAATATAAAAAACTTCCGTGAGGCGGAGAGTCGATTGCATCAGGTGTGGAGCTCGCATTGTGATGTTTCATGTCGTACGTCACAATTGGTTCAAGGATTTTTTACCGGCAGGCGGTGGAAATGTTCACAGGTCTTCCCTATAATATGTTAATAAGCAAAATATATGACGGGAGAATCCTATGTTAAAAAAAATAGTTGCCATACTTCTGCCTGCCATCCTTCTGCTGAGTGGCTGTGAACTGAGTGCAGGTGCTGCCGCGGGCAGTACGTCCGCCGCAGAATCGGTCTCCGTCACAACGACGGCAAAGACAGCAGCGAGCAAGCCGGGAACGGATGCCGCCGGATCCCCCTTAACCGCTCCGGTGACCGGTGAAGCGGCTGAGACGGTTCCGAATCCTCCGCTTCCGGACACGGAGTTTACCATTGTCGCCTCGGGCGATGTGCTTAGTCATATCACCAATACCCGGGCTGCCCGTCAGAAGGACGGCAGTTACGATTTTTTGCCTCAGTTTGCTCCCATCGGAGACTTGCTGGCTGATGCCGACTATACGCTGGTTAATCTGGAATCAGCCACAGCCGGTGAAGACTTTGGCTATCGGGGATTTCCCCGATTCAACGCCCCGGTCAATCTCTCCCAGACACTGAAGAAACTTGGGGTTGATCTGGCGATTACTGCGAATAACCATGCCATGGACAATGGCATGGATGGGCTGAGAGCTACGCTGGACAACCTGGATCTGATTGGTCTGGACCATACAGGCACCTTCCGGACGAAAGCAGAAGCCGCCACGGCGCTGGTTCGTGACATTAACGGCATCAAAGTGGGGTTTGTCGCCTCAACCTTCGGGACGAACTATATTCCGGTGCCGGTCAGTTACGCGGTGAATTTCAATACTGCCAAGAAGATCCGTTCCGAAATAGCCGAAGCCCGCGCCCAGGGAGCAGAGCTGATTGTCTATCACATTCATTGGGGCAGGGAATATACCGGTTACCCCTCCCAGAAACAGATGGATACCTACCGGATCCTCACAGAGGAAGGGGTGGACGTCATCATCGGCAGTCACCCGCACCGGCTCCAGCCCATGGAATTGCGCGAAATCACCTACCAGGGAAAAACGAAGACTCAGGCCGTCATCTGGTCCACCGGCAATCTGTGGCAGGGACAGGTGAAAAACATGGATTACATTAACCTGGGAGCGATCTTCAAGATTTCGGTTGAACGCAGGAATGGCGAAATTCGAGTGAGTCGCCTGAATTCCACGCTGGTGTATAATCTGCGCTGGAAAGTCAATGGGAAAGAACAGTACAAAGTGATCCCTGAAGGGGATATCACGCAGTACGAAAAAGATTTTCCGACTCAGACAGCACGCATGAAGCGGGAACTGGAATGGGGTCGGAAAAACCTGAAGAAAAAAGTCAAAGTCGTCTACTCCGACGGCACGAAAGCAGAATAAGCTGCAAAGGACCCAAAGAGGCTTCTCTTTGGGTCCTTTGCCGTTCTTGTGCGCCCGGCATGGGCGATAACTTGGTGGTGAAAGTCCACTACGCGCTCGGTAGCAGGAAGCGTTAGCCGAAGGCAAGGGTGTCCATCGCGAGGTGGAATCTGAAGGCAGCCGGATGTCAGGGCGAGGAGTTCTGGCGGGCAAAGTTCTGGGCCGACGAACAGAAATCTCATATAAGGCCACAACCGGAGGACGACTCTGCAAGACAAGAAGAAGTCCAATGCTACCCGGATCCGGACATTATGTTTAAATTGTGGTAAATGGGACGGCTACATGGAATGAAGGTTATCGTTCTTACCCGGGGAGGTCTCACAGACATCCATCAGGAAATCCGAAGGATGGAGTAAAGCTTGCTGTGAGAAGTCAGCCGAGGCCATAGTACCAGGATTTTTTTTTTTTTTTCTGGGAAGGGCTGAACAATCGTAAGTCTTAAGTAACGACTCAGAAGGAGGTCGACGTGTGAAAGCAGAATACCGAAAGGGCTGCCCTCAAAGGGATAGTGCGGAACACAAAGAGTATGCAGGAGCGCAGAGCGTCGAGGCTCGGAAAAGGAGCGAACAAGGCGGTGCTAAGGACCTGTTGGAGGAAATTCTGGATAAGAGAAATCTGTTCGAAGCCTACAAAAGGGTCAAGGACAACCGCGGAGCACCTGGCATCGATGGAATGACCGTCGAGGCGGTACTGCCATGGTTGCAGGAGAATGTGGAAGAGCTCAGGCAGAAGATCCGGGAAGGGAAGTATAAACCCGACCCGGTTCGACGCGCAGTGATTCCCAAACCAGATGGAAGCGGCGAACGCATGCTGGGGATTCCCACGGTCATTGACCGAATACTCCAGCAAGCCATTGCCCTCAAACTGACCCCGATCTTCGAGCCGGTGTTCGCGGATGAAAGTTATGGTTACCGACCGGACCGGAATTGTCAGAAGGCCATGGCGAGAGTCAAGGAGTATGCAGACGAAGGCTACATCCATGTTGCAGAAGTAGACTTGTCCAAATACTTCGATACACTCAACCACGAACTGCTGATGAATCTTGTTCGTCAGCATATCCAGGACAAACGAGTGACACAGCTCATAAAGAGTTATTTGAAAAGCGGAGTCATGGAAAAAGGGGTGGTCACCGAAACGGAGGAAGGTTCACCGCAAGGCGGGCCGCTCTCCCCCCTGCTGGCTAATATCTACCTGAATCAATATGACTGGGAGATGAAGCGCAGAGGGGTGGCCATTGTTCGGTATGCCGATGACATCGTGGTACTGGCAAGGAGCCAGCGAGCCGCCGAGCGTCTGTTGGAATCCAGCAGAAAGTACCTGGAAGAGAAGCTGAAGCTAAAACTGAATCAGGAAAAGAGCCGGGCCATCAGTATCTATTCGAGGAAGTTCAAGTTTCTGGGCTACGCCATGGGCAAGAATAAGAATGGAAACTACATACGAGCCCATAAAAGCTCCCTGAAGAAAGCCAAGCAGAAGTTGAAGGAGAAAACCAGGCGCAACCGGGGAAAGAACGTACGAGAAGTCATGAAAGAGGTCAAAGCCTATATCACAGGCTGGCTGAACCACTACTACATCGCTTCAATCAAGAACACGCTGATTGAGTGGGATAAATGGCTTCGAAGACGACTGAGAATGTACATCTGGAAGCAGTGGAAGAAACCCAGAACAAGGGTGGATAACTTGCGGAAACTGGGAATCCCGGCATGGCAAGCCTACCAATGGGGAAATTCCAGGCTGGGATATTGGCGTATTGCCGGAAGTCCGGTCTTGTCACGCTCCATAACAAACGAAAAGCTCGTACAGGCAGGATACTTTGAAATCCTTAATCAGTACGAGCGAATGCGTAAGCACTAAAGCGATTGAACCGCCGTATACCGAACGGTACGTACGGTGGTGTGAGAGGTCGGTAGCTGAATTAATCAGCTACCTCCTACTCGATTGCTGTTCTTTGCTGTTCTTTGCTGTTCTTTGCTGTGTCATGCAATGTCCGACTGGACTGGATCCACCCGAAGCCTGGATCCAACTAAAGCCCGGATCCTGGATCCAACTAAAACCCGGATCCAACTAAAGCTCGGTTCCAACTGAAGCCTGGATCCATCCGAAGAAGGGATGGGATCCACTTTCATGCCAGGCAGTATTCCGTCAAAAACGAAACCCTCATTCGAAGGGACTGCCGGGTGACTGTGGATTGAAGCGCGTAGACGATCTGGATGGCCTGAGGCGGAATTACTGATGATTCTGAATTTTTATACGATTCCTGATTGAGCTCTATGCTTTATTGAAAGGGGAGCGGTATGAGTCGGAGCTCATTCCGGTCAGTCCCGGTATCCCTGGGGATGCTGCCGGTGCCATTGCACGGCGGTGCGAATGAGAGCGCCGATGTCATCGTAAGCTGGTTTCCAGCCCAGTTCCCGCCGGATCCGATCAGACACAGCTACCAGGCGGGCGGGATCGCCGGCTCGGCGGGGTCCGGACTGAACGGGAAATTCCCGGCCGGTCACCGCCTGGATTGCCCGGATGATCTCTCCATTGGAGAAACCGCTGCCTGAGCCAAGGTTGAAGACATCTGAAGGGTGACCGGCACGCAGCGCATTGAGAGCAAGAAGGTGGGCATCGGCCAGATCCTCAACGTGTATATAGTCCCGGATGCAGGTTCCGTCGGGGGTGGGGTAGTCCTGGCCGAACAGCGTGAAGGGCCGGTTCTCCAGGGCTGCTTTGACAGCCAGGGGAATGATGTGGGTTTCCGGCCGGTGATCCTCTCCGATGGTTCCTTCCATCGAGGCTCCGGCAACATTGAAGTAACGCATGGACAGATAACGCAGGCTGCCGGCCTGTGCCGTCCAGTGGATCATTCGTTCCATGGCCAGCTTGGATTCACCGTATGGATTGACCGGTCGGGTCGCAGTCTGTTCCGTGATGGGATCCGTGCCGGGATCGCCGTACACCGCAGCGCTGGAAGAAAATACCAGGAACCTGGTGGAGAATTCGTCCATGACTTCCAGCAGGCGCTGCGTATTGCAGACATTGTTGCGGTAATAAGCCAGGGGGTTCTTCATGGACTCTCCCACTTGGGAACTGGCAGCGAAATGAATGACAGCCTCAATGGGATAACGCCGAAAAATATCCCGTAAAAGGGCCTGATCGCCGATATCACCGACAATCATCCGGGCATGAGGATCCACGGCCTGGGCATGGCCAGTGGACAGGTCATCAAGCACCAGAACATCCTCGCCTTCCCGGACCAGCCGTCGGACAAAGTGAGAACCGATGTAGCCGGCTCCGCCGCAAACTAAAACAGACATAACTGAACCTCCTTCTCCCTGACTGCCGCCCCAAAGGGGCAGTCTATCCCCCTCATTCTATCAGGTTTCTTTGAATCGGATCGATCGGTCGGGTTATTTCGTCCCAGAGTTTCTCCCGAAGTTTGTGCCCTGGTGGTACAGGGGTCTGTGCTGCGGCACTGTTTATTCCGGGGTGATGGGGCGTGGTCAATGGGATGGTTTAGTTATGTATAAATATTCATTTTACAGTTTTTTCCTGATTCATTCGATGGATGTGAAACGAAGATGATGTCTTATGGTTATTATTGTTGAATTGTTAATTTACAAACGTATCTGTTTAATAAAAATACTTGTGATCTTTGCTACGCCTCTATTTTTTTATCAAGGTGTCAATAAATATAAACGTTTCTTGAATAATGTTACTTAAAGGTTTACAATTTAGCTATCACTGAGGCGGCTGTATCAATGGATTTCAGCGCTCAGACTAATTTAGGGGGGAATAACATGTTAAAACGTCTGTTATCATCCGCACTGGCACTGTCCATGGTCATCGGATTATCCGCTTGCACCAAGCCGGCAGAAAACGCCACCGCCGGAGGCACCAGCACAGGAACCAGCGCAGGAACCCAGCCGACCGCGTCAGGAACCGGCTATGAGTTCGCCAAGCTCGAGCCCGGCAGCTTCCACATCGGAATCGTCACCGGAACCGTATCCCAGGCGGAAGATGAGCAAAGAGGAGCGGAAGCTCTCATTGCCAAGTACAAGAAGGTAGAGGACGGCGGAATCATCAAGCACGTCAACTATCCGGACAACTTCGACCAGGAACAGGAAGCCGTGATCCAGTCCATCACTTCGCTGGCCAATGATCCCAAGATGAAGGCCATCATCGTCAACCAGGCAATCCCCGGAACCGTTGCGGCTTTCAAGAAAATCCGCGAAACCAGAAAGGATATCCTGCTTCTGGCCAACTCCTCACAGGAAGATCCCAAGATGATCGAATCAGCAGCTGACATCGTGGTTGACCCGGACAACGTTAACCGCGGCTACCTCATGATCTGGGTTGCCAAACAGCTGGGCGCCAAGAAATTTGTCCACATCTCCTTCCCGCGCCATATGTCCATTGAACTGCTCTCTCTGAGACGCAAGATCATGGAAGAAGCCTGCAAGGATCTCGGACTTGAATTCATCAGCGAAACCGCACCGGATCCGCTGTCCGACGTTAAGGTCGCCGGAGCCAAGAAGTACATCCAGGATCAGATGCCCGCATGGGTTGAAAAGTACGGCAAGGACACCGCGTTCTTCTGCACCAACGATGCTCAGACCGAGCCGCTGCTCAACCGGGTTGCTTCCCTGGGAGCAATCTTCGTAGAACCGGATCTCCCATCTCCGATCATGGGTTACCCCGCTGCTCTTAACATCGACCTGACCGCGGAAGCTGGCAACTGGCCGGCCATCCTGGCCAAAGTTGAAGCCGCTGTTGCCAAGACCGCCGGAAACGGCCGGATGGGCACCTGGGCTTACTCCTACGGATTCACCGGATCCGAAGGTATGGGCGAATTCGCCAAGGGCGTTCTCGAAGGCACCTACAAGTATGATTCCAAGGAAGACCTTCTGAAAGCCTTCGCTTCCGTTACTCCGGGAGCTGAATGGAACGGATCCAACTACATCGACCAGCAGACTGGCGAAACCAAGACCAACCACGTCATGGTTTACCAGGACACCTACGTCTTCGGAAAAGGCTACATGGGAGCTACCAAGCAGACCGTTCCGGAAAAATACCTCAAGATCAAGAACAACTAATCAATCCTGGTCTCAATTCAATGCATGGACGGCTCGGATGAGCCGTTCATGCAGTATTTATGTAAGAGAGGTGGAAGCATGTCCTCACAGAAAGAACTTCTTCGTCTGGAGGGAGTCGGCAAGGAATTTGACGGTAATCGAGTCCTGAGAGACGTCAATTTTACTCTCCATGAAGGGGAAATCCTTGGGCTGGTCGGTGAAAACGGAGCCGGCAAGTCCACCCTGATGAAGATCCTGTTCGGGATGAATGTCATCCATGAAACCGGAGGCTTCGAGGGGAAAGTATTTATCGAGGGAAACCAGGTGAAATTTAAAAGCCCCGACCAGGCACTGGCCGCCGGCATTGGAATGGTCCACCAGGAATTCTCCCTGATTCCGGGCTTTACGGCGACGGAAAACATTCAGCTGAACATGGAAAAGACCAAAAAGAACGTGGTCTCGTCGGTTGCCGGCAAAAAATTTGAAACCCTGGACCGCAAACGAATGGAAAATGAGTCCCAGTCTGCCATAGACAAACTGGGTGTCGATATCAGCGCAAAAACCTATATCGCGGAGATGCCCGTCGGACATAAGCAGTTCATTGAGATCGCCCGGGAAATCAACCGGGAAAACGTCAAGCTGCTCGTTCTGGATGAGCCCACCGCCGTCCTGACTGAATCAGAGGCCGTCTATCTGCAGGAAGCCATGCGCAAACTGGCGGATATGGGCATCGGCATTATCTTTATTTCTCACCGTCTCCACGAGATCATCACCAGCTGCGACAAGATTGTCGTGCTGCGGGACGGCATCGTGGTGAAGGAAACCCCGGTGGAAGGCGTCAGCGTCCGCGACATCGCCGAGTGGATGGTTGGACGCGGAGTGGACGAGTCAGCCCGTCACGTGGCTCGCCGGGAAACGGATGAGGATATCATCATGGAAATTAAGAATCTTTGGGTCGACATGCCCGGAGAAACGGTGAAAAACGTCAATCTGAACATTCGGCGGGGCGAAATCCTGGGCATCGGCGGTCTGGCCGGCCAGGGCAAGATTGGTCTGCCCAACGGCATCATGGGCCTGTATCCGGCCGGTGGCGACGTTCTGTTCAAAGGCAAGAAGCTAGACTTCACCGACCCCAAGGTTCCCCTGCTGGAAGGCATCGCCTTCGTCTCGGAGGACCGGCGCGGTGTCGGTCTGCTGCTGGATGAAGCGATTGACTGGAACATCGGATTCAATGCCATGCAGGTCCAGGACAAGTTCATCCGCCGACTGGGACCCATCCGGCTGCGGGATGACAAGGCACTGAAAGAAACGGCCCAGAAGTATATCGAACAGCTTGAGATCAAATGCACCGGACCTTCCCAGCACGCGCGCAGCCTGTCTGGCGGCAATCAGCAGAAAGTCTGCCTGGCCAAGGCCTTTGCCACCGATCCGGAGCTCCTGTTCGTATCTGAACCCACCCGAGGCATCGATGTCGGCGCCAAGCGCCTGGTGCTGGAATCCCTGGAACGCTATAACGCCGAAAACGGCACCACCATCGTTGTGGTTTCCTCGGAGCTGGAAGAACTGCGCTCCGTCGCCGACCGCATTGCCATCATCACAGAGGGCAAGGTCTTCGGCATTGTCCCGGCTGATACCCCGGCAGCCGATTTCGGACTCCTGATGTCGGGTCTTGAAGTGACAGGAGGAGAATCATAATGGAAAAACTGAATAAACTGAAGGAAAGCTTCGGCCTTCCCAACCTCATCATTTCCGGATTCCTCATCGTGCTGTTCCTTCTGACCGGACCGGCCGGAATCCGTATCGACAAATCCATCACGGACATCCTCTTCCGGTTCGGCATCAACTCGATTATGGTGCTGTCCATGGTTCCGATGATCCAGTCGGGCTGCGGACTTAACTTCGGCATCCCGGTGGGCTTCATCAGCGGACTGCTCGGCTCGGTCCTGTCGCTGGAACTTGGCATTGGGGGAATTGCCGGACTGTTTGTCGCCATGATCATCGGCGCGCTGTTCGGACTTCTGTTCGGCTTCTTCTACGGCGAACTGCTCAACCGCGTCAAGGGCGAAGAAATGGTCATCGCAACCTATGTCGGTTACGTCATCATCTTCTTCTTCAACATTCTCTGGGTTATCCTGCCCTTCAAGAATCCCCGGTCCATCCAAAGCTATGGAGGAAGCGGACTGCGCCAGACCATTTCCCTGGAAGGGGTCTGGAAGGCACTGTCGGATCCCGTTACGGTTGATCCGCTGTCTGCCCGGCCCGACGCCCTCCCGGTCATCCGGATCAACAATTATCTGCAGATCCCCATCGGCATGCTGCTGGTCTTCATTATCATGGCGGCGCTGGTCTGGTTCTTCTTCAAAACGAAAATGGGCACGGCCATGACGGCAGTGGGATCCAACCCGGACTATGCCCGGGCAGCTGGAATCAGCATCAATAAAATGCGTACAACCTCCGTCATGTTTTCCACAGCGATTGCCGCCGTCGGCCTCATCACGTATCAGCAGAGCTTCGGCTTCATTGAAATGTATGGCGCGCCCCTGGGCTTTGTATTCCCGACCGTCGCTGCCGTCCTGATGGGCGGAGCTTCCGTCAACAAGGCCACCATCACCAACGTGGTGGTGGGAACGCTCCTGTTCCAGGCACTGGTCACCATGACGCCGTCGGTCATCAACTCACTGATCAAGATCGACCTGTCTGAGATCATCCGTGTGGTCGTAACCAACGGACTGATTGTCTATGCGCTGACCAGAAGGAGGAAGAAATAATGAAATCAAACCGCTTTCAAAAAGGTCTGATGTCTGTGGCCGTTCCGGCCCTGTTCCTGATCATCAGCGCCCTGGCGATCAAGCCCTCCGGACTGCCGGTTGAGTACATCGCTGAGCAGGTCATGATCCGCATGGTGCGTAACTCCTTCCTGGTTCTGGCGCTGCTGCTTCCCATCATGGCCGGCATGGGCATCAACTTTGCCCTGTCACTGGGGGCCATGGCCGGACAGATCGGACTCATCACCGTGCAGGGCCTGGGCATGAAAGGCCCTGAGGCGCTCTTTGCCGCAATCCTGATCTCCGTTCCGGTAGCCCTGCTGCTCGGCATCTTTGCCGGCCAGGTTCTCAACCGGGCCAAAGGCCGGGAAATGATCACCTCCATGATGCTGGCCTTCCTGATCAACGGAGTCTACCAGTTTGTCATCCTCTACATTTTCGGATCCTCGATCCTGCCCTTCAACGCCAACCGCAGCATCATCCTGTCCAAGGGCGTCGGCGTGCGCAATACCCTGGAGCTCACCAGCTCCCAGGCGTTTGACAAGCTGGGTGACAGTTTCCTGACCAACCTGCTCGGTTCGCCGCTGTATATCGGGAACTTCAAGATCCCGTTCTTTACCATTCTCCTGATCGTCCTGCTCTGCCTGTTCACCCTCTGGATTACCCGGACCAAGCTCGGACAGGACATGCGGGCGGTCGGACAGGACATGGAAGTAGCCGCCAACTCCGGCATCAACGTGGACCGGACCCGGCTCTGGGCGATCTCCATCTCCACCATTTTGGCCGGAATCGGTCAGATCATCTACCTGCAGAACCTGGGTACCATGAACACCTATACGGGTCATGAGTCCAGCGCCCTGTACTCCGCAGCCTCCCTGCTCATCGGCGGTGCCTCCGTCGCCTCGGCCGGCATTCTCAATGCCATCCTCGGTACCGGACTGTTCCACACGCTGTTCGTCCTGATGCCGCCGGCTGCCACGACCCTGACCGGAAATTCCATGATCGGGGAATACTCCCGCATGGTCATTTCCTACGGCATTGTAGCCCTGGCCCTCGTTATGCATGCCCGACGCAAAATCCGGGAAAAGGAACTCGACCGTCAGGCCTTCCGCGGCCAGGGAACCCCTGTCGCTCCCAAGAAAGCCGAAGGGTAATTCCAAAGCCAACCGAAGGTTCCTGCCTTCTCCAAAGACCCATCCGCTCCGCTGCCTGCAGCGGAGCTTTTTCGTTCTTCGACGCAGCATCATGCTTTGAAGCGGCAATATGCTTTGAAGCGGCAATATGCTTTGAAGTAGCAACATACTCTGAAACAGCAACGTAGTCCGAACGGCAACCTACTCCGAAAACACTACTCTTCTTGGATTATTTTTCTGTATTCTGTTCGTCAGCATCTGTTCCCGTTTGCGCTGAAAAGGCATCACAGAGGGAAGTGCTCCGGAAGGTAGATCATTGACAACTCAAGGAAATATTGTCATAATCATTAAGTTGAGTTGTCAATGATTCGGCATTCATTCTATGAATAATCCTTGGTGCCGGTTTATAAATCGAGAGGACAAGGATATCCGGAGAACTGACAGCCGGTGAAGGAGCAAGGGGCGATGGATCGATAGCTGCGTTGGCAGCCTGGAATGATTCATTGACGAATGCTGCTGAACGAACAAGACAGGAGGGGACAGTCAATTGGTTAAGACAGAACTGTGCGGGCTGGTGTCTGTGATCCATCGCAAGACCCAGATCTATTTAAACAGTGAACTGAAAAAATACGGTTTGAACTCAGCGGAGTTCGTGTATCTGATCCATATCAGGGAACACGAACCGACGGAGCTGAAATCGCTGGGGGCTCATCTTCGGATGGACGACGCCCAGACGACCCGGGTGATTAAGAGTCTCGAGGAAAAGGGTCTGGTGCGCAAACTGCGCAGCCGGACGGACCGCCGCGCCTTTGATGTCGAGTTCACACAGGCGGGACGCGACGTCAAGCCGCTGATTCTGGAGGATCTGGATCGATGGGTCAGCGGGATCACCGAGGGTCTGCTGGAAGAAGAAGTGGAAGAAATGATCCGTCTGCTCCGGCAGACGGCGCAGCGGGCGGTCAGCCTGACGGAAGGGAAGTGACAGGATGCTAAAAAAATTATTGCCATTTATGAAGAAATACCGCAAATACGCCATTCTCAGTCCAATCATGATGATATTGGAAGTGGCCTCGGATATTCTGGTTCCGCTGCTCATGTCGCGCATTGTTGACGTGGGCATCAAAAACCAGGACATGGCCTATGTGATTCGGATGGGCCTGCTGATGATTCTCCTGGCTCTGTTTGGGCTGTTCATGGGCGTGGTCAGCTCCTTCTTTGGCGCCAGGGCCGGATTTGGCTTTGCCGCCGAACTTCGCAAGGAGGCCTTTGCCCGGATTCAGAACTACTCCTTTGCCAATCTGGATGTGTTGAATCCACCGACGCTGATTACCCGGCTGACCGCCGATGCCGACATGCTCGCCCAGGTGGCCATGATGAGCCTGCGCATGGCGATCCGGGCTCCCTTCATGATGATTCTGGCCCTGATCATGGCCATCTCCTTTAATCCCGGACTGTCCCTGGTATTTGCCGTGGCCATTCCGCTGGTTATCGTGATCCTGCTGGTTGTTCTCAAATACGCCAACCCCATGTTCCGGGCGATTCAGGAACGGGTGGACCATCTCAACGCGATTGTGCAGGAAAACCTGATCGGAATCCGCGTCGTCAAGTCCTTCAACCGCCAGAGCCATGAGGAGGAGCGTTTTGCCCAGCGCAATGACGGTTTGCGTGATATGGTCCTGAAAGCAGTCAATCTCATCATGGTGCTCATGCCCGTGCTGAATCTGGTGATCTATGCCTGCATCGGCGCGGTCCTGTGGTTCGGCGGTCAGCAGATCATGGCCGGCACCATGCTGCCCGGCGAACTCATCGCCTTTGTGACGTACATCACGCAGATCATGATGGCGCTGATGATGCTGTCCATGTATTTCATGATGCTGACCCGGGGCACCGCCTCCGCCGGCCGACTCATCGAAGTGCTGGAAACCGAGTCGGAAATCCGCTCCGCCGAGTCGCCTGTAGGCGAAGTCGCGGATGGTCAGATTGAATTCAAAGACGTGTCCTTCCGCTATCCCGGAAATTCCAACGATGTCCTCAAGCACATCGATCTGTCCATTGCCAGCGGCCAGCTCATCGGCATCATCGGCAGTACCGGCTCGGCCAAAACCAGCCTGGTCCAGCTCATTCCGCGGCTGTACGACGCCAGTGCCGGTCAGGTGCTGGTTGGAGGTCAGGATGTCCGGGACTATGACCTGGAGACACTGCGCCACAGCATCGGCATGGTGCTTCAGAAGAATACCCTGGTTACGGGTACCATTCGCAGCAATATGCAGTGGGGCGATGAAACCGCCGCCGATGAGGAGATCATCGAAGCACTGCGCCGGGCTCAGGCCTGGGAATTTGTCTCCCAGTACAGCGACGGGCTGGACCATCCGGTGGAGCAGGGCGGCTCCAACTTCTCCGGTGGTCAGAAACAGCGCCTTACCATTGCCCGGGCCCTGGTTAAGCAGCCCCGGATTCTGATTCTGGATGACTCCACCAGCGCGGTGGATATGACCACCGATGCCAAGCTGCGCCGCAGCTTCCGGGAGAATCTGGCGGATGTCACCACCATCATCATCGCCCAGCGCATTTCTTCCATCGAGGATGCCGACCGCATCATTGTCATGGAAAAGGGTGAAATCGAAAGCCAGGGAACTCATCAGGAGCTCCTGGAGACGTCTCCGATTTACCGCGAAATCAACGAGTCACAGGAAAGGGGGCTGGCCGTATAATGAAACAGAAAATGATGCCCGCCAACCCGCGGAAAACCATTCGCCGCCTGTTATCCTACTATGGCGACCATAAACTGCTCTTCGCCGCCGGCATTATCCTGGTCATCCTGGGCACAGTGTTCCAGGTGGCAGCCAACGGCATACTCAGCCCCATCATCGATGCCGTAACCATTGACCGCAGCCTGCCCCTTTTGACCTGGTATCTTCTGATCATGGTGGCCCTGGTGCTGGGCATCGCTGTGAGCCAGTATCTGGGAAGTCTGTTCATGGCCCGGCTGTCCCAGAAAATCATCCATACCATCCGCCGCCAGCTGTTCGCCAAGATCCAGCGGATGCCGGTCGCCTACCATGACTCCCAGGGCCATGGCCGCATCATGTCTTCCTTTACCAATGATGTGGACCTGCTGAGCCAGGCGCTGGAACAGAGTCTGGTACAGGTCATTACCTCCCTGATTACTGTGGTGGGTACATTTCTGATGATGGTGTTCCTCTCGCCGATGCTGACGCTGGTCATGGTGATCATGATGGCGCTCTCCCTATACCTCATCAAGATCGTGGCCGGCCGGTCGTCCCGCTATTTCCGGGACCGTCAGAGCGTGATGGCGGACATGAACAGCTATGTGGAGGAAATGGTTTCCGCTCAGAAAGTGGTCAAGGTGTTCGGCTATGAAGGCCGGGCCATGACCCAGTACAACGACATCAACGACCATCTGCGCGAATCCGCTTCCCGGGCGGCGGCCTACGGCGTCATGCTGATGCCGCTGATGGGAAACATCTCATTCATTCAGTATGCGGTGATTGCCATTCTGGGCGCCGGCCGGGTCATGGCCGGAACCATGACACTGGGCAATATCTCCGCGTTCCTGCAGTACACCCGCACCGTATCCCGGCCCATCACCATGGTATCCAATCAGATGAACTCCATACTCGCGGCCATCGCCGGAGCCGAACGAATCTTTGAAATGCTCGATGGCAGGGAAGAGGACGTGGCCGGCGAAGTCCGCCTGCAGAACGACTGCGGCGGCGGCCGGGGACTGTGCTGGACTGTTCCGGGCACCGACGGCAGCCTGGAGTATGTCCCCGTGGAAGGCCATCTGCGCCTGAACAACGTCGACTTCCAGTATGTCGAAGACAAACCGATTCTGAAGGATGTATCTCTTTACGCCAAGCCGGGACAGAAGATCGCTCTGGTGGGATCCACCGGCGCCGGCAAGACCACCATTACCAATCTGATCAACCGGTTCTATGAGATTCAGGACGGCGTCATTACCTTTGACGGCATCGACATCCGGCGAATCAACAAAATCGACCTGCGCAGCGTCATGAGCATGGTGCTCCAGGATGTCCATCTGTTCGAGGGTACGATCAAGGAAAATATCCGCTTCGGGCGGCTGGACGCCACGGATGAGGATGTCATCCAGGCAGCCCGGCTGGCCAATGCCGACGGCTTTATCCGCCAGCTTAAGAACGGCTATGATACGGTGATCGGCAATGACGGCACCAGCCTGTCCCAGGGCGAGCGTCAGCTCCTGTCCATTGCGCGGGCGGCCATTGCCGATCCGGTGGTTCTGATTCTGGACGAAGCCACATCCTCCGTCGATACCAGAACCGAGCAGCTCATTGAGCGCGGCATGGATCAGCTGATGAAGGGCCGGACCACCTTTGTCATCGCCCACCGGCTGTCCACCGTCCGGCACGCCAATGCCATCATCGTCCTGGAAAACGGCGAAATCGTCGAACGGGGCGATCATGACGAACTGATGCGCCAGAAGGGCCGCTACTACCGGCTGAACCAGGGAACGGAAGAACTCGGATAGACCGGGAGCAAGTTCCAGGTCGACCGGCCTTCACAATGTCAGAACAAAGCCACCCGGAATGCGGAGCGTTCCGGGTGGCTTTTCGAATCGCGGCGAAAGCTGCAGAATATGGCAAAGATCTTAGGAAAGCTGTTTCAGGTCAGATACACTTGTCCGCTGAGCGTGGGATTGAGGTATAATTCAATTCAAGGACAACATTCCGCCGATCCGGTCGAGGGAGTCATCAGATGACTGCCGGACTGAGACGGTCGGCGGAACGGATGAACCAAAAACCATGATTTGAACTGGAATTGATGACCGGGAGGGATTTTATGAAATTTATTTCAACCAGAGGATCAGGCCGGCCCGTTGACTTTGCCCAGGCGATGAAGCGAGCCATGGCGAGTGACGGGGGGCTGTTTGTGCCGGAAAAACTGCCGGTCCTGGATCCGAAGCCTGCGGCGGACAGTTACTGGGAGACAGCGCTGGGCGTACTCCGGGCTTTTGTGCCGGAGCTGGAGGAGGCCGGACTGGCCGGGGCGCTTCAGGAGAATTACCGGGCGTTCCCCATTCCGGTGGTCCAAACGGATGCCGGGACATTTCTGGAGCTGTTTCACGGACCGACCGGGGCCTTCAAGGATGTGGCCCTGACCATGCTGCCCCATCTGGAGGCACTGACCGGCGGCGGGGAAACAGTCTATGTTACCGCAACCTCCGGGGACACCGGAAAAGCCGCCCTGGAAGCCTTCCGGAATCAGCCGGGCACCAGAATCATGGTCTTTTACCCGGAGGAAGGCGTATCCCATCTGCAGAAACTGCAGATGCAGACGCAGCAGGGCGACAACGTCAGCGTGGTGGCCATCCGCGGCAATTTTGACGATGCCCAGCGGGGCGTCAAGGCGATTCTGCAGGAATTTTCCGGCCAGGGCGTCTCTTCCTGCAATTCCATCAACATCGCCCGGCTCCTGACCCAGATTCCGTATTATTTTGAAGCGTCCCGCCAGCTGGGTCAGCGCGAGCTGTCCTTCCTGGTTCCCACCGGAAACTTCGGCGACATTCTGGCCGGATGGTACGCCAAGGCCATGGGTCTGCCGGTGAAACGGCTGATTGCCGTCACCAATGACAACCGGGTACTGGAGGAATTCCTCCGGACCGGGCGGTATGACCGCCGGCGTCCCCTGGTGAAAACCTCATCTCCCTCCATGGACATACTGGTTTCCTCCAATGTGGAGCGCCTGCTGTTCCACTGCTTTGGCCCGCAGGAAACCCGCCGGTTCATGGACGAGCTGCGGGATCAGGGATTCTATCAGGCGGATCCTGCATCTTTTCGTGATTTCGACGCGCAGTCTGCCTCCGAAGAGGAGGTGCAGCGAGCGATCCGCACAGTGTATGAGGAAGCCGGTTACCTCATGGATCCCCATACGGCCTGCGCCTGGGCAGCCTGGGACCAACTGGGCCGACCGGCGGATCATGTCATTCTGGCGACAGCCAGTCCCTTCAAGTTCCCGGCGGTGATTCAGGAAGCTCTGACCGGTCAGCGGCAGGAGGAGCGGGAAGCCCTGGCGTATCTGTCGAGCCTTGCGCCGGTTCACCCGGCTCTGGCTGGAATCCTGGAGCGGCCCGTGCGGTTTGACCGGACGATTGATCCGCAAGAGATGCGGGAAGAGTTTCTCCGTTTTATGGGAGGTGTCAGATGAAGCTTCGAATTCCGGCCACATCGGCCAACCTGGGCTGCGGGTATGACACCCTGGGCCTGGCGCTGGACCTGTACAACGAATATGTCATCGAACCAGGTGCGCAGGATGCGCTGATCGGAGAAGACCGGGAACTGGCCACGCATATGGTGTTTGGCGCCAGAAATCTGGCCTGCGAAATCCTGGGGCTGGAGAAAGTGCCGTTCCGGCTGCAGGTTGCGGCCGCCATACCCGAATCCCGGGGACTCGGATCCTCCGCTGCCTGCATCCTGGCCGGAGTCTGCGCGGCTCTGGCCCTTAACGGCAGGCCCCTGGAGGACGCGGTGGTGCTGGAGACGGCATCCCGAATCGAGGGTCATCCTGACAACATCGTGCCGGCCTGGACCGGCGCTCTGACCGCTTCCCTGGATACCGGCACCCGGATTCTCCATCACCGGATCGAGCCGCATCCGGACCTGGTGTATCTGACGATCATACCGCCGTTTGAGTTTTCCACCGCCGGTGCCCGATCGGCCATCCCGGTCATGATCCGGCATCGGGATGCCGTGTCCAACCTGTCCCGGGTCATTCTGCTGACTGAGGCTCTGAGGCTTGGTCAAACCGATCAGCTGCCGGAACTCCTCCATGATGAACTCCATCAGAAATACCGGCTGCCGCTGATCCGGCAGCTGGATGAAGCCTACGGCAGGCTGTGGGATCACTGCCTGCAGCAGGGCGATCCGATCTTCCTGAGCGGAGCCGGCCCCACCTGCATCATCCCCGTCATGTCGGAACAGGCTCCGGCCCTTGCGGCCGAGCTGAACGGGCGGATCCCCAGCTGCCGGATTCTGACCCTGAGGGCGGCGTCTCAGGGGACAGAAGTCCTGGCGGAATAGAATATCGAGCGCAGCCAAGGAAAGGGCCAGAGCGGGACAGTCGTTCCGCCCTGGCCCTTTCCAGACATTCCGCGGAGGGAATGATATCAGATTCGGCGGCTGTACTGTCAGGGGAAGAGCAGGGATCGTGCTATACTGGATTTCGAGACTGGAATACAGGTGGTATTAGTATGAATTGGAAATTTTCACGCAGAATCTGGCTGTTTCTGACCGCATCCTTCAGCTTTGGGATGGGGCAGGCCTTCACGATGCTTTTCTTAAATTTTTATTTGCGGGCTCTGGGGCTCGACGGCGGCATGCAGGGACTGATCAATGCGCTCCCGGCCTTTGTGTCGGCGGTCATCGCCATTCCGGCGGTGCTGGTTGCCCGGCGGCTGCGCGAGGTGCTGACCCTCAAGCTGGGATCCCTCCTTGCCGTGGCGGGCATGCTGGTGCTGGCTCTGTCCAATGGCGCAGCCATGGCCCTGGCCGGTTCCTTCATCCAGGGGGTGGGCAGTGCACTGGTCATGGTGTCCAGTTCCCCCTTCATGGCGGCGGAAACGACGGAAGAAAACCGGGTTCCCTTATTCTCCCTGCAGATGGCGCTGATGACCGGCGCGGGCTTTCTGGGCAACCTGCTGGGCGGGCAGATCCCGACGCTCTATGCCCGCTACGCCGGCGTGCCGGCTGATTCGCTGGCGGCGGTCCGGGCGGCTATCCTGGTTGCGGTCGTGTTCCAGCTGGTGGGCACCCTGCCGATTTTCCTGATTCAGAACCAGCCCAACCAGCCGGCGGCCTCGCTGAACCGGCTTGACGCGTTCAAGGTGGAAGACAAGGTCCTCATGGCCAAGCTCATAATCCCCAACGTTCTGGTCGGACTGGGGGCGGGGGCCACGATTCCCTACCTGAATCTCTTCATCGAAGCCAAGTTCCGGATTGACTACGGCCAGCTGGGCAGCCTGTTTGGCTGGACCTCCCTGGCCACGGCAGCCACCGTCCTGATTCAGCCCTGGATCGTGCGCAAGCTGGGTCAGATCAAAGCGGTCGTAGCGGTGCAGTCCGCCAGCCTGCCATTCCTGGTCATGCTGGGATACTCCCCGGCATTCTTCCTGGTGGTGTTGTCCCTGTTCACCCGCGGTGCCCTGATGAATGCGGCCGGACCAGTGTTCAGCGCCTTCGCCATGAGCAAGCTCCCTCAGGGTGACCGCCCCATGTTCTCGGCACTCAATGCCATGAGCTGGAACATCGGCTGGGCTCTGGCTGCAACCTTCTCCGGTGTGTTCCGCAGCTTTTTCGGACCCGCCGGTCTGCTGACTGCCTTTGGCTGGCTCTTCGCCTGGACGATCCTTATGTACGCCATGTCCATGGTTCTGACCTATGTCTGGCTGGTTCCGAAGAAGCCCCGCAGGGCCTGAAGAATGTCCAATTGCATCACCGGATGGAGCAGAAAGCAGCTCGATCAGAGGTTCTTAGAGAAATAATCCAAGAAGCGATCCAGGAAGTAACCTAAGTTGGTCTTATGAAAACCGATGCCGCAGTCACATGATGTTCCCATGAATCAAGGGAGCTGAAGATATTCAACAGAACTGCAAAAAACAGAGACAGGCAAACCCATTGGGCTTGCCTGTCTCTGTTTTTTTGTCTTGGCCGGAGGACCGGCCTGTTTGGTAAGAGGACCGGACAGAGGAACGATCGGATCGATCGGATCACCTGAAAGCTCATTCGGCTGAAAGTTCCTGGCGGCTGATAGTTTCTGGCGGCTGAAAGCTTTGGCATCGGTCGGAGCTTTCTCCATGGGAGAGAAGGACCTCGCTGGTGCAGCCGCGCAGTGATTCATTCCGCCGCAGGAAGATCCAGAATGATGAATTCGGGGAGGGAGAAGTCCGCCACCAGGAGTTTGCGGTGCAGGGTATCATCGCGGTCAAGGAGGACTTTCACTGCTTCGCTGACCTGAATGGAGGCGATGGCGGACGCGGTGAATACCGGGTTGCCCCAGTAATCGGAAACCTTTGTCTGATTGCGGTACAAGTGGTGCAGGGTTTGATCGCCGGGCAGAATCACGCTGACTTGCCCGGTCCACCCGCCGATGGCCCCGTGAATCAGGGGGAGGTTCAGTGCTTCGGCCGCATCCTCCAGGATCAGCCGGGCTTGGATGCTGTCAAGGCAATCCATGATCAGGTCATGACCTGTCAGCAGGTCGGCGGCATTGGCCGCCGTCAGTTCGGTCTGATGCGCGATGACTTCGATGCCGGGGTTGACGCGGTTGATTCGTTCCCTGGCCGCTTCCGCCTTACTCTCACCCAGACGGTCGGGATAGGAATTGAGCTGCCGGTTCAGGTTGGTGGGGACAAAGACATCATGATCGATGAGTGTCAGGCGCCGGACGCCGAGTCTTGAAAAAAACTCCGCTGCGTAGCCGCCCAGTCCGCCCAGACCGACGATGACAACGGCTTTCTGGCGAAGAGCCCGGTTTTCAGCCGGGCTCAGTGCCTGTTCATTCTTTTGATAGCGTTCCATTCTATCCTCCTCCTACCGGGGGAAACAGGGAGATGTAGTCATCGGGCTGGAGGATCCGGTCAAATCCGGCGTCCCGGCCGTTCACGAGCAGAATGGCCACTTCTTCATGGGGGATAGCCAGCGCGTCGATGATCTCGCCTGCAGTCAGGCCGGGATGATAGGGGAATTGAAGGGTCTTCTGCCGGCCTTCCCGCAGGGTCGCGAACAGCTTGACCAGCAGGAAGGTCTGGTTGGCGGAGGATTCGGTGACCATTTATTCCAGTCCCAGCTCTCGGAGCTTTTCGGAGGTAGGCACGCCCTTGTCCCAGCCGCGCAGTTCATAGTATTCGGGCAGCATGACGTCAAGATGGGTGACTTCGCCCTTGGAGGGGCCTTCCGGAATGGGTTCTTCCAGAAGCCGTGGCGGAAGGGTATCCATTTCCGGGGTGATGCCGGCTTTCAGATTGAATACTTTTTCCAGATTCCAGATCCGCTCGCCTTTCTTCAGGAGTTCTTCGGCACTGGTTTCTACGCCGGTTGCAGCGGAGAACATCTGGGCATAATCCGGTGCGCCCAGCGGGAAGGATGTGAACAGACAAACTCCGAGGGAGTCGATGCAGGCGGTCAGGTCCTGGAAGACTTTCGTCATGGCCGCTTTGTCGGCGGTGGCAAACCGATCCATCTTAACCGGCATGGACAGGATTTCGGGTGAAATAAGGTAGCCGCGGACATGGCAGCCGCCGCGGTTGCTGGTGGCATAGGACAGGCCCTGGCCCTGGACGCCTCTCGGGTCGTAGGCGGGGAGTTCCTGTTTCTTGACGGTCATGGACAGCTCGGGCACACCGTAGGCTTCGCACAGGCGGTAGGAACCGTCTGCCATCCGGGCACCCAGCCCCTGACGCTCGCCCATCCGTTTGGTCCATTCCACGATGGCGTCGCCATCGCCGAAAGCCAGACCGACGCCGTCCAGTTCTTCGTCTTTAATGTAGCCTTTCTGGTACAGTTCCATGGCTGCTGCTACGGTGGCGCCGGCAGAGATGGTATCCAGGCCATACTCGTTGCACCACTTGTTGGCCAGGATGATTTTTTCAAAGTCCTTGACGCCGCAGTCGGAGCCATAGCACCAGACTGTTTCATATTCCGGTCCCCCGCCTTCCCAGCCGTCAAGTCGGACATACCGGCCGCAGCCGATGGGGCAGTGATGGCAGGGATCCCGCCGGACCAGATACTTCTCGGCCATCAGTTCGCCGGAAATCTGTTCGGCATCGTCAAAATGGGATTCCTGGAAGTTATTGGTCGGAAGAATTCCGTTCTCATTGATGATATTGACCAGAACAGCAGAGCCATAGGTGGGCAGGCCGGTGCTGGTAACGCCGTTGGCACGGATTTTCTCGAGAGCGGAGCGGTTGGCTTCCTTCAGTTTCGCGTCATCGGCAATGGGGGCTTTGTTTGTGCCCCGCACGGTGATGGCCTTCAGGTTCTTGGAACCCATGACGGCACCCACCCCGGAGCGACCCGCGGCGCGGTAGACATCATTGATGATGGCGGCCAGAAGGGACTGTTTCTCTCCCGCCGGGCCAATGCACAGGACTCTCGTACGGGGAGATGTTTCCTGGGCCATCAGATCCGTGGCTTCGGAAACGACTTTCCCCCAGAGGTGACTGGCGTCGCGAATTTCGACCTTATCATCCTCAATGGCCAGGTAGACCGGATGGGCCGATTTACCCTCCACCACCAGTCCGTCGTATCCGGCGTACTTGAGCTCAGCACCCCAGTGGCCGCCGGAGTTGGAGGATCCGATGGTGCCGGTGAGGGGAGCCTTGGTGATGACCATGTAGCGTCCGCCGGTAGGAACTGCCGCTCCGGTCAGAGGACCGGTCATGAAGAATAGCTTGTTTTCCTCGCTCAGCGGTTCCACCAGGGGACCCACCTCTTCATAAAACAGCTTTGTACCCAGTCCGCGTCCGCCGATGTAGTCCATGCAGGTGTTGGGATCCAGCGGATCCACCCTGACTTCACCCGTTGTGAGATTGACTCGCAAGAGTTTTCCAAAGTAACCGTTCATTTTTCCACACTCCTTCATCTGGTAAATTGCTTTACTCCAGATCCTTTCCAAACGCGGGAGGCACAAGGGTTTCCCCCGGTACCCTGACGGTCTGAGCGCATGGAAACAACTCGTTAGCGCGTCAGACTCGGAAGTGGAAATATTCATGGTGAATACATTACTATTTTAGCATGTATCAAGTGAAATGGTTATCTTGAAACCAATTTAGCTGAAAAAACTTCCTTTCACCTAACAGAAAGTCAATCATTGACTCCCGGTTGGAACGACAGTATCCCTCAGGCAAAGGAAAGTCCGCGGCCGAGGGACTGGCTTCAGTCGGGGGACTGTCCTCAGTCAAGGGAGTGCCCACAGCCGGGTGTCTGGTATTGGTCAAGGCAATGTCCACAGCTGCCGGAATTCCCTTCGCCGCGGGAATCTTCTCATTGGTAATGAGAAGATGATATTGTACAGATCTGCAGGGATGCTCCGGATTGAAAAACCACTGGAATCAGTGCGGAAAAAACACAAGCGAAAGACCTTAAAAAGACAGTGAGATTTTTTCATCTTGTCATTGAAAGGGAGCATGGATGGGGTTATCATATAGAATGAGTTTGTATTTTTAAAATTGCTGTCAGGTTTCACAACGACGAAGAAAAACAGGGGTAACAAAACGATGAAAGTAGGGTTTGATTCAAAGAAGTATCTGGAGGAACAGTCTAAATTCATTCTGGAACGGGTACACAATTACGACAAGCTGTACCTGGAGTTCGGCGGAAAGCTTTTCAACGACATGCACGCCAAGCGGGTGCTGCCGGGATTCGATGCTAATGCCAAGGTGGAGCTGCTCAGGCGGCTCAAGGACCAGATCGAGGTCATCATCTGCATGTACGCAGGCGATATTGAGCGGAACAAAATCAACGAAAATCTGGGCATCACCTATGACATGGAAGTCATGAAGCTCATTGACGATCTGAAGAGCCATGGCATTCCGGTGAACAGCGTTGTTCTCACCAGGTATGCTGACCAGCCGGCAGCCAAGATTTTTGTCAACAAGCTGGATCGGCGCGGCATCAAGGTGTTTATTCACCGGGCAATTGCCGGATATCCCTCGGACATTGATACCGTCGTTTCGGAAGCCGGATATGGGATCAATCCGTACATCGAAACAGAAAAGCCCATTGTCGTGGTCACGGCCCCGGGGCCCGGCAACGGAAAACTGGCGACCTGCCTGTCGCAGCTTTATCATGAGGCCCAGCGCGGGCTCATTGCGGGATACTCCAAGTTCGAAACCTTCCCGGTGTGGGACCTGCCCCTGAAGCACCCGGTCAATGTGGCCTATGAATCAGCCACCGTGGACCTGAAAGATCTGAACATGATCGATTTTTATCATATGGAAACCTACGGCAAGATGGCGGTGAACTACAACCGGGATATTGAAACATTCCCGATCCTCAAGCGGATCCTGGAAAAGATAACCGGCCGGGAAAGCGATTTCCAGTCCCCCACCGACATGGGCGTCAATTGCATCAGTACTGGAATCTTTGACGATGAAGCAGTCTCCTGGGCGGCGAATCAGGAAATCATCCGACGCTACTTCAAAGCGCTGGTTGACTACAAGAAAGGCCGGGTCGATCTGGAATCCTTCGAACGCAGCCGCATGCTGATGGAAAAAATGGGCCTGGCGGAAGCTGACCGGCTGGTTGTGCCGGCTGCCCGCAGCCTGGCCGCTACCATGACAGGCAGCGACGTGGAAAATGTTTCAGTCGTCGCCCTGGAGCTGGCGGACGGAACCATCATTACCGGAAAGCGCAAATCCATGATGCAGGCCACCGCTGCCTGCGTCCTGAATGCCCTGAAATACCTGGCTGGCATCACTGACAACATTTATCTGCTCTCGCCGGTCGTCTTAAAACCCATTGGCGAGCTCAAGCGCAAGACCTCCCACCTGCAGGAGCAGCTGCTGGACCTCAATGAAATCCTCATTGCGCTGTCGATGTCCGCCGCGACCAATCCTTCGGCTCAGGCGGCATTTGCCTGTATCGACCAGCTGGACGGAACCAACCTCCATTCCACGACCATTCTCAATACCAATGATGAGAAAACGCTGCGGGCCCTGGGCATCGACTATACTTCAGACGATGACTATGCCACCGATAAACTGTTCTACGGCAACTAAGCACAGCCGTTAACAGACCGAAGCGAACAACGGGAGCTGACCCCACACCGGATGACCGGAGGGCGTCAGCTCCCTTTTTTTGTGTATGTCTCGAATCGGTTGAATCAGTGGGTTCGTTTGATTCTCCTGATTCTCCTGATTCTCCTGATTCTCCTGATTCACTTGATTCTGAAAGGCTGCTCTGCTTTGAATCTGCCCGGGGAACTACGTATTGTCTTGAGAAAGCCCCGGAACCGGCTCAGGAAAGTCTAAGAACAGCCCAAGAACGGTCTTTAATAGTCTTAGAATAGTCTTGCCAAAGTCTGAGAGAAGCCTTAGGAAAGGCTCAGCTCATAGAGGTATTCCGGGAGCAGGCGGCCGGTGCCGTATTTTTTGCAGGAAGTTTCTCCGATGACGGTGAAGCCAAGCTTTTTCATCACGGCATTGGATGCGATATTCTCCTGGTGGACCGGCGCGGTGATTTTTTCGGCTCCGTTGGCTTGGGCATGATCGATCATCGCCTGAGCCATTTCGGTGGCATACCCTTGGTTCCAGTGATCGCTGTGAACGCTGTAGCCCAGATCATAGATCCGGCCGTCGGGGCTGGGCAGGAAGCTGCAGGCGCCGATCCGCTCACCGGTGTCGGAGCGTTCAGCGATCAGATAACGGCACTCCTCATCGTCCTGAAGTTCATTCAGGGCTTTGCGGTAGGACTCGTCGATATCGTCATAAGCTGGATCTGGCATATACTTGCCCATCTCGGGATCGTTCCACATACTCATGACAAAGTCTAAATCGGCGCTGGCGTAATTTCTCAGCCTCAGGCGGCTCGTGATCAGTTCAATCGGTTCCATTTCAATCTCCTTGACAGTGGGGCGGTTTGTTTTTGCATCGGTTTGCGTCCGAAAGACGCATCGAACGGACACCGCAAATCTGTCGAAGATTCTGCGATGTCCGTTCGGCTGCTGTCCGGCGACAGCTCTATGCTTACCTTCTTCTATCTGTATGAGTGTACCCTAGTTTTCGGTTGGCTTGGGAGCGGGTTGTTCGGAGTAGTAGCAGGAGCTGACGAATGCAGCCATGCGGGCAGCCTCTTCCTTGGTCGTATCGGCCGGGAAGGAGAAGCGAACCCATACACTTTCCGTGTCGTCATCTCCGGGACGGAGCAGGTAATTCTGGCTGACCAGACGGACGTTCTCGTTAAAGATCGCGTCAGCGGGATTAAACTGGGCAGCTGGCGGATTCTTCGCCTTTTCGGCCTCAAGCAGCGCTTTGCGGGCTTCGCTTTCTGCCTTGGTGGGGCGGCCGCGCTTCTTTTTCGGTTTCTGCGCTGTCAGGGTCGCAGTGTCAAAATCCGGTGATACCATCAATTCGAGCGTGCTCTCAACGTTCTTCATCTGATAGGTCGCTTTCTGACCGCGCAATGCCTGACGCAATTCATCCGGGATGTCGTTGCGGTCAATGTTCTTCAGAATCCACTGGACCTTGCGCTGATGGCCATAATCTTCTTTGGCGGCATCCTCATCAAAGTAGTACTCTGATTTGACTTCGCCCACGCTGATGTTGGGGCCATCGGCTGTCACCACCAGGTCTCCGGTCTGGATCCGGTCGCGCAGCGTCATCAGTGAAGTCAGATTGCCGGAAAGAGCCATCCCGGTATAATTGTATTCTGCTTCCATTTTATCGCGGACTTCGTCTTTGCTCATTTCCGCGATGTCACCTGTCTTGCTCCAGCCAAGAGCTATTTTATTATCTCTCAGGCATTCTTCGGTTCGATCGATTCCGCCGGGCTTCAATCGGACTAAAAAGTAGTTTCGGCTCATGTTTTGCACCTCCCATTTATATATCTATTCTATATAAGATAATTATTATACTTTTCATTAGACTATGCAATATAAAAACGTTAAAAAATGAATTATTTAATAAAAAAGATATTTCACCATCAATTTCGTTTCGAAAATTGGCGGTCTAATGCTTATGAGAGTGAATAATATACATTCTATCTGCATGGTGATACAATATGTTCATATTATTAATATCGGAGGATACCACATGAAGTATATCGTTGATCCAGCAATTTTTGACCTTGCACCCAACTTGGAATTCGGCATTATTCTGGCCACCGATCTGAAAGTCACCCCCTCCAATGAGGCGGATCAGGCCCGGTTCATAGAGGCCCAGGAGGCGTTGGAGACCCGGTGCAAAGCGGAGGAGATCCGCAGCCTGCCCACGGTTGCAGCCTATCGGGAAGTATTACAGAAGGCGGGCATTAATCCCAATAAATTCACGCCCTCGGTGGAAGCGATGCTCAAGCGCGTAGCCAAAGGCAATCGATTGCCCTTCATCAATGCTCTGGTGGATCTGGCCAATGCGGTCTCCATTGAACAGACTCTGTCTCTGGGCGGACACGACCTGAACGACATCAAGGAGAACCTGGAAGTGCGCTTCAGCCGCCCGGGAGATATGTTCCTGCCCTTTGGCGAGACGCAGTGGGAGGCTGTGGAAGCCGGTGAAATGGTGTTTGCATCAGGGCATGAGGTACAGACCCGCAAATGGGTCTGGCGTCAGTCAGAGCTGGGAAAAGTAACGACAGCCACCACCAGGGTCTTTTTCCAGCTGGCCGGCTTTGCCGGGGACCCTGCTCTGGATCGGGCCATGGCTGCCATTGAGCAGCTGGTGGTGGATCGGCTGGGCGGCAAAGTTCAGGTGTTCCGGGTCAACCGGCAGCAGCCGGAGATTGAGTTTATTCGGCCGGAGGCATAAAATTTCATTTCTCGGATCATTTCAATTGAGCGGTTTTCAATTGGGAAATATAAGAAATATTGCAATCAATTAAAGCGCATACAATCAAAATAGAAGATGGGTATGTCAAAAACAAGTTCACCCTGAAATTCTTCAGCTGAATTCCATATGAATCAGAATATCAGCAGAAAATCTCCCTGAAGTGCGCTTTTTCATGCATAATCTTTCAAAAAATCAACAACAGCCGCTGAGGAGTCCCTCAGGGGCGGACAATGGGATTTGACTGTATAACAGAGAGAGGCCCACTGAACAATAACCCGACCTGCATCGACCGGATGTTTGATTGGTTCCGGACGGATGGTTTCATCGATAAATAGCCGTGAGATACAAAGAAATAGAAATAATAGAAGGGGAACCTATCGGTTCCCCATAAAGTGCTCCATGAAATGCTGATACAGCAGAACGGCCTGTTCCACCTCCGCCAGGGCGACGGATTCATTTTCACGATGAGCCAAAGCCAGTTCACCGGGACCGACGATTAAACAGGGACAGCCGGACCGGCGGAGTTTTGTGCCATCGGTGGTCCCGGGAAAGGTCCGATGTTCAACGGGAAGTCCCAGTTCCCGGCAGGAATGCTCGAACTGAACCAGGAAGGGATCGGTTGGACTGGTGGTCCAGGGTTCCCGTTCATCCTCACGGATGATCTCACAGATCATGGCGGGATATCTGGATTTCAGCCGTTCCACAATCCGGTCTGCTTCCTCCCAGATCCCGGTGGGAGAGTATCCCAGGGCCAGTCGGGCATCAATCCCGAGCCGGCATTGATCGGGCACGACACTGGGTTCGACCCCGGCCTGAATGGACAGAGCCTGCCAGAAGGTGCGGTCGGATCCGTCGCCGGGTTCCTGGGGGAACCGGACTTCTTTCATTTCCCGGATGAACTCATAGGCCAGGTCAATGGCATTGAGACTGCTCCCCGGATCCGAGCCATGACCGGTCTGACCCTGAAACTGCAGGGTGCCGAAGGTTCGGCCCCGGCTGGAGGAGCAGATGGCCAGCCCGGTCGGTTCACAGACAATCACTCCGGCCGGGGTGCCGATCAGTCCGGCCTGAACCATAGCGGCGGAGCCCCGCATCCGGTCTTCCTCATCGATGGTGGCGCCCAGGAGAATATCGTGGGGCGGCCGGATGCCGGATGCCTTCAGAGCGGACAGGGCAGCCAGGGCTGCCGCCAGACCGGCTTTCATGTCGGTCGCGCCCCGCCCGTAGAGCCGGCCGTTTCGGATCATGGCCTGGTAGGGATCACTGTGCCAGCGGTGTCGTTCTGCCGGGCTGACCGGGACAACGTCCATGTGGCCGGTGAAAATCAGGGGGTGGGGATCATCGCCCTCCAGGCGGGCAACGAGATTGCATCGTCCGGGGAGCACTTCCTGGCGGATGAATGGAATGTCGCGGTCGGTCAGATACTGCTCCATCCAGTCACTGACTGCCGCTTCTTCACCCGGTGGGTTTTCGCTCCTTCGCTCGACCAGATCCTTCAGCATCCCTGAAACCTGACTCATGATTATTTCCTTTCGGTCCATGACCTTTTTATTGCTCATTCATAGATTCTTAATCATTATACAGGATAATAATATCATAAGCCGAGCACGAGAAATCATGACCTGTGACCAAGTTTCATGAATTCGCCGCGAACCCCGGCCATCGCATCCCCAGAGGAGGAATCAGTATGAAGAAAACGATTCGAATTCTGATCGCAACGGCGCTGACAGCGCTGACCTTCACGGCCTGTTCCGGAGGCACGACGGGCACCGCCGCAGCATCCGGCACCACAACACCATCGACCCTTCTGCCAGCCACATCCGCGCCTGCCACCATGCCCCCCGTCACCACGGCCATAGTCACCACCCCTGCGACTCAGCCGGCTACCGTTCCTTCCACCACCTCTGCCTCCGGTACAGGCAGCGGACCGGTTTCCACCGCCTTCCTGAAATCGGCAGCCTGGATGTCGTCCCTTGACAGTTACCGTATGACCACCACGTCCACCACCCAGGTCATGGGACAGACCACCAAATCGACATCCGTCATGGATTTCTTCCCGAAAGAGAGCAAATACAAGATGGTTTCCGAGGCCGCCGGTGTGAAGGTGGAATCGTACATGGTGGATCAGAAAGTCTATTCTAAGATGCCAGATGGTTCCTGGTCGTACATCAAGATTGACACCGAAGAGATTCCACCGGAAGAATCCCTTAAGCAGATCAGTGAAATTGAATTCCAGGATATGTTTGTCTTTGAATCCACGGCGGATGGCTACCGCCTCAAGACCCGGCGGCCGCTGACGATGGATGAACTGACCAAGCTGGGAACGCCCGGATCGGACAGTTCCGTGCCTGAGGGAATGGAAGACCTGGAGGATCTGGAGATCAGCTACGAGATGGAAATGCTTCTGGATCAGGAATACCGCAACACGGAAACCTACATGACAATGAAAATGAAGATGGCTGAAATGAGCATCGATGCCGACATCAAGATGGTTTATTCAGACTTTAACCAGGTACCGGATTTCGAACTGCCCAGCGCAGCAAAAGATGCCAAGGAAATGACGATCCCGGCACCTTAGCATCGAGGGCTCTTTGCCGGATGCAGAGAGCCTCTTTTGAACTGATTTCCCCCAAGAGGGAAGTCTGCCCAGCCGGATGCAGGGAGCAGGAATGAAAAAAGCCAAGGAAAGAAGGAAAGAAAAAGGTCGGAAAAGAAGCCAGGAAAGAAACTGAGAAAAAGACCGGAAAAAAACCCGGGAGCAGTCAGCCGTTGACATTCTACCGGACCTTTGATGATGAAATAGTCCGGCTGGATCCCGAACGGTCAGGACAGGAGCCGCCCACTTCCGGCGTCCGGCTGTCCTATGACCCGATCCCCGTGATTCCCGGGTTTTATACTCTGATCGATGCTTTTGAAAAAGCCCGGACCAGGCAGTCCCGGGCGACGACAGACCAGGACAGGATACAGTCCCGGTTGGGTTCACCCAAAGAACCGGCGGTGAAAGAGGCCGGAACCGATGAAGCACCGGGCGGAACACCCGGAGCAGGGGAACCCAAAGTGAAACGGAAGGCTCGTACATTGTCTGTCCGACCAAAGCCGGCCGAATCAAATCGGGACATTCTGACGATGGATCATCTGATGGAAGAAGTCGCTTCAACGGAGTCCAGTCTCCCGGTAAGCACCGCTCAGATGGAGGAGGAAAGGCTGCAGACCCTGGACCTGCTGGACCAGACGCTGGACTTTGTTCTCCCGGAATCCCCGGATCGAAAAAAGCCGAAGTCGAAGGATCGCAGGAAACCAAAGTCAAAGGATTCGATGAGGTCCAATTCAAAGGATCCGATGAAACCCCATTCAAAGGATCAGTAGAAACGAACGAAGTAACGTTTGCCTGATCCAATCCCGAATGGGCCGAAGCGATTTTCTTTGAGAGACCTCTGATCTGAGAAGATTTTTCTTCGGAACAAAGACGTGGCTGATCAAGGAATGCGCAGCCGATGTGAAAAAAGTTTCGGTTGAAATTTTCTGGCAATGAGCCGGGGTGGGCTGGTGTCACAGTTTCAGAGGAATCTCAGACTGTTTTCCGGAGATATTGGGAGTCCGGTCGCTATTGACACGGGTTCTTCCAGCGATTAAAATGACAGGGAAAGCTTTAAATCAGTCCCGTGAGGCTGAAAAGAGAACCCATTCGAATACCATTGGTGTGTCGTTATGACCTCTTTTTACCCGCGGGTAAAAAGAGGTCTTTTTGATTGCAAATCATGAATTTAAATTTCACAGGGAGGAAATAATCATGAAACACTTAACCACCTTAAAGGAACTGGAAATCTCGGAAATCATGCATCTTCTGGATCGCGCGGAGGATTTCAAAAAGGGGGAGACAAAGACCTATGCCAACATGGTGTTTGCCAACCTGTTCTTCGAACCGTCCACCAGAACCCAGAACTCATTCATTATGGCCGAAAAGAAGATGGGCATCCAGGATATCAATCTGAATCCGGAAGCCTCCTCGATCAAGAAAGGTGAAACCCTGTATGATACGGTGAAGACCTTTGAAGCCATCGGCGTCAATGGAGTCGTCATCCGCGCCACGGAAGAGAAATACTACGAACAGCTGGTCGGCAAGATCAATATCCCCATCATGAACGGGGGCGACGGTGCCGGTGACCATCCGACCCAGTCCCTGCTTGATCTGCTCACCATCCGCCAGGAATTCGGCAAGCTGGAAGGCTTGAAAGTTCTGATTCTCGGCGACATCCGCTTCTCGCGGGTTGCGAAAACCAATATTGAAATCATGCGCCGCCTCGGCATGGACGTGTTCATCTGTGCTCCGGAACCGCTGAAGGATCCGGCGTACGACTACATCGACTGTGATGACGCCTTCGGCAAGGTGGATGTGGTGATGCTGCTGCGGGTTCAGCATGAGCGCCATGAGCACCGCATGAATATGACTCAGGAAGAATATCTGGCAAACTATGGTCTGAGCAAGGCCCGCTACGCGGAAATGAAAGACCATGCCATCATCATGCATCCGGCTCCGTTCAACCGCGGCTGGGAAATCGATACGGATCTGGTGGAAAGCCCGAAATCCCGGATCTTCAAGCAAATGGATAATGGAGTTTACGCCCGGATGGCAGTCATCGAACGGGCGCTGGACCGGGCATGATTCTACTCACGAACGCAAAAATGATCCGCCGCGATAATGAACTTATTTCGGCGGACCTTTTCCTGCAGTCAGGGAAAATCAGCCGGATTGCCTCCCAGATCGGGCCGGAGGCAGGCTGGAAGGTGATTGACTGCAACGGCATGCTGGTCACCCCGGGCTTCATTGACCCTCACGTCCATCTGAGGGAGCCCGGTTTTCCCGATAAGGAAACGATCCGGACGGGCAGCCGGGCCGCTGTTAAGGGCGGGTATACCACCGTGTTTGCCATGCCTAATGTCTCGCCCTGTCCGGACACGCCCCAGCGCATGGCGGACATGGTGCTTCGGGCCCAGGATGCTCCGCTGGATGTCCGGTTCTACGCCCCCCTGTCGGCCGGCGAGAAGGGGGAGGAACTGACCGATTTTCAGGCATTGAAGGAAGCGGGCGCGGTGGCTCTGTCTGATGACGGCAAAGGGTTGCAGCATAACGGCCTGATGCGTCAGGCGATGCAGCTGGCCAGGGCACAGGATCTGGTGATCGCTGCCCACTGCGAGGATGAAAGTCTGCTCAATGGCGGATACATTCATGACGGCCTCTATGCCCGTCAGCACAAGCACCGCGGAATCAGCCGCTCCGTCGAAGACGTCCAGGCTGCGCGGGATCTGCTCCTGGCCCATGAAACCGGAGCGCGCTACCACATCTGCCATATGTCCACCCATCGCGTGGTGGATTTGCTGGAGCTGGCCCAGAGCTGGGGCGCCCGCGTTTCCGGGGAGGTCAGTCCGCATCATCTGCTGCTGACCGATTCGGACCTGCGCGAAGATGGTCGGTACAAAATGAACCCGCCCCTGCGGGAAGAGATCGACCGGCTGCGACTGATCGAAGGGTTGAACACCGGCGTGATTCAGGTCATCGCCACCGATCACGCACCCCATACCAGCGAAGAAAAGAGCCGCGGCCTGGCCGGATCGCCCTTTGGCATCACGGGTCTGGAGACCGCCTTCCCCCTGCTTTATACCTACCTGGTCAAGCCGGGGTACATCACGCTGCAAACCCTGGTTGATGCCATGACCAAAGGCCCCAGACAGGTCTTTGGCCTGGAGGCCGGGGAACTGGCTGAAGGAGCTCCGGCGGACCTGACGCTGACCGATCTGCGGGACGAGTACGTCATTCACGCCGCGGACCATGAAAGCAAGGGCCGCAATACACCCTTTGACGGCTGGCGGGTAAAAAGCCGCGTTGACACCGTCATCAAATCCGGACGGATTATTCTTCAGGGCGGAACGATCCTGGATTAGCATATCGAATACGAAAGGAAACCACTGCATGAAACAAATCCAATGGGATCTTGCGATCCTTTCCCACGAGGGCATTGCCCGGGATACCTTCCGGCTGAAGCTGGCCGCTCCGATGCTGGAGGAAATGCCGAAGCCCGGCACTTTTTTCAATCTGACAGTCCCCGATCAGCGCTTCCTGCTCAAACGGCCCATTTCGGTGTTTGCCGTCGACCATGCCCGTAAAGAGATCTCCTTTATCTACAAGATTATGGGAGAAGGCACCAAAGCCCTGTCCGACCTCCGCGCCGGAGATACCATCCGGGTCATCGGACCTCTGGGCAACGGGTTTCCGATTCAGGATGACGCGCACAAAGTCCTCCTGATTGGCGGCGGGGTTGGCGTTCCACCCCTGTATGAACTGGGCTGCCGGCTGAAGGAAGCGGGCAAGGAAGTCATCACCGTCCTGGGCTTCCGGGATCAGAGTTCTGTATTCTGCGAAGCGGAATTCAGGAGTCTGGGACAGACCGTGATCTGCACCGATGACGGGTCCTACGGCTTTCACGGACTGGTTACCCAGGCCATCGAGGAACACGGCATTGAGTTTGACGTGTTATATGCCTGCGGCCCCCGGCTCATGCTGAAAGCCGTGGATCTGAAATACCGGGACCATAAAACCGGGTATCTTTCCTTTGAGGAACGCATGGCCTGCGGGATTGGCGCCTGCTACGGCTGCATGACCGAGACCAGGGAGGGACTCAAACGGGTCTGCAAGGACGGGCCGGTTTTCCGGCTGGGGGAGGCAGTGTATCATGATTGATCTGAGTGTCAGTTTACCGGGACTCTCGCTGAAGAATCCCGTGATGCCCGCTTCCGGCTGCTTCGGCTTTGGCCGGGAATTCGCCGAACTGTATGACCTGAGCCTGCTGGGCTCCATCATGATCAAGGCAGTCACAAGGGAACCACGCCGGGGTAATGCCATGCCCCGGATCGCGGAGACGCCCCAGGGCATGCTCAATGCCATCGGTCTGATGAATCCGGGCATCGATCATGTCGAAGAAGAACTCGCCTGGCTGGCGCAGTATGATCTGCCGATCATCAGCAACGTCGCCGGCAATACCGAAGAGGATTATCTGTATGTGGCAGATCGCATCTCGAAGGCTCCCAACGTGGGGGCATTGGAGATCAATATTTCCTGCCCCAATGTCAAACACGGCGGCATAGCCTTCGGTCAGGATCCCGAAGTCGCCGCCCGGCTGACCCGGAGAATCAAGTCCGTCTCGGACAAGCCGATCTATATGAAATTATCACCCAATGTGGCGGATATCAAAGTCATGGCCAAAGCGGTGGAGGAGGGCGGTGCCGACGGCATCACCATGATCAACACCATCACCGGCATGCGCCTTGATCTGAAAACCGGCCGGCCGGTCCTGGCCAATGCCACCGGCGGATTATCCGGTCCCGCCATCCGACCCGTTGCCATCCGCATGATCCACGAAGTGTACCGCACCGTGAAAATTCCCATCATCGGCATGGGCGGCATTACCTGTGCCGAAGACGTCCTGGAATTCCTTTATGCGGGAGCCAGTGCCGTGGCCATCGGAACCCAGAACTTCATCGATCCCTATGTCTGTCCCAACATCATCAATGCTCTGGGGGCGACCCTGGAGCAGTATGGCTTCCGCTCCGTCCGCGAAGCAGTCGGCTACAGCCACCGCATTTAGGCAGGGAGAGCTATACCACCCTCAGAACTTGATTATCCAACACCCAAATCTTGGGGAATTTACCATACAGAGATCTGCAAAAGATCCAGACAGCCACAGAAACGAAGGGAAACCGGCCAAGCAAATGGCCGGTGGGAACACCTGGGCCTTTCACTCTTTCCGGAGTGAGAAGCCCAGGTGTTTTTCAGCTGAACCATCAGAACCGAAAGGATCGCCGGAATTACCACAAACCTCAGTACCGGCAGTGCCGGTAGAACCGCCACTATCATCAGAACCGACAAAACAGTCAGAAACGACTGAAACAAACAGAACCTTAAAACCATCAGAACTGACTGAAACAAACCAACCACCAGAACTGACTGAAACAAACCAACCGCCTCAACCGGCACATTCAGGCCATCACAAAGTCAATGATGATGTGTTATGGAGGAGGATGGAAGCAGCTGGTAGAAGTCAGTTTTCTCAGCGTAAAAAGTCTCCGGCCGAAAGCCGGAGACCTTTTAGGTCAGGCAGGAGTCGCAATGCTGTGTCCTTGCCCTTGTTGTTGTTGCAATGCAGATTCAGTGGTTCGGTATTTACTCTGGAGAGACTCGGTTAGGAAAATCTCTTTTTCAGGACTCCGGCTCCGATCAGGGAGACCAATCCGGCGATGGCCAGAGGAGCAAATCCAATGTCGCCCGTCTTCGGGATTTCGCCGTTGTCATCCACTTCCTGAAGCTTGAAGTTGGAGGGGACCAGAACCTTGTCGATGACATGGACTACGCCATTACCGGCCTTGAGGTCAGGAGTGGTTACCTTACTGTCATTGACCATGACGCCATCGGTCAGATCGATCTTGATCTTTTCGCCGTTGATGGTGGCAGCTTCCATTCCATTGGTCAGATCGGTGCTCAGTACCTGTCCGGACACTACGTGGTAGAGGAGAACTTTGGCCAGATCAGGCTGGGCCAGCAGGTCGGAACTTGAAATGTTCAGTGCTGCAAGCAGGTCTTCGAAGGCTTTGTTGGTGGGCGCGAAGACCGTGAAGGGTCCGTCGCCTTTGAGGGTATCGACCAGTTCGGCTTTCTGAAGAGCAGCCACCAGGATGCTGAAGTTTTCATTGGACAGCGCGATGTCTACCACAGTTTCCGGAGTCTGGGGTTCCTGCTCCAGCTTGAAGCTTTCGGGGACTAGAACCGTATCAATTACGTGGATTACGCCGTTGGATGCTTCCAGATCAGGGGTTGCGACTGTGGATTCATTAATCTTGACTCCATCCGAGAGATCGACGGAGATTTCTTCGCCCTGGAGAGTTGCCGCTTTCATTCCATTGGAGAGGTCGGTGCTCATGACCTTGCCGGATACTACATGGTAGAGCAGGACCTCTTTAAGCTGCGGATGGCCCAGGAGATCCTCAGCCGATATTTTCAGTTCGCCCAGCAGTTTCTCAAAGGCTGCGTCGGTCGGGGCAAACACCGTGAAAGGTCCATCGCCCTGCAGGTCATCCACCAGTTCGGCTTTCTGAAGTGCAGCCACCAGGGTTTTAAAACTGTCATTGCCGCTGGCAATTTCAACGATGTTCTGATCGGCCGCGTAGACCGGAATTCCTACAAACAGCGAGAGGCTGACTGCCACATTAAGGATTCTTTTCAATATGTTCTTCATGATTGTTCCTCCATTTTTTACTTTTGATTTTTACTTTTGATTTTTCTTTGTTATCAGGATTTGGTTCTTGATGTCTGGGTTCATTCCATTTTGTTTTCATTCTCTCAGTTTGGTTTTGATTCGGCTGGTTTGGTTAATGATTTCTTTCGGGTTCATCGGGCACCTGAGATCCAGCAGTTGAAAACCATCCGGTTTTCTCTTGGGGTTGCTTTCTTGTTGAGAATTACTTTCAACTAGAATATAATCCGAATCCATCAAGGGTGCAGTATTTCTTTTTGAAATATTACAAAACGTGATAAATTGTTTTTTGCGGGTTTTTATTTCATTTAGTGATAAAATGAAAGCAAGGAAGAACCAGGTTCGATCCCGTGTGATCATCCGTTCCATATGGTTTCTATATTCACTGCACCCAAGACTGAACGATCGGTTCTGGGCTCCTGGTTGTTCCGGTGAATGAAAAATCAAGCATCACCAAGGGGTGAATCAAATGAACAGAACAAATATCCGGCGACTGCTCAACGCGGTCATGGCAGTCGGCCTGGTACTGCTGGCCACGGCCGGACTGGGCGTCTGGAACAACAATCTGACGCAGGCAGCTTACGATGAACTGGCTGACCGGCGAAAATTTGAATCAGATCAGAAAATTCCTCAAACCGAAGAAGTACTTTTAACTCCACCGGTACGAAATGATCCGCTCATGGAGGAGTCCGAGGGCATCCCTGAGCTTCCCCTGATTCCCAATCCCAACGATAAGTGGCTGGAGATCAATCCCGATTATGCCGGCTGGCTGACCGTCCCCGGCACAGCCATTGACTACCCTTATGTACGAAGCCGCGACAATGCAGACTATCTGATCATGGACTTTTACAGAAAGCCTGCGAAAGCTGGAACGGTGTTCATGGATTACCGAAATCTGGGAAATTTCAAGGATCGGCATCTGGTACTGTATGGTCACAATATGAAGAACGGAACCATGTTCCATGATCTGGTGCGATACCATGACCGGAAGTTCTTCGAATCCCATCGTGAGATTAGTGTTTCAGGACTTTACGAGACCAGACGATTCCGAATTTTTTCAGTCTATGAAATCACCGCCACCGATACCGTGATCCCGCTTCATTTTGAATCGGACCGCTCTCTTGAAGAGGAAGTGAAGCTCTGGCAGAAGCAGTCCATGCATCCTGAGGAGCAACCGGTAGAAGGCGGTTCCATCCTTTCTCTGGTCACCTGCAGCTACGGCATCGACAACGGACGAACCATCGTCCATGCCGTGGAAATCACTCAACCATAAAATGCCAGGTAACCCATAAGGTTATGCGAATACCTCGCCAACATGAGATAAATCGACGCTGACCAGGTTCCTCCGGCGCTTGGCCAAGGATGCGCTTCAAATGAACACTAGAAAATGCCCCCTTCGTGCTCATCAGTGACTTTCTTTGTCACTGATGAGCACGAAGGGGGCGTGTTTGTTATTGGGAATGGCAGTTATTCTCTTTTGAATTACCGCTTCTGAACGAAGATTAGATATTCGCCGTAGCCGGCTGCTTCCATCTCCGCCAGCGGGATAAACCGAAGGGCGGCGCCGTTGATGCAGTAGCGCAGTCCGCCGGAACTTATCGGACCATCTTCAAAGACGTGGCCCAGGTGGGAATCGCCGGCCTCGGACCGGACTTCCACCCGGTTCATGCCGTAGCTGTTGTCTTCCTCTTCCTTGACGGTGTCAGCGGTGATCGGCTTGGTGAAGGAAGGCCAGCCGCAGCCGGCATCGTATTTGTCATCGGAGGAGAACAGCGGCTGACCGGTGACGATGTCCACATAGATCCCCGGGGAAAATTCCTTGTCCAGTTCACTGGTGAAAGGCCGCTCGGTCGCTGCGTTCTGAGTCACATCAAAGGCCAGCTGGGACAGCTGCTGCTTCAGGGTGGACTGATCGGGCTTAGTGTAGCGAGAGACATCTGTCAGGGGCTCATCCGCCAGGCTCAGATCGATGTGGCAGTAACCCAGGGGATTGTTGCGCAGGTAATCCTGGTGATAGGCTTCTGCTGGATAGAAGCCGCTCAGAGGTTTGAGTTCCACCGCCAGAGGCTTGTCATATTTTTTGGCTTCTTCCGCCAGGAACTGCCGGGCAATGGCTTCCACATCCGCTGTTTCATAGTAGATGCCGGTACGGTACTGGGTGCCGACGTCGTTGCCCTGCTTGTTTACGCTGACCGGGTCAATGATCCGGAAGTAATAGGCGAGAAGCTCACCGACGCTGACCTGAGCGGGATCAAACGTAATCTGCACCGTTTCCGCATGCCCGGTCTGACTGATTTTTTCGTAGACCGGCTGATCTGTGGTCCCGTTGGCATAGCCGGAAATGACATCCCGAACGCCGTTGATTCGCTGGAAGTATTCCTCCACGCCCCAGAAACAGCCTCCGGCCAGATAGAGCGTCCGGTCAGTCGCTTTCTTCTCCACGGTGGTGGAGGCAGTGGAGGTTGTGGAAGGACCTGAAGTGGAACATCCGCCCACCAGGGCACAGAGGAGAACAGATACAATTTGCTTTATTTTCTTGACAGGTTTCATGGGTCTCACCTTTCTGCACAGACAGAGAAATAGAGTTGGTCGAAGAACCCGCAGGTTCAATGCATGCTTGCGTTCCGAAATCGAATAAAGGTTCCAGTTTGTTTTTTCTTGTACTGTAGATTACAGCAAATCGGCGATGTTGTCCATGGTTTTGCTGCCTTATCACAGGGTGTCATACTCCACGGTCTGCGCTGCAGGAAGGGCAGAATCTGTCAGGGGATGGGACTGTCGGAGATAGCCTGCCAACTACCCCATCTCTGATTGCACACGGGAGTTTGACACTTGCTCCAACTGAATGAACTTCGAAATGCCCTGATATCAAGGGTTTTTTTATTTTTTTGAGTCAAATTCGACCGTCTTTTTATTGCGTAATGTTTCGTAATGCGTTATGATATAAGGGGTGAGAAATTATGAGATTAAGCATTTCCAAATCCAAGAATGCCCAGTCCCTCTATGTCATCGATGATGTCACTGTGGGCAATAAAAGAACCTCCGTCGTTGTCGAATCCTTAGGTACCATTTCAGAACTCCAGGAAAAATTACAGGGTCAGGATCCCATTGTATGGGCAAAGGAGTACGTTCAGTCTCTGCGGGAAGCCAAGAAACTGGGTGAAGAAACGATAATCCAGAAATTCTCCAGTGCTAGGCAAATTCCCAAAAATGAGGTCAACAGCTTCCAGGGGGGATACCTTTTTCTCGAACAGATCTACCATCTGCTCGGACTGCATAAGATCGCTCAGTCCATTGCTCTGGAACATAAAATCGAATATAATCTCGACGCGATTCTTTCTCGATTGCTCTATACCCGAATTCTTAACCCTTCCTCAAAGCACTCATCCTATGAGTGCTCGAAACAATACCTGGAAGGGCCGGATTTTGAACTCCACCAAGTGTATCGTGCCCTGAGTCTTCTAGCTGCTCACAGCAGCGACATCGAAACTCAGGTCTATCGAAACAGCCTCAAGGCGGTGGATCGCAATACCAAGGTTCTCTACTATGACTGCACGAACTATTTCTTTGAAATCGAGCAGGAGGATGATCTGAGAAAGTATGGCCAATCAAAACAACATCAGCCCTCGCCCCTTGTCCAGATGGGACTTTTTATGGACGGCAGTGGCCTGCCGCTGGCTTTCTCCATCAACCCGGGGAATCAGAACGAGCAACCTACGCTCAAACCCTTAGAAAAGCGAATCATCAAAGACTTTGAGCTCTCGAAATTTATTGTATGCACGGATGCCGGCTTGGGTAGTATCAGCAATCGTAAATTTAATGCCATTCAGGACAGAGCCTATGTGGTAACCCAGTCCATCAAGCAGCTTAGGGACCATCTGAAAAGCTGGGCGCTGGATCCGAGCGGCTGGAGCCTCTCGGGCATAGATGCCAAGATCGATATCCGAAAGATCCATGACAGCCCCAGAAACAACCGGATCTACTTCAAGGAGCGCTGGATCAAGGAAAATGGATTGGAACAGCATCTGGTCGTGACCTATTCCCCCAAATACAAGCACTACCAAAAGAACATTCGGGACCAGCAGGTCTTGCGGGCTGAGAAGCTGGCCACTTCTCCTTCTAAGATGAATCGCAAACGGTCGAATGATCCTAAACGCTTCATTGAATCGACCCACTGCACATCGGAAGGAGAAGTGGCTGAAAAAGAACTCCTCCAAATCAATGCAGATAAGATTGCCGAAGAAGCCCGGTACGATGGTTTCTATGCGGTCTGCACGAATGTGGATGGTGAGGTTGAACAAATTCTGGCCATCAACAAACAGCGCTGGAGGATTGAGGCATGCTTCCGGACTCTGAAAAGCGAGTTCAAAGCGCGACCGGTCTACTTGCGGAATAAGGATCGGATTCATGCGCATTTCCTAACCTGTTTCCTGTCACTGCTGATCTTTCGGATCCTGGAGCTAAACTTGGGTGAAGAATACACGGAAAGTGAGATCATAAGCACATTGAGAGGAATGAGCTTTCGAAAATTGGGAAACAAGGGATATATTCCGGCTTACACCAGAACGGATCTGACAGACCAACTCCATGAAGTCGCTGGTATTCACACAGATCGGGAAATCATCAGCTCGAAAATGATGAGAAATATTTTTAAGCAAGTCAAAGAAGGCAAGAAATTACGCAAAAAAGACAAATAGAAAAACTCTGTAGAATGGCTTCTAAAGCCACTCTACAGAGTTTTTTGCTCAATTAAGTGTCAAAGACGAGATTACAGCAAATCGGCGATGTTGTCCATGGTTTTGCTGCCTTATCACAGGGTGTCATACTCCACGGTCTGCGCTGCAGGAAGGGCAGAATCTGTCAGGGGATGGGACTGTCGGAGATAGCCTGCCAACTACCCCATCTCTGATTGCACACTTGATAGGGCCGTTGATTAGGCCGTTGATAGGGCCGTTGATTGAGGTGTGACTATGACTTTACCTGTGACGATAACATGTCCATGATTGGGTGGAAGCGCAGTCATGGATTAGCGAATGGTTCGGTCGTTGATTCTCCTGTCAAATTCCCTTCAGACGGGGTGGATTCGACTCTGAAAGAAAAGGACAGGGGAATGCTCCAGAGGGAGCATGTTCCTGTCTTCACTGAAGGGGGCAGAACTTACTTCCCGATTTGATCCAGGCAGGCGTCCTTTTCCGAGAGAATCTCGATGGGTTGTCCTTTTTCCTTCAGTTCCAGTGCTTTTTTCACCTTGGTGCCGTAATTGCCGAAGCTCCACCGCTCATCGCCCAACGCGCCGACCAGCAGGACGTCGGTTTTTCGGGTGACGCCCTTGGAGATCGAAGCGCCCAGGTGCAGCAGCAGCTGTTCAATCTCGGTCCGGCTGCCCCGGCTGAATTCTCCGGTCAGGCAGACGGAACGCCCGTTCAAATCATTGGCCTGATCCAGGCAGGGCTGTGAGCCGGCGAGGGGATTCAGGAAGGAATCGATCAATTCCAGCAGAATGGCCTCTTCCTCAGGGTCCATTCGTCCATCCTGCAGGATGGAATCAACGGTCAGATGCAGAGCATCGAAGGGATAGCTGCCGCTTAAGTCTTCATTGGTCTGAATCCATCGGTTCAGATGGGACAGCTCCCTGGCTGTGATCACCCGGTCTGATCCGATGTCTGCCACGAGCTGCTTCATTTCCAGAATTTTTCGGGTCATTTGGGACAGGCGGGCAGCCGGCCATTTTCCGGTGGCCGGGTTGCGGCACATTCCGCGGTCATACCCGATCATCTGATCCCCGGGTTCATAGCGGTGAATAAAGCGATTCAGGCCGGACAGATCCTGGGTGAGGATCCGGAACAGCTCCAAGGTGGCGCGGGTATCACTCAGGGCATCGTGGTGCTGTTCCAGGTTGATGCTGAAGTAGCGGCAGCACTCCTTTAAGCCCTGACGGCATTCCGGCACCAGATTTCGGAGAAGCTCCACGGTATCGATAAAATAAAATGAGGGCGGTGTGAGGTGGTAATGGTAGAGGTTTTTCGTCAGAACCGACAGATCAAACCGGACGTTATGCCCGACAATGATCTGCTCCTGGAACAAGGGATGGATCTGATCCCAGACTTCCGGAAATTTGGGCTTGCCCGCAACCTGGGCAGGTCGGATTCCGTGAATCGAAATATTGCGGGGGTGAAAGGTATCCTCCGGATCCACCAGGAAATCCAGTTCGGTCCATCCGTCGGGGGGGATTGATGAGATTCATGGACTGCGGATGGCTTTCGCTGCGGATCTCCCGGTGATGTCAACCATTCCGGAAACGAGCTGCGGGTGACTCTCCCGGAAGAAATCGGCGGGGCATGAATGACGGCAATCTGACAAATCGAATCGTGGTAGAGACTGGGCGTCTCCACATCAAAAAAGCTGTAGCTGTTCAACACATCATCTCCTGACAGTTAGGGGGAAGGAAAGCGAAACGGACGGAGCCCGGTCCATCAGCTCTGGCAGTGTGGGCAAAAGTGAGTGCCTCGCCCGGCCACTCGGTTTTTTCGGATGGGGGTTCCACAGGTCCGGCAGGGCTCGCCGTCACGGCCGTAGACAAAGGCCTGATCCAGATAGTGGCCCCGGACTCCTTCGGCGCTGAGGTAGTTGCGCCGGGTGGAGCCGCCCAGCTCAATGGAGATCCGCAGGACTTTGCGCAGGGAGCGGTGGAGGCGGCGGATCTCCTGGTCACTCAGAGATTTCACCTTGCGGTCGGGCAGGATGCCGGCCAGGAACAGGGCTTCGTCACAGTAGATGTTGCCGATGCCGGCCAGCACCGTCTGGTTGAGCAGTGCAGCCTTGACGGTGGTCTCCCGGTGGCGGAGCAGCCGCTCCCTGAAATGGTCACCGGTGAAGCGCCGGCTCAGGGGTTCGGGTCCCAGACTGGCCAGAAACGGCTGAGCGGCCAGTTCCTCCTTCGTCAGGATCTTCACCCAGCCGAACTTGCGCTGATCGTTGAAGTACAGGGTGGTGCCGTCGGTGAAACGGATGACGACCCGCGTACTGCGGTCGGGAAAGGGGCTCTCTTCATCCGGCGGCTGCACCACCAGCTGGCCCGTCATCTTCAGGTGGACCAGCAGGGTCCGGCCATTGTCCAGATCCAGCAGGACAGCCTTACCCCGGCGGCGGACTCCGGTGACCGACCGGTTCAGGGCGGAATGGACGGCTGCTTCTGAATTGAAGAAGGACTTAGCCCAGTTCCAGTCGAAGGATTGGATGGTTTTATGCAGGATGAGCCGGTTGAGTCCGGTGACAATCGTTTGAATTTCGGGTAGTTCAGGCATGGTTCACCTCGTGCGGAAAGGGGAGTGACTGGGTCAGACGTTGCCCAGATGGACATGGGTCAGATACTTGCAGGCGATGGCTTCCAGGGTTTTCAGGGTTGCGATCGGGGTGGGCGGCTTATCCATCATTAAGTAAGCCGGGAAAAAGCGGGACAGATGCAGTGGGATCTCCTTGGAAAGCGAGGCCAGCCACTGGCATTCCTCTTTCATTTTCTCGGGTGAGTCATTTTCACCGGGAATCACCAGCGTGGTGACCTCCACATGGGAACGCTTGAAGGCTGCCGCAATGGATTGCTTCACGGGCTCCAGGCCTCCGCCCATCCGGTGGTAGAAGTCCTCCCGGAAGGCTTTCAGGTCAATGTTGAAGGCATCTACTACTTCCAGCAGCGCTTCCATGGTTTCAGGGGAGGTAAAGCCGTTGGTGACGACAACGTTGAGCAGACCGGCTTCATGGACCAGCCGGCCCGTGTCAATGATGAACTCGGGACAGATGGTTGGTTCGTTGTAAGTAAAGGCGACCCCCAGATTGCCCGAAGGGATCAGGCGGATGGCCTCATCAGCCAGTTCGCGCGGTGTGATCGGCGTTCCCTCCGGCTGGCGCAGGGTAGAGATGGTATAGTTCTGGCAGAAGGTACACCGCATATTGCAGCCATAGCTGCCATAGGAAAGAATGGTTTTTCCCGGGTGGAAATGGAGCAGCGGTTTTTTTTCGATGGGATCCAGGTGCAGGGCCGTAGCCAGGCCGTAGTTCAGAGGGAAGGAGCGGCCTTCCCGTTCCGTGCGGGCACCGCAGCGCCCGAAGCTGGTTTCGGTCAGCTTGCATTGATGCGGACAGACCGGACAGGTAATCATTGATACCTCACCACCTTAAATCGTTCCAGAGTAAAGGGCTCGTCCTCGCCGATGCCGGCTTTGGCTTTGGCGATGCGAACTTGTTCATCGGCCGTATCAATCCCGGCCAGATTCGGCAGCAGCAGTCCGCGGCGCCGTCCGCTGGTTGCAATGACGCCGTACGTCAGGGGATCGAGCTCGGCGAGGCCGGAGATTGGCTCCGCCGGTTCCAGCACATCGACGCTGCAGACGAGATCCGGCAGTTCATCCGCCTCAAGCGGGGAAAAGCGGGGATCAAAAAACGCAGCTTCCACAGCATTGCGCTTCACTTCCTCGATGATGGATTCCGTGGTGGGAGCAATGGTGCCGATGCAGCCGCGGAGCCTGCCATGCTTTTTCAAGGAAACGAACACCCCGGCCCGCTCCTTGGCAAACGCCTCAGGCAGGGACCGATCTGCCGGCGGATTCCTGTGCGCGCGGTGTCCCTCCAGCCGATCGCGGATCACCGACAAAGCCAGCTGCACCAGCGGGTGCGCATTTGTCCGCGCTTTTTGCACCTCCTGCTGTGACTGCTGCCGGTAGATTTCCAGGAATGCCCTGGATTCGTCCGGCCCCTGGGGGTGGAATGATACGACGCCATAGCCTACTCCGAAAGGTCCTTCATAGCTTAGTTTCCTGGCTTCCACTCTGGTTCGGTCCAGCGCTCCGGCCATAATGGCAAAGGAGCGGTGGCCGCATTCCCCGGCTTCTTCGCACAGATCCGGATCCATTCCCAGGATTCCGCCGAAATCTGCCCTGGCCAGCAGCGACATGATCTGCTCATCGTAGCGCGGCCCGCTGGGATGGAATCCGTAGGGGCCATCCGGCATCAGGCGGTGCGACAGATCGCCCGAGGCGACAAAGACGCAGCGTCGGTTCAGCGTGTCAGCCACCGCTTTCAGGTGTTGTCCCAGTTCATAGTGACGGGTCAGATCCAGTCCGGAGAGACCGATTCGGACGAGCCGAAAATCCTGATAAAGCTCCAGAATGAAGGAGAGGGGGACAAAGCTGGCGTGATCCAGCTCCGGATCTCGTTCCCCTTCCGTACCGCCGGGAAAACTCACTTTGGCCAGTGCCAGCGACAGTTCCCGGACAAATGTCGTGTCATAGGGCACCTCCAGCTGAACTCCGGGTGCGCCGAACCGGGACATGTCGCCCTTGGCCGCTTTTCCCGGCGCAATGTGGAAGTAATCCTGGTACATGGGCAGATGGGGACTGGTCAGAAGAATGGTATCCGGTGCCAGCTGAGCGATTTCTTTCGCTACGGTCCGGTACGCTTCAATGGTGGCAGCGATCCTCTTTTCTTCACCGCGTCCAACCTGCGGCAAAATCAGGGGCGGATGGGGAACGCAATAAGCAGCAAGTATCGACATGGTTCAACCCTCCTTGGGGATCCGGAGCAGTTGCAGCAAAACCGCAGGCGCAAGGACAGTCATGAAATGTTGAATGCCTGGCTGGTTGATTCTACGGCGCTGCTTCCTGCACGGTCCCATCTGATACCCCTAGTATAAGAAACTTTTGTGAACAGATCGTGACACAAAGACGGATCGATTTCCGGTGGAAGTTCCTCGCAGCAGCGTCTGCATCCCCTGCTGTTCCTGCAGACAGTAAGCCTGTGAAAAGCGCTCCCTATGATTCCATCCTCGGAGTCAGTGTCGTTCAAACAAAATTCAGACACCGGACCGGGAAAATTTCCTATACTATCCCTATAACCATGCAGCAAAAGGAGGGGTAATCCTTGAACGATCATCGGAAGCTCAATCAGAACCTGAATGCAAATTCAGAAGAGGCACACAGCATCAGTCAGAACCGGGAAAATACTCAGGTACCGGTTCCCGACCGCGAAACCGACCAGGAAGCACTCCATCTGGATATTATCCCGGGAGAGGGCGAACTGAACGAACAGCTTAAAGACAAACAGATTTTCGGTGTCTACCGCGATGAAGAAGGCACTGACCGGGCGATCCGACAGTTGAACAAGCTGGGCTATCGGGGAGCCGATATCTATGTCTACACTCAGAATGAAGAGTTGTCCCGACGTATTACGGAGGACTCCCAGAAAGATGTCAACATTCTGTCCTGCAGTGACGGATCCGACTTCGCCGGCGAAAGTTACCAGAAAGGGGATGTGGTTCTGTGCGTGCGCAAGGACGCCGAACGATTCGGTTCAACCGGTTCTGATCGAGAGGAAGCCGATACCACGGTGGAGGTTGCGCAAAAAGTAGCGCAGGATAAGCAGCGCGGTTAACGCAGGAATTTTGAACCGGAATCTCCGTCAGGAATCTCAGAGGAAATCTCGGGTTGGAATCTCCGGTGGGAATCTCCGGCAGAAATGAAACAGTCAGACAGGGTCAGGTTGAGACTTCACGCAGCCTGGCCCTCTGTCAGTTCGACATTATCAGATATTTCCATGTGCCGTACCCCCTTTAGGCCAGAGCAGACCGGACCTCATGGGGGTTCGTTGCACTCATCCGTACCATAAGGGCAGGATGCTTTTGATGAACAAATCGCAAACATTGATAAAAAACAATCCAGGCAGGTTTCATTTGTTAAAAAAAACTGTTAGTATTTCCGTAACAAGCATTCGGGGAAGCTGCCTGGATCGAACGGGCTGCGGATCCTGGTTAATCGGAGGATTGATGATGCATAACAGGAATTTTTTTAGAACGGGGATCGTTGTGGTCGGACTGGTCATTCTCTTTGCCCCGGTTTTGTTCTATGTAAGCAATCGCCGGGAGAATGACGCAGTCAGCCGGATTCAGGTGGAACAGGTTTTGAAAAACACCTGGAGTCAGTTGGAGCCTGCGGAGCAAATCGAAGCAATTGCCGGTTGGAGCGACGGTACTGTTGAGCTGATCCAAGCGAATGGCATAACCTCTGACCGTTATTACGTACCGGAGGAGTACCAGGGGCAGCAGGTTTATCTGGTGACTTTTCGGTCGGAGAATTACCAAATCACCGGCAACGTGGAAAAATTAGTTGATGCAGTTACCGGACAAATTGTCGGGTACAACCTTCGGGATTAGGCCTTGACGATATTTTTTAGGAGGCAGTTACGGACTGGTTTGATTCATCCCCATCCGGATCCAGGGATGACGGCAGCAGGACAGCCGACAACAGGCCATGCTGTCGCTAAGCGGCAGCTGTTTGGGAACCCGCGTACAGGAAACCAATCGAGAATGGCAGGTTGAAGGATTCTTCAACCTGCCATTTAATCTTGATGAATTTTCATGAGATTCAAGAGGAATACTCGCTTCCACTAATATTCGGACTGTCTGATTGGGACTGTCTGATTTGGACTTCAGCCGGGAATTGATCCACAGCCGTCGCTTCCCAGTATGTATGTTGGCGGATCAAGATCAACTGGGGAAAACCTTAAGAAATAGCACGACTTTTTGTCAGGGCCCGTTCGGAGGATTTGGAACCCATTCGAGGAAGGGACAGAACCTAAGGATTTTTCATAATTACTTGGAGACTCTCCACCAAGGCGGCATAGTCAATTGGATGATCGGATGCAAGTTTGTACATCCCGCTTTTTATATCCGCATCATTGCCGAAGGTGTTCAGTTCCACATGGCCATCCTCATAGAATCGGGCATTGCGTTTCATCAGATTTCCGTTCTTGTCTTTGCCGGTTACTGATAAAACAATGCTGGTTTGAGTTTCTGGTTTGCTCAGGTAAGTTCTTCGGAATCTATTTGCCAGAAACGAAGACAGGAAGGAACCGCGTTGGATTTCCGGGTGGGCATCCAAATCGATGGGTGATTCTTTCCCCTGGGCATCGATCAGCGTAACGGCATCAAATCGGCTGCCCCAGATAGTGGCAGAGAAATAGGCGGGCCGATAGAACAGAATGTAGATGGCACTGATCAATAGAACGCATCCAATAATAATTTTCAGTTTTGGTTTTTTCATGCTAAGCTGTCTCCTTATTTACCTTCTATGCGGAAATCGGCAGGATTGGAAAGTGACCGGATAATTCCACTTGGACATTGTCATGCCTGTTTATAAATAATAGTAGCATTATTTTATTAGGAAAGTAAAATTTAATTTTATAAAATTAAATAATAAATAATTGGCTATTATGAACTGATATTTAAATTATATACCTGAAATATAAGGATAATACCGGAATGAGTAGTTCGGAATAATTCATAAAAAAAACAGATGTATTTTGATGAATCGATTGATAAATGGGTGAAAGGGCATCTTCCAGAGAATTGATGGCAGAATAATCCTTCCCATTCATACGAAATCATTTATTATGATATTTCGAGGTTTCAAGCATGGATCAGTATTCTGCCAAACGGCAATCAGCGAATGATCCGGATCCTGAGAGCTTTGGCTGCCACTCTGCCCAGGGAGCATAGGGCCACCCCTGGCAAGCTTGGACTTGGAGGGCTCATGTCTGCCGGCTGAGCAGCACCCACCCTCCGAGGACGGAGGGGGTGCTTCCTGCGAATGGACGAAGAGATCCGGTGGGGCATTCATTCCGGAACACGAATCCCAGCGCTGAGCAGGTTTCGTTTCTGTCTCATCATGGCAAGACCCGATGATGGGAAGACAAAGAAAAGGCGAAGGGACATCCGGGTGGGATGTTCCTTCGCCTCTTTGGCTGGATCGATTGCCCTTCAGGGGAATCCTGAGGGAGTGGATTAACGGTTGGCTTCGTACTGGCGGAGCAGTTCGACAAACAGCTCCGGAACCTTCATCATGCCTTCGGGAGATTCCACGTAGGAGATGCGGAACTGAGTGGATCCAGGATTGGCTTCGCCGGCGGGAATGTCGTAGAAGCCCTTCATGGGTGCGCAAAGGAGGGTCGTGCTGACCCCATCCATATCCACTACACCTTCTCCGGCACAGAACAGGGTGAAGTCGATGGAATCAAATCCTGGCTTGACCACGTCCCGGACATCGATGACGCTGTAGATCGACGCGTCGGGGCTGGAGATAATCAGGCGGGGTTCGAGTTCCTTAAACCGGGCGGATACTCTCTTGATGGTATCGCCGTAGTAGTTGCGCAGGTCTCTGCACCAGTTGTTCAGCTCTTCCTTGCTCTGGTGAGCCAGGGCACCGAAAATATACTGTCCGATGGCGTTGGCACAAAGGTTGGCGGTATATTCAGCCTGGCAGCGGTTGGCGAATTCCGGGGAGTCGGTTACAATCGCGCCAATGCGCAGACCGCAGGCGTTCCAAACCTTGGAAGCCGTTTCGATTCCGATGCGGCGGCCTTCAATGCCCGGAACTTCCTTATCGGTGATTCCCCAGATGGAGACCAGTTCCGGATTGTCGACATAGAACAGTTCACGGTATGCTTCATCGCTGACCATCCACAGGTTGTACTTGACGCACAGTTCAGCCAGCGCCTTCATGGTTGTCATGTCATAGAGCTGACCGGTGGGATTGTCGTAAGGAATGACGAGAAGAGCGGCGGGCTTGCTTTCTTTGATCACCGCTTCTATTGTGGAAAGTTCCGGCAGGTCGAATTTCCCATCTACACTCATTTTCCGCTTGACGGTGACCGTCTTGCGGCCCAGGCGTTCAGCAAAGGAGATGTAGTTGGTATAAGCCGGGTCAATCATCATGAGGGGCTTTTCGCTGGATCCGGCCGGTCCGCAGACTCCGACAATCAGCAGTTCCATGGCGGTTGATCCGCCATCGGTCACCAGAACCTGAAGCTTGGAGGTATCAAACCCCTGGGATTTCAGGATGTTGATGAAAGCATCTTTGGTCTCGTCGAATCCGCCGGTGGCGGTGTAGCGGACGACTCCCTTGTTGAAGGGGCTGCCCGGGGCATCCAGATGGAACATCCGGTCCATCATGGCCGGATTGGTGGGCAGGGATACATTTCCGATGCCGACATTAATGACGGCTTCCGGCTTGACTTTTCGCTCGGCGTATTTCATTTGGGCCAGGCGAACATCGGATGGGGTTCTGGATTCAAAATGGGCAGACAATACTGGTTTACTCAATTTCAAGACCTCCCGGAAAAATTAATAAAAAGATAATTTGTTTCGTCGCTTCCATTATAGCGCATTTTTAACCCTTTACTCCTTTCTGAAGCGTATAATTTCGGCTTTTTCTTACCGATTTCATAAGTTTTGCCGAACTGAAAACGACCTGTTTTGAAAAAACGGCAACGGAGAAGTCGTGCGGCGAAAAATCCATGCAGTCGTCCAATCATGACGTTTTGGTGAATTGTCACTGGAATGTCACGGCGATTGGCTTGCGGTGGGTTAAAATATAGAGGAATAGCAAGGGAAGGAGCGGACAACGTGCTGAATCGACTGGGCGAAATATATGTGACACTGGCACCGGCGATCCTGGCCGGGGTTCTGAATATGATCTGGGTCCGGCTGCCCTGGGCCCTGTCCCTGGCCATCCCCATGGATCGGGGGATCATCCGGTCAGATGGATATCGTCTGCTGGGTGACCACAAAACCTGGAAGGGTTTTCTCGGCATGATCGGCCTGGGAGCCCTGAGCGCGCTGTTTTGGGGCGGACTGCTGCCATCCCTCGGTCTGGAGCAGTCAAACCTGCTCTATCGGATCCGATCCAATACTCCGGAGTGGAACCTGATCACTGGCGCACTGCTGGGACTGGGGTACGCTTTGGCCGAACTGCCCAACTCCTGGTTGAAGCGTCGGCTTGGCATCACCCCGGGAAAAGCTCCGGCCGGATCCTGGAAATGGTTCTTCGTTTTCTGGGACCAGGCTGACTCCGTTCTGGGAATCCTGATTGTACTCCGGTTCTTTTGGCCCATCGCGGGCGGGATATTTGTCCTGGCCCTCCTGGCCGGAAGCCTGACCCACCTCCTGCTGAATATGCTGCTGTATCTGTTGAAACTTCGTAAAAATATGTTCTGAGGAATGATTCGATCAGTTTGCAGTACAGGGAGAGTGGTAGAGACAGTTGACAGAGTCGGAGCCTGCAGAGACAGTCAAAAGAGACAGCAGCTGCAGAGACAGTCGGCCGAAACAGAGATCACAGAGATGGCGGCCGAGACAGAGACGACAGCGAGGGGGCAGCCGTGAGAGAACCGCCAGCCGGGAGAACCGACAGCGAACGATCAGAGAAGAAAGTCCGATTTGAAGCAATAGCCGGCAAAGAGACCGTGATGAAATGATTCCTGGATTGACAGGGATCGGGTTCTTTCCCTGAATGAATTCATGAGATACAACAAATCACCCGCTATGGATGGGGAGACAGATATGGAACTGAAACTGATTGAACTGAAAAACGCCGTGGATCCGAAGAGCTGCGGCAATAAAGCGGCCGGCCTGGCTGCGCTGACGCGCGCCGGCTTCCGGGTGCCCCCGGGGTGGGTCATCCCCCGGGAGGCGGTGGAAGCGCTGCTTGACCAGCAGGGATTGCTGGAACCGATCCGGAACGCCCTGTCCGGGCTGACTCCGGATACGGTGGATGATGTGGCGAATCGCCTCGAGCAGCTGTCACGGAACCTGATGCTCAGTGAGCCGGAGCGCCAGAGCATCCGGGATGCCCTGGGCGGTGAAGGCAGCTGGGCCGTCCGATCTTCCGGCACGCTGGAAGATCTGGCCGAGGCGTCCTTTGCCGGACAATATCAGACCTGGCTGAACGTGTCGGTCTCAGCGGTTTCGGACCGCGTCCTGGACTGCATCCGCTCGCTGTGGCGGCGTCCGGTCCTGACTTACCTGCTCCACCAGGGACTGGATCCGGCCAAGGCGTCACTGGCCGTTCTGATTCAGGAGATGGTCCCGGCCGACCTGGCCGGTGTCATGTTCACGGTCAATCCCAATACCGGAGCAGATACGGAAGTGGTAATCGAAGCGGTCCGGGGACTGGGCGACGCCCTGGTATCGGGACAGGCTACCCCCCAGACCTTCACCTGCGACTGGTACCGGGACAAGATCAGTCTGCCGGCAGCGGAGTCGCTCCTGAGCCGCGGACAGGTCCGCGTTCTGGCCCGGGCAGCTCTGAAAATCCAGAGGCTCTTCGGACATCCGGTCGATGTCGAATTTGCCGTGGTCGGCGGGCGCAACTACGCTCTGCAGACCAGACCCGTCACGAAAATCAGCTATGCCGGACTGTCCGATCAGTGGACGACGGCGGACCTCAAGGACGGAGGCGTTTCGGCCACCGTCAGCAAGCCCCTGATGCTGAGCCTGTACCAGTATGTCTGGGACACCCAGCTGAAAGACTTCCTTCTGGAATCGCGCATTCTCCGTCCGAAGGAACTGCGTGGCCTGTCGCTGGTCCGGTTCGGCCGCATGTACTGGAATCTGTCCGTGGTCAAGGCCGCCATGGCCAAAGTCCCCGGCTACCGGGAACGGGCCTTTGACGAGGAACTGGGTATTGAACCAACCTATGCGGGGGAGGGTGCGGTGACGGACTGGAGTCCGGGCCGCGCGGCCAATCTTCTGTCCATGGCGCTGGCTCAGAAGCAGATTCTGAAGAAACGCCTGAGTCAGAACGAAACGCTGAAGCAGGAACTCCTGACCGGCTACGACAGCTTCCGCCGGGAACTGGCAGACTTGTCGGGCAATGACCTGAAGGCCGCCTGGATCCGTCTGGTGCGGGATCTGTATCTGAAAAGTGAAGGTATTTACTTTCGCCAGATTTTCATCAATACGATTCAGATCAGTCTTCAGCGGGATGCCATCTTAAAGCACACCGACCAGGCGGGCTACTATGACCTCATCGGCGGTCTGACCAACGTTTCCCATCTGCGGCCGTTCTATGACCTGTGGGATGTTTCACGGCAGATTCTGGGCAGCGAATCCGCGGTGCGGTACTGGCAGGACCACTCACCGGAGGAGCTGTCCGCTGCCCTGCGCAGCGGCGCTTCGGAAAACGGTCTGGATCAGCTGCGGACGGTCTGGGAGCGTTACGGCTACCACTCCGACCGGGAACTGGATATTTCCTGGCCGGATTTCGCGGAGGATCCCGCCTCGCTCATCGCATCGCTGCGGGATGCCCTGGCGCTCCCCGATGAATCGGGGCCGGAGGCAGCCAAACGCCGGGTGCATTTGCAGTATCTCGATGCGCTGGATGGCGTCGGCCGGACCAAAGGTTCCACCGTCCGGCAAAAGGTCAGTCAGAAGGTGGAGCGAATCCGGCAGCTGCTGTGGTGGCGCGAGGAGTTCCGGGACATTTCCACACGCTATTATCACCTGATCCGGCAAACCAGTCGGAAGCTGGCCGATCTCCTGGTTCAGGACGGAATCCTGGAGCAGGCGTCGGACCTGTGGTTCCTGACCATGACGCAGATCCTGGCCCTGCTGGAGGAGAAGCTTTCCCCCGAGCAGGTTCGTGACGCCGTTCGCCGGGGGCGCGACTATACGGAAAGCTTCCGCAGCTATGCTAGCGACAATGAAATCGGAGAGGGGGCTTCGGTCAGTCATCCGCTGCCCACCGGTGCCGGCTGGAACGAGGCCGTTCTGACCGGACTTCCCGCTTCCGGCGGACGGATCCGGGGCCGGGCCCGGGTCATCGCCGGTCTGGAGGACATCGACCGGATTGCCCCTGGCGATCTGCTGGTTACCCGCTTTACCGACACCGGCTGGACGAGCAAGTTCGCCCTGCTGAGCGGCGTCATTACCGAATACGGCGGAGCTCTCTGCCATGCCGCCATTGTCTCCCGCGAATACGGCATCCCCTGCATTGTAGGCGTCCGGGGAGCCATGGAGGCGATCCGGGACGGCGACTGGATCAGCATGGACGGAGCGACGGGAACGATTTACCGGGAGGAGAGTCTATGATCATAGGAAAATACAATGGGTCCGTTCTGCTGACCTACCTGGGTGTAATCCTGGCTGTCATCGGGCTGGGCTTTGCTCTGAACGGGCAGTACGCCCAGGCGATGATCTGCCTGATTCTGGCCGGCCTGTGCGATCTGTTCGACGGTACCGTGGCCGAGCGCTTTCAACGGGACGACGAGGAGAAAGCCTTTGGCCGGGAGATCGATTCCCTGGCCGACATGGTGTCCTTTGCTGCCCTGCCGGCGGTGCTGACCCTGAGACTTTGCGGAACCGGGCCTCTGGTACTGGGCTGCGCGGCCCTCTATGTCCTGGCGGCCATCATCCGCCTGGCCTATTTCAACCTCAAGGGCACGGAGTCGACCCGGGACGGCCGGTTTTATCACGGCCTGCCGGTAACCTATGCGGCGCTGATCTTTCCCCTGCTGTACCTGCCCCTGGCTTTCCTGCCGCCGGTGGTCACCGGGGTGGTCTGGCCGCTGGCCTTGGTGGCCGTTGCGGCCGCCTTTGTCATTGATCTGAAGGTCAGAAAGCCGGATCGGGCCATGAGCCTGCGGCTTCTCGGACTGGCGGTCCTGATGGTGCTGCTGTACGCGGCGGAGGTGATCCTGCGATGATTTATGACCGGAAAACCAATTCCTATGGGGAGGACCGGCCCTTTGGCGGCCCGCTGCTGCGTCTGCTTTATCAAAACTGGGCCCGACCGATTCGATCGATCTTTCTGGGCACCAATTTTTCCGACCAGGGGGCCTGGGTGCTGGAGAAGCTGTACCGGCGCAGGCGGATCGATGCTCTGATGGCAGCCCATGGAATTGATCCGGAGCTGTTCGAGGGCTATCCCTATGATCATTTCCGTGACTTTTTCCTGCGCGCCTACAAAAAGGATGCGCTGCCCGCCGCGGAGCCCGATGAGATCATCAGTCCCAGCGACGGCAAAGTCATGGTTCACCGCATCGGAGAAGACCTCAAAGTCCGGGTCAAGGGCCGGTTGTATACCCTGCGCGAACTGATGGGGGGCCATGAGGCCGCCGAGCTGTTTCGCGGCGGGCACCTGTTTCTGATCCGGCTGTCGCTGGATGACTGCCACCGCTTTCTCTATACGGAGAACGGCGCCTTCAGCGGACGCCCCATCCGCAAGATCCCTGGGCGGCTCCACACGGTGTCTGCTTTGTCCGACGGCGAACCGGTGCTGAAAGAAAATGAGCGACGCTACAGTATCCTGGAAACCCGACGCGGTCTGGTGGGGGTCATGGAAGTCGGAGCGCTCCTGGTGGGCCGGATCCGCTACCATGCGGCCCAGCGGCCGGTGAAGTACCAGGAACGGGGCTGGTTTGAGCCCGGCGGATCCACCATTATTCTGTTGTATCAGAAAGGCATGGTGCAGCCCGATCTGGATCTGATCCGCGAAACGGCGGCAGGTCATGAGGTCCGGGTGCGCCAGGGCGAAAGGATCGGAACGTATGTGGGGGCGACTTAGGATCTACCTGAAGGAGATGTATCCGGTTCTGCCCCGGCTGTTCGTCGCCGGCCTGGTTTTCTTCGAAATCTATTTTGTCCTGCTGCTGAACCAGAAGGTCACCCGGTTTGACCTGAATCATCAGGAACTCATCGGCGTCTTTACCGTTTTTGCCTTTCTTCTGTTTCTGCGCATTGCCGATGATTTCAAAGATTATGAGACCGACCGGCTGATGTTCCCGCAGCGTCCGCTGCCCTCCGGGCGGGTCCGGAAAAGCGACCTGAGGGGGCTGCTGGTTCTGGTCCTGGCACCGGCGCTGGTGCTCAACTTCCTCTGGATGAACAATCTGGTCTGGTTTTTGCTGCTGTTTGGCTACGGCCTGGCCATGTCGGTCTGGTTCTTTGCCCGGGAGCGGATCCGAAACAGTCTGCTGCTGGCGGTGGTGACCCACAATCCGGTGCTGATGATCCTGAATCTCTACATCATTTCCTTTACCGTCATCAAGTACGGTCTGCCGGCGGTCACGCTGCCGGCCGTGCTTCTGGCCTTTTCCCTGTACTTTCCGGGACTGATCTGGGAGGTGGCCCGCAAGATCCGCGCTCCCCGGGAGGAAACGGAGTATGTCACCTATTCAAGTCTGTGGGGGGTTCGCCGGGCCACCCGGTTTGTCCAGGTGCTGACGCTGGTGGATATTTTGACCAATCTGATTCTGATCTGGTCCATCAACCGGCCGCTGGCAGCGGCACTGGCCGCCAACGTGGCCGTCATGACCCGCGATTTTTCCCGGTTCATTGCGGATCCGGACCGATTCCGGCTGATTGACAAGGTGGAGCGCTACACCATCCTCACAGAATCCATCATGGTGGCGGCAGTAGCCATCCATCTGCTGCTGGGACCGGCCTGAGACATGTATGAACAAGCAACTGCCAGGAGGACTGAATGCCATGCATAACATCACTTCCCCCCGATCCATCGGATCCAAGGCCGAGTCGCTGAATCTGCTTCGCAAGGCCGGCTTTCGCGTGCCCGAATTTCTGCTGGTTCAACCGATGGTTCAGGGAGGCAATGCGGCGTCATTGAGCCAGGCCTCTTTGGATCCCGCGCCCTGGTCACTGGCGGAGTCCGATCAAAGAGCGCTGGAAGGCTTTCTGAAAGAGGGCAGGTACTACGCCGTGCGTTCCTCCTCCGAGCTGGAGGACCAGGCCGAGTCAGCCATGGCCGGTCTGTTTGAAACATTTTTGCGGGTGCCCGCCGGGGAAGTGACTGAGCGCATCGGCGACTGCCTGGCCTCCGCGAGAGCCGAGCGGGTCAGGGCCTTTGCCGCGGCCCGGGGGCTGCCGCTGGCCGGGGCAATGACGGTCATTGTGCAGGAGATGGTCGAGCCCGAGCTCTCCGGAGTTCTGTTCACGGTCAATCCTCAGGGACTGCTCAATGAACTGACGGTGGTGACAGGCTATGGCGTGGGCAGCGGCATTGTGACGGATCAGGTTCCGGTGACGACTCTGATTTACCATCGACAGGACAAGACGGAACTGATAATGCGCCAGCCCGCCTCGCCGGAGCTGTCTGCCCCGCAGCGCCGCACGCTGATCGAGGTCGGTCTGGCGCTGAGTCAGGCTTTTCCCTGGCCGGTGGATGCGGAATTCGCCCTGGCGCAGGGACAGCTCTGGCTGCTGCAGGCTCGTCCCATTACCGCGCTGTCAGAAGAGGTCACCGTTCTGGACAACAGCAACCTGTCCGAGAGCTATCCCGGGCTGACCCTGCCGCTGTCCATTGACTTTGCCCGGACCGCCTATGCCGGCATTTTCCGGGGACTGATGTCCCGGATGTTCGGACAAAGTCTGCCCCCGGCGCTGGAAACCCTGGCGGGGGAGATGGTCACGGCCTCCTCGGGCCGGATGTATTACCAGATCAACCACTGGTATCAGCTGATGAAGCTGCTGCCGCTGTCCTCCTGGTATATTCCGCTGTGGCAGGACATGATGGGGGTGAATCAGCGAGGGATTCCAAAGGCCGAGATCGCTCTGAGTCCGCTGCAGCGGGCCTGCGGTCTGATTCGGCTGGCTCGGGCACTGGCCTCAGTACCCCGGGAGATGGACCGGCTGGATCGGGATTTTCAGGCGTTTCGCCGGGAGCTGGAGCAGTCTCCGGTAACCGAGCTCTCCCGGGAAGAACTCAGGCAGCGGTACGATCGGATGAAGGCGGAGCTGCTGAGCCGCTGGGATGTTACCCTGCTCAATGACCTTCATGCCTTTGTGCTGACCGGTCTGCTCCGACGATTCAGGGGGCGGGACGCCTCTGCCTTTGCCGGGGAAATCACCCGGCTGGGGGAAGTGGCCAGTCTCAGGCCGGTACAGCTCCTGGGGCATATGGCGCGAATCGCCCCGACCCAGCTGCTGGAACTGACGGATGCGACTCAAATTCAGCAGAATCTGGCGAAGTCGGGACCCTTTCCGGATCTGCTGCGGGACTATCTGGCGGAATACGGGGATCGCTATCTGGAGGAACTGAAGCTGGAGTCCAGAACCTTCCGGACAAATCCGGTACTTTTGGCTGAGACCCTGCGGGCCTTGAAGACCCAGGGGAATCTGACCGATGACCGGGACGACCAACCGCCGGTCATGCCTCGCGGTCTGGGCGGATGGCTTTACCGCCGCGCCGCCCGGGCCATTCGCAACCGGGAAGTTTCCCGGCTGAACCGGACAAGGATTTTCGGCATGGCCCGGGGAATATTCCTGCGACTGGGCGAGCTCCTTGTTCAGGCCGGGGAACTGGACGATGCCAGGGATGTCTTCTGGCTGACTCAACAGGAAGCAATGACCGGAGGAAGTGATTTGAAACAGGCGGTGAGAGAACGGCGGCAGCGGTATGACCAGTTCGGACGGCTGCCGATGCTCTCGCGGCTGGAATTCGCCGGTCCGGCCTTTGACCGGATCCTGCCGGATGCCGTTCAGGCACCGGATTCTCAGTCGGGACCGATTATGGGCGTGGGGGTCTCCGCAGGCATGGCGCGGGGCCGAATCCGACGGGTTGAGGATTCATCCAGGGTGATGCCGGAGCCGGATGAGATCCTGGTGACGCGCCAGACCGATCCCGGCTGGGTGTTTCTGCTCACCCGCTCGGCGGGGATCATTTCGGAAAAGGGTTCCCTGCTGTCCCACACGGCCATCATTGCCCGGGAGCTGAGCAAGCCGATGGTGGTGGGAATTCCGGGGGCACTCCGGCGCTTCCGGGACGGGGAGCGGGTACAGATCAATGGTCAGACCGGGGAAATCAGGAGGCTGGAAGAACATGAACGTAATTGAAGTCCAAACCGAACAGGACAGGATCGACTTTCTAAACCTGCCGCGGGCGCTCTACGGCCGGCGACACCATCAGAATACGGCTGTGGTGCGGCAGTTTCTGGAGGGCAGCCATCCGCTGTCGGATACGGCCGAAATCCGTCATTTTCTGCTGCGCCGGGAGAACCAGGTGGTGGGACGGATGACCCTGACGGCCAGTCCGGGCCTGGATACGCTGTTTCTGGGGTATTTTGAGTGCATCGATGCCCCCGCCTGTGCCAATGCCCTGTTTCAGAGAGCCCGGGAAGAAGCGCTCCGCCTGGGCCGAACTTCGGTCACCGGCCCGGTGGATGTCAGCTTCTGGGTGGGTTACCGCCTGAAGCAGGATCAGCCGGACCGGGTGTTCATGGGTGAGCCGCAGAACCTGCCGTACTATCCCAGTCTGTTTGAGCAGGGCGGGTTCCGCCTGATCAGTCAGTATTCCTCCCATTACTACCGGGCGATTCCGCCGGATCATGCGCTGACCCGGTTTGAACAGCGCCGGCGTCTGATGCAGAGCCGCGGAATCCGGCTGATCCATCCGGATTTTCGCGAGTTTGACCGGTACCTGGAAGATATTCATGGCCTGCTGATGGAACTCTACCGGGATTTTCCGGCGTTTGTTCCCATATCGTCGAAAAATTTCATTGCCATGTTCCGGGACCTGAAATCCATCAGCGATCCCCGGCTGATTGTTCTGGCCTATGATGGGGAGCTTCCCGTCGGGTTCTTCATCTCCTTCCCGGACTATCAGAACGACCTGGTTCAAGGCAGCACCGTCGTCCGACTGATCCATCTGATCCGGACCCGGCTCTGGCCCCGGCACATCGTCCTGTCTTATTCCGGTGTCAGGCATGGCTATGAAGGGCTGAGCGGAGCCCTCTACTGCGAAACGCTGGAATTTCTCAAAGCCAAAGGCCTGCCCGCGGTATCCACCCTGATGCAGAAGGGCAAGGTCACCTCCGGGTTTGAAAAAGAGCTGATCGAAGCCACGACCCATTACGGGCTCTACCGTCTGGATCTGGACACCTCCCGGTGAGTTCAATCGAATGAAACACAGCGCCCCACCCTGAGATTCCGCCGGGTGGGGCGCTGTGTTTGAGCAAGGGTGATAAATAAGTAAGCAAGCAAGCAAGTAAGCAAGTAAGCAAGGGAACAAATAAGCAAGGGAGCAAATAAGCAAGGGAGCAAATAAGCAAGGGAGCAAATAGGCAAATAAGCAAATAAGCAAAATGTACGGCTTAAGGGTTACCCTAAGTTAGGCAGTTGGATCGGTTAACCAATTGATTCGTTGGTTCTCTGCTTATTTGGTTCATTGATTATTTGGTTCAGGATACCGTTTGCTGATCAGACGATGGGCTGCCGGCCTAAAATGCCGCTCAGGATCCGGATCAGTATTTCATGCGGAAGATTTCGCCATGGAGGAAATGCTTGCATTGGCTCCGGGCGGGGCAGGTGTGGCACATGCGGGAGGCTTTGTCGGCTTCGTACAATATTTTGCTGAGGGCTGTGGCATGGTCCCGGCTGCGGTGAGCCTGGATCGCCCCCAGAATCTGATCGGTCTGGTCTTCTGGGAAACCGCAGCGCCTAAGGATCGCTTCCGCCAGCTGGGCGCTGGCCAGGGCGTGATCCGTGCCGTTCTCGTATTCCATCCAGCGGCCGATGTCATGGAGCAGACCGGCTGCGTAAATGATTTCCTTTTCCAGGTTCAGTCCCCGCTCCAGATTAAGGATCATGGCGATGCGGCAGACGTCCAGAAAATGGGGAAGATCATGGTGGCAGAAGATTCGGGTCTGTTCCGCGGCCTCGTTCTTTTTCAGGTATTCCAGAAAAACCGGATCCTGCAGGATGCAGTCGACGCGTTCCATCAGTCGGTCACTTTCCGGATGGCTTCACCCTGGAGCTGTTGCAGAATGTCCCGGAGGGGTGTGCCGTAAATCACGAGATCCGGCTCAATTTCAGACAACGGAACCATAACGAAGGCTCGCTGCCGCATGCGGGGATGAGGGATTTCCAGGGTGTCTGTCTTAACCCGAATCTCATCGTAGATCAGGATGTCCACGTCGATGTTGCGCGGACCGTTCCGGATGGTTTTCACCCGTTTCATGCCCTGTTCGATGCTTTGGGTGAAGCGCAGGAGCTCAGCCGGTTCCAGATCGGTTTCGCCTTCGACGACGATATTGTAGAACCAGGGCTGGTCATCATAGCCAACGGGTTCCGTCTCATAGAAGGAGGAGCGTTTCGTCAAGCGCACCTGCTCGCTGAGCCGCTCCAGGGCACGTTCGATGTTTTCCCGGCGCTCGCCCAGATTGCTGCCCAGACCCAGGTATATCCTAGTCATAATCCGCTCGCCTCCGCACTACGGTGACGGCAAAGTAGTCATAGTGGCCGTTTACGGGGGCGCCCGGCTTTTTCACTGTTAAATGGACTTCTTCCACTTTGTCGAAGGCCGCCAGGATCTGACCGCAGATCCGGTGGGCCAGGGCTTCGAGCAGATCGAAGCGTTCTCCCGTGACAATGGCGTCAATTAGCCGATAGACCTGTGCGTAGCTGACCGTATCATTCACGTCATCGGTCCGTCCGGCCTGTCTCAGATCCAGCAGCAGCTGGGCGTCGACGAAGAATTTCTGTCCCAATACTTTCTCTTCGGCCAGCACACCGTGATAGCCATAAAAATGCATATTTTCCAATAAGATCTTATCCATGCCAGTTCCCTCGGATGATTGCATCCGTTACTTTCGCAGCTCGCAAATTTTCCTTTACATCGTGCACTCGAACCATATCTGCACCCTGGGCGATTCCAAGGACTGTCGTTGCCAGGGTGCCTTCCATCCGTTCCTTGGGCGGAAGATCCAGAATTTTTCCCAGGGTGCTTTTCCGGGAGGTTGCCAGAAGCACGGGGTAGCCCAGCTCGATGATCGGCTCGAGGTGCCCCATGACGTATACGTTCTGTTCCGGTGTTTTTCCAAAGCCAATGCCAGGATCCAGGATAATTTGGTCATCGGGGATTCCGGCCTGATGAGCGATGGCCAGTGATTTTTTGAAGAACCGGACCATGTCGGCCATGAGATCGTCATAATCGGTTCCATCCTGATTGTGCATAATGACGACCGGGGCCTGGTAGCGGGCGCATACCTGTGCCATGGCGGGATCCCCCTGGAGTCCCCAGATGTCATTGATCATGTGGATGCCATGCTGCAGGGCCTGTTCGGCTACCTCGGAGCGGATGGTGTCCAAAGACAGGATCGTGCCGGTTTCCGCCGTCAGGCGGTCGATGACCGGAAGAATCCGTCCCAGTTCTTCTTCGGCGGTGATCTGAACATGCCCCGGTCGGGAAGATTCTCCGCCCAGGTCGATGACATCCGCTCCTTCCTCGATCATGGCCAGGGCATGAGCCACGGCCCGGTCGACGTCGGTGAAGTCTCCGCCGTCCGAGAACGAGTCCGGGGTCACATTGAGAATGCCCATGATCAGTGTCTTCTCACCAAAGGCCAGCTGCCGGTTGCGGCAGTTCATGGTAATTACGGGCCGTTTGACTTGATTCATGACGTGCCTCCCTGCTACTTAATGATCATGGACAGAACTTCTGATCTGGATTTGGGATCAGAGGCCAGCGTGCCGCGGACACAGGAGGTAATGGTTTTGGATCCCGGCTTTTTGATGCCGCGCATGGTCATGCACATGTGTTCTGCTTCAATGACCACCATGACCCCATAGGGTTCCAGCTTCTCCATGATCAGATCGGCAATGGTTGAGGTCAGCCGTTCCTGCAGCTGCGGGCGCTTGGCGACGGTATCCACGACCCGGGCCAGTTTGCTCAGTCCTGTGAGTCGGCCGCCTTTTGGCAGATACCCAACGTGGGCTTTTCCGAAAAATGGAACCAGGTGATGCTCGCACACGGAGTAGAAGGGGATGTCCTTGATCAGAACAAGCTCTTCATATTTTTCTTCCTGGAAGTAGACGGCCAGATGATCACTGGGATCCTCGCTTAATCCTGAAAAAATCTCTTCATACATTTTCGCCATTCTCTTTGGCGTATCCACCAGACCTTCGCGATCGGGATCTTCGCCGATGGCGGAGAGGATCTCGCGGACGGCATTTTCAATTCGTTGTTTATCCATAATGGGTCTCCTTCTGATGCTTATTGGTTTTGTCCTGAAACAGCGAGCCGGAATACGAGCAGCGCACCGCTCCCACTGGGAGCCGCTGCCATCGGACGTAAGCGTTTCTGATTACTTCCATTTTACCACCAAACCATGGCGGATATAGCAATATTGGTGGAGTTCAGATGAATCACCAGGCTTATGCTTTTCATTCTGTTCAAAATTGCGGATAATATATGGTCGAATAGGCTATGAAATGAACGGATTATGACGAAATACAAACGTTCGATACAATATTTACGTATTAATAACTTCAATCAATTTTTGTTTTTATTTATATCCTAAATAATGGATTATAATAAAAACATCAAGAACAAACAATTTCTCCAGGAGGCCGCATCATGAATGAGAAGAAAAAAGATCTCAGAGAAACGTATGACTTTAACAAGGATGTTAAGCCGCAGAAAGATCATCTGACGAAGAATGACGTGATCGACCGCCCGGTCAATCAGGCCAGACGCTATGAAATAAAATCGACCGGCGTTCCCACGATCCCAGGTCAGACACCGGAGAACCAGACGGAAGAACTGACGATGGATCAATCGGAGACCGCACCGCCCGAAGAGTAAAATAAGGCATCCATCGGATAGAGCCGTTCCTTCAAATACCAAACCGGTGAAGAGAGCCGATCATCAGCTCGGGTGAACCGGATCGACACAAGGATGTGTTTCCTGCGGTCAAAATTAAGTGAACCATCCGATCATTAAAAATTTTCAGGAATGAAAAAATCGAACGCCTTTTGAAACGACCAATCGTCCGTACGGACTTTGGATAAATATTAAAACATTTTGGAGGTATATTATGGGTATTATATTATGGTTAGTCTTTGGTGCAATCGTAGGTTGGATCGCAGGGATTATCATGAATGATCAAAAATCCCTTGTTATGAACATCATTGTCGGTATCGTCGGTTCCTTCCTCGGTTCCTGGCTGGCCTCAACTTTCTTTAAAACGAGCTTTAACGACTTCAGCATGGAAGGTCTTCTGTTCTCGGTGATCGGAGCCGCGATTCTGATTTTCCTGAAGCGACTCGTTACCGGCAGAGGATTCTAGACTTAACGATAAAACACTTATCCTGCTACTCTGGGATGATTCGTACATCAGACTCACAGAACTTCGTCTGGATCCATAGTCAGCCGAACCATCCGGTCGACTCATGATCAAAAAATGGAAGGTGCTGCTGCAAGCCTCTCGAGGCTGCAGCAGCACCTTTTCACGTTCAGATACTCCATGCGTTATCATTGCAAAAAACTTTCTGGTCACTTATATAATGGAAAATATGATCGCAGCAACCAGAAAGCCCAGCTCAAACCCATTTGCAAATACTGGCACCCAAGGAGGGTACTTGGCTTTTAGTTTTCTCCCGAACAAGAGGTATAGAATAAAGCCGATTCCATAGATTGCAATTAATATGATGAAATTGTCAGTCATAGCCGCCACCCCTTAAAATGAGTATAATTTGTAGATCGCTACCCACGAAACATCCAGTGCCAGCCGGTTGTGATAATCCGCGTTTTTTCGTACATCTTCAGCCAGCGTTATCCTGTAAGCACTCCACAGGATTCCAGTTCCAGTAATGAGTGGTTCTCCAGGGCCGAACAAAGCGCTTTTTATGGCGGTCGCAGTCGCGCCGATCAGAGCTTTTAACTTACATTGTCTGCATACGCCCGAGCTTGATCGCTTGAATAAAAACGATAACCGTAGCCCCACCAATATTTAGTAGAATCGGGGAAATAGCTTAAAGAAAAGCTTATCGTGGAGTTAGTTTCAACAGGTTCTTCATTAAATTTTAGTATTTGGTTTGAAATGTCCTGATAGATTTCTTCCTTACTCATGGGTGAAAAGTATTCGATTGTCTGCAGCTGTTCGTATTTACTGTCGATAATATCGAGCAGTTGATCACTGTTTACTAATAAAGTACCATTGTTGCTCTTAACTAGAATCTGATCTACCGATTCAATCAGTTCATTCATCACAAGGTTGTTTGACATACGAGGTGATTCCTTAATCTCTGCACTGGCAACGGATTGTCCTGAGAAAGAAATGACCAGGATGCATGTCATTAACAACGGGATTTTCTTCCAGTTTTTTAGTAACATAACAGACTCCTTTGTTGGGTATATTTTATCAGGAGTCTATCATTAAATTATCATATAATAAACATATTAAAAATATAACTTGACTGTTACTGCTATTGTTCCTTGTCCAGAAGGGTAGCCAGCCTTGTCTATCCGTAAATAGACGGATATAGTGTCCCTAATAATATTGTGGTGGGCAAAAAGAGACCCTCCCTGACTCTATGGTTCGCGCCGAGTCGTCAGGGAGGATCCTTACTAAGTTATTAGCATGATCAGTATATCAAAATACATTTTAGAATGGAATCCCGATCAGCGTGTTTTTTGTTCGGAGTATGGAGAAAAGCATATGTCCCATCTGTCATCAGTCGCTTAAGGTCATCTAATGCTTTATCCTGATAGATCGAATACTCAGAAGTACAAAAATATAAAATATGACATCTGATAAACCTACTGGAGTTACTCCATTGGTAATACGAAACTCAATGAAGTAAGCAAAAACAACAAGAACAATACCTATAAATTCCATAGTTAATATGCCGAGGGTTGGTATACTCTAACAGCACCAACCTTTTCCACTCTATAATCGAAGTTAATGGAAATACCAGCACCTGCTGGATAGCCAATTGAAAAGCCAGGGACTATGCCGACTGCACCCGCGCCGTAACTAGCATATGCAATAGTATCTGTAATTCTCTTGTTTTTTGTTAACATCGTGACTATAGTTCCTGAATCAATGTCACACATGATCCCGTTTCTGGAAGACGCTGTCCAAAATGTAATGTAATTTGAGTTAGTAGACTCTGGTAATACTTTTTCACTAACAGTCATATTGGGGGCTCCAGTACGGAAACAATAAGTAATAACACTCCATGTATTTGAATCAATGGGGACCATATCATTGTTCCATGCGACTGCAAATATATCTTTGACACTAAGAAGTGCACCTCTTTTTCCTTCAGTCCAATCGAAACATACAATTAGGCGAACTTTTGTTGATGTAGAGGTTAATGTTTCATTGTCAAAATCACCATAGACAATTAGATTAGGTGATAGAGCTGTAGTTGAAATGTCAGAACGATCGTACGTTCTAAGGATTTCAATTTGCTCATCAGAATATCCGATATTTCGAAGTTCTTGTACAGGTTTATTTTTATCTTCTTCTATGCTATCTTTATATTTTTCAACTTCCTTATGAATTTGATCTAGTTGACTTAGAGCCATTGGATTATTGATGTTTTCAAAGATAAGTTCCTTTTGAGATTTTTGAAGAGACTTGAAATAATTCGTTTCCGATTTAAAGATATTATCTCCTCTTTTTTCTTTTATCTCAAAAGCTTTGATATGATCTCTAGGTTGTTTAGACTTGAACAGGTATTGTATTTCCTCTTCCTGCCTATCAACATTTTTCCCGAATGCTATTGAGGTCTGTGACAAATACAGAGAAAGTACCATAGATAAGCAGAGAATCACCTTTAGAAGTTTTTGACCAGAATCCCTTTTCAATATGCACCACACCCCCTAATTTGATATGTCTATCATATCATCCTGATTTGTGATTAAGTGACATTTTTATGACAATGTTGATGAATATCGCCGAAGGCATCATAGACGGGGAGCTCGTCCTGGGTGGCAGTAACATCGCTACCGGGTATTTTTGTAGGTCCCCTGAGTAATAGAATACCGCTCGCAAGTGTTCGTGTTTCCATTGAAACACTTGCGAGCGGTACTTTTCTGTCGTTCCATGGACTTTGTCGTGTGTTTGGCAAGACGTTTTTTTACCAGTGTGGAAGTTAAGAAATTTACCACCCCCAATGAGGTTGGTTAGTTCATCTCTGAATGCCGTACGCGGTAACTAGGTCCATCATGCATCAGGAGTAGTCCATGATGCACCAGCCGGTCCAGGATCGCCGTTGTCAGCCGTTGGTCGTAAAATATCGTGTTCCATTCGTCAAAGGGCAGATTGGTCGTTATGATCACACTCCGTTTCTCGTAGCACTCAGAGATCGCTTCAAACAGCAGCTGAGTGCCGGTTCTCTCGAAGGGGATGTAGCCCCATTCATCCAGGATCAAGACATCGGTCTGGCGCAGTTTTTTCCAGAATTTAACCTCTGTTTCATTTTTACGGGCGTTGCTCAGCAGATTGACCAAGCGGCTAGTTTTGAAATAAAGTACCTTGTAACCGGCCCTGCAGGCCTCCACGCCTAAGGCGGTGGCCAAATGCGTCTTGCCACTCCCCGGCTTGCCATAGTGGATCAGGTTTTGCTTGTTCTCAACAAATTTACAAGCCTTCAGAGACTGCGGTGACACCCCTCCTGGCAGTGTCATCTCCGAGAAATCAAAAGATTCAATTGACTTGATTAGATCAAACCCGGCTTGTTGAATATTCCGGTTCTTTCGTTCCACCTCGCGGGTGGCGACCGCCTCGGTAAGAACCTTTAACAGGAACTCCTCTTGTGAGGCTGCCTGGATCTGGCTGTAGCTCTCTGCAATGTGTGAGCCGATCCGAAGCTGCCTGCACAGGCTGCGAATCATCTCTTGCATTGCCCATCTCCCATCAGCTTGCCGTAAGCCTTGAAGTTCAGTTCATACTCGGTCAGAGACGGTAGATCTGCCGGCACGATGTTCTTGGGAACCTGGTGAGGCCCCTGCAAGGCAAACCCATATGCTGATACAAAGCTGTCGGCATCCTTGGGCGAGAATGAGAGGGCGTCTGAGAGCGCGCAGACGGATCTGTCGATGCCCTCAGCCTGAGCTGCCCTTGAAACGGCGCCTAAAATTTGCTTCTTGCCTGGCAGGTCGCATTCGGACAGGAAGTTCTTCACCTCGCCGGGGAGCCCCTCATAGAATCCACTGTACTTGAGTGCAGTGGGTCTGAGTGCCAGGACATCCAGGTAGGGCCCCCCAATACATCGATTCCTTATGTTTTCCATACAGACGAGGGTGGGTGACTACCTCGCCCTGCGCCGGATCCAATACCGTCACGGTATGAGCGCCGACTTTGAGTGTCACGTCGCGTCTGGCCAAATGTCCACCCGTCGAGTAGCTGTTGGTCGCGAATTTGGCCATTCCGTAGGCGTTGGTACGGCACAGGACATGCTTGCTGACTTCAAAGGGGTATTGTGGCAGCGGCTTTAGTTTGATCTTGTCCTCCTCAAAAAGATCTGAGACCAGTCGCTCGAGTTTGTAGTGCTCTCTCTTCAGGTCTTTATCACACTTTGGCAGTAGTTCCCGGTTAAACATAACCAGATCGGTCATCTCGGGCACCGGCACAAAGTAGTTGCGACGGCTGTAGCCGACGTAGTTTTCCACCGACCCCTTCTCATTCCCGGAGTTCGGGTTGCAGAAGTTGCTCTCAAATCCGAAATGGCACTGCAATCGCCGAAAATTATCAGTTACCTCTCGCTCGCCATAGGCCTTAATGGCCTTGACCGCCGTCGACATATTGTCAAATCGTATGACTCGCGGGACGCCGCCGATGTGATGGAAAATATCGATCAGTCCCTGAGCCAGGCACTCAAAGGTTTGCCCCTTAAAGAGTTGCACATACTTGGCATCGGAATGGGGTAATGTCAGTGCCAGATGGAACCCCTCGTGATAGGTGCCCCGCTCGTAGAAGGCAGTTTCACCAAAATCAACCTAGGCTTCGCCAGCGGGGTGCAGAAGCGGCAGTGAGGCGATGGTAGTCTGGCCTAATTCCGCCTTGAGCTCGATCACCAGATTGCGGATTGAACGCTCTGAGACGGTAATCTCGCGTCCCTGGCACTCTTCGATTTGCCTGAGGCGATGGAAGACCCTGCGGGCGGTATGGCGCTGTTTACCCTAAATTCCCGAAAAATTATAACGTGGATGGCGGGTCTACTCCCAAGTTCGTATACAAGCCTTCCTGCTTCTTGGTCACTTCGCCTACTTGGAGAGCCTTCCCTGGATTTTCAAATGCTTCTATGACATCAAGTTCGTCTAGTAGCTCCTGCATGGTGTAGTTTTGGAATAGACCCTTATCGGCCATCGTCTTTTTCAAATGGGACATAAAAATCAGGGCAATGAATTGGACAAACAGCTTTCCGTCCAGCGAGCTTTCAGATGAGACTGCAGTTCGCCTCAGATTGAGCCTTTCTTTAAGATTCCCAAACGCCTTCTCGACCAGATCTTTGTTACGGTAAATATCCAAGGCTATGATGGGATCCTTGATGTCGTTACTTAACAGCGCGAAAAAGCCATAGTCCTTTTCAGCTCGAGTGATGGCATCCTGTTTGGGAATGATCTTGATTCCACGTACCGGGGTATCTGACAGTTCAAAGTATTTGGCGTACTGCTTCTCGTTCTCTGGTTTTCGATTTCCGCTCGTAAGCTCAGCCTCCAACTGATCCAGCATCAGATTGAAGCGGCTCTCACGTTCCAACGCCTTCTCGCTACTGTAATAGATGTGCAGATACATGCGGCGAGTATCCTTGATGACATCGCCTTTGCGGGGTCTTGTTTGAGAGTAGTTCCATTCAATGGCGGTGGAATGGCTGTATAACTGATAGATTGAGTTGTAGTTGGTCCTTGTTTTTATGCTGTCTCTGACTTTGTCTAATTCTTTTCGCACAAACTTCAGGGATACTTTGGTGGCAATCAGGAATTTCAGGTTGTTCTGATAAAGGGCATTGATGTTGGCTTCACTGTAAAAGCCACGATCCATGACCAGTTTAACTTTGCCAAAATCAAGTTGCTTTAAGTCGGCCAGCAATTTCTTCAGGGTCGAGATATCGCTGATGTTGCCGGCCAGCTTTCTGTAGTAGAACGGCAAGCCTGAGTCTTCTCCAAAGAGCAGCGCCAGGTTAATCTGGGGAAGCGGATCATGATCCTTGTTCATCCCATATTTGACTTGTTTGAGAGACTCTGAATAGGACGAAATGCTGGTGGTATCATAGGCCCAATATTCATTTTCCATCCGGCGCTTGCCCTGCAAGCGAAAGAAACGTTCTTTTGCTTCTTCCGTAATCATCGAGAACAGATCACTGCTTAGTTGGGAAGAGATGCAGGCCCCATGTGGATGAAAATGGGTCCTATCCCATTTCGGGAAACGAAGAAGGGAGTTGCGGTCCTCCAAAATCAAATAGTAGGCCACGGAGAGGATCTTCTTATAAATCTGCGGAAAGCATGCCTTCAAGTCTTGTGTGATGCCCAGCTGCTCCCCGATCGCATCAAACAGATACGTAGCGCCAAAATAACCATGCCGAGTGGAAGTAGATGGAGTCGGCCCTGGTTTAATCACAGTGGAGACCGGAGGTTGAGTGAGTCGTTTGGAAGGGATCAGATTGCCCTGTTCATCACGTTTGCCAATACAAACACGCTTACTTCGAGACTGTTTCTTCTCTTTGTCCCAGTAGTCGATGGATTCGTAGACGTAGATAACTCCGTTTTTCTTGTTTTTGACATCGATGATATTCATGCGCCACCTCACGTTATAATTATAACGTGTTTATGAGGCAAAATCAAGAGAAATTATGCTGCTAATCCAGTGATATCAACGATTTCCAGCATTCCCCGTTATAATTCGCCGGGAATCCAGGGTTTACGGGGTGCGGTTTGGTCGGCGATGAGCCAGCGACGAACCCGATCTCGATAAGGGTCTGTTTTGCTACAGCGTGGTCGCTTAATGGGGTCTGGTTTGCTGAAGTTCTCCTGTTCTACGATCTTTTTGACGGTCTGCCGGGCGTGACCGGTTTCCCTTGCGATCTGTCGAATGCTTTTTCCTTTTTCATTGAACTGGTATCCTGGATTCCCGGAACACATAACTATGAAGGGGTCTCAACACCCATGAATTCATAGATCAACTTCTGTTTGTTGAGAATCTCACCAACCCTCAAGTCATGGCCTGGGTTTTCAAAGCACTCTATGACGTCCAGCTTGTCCAGCAGAGACTGCATTGTGTAATCTTTGAACATTCCTTTATCCTGCATCTGCTTTTTGAGGTAGGACAAATAGATGAGCGCGACGAAGGCCACAAAGAGTTTTCCATCCAGGCTTTTTTCTGAGGAAACCAAGAGTCGCCTCAGATTGAGCCGTTCCTTGATATTGCCGAAGGCCTTTTCCACCAGATCTTTATTCCGATACAGCGTCAAAGCCGTGATGGCATCCATCTTTTCATTGGTCATCAGCGCAAAGAATCCAAAATAGCGCTTCGTCTGTTTGACCACATCTTCTTTCACGGTAACTTTAATGCCCCTTACCGGGGTATCTGTCACTTCAAAGTATTTCTTGTAGAACGTCTCATGATCGGGATTACGTTTTCCGCTTAGGATTTCCCCTTCATCGACAGCAGTCGTCGATCAAAATGAGCTTCTTCATCCGCGTATTTTTCAATGTTGAAGTAAGCGTGCAGGTAGACCCGGCGTTTTTCTCGGATGACATCTTTCTTGTTGGGGCGTTCTTTTTGAAACTCCCAGTCAGTCAGAATGGTTGAGGAGTATAAGCCATATTGCTCATCCAGGTTTTCAAAGGATCGGATGCTGTCATAGATCCCGTCGATATGTCTTCGGATATAGGCCAGATGCGTGCCAGCGGCAATGATGAACTTCAGTCGCTCCCCAAGAAGCGCATTGATATTGGCTTCACTGTAAAATCCCCGGTCCATGACCAACTTGACTTTATCGAAGCCCAGCACTTTGAAATCAGCCAGCAAATTTTTGATCGTGCTGACATCTGGAATGTTGCCAGAGAGCTTTCTGTAATAAAACGGCAACCCTGAGTCTTGTCCAAAGACCAAGGCCAGGTTCAGCTGCGCCAGGGGGTCACTTTCTTTGTTTTTACCGTACTGGACCTGACGAAGGGTTTGGGAATAACTCGACACCGAGGTGGTGTCATAGGCCCAATACTCATCGGGCTGATGGCGCTTGGCAAGACAGCTGAAAAAACGTTGTTTGGACTCTTCCGAGATGCCCGCAAACAGCTCGCTGCTGCGCTGAGATGGGATATTGGCTCCATAGGGATGCCGGTGGAGCGTACTCCATTTTTCAAATCGAAACAAGGGGGAATCGCTCTCCAGGATCAGATAATAGGCGATGGATTGAATCTGCTTGTAGAGAGAGGGAAAGCAAGCCTTGAGGTCCTCTGTAAGCCCGAGAGAGTCTCCGATTTGATCCAACAGATACGTGGCACCGTAGAACTTACGATCAGCTACGGTAAAGGGCACAGGGCCAGGCTTGACTTCAGTTGTACCCGCCTCTGGGTTCCGACGTTTTTTACCCCGTCCATCCGTTGGGATGATTTCGCCGGTGACCGGATCTCGTTTGCCGATGAGCGACCGTTTGGACCGAGGCTGTTGTTTTTCCTTATCCCAATGGGAAACTGATTCATAAACATAGGTAATTCCGCTGCGCTTATCGAACTGATTAACAATGGCCATAATACGCCCTCCTAGTTATGTATAGTGTAACACATAACTAGGATATTCGCAAGGTTTAATAGATAGAAAGTAAGTGATATCAATAGTTTTAGAGGAATTAGAAAGGATTCCTCGTTAGGTAAACCGGGAATCCAGGTGGTATCTGATATGATAAACGTGCTCCATTGTTAACATCTCCTGTACCATCCTTAAAGTTATTGCCAACTAAAAGGATACATTATTCGGGGGTTAGCAGTGGAGTATTTGATTTCCACCTGGTAAGATTTTTAGCTTCCACAGTGGCTAGTTTCTATTTTGCCATACACAATTGGTAAAGGAAAAAGTGTCGGCTTAATCGATAGTCGCATTAATAGCATCAATCAGTCATTTGCATTCATACATCAGGCCACAATGCTTCGAGCTGGAATCTATTGCAATGAGGGTGAATTGGCGGCTATGTCAACTGTCCTCAACGAATATTCATATTTCATTGAAGGTACCGTAGCGAAGAACGCAGGCTTACTTGCACAATGCGATAAAACAGATACCGGAACTGAAAAGGGTGTATGGAAATCAAGGGCTAAATTGAAGCTCGATGTATCAGAGTTTAACAAGCGATTAAATGCACCTGATAAGACGATCTATCTTGGCGTTTCAAAGGAGAACGAGTGATGGGAAAAATAAAAGGTTGTGGCAATGAGTCGTGTGAGACTCATAAGAAGAAAATTACTTGCAAAGAATCAGAGGCATTCTGCTCAAAATGTGGAAGTCTGTTAGTTTATGTGTGCAAAGATTGTTATACACAGCTGTCTGATGATACTGAGAAATATTGTGTAAGATGCCTTGCAAAGCACGAAGATAGAAAAGATAAGGCTAAAAAAGTCGCTGCTGGAGCTGGTGGAGGGGCATTGGCAGTTGGTGGCATTATTCTTACCTACGGGAAAAAAGCACTTGATGTGGCGAAAAAAATCAAAGGTTGATAAATTTTCACGAACCTCAAAAAAGCTAAAATCCTGTTGATCTGTTTCCACATACGTTTAGGATTTAGTGCAAATTAGGCCACATAAGGTGAATTGTTTTGATGTCGGTGGGTGGTCAGATTGGAGATTTGTTACTGTAAAGCAATAAGGCATTTATTACTTCAAAAGAGTAATTGAATCTGTATCAAATAGAATCAACCCGTCTTCTCTCATTTTTGCTAACTCTCGAGATAAAGATGTACGCTGAACCCCGATTTTTTCTGCAAGAGCTTTTTTGGTCGTATTTAGTTTGATGTGGTTAGAATTTTGAATTTTGCTTTCATAATTGAGATAGTTCATAATGCTTTCGCGTATTGTTTTATTGATATAATGCTTTATCTTATTTCCGAGAATGAATGCACGGTCGGAAGTAAGTTCCAAGTATGTTCGTAAAAAGACAGGATTATTACAGAACAATTCAAACAACGCTTCTCTATCAATTTCCAATATATCCGTGGGCAATTTTGTTAATACAGTCATGGGATAATAAGGATTTTTTGAAAATAAGAGGTTTCCGCCTAAAATATCATTTTTGTAAAACTCTGAGATTGTAAGCAGATTTCCAGACTCGTCAATGCGATCTACTGCAACCCTGCCAGATAAGATTATCTCTAATTTACTACATGTTTCTCCATCAAAATGAACAACGCTACTTTTCTTATAAGACGTGACTTTAAACTTTCCACTTTTAAGGTTAGCAAGTATATCCTCACCTTATAAAGATTTTTCCGAATTGCAACTTAAAGTGAAAGACTTTTTTAGCTAAGCAAACATAAATGTAGTTTCATTCTGGATGGTGTCCTTCCCCTCGACGGGGCCCTTCGGTCAGGGTTGTTAACCCGATTGGGCCTGACCTTGACCGGTGGGCTCCGTCGAGGGATGCTACATCCTGCCAGAATGATACAGGGCCTTTGCCTCGTATGCTGTCAATCCGCCCAATACCCGTCTTGGGTAATTATTCAGCCACTCCTGAAGTTCCTGAATCTGAGCATGGCTATAATCTTTAATGGCAGCCCCCTTTGGGATGTGGTACCTGATCAATCCATTGTTCTGCTCATTGGTTCCTCTCTCCCAAGAACTGTACGGATGACAAAAGTAAACTCTTGTCCGAGGCTTCTTACTGCCTGTCACCGATCGGATCAGTGCCTTCCAGTCGAGAAACTCAGAGCCGTTATCCACGGTGATCGATTTAAACATCTCACTGAATTTGACTCGCCCCATCCTACGCTCCAGCCGGTTAAGTACCTTCAAAACTTCGTCCTGGGTTTGCCGTGCAATCTTAAAGACCAGGCTCTCCCTTGTCATCCGATCATTCAGCGTCAGAAGGGCTGCGAGCCCTTTGCCTTTGCCTGATACGATGCAATCCATCTCCCAATGCCCGGGTTCACTTCGTTCAGTGCTTTCCACTGGGCGCTCTGTGATGCCAGGGGCATCCAACACCTTATTGGCACGTTTAACCCGACGATACGTACGCCTGGTCTGGTTCCCTTCCCGGGGCAGATTTTGATTGGAAACATCCGTGATATACCCCTTGCTGATGTAGTTATACAGAGTACGGGTTGAAACAAGGGTCTTGGATGGCATGATTTCCTTTTTCTTCAAGTCCATGATAATAGCATCCGGAGACCAGCGCTCTTCAAGGATCTTATGAGCTACATAAGCAACAAACTCATGGTCATCGCCAATTTTGAGGGCAGGTCCCTTGTTGGTGGCGGCATAATCATATGCCTCCTGCGCGATATCCGCGGAGTAGGACACATAGAGGGTCAAATCGGAGTTCATGAGTTCAACTCGCCCTTTTTTCAACTCCCGGCTTACAGTAGCCTCACTGCATTGTAAGACCGTCGCCATGTGTTTTTGGGTCATTTGTTTATGCTTCGCAAGAAGATGGTTTGATCGAACCATCCCCTCGAGTTGTTGACGATCCTTGTAGGATAAATGAGAGTATTTCTTTCTGGAGACCGAGGTGTTAGAATAGAGGTGGCTCATAGCTTTGCTCCTTAATGTTTGTTTAGTCACCTACATTATACCGCATAGCTATGGGCCACTTTATTTCACTTTATTCTACAACTCGCCATAAATCGATTTGAATTGCGTTATTTATTAAAATAATCTGCAATTTTTGAATATAATACCAGAGCTTGTATCAAGGGGTACAAGTTATTAACGGATTATGAAAGAAAGATTTAAAGATACTTCCATTATGATATTTAAGTTCATTTCGGAAATGAGAGATTGGATAAAAATCCACATTCCACTGCGGATTATCTGTCGAGGTAAAATTATAATATAAAGACAGAAAAGTTGTTGAGAACCGGTACGATTTTCATTCTTTTCTCTTCTCTATACCGAAAGGTCTAGGGGTACCCAATGACATTCATTATTATGGCTTTACCTCCCATAGTAAAGAACAAACCTTCTGACGTCATATGAAGTGTGTGAGAGCTTCATATGACTCTTTTTTATGACCTTGAGGCCCGGTCTGGAAACGCTAAAGAAAAGAGTCTCATTGCGAGACTCTTAATTTTTCTGTTTTCGTCAGAAATTCGTCAGAAATTATAGATAGACATAGGTATATGCTGGTAAGCTGTTTTGCCATACACAGTTTTTATCGAGAACCGTTCAAAATAGCCATTTTCATAGCTTGAGGTTACTGCTGGTAGGTCCAATTCTTTAATTTCAGTTTAATTTTTATCTACCACAATGAAAGTAGATTTTGTAATTGATAAGAAAGGTGAGGGGATGGCTAGCATGGAAATTGAGATGACCCAGGTACAACGCAAAAAACGAATAATCCATGCCACTTCATTCCTGGCTTTCATCTTGGCAGGAGCTTTCTTTGTGTATGGAATCCGAACCGGAATTTTTAAATCACAGACAGCTATGGCAGCCTTCCTGGAACCATTTGGCCTGATGGCTCCGCTGGTGTTTATTGCCTTCACGGCGATTCAGTCCGTCTTCATGATTGTGCCGGGAGCTCTGGGAAACCTGGTCGGTGTCCTGCTCTTTGGACCTGTCTGGGGGATATTGTGCAATTATCTGGGAACTGTTATTGGTTCTTCCATAAATTTCTATCTTGCCCGGTTCTACGGACCGGATATCATCCGGATTTTCAGTTCGGAAAAAGGCTTGAATAAATATCAGAAATGGCTGGAAGGGGATGAGCGCAAATTCCACAAATGGTTTGCAATCGCAATCTTTCTTCCCCTGGCTCCCGATGATTTGCTGTGCTACATGGCCGGGCTGACCAATATGACCTTTAAAAAATTCATTATCATCATCCTTTTGGGCAAACCGTTGGCTGTTACGGCCTATTCGCTGCTCTTGAGCTGCAGCTTTACCAACCTGCTCAATGCCCTGGGCTGGTAGTCCGGAGCGACGGTCCTTAGCCGAAGGAACGACATTCCTGCTTCGGCTGATCAAACGCCTGCATATCCTCATGAAATGATTCATGAGAGGTTTTCGTTAAGTAGGAGAAGCTTATGAAAGTACTGATTGCCAGTGACTTCTTTGCTCCGACCATAAACGGAGTAGTCACATCGATCATAAATTTGCAAAATGAATTGGAAAAGCATGGACACGAAGTCAAGATCCTGACGCTGCGGCAGAAGGAATCCTTTGGCTATGAAGAATGTGTCTATGTCATTCCGTCTTTTTCTGCCGGGAAGTTCTATCCGGGAGCCCGGATCATGCGGACTCTGGCCACCGATGAACTCAATGAGATCAAGGACTGGGGACCGGATATCATTCATACCAACAATGAATTTTCCACCTTTCTGCTGGCCCAGATGATGGCCACCAAGCTGGACATACCCATCGTTCATACCTATCATACGGTCTATGAGGACTATATTCACTACTTCTCGCCCAATGAAACCATTGGACGCAGTCTGGTCCGGCGTCTGTCAAAGACGCTGCTGGAACGAACCGATGCAGTCATCGTTCCCACCGAGAAAGTTCGGGGGATCCTGAACCGCTACGATGTCAAGACTGCGATTTATACGGTGCCCTCCGGCATCGATCTGACCCGCTTCCAGCGAGTCGATCACACTCAGGTGCGTCAGGAACTGCGGTCGCGGTACGGAATCGGGGAAGAGGAATTTGTCCTGCTGTCCCTGGGCCGGCTGGCCAAGGAAAAGAACATCGAAGAAATTGTCAGATTCCTGCAGAACTTGGATCCCGCCATTCGGCTGATGATTGTCGGCGGGGGACCCTATCAGGAAATTCTGGAAACCTATGTGGAAGACCTTGGGCTCAAGGACCGGGTGATTTTCAGCGGCATGGTAACTCCGGAGCGGGTTCCTGACTATTACCATATGGCGGATGCCTTTGTTTCCGGTTCCACCTCTGAGACGCAGGGACTGACCTATGGGGAAGCCCTGGCCTGCGGTCTGCCGGCAGTCTGCCGGCGCGACGGCGCCATCGAGGACGTCATCATCAATGGAGTGAACGGCTGGCAGTATGAGACCGGTGAAGAGTTCTGCGACGCGGTCAAGGCGCTGGCTTCAGATCCCCAGCTGAGAAAGTCAATGGGACAGGCCGCCCTGGAATCCTCCCGGCAGTTCTCCACGGAAGTTTTTTATGAGCGGGTCATGAAGGTTTATGAAGCAACCCTGAAAGGGCCGCGCAATCACCGGGCGTCACTGCCGGTCAAGCTGCGGCGCAAGCTCTATCAGTCCGTTGATGAAAATCTGGACCTGAACATGGATGACTGGAATCATCTGGGCACGTCCCGCTTCTAGCTGGGCCGCTGCGCAGCTGTTGGCAATTAATGCAATGATCATCAAATAATCAAGCTGACTGACCTTGAAGGCCGTCCGAATGTCGGGCGGCCTTGGCTGCGCGTTCAGAAGGAATCAGGGCAGGGCAGCTCAATGCCGAGTGCCAAGGCCGACGCTGAAGGCATTTCGGCAGGAACAGTCGGAGGGAATCCGGTTAATGAATTGCATGCAATTGAATTACTGCGTTGACAGTGCCGGCGGCATTTGTTAGGATGAATGAGAAAGAACCGGGGGTGCTTAATTTTTAAGCTGAGACAGGAGAAATCCTGAACCCGTATCACCTGATCTGGGTTATGCCAGCGTAGGGAAGGTCGGCAAATGCAAAAAAATTTACCGTTCCCTCGGGGGACGGTTTTTTTGTTAAAGTAAACAAGGTCAGCCCATCGGGAATCAACATTCCCCTGGGCGTAACAACGAGGAGGATATGATGAATTCAAGCATTGCGATTCAGATTTTACCAGGCGTGTCAGAGACCAGCGAAGTAGTTCGCATCGTGGATGAGGTGATTGACTACATTCGCAGGACTGGTCTGACTTATTATGTGGGTCCCTTTGAAACGACGGTGGAAGGTGACTTTGAGGAACTGATGGAAATTGCGAAACAGGCCCAGCTGATTGCAATCCAGGCCGGAGCGCCCTCCGTGTCGATGTACCTGAAATCCGTCTATCGGCCTTCGGGCGATCTTCTGACCATTGATGAAAAAGTTACAAAGCATCACCGATAAACTTTACAGCATCACGGCGATCGGACTGCTGGTGATTTTGTGGCAGGCTGTCTCCCTGGCGCAACTGGTGCCCAGCTTCATGCTGCCTTCCCCGGTGGAGGTGGTGCGGGCCTTTCTCCGGGATCTGCCACTGCTGATGATGCATGCGCGGGTTACCCTGTTCGAGGCGTTCCTCGGATTGATGCTGGGCATTGTCCTGGGTTTTGTCATTGCCCTGCTGATGGACCTGCTCAGAGGTCTGCGCAAAGCGCTGTACCCCCTGCTGGTTGTAACCCAGACGGTTCCGACGGTGGCGATCGCGCCGCTCCTGGTGCTGTGGTTTGGCTACGGCATCTTCCCTAAGGTGGTGCTCATTGTGCTCACGACCTTCTTCCCGATTGCGATCGGTCTGTTTGACGGCTTCCAGTCGGTGGATCCGGATGCCGTCAACCTGATGCGCTCCATGGGAGCCAGCCGGATGCAGATCTTCCGTCACATCAAGCTCCCCGGAGCCACCAACTCCTTTTTTGCCGCTCTGAAAATTTCAGCATCCTATTCCATTGTCGGCGCAGTAATTTCTGAGTGGTTGGGCGGATTCACCGGGTTGGGTGTCTACATGACGCGAGTGATCAAATCCTATTCCTACGATAAAATGTTTGCCGTCATTTTCCTGATCTCCGGCATCAGCCTCGTGCTGATGGCGCTGGTGAAATTTCTGCACCGCCGCATGACTCCGTGGGATCAGCCGGAAGCAGACAGTAACGAAAGCTGAGGCTGGATCTATAAGCAGAGGCTGATCCGAAAGCAGAGGTTCGAAACAAGAGCATAGGTAGGATTATAAGGAAAGAAGAATTTAATGTGGCCGGATCTTTCGGGCGAAGCTTCCGGAGGCGGCAGCTCGACAGGCATAGAGCTTGGAATTCGTGAAGAGTGACCGGGGCGGTTTCACAAGGGACAGCTTTTCAAGGGCGGACTTCTCAGAGGAAGGAGCACTTGGGTCAGGCTTGGGGGCAGCAACTGGTTCATTTTGATCAGGAGTGGGAGCAGAAGCCGGAACTTGCAATCAAGATTGAACAGAACATATTGAAACACTGAAATTCAGATGGACGAAGAAATAGAAGCATTTTTTTCAAGAGTAAGGAGAAGAAACCAAATGAAACGAAAACTAATCTCAGGATTCCTGCTGAGCACTCTGCTGGTGAGCTGCGCGCCTCAGGCGCCGGCCGTGACATCGGCCCCCGGCGCGGGCACCGGCCAGACACCGGCTTCGACCAGTGCGCCAGCCAGCCCGTCCACAGCAGGGGATCTGAAGAAAGTGACGGTCCTGCTGGATTGGACACCGAATACGAATCATACCGGGCTGTTTGTCGCCAAGGAAAAAGGCTACTTTGCCGAAGCAGGCCTGGATGTGGATATTCAGACTCCGCCGCAGGGTGGCTCGCCGCAGCTGGTGGCTGCCGGCAAAGCCGACTTCGGCATCGATTTCCAGGATACTCTGGCACCGGCTCTGGCCGCGGATTCACCGCTGCCTGTAACCGCAGTGGCTGCCATTTTGCAGCACAACACCTCGGGGATCATCTCCCGCAAGGGCGAGGGACTGGGCCGGCCCAAAGGCATGGAAGGAAAGAAATACGCCACCTGGGATAACCCGGTGGAGCAGGCCATCATCCGGAATGTGGTGGAAAAAGATGGCGGCGATTACAGCAAGGTTCAGCTGATTCCCAACAACATTACCGACGAGGTCGCGGCCTTGAAGACCCGGCAGGTGGATTCGGTCTGGATCTTCTATGGCTGGTCCGGCATCAATGCTCAGGTTTCCGGCTTCGATTTTGACTACTTTGCTTTTAAGGACCTCAATCCGGTGTTTGACTATTATACGCCGGTGCTGATTGCATCCGACCGCATGATTGCTCAGGACCCGGAAACCGTACGGAAATTTGTCGGCGCCGCGTCCAAGGGCTATACCTTCAGCGCTCAGAATCCGCAGGCGGCGGCAGAGATCCTGCTCAAGCACGCACCGGAGCTGGAACCGACCCTGACGCAGGAAAGCCAGAAGTGGATGGCCAACCAGATCCTGGATCCGGGCAAGCCCTGGGGGCAGATGGACGCGCAGCGCTGGGATGGCTTTTATCGCTGGCTGTGGGAAAATCAGCTGATTCAGAAGGAAATTCCAGCCGGCCAGGGTTTTACCAATGATTTCATCCCCGGACAGTAAGCGGGAACAGCCCGTCCTTGAAACCCGGGGCATCCGCAAGGACTACGGCGGCCAGGTGCTGCTTGATGACATCAATATTACGGTTTACCCCGGAGAGCTGGTGAGCATTCTCGGTATGTCCGGTTCCGGAAAAACCACCCTGTTCAATATCATTTCAGGCTTGATCCAGCCGGAGGAAGGCCAGGTTCTCCTGCATGGCCGGGAAGTCACCGGAGAAACCGGGCACATTGCCTACATGCTGCAAAAAGACCTGCTCCTGCCCTATAAGACCATCCTGGATAATGTCGCCCTGCCCCTGGAAATTCGCGGAGTCAGTCGGGACGAAGCCAGGGCAAAAGCCGGCGAGGACTTTGACTTCTTCGGGCTGGCCGGAACAGAACACAAGTATCCGAGACAGCTATCAGGGGGCATGCGCCAGCGGGCCGCGCTGCTTCGAACCTATCTGTTTTCGAAGGATCTGGCACTGCTGGATGAGCCGTTCTCGGCCCTTGATACCATCACCCGGTCTTCCCTCCATCAGTGGTACCTTGAGGTCATGGACCGCATTCACCTGACCACGCTGTTCATTACCCATGACATTGATGAAGCCATTCTCCTGTCCGACCGGATTTGTCTTCTGACCGGCTCGCCCAGTCAGATCAGCCGGGAGATTCGGATTGAGGAACCCAGACCCCGCTCGCCGGAATTCCGGGTCAGCGAAGAATTCCTCCGGTACAAGCGGATGATTCTCAACGAACTGAAGAATCAGTGAGCCGAGTCATCCAGCCTCACTCTCAAGTGAGTTTCCCAAATGAACCATGCAAAAGGCAGCAGGATCGTCCCTCCCGGAAGGGACGATCCTGCTGCCTTGTATATTTGGCTTATGTAATTGCCTTGCCTATTCGCCTTGCGGGATGGCCGGGCAATGGGTCTTCGCGGGATGGGTCGAATGACCGGTCCTGCAATGGCAGTCGGGTAAAAGTCAGACGGACGGCCAGGATTCCCGAGAGGGGATCACCGACGGGGAGCTGACAGCAGCTCCCGTGTCAGGGCGGTATAGAAGCTGACCATCTTTTCCAGAATGGCTTCGTTAAAGTCAAACATCGGGTTATGATGAGGCGCCCGGATGGCGGTGCCAAAGATAAAATAGGCTCCCTGACCGCCTTCGCGGTGGACCCGGTCGATAAAGTAGAACGCATCCTCCGATCCCATCATAGGGTAGGGTTTCGGCTCCGATCGGAGTCCGGCAGCTTCGGCCTGTCCGGCGGCCAGCGCGCACAATTCGGGATGGGGCGGGGAATAAATGGCTTCTCCAGCCAGGGTCTGACTGATGCGCACACCATGGCGGCGCTCCATCTCCCGGCAGGTCTCCCCGAACGCCTGGTTCAGCCTGTCGTGGCTTTCCCGGCTGGATCCCCTGGTTTCTGCCCGAAGCTTTGCCTCGCCGGCCACGACATTGCGACCGGTTCCGGCAGTCAGGGTGCCGACGTTCAGCTGGGTCTGGTCATTGTCCGGCAGCCGGTACAGCTCTACCACCAGATCGGCGGCAGCCAGCAGGGCGTTGATTCCTTGTTCGGGATAGAGCGCGGCATGGACGGATTCCCCTTTGACGGTGAGATCCCATTTGGAGGTGTTCATGCTGTGGGATACGGTGGAATAGAGGGTATCTTCGGCATCGTTGGTGATTCCCAGATGACCGGACAGAAAGTAATCGGTGCCCTGAAGCAGGCTGGACTGAGAAAAAATCGATCCGCCGCGCACGCCTTCCTCCGCCGGCTGAAACACCAGGTTGACGCGGCCGGTCCAGGGAAGTTCACTCAGCCGGCGGGCGAGTTCAATGCCGACGGCGGTGTGCCCGTCATGACCGCAGGCATGCATCAGTCCGGGCGTCAGGGATTTCCAGGGAACATCCAGATCTTCCTGAACTTCGACGCAGTCCAGGTCAAAGCGAAGGGTCACGGTGGGGCCAGTCTCGCGCTGCATGGTCGCGATCAGGCCGGTGTAGCCACCTGCCATCCGCTCCAGGTGGACGGGATCCGCTCCAGCGGCCCGGGCTCGTTCCAGAGCGGCTTCCAGGACCGGCTGCTCCGGGACGCCCAGACGGGCTGTCTCATATAGCTCCTGTCCCAGGTGCAGGGTCCAGCCCTGCCTGGATAATTCCGTGGCCGCCAGGCTCGTACTGAAAAATTCGGTAAATCCGGCTTCGGGGTGACGGTGCAGCGCCCGGCGCAGATCAATGCAATGGCTCATCACAGGTTCTCCTTGATTTTGATTACAGACGTCCCCTGATCGACAGGCTGGACCCCTCCAGTCCATTATACCCCCTGAGGGCTGACCGCTTCAGGAACAGGCAGGAGAATTTGCGCAAACCGAAAAAACGGCAGAAAAAAAGCGCCTGAGACGGGGGGCGTCTCAGGCGGAAACTGTTCAGGGGGTTGGAATGAAAGGGGAGGGAGTTCAGAGGGGGATTTGAAGTAAGCGGGTAAGGGAAATGGGTAAGGATGAAAGGGATGCCGGCTATTCGCTCAGCAGCGTCTTGGATCCTTCCAGGGAACGCAGACCGGAGATTTCTTCGGTGACTTCGACGACGCCCAGGTAGGTGCCTTCTTTGTCGCGGACGGCGTAGTAACGGATCAGGATGAACATGCCGCCCTTCTGGATCCAAAAGCTCTCTTCTTCCTTTTTGCCTGATTTAAAATCTTCGATGAGCTTTTCCACTACATGGAGGCTCTTGGGCGGATGGCAGTTCTCCACATCCCGGCCGATGATGGAACGAGTGCGGGGGAACACCCGGGTCTTGCCTTCGGAGAAGTAATGGACTTTGCCGTCTGCCCCGACGAAGGTTACATCACTGGGCAGGGTATTGAGAACGGCTTCCAGTTCCCGGGTGCTGAAGAACCCGGAGGGGAGCTTGATCTCGCCGTCAGTGGCCACGTTCACGTTGGAGTCGTCTCCGGTCTGGGCCTGGTACCAGGTCACGGCGTCGGAGGGCGCAGCGCCTTCGGCATCGCCGGTGAACACATAGCCAATTTCGGAGGAATCCCGGCCAATCAGCTGCCAGTCCTCATTCGTAAATTTATCAAGCATCATTGGCATGAGAATGTTGTTCTCCTTGCTGATCATGCTGCGGACATCGGTTACTGCCTGGTTGGCCAGGGCGATGATGTCCTCGCGGCCGCCGTCTTCGACCATTCCATTCAGGTTCCGGATGGTGTCGCGGATTTCATCATCCACCCCCCACATGACTTTCGGGGGAGCGGTAACACCTTCGCGTTCCAGGAAGGGGAAGAAGAGGTTTTCCTTGCGCTTGTAGTGCTGGGAGATCTTGGCCAGACGCTGACCGGCATCGGTCAGAGCGGCGCGGTCTCCTGATTCAGCGAACTGATTCAGAGCCGGCAGGAACGTTTCAGCCAGGAATCGCTCAATGCCGTCATTTTCCTTGCGGAAGACAAAGGCCGGATGACCCGGGGTCTGATCCAGCGGCAGGGATCCCTTCTCGGGCTTTTTCAGAAACGTGATGCTGTCCTCAAAGACGGAGGCATGGACATCGCACAGACGCTGGATTTCCGTAATCGGCATGCCTTCCGCGACCAGCTGCTTTTCTGCCTGAGACAGATCATCGCCGCTGATCTGGCCGAATTCGCGCTTGAAAATGGCCCGGGCTTCGTTCTGCCCCATTCCGTCATGGAGACTCTGGATCAATTGCTTCAGTTTATCTTTCTTTTCCATGGTATCCTCCGTTTAATGAATCCTGTAGATTCAATGATTGCTTTGGTGAACCGGTGAGGGATGGTTTCGTCATCACCGATGGTCGATGGTTTAATGATAAGTGAAATGCTCTGATTTAAACGTAACATATGTTACAGAGGAAAGAAAGATCCGAAAATGTTTCCGCATCATCCGCCGGAATCCGCAGAGGAAGAATGCCTGTCCTTACATGAGGTACAGTCTGGCACACAAGACCCGGATGGGGTTCCTCCGATTCGAACTGGTTCTGGTTTACTGGCGGAATGAAATGACAGTTTTGTCACTGGGGCACGGAGCGGGCAGAGAACGGTACAGAGGATAATTTGAATTAAAAAAGCAAACACAAAGGACCGCCGTGGCAGAAAGGAACCAAAGAAGGCAAGGAAAGAAGAAAAAGAGGACGAATAGTAATTAAACAGGCAAGGGACAGGCGATGACTGGATTTGAAAAGGACAGGAACAGAAGCGGCGAAGGAATCGGATGGGCCGATGTCCTTCGCCGGAGTGAGTCTGGGACTCAGGCAGATTTTTGTTAAGAAGCGGTCGGTCGGAGCGGAGTCTGATTTTTTTTGAACAGGAGATCTTCGCCCTGACGGATGCGGATGGCGGTAAGGCCGAGAACCAGGAAGAAGAGGGCGAACAGGAGCTGAATGCCGATCTGAGGGAGGTAGGAGGCGTTCTGCAGGATCTGATCAGTGGCCCGGACATAGTAGTAGCTGGGGAAGAACTTGGACAGTGTGACCACTGAGGAGGAAAGGAACTCCTGAGGCACCATGACGCCGGAGATGAAGGACAGGGCCAGAGAGAGAACGGTGGCCAGTGCCGACTGGATGAAGCGGTTGCGGGTCAGGGCGTTGACCAGGAAGGCCATTGCCAGTGCCGCCAGTGTGAAGGCGGAGGCGTTGGCGATGTGACCGGGCCAGTTCAGGGATCCGGCTTCCTGCGGGCGGATGACGGCACCGATGATGAGGAACAGGGCTGTGATGCCAAAGGCAATGAGGAGCTGTCCCAGCACCATCGCACCCTGAAAGCGGGTGGAGCTGAACGGGACGATGGCATTGCGCCGCTTCAGGTTGTCTTCGTTGAATTCATTCATGATGTTGGAAAAGACCATGATGAAGATGGCGACGAGGATGTAGGTCATGAAATTGAAGTAGTAGCGGAACCAGCTGTCTCCATTGCCGGCTGTTTCCGGATGATCCAGAACCACATTGGCCCGCACGGCCAGGGCAGCTTCGACCCGCGCGGGGTCGGCTGTTCCGTGGAAGGTTTGATCGGCCTTGAGGAACATCAGATACTGCTGGATCTTCTGCCGCAGGAGTACGGCGCTCATCTGGGTATCGTCGGTATAGACCGTCAGGCTGGTTGTTCCCACGAGAAAATTCTTGGTAAAAGTTTCCGGGATAATGACGACGCTGGTAGCGGCTCCCTTGAAAATAGCCTCTTCGGCCTGATCTTCCGTTATGTGGCTGACATCCTCCCGTCCCTGGGTCTTCAGGTATTGCGCCAGGCGTTCTGCCAGCGGACCGGAATCCTTCTGAATAACCTTGATCGAGGGCCTGCTTTCGGAGAAAGCGCCGCTCTGGGGTCGGCAGGCTCCGGAGTTCAGGAGCGAGATCACTACGAACAGAAGCAGATAGAGCAGGATGACGTATTTCTGGCGCCAGGCCAGTTTCAGGAAATATTTAAAGAGTGTCATAGGTTTTCCTCCGGAGCAGGGCGATGGAACCAAGTGCCAGCGCCAGGGCCATGGCGGCCAGGATCGCAAGAGCGGCCGGCAGCGTATCAACGGCATCCAGGTAATTGATGCGGTAGAGCTGGGTGGTCACGATGGAAACGGGGTTCAGCGCGTTGAGCAGGGGCATCCGGTCCTCAATGAGGATCTTGATGTCCGGCGACATCATGCCGGCTGCAAAGGACATCAGCAGGGTCAGGCCGATGACCAGACCATTTTTAGCCCCGTAGCTGATCCGGGAAAAGCCGCCGATGAACAGTCCCAGCACGGTGCCCAGAATGTTGGCAAACAGAAGGACTGCCAGGGTCTTCAGGGGATCCCGGATCAGATCCAGCTGCAGCAGGTATTTCATGAACAGAAGCAGCAGAATGTTGCTGACCAGATTGATGATGAGAGCGATGAACCAGGTGCCTAAAAGGAAATCCTTCTTGCGCAGGGGCACCACGTTCAGGCGCAGCGCTTCCATGCTCTGGTCTGCCTGCAGGATGCGGGAGAGTTCCAGTCCCATGTAGACGCTGTAGAGCGACACCATGCCGATGAGGCTGTAAAAGGGGATGAGAAACGGATTGTATCGGGCCGGGGCGGCCTGGATGTAGCTGGCGGAGAAGTCGTAGCTGGAGTAGGGGACTTTCAGTGCTTCCATCTGCACCATCTGGCTCACGATGCTGGCCAGCACGGTTTCCTTGATGCCGGATTCCCGAACCCTGACCGTCAGGTCAGCGGCCACAAATCCGGTCACTTTCTGTTCGGAGAGCAGGCGCAGTCCTTCAACGGCATCGGTTTCCACCGGCTTCAGGATCTCGATCCCGCGGAATACCTGGGCAGCAGGGCTGCCCATTTCCACGGCCACCGGAATTTCCATCGGCTCCGGTTTGATCAGACCCTGGAAGGCGGTATAGAACATCAGAGCCATCAGCAGGGGATAGAAGATGGTCCAGAACATGAAGGAGGGTTCCCTCAGGTTGTTGATCAGCTGATATTTGGTGTGATTCAGGTTCATCAGTCACGCAGCTCCTTTCCGGTCAGTGCCAGGAAGACTTCGTTGAGGCTGGGCTTGCGGGAGTACAGATCCTGGTATTCCAGGCCGTTGTCATCCAGCCAGCGCACGAGGTTGGACAGATTGTTGGCGCCCCGTTCAAAGGATAGCTCCAGGGCTTCTCCGACGGTGCGGATCTCGGCCAGATGGGGCAAAGATTCCATGTCGGCCCGGGCGGCTTCGGAGAGGTTGGCGATCTCAATCCGGATAATCTCCCGGGTATCGATCATGTTCTTGAGGTCTTCATTGGTGCCCTGGGCAATGTTGCGCCCGCGATCCATAATGACAATGCGGGTGCAGAGATTCTCAGCCTCCTCCAGATAGTGTGTGGTATAGAGAATGGTTGCGCCTTCCCGGTTGAGCCGCCGGATGCCTTCCAGGATAAAGTTGCGGGACTGGGCATCCACGGCAACAGTGGGCTCATCCAGAAAGATCAGCTTGGGGCGGTGCGCGATGCCGCAGGCGATGTTCAGGCGACGCTTCAGACCGCCGGAGAGCTTCTTGGGGAAAAATTTGGTATATTCCTCCAGTCCGACAAAGGCGATGGCCTCTTCAACCAGTTCCCGCCGGCGGGTTTTGTCTTCCACATACATGGAGCAGAAGTAGTCGATGTTCTCTCTTACCGTCAGGTGTTCAAACACGGCCACTTCCTGCGGCACCAGTCCGATTTCCTGCTTCAATTCGTAGGCCGTTGGGCTCATGGGCTCACCGAACAGCCGGATTTCACCTTTGTCATACTTTAAAACACTCAAAATAGAGTGGATGGCCGTGGTTTTGCCGCAGCCGTTGGGGCCGAGCAGGCCCAGAATTTCACCTTGTGCCACTTCCAGATTAAAATGATCCAGTGCCAGAACTTCCTTGTAGCGCTTGACCAGATTCCTGACTTCTATTACCATGAGAAACCTCCTGTAGGCGTTAATCGCTTCCTATGCTTTCATGATAGGATGCTTTGGAGGCGGGCGGTAGTGAACCGGGTCATGACGTGAGGTGACAAATGTCATATAATGAGGGTGTAAAAAAGGAGGTGCGAGCTTGCGGCGATTCATTGAAACCATTCTGATCCTTGGGTTATGCCTGATCCCTTTGGGGTCGGCTCCGGCGGTGGCGGCGGCGCTGCCCCTGATCATGGCAGCGATCATCCTGACCAATCTGATTCTGTTCAGTCCGATCCCTTATCTGGACCTGGGGCTGGCCATCCTGTATGTCGTCCTCTGGCGATTGTGGCCCCCGCTGGCGCTCTTTTCGCCCATGCTGGCCTATGCCCTGCTCCAGCGCAGCCGAATTCTCAGTCTGGTGCCGCTGCTTGCCGCACTTATGCCGGTGCAGCTGATCCCGCTGCTCCTGGTTCTGCTCGCTCTGTGGATGTCCTGGCAGGAACAGGCTGCCCGAGAACGGGAGAAGGCCTATTACCTGATGCGGGATGACTTTGTCCAGAATGAGATCCTGCAGCATCGCATTCAGAAGGAGGAGGAGCTCAACCACGAGAAAAACCTGGAAATCGCAGTGCTTCAGGAACGAAACCGGATTTCCCGTGAGATCCATGATTCGGTGGGCCATACCATCTCTGCGGCTCTGCTGCAGATCGAGGCGATGAAGCTCTCCTGCGAGGAACCCGTTCGCAGCCGGCTGGACACCCTGTCCCAGGCCCTGGCTAAGGGCATGGAGGAGGTGCGCCGGAGTCTGCACAACCTCCATAATGAGTCCATATCCCTGCGCTCGGAACTGGACCGGCTCATCGAACCGATGCGCGCCAAGTACCAGATTCAGCAGTCGGTTCAGCTGGATGACACAGCACCGCTGCCGGTAAAGCGGGCCATCCTGACGCTGCTGCGGGAAGCACTTACCAACATTCGGCGCCACTCCGACGCCACCGCCATCCGGATTACCCTGCGGGAGCTCCCCCGCCACTACAGCATCACGGTCAAGGACAACGGCTCCAAGCAGCCGGTTAAGCTTGGCATCGGCCTGGTCAGCCTGGAAGAACTCAGCCGCAGCATGGACGGCGTTTTCAGCCACGGCTGGTCTGACGGCTTCTATGTTCATCTGGTGCTGCCCAAATCCGGCACGCCTCTCAGGGATGCTGCCGGACAAAATCACTGAAGCAGCATCCTGTTCCGCTCCGTCTTATGTCATCCATTCAAACCATCACGGGGTTAAAAATTCAAACTTATAATCATTCAATCATTCAATCATATAAATATTCATACATTCAGCGACCAGGAGGTAATCATGAAAGTCATTATTATCGACGACGATTTTTTAGTCGTGGATGCCCTGAAAACCATTGTGGAAGCCAGCGGCATCCAGGTGGCAGCCACCGGTCAGGACGGTCAGGATGCCATTCGTTTGGCCCGTGAGTTCCGACCCGATGTGATTCTGATGGATATCAGGATGCAGTCCATGAACGGGCTGGAAGCTACCCGGTCGATCCTGAGTGAGGATCCCGCCGCCCGCATCCTGCTGATCACGACCTTCCAGGATGAGGAATACATCGCCGGGGCACTGTCCCTGGGATGCAAGGGCTATATCCTGAAGTCCAATATCGCCGGCATTCTGCCGGCCATCCAGGCCGTCCACTCCGGACAGATGGTGTTTGATTCGAAAGTCGTGCAGTCCCTTCAGCACCCCGCCAGACATCATCAGTTCCCGCAGCTCTCCGAACGCGAAGAAGACATTCTGCGCCTGGTTGCCGAAGGTCTAAACAACCGCGAAATTGCCGACCGCCTGTTCCTCAGTGAAGGCACGGTGCGAAATTATATTTCAACTCTCCTGGACAAGCTGGAGCTTCGCGACCGCACGCAGCTGGCCATCTTCTTCTACCGAAAAAGCTGACAACGTTCCATGGAATCGCCTCAAAAAGATCTTATAAAGAAAGTGTAGAAATCCATTGAAAAACGACATTGGATGTACTATAATAAAACATGCTGTCGGGGTGTAGCGCAGGTGGTAGCGCGTTAGACTGGGGGTCTAAAGGTCGCAAGTTCAAGTCTTGTCACTCCGACCATAAGAAAAGGTTTCTGAGTTTCTCAGAAACCTTTTGTCATTTATTTCATAGTCTGCACCAGCCTGGAGAGTTGTTGTGGTTGTTCAGCAATACATAGCTAACATCGACGGTCGTCATTTCATGAGATGGCCTGCAATTTTTAAGCCCGGTCATTCCAATTCAGTCGAGAATTGATGATAAGTAGTTTTTTCCTTGACCCGATTCTTATGGGATGAGGTTTGTAGAAAACCAATGAACTAGGAGAGCTGTCATACCCAGCATGATTGCTGGCATATAAGAATGCACTTAATTACCCGCACAGATATAGTGAATGCAGGTAATTAAGTGCATTCCTATTTAGCGATGATCACCTGAGGATCACTATTAACGACAGTCAAAGTTCCATGCAAATTTTAAGGCAGCATCAATCGTTCATAATGTAAAAGTAAATCTGATGGATTTTTTTGGAAGACGTTTCTATGGAAAGAAAAATAATAATCAGCCAACTGGTCCTGGGAGATGGTGTACAATAATTATGATAAAATTGAAAACAATAGTCGAACTCGACCAGAAGTAATTAATGAAACGAAATAACTATATTATCTGTAAATAACATAAAACGGATTTTAAAAATAAATGTTCAGCAAAGTGAGGTTCAACAGTGAATAAGCAGCAACTGGCAAACAAAATATGGGAATCAGCTAATAAAATGCGCTCAAAAATAGAAGCAAATGAATATAAAGATTATATACTTGGCTTTATTTTCTATAAGTTTCTTTCTGATAAAGAAATACGTTTCATGTTGTCCAAAGGAGCTACATTTGAGGAAATCAAACAGCTAACTGAGGAGGACTCTGAAACTGTCAGATATATTCAGGGTAACATTGGTTATTTCATTGCTTATAAAGATTTATTCTCTTCCTGGCTCTCGATGGGACGGGATTTCGATGTATCGAATGTTAGAGATGCACTATCCGCGTTCAATCGACTTATTGACAGTAACTATAAAAAAGTGTTTGATGGGATCTTCGAAACACTTCAAACCGGTTTGTCTAAATTGGGGGATAGCTCAGGCGCTCAGACAAAAGCCATCAGTGACTTGATTCAACTTATTAAAGACATACCGATGGATGGGAAACAGGATTATGACGTTCTTGGGTTTATATATGAATACCTGATCTCCAATTTTGCGGCAAATGCTGGAAAAAAAGCTGGAGAGTTTTACACGCCACATGAAGTATCGCTATTGATGAGTGAGATTGTGGCAGAACACCTGAAAGATCGTAAAGAAATCCAAATTTATGATCCAACCAGTGGTTCGGGCAGCCTGCTCATTAACATTGGCCGCAGTCTTTCCAAGCATATGGATGACGAAGACAATATCAAATACTATGCGCAGGAACTGAAACAAAATACTTATAACCTGACCCGCATGAATCTTGTCATGAGGGGAATTTTACCATCCAATATTATGACTCGAAATGGAGATACATTAGAGGATGACTGGCCATATTTTGATGAGAATGATAAGGTAGGTACCTATAATCCGCTATATGCTGATGCGGTGGTGTCAAATCCACCCTACTCTCAACATTGGGATCCTGAGGGCAAAGAGAGTGATCCACGATATGCTCGTTTTGGGTTAGCACCAAAAGGAAAAGCTGACTATGCTTTCTTATTGCATGATCTTTTTCATGTAAAACCGGATGGTATAATGACCATCGTTCTTCCCCATGGCGTTTTATTCCGAGGTGGGGAGGAGGGCTCTATTCGTAAAAACCTGATTGAAAATAACCATATTGATGCGGTCATCGGATTGCCGGCCAATATTTTCTTTGGCACAGGGATCCCAACCATTATCATGGTTCTTAAGCAAAAACGAGAAATTACGGATGTGCTAATAGTTGATGCATCCAAAGGATTTCTTAAAGTTGGGAAAAATAACGTACTGCATGCCTCGGATATAAAAAGAATAGTCGATACCGTTTCAAAACGGACAGATAAACCGAAATTTGCCCGTGTAGTAAGCCGTGATGAGATCCGATCAAACGAATACAATCTTAATATACCGCGCTATGTTGATTCGTCAGAAGCTCCCGAAACTTGGGATATATACGCATCAATGTTTGGGGGGATCCCGCGAAAGGAAATTGAAGATCTTGATGAATACTGGAAAGCTCTCCCCGACTTGAAGGAAGCATTATTTCCCAATGGGACAGGTGATCATTTCAATATTGTTGAGGGGGATATTAAGGCGGTAATTGAAAACCATCCATCTGTCCAGCAATTTCACATAGCTTATCAAAATGTCTTTGCAGAATTTGATGAGGAATTATACCAGCATCTCATCGGCAATATGGAGACAATGAATATTTCAAAAGAAGAAAACATTCTTAGTGAGGAAATATTCAAACGGTTAGAGGGTATTCCACTGATCGATGAATATAATGCCTACCAGATCTTGAACAATCAATGGAATAAAATTACTTCTGATCTGGAGATGATCCAATCAGAAGGCTTTGAAGCAATCAAAAAAGTGGATCCTAATTTGATTATCAAAAAGAAGTCCGGTAAAGATGTTGAAGTTCAGGAGGGTTGGATTGGTCGAATCATTCCGTTTGAATTGATTCAGGAAACTCTACTCCAGGACGAATCAACAGAGTTAAAGGAGAACGAGGACCGCCTAGTCTATATTGCATCTCAGCAACAGGAAATTCTCGAATCTCTGACAGAAGAAGATAGGGATGATTTGGCAGAAGTACTAAACGAGGATAACACAGCATTTATTCCAGGTGCATTAACTAAACTAAGCAAAGAACTGCTTAGAGACAATGATGCTAAAGAGTACATGCAAGATAGCGTGGAGTGGAAGGCTCTTACAGTAACCCGATTGATTGATGAGGAAAAAGAACTAAAAAGAACCATCAAAGAAAGTTCTGTAAAATTACATTCAGCTACAAAAGAAGCAATTGAAAAATTAAGTGATGATCAAGTTTTCTCCTTGCTGAATCAAAAATGGATTATACCATTACTTAGAGAATTGAACCAGCTTCCGATTTCTATTCTTAATGATCTCAGTATGAAAGTACAAGCATTAGCAGATAAGTATTCTACAACATTCTCCGATGTAGAAAAAGAAATAGCTGAAACAGAACAAATTCTTACAGAAATGCTTGATCAACTTACTGGAAATGAAGCGGATATGAAAGGCTTGAACGAACTAAAGTCTCTGCTCGGTGGTGTTTAGTATGACGGATAAAGCAATCAAACCGACGATACGATTCAAGGGTTTCAATGAAGCTTGGGAACAGCGTAAGTTAGGAAACATAGTAGAGCGCATCGTAAGGAAGAATACAAACAACGAATCTACGTTACCTTTAACTATATCCGCACAATACGGTTTGGTGGATCAAATTACCTACTTCAATAACCGAGTCGCAAGTCGAGATGTGAGCAATTACTATTTGGTTTTGAATGGTGAATTTGCTTACAATAAAAGCACTTCTGATGGTTTCCCATTTGGTGCTGTAAAACGACTTGACCTAAACGAAAATGGCGTATTGTCAACGCTTTATATTGTTTTCAGCATTAGGGATTGTGAACGAACTAATTCCGACTTTTTGGCTGTTTTCTTTGATACAGATAGATGGCATAAGGGAGTTTCCGAGCGTGCTGCCGAGGGAGCAAGAAATCATGGATTGCTAAATATATCAGCTGATGATTTCTTGGATATTGGATTGTTAATTCCTAGAGAAACCGCTGAACAAAGGCAGATAGGCACTTATTTCAAGAATCTCGATAACCTTATCACCCTTCATCAGCGTAAGTTTTTGAAACTTCAAAACATTAAAAAAGCCATGCTCGAAAAAATGTTTCCGAAGAATGGAAGTAATGTTCCTGAATTAAGATTCGCCGGATTTACTGACGCTTGGGAACAGCGTAAGTTAAAAGAACTTGTCCAGTTTTCAAAGGGCTCGGGGTACTCAAAAACAGATCTAAAAGAGACTGGGACGCCAATCATATTGTACGGAAGACTTTATACGAAGTACGAGACAGTAATTTCAAATGTGGATACCTTCGCTAAACCCAAGCCTGGATCAGTATTAAGCTGTGGAGGAGAGGTCATTGTACCAGCTTCTGGAGAGACAGCAGAAGATATTTCAGTTGCCTCAGTTGTTGAGAAATCAGGCATTATACTTGGTGGAGACCTTAATGTAATCTCACCAAATAAGAATATTGATTCAGCATTTTTGGCTCTATGTATATCAACAGGTGAACCGCATAGAGAGATGGCAAAAATGGCTCAAGGGAAATCCATTGTACATCTTCATAACTCTGATCTCGAGAAGATAGACTTGCAGTACCCAAAGTTTGATGAGCAGAAAGAAATTAGTCGCTACTTTACAAATCTTGACAACCTTATCACCCTTCATCAGCGTAAGCTAGAAAAGCTAAATAACATTAAGAAAGCCTGTTTGGAGAAGATGTTCGTTTAAGAAAGGGAGTGATTTTTTGATATTCAAAACCGAAAGCGAATTTGAGTCAGCAATGATAACTGCTTTGCAAAATAAGGGTTGGGAAACTAAAGTTCTGAAAAATCCTACTGAAGAAACCTTATTAAAGAACTGGGCAGATATTTTATTCGAAAACAATCGCGGGATAGATCGACTAAATGATGCTCCTTTAACTGACACAGAAATGCAGCAGATACTTGAACAAGTTATTGAGTTACGCACTCCTTTAAAGTTAAACGGTTTTATTAATGGAAAAACAGTAGCGATTATTCGAGACAATCCCAATGATCCTTTACACTTAGGTAAGGAGGTCAGCTTAAAGATATATGACCGCCGGGAAATTGCGGCAGGACAAAGCAGATATCAGATCGCACAACAACCAAGATATAAGTCTAAGTCAAAGATTCTCAATGACCGTCGTGGCGACCTTATGTTGCTTATTAACGGTATGCCTGTAATTCATATAGAATTGAAAAAAAGTGGAATCCCCGTGAGCCAAGCCTACCACCAGATTGAAAAGTATTCAGTCGAAGGCATTTTTACCGGTTTATTTTCGTTAATTCAGATTTTCGTTGCTATGCAACCAGAGGAGACTGTTTACTTTGCTAATCCAGGTCCGGATGGTAATTTCAATCCAGACTTCTATTTTCATTGGGCAGATTTTAATAACGAACCCATAAATAATTGGAAGGACATAGCTACCTATCTTTTGTCAATCCCGATGGCTCATCAAATGATTGGCTTTTATACTGTTGCCGATGATTCCGATGGAGTACTAAAGGTGATGAGAAGTTACCAGTATTATGCAGCAAATGCTATTGCAGACCGAGTGTCGAAATTGGATTGGAGTAATAAACATCTGCTCGGAGGCTATATCTGGCATACTACAGGCTCTGGTAAAACGATGACTAGTTTTAAATCAGCTCAACTCATCGCAAACTCGAAAGATGCTGATAAGGTTATATTTTTGATGGATCGAATCGAACTTGGTACACAGTCACTTCGTGAGTATCGAGCATTTGCCGAGGATAACGAAGAGATACAGGCAACAGAGGACACATATGCACTCATTGCAAAGCTAAAGAGTAAGAAGCCAACGGATACACTAATTGTCACCTCCATTCAAAAACTGAGCAATATTAAGGATGAAGAGGGGGGGCTATATGCTTCCGACATCCAGCTGATGAATTCAAAACGAATCGTCTTTATTGTAGATGAAGCCCACAGATCAACATTTGGAGACATGTTAATTACAGTTAAACAAACTTTTCCGGATGCAGTATTCTTTGGATTTACAGGAACACCGATTCAAAAAGAAAATCAGAAAAAAATGAATACCACATCAACTGTGTTTGGGGATGAGTTGCATCGGTATAGTATTGCGGATGGAATTCGAGATAAAAATGTTCTTGGATTTGATCCCTATAAGGTATTAACCTATAGAGATATTGATTTGAGAAAATCAGTTGCTTTGATGATGACGAATGCACCCTCAGAGCATGAGGCAATACAAGATCCTCAGAAGGCGCAAAGATACTATTACTATATGGATTCAGCTAAGATTAAAATGGCTGGCTTTCATGATAAGGGCGGACAATATATCAAAGGAATTGAGGATTATTTGCCGAGAGAACAGTACGAAAGAATAGAGCATCAAACTATGGTTGTCCGAGACATCGTTGATAATTGGGAACGGTTAAGCCATACTTCGAAGTTTCACGCTATTTTTGCTACAAGCAGTATTCCTGAAGCCATTGATTACTACCGACTTTTTAAAAGTAAAAAGCCGGGATTGAAGGTTACCGCCCTATTCGATCCCAATATAGATAATAAAGGCGGAGTTAGGTATAAGGAAGAGGGCCTTGTTGAGATTATGGAAGACTACAATTCCAGGTACGGGCAGGAGTTCTCATTAGCGACCTATGGGAAATTCAAGAAAGATATCGCAGCTCGCTTAGCTCATAAAAAGCCTTACGAGAGAATCGAAGCGACACCAGATAAACAAATCGAATTATTGATTGTTGTTGATCAAATGCTAACGGGATTTGATTCCAAATGGGTAAACACTCTCTATTTAGACAAAGTACTCAGGTACGAGAATATTATTCAAGCTTTTTCCCGAACGAATCGTTTGTTTGGTCCTGATAAGCCTTTTGGGACAATTCGCTATTATCGCTTTCCAAACACCATGGAAAGAAATATCAATAACGCAGTCGCGCTATATTCAGGCAATCGCCCCCTTGGGTTATTTGTAGAACATTTAGACTATAACTTGGAAAAAATGAATCAAATTTTCAAGGATATTAGCTACCTATTTAAATTGGCTGATGTCGAAGATTTTTCAAAACTTCCTGTAAATGCAGATGAAAAAGGTAAGTTCGCCAAACTTTTTAGCAGTCTAAATGGACACCTTGAAGCGGCAAAAATACAAGGTTTTACTTGGGATCAATCGCTTTATGCGTTTAAAAATCCTGCGAAGGTTGTAGAGGTATGTTTCAATGAAAATGACTATCTTATATTAGTGTTACGATATAAGGAATTGTTCATAGAAAATGGAAGCGAAACCGAAGATGGCATCCCTTTTGATATTGAAGGTCACTTGGTAGCCATTGACACTGGCAGGATTGATACAGATTATATGAACTCTCGTTTTGAAAAGTATCTTAAAGTATTACATCAAGAAAATGTGGACCCACAACAGCTTCAAGGAACTTTGGATGAACTTCATAAATCATTTGCGACCCTAACTCAAGATGAACAGAAATATGCAAATATTTTTATTCATGATGTTCAAAGTGGAAATGCCGAGATTGAAAACGGTAAAACCTTCCGAGAGTATATAACTGATTATCAATTCCGTGCTAAAAGTGAGCAGGTCCGAAAATTATCTGACGCACTAGGATTAGACATTCCGAAGTTAGAGAATCTAATTAATGCAGGAATTACTGAGGCAACTATTAACGAATATGGCAGATTTGACGATTTAAAGAAAACCGTGGTCAGAGAGAGAGCGGAAAAGTATTTCGTATCCAATGAAGGTGAAAGAATTCCTGCTTTTAGGTTGAGTATTAAAATTGATAATCTGCTTAAAGAGTTTATATTAAGTGGTGGGTTCGATATTCAAGAGGATAAATAACCCAATAGACTGAGTTAATGACAGAGCCATGACAACGTGGCTCTTCTTGTGTTCGACTTACGCTGATGAAGGGTAATGAGGTTGTCGAGATTATCAAGAATGGCACCAATTTTCCGCTGTTCTTTCACGGATGGAGCTGGAATCTCTATTTTGATGAAGTCGGATTCGTGAATTCTCCATTGTCCATATATGACACCTTGACGCCATTTAACCATTGCGTTAATAAAGTCTTTACGCACCAGACGACGACCTAAGAAATCAGAGTCAGCAATTCCGGTTGGCTGAAAAACACTGTAAACAGGAGAAATCGAGGCCTTTCCATACTTATTTAAACCGATAGACCCTGTTTCCAGATTATTTGAACTGTAAATAAAGTCCCCGGATTCGGTTCGTTTATATAGTTTGGTTTCTGTATCAGAAACCAATGAACTTCGATCATATCGTTCTCCCTTTGGTGCAACACCTTCGTTTGCTATGAAAGCCATAAGGGGATATTCATCACTCATAGGTGCTTGTTCATTGCGTTCTATGAGCAACTCTCCAACCTTACGCTGTTCCCAATCGTAATAACAAACGATGGTAATAGTACAATCATGGAATGCATTAGTTAGATGCACATGCTTGGGAACAGCGTAAGCTCGGCGATGTGACAAGATCATATTCGGGAGGAACACCGTCTGTTGGGAAAAAGGAATACTACAATGGTCTGATTCCTTTCATTCGGTCCGCTGAAATTAATAGTAATACAACAGAATTGTTTTTATCTGAAAGTGGACTAACGAACTCATCCGCAAAGATGGTGTGCACAGGAGACATTCTTTATGCACTGTACGGAGCAACGAGCGGAGAGGTTGGAATAGCCCAAATACAAGGCGCAATCAATCAGGCAATCCTCGCAATCAAACCTGATGAAGGTTATGATTCTCAATTTCTTATGCAATGGCTCCGTGGCCAAAAGCAGAAGATTATAGATAAATATCTTCAAGGCGGACAGGGAAATCTCTCAGGTGCACTAGTAAAGGACTTGGTGATAGAGTTTCCTAATCATGAGGAGCAGCAGCAAATTGGCGCGTTCTTCCGAAACCTCGACAACATCATCACCCTTCATCAACGTAAGCCATGTTGCAAAGAAAGGAGCTTTTAATGTTGGAAAAAGGAAACAATACAGAGTTATTCTGTGATTATTATGCAATGTGGATCGAGATATACAAGAATCGTGCAGTCAGGAAAGTTACCATGGATAAATATCTGATGACCTACAAGTGGCTTGTCAGACTTGTTCCGGATTTAAAGACGGGCGATCTGAATAGGAATATGTATCAGTTACTGCTCAATCAATATGCTGAATTTCATGAGCGCCAAACGGTCATGGACTTTCATCATCAACTGAAAGGTGCAATTCTTGATGCGGTTGATGAAGGATTAATTGATCGAGATCCCACAAGAAAGGCTATTATAAAGGGCAAAACACCGAGGGCAAAGAAAATTAAATATCTAAATCAGTTTCAACTTCAGACTCTAATTGCTTCCCTTGAACTGAAAGAAAAAGTGAATTGGGATTATTTTATTTTGCTGTCAGCTAAGACAGGTATGCGGTTTTCTGAAACGCTTGCCTTAACACCAGAAGATTTCGATTTTAAGGGCCAAGCGGTTTCGATTTCTAAAACATGGGATTACAAAGGGAACGGAGGTTTTCTTCCTACTAAGAATCGATCATCAATTCGAAAAATCCAGATTGACTGGCAGACTGTAATTCAGTTCTCGGAGCTTGTTAAAGGCTTACCACCTAATCAGCCGATTTTTGTTTTTGGTAAAGTTTATAATTCAACCGTTAATGATAAACTTCGGCGGATCTGTGAAAGGTGTAAAATTCCTGTCGTGTCAATTCACGGGCTTAGACATACACACGCATCTCTTTTATTATTTACAGGTGTTTCTACTGCCAGTGTTGCATTGAGATTAGGTCACTCAAGTATAAACACAACGCAGAAGACATATTTGCATATCATTCAGGAGCTTGAAAATAAAGATGTGGATTTGGTTATGCGATTACTAGCCGGACTATCCTAAGTAAGATTTGAGGGAATGGTTTGCGTTGAGTTAAAAAAAGACTATCAGGGAGCAGGATTCAAAAAGCTTACCTGGTAGTCTGACTTAGGAATTTATTTACATAAGCTGGAACACAATCTTAGTCAGCAGTTCTTCCGGAGGAACGGTGGGACCGTTCAGATAGCATTCATATACTATGCCGGTAGGGCGCATCTGATGAGTATCGATCCAGTCATTGATTTCCTGATAGACAGGCGGCATGTCCTGATAGGGCCCGCGGTAAATGCAGAAGACATATTTCCCGGCTGGAATCATCACGCTGATCATGTCCTCGCGGTCCGGCAGGGATTTTGCGACGGGGAAGCCGATTTCCAGGTTCAGGTGTTCCATGTCCATGTTGCGGTAGCAGACGTAGGGAATATCGCTGGGGGAGGTGTCAAGTTCTCCCAGGTAGGCAGCCAGCTTGCCATAGGCTGATCCGATCAGCTGCGGCAGTTGGGTCATGGAAGACTGGGTTCGAATGCATAGAACCGGCTGGTCAGCAGTTTCAATCAGGGCAATATCTGTGACTCGTGGCATAATGAAGCTCCCTTCATAACAGATTAGGATGCGGAATCATTTTTCGATGTCATTATAAAGCAACTACATAAAGAAAAACGCTCCCTTTGATGAATCAATCATGAAGGAAGCGTAAATTTTATTTCAGGGATTGTCGGTGGCAGCCAGCCTGCCGGGGAGAGTTATTTGAGACGCTCCTCAATAAACTGAATGCTTTTTTCCTTAAGAGTGACGTCAACGGTGGAGGTCTCCGCATTATATTTGACCGACCCCTTATCCAGGTAACCGGCCATCGCGGCCATCATCAGAGCGCCCTGGACCTTCAGGCTGTTCAGGTTGATCTGAACCGGGCGGTCACTCGTAATTTCCAAACGTACTTTATTCATGGCATCCTCCTACTTCAAATACTTTTCGACATACTGCAGCAATGATTCGGTGGCTTTTAGCCGAACGACTCCGGTGGCGGCATCGATCTGGACACTGCCGGGAGTGACCAGGCCGTTGGCCTCCAGATATTGAATGAAGCCGGTGAGCTTGTCATTGTCGGTCAGATCAGCAGTCAGGGGACGCTCGAAGCTGACATTGACGTTCATTTTGTATTCCATGAAAATCCTCCTTGGGGTTGTTGCTGGATCAAAAGACAGCCTGTCTCTGGTCCGGGTGCATGAAGTGAATGAATTTTTGAGCATTCATGTCTTCAAAAGCCTTGGCAGTGAGTAAGGATCGGTTATGACGGCTCCGTTTACAGGGAAATCGTAGCTGCCCTATTCCTTTCCGGGCAATGGCAGTGTTAAGATAGTAATGGATTTATTTCTTGGGGGATTAATATGAAATTTACAGAAAAACAATGGTCCATGGTCAAGAGTTTTGCGTTGGCCTTCTTCGGGATGTTTCTTTTCGCCGCGGGCTTGAACCTGTTCATTCAGCCCTTGCACTTCTTCTCGGGCGGAATCGTCGGAGTTGCCCAGATTCTGCGTTCCCTGCTGGTGGCCTTGAACGTACCGCTGCCGGCCTTTGACCTGTCCGGTCTGCTGTACTATCTGATTAACATTCCGCTGCTGATCCTGGCTTACCGGAGCTTGGGACGGTTCTTCTTCATTCGCACCATCATCATGACCTCAGTTCTGACCCTGCTCATGACGCTGATTCCGATTCCGAAAGAACCCCTGATTCACGACTATCTGACCAGCGCCCTGGTGGGCGGCGTTCTGAATGGCGTCGGAACAGGTCTTACCCTGTTTGCGGGGTATTCTGCCGGTGGCATGGATATTATCGGACTGTACTTTACCAAAACCTATCCCGCGTTCAGTGTTGGCAAGATTACCATTATGGTGAATGTTCTGGTGTTCTCCGTCCTTGCGCTGACTCAGAACTTTGAGGTCATTGTGTATTCTTTCCTGTTCAACGCCGTCGCATCCGTTGCCGTGGACCGGGTACATGCCCAGAACATCAATGTCTGGGTGATGATATTCACCAAAAAAGATGGCGTCGACAAGGCGATCATGAAGGAACTGGGCCGGGGCGTTACCAATTGGGAAGGGGCCGGGGCGTATACCGCGGAGCATACTCATGTGCATACGACGATGATTAATAAAATGGAACGGCCGATGCTGCGGCGGGTCGTTATCCGGATTGATCCCAATGCCTTCATCATTTCTACCGAAGGCAGTCAAGTTTTTGGCAACTTCCAGAAACGGCTGTAAGATCCAAAGGAATTGAATACTACACTTCAGCGGATTGGTCATGCAACTGCAGCAGGCTCAGTCCGCTTGCTTCATCCCGAACGCGAATAACGGTCGCATCAAAGACGTGCAGAATAATCTCGCAGGTCGGCATGATCACGGCGCGATTCAGATGACCGCCGTACATCCGGAATGCTTCATCGCCGATGCCCAGGTGAACGTGCAGGTGGACGCTGTCATCCTTCAGCGTAATATTGCCGTGGAGGGATAGAATTTCCAGGGAACCTTGAAAGGTTTGAGTATCATATCTGCCTTCATCATGAAGAAAGACGCCCAGTTCGGCTTCCCGGACTGCCCCCAGACCTGTGAAGTATCCCAGTCGAATGTTCTGCCGGACGCAGAATGCACGCATTTCATGCATCAGCTCCTCGCCTTGGGCCAGGCGGATCATATAAGTTGATTCTCCGATTTTCGCTGCAAACAAGCGCTTCACCTCTTTCTGTGATTTCAAGTCCAGTCCGGTACTAAAAAAGTTCTGCTTTACCGCCCGGTTCAGAATTCCTTTTTTAAATGGCATATCCTGAACCGCCGCAATCTCCTGTCTGGCCGGTCTGTTTCTCTCAATGCGGGATGGTTCCCGTTGGTTTCTATTATACGGAAGGCTGCCCTCTATAGAGCGGGAGGCAACAGATTATTCACGCTGTGTTCACTGCATCGAAGAAATATGAACGGGATTGGTCATTGGAAAAACCAATGAATAAAAATGCATAGACCAGATGAATTTGCTATAATGGGAAAAGAACATGGGGGGATCAGCATGAAATTACTGGAAGAAAAGATTTTAAAAGAAGGGCGAATTTTGCCCGGTGAAATATTAAAAGTCGATCAGTTCATCAACCATATGATCGATACCGATCTGTTCATGGAAATGGGCCGAGAGTTTTATGAAGTGTTCAAGGATCAGGGAGTTACCAAGATTCTGACCCTGGAAGTATCCGGGATCGCCATGGCTTATGCCGCTGCCTGGCATTTCCATGTACCGGTGCTCTTTGCCAAGAAAATCCAGTCACTGACGCTTGGGCATGATGTATATACAAGTCAGGTGTACTCCTATACCAAACAGAAAAAGAATGACATCGTCGTCGACCGCAAATATCTGCTGCCGGAAGACCGGGTGCTGATCATCGATGATTTCCTGGCAAACGGGGAAGCTTTGAAAGGTCTGATTGACCTGGCGGATCAGGCGGGAAGCACGGTGGTGGGCATCGGCATCGGCATCGAAAAGGCATTTCAGCCGGGCGGCCGGACGTTCCGTGACAAGGGCTACCATATCCATTCGCTCGCTCGCATTGAACGGTTTGACGGGGACACCGTCACGTTCTGTGAGAACGACCCGCAGAAGTAATCAACGGACAGGCGAAATGCCTGTCCTTCCTTATGAATGAGACAACGGCGCGGCTTTTACTGCGCGGCTTTTTTCAGCAAGGCTTCGGGGCGTGCTGGCAACCAGCCGCTGTGACCGAAGCCGGATGTCTGCAAAATCACGACTTATTTAGGCGCGACTTATTTATGCACGATGTATTTAAGAATGAAAAAGGCCCTGGGGCCGCAAGGAGGACTCTTTGGATATTATGGTTGTCATCAATCAGATGATGATGCTGTTCATCATCATGATGATCGGCTATGCGGCCGTCAAGCTGCATCTGGTTGATATGGATTTTCAGAAAAAACTTTCCGGATTTATTCTTCAGGTTACCATGCCTTTTCTGATGATTTCATCGGTTTCGGGAACGGATCGTTCCGGAGCGGGAGAAACAGTACTGGTTACCTTCGTCGTGGCCGGCCTGAGCTATCTGATCACGCCTTTGCTGGGCTATCTGACCGCTCGGCTCCTGAGAGTCCCCAGGGATCAGGTTCGGATCTATATCTTCCTGACCATGTTTTCTAACATTGCGTTTATGGGCTTTCCCGTCATTCATGCGATTTTCGGCAAACAGGCGATGGTGATCGCAATCATATTCAACCTGTTTTTCAACGTACTTCAGTTCACCATCGGTACCAGTCTGTTCAGCGGCGAGAAGATGAAGCTGGATCTCAATACGTTCCGCTCGCCTGCGGTCATCGCCTCCATCCTGGCGATTATCATGTTCGTGTTCGGCATCGAACTGCCCCCCGCACTGCAAAGTGCGTTCCAGTCACTGGGCGGAACTACCACACCGCTGGCCATGCTGGTCATCGGCATCAGTCTGGCCGGCATTCCGCTTCGCGAGATCTTCACCGAGCTGCGACTCTATCCTTTCACGCTCATCAAGCAGATTATTATTCCGGCACTGACCTTCGTCCTCCTGAAGCCGTTTATCCAGGATCCTCTGATCCTTGGGGTGAGCGTGATCATTCTGGCCATGCCCTGTCCGACGATGGCCGTCATCATCGCCAACCGGTACAACCGGGAGGTGGGCCTGGCGACCCGGGCCGTGTTCCTGACGACCCTGGCCTCGGTGGCCACGATCCCGTTGATTGCCTCCCTGCTGGCTCGCTGATTCCCTGGCGATTGACTCACGGATCCCCTGACGGTTGGCTCACAGAACCGATTCACGGATGTAGGGAATGAGACCTGATCTCGGTGGATCAGGTGAGCGGTCCGCATTGAATCCTTGTTTCTTAGCGTTTTATGGCACCGGTCGGGACATGAATGAAAATACTGTATATTCAATTGAAGTTCTGTATACAAGGATCCACCCGCGGGTGGATCCTTTTTGCTAAGATGGTCATATGGAAATCAGCGGGCTGTACCTCCTGGCTTTGAAGGTCGGAAGCAGCGGCAGCCGGCGATACTGCATGGAGGATAATAATGAAGGAATTACAGAAAAGAAGCGATGTCAGAGCGCAGGATCAGTGGGACCTGACCCCGGTCTATGCCGATCTGGCAGCCTATGAGACGGATTTTGCCCGGGCCAAGAAACTGATTGGTGAGTTTGGCTCACTGAAGGGGACCATCCGGGACGCGGCAAGCTATCTGCGCTTCGCCCAAATTGAGGAAGAGACGGAACGCCTGATCAGCAAGCTGTTTGTGTACGGCAATCTGAAATATAACGAAGATATGACGAACCAGGCGATGCAGACCCTGAACCAGAAGGGCCGGGCGCTGTTTACTGAGTACGGTACGGTATCCGCTTTCGCGGAGCCGGAAATCCTGGCGCTGCCGGATGAGGTGTTTGAGGAGATCCTGGCCGCTCCGGAAGTGGAAGCCTATCGCTTTCACCTGGAGCGCAAGCGCAACCTGAAGAAGCACATCCTGTCCAATGAACAGGAAGAAGTCATGGCAGCCTTCGGGGACGTGCGCAGCGCATCGCAGAGTGCCGTGGGTATTTTCAGCAATGCCGAACTGTCCTTCCCGGACGTAGAGGATGAAACCGGCAAAAAACATCTGCTGACCAACGGATCCTACGGACAGCTGATCAAGTCCAAGGATCGCACCCTGCGCCGGAATGCCTTTGAAACCCTGCACCGCACCTACGGGGCCACGGAGAACACGCTGGCATTCCTTCTGACCACAAACATGAAGGACTGGATCATTGAAGCCAGGCTGCGCCATTATGAAAACAGCGTAGAAAAGGCCCTCAAGCCCAATAACATCCCGGTGGCAGTATTCTATCAGTCGATTGAAACCATCAATGATCATCTGGATCTGCTGCATCGCTACGTCGGCTTGAAAAAGCGGATTCTGGGATTGGACGAAATGCATCTGTACGACCTCTATGTGCCGCTGGCTGAAGCAGGTCAGGACCGTTATACCTTTGAGCAGGGGGTTGAAATGGCCATGCAGGGTCTGAAGCCCATGGGCGAGGAATACATGGCAGCCTTCCACGCCGGCGTAGAGAATGGCTGGATCGACAAGTATGAGAATGTGGGCAAGCGCTCCGGGGCGTATTCTTCCGGCGTATATGACACCATGCCCTATATTTCTCTGAATTTCGACGGAACCATGTCCGATGTCTCCACCTTCGTCCATGAGATGGGGCATTCCATGCACTCCTTCTACTCCAGAGGCAACCAGCCCTATATCTACGGCAACTACTCCATCTTCCTGGCGGAGGTCGCTTCCACCTGCAATGAAAAGCTGCTGATCCACCACCTGATTGGCAAGGAAACGGATCGTGACAAGCGGATCGCGCTCATTAACCAGGAACTGGAGCAGGTACGGACTACTGTGTACCGGCAGCTGATGTTCGCTGAATTTGAAAAAGTCACGCACGAACGGCTGGAAGCCGGCGAACAGCTCAATGCCGGCGATCTGGACCAGATCTGGCTGGATCTGAACCGCAAGTTCTTCGGCGAGGACATGGTCATCGATGAAGCCATCAAGTACGAATGGGCCCGCATTCCCCATTTCTACAATGATTTCTATGTCTATCAGTATGCCACCGGCTATGCCATGGCATCCTCCTTTGCCCGGACGATCCTCCACGAAGGAACCCAGGCGGCACAGCGCTATATCGACAAGTTCCTCAAAGCCGGTTCTTCCAAGTACCCGGTGGACGTCATGAAGGACGCCGGTGTCGACATTACAACGCCCCAACCCCTGCAAGACACTCTGAAAGACTTCTCAGAGCTGATGGATCAGCTGGAGCGCGAATACGGTTTGGCGTAATCCCTGACATCTGTCCGGCCGATTTGAGGACCGAACGGGCACTGTCGGCCGATTCGATGATCGATTGGGCTCTGCCCGGCCGGAACATTGAAACGCTCTGGTCCAAAGCAAATCGTCCAAAATCTTTGATAGGATGAAGCGATCCAGTGAAAGTCAGTGCCGGATCCCCATAAAAAATACCGTCCCTACGGACTCCGGTCCGAACGGGCGGTATTTTTTATGGGGACGGTACTTGAATTATTGGGATATTCTGATATCATTATGGTTGAGGTGAGACCATGGCAAGAAAATCCAGAATCAAAGATAACTATGGCACCTACCATATCCGGCAGCGGGGAAGCGGTCAGGTTCCACTATTCGTCCAGGAGGCGGATCGTCAGGAATTTCTCCGAATTGTTCAGCTGGCCGCCCGAAAGAATAATTTTCAGGTAAAAGCATTCTGCCTGGCAGATCCGGACCGGTATGATCTGATCCTGGATGCCAACGGGTGCGATGTCTCCAAAGTGATGAAGGAAATCAACATTCGGTATTCCCTCTATAAGAACTGTGACGGCTGCCTGTTTCGTGACCGGTTTCGAAGTGAACTGCTCTCAACGGCTGTCGACCCGACTCGAGGAAGCGTTGAGCCGGATGCGTCGTTGGAAACAGTCGGCTCAGTCCAATCCTGCCAGGACCTGGTTCAGCAGCTGAGTCAGATGACAGTTCTGGACACGACCAGTTTCGAGAGCCTGCCCGGAGACCTGGAGAGAACCTACCAGAGGGGCTGCCAGGAGCGCATCGAGACGGTGGCGGAAGCCCGGGCAAGACTGGACCGTCAGCTGACAGAGCTGGAGCTGACCCTGCCGCTCTTGAAGAAGGACAAAGCCCGGCGCAATGAGATGATTCGAAGCATGAAAGCCTGCTCGACCCTGTCGCTGCGGCAAATCGGCGAGGTGTTCGGCGGATTGTCGGAGTCCTCGGTGTCAAAGATCGTCAATGAGGAGTCCTGACGGGGTTTGGTCGCTCTTGGAGAGATCGGCTGGCGGCCGGCAATAACTGGTCAACGGAGCATCAAACTGCTCGCGCAGTCGAATGAACCGACGCAACAAGAAAACATATGCATTATCAGGAGAAGAGGTTAAACATGGAATTTAATTTAAGCAAGGCACCAATGACGAAAGAAGTGGAAATGGATCCGACGAAAACCTATGATACGCTGATTATCGGAACAGGACCGGCTGGATTGAACGCTGCGCTGTACCTGCGCCGCAAAGGACTGGAAGTCGGCATGATCGGCCGTCAGGCGGGAGGTCAGGTGGCGGACACCTCCTCGGTAGAGAACTACCTGGGGTTCACCGGGATCAGCGGATTGAGTCTGGTGGAAGAGTTTGAGCGTCATGTGGCGGAGCTGGAAGTTCCGATTCTGAAGTATTACGGTGTTACAGAGGTCAAAAAGACAGCGGAGGGTCAGTTTGAGGTCCTGGCTGAGGATGAGCAGACCTATCGGGCCAACTCCCTGATTCTGGCAACCGGCGCTTCCAAGCGCAAACTGGGAGTCCCCGGTGAGAAGGAACTGTATGGACGAGGCGTCACCTACTGCGCCATCTGCGACGGTCCTCTGTATCGCGGGAAAAAAGTCATGGTGGCCGGCGGCGGCAATTCGGCCGTAGAAGCAGCCATTGATTTGTCCAAAATCTGTTCGGAAGTGACCCTGGTTCATCGGAGCAGATTCCGGGCGGATCAGATTCTGCTGGATCAGATGGTGCGAATCCCTAATATCAAGGCTCACCTGGAAACTCAGATTCAATCCATCAATGGCGATATGGGCGTGGAATCGGTGACGGTCACGGATAAAGCCACCGGTGCAGTCAGCGAAATTCCAGTCGAGGGGATTTTTGTGGAAATCGGCAACATACCAAACACCGACCTGTTCCGCGGACTGGTGGAGCTGACCCCGGGCGGTGAGATCATCGTGGATGCCAATGGCGCCACCAGCCTGGCGGGTGTATACGCCGCCGGAGATGTCACCACGGTGAAGTACAAGCAGATCATCATAGCGGCGGCCCAGGGGGCCAGTGCTGCCCTGGCTCTCAATGACTGGTACATGACCCGTTCCTGATCGGGTCTGCCCCGGCCTGAGTCTAACGACAGGTGCCGCCAGACCAGGTGAAATATTCTTATGAGCAGGCATCCCGCGGGATGCCTGCTTTCATTGAGCTTAGTCTCTCACTAGCCAACCGGATGGAGGAACCTAGCCAACCGGATGGATGAACCTAGCCAGCCGGGTAGCGGAGCCTTGTCCGGCCGGCACTCGGTTACAGGCAATTTTAATCTCGCGTTCATGGGCAATTCGGAAAATTTTGGTACAATGGAACCTAAGAGATGAGAGGTGCATGCGATGGATCAATTCAAATCAACACATGAACAGAATGCGCCGGCGCGCGCGTTTGACTACCGCCAGGCTGCCCGCCTGATCATACTGGCCGGCGGAGTGTACTTTGTAGTCACTAACCTGTCTGGATTCCTGGTATTTTTACGGTACTTGTTTGGCATAATGGCACCGGTTCTGATTGGGTTATTTCTGGCTTTCACGCTGAATCTGCCCCTGACCTGGCTGGAAAAGCACGTGTTTGTGGGGGAGTCGCGCCTGATCCGAACTATCCGGCGTCCGGTCTCGATGCTGCTGTCGGTGCTGCTCCTGGTCGGAATTCTGGCATTGGTGGTGGTTCTGGTCATTCCCCAGTCGATCCAGGCGATTCAGGTTATTTCCAAACAGGCTCCACAGTACTATCAGTCTGCCGTTGACTGGATTAAGAGCCGGGATATCTCCTGGCTCACCGAATATATTGAACGGTTCAACCAGAATAACAGCAACTGGAGCGAGGGGCTTTTGTCCAATATGGGCAACCTGGCGGGCGGATTGTTTCGCAGCGTGACGGATGTCCTGGGCGGCGTCCTGACAGCCATTCTGGGATTATCCTTCGCCATCTTCATGCTGATTTCCAAGGAAACCCTGCTGGGTCAGATGGATCGGATTATGGAAGCTTATATGACACCGCAGCGCCGCACCAAAGTGAAGTATCTCATCGGCGTGGTCGGCTCGACCTTCCGAAGCTATATCGTGGGCCAGGTTACGGAAGCCATCGTCATCGGTATCCTGACCACCGTGCTCATGCTTCTCCTGGGCTTCCCCTATGCTACGGTGATCGGACCCCTGACGGGTCTTAGCAGCCTGATCCCCATGATCGGCGCCGTTGTGGGCGGAGTCGTGGGCTTCCTGCTGATTCTCACCGTAAACCCGGTTCAGGCGCTGTTCTACATCGTCTTTATCGTGGTCATGCAGCAGATTGACGGGATGTTCATCTATCCCCGCATCGTCGGTGCATCGGTGGAACTTCCGCCGCTGTGGGTCTTCTTCGCTGTCACCGTCGGCGGAGCGCTGTTCGGCTTTGTCGGAACCTTCCTGGGTGTTCCCACCCTGGCAGCGATCTACAAGCTGGTCCGCGAGCATGTCAACAAGCGCATCGAGCTCCAGAATCAGGGAGCCATTGCCAAATATCAGATTCTGAAGATCCCCAAGGGCAAGGATCCTGTTACGCTCAATGAACCGGAGCTCAAGGATCTGGCCGATCCTGAGGTCGATACCAGCGATTTCCTTGAATAGCTTACAGTCTTATCGCTGTTCAGACCAGCTTTGGTCAGACGATACCACCTCCGGTCAGACGAAATGAGCTTTGATCAGACGATAGCTTTATAGAAAATGGAACGAAAGTGTTTGAAGGATTAACAGACGATAATAGATTATTGACATTTGAAAAATTGCCTGATGGAAAATACTATTTTGAATCCCAAGCACCAAGAAAATGGTGAGATCGTGAAAGCGGACCTTCCAATCGAAGCGATTCCAGGAGATTTGCCCCCAATGGTGAACAAGGATCCAGTATCCCCTTAGCTGAAATGGGATTACTCGGTTTCATCTTAATGATCGGAATGGTCTTAAGAATGAGGATGTTTAAAATAGAGTAAATCAATGAAAGAGGAAGGCTATTTCAATCTTCCTCCTTTATGCTTGCCATTATTTTTTATGCAAACATCTATTTCACATGCTATGATAATTCTATAAAATCAGAATTTTCAATAAAGTACCGCACTCAATTGCAGGTGCTTTTTTTGTTGTCAAAAAAGCGCCGCAGCGAAAGGAGGAGTATCAATGGCGTTTGCTATCCATAAAATGAAAAAAGAAAGAAAAGAAGAAAAAGGAAAATAGGTGAACGGGATTTATTTTATATCAACGAATTGGGAGACAATCAGCCGAGTACTTGAGAAAACAGTGTTGATCCTGAATGCCTGGATGTGGAACAGGACTTCTCATTTTGTGAGGAGGACATGTTCCAGGCAATCTCCCAGGCATGTTATTCCGGACCTGTCCTCAAGTGCATTGAAACCGAAAGTGTGACCTTGAGTATGACCAGTAGTATTTCTCCCGGTGTGTTCCGTCTGGAGGACATGGATGAAGAAATATATCTCGTACTCCCGGTCCGGATTGCCTCGTAACAATATAGTATCGCAGTGATTTTTCCTGAGGCTCCTCTCTATTTGGGAGACGCCTTTCTGCACAATTATCTTGTAAACTGCATAATAATATTATAAAATAATGCAGAAAGAAAAATATTTGTGCAGAAAGAAGGTGTTATCATGCACACGTTTGTATACAATAAGCTACCTCAAGAACTACTTTGCAGTCAAATCATTAATCTAGTTTCAGCCATTCGCGAAAATAAGGGGAAACAAAAACTCTTTATCGAGGCGAAACCAGATATTTTAAATGCAATGCTCGAAATAGCAAAGGTTCAAAGTACCGGAGCATCAAACCGAATCGAAGGCATTTACACTTCAGATAACAGACTTAATGCCATTGTAAAAGAAAAAGCGGAACCTAAGAATCGTTCCGAATCTGAAATTGCGGGGTATCGTGAGGTTCTTCAGCTTATTCATGAAAATTACGATTACATAAGTCCAACAGTTAACGTCATTCTGCAATTACATCGAGATCTTTATCAATTCAGTCCAGCATCAATAGGTGGAAAGTTCAAAAATTCAGACAACGTCATAGTTGAAATAGAAGCCGGACAAGAGCGGATTAAGTTTCAGCCACCAACTGCTTTTGAAACGTATGATGCCATGGAAAGACTTTCAAGCGCATTTATTGAAGCGATCCAAAAAGAAGAACATGAGCCTCTGTTGTTAATTGCAATGTTTATTTTCGACTTTCTTTGCATTCACCCTTTTAACGATGGAAATGGCAGGATGAGTAGGCTTTTGACGCTTTTATTACTTTATCGCGCAGATTATACTGTTGGGAAATACATTAGCTTGGAAATGATCATTGAGAAAACTAAAGAAACCTATTATGAAAAACTTGAAGAAAGTTCACATGGGTGGCTTGAAAATAAACACAGCTATTTGCCCTTTGTAAAATATTACCTGGAAGTTATTCTGAATGCCTATAATGATTTTTCCTCCAGAGTAGGGCATTTGCAAAATAACACCATTTCGAAGCCGGAGCGGATAAAGCAATTGTTCGATAGCACACTACATAAGCTATCCAAAAAAGATATATTGAATAGATGTCCGGATATTAGTATGTCTACCGTCGAACTTTCCCTTTCTGACTTATTGAAGAGTGGATACATCATTAAAGTAGGTGCTGGCAGGAGTACTGCTTATATAAAAAATACAGATTATCAAAACTAACCTCTGAACCTTACCGAAACAGGTTTAAATAATGCGGGAGATTCTAGAACACCAAAGAAAAGGTGTTGGAAAGAAGTCCTCAAATTGGAAAAATAATTACGTTGCTAAGAGCTTTGATCAGACGATATCAGCTTACAACGTATCTTCCAGAGGGGAAATGGCTGTAATCATTGTGTGCCAATGATTACAGCCATATTGATTGTGAAAATGTAGCCATACATTTTAATCGAAATCCATTGATATGTAATCGATATAAGTGTATAATAATACTATACAGTTCAATGGTGAGGTGTCTTATGAAATCGTCGAGTGATAAAAAGTCTTCACGACTGCATTTAGAGATCCAAACCCATCGTTCAAATCCGTATGGTCTCATCCGCTCTTCCTACAGGGAGAACGGTGTCATTAAGCACGAAACGCTATCCCGGATCACTGGCGTTCCCTTGGCCACGTTGAAACTCATCCAGGCTGCTTTTCAAGGCAATGTCGTCTTGAAATCAGACTTTAAAATCCTCAACTCCAAGGAGTATGGGGCTTCGTTTGCATTGCGCCAGATCGCCAGATCCACCGGACTCGACAAGATCATCTACTCCCGCCCGGCTGAGCCGTGGGTGCAGGATGTTATGGCTATGATAGTCGGCCGCGTCATCTATGCGGGCAGCAAGCTGTCCCTTACCCGAGTGGGCTCTTTCAGCTCGCTGTGGGAACTGTGCGGTGTGACTGACACGAATATCGATGTCAACCATCACTGCTACAGCCCCATGGATCGTCTCATGGAGCGCAAGGACATCATCCAGAAGAAACTGGCACAAAAGCATCTGACCCAGCGCAGTGTAATCCTCTATGACATCACCAGTACCTATTTTGAAGGAAAATATTCAAACAGCAAAATGATCACCTACGGCTACAACCGTGATAAAAAAAGAGGCCATGAACAAATCGTCATCGGCCTTATTTGCAGTCAGGATGGGTGCCCCATAGCTGTCGAGGTCTTCCGGGGAAACACCAAGGATGAGACGACCGTATCGGCGAAGATCCTCGAGATCAAAGAAAAGTATGGAGTTGAGAATGCCATCTTCGTGGGTGACCGTGGGATGATCACAAAGGCGCAGTTTGAGAAAATCCAAACCCAGGAAGCCTTCCAAATCCATACGATTTCAGCCCTGACCCATTCCCAGATCGAGAAGCTCTGCGAACGGGAAGATGTGCAGCTGTCGATGTTCGATGAGAAGAATATCGTCGAAGTGGTGGACCCTGAAAAGGGAATCCGGTATGGCTTGTGCAAGAACAACGCCCGCGCGGCCGATGAGGGGCAGACTCGCCGTGCATTACTGGAAAAGACCCGTATTGAGCTGGATAAGATCGCCAGAGGCAAGCGCAAAGTTGATGATGGCGACTTGGGGATCCGGGTAGGCAAGGTTATCAATAAGTTCAAAGTCGGTAAATTCGTGCAGTCTACCATCATCGACGGAACCTTCTCCTGGTCCTTCGACGAAGCCAAAATCCGGGAAGAAGAGCAGTTTGACGGCTGTTATGTCATTTTCACAAGTGTGCCGAAAGAAGATATGGAGATCGAGGAAGTAGTCAGGAGCTATCGGAAACTGATCAATGTTGAACAGGCCTTCCGCAACCTGAAGACAGTGCAACTCGACATCAGACCGGTATTCCACAAAACTGATAACCGAGTGGATTGCCATGTCTTTGTGTGTATGCTTGCCTACTACCTGATGTGGAACATGAAGCAGCGCATCAAACCGCTGATGGAAAGCGATGTTGAGGGAAAAAACAAAGAATATACCTTTGACTATGTCATCGAAGTTCTCAAATCGATCCGCAAAGAAATCGTCGAATTCAGCGGCGTGGAGAGCGAAGTCATCTCCGAACTCAGCGAAGAGCAGAGAAAGATTGCGGAACTGCTGGAAATCAAGTTTTGACCATACATTGGAAATTGAAAAAGTGCCTCAAAGCAAGAGGCACCAATCAATTTTGAGGTTTTTTTTCTGGAAGATACGTTACAACAGCAGAGATGAAAAGAAAGCAGAAAAACCGCAGGCACTCCGGATCCGGAGTGTCTGCGGCTTTTCTGGCAAATTAACATTGTCCTAGATATACGTTGCTCTTAATTAATCGAAGGATCAGGCCTGGTGCGGCAGACGCTTGCCGACGTATTCGACCAGGTCCACAACGCGGCAGGAGTAGCCGTACTCGTTGTCATACCAGGCAAAGACCTTGAGCATGTGGTCTTCCAGAGCCAGCGTGCTCAGTCCGTCAATGATGCTGGAGTGAGGATCGGCTACATAGTCACTGGATACCAGCGGCAGTTCGTTGTAATCCATGATGCCCTTGAGCTCGGTCTCGGCCGCCTCGCGGAGCACGCGATTCACTTCTTCCGCCGTAACCGGTTCGCGGGTGGTGACCACCAGGTCTACCAGGGAGACCGTCGGGATCGGCACCCGGATTCCAACACCGCGGAATTTACCGCGCAGCTGGGGCAGAACCTTAGCAACTGCCTGGGCAGCACCGGTGGTGGTGGGGATCATATTGAGACCGGCGGCGCGGGCTCTTCTGGGATCTTTGGCCTTGTGGTCGGTCAGGCTCTGGCCGTTGGTGTAGGCGTGAACCGTGCTCATCATGCCGTGCTCGATGCCAAAATGCCGGTCCAGGATCTTGGCAAAAGGAGCCAGGCAGTTGGTTGTGCAGGATGCGTTGGAAATGATGTGATGGAGGGAGTCATCATAATTTTCTTCATTGACGCCCATGACAATTGTGATGTCCTCATCCTTGGCGGGAGCGGTAATGATCACCTTTTTCGCGCCGGCATCCAGGTGAGCCTGAGCCAGTTCCCGGGTCCGGTACTTGCCGGTGCTCTCAATCACAATGTCGATGTTCTGTTCTTTCCAGGGTAATTCATTTGCTTCCCGGTAATTTGTGATCAGCACTTTTTGGCCGTTGATGACCAGATATTCTCCGTCTACAGAAGCTTCTCCCTGAAATCTTCCATAAATGGAGTCAAACCGCAGCTTGGCCAATGCCAGTTCTGCACTGGGCATCCCATTGATGCTGACCAGTTCCACATTGTTGTTCGGACGGTCCGCCAGGATCCTCACGACATTCTGACCGATTCGTCCGTACCCATTTACTGCAACTCGAATCATTTCTTCCTCCAAATTTCAAACTTGATATGAGATACTCTCTACGACCATCTTTTCATATTTACTGTATTATTTCAACATTAAATCTGTTTTATTCGTAGTTTTTTTCTCTCGGACAGAATCCCGCAAATGGCCGTAGATTGCCATTATTTTGACAAGCTGAAGGAGTTGTCACTTGTACTATCTATACTATTTTTTTCGGTTAACAGTGTGGTACATTTTGCAACAGAGGACTGAACAAAAACAGATCTTAACCGGTTTTGTATACCTTTTCATCATCCGACGTGACGGAAACTTTACCGGAAGTGTCAAAAAATAACAAATCGCACGGTGTAAGCCTTGCGATTTGTTATTTTTTATTTGTAGGGTTTGATGTAACCTGTGATGGACTTGATGCCCATATTGTTCACTCTCGTTTTATACTGGTAGTCGGATTCGCCGGAGTTTCGGGGGATCAGCATATCCATGCGGTACTTCGAATCGAAGGATGAGCCGCCGCGATCCTCAATCGTGAAATCACCCCAGCCTGGCAGGCTGACTTTTGAGCGAAGGGGCCAGTAATTGGAAGCAAGTACGCCGTAGCGCAGGCGGGTTCCCAGTGCGGTGGTGGTCCAGCCGCCATTTTCGGAAGCGAGGTTGGTGTAGAAGGTGAAGGACCAGGTCATCTTGGTGTACCCGGCATAGGGATCGGTGGGGGCAGCGGGGGCTGAAACAGCCGGAGGAGCCGTGGGGTTGATCCAGGCGCCGGCCTGTCCTTCTGTTTTGGATACATTCATCATACCATTGGAAGTTTTGTAGATATAGTAGCTGCCGGCGGCATAGGTTCCGACGGAGTTTGTACGAGCTGCCGCATCCGTGGCATTCATGTATTTGGGAGTATCGGCTGTCAGAGTATAGCTTTTCTGAGTTTCCCCTACAATCTGATTGGCAGTGGGGGTTTCCAGAACAGCGCTGTTCTCCGTAACCTGGAGGTAGCTTTTGTACACATAACCGGTCAGGTTGTTGAAGACCACCTTGTACCAGCTGTTGGATGGTCCGGCCAGAACCTGAACGGTCTGTCCGGCGGGGATCTTCAGCAGGCTGGAGTAGCCGGTGCCGGCACCTTTGCGCAGATTGACGGTTCCGGTGGTGAGACCGGTGGAGGTAAAGGTGATGTAGGAGGATGAAATATAGCCGATGGTCGAGCCTTCCTTGATCCTGGACCAGGATGAGTTATGGCTGATGACATCGATGGGCGTTCCGGCGGTCAGTTTCCGGATGATGGAATAGTTTGTGGAAGGTCCGACCCGGAAGTTGACTGAAGTTCTCGTTTCGGCCATGGCCGCTTCGGCCACCTGTGGATTGATATTTGATAATGCGAACGTCCCAGTTAAGATTGAGACGATAGCCAGTCCCTTGGCAATGGTCTTTATGACATGCTGACTGATCATAGCTACCTCCATCCTGGATTATTTTTATAAGTTGGTTAGGGTGTCAAAACATGTAAGTGGCAATTTAACCCACTTAAAGTCTGACTGAATGCGTTATGGTAAAATATAATAGAAATTTTTTAGTAACAGGTGGGTTTATAAATGGGTTTTTCAGCAAACAAACATCAGCAATTGAGTTTGGACGACAATTTCAATCAGTTGACCGACAGAACCAAGAAGTTCATTTTAAATTCCTGGGCTGGTGCTTTTGCCAAGACCATTTTTCCTCTCATCAATGAGGAACGATTTGCTGTTCTTTACAGCAGCAATGCTTTTTCCAGACCGAATACTCCGGTGAATATTGTGGTCGCTGCCCTCCTCTTGAAGGAGATGTGCCGGCTCACGGATGATGAGCTGCTTTTAAATATCCTTACGGATGTTAAGTACCAGTATGCCCTCAATACCACCAGCTACCTGGAACAGCCCATCAGCGACCGGACACTGAGCCGATTCAGAAAACGGCTCTATTACTATGAAATGGAGACGGGTGTGGATCTGCTCAAAGAAGAGATGCTGGCCATGGCTGAAAAAATGGTGGATTTCATGGACATCAATCCTTCGCTGAAACGAATGGATAGTGTCATGATCGCTTCCAGCTGCAAAAAGATGTCTCGACTTGAAATCGTCTATACCAGTATCAGTAATCTGACACGGCTGATCCAGGCCGATGGCAGAGAAAAGGTACTGACACCAAGACTTTCCCTGTATCTTCAGGACGGACACAAGAATAACACCCTATACCGGAGCAAAACCGAAGATCTGGAACTGAACCTTGAGAAGGCCCTGGCCGATGCGGAATCCCTTGCCAGATCAAGTGCCGGGTCCTACAAAGAAACCCCGGAATATCAGACATTAACACGAGTCTTGAAAGAACAAGCCCAATATGGTGAGGATGGTTCCATTAAGCCCAAGAACAAGAAGGAGATCCGGACGGACAGTCTTCAAAACCCATCCGATCCCGACGCTACTTTCCGCCGAAAAGCAGGAGAATGCCATAAGGGTTATGTCGGCAACATCGTGGAAACAATCGACGAAAACGGAGCCATCATCACTCAGTTTGGCTATGAGCAAAATATCCACAGCGATTCAGCCTTCTGCCGGGAAGTGGTGAATGAACTTGGCGTGCAGGAAGAACCAGTGACGCTGATAACTGATGGGGCCTATGGGGGAGAAGACAACATCCAGAACGCCAGGGAGAACAATATCCGGCTGGTCACCACAACGCTGCTCGGGAAAGATCCGGATGTCATCCTGGGTGACTTTCTGATTGACGAAGAGGACCATCAGGTCCGCTACTGCCCACAGTGGCGCGTTCCCGTTGAAACCACCTACAACGCCAACCAGGACAGCTATCGCATGTTCTTTTTAAAAGAGCATTGCAATAGCTGCAAAAACCGCAAAGCCTGTCGGGTAAAAAACCAGAAAAAGCATGCCGTCGTCACGATAAGTGCCAAAACCGTAGCCAGAGCTCAGTATTTGAGGAAGTTATCCACAGAGGAATATAAAAAACTCACAAGGATGAGAAATGCAGTGGAAGGGATTCCATCGGTCCTGCGAAGAAGATACCACGTAGACCAGATACCCGTCCGGGGATTCGTGCGCTCAAAAACATGGTTCACCCTGAAAATCGGGGCGATCAATGTTAAGAGAGTCCTGGTAAAGGCACTCTCTGTCTTGTTTTCTCGACATCACAAACAAGCTTTCAGCTTAATCATCATCAAAAATCCAATCATAGAAATTAAATTGAGAACTCAGATCGCTTAAACCTCACTTTCGACACCCAAACCATAAGTTGTTACTCTGAAATAAGTTTTACCAGTCTTTCCAATTAATGTCAAATTGGTTACAAAACCAGTTTTTCCGTTCCACCTCTCATCTTCACAACTCAACCAGAGCAGGAATGGCTGTAAAGTTACTGATACGAATGGTTTTGGAGCTTTTCTGTGGAAAATGTGATTCTCAGGCGTATTCATTTCTTTACAGGTGTTAATTTTTCAAAGGGCATTGATTTGCCTCGAAATACACAACTTTTTTACTGAAAAAACCATGGTTCGATCATGCTATAATGGGAGGGTAAATGAAACAAGCAGAGGTGACAAAACATGAAAATAGCAATCGGTAATGATCATGCAGCCTACGACTTTAAGCTCGAGATCCTGAAATACCTGGATGAGCTTGGCGTAGAATATGTGGATTTTGGAACTCATTCAAGGGATCGGGCAGATTATCCGGTATATGGCGAGATCGTGGCCAAGAAAGTGGCTTCGGGCGAATTTGAAAAAGGCATGCTGTTCTGCGGAAGCGGAATAGGCATTTCCATTTCCGCCAACAAAGTCCGGGGCATCCGTGCGGTGGTTTGTTCTGAACCCTATTCCGCCAAACTGTCCCGCATGCACAATGATACCAACATCCTGTGCATGGGAGCCCGCGTTGTCGGACCGGACCTGGCAAAAATGATCGTCGACGAGTGGCTCAAGGCTGAGTTTGAAGGCGGTCGCCATGCCGGTCGGGTTGAACTGATCCGCCAGATTGAAGCGTCCCAGGAAGCAGAGCAATACGTCTGCGGATCCTCCAACTAGGAGCGGCAAGGATAAGCAGAGAATGAGGGGAGACCAGGGCGCTCAGCCGGTCCCTTTTCTCCGAATCACCAGCAAAGGCAGGCGGGCGATCCCCAAAGGGGTCACCTGCCTGCCTTGTTCTTTCGATTCTTTGCCTGCCGACCCGAATCAGCCGCATCAATCCATGAGATCTTATGAGGATGATCCGGGATGTTGGCGATGATTCAGCCGTGGCGGAATCCTGGGCCAGCGCAGCTGGGCGAAAGTCCTTCACATAACGGAATAACAGCACCGGCGCAGCTTGTGAACTGCGCCGGTGCTGCTTATGGATCAACCCAAGATCCAGGCGATTTGCCGGGGAGGGCTGTATCCTTCAAAGGGTGCTCTTAGGGTTCTGATTTGGGGAGAACATCTTCTTCTTCAATGATGTATTTGGACTCAACTTTGGCTTTGGCGTCCGGTTTGATCTGCTTGAAATATTTTTCGAATTCCTTGTAGACCTCTTCCTGCTTTGCCTCATCCAGTTCTTTGCGGACAATTTCAAAGAGTTCTTCTTCTTCCTCCTGAACGTGATGATACAACAGGTCTTTCAAAAGATGGACGTGAGCCTTCCACATGTCGTCATCTTCCGGCGTGTCCAGAATAATCTGCATGGTACGGCGAATTCCGGCATGTTCTGCCTTCAGGTTGTTCTTGACTTCCTTGACGTCCTTCTTATTGGACAGGGCATCAAACACCACCTGTTCTTCGGATTCGTGGTGAGACAGGACAAAAGTTACCAGATCCTGAAAGATTTCCGGCGCTTTTTCTTCCTCATTGTCCATCTGCAGCATGTAATTTCGGATCTCATCATGTTCCTTCTTAATTTCATCTTGAATTTTCAATGCGTTCCACCTCACTCAATTGATTGCTTATGAATCAATTATAGAGAAGAATGCCGTTAGAGAATTAAAATAGATAATAGTTAACGAACCTTCTGTAATTTGTATAAGATTTTCAAAGTTCATTCACAGGGGTCCGTTTCCATGCGGTTCGGTTCGGCCGCTGATTAAAGGTTTGTTCGGTCAGGAAAGCTGATTCGGGGCGCGGTCATCACATGCCAATGGCAGGCGCAATGGCGCGCATGCCTTCAATGCATTCGCCGATGACATCGTTCAGTTCCATGCCGAGGCGTTCACACCCGTTGAGAATGATGCTGCGATCAACGCCGGCTGCAAAGGAAGGGGTTTTGAATTTTTTTGCGACGGATTTGACTTCCATATCCATCACGCTCCGGCTGGGGCGCATGTAGGCAGCTGCCGTGATCAGACCGGTGAGTTCATCAATGGTGTAAAGGACTTTTTCGACGGCTTCCACGGGCTCGACATCCGTGACCAGGCCATAGCCATGGCTCATGACCGCCCGAATGTAGTCTTGCGGCCAGTGATGTTCTTCCAGGATTTCTTTGGTTTTCGCGCAGTGCTGTTCCGGATATTTTTCATAATCCAGATCGTGGATCAGGCCGATGATGCCCCATTTGTCTTCGTCTTCGCCATATTTGCGGGCAAAGTGACGCATCACGCCCTCGACGGACAGGGCGTGCTTGATCAGGCTGTCGGTTTGATTGTACTTATTGAGCAGTGCCCAGGCTTCTTCTCTGGTTGGCATAGGATTTCCTCCGTATTATATGTGATGGGACTGTGATTTGATATGGTGTTCCGTTCATACAGGTGTTTCGGTGATACGGGTGTTTTGGTGATACAGGGCTTTCGTTTATAGGATTGTGCTTATTCAATCGTTGAGGCGGTGTGGTATCAAATCAGGCAGCATATGGAGCTATTTGAATATTAATGGCAATTATACATCGACTGATCGAACGGTTCAACTAAAAGTCATTGCTCAGGGCAAGGTGGCTGATCCGGGTTTTCGAATCCAGATCCCATCGCCCTGAGGAGGCAGCCGTTTTGATCGGATAAGCCATCTCCCGCGGAGCCAGTGAAAGCTGACTGTCCGGGTGCGGCAATGTCCCGGGGAGAGATTGCAACAGACAAAGGTGGGGCAGGTTTGGTATATTAAAGGAGAAGAGGTTGTTGAACAAGACCTCGGATGTCGAGCAGCAACTATTTAGAAAAGAAAAAACAGTGAAACGGAGGCTGAACATGCATCGAGAAGATCACGGTCTGGCAGAATTGCTGAAATATGAGAACATTGCGTGGTATGAGGATGGGGTGGTCCGGATTCTGGATCGCCGCGTTTACCCTTATGAAAAAAAGACGGTGGAGTGCCGCAGTCATCAGGAAGTAGCTCAGGCTATCACTGATATGGTGACTCAGAGCGGCGGACCATTTCTGGCGGTCCAGATGGGCATGGCTCTGGCCAGTCATGAAGCGAAAGACCGTCCGGTAGAGGAACGCATGGCTTATTTGGCTGAGGCGGCCCGGACGCTGTCTCAGGCTCGCCCCACCACGGCCGAAAAACTCCGCCTGATGACGGATCGCTCCCTGGCGGCTGCCCATATCGCCATGGAAAACGGCCGTGACCTGACTTCGGCCATCGTGGCGGATGCCATTGAGACCATCAACCGCCGCTACCATGAAGTTCGCCTGTTGGCGAATCATCTGGCTGCTCAGTTCCCGGATCAGGGGGTAGTCATGACCCAGTGCTTCGGGGAAACCATCGTCGGCATGATGCTTCTGGCCTGCCGTGAGCAGGGGAAGACCGTCCGCTTCATCTGTCCTGAAACCCGGCCTTTTCTCCAGGGCGCCCGCCTGACGGCTTCCGTCATCGCGGATATGGGATTTGAAGTTCATGTCATCACGGACAACATGCCCGCCTGGATCATGGCCCGCGAACAGGTGGATGTGTTGACCAGTGCGGCGGACATCATTACGATGGACGGTCATGTCGTCAATAAGGTAGGAACGTTCCAGCTCGCTCTGGCGGCGGCATATCACAACATCCCCTACTTTGTCACCGGCACGCCAAACTTTGAGCATGAGTCCGTTGAATCCATCGTGATTGAGGAACGGGATGTGGAACAGGTCAAAACTCACCTGGGCCGCAGCGTGGTCCGCGAAGGCGTCAACGCCTATTATCCAGCCTTTGACATTACCCCGCCCAAGCTGGTGAACGGTGTGGTCACCCCCAAGGGCATTTTCTCGCCCTATGACCTGAAAACCTACTATGGGGAAGGCGATGTCAGCACGGTGGTCGTCTAGATGAAAAACCGACCGATTGATAATTATTCTGTCGAAATGTATCAGGCTGCGGCCGACTATATTCTGGAGCGGGCCGGAACCAGACCGGACATCGGACTGGTTCTGGGCTCCGCCCTGGGGAACCTGGCCCAGCTGATTGAGAATCCCGTGATCATCCCTTATGCCGAGATTCCGAATTTCCTGACTTCCACGGTGGCTTCTCATGCCGGCCAGTTGATCCTGGGCACCCTGGAAGGCAAACGGGTCATGTGCATGTCCGGCCGGTTCCATTATTATGAAGGCTACGACTTTGAGGATCTGGTGATTCCGATGCGGGTGATGCAGTGCTGCGGCGTGCAAACCGTGATTCTGACCAATGCCGCCGGAGCAATTAATGAGTCTTACCGGCCGGGGGACATCATGATCATCAGCGATCATCTCAAACTGACGGGAGCCAGCCCCCTGCGCGGCCCCAACCGGGAGGAGTTCGGACCCCGGTTCTTTGATGTGTCCGATCTCTATACCAAACGGCTGCGTGGCCTGGTTCGAACCTGCGGCGAGAACCTGGGGCTGTCCCTGCGGGAAGGGGTTTACTACTTCGCCGTAGGCCCGCAGTTTGAAACGCCGGCTGAGATCCGGGCCATGCGCATCCTGGGGGCGGATGCCGTGGGAATGTCTACCGTGACGGAGGCGCTGACCTGCGGACACATGGGAATGGATCTGATTGCTCTCTCCCTGATTACAAACATGGCTGCCGGAGTGCTGGATCAGCCGGTGACTGGTGAAGAAGTCGACGAAACCGGCAGGCGTTCGGCCGCGGACTTTTCCGCACTGATTCGGGAGATCGTCAGCCGTCTGGAATAAGATTCTGGTCCAGGGGACATTTTCTGAACCCATCGTCGGAGCCTCCGGCAAGCCGAATCAATGAATCGGCTCATGAATCGGCTCATGAATCGGATCCATGGGCAGGTTGAATCCGGAGGACGGATCGAATAGCCGGATCAGACAGCCGGATCAGACATCTGGATCAATCAGCACAAATCGATTGCCGAAGTACTTGAACTGAAGTGCAGAACCAATCCCCGGTCGGGTTCTCGGCCGGGAACCATGAATGCGAGGAATAACATGCTGTTTCAAAATGTGACATTATATGACGGAACCGAGATCCGGACGGGTCAGGCGGTTCGAATCGAGGGCGGGATCATCACCTGGATGGGGGCGCAGCCCGCACCTGCCATAGCCGGTGAAGAAGTTAAGGACGCAAGCGGCACGGTGATGCTGCCAGGCTTTGTCAACACGCACAGTCATATCCCCATGACCCTGATGCGGGGCTACGGCGAGGGCCTGCCCCTGCAACGATGGCTGTTCGAGAAAATGTTTCCCTTTGAGGATCAGCTGACGGCTGAGGATATTACCTGGGGAACCCGCCTGGGACTGCTGGAGATGATTGCCTCGGGAACGGTCAGTTACTCGGATATGTATTACTTCATCGATGAAATTGCCCAGGCTACGGTGGAAGCCGGAATGAAGGCCAACATCGGCCGCGGCATTACTTCCCGGCCGGATGCCAAAAGTTTTTCCCAACACATCGGCCGGATTGAGACGGAAGCACTGGATGCCCGGGTCCGGGCCATGGGATGGGATTCTCTCATCCGGGTGGATCATACGATTCACGCCGAATACACCACGGATGAAGCCTTGGTCCGGGAGGTGGCGGATTATACCAGAAGCACGGGTCGGATCATTCAGGTTCACGTGTCGGAGACGCTGTCAGAGCATCAGGCCTGCGTGGATCAGCACGGCATGACGCCGACCGAGTATTTCAGCCGCTGCGGTCTCTTTGACGGGCCGGCGGTCGCCGCTCACTGCGTCCATGTCACAGATTCGGATATTCTTCTGCTCCGGCAGCATGATGTCACAGTAGCGCACTGTATTTCCAGCAATCTGAAGCTGGGGTCAGGTCTGATGCCGCTGCGCCGGATGCTGGATCAGGGGGTGCGGGTGACGCTGGGGACGGACGGAGCTGCTTCCAATAATAATTTGAATTTTATGGAAGAAATCCATCTGGCAGCCATGGTTCACAAAGGGGTGGAACGGGATTCCCTGTTCCTGAGCCCGGCACAGATTCTGGCCATGGCAACGCGCAACGGCGCGCTGGCGCAGGGACGCACGGAAACGGGCGAACTGCGGGTCGGCGCGGCGGCTGATCTGATCCTGATTTCCACCTGCTCTCCCCAGATGACTCCCTGCTATGATCCGCTGGCCAACGTGGTTTACTCTGCCGGTCAGGGCGATGTGGCTCTGACCATGGTCAACGGTCGGATCCTGTATGAGAAGGGAGAGTTCAAGACCTTGGACGAAGAGAAGATCCGCTATATGGCCAACCGTTCCCAGCAGCGGATTGTCGGCATCCTGGAAGGCGACCTCTCATGAGGCTGCAGTCGGTCCGCGAGGAGCTGGTCCATTATGGCAGACAGCTTCTGGAATGTCGTCTGACCACCGGCACCGGGGGTAATCTGAGCATTTTTGACCGGACCTCGGGGCTCATTGCCATGACGCCTTCCGGTCTACCCTACCCGGAAACCCGGCCGGAGGATATCCTGCTGCTGGATCCGGACGGAAGGGTCATTGAGTGTGCACCGGGGCGGCAGCCAACCAGCGAGTGGGAGCTTCATCTGGCCATTTATCGGGCCCGGCCCGATGTCTGCGCCGTGGTCCATACTCATTCCGTCCATGCGACGGCCCTTGCCTGTGCCGGGCAGGAAATCCGCAATGTCCACTATCTGGCGGCCGTGGGCGGCAGCCGCATCCGCTGTGCGCCTTATGCCACCTACGGCACACCGGAACTTGCCGGGCTGTGCCTGGAGTATCTGGGCAGGAATCATGCGGTACTCCTGGGCAATCACGGACTCGTCACCGTGGCCGGAGATCTTCCGGCGGCCTTCGGCCGGGCAGAGCATCTGGAATATGTCGCTCAGCTGCAGATTCTGACGGAAGCCCTGGGCGGAGCCCGCTTGCTGAGCCAGGACCAGATGCAGGAAGTCCGGGATCGATTCCGGTCCAATCCCTATCGCTAATCGATTCAGGGATGGCAGTACAGGGAGGGCGAATAGCGAACCCGCAACCCGGACCGACCGGATGGGAAGGACAGATGACTGCCGGCGTCGAGGAAAGATGTCTGATCAGAAAGTAAAATTAGCGAACCCAACGTTCGGGCTGACAGCCTGCTCGCCGGGTTCGTTTTTTCTTCCCGGGGCTGTGAGAAGGTGCGGCGCACGCTCTCGACACGTACGGCCGGTTGAAACCGGCAGACGGTCATCATTCCTCGATCCCATTAAACATCCATGTTTTTCATCATCCTCCCCAGGCTGCGTACTCTATCCCGCTGTGACAGGACGGATCCAAACAGCGTTGCCGTTTGTCATTCAGTAACTGTACTAATAGAAGAGGATGGAAACTGTTGCAATAGGACTGTTTGATTTTGGTTATAATGGTTTTTTTTCGATACAATGAGTCATGCAGCGATGAACTCACTGTTTGATCAAGGGTCATCCAAATAAGAAGAATTGTTTGGCAGGGCTGATTTGCCGGTTTTCTAAAAATAATGATATTTTTCACGTATAATTTAATTTTTGAACTTTTTTAGTGATTTTTATATAAGCATTCCTGAATTATGGTACACTATTTCAGGTAACTGTGTTAAATATGTCTCGAGCTTCCGGGTGAGATGATTGCCTGATCCAGCGAGGGACTGACACATTCGCTCACTGTTCTTTTTACCAATTAAGGGGGATTTTTCATGCAAACTGCTCTGATCATTATCCTGTCGGCCCTGGCTTCTCTGGTGTCCATCCCGGTGGGTAACGGAGGATTTCGGATTACCTTCGGAATTGTTGTCCTGATTTCCGCGCTTCACCTGTTCAAGCCCAGGCACCCGCTGGCACTGGCCCTGGCGACCGGACTGGCGGTAACCCTGGCGAGAATCTTCATGGATTCCATGTCCATGGAAATGACGGCGGCACTGGCTTCCAGTTATTTGCTGGAGATTGCCTTCTACGTGGCGTATGCCTGGATCTACCGCTGGGCGGTCACCACCAATACCTCGCCTTATCCGCTGCCTTTGGCCGTGGCCCTGGTTCTGTGCGATACCGGCGCCAACACCATTGAATTTTCTCTGAGGCATCTGGCCTCGGACACGATCTGGGATACCACCTCCTTCTCCGCGATTCTCCTGGCAGCTTTTGTCCGCTCGGTGGTCATTGTGTTTGTGATTTGGCTCAGCAATTACTTTTCGATGCGAAAATCCAGTGCCAGATAGGAGGGCGATCAAATGGAATTTTTAAACTCAATCAGCGCTTTCCTGTGGAACTACATCCTGCTGTTTGCTCTGCTGGGGGTCGGTCTGTACATGACCGTCCTTCTGAAGTTTCCTCAGTTTACCCGAGTTCTGCCGGCCATCACCAAACTGATTGGTGACATCAAATCCGGCAAGAAGGTCGAAGACGGACGGATGACGCCGTTCCAGTCCCTGGCCACTGCCGTAGCGGCTCAGGTTGGTACGGGAAACATCGTCGGAGTTGCCACCGCTATTGCGGCGGGCGGACCGGGGGCGGCCTTCTGGATGATTCTCTCTGCCTTTTTCGGCATGGCAACCATCTTTGCGGAGGCGGTCCTGGCTCAGATTTACCGCCATCAGTCCGATACCGGTGAACTGAGCGGCGGTCCGGCCTACTATATCCGGGATGGTTTAAAGAGCAAGGTTCTGGCCAGAATTTTTGCGGTGTTTGCCATCCTGTCCCTGGGGATTGTCGGCATCATGGTTCAGTCCAATGCCGTCGTGGTGTCGCTCAATGAATCCTTCGGAATTCCCATGCCCTGGGCTACTGCGGGCCTCCTCGCCCTTGTCGGCGTCATTCTCACCGGCGGCATGGAACGCATTGCCGGATTCTCGGAAAAAGTAGTTCCGCTGATGGCCGGCGCCTATGTCCTTGGCAGTCTGCTCATCGTGGTGATCAACATCACGCAACTGATCCCGGCGCTTCAGCTTATTCTGGTTTCAGCTTTTTCGCCTCAGGCCATCGGCGGCGGAGTCCTGGGAATCACCGTGCAGGAAACCGTTCGATTCGGGATTGCCCGCGGCCTGTTCTCCAATGAAGCCGGAATGGGATCAACCCCTCATTCTCATGCAGTCGCCCAGACGGATCATCCGGCGGAGCAGGGATTCATTGCGATGATCGGTGTCTTTATCTCGACGTTCATGATCTGCACCTCAACGGTCATGGTCAATGTCCTCTCAGGCAGCTATGACGCCACGATTTCCGCGGCGGAGATGTCAAAGACGGCTACGATCATGACGCAGAATGCGTTTACCAACGGCTTTGGAAATTTCGGCGGGGCTTTTTTATCGGTTTCCTTGTCCAGCTTTGCCCTGACCACCATCGTGGGCTGGTACTTTTTCGCGGAGTCCAATGTCCGGCTGATCTTTCAAGACAAGAAAATCTTCATCATTGGATTTAAGATCATCGCCCTGTCGTTCCTGGTGGTGGGGCCATTCATTGACCCGGACAACCTTTGGAAGCTCTCCGACTTATTTACGGGGTTGATGGCGCTGCCCAATATCGTCGCCCTGATCTTCCTGTCCCGACAGGTGGACTGGATCCTGAAGGATTATGATCAAAAAAACAAGCTGGGCGAACTGAAATGGCCCGATCTGAATGAGCTGCCCGGACGCCGGCCCAAGAAAAGCTAATCTTGGCTGTCAGCTGTCGCCGAAATAATAAAACCGGCGGGATCTCTGGTCCCAGCTCATCCATGACAGCTTGAAACGGCTTTGGCACATTCCTGATTTGAATTGAATCACCCGAGAACCTGAGAATCTTCCCGAACGGAGGAACCTCAGGTTCTCTGCTGTTGGGAGATCAAACGGCAGAACCGGCCGCAACTGCAAGACAAGCCTGATCCTGATGTCCCGGAAAACGCATAATGGGCTGTCCACTGGTTTTGCTATACTGAAGCTGAAGAGGGAGTGAGTATCATGTACGTTGCAATCATTGGAAACCTGGTTGGATCACGGCAGAAAAATGACTGTCGGGAAATTGATCCTCAGCTGAACACTATTCTGGACCAGATCAACGGAATATATCATGATCAGCTGGCCAGCCGATTTTGCCAGACCCGTGCCGATTCGTTTCAGGGGTTGCTGGAATCACCGGAAGAGGTGATGAATATCCTGTTTCAGTTGAAGTTTCAGCTTCATCCGGCCAAGATCCGGTTCGGAATTGGCCTGGGAGACGTCTCAACCCAGAATGATTCCGGTCAGTCCGATGCCGTTGCACCGGTCTGGCAGGCGGCCCGGCGGATGCTCGATGAAGTGAAGCGGAAGGAAGCCGGGAAAAAAGCTCTTCATCTCGATATGCTGTTCGGCCACCTGAAAGATAAGCAAAGTCTGGATTCGCTCAATGCCGGATTGTGTCTGATGCATTTCATGGAGACCGGCTGGACGGACAAACAGTGGGTCAACATTTATGACAGCCTGATCCTTGGGCTGAATCAGTCAGAGATCGCACAGCAGCGCGGCGTGAATCAGAGCACGATTCACCGGAGCCTGAACTCCGCCGGCTACTATGAATATGAGCAGGCGTTTCATACCTTTCAGAATCTGCTCGATCGAATGACATGAGGTCAGGCATCAAGTCCATGATCAGCCAATTCATAACAGGACAAAAGAACCATTGATAAGCCACGAATGCGTATGGTCTCAATGGTTTTACTGTTTTCTGCGCCAAGAAAGCTTTTTATATTTTGTTGCTCCATATCGGGTGATAAAAATGAATTTGAAGATAGATAAATTTTGAAAATTATAAGAAATTATTTCGGGTAGAATCTTTATCTGCTAAGTTTTAATTAGCTTGATACACATCAGCAGACGAATCGTTAAGGGGTGTGATTTGATCAACGTTCAGTATTTGGATTCAGGGACAGCATCTAAGTTTGATGCAGGCGTAGATTTCACGGCAGGTGTTTCATTTATTGCTGGGGATGAAGCCGGAGGAGCCGGATCAGTTCCGGATGGTTTGGCAGTGTATGGGGAGCAACTTTCTGATGACGGAGGATATGAAGATTTGCTAAATTACGGAGCCCGTTTTGCGGATGGTTCTTATGCACCATTCTGCCCGAATTATGGTATTTGATCATGGCACAGAAATCTATATTAATGATTTTAGTTTTAGTCGGGATTATCATTGGCGAGTATTTCGGAAAGCAATATTTTAAAGATCACAGGATCATGAGAAACTTAATTCTTTCCGTTGGCTTGGTATCAATGTTGTTAGCCTTTTATGTAATATTCAAATAAATAGAAGAAGCTTTGTCCGATATCAAGCCATTAAATAGAAACTGGGTTCCTGGAGGGGAGGTCAGTCCGCAGACATAAACCCTGGAATGGTTGGACCCGAGACGGCATGCTTCCTGCTGATAGCAGCTAAGGGAGGTACCTTTGATTCCCTTCAGATGAGATGAACTTATCCAGGAGTTGTTATGAGCCATCCTGTGTCAAATATTTCATCCGGATCGATGGATGAGCCTGAGAGATGGCAGAATACGGTTCTTTGAGTTGCTTTACAGCTCATTCCCAAAGCATGGGTCATTACACAAGTTTTCGAACGGTATCTATCATAGTTATAAAAAAGTCCGCTCCGGCCCGTTTTTTCATAATTTAGTGAAAAGAAAGGCCTGAGGGGGCTTCTTTTATAGACATCACGTTGTGAAAGTCTTGATAAATCATCAGTTTGGCAAGGTTTTCGTCTAATTATTGTTATTTGTGAAGCATAATAATAAGAAAATAGGTGTCATTGTTTTGTAACTTTTGCTATAATGAATTTGTATTTTACATAAAGTTCATTTTATGCAATTTTTTTTGCGGTTTTCATGGACTGAGATCGTGCGGAACGTCCCGTACGAAGACTTTAAAGTTGGCATTACTCCTCTGCAATCGTTCATAGCTTTTTAACTCACTGACATCCCAGGAATATGAAAGGTGGTTGGGTATGAAAAACCTCAGGAAGATCCTCTCAAGCTTGTTGCTGCTCTTATTCTTTTTCAATTTTTTCCCGCAGTTGGCTTATGCTGACAGTCAGGAGGCGGTCACAACCGTTGCCTTGAACTTCCGGGATCAGGGAACGGTTTACAGTAATGTATTGTCCGCCATTCCGGCCGGTGAATCGCTCACCGTTCTGAAAACCGAAGGAAACTGGGCTCAGGTTCAGTATGAAGACCAGACCGGATGGGTAGCCGCCCGTTATCTGGCACCCACCGAAGAAGTTGCCAAAACGGTGACTCTGACGAATCTCAAAGCTGACACACTGCGCAAGGAAGCCAGCAGCAAAGCGGCTGCTCTTGCGAAATTGCCGAAGGGAACGAAAGTTAATCTCGTTTCCGTTGAAAAAGAATGGTACAAAGTAGAGTTTAAGGGCAAGACCGGCTATGTCTTCGCTGCCGGCTGGATCGATGCTCCCTCTGCTGCCAGACCAGTCGCCAAGGCTGCTCCGATTCCGCTTGAAGGAACCATTGAAGTTTATAACACGACCAATGTCTATATGAATGCCTACGATGCCATGGCAAAAAAAGGCTCCGTCGGAACCTATCCAGCCGGTGAATACCACATTTACCGCAATTTTTCCGGCATGCTGAACGTAACCCGCCATCCTGACGTACCAGGCGCCTGGATCAATCCCGAAGAAATCCGGGATGACGCACCATCTCTGGTCAAGCCGGGAACAACCACAGCGACCGTAACCAAACCATCTGTGACGACTTCGGAAGTGACAAGCGGTGAATACCAGCTGCTCACCTACGTCAACACCTATGTTTCCGCCTACGATGCCCAGAATGATCTGAACCGTGTCGGCAAATACGCCCCCGGAAAGTACTATGTGTACAAGAATTACGGCGGCATGCTCAACATTTCCAAGACAGCCGGTGAAATAGGTGCCTGGATCAATCCGGCCCAGAACGTCGCCCCGGTCGAACCGGTGACTCCGCCGGCCTCGGAAGCGGATCAGATCGTGGCCAACGCAACAGTCAATGTCCGCAAAGGCCCTTCTGCTTCCTTCAAGGTTCTGAGAACTCTTCCCACCGGATCCAGCGCGGTCATGGTTGGACGTGAGAGTAACTGGATCAAGATTGAATACAAGGACCAGATCGGCTACTCCTATATCAACTACTGGAACATACCCAAGGCGACCCTTGCCAAATATCCGGTGAAAACCACGACTCCGGGCACCTCGCCTGACGGTTCGGGCACCGATAGTCCGACAACTACCAAGAAGCTCAAGGTATTCCTGGATCCGGGTCACAACGGAGTTGCTCAGGGGGCCGTCTCAACGGTGACCGGGGAACTGGTCGATGAGACCACCATCAACTACCGGGTTGCCATCCTGGCGAAAGAGATTCTGGAAGACCGCGGCTATATGGTCTACATGTCCAAGTCCAGTCTGAACCAGACAGTCAGCCTGACGGAGCGGACAAACCGGGCCAACGAGCTGGGTGTTGACATTTATGTTTCCATCCACTGCAACGCCTACACCGATCCTGCTTCCCGCGGTACCATCGGGTTTTATGCCGGGGAAAAACTCAATCCCGCCACCAGCGACTGGCAGGCCAAATCCGCGCTCCTCTCCCAGAAACTGGCAGACAGCGTAGGCAATGTCATCGGCCGCAGCAAAATCGTCAAGGATACCAGCTATGGCAAATCCTTCGCGGTCAACCGCCTGACCACCATGCCTTCGACCCTTCTGGAGCTTGGCTTCATCACCAACTACCAGGACGCCATGATCCTGAATTCCTCTGCCAATCAGAAGGATCTGGCCCGGGAAGTGGCCAACGGCATTGACAATTATTTCGGAAGATAACAGAACTTATCCCCACCATAAAATGTATAAATAGAACGGAGCCTCCGGTTGTGCCAGAGGCTCCGTTCTATTTATGTGCCGGCTTTTGCCATAGAATTGCCACGGCTGAGAAGGGTTCTATCTGATTTTTTTAATGAAAAAAAGGTATGATAGGAATGACAAGATCCACGTTGAAGAGATCTAGTCTGACAAGATCTACTTTGACTGGTCCAGATTGACTGGTCCACTTTGACTGGTCCACTTTGACTGGTCTACATTGACCGATCCACTGTGACCGGTTCGTATCGTCGGACTGTGCTATCTGGAGGAACAGAATCAAAACAAATGGCGTTGCCCACCGACAGAAAGGAGAAACTCATGGGAAAGACCATATATATTGCGGATGATGACCATAACATCCGAAAGCTCATCGAAGGCTTTCTGACGCGGGAAGGCTACGAGGTGGAGGCGTTCGCGGATGGGGAGCAGCTGATGGAACGATTCGGCATCAGGGAGCCGGATCTGGTGATTCTGGATGTCATGATGCCGGGCCGGGACGGCTTTTTGATCTGCGATGACATTCGCCGGCAGAGCTCCGTGCCCATCATCATGGTGACGGCCCGGGATACGGATACCGATTTTGTGCTGGGGATTCAGCTCGGGTCGGATGATTACATCACCAAACCCTTTTCCCCGATGACCCTTACCATGAAGGTGCGGGCGATCTTCCGGCGCATCGAGCTGGATAAAGGGGAGCAGCCTCAAAAAGAACTGGCCTACGAAGACATCGTAATTCACCCAGAGCAGAAGCTGGTCACCATTGCCGGAGCCAATGTGGATCTGGCACCCAATGAGTATGCTCTGCTGAAGTATCTGGTGGAAAATCAGGATCGGGCGGTCTCACGGGAGGAGCTGCTGGACAAGGTGTGGGGTTACAGTACAGTGGTGGAAACCCGCGTCACGGATGATACCCTGAAGCGGCTGCGCAAGAAAATGGGCGATTCTCAGGCGGTCATCGAGACGGTCTGGGGTTTTGGCTTTCGCCTGAATCAGAGGAAGAGCAATGAGTAAGCGGCCAAAAATCGGAAATACCATGCTGCTGTATTTTTTCACTACGATCCTGGCGGTGTTCATCCTGGTTGCCCTGGGGTTCAATGTGGCGGTTCGCGGTCATGTGGTGGCGCTCCTGAATCAGCAGCTGGAGGAAGCCAAGGCGCTGGTGTTGGAGTTTGCCCAGCAGTCGCAGATTCCCCGGGGCCCCAACCGGAGCTCCATGTTTCATCGGATGATGATCCAGAACAGCGCCGATTCCAGTGTCAATATTCTGTTCCTGAATGAAGCGGGCGAGCTGACTTTGCCGCTGGTCAACAGCGCGGAGGAGACAGCGGCCGAAATTCAGGGAATGGGAATGGGAATGGGCTGGCAGGGGGGACGAACCAATCCTTCGACCAAACCGGCAACGAACCCGGGAACCACCCAGGGTCCGATGCTGCGGCTGGATGCTGCGTCTTACCGGGAAAGCCTGGCCGTTCATGAATATGTCCAGGAAACATCCTATCAGCTGGCGGATGATTCCGTCCGGACCGCCAGCATTGACGGCGAAAACTATTACCTGCAGAGCATCCCTTTTTCCGAAGGAGAGGATCCGGAGTACGTGCTGGCTTTTATCGACGGTGAAGTCTACGACCGGTTCATCGGGAATGCCCTGTGGATTCTGACCTTTATCATGGGACCGGTACTGGTGGTGACCTTCTTCGTCGTGCGTTACCTGGCTCAGCGTCTGGCCAATCCCATTGCCCGGCTCCAGGGTCTGTCCAAGCAGCTGGGACGGGGTGTGTTTGAGGGCGAGGACTTTCATCTGCGCGAACAGGAACTGGTGGATCTGAATGAATCGCTCAATGAGGCGGCTCATCAGCTGAAGGACTACCATGCCAATCAGAAAACTTTCTTCCAGAATGTGTCCCATGAGCTGCGCACCCCCCTGACCGGAATCCGGGGCTATGCCGAGGGCATCAAGTACGGGGTGTTTACAGCTGACGAGGCGGCGGATGTCATATTGGAAGAATCGGGCAAGCTCGAGAAACTGGTGGAAGATATCCTGTATCTGTCCCGGATTGAGTCCAATGAGAGCCTTCTGGGCGAACGGACGCCCCTCCGACTGTCCGAACTGCTGCTGGAAGCCCGGGAGGATTCAGCGCATGATGCCCGCCTGAGCCAGAAGACGATTGAGGTCGTGGTTCACCAGGATCCGAGAATTTGCGTCTATTACGAGGAACTGCACCGGGCCTTGCAGAATTTGGTTTCCAACGCCGTGCGCTACGCCGATTCCCTCATTCAGCTGGAAGGCACAGTGCGGGACGATCAGGTGGTAATCACCGTCTCAGATGACGGCCACGGCATTGTGCCGGGCAGCGAGGAGAAGATCTTCCAGCGTTTTACCAAAGGTCCCGGGGGACGGCACGGCATTGGTCTGTCCATTGCCGAGGCAGCCGTGGAACGCCACGGCGGAACCATTGCCGCGAAAAACCGGACGGACGGACCGGGGGCGGTGTTTAGCATTACCCTTCCGCTGCAGAAGCTGCAGCATCTGTAATCAGCAGGCAGGACAGGTCAAAGGCAAAAGCCCGGGCCTGTCCTGCCTATTTGTCCTGGGGGCAGGGGACGGGTATAATGAATCTATCACCACGGTCAGAAGGCCTGACTGGTCTATGAAACAATCGAAAGCAGAAGGGGGAGGGCGATGGAACAACAGATTATGGAGCTGATCCGGAAGGAACGGCTGATCCTGCCGGGACAGCGGATTCTGGTGGCGCTGTCCGGCGGCCCGGACTCCGTCTGCCTGTTCCACCTCCTGGCAGAGTGGCAGGAGGCTCTGGGCATTTCTCTGGGGGCAGTCCACGTCAACCATGGGCTGCGCGGTATGGAATCCGACGGCGAGGAAGCCTTTGTTCGAAATTTGGCCAAAGCAAGGCGCATTCCCTGCTTTATTCATACAGAAGATGTTCCGGCCCGGGCGCGCCGTCTCGGTCAGAGCTTCGAACTGGCCGCACGGGAAGTGCGCTACGAGTTCTTTGAAGAAATCATGCGCCTGGAGAGCTATGATAAAACGGCGCTGGCGCATCACCGCAACGATCAGGCGGAGACCATCCTGCACCGGCTGATTCGGGGATCGGGCCTCAATGGTCTGGCCGGCATGCGCCTGGAGCGGGACGGGAAATACATCCGGCCGCTGCTGATGACATCCCGGGCGGATCTCGAAGCCTGGCTGAAAGGTCGGGGACTAGAGTACCGGCTGGATTCGAGCAATGACAACCGGGAATACACCCGGAATCGAATTCGCCTGGAGCTAATCCCTCAGCTGGAGTCTTATAATCCCGATATCGTCAGCACCCTGGGTCAGATGAGCCGTTCCCTGGACTGGGACCGGGACTATCTGGAACAGGCGGCCGCAACGCTCGCCAGGACGCAGATCCGACAGGAAGGCGACAAGGTGATTCTGGCCGGCGAAGCCTTCGGTGAGCACCGGGCCATGACTTCGCGCCTGGTGTTTGCGGCCCTGGCTCAGCTCAAGGGCAGCCGGCTGGATCTCTCAGCCAGTCAGGTGGAGGATATCCTGGCTCTGGCTGCCGGACAGACCGGACGCCGGCTGGATCTGCCGGGAGGCGTCACCGTCTACAATCATTACGGCCAGCTGGAATGGTCCCTGAAACGCGATGCAGCCGGGATCGAGCCGACGGATGAGGTTCGGGTGGATCTGAGCTTTCTTCCGGAAACGGTGGAATTCCCGCCGTACCGGATTCGGCTTGATTTTGAGCCGCCGCAGGGTACGGCAACCCGCCTGGATGTCACGGGTCTGCAGGAACTGATCATCCGCCGGCGCCGGGAAGGCGACCGGATCCTGCTTCCGGGGATGTCGGAGCCGAAAAAGGTCCGCCGCATCTTTATCGACCGCAAGGTGCACCGCGAAGACCGTGACCGGGTTCCCGTATTCACCGATGAAGCGGGCCGGATCCTGTATATTCATCCGGGAATTTGCGGGGAAGCATTTAGAATTACCCAAAATACTGATAAAATACTATATATTACAGTGATGGAGAATACGAATCATGATGAAAACGGATCACAACATGTATGATGACATTCAGGAAATCCTGTTTGATCAGGAGCAGCTGGCGCAAAAGTGCCAGGAACTGGCCAATCAGGTCAACGAAGACTACAAAAATAAGGAGCTGGTGCTGGTCGGCATTCTGAAGGGCTCCTTTATGTTTATGTCCGATCTGGTCAAGCGGACCACCATCCCGCTGGAAATTGAGTTCATGGCGGTATCAAGTTACGGGTCCTCGACCGAAAGCTCCGGCGTTGTCCGGATTTTGAAGGATCTGGATACCGATATCAAGGGCAAGCACGTGCTCCTGGTGGAAGACATCATTGACTCGGGCACGACGCTGACCTATCTGATGGATTATCTCAAAGGCAGAGGAGCGGCCTCCGTGGAAATCATGTGTCTGCTGGACAAGCCCGCCCGGCGTACCCAGGTGCTGCCGGTGCGGTATGTGGGCTATGTCATTCCCGATGCCTTCATCATCGGCTATGGCATCGACTATGCCGAGCGCTACCGGAACCTGCCCTTCGTGGCAACATTAAAGGAAGAAGTTTACAGGAGTAAGGATTAATGGAACAAAAACCACAGCTGCCACTGTCCCGACTTGCCATCATGAGCCTGATACTGCTCGTTCTGATCGGCGTTGCCCAGCTTCTGCCCGGAGCGGTTGCCTCGGTGGACTACAATCAGTTCATCTCCCAGGTGAATGAAGGCAAACTGAGCAGCGTGCGGGCGTTTCCCAATGGGTCCTACATGACCCTGACGGGCCTGTCGGCTCAGGATAATAAAGAAACCAAGACGGTGATGCTCACCGAGACCTATCGTACCCTGGTAGAATCCAACAAGGAACTGGCTGCCAAAGTCACACTGAGCGAACCGGCCGGATCCCAGAGCATCGTTTCGCAGCTGGCTCCGTTTCTGTCGATGCTACTGACGCTGGGACTGCTGGTGTTCTTTGTCGGTTTTCTGATGCGGAACAACAACCAGGGACCCAAGTCGGCGGCCAATTTTGGCAAAAGCAAAGCCCGGCTGGTTAACCCGGAGCAGAACGATGTTACGTTTGCTCAGGTGGCCGGAGCCGAAGAGGAAAAATTTGAGCTGATGGAAGTGGTCGACTTCCTCAAGAATCCCGCCAAGTACCAGAAGCTGGGAGCCAAGATTCCCAAGGGACTGCTGATGGTGGGATATCCTGGTACCGGTAAGACGCTGCTGGCCCGGGCTGTGGCCGGCGAAGCCGGGGTGCCGTTCTACATCATCTCCGGTTCGGATTTCGTCGAAATGTTTGTCGGTGTCGGCGCCTCCCGCGTCCGCGACCTGTTTGATCAGGCCAAGCGCAACGCGCCCTGCATCGTTTTTCTGGATGAAATTGACGCCGTCGGCCGCCAGCGCGGCACCGGCTTTGGCGGAGGCCACGATGAACGGGAGCAGACGTTGAATCAGCTTCTGGTGGAAATGGACGGATTTGAGGAAAATCAGGGCATCGTCGTCATGGCCGCCACTAACCGGGCAGATGTGCTGGACCCGGCGCTGCTTCGTCCCGGCCGGTTTGACCGGCAGATCCACATTGATCTGCCGGATTCCAAGGGGCGGGAAGAGATCCTGAAGATCCATACCCGCAACAAACCCCTGGGGGATGACGTCAACCTGAAGATCATCGCGAAAACTACCACCGGATTTTCCGGAGCGGAGCTGCAGAATCTGGCCAATGAGGCGGCCCTCTTGGCTGCCCGGGAAGCCAAGCCCTATATCTCCATGGCGCACTTTGAAGAAGCCCGGACCAAAGTCCAGCTGGGACCCGAGAAAAAATCCCGGGTGCAGACCGACGAGAGCAAGCATCTCACGGCCTACCATGAGGCCGGGCACGCCATTGTGGCGCGCAGCCTGCCTACCATTGATCCGGTCACGGAGATTTCCATCATTCCGCGGGGCCGGGCCGGAGGCTATACCATGCACATCCCCCTGGAGGATACGAGCTATACTTCCCGGACCTCCCTGCTGGATGATCTGGCGACTCTGTTTGGCGGACGCTGCGCCGAGAAGCTGATCCTCAATGACATTTCCACCGGTGCCAAGAGTGACATCGACCGGGCTTCCAAGATTGCCCGGGCCATGGTCAAGGAATACGGCATGAGTGATGTCATCGGCAACCTGTCCTTCGGCGATGCCGAAGAAGTCTTCCTGGGCCGGGACATGGGACGTCAGCAGCCTTATTCCGAAGCCATGGGCGACCTCATTGATCAGGAAGTCAAAAAGCTGGTGGATTCAGCCTATCACAAGGCCGAGGAAATTCTGAAGCGCGAGGGGGAAAAGCTCCATCTCGTCGCGCAGAGTCTCCTGGCGAAGGAAACGCTCCAGGCTTACGAGTTTGAAGCACTCTTTACCACCGGCAAGCTGCCAGAGCCTCTCACCGAGGTCGAAGCCCGCAAGGCCAATGAAAAGGTGCTGGAAGACTATTCCCGGCGCAAGCGACAGGCCCTGGGCAATCTCCGCCAGGCGGCAGGGACGGCTTAAAGCGCCGGACCGATGCGCAGGCGATGGATGCTCCTGTATCTCTGAGCAGTCTGAGACAGACCGGACCAGGAAATTCATCGCAATGGCCTGAACCGGAGAATAAAATGAATAAATATGTCATGAGCAGCATCCGTTTTCCGGAGCTGCTCATTTTTACCATGTTCTTAAAAATGACAGGGGAGTTGCGTCAGCGGACCGTCATATTGAGAAGAGTTGTTAACAGAGATTTAAAATTGAATCAATATGCCATTTCGGCTTGAGTCTATGCCGTTTTCTGTTTAAACTTAATGTAGCATAATATTTTAATCCGTCAGGAGGAGCTTATGGGACTGGAAGCCGGAATGAAACATACAACCCAAATCACCGCAGCACCGCAGCATTCTGCGGCAGCACTGGGATCAGGGGATCTTGAAGTACTGGGAACACCGGCTCTGATCGCATTCTTAGAATCAAACTGCAAGGACTCGGTCCGGTCGTTTCTGCCGGAGGGTTCAACCACCGTCGGAATTCACCTGAACTTCGACCACCTCAAGGCTTCGCCCATCGGACCGCAGATTACCTGCACCTCCGAGGTGACTGAAGTCAAAGGACGCCTGATTCATTTCAGGATTCAGGCCGAATCAGGAGAACACATCATCGGGGAAGGGACCCATATCCGCGCAGTCGTTGACCGTGAACGCTTTTTGGCAGGATTGAACCATTAGGCAACGAAAGAAAAGATAAGGTATCCTAAGGAGGAACAAATTCATGTTAACAGACATCCAGATTGCTCAGCAAACAAAGATGGACCCGATTGTAGACGTGGCCGCCAAGATCGGACTTGGACCGGACGATCTCGATATGTATGGCAAGTACAAAGCCAAGATTACCATCGAAGCTCTTAAGAAGCTTCAGGACAAGCCGGACGGAAAACTGATCCTGGTTACGGCGATCAACCCGACCCCGGCCGGTGAAGGCAAGTCCACCACCACAGTTGGTCTGGGCCAGGCACTCAACCGCCTTGGCAAGAAAACGGTTATCGCACTGAGAGAGCCCTCCCTGGGACCGGTCTTTGGCGTTAAGGGCGGAGCAGCTGGCGGCGGATATTCTCAGGTCGTTCCGATGGAAGACATCAACCTGCACTTCACCGGAGACTTCCATGCCATTACTTCAGCCAACAACCTGATCTGCGCCCTCATTGACAACCACATTCACCAGGGCAACGCGCTGCGCATTGACCAGAAGAAGATCACCTTCAAGCGCGTTATGGATATGAATGACCGCAACCTGCGCGAGGTAGTCGTTGGACTGGGAAGCAAAGGCAACGGTTTTGTCCGTCAGGACGGCTTCATGATCACGGTTGCTTCCGAAATCATGGCGATCCTGTGCCTGTCTGAGGACCTGGAAGACCTCAAGCACCGCGTCGGCGAAATCGTTATTGGCTACAACCTGGACGGAAAGCCGGTTTATGCCAAGGAACTCAAATGTGAAGGCGCTGTGGCTCTTCTGATGAAGGACGCCATTGCTCCGAACCTGGTTCAGACCCTGGAAAATACCCCGGCTCTGATTCACGGCGGCCCCTTCGCCAACATCGCTCACGGCTGCAACTCCATCATTGCAACCAAGGCAGCTCTGAAGCTGGGTGAGTATGCGGTAACCGAAGCTGGTTTCGGCGCTGACCTGGGAGCTGAAAAATTCCTCGACATCAAGTGCCGTTTCGGCGGACTCAAGCCATCCGCAGTCGTTGTCGTGGCAACGGTTCGCGCCCTGAAGCATCACGGCGGCGCCAAGAAGGATGAATACGGCGTAGAAAATGTCGAACTTCTCAAGAAGGGTATTGTCAACCTCGAAAAGCAGGTTGAGAACGTCCGCAAGTTTGGCCTGGAGCCGATCATTGCCATCAACCGGTTCGCTTCTGACACCGATGCCGAACTCAAATACATCGAAGACTTCTGCAACGCCAACAATGTCCGCGTAGCTCTGACCGAAGTATTCGCCAAGGGCGGAGAAGGCGGCGAAGAACTGGGCAAGAAGGTCATTGAGCTGGTCGAAAGCGTGGAAGCCGGATACACTCCCATTTATGATGTGGAAGAATCCATCGAAGCCAAGATCAACAAGATCGTCACCGAAATCTATGGCGCCAACAAGGCAGTGTTCACCTCCGCCGCTCTGAAGCAGGTCCGTGAACTGGAAGCCAACGGCATGGACAAGAAGCCGATCTGTATGGCCAAGACCCAGTACTCCCTGTCCGATGACCCGGCACTGCTGGGACGTCCGCAGAACTTCGACGTGACAATCCGTGAAGTCCGTGTATCCAACGGAGCCGGATTCATCGTTGTCCTCACCGGAGACGTCATGATCATGCCCGGACTGCCCAAAGTTCCGGCCGCTGAACGCATGGATATCACACCGGACGGAGAAATCACCGGTCTGTTCTAAAAACCAACAAAGAGCTTCTGCCCCAAAGGCGGAAGCTCTTTTGCATCCCCGAAGGATACAGTGGACTTAGAGGACTCACAGGACTCAGGTGACTAAGAGGACTCAGGTGACTCAGAGGACTCAGGTGACTCAGAGGACTCACGTGGCTCAGAGGAACCAACGAACCGACAGACTGATGAGTCGAAGAACTAATGAACCGGTAAATCAGAAATTGCTTCCATGCAGGTGCATCATTACCAGGAACGGCAGTGAGCGAACACCAGCAATTGATAGCCAGCGATTGGAAACCGGCATTTGGGTAATCATCCTTTGAGTAATCTCTTTGGGGAAGTCCGGCAGAGCAGAAACAGCACCCCGGATCAGGCGACAGTGCCTGATCCGGGGTGCTGCTTTGAGCCAGTTGTTCGAGCAGTTCGTGGTTCAATCTCATGTGTCTTAAAGAAAGTCCTTGCGGGGGAGAGACGGAGGCTACAGCTCCCGGAGGATTTCGGCTTTCTTCTGATTGTATTCCTCCAGGGTGATCAGGCTGTTGCGGCGCATTTCATCCAGTTCCAGGAGTCGGGCGGCAGGGGAGGGAGGAGAATCCTGAGCGGGGGGGAGGTCGTCCTTGATATAGCCCTGGTTGGGCCAGGCAGGATCCTGTCCCATGGGATACTGAGATGGGGGATTCAGCCCATAGCGGCTGCGGGGACCGCGCAAAAAGATCAGGACATTCTGAATGGTGATCAGAAGCGCGATTCCGATCCACAGAATTGGGAACAGCTGGAACAGGAGGGGTGCTCCTGAAGGGATGGAGAGCATGGGGATCAGCTGAGTTGCGCCGATGCCCACAAAGACGAGGCCCACCAGAATACCGGGGAGGGCGGGCCAGTAGGGCCGTCGATCCATGATTGATCCTTCCTTTCGTGATTTATTTAGGTTGGGGATCCGACTGATTCAGATCGAAAACCAGCTTGCCCAGGGTTTTCTGATTCAGGATCACTTGGTGGGCTTCATTGGCTTCTTCCAATGTGAAATGACGGCCAATCACCGGGCGGAGCCGGCCTTCGGTCAGGAGACGGCTGATGGCGGCCAGGGCTTCCTGCCGCTGCAGCGCGGTGTAATTGGGAATGCCCAGGCCCCGGATGTCGGAGTCCTTGCCCATCAGGAGGCGGGGGTTGATTTCAATGGGACCGCGGCTGCCGACCACGACAATTTTTCCATATGGATCGATGATTTCCATGTCCAGGGCCAGATTGCGGTTTGCCAGGAACTCGATGATGACATCGGGACCGCGCTGTCCCGTCCATTCGGCCAGTTCAGGCAGATTTTCCCGGGTCAGATGGTCCATGGCATAATCCGCTCCCTGGGTCCGGATGAGCTCCCTGCCTTCCTCGGAGGAGGCCGTTCCGATTACTTTTGCCCCCAGAGCCTTGGCCATCTGGATCGCCAGGAGTCCGACTCCGCCGCTGGCTCCGTGAATCAGGACGGTCTGTCCCGGGCGAACTTCGCCCCGCAGATAAATGGCGCGGTAGGCGGCCAAGGCCGGAATGCCCAGGGCAGCGCCCTGCGCAAAGCTGACTGAATCAGGCAGGGGATGGACATACTCCTGGCTGGCGACTGCCTGTTCGGCATAAGTCCCGGTGTTGGCCGGATCCAGGAATCCAGCCAGCCAGACCCGGTCTCCGGGCGAAAAGGCGGTGACGCCGGGACCTACCGCGTCAATCGTACCGGCTCCGTCAAAACCCGGGGTAAAGGGCAGCGGCGGCGTGAAAAAAGCATAGGTGCCGGTCATGACGTAGGTTTCATTGGGATTGATGCCGGCATGTTCCAGCCGGATTCGGACCTGGCCGGTCTGGGGGACCGGTTCTGGAAGGTTCTCCAGGATCATGGGATTCTCAATGGCATACTGGTGGACGCGGATTGCTTTCACGGGTTCAGCCTCCTTTGTAATTTCTCTATCTTCAGTATACAATGACGGAATCGTTGTTCAGAGGGTTTGCATCCGCTCAAGCCTTTAAGGTTTTGTTAATTTCGTCGTTCCGGACCGATCCGAAGCTTTTATTGGCTTGACAAATTCAAGGGACTTGTTAGAATAGGATTTGTTATTGAAACCAGTGTTTTTTTGAGCAGCTCAGCCGGCTGCTCTTTGATTATAAAAGCCCTAAAAGGAGGAAATCCATTGATCCAACTGAATGAATCGGTCCAGATCGGACCCGTGCTGATGGCTCCTCTGGCCGGGGTAACGGACCGGACGTTTCGGGGCATCCTGACAGAACAGGGCGCGGATCTGACCTTTACCGAGATGGTCAGTGCCAAGGCACTGCACTATCAGAATGAGAACACCCGGCAGCTGCTGCGGCTGGCCCCCAATCAGTCGACCATTGCGGTCCAGCTGTTCGGCAGCGATCCGGACATCCTGGCTGAAATCGCCGCATCGTTTGAAGATCGGCCGGAGATTCTGCTGATTGACATCAATATGGGCTGCCCGGCCCCGAAGATCGTCAAAAACGGAGAAGGCTCGGCACTGATGCTGGATCCGGAGCGGGCTCAGGCGATCCTGCGGGCGGTAACGGAGCGCACCACAAAGCCGGTCACCTGCAAATTCCGCCGCGGTTACAGCATGGGTCAGGAAACAGCCCTGGATTTCGCGCTGCGCATGGAAGACGCGGGAGCCGCTATGATCACCATTCACGGCCGCTTCCGGGACCAGTTTTACTCGGGAACCAGCGACCGGGACATCATCCGGCGGGTGAAACAGGCTGTCCGGATTCCGGTCATCGGCAACGGGGATATCTTCACCGGCCGGGATGCCCGCGAGATGCTGGAGACGACCGGCTGCGACGGCATCATGGTCGCCCGGGGAGCTCTGGGCAATCCGTTTATCTTCCAGGAGATCAAGGCCGCGCTGGATGGCCGCCCCTATGAACGCCCATCCGCCCGGGAGATCCTGGCCATGGCCGCCCGACATCTGACGGGCGCCATTGAGGATATGGGCGAATTCATCGGCGTCCGGGAAATGCGCAAGCATCTGGGATGGTATCTCAAGGGCATGCGCGGGGCCTCACACTTCCGTGACCGGATGAACCGGGCGGAGACCGGAGAAGAAGTCATTGCCCTTTTAACAGAGCTGGAAGCCCTCCAGAGCGTGCCGGGATCCGGTCCGGAAGCCATGTAAAATGAATCAATTTTAGGCGGATAAAATCATAAAATAGAAAATTTGTCGAATGTCTGATTAAATGAAAACGAATGAATTGACTATATCGCTCGATTTTCATATAATGATTCAAACATCCTGATGAAGCGGTCGCTTTGTCAGGATATCATTCATAAAAGACCGAGGCACCCGGTCTCCCGGCAGGCGGAAGTCCTACCGGTGAGGCGGAGCCGAAAATACACGAAGATAGAGGGATCGATATGAGCGAACTGAAAAAACACTTCATGACCTACCAAGGCGTCAAAAAGCTGGAGGAGGAACTGGAATTTCTCAAAACCGTCAAGCGCAAGGAAATCACGGAGAAGATCAAAGTGGCCCTGGGCTTTGGCGATTTGTCGGAAAATGCGGAATATACCGAAGCCAAGAACGAGCAGGCTTTCGTGGAAGGCCGGATTGTTCAGCTGGAAAATCTGCTGAAGAACACCGATGTGGTGGATGAATCCGAACTGCCCAAGGGAATTGTCAACATTGGCTGCAAAGTCAAGGTAAAAGACTTTGACCTCGACGAAACCATCGAGTATTATATAGTAGGCTCCGCTGAAGCGGACCCGATCAATGACAAGATTTCCAATGAAAGCCCGGTCGGAAAAGCTCTGATGGGCAAGAAGAAGAATGATACGGTAGAGGCCCAGACGCCCAATGGCGTCATTAAGATGAAGATCATGGCCATCTCCCGCGCATAACAGAACTGACCCGATGACAACCAGCTTGGAAAGCGGGAGAAACAACCGCAAACCAGGAAAACCATAGAAAGATTGAGGTGTGACCAGTGTCGAATGAGGAAATGAAGGATTTAGAACTTCACGAAATTGAAGCAAAGCTCTCCGAGCAGGAAGGCCTGAGACGGGAAAAGCTGTTTGAGCTTCAACAGGAAGGAAAGGATCCCTTCCAGGTTTATCGAGTAGAAAGAACGCATACAACCCAGCAGATCCGGGACGAATACGAGCAGGTGGAGGGAAAGGAAGTGTCCATTGCCGGACGCCTTTTATCCAAACGCGGACAGGGCAAGGTGATCTTTGCGGATGTCTATGACCGGGAAGGGAAAATGCAGCTTTTTGTCAAACTGGATAACGTGGGAGAAGATCAGCTCAAATTCTTCAAGACACTGGATCTGGGCGACTGGCTTTTTGTCAAGGGAGCGCCCTTTACCACCAAAACCGGAGAAATCTCCGTCCTGGTGGAGAAGTTCCAGCTCATTGCCAAGTCCGTCAAACCCCTGCCGGACAAATGGCACGGCCTGAAGGATCCGGATTTAAGATACCGCCGCCGGGAAGTCGACATCATTTCCAATCCGGAAGTGAAAGAAACCTTCCTCAAGCGCAGCCGGATCATATCCGAAATCCGCCGCTTCCTGGATGACCGGGGCTATCTGGAAGTAGAAACGCCGATCCTGTCCTCCATCGCCGGCGGCGCGGCAGCCCGTCCCTTTACGACCCATCATAACTCCCTGGATATTGATATGTACCTGCGGATCGCAACGGAGCTCTATCTGAAGCGACTGATTGTCGCCGGCTTCGAGAAAGTCTATGATATGGGCAAGAACTTCCGCAACGAAGGCATTGACTACAAGCACAATCCGGAATTTACCATGATCGAGCTGTATGAGGCTTTCGCTGACTACACCGACATGATGGACCTGGTGGAAGAGCTCGTATCCTCCGTGGCTCTGAAGGTTACCGGTTCCATGGTAATCAATTATCAGGGCAAGGAAATCGATCTGACTCCGCCCTGGCGCCGAGTCTCCATGGCTGATCTGGTCAGGGAGCATGTAGGCATCGATTTTGATCAGATTCAGTCCGATGAGGAAGCTCAGGCCATTGCCAAGTCGCATCATCTGGAAGACGAAATGAAGAAGGATCTGAAAGCCTACACCAAGGGCGAGATCCTCAACCTCCTGTTTGAAAAATACGCGGAGAAGAGCCTGATTCAGCCAACTCTGGTAACGGATTATCCAGTGGAGATTTCTCCGCTTACCAAGGGCAAGCGGGGTAACCCGGCTCTAACCGAGCGCTTCGAAGGCTTTATCAACGCCAGCGAAATCTGCAACGCTTACTCCGAACTCAACGATCCCATCATCCAGCGCCAGCGCTTTGAGCAGCAGGCCCGGGAGCGTGATCTGGGAGATGACGAAGCATATGTCATTGACGAGGAATTCATGTCAGCCCTGGAAACAGGCATGCCCCCCACCGGCGGCATGGGCATCGGCATCGACCGGATTATCATGTTCCTGACGGACTCCGCATCCATCCGTGATGTCATCCTGTTCCCCACGATGAAGCCCTTGGCATAGCTGAATAATAAAATACTGCCAAAAAGCGCCCGCCGGGCGTTTTTTGGCATTCCTGGAAATTTTTCCAGTTCCGGGCGAGGCCGTGATATCCTATCAGCGGACGGCCGAGCAGCGACTGGCTGCTGGGAAGTGTTGGAGAAATCGGTGAATCCGGATTCGAATCGGAGAAACTTCGGATCACCCCCTTGCCGGGCTCAGCTGAAGTTTCACCGGCAAAGTTGTAGAATGGACATGACGCTGCTTACGGGCCAATTGAGCACAGCGAAAACGTAACGAACCGGGAGGGAGCATGCGGTGGATTTTATCGAAGCACTGGAAGCAAATAACCAGCCCAGACTGCTGGAAATTCCAAAGAGTGACCTGCACAGCCATGCCGGGCGGGGCGGCAACAAGGCGTTCCTCGCTGAGCGCACCGGAGGGTCGCTGCCGGATCCGCCCCGGAAATTTGCTTCTCTGACACAGGCTCAGGAGTGGTTCGACGCCAACATCAAGCCGGCCTGCAAAGGGACGGCTGGTCAGTTGCTGCGCTGGGAGGCCTGTTTTGCAGAGGCGGGACGAAACCGGATCCTGCGCCTGGCCCTGAGTTTTACCAGGTTGGATGTCCTTTTGGCAGGCGGCATGGATTCGTTCCGGAAAAACCTGGAGGGCTATCATCAACGGTACTGTCCTCAGACCTTGTTTGAGCCGGAGCTGACATATGGCCGAGGCTGCCGGATCGACGAGGAACTGGAGTTCGTCGATGAGCTGCTTACCCCGGGATTCTTTCATTCAATGGACTTGTGCGACGGCGAATTCCAGCAGCCCATAGAACGGTTTCTCCCTCTGTACCGGAAGGCGGAGACCTACGGACTGATCAAACGAGCTCACGTGGGAGAGTTTGGACCGGCTGAAGAGGTAGTCAGAGCTGTCGAAATCCTGGAGCTTCAGGAAATCCAGCACGGCATCTCAGCAGCGGCATCTCAGGAGGTCATGCGCTTTCTGACGCGTCATGGCATTCAGCTCAATGTCTGTCCTACCAGCAACGTTATGCTGAATGTTGCATCAGACTACGCCGCTCACCCGATTCAGACGCTGGTTCGAAACGGCGTACGCGTCACCATAAATACCGATGATCTGCTGCTGTTCAATCAGCCCATCGATCAGGAATATCTGAATCTGTATCGTGCCGGTACCTTAACGGCCCGGGAACTCGATGACATTCGTCGCCGGGGTCTGCAGGGCTGTGCCGACTTCAAGGCAGAACCTTCCGGAGAGCCGGAGACGGGTCACGCCGGCACGATAGTTGAACAGAGAATTGAAATAGTAAAATGAGTGGAGGAAAATGACGGCGGGAAATCTAGTTCAGTCCAGTGGAACACCGGACATGACAGAGGAGGTCAGCAATGGCGGATAAGGTGAGACAGGGAAGGCCGGAGGACCTGGAATCGTGGATGGACCTGGTTCAGGCAGTCCGTGAGGAGTTTCCCGGGCTGGAATCCCCGGAGGCGATCCGGGAGCACCGCGAGACGGTCCGGAAGTTTATGGGTCGCGGGGAGGCGCTGTGTCTATCCGAGCAAGGCGTTGTGGTGGGCGTGCTGCTCTATTCCTCGAAGCGCTGCATGATTTGTTGTCTGGCTGTTCATCCGGAGTGCCGCGGACGGGGAATCGGGATCAAGCTCCTGAGCGCAGTCCTTGGCCAGTTGGACAGAACAAAGGACATTACCGTGTCGACCTTTCGGGCGGAGGATACCAAAGGCGTGGCTGCGCGAAGGCTTTATGCTCGATTCGGGTTTCAGCCGGGGGAGCTGACAACGGAGTTTGATTATCCCAATCAGGTATTCCGGCTGGAAGCGGAACAGCGTCCGAACGAATCGCTGGCTGGTCCGGCTTGAGGCGGCAAGCCATGATGCAGCTGGTGTTAACAAATTGTTTTTAAAGAAGCGGGATTACCGGCTTTTCAAGTGAGAGAAAAATGCATATAGTTATATTGTATATGCATAGGAGGTATTCATTTTGACAGAATTTAAACCAACTCCGAGAAAGAAAAGAAAACGGGAAGAGCTGTCGCTGAAGCAGAAAACGTATATTGGCATTGGAATCTTCATCCTTCTCACAATCCTCACCTTTCAGGTACTGATTCCTCAGTTTTCCATGATGCAGGGACGCAAGATCGCCGACCGGATCAATGAAGTGATCAAGGATGATCATTTTGAGCTGGTATCGGCCGAGCGGAACGGAATCCAGTTTTTCTCCCATTATCAGTCAACCAGATACAAGGATCTTTATATCTCTACCGATATGGCTCCGGATGACTTCACACCCAACCGGATCAATTACCTGTATGACAAGGCCATTGCGGAAAAGCCGGGAACCATGCAGCGGTTTGCCCTGGCAACCGACGACAGCCTGTACGATCAGCTGACACCAGTCCTCGGGGAGAAGCTCCTTCGGGTCATCGGCACCTTTGCTCCTGGCAGTGCCGAGCTGGTAGAGCTGGATGAAGCCTTCCAGCTGGGCAAGCTGCCAGGCTATACGCCAACGGTTGACATCATCGATGCTGCCACGGATGAGAACTACCTGAAATACTTCGGCCTCATCGAGCAGGAACTGAACAAGAAGAACTACAATGTGGGCAGCATCAACATTCAGTTCACCACCGACCGGAAAAACGCGGTCACCTATCGCTGGGTACCCATGACCGAGGGCGACAGCCTCCTCGGCTTAGTTACCCAGGACCTGGCCACCCTGCGCCAGGGGGGACGGGTAGACCATCTCACGGTGACTGAAGAGGTCTATTTCGATTATCCTTATAATCATAACTTTACCCTTCCAGCCAAACAGTAACAATCCAACGGTTCATACATGACAACAGCCCTCCTCCTGCCGGAACCAGTCGGCAGGAGGAGGGCTGTTTTTCGCTCCGGGAATGTATTGGGATTACTTCAGATGGAAGGTTCGGGGGGCCAGGCGGGGAATCAGGATTCGGGCCGCGATCCCGTACAGGACGGTCAGACCAATCATGGTCAGTGCCAGAACGGACAGGTCCGGTTGGAGGAAGATGGGCAGGTAGCAGAACAGATACACTGCGAAGTTCAGAACGGAATAGAGCGGGCTTTTGACCTGGACATCTGAGGTATAGGGCTGGAGCAGATAGTAGGTGGTCAGAAGGTGAATGGAGAAGAAGAGGAAATAGGCAATGATCATGATGAACAGCAGCAGTCTTGCCGGTGTGACTTTCATGTCAGTCATGAACAGCCAGATTCCGTGGGTGATCAGGAGAGCCACGGGCAGGGGCAGGTTCAGGCGAAGCACGTGCTTCAGACGGATGTTAAAGCTCTTCAGGATATCGTCACTTCGCCGGTAAAAGCCATAGGACAGCAGGCTGGAGTCGCAGTTGACGAACAGGGATTTGGTCAGCCGGCTGCTTCCGATGCTTCCGTACAGAAAGTAGGGCAGCAGGGAGGAGACAGTGGAATCATAGACCCAGCCGAACTCGGGGAATTGGAGGAAATGAAAGCGCCGGTCCAGGAGAGAGGTGACCAGGCCGGCTAGTCCGATCAGCAGGGCAATCCCTGTGGCAATGCGAACGGGCTTTGCCAGAATTCGGCGATGGCGCTGGAAGAATAGCGCATTTAGCTTGTCATAGCCGTTCAGTCGGGCCAATGATTTGGCCCCGACGGAATCATCGTCTGCCGTCAGATCCGTTTCCCGAAGCTTGACGTCCTGTGTCCGAAGGTTGATGCCGGCGGCCACTTCCAGCTGCTTCTCGTATTTATCCAGGGCGAAGCGGGCGACCCGCTGATAGCCGTCGTAGTGCCAGCAGCCCCGCAGGGCCAGTAGAGCCGCGGCGGCGGCAGGAAGGATCAGCCAGTGATTGTTGAACAGAGCTGGGAGTGTGAATTCAAAATATACTGTAAAAATGAGCAGCACTAGAGTGACGAACAGCAGCCCAAGGGTCGCAATGACATTTCCGGCCAGGGGAATGCCTCGGTCAAACAGCCGCAGATGGATGTATTCCATGACCAGCGTGACGCAGGTGACCAGAAGGGCGAGAAAAAGGGTATTGACCCAGGGTACGCCGCCCAGGAGGGTTAACACCAGGCTCAGGCCAAACAGGCGGCCCAGACCGTCCATCAGACTGCCAAGGATCAGTTCAACCCGGCCGACCTCCCGGGCGGGCTGGCGGAAGACCTCATGGAAAAAGTGCATTTTCTGGCCGGCTTCCAGCACGGCGGAACTGACCAGATTTGACAGCAGGTAGAGAATGAAGAAAAAGGACTGAAGATGGTCCGGAGTGGATGTCTTATCCATGAATCCGATCAGGGCCAGGTACATGAAAAAAGCCAGGTAGGCCAGGAAGCTGCCTTTCACGAAGGTCTTGAGGATCTTATAGATCAGCGAAAAGCCATACACAAACTGCTTGATGCCGGTGTAATGAAAATCATCCGGCAGACGACTGCTCAGGAACTTGCGTTTTTTCAGGAAGTTGAAAAAATAGTTCAGGTTGGAGCAGACCTCATATTTCAGCTCCATGCGATACAGTTCCCACATATCAGACCTCAGTGGGCTGTCCGGCCAGATCGGTCAGGGAATGTTCTCCGGACTTTGGCAGGATCGGGTTTGCTGGAGCGCCATGTATCCCCCGGAGAGATTCCACCGGAAGAGGGGCTTCTTCGGACAGGATCCGGATAATCCGCTCTTCAAACGCAGCATCATTCAGCAGTCCTTCTTCCACCTGGGTCAGCCGGCCCTGATTGAGAATGACAATTTCATCGCACAGATCCGTGGCCAGCTGCAGGATGTGGGTGGAAAACAGAATGATGTGGTTCTGATGGATGGACCGGATCAGGTTCTTGATCCGCAGCTGCATGACAACATCCAGGCTGGTCAAAGGTTCATCCATGAGAATGATGGACGGCTGCAGGATCATGAACATCAGCATTTGGAGCTTGTTCTTCATGCCCAGGGAATAGCCCTGGATCAGGCGATGCTTTTCGGATTCCTCAAAGCCGATCCAGTCCATATACTCATCGGTGGATTTCAGGGTCTGACCTTCCCGGCGATTGACATCCTTGAAGAAATCGATGAATTCGCAGCCGGTCAGAAAATTAGGCAGGGTGGGATTGGCCACCATGAAAAACAGATCGTCGGGCTGCAGCGGACGTCGAATGCCGTCCTGCTCGATCAGCACCTTGCCGTCATTCTTCCCCAGTTCTCCTGCGATCAGATTGAACAGCGTGGTTTTTCCAGAGCCATTGCGGCCCAGTAGTGCATAAATCTGGCCTTTCTCAAAGGAAAAATCGATGGATTGGAGTACATGGTTTTCGCCAAATGACTTCGAGAGATGTTCAAGAATGAGTTTCATCGGAATTGCCTTTCCCGGGACAACCCGGAAGTTCGATCCGAGCAGAAGCGCGGATGCGGTAAGGTGGTTGTCAGACCGATGGAATGGATCTGTTCGAGCTTTCGTCTAACGGATCTGACTTGATTCAATTGAGGGCATTACGTTCAGTATGATAAAGCAAGATTAAGATAATTTAAAACAATCTTCTGAAAAGCACTTCATGTGGCTTCCGCTGGCAGATCCAACCGGAAAATCAATTGAAGCCAGCGGGAAAGCAGGCTTGGCAAGGCTTGCGTAATTTTTTTGTTTGTGGGGGGCTCCGGTAAATTAACTTGGCTAAGGTTCGGAAGCAGTTCGGCCGGGCTGTACCTTGCTCCCGGGAATGGCACAAAGGGATGGGGGATTTTCTATCCGTCATGATCGGCCGGGGTCAATCCGGTCTGAATCAGAAACGCCCCTGTTCCGGCGGACAGGGTGAGCCTGTCTCGGAACCGAGGCGTCAGGTTGCTGGAACAGGTGGTTCAACGGGGCCGGAGGTCAGACTGGCCGGGATTGCTGCCTCGGTTACTCGACCAGGGTGCCTTCCTTGGAGTCTTTGACCACGAAGCCCAGAGCGGTAATTTCGTCCCGCAGCCGGTCAGACTGGGCGTAATCCTTATTGCGGCGAGCTTCATCACGCTGCCGGATAAGTTCCCGGACCTGCTCGGGGAGTTCTTTCTTTTCTTCCTTGACTTCGTTCAGATTCAGCGTCAGGAGCTCGTCGAACAGCAGGGCGGTAGCCAGCTTGTCCTCATCGGCGACGGATTCGTCCTTCAGCAGATTCCAGAGGACCCCCAGCGCTTTGGAGACGTTCAGGTCGGTGAAAATGTCCGTGAAGAACTTCAGGACATAAGCTTCATCCGGCCGGCCGGTTTTTCCCTGAGAGGTTTTCTTGATCTCCAGGATCCGCTTGCGCAGTCTGGCATAGGCCGTGCGGGCGGCATCCATGGATTCCCAGGAGAAGGTCAGCTGTTTGGAATAGTTGGCATTCAGGCAGAAGTAGCGATAATCCAGCGGATCGTAGCCTTCTTCGCGGAGGGTGGTTACCGTGAGGAAATTGCCGGATGACTTGCTCATTTTGACATTTCCGGGCAGAACCAGGAATTCAGCGTGGAACCAGTAGTTGCACCAGGAGTGTCCCAGGTAGCTTTCGGACTGGGCAATCTCATTGGTATGGTGCACTTTGATATGGTCTGTGCCGCCGGCATGGAAGTCCAGATGGTCTCCCAGATACTTCAGGGAGAGGGCGGAGCATTCCAGGTGCCAGCCCGGGAAGCCGACGCCCCAGGGGGAATCCCATTCCATCTGGCGCTTTTCGCCGGTTTTGGAGAACTTCCACAGCGCAAAGTCGGTGACGCTGCGCTTTTCATCGCTCAGGTCAACCCGGGCTCCGCCCTGAAGGTTATCCACGTCCAGCTGGCCGAAGTCGGCATACTGAGGGAATTTGGAGGTATCAAAGTAGATCCCGTCCGAGGTTTTGTAGGTATAGCCCTTGTCTTCGAGAACCTGGATGATGTCCAGCTGATCCTGGATGTGACCGGCCGCTGAAGCCCACAGGGTCGGGTCCATGCAGTTCAGAGACTCGAAGTCTGCCCGGAATTTCTCGAAATAATGCTTGGCCAGAAGCCAGGCATCCAGGCCCATTTCCCGGGCGGATTTTTCCATTTTATCATCGCCGGTATCAGCGTCATCGGTCAGGTGGCCGACATCCGTGATGTTCATGACGTGCTTGACCTGATAGCCGTAAAGCAGAAGCGCTTTCTTCAGAATGTCTTCGGAAATATAAGTGCGCAGGTTTCCGATATGGGCATCCTTGTAAACCGTGGGGCCACAGGTGTAGAGTCCGGCCTGACCCGGCTTCACCGGAACAAATTCTTCGGTCCGGCGGGTCCGGGTGTTGTGGATGGTGAATTTCAGATCCTGCTTCTGGATCAGATCCTTGAGATCTGAAAAGGTATAGTCTTTCTTTCCGGGGATGATTTTTGCCAGTATATCTTGTTGTGCCATAGGAAAACCTCCGTCTATCGATGATGGGGACTGTCAGTGTCAGGAGCGCTGTCCCGGCTGTCAGCGCGGGAAGGCTGCGCAGAGGGGACAGGGGAAAGGCGATCAGGCACCGGCTGCGCGGCCAGGATCCCTCAGGATCTGTCAGCGGGCATATGGTCTGGAACTGCTTTCTTACCGCCTAAATTATAACATATCCGCCCTGGGATTTGGCAAAACAGAAGGAGGCGAAAGGCTTTGGAACAGCATGACCGAGGTCGTCTCCGCCAGGGGTTCTCCGCAGGGGTTCTTCGCACGAGGCCGAACGGCTGCGGGCGGGACTCAGACCCGGCCCGACAGCCCCTGACGGCGGAACTGAGCCGGGGTCAGGCCGGTGACGCGCCGGAAGATGATCGTGAAATAGTTCTGGCTCGAAAAGCCAACGGACAGAGCGATCTCGAGAATCGACCGGTCTTCCCGGATCAGGCAGCGCTTACTTTTCTCCACCCGGACCTGATTGAGGTAGGCGGTGAAGGTTTGGCCGGTCTCCTTTTTGAACAGGGTGCAGAAATAGCTTTTGTTCAGCTTCAGATGCTCGACCAGCCGGTCCAGGGGAAGTTCCTCCCGGTACCGGGCATGGATCAGGTCGATGGCCTTGCGGACCGGGAGGCTGTAACAGGCTTGACCTGATCGATCGCTGCATTTCAGCAGGCGGGGGCCGACCGGATCCGGCGTCTGATTATTGTAGAAGCAAATCTCAAACCGGCTGATCCGTTCCAGATCGGCGGGGGTATAAGGTCCCAGCAGAACAAAACCATCCGCCGGCCGGTGTTTGTTGATGTAGTAAGCTGTGTAATGGTCGCCAAAGGCGCTGGTCAGGGTCCGGTACTGCGATATCGGCGGGGCGGGGTGAACCATTTCCTCAACCAGCCGGTTGTAGAGGTCGTAATCATCGTGGCAGAAATGGCTGCCGCCGCTGTAGAGCAGGCGGCCGTCGCCGGTGAAGGCACTGCAGGGGATCAGGGTGGCGCTGTGCAGATCCTCAGCAACCCGGCGGGGATTGCGTTCGATGAACATCAGGCGATCGCTCCTTTCAATTGACCTGAATATGGTGATAAAAAAACAAACAGACAAAAAGATTTTGGCCGATGCATTCTGTATGATAAATGAGAATTGTTATCAATTCGTCCTGATGATTATACCAACGTGGAAGGCGAGGTGTCAACGAGCGGGGGTGTCCCCTGCGATTGCTTATGAAAAACCATCATCTGATCCTCCTGCTGTTGCCGCTGGCCCTGCTGTCCCTGTTCATCGGCGCTCGTCCGGTTCGACCGGCCCAGCTGCTGCAGGGCGGGGAAACGGAGCTGTTTGTCTTTGCTCTGAGCCGTGTACCCCGGCTGGCGAGCATTCTCCTGACCGGCAGTGCTCTGAGTATATCCGGCCTGATTCTGCAGCAGATTACCCGCAACAAGTTTGTTTCTCCCTCCACGGCCGCCACCATGGACTCAGCCCGCATGGGGATCCTGTTTGCCATGATTGTCCTGCCCGGAGCTTCCACCATGACCAAAATGGGGATTGCCTTTGCCTTTGCCCTGGCCGGAACGTTTCTGTTTCTTGTGATCCTGGGCCGCATCAAGGCAAAAAGTGTCATTGTCATTCCCCTGGTGGGCATCATGCTGGGCAATCTGATCGATTCGGTGACCACGTTCTTTGCTTACCGGCAGGAAGTGGTGCAGAACATGAACTCCTGGCTGCAGGGTTCCTTTGCCATGGTAACCAGGGGGCGGTATGAGATTATTTTTCTCGTGCTGCCGCTGTTTGGGCTGGCGTTATTTTATGCCAACCAGTTCACCATCGCCGGTCTGGGCGAGGACATGGCCCGGAATCTGGGTCTGCGCTACCGCCTGGTGGTTAACGTCGGTCTGGCCATCGTGGCCATGATATCCAGCGCCGTCCTGGTGACGGTGGGGAATATCCCGTTCATCGGCCTGATCATCCCCAATCTGGTGTCCCTGGTCAGGGGCGACCATGTCAAGAACAATCTGTGGACTACCGCGCTGCTGGGAGCTCTGTTTGTGCTGGCCTGCGATGTCGTGGGCCGGGTTCTCATCTTCCCCTATGAGATCTCGATTTCGCTGACCGCCGGGGTGGCCGGCAGCATGATTTTTCTGCTGATTCTGGCCAGGGGAGGAAAACGGATATGAACCGGAAACTGATGGGACTCAGCCTTTGCCTTGCGGCCGGCGTCGTCCTGTTCCTGGCCTGGGATCTGGAACGAGCCACCGCCGCCTATGCCTTGTCCCGGCGGCTGCCCAAAGTGGCCGCTCTGCTTTTGACGGGCAGTGCCAGCGCCTTTTCTTCCCTGCTGTTTCAGACGGTGACGGACAATCGGATCCTTACCCCCAGCGTGCTGGGACTGGAGTCCCTCTACCAGTTCCTCCAGACGGCGCTGATGTTTGTCTTCGGATCCCGTTCTCTGGGAGCCCTCGACCAGCGCCTGAGCTTTCTGCTGGCGGTGGGGCTGATGATCCTGTTCAGCACAGGCATTCTGGGGACTCTTCTGAAACGCCTCAACGGCAACATTTATCTGCTGCTCCTGGTGGGCATTGTGACCGGAACCCTGTTCCGCAGCGGCGCCTCTTTTCTCCAGGTGATTCTGGATCCCAATGAGTTTCTGATCCTCCAGGGCAATCTGTTTGCCAGTTTCAACAACATCAATCGCCAGATTCTCTGGCCGGCCGGCCTGATGATGGCTGCCGTCATGCTGATCATGGTCCGGCGTCACCGGGAACTCAATGTTCTGGCCCTGGGACGGGATCAGGCCATCAGCCTGGGGGTCGGAGCTGCTGCTCTGACACGGCTCAGCCTGTTCTGTGTCGCGGTCCTGGTATCAGTGGCCACGGCGCTGGTTGGACCCATCACCTTTCTGGGGGTGCTGGTGACAAATCTGGCCCGGGAGTTCCTGGGCGCTCACCGCCACCTCCCCTTGTTTCTGGGATCCATGCTGTTCGCTTCCCTGGCTCTGGTCTACGGCCAGTTCCTGGTGGAACAGGTATTTTCATTCAACACCCCCATCAGCGTCCTCATCAATTTTGTCGGAGGGCTGTACTTCATCCTTCTGCTGTTAAAGGAGCGTCCGATTTAGCATGATTCAAGTTAAGAACCTGACCAAACGCTACGATGCCGCGGAAGTGGTATCTCATGTCAGTCTGGCCATTGAACCCGGAAAAATCACTTCATTCATCGGTCCCAACGGGGCCGGCAAGAGCACTCTGCTCTCCATGATCGCCCGACTGACCCAGACCAGCGGCGGGGAAGTCCTCATCGAGGGGCGACCCCTGAACCAATGGAACAACCGGGAACTGGCCCGGAAAATCGCCATCCTGAAACAGACCAATCACCTCAATGTTCGCCTCAGTGTCCGGGAGCTCATTGCCTTTGGCCGGTTTCCGCACAATCAGGGCAGAAGCACGCCAGACGATGAGCGGATGATTGATCAGGCCATCGCCTACTTAAAGCTGGAAGACATGCAGCACCGGCTGATCCACGAACTCTCCGGGGGACAGAAGCAGCGGGCCTACATTGCCATGGTCCTGGCTCAGGATACGGAATACATCCTGCTGGATGAACCTCTCAACAATCTGGATATGAAGAACGCCGTGGAGATCATGAAGATTCTGCGCCGCATCGTTGACGAGCTGGGCAAAACTGTGGTTCTGGTAATCCATGACATCAATTTTGCGGCCTGCTACTCCGACCGGATTGTCGCACTGGCCGACGGCAAAGTCCTCTATGACGACGAGACCGATGCCATTATCAACGAATCGATTCTGACCGAACTTTTTGATATGCCCTTCGAAGTGCATGCCATTGCCGGACAGAAAATCTGCACCTATTACAGCGAAAACGGCAACATCTGCCCGATTCCGACTGCTGTCTGAGTTAATGACCAGATCAGCAGGATCCGACAATATGACTGGATCAACCCAATATGTCGGATCAACCCAATATGTCGGATCGACCCAATATGCCGGATCGATCAGATAAACTGGATCGACTGGAGGGACTGGATCGACTGGAGGCAAAGAATCAACAGGATTGACCAGTTCAACAACAGCCAGGATATCCATGAAATGAAAAAAAAGGAAGGTTGAAATATATGTCTATGCGCAATAAGAAAAGATCAGCTGCATGGTGGCTGACAGGAGTTCTGCTGCTGGCCGGCTGCGCCGCCCCGGCGGCTTCGGAAGGAACCCAGGGGCAGTTGAGCGAGGCATCTTCCGCCGCTCAGGAGATTATTACCGTGACTCATGAGCTGGGTACCGTTCAGGTCACAAGCAAGCCCCAGCGGGTCGTCGTATTTGACTACGGCCTGGTGGATCTCCTGCAGAACCTGGAGGTTGAGATCATTGGTCTGCCCAAGGCTTCTCTGCCAGAATTTTTGAAGCAGTACCGGGATGAGCGCTACACGGATGTCGGAACGCTCAAGGAGCCGGATTTCGAGAAGGTCTTTGGCCTCAAGCCGGATCTGATCCTGATCTCCACCCGGACCCAGGCCGCCTATGAAGAACTGTCGAAGATTGCTCCGACGCTGTATCTGACCGTTGATGGCGGGAATTACCTGAAGTCCGTGGAGGACAATGCCGCGCTCCTGGGGAAAATCTTCGGGCAATCGGAGGTCGTAAGCCAAAAGGTGGCAGACCTGAAGGAACGGGTTGCGGGCATCCAGGGCAAAGTCCGGGCCAAAGGGGAGAATGCTCTGATTATCCTGGCTAATGACGGCAGCCTGTCTGCCTATGGCAAGGTCTCCCGCTTTGGCATCATTCATCATGCTCTGGGCTTTGATGAGGCGGATTCGGGTATTGAGGACTCCACCCATGGCCAGAATGTAACCTACGAATACATTCTGGAGCAGGACCCGGACCACCTGTTTGTGATTGACCGTGCAGGGGTGGTGGGCGGCGACACGGATGCCGGCTCCACCATGGACAATGAACTGATCCGCCGGACGAAAGCCCACAAGAGTGGAACGATCCACTACCTGGATCCGTCGGTCTGGTACATTACCTCCGGCGGCTTCACCGGTACCTCAATCATGCTGGATGAGATGGAAGCCGTTCTGAAGTAGATCTGAAGTAGATCTGAAGTATTTCTGAAGTGGTTCAGAAGTTGATCCCAGAGCTGGAAGTGCTGAATCGCGGTCTGAAGTCTGGTCGGACAGCGGATGATGGGGATCACTTTCTCGAAGGAAGACATGACTAAGCCAGCCGCTCTCCGGCAGTACTCGGAGAACGGCTGGCTTTCTGTGCCTGACTGGCATGGTGTTGAATCATTCTGCCGGAGCCGGATTTTTCCCACAGGACAAGGCTCCGAGGCGATTTGCCGTTGGTCTGAGGTTCTATAATTGCCAGAAGGTTAGTGGTATAATAGGTAAGAAGTTTTTGCGCTAGGAGATATGAATCGTGGCTTATCAAAACAAGGCAATGGTACTGGGTACCAATTATTATATCGGACTGTCCCTGGTCCGCGGACTGGGGAAAATGGGCGTGCCGGTGGTGGCAGTAAATTACAGCAGGGACAATCAGTACGGGCGCTCCAAGTATGTGACGGAAGAACTGCTGGTTCCCCATTATAAGACGCATCCCAGGGAACTGTGCGACGCGCTGATTGAGTATGCCAAAAAACAGCCGGTCAAGCCGGTGCTATTTCAGACCGCGGATGCCTATGCCCAGTTTGTGGATGATTTCCATGATGAGCTGAAGCCCTGGTTCTTATTCCCGAACCAGAAGAAGGGTCTGATTTCTGATCTGGTGGACAAATACAAGATGGTGGAATATACGGATCGCTTCGGTGTCAAGACACCGGAGATCATCGCGGCTGATGATGCGGATCTGGCCGGCCGGGTGGACCGGGAGATCAAGTATCCCTGCATCATCAAACCCAAGGATTCGGCGACCTTTATCCGGCTTTACCGCAACAAGGTGTTCTTCATTGAAAATGAGGCGCAGCTGCTGGAAAAGACGGACCGCTGCCGTCAGGATGGAGTGGAGGTCTTTGTCCAGCGCATTATTCCGGGACCGGAAACCAACTGCTACTGCTGGGAAGGCTACATGAACCAGGATTCTGTCTGCACCCACTACACCACGGTTCAGAAAATCCGGCAGTGGCCCAACAATTTCGGAGCAGCGACTTATGCCAAGCAGAAATGGATTCCTGAATGCCATGAGATCTGCGGACCGTTCTTTGAAAAAGTCGGCTACAAGGGCTTTGCTGAAGTGGATCTGAAGCGGGATGAAACCACTGGGGACATCTACCTGATCGAGATCAACTGCCGCTACATCGGCTTTACGGAGCTGCTTATTGCCCTGGGTTTCAATACGCCGTTTATTACCTATCGGGAAATGATCGGGGATCCGCTGCCGCCGCAGGCCTGGAACTATGATACGGGGTACAGCTGGATCCATGCGCTGGAAGATAAGTTTGCCCGGGACAAATACAAGGAAACCGGACAGATCTCGCCGGAACAGATGGATGAGGACACCCGTTCCGCCGGTATTCGCGTTTCGCCCATCTGGTCCAAAGAGGATCCCATGCCGGGCATTACCTATACCCTGTATTCCGCTAAAAAAGGCTGGCGCCGGGTCCGCAATATTCTCACCGGCAAACGCCGGTCTGCCCACGACTAGCCAGTAAAGGGAGGATCGCCATGGCCGGACAAGTATACTGCATCGGAGAGCTGCTTATTGATTTCATCTGCACCGACGGGACCGGGGATCTGAGCCGGGGTGAGCATTTCCTGAAGAAGGCCGGCGGTGCGCCCGCCAATGTGGCGGCTACCCTGAGCCGGCTGGGCACGCCTGCCTGGTTTGCCGGAAAGGTCGGTGCGGATCCCTTCGGTGATTTTCTGGAGCGGACTTTAAAGGACTATGGCGTCGAAACCAGCCAGTTGATCCGTGATCCTCATCACGGCACCACCCTGGCATTTGTTTCGCTGACCCCGGACGGAGAACGGGATTTTCTGTTCCAGCGCGGTGCCGATGCCTGGCTGACAGAGGCGGAACTGGATGAAGCCGTCCCGGCAGCGTGCGATTTGGTCCACTTTGGTTCAGCAACGGCTCTTCTGGGGGGGGCGACCCGGACCACCTACCTGAATCTTTTAAAGCGGTGCAAGGGAACCCGGTTTGTCTCCTTCGACCCGAACTGGCGCTCCGACCTGTGGCGGGGAAGGGAAGCAGACTTCATCCGGGAGATGCTGGACCTTTTGCCAGAGGTAGATCTGCTGAAGGTCAGTGATTCCGAACTGGAACTGCTGTGCGGACCGATGAACCGGGAAGAAGCTGTCCGGTCGCTTCATGAGCGCGGAGTGGGCATCATCGCCGTCACACTGGGCAGTGCGGGAACCTATTTGTCCAATGGGCAGCAGTCCGCGACGGTCAGCAGCATTCCCGTCCAGACGGTGGATTCCACCGGTGCGGGCGATGCCTTCGTCGGAGCTTTCTTAAGCAAGGTGGCGGCTCTGGAGGATCGGACCAACCTGCGGTCGGATTTCGACAAGCTGGTTGAAATCACCAAGTTTGCCAATCGGATCGGAGCCCTCGTCTGCACGCGCATGGGCGCCATGGAGGCCATACCCGCAAAGGCAGAGGCCGAGTCAGTCGACGTGACTTCATTTTCCTGATCTGGTTGAACAGGCTGTTCAGGGCAGATCAGAACCTAACGGCCCGCCCGTGCTGACATCAGGTCAGGCACGGGCGGGCCGCTGCAACTCCTATTCTGAGTGCTGTTTAGGGAGAGAGTGGAGTCGTCCTGGGGCTTAAGGTATATGTCTGATCGGGCAGAGGCTAACCTGTACATTTGACGTTTTCCTGAAATCAGATCCAGGGGATGCAGGCTTTTGGGGTGGGAGTGATGACGAGGAGCTTGATCCCAGGGAGCTTGATCCCCCAGAGTCCTTGTTGGTACAGAGTGGATCAAAAACTGGTATCCAGCTGGCACAGTGCAATCTGAAAGAGCCCTTCCGAGAGCAGGAACTCGTCGTACTGGAAGTCTTCCAGATCCGCCGGATCAAAGAGCTTGGCCAGGCCGCCGGTGATGACCTTGCGGCAGGGGTGGCCCATTTCGGTTTCGATGCGGCGGGCCAGCTCCAGAACGGCAGCAAGGGTGCCGTTGATGATGCCCGACTGGATGGAACCGATGGTGTCACTGCCGATGATGCGTTCCGGCTTTTTCAGCTCAATGTCGGGCAGGTGGGGAATCATCTGGTGCAGGCTGCGGGCCTGAAAGGCGATGCCGGGGATGATTACGCCGCCATAGAAGTTGAAGTCGCCGTCGATGACTCCGAGTTTGGTGGCCGAACCCAGATCCGCGATGATGGTCCAGTCCCTGTACTTATGGTAGGCGCCGGCATTGGTGGCGATCAGGTCGGCGCCCAGTTCCCGGGGTTCTTCCAGCAGGACGTTCATTTCGGGCACGATGCCCGGCGCCACATTGATGATCCGGGATTCCGGATACATCTCTTCCATGACTCGCAGCACCGTATCCCGGAGGAAGGGGACGACGCAGGAGAGAATCACCGCTTCCGGCTGGGACTCATTGAACTCGTCATTGAGATCCCGGAAATACAACCGGTATTTTTTAAAATTGTCTTCCTTGATGGATGGACGGCGCAAATCCGCCCGGCGCTTGCCGTCACGGCCATACAGGACGGCCACCGTATCGCTGTTTCCAATGTCAAGGGTCAAGATTCCGCTCATGGCATGTTCCTTTCATGGTGCTCTGATTTTCCTCGGGGCGTTCCGGTTTGAGGAGAGCTGTACTTGTTCCAGGTGAATTTCCCTGAAGTTCTGCCTTTATTATAACCTGTAGTGATTGATTTTCAGAAAAGTCTTGGTATAATTGTTAGTGAAACAATATTCCGCGATAGCTCAATGGTGGAGCACTCGGCTGTTAACCGATAGGTTGGAGGTTCGAGCCCTCTTCGCGGAGCCATAAGAAAAACAGGCGTTGAAGAAGAAAAGTACTTCGGCGGGATCATTCAAGAGAGGCAGGGGCGCTGAGACCTGTCATGATCTGCCAGAGGAAGGGAGCTTCGGAGCCTGAACCTGAGAGATGGGCAATTGCCAAGAAGGGTGGAACCGCGTGATTCACGTCCCTTCATGTGGAATTGCCCTTTTTTTATATCAAAAAAAGACCGCCGGATCCACCGGCGCCAAGGAGGAATCATCATGGCAGATAATCAAGTAACAATGGATAAGATCCTGGCCCTGTCCAAGGGCAGAGGCTTCGTGTTTCCGGGTTCGGAAATCTATGGCGGGCTCGCCAATTCCTGGGACTACGGCCCGCTGGGCGTGGAACTGAAGGAGAACATCAAGAAAGTCTGGTGGAAGCGCTTTGTTCAGGAAAGCCCCTATAACCTGGGACTGGATTCGGGCATTCTGCTCAATCCGGAAGTATGGGTGGCCTCGGGTCATGTCGGCGGATTCTCGGATCCACTGATGGACTGCAAGCAGTGCAAATCCAGATATCGGGCCGACAAGCTCATTGAAGAGGACATGACCCAGAAAGGCGTGGAGTACGCCTCCGCCGACGGCATGCCGGAAGCAGCCATGAAGGATTACATTGTGGAAAACCACATTGCCTGCCCCAAGTGCGGCTCCCATGACTTCACCGATATCCGCAAGTTCAACCTGATGTTCAAGACCTTTATCGGAGTGACCGACGAGTCCTCCGAGCCGGTGTACCTCAGACCCGAAACGGCTCAGGGCATCTTCATCAACTTCAAGAACATTGCCCGGACCAGCCGCAAGAAGGTGCCCTTTGGCATCTGCCAGATCGGAAAGTCCTTCCGCAATGAGATCACGCCCGGAAACTTCATTTTCCGGACTCGTGAATTTGAGCAGATGGAGCTGGAATTCTTCTGCAAGCCCGGCACTGACATGGAGTGGTTTGACTACTGGCGCAGCTTCGTGCACCGGTTCCTCCTGGATATTGGCCTGCGCGATGAGAACCTGAGAGCCCGCGATCACGCGGCCGAGGAACTCTCGTTCTATTCCAAGGCAACCACGGATTTTGAGTACCGCTATCCCTTTGGCTGGGGTGAACTCTGGGGTGTGGCTCACCGCACCGACTATGACCTGACCCAGCATATGCAGCACTCCCGTGAGGATCTGAATTATCAGGATCCCGTGACCAACGAGAAATATCTGCCTTATGTCATTGAACCCTCCGTTTCCCCCAACCGCATCTTCCTGTCGATTCTGCTCGACGCCTATGAAGAGCAGGAACTGGAGGGCGGCGACATCCGCAATGTACTGCACCTGCATCCGGCGCTGGCGCCCTTCAAGGCAGCGGTTCTGCCCCTGTCCAAGAAGCTGAACGAAAAGGCGGAAGAAGTCTACGCGCAGCTGTCCAAGGACTTCATGACCGACTTTGACGATGCCGGATCCATCGGCAAGCGGTACCGCCGGGAAGATGAAATCGGAACCCCGTTCTGCGTCACGGTGGATTTTGACACCCTGGAAGATCAGTCCGTCACCATCCGGGACCGCGACACCATGGAGCAGGTCCGGGTAAAAATCAGTGAGCTCAACCAGTGGATCGCCCAGCGGGTGGCATTCTAGCATGGCCAGATCGTTTGACCTGTTTCGGCAGGAAATCCGGGACAAGAAGGTAGCCGTTGTCGGCCTGGGGGTGTCCAACATCCCCCTGGTCCGCTTCCTGCTCCGACTGGGTGCCCGGATCACGGCCTTTGATAAACGGGAGTTCATTGAGCTGGACGCTCAGGTTCAGGAGTTTGAAGGAAAGGTCGATTTCGTCCTGGGCCGCCATTATCTGGAAAACCTGAAGGGTTTTGATGTCGTCTTCCGGACGCCCGGGATGCGCCCGGATGTGGAAGCCCTGCTGGAGGCGAAAGCCGAGGGGGCTGTTATCACATCGGAAATGAAGGAATTCATGCGTCACTGCCCGGCCCGGATCATCGGCGTTACCGGCTCAGACGGCAAGTCCACCACCACCACCATGATCTATGAGCTGCTCCGGGCCCAGGGTCGCAAGGCCCGCATCGGGGGCAACATCGGATTTCCTCTGTTTGACGAAATAGAAACCATTGAGCCGGATGAAATCATCGTCCTGGAGCTGTCCAATTTTCAGCTGATGGACATGGATCTGTCTCCTCAGATCGCTGTGGTGACGAATCTGTCGCCCAATCATCTGGACATTCATAAGGACATGGCAGAATACCGGGAATCCAAAATCAACATCTTCCGCTATCAGGATTCCACCGGAACATTGATTGTCAATGAAGACAATCAATATACCCGGGAATTCAAGTCCATGGCACACGGAGCCGTCAAGTCCTTCTCCTCCCGCGAGCTGGCAGATGCCCACTATCAGGATGGGGTCATTTTCCTGCGCGGCACCCCGGTGGTGCGGCTCTCCGAGATGAAGCTCAAGGGCATTCATAATGCGGAGAATCTCTGCGCCGCCCTCCTGGCTACCGAAGGCCTGGTGGAGATCGAAACCGCCCGGCAGTTTGCCATGACGTTTACCGGAGTCAAGCACCGGGCCCAGTTCGTGGCCAAGAAGCGGGAAGTCCGCTACTACAATGATTCCATCGCCTCATCTCCTACCCGTACCCTGGCAACGATCCGGTCCTTCCAGGAAGATAAGGGCCGCATCAATATCCTGCTGGGGGGCGTGGACAAGAATCTGGATTATTCGGAACTGGCCCGGGAAGGGGCCCCTTATTTCCGGAATGTCATCCTGCTGGGAGCCGCCAAGGAGAAAATCCGCCAGGCCTTCATCCAGAGCGGCGAACCCATCGCGGAACGCCTGCTGGATGCCGAAACCTTCGAGGAAGCTCTGGAACTGGCCTCCAAGGTTGCGCTGCCCGGTGATGTGGTGATCCTCTCCCCCGCCTGTGCCTCCTTTGATATGTTCCGCAATTTCGAAAAACGAGGAGAACGTTTCGAGGAACTCGTCCAGGCCATGGAGTAGTGGAAGCCCAGGCTATGGAGTAGAAGAAGCCCAGGCACTGCTGATCGTTGCCTGGAATCTGATTTAGCACAGGATGATTCCGAAAAGGCCCGTCTGCAGGCGCGATCCGCCCCAGGCGGGGACTGCCCGGCAGTAGCTGAAGCGTGATTCATTCCACTCTGCTCCGGATCAGTCGCAGGGTGAATCGAATCCAAAACAAAGAACGCGTGGAATCACGCGTTCTTTGTTTTGGCACTGTTCCGACCGACGGTCAGCAGATGGCAGGAATTGGCGCAATCCGCCGATCCGGGCGAAGCCTTCGCCGGGAAGGCCTTGCGCCCTTGTCGCCGGATTAGTTGGAGTCCGGGCTCAGGAGCTGGCGGATGGTTTCATAGGTCAGGGCCGGGGCTGTTTCGAAGGAATAGCCGGTTTCGATGCGTTCGGTGAATTTATGGGCATCCTTACCGAAGGGACCGATATCCAGGACCGGGAGGTCGAGTTCCTGCATGGCAGCCAGCGGCAGGTCATAGGTGGTGCCGAAGCCGGGCATATTGCCCTTGAGATCGTCGATTACCTTGGGATCCTTCGGGGCTCCGCCGTAGGAGAGATCCGAGATGTAGGGGAAGAACTTCTTGAACACCAGCTGGTCTCTGGCCGGGGAGGCGTCGACCACTTGAGCGACGGTATTCAGAAGGCGGCGGCCTTTTTCGTCCGCTTCGCTGACATAGATGTGCGGATAGTAGGGGGGAGTCAGATAGACAATGATGACCGGATCGCGGTCAGACCACTGATCATGGACATATTCGACGATCTTTAAGGATTTCTCCCGGTCATCCAGATTTTTTGACCGGGCAATTTCCGCAATGCGGGCTTCCAGCGCCTGAGTGAAGGGGTCGCCCAGCTCGCGGGTCACCTGGTCCAGCAGCTGTGCATAGGTCAGGGTGCGGGCCTGGAAGGGGAGTTCGGCAAAGGGGCGCTGAGCCATTTCGCAGTAGGTCCGGTAATGGCCGGTAAGGGTTTCCAGAACCTCTTCGAAAGCAGTCTGAGCCGCCTGCTTCATTTTCTCCAGAACCTGGCTGGGGGTGGAGGAATGGGTGGCCACATTGAAGTAGACGTTGGCGGTCCGGCTGGTCTGGACGGAGTATTCGGTTTTTAAGTCCCGCAGCTTCAGGGTAACGGGCGGCTGGGTAACTTCGCCTTCCACCACATCGCAGTAGGCGGGATTCAGGTCCACCGCATCCACCAGGCGGGCTGCCAGATGATTGGCATCCAGTCCCTTGAAGGCTTCCCCGACATGGGTTTCCTTGCCGACAATGTAGAAGCTGGGCATGATTTTGCCGACGGTTCCGATGTAGACGTACTTCTTCTCATCTCCCGGATATTCGGAAGTCATGTAGTCCGTATCGAGGAGTGTCAGATAATTCAGGCCGTATTCGCGCTTTAAGCGGATCAGCTCCGGCAGCACCGCCAGCATTCCCTTGGAGTTGGCTTCCTCGTCGCAGACCCCGATGTAGATGAGGTTGCCCGGGAAGGAGGCGGGCTCGGCGGACACCTGCTCCAGAATGGCTAAAAGGATGGCATCGCCGGTTTTCATGTCAAACAGTCCCCGGCCAAACAGATAGTTTCCGGACTCCAGGTCCTGCCGAGCTTCCGGGCTGAGGCTGACCCCATGGAGGCGTCGGGTCAGTTCCACCGGGTCGCAGGCAAACTCTTCGAGGTTGCCGTAATCGGACGTGCCGACGGTGTCGTAGTGGCCCAGGGTGATGACCGTATCCTCGGACGTGCCGGCTTCCCCCCGGAACAGGGCCAGGACAGAATACCGGCCCAGTTCGTCGTCTTTTACCGGGACTTTGATCAGATGTTCGGGATGTTCCCGGAAGTAGGGGAATTGACTCAGGATCTCATGGATCCGGTCGGCTGCCGCTACTTCGCCGGGAGTTTCCACGACGCTTTTGACCCGGGTCAGATCCAGGGCCAGTTCTTTGATTCGTTCATTCAATCGCTCCATTGCTTCTCCTTTGATCGTTCCGTTTCGGATGCAGGCCGGACAGCGCCTCGTTTTTATCAGGGTCCTCAATGCGTCCGTCCGCAGTTGTTATGGGGAAATATATCTTTTCTCTTCATGGGGTTGGTTTCATGTTTGGATCTGCCGCTTGATAAGTCGGCTGTTCCGGTCGTACTACTTTCCATTGTAACCAATTTTATCGCGTGATACGATGTCCGCTGGAAAAATTCCCGCATTGCTGACTTGTACCTTTTCTCGGGCTGCCGAAGCTGTCAGGAAATCGTTCGAAAAAAGCAGATCCGATCCCGAGGAGCGGGATCGACTGAACCAAGCTCCGATACGAGAAGCGCAGTCGATCTCGAGGTTCCGTGCGGCGTGTCATCGTTAACATTTTTATGAAAACATTTACTGGATTTTGATAAACTGGTCAATGTGATATAATTTACATGATAAATCAGAAATCAACATGGAAACATCCGACTATTAAAACCACAGGGGGTTACTCTTATTATGGATGAAATTAAACGAATCGCCATCATGACCGGCGGTGGAGACTGTCCCGGACTCAATGCCGTTATCCGGGCCGTCACCCGCAAGGCCATCATTGAGAATCACTGGGAAGTGGTGGGCATTCGCAACGGATACAACGGTCTGTATTACGGCAATTTCGTTGATCTGGACCTGTTCAATACCTCCGGTATTCTTCAGGAAGGCGGTACCATCCTGTTCTCCTCGAACAAGGACAACCTGTTCAAGTATCAGGTCGAAGAGAATGGCAAGACGGTGATCAAGGATGTCTCGGATGTAGGCGTGGAAAACCTGAAAAATGCCGGGATTGATGTGCTGTTTGTGGTGGGCGGTGACGGAACGTTGACTTCTGCCCGGGATTTTGCCCGTAAAGGAGTAAAGGTCATCGCGATTCCGAAAACCATTGACAATGACCTGGCGTCGACGGACACTACGTTCGGATTTTCTACCGCTGTTGACGTCGCGACGGAAGCCCTGGACCGGCTCCATACCACGGCGGCATCGCATCATCGCATCATGGTATTGGAGGTCATGGGCCGCTATGCCGGCTGGATCGCCCTGCATGCCGGAATCGCCGGCGGAGCGGATGCGATTCTGATTCCTGAGATTCCCTACAACATCAACTATGTGGCAGCCAAAATCATGCGGCGCAAGGAAATCGGCAAGAACTTCTCGGTCATCGTGGTAGCTGAGGGTGCCAAGCCCCTTGATGGGGAAATGGTGGTTCAGTCCGTTGTGGCGGATTCTCCGGATCCCATCCGACTGGGTGGAATCGGAAACAAGGTTGCCCTCGATCTGCATGAGCTGTGCGGCAATGAATCCAGGGCCACCATTCTCGGGCATCTGCAGCGGGGCGGCAGCCCCTCCTCGGCTGACCGCATCCTGTCTTCCCGCTATGGCATTGCGGCCGTGGAACTGGCGGAAAAAGGCCTCTTCGGGAATATGGTTACCTTAAAAGGTACGGAGATGAGCTATGATTCGCTGGAGCATGTCATTGGCCAGGTGACCAAAAACGTGGATCCGAACTGTGAAATGGTACGGGCAGCCAAATCCCTGGGGATTGTTTTTGGCGACGAAGAAGTCGATGTTTACCGTGTGCTGGGAGATCAGAAAGTCAGTGACCGCTTCTAGCGACTGGATTTCCTAAAAGGTCGAAGAGCCAAAGTTCAGATCGATCAGCTCAAAAAAGCTTTGCTCCGGCAAGGTGATGAATACTGAATGAATCTGGCTGCAACAGCATAGACAGGAAACTCCGGCGGGTATCGCACCGTCGGAGTTTCCTGTCTATGCTGTTTCCATGCCAAGGCTTATATTGCCCAGATGTTATGCAATCACGGAGCCCTAACCTTAGGAAAAGGTTCGGCCCCGAATGACCCGCCTCGTCACCGTTGACGAATGAAAGCGCCTCGGACTAACGAGGTCGCCGCTGTATAACTGCGACGGGGCATTGATACCCATTGAGCAAAAAATTAATTCCTTTACGATGAATCCTCCCAGTCGTTTGCTGACCCTGAGTTTTTCTCAGGGTCTTTTTGAGCGGAAGCAGAAAGAAAATGGATGAGATATCAAGCTGGAATGGATTCAGCTGACTGATCAGATCCTCGAAACGGTTCAGAACGGGGATTCGCAGAGCATATGGCGCTGCATTCACTCTGCTGCCGGCACCGCTGCTCTCCATGAAAATGCATCAGCTGATTCAAGAAAGGGATCGATGACTTAATGAAATGATGTGAGCCTTTCCCCAAGTGAGATCGTCATTCTCATTCACATTCTACGAAGCGCGATCGATCCTGATCATGGAAACAGCTCTATTTCTAAATTGGTTTTCTATTTAAAAAGAGGTATTTTTTGTTGAAACGATGAAATAGACCTTGATATTTGATGTGATCATCAGAAATGAGAAAGACTTATATGACTGACTTTTTAAAATTAAATTGATAATACATAATAATTTCGAATTAAATTGTATAAAATATTACAAAATAATGAAAATTGACTTTATTTATATGAGATTGTACTATCATATTAATCTAAGTTTTGCAAACAATTATACTAGTAACGATCTGCAAACTCCTGAAACCATTCTAATGTCTGAGAAAATCAGTCCTTTCCATCTTGTTATCCCCTCCTATTTTTAGTATAATTATACTAAAAATAGGAGGGGATAACAATGGCTCGTCCCACGGATTCTAACAGCCCTTACCGGGTATCGATTCATCACAATAATGGATACCACTATGCCAGTACACAGCCGGCCAGAGTGAACCCAAAGACCGGAAAACGGGAATACCGTCACGTTTATTGGGGGACGGTAACAGATGATCTTAAGTTTATTCCGGGAAAGAATTATCTTCTGGAGTCTATTGAGGAACGAGATAAACTCATCTTCCCGGAAGGCTGGGATCTAAGTGAAATTGACAAACTGTCAGGACGACGGAAGGCGGGAAGGCCGGTTATTGAAAGTCAGGATGAGAACCGGCTCTATGGCGACATATGGCTGTTGGAGAAGATTGCGGAACAGACCGGCCTGAGATTCGACCTCATGAGCACATTTGACGGAGATAAGGAAAAAGTAGATACCCTCATGACACTGGCCCTCTATCTACTTTGTGGACGAGAGACCTATAACCAACTGGCTTCCTGGCAGCGCATAGCAAAAACACCACGGGCAAAGCCACTCTCTTCTCCGTATATTACAAGGTTTACCCAGTCCATTACAGAGCAGGATCGCATGGCGTTCTTGCGTCTGCGGGCACGCCGACTCCACGACAATGAGGTTTGTGCTGTCGATTCCACAAGCTGTTCCAGCTACGGACACTCGCTGGCAGATATCCATTACGGGCGGAACAAAGAACATCTGCCCCTTCCACAAACCCTGGAAGTAGTAGTCTACACCTTGGATGGCCACATGCCAGTCTATTATCGCAGCTTTGCCGGAAACACCCCTGACTCCCGAAGCCTGGCCGTGATCCTGAAGGATTTGAAACAGGCCGGCATGAAACGAATCATCCTGATCACTGACCGGGGGTATGAATCGATCCGCAATCTGGAACTATACATCGACCAGCAGCAACGCATGATCATGGGAACCAAAACCGGCCAGAAACATGTTCGTCAGTTGATCGATGAATTCGGAAACTTCGGCCACCACCCGGATGGTATGCAAGTGGATCCGGAGGAACGGATCTACTATCTGCAGAAAGATATGGATTACCAGATCGAAGGGCAGCGTGACAACGTCAAGAAAGCAGAAAATCTGAAACTGAACCTGTACTTTGATCCCATCCGCCGAGGCAATGAACTAACGGATCTGGACATTGCTCTGGCAGCTCAGAGAGAAGCCTTGGAAGCGTCCCTTGTTAACCAAATCCCCTTGGATGATGATGAAACGCTCAAACAGGTCTACCGGTTTTATCGGTTGAAGTATAATGCGAAAACTCGAATCCTGGAGGACTTCAGCCTGGATGAGACCAAGGTCATCCGGTGTCGGCGAGAAGCAGGTTTCTTTGCCAACACGACCCATGGTTTGGACATGGATGCGTTGAGTGCTAACCGGCATTACAGGCTGCGGGATGAACAGGAGAAGTATTTTGCCCTGATGAAAGGGGTCCTGGGAGCCGACCGCCAGCGTACATCAACGGAAACTGGAAAAATTGGTCGTTCCTTTATTCTCTTTGTTGCCCAGATCATGGGCTGTTACCTAAGCCATGTCCGCAAAACAAAGCTGGGCGAACAGTTTCATTCGGTAGCGGATGTGTTAAACGAGATGAGGCCGATTCGCTATATCGAGCACCCCAACACGAAGGCGTACATTACCCCATTTGTGGGGAAACAGGTGGACATATGCGAGGCTCTTGGCTTTGAGATCCCTGAGGGATGCGCCCCGGACTACGTGGTGAAAAAGACGAACAAGGGTAAGCGCGGACGTCCACGTAAAAATCAATTGGTCGTTAAGGAATAGTTTCTAGTATAAAACTCTGTAAAACTCAGAATATTAATAATCAGCTGATTTACTTTTGTTAGGAGTGATGAATGTATGAAAATTAAAATATTAGCTGTTGGAGTTGTTTTGATCACGGTATCATTGTTCGGACGGAATGCACAGGCGGCTGTTCAGGATCATCTTTCGTCATCGGAAATTTCCTATTCGATTGCTGCAATGGAGGGCCGACAAATAGGCAGTGACAAGCCGCTAATTGAATTGATGTATGATGGAGATGATCAACCATCATATATCCTTGCCAGCGGCGAAAAAGGTTTTTTAATAATCAACTGAAATACCCTTGAGGTTATGGAGTGCACTGAAGAGATTAGCAGTCCGTATTCGGACGATACTCAGACAAAAAAGTATTATGGGGGAATATTTCAATATTACGTGAAAGACAATGGCATATTTAATAATATAGCGAATGATCAAACCAGCAAGACATTGCCCGGATGCGAGATTCTTATGAATCAGATCACGAGCAGTAATCAGACCGATTCCTTGGGGCAGACGAAGGATAAGGCAATTAATACTCAACCGACAGCATCTGTCTCTAGTGTTGTAACAACCAAAATGCTTTACAACAATCGTGGTGCCATAAGAATTAAAGCATTTGGCAATAATCAAGTAGGATCTCCATCTGAAGGTACTTGCTCTGCGGTGGCAACCTGCCTGGGGCTCACCTATCTTGATTCACTAAATTCAAATGTACTTCTAAGTGGATACACTCCGGAAAAGCTAGTCAGTGCCGATTTTAAAGCAGGGCTTTATCCTCAAGCTATCAAGCTTCATAATTTAATGTCACAAACTTATGGGATGGGTCCTCTAAGTTGGGCTGATGGAATTGTTGATCCTCTGAACAAGTGCTTATGTAAGGGAACAAATTGATAAGGGATATCCTGCCATGATGACCACATTTTTGGCTGATGGCTATAATTTTCATACCATGCTCATCTATGGCTATCGAAAACTGTCGGATGGAGACTATGAGTATTGTGTCCATCCCGGGTGGTATGGAGCTCCTTATATATTAAGTTCGTCCACTACTGAGCCGGTTGTGGCTTTAAAATGGGTTCCGGCCAGTTTTGCTAAGTATTCGTATAAATTAAGTATCAATAACTAATGCGAAGACCACTTTGGAGGAAAAATATGGTTCACAGGATTACCATTGGAAAGGTACTCAAGTACCTGATAATTACAGTCTCTCTGGCTATTTTAGCGTACACTCTCTACGTTGCAGCCGGTTTTATCTATGCCAGAATTTATTATGCCCCTTCGCCAGTATCTGAAGTTTCTTCTCTTGAGGAAATGAAACAATTAGTGGAACCCCATGGTTTCGTTCTGCCCGAGAATTACCTGAAGGCTCAGAACTGCACATTTACAGTCTATCGTGAAACACAGGACCGAAGATCGAAGGTAATCGGATACGCGATCCATGCAAATCTGGGAACCTCAGAAGAAATTACACTTTCTGCATCTCATGAAAAGAGTGAGGGCGTACGTTTCAAAGAGATCCTCATCGATGGACAGATTGTTTATCAGTGGGATGATGCAAGTGTCGTTGAACTTAACTCGAAATTTTATACACTGAGCTATTATCGTTCACTGGGCGGTGAAGCAGAGAAGATTCTGAAAGAATTGATTTCTCGCTCAAAATAACCTTTTTGTTGTCGAAAGGATGAATGTGACAGGAAGGCCAGTGGGTCCAGCAGGGAATTGCACCTTCATAACGACTCTCTGGAGGGTTCATTGATTTCGAAAGCAACATCGACGGAACGATCCGACGGCACTTGATCCGTCGGATTAGTCCTTTCCGGTATTTTTCGCGAAAATGGCGCATTCTGCCGGAGGTGCTGAATTGAAATAATCGGAGCAGGCAGGGGCTACCACCATGGTCTTTTGCTGAATGCAACGGTAAATTTTTATCAATCGAAAAATTAACCCCCGTGTGGATTGATCGGTTTATCATCCGGATGATATTGACAGCGTGCGCTGCTGACGGTATTGTAGGAACAGAATTAAATGAGTCTTCAGGGCAGGGTGCAATTCCCTACCGGCGGTACAGCCCGCGAACCGTAAGGTTGATTCGGTGTAACTCCGAAGCCGACAGTAAAGTCTGGATGGAAGAAGATGATTGAATGATGTTCCGATTTTTTGGTCGGAGGTCTCCTCATATTCGTTTTTATGGCCCTGAGCTTATCTCAGGGTCTTTTTGATATGGTCCGACACTGAGAGAAAGGAGAATCAGAGTGGATATTCAGCGGGAACAAGGAATCCAGTCCGGTGAAGACCGGTTCATGCGGCGCGCTTTGGAGCTGGCCCGTCAGGGAATCGGCTATACCAGTCCCAATCCTCTGGTGGGGGCCGTCCTGGTACGGAACGGCCGAATCATCGGTGAGGGGGCGCATCAGCAGTATGGCGGACCCCATGCGGAAGTGAATGCCATCAACTCTGCCACAGAGTCGGTGGCGGGAGCAGAGCTTTATGTCACATTGGAGCCATGCAATCATCAAGGCAAGACACCACCCTGTACCGAATTGGTGATCCGAAGCGGGATCCGTCGAGTGGTGATCGCCATGGAGGATCCCAATCCCAAGGTATCCGGCCGGGGCATCAAGTGTCTTGAAAAAGCCGGTATTGATGTCTGCTGCGGGGTTCTGGAGAATGAAGCCAGGGCATTGAACCGTCCGTTCATCAAGCATATTGCCCAGGGTGTTCCTTATGTTCTCCTGAAGACGGCCATGACACTGGATGGCAAGATCGCGACAGTGACGGGGGAATCCCGCTGGATTTCAGGAGCGTCAGCCAGAGCTTATGTCCACGAGCTGAGGCATCAGTATACCGCCATTATGGTTGGAATCGGGACGGTTCTGGCCGATGATCCGTCACTGACAACGCGGCGGGAAGGACGGGAAGGTGTACATCCCATACCGATCATTGTCGATTCGACGGCTCGGATTCCGCTTCAGGCAAAGGTTCTGCACGGTCCAACCGGCGTATCGCCGATTCTGGCGACGACGGCGGCAGCCCCGCCGGAAAAGCTGCGCCAGCTCCAAGCGCTGGGCTGTCAGGTGACAGTCCTGCCGGATGCGGAGAATGGGGTGGATCTGCAGGAACTGATGCGTGTGCTGGGCAGCCGGGGCATCGACAGCATCCTGCTGGAGGGGGGCGGTGAACTTGCGGCATCGGCTTTGCAATCAGGCATCGTTGATGAGGTTCAAACCATCATTGCGCCAAAAATCCTGGGGGGGCGGACGGCTCGCACCCCGGTGGGCGGAATCGGAATTGCCCGGCTTGATCAGGCAGTTGCGCTGTCCTACCAGGAAGTGCGTCAACTGGGAGAAGATCTTCTGATCAAAGCCCAGGTCAATCAGCCGGAGAAAAGAACCCATGCAAAGGGAGGTGCAGCCAGTTGTTTACAGGAATCATCGAGGAAGTAGGCGCTTTGCGCACGATTACCAGGACCGCCCGGTCGATCCAGGTAACGATTGCTGCTGCCCGTGTTCTGGAAGGCCTGCAGCCTGGGGACAGCATTGCCACGAACGGAGTGTGCCTGACTGTGACCCGGTTTGACGCCCGTGGCTTTACCTGTGATGTCATGCCCCAGACCATGACCGCGACGACCCTGGGGGATCTGACGCCGGGCGATCCGGTTAATCTGGAACGTGCTCTGACGCTGAGTCAGCGGCTGGGCGGACATCTCGTTTCGGGACACATTGACGGAACAGGCCGCATTACAAAGCTGGAACGCGATGACATTGCAGTCCGGATCACGGTCAGTGCACCGCTTCATTTGATGCGGTATTTCACCCCGAAGGGCTCCGTGGCACTGGATGGGATCAGTCTGACCTTATCGGCCGCGAACCAGGATTCCATTGAGGTCTCGGTTATTCCGCACACCTGGCAGCATACAGCCCTGGCTAACAAGCAGGTCGGGTCAGCCGTCAACCTGGAATGCGACCTGATCGCCAAATACGTGGAACGGTTGCTGTCGGGGCCTGGATCCACGGCAGCCGGATCGGGACCAGAACCAGAACCTGTACAATCCGGAGAGCTGAACACCGGATTTCTGGCGGCTCACGGATTCCTGTAACTGCCGGCCACCAGAATAACTGATGATTTCACTCACAGATTGAATCCAAAAGATAGTTGTTACCGATCGGACCGTAACACGTGATCTCTTTGCAGAAAGAATCGAAAAGAGAAATAAAAGAGATAGAGAAGAGATTCGAGAAGAGATTCGAAAAGAGATTCTAATCGAATGCAGAAGCGGTCGAGCAGTTGATAGAGACTTAATAGGATCCCAAACGGTGATCCTGAAATGCCTTAACCCAAACAGACAGATATGGATGATTCAACGAAAGATGAATGGATCGGCAGAACCTGAAAGCAATTTTATGATAGAGCAGGCTGACAGCCTGAAACAAACGAGGGGGAGAAAATATGAAGCGATTCAACACGATTGAAGAAGCATTGGAAGAACTCAGAAACGGACGGATTATCGTTGTGGTGGATGACGAGGATCGGGAGAATGAGGGCGATTTATTAATGGCTGCGGAGAAAGTGACGCCACAGGCGATCAATTTCATGGCGCAGCATGGCCGAGGACTAATCTGCATGCCCATGACGGGGGAGCGACTGCTGGAGCTGGGAATTCCAACCATGGTCAATGTGAATACAGACTCTCATCAGACTGCTTTTACGGTCTCGGTGGATGCCATGGAAACAACAACGGGGATTTCGGCCGGGGAGCGGGCGTTGACGGTGGCGCGGCTGCTGGATTCGAATGCGAAACCGGAGGACTTCAAACAGCCGGGTCACATGTTTCCCCTGCGGGCGAAAGCAGGCGGGGTGCTGACCCGTGCCGGACATACCGAAGCCGCCGTAGACCTGGCCAGGATGGCCGGCTTGAGCTCAGCCGGTGTGATCTGTGAGATCATGAATGAGGACGGAACCATGGCGCGGGTGCCCCAGCTGATGGAGTTCGTGGAGAAGCATGGGCTGATGATCATTACCATTGCGGATCTGATTGCCTACCGCCGGGACCATGAAGTGATGGTTGAAAAGGTCAGTGAGGCGAATCTTCCGACAAAACACGGGGAATTCAGAATGGCAGGCTTTTTGGACCGGACAAGCGGAGAGCATCATGTAGCCCTGATTAAGGGCGATGTCGCCGGAGAGGAACCTGTTCTGGTTCGAGTGCACTCGGAATGTCTGACCGGTGATGCGTTTGGCTCGCTGCGCTGCGATTGCGGCGATCAGCTGGCCAATGCAATGAAGCGCATCGAGCAGGAGGGACGAGGTGTCCTGCTCTATATGCGCCAGGAAGGGCGGGGCATTGGCCTGCTCAACAAGATCCGGGCTTATGAGCTGCAGGATTGGGGCATGGATACGGTGGAAGCCAACCTGGCATTGGGCTTTCCGGAAGATTTGCGCGACTATGGGATCGGGGCTCAGATTCTGCGGGAGCTCGGCGTGCGCCGCATCCGCCTGCTTACCAACAACCCGAAGAAAATTGCCGGCCTGTCCGGGTTTGGTCTGACCATCGACAGCCGTGAACCCATCGAAATGAATCACAATGAGCGCAATCTCAATTACCTGCTGACCAAGCAGCAGAAGATGGGACATTTGCTCCACCTGGAAGAAGGCGTAAATCCGGCTGAAGGCCAGACTCAGCCACAGAACGCGGTGTAGCTGATCAGCCCGCAGGTTCAGAACCAGGAAGAACTGAGGTGACTTGAACCCAGCATTTGGGCAGCAAGCCCAATCGAGTCAGATCGATCATTGGAATAGAAAAAATTAGCCGGATTAAGGCAACGGAGGATTATGATGAAAGTATTTGAAGGAAAACTGACGGCACAGGGTTTTACATTTGGCATCGTGACAGCCCGGTTTAATGAGTTTATCGGCGGGAAGCTGCTTGAGGGAGCGCTGGATGCACTGCGCCGGCACGGGGCGGCAGAGGATGATATCGAGATGCTCTGGGTTCCGGGAGCCTATGAGATCCCGTTAATGGCAAAACATATGGCGGAATCCGGCCGGTACGATGCGGTCATCTGCCTGGGAGCCGTGATTCGGGGCGCTACTCCGCACTTTGACCATGTATCTGCTGAAGTAGCCAAGGGCATCGCTGCTGTTTCTTTGGAAAGCCAGATCCCGGTTATGTTTGGGGTTCTGACTACGGACAATTTGGAACAGGCGATTGAGCGCGCCGGAACCAAGGCAGGCAACAAAGGCTTTGATGCTGCCGTTTCTGCCATCGAGATGGTCAATCTCATTCAGTCGTTTCAGACAAACTAAGGCATAAACAGGTAAATAGTGGTACAAACCGGATCAGCATTGCCCTCATCGGACGGTACCTCATTGTTTAACAGAAATGCTCCCGGAGAGACCGTGCTGTGCAAAGCGCGCTTTCTCCGGGAGCATTCGGTTTTTTCTTTTTTTTTTGAGTCTGGGATTCATGGTATCTGCCATCGCAAGCCCCGGTTTATCGGAGCTGCTGTATGGATTGAAGTAATTTTTCACCTTGGGTACGAACGGGAAGGACTGTTTCTTCTTCCAGGAGAGCCCTGACACCTTGTCCTATTTCTTCACAGTTACTTTCATCGAGCAGATCGCTTAGATAAGACAGAGCTGTCCTTCTCAGGTGATCCTCCTTGTCTTTCAGGAACGTCAACAGTTCTGTAATGCCGTGACTTTTAAAGAGTGAAAGGGCGTAGATCCAGCTTAGAAGGCAGCGTTTGCTTTTTTCACAGTTTTTTTGGTTGTCAGCATATTCAATTATGTCGGCTGTTAGCTGATTCAGCCACCGGGTCAATTCAGCCCAGGAGATAATGGCATAGGATCTGGCCAGACTGTCCGGGTCCTTTGTTGCGGCTTCATACAGGAGATCAACCGCCTGCTGAAAGGGGAACTCGGACATCGAGTCATAGGCTTCCGTACGAACCAGAGGATCCGGATCGGCAGCCAGAGTCATCAACAGGGACAATGATTCTTCAGTGACTGCATTCATCAAAACGAAAGGAAGTCTGCCCCGGATGTACGAATCGGAGTCTTTGGCCAAAATACGGAGCCGTGCAAAATCGTTCGCTCCAAGTGCTGGCTGCTGTTCCAGATGATCTAAGAAATCATTTTTCTCGTTTGAAGTCATTTCATTTTTCTGATTTGAAATCATTTCATTTTACCTCCGTGATCAGTCGGCTGGTGACCGCGCCACTTTATAGTTGAATCACTCCAATCGTCGATGTTGCCATTTTTAACTGTTGGAACAGCAAAGAGGATGTTGAAGCATTGAATGAATCGAACGGACTCAATGCCATCCGTGATTTGCTTTCACAGGGATCAGGCATGCAGATCAGAATAAATCACCAGGACAATCTAAGATGGTTGGTTTTTGGCAGAAAACAAATCATTTATTAGTAAGTACCGTGGCGGAGGGCCATAGCATTGTTCCCCTTCATAATAAGCCAGCTTTCAATTGCAGATGACCAAGGAAGGCATTCCAGCATAAAACACGGAATGGATTCCTTCCTCCAGCGGCATATATTTTCCATCTGCATCCTGATGGAAGGAAATCACATAGCAAAGTTCGTCGACGCCTGCTTTCCTTAACAGATCCAGTATTTCTTCGGGGCTTGTTTTTTTAACCTCACGCATGAACCGTTTGTCTAAGAGCGTTTCGAACTGATGCGACAGTCTGCCAATTCCGTGTTTTCGCTTTTTCCTGCTGGCCAGTTCATAGATGATTCTGTCGTGATATTTTTTCTCGAAAAATGATTTGATGATCTCAACTTTATAGGCTTTATCCATAATGATTTTCCTCTTTTCCTGAACTGGCTGCACACGGCATAATTTCTTTCCTTCCGGTGACTTTGAATGATTTCCGGGTACGCGATTTGTCGTAGAGTTGGCGGTCATAAGGATCAGAAGCTGCGGAAGAGATGAGACAGAATAAAACCGGTCAGCAGACCCAAAAAGAAGAGAAGCTTCTTATTGTTCATCGTGGCACCTCCTTCAGTCGTTTGAGTCTATCATACCGTATTGTTCCGGGGGACTGGGTGCGAATGATTATTTTGTCATCATGAACCGATTATCAGAAGATCATTAAACATTTTTGTGATTGAAAATTTCAATTCTGATTGGGCCAGCCTCTGTTTTCATCTTCCCGGATATGCGTTCTTGTTTGAACGCCTGGTCAGGCAGTGGCGTGTTCACGGCTTTTTAATATCGTTTTCAGATTCATTTCGTATAGATAGTTATAATGTTACAATATTTGCCTGCGGTCGAATGACCGGATCTGCGGGCGGAAAATCCGGTCTGACTTATGGTTTGTGCCTGAGCGGTCAGACCTGAGACAAGGGGGAAGAGGAAGATGGCAATCGTAAAAACAGAAGGTCTGAAAAAAACATACGGCAAAGGCGATTTGGCGGTGGAGGCTCTGAAGGGAGTGGATCTGGCCATTGAGGAAGGGGAGATGGTCTCGATCATCGGCAAATCCGGTTCAGGGAAATCAACCCTGCTCCATCTGCTGGGAGCGCTGGACCGGCCCAGTGAGGGAACCGTGTTTATTGCGGGAGAGTCGATCGACGACAAATCGGATGAGGAGCTGTCTCACCTGCGCCGGCGGCAGGTTGGCTTTGTGTTTCAGTCGTTTAATCTGCTGCCGGAGTATACGGTCAGTGACAATATTCTGATGCCGTTGATTCTGGATGGCCAGACTGCCGATCCCGATCATTTTTCACGCATTGTGGATTTGCTGGATATCCGCGGGAAATTGAAGTATTACCCGGATGAGCTCTCCGGCGGACAGGTTCAGCGGGTAGCCATTGCCCGGGCTTTGATTACCAAACCAGCCATTATTCTGGCCGATGAACCCACCGGTAACCTGGATGAAAAAACAGGCAATGATGTTATGGAGCTTCTGGGGCGACTCAACCGGGAACTGAATCAGACCACCATCATCGTCACTCATGATTTGTCCATTGCCCGCAGGGCGGATCGCATCATCCGGATCCGTGACGGCCGCGTCGACCCGTCGCCTCTGCCGGAGGCCGGCAATGAATAGAACACTTCGGCTGACAGGTATTTTGCTGTGCGGGGTGCTCTTCACCGGCTGCACTTACATCCAGACTCTGGATCCCAATGACGGACGGCGGCTGGAACAACTGAAGCTGGCGCGGCTGGAACGGTCGGAGCAGTCAAGCGAAACGCTGGCGCCCGATCAGGTCATGCGGAGGATTGAAGGACTGCGTTCCTCCCGTCAGGTTTTCCGAACCCGGCTGGACGGAGAAACCGTCATCGTCGAATCATTCAGCGACCTGGGGCAGCTTCAGTCCACCATTGAAAATTCGCTCAAGGGGTTTGCCGGTGCCGTCAACGCGGTTCAGGTGGTTCACGGAACTCGCACCGGGGAAGATCAGCTTCCCGCGGAGCTGTTTCCCCAGGACGCGGAGGGGTGCTCGATTCAGGTGAGCGGGCTGTTCGGAGACCGGCCCGGCATGTCCTTTACCCATGTTGTCCGCCAGGAGCGCAAAGGCCCCCCGGAACGGCTGTTTCAGGATCTGCGGATGCTGACCCTGCTGCGCGAACCCAAAGATACCAAGGTTCGTCAGGCGTTGTTTGAGGTGAATCTGACCAGCGCGGAGGGAGTGCCTCTGGGCAGCCTGATCCTGGATGAAGACAATTTGATCCATTATGAAAATCCGCGGCAGGAACGATTCAGCTATGCGCTGCTTAATGACTCTCAGGCAACTCAGTTAAAAGGTCTGATGCAGGTGCTGCTGTATGAGTTCCGACCGGAACAGGAAATTCCGGATCCGGTGGAACAGCCGCAGGCTCCTCGCCTGGAGCTGCCCTATGACGAGCCGGGAATGATCATTGGCCATTCCACCAGATGGCTGGAATATCAGGAGGGCGATCTGTCCCATCAGCTGGTGTTCGAGCAGGCCCTGACTGCCCCGACGGAGGATCAGGGTGAGGTTCGAATGACGGGCAAGCCGGAATGGCAGTCTGTGATCACCCACTTTGTACTGACAAAGAAGTCATCGGATCCGGATTGGTCAAAGCCGATCAAGAACACCTGGGAACGGATTGACCAGGCCGGGGCGGAGCAGCTGGCACAGACCTGGGGCTATGCCCAGGCGGAGGTTGACCAGACCCGGGCCATGGTGCGGGCGGAAGCGGCCCACAGTTTTATGAGTTCGGCTCTTTCAATGGATATTCAGCTGAAGCCGGATTTTGATTGGAGGAAACCATGATTCAGATTGCCTGGAAAGGCCTGCTTGGCCGTAAAAAAGATTCATTCATGCTCCTGTCCGTCCTGTTTCTGTCCTTTGTCTTTTCCATCCTGACCTCCACGTTTTACACCAACAGCGAGACGGCTAAGGCAATTCAGCGCCAGCGGCTGTACGGAACCTGGGAGTATGCTGCCTATGGTGTCGCGCAAGCGGAGGACCCATTATCTGAAATTCCGGCCGCAGTGCGGGGCACCAACCGGATCATCGGACACTCCCCGAATTTCGGGACGCTGGCATCTTTTGACGAAGGATTTCGTCAGTTGGCGGGGCTATCCCTTATTGAGGGCAGACTGCCCTCGGAAGCCGATGAAGTCGCCCTGGAAAACAATCAGCTGAGTTACTTTGAGCAAATACCCAAGATCGGGGATGAGCTGATCGCGGATACCGAGGTGTTCCTGTATGATCTGGAAGCGGATCGAACGCCGGAGCAGACGCGGGAACTGATGCAGGAGAAGGCGATGGAGCATTTCCTCGCCGGGACGGATCCGGCATTCCGGCAGCTGATGGCTGACATGTATGGCAAGACATGGGGCAGTGAGGAAATGACAGAGCTGATGAAGCGGGATCTTCCCAAGTTGATGAACATACAGCCGGGCAACCGGGAACGCCGCCGGGGATTGGATCACTTCGAGGATACGCTGTTGATTCCCAATGAGGAGCTGTTGAATTTTGACTATTGGGTCGACCTCTCTTTGCTGGCGAACCAGGAAGATCTCAGTCCGACTCAAAAGCTGGAGCGGCTCAGCCTCTACAATGACTACCTGCTGGCACAGCTTACCCGGCCCGACGCCGCAAAACCGGAATTTTCGGGAAGTCTGTCATTATCCTATAAGAAATCCTATATTATTCGGCGTACCCTGAAACTTACCGGGGTCTATGCCACGATCAGCACGGCCTGGCAGGGGCCGTCGACTCAGCTGCCGACCGCACTGGTGACCCAGGCGGCTTCGGAGAAATTCATTGAGCGGGGGCTGCTTCAGACGGAGGTGGCAAAGGATCCGAACTACGCGGTACCGGTGAACCACTACGTACGGCTGGCCGAGGGAGCGAAGCTCCCGGCAGGAAGCGACGGTAAGGTGGTCGCCAATACCCTGGCGTATCCGCCGGGAGACTCCACCGATGGAATTCTGGCGTTATCCATTCTGGTATTCATCTTTTTCATTACGCTTTTCGGGGTTTTCCAGCTTTACCTGAGTCAGCTGGGCAAGCGCCTGCGCAAGCTGGGGCTGCTTCGCTCGGTGGGTGCCACCATTGGCCAGATCCGGCAGCTGCTGATCTGGGAACTGCTTCTTCTGACGGGGCTGACGCTGCCCCTGGCGCTGGGCCTGGGAATCGGTCTGGCGAACCTGGCCTCCCGCGGTATTCTTGATCGAACGCCGGGCTACCAGTTCACCATTCAGCCGGGAATCCTGGCTCTCAGTATCCTGAGCGGCCTGGTGGCCGTGATGCTGGGTGTTCTCGGGCCGCTGCGCAAAGTCCGGTCCATCCCCCTGACGGGAAAAACCGAGGCGGGCCGCGCCCGACGCGGAGCATCCGTCCGCCGGATTCTGGGAGCACGGGTACGTCCCCTGCGCAACCTGAACCAGGTTCTGGCCCATCATCGCCGGTTTACCCGGCGCCAGTCCGCCATGACCCAGATCATCTATACCGTGATCTTTACGCTGACAATCCTGAGCCTGCTCCTGTCTTTTCTGGCGTTCGCCAAATACCGTGATCAAGTCGTCGCGGTGAGCATGCCGGATTATGATCTGACCTTCCCCTATGCTCTCAGTTCCCGTGACCTGACACAGTTTGATCGGGACCTGAAGGCGACGGGAGCGGTGACAGAACTGCAACATCTGATCGGCCGCAGCAGCGGACAGCTGTCGGTTCAGGGAGACGGGAAGGATCCCCTCTATGGCCTGACGGCCAGTCTGACTCCGCTCAGCCGCAAGGGGGAGCTGTTTGTAACTTTGGCCGATACGGAGCAGTACCCCACCTTCTTTACCGAGGGCCAGCGCAAGGTCAATGTCTACGGAATTCAGCCGGGAACGGCACTGTATGAGACCCTCAACGAGAGAACCGGAAACCGGCTGGAGGCCGATGATTTTCAAAGCGGCCGGTCGGTGGTGATTCTGTATCCATCCTACTTTATGGAGCGGGGGAAAGCCGCTGCAGCAAAGGTCGACGAACTGAACGGTGTCCGGCCGGAAGCTCTGGCGGGAGCTGTTTTGGAGAAGACCTGCGGGGCTCGCCTGTCCTTTGATTTCAGGGATTCTCCGGTGATGGAGCAGTGGCAGGGAAGTGTCCCTGCCAGAGTCCGATTGACTTTTCAGTCGGAAGAAAACACGGAAACAATGCGAAATGTTCTGCCGCCCTCGCAGTTTGATCTGCAGGTAGCGGAACTGCTGACCAGTTTCCCGGAGTTTGGCATCTGGCCCTTCAGCCAGGATCGCGAGCATCCGGTGGTTCTGGGCAGCCAGTCGCTGATCCGCCAGATGACGCAGAGCAATCGCAACATTGAACTGCTGGCGGCCACGCCGCCCAATCAGACCCTGGTGCCCACTCTGTATGGAACCCAGCGGACTTCAATCTGGACCGGTCAGAATCACAGCGATGAGTCCTATCTCAAGATCCAGCAGGTGGCTCATCGATACGGCGGCCGCGTTCAGAATCTTTATGCCGACAAAATCAGCCGATTCAACGCTGCCCTTCGGATCAGCGTGATGGTGTTGATCGTAGCGTTTATCATCGGACTGGTGGCTCTGCAGATTCAGCTCAACATCAGCAAGGCCCGGATTGAAGCGGAACGGCTGACCATCGGTACCCTGCAGTCTCTGGGGGTCAATTCCAGGAAACTGAAACGGGCTTACCTGCGAACCGGGCTGACCTACAGTCTGAAAGCCGTGGCATTGTCCCACGCCATTTTCCTCCTGGTACTGGTTGTCCGACTGGTGCAAAGCAATCCCTGGGAGCTGGTCAGGTCCCACTTTGTCGGGCTGCTGCGGGGAGAGCTGTGGCTCTATCCCTGGCTGGATCACCTGCTGGTAACCGCCGGATTCCTGGTAATCGGAACGCTCATTTACTACCTGCCGCTGCGGCGGGTTCTGCGCAATCACCCCATCCACAACATTCGCCAGCTTTAATCTGGCACAGGGAGGGACCATTGATGAATGATCTGATCCGCCAGGGCGGACTTCGGGATCTGGAAGGGATTCTGTCCCTGGAGAAAGCCTGTTTTCCAGGGGAGGCCTGGCCCAGAAACGTCTTTCTGGAGGATCTGGCCCGGCCCACCAGTTTTTACCTGGTGGCCGAAATTGAGCCTCGAGACTTCCAGGAGCCGACTGGTGAGCACATCAAGCAGCTGATTGGCTATATCGCCTGCGCTACAGATCCGGTTCACCGCTATGGGCATATCTCCAGCCTGGCAGTGGATCCGGACCATCGTTCCCAGGGAATCGGCGGCCGGCTGCTGGATGACATGCTGGCGCTTCTCGAAGCGCAGGGAATTGATTGTTTAAGGGCTGAAACCAGATTGTCGAATCGGCATGTTCAGGAGATGTTTCGGATCCGGGGTTTTCTGGAAACCGAGCAGATTCCCCGCTATTATCAGAATCCGACGGAGGCAGCGGTGGTCATGATTCGATGGCCCAGGGAAAGCGGATTCTCCCAGGGGCAGAGGATACCGCCTGGCCGGCATGAGGGTGGGGGGTGAAATCGTTGAAGTCAGCGAAGTCAGCGAAGCCAGCGAATCCAGCGGAGTCAGCGAAGTTACTGGGGTCCTTGAAGCCAGTGAAGACAATGAAGACAATGAGCCTGACCCTCAGGAGATTTCAGGTATAAGATGAAGCGTTGCAGGGGAGAGCCGGCTGGGTTCAAAAAGAATGGAAAAAAGGCAAAAAAACATTTGATTTTCAGGGCCGGAGCTGTTATATTTAGCTTCGGCCCTTTTTTATGGATAGAAACGGGGAGTGGCAAGGCAGGGAAGCGATGAAGGCCCTGAAAAAAACTTTGAAAAAGGTGTTGACACTCAACGGTGGGCTTGGTAAGATATAGAAGTCGCCTAAAGCGGCAGCGAAACAAACTGTTCTTTGAAAATTAAACAGAATACAAGGTAAAACAAACCAGCAATTCATTTTGAGTAGTCAGACAAGACTAAAAAATCGACTAAAAGCTAGTTCAAACTTTTAACATGAGAGTTTGATCCTGGCTCAGGACGAACGCTGGCGGCGTGCCTAACACATGCAAGTCGAGCGAGGTGTATACACCTAGCGGCGGACGGGTGAGTAACACGTGGGTAACCTGCCTCAGAGAGGGGAATAGCCTTCCGAAAGGAAGATTAATACCGCATAATATACGCATTTAGCATTATGAGCGTATCAAAGGAGAAATCCGCTTTGAGATGGGCCCGCGGCGCATTAGCTAGTTGGAGAGGTAACGGCTCACCAAGGCGACGATGCGTAGCCGACCTGAGAGGGTGATCGGCCACATTGGAACTGAGACACGGTCCAGACTCCTACGGGAGGCAGCAGTGGGGAATATTGCACAATGGGGGAAACCCTGATGCAGCAACGCCGCGTGAATGATGAAGGCCTTCGGGTCGTAAAGTTCTTTGATTGGGGACGATAATGACGGTACCCAAAACAAGCCACGGCTAACTACGTGCCAGCAGCCGCGGTAATACGTAGGTGGCGAGCGTTGTCCGGATTTACTGGGCGTAAAGGATGCGTAGGTGGAAACTTAAGTGGGATGTGAAATCCCCGGGCTCAACCCGGGAACTGCATTCCAAACTGGGTTACTTGAGTGCAGGAGAGGAAAGCGGAATTCCTAGTGTAGCGGTGAAATGCGTAGATATTAGGAAGAACACCAGTGGCGAAGGCGGCTTTCTGGACTGTAACTGACACTGAGGCATGAAAGCGTGGGGAGCAAACAGGATTAGATACCCTGGTAGTCCACGCCGTAAACGATGGGTACTAGGTGTAGGGGGTATCAACTCCCCCTGTGCCGTCGTAAACACAGTAAGTACCCCGCCTGGGGAGTACGGTCGCAAGATTAAAACTCAAAGGAATTGACGGGGGCCCGCACAAGCAGCGGAGCATGTGGTTTAATTCGAGGCAACGCGAAGAACCTTACCTAGACTTGACATCTCCTGAATTACCCTTAATCGGGGAAGCCCTTCGGGGCAGGAAGACAGGTGGTGCATGGTTGTCGTCAGCTCGTGTCGTGAGATGTTGGGTTAAGTCCCGCAACGAGCGCAACCCCTATTGTCAGTTGCTACCATTCAGTTGAGCACTCTGGCAAGACTGCCCGGGTTAACCGGGAGGAAGGTGGGGATGATGTCAAATCATCATGCCCCTTACGTCTAGGGCTACACACGTGCTACAATGGCAGGTACAAAGAGACGCGATCCCGCGAGGAGGAGCAAATCTCATAAAACCTGCCCCAGTTCAGATTGCAGGCTGCAACTCGCCTGCATGAAGTCGGAGTTGCTAGTAATCGCGAATCAGCATGTCGCGGTGAATACGTTCCCGGGCCTTGTACACACCGCCCGTCACACCATGAGAGTTGGCAATACCCGAAGTCCGTGAGGTAACTATTTATAGAGCCAGCGGCCGAAGGTAGGGTCAGCGATTGGGGTGAAGTCGTAACAAGGTAGCCGTAGGAGAACCTGCGGCTGGATCACCTCCTTTCTAGGGAGTCACAGCCATGGCAACATGGATGAGATAAAGGATATCCATTCACGGATATCTCCCATAAAAGGATTACTGATTTGTACATCCAAGTATTCTGTTTAATCTTGAGAGAACAGCTGCAACACCAGCTAATGAGAATGACTTCTTGAAGGTGGGGCGTTTTTTTCTTCTCAATTGTTCTTTGAAAACTGCATATATTCTTAAAACGTAAAGCAAAATTGTAGAAAAACAATTTCGTTGAGAAGTTAGTCATTAACTGAAAAGTTATTGACAACAATTCAAAAACGTCAAGGGGAGCGAAAGCTCCAACCTTGAGCCAAAAATTAACTTGAAAAAAGATCAAGCTATAAAGGGCGCATGGTGAATGCCTTGGCATCAGGAGTCGAAGAAGGTCGCGATAAGCTGCGATAAGCTCAGGGTAGGCGCACATAGCCAGTGATCCTGAGATCACCGAATGGGGCAACCCGCCGAAAGGCATCCATAGAGGAATCCATACTCTATAGGAAGACACACCCGGAGAACTGAAACATCTAAGTACCCGGAGGAAGAGAAAGAAACATCGATTTTCTTAGTAGCGGCGAGCGAAAAGGAAAGAGCCCAAACCAGGGAGCTTGCTCTCTGGGGTTGCGGACACTCAAGAAAGGGAAGAGGCCCCTTAGCCGAAGCTGTTGGGAAACAGCGCCATAGAAGGTGACAGACCTGTAGGCGAAAAGGGAAGACGGACCGAGAGTGATCCAGAGTACCACCGGACACGTGAAACCCGGTGGGAAGCAGGGAGGACCACCTCCCAAGGCTAAATACTACCTGATGACCGATAGTGAAGCAGTACCGTGAGGGAAAGGTGAAAAGAACCCCGGAAGGGGAGTGAAATAGAATCTGAAACCGTGTGCCTACAACCGGTCAGAGCACCATAAGCGTGTGATGACGTGCTTTTTGTAGAACGAGCCAACGAGTTGTGATATGCAGCAAGGTTAAGCACTTCAGGTGCGCAGCCGAAGGGAAACCGAGTCTTAACAGGGCGTCTAGTTGCATGTTGCAGACCCGAAACCGGGTGACCTATCCATGGACAGGTTGAAGCGAGAGTAAAATCTCGTGGAGGACCGAACCACATTGGTGTTGAAAAACCATGGGATGAGCTGTGGATAGCGGAGAAATTCCAATCGAACTCGGAGATAGCTGGTTCTCCTCGAAATAGCTTTAGGGCTAGCGTTGGATGATGAGTCATGGAGGTAGAGCACTGAATGGGCTAGGGGGCATATCGCTTACCGAACCTTATCAAACTCCGAATGCCAAAGACTTTAATCCGGCAGTCAGACAGTGACAGATAAGTGCCATTGTCAAAAGGGAAAAAGCCCAGATCGTCAGCTAAGGTCCCCAAGTATAGGTTAAGTGGAAAAGGATGTGGGATTTCTAAGACAACTAGGATGTTGGCTTAGAAGCAGCCACTCATTAAAAGAGTGCGTAATAGCTCACTAGTCGAGAGATCCTGCGCCGAAGATGTCCGGGGCTAAAACCTATCACCGAAGCTACGGGTGTATATTTTAATATACGCGGTAGAGGAGCGTTCTTAACGGGGCGAAGCAGTACCGAAAGGAGCTGTGGACTGTTAAGAAGTGAGAATGTTGGCATAAGTAGCGAGATGCGGGTGAGAATCCCGCAGGTCGAAAATCTAAGGTTTCCTGAGGAAGGTTCGTCCGCTCAGGGTTAGTCGGGGCCTAAGCCGAGGCTGAGAAGCGTAGGTGATGGACAATCTGTTGATATTCAGATACCGGCATGAAGCGTTAACACGATGGGGTGACGCAGGAGGATAGGGTAACAGGCGGTTGGAAGAGCCTGTCGAAGTATTCGAGGGAGTCAGAGGAGGCAAATCCCTTCTGGCATATTCTGAGATACGAAAATACCCGAGTTCACGCTGCCAAGAAAAGCCTCTAAGGAGCGACATGCTGCCCGTACCGCAAACCGACACAGGTAGATGAGGAGAGAATCCTAAGACCATCGGAAGAATTGTTGTTAAGGAACTCGGCAAATTAACCCCGTAAGTTCGCGAGAAGGGGTGCCATGGCGACATGGCCGCAGTGAAATGGCCCAAGCAACTGTTTAACAAAAACACAGGTCTCTGCAAAAGCGCAAGCTGAAGTATAGGGGCTGACGCCTGCCCGGTGCTGGAAGGTTAAGGGGAATGCTTAGCGCAAGCGAAGGTATGAACTTAAGCCCCAGTAAACGGCGGCCGTAACTATAACGGTCCTAAGGTAGCGAAATTCCTTGTCAGGTAAGTTCTGACCCGCACGAATGGCGTAATGACTTGGGCACTGTCTCAACAACAAATCCGGCGAAATTGTAGTGCCAGTGAAGATGCTGGCTACCCGCGATTGGACGGAAAGACCCCGTAGAGCTTTACTGTAGCTTAGCATTGAGTTTCGATATTTACTGTACAGGATAGGTGGGAGACGAAGAACCATGATCGTCAGGTCATGGGGAGTCACCGTTGGGATACCACCCTGTAGATATTGGGATTCTAACCGGAGACCAGGAAACGGGTCACGGGACATTGCTAGGTGGGCAGTTTGACTGGGGCGGTCGCCTCCTAAAAAGTAACGGAGGCGCCCAAAGGTTCCCTCAGGACGGTCGGAAATCGTCCATAGAGTGTAAAGGCAGAAGGGAGCCTGACTGCGACACCTACAAGTGGAGCAGGGACGAAAGTCGGGCTTAGTGATCCGGTGGTACCTCGTGGGAGGGCCATCGCTCAACGGATAAAAGCTACCTCGGGGATAACAGGCTGATCTCCCCCAAGAGTTCACATCGACGGGGAGGTTTGGCACCTCGATGTCGGCTCGTCACATCCTGGGGCTGAAGTAGGTCCCAAGGGTTGGGCTGTTCGCCCATTAAAGTGGCACGCGAGCTGGGTTCAGAACGTCGTGAGACAGTTCGGTCCCTATCCGTCGCGGGCGTAGGAAATTTGAAGGGAGCTGACCTTAGTACGAGAGGACCGGGTTGGACCAATCACTGGTGTACCAGTTGTCGCGCCAGCGGCATGGCTGGGTAGCTATATTGGGACGGGATAAACGCTGAAAGCATCTAAGCGTGAAGCCCACCCTGAGACAAGATTTCCCATGGAGTAATCCAGTAAGATCCCTTGAAGAACACAAGGTAGATAGGTGAGGGGTGTAAGTGCAGCAATGCATGCAGCTGACTCATACTAATCGATCGAGGGCTTGATCTTAAAAGAGTTAAAAATGATGAATTACGTTTGAAGAACTATATGCAGTCTTGAGGGAACAATAAAACCTCAAACCAATCCGGTGTTTATGACTGTAAGGGCTACACCCGTTCCCATCCCGAACACGATGGTTAAGCCTTATGGTGCTGATGATACTGCACGGGAAGCTGTGTGGAAAAGTAGGTTGACGCCGGTTTCGCATTTCCAATTTGGAAATGCAATATTCCGCGATAGCTCAATGGTGGAGCACTCGGCTGTTAACCGATAGGTTGGAGGTTCGAGCCCTCTTCGCGGAGCCAATGAGAGTCTGCACGATGTGCGGGCTCTTTATTTTTTTTTTTTTTTTTTGAATTGTCAATTCGTTGCAAGCACTGGAGCCAAAGTGATTATTTCATAACAGGCATGAGGTATTTAAATGGATGAATCGTTGGATTCCTGGATTTATTGTGAAGAAATTTCTCAGCAGACAGGTGATCGGGTTGACGCTGAGGGTGAACCGGTTGCAATTGAAAGATTGATCCCGTATAGTAGGAAGAGTAGAACAGAAGTGAATAGTGCCGGGGAGCTTGTTGGATCAGGCTGAGAGTAAGCGTAGGCTTAGACCCGTAACCTGATTTGGATAATGCCAACGGAGGGAGACTTGAATACAGTCATGGACTGTCGATGGACCAGCTTTGGGTTATCGGCGGTTTTTTTGCGTTTATTGCGGAATCAGGCCCGGCAGTTCACACTGAATTCGAGGAGGTGTCCAATGAGACGGGCGTTGACGATCGCAGGCAGTGATCCCAGTGGTGGTGCGGGGATCCAGGCGGATCTGAAGACTATGACGGCACTGGGCGTGTATGGCATGAGCGCGATCACAGCCCTGACCGCACAGAATACCATGGGCGTGACCGGGATTCATGAGGTTCCGGGGAAGTTCCTGAAGCTGCAGCTGGAAGCGGTGTTTACTGATATTGTGCCCCATGCGGTCAAAATCGGCATGGTGTCTTCCCGGGAGCTGATCCTGGAAATTGGCGAAGTCTTAAAGCAGTTCCAGGCACAGAATATTGTGCTGGATCCGGTGATGGTTTCCACCAGCGGGTCGCGTTTGCTGGAGGCCAGTGCTCAGGCAGCGCTGACGCAGGAACTGTTTCCGCTGGCCTGCCTGGTGACGCCCAACCGCTGGGAAGCTTCGCTGCTGGCGGAGCAGGCCATCGGCTCGGAAGGCGATATGGCGGAAGCGGCAAAACGGATCTATGAATGCTTTGGCACACCGGTTCTGGTCAAGGGCGGGCACAGCGTCAGCACAGCCAATGACGTACTGTACGACGGGCATCGCCTGACCTGGTTCCACGGGGATCAGATCAGCAATCCGAATACCCACGGCACGGGTTGCACGCTGTCCAGCGCCATCGCGTCCGGACTGGCCCTGGGCTGTGACCTGCCGGGAGCGATCGCTCTGGGCAAGCATTTTATCATCGGTGCCCTGGAAGCGGGGCTCGATCTGGGACATGGTTCGGGTCCGCTGCATCACGGCTGGAATCTGGAACAACGAATGATACTGTAAGAAATTGATTAAGGGGGAGATTATACATGAGAGAATATTCAACACAGATGGAAGCGGCACGCAAGGGGATTGTCACTCCGCAGCTACGCAAGGTGGCCGAGAAGGAACGCATGAGCGTGGAAGAACTGCTGCCGCTGGCAGCCAGCGGCAAAGTGGTTATCTGTGCCAACCACCGGCATGAGTGTCTGGATCCCAATGGAATCGGATCTATGCTGACCACCAAGGTGAATGTCAATCTGGGGGTGTCCAAAGATGTGCACAGTCTGGATGAGGAGCTGCAGAAAGTCATGGAGGCCGTGCGACTGGGCGGCCATGCCATTATGGATCTGTCCACCCATGGCGATACGCAGCCGTTCCGGCGCAAGCTGGTGGACGAGTGCCCGGCCATGATCGGAACCGTACCGGTGTATGATGCCGTCATTCATCACAAGCGCGACCTGAAGCACCTGACGGCCAGGGATTTTATTGACGTCATCCGCCTTCATGCCGAGGACGGCGTGGATTTTGTCACGCTGCACTGCGGACTGAACCGCAAAACCCTCGAACAGGTTAAGCAGCAGCGGCGGAAAATGAACCTGGTTTCCCGCGGCGGATCGCTGATCTTTGCCTGGATGTCCATGACCGGACAGGAGAATCCATTCTACGAATACTATGATGAGATCCTGGAAATCTGTCGGGAACACGACGTCACGATTTCTCTGGGCGATGCCTGCCGTCCGGGCTGTCTGGCTGACGCCAGCGATATCAGCCAGATTGATGAGCTGGTGCGCCTGGCAGAATTGACCCAGCGGGCCTGGGATCGCGATGTTCAGGTCATCGTGGAAGGACCCGGCCATATGCCGATGGATCAGATCGAAGCGAACATGAAGATTCAGTCCACGCTGTGCAAAGGGGCGCCGTTCTATGTCCTGGGGCCTCTGGTCACGGATATCGCTCCCGGCTATGACCACATCACCGGCGCCATCGGCGGTGCCATCGCTGCCGCCAGCGGCGCGGCGTTCCTGTGTTATGTCACCCCGGCGGAACACCTGGCCCTGCCAAACCTGGAAGACGTCAAACAGGGCATCATAGCCTCCCGCATCGCGGCTCACGCTGCGGATATCGCCAAAGGCGTGCGCGGTGCCAGACTTTTGGATGACCGCATGGCGGATGCCCGGGTTAAATTCGACTGGGATGAGCAGTGGGAACTGGCCATGGATCCCGATACGGCGCGCCGGATTCGGGAAGAGCGCAAGCCGGAACATGAGGATACCTGCACCATGTGCGGCAAGTTCTGCGCCGTGCGCAGCATGAACAAAGCCCTGAACGGCGAGGAGATCGATATCCTGTAAGCCGGGAAACGGATTCCCTGATCCGCCAAAGGCAGCAGACACTGTAAGCGCAGCAGACACCGTAAATGCAGCAAAGACAACCGGACCGACGGCAACCAGGCCGCTCGGTCCGGTTGTCTTTTATACAGAGAAGTACACCGGACGGATCCTACTGAAACAGTGGCATCCAGCGCGTGAAAGCATTAGAATGAAAGGGAATAAACAAGCAGGAAAGGAAGCGATGAGATGACGGAGTGGAAGGAATCGATTCAGGATCCGGTTCTGGATCGGATGAAAAACCGGGAGGAGGTTCTCTGGATCAATCCGGGGTACCGCAAAGAGCCGGACTTTGGCGTTGCCGGACTGTCGGTGGCTGACATTGACGATGCTCAGGCCAGGCTGGAGCGATTTGCCCCCTATATCCGCAGAGTTTTTCCGGAAACGAATGCCACCGGCGGACTCATCGAATCCCCGCTGGTTGAGATCCCGGACATGCAGCAAGCCCTGCGGAATGATTTTGGACTGGAAGTGCCCGGCCGGCTCTGGCTCAAAGAGGACAGCCATCTGGCCATTGCCGGCTCCATCAAGGCAAGGGGCGGAATCTATGAAATCCTGAAGCATTCAGAGGACCTTGCCCTGGAGCATGGTCTGCTGTCTCCCGGAGATTCCTATGAGGTACTGGCCAATGACACCGCCAGGGAGTTCTTTTCGCGGTATGCCGTTCATGTCGGATCCACGGGAAATCTGGGACTGAGCATCGGCATCATCAGTGCCCGCCTGGGATACCGCGTGACGGTCCATATGTCGGCCGATGCCCGCCAGTGGAAGAAGGACCTTTTGCGCCAGCACGGCGCTACGGTGAAAGAATATGCTGGGGACTATGAGAAAGCCGTGGCCCAGGGGCGCAAGCTGTCAGAACAGGATCCCATGAGCTACTTTGTCGATGATGAAAATTCCCGGACGCTCTTTTACGGCTATGCCGTGGCAGCCCGACGCATTGCCCGCCAGCTGGAAGAGCGGCAGGTGGTGGTGGATGACTCCCATCCCTTGTTTGTCTACCTGCCCTGCGGGGTCGGCGGAGCGCCCGGCGGAATTGCCTATGGCCTGCGGACGGTCTATGGTTCGGCGGTCCACTGCTTCTTCGTGGAACCGGTGGAATCCCCTTGTATGCTGGTCGGCATGGCAACCGGCCTGAATCAGAAGATTTCGGTTCAGGACATCGGTCTGACGGGACGCACTGAAGCCGATGGCCTGGCGGTCGGCCGTCCTTCCGGCTTTGTCGGCGAGGTCATGAAGGAATGCCTCAGCGGCATCTTTACCCTGACAGACGAGAAACTCTACCGCTATATTCAGGCGCTGTGGCGCAGTGAAGCGATCTTCATCGAACCAAGTGCCGGTGCTGCCTTTGAAGGACCGGCGCGTCTGCTCGATTATGAGGCCGGCCGCCGGTATCTGGCGGATCAGGGGCTGACTCCCTTCCTGGAGCAGAGCACCCATGTGGCCTGGGCCACCGGAGGAAACCTGGTGCCCGAGGAAGTTCGGGCCTCCTACCTGGCTCGACCGCTGGATTAGAGAGTGCAAACGACCAAGCCGGAGCGGATCGAATCGGACCGGATCGGACCGAGGTTCGATCCCTTTGGAAGCACCCCACACGGCGGGTGATTGTCTATCACTCCCGGCCGGAATATGATAGAATAAATATTGCATGCAATTAATTAGGAGGAAATGTTATTGGATTTTCATCATTTTCTTAGTGAGATCATCACCGTTCTGATCTTCCTTCTGGAATTTACCGGCGTTATGCTGATTGCCTTCGGAAGCATCAAGGCGATCTGGGATCTGATCCGTTCCAGATTTAACTTCGGCAACGAAGATACCAAGCTGACCCTTGCTCAGTCCCTGGCTCTGGCTCTGGAGTTCAAGATGGGCGCGGAGATCCTCAAGACAATTACCGTGCGAACCCTGGATGAACTCATGATTCTGGGTGCCATCGTACTGATCCGAGTTATTCTGACCTTTGTCATTCACTGGGAAATTAAATCAACCCATGAAGACAAAAAGAAGCAGATCCATCAAATCCGCATCCAGCAGGAACGGGAAAAGCTGGAGCACCTGCGCGAACACAACTAACCGACCAAACAAATATAAACGGAGCAGATACAGAGAATATCACCTCCCGGAGGATCATGCCGCCGCCCGGCGCAGTCTATCCTTAGTCTCTACTCAGTCCAACCCCAGGCAGTTCCTTCGGAGCTGCCTGTCTTTTATTCGTGACTATGCCGGAGGAGTCTGGATCAGCCTGGATCAGACAGGATTACCATGAATCAGCATTGATAAGTCTTGAACAGCATTGATAAGTCTTGAACAGCATTGATAAGCCTTGGTCAGTCTGAATCATATCCGACAGCTTCCGGTTTAATCGCTTTTTAAGGGTTTTTTGTTATAATTTTCATAATGCGAGAAGGAGGGGAGGCCATGATCGAACTCAAAGGAATCCGGAAAGGATTTGGCAAGAAGCTGGTGCTGGATCAGCTGGATCTGTCGGTGGCGCGCGGTCAGTGCATCGGTCTGGTGGGAACCAATGGCAGCGGGAAATCAACGTTGCTGTCGATTCTTTCCGGAGCGCTGGCTCCGGATGCCGGAGAGATCCGTTACAACCGGCAGCTGATGAAGAGCCGGGCGGATTTGGCCCGATATGCTGCCTTTGTACCACAGGACAATCCGCTGATTGAGGAACTGTCGGTACGGGATAACCTGAAGCTGTGGTATGCCGATTCACTCAACAGCCTGGAAGACGCGCTGAAAACCGGTTTTGTGCACGAACTGGGACTGGAGGCTGTGCTTCGGGAAAAGGTTCGGAATCTTTCCGGCGGCATGAAAAAACGTCTGTCCATTGCCTGTGCCCTGGCGCACGACGCACCGATTTTGCTGATGGATGAACCGGCTGCTTCCCTGGATCTGGTGACCAAACAGGAGATCCGGGATTACCTCAGGCGCTACCTGGATAAGGGCGGCACGGTGGTAATCTCATCCCATGAGATGGATGAACTGAAGATGTGCGATGCACTGTATCATCTGACAAACTGCCGTCTGGAACGGATTCCCTCCGGAATGGACGGCCAGGAACTGATGGGGCTGCTGAATCAGGCTCAAGTGAAAAACTCCGCTAAGAATGAAATACCTTAACGACACTTAATTTTTACGGTAAAAGGAGAAACAAGATGACAGAAAACACGACAAACCTGCACCCGGAGTGGGAAGATCCCACCCCCAAGCAAAAAGCGAAGAGCAAGGGGCCGATGATCGGACTCATTTCGGTTGCCCTGATTGCAGTTCTGGGGATCGGGCTTTATGCTTCCGGACTCTTCGGCAAGCTCTTTGTCAATAAAGAGGACCGGGTCACCCAGGCGCTGTATTCCCTGATGAAAGGGGAGGAAAATCCCTTTGTTCAGGACTGGATGGGCACCAAGGAACTGAATGCCGCCATGGCCAAAGCTTACCGCTCTTCCGGCACCCTCGAACTGGTGGAAGCGCCGATCGTGCAGGAAATGATCGGTTTCCCGGTTCCCGGGGGCATCACGCTGAGCTTTGAAGCCCAGCAGGACACCGCTCTGAAAACCATGTCCGCCAAACTTGGCCTGGGCATGATGGGGACAGATCTGGTCAACGGCCAGCTTTATGTCGATGAGAACAAAATGCAGGTGGCGGCGCCGTCTTTGTTCAAGGAAGTCATTTCAGCCGACTTTAGCGGTGATCTGGACAGCAAGCTGGATAATGCTCCGTTGTTCAAGGATCAGCCCGAAGCGGAAGAATTCAAGGAATCGATCCGCCAGTTTGCACAGACCCTCAAGGACAGCCAGGGCCAGACGACACAGCTGGTGAAGCTGATGACCGGCGAAGCCTCCCTGTATGATTATCAGGGGCTGAAGGATGCGACGGAAAAATTCAAGGGCCAGTGGGTCATCGAGGACGCTCCGGCAAAAACCGCGTCTTACAATGGCAAGCAGGCTGCCTTTGACGGCTTCAAAGTCACCATGCCCAAGGCTGCCTATGTTGCGTTCCTGAAGGAAATGAAGACCTTCATGCTGAGCGATGCCAAGTTTAAGACCGACATTATGGATCTGGTGGCAGATCAGGTGGCGGCCGGAGAACTGATAACAAAGGAAGAAGCCTACACCAAAATGGGAACGGAAATGGATCAGTGGATTCAGTCCGTGGAACAGAATGCTGAATTAAAAGACATTCCGTTTACGATCCACATGACTGATGACAATGAGCTGGTGAGCCTCGTCAGCGAAGTCAAATCCGCTGCCGATGGCTTCAACCTGAATCTGGAGCGTTCCGGCGGTGCCTACGGCAACGAAAACATGAAACTTACTTTGGTGGCAACGGGAACCAATGCCGGTCAGATGGAACTGGTAAGCATCGGCAAGACCGAGGGCGCAGCCCAGAGCCGGGAACTCCACATCAGCGCTGCTTCCGCCGATGCCAAGGCGGCTGACAATGTCATCAAGTGGAATATCAATAAAGAATCCGGAGCCCTGTCGGGTGAGGCGAAAACCTCCGTTGTGGAAGCCGATCAGGTGGTTCCCATCGAGATGACGTTCAAGGGCAAAGTCCAGGATATCGTCAAGGGCAAGAGCGGTACCGCCGTGCTGGACGAAATCAAGATCAATGCCAACGGTCAGGCTGTCGCTACCCTCAAAGGCGACATGAAATACTCGGTGGAAGGCGTGAAAGCGGTCATGCCGGAAGGCACAACCATGGACCTCTTTACCGCGACCCAGGCGGACATGGACAAGATCATGGAACAGATCCAGGAAAAACTGGGTGGCTTCCTGAATTTGATGGACACCCCGCTGGGCTTTTAGACCGAACCGACAACTAAATCAGATATAAGACACGGGAGGGTTGGATATGTTTTTCGTTTTTCTCAGACTGCAATTGAAAAGAACATTCCGGCACCTCCCGCTGTTATTGACCGGGGCGATGCTGCTGCTCCTTCTGACCGGCAGCATTGCTTTTTTGTCGTCTCAGAAACTATACGGGGATGCCATCATCGGCCGGATGGAGTTCGGAGTGGTCTACCCGGAGTCCCATGATGCCGAGGAAGTTTTCATTGAAGCCCTGGCTCAGCAGGAAACGCTCAAGGACATGACCAGATTCCGGACCATGACGGAAGCGGACGGGCGCAGGGATCTGGCGGAAGGGAAGATTCAGGGGCTGCTGATCCTGCCCGATGGCTTTGTCAGCGGCGTCTTGAGCGGGGTCAACACGCCGGCCCGGCTGGTTCTCAATCAGAATCAGGCGCTGCAGGCGCGGCTGCTGGTGACTCTGACCGAAGCGGGTGCCAGGACGCTGTCCGTTTCACAGGGTGCGCTGTATGCCGCCTGGGATGAGTATATCAGCCGGGGGATTGCCGAAGCGGACCGCCAGACGATGAATCAGGCGGTCAACGAACGCTACCTGAGTCTGGCGTTGGGGCGTGACCGGATGTTTCGCATGGAGGTTCTGCAGGCAACGGGTGAGCTGGATCCCCTGTCCTATTTTCTGGCTTCCTGGATGGTGCTGTTTCTCCTGCTGATGGGCATGCTGGAGGCCTTTGTCATGCGTCCGCTGTCCGAAGGGCTTAAAACCCGCCTGACCATTGAGGGGATTGGCAGCGCGCAGCGGATTTTCACCGACTGGTTCCGGCTCTTTCTGCTGCAGCTGATGCTCCTCGGCGTCATGGCCGGCCTTTGGCAGACAGCAGCCCAGGTTCTGGATCTGAGCTGGACATTCCGGGCAGAGGCTCTGTCCGGCCTCCTGCTGCTGGCAGCCGGCGTCGCGGCACTGATTCTGCTGATCTATACTCTGACGGAGGATCTGCTGTCGGGCATGCTGCTGCTGTTTGCACTGTCCTTTGTTATGGTCTTTCTGTCCGGAGGATTCCTGCCATCCTCGTTCCTGCCGGGGATCCTGCGCCAGATTCAGCCCTGGGTGCCATCAACCGCCTGGATCCGGGTTATGGGTAGTTTCCTGACTTCAGGAACTCAGCCATTGCTGACTTCCGGCCTGTTCGCGGCTGGATTCTACAGCCTGGCGCTGCTGGCTGACCGAAGCCGATCGGGGAGGAGGTACCGCACATGAAGAAACTGATAGTCTGGGCGGAGATGACCTTAAAACGGCTGACCCGGCGCAAAGGCTTCCTGCTCCTGCTGGCAGCCCTGCCTCTGATCGGTCTGTTTACGGCCTACTGGGAACAGCATCATACCCAGGGGGTGGAGATCGGCCTGCTGCAAAACCAGGATCCGGTGGCCCGGGCAGCGATTGACCGGCTTCTGGCATCCGATGGTTTGTTTGAGTTCCGCCTCTATGAAGATGAGGCCACTTTGCGCAGCGCGGTGGAAACCCGGATCCTGGAAGCGGGCTTTGTGTTTTCGCCGGATCTGAGCGGTCAGCTGCAGGCCCGGCAGGTCCGGGACCTGGTCCGCCTGCTGCGCTCGCCTTCCACCGTCACCGACGGCATGGCGGCAGAAGTAGTGTTTTCCCAGCTGATTCATGCGGCTTCGCCCGACATCCTGCGGGATATCGTGGTCGAATCCGGCCTGTTTCCGGGAACGGAAGGGGAGGTGTATGCCAGGATCTGGGCTCGCTATCAGGATTACGACCGTTCCGGCGGAACCTACCGGTTTGATTATGAATATCTTGACGGGTCGGCTCCGGCAGCCTCCGGCATCCCGCTGTTCCCCACCAAGGGCCTGATCAGTGTGTTTGTGATGCTCACCGCCTGGATCAGCGTCCTGTCCTGGTATCGGGATGAGGAGGACGGCATCTACGGGGCCTTCGCCGTTGCCGGCTCCCGGGCGGCGGGATTCCTGTCAGTCTTTCTGCCGGTTGTGGTGATGACGCTGGCCGGCTTCCTGCTCTGCCTGACCCGGTATCCGGCCAGCGAAGCCTTCCGGGAACTGGCATACCTTCTGTTTTACGGAACCGCCGCTGCACTGTTCCTATTTGGGGCGAAGCGCCTGTTTCCCAATCCAGTGGCCTTCGGCGCTCTGATGCCGGTGGCCCTGCTCGGTTCCCTGGTAGCCAGCCCCGTCATCCTGGATATGACCCGGCTGGTCCCGGGACTGGAGATCCTGGAGAAACTGTTCCTGCCCAGCTATTATCTGGCATTATCCTCCGGGAAAAGCTGGGGTGGATTCGGCCTGATCCTCATTGCCCTGACAGGAGGAATCCTGCTGGCATTGCCGCCGGCAGCCCGGCGAAACGGTTCGGCCGGTCGGACATCATCCCTGTAAACAGCAGGAGGAGGAGTTGATCCATGGCAATACACAAATCTGATCAGTTCAGCCAAAGAATTCGAGACGTGATCGAAGCGGACTGGAGCGTCCGGCCGGATCGCCCCTGGCCGGATCAGCCCCGGTACGAGGTGTTCCGCCACCAGCTTTCGGGCAAGTGGTTCGGGGTGATGATGGTAATCGCCGGGGATAAAATCGGCCTGGACGGGCCGGATCCCGCAGCGATCCTGAACCTGAAAGGGGATCCCCTCCAGATTCGCTTCCTGTTGAGCCAGCCCGGGTTTCGTCCGGCCTGGCACATGAACAAAAAACACTGGTTCACGGTACTTCTGGACGGCACCGTCGGGATCGAGCCGATCCGGGAACTGATCCGGATCAGTCACGGGCTCACGGAATAGCCATGCGGCCATCAGCCGGAGCCGGTCGAAGACTTTTTTGAAAATCATCCATTCATTCAGCTGCCCGGCAGCTTCCAGGTTCTTCCCGGAGGCTGCCGGGTTGACCATTTAGCGGTAGAATCCTATGACGGTTCCAATTAATAGCCGGCTTTTCCACTTAGGTGTCGATCATTCGACCGAGACTCGGACGCTTGATTGGGGATCCAGTTGAATGGATTTTCGGATGATTGGGTATCCGGTTGATTGGATTTCCTGTTGATTGACTTCGAATGATTGCCAGTCTGTGAATGGTTGGACCATTGGCTGCGCTTTGAAAAATTCTGCGAGGAAACCACGAACATAATCCGACCTCACAAAAAGCGGGACGTTCAGCCTGACTCAGGGGGGGTAGCCTGAACCGGAATTAACTTTGAGAGGACTGCAATGGCGGAGAAATCTGACAGGGAACGGCTGAAGCGGCCGCTCTGTCTGCCTCCGAACGGTGAACGGCGGATTGGCTCAATCGTTCGGAAAGTGACCGGGGCGGATTGACAGAGTCCGAGGCTTAGGGTAACATTTCTTTGGTGCTTTAATTCAGTCCCGTGAGGCTGAGAAGAGATTTGCAAGGCTTTTCGAGTTTGGAAAACCTCTTTTCGTCATGGAAAAGAGGTTTTTTTTGCGCGAAAAAAATCTTCTGGGCTTCCCGCGGGGATTGGGAACGAAATTTTACAATCCGGAGGGAAGAAGTTTGAAACGTAAATTAGTGCTGGAAAACGGAATGGTTTTTGAAGGCCATGGCTTTGGCGCTGTCCGGTCCGTAAGCGGCGAAGTGGTGTTTACCACGGCCATGACGGGCTATCAGGAACTGCTGACGGACCCGTCATTCTTGGGTCAGATCGTGGTGATGACCTTTCCCATGATCGGAAACTATGGCGTGAACCGGGATGACTATGAGTCCATCGTTCCTCATGTATCGGCTTTTGTGGTAGGCGAAGCCTGCGAACAACCCAGCAATTTCCGCAGTGAAATGACGCTGGATGCTTATTTGAAGAAACACGATATCCCGGGTCTGTACGGGATCGATACCCGGGCGCTGACCCGGGCGATCCGGGAAAAGGGAGCAGTCCGCGGCATTCTGGCCGATGAGGCGGTGACGCCGGAGGAAGCGCTGGCTCTGCTGCAGCAGCAGCCGCAGTCCGTGGATCATATTGCCCGGGTATCCACCCGGGATGTCTATGAAGTGCCGGGCAAGGGCAAACGGGTTGTTCTGTATGACTACGGCATGAAGGGATCTATTCTGAAGAACCTGGCGGAACTGGGCTTTCAGATTACCGTCGTGCCCTTTGACTATCCGGCCAGAGCGGCACTGGATCTGAATCCCCACGGCATCTTCCTGTCCAACGGCCCCGGGGACCCCCAGAGCGTGCCCCAGTCCGTGGCAATCATCCGGGAACTCCTGGGACAGGTTCCGATGTTCGGAATCTGCATGGGGCATCAGCTGCTGGCCCTGGCCTGCGGCGCGAAGACCCGCAAAATGGGCTTCGGTCATCGCGGCGGCAATCATCCGGTGCGGGATTTGAGATCGGGCCGGATTCTCATTACAAGTCAGAATCATGGCTACGTGGTGGATGACCATGGTCTGGACCAGACGATGCTGGTGGTCACACACCGGTCGGTGAATGACAATACCGTGGAAGGAATCGCTCACCGGGACCTGTCGGCCCGCTCGGTTCAGTTCCATCCGGAAGCAGCCCCCGGGCCGCAGGACGCCAGTGTGATATTCAAGGAATTTGCTGCCATGATGGAGGGGTCATATGTCAATCGATAAAACAATCAAGAAAGTGCTGGTCATCGGTTCGGGACCAATCGTCATCGGCCAGGCGGCGGAGTTTGACTACGCCGGAACCCAGGCCTGCGAATCGCTGCGCGAAGAGGGCGTCTATGTCATCCTGGTCAATTCCAATCCCGCCACCATCATGACGGACCGGGAAACCGCCGATCGCGTCTATATGGAGCCGTTGACCCTGGATTTTCTGAAACGAATCCTGATCCGGGAGCGGCCCTGTGCCATACTGCCGTCCCTGGGCGGACAGACGGGCTTGAACCTGGCCATGGAGCTGGCCCGGGACGGAATCCTGGAAGAACTCAACATCCGGATTCTGGGAACGGATCTCCAGGCGATCCATCAGGCGGAAGACCGGGAAGCCTTCCGCAGCCTGATGCGGTCCATTCATGAGCCGGTGCCGCCGTCAGGCATCACTCATTCCGTTGAGGAAGCCCTGGATTTTGCCCGGTCCATCGGCTATCCGGTCATTGTCCGGCCGGCCTTTACCCTGGGCGGGACCGGAGGCGGCATCTGCCAGACGGAGGACGAACTGATCCGGGTCGTGGAGAACGGCCTGAGTCTGTCACCGGTCAATCAGTGCCTCATTGAAATGTCCATCGCCGGCTGGAAGGAAATTGAGTTTGAGGTAATGCGCGATGCCAACGACACCGCCATCGCCGTCTGCTCCATGGAGAACATGGATCCTGTCGGCATCCATACCGGGGATTCCATCGTCGTGGCTCCGGCTCTGACGCTGGCGGACCGGGAGTATCAGATGCTGCGCAACAGCGCGCTCAAGATCATCCGGGCCCTGAAGATTGAGGGCGGCTGCAATGTCCAGCTGGCGCTGCATCCCGACTCCTTTGACTACTACATCATTGAAGTCAATCCACGGGTTTCCCGCTCGTCCGCCCTGGCCAGCAAGGCCACGGGCTACCCCATCGCCAAGATTGCCGCCAAGATCGCCCTGGGGCTCCATCTGGATGAAATCATCAATCCCGTGACCGGGGTCACCTATGCCGCCTTCGAGCCGGCGCTGGATTATCTGGCGGTCAAGCTGCCCCGATTCGCCTTTGACAAGTTCCGTTCGGCAAACCGCCGGCTGGGTACTCAGATGAAGGCTACCGGCGAAGTTATGGCCCTGGGCCGCAGCTTCGAGGAGGGTCTGCTCAAGGCGGCCCGTTCCCTGGAGATCAAGGCCTGCCATATTGAGCTGCCGGAGGTCAATCAGATGAGCGACGAGGAACTGGACCGGATCATAACGCTGGGTGAGGATCGCCGGCTGTTCGCCATTTATGAGAAAATGCGGCGGGGCGGATCGACCGAAGTCATCCAGGAGATGACCGGAATGGATCCCTTCTACCTGAACAAGATCCGCAACATCCTGAAGATGGAGGAAGCGATTCGCCGGAGCGGACTGGAAAACAGCCTGCGCCCGGCCAAGGTCATGGGCTTCTCCGACGCCTACCTGGCTCAGCTGTGCGGCCGGACGGAGCGGGAAGTGGAAGAACTGCGGCTGCAGGCAGGGATCACGCCGGTCTTTAAGATGGTCGATACCTGCGCCGGCGAGTTTGCCTCGGCGACCCCGTACTTTTACTCCACCCATGGCCAGGAGAATGAATCCCTGTCCAGCGACCGGCGCAAGGTCATCGTCCTGGGTTCCGGGCCCATTCGGATCGGTCAGGGCGTCGAGTTTGACTATGCCACGGTACACTGCGTCAAGTCCCTGAAGCAGCAGGGGCTGGAGGCTATCATCATCAACAACAACCCCGAGACGGTATCAACGGATTTCTCGATCTCGGACAAGCTCTACTTTGAGCCCCTGACCACGGAAGATGTCATGAACATCGTCCGACTGGAACAGCCGGAAGGGATCATCGTTCAGTTTGGCGGCCAGACCGCCATCAACCTGACCCGGAGTCTGGTGGAACACGGAGTCCGGATTATGGGGACGTCGCCGGATTCCATCGATCTGGCGGAGGACCGGGATCTCTTCGAGCAGAAGCTGAAGGAACTGGATATCCCCATGCCGCGGGGCGAAATGGCCTCCTCGGCCGAGGGTGCCATTGCCGCTGCCCGGACCATTGGCTATCCGGTGCTGGTACGCCCCTCCTATGTCCTGGGCGGAGCCAACATGGAGATCATCTATCAGGATGAGGAAATGGCGGACTACATGGCCCGCAATCACCAGCACAGCGGACATGCACCGGTGCTGATTGATCAGTACGTAGTCGGCATGGAGGCTGAAGTGGACGGGATCTGTGACGGACAGGATGTCCTGATTCCGGGAATTTTGCAGCACATTGAGCGGGCCGGCGTCCATTCCGGGGATTCCATGGCGGTCTACCCGCCGTTCTCCCTCACGGAAGAAGTCAAATCCACCATCGCCGATTACACCGAACGGATCGGGCGGGGGCTGGGCATTGTGGGACTGTACAACATTCAGTTCGTCATTGACAAGTCCAACCGGGTCTTTGTTCTGGAAGTCAACCCGCGCTCCTCGCGTACCGTTCCGTTCCTGAGCAAGGTGACGGCCATTCCGATGGCAGATCTGGCCACCCGGGCTATTCTGGGACAGAAGCTGGCGGATTCCGGCCACCCGCTGGGCCTCCTGCCCGAGGGCAAGGGCTATGCGGTGAAAATGCCGGTATTCAGCTTCAGCAAGCTGCGCAAGGTCGACATCGCCCTGGGACCTGAAATGAAGTCCACCGGGGAAGCCATCGGCTGGGACATGGACCTGGACAAGGCACTCTACAAGGCCCTGTATGCCGCCAATTTCACCCTGCCGAGCTTTGGCAAGGTTCTCTTCACCATCGCCAACAAAGAGAAGGCGGAAGCCCTGGAGCTGGCCCGGCGCTTCTCCGCCATCGGGTACGGCATCGTCGCCACCGACGGCACGCAGGCTTACCTGACTGAGCACGGCATTCCCTGTGAGCTGGTGCACAAGATCGGACGGGCGGAACACAGCGAACGGACCGTACTGGACCTGATCCGCAAGCGGCAGGTACAGTTCGTCATCAACACCTTCACCGAATCCAGCAAGCACCACATCTCCGATGGCTTCCTCATCCGCCGTGAGGCCGTTGAGAACAATATTGCCTGCCTGACTTCCCTGGATACAGCCAACGCGCTGCTCCGGGTCCTCGAATCCATGAGCTTCGAGATCCACACCTTCTAGTTCAGGCATTCCAGCCCTCACAAGGGCAAGGCTCCGGAACCATTCCGCATGGTTCCGGAGCCTTGAATTTTTTGTGGTGTTTGGCATGTCTGTATGTTTTCAATTCTGCAATTCTGCAATTCTGCAATTCTGTATTAGCCGTAATCCTGATTTCTACATTATGACACGTTGGCATAGACAGGAGTCCAGTCATCATTTAAATGAAACAGGCGGTCAGGCACGAACGGATCTTGGTTTGGGTGGGAACTACGGCTGCATGGCTCCGAACAAAACCAGCCAGGCCAGGATCGATTTGGCAGACAGGCTGAGAATGATGTAGACTCTCTCGCCAAAGAGGTAATTGCGCCATTTGCCGATCTTTTGATACTGCAGTACCATATTCACCGGGAAGGTGTTGAAGGCCACGAAGTATGTTCCGACGATGGCCCAGACAAACCAGGGCACGCGATCAAAGTTTCCGTTGCCGAACATATAGAGCAGGATGGCAGCCCAGGGAGCAATTCCGGCCAGGGAACCCCACAGGAACGGGCCCCAGTCGAGGTCTTCCTTGCGGCGCTGGGAGTTGAGCTGCTCCATGACCAGGCCGAACAGATTCATCGACGCGTTGACCACGAAAATCAGAAGCAGAGAAGCGATATCGTATATGCCGAAAAGGGTTGAGATCAGCACAATCATGATGGAGGAGCTCAGGGCATATTCAAACCAGCGGAATTTGTTGATGCCAAGTTCCAGATCTTTGTTGTAAATCTGATTCATGCGATTCGGGACAGACACCAGGGCGTGGGCCGCGGCGGAGATGAACAGAAAGAGCGCGACCAGAATTCCAAAGGGGAGGTTGAACAGATCCTTCGACTGCAATTCCAGGGAGCGGGTCTGCGGGTTGAATGCCAGAAAGTTCTGAGTGATGGTCGGCTGAAATTCACCGATTTTCTGGATGACTGAGGTGGCGAGGAAGAGCATGGCCAAACCCTGAATCAGGTGAAGCCCGCCCATGATCTTATTGAAATTTCTGAGTTTTTTAAGTGCATCGGTTTGCATATGCCTGGACTCCTTTCACAGGTCGAGTTTTCTTTTCATTTCTTTTTCCGCTGATTCTTGATACCAGCTGGCTTTGAAAGGTTGAACTTTCTTAGGGTCTGATTGTTTCATCAGGGAATGGAAGCTGTCAGTTTTCAAGAGATTCTATCTTTGATTTCATCTTACGCCGAAACTTCACGTTATGCATTAGAATCGATGGAAAATTTCTAGATAGCACGTTATGTGATATATAGATGCCTGTTTGTAAGTCTGCGATCTTTCCACTGCGTGGATCAAGGGCTGCTTTCTTCCGGTTCGGAATGGTTTGGGGAAAGGGGAATCAGGTATAATAAGCTCAACACGTCATGAAATACCTGGCGTCGGATATCAGCTCAGATCGGGTCAAGGGATCAAGGGAATTTGTGGATTAGCGAATGGAAGAGTGGAAGGGGATCAGGATGACTGAAAAAGAAAAGTGCAGCCGCGGCCTGCTGTACAATCTGATGGATGATCAGGAGATGATGGCCGAACTGACCAGGTGCAAGGACCTGTGTCACCGGTTGAATCAGGTGCTGCCGTCGCGCACGGATGAAAGGGAGCAGATCCTTCGGGAGATCATCGGCAGGATCGGCGGATCCTTTGTAATTACGACCCCTTTTTACTGTGACTATGGCTATAACATTGAAATTGGGGAGCATTTTTATGCCAATCACCATCTGGTCATTCTGGACTGCGCCAAGGTCCGGATCGGAGATCATGTGTTCATTGCGCCAAACTGCTGCATCACTGCCGCCAGCCACCCCATCGATGCCCGTCAGCGCAGCGCGGGGTTTGAGTATGCCCTTCCGGTCACCATCGGGAACCATGTCTGGATTGGTGCCAATACAGTCATTCTGCCGGGAGTTACCATTGGTGACCATGCGGTCATCGGGGCAGGCAGTGTCGTGACTAAGGACATTCCGGCCCATGTCGTTGCTGTGGGCAATCCCTGCCGGGTGCTGCGGGAAATTGACGAACGAGACAGGGCTTGCCAGCCGGACCAGGTACGCCTGGATTAATTAAGAGAATTTTAAAAAACAGCAGGGCGATGGGGGTGAATCCCATGCCCTGCTGCTTTTTGTATGGTATGTTCTTATTTTTTCTTCTTGTCCGGGTCCTCGGCCGCTTTGGCCTTGTGCCGTTCCGGGTCCACAAAGTCATAAATGTAGTGGCGTACCCGGTCATAGGCATCCTCATCTCCGACCATGACAAAGGCGTCCTTGTCCTGGAAGGTCATGTAGGGGCCTGGGGAGAGAATCAGTTCATCCTCGCGCTTAATGGCGATGATGGTGGCTCCGGTATTCTGCCAGAAGTTGACTTCTCCGATGGCTTTGCCGATGAGGTGGGATTTCTCCGGAATTTCCACTTCCAGCGGTGCGAAGGGATTGGAGGTCTTGAACCGGACGGTGTAATCCAGGACGCGGTCCAGGGATTCCCGCAGTTTCTGATCCAGTTCTTCGCGCTGCTTCAAGATCTCGTTGATGGAGTTCTTAATGCCGGAGATGGAGTCGACTTCCTTGAACTGGTTGATGAATGCCATGGAGTTTTCCATGGATTCGACCAGGATGCCGGATCCGTGGGTGACCGATACGATTTTCATATCCTCCAGGAGTGAAACGGAGCGCCGGATGGTCTCAGGCGATACATTGTACTGACCGGCCAGGGTGGAGCGGCCCGAAATCTTTTTGCCCTCGGGGAATTCCCCGTTGGCGATTCGGGAGGCAATGTCGATGGCGATCTGCTGATATACAGGCTTCGTGATTTTTTCTGGCTTATTCATCATACCCTCATTTGCATTCATTTTTCTCAACGAAATGAATTTTTTATCTGATTCAATAGTAAGACAATCTGTACTGATTTGCCATAGGGCTGTACGGTTTTTTGAAAAGAAATTCTGCCGGGCAGTTCGGCTAGAAACTTCCGCTATCGGTCAGGATCAGGTTGCCCGCTTTGGAGAGGAGTACGGTGTGCTCGAACTGGACAATCTGGCTGTGGTTTTCCGTCACCATGGGCCAGACCCCTTCGGGATTCTCCTCCACCCATTCGTCGCCGTCGGAAATAAAGGTCTCCAGGGCAACCACCTGGCCTTCCTTGAAGATCGAGGCATCCCGCCGTTCGTTATAGTTAAAGATGAAGTGAGGTTCTTCGTGCAGGCTTCTGCCGACGCCATGGCCGGTGAGGTTGCGCAGCACGGTGTAGCTGTTCTTAATCGCGGTTTTGTAGATGGCTTTGCCGACGTTGGCTGTGGATTTGCCGGGGGCTGCTGCCTGAATGGCTGCGGCCAGGGCTTCGCGGGAGACGCGCAGCATGTCCTCCTGCTTCAGGTTGGGTGAGCCGGCGATGACCGTCATGCCGGTGTCGGCAAAGTATCCGTTCTTGCTGGCGGAAACGTCAATGTTGACCCAGTCACCTTCTTCCAGGAGCTGCCTGGACGGAACGCCGTGGCAGGCGACTTCGTTGACGGAAATGCAGGTCCAGCCGGGAAAGCCGTAACTGGACTTGGGAGCCGAAACGGCACGTTCTTCTTCCAACAGATCCCGGGCCATCAGATCCAGTTCCAGGGTGCTGATCCCGGGACGGACGGCCTGGGCCAGTTCATCGCGGACGCGGGCGACAATGCGTCCGATTTCCTTCATTCCGTTCAGGTCCGTCTGGTTTGTTACTATCATGTGTAATCCCTTCTTTCTCCTTTCATCTTAACACAGCAAAGACGGCCGCTTCAAAGAAAACCTGGGTTGAAACGGCCTGTTCACGCGTCGCGCACTGATGTCTGCTTGAAAATCGTTTACAATCTTGGGTCGCTGGATTATAATTCATATTAATCGAGTGTCACTTTGGTCCCCGGGCCGGAGTGTTTGATGACAACCATCCCAAAAAGACCGACAGGAGGAAGACGGTTATGAATGAAATGGACTACACCACTCAAAAACTTCGAAACGTGGGCTTAATTGGCCACAGCGGGTCCGGAAAGACGACCCTGATGGAAGCGTTGCTCAATTTTTCCGGAGCGACCGACCGCATGGGTAGAATTGAGGATGGAAATACGGTTTCTGACTTTGATCCGGAAGAAAAGAAACGTCAGATTTCCTTGCAGGCCTCTGTGGCGCCAGTTTATTACAATGGTTATAAGATCAACCTCGTAGATTTACCCGGATATTTTGATTTTGTAGGAGAGACCATTCAGGGAATGAGAGCGGTGGACATTGCCATGATCGTTCTGTCCGCCACCTCCGGCATCGAAGTTGGAACTGAAAAGGCCTGGAAGTACACGGAAAAAATCAAGCTTCCCAGAGCATTCTACATTAACAAGATGGACCGCGAAAACGCGGACTTTGATAAAGTATTTGATCAGTTGAGAGATAAATTTGGCATGCCGGTGGTGGCAGTGCAATACCCGATGGGCAAGGAATCCAACTTGCAGGGTGTAATCAACGTCGTTTCCCACCGGGCCAGATTCCATGATAAAAAGACGGGCGTGATGACCGAAGGCGACATTCCGGAAGAGTACAGGGACCGGATCGATGAGCTCCACGAGATGCTGATGGAGTCCGTTGCCCAGACCGATGAGAACCTTCTGGACAAGTATGTCGGGGGTGAGAAGCTCACCACGGACGAAGTCTACAACGCGCTGATTCAGGGCTGCGTCAGCGGCGACATTGCCCCGGTCATGTGCGGATCCGCTTCCGAGCGCATAGGCATGACCACCCTGCTGGAAGACATTATTGAAGCCTTCCCCTCGCCGGAATACGCGATTCCGCAGAAAGCGGTGGAGCTTACCAGCCAGCAGGAAATCTTCGTCAAGCTGACTGCGGACAAACCATTCTCAGCCATAGTCTTCAAGACCATCGCTGACCCCTTCGTCGGCAAGATTTCTCTGTTCCGCACCATTACCGGCGTGGCTCAGGGTGAAATGACGGTATACAATCCCAACCGGGAAAAGAATGAAAAACTCGCCAACTTCTTCTATCTGAAAGGCAAGAACCAAGCGCCGGCTGAAAAAGTCATCGCCGGTGACATCGGCGCGGTGGCTAAGCTGGCAGTGACCAAGACTGGAGACACCCTGTGCGATCCCTCCTTCAAGGTTCGCTATGACGCAATCAACTTCCCGGATCCGGTCATGAGCCTGACGGTTCTGCCCAAGTCCAAGGGAGATGAAGACAAGATTTCTTCCGGCCTGACCCGACTGATGGAAGAAGACCCGACGTTCGTGGTGGCCAGAAGCCCGGAAACGGCTGAAGTCATTATGTCCGGACAGGGCGAAACCCATCTGGAAGTCCTCGCCTCCAAGCTGAAAGCCAAATTCGGCGCGGATGTGGATCTGGCCGAACCCGTTCTGCCCTACCGTGAAACCATCAAAGGTAAGTCAGACGTTCAGGGCAAGCATAAAAAGCAGTCCGGCGGGCATGGCCAGTATGGGGATGTCAAGATCCGGTTTGAGCAGAGAAAAGACGGCAAGGATGAACTGGAATTTGTCGATGAAGTAGTCGGCGGCTCTGTGCCCAGAAACTTCATTCCGGCCGTGGAAAAGGGACTGCGGGAAGCCATCACGGAAGGTGTTCTGGCCGGCTACCCGGTGATCAAGCTCCGAGCGACCCTGTACGATGGTTCCTACCATGCGGTGGATTCTTCGGAAATGGCGTTCAAGATCGCGGCGTCCATGGCCTTCAAAAAAGGAATGGAAGATGCCCAGCCGATTCTGCTGGAACCCATCATGAAGCTGGAAGTCAAGGTTCCGGATGATTACATGGGCGACATCATTGGCGACATCAACAAGAAACGAGGCCGCGTCCTGGGCATGGAGCCGGAAGATGACATGCAGAAGGTCATCGCCGAAATTCCGATGTCCGAAATCCAGCGCTATTCCTCCGACCTGAAGTCCATGACTCAGGCCCGCGGAGAATTCCGGATGGAATTCATCCGTTACGAGGAAGTTCCGGCGACGGAAGTTCCCAAGATCGTGGAACGGGCTAAAAAGATGAAGGAAGCCAAGGAAAGCAAATAAGCGAGGATCGGCAATTCACCCATTGTCAGATCATCACATAACCATTGCGTGGCAGGAACCTGTGACACCACAGATTCCTGCTGCGTTTGTCTTGCGGCCAGCAGGCACTGCGGTCCCCCAACGGCGGAATGCGCCACGGGTGGAGCCCCTGTGCTATAATTGGGGCATCAGGATCGAGGAGAGATTGCGATGGAACCAGAAGAAAAGAAATATGTCATAGGCATCGACCTGGGCGGAACGAAGATCACCACCGCCATTGCCGATCTGGCAGGCGAACTTATTGAAAAAACCACCCTGGCCACCGGCGCCAAAGAAGGCGAGGAAGTGGTTATGGAGCGCATCATTCAGTCGGTGGAAATGGTACTTGAGGCTTCCGGCCTGATGCTGGAGGAAGTACGGGCCATCGGCATCGGCGCGCCCGGACCGCTGGATCCGGAAACGGGCTCCATCATTACCACGCCCAACCTGCCGTTCCGAAATTTTTCTCTGACCCAGCCGCTGACCCGGCACTTCGGCGTCCCGGCATTTCTGGACAATGACGGCAATGTGGCGGCCATCGGCGAGTGGCTGTTTGGAGCGGGCAAGGGGTACCGGAACGTTCTCTACATGACCGTATCCACAGGCGTGGGCGGCGGCGCCGTCCTGAACGGCCGATCCTATCATGGGTCCCGGTCCAATGCCCTGGAGATCGGCCATATGACCATCGAACCCTCGTCACCTCACCAGTGCAACTGCGGAAACCATGGCGATGTGGAAGCGCTCTGTTCGGGCACCGCCATTTCCAAACGAGCCATGGAGGCGATCCGTGCCGGACGCTCCACCAGTCTGACCAGACATGAGGTGGTGACCAGCTATGAGGTCTACCAGGGCTACAAAGAAGGGGATGAACTGAGCATCGAGATCCTCACCCAGGCCTGGAAGTATCTTGGAATCGCCGTAGCCAACCTCATTCTGGTCTTTGACCCGGATGTTATTGCCATCGGCGGCGGCGTATCAAAGATCGGATCGGACATGTTTGACGCGGTGAAGGCGTCAGCCCAGGACCACTGTTTTGACTTCATGTTCGATTCCGTTCAGATCGTACCCACTGCTCTGGCACAGGATACCGGCGTCATCGGCGCGGTGGCGCTGGCCATCGTCAGCAGTCAGCCTGAATAAATCAAACCAGGAACCGCCAGATCCAGGACCTGAGGCAGCAGCATGGTATTTCACTTACCAGGCGGGCATTTATTTACCAGGTCGTCAGGAGCATACAAAGAAAGGAAGTCCTTCGCAGGACTTCCTTTTTGGTGGTGTGATGCCAGAATATAATTTTCAATGATTTGCGGCTTCCACAATAAAATATATGGCAAGTTCAAAGAACAGATCATCCGGCTACAACTTACGGTTATCCTTCAGCAAGGAGGCAGCAATACCACTGCCAATGATCAGGATTGTACCAAGGATGGTACGGCTGGCAAGCTGTTCCTGAAACACTAAATAGCCCAGGATAGGGGACAAAATGACACCGGTATAGTCAAATAGGGTAACCCGGGTAGCCTGCGCTGTCAAATAGGATCGGGTAATGAAGTACTGGCCCAAAGCAGCAAACACCCCAATCAGCAGGAGATACAACAGTTCAGCGGCAGTCGGCCAGACAAATTGAGCTGCCATGAAGGGGACGGATGCCAGACTGGACAGTAAGCTGAACCAGAAGATGATCACAATGCCATGAACCCGACCGGCCAGGCGGCGGATCAGAACATAAGCCAAGCCGCCAAACAGCGCCGAGGCTACCCCAATCAGAGACGGGGTCAGGTTGAAATTCCCCGTAGGGTTGATAATGATCACAGCTCCGGCGAACCCGGTTAATATGGTGAGAAGCCGGGGCAAACTCATTCGTTCACCCAGAAAAAGAACCGCTGCCAAAATCACGAAGAATGGATTCAATTTCTGCAGAACTTGAGCATCCGCCAGGGGCAGATGATTGTTTGCATAAAAGACGCTCACTACTCCAAGAAAACCCAACAGGCATCGAAAAAACAATGGAATTCGGTTGGGTCTGTCCACCGCCGCGGAAAGCCCTTCCTGCTTCATGGTCCAAAGCGAGAAGGCGAGCATAACCAGGTTGCGAAAGAAAACCTGTTCGAATAGTGGAATGGTTCCCCCGGATAGCTTTACCATCAGAGACATGAAGGCAAAGGATGCGGAGGCGATGATCATATATAGAATTCCATTTCGTTCGTTTGTCATTGAACACCTCATTTTATTGGCATAAGAGCTCGTCAGGATTGATTGAGTAACGGATATCATTATAGCAAAAAGAAACAAGAATTGATTCCTGTCCTACCCGGCAGCGGAGGATGGTGTTGATCGGTTTCCTTGAAAAAGGGAAGGACTCTTCCTCGGTCTTCAGAATCTTCCTTTTAGTTCAGGTGAAAAATACTGGATTTCAGGTAAAATGGTAAGTAGGGAAGTCGGGAGTGGTCCTGCCACATCGAATGGACTCAGTCAGACTCACACAGAGGAAGCGAAAAAGAACAATTACGGAACCGGTGCGGGAATTTCTGACATCGGTGGGACGGAGAGGTTAATGACGTATTTATATATCACCCGGCATGGGGAAACACAATGGAATCTGGAAGGGCGGTTTCAGGGACGGGGCAATTCGGAACTGACCGAGCGGGGCCGGCGCCAGGCACAGGGTCTGGGGCGGGTGCTGGATGAGGAGGCCATTGAGCTGATCATTACCAGTCCCCTGAAACGGGCCAGGCAGACCGCTGAATTTGCCAGGGGGAACCGAAACATTCCCCTGCAGGAGCTGGAGGATCTGGCGGAGCTGGACCTGGGAGCCTGGGAGGGTCAGCTGCTGAAGGATCTGAAGGAGCGGGAACCACAGCAGTATCATTATTACTGGAATGATCCGTTCCGGTATGAACCCAGCCAGGGTGAATCCTACGCACAGATGCTGGAACGACTAAGCCGGGCACTGGTTCAGATCGAAGCCATCGCCCAGGGGCGAAGAACTCTGGTGGTGACCCACGGCATGACGCTGATGGGGCTGCTTCATCTGTTGACCGGAGCTCCCCTGGAGCGGATTCTGAAAAAACCGGTACTGCGTCAGACCAGCATTACCAAGGTCCGGATCCTGTCGCAGGATCCCATGAACTTTGAGGTGGAAACGGTCGGCGATACCTCGCATTTCATCTCTGAGGATCTGCATTCTCCCCGGGTGAATGTCTGGGATCATGGGAACGCTGCCGGTCAGAACCAGCCAGCCGTTGAACCATCTGTTACAGCCGCTGAACCAACTGGTGCAGCAGCGGTGGAAACCCTGGGTCAGCAGGCGGCTCGCCGGCTGCTGGAAAAGAATCTGACGATCTCCATCGCGGAAAGTCTCACCGGCGGTCTTCTGGCTGGTGCCCTCATCGACTCGGAACTGGGGATCTCCCGGTCTTTCCTGGAGGGCTATATTACGTACTCCAATGAGGCAAAGATCCGGGATCTGGGGGTTCTGCCGGAAACCCTGGCGCAGTTTGGCGCGGTCTCCGAAGAGACGGCCCGGGAGATGGTGCTTGGCTGTCAGGCGAAATCCGATACAGATCTTGCTGTTTCCACCACAGGAATTGCCGGACCGGGCGGCGAGACCCCGGAGAAGCCGGTGGGGCTGACCTTTATCGCGCTGTATGATCGGGGCAGGGTCCAGGTGTTCCGGGAAATCTTTCCCGGAACCCGCAACGAGGTGCGGGCTGCCGTGGTTCGCTATGCCCTGGAACGACTCATCGAAGCGCTGAAGGACTGATTGCGGCCGGGTTTGGCTCGGTCCAGGGGTCGCGCGGGCTGGACCGGACCTGAGGGACTGACTTGTTGCCAGATGCGAAACGTCAGGCGATGCCAGTGCAGGAAACAGTCCGGGGAATCCTTGCCGGAGCGAACGATGACCCATCGTTTGGGGCCGGAACATGGATCAGTCCCGACGCTGCCGGTCTCTTTTCGGACTGGGTTTTAGCTGATATAATAAGATTGCTTTTATTCAAGGGACACCCATTTTGGATGTCCCTTCAACATGTTGAAACGTAAGAAATGGAGTCGAATTATGAGTGTACTAACTGTGAAAAACCTGAGCCATGGCTTTGGTGACCGGGCGATCTTTGAAGATGTCTCATTCCGTCTGCTAAAGGGGGAGCACATCGGGCTGATCGGGGCCAACGGCGAGGGAAAATCCACCTTTATGAATATTATTACCGGCAAGTTGATGCCGGATGAGGGAACTGTGGAATGGAATTCCCGGGTTCGCGTCGGATATCTGGATCAGCAGTCGGAACTGAAGAAAGGCAGTACAATCCGTGAAGTGCTGCGTACGGCCTTCAACTATCTCTATGAGATGGAGCAGGAAATTTTGAGCATCGGCGAAGCCATGGCCACAGCGGATGAAACGGAAATGGACCGGCTGATGGAGGATATGGGGACGCTGCAGGATCTGTTGGATCACAATGATTTCTATATCATTGAGGCCAAGGTCGAGGAAGTTGCCGGCGGTCTGGGACTGAAGGATCTGGGCCTGGATGTGCCGGTGGATGAACTGTCCGGCGGACAGCGCACCAAAGTCCTTCTGGCCAAGCTGCTTCTGGAAAAGCCGGACATTCTGCTGCTGGATGAACCGACCAACTATCTGGATGAGGAGCATATCACCTGGCTGACCATGTACCTGCAAAACTATGAAAATGCATTTATCCTGATTTCTCATGACATCCCGTTCCTGGATCAGGTCATCAACATCATCTACCATGTGGATCAGCTGCGGCTGACCCGGTATGTCGGTGATTACCACAGTTTCCGGGATACCCATGAAGCCAAGCAGAAGCAGGTGGAAGCGGCCTACATCCGCCAGCAGCAGGAAATCTCCAAGCTGGAGGATTTTGTAGCCCGGAACAAGGCGCGGGCAGCCACTGCCAATCTGGCCAAGTCCCGTCAGAAAAAGCTGGACAAGATGGACCGCATCGAGCTGACCAAGGAAAAACCAAAGCCGGTATTCGGCTTCAAGATGGGCAAAACCACCGGCAAGCTGGTGTTCGAGACGAAGGGACTGGTAATCGGTTATGACAAGCCTCTGACCCGGCCGCTGGATCTCTACATGGAGCGGGGACAGAAAATCGCCCTGGTGGGTGCCAATGGCCTTGGAAAAACCACACTGCTCAAGAGCCTCCTGGGCATCATCCCGCCGCTGGCAGGGGAAATCGAGCTGGGGGAAAACCAGCAGATCGGCTACTTCGAGCAGGAAATGTCCGGAACCGGCGACCAGACCTGCATAGAGGATTTCTGGAATGAGTTCCCAGGTCTGGTCCAGTATGAGGTTCGGGCCGCTCTGGCGAAATGCGGACTGACGACCAAGCAGATCGAAAGCCAGGTCCGGGTTCTCTCCGGCGGAGAGAAGGCCAAGCTGCGGCTGGCCAAGCTGATGAACCGGGAAACCAATATCCTGGTACTCGATGAACCGACCAACCATCTGGATGTCGATGCCAAGGACGAACTGATCCGCGCCCTGAAGGAATACCGCGGAACGGTTCTGCTGGTCAGCCATGAACCGGAGTTCTACAGCCAGATTGCCACAACGGTCTGGAACTGCGAGGACTGGTCTCTCAAAGTATTTTAAGATCGTGCTGGTGAAAGGCTGCTCAGGGAGAAGGCTTTCACCAGATTCACCAATCCATTGCTTTTTAAGAAAGGGGTGCGAATACCATGGAACAAGCATTGAAAAAGTTAGGCTATCAAGCTCAACCGGAGGTTCTGGTGCTGAATGCCCCGAAGGGGATTCAGGAAGCGCTGCTGCCTTTGCTGGCAGAACCGGCGGATGGATCCATCCAGGGCTCCTATGACTTTCTCCTGGCCTTTGTCACGACGCTGGACGAGATCCGGGCGATCAAGGCCGATCTGGCGGCCGCGCTCCGGCCGCAGGGACGGCTGTGGATCTGCTATCCAAAGAAAACCAGCAAGAATTATACGTCAGATCTGTCCCGGGACATCCTGTGGCCGGAATTCGGAGAATTCAACTTTGAACCGGTATCCCAGTTTGCCATCGACCCGGACTGGTCAGCCATGCGTTTTCGCCCGGTTGACGAAATCAAGTCGCTGAAGCGGAAATCCGCGTCCTCGGAAAAGGGCAGTCAGCGGATTCATCAGGAGTAGAGGAATTATATGCAAAAAAAGATTGATCTGACTGAGGGCAATATCCTCAGCACACTGACCCGCCTGGCGCTGCCCATTATGGGGTCCTCATTCATCCAGATGGCCTACAACCTGTTTGATATGAAGTTTGTGGGCAGCATCAGCTATAAAGCGGTTACCGCCGTCGGCACGGCCACCTTCTTTCTGATGCTCAGCCAGGGACTGATTATGCTGTGCCGGGTCGGAGCCGAGGTTCATGTGGCCCAGAGCCTGGGCAAAGGGGATGAAAAGGGGGCGGCCATCTATGCCGATACGGCGATGAAGCTGGCCTTGATTCTGGGAATCAGCTACTCCCTGCTGGGCTATGTGTTCCGCGCCGAATTCATTGATTTTTTCCAGATCGCCGACCAGGAAGTTGTCCGGATGGCGGTAGAATACATGAGCATCATGGTCATGTCACTGCCCATCCTCTTCGTGAACTTTCTTCTGATCGGGATCTTCAATGCCGGGGGTTACTCCGATGTGCCCTTTCTGGCCAACGCCGCCGGCGTAATCGTCAAGATCTCCATGAGCTGGTCTCTGATCAACGGCGCCTTTGGCCTGCCGGCACTGGGTGTCCGGGGGTCGGCTCTGGCGACAATCCTGGCTCAGACCACGACATTCATTATTCTGTTCTTCTTCCTGAAGAACCGGAAAGACGAGTATCTCCAGTTCCGGCTGTTCTCGCCATTCCGGCGGGAATATGCCGCCCGCATCATTCAGGTAGGGGGTCCGGCTGCGCTGCAGAGCTTTGTCTTCTCGCTGATCTCTACCTACATTGGCCGTATCGTATCCAATGCCAGCGTCATGGCGGCCTCCGTGCAGCGCATCGGCGCTCAGATTGAGTCTGTTTCGTGGATGACCTCCTCCGGCTTTGCCACCGCCCTGTCAGCCTTCACCGGCCAGAATTACGGCGCCGGCCGATATGACCGGGTTGTTTCCGGGTTCACCAAGGGCACCATCATTGTCGGCGGCATCGGCGTATTCTCCACCCTGCTCCTGATGCTCCTGCCCCGTCAGCTCTTCACCATCTTCATCCGGGAACCGGAAGAAGTCGTCCAGATGGGCATCGCCTACCTGGTCATCCTGGGGATTTCGCAGCTGTTTCAGTCCCTGGAAATCTCCACCGGCGGAGCCTTCAACGGTCTGGGCCTGACCCTCATTCCATCCCTCATCAATATCTTCTTCCAGGCTCTGCGCATTCCCGCCGCGTACTATCTGATGAATACCTCTCTGGGGATTAACGGCATCTGGTGGGCGATCACCCTGAGCACTGTCCTCAAGGGCATCGTCGGCGTCCTGATCTTCTACATCCTGGTCATCCGGAAACTGAAGGCTGGCATCCCACTGCGCAAGGAACGAACAGTCTGATCAGCAGTAGAAATAAATTTAAATAAAGCTAAGAAAATGATTACACCCCCTGGTCATAAGTTCAACGATTTGGTGTGCATTCCGTCATTAGGACAAAAAAATAATTATAATTTCACAGATTTATTCGTTACTTTCAACCGCAGGTCATTCCTGATCTGCGGTTGTTTGCTCTGCATCAGAAATAAGCATTTATTTGACGATGTTTCCTCCCCCCATAAGTGCCGAATGCTCTTATTCCCACCCAAGCCTTCGCCTTTAAGCGTTCTTAAGCTGTCAAAGCATATTGGGCCTGTGTATGATATTAATGTGTGAGAGTTGATTGAACCCTCAATCATTAAAACCCTGCCATTGCAAATAAAAATCACTGAGCCAATCATCCATCTCGTCTTTTGACCAAGTCAAATCTGTATATTGCGTGCGGTGATATCTGATATTCGGGACAGGACTATTACCAATAAATGTAAGATGTTTTGATGGGTAATGCGTTTTTTTATAATAGTCCATAACCGCTCTTAAATATGAGTCGAAGGAAGGAACATAGTCATCCATACTTTTTGGCATCCATTTATAACCCGGAGGATAAGCTAGTGGCAAAATGGGAAGTCCATCAATATCCCTTAAAGTTGGCACCTCATCAAAAACCTTATTAACAACTTGTATAATTGATTGTAGCCATCCAAACCAATCAGAAACGCCAACTTTTTGAATAAGAATATATTTCTCGAAAAGTCCTCTTTCTTTTGCAATATCCGTATGAAATTGGTATGCATACACATCCCCGATATTCCAGGGAGCACGGTCGAACTCAACCGGTTTTTTAATAAGCTTTTTTTTCGGCTCTGAGGATTCAAGATTATTCTTTAGCTTTTCAAATGTCTTTTTCCAACCGGCACCACCACTCTTGCTTTCCTCCCACAGAGATAACCCACCACTATTAGCTAACCATTTTAATGCCTCCTCTTTTACTTCTGGCATCAGACGACCGACTTTCCACTGAGTATCTGCAAGCGCATACCAGAAAAGCGGTTCGTCTTCTTCACCAATGTATTCCTGAAATTTTTCAAACGTTTTTTTATAAACATTTTCATCGCTTAATTGTTCCTGAAGAAAATTCATATATGTATCCCGCACATCGCAGGTTGTGTCATTAGCATATAGGCTTGATCCCCATGCACCCATTGCACTTTCTCCTCTCAATTATTATTCTGGATCAACCCAGCTCTGAATGAGCGTTTCCATTTGATTGAACTCAGTTTTGAAGTTGCCATTGGCATCATAATTATAGCTCGTGGTTTTGTCCGGATCTGTGACCGACTCCACCAGGTTACTGGTGCTGCCATCGACGCCCGCCTGATGGGTTTAGGTCGTGTCTTTTAAGATCGCGCCGCTTTTGCGAGTGGTTTTGACCAGGCGGCCTAGGCTGTCATAGGTATGGGTCAGCGATACACCGGCGCTGGTCAGCGTTTCCAGTTTTCCATCCTTGTCATAGACAAAGCCGGTGGAATAACTCTGGGTACCAAGGCTCTCCTGGATCTGAGTTGTCTGACCATTTGGATCAAAGCCCAGGGTGAGGCTGCTGCCGTCACTTCCGGTTAGCTTTACCAGGCGGTTCGCAGAATTATAGAAGTAGCGATGAGACAGATTGGCTGCCGCATCGACTCACTTCCAACATTGCCTAAGACATCATACTCATAGCGGAACTTGGTCTCATAGCTTCCCGTAGCACTATTATATACCTTATAGACTTTCACCTGATCCAGGGGATTCCAACATCGTCTTGTGGTCGTTGCCAAACTCCGTGGTGGTCAGATTCCAACGTGAGTCGTACTTGTAGCTGACTAAGCTCTGGGTTCCGACTTTCACGCCGGTGGCCCGCCCGAAAACATCTTTCGTGAAGGAGTAAGAGAAGCCATTGTGGCTGCTACCTGACAGGTCATCTCCATCATAGGTGTAACCTACTGCCAACGTTTGACCGTCCGCTTATTTGGTCACACCTTTGAGCTGATCGGTCACTACATCATAGGTATAGGATGTGGTTTTTCCAGCTGCGTCGGTGAGGCTTTGCAACAAGCCATTGACGGTATTGTAATCATAGATGAGGACCTTTCCTAAAGGATCGGTTTCATAGTTTGGGTTAACTGCTGGTAATTATGTATAGATAATGGAATGTAAATTATGTTAAGATAATATCAATTGAGTCTTGGCTGTTAGTGTTGTCAGGATTTTACTTTGGGGAGGACTATATGGATTATTTTAGCGAGAGTTTAGTGCTGCATGAGAAATACCGGGGGAAGATCGAGGTGACCTCCAAGTTGAAGCTGGAGAATCGGGATGATCTGTCACTGGCTTATACACCGGGGGTGGCTGAGCCCTGCCGGAGGATTCACGAACAGGAAGAGGAGGTTTATAAGTATACGTCCAAGGGGAATCTGGTGGCTGTAGTTACGGATGGAACCGCAGTGCTGGGCTTGGGGGATATTGGCCCGAAAGCGGCCATGCCGGTTATGGAAGGCAAGGCGATCCTGTTCAAAGAGTTTGGCAAAGTAGATGCCTTTCCGATTTGTCTGGACACCACCGATGTGGATGAAATCGTTCGGACAGTCCGTCTGATTGCGCCGGGCTTCGGCGGCATCAACCTGGAGGATATCGCGGCTCCACGCTGTTTTGAAATTGAGGAGCGGCTGAAGGCGGAGCTGGATATTCCGGTATTCCATGATGACCAGCACGGGACAGCGATTGTCGTACTGGCGGGTATGCTCAATGCCCTGAAGCTGACCGGCAAGAATCTGGGGGATCTGAAAATCATCATAAACGGAGCCGGGGCGGCAGGTACCGCCATTGCCCACCTGCTGACCGCAGCCGGTGCCCGCAACATCATCGTCTGCGACCGCAGCGGGGCATTGGCTCTGGGGCGGGACAAAATGAACGATGCCAAGGACGCGCTGGCCAGGGTCACCAATCCCAACAGTGAAACGGGATGTCTGGCCGATGTCATGAAAAACGCCGATGTCTTCATCGGGGTTTCCTCGGCCGGGGCTGTAACTCAGGATATGGTCCGTTCCATGGCCAAGGACCCGATCATTCTCGCCATGGCGAACCCCACGCCGGAAATCATGCCGGATCTGGCCAGAGAAGCCGGAGCCCGCATTGTCGGTACCGGTCGATCGGACTTCCCAAATCAGATCAACAATGTACTGGTCTTCCCGGGCGTGTTCCGGGGCGCACTGGACGCGCGGGCCAGCGAAATCAACATGGAGATGAAGCTGGCGGCGGCACACGCCATCGCCGAATACATTAAACCGGAGGAGCTGTCTGAGAACTTGATTATCCCCAGTGCTCTGGATAAGAACGTGGCTCAGGCAGTAGCCAGAGCCATCGGTGAGGCAGCCCGCCGCACCGGCGTCGCCAGAATTTAATCGAAAGCGCAGAGCATCTGTCAGCCTTTCCCCATGGGGAAGGGCTGACATTTTTGTGGTGGTTTTTAAGCAGTGGTCGTTTTCTGAAACCCGGACTTACAGGCTTGTGAACGATGGATCAGCAGCACGCATCCTCAACTATTTTTTTGTCTTAAGAAAGAAAAAATGATTGAAAAATAGCCTGGTGTCCTGTAAAATGAATCATGTTACATCGTTTATGGCTTCATAGCTCAGTTGGTAGAGCAGAGGATTGAAAATCCTCGTGTCCTTGGTTCGATTCCGAGTGAAGCCACCAAAAAGACCAGTCGCAGGACTGGTCCTTTTTTGGCTTTGGTTGATTGGTTCGAGCGATGGTTTTATGTTAAGATGGGTAAGGAATTGCATATTCAAAAAGGAGATTTTTAAATGGAAAACAATAAAGTACTGGCTAAAATCAACGGCGTAGAGATTACTGAAGACGTGCTCAACCGCACGATTGAGAAGTTCGCGGCCGATAAGCGGGCTTATTTTGAATCAGAGTTCGGCCGCAAGCAGCTGCTGGATCAGATCATCAATGTCGAGCTGATCAACGCTCATGGAACCGAGACCGGAATTGATCAGGATGACTTCTATCGCACACAGATGGAACAGGCTGAGAAGGATATCCGCTTCAATGCCACAATGAACCGCCTGATGGCTGATGTGATGGTATCTGATGAGGAAATCCAGGCTAAGTACAATGAAAATCCGGCTGCCTTCTCAGGCCCTGAGACCATCGGTGCCCGCCACATTCTCGTGGATTCCCTGGAACAGGCCGATCAGATCAAGGCAAAAATTGACAGCAATGAACTGAGCTTTGAAGAGGCTGCCAAAGAATTCTCCTCCTGCCCGTCCAAGGAAGCCGGCGGAGACCTGGGAAGCTTCGGCAAAGGCATGATGGTGCCGGAATTCGAAGAAGCTGCGTTTGCCAGCGAAATCAATGAAGTCACCGCACCGGTCAAGACTCAGTTTGGCTACCACCTGATCCAGGTATACGAAAAGAACTCCGCCGACCTGCAGAGCTATGACGATGTCAAGGACAGCATCCGGACCAACCTGCTCCAGGAAAAGCAGATGAACAAATACACAGCCCTGATCGCGGATCTGAGAGACAAGTACTTCGACAAGTAATCCCGGAACCTTCCGGACGAACGAACAGCGATCCATTCGCAGGATCAAAAGACAACGGTCTGCCCGCTCTTTGGAGCGGTCAGACCGTTGTCTTTTCGGGTTGATAGGATCAGGTCAGGCTGGATCACCCTGGATCCGGCGGCTAAGCCTGTTCGTTTTTATATTCATCGATCAGCTTCTTGAAGAAGGGCAGGCTTTTCTGAATGGTCTCGGTGGAGACACAGTAGGAGAGGCGCATATGCGTCGGTATGCCAAAGCCCGTGCCGGGAACCAGGAGCACATCGTATTTTTTGGCTCTCTGGCAGAACTCTTCCGAGTTGCCGTTGGGTGCTTCAATAAAGGCATAGAAGGCTCCGTCGGGTTTGGCCATCTTGTAGCCGTACTCGGTGAGGCTGTTGTAGATCAGGTTGCGGTTGTTGATGTAGGTGGACAGATCAGCTTCTACATCGACACAGCGCTCAATGACGGTCTGGAACAGGGAGTGGGCACAGACGAAGCCGAGAATCCGGGCAGCCCCGAACACAGCGGACATGAGCTCTTTCGCCCCTTCGACCTGTTTGGGGATCAGGATGTAACCAATCCGCTCGCCGGGCAGGGACAGTGATTTGGCCCAGGAATAGTTGATGATCGTATTTTCATAATAGGTTGAAGTAATGCGCTGCTTGGTATCTCCGTAGACCAGCTCGCGATAGGGCTCATCCGACAGAATGTAGATCGGGTGGCCATATTCCCTGGATTTGCGGCGCAGGAGCTCAGCCAGTCTGGTCAGCGTTTCGTCCGAGTAGACCACGCCGGAAGGATTGTTCGGCGAGTTGACGATCATGACCTTGGTGTTGGGCGTGATCTTGGCTTCGAGTTTGTCGAAGTCAATCTGGAAGTTTTCGAGGTTTGGCTCCACCGGAACGAATTTTCCCCCCTGGGCTTCCACATAGTAGCGATATTCCGGAAAGAACGGCGCCACCACCACAACTTCTTCCTCCGGGCTGGCCAGGATGGCTTTCAGGGTGATGGTAAGCGATGCCGAAGCACCGGAGGTCATATAGACGTCATTGGCGTCGTAGCTGGTGCCGAACCGGCGGTTAAGGTTTTTCGCGATGGCGTCCCGGGTTGAATGGCGTCCCGGTGAGGCGGTGTAGCTGTGATACTCTACGGGTGACATGGTTTGAACGATGTCGACAATGGCTTCCTGAATGGCCGCCGGTGCCGGAACATTGGGATTCCCAATGGAAAAATCGTAGACATTCTCCCGTCCGACTTCCTGAGCCCGGCGATTCCCGTAGTCGAAAATCTCCCGGATGACGGAGCGCTGCGTTCCCAGCTGCACCATTTTTTGATTGAACATGTTTTTCTTCCCCCTTGATTAACATATAAAGTATTTTAACATAAATCCCCTTGGATTGTGGAAACCTTTTCTTTATCTGGCGGACTGCCCCCCCGGGCAGTGTGCTGGTTTACTGAATCGGGTGGAGCGGCTCCTTCAGGAGCGATGTGAAGTCCTTAATAAACAGGTCTGCCAGCTGACTGGCTTCCTCTGTGGTCAGATTGGTATGAATATCATCCACCGCCACAACTCTCATTCCGGCGAGACGGGCCCCCTTCATGGCATGGGGCACATCTTCGAACACCACGATGTCCGACGGCGAAATGCCGATGGACTCGGCGGCCAGCAGATAGACATCGGGCTGCGACTTGGATTTGGCAGCTGTATCATCCGTGGTGACGAGGGCGTCGAAAAAGTGGTGGATGTCGTTCGCCTGAAGGCAGACAGACAGCAGGTGACGGGTGTTGGAGGTGGCAATGGCCAGCTTGACGCCCTGATCCTTGAGCTGCTGCAGGAATTCACGGGCGCCGGCCTTGAGGGGCACGTTGCGGGCATACTGGTTTTCTGCGGCCCGGATCCAGATGTCCTGAATCTCCTCCACGGATTCGCGCAGTCCGTAAGTATCCTTGAAGTAGCGGGCAGTTTCGTTGAAGGAATAGTGCGCGACGTCTTTCATGAGTTCCTGGGGCGTAATTCCCAAGTTTAACGTCTGAATGAGTTCTGTGTCAATTTTGGACCAGACCCACATCGAATCGACGAGGGTGCCGTCCAGGTCAAAAATGACCCCTTTTATGGTTTCAAACATGAATGCCTCCTGGTTGTTAAACAAGCTGTGACAGTGCCGGCATGAACAGGTGCACGACATAGGCGAAGGAACTGCCGATGAAGGCGCCGGCCAGGACATCGGAAGGGTAATGCACCGCCAGATAGACCCGGGAAAATCCGACGCCGAACGCCAGCAGGAGAAATACCAGGCGGATGGAAGGGCTCACCACCAGCAGACTGATGGAGGTGGCCAGCGCAAAGGCTGCTGTCGTATGGCCGGAAGGAAAGGAATAAGGATCCACCCCGATTCGGATGGAACGCAGGTTCTTTGACAGGACAAACGGACGCTTGCGCCGGATCAGCCGCTTCAAAATCTGAACAAAAATGGTGGAGGTGGTCAGGGTGACGGCTCCGTGGATCGCAAAGGGACGAAATGTGTCCTTTGGCAAAAACACCATGGCCAGTATGACCCCAAGAGCAAATACGTCTGATCCCAGATAAGTCATGGCAATGTTCAGATAGTCAAAAAAGGGATTGCGCAGTTTGGCATTGATGTAATGCACTACGCGGTAATCCAATTTAAAGATCAGATCAAGCATAATGTAATCTCCGTTGAAATTGGGATTATACTTCCGTGCTAAAATAGAAATACAAATCTATTATACCCTATGATAAATTAAGAACACATGAAGAGGACATTATTTCGTATGGAAATTGACACGTTTCAGATCAATGACGATGAAACCCTGGAGGATCTGGGGCTGGATGGATTGAAACTCCTGCAGAAGGCCAGTGGGTTCCGCTTCGGTACCGACGCGGTCCTGCTGGCTCATTTTTGCGCGCCTCGGGACCGGGAGCGGATCATGGATCTATGCACCGGTTCCGGTATTATTCCGGTGCTCATTGCAGGGAAAACCTCAGTCGGGGAAATCGTCGGGATCGAGCTGCAGGAAAAGTACGCGGCCATGGCCCAGCGCAGCATCACCGGGAATCTCCTGGAAGATCGCATCACCATCCGGCAGGGGGATGTGACAGACCGGGAGTTTCTGGCCGATTTCGGAAAGTTTGACTTAGTCACCTGCAACCCGCCCTACAAGGAATGGGGGCGGGGCATTCCCAATCCGGGCGATGAACTGATGATCGCCCGCCATGAAGTTACGCTGAAGCTGGAGGATGTGATCCGGGCCGCCGACCTGCTGCTGAAGGATAACGGACGGCTCTGCCTGGTGCATCGACCGGAGCGACTGTTTGACATCTACCGCTGCATGCAGGAACACCATATGGAGCTCAAACGGATCCGGATGGTTTGCCCCAGCCACGGCAAAGCGCCCAACCTGATGCTGGTGGAAGGCAAGAAAGGGCAGAAGCCCTATCTCAAATGGGAGCCGGAGCTGGCGATCTATGAAGCCGACGGAACGTATACGAATGAAGTGAAGGAGATCTATCAGGATGGCAGACACTAAATTAATTGTTGTACCAACGCCCATCGGCAACCTGTCCGATATCACCGACCGGGTGCGGGAGGCTCTGCTCAGCGCCGACCTCATCGCCTGTGAGGACACCAGAACCACCGGGCGTCTCTTAAAACATCTGGGCGCGAAAGCTCCAACCATCAGCTACCACATGCACAATGAAAAAGCCAGATGTGCCGATATTCTGGAAGCGCTGGACCAGGGACGAACCGTAGCCCTGGTATCCGATGCCGGAATGCCCGGGGTGTCCGATCCCGGTCAGGTGGTCATCGAAGCGGCCATCGGCCATGGGGTAGAAGTCGTCGTTCTGCCCGGACCCTCAGCGTTTGTGACAGCCCTGGTGGGATCCGGTCTCCCCACGGACCGCTTTACCTTCGTCGGATTTCTGGAGAAAAATCGCACCCGGCGCAAAAAACAGCTCGAAGAAGTGAAAGACCGCCCGGATACCCTCATTTTCTACGAGGCACCTCATCGGCTGCGGGAATTCCTGGAAACCCTGCGCGAAGTGCTGGGCGACCGGCGGGTCAGCCTGGCCCGCGAACTGACCAAACTCCATGAAGAGTACGAGCGGGGAACTCTGTCGGAGCTGATCGAGCGATATGAAACCAAGGAGCCCCGGGGAGAATATGTCATCATTGCGGAAGGCAGAACTCCGGAAGAAGCCCGGGCAGAAGCGGAAGCCAGTTTGGAAGGCCTCAGCATTGAAGATCATGTCCGACAGCTGATGGAGGAAGGCCTGTCCAAAATGGACGCGGTCAAACGGGTTGCCAAAGAGCGGGGCCTGAAAAAGAATGAAGTGTATATGAAGGTGACAGAGATCGACTAAAGGGATTTAAATTAACTTGAAAAGTAGTAAGGATTACCATATAATAACATCGAGGTGGTCCACTATGACAAGTCAAATTCGCACCCATGATCCAGTCACCCTGGAAGAAATGCCAAAATACGATCTGTTTTTATCGCAGGTCATCGATTTTCTGAATGAATACTTTCCGGAGGAACATTTCACCGGAAATATGATTCAAAATTATATTAAAAGTGAAGTCATCACAAAGCCGATCGATCGCAAAAAGCGGGGCTATACCCGCATGCATCTGATCCAGCTGGTGTTTCTTTGCTATATGCGCCCAATCCTGACAACGGATGAAATCAAAAAAGTATTTGCCCTGGCCTTCAATGAAATCAACCAGCCGGAAGACGACATCATCACTTGGGAAGAAGCTTACCGGGTGTTCCTGCTCATCTATCGGTCAGCCAGCGAAGCGTCAGATATACCACTGGAAGGCGGGGATCAGCAGATCGAACGCTACCTGGACGAACTGGAAATTAAAGACAGCTTCGACCAGATCCGGATGTTCATCCAGGTCCTGATCCTGGTTACCCGCGCCACGGAACTCAAACGTCGGGTCCAGCTGGTCATATCCTCGGATCACCAATCGGCAGGCAGCTCTGTGCAGCAGCCGGCCAGGTAGTCCCTTGCTGCCAGATTTCTGACAGTAGAGCCTCTGAAGGTTCCGGAGAATACAGTTTCAAAAACAGATGTTCAAAATCAGTTTTTTAAAAGAAGCAGTTCATAAACAGATGTTCAGGAGATCAGTTCAAAAGAAGCAGTAAAAAACCCGAGTTCATAAGAAACAGTTCAAAAACCGGAGTGCAAAAAAGTAGTTCAAAAACCGCAGTATGATGAAACATTGGGTTGAAGATACGATTCAGTGGGCCATGACCACTGGGCATATTCCTCCAATCGAGCAACTGAAGAAGGAAACGGCGTCGCTGTTTCCTTCTTTTGCGCCTATTAACAGGTAGGAGGTGATCGCATGGAAGAACTGTTCAACCTGGTGGGCAATCTGGGCTTTCCCATTGCCGTGACGCTGTATCTGCTGATCCGGATTGAGGGCAAGCTGGAACTGCTGACCCAGAGCATCAATCAGCTGTCCAGGACTTTGATCAAAGATCAGGTCTGATCCTCAAGTCATCCGGAGCGGCCTGCCGTTCCGGATGTGCTCTGTGAGGGAGATACCGGACCGCTTTCAGAGGATGGAATGAAACAGGGAAATGCGAGGTAGTTGAAACAGTAAAGTGGAATAGATGAAACAGGAAAAAGTGAAAGAGATGAAATGAAAAAAGGGATCCGCAGGGATCCCTTTCGTGTTAGCAGGTTCGATGGTCCGCTCTGGTCACGGGGTGGAGAGAGCGGGTGGTCATTTAGATGAAGTTCTCTTCAACCAGAAGCATTTCCTGACCATAGGCCTCAAACAGGCCGATATCCAGGATCTCAATGTAGGGCAGAATGCTCTTATCCATGTAGACGGTGATATCGCCGTCCTGGAACATCTGATCTTCTTCGGTGGTGCTGTCCGTCTGAACCAGACGGAATTCAGGGCCGCTTCAGCAGTTGTTGACCATCATGATGCGGTAGTTGAGTCCTTCTTCCGCAATCTCTTTCATCTTGGCCTGAGCGGCCTCGGTGATTCGAATTCGTTTTTCTTCCATTTGTTCACCTCATGTGCAGGTTTTTCTTTTGTATCTAGTCTGGGAAGCTCCCTGAAGCCGGCAGACCTTCCTTTACCACCAGGTTTTCATCGCCGAACAGACTTGCCAGGATGATGTCCAGGGTTTCAAAATATTCGGCGGCCCGGCCATCCACCGTTACGGACAGGGCGGATGCCTCATCCCGGATCTCCAAATCGCCATCGCGGGCTTCCTTCGTCTGAACCAGACGATAGGCCGGACCGCATCAGGTGAAGGCGGAGAGCTCAATTCGGTAGAAGTGGCCGGCTTTCAGTTCCCGGGCCATTTTTTCGGCGGCCGGCAGACTGATCCGGATTGTTTTTGGGGGCGCTTGATTCATGGATTTTCCCTCGCTTTTGATTCCTATCATACCACAATAAAGCATAGCATTTTGATCGGGAATAGATTTTAAAAAATAATTCACAGATAGGGTATAATGTTAGTCGAACCCTAAGATTTAGTGACGGAAAAGAGGCACCCATGTACCAGGTAAAAATATCGGTACGCAACCTGGTGGAATCCATTCTGATGACCGGAGACATCGGCTCTGAGATGAAGATACTGACCCCTGAACGAGCCGAGGAAGGCTCCCGGGTGCATCGTCTGCATCAGGAACGCAGGCTTCAGGAAAATAAGGATTACCGCCGGGAAGTGTACTTGAAACAGGAATTTAACTACGGTGACATCCTGGTCACCGTGGATGGCCGGGCTGATGGGCTTGTGCCGGATGATTACATCGAAGAAATCAAGAGCACCTATCTGAATCCGGAGGCGCTGGCGGATTACCAGAATCCCCTGCACTGGGCTCAGCTGAAGTTTTACGCTTATATGTATCTGGTTGCTGAGGACAAGGCTCGGATGAATCTGAAGCTGACCTATTTCAACATTGATACGGAAGAGGTTTTTTCCCGGGACGAGACGTGGACGCTGGCAGATCTGACCGGATTCGTGTCAGGGGTTCTGGAGACTTTCGTGGAGCTTCGCCGGCTCTATTTCCGCTGGCGGGAGAAACGGGACAAGAGCATCCGCCTGGCGGATTTTCCGTTCGCGCAGTATCGCCCCGGTCAGCGGGAGATGGCAGTCAATGTCTATGGAACGATCCGTGACCGGCGGCAGATCTTTGTCCAGGCTCCGACGGGGATCGGAAAAACCATTTCCTCCCTGTTTCCGGCGGTGAAGGCGCTGCGGGAAGGGAAGACGGACCGGATCTTTTATCTCACCCCCAAAAGCACCGGGAAACAGATCGGAGAGGAATCCATCCGGCTGCTGCGGGAAGGCGGAACGGCTCTGCGCAGCGTCACACTGACTTCCAAGGAAAAAATCTGCTTCATGGAGGAGGTGCGCTGTGAAGCGGAGTACTGTCCCTATGCCAGGGGCTATTATGACAAGGTAACGCCGGCAGTGATTGATCTGCTCAACCATGAGGATTCCATGTCCCGGGAAGTAATGGAAGCCTATGCGAAAAAGCACGAGATCTGCCCCTTTGAGTTTTCCCTGGACCTGTCGCTGTATGCCGACATCATCATCGGGGACTACAACTATGCCTTTGACCCGAGAGTCTATCTCAAACGGTTCTTCGAGGAGAAAACCGAACAATATACGTTTCTGGTGGATGAAGCGCATAACCTGCTGGATCGGGCCCGATCCATGTTCTCGGCAGAGGTTTCAACCCAGCCCTATGAAACCCTGGCCAGTGACTTTGGCCGGATCAGCAGCGATATCGCCAAAAAAGCCGGAAAAGCCGGAGATTCGCTCCGTCAGATCCAGGCCGGTCTCCCGCAGGAGGAACGGATGGTCTGGTCCACTTATCATCCGGAACTGGTCAATGTCCTGGAAAGCTTTCGCGGAGCCTGCGAAAAATTCCTGCAGGATGAAGAGGAAATTCGTCGGAAAGAACAGAACCGGGAGCGCGACCGCGAGATCCAGGATCTCTGCCTGGATACTTATTTTGCCACCCGCACGTTCCTGAAGATTGCCGAGCTCTACGGCACCGGCTATCTCACCTATGCCGTCCTCAAGGGCCAGGAGCTGACCTACAAGCTCTTCTGCATTCATCCCGGCGAGAACCTCAGGGAGGCATCCAAGCGGGCTGACAGCATTGTCTACTTTTCAGCCACCCTGACGCCGATGGATTATTATATGGATCTGTACGGGGCCGAGGAGTCGGCCTACCGGATGGGGCTGCCTTCGCCATTTCCGGCGGAGCACCTGAAAGTGTTCAGCGACACGAAAATTGATACCAGATACAAGGTTCGCTCGCGCAGCTATGACTCCATCGCCGCTGATCTGGACCGGATGCTGAAGTACAAGATGGGAAACTACGTCGCCTTCTTTCCGTCCTATGTCTATATGCGCAATGTCTACGACGCGTTCCTGACCCAGTACGGTTCTTACTATGAAGTGCGGCTGCAGGAACCGGGTCTGTCTGAGCTGGATCGTACCGCCGTGCTGGCCGAGTTTGAGCAGCCGCGGGACCGCAGTTTTCTGTACTTCATGGTTCTGGGCGGCGTCTTTGCCGAAGGCATTGACCTGAAAGGGGATCGGCTGATCGGATCGGCCATCATCGGCCTGGGCTATCCCCAGCTGGACTATGAACGGGAATTGATCATGGATTATTTTAATCAGGCTAATAATGAAGGCTTCCAGTACGCCTATACCTATCCGGGACTGAATAAAGTGACCCAGGCCGGCGGCCGGGTGATCCGTAGCGGTACCGACCGGGGCATCATTCTGCTGATGGATACCCGCTACCGGCGCCGCGACATTCAGAGACTGCTTCCCCCGGGATGGTTCCCGGTTCAGGATATCAAAGACCTGGAAGCGCCCGAGGACGAGGAGTCCGATGTCAGTGCCGAATAAGACAGCCACCATTCGACACTGAAATGATGGAGATCACCGGCAATTGGAACACCCACTGAACGGGTCAGTCCTGATCGAATCCTTCGATCAATCCGAACGGCTCGGCCGGGCAGGCTAAAATAAATAGCGAAAACAGGGAGTCCGGAAGTTTCCGGGCTCCCTGTTTTCGGGAATGGCTAAAAAATCTTCATACAATAGGGCCGGTTTCATTAAAATTTCCCTGCTATGATGAGGGCAATAACGAGAGACCAGATCCAGCGACTTTTTGTCGCCGGGTTCCAACACCAGATTCGGGTTCATCGTCGGGTTCATGTCGGGTTCATGTCGGGTTCATGTCGGATTCCCGGAATTCATCATTCCTGACCTGGGAATACTGCATCCTGACAAGGGGATTACTTCATCCCGACTTTGAAATCAATCGTCCCAATTGCGGGATCACTGTATCCTGCCTGGTGGGGACTCAGATTACCAAGCGCAAGGAGAGATTGATATGAAAGCTTTCAAAGGAATTATGAATAACCGGGTGGTCCGGTTTATCAAGGCGCTGTTGCAGAAGCTGAATAAGGATGACGCGATTCCCTATGCCTACCAGCTGTCCTACAGCCTGATGCTGGCGATTTTCCCATTCCTGATCTTCCTGCTCACTCTGGTCGGTTTCATGAATCTGGACGCCGAGCGAATCATCGACCAGATTCAGCGGGTCATGCCCGGGGAAGCCTTCAAGCTGTTTGAGGGAATCATTCATGATGTGACGAAGAATCAGAACGGGACCTTGCTGTCCATCTCCATTGTGACTGCGATCTGGTCGGCAGCAGGCGGATTCAAAGCCTTTATGAAGGCGATGAACAAAGTTCACGGACTCAAGGAAGACCGCTCCTTCCTTGTCGTGAACCTGGATGCCATCGTACTGGTCGTTCTTCTGGCCGTGGGCATTGCCGGTTCCCTGCTTCTCCTGGTCTTCTTCCAGCCCATCATTGATACGGTGAAGAGCTACTTCCCGCTGCTGGAAGTCGGACCCAGTCAGAAGCTTCTCAGCTTCGTCGTTCCGCTGGTATTCATCTTCCTGCTGTTCCTTGCCTTCTATATGTTTGTCCCGGCCCGGAACGTCAAGCTGAAGCATGCCCTGCCCGGCGCCATTTTTGCCGCCGTTGCCTTCATGGCAGTGTCTCTGGGCTTCCAGTACTACGTAGCAACCTTCGCCAACTACAACCGGTTCTATGGCGCCATGGGTGCGGTGGTCATTCTGATCTTCTGGATTCTCCTGATCTCCATCATCATGGTGATGGGGGGAGCGCTCAATTCACTGATTATCCAGACCAGAGGGGTTCGGTACCCCTTCTGGAAGACAAAGAAGGATACCATCAATGAAGTGCGGGATGAGGCTGTAACGAAGGTGGAAGAAAAATACCGCTACGCCGAAGGGATCCGCGAAGTTCGGTTCTAATCTCCCGCATCATCGGGCAGTCTGCCAGAGCTGGATCAGGTCTTCGGCCGTCATGGCAAAGCCTGGTTTCCAACTTTCGCAGGACTGCCAGTCTCAGTGAATAAGCAGTGTGAGCGCCGATCACTCGGCGTTCATTTTTGGTTGGCATTGATTTATGGAAGCACGAAAGGGCAGAAGCCGGTTTGGTCATCGAAGGGAAAGAACTGAAACCAAGTTATGATAAAGTGTCAGTGGGAAGTTGTCTGTTGGGTGGAAAACGGAGGAAGTTAGAAATTAACCCGGAGTCTTTTGCCTGATTGGCAATTTAATGCCGAAAATAGCCGTTCTGACTGAAATTAGCGTAAAATAGGGGTAAGAAAAATGAGCCGAACGGCAGCCCGAACTGCCGGAATTGAGGTCACCATGAACCAGAAACACCTGAAAATGTTTTTTGAACACTACGGAATCGCATTTTGGATCCTGTATCTGCTATTCCCGTTTTTCCTGAACAAAGCATTGCCGGATCCGGCGTACAGTCTGATCCTGATGCTGCTTCTGGGAGGATACCTGACGGTGATGTACTATGCCTATGCGACGTTTGCGACGAATCGGCAGTTTGTAATCGACGCCGCCAGTCTGGTGATTGGCGTTTCTGTGCTGAGCGCGTTCTCGATGTTTCGGTCTTCCGCCTCCACCGCACTGGACCTGACGATGTACCTGGTTCTGTCCATGACCTTTGCTCCGACCGCACTGCGCCTGGAGACGCATAAAACCAGGAGCAAAGCCAAAGGAAAAGCTTAATTCGCCCAATACAGAGACCGGTTCCCTGAATCATCGGGGAACCGGTCTCTGTTTGCGTGGCGGTCGTTTTGGGGCGGTCAGCGCCTGTCCGGTGATTCCGCCGGACGTTTGAAATAGAACCGGAAGATCGCGCCCACACAGGTCATGCCGGCGGACTCGAGGGTCCGGCGGGAGAGATGGTTCTGGTAATAGCAGCCAGCCACCGGGATCCGACCCGACTGGAGCACCAGCTGAATCAGCTGAAGCAGGATGGTGCGGCCGATTCCCTGGCGGCGAACCGAAGGGCAGGTGAACATGCCGATGTCCATGTAGCGGTCAAAGCTCTGATGGGGCTGGATAATGCCTATGCCGACGCTCTGGCCGGAGTCATCCCGGGCGATCCAGGCTTCCTGGCGGCGGACGTACCCGGCACTGTTCGGGAGGAAACTCATCTGTTCCAGGAAGGGAAGGTCGCTCCGATCCGCCAGCTTCAGACGGATATCCGGTCGGGGAAGCGGCCGGACAGTGGCCGGATCCAGCTGGAACTGATAGGCCTGCGGTTCGCATTTTCGCTGGTATTCCAGGAAAAGCGGCAGGCTGTGATGATCGAAGGTTCGGATGAAGCCGCGCTGAATGGAAAACCGGGTCAGAATCTCTTCGAACATCTCGCGTTCGAGATGGCGGAAAGCTCCGCGAAGATACAGGGCGGTCAGGGAATTCCGATCCTGGATGGCGAAAAAGCCAGCGGGCAGCAAGTCCGGGCTTTGAATCCGGAAGAGGTCGGAGCCGCTCAGGAGGTCGGGAATAAAATTATCTCCGGGGAATGGCAAGGAACCCTGGTACTCCGTTACCAGGGTTTGGATTGCCGGTCTTTCGACTTTTTCAATGGTCAGATTGGTTTCATGGCGCACAAAGGGAGAGGATGAAAGCTTCATAGGCAGACTCCTTATGTCAGCTCACCATGGGAGGAACATCAGTCGAGGAAATTGACCTCATCGGATCCGCCGAAATTGATGAATCCGGTCACGCCTTTTTCTTTCAGCCGGTCCAGGTATGGCCCAATCTTTTTCGGGCGTTCCAGCAGGCTGATGGTATAACTGTCACGCAGGCTTTCCGCTTTGCGGAAGGCTTCGCCAAACTCTGACGGTTCATAGAACAGCGCGATTTTCTGCTTCTGGTCGGGAATCTGGAAATTCTGGGATATCAGGATCGAGAAAATCCGCTCAAAGCCAATGGAGATGCCAACAGCCGGTACGTCCTGGCGGATAAATTTGCCGATGAGATTGTCATAGCGGCCGCCACCGGCGATGGCTCCTCTGAATTCATCGGATTCGATCTCAAACACCGTGCCGGTATAGTAACCCTGCCCACGAACCAGGGAGGGATCAAAGATCACCTTGTACTCCACATCAGGATAGCGGGCAGCATTTTCTGTGGCGATTTGCGAGGCTTGTTCGACAATCGTTTGGAGATTGGCAGCAGCTTCTTTTTCGGCAATCTGCTCCGCCATGGATTCCAGGGTAAAGTTGCCCTGTTCCAGCTGCCGGTGCAGGCTTTCGATGGCTTCGCCGGGGAAGGCTTTTTCCGTCAGTTCCGCACAGACGCCGTCGACTCCGATTTTGTCCAGCTTGTCGAAGGAAATGCAGACGGAATCCAGATCCGGGGTGGCAAAGCCCATGCCTTCCAGCATGGATTTCAGAACCCGGCGGTCATTGACCTTGATGGTAAAGCGCTTAATGCCGATGGCGATGAGCGCTTCGGAAGCGACATGGAGCAGCTCGATCTCGATGTTGGGAGAGGAGGAGCCGATGACGTCAATGTCGCACTGGGTAAATTCACGCAGGCGGCCCTTCTGTGGCCGCTCGGCCCGATAAACGGTGCCCATCTGGATCACCTTGAATGGATACACCAGCTTGCCCTGATTGTTGGCAACATAACGGCACAGCGGCAGCGTCAGGTCATAGCGCAGACCCATATCGGTCAGATCGTTCATGGAACCCGACTGCATGGCTTTGTCCAGCTTTTCGCCGCGCTTCAGAATCTTGAAGACCAGGTTCAGGTTATCGCCGCCTTCACTCTTGTCCAGATTTTCGGAATCTTCCAGGATGGGGGTAACGATCCGCTCATAACCATACTTGCGGTAAACGCCCAGAATCCGGTCCTGCAGATAATCGCGGATTTCCGCTTCGTTGGCATTATAATCGTTGGTACCTTTTACAGGAGTTGTTTTCATTTGTGTCACCAGCCTTTATTCTATTTTGTCAAATGGTGCTTTTCTTTACTCTCTATCTTACTACAGGAAGCGAGCCAGGTAAAAGGAGTAGAAGCGGATTTAAATAAAACGGGCCGCTCGGACAGAGCGACCCGGATGATCATGTGACGTTTGGAATCCTGATCAGGAGGCTTTGGGGCGGAACGCTTCAATGGCTTCTGCCCGGTTCATGCGCCCTTCGATGGCCTTGGACAGCTTCGGACCCTGGCTGGTGTCACCCATGAGAACGCCGGCCACCAGGATGCCGTCCTGGAACAGAAGTTTGGCATAGCCGGTTTTGGGATTGCCGCTGACGTGGGTTTCCAGCAGGGGATCATCGAAATTGACCGCACCGGTGGAGAAGATTTTGGTGCCCAGGGAGTTGAACATGGTGTTCAGCACGTAGGGCTTCATCTCGGTCCGGGTTCCGGATGCGTTCTGTCCGGCTGCCTTGCCGCTGGACATTGCAAAGCCCCAGGTTCCGTAGACCATGCCGTTGTATTCAGCCGCATCACCGCAGGCATAGATGCCAGGCTCAGAGGTTTCCGTATATTTGTTGATCAGGATGCCGCGGTTGATATCCACCGTTTTTCCGAAGGATTCCAGATTGGACCGGATTCCGATGGAGAACAGCACCAGATCGCAGGGTACCAAGCGTCCGGAGTTTAGCAGAACTTCTTTCAGCTGATTCTCATCATATCGGATTTCCTTCACGGAATCGCCCAGGAGGAACGTGATGCCAAACTGCTCGGCCTGAGCCTTGAACAGTTCGGAAGAGGCAGTATCCAGCTGCCGCGGCAGAAGCCGGGGGGCAAACTCCACGACGGTCACATCCAGGCCTTTCTGAGCCAGAATATCAGCGGCTTCCAGGCCCAGCAGGCCTCCGCCCACCACAACCGCCTTGCGGGCTGTCCGGATCTTGTCTCCGAAATTCCTGGCGTCCTCCAGGTTGCGCATGGTATAGACGCCTTCGTGGCAGCCTACGGATCCTGAATCGATAACCTGACATTCGGAATGACCTTCCACCTGAACGGGCGGGACAAAATTATAGGCACCCGTAGCCAGGATCAGACGGTCCCAGGTGATTTCTTCACCGCAGGCCAGAGTGACGGTACGGTTCTTTTCATCGATGGCTGTCACCTTGCCCTGAACGGAACGCACACCCTTGTCGGCGTAAAAGTCACCCTTCGTCATGAAAAACTTGTCTGCCGCCAGTTCACCGACGGCGTAATGTATGATTTGGGTCCGCATGTATGTATTGGGATGCTCTTCCCAGACAACCGTAATGTCAAATTCTTTGCCGCTTTTCAGGACTTCCTGCAGGGCGCTGTGGCCGGCAATGCCGTTTCCGGCGATAACGAGCTTTTCCATGTATTACATTCCTCCGATGGCTCTGATGGGGTGGAACGGGCTAAGCCAATAATTTATGCAAATTTTACAACTTTAGAACCAGTCCATTGATTATTATATATCAACCAGAAAAAAAGGGGCAGTCTAAAGTCTAAACAATATATGAACTTGACGGAAGGAACCGGAAACCTGGGCTCTGTGGACAGTTGTCAGGGGAGCTGTCTGTCCATGGGTCCGAAGCGCCCTGCGGACACTGCGGGTTCAGGATTCGGCGGCTTACGGCCTGGTTGAAACACTTGTTTTATTGTAATTGGAATCGGGTAGAGATTATAATGAATGAATAAGGAATACAGGTGATATGCCATGATTTATGGAATGGGCTGCGATCTGGCGAAGATCGACCGCGTGAATAAAGTATTTGATGACCGGAGGAAACTGGAACGCTGTTTTACTGAGAAGGAAATCAGCCTGTTTTCAGGGCGTCCGGAGCGTGTCGCGGGAAATTTCGCCGCGAAGGAAGCACTGGCCAAGGCCATGGGAACGGGCTTCCGGGGATTTAGTCTGAAAGACGTAGAAATCCTGCGGGATGAACTGGGCCGGCCGTATCTGACCGGGGATTCGCTGAGAACGATTCTGGCTCAGCTGGCGGTAAATGAGCACTTAAGGGTGCATCTTTCGATTTCTCATGAGCGGGAATACGCCATGGCAACCTGCATCCTGGAACGGGTGAAGATTTGAGACGGGATGCCGACGGGCCGGCCCGCTCCGGGGGAGGACCCATGTTATCAAGAAAAAATGTAATCACGATCATTGTTCTGGCCAGTTTGATTGCCGGGGTGATCTTATTCTATGAATACGGATGGCAGCACACCGGATTTAAAATGGTGACCCATCCCAATCTCCTGCTGATTGACCGGGTGGAGGAAACGGATGGCCGGATTGTGATCCAGGGCAAGACCGCCCTGAATATCGGAACCTATGCCGGCAGCGTCCTGGATTTTCAGGAAGGCGTCCTCTATGTAGGCGTCCGCTACTCGCTCTTTGGAAATGATTTAGACTTTCTTATCGATTATCCTCAGGCAGAAGGGACAGTTCACCGGGTGGTTCTCAAAAAAAATGAAATTGAGAAGACCATTTGGATTCGGCCCTGGAAGGAACAGGCATGGCAATGAAAATAGCAACAAGTCAAATGATGAGGGAACTGGATCAGTTCGCCATCGAGCAATTGAAAATTCCATCCATGATCCTGATGGAGAACGCAGCCTTAAGGGTACTGAGCCATCTGGACCTTTCTCACACCTATTTCGTGGTGATCTGCGGTCGGGGCAATAACGGGGGCGATGGACTGGCCATCGCGCGTCATCTGAAAAACCGGGGCAAGGACGTGGATGTATACTATGTCTCGGATGATGATTCGGGTACGCCGGATACGATGCTGAATCTGACCATCTGCCGGAATATGGGTCTCCATGTCAGCACGGTCCATGAAGAAGCCGACCTGTGGGACCTGAGGGAAGCGGTGAATGACGCCGATACGGTGGTTGATGCGCTGTTTGGCATCGGCCTGTCCCGACCAATCACGGGAATCCATGCCGAAATTATTGAGACCATCAATGAAATGAGCCGTTATACCGTGGCAGTCGATATTCCTTCCGGTCTCGACTCAGATACCGGAGAAATCCTGGGCTGTGCCGTCAGGGCCGATAAAACAGTGACTTTTTCCTGCTACAAGAAGGGATTCCTGAACTATGCGACCATCGAATCCTGCGGTGACATCACGGTGGAAAACATCGGGATTCCTGCCCAGTACTGCGACAGCATGGGCAGCCATGAATACCTGGTGGATGAGACCTCGGTACGTGGGCTGATTCCGCGCCGTTCCCGCACCGGTTATAAGGGCGATTACGGCAAAATTCTGGTGGTGGCTGGGTCTCCCGGTTATACCGGAGCCAACAAGATCGCTTCGGAAGCCTGTCTGGCATCCGGTGCCGGTCTGGTGACCGTATCCTCCGATGTCCGGGTCATCGATCTGATCGCCGAGCATGTCCGGGAAGCAATGACCATCCATCCGGATCAGATTGAAAAAGCGGTGTCCGAGTGTAATGTCATAGCCTTCGGGCCGGGTATGGGCAACACCGATGCCACCCGACAGCTCCTGATGCGCATCATCAAAAAGCTGCGGGAGGAAGGCAAGTCCGACACTGTGCTGGTATTGGATGCGGATGGACTCAATGTGCTGGAACACCGGACCGAGCTGCTGGAGAATATCGGCGTGCGGGTCATACTGACGCCTCATTTCGGCGAAATGGCGCGACTCACCGGTCAAAGCGTTGACTATATCAAGAAAAATCGTCTGGACGTGGCCATGAAATTTGCCCGCACCCATAAAGTGACCCTGGTGCTGAAGGGCCACAATACCATCATTTCTGACGGCGTCAGCCTGTTTGTTAATCCCACCGGTTCTTCGGCCATTGCCACCGGAGGCATGGGCGACTGCCTCACAGGCATGATCGCCGGCCTGGCGGGACAGGGGCTGGGTCCCATGGAAGCAGCGATTGCAGCGACCTTCCTCCATGGTTCCATTGGGGATGAACTGGCCAAATCGCGCTACTCCATCATGGCTTCCGAAATCATTACCAGGATTCCCTTTGAGCTTAAGAAAATGGTCGAAGACCAAAAACGGTCATAATAACACAGACAGGGCAATCTCCGGATCGTCCGGCGGCGAGAGCCAACGAGACTACGGAAAAATCCCCGGAAGAGGACAAAGCGAGCACAAAGAGAGCACGAAGAGATTCGCTGATGCCGGGTAATATCAACAACGGGAAAAATGACGCCCTCCTGAGAACAACATCTGAGAGAGGAATCGACATCAGGTACAGCCTCTAATCAGGTGCAGCCTCTAATCAGGTACACCCCCATACTCTGGTACACCCTCACAATCAGGTTATGGTCAGGATCACCCGCAATAAATAGAATAATTTCGAATCGAACCCCCACATAACCATTCGAACTGAATCAGCAATATTCTTCGAATGGAATGATCAACAGTCCTAATATATGCTTCTAAGATCAGGCCCGTATTAATTGAATTAAATCATCAATCATTCATTACTCTGACAAATCTTTTCGAGAAGGAGAAGGGAAAAATGACGATGTGTTATAGTGGCCGCCCAGCCTGGGCGGAGGTTGATCTGGGCATCCTGAAGGAGAACATTCGGGCAATCCAGGCGGCAGCTCAAGGGAAGCGCGTAATCAGTGTTGTTAAGGCGGATGCTTACGGTCATGGCATGATTCCGGTGGCTGCTGCGATTCGCTCCTGCGGAGTCAAAGATTTTGCCGTCGCCATTCTCAACGAGGCACTGGAGCTGCGTCAGCATGATCCGGATTCTTCCATTCTGGTACTGGGCTATACACCCGGTGAACTGGCCCGGGAAGCTGTTGCTCATGATATAACCATTACAGTCTATTCACTGGCTCAAGCCCGTCCGTTTTCTGAGGAGGCAGTTCGTCAGAATTGTCCGGTACGCCTGTCTGTTGCGCTGGATACCGGAATGTCACGGATTGGTTTTTCCATCACGGAGGAGTCGGGCCGCGAGATCGGGGAAATCACCCGTTTGCCGATGGTCATTGCGGAGGAGCTGTTTACCCACTTTTCAACGGCTGATGATGCCGACAAGACCTTCTCGGAGCTTCAGCTGGAGCGCTATCTGAGAATGAAGGGCTGGCTGGATCAGGCCGGCGTGAAGTTCAACCACTATCATATGGCGAATTCAGCGGCGATCATTGATCTGCCGCAGGCTCATTTTGACTCGGTACGTCCCGGGATTATCCAGTACGGCTATTATCCGTCGGATGAAGTGCAAAAGGAGCGGCTGCCGATACGGCCTGTCCTTTCCTTCTATGCCGCCCTGGCCATGGTCAAGCCGCTTCAGGCAGGAACCACCGTGGGCTACGGCAATACCTGGCAGGCCAAGCGTGATTCAGTCATCGGCACGATTCCGGTCGGCTATGCCGACGGCTACAACCGCCTGCTGTCCAATAAAGGCAAAGTTCTCTACCGGGGTCTGGAACTGCCCATTGTCGGCCGGGTCTGCATGGATCAGTTCATGGTGGATCTGACAGATGCGCCGGAGGCAAAAGAAGGGGACATGGTGACGCTGATCGGTCAGGACGGGGCTGTTTCCTTCTGGGCTGACGAAATGGGCCGGGATCTGGGAACCATTTCCTATGAGATTACCTGCAACATTGGCAAACGGGTGCCCAGGCACTACATCAACGAGTAAACCGGGAATCCGAACCGACTCACTCTGTTTGACCCCGGGAATTGAGCACTGACGAATCCTGCTCATTGAAATGGCCGGAAAAGATTGGTATAATACCGAAGGAAACAAAAGCGGCAAATAATCCTTTGCTAATCATACGGTGATTTCGCCTGTCGCTTATAGAAAATAAAAAAAGATCGCAGGCCTCCTTGACGGGAGGCTTTTTCAGCGATAATTTTGGGGAATTAATATTTACAGGAGGATTACCATGTTTACCAAGAACAATCTGCGCGACTACCTGATGATCTCTCTGGGGGTCATTCTGGTGGCAGTTTCACTGCATTTCTTCTACTTTCCATCCAACCTGGCAGCCGGCGGCATTTCGGGAATCGCTATTATCATGGGCAAGCTCTATCCGGTGATCAGCAAAGCCATCTATATTCTGGTTCTGAACGTTGTTTTCTTTGGCATCGGCTTTCTGTTTCTGGGTAAAGTCTTTGGAGCTAAAACCATTTATGCCTCCTTCTTCATGAACATCGTCCTGGCTGTGCTGCAAAGCTTAGTGGGATCGATCCACCTGACCAACGATATGTTCCTGAACACATTCTACGGCACGGCCTTAAGTTCCGTGGGAATGGCGATCGTCTTCAATTTCGGCGGATCCACCGGGGGAACTGACATTGTTGCCAAGATCATTTCCAAGTTTTTCCACTTTGATCTGGGCAAATCCCTCCTGATGGTGGATTTCATCATCACGGCGGGAGGCCTGCTCGTATTCGGCTGGGAAGTCGGACTCTTCTCCCTGCTCAGCGTCCTGATCAACGGGAATCTGATTGACCGGTTCATCGAGGGTACCCGGACTGCCAAGGAGATTATGATTATCAGCCAGAAGAGTGAAGCGATCCGGCAGTTCATTATCGAGAAACTGGACCGGAGCTGCACCATGCTGAAAGGCTACGGCGGATTCACCCGGGAAGACACGGAGGTCATCTATGTTGTCATGAACCGCCGCAACTACATCGATCTGAAAAACTTCATCAAAGAGGTGGATCCCAAAGCATTCCTGTCGGTCAACGAAGTCAGGGAAGTCCTGGGAGAAGGCTATCAGGATATTTCCATCCTGTAAGAATATCGGAGCAAAGGCTGACAAAACTGTCGGTCTTTTTTCTTTATGGGATCTTTATACTACTGTGTGAGAATTAAAACCTGTACAAAGACAGAGCCGTTCCAGCCTCCGGTGAGGCAGAACGAGACGCGTGGGACAAGGATGTTTGTCCCTTTCGGCAGGGCAACAGCCGGACGCCGAGGATCGGAGCCATTGGAATTTCCCGTGGTTTGATCCCTCTGGTACAATCCCTGCAAAGAAGGAGAAAAGGAATGATCGAATTCGTAAAAGTGACAAAGGATTACAAAAACGTCACTGCCCTGAATAACTTTTCGGTGAAAATCCATGACGGAGAGTTTGTTTTCCTGATCGGAGCCTCCGGCGCCGGCAAGTCAACCTTTATTCGGCTGCTGCTGCGGGAACTGACGGCGACCAGCGGGAAGGTTCTGGTGGACGGAGCGGATATAGCGGCATTAAAGGATGCCCAGATCCCGTATTACCGGCGCCGGATCGGCATGGTGTTTCAGGATTTTAAGTTGATTCCCACGATGAACGTATATGAAAATGTGGCATTTGCCATGCGCGTCACCAGCGCCAAAGCCTCTTTGATTAAATCGCGCGTTCCTGAGGTCCTGGCCATGGTCGGACTGACCGGGCGGGAAAAAGCATTTCCCAATGAACTCTCCGGCGGCGAACAGCAGCGTGTGTCCATTGCCCGGGCTCTGGTCAACCGGCCGGTCATGCTGATTGCGGATGAACCCACCGGGAATCTGGATCCGGATACCAGCTGGGACATCATGAAACTGCTGGTGCAGATCAATGAACAGGGCACCACAGTCATTATGGCTACCCACGGCAAGGAACTCGTGGATACGATGGAGAAGCGCGTCCTGGCGTTTGATCATGGCAGCCTGGTCCGGGACGAGTTGAGAGGAAGGTACTCAGTCGATGAATAATTTTTTTGGTTCTTTTGGCAAAGCATTTCACTCCCTGCGGCGAAACCTGTCCGTTACCCTGGCATCCATCGCTACGGTGGCAGCGACTATTTTGATTTTTGGGGTATTTCTGATGGTGGCCCTGTCGATCAATCACCTGGTGCGCAATGTGGAACAGCAGACCGTCGTGCGGGTATTTCTTCAGGACGCGGTGACTGCGGAACAGAAAACAGCTCTGGAGGGAATTTTGAACTCACAGACCGGCGTCGAAGAGGTAACCTATGAAGACAAGGTGACTGCCTTCAATAATGCCAAGGCTTCTCTCGATGCGGATTCGACACTGCTGGACGGATTTTCGGCAGATGCCAACAATCCCTATCCCAGTTCCTACATAGTTCGATTGGAAAAGCCGGAGCTGGCCGAGGGTCTGGTCAGCGCAGCCGCCGGACAGCCGGGGGTTGAGTCCGTCGCCAACGATTCCGATACGATCAATACTTTAATCGATTGGGCAAAGACAATTCGTCTGGTCGGGGTTATAATATTTGGTATACTCATTCTGATTTCTCTGTTCCTCATTGGCAACTCGATCAAGCTGGCTGTTTTTGGCCGCCGGCGGGAAATTGAGATCATGAAGTTTGTCGGAGCGACCAACTGGTTCATCCGCTGGCCTTTCATCATCGAGGGAATCCTGATCGGAATTCTGGGAGCCGCCATTGCCGTGGGACTCCTGTTCCTTGGCTACCGCTATGCCTTCACGCAGGCACAGCTCAGCCTGCCGTTTGTTACCCTGCCGGATCCGCAAGTGATTCTGCAGTGGCTCAGCTGGCAGTTTGCGCTGGCCGGTATGGTCATCGGAGCCCTGGGGTCCTTCCTGTCGATACGGAAACATCTGAATGTGTAATACGAACAAAGAAGGTGTTACCATTGGATCAAACTCCAAACCAGAATAACTTCGGGGATCGGCAGCAAAGCAATACATTGCTGCTCCTGCTCATCGGTCTGGTGGTTCTGAGCTTAGGCTTCGCCGCCGGCTGGCTGTTCGGCGGCTCCGAAAAGAACGGAACTTCGCCAACCATTACACTGCCGGTCACCGCACCATCCGCCGGTTCTTCCACTGCACCGTCTGATACCAGCGCGGCGATACCCGCTGACTGGCGCAAGCTGGACATGATCAGGGACCAGATCTACCAGATCTATGACGGCCCCATCGATGAAGCAAAAATGGTGGAAGGCGCCATCAAGGGCATGGTCAACTCCCTGGGCGATCCCTACAGTCAGTTCTACAACGCGGAAGAATACAGCCGGCTCAACTCGGACAGCACCGGAAAGTTTGTCGGAGTAGGGATTCAGATCAACGTGCAGAACGATGAAATTGTCGTCGTTGCGCCCATTGACGGCAGTCCGGCCAAAGAGGCCGGCATTCAGTCCGGCGATGTCATCATCCGGATTGATGGCAAGGTATATACGGGGAAAGACCTCGACGCGGCCGTAAACTACATGAGAGGGGAAGCCGGACAGCCTGTCACGCTGACCGTTCGCCGGGGTGAGGAAGAACTGGACTTTCCCATCGTCCGACGGGAGATCACCACCAAAAGCGTCCGCTATGAGATGCTGGCCTCTGACATGGGCTTCATCACCGTTTCTCAGTTTACTAAGGATGTGGACAAGGATTTCGCAGAGGCGCTGAGTGAGCTGAAGAAGCAGGGAGCCAAGGGCTACATCCTCGACCTGCGCGGAAATCCCGGCGGTTATCTGAATGAATCGATTCTTATGGCTTCGAATTTCATTGAAAAGGGCAAAGTCGTAGTCTCAACCATCGACAAGCACAAAAACCGTCAGGAAGACAAGTCGGTGGGCGGAAAATACATCGGCACGCCGTTGGTCGTTCTGATCGACATGGGCTCCGCCTCGGCTTCGGAAGTCGTGTCCGGGGCACTGAAAGATTATGAGGCAGCCACACTGGTCGGTGAAAAATCCTATGGCAAAGGCATTGTCCAGACCATTATGGATCTGCCCAATGGGGAAGGTCTCAAGCTGACGGTGGCGGCGTACTACTCTCCGAAAGGAACCAATATACATCAGATTGGCATCAAGCCCGACATAACGGTTGCCATGCCAGAGGATCTGACCGCACAGAACTATACCAAGGAAAAGGATACCCAGCTCCAGAAGGCGATTGAAGTCCTCCGGGAGAAGCTGGATAAATAACAACCCGACAGAACGAGCCCTCATCACCTGATGAGGGCTCGGCTCTCGCCATCCCGCGACATGACCGGATCATGACCGGATCATGAAATGAATCCAGGAAGGAGTTACCATGCTAGAAATCCTCACACAACATCGCCAGCTGATCCTGGGGGCCCTGACGGTCTCTAATCTTCTGAGCTTCGGACTGTTTGTCTCGGACAAGCGCCGGGCTGTTAATCGACGACGTCGCATCCCGGAGAACACATTGCTCCTGACCGGAGCGGTCGGAGGCCTGGGCGCCTGTCTGGCGATGAATCTCTTCCGGCACAAAACCAGACATCCCCGATTTCAGATCCTGATGGGGTTGGCCGGTGCAGCCAGCCTGGGGCTGATCATCCTTCTGACGGTGCAGTATCTGCAGTAAGTCAGGCCGATTCAACCGGTGCCCCTGAGGGTTCCTGGGGGATCGTCGTTTCTTCCGTTCTTTTGCGTCATCCAGTTTGTCCCATTATCGTATCTGACGAATTTTTCGCATCGATGCAAATTCTGGTGCCTTCCGCGAAGCGAAAGTAAAAAAAGGATTCAGACTCTGTTGTTTTTCAGAGGCTGAATCCTTTTTCATGGTTCTGAATATCAATCAATCCTTGCGGATTCTGATGATCAGATCGGGTTAGGGGAATTTGACATCGCTGAGGGCATCCTTAGCTTCTTCCTTGATGTCTTCCGCCTTATCTTTTACTTCTTCGACCACATCGGAGGCGGCATCCTTGACTTCATCCTTCAGATCCTCGGCAGCTTCAAAGGCTTCTCCGGTATAGTCACCGGTATTCTTCTCAAATTCATTAAGAACCTGATTTGCCTGATCCTTGGTGTCCTGGACAACCTTGCCCACTTCGCTCTTGACGTTTTCCCACTGGTTTTTCATGTCGGTGACCAGTTCGGGATTCTTCTGTACTTCCTTGTTGATCAGATAGGCTGCTCCACCCAATGCGGCCAGGACAAGCAGTCGGCCTTTTCTAAGTTTCATCTGTATCCTCCTTGAAAATTAATGGCAGTTCAATGCTACTGACTTTATTTTATGTCATGCCCTTGTACGGCATGTGAATATTTTATTGCGGATTTATGATTTTATCCGGTGTTCCGGGAGCTTCTGACGGCGGACTTCTCCTAGGCACTGGGTGTGGTCATTCAGCTTCAACGGGGATGTCCCGGCATCGAATCAGTCGGACCAGTTGCGGACGGGCTCAATCAGACAGACGGCCTCTGCGCTGATGCCTTTCATCTCACCGGTGAAGCCAAGACCTTCTTCCGTTGTAGCTTTCACGCTGACACAGTTCAGCGGAAGCGCCAGTGCCTGCGCGATCTTTTCGCGCATGGCGTCAATGTGCGGGCGGAGTTTCGGACGCTGCGCCCGGACGGTGGAGTCCAGGTTAGCTACCTGATAGCCGGATTCCTTCAACAGCAATCCGACACGGCGGAGCAGCTCCAGAGAATCTGCTCCGGCATAGGCGGGGTCGGTATCTGGGAAATGGCTGCCGATATCCCCCAGGGCAGCGGCGCCCAGCAGGGCATCTGCGATGGCGTGCAGAAGCACATCGGCATCGGAGTGGCCGGCCAGACCCAGTTCAAAGGGGATGTTGACTCCGCCGATGATCAGGGGGCGATCCGACACTAAGCGATGTACGTCATAACCTGTTCCGATTCTCATGGTATTCGATCTCTCCTTTTGGCTTTTCGGTCCAAGGCATCAATCCTGTGTTCTATAACTCAGAGACGGGTACCGGACATTTATACTACAGAATATGCATAGATATGCATTTAGAGTTTTTCTTGTTTGTTTTAGTTCTAAATAAAACGTCTTTTTACTACAGATTACCATTAAAATCAAGGCGGAAATCTATGAAATATCTGCTAATAAATTTACGGGAATTTTACTTCTGCACAAAATAACAGGGACTTATCCACAGAGATCTGTGCAAAATGTGCATAACTGAACAGTTGTTTTCATTTTTAGTTATTTCACAAGTTGCAACATGATTCGTTTATTCCATAGTATCTTCCGCCGTGAAATGCTTGATGGAATTTTGCAGCAGGTTATCCAATTCCTTCATTTCCAGTGGTGACAGATGGCGAATGGCTCCCTCCCGCAAATCGCCCAGTTTGATGTTCATGATCCGGATGCGCCGCAGGCTGACGACCTTGTAACCGAAATACTCGCACATGCGCCGGATCTGGCGGTTGAGGCCCTGGGTCAGAATGATGCGAAACTGGCGGGTAGACAGCTGTTCGACGGTGCAGGGCTTGGTTACGGTATCCAGAATTGGCACTCCGCCGGCCATGCCATTGAGGAAATCCGTTGTAATGAGCTGATTGACGGTGACGATGTATTCTTTTTCGTGGTTGTTGACGCTGCGTAGAATCCGGTTGACAATGTCCCCGTCATCGGTAAACAGCAGAAGCCCCTGGGAATCTTTGTCCAGCCGGCCGATGGGGAAGATTCGTTCCGGGTAGCTGATGTAGGAAATGACATTGTCCTTGACGGACTCGTCGGTCGTCGTCTCCAGGCCGCGGGGTTTGTTGAACGCCAGATAGACGTGTTTCTCCTTCTTTTTCAAAGGCTGTCCGTCCACTGTTACCAGATCCCCCTCACGGACTTTCGATCCTTTCTCCGCCGCGACGCCGTTGATGGCCACGCGGCCGGCTTCAATCAGGCGATCGGCTTCGCGCCGGGAGGTGAAACCGGATTCTGAGATGAATTTATTGATTCGGGTTGTTTTTTCTTCCATGGGTACCTCGATTGTGGTTCATTGATAACAACATTATACATGATAGTATCCTTTGACAGGAAAAAGAAACAGGAAACAGGAATTGAACGCCGCCGGTGGATGGAGAGGAAATCGTTGCGCCTGTTATGAATAAGATTTAAACGTTATGTAAAGGTGCGTCTCTTTCTTTTACAAAGGGCCCTGGGACAGAGTAAAATGGAGATAGGGTACAGCGGCTTTCACGGGAGCCCCGCAGGGGAGGTCTTTCAACGATCCGTCCTCCTGCAGACCGGACCTGAAGCAGAATATAAATTAGAATTTCAATGAAATGAGTATAGAAACTTTGGAGGAACAATATGGAAGATAAGAAAATTGTGATTTACACGTCAACAACCTGTCCCTACTGCGATATGGCAAAGGATTATTTCAAGACGAAGGGAATTCCCTACGAAGAGAAAAGCACAGCAGAACCGGAGAATCGGAAAAAGCTGGTTTCCATGGGAATTCGTGGTGTTCCGGCCATCTTTGTCGGAGAGAATTATTTTGTAGGATTTGATCCGGTGGAAATCGAAAAAATGATGGCACAGCCTGGAGAAACGGTGGAAACCATTGTCGAGCAGGAAATTGTGCCGGAAGAAGTTGCCCCGGTGGCAGCTGTGGAAGAGGAAATTCAGATCCCTGCAGAGGATCACTCGGTAGAAAATGTACAGCCGGAAGGCATCAAGGGGGAAATTAATATGACGAAGTATATCTGTCAGGTGTGCGGGTATGTTTATGACCCGGCGGTCGGGGATGAGGACAACGGCATTGCGCCGGGAACATCCTTTGAGGATCTTCCGGAAGATTGGGTCTGCCCGCTGTGCGGCGTTGGCAAGGATCAATTCGAAGCGGAATAGCAGCCGGGCCGCAGCAGCCGAGCTCATTAACGGAATAGAAAACGGAAGGCAGTGGACGTTTGGTTCACTGCCTTCCGTTATGGGTCAGGAGTAAGGATGAATCCGTTTCCGTTTCCCTGGTTTACTTTTAAGCGGAGCTGATGTTCTTTCAGTTCAAGTTCCAGATCGTCGCCCTTGAAGTCATTTTCGTTGAAGGTCCCCTCCACGACGATGAGGGTGAGATCACTGTTTTTTTCAATGACTTCCTTGGCAATTGAGGCATCCAGAAAGCGGGCTAACGAGGAATTCACCTTGCGGTCGGAGTGGATCAGATCAGAAACGACACTGCGGCCGTTGGGATTGAGTCCCTGGATGTCCACGAGCCGACCGAACCGGTTAAAGGAAAAGCTGGCCTCTACCCCTCCCATGAGAGTGAAACTGCGAACTGGCTGATAAAAAGTGTAGGCAAAGCCCAGAAAGATCAGCAGCAGGCCAAGTGCCGCGGAAGCGATCAGCAGGGCGCGGCGGGGTTTGAGAATGGGTTGGGAGCCAGTTACAAAATCCCCCTGGACGGTTCCCTTGCGGGAAGGTTCGAGATAACGGAATTCGCCATAGGGGGTAAGGACCACAGAGGTAATGCCGTAGTCTTTCAGCTTGATGCCAAGATTATTGGCCAGGGGCGCGCCGGTACCATCCAGTTTCGTGCCGATGGAGAGCTGGCGGGAAAGGAAAGAGTGCTGTTCGGTTCCGAACAGGAGCATATATGCCACGATATAGTCATGGTGCTGTCGGATAAAGTCGGCCGGATAGCCGGTCAGTTCAGCGGTTTCAGCAACGGGAAGGTGTCTGGCACTGACAAGGGCTCTCGCGGTAGGAGCATGATTGATCAGCTCCAGTGCGATATTCAATAATTTGTTGCGATCGGAAAACGCCGTCTCCTGATCGCAAAGTGTTCGCAGCGAAATCCTGAATTCTGACAGCTCAGACAGGAAGCTCCGGATATCCTTACGCAGACGGCCGCGGTCTCCCTCGGTCTGTTCAGCCGCTTTGATCCTCTCGGTGAAGACGTAGCGGATGTTCTGCTGTTTATTCATTTTTAATCACCATAATCATTATACGGGGAATCCCTGGCAAATACACCACAAATTCGAAGAAAGCGTTCATAGGAACGGATCTTGCGATGAAATCCTCAATCAGACTGACGAGGAATGGCAGCCGGCGGAGAGGGGCGCGTCTTCGGCTGTTCTCGTGTTGAGGCGGGAGCGGAGGCCGGATTCGGGCGTAGTATGTGAGCCGTCGTTGGGGAAGTGACAACCTCAGGGAATAAAATAAGTTTACAGCAATGGTGATGTGTATTATAATCTCCCTGAGTAGTTATTACAGAAAGGTTACAGCCATGAAAAACCGGAATGCGCTTTATCGAATGTCAGCTCTGGCGTTGGCTCTGATTCTATTTATGATCGGGGTCTTTTTGTGGTTTCATTTTAGAACTCCGGCTTCTTCATCGGCTCGTATGGTTGATCAGAAGTTGGCAGGTCAGGTAGAACAAAAGTGGGAATTTTATACCGTTGCTTCTGCCGCCGAGCTGAAAGGTGGCGTGATGATTTACCCGGATGATCACGAGGATCCGCTGGAGTACGAGTCACTGGCTCAAACTCTGGCCCGGCATGGATTCGAGGTTCGCGTAGCCAAGTATCCCATGGGACTGGCCAGGCTGTCCCGGTCGGACCGAAAAGATTTCTTTGACAGTTCCAGCCAGACAGGCTGGGTAGCGATCGGACTGGGCAGCGGAGCGGAAAAAGCCTGCATCGCAGCGGATCGTTCGGAACGGGTGGCGGGACTGATCCTCATCGGCGGCTGCTCCAGTCAGGCAAATCTCAATGACAATGATGTCAAGATCGTTTTATATCAGCTGGCTGATAGACAGTCCAGCGAAAATACCATAGAGGAAATCAAAGGGAAACTCCCAACCGATACTGTCTATCTGACTGCCCCGAACCGGGAGAGCGTCCTTGCCGAGCTGACCACCGGAGAAGACTCCCTTCTGGCTGACTCAGACTTTGATCTTGCCGAACAGATCCGCCATATGCTGGTTTCAAAAATAACCAGCTCGAAGAATCGGGATTAGGAATAAAGGATTCATTATCAGATATCATTCTTTCGGCGTACTGCCGTTTGTGTTTCCCTTCATTTTCTTCAGTTAAAGAATAGTCCTGAACGGGCAAACGGGGAGGCATCAATCATCAAAACAGGCAGGAAAGCCTGTTTTTTGTTGGCTTATCATAAAGAAAATGTAAAAAGTTAGGTTTTTTAGCAAAGTTTTCGAAAAAAACGGCTCAATCATAAATTCTGTGGGATGGTGGATTCCTTACGTACGTTTTACGACTCATATCGAATAACTTGAGGAAGAAGTATTCATCATCTGGATAGCCATACCCTTGTCGACGTAATGTCTTAATCTTGTTGTTGATCCCCTCGATTTGACCATTCGAAATACGGTAGGTCGCATAAGCTATAATCCCTTCAAAATGTCTGTCCATCAGGCGCCCAAACCACTGCAGGTGCTTATTCTCCGAGGCATAGCATACTTCCATGACCTCCGTGATCAGACTAGCCATTTCCGGCTCACTGGCGGCCTTGTACGCCTCCGAGAGCATCTCTTTGACGAGGTCAACTGTGAACAGAAGCTGGTTCTCCTGGATGAGCTGGTCGTACTTCTCCTCACTGCCAGGACGACGCGTGATCTCTGCCCTTTGGAAGAGCGTACCGCCCTTGGACAAGGGTTTGCCCTCCGCGGCCTCCCGGTCTTTGCGCTGCAGCGTCTTCCGAGAAGACATCAGGATATAGCGGGTCCTCTTGAGGGACTCAGCAGCTTTGTACTCACCCACCGCCTGAAGACGCCTCTGTTCGTCTTTGCGCACTTCAGCGACCACTTTGTCATTGAAATTCTTGATGATGTGGAAATGGTCGAAGACCGGCTGGATGTGGGGGCACTTTTCCTCAAAGGCTTCTTGGAAGTCTGAGTTCATGTCCGAGGCGACTGCTTCAACACCGTCCATCCACTCGAGACCGACGTGCTCAATGAAGTCATAGACGACCTGCTTGCGCTTGCCATGGGCGATCCAGAGGATATGGCCAGTCTCTATGTCGATGATGTGGGTGGCGTACTGGTGGCCTCGGTGAAGCTTGAATTCGTCGATACTGAGGTACTTTGCCTGCCTCTGGGGCTTGGTGAGCTTGCCGTCCAGGGTGTACATTTCCTCCAGGCGTTTCAAGTCGATCGCTTTGACTGTGTTCTTGCCAAGACCAGTAATCTCAGCGACTTGCTTGAGGTTGTAGGTTCCGATGGCGAGAAGGTCCCTGGTGTATTGCAAAAGTGGTTGCGAGATCCGATGACCTTGTGCCTGAAAGGGCACCTGTTGGACCTTGGTGATCCCGCAGGTTGGGCACAGTAACTGATTCTTGCCGAACTCCAGGGACGTATAAGTGTGCCCGAAGTTCAGGTGCCAGAGACTGCATGAGGACGTATTGTTAATGTGCATGAAGCCCCCGCAGTTGGGGCAGGCGCGATCGGTGTCATCTAGCTTGAGGACTCCATGAAACTGAATCACACTTTTACCGGAAACGGCAGTATGCTGTGAACTATGCGTATTAGTAAACCCAATAAGAGACGAAGGGATGTGCAGATAATTTTGGGAATCAGTGATTGTATTAGCTTGTTCATCCTGTGTATAATTCATTCAGAGCCTCCGCTGTGTTTGGATTTGTACATCCGTCCAGATGCATTTCCATCATAGCGCGGGGCTCGTTCTATTATCAAATGTTATGCCGGTTTGGGGAATGGATCTAGTCGGTCAATCCCACAGAATTTGTGATTGACCCAAAAAAACTATTAATCATTTACGCCAGCTATGTTAATATATTTACAAGAATGTTAAAAACATAAATAAGAAAGAGTATGAGGATAAAATATGGACAAGAAAAAAAGAATCTCAATGGCCGTTATCAAACGCATGCCAAGATATTACCGCCATCTCGCTGAACTGCTCCGTAATGACGTAGATCGCATTTCTTCCAAGGAACTCAGCGAGAAAATAGGCTTCACCGCATCTCAGATCCGCCAGGACTTCAACAACTTCGGCGGATTTGGCCAGCAGGGTTATGGTTATAATGTCCGGGAGCTCTTCACCGAAACAGGCAAGATCCTGGGACTGGACAAAAGCTACAAAACCGTCATCGTCGGCGCCGGCAATATTGGACAGGCCATCGCCAACTATACCCGATTCGATAAGTTCGGATTTGATTTAAAAGCCATTTTCGATGCCAATCCCAAACTGATCGGTTTACAGATCAGGGATGTGGAGATTCTCGACATCGACCTCATGGACGAATTCCTGACCAAAAACCAGATTGATATTGGGATCATCTGTGTTCCCACTTCTGTCGCGCAAAAAGCGGTAGATACACTGGTCAGGGGCGGAGTCAAAGGGGTCTGGAATTTCGCGCCGATTGACATTCAGGTTCCCAAAGAAATCGCATTGGAGTCAGTCCATCTGTCGGACTCCTTGCTGACCCTGGTATATCTGATGAATGACAAGGTCAAGGAACGGGAAAAGAAGGAAAAGAAATCAAAATAAACTGCCGACTCCCGGATTTCGGTGATTGTCTGGTGGGATGATTTAAACGGCCGGTTCCCTGCGGATGGAACCCGGCCGTTTTTTGGACTGCAGCAGAATTTCGGTTGAGATTCCTCAAAAGTCGGTTATTTATAAAAAAGCCAGATTTGCATTATGGGAAAGTTTAGTACCTGAATTTTTAAAAAAGAGAAAAAATGGGAACTAAATCTCATTTTTTCTACTAATCTATAAAATAACAATGAAAACTTTTAAAAAGGGACTATGATAAATCTTGTCAATCGGTATAATTAAGAATAGTGAATTAAAAAACTTCGAATAATTTGTTAAAATATTATACAGAGGTGATTAAGGGATGTACAAAATATTAAGTAAAAAAGTCCTGGCCGATGGTATCTATTGGATGGATATCGAAGCCAAGCGTGCAGCGAAGGCTGCCAAGCCCGGCCAGTTTCTGATTGTCAGACTCGATGAAAAAGGGGAAAGAATCCCACTGACCGTCTGCGACATTGACAAGGAAAGGGGATCCATTGCCATTGTTTACCAGGTACTGGGTGACTCCACCAAGCGCATGGCCGCCATGGAAGAAGGGGATTATTTCCACGACGTAGTCTGCCCGCTGGGAAGACCCTCAGAATTAGTAGATATGAGCGATGAAGAGCTGTCCAAGCTCAATATCCTCTTTATTGCCGGCGGTGTTGGCACCGCTCCGGTTTATCCTCAGGTTAAGTACCTGAAGGACCGCGGATTCCCTGCTGATGTTATCATCGGTACCAAAACCCACAACACACTGATTATGGAAGAAGAAATGAAAGCCGTTGCCAAGGAATTGTTTGTCTGCACAGATGATGGTTCCTATGGATTCAATGGTATGGTTACTGCCATGTTCAATGAGCTCGTGGACAACCGCGGCAAGAAATATGACATGGTCATTGCCATTGGGCCGATGATCATGATGAAGTTCGCTGCCAGAGAAACCCTCAAGCGCGGAATTCATACCATTGTTTCCCTCAACCCCATCATGGTCGATGGAACGGGCATGTGCGGCGCCTGCCGTGTCACTGTTGGCGATAAAGTAAAATTCGCCTGCGTGGATGGTCCTGAATTCGACGCCGCTCTGATCAACTTTGATGAAGCGATGAGACGGCAGAGCATGTACAAGACCCAGGAAGGTCAGAAGACGCTCAGACATGAGGAAGGAGCCAGCCACAAGAGCAGCGGCTGCGCGGAAGGAGAGACAAAGTAATGCTGAAAAAAGAAAGAGTACCCGTAAGAGAACAGGCTCCGGAGATTCGTGCGACGAATTTTGAAGAAGTTTGCTATGGCTACAACATGGAAGAAGCCATGTCCGAAGCAGAACGCTGCCTGAACTGCAAGGTTCCGCGCTGCGTGGGCGCCTGCCCGGTTGCCATCAATATCCCTGCCTTCATTCAGGAAGTCAAGAAGGGCAACATTGAAGAAGCCGGACGGATTATCTCCCAGGATTCCGCTCTGCCCGCAGTGTGCGGACGCGTCTGTCCCCAGGAAACCCAGTGTGAGGGTTCCTGTATTGTCGGTATTCGCAGCATCCCGGTCGCGATCGGAAAGCTCGAGCGGTTTGTGGCTGACACCAACCGGAAAAACGGCGTAACCTTTGATGAAAAGGAACCAAGCAACGGAATCAAGGTCGGAGTCATCGGATCAGGCCCTGCCGGTCTGACCGCTGCCGGAGACCTGGCCAAAAAAGGCTATGATGTTACCATTTTCGAAGCCCTGCATGAACCGGGCGGAGTCTTGGTATACGGTATCCCTGAATTCAGACTGCCCAAGGAAGAAGTTGTCGCATCCGAAGTGGAAGGCGTCAGACGTCTTGGCGTGAAGATCGAAACCAACGTAATCATCGGCCGGACTGTTTCCATCGACGAACTGATGGAAGAAGAAGGCTTCAAGGCATTCTTCATCGGTTCAGGCGCCGGTCTCCCCAAATTCATGGGCATCCCCGGTGAAAACGCCAATGGCGTGGCATCCGCCAATGAATTCCTGACCCGGAGCAACCTGATGCGTGCCTACGATAAGGATTCTGATACTCCAATCATGATCGGCAAGCGCTGTGTCACTGTTGGTGGCGGAAACGTCGCCATGGACTCTGCCAGAACCGCTCTTCGCCTTGGCTCAGAGTCTGTTATAGTCTACCGCCGGTCCAAGGAAGAACTCCCTGCCCGTGCGGAAGAAGTCCATCACGCCATCGAGGAAGGCGTTCAGTTTGAACTCCTGACCAATCCGGTGGAAATCCTCGTCGACGAGAAGGGCTGGGTCAAGGGCCTGCGCTGCGTTCGGATGGAACTGGGCGAACCGGATGCTTCCGGCAGAAGACGTCCCGTAGAAGTTCCCAACAGTGAGTTTGACATCGAGTGTGATACGGTCATTATGGCCTTGGGTACTTCACCCAATCCGCTGATTTCAACCACCACAAAGGGACTGGAAATCAACAAGCATCAGTGCCTCATCACCAATGAAGAGACCGGAGAAACCACCAGACCCGGAATCTTTGCCGGCGGCGATGCCGTTACCGGTGCAGCTACCGTTATTCTGGCCATGGGTGCAGGTAAGAATGCTGCCGCCGGAATGGACAAGTACCTGAAGGAAACCTATCTCAACAAATAAATCAGAAGGGTCAGACCTTCCTCTAAATTCTTTCTCCGGATTGAGTCTGATCCATGAAAAAGGCTGTACCAGCATTGCTGGTACAGCCTTAATTTCATGGATTTATTCTGCCTGTCTGGGTAATAGGCTTAATAACCGTTCTCTTTTGCTCCGTGAACTGCCTGATCATGAGTAAAGCCCTCAAATTCGAGCTGTTTAATCAGCCCGCTGCGGGAGAATGACATCAAATCCAAATAATTAGCTGCCTTGAGCACAGCCTGCTCATACCAATCTGCTCCGCAATTGTCTACGCCGTATTTAGCCTGAGTGTCGGTAAAGCCTTCAAACTTCAACTGTTTTTTTAATCCGCTTTTCGAAAAGGCTGAGAACTCCAGATAGTCCAGAGCTTTTTGTTTTGCCTGTGCGGACCAGTCAGCTCCGCAGTTTTTTGCGCCGTAAACTGCTTCATCATTTGAGTAACCCTCAAACTCGAGCTGCTTTATGAGTCCTTTATAAGAAAAAGCCATGAAATCAAGGTAATCAATCGCTTTTTCCAGCGCATTTATTTCTCCGGTGGTGACGGATGGTTCTGGTTTGGTGGCAGGTTTTGTGGTGGGCTGAGTGACTGGTTTTGTGGCGGGCTGAGTGGCTGGTTTCGTGGCAGGTTGTGTTGCGGGTTGCGTCCCGGCTTTCGTGGCTGGTTTGGTTTCAGGGATGGTCACAGGCATAGTGACCGGTTGAGTAGAAGCAGAGGTCATAGTTGGCGCCGTCTCCGCCGGTAGTGGCTGGGACGTCTGGACCGGTTCGGTCGTAGCTGAAGTAAGCCTGATCATGCCAGTGGACGGGGATGTGACAGCAGGAGCTTTGCTGCATCCGGAGGAAAAAATCATGAGGGTCACCAATAAACTGAATCTGATTTTTTTATTCATATACTCCCCCTATGGTTATCTTATTAATTAACATGTTACATTGTATAAAAAATAATACAATGTTATTTTGTGCTAAATCAGAAAAAGATCAAAAGAAATATGAGTGACCATGATTCTCAATATAGAGGAGAATGATATTATAGGAGTCAGGAGTGCTTAATGGAGGACTTCAAAAACCAAATATGTTTCATTTCAATGGCATCAGCATTTCCTCCTAGCTGAATTCGGATCAAAAGATATCCTCCTGAAATAGATTTGGCGACTGCACATCTCTACTTCAGGAGGATTATTCAAACGGTTATGTCATTGATCCAGTGGGTCTTGTTTAATGATATAAAGTCCAGGCACAATATACGAGGAGCAATGCCAGGATGGTATTGACCAGGCGGTAGTGGTCCTGGAAGAGTTTTCGAAACAGACTGCCAAAACCAGACCAGACCATGGAGGAGAGCAGGGCAATCGTAGCCAGAAGGAGTGCATTGAAGGCTATGAACAAAGGATTTTCCACATGGGGCAGCACGAAGGTGGTCATCGAGGTAATGCAGTAGAGGATGGCCTTCACGTTGATGAACTGCTGCAGATAAGCCCGGGAGAAGCTGGCTTTGGCCTGCGTTCCGTTTTCTGACAGCGGACCGGCTTTGTAGATATGCCAGGCGAGCCAGAGCAGGTAGGCGATTCCGAACCATTTCAGGGTATCTTTCAGATTGGGGAGGTAAGTCATGAGGGCATTGCCCAAAAAGGCTGCCAGAAGCGCCAGTGTCAGCATGCCGCTGAATATGCCGAAGTTAAAGGGCAGGGTGCGTTGGAAGCCGTAACGGTTGCCAAAGGTCATGGAGGTAATGGTATTGGGGCCGGGAGTAATCGCTGTGACCCAAAGATATATCAGGAAATTCAGGATATTCATGCGGATCGCCTCATCTTTCGTTTCAACAATTTGCGCAGGATCTGGATCAGGAGAATCCACAGCAGAATGAATGCCAGGATCACAAGTGTGTTTTTCAGGAACAGGCTTTCGGGAAGATATCGGATAATCGGATCCAGGCGGGGATCGAAGATCCAGTAATCATTCGAAAAGGCCAGTTCATGGAATTTGATGAAGGTGGCATTGAAGTCGATCAGTACTGGTACGGCGAGGAGGGCTGGAACCAGGAACACGAGCAGTGTTCCCAGGGTCAGGAATTCCGGATGCTGCTGCCTGATCAGGTATGCGCCCAGGATCAGGGACAGGATGCCGGAGACAATCATGCCCTTGAAGAAGAACTGGAAGATGTCCTTGACCTCCATGAAGTGAATCTCACCCTGGGGGCTCATCGGCAGTCCGCTGAAGCTGAGTCTGGCTTCCTTGCCCTGGAACATGTAATCAATGAGATGATCATAGTTCCGGCGAATGGTGGCATCATCCAGCTGATATTCTACCTGCCGGATCTCCGGTTGGGACCAGGTGTAAGTGGCTTTGAGGGATAAAGTCAGCATGACGGAGGATGTCAGAATAAAAAACGCCAGGGCCAGGCCGGCGACGAGTGTCAGTGGTTTTTTCATCAGTTGCTCCTTGTGCCGGATCGGCAATTCATTGAATCCATTGTACCGTCTGAATGCGGCATTGTTCAAGCAGATCAAGGGTTTCGGACACAACATTCCGCAGAGGATGGGCGAGAGTGCTGAAGAATGGTGAAAAGAGGAGAAAAAACGAGCTTTTAAAAGATAATTTCATAATATCTGCTATAATTAGGGATAGTTGAAAAAACTGAAAGCCTCTTCCCTATTGCATGAAAGCGGAAAAGTTTTTACAATATGAAATAGATGTTAGCACTCTTTCTCAATGAGTGCTAAAAATTTGAAATGGAGGATCTATGCATGATTAAGCCGTTAGGTGACAGAGTTCTATTGAAAAAATTAGAAGCAGAAGAAAGAACCAAGGGTGGAATCATCCTGACCGGTTCCGCCAAGGAAGCTCCGCAGGAAGCGGAAGTCATAGCCGTTGGCCCCGGAGAGATGAAGGATGGAGCGTTGGTGCCCATGGAGGTCAGGGTAGGCGATAAGGTCATTTACAGCAAGTATTCAGGCACGGATGTGAAACACAGACAGGAAGAATACATCCTGGTCAGTCAGAAAGATATATTGGCAGTCGTAACCGACGAGGAGGCTAAGTAAGCATGGCAAAAAAGATAATTTTTGGGGAAGAAGCCCGGCGGGCGCTGCAGAGCGGCGTGGACCAGCTGGCAAATACCGTTAAGGTTACCTTAGGACCCAAGGGCAGAAATGTCGTATTGGATAAGAAATTCGGATCACCTCTCATCACCAATGACGGTGTGACCATCGCCCGGGAGATCGAACTGGAAGATCCTTTTGAAAACATGGGCGCGCAGCTGGTTAAAGAAGTTGCGACCAAAACCAACGATGTTGCCGGAGACGGTACCACCACAGCGACTGTGCTGGCTCAGGCCATCATTCGCGAAGGACTCAAGAACGTTACTGCCGGAGCCAATCCTATGATGATCCGGAGTGGAATTCGCCAGGCGGTTGATGCTGCTGTGGGCGAAATCAAAAAGCATTCCATTGCCATTCGCGGCAAGGAAGATATCAGCCGGGTTGCGGCAATCTCCGCTTCCGATGAGGAAATCGGATCCATGATTGCCGACGCCATGGAGCGGGTCGGACACGAGGGTGTCATCACTGTGGAAGAGTCCAAATCCATGATCACCGAACTGGAAGTTGTGGAAGGCATGCAGTTTGACCGGGGATATGTTTCCTCCTACATGGCAACTAATCCGGAAACGATGGAAACCTACCTGGACAATCCCTATATTCTGATCACGGACAAGAAGCTCACCAACATTCAGGATATCCTGCCTGTTCTGGAGCAGATCGTTCAGCAGGGCAGAAAGCTTCTCATCATCGCTGATGATGTGGAAGGTGAAGCCGTCACCAATTTGGTGCTGAACAAGCTCAGAGGCACCTTTATCAGTGCTGCTGTCAAGGCACCGGGCTTTGGAGATCGCAGAAAGGAAATGCTTCAGGATATCGCCATTCTGACCGGCGGACAGGTCATTACCGAAGAACTCGGCAGAAGCCTGAGCGAAGCAACTCTTGATATGCTGGGATCCGCTGAATCCGTCCGGATCAACAAGGAATCCACCACCATTGTCAATGGCCGCGGAGACCATGAAGAGATTAAGGCCCGCGTAGCTCAAATCAAGGCTCAGCATGATGAATCCACTTCTGACTTTGATCGGGAAAAGTTCCAGGAACGTCTGGCGAAACTGGCCGGCGGAGTTGCCGTCATCAAGGTGGGCGCCCCGACTGAGACTGAACTGAAAGAAAAGAAACTTAGACTGGAAGATGCCCTGGCTGCCACAAAGGCTGCCGTGGAAGAAGGCATTGTTGCCGGAGGCGGTACCGCCTATGTCAACACAATCCCTGTGATCGGAGAGCTTAAAGCCGATGACGCGGATGTCCAGATCGGTATCAACATTATTAAGAAAGCACTGGAGGAACCACTCCGCCAGATCGCAGCCAACTCCGGACTGGAAGCTTCCGTGGTTCTGGATAAAGTGATGCATTCCGAGCCTGGCTTCGGCTTCAATGTCTCAACGGAAGAATACTGTGACATGATTGCGACAGGGATCGTGGACCCGACCAAGGTGACCCGCTCCGCGCTTCAGAACGCAGCCTCCGTGGCCGCGACCTTCCTGACAACGGAAAGTGCCGTTGCGGACATCAAGGAACCGACTCCGGCTATGCCTCCCATGCCCGGTGGAATGGAAGGCATGTACTAAACGATAATCAGCAGAAAAACCTCCCCCTGCCGGGGAGGTTTTTTGCAACCCCTGGGGGACACGAACGGAAAAATCACTGTTGCGGAACAATTCGGACAGGTTTGGAATGTCAGGACAGCTTTCCAGCCGAATTGTTTATTCAAGGAATGTTTTAAGAATGTTCTCCAAACATTGCAATGATTTCTACAAGTTGTTCACTCAATGACGGTAGTATGAAAGTAGACGGATGAAACGGGAACTTATATGCAAAGGAGCGATTTGATATGTCTAAAAACAAATATAAGAATAATGACTTGCTGAATAAGAAAATCAAGAAGCCGTTGGGGGAAGAACTCGAGGATCTCGCCGATGTGCCGCCGACCCTTGAATCGCCCATTGATGAGGAACCGGTAACGGATGAGGTGGTCCCGCCGCTGCTGGAACAGTCTCATGACGCGGAAGTTTATGCCCGGCCGGATCTGTGGGATAATGCCCAGGCTAAGCTTCGCCCGACGGCGGAACTGCTGGATGAAAGCTACGATGACGAAGGGGGAATCGGAGAATTCAGGGAACAGCTGACGACAGAAGGAATCAGCGATGAGCAGATGGAGGAGGCGACGGAACCGCCACTGGATTCCAACTATGTCGGAGCTCCCCCGTCCCGGACCGGATTCCCCTGGTGGTGGATTCTGCTGCCGCTGCTGATCATCGGCTTGCTGTACGGACTGACCCGAAAGCCTACCGAATCCCAGACACCGCCGACTTCGACCACGTCCCAGGGACCGGTAATGATCTTGAAAGATCGCCAGGCCCGGCTCAATCTGGAGAACTTCCGGATGACAGAAATCCGGCCGGACTCACAGCGAGTGCCCCTTGCCTGAGGAGCTGCTCTGATCTTTTCGAGTCAGGGTGCATTGTAGGGAAGGATCAGTCAGAGAACCAAGTTTGATTCTTTTGCTTAAAAAACCACTCCTTGCTCATAATACCCTTGACCCGGGTACATTGAACAAGGAGTATTTTCATGATCAAACGAACATTGAAACGAAAACGCAAAGGCTTCTCACTGGTGGAACTGGTGGTAGTCATGGCCATTATTGGAATTCTTCTGCTGGTTATGGCGCCCAGCTACAAGGGCTTCATTGACCAGGCCAAAACAATTGCCGTGAAGACGGATGCCAAGACCCTGCAGAGCATGATCAGCCTGGTAGAAGTGGGAACGAAGATTGACTCGAGCCAGAAAGTCAGTGCCCTGTCGGCGCTGGTGGGGGAAGGAGCGGAGTTGAAGGAGCTGAAAGCATTCATCGATGGATTGCAGGATACGTCCATCAAGCTGAAGGAGATTAAAATCTCTGAAATTCCACAGGTAGTCAGCACGGGTGTTATCCCGGCAGCTTCTCCCTGATGTTTTATCTGCTGCTTGGTATTTCTGCCTGGACTGACCTGAAACAAGGGGTTGTATACGACTGGTGCAGTTTGCTGCTGTTTGGCTGGACCCTGATCACGGGAATCAGCCATCTGCTTTCCCCCTGGTTTTGGGGAACGGCAGTCTGCCTCCTGCTCCTGATCTGGCAGGATCAGGCGGAGCGCTGCATGGGACGGGGTGATTATCTGATTCTGCTGTCGGTCAGCCTGCACTGCCGGGAGGCATTACCCCTCGTTTTGCTTTCCGGATCATTGCTGGCATTGCTGGCAGCCCTGCAGTTTAAAGTGCGGGAAGTGCCTTTTGTACCATTTCTTTTTCTAGGCAGTCTCGTACCTCTGATTGGAAGTTAATCACAAACCATTGAGCCGAAGAGTGATCTGATCACTCCTCGGCTCTTATATCGTTTCGATTCCAGTGTTCGCTCGGCAAGCTCTGAAGCTGTTCCGGGGCGTCATCTGAACTTTGATCGGCAGGGTGATCAATCATTGCTGATTGTTTGCTCAAATTCAAGGTTTAGCCGTAAGAGCGCGGCGTTCCTGTGGATTACACCTGAGTCGCACTCACTTTGAATCGATCCATTTTCAAGCTCATCGATTTCGGGTAAGATGAGAGGGACGCTGATCAGCCTGTTTCTGCTCCAGTTGAACATGAGTCTGTCGCTCTCGGGAGGGATTGAGTCGGACTGGCCGCCGCTGGGTCAGCAAGTCTGGCATACCTTGTATTATGAATGGAGTGAACCTATGATAGAACCTGCTTCTTTTTCAGATCAATTGCTGGCATTTTATGATGAGCACGCCCGCGCGCTGCCGTTTCGAATCCGACCGCATCCATATTACACCTGGATTTCGGAAATCATGCTGCAGCAAACCCGGATGGAAACGGTGCTGCCCTATTTCGAGCGTTTTATTCAGGCGATTCCAGATGTTCCGGCTCTGGCAAGCGTGTCGGAAGAGCAGCTGCTGAAGCTGTGGGAGGGACTGGGATACTATTCGCGGGCCAGAAACCTGCAGCAGGCTGCCCGTAGGATGATGTCAGATCATGGCGGGGAACTGCCGGATACCGTGGAGGAACTGCTGAAATTGCCTGGGATTGGCCCCTATACAGCCGGCGCCATCGCGAGCATTGCATTTCATCGGGTGGTTCCGGCCGTGGATGGGAACGTCATCCGGGTCTTCAGCCGTCTCATGGCTTACGGCGGTCCGGTGATGTCGGCTCCGGGGAAACGCTATATCACTGAGGCGGTTCAGTCCGTCATGTCGAAGGAGCGGCCCGGGGATTTCAATCAGGCCGTCATGGAGCTGGGGGCAACGATATGCCTGCCCAACGGCGCGCCGCTGTGTCAGGCATGTCCGGTAAGGGAGCACTGCCTGGCCTTTAGTGAGGGGAATCCTCTGGCCTATCCGGTTCTTCCGGCAAAAAAAGAACGCCGGATCGAACAGCACACAGTATTTTTGATCCTTCAGGGAAATCGATTTGCCATTGAGCGGCGGCCTCGCCGCGGCCTGCTGGCCGGCCTGCATCAGTTTCCAATGCGCCCCGGCGACTTGACGAGAGCAGAGGTGAGTGATCTGCTGGCGGATCTCGGTTTTACGGAGGCACGCATTGAAGACGGACCCGGCGCCCGTCACATCTTCAGTCATGTGGAATGGCAGATGTCTTCCTATATTATCCGGGTGAGTACGGACCGAATCGCTGAATCCGGCTTTGAATGGGAGGATCAAACCGCCTTGTCTGACCTGACCCTCCCCACAGCTTTTGCCGTCTTTCGCCGGGAGATGGAAAAACTCATGGGAGAGGCCTGATCTTGCCCTTGAGGATTAGACAACATGTAAACAAATACATCAGATTTTTTGAAGGATATCATGCTTTGAGTGATCAGAATTGAAATTTTAATTTCAAGAAAGCCTTTTTCATTGACACTGCAAACTCATAAAAATATAATGGTAGCAATATCTTGATAAGTCTCATATATGCTCTGAATCTGGCAGGGCGTTTCTACCTAAAACCGTAATTTTAGTCTATGAGGCTGGTGTATTCATCATGCTTCATGGCGGATTCCCGGCTTCGTTGGACAACCCATCGCGCCGGGATTCTTTTAAATTTATCTGTATTCATGAGGAGGATTGAACGTGGGAAAAATCATCAAAAAAGGCTACACATTCGACGATGTACTGCTGGTTCCTAACAAATCTGAGGTGTTGCCCAAGGAAGTTGATCTGTCGACTTACCTCACAAAGAAAATCAGGCTGAATATCCCTCTGGTGTCCGCCAGCATGGATACAGTCACCGAGTCCAGCATGGCCATTGCCATGGCCAGGGAAGGCGGCATTGGAATGATTCACAAGAACATGTCCATCGAACGTCAGGCGGAAGAAGTGGATAAGGTCAAGCGGCAGGAAAATGGAGTGATCACCAATCCGTTCTCCCTTTCTCCCGATAATACCCTGCAGGAAGCCAATCAGCTCATGGCAAAATATCGCATCTCCGGCGTTCCGGTTACGGTGGACGGCAAGCTGGTGGGAATCATTACCAACCGGGATCTCGTGTTTGAGACCGATTTTGAACAGCCGATCAGAAATCTGATGACATCCGAAAAACTCATCACCGGCAAGGTTGGTACCACGCTGGAGGAAGCCAAGCAGATTCTCAAGAAGAACAAGATCGAAAAACTTCCGCTGGTGGATGATGAGAACAACCTGATGGGACTCATCACCATCAAGGACATCGAGAAAATCCGTCTGTTCCCCAATGCGGCCAAGGACGCGGCAGGAAGGCTCCTGTGCGGCGCAGCCGTAGGCATTACCACCGACATGATGGAACGGGTGGACGCTCTCGTTAAATCCCACGTAGATGTTATCACCGTCGATACCGCTCACGGACATTCCCGCGGCGTCATGGACGCGGTCCGCCGCATTAAGACGGAGTATCCCGAACTCCAGGTCATCGCCGGCAATATCGCGACGGCCGAGGCCGCCAAAGACCTGATTGAAGCAGGGGTTGACGCAGTCAAGGTCGGAATCGGCCCGGGCGCGATCTGCACGACGCGAGTCGTCGCCGGTGTCGGGGTCCCGCAGCTGACGGCTGTGATGGACTGCTCGGAGGTCGCCCGTGAGTACGGCGTTCCGGTCATTGCCGATGGCGGCATTAAATTTTCCGGAGATATCGTCAAAGCACTGGCAGCCGGCGCTTCCAGCGTAATGATGGGGTCCATGCTGGCAGGCTGTGAAGAGGCTCCGGGGGAATCCATCATCTTCCAGGGACGCAACTTCAAGGTCTATCGGGGCATGGGATCACTGGGCGCCATGAATGCCGGATCCTCTGACCGCTACTTCCAGAAGGATGCCAAAAAATTCGTGCCGGAGGGTGTTGAAGGCCGCGTGGCCTATAAGGGTTACCTGGCAGACAGCGTATTCCAGATGACCGGCGGAATTCGTTCCGGCATGGGCTATCTGGGAGCTCCTACCATCGAACAGCTCTACCAGACCGCAACTTTTGTCATTCAGACCTCAGCGGGCTTGAAAGAAAGTCATCCGCATGATATCAATATAACGAATGAAGCACCGAACTATTCCCAGGGAGGCATGTAATGGAAAACAACCAGATGGTCCTCATCATTGACTTTGGAGGACAGTATAATCAGCTCATCGCCCGTCGGGTCCGGGAAGCCGGGATCTATTGCGAGATCCTGCCGTATACCGTTACCCTTGAAGACATTAAAGCAAAGAATCCATCCGCCATCATTTTTACGGGCGGTCCGAACTCTGTCACCGATCCCGGTGCACCAACCGTGGAAGACGGCATTTTTGAACTGGGGTTTCCAATCCTGGGCATATGCTACGGCATGCAGCTCATGGCGGTCAAGCTGGGCGGATCCGTCAGAGCAGGGGAAAAGCGTGAGTACGGCAAAACCATGGTCACACTGAACCCCCAGGCACAATTGACCCGCGAGCTGCCTGAGGACTCCCAGTGCTGGATGAGCCACACCTATTATGTTGACCGGATGCCGGAAGGCTTCCAGGTTACGGCCAAGTCTGAGGACTGTCCTCATGCTGCCATGGAAGATCCCGCAAGAAAACTCTATGCTACTCAGTTCCACCCGGAAGTGAATCATACGCTGTTTGGCCGGGAACTGCTGGACAATTTCCTGTTTGACATTGCCGGTCTGGAAAAAACCTGGACCATGGCATCCTTTGCCGAGGACAAGATCAAAGAGATTAAAGAACTGGTCGGAGATCGCAAGGTGCTGTGCGCCCTGTCCGGCGGAGTCGATTCCTCCGTTGCCGCTGTCATGGTGCACAAAGCCATCGGCAAGCAGCTGACCTGTATTTTTGTCGATCACGGCCTGCTCCGCAAGGATGAAGGCGATCAGGTTGAGACCATTTTCGGAAAAACCTTCGACATGAACCTGATCCGGGTCAATGCCCAAGATCGCTTCCTGAATAAGCTCGCGGGTGTAGGCGATCCTGAGAAAAAACGCAAGATCATCGGCGAGGAGTTTATCCGCGTATTTGAAGAAGAGTCCAACAAAATCGGAGAAGTTGATTTCCTGGTTCAGGGTACGATCTATCCGGATGTTGTGGAGTCGGGAACCGCTACCTCCGCCACCATCAAGAGCCATCACAATGTTGGCGGACTTCCGGAAGACATGAAGCTGGAACTGATTGAGCCCCTGCGCGAACTCTTTAAGGATGAAGTGCGCAGAGTCGGCGAAGAGCTTGGCATTCCCAAAGCACTGGTACGCCGTCAGCCATTCCCCGGACCGGGTCTTGCCATCCGGGTGCTGGGTGAGGTCACCAGAGAGAAGCTGGAACTGGTCAGAGAAGCTGACTTCATCTTCCGGGATGAAATCTCCAAAGCCAACCTCGAGTCGGAAATCTGGCAGTACTTTGCCTGCCTGCCCAATATTCAGTCCGTCGGCGTTATGGGTGATGAGCGAACCTATTCGCACACCGTTGCTCTTCGCGCCGTAACCTCCATTGACGGCATGACCGCAGACTGGGCCAGAATTCCGTATGATGTCTTGGATAAAGTGTCACGCCGCATCGTCAACGAAGTGTCCAACGTCAACCGGATTGTCTATGACATCACCTCAAAGCCACCCTCGACCATCGAGTGGGAGTAAAAAATAGAAACGCAGTAAAACCGCATGGTTACTTGGTTTTTAGCATATCAAAACGGCGAATGATACCACTTTGATCCTATCGTTATTACTCCAACAAAAATAATTGAACAGAGGAATCCCCTCTCATTTGAACGCTAAAGTTCATTCGAGAGGGGATTTTTGTTCTGACTAGATAATTATTTTTCTTGATATTGCATGGCAAGTTTGAGTAAATGCCCTGTTTTCCTGGTTTTAAAGTAATTAATGATTGCAAAACCAGTTCCCTTGTCGATAAAAATAAGTGGAACCGCAAGAAAGATTGTATCAGAATAGTTTTTAATCTGCACCATAGTACCTAAACCATTAATCTTAATAAATTCAACCGAATTTATGTTATCTAAAGCAATCTTTATGTTATTTGATTCTATGTACATGCATTGGGTATCTTCAGTTAAAAGGCCCTTTACAACAATTGTTTCTACTCCGATTTTTTCACCAATATGATAAATGATTTGCATTACTTCACCCCTATATTGATTAATCCATTACTTAGAAATATATTGGAATATGATTGTGCTTCACTTTCTCCACGGTTTTCTTGGAACGGCATAACCACAGATATCAGCTGTTCATCCAGAATTCGATTATCTGGCGATAAAAGATTCGCTGCGGAAAAAAACCTTGAAGCCTTCGAAAATCAGTCATTCACGGCTCAGCTCTATACAAATCACTTTACATGATGGCAACTCAGAAGACCATCCTTATAAAATAATCAAGCCGTTCATTAACCGATTATCGGTCAGGTAACGGGGAGTGAGTGTTGGATTCTTAAATGGTTATCGGTATGTATCTCGGTTGTCGCGAAAAAGCAGCATAAGAGCATCGGAACTGTTTAAGAATCCTGTAATCACCAATCGTATGATTACAGGATTTCTTGTGCTCTCATCAAAAAGCTGGACAGTCTGTTCGTGCCTGGGGTTAGGTGGACAACCATGCTGTGGTTTTTTGAATTTCGCTCGCTTAGCATAAAGCGATTCCTGAAATCTCAGAGGAAACGGCAAGCCTGAATCACTGATTTGGGAGTGACCGGTCAATCTGATAAGATCAGGGTGTATGGGGTGGCCGGCTCTTGGCGGAGCGCGAGCAGCTCTACATATTCAAACAGGTTTCAGTGGATTATTCTTTATATTTTTGGAGGTTGAGATGGGAATATTAGATAAGCTTAATAACACGGTTACTCAGGGAGTGGGCGGAGCTTTTGGACAGGGACTTCTGGGTAACTTGAGTGAACAGACGCCGGAGACTTTGACCAAGGAGTTTGGCATGTACCTGATGGAAGGTGAGTCGATCCACATGGGGTTCAAGCTGATTCGTGATGTGGTGATATTCACGGACCGTCGAATCATTGATATTGATAAGCAGGGAGCTACCGGAAAAAAGACCCGAATCGACACCATCTATCTGTCTTCGATCATTAACGTATCCTGTGAGACTGCAGGATTCGGATTGGATGATTCAGAAATCAACGTTCATTACATCACTTCACCTTACTTCAAGGCAACAGTCGGCGTATCCATTTCGGAGCGGACATTCGAATTTCCCAAGAAATACAACATGCAGCCTTTGTACACTTATCTGGCAGGAATTGCCTACAGCAATTTCCAAACCATTAATAAGTAAGAAGCAAGCGGTAAGCATTAAGCATTTAGCATTAAGCATTAAGCAGTGAACGGTGAACATTGAACATTGGGTCTTAGGTCCTGGCAATGGAATACGGATCAACGAAAGCCCCTGATAACTCAGGGGCTTTAAAAATGGGTCAATCACAAATTCTGTGGGATTGACCGACTAGATCCATTCCCCAAACCGGCATAACATTTGATAATAGAACGAGCCCCGCGCTATGATGGAAATGCATCTGGACGGATGTACAAATCCAAACACAGCGGAGGCTCTGAATGAATTATACACAGGATGAACAAGCTAATACAATCACTGATTCCCAAAATTATCTGCACATCCCTTCGTCTCTTATTGGGTTTACTAATACGCATAGTTCACAGCATACTGCCGTTTCCGGTAAAAGTGTGATTCAGTTTCATGGAGTCCTCAAGCTAGATGACACCGATCGCGCCTGCCCCAACTGCGGGGGCTTCATGCACATTAACAATACGTCCTCATGTAGTCTTTGGCACCTGAACTTCGGGCACACTTATACTTCCCTGGAATTCGACAAGAATCAATTACTGTGCCCAACCTGCGGGATCACCAGAGTCCAGCAGGTGCCCTTTCAGGCACAAGGTCATCGGATCTCGCAACCACTTTTGCAATACACTAGGGATCTTCTCGCCATCGGAACCTACAATCTCAAACAGGTCGCTGAGATTACTGGTCTAGGCAAGAACACGGTCAAAGCGATCGACTTGAAACGCCTGGAGGAAATGTACACCCTGGACGGCAAGCTCACCAAGCCCCAGAGGCAGGCAAAGTACCTCAGTATCGACGAATTCAAGCTTCACCGAGGCCACCAGTACGCCACCCACATCATCGACATAGAGACTGGCCATATCCTCTGGATCGCCCATGGCAAGCGCAAGCAGGTCGTCTATGACTTCATTGAGCACGTCGGTCTCGAGTGGATGGACGGTGTTGAAGCAGTCGCTTCGGACATGAACTCAGACTTCCAAGAAGCCTTTGAGGAAAAGTGCCCCCACATCCAGCCGGTCTTCGACCATTTCCACATCATCAAGAATTTCAATGACAAAGTGGTCGCTGAAGTGCGCAAAGACGAACAGAGGCGTCTTCAGGCGGTGGGTGAGTACAAAGCTGCTGAGTCCCTCAAGAGGACCCGCTATATCCTGATGTCTTCTCGGGAGACGCTGCAGCGCAAAGACCGGGAGGCCGCGGAGGGCAAACCCTTGTCCAAGGGCGGTACGCTCTTCCAAAGGGCAGAGATCACGCGTCGTCCTGGCAGTGAGGAGAAGTACGACCAGCTCATCCAGGAGAACCAGCTTCTGTTCACAGTTGACCTCGTCAAAGAGATGCTCTCGGAGGCGTACAAGGCCGCCAGTGAGCCGGAAATGGCTAGTCTGATCACGGAGGTCATGGAAGTATGCTATGCCTCGGAGAATGAGCACCTGCAGTGGTTTGGGCGCCTGATGGACAGACATTTTGAAGGGATTATAGCTTATGCGACCTACCGTATTTCGAATGGTCAAATCGAGGGGATCAACAACAAGATTAAGACATTACGTCGACAAGGGTATGGCTATCCAGATGATGAATACTTCTTCCTCAAGTTATTCGATATGAGTCGTAAAACGTACGTAAGGAATCCACCATCCCACAGAATTTATGATTGAGCCTTAAAAATAGAAAAATGGAACACTTTGTTATTTCATAACATTGATTCAGGCTTTCATGTTGCTGGTGATGTTTGATGAGGTGATTGAAGTTTAATCAGCCTCTGCGGCATCGAAGCTTCAAAAAGGATTCCGGCTATCGGGAAGGATTTAGATGACCACAAACGCTTCTTTCTGGCCATCGTTGAAAGGAGCTTTGGCCAGCAGATCTCGGATCGCCTGTATGGCTGAGATTTCAAGGTTATGTCGGTCAGTTCCGTATTTTTTTGGCACGCCCTGCTGCGTGACGAAGGCTGCCTGATAGATTCTGTCCGGGTCAAAGGGCTCGCCTTCAAGAAACAGTTCCTGGATCCGCTGACCTTTTGGATTCTCCAGTTTGATGTAGGCTTTGAGTCCAAGGGCGCGCTTGAGATAACCGCCCATTTGATCAAAGGAATTTCTGGCATAGGTATGCTCCAGGTTTTCCTCCAGCATATCCCGGATCTCCAGTCCGGTCATTGATACGGCAGACACCGGCGGATCGACCGGAATGATGCGGTACAGATCCTCCATGGTGACGGGTCCCGGCGGAACCGGGACGCCATAGCGCCAACCGTTGGAAAAAGCCAGTCGGGTTCCGGCAGCCTGTGCGATGGCCATGAGGAGGAGATTGTCCATGGGGCTTTCCAGACCAGTGTTGCGATGCAGCATTACCCGGGTTTCTCCGACGACCTCCTGGGCCAGGTGCCGATAAGGCTTGCGCTGATCGGCAATGAGATCTTTGATCAACGGGTCTTCAGGGACAGATTCATTCAGTGAAATCAGCTCGTGGTCCAGGCCGACAATGGCTTTTTCTTCAATGGTCAGTTCCAGCCTGCCCACGAAAGAACCATGGGAGCCCGACTGAATGATCCAGGCGTCATTGACCTTTACCGGGTCCTGGATGCGGTTGTGGGTGTGACCGGAGAGGCACAGATCGATTCCCGGAACCTGGCGCAGCACCTCAAGATCCTGAGGATAGCCCAGATGAGACAGGAGCAGGATCAGATCCGCTCCCTGACTTTTGAGCGCCTTGATATAACCGGGCAGCTCATCGATCCCCGTTGTGGTGTAGAGACCTTCGCTGAATTTGGGAGGCATGGTTTTATCGATGATATTTGAGGCCAGTCCAATGATGCCAACCTTCAGGGTTCCTGTCTGACGGATGATCCAGGGTTTCGCAAAGAGCTCATCGGACGCTTTGTAGAAGACATTGCCAGCCAGAATGGGATAGGGTAGGTGTCTTCCGATCTCCAGGAGCCGGTCGGGCCCATAGGCGATGTCCCAGTGGAACGTCATGGCATCAAGGCCGAGCCGTCGAAGGATCGGTATCATGACTTCACCTTCCGTCGTCACTGCTTCATATGTCCCGTGGAAGGTGTCACCGTTGTCAAAAAACAGCGTTTCGTGGCCGACTTCTTCCCGAATGCGACGAACCAGACCGCTGATGCGGGCAAAGCCGCCTGCTTTTCTCAGAGAAAGTCCGTCGGAACCATAGAACACTTCCTGATGGGGTTCCACATAACTGTGGGTATCATTGATTTGAAGTATAGTCAGTTGAGCCATTGCTTGATCACTCCTTGTCTTTTAAGGCCGCTGGTCGATCCGGCAGGCGTTTTCTTCATGATAATCGGTTTTTATTCTCCGGTGTTACGCATCGGATTATGTTAAGAAAAACCTTGAAAATTAGTCATAATTCAACCCAGTCTGTTCAAAAAGCAATGCTGGTCGAATTCCGGGTGATCAGAAGGAGTCCGATCCTCATAACGAAAGTATGAATTCAAGATAAAATATTGGTGTCCAAAGAGATATGTTTCTCCCTCTCTGCTAGTATGAAGGTGATTCATTCAACTTGCGATCAGGGACCTGGATCCATCATCGCAGTCAGCAACATCTGCTTTTATGACTCCGGTTACCCTGAGCCAGCAGAGGGCAGATCCGATCAGGCGCGGAGGTGACCTGTCATGAAACAAAAAACGATCATCGGGGTGGTGGTACTTGCCGCCATTGTGATTTTGGCACTACTCTGGAATACGCTGAGACCATTCGGCCCGGTGTCTCCGGATACTACTCCCTCAGGGACCCAGCCAACGACAGCTGCCGGCAGCCTGCCGATCCCGACAGTCCTGGAGGATCTGGATTCTTCTTCAGAAACGGCCAGATACTCTTTAACGGCACAGCCCGGCAGGATGGTGTTTCTTGCCGGAAAAACCACACCGACCATGGGCTATAACGGATCCTATCTGGGACCGGTTCTGAAAGTGCGGCGCGGAGAAACAATTCGCATCGGTTTTCGCAATGAACTTGCGGAAGCTACTTCGGTCCACTGGCATGGCCTGGAGATCCCAGGGACAGTGGACGGAGGACCGCATCAACCCATCGCTGCCGGCGGCACCTGGGAGCCAGTCTTTACCATCGATCAACCCGCGTCCACCTTGTGGTTTCACCCCCATGTCATGGGTACCACCGCGACACAGGTCTACGCTGGTCTGACCGGATTGATTCTGGTGGAGGATGACAACTCCCGGAGTTTGGGTCTGCCGGATGACTACGGGGTTAATGACATCCCGCTCATCGTTCAGGATCGCAGCTTCAACACAAACGGTACATTCCGCTATGAAGATAATATGATGGATGGCGCTATCGGAGATTATCTGATGGTCAACGGTGCCTTAAATCCGTATCTGGAGGTCCAGCCAATTCGGATGCGGCTGCGTCTGGTGAATGGCGCCAATGCCAGCAACTATCGGTTCAATCTGGCAGATGGCAGGTCCTTTGTCCAAATCGCCTCGGATGGAGGACTTCTGGAGGCACCTGTAGAAATGAAAGAGCTCTTCCTTTCACCTGGTGAACGGGCTGAGATCATCATCGATTTTTCCGGGTATCAGAGTGGCCAGTCTGTGGATTTCAGGACCGGACAGGATGGGTTCATGACTTTCCGCATCAAGGGCGAGGCAACAGATTCCACTCGGATTCCCGAAATCTTGTCTTCCATCGAACCTCTGAATGAAGCTGATGTTACAGCCACCAAGACCATTCGTCTGGATGGGATGGGGCATATGGTCAGTCTCAATGGCCGTCAGTTCGATATGGACCGGATTGACGACGATGTCAAGCTTGGTGACACGGAGATCTGGGAGATCACCGCCAGCCGGCAGATGATGATGGGTTCCTCCGGACATCCGTTTCATATCCATGGCACCCAGTTCCAGATTCTGTCCAGAAACGGACGGACACCGCCTGCCAATGAGCGTGGCTGGAAAGATACGGTATTTGTGGGGACCGGAGAGACCGTCCGACTCATTGTCCGTTTCCGCTTTGCCGGGCTCTACATGTACCATTGTCACATCCTGGAGCACGAGGAGGCGGGGATGATGGGGCAGCTGGAAGTTCATCCGTAAACCCGTCAGATGGGACAGCAGAGCATCCGTGCTGCAGAAAAATTCAGCCAGCAAAAAATGAGCTGTCCAAGATCGATTCGGATCTTTGGCAGCTCATTTATTTGTGGCAGCTCATTAAATATTTGTCAGCTTATTTAATCTTGGGAAGTACATTTGGATAGCGTACAAGGTTCAAGAAGGCGGCGGAGCCACCTATATCGGCAAGGGAGGCAGGTATTTTGAAAAGATCTCGACATATCGGGACCCAAAGGTGATGGATGTGATGCGGGAAAAGGGGATCATTGTCAATTCGCGGTACCAGTTTCCGTCGGCGTCAAATTCTCGGAACAGCACCGACTTTTTATGGACTTCATGGATTCGTCCGATGTGAAATTCAAAGTCTGATTCATTCTTCGAATCATGAGTAATGATGATGTTCTTTCCTTGTTTAGCAAGAGAAGTTAGTGCGGACTGCCAATCGGTGATGGCGACTCTGGGAGGCTGCAGGCAGTCAAGAAGTCCTTCGTTCCGGGCGATCGTCAGACATAGGTCATCTTTGATCTCAACCCGGCGGACATCCTTAAAACGGCGGATACTCCAGCCATCCAGAAGGAAATCGTCTTCCTCGGCACTGAGGAACAGCCGCTTGCTCAGCAGTAGTGGAAAAAAATATCGGTAGTAATCTTCATAGAGCATAAATACACGACAGATCCTCGGCGGATCGACTGACTTTCGTATCCGATTCTTGATTTTTCTTTTTTTCATGGGGATCCTTCCTTGTCAATGAAGACTGGCATCAGGTGTTTTTCATTGTCTTTGGATCAATTATAATACATATAATCAATCGGAGCCCAGAAAATATATGATTACAGGATTACTAAATCCCTCCAGAAAGGGTATCATGAAGCAATAAGCTGATTAAGGGCAAGCCCCGTGGCGATAGCTGCAGAGCATCGATCAGTCTTTCTGAGTCGGCCGGCAAAGGACGGTCAGCATGAGTCAAGCGTCTGCTTGATTACATTGCAAGGAAGATGCCATTTCGAGCAGTCCCATTCAATAAGTATGGCAATGCATGTCAGAGTCCACCGGGAAAACGGAGCTGGGAACGAAAAAGATATGGATACGAGGGGGATTTTGATGTTGAAAGATCCAATCAACAGGGAATATTTTTACAGCTGCTATAAGATTCAAAAATTTCGACTGCTCTTTGGGTTGTTGTGTTTCTTATTAATGGCTGGTTTTTTTATTTTTCACTCGGAACGATGGATGGTTATAATCGTCTTGGGCCTGGAGGTAACTGGACTTGTTGTACTGATGCAGGGAATGAATTATTACCGGGAGTTTTTTAAATCATATCGCATCTTGAAGAATCATTTTCCGCCGGGTTTTGATGTGTATGATTTAAAGAAGAATGCTGATTTACGACTGCCTGGAATTGAATCCTATGTATACGCTGATCATCTGTTCATGCTCAATAAAAACTGGTTTTATGTCGTCGATCTCAGAGAAACTGCCTGGTTGTTTGTAGATGAAATGTGGTCTCGTTCGTCAGCATTCAACTGTCTCTTCGTAAATACGGTGGACAGGAACAGGGCGCTTTGGATTATCCCGCACCTGTCCAACAAGGAAACCAGGGATGTGGAGAAACTCAAGCCGAATGTCATTTATCTGTTCGCGTATCTGACGGTCCGTTACCCTCACATTGATTTTGGGTACTCGTGGGAGAAAGATCAGGAGTTCCTCAAGGACCACAAAATTAGGCGGATGTTTGAGCGATGGGAGAAGCATGACCAATCCATTCTCTGGTCGGATTTGAGCCGGGAGGTCCAGGATTTCAGATCCATTCTTCTGGAATGATCTTTGCGGGCTTAGCCTACAGGAAGTAAATAGGATGAAACCCTGATCGTCGTTCGAAAGAACGATAATCAGGGTTTCATCCTGCCTGGTTATTTCAGGTGCTTCCTCGAAGGATCACATCCCCAGCACCAGGCGGTCATCCAGGGCATCGCCCTTGGTTTTGAACATGCGGATGACATCTTCGGCGGTCAGTGAGGCTTTTTCCTGACCCCGGATGTCTTCGACTATGGTACCTTCATGCATCATGATGAGACGGTTGCCATATTTCAGGGCGTGCTGCATATTGTGCGTTACCATGAGGCTGGTGAGCTTTTCTTCCCGAATAAGATCATCCGTGACTTTCATGATGAGCTCTGACGTTTTGGGATCCAACGCCGCAGTGTGCTCATCCAGGAGCAGCAGTTTCGGGCGCTTCATGATCGCCATGTACAGCGCTACAGCCTGGCGCTGGCCGCCTGAGAGCAAGCCGATCCGTGTATTCAGCTTGTCCTCCAGTCCCAGTCCAAGGCTCTTCAGATGGTCCCGGTAATCCTGGACGCGTTTCAGATCGATGGCCCGCTTCAGGCTGAAGCTGGATCCTTTGGCGTCGGCCAGGGAAAGGTTCTCCAGCAATGTCATATTTGGTGAGACGGACAGCCGGGGATCCTGATGGACTCGACCGATGAAAGGGGCTCGCTGATGCGCCTTAAGTCCGGTGATGTCCCGGCCCTCGAGGAGAATCTCGCCCTCATCGGGCAGGTATGCTCCGGAGATTAAGTTGAGCAGGGTTGATTTGCCGGCGCCGTTGGAGCCCAGCAGAGTGATGAAATCCCCCTGTCGGACGGTCAGGTTCAGGCTTCGGATGACTTTATTCTCCAGGGGTGTCTGGGGATTAAACGTGAGTGACAGCTCTCTGAGGTTGAGCACTCTCATCAACTCCTTTCACCCGTGAGGCTTTTTTTGCGCGATGCCGGAACTGGAAGGACCCATAGGAGGATCCCATGGCGATGATGACTGCTACGGCTGTAGCCAGCTTAAAGTCGTTGGGATCAAGGCCGAAACGAAGTACGACAACCAGGATGGCTTTATACAGGATAGCTCCGATAATGGCAATGGTGCTCATGGCCAGATCCAGGCGCTTTAGCAGCGCGGTGCCGATGATGACTGCGGCCAGGGCAGTGACAGCACTTCCGGTTCCCATGCCGACATCGGCGAAGCCCTGGTACTGGGCTGTCAGGGCACCGGACAGGCCAACCAGAAAGTTAGCCAGGGCCAGTCCCAGAATTTTGATGGCATGGCTATCAGCGGCCAGGGATGTCAGGATCTCTTCATTGTCACCTACGGCTCGCAGGAAAAAACCGGTGCGTGTCTTGAAAAATACTTCAAAGCCCAGCCGGATCACGAGGACCACGCTGCATAGGAGCAGCAGCGGAGCCAGATTTGTACCAGCCACTTTCAGTTCGGGCAGATCAAAAACGCTGGCCGAATTGAAGAGCGGAATATTGGATTTTCCCATAATGCGAAGATTCACCGAGTAGAGGCCGAACATCACGAGGATTCCCGCCATCAGACCGTTGATTTTCAGTTTGGTATGGATCAGACCGGTGATGGAGCCGCCCAGGGCTCCGGCCGCCGCCGCGGTCAAAGTGGCAATCCACGGATTTACGCCGTTCATCAGTAGCAGTCCGGCCACGGCTCCACCCAGAGGATACGTTCCATCCATGGACAGATCCGCGAAGTTCATGATCTTATAGGTAATGTAGATGCCCATGACCGAGATGGCGAAGAGCAGTCCCTGTTCCAGGATACTGATGAGGATGTTCATGATTGGGCACCCTCCCTTGCCGGGGCATAAGCCGGCAACACCAGTCCCGGTGACGTGGCTGTACTCTTAGTGATGAGCCGCTGGAGTTCGCTATTGTTGCTGCAGGTGCCCGCGAAGTACTCTCCGGTGAGGTGCTGCAGGATTATGTTCCTTATTTTTACCATACTACCGTCCTCCTGTTCTTCCTGTCCATCATGTTCCGGATATGGACACCGGTTTTCTTGAGACCGGGACAGTCGACTCGACGGTTGCCCCGGCTTCTTCAGAAGGCAGGAATCCAGCCGGATTCCTGCCAAAGTTTCTTTGATGGATATTAGGGTTAGTCTGCCTCCAGGTGCTGAGCTGGATGACCGAGCGACCTATTTTAAATCTGTCACTTTCTTTGCGTTCTCCAGGATCTCCTGGGGGAAGGTGACGCCAAGGGTCGAAGCCGCTTCCTCGTTGATGACAATGAGCGGGTTCTTCATCGTAGAAATGGGCAGTTCCTGGGGTTTCTTGCCCTGAATGAGCTGGACTGCCATCGATCCGGTTTCCTTGCCCAGCTGGTAGTAATCCAGACCGGCGGAGATCAGCCCTCCGGCTTTGACACCGGCATCTTCTGCGCAGAAGACGGGCACTTTCTGATCATTGGCCATTTTTACAATGAGAGAATAGGCGGATGCCACCGTGTTGTCCGTGGGCGTGTAGAGCACATCGATTTCTTCCAGGGCGGTGGGCAGAACACTGCTCACGTCATTCAGGCTGGTGACGCCGACTTCCCGGATTGTCAGGCCCTTGCCGGCAGCGGCTTCCTTGAGCAGCTTGACCTGAAGGATGGAGTTGGCCTCTGACGTGTTGTAAATAACGCCAATCGTCTTGGCCTGCGGGAGTACTTTGGCCAGAATGTCCAGCTGCGGACCGATGGGCACCCCATCGGAAGTCCCGGTGACATTTGTTTCAGATTTTTCAAAGGATTTGGCGATTCCGGCATCTACCGGATCGGTCACGGCTGTGATAATGACGGGGATTTCTTTTGTTGCATTGTAGGATGCCTGCGCACTGGGCGTGGCGATCGCGAAGATCAGATCTTTCTTCGAATTGACAAAATCCTGGGAGATTGCCAGCGCCGTGGGCTGCTCGCCCTGAGCGTTCTTGTACTCTACTTTAATATTTTTTCCATCCTCATAACCGGCTTCCTTCAGCGCATCCAGAAATCCCTGTCTTGATGCGTCCAGAGCTGCATGGACCATAAACTGATTGATGCCGATACTGGTCACCTCTGATGTGCTCTTCTGGCACCCGACCATGCCTACCGTTGCAGCCACCAGGCCTGCTGCGAGGATCTTTTTTGCTACCATACTACCGTCCTCCTGAACTTTCGTTCGTTATTAAATTTTGATAATGACATGATTATACCTATCAAATTATTGGATTGCAAATTATGGTTGAGGAAGCATGACAGATTATTATATTACTCTGGTATTTACTGATGAGTATTTTTAAATAGATAATGAAGGAACTGGCACCCGATTTAATGAATCGTCATTTATGTCGAGAATGTAAACAACTACAAGTTCATTCTCTTAAATTGCATAAAAATGCAGGAGCCCATGGGCTCCTGCAAGGATTGATGATTCAGAAAGGGTTAATGGTTCAGACTGGCAAAGGTGCGATGACCGATGCCGATGGCAAACTCATTGAGATGTAGCAGTCCGATGCTGACGTAGATACAGACCGCGATATCGTTGCCGAGTCGGATCAGTCCGATTTTGCCGCCGACATTCAGATTGTTCGAGCGCTCGAGGATTTGGAACAGCGCGTCCCGGGTAGCTCCCATGACTGCCCCTTCCGAAGCGTAGTCCTGCTCAATCAGGCCGGCGCGACGGGATGCAACCAACGCACTTTCCATGATCTTGGGCAGACTGTTGGCGATATTCCCGCCGATGTTCACCGCGGCTGCCCGGCCGCCCATCTCTTCAATTCTGCGGATCATATCCTTTTCTTCTTCACGGGTCGTTAAAGAGAGCCGTACGGCCTCGCGGGGGATTTCCAGACTTGAAATCATGTTTCCACCTCGTTGTTGTTGATATAATTCCATATTACCATACCGGCAAGCACATCATACTTAAAAACGCTCTATGGCGGCCAAATCATCAGTCGCTGGAAACAACAAAAACAAAGGACGGAAAACCAGTGTCTAAATTCAAAGGGCCGGGAACCAGTTTTGGACTTCAGAAGATGGGAAATCAGCGAGCAGATCAGCTTGAACTCCAAGAAATGAAGATCCTTTGAATAATATTGAAATGGCATAATGGCCACTTCAAAACAATGGTACCATTGGATTAGAGTTACTTCAGACAATCAGATTACCGGGAACGGAGGGAATCGATCGCTTTGATTCCGTTTATGATGAAACAAAGGAGTGCACTATGTCAAAATTTGATGCCATCAGACAAGAAATTATAGCTCATGAGGACAATCAAACTTTTACCGGCAGAGGGATTGAGCCGCTGTTTCAGGCCTCGGAGAATGCCCGCATTGCCATCGTAGGCCAGGCTCCCGGACGAAAGGCGGAAGAATCCGGCATGGTCTGGAATGATTTAAGCGGAGATCGTCTGCGGGAGTGGATGGGGCTGTCTCGGGAAGTCTTCTATGAGTCAGACCGAATTGCTCATATTCCCATGGATTTCTATTATCCGGGAAAGGGGAAATCAGGCGATCTGCCGCCGCGCAAAGGATTTGCCGAAGCATGGCACCCGCAGCTGTTGGAGGCTATGCCCGAGCTTGAAACCTTGATCCTCATCGGTAACTATGCGCAAAGATACTATCTGGGAGGGCGAAGGGAGAAAAACCTGACCGATACGGTCAGGAACTTTCAGCATTATTTGCCGGATTATTTTCCGCTCGTTCATCCCTCTCCCTTAAATGTCGGATGGTTTCAACGGAATCCCTGGTTCAACCGTGATGTAATCCCGGTATTGAGGGATATGGTTCAAAAATCACTCAACCGTTAATTTGACATAATTTTAAGTCCACATACTGATTGGCAGACATCAATCGGAGGGTATGACCAATATACCAATAATCCCATCCGATGGATCGAATGGAGCGGTTGGATCGGATGGATCGAATATTAAGTCAGCATTGCGCGATGGATAAGGTGCCTTTATTCAACTTCTCCGGAATCGAAAAAGACAAACCAGACTGATCAGCTTTCAGTCTGGTTTTGCCATTTGACTCGCGATGCAGGGGTACTAGAGCAAGTCTTTCAGGGAATCAATCTGATGAATGGTAATGGTTCTGGCATCAAACTCAATTAGTCCATCCTGGCGCATTTTGTTTAACTCACGGGAAAGGGAGGAACGCTGGATTCCCATTTTTTCGGCTAATTCTTTCTTGCTCGATGGCAGGTGGATGGTCAGGGTGTCCTGATGATAGGATTCATAAATAAGAAATTCAGACAGGATTTGCCGAATGGATTTCACGGAAGACTTAAGCCGGTCAGACAGAATAAGGGTTTTGCCTGACAGAGATTCCAGCAGGTTCTGGAGAAATATCCGGCTGCGTTGGCAACAATCCAGGATTGCTCCGGCTTTGATCTGTACAAGCTCCGTATTGCTGGTGGCAAACACCGTCATGGGATAGTGATTCTTCGTGGAAAAAAGCAGGTTTTCACCCAGAATCTCTCCGGTGCAGAATTGATTGATGGTCAGTATTTTCCCGTCATAATCGATCTTTTGGATTGTCACGGTTCCCTTCAGGATGATATCCAATGTCTCGCACAGTTCATTCTGAAGGTAAATGACGGAACCTTTCTGGTACTTCCGGATCACGGGATGATCCTTAAAAAAATCAATGATGTCTTCTTCCGGGATATTTTGAAACAGATCCGTGCTTTTTAGCAGCTGAATGGTTTTTGAGTTCATGTATTTTGTATTCATGATGTTCCTTTCCGTTTAATGTGAGACTTGTCTGCTGGGCCTGCGGTGCTTTCTTGAGCTTATTCTCTCAGTATAATCCATTTTCTCTTCGGAAAAGTTACCAAGGTAACTGAAGGAGACCCTTCAACGATTATATATTGAAGAGGTAGTTCGCTTGAACTGGTAGGAGGAAATCATGACTGACATTATAAAAAAATTTAAGAACAAAGGGAAACTGGTCCTGGCCCCTCTTCTGATTTTGGGAGTATTGACGGCAGTTGCTGTGTTTAACCGAACCCAGAATCAGGGGACGGCGCTGGTTTACGCAGAAGATGGACTGTTTCTGGAAGCTTCCGGTACGGTTGAAAGCAATGCGATAGAGATCTCCAGTGAAGTTGCCGGGACATTGGCGGAAAGCTTCGTTCAAGAGGGAAGTCGCATCAAAGAGGGAGAGCCTGTTGCCAGAATCAGCAACACCACGATTACCAATCAGTACAACCAGGCGATTTTGAATGCCAAGCTGGCTAAAACCAGCCTGGAAGGGTTGAAAGTCAATCTGGCCAACATCGAAATCCAGCAGCAAGCCGCAGTCGAACAGGCTGAAAATTCCTATCTGGCAGGAAAAGCCGAATATGAGAAGATCAAGGACGGAATCAGTCCGGAGGAAATCACTCAGGCTCAGGAAACGCTGAATCAGGCGAAACTCAACCGAGACTACCTGAAACAGGCCCTGGATGACGCCAAAGACCAACTGGATGACCATAGAATCGATCAAAGTAAATATGATGAGATTGAAAAGAATTACAATATGGCAAAAGCTCAGTACAGCGCCGTCTCAGCTCAGCTGAAATTGCTTAAATCCCAGCCGTCGGATTTGAATCTGGAGGTTGCGCGGTATCGGATGCTTCAGGCGAAGTCAGGCTGGGATCTGGCCGTCTCCAATGCCAGGACCCAGACCAGTCAGGTCAGCGGTGAGATAGAAATCGCCAGGATCCGTCTGGAACAGTATGAAAGTGCGGTCCGCCTGACGGAAGCGGAGCGGTCCAAACTGACCATTTATTCTCCGCTGAGCGGAACGGTCAACGATGTTGCGGTCAAGGCTGGTGAATTTGTTCCGCTGGGCAAGCCGCTGGTTCGAATCAGTGATCCGGCGAATTTATCAATCAAAGCGTATGTCTCCGAGGCGAATATTTCCAAAGTAATGGTCGGTCAGACGGTTGAGATCCATACGGATTCTGATGACACAAAGAGCTATGCGGGAATCGTGTCCGTGATCAGTGACCAGGCGGAATTTACTCCGAAGAATATCCAGACGAAAGAAGAGCGAATGAACACGGTGTTTGCAGTCAAGGTCCGAGCGCTGGAGGGCCCGGGAATTATCAAGCCGGGCATGCCGGTCGATCTGCGGTTCAAACTGAATGAATAGTCAAAGGATCAAGTCCGGTGAAACAACAGAAAGGATCCCGCCGTCGATCCCTGTCACGGGATCGACAGACCAGTCGGGGATCATCGTCAGGGGACTCACCCGGTTCTTTGGCGGCGTAAGGGCTGTTGACGATTTGAGTTTTTCAGTTCGGGCCCACACGATTTTTGGTCTGGTAGGACCCGATGGTGCGGGGAAGACAACCACCATGCGGATGCTGTGTTCACTCATCGACCCGACCGGAGGGAGTGCATTGATTCACGGTCTGGATATCAGGTCAGATCGTCGAAGGATCCGTCAGCTGATGGGTTACATGCCTCAGCGGTTCAGCCTGTACGGGGATCTGACCGTGTTGGAGAATCTGGAGTTTTATTCGGATATATATCAGATTCCACCGGATATTCGAAAAAAACGGATCGGCGAATTGCTGGAATTCAGCAATCTGAGCGATCATGTCGGCAAACTGGCGGATCAGCTGTCAGGGGGCATGAAACAGAAGCTCGCGCTGTCCTGCAATCTGATTCACGCTCCCCGGTATTTATTTCTGGATGAGCCCACCATCGGGGTGGATCCGGTAGCCCGGAGAGAACTGTGGAAAATCCTCTTTGATCTGCGGGATCAGGGGACAACAATCTTTGTCAGCACGCCTTATATGGACGAAGCAGAACGCTGTGATGAAATCGGTCTGATGGATCAGGGCCGCATCATCCTCCAGGGACCGCCTCGGCAGATCATCCGTCATTTCTCCAAGCAGATTATGGGGGTTTATTCCAAAGACAATCATCTGGTTCGGGAGGCGATGACCCATTCGGATTATGCCGAGGACGCTTACATGCTGGGAGACGCGCTCCACATTGTCACCACTCAGCCGTCTGCCCTGTCGAAGGACCTGGACGAGCTTTCCTTCATGTATTCCCTGGAACTGACGAAGCAGCTGACCCAGCCATCCCTCGAGGATGTGTTTGTCCATCTGGTCAAAACCAATCGGGAGGTGATGTAAATGGAACAAGTTCTTGCTCAGGCACCCACCCGGGTCAAGTTAGAGCCGACGGATGCCTCCGCCATTGAAGTCATGAATTTAAAGAAAGCGTTTGGTTCTTTCGTGGCAGTGAACGGGATCAGCTTCAAGGTGAGAAAAGGCGAGGTATTCGGATTTCTGGGTCCCAACGGATCCGGCAAAACCACGGTGATTCGCATGATACTCGGATTGCTTACTCCCACTTCGGGTCAAGGCAGGGTTCTGGGTCTGGATGTGGGAACCGACAGCCGCAGGCTTCGGGACAAAGTCGGCTATATGTCCCAGAAGTTCAGTTTGTACGAAGAGCTGACAGTGACCGAGAATCTGGACTTTTATGCCGGAATATACGATCTTTCCAAGGAAAGGCGGGATCAGAAAAAACGAGAGATTTTGAACCTGGCCGGAATGACCGGCAAGGAAAACACCATTGTTTCCAATCTTTCGGGAGGCTGGAAGCAACGCCTTGCGCTGGGCTGTTCGATTATCCATGATCCCCAGATCCTGCTGCTGGATGAACCTACTGGCGGAGTGGATCCCATTGCCAGACGACAGTTTTGGGATATCATCTATGAGCTGTCAAAGGCCGGAGTTACAATACTGGTGACCACTCACTACATGGATGAAGCCGAGCATTGCAATACCATCGGTTTTCTGTATTATGGCAATATTCTGGCCATGGATGCTCCCAAACAGCTGAAGGAAACCGCCATCGACGGAACGATCCTGGAAATCCGCGCGGATCAGACCCTCAAAGCAATCGAGTGCCTCAATCAGCACCCCCTGGTGAAGAACGCTTCAGTTTATGGGTCCGGCATTCATGTCTTGGTTGATCCGGAAACTGATCCCGACGAGGTGATGAAGTTTCTGGCGGATCAGCGGATCCGTGTGGAACGTCTCCGGGTTGCCGCTCCGTCACTGGAAGATGTCTTTGTTTATTTAGTGGAGCGCGAACGCGGCAAGACAAAACAGCTCAACCGGCTGAAACCAGCAATCAAAGCAACAGGAGCAGAGCAATGACTTTTAATTTCAAACGAATCCTGGCCATTATCCGGAAAGAATTTGCCCAGATCAAACGGGATAAACGAACCATAGCCATCATCATCATGATGCCTGTCATGGAACTGCTCTTGTTTGGTTATGCGGCATCCACCAGTGTTGATCACATTCCGGCTGTAATTCTGAACTACGACATCGGAGCGGAGAGCACCCAGCTGCTGGATGATTTGACGAATTCGCAGTATTTCGATTTTACGTATGCCGCCCGGAATATGGAAGAACTCCGTCAGGAAATCGATGACGGCAATGCCAAAGCGGGCTTTGTCATCCCGGCTGATTTCTCCCGGGAGATCAAAGGCGGAGGAACTGCCCAGGTACAGCTCATCGTTGATGGGACGGACCCGACCACTGCCCAAACGATATTATCCAGTGCCGCAGGGGTGTTCCAGGCTCATTCCGCGAACATTATGCAGGAGGTTCTGAACGCGCCCATACCACAGCCGCTGGACCTGAGAAGCCGCGTCTGGTATAACCCTCAGATGAGCAGCATCCGGTTCAACATTCCGGGCCTCATTGGGGTGATCCTCCAGACGGTCACATTGATGCTGACATCATTTTCCATTGTCAGGGAACGAGAGCGGGGTACCATGGAACAGCTTATTGTCACGCCTATTACCAATATGGAGCTGATGATCGGAAAAATCGTGCCGTATGTGGTGATTGGATTTGTCGACATCGTTCTGGCTCTGGCGTTGTCTGTTTTCTGGTTCCGGGTGCCCATAGCCGGAAGTATTCCGCTCCTGCTGTTTTTTTCAATCATCTTTCTGTTTGGAGCCCTGGGCATGGGTCTGCTTATTTCCATCGTGTCCAAAAGTCAGCTTCAGGCCATGCAGCTGTCCATGTTCATGATCATGCCCAATCTGCTCCTGTCAGGGTATATGTTCCCGAGAGAAGCAATGCCTGATCTGATTTACCGGATCAGCACCGTCCTGCCGCTGACCTACTTCATCAATGTCCTGCGGGGTATTATTTTAAAAGGGAATGGACTGATGGAATTGTCCGCTGAGTTAATGATCCTGACTGCCTTTGGCATTGGATTTCTGCTTCTGGCCACCCTGAAATTTAAAAAGACCATCGAATAAACAGCGGGATGCAAGGAGGAACTTCTCTTAGATTCAAGATCTGACTGATTTTGGGATGGATCGGATCGATCAGCCGGAATCAGATGAATGAAAACTGCAAGCTGAGAAAATCCCATCTTTCCCTGGACACGCCAGGGAGATGGGATTTTTGCAAGGCGGTTATTCTTGCATTACGGCACTTCGTACCGCTGCCTCACAATCCAATGAATTCGTTGGATTGGTCATTCGAACCCTGAGACCATCTTCAAAGAGTGGTTTCAGGGTTCTTCATCCTCTCGGATTTACAGATCGGTCATTCTCCGGTGCAATGAAAAAACCTCATATCACCAAGTTTGGTGATATGAGGTATCGGTTATGCTTCTTATTTATTAGGCTTAATTTATCTGACAGGATTTAGAATTTACCGGTGAAGCGATTGATGAGGATATTGAATAGATCTGGCTGGTCGATGAAGTTGAGGTGGCCTGCGTCAGGAATGATCGCCAGGCGGGCATCCGGGATCGCCAGTTGATAAGCTCTCATTGTTTCAACGGTAATTTCATCGTTATCGCCAGAAATCAGCAGGACTGGAATGTTAAGGCTGCCTAGCTGGGGGGTAAGATCAAAATCTCGCAGATCTCCGGTCAATTTAATCTCACTCGGCCCCTGTAATTTTCCGTATACCTCATAATTTGCAGTTGCCATCATTTCTCCGACAATTCGAGGCAGAGGTCTGGCCCGACAGCCAAAGACCTTGTAATACTCGAGAATTGCTCCCTCATACTCTTCGCCAAAATTGTTCTCCTGTTCAAGTCGGTCAATGGTATGCCGGACAGTTTCAGGGAGTCGAGACATATTTTTGCGGACATCCTCTGTAAAAGCCTGAGCGCTTAAGAAAGGGGAATTGAGGATCAGGGCAGTGACTTCAGCTGGTTTCTTATCCAGCACATACTTTGTGGTCAACCCACCACCCCAAGAAAATCCCATGAGTATTACCTTCTCCAGATCAAGTGATTTGATGACTTGCATCAGTTCCTCAACGAAATAATCCACAGTATAATCTTCTAAACTGTTCGCTTTTTCGGATCTCAAACTGCCAAGCTGGTCGTAAAGATACACTGGACGATTCTCTGACAAGCCTTCACCGGGCTCCAGGATTGAGCAGAAACCAGGTCCTCCGTGAACCACCAGGAGCGGTGTCCCAGGTTTTTCTTTGCCGAACACACCATACCAGATATTCTTGCCTTGGACATTGATCAAGCCTTCTTCCAAAATACTTCCCTCCTTCAGGACATTACTTTGAATCATGCTGTATACAATTAGTCAGATATACGGTGAAAAAAATATTGAAACGGCTTTCTGAATGAATTGTCAGCCTTCACCTTCTTTCAATCACCTGTCTGACTCGAACGTCACAGGGCATCAGGTTACGGGAAGATCCTCCGATTCAGTGCGGTTATCAATTGGCTTCAAAAATCATTTCCTGGTCGTCAAAGTTCCATAAATTAAGACAGATGCGAATTGAAGGGTCCGAATTTCAGCTTCATTATAACACAATGGATGAGTGGCAAGCGCCTTTAAGAGGGGTTCAAACTGGAATCATACTTCAGTATAAATTTATTGATTTGCTCTCGCCCTCCTGTATATCGAACCGCACTCATGGCTGATTCAAAGCCCAGTCAGGATGAACCGGTATAATCCGGTAAACTGGGAGTGTTTGGATAGTTAAGGAATTAATCTATCGGTAATCATCGAACATCAGGAAATTGGCGTTTGAAGGAATTTTTGCCTCTGCGATACAGGTCGGGACATGGACTACTCTTGAACATTGAGAGATTTTGTCAGCGGGCTTCCCAATGATCCAGCACCTTTGCTAGTCATGCTATTGATGTTAAATCCAATCTGGCAATTTCCATAGTGCATGCGGCTCATTTTAAGGCTTTTGGTAACAGGCCAAATTATCGGGCTGATTCCCCGTTCAGAACGAGAGGCTGGGGAAAACGGTCATAATAAATCGCATTCAATTGATTCTGATAAAATCCTTCTATTATTCAAGAATTCAGGATAAAATGGAATCAAACTTTATGAATCCGTTTACAGGCGTATTTTCGACTTGCCGGGATTCTCCTAATAAACGTGAATGACATTGCAGAATCAAAGAATGGTGAAGGAATAAAGCCAGCGAAGAATTGGCAGTGAGCAGAGGGAGCTCATAGAAAGGCAACTGGTCATGACCAGCTGAAGCTGATGTCAATTAGTGGCAACTGAGGTCAATCCGGTGAAGCGGCTGAGAAAATCTTATATAGGTTAAGGGAGGGATTTTTATTGAAACGGGTGGAAACTATTTGTGGCTACTGTGGCTGCGGCTGCGGGATTTATGTCAATGTCGCGGACGATGATACCGTGCTGGGCATTACGCCGAGCTATAATCATGTGGTCAGCCAGGGCAGGCTTTGCTCCAAGGGGTGGCATGGCTACGCGTTTGTCCGGGATTCCCGCCGCCTGGCGTCTCCTTTAATCCGTCAGGCGGACGGATCATTCCGGGAAGCCAGCTGGGAGGAAGCGCTGGATAAAGTGGCGACAGGCCTGAAATCTGCCATGGGGCACGGAGATAACACGGACCGTATCGGCCTGATTTCTTCCGCTCGCTGCACCAATGAAGAAAATTTCCTGATGGCCAAACTGGCCCGGGCCGGGTTAAAGACGAGCAGCATCGACCATTGTGCCCGTCTCTGACACAGCCCCACAGTAGAAGGTCTTTCTACATCTTTTGGCACCGGTGGTGCCACCAATCCAATGGATGACATTTCGGATGCCGATCTGATCCTGGTGATTGGCTCCAACACCACGGAACAGCATCCTCTGGTCAGTACTCGAATCTTTGAAGCGTTGGACCGTGGAGCTAAGGAAACACTGATTATTTGAGGTTAACGTTTCCCAGTTCGGTCATTATGTTGTTTTTTTGCTCATGGGTGCACAAAAATGCTGGATTTTAGTGCGATTTCAGCCCGTTTTGTGGGCTAACCCCCAATTTTGGGCGCACTTATCCCATGCAGAATTCTTTCGTTCGTTTTGCACGAATACAATTCAACAAATTGGCGCTGGCAAACAAGATGTTGAATCTATTCAAATTTTTGCTGATCCCCCGATAAACTACTTTGGCATAACCAAAGAACCGTTTGACGATCAAAAATGGGTGCTCCACTTTGCTTCGAATGGATGATTTGCGTTGTTCAATTGCCCGGTCCCACTGGATCCCGGGATAGTTCTTATTGGTCTTGATCTTGGAAGGGCGAACATTGCTGCGAAATTCAATAGTAGATAAGTGCGGATCCTCGGTGAATTCTTTTCTTGACTCGACTCCATTATAGCCGGAATCTCCGTAAGCTACTTCATCATCGGGACGAATCAGTTTGTGTGTCTCGTTTATGTCATGGACATTGGCCGCAGTCCCTGTGACTGTATGGACATACCCACTGCCGGCGCAAACTCCGGTATGAACCTTCATCCCAAAGTACCACTGATTGCCTTTCTTTGTCTGGTGCATCTCAGGGTCTCGTTCTCCCGTCTGGTTCTTGGTAGAACTGGGGGCTGCAATAATGGTGGCATCCACGATGGTGCCGCCATGCATCATTAGTCCGGCAGATTCCAAGCGTCTGGTGACATCATGAAAGATCTTCTCCCCCAAGAGATGGCTTTCCATTAAATGGCGAAAGTGAAGAAGCGTGGTTGCGTCAGGCACTTGCTGCGAGATGAAGTCCAGCCGCATGAATTTGCGCATGGCATAACTGTCATAGATGGCGTCTTCCATTGCAACATCGGAGAGGTTAAACCAATTTTGCATCAGGTACATCCGAAGCATTGTTTCAATTTCGATGGGCTTTCTGCCGCGTTTTCCCTGAGGATAGTAGGGGCGAATCATCTCGACCCAATCTTTCCAGGGAATGATAGTTTCCATAGAATCAAGAAACTCTTCTCTCTTTGTAGTCTTGCGGCGATGTGCGTATTCAAAATCACTGAAAGTCTGCTGCTTCATAAGAAAAACCTCGCTGGTAACGTAATACTTAAATTATATCGTGAGAGCGTTCCTCAGAGTTACAGACAACAGAATTAATCAGCGTTTCCCTAAGCTGTATGTGGTCGATCCCCGCAAAATCCGGCTGACAGATTTTGCCCATGGGTACGCGCCCATTGAGCCGGGAACGAACCTGCCCATGATCAATGCCATGATTCATACCATCCTCAGGGAACAGCTCACCGATGAAGAATTTATCAGAACCCGGACAGAAAACTATGAAGAAATGAAGGAGTCGGTGGCGGAGTGTACGCCGGAATGGGCGGAATCCATTTCCCGGGTGCCGGCTGATACGATCCGCGAGTTTGCCCGGAAATATGCAGCGGCGGATAAGGCGATGATTCTCTTCACCATGGGGGTAACTCAGCAGACGACGGCCGTCAAAAGCATCCGTGCCCTGGCGAATCTCGCCATGATCACCGGGCATGTCGGGCGACCATCAACGGGAATTAATCCTTTGCGCGGCCAGAATAATGTTCAGGGAGCGGGGGATATGGGCGCTCTGCCGGATTTCCTGCCGGGTTACCAGCGTCCGGAGTGGCCGGCAACGAAAGAGCGCTTTTCCAGAATCTGGGGAGACTTTTCCTGCCTGAGAGGCAATAACATCATTCAAATGTTCAACCTCATCGATGAAGGCATAATGAACGCCGTCTACGTCGTTGGGGAAAACCCTGTGCTTTCCGACCCCGACCAGACCCATACCATCCATTGTCTGGAAAAGGTGCCATTCCTGGTGGTACAGGATATCTTTCTGACGGAAACCGCTCAGTTTGCCGATGTGGTTCTGCCCGCCGCCAGTTTTCTGGAGCGGGAAGGAACCTATACCAATACCGACCGCAGGGTGCAGATGATTCATGAAGTAATACATCCCATCGGCAATTCCAGGCCGGACTGGCAGATCATGATTGAAATTATGAAGCGGATCGGAATGGAGGTGGATTACCAGAATCCATCCGATATCATGGATGAAATTAACATCGCGACGGATATCTACGGCGGAATTACCCACGATCGAATCCGAGAAGTCGGCATTCAGTGGCCCTGTCCGGACCCGACCCATCCCGGAACTCCGATTCTGCATGTCGGAGAGTTCAAGCGGGGCAAAGGGCTGTTTACCGTCAATGATTTTGAATTCCTGGGCGATCAGCGCAGCGAGGAATATCCGTTCCTGCTGACCACGGGAAGAGTCACCCATCAATATCATACCGGCACCATGACCCGGAAAGTCTGGACGCTGGCACTGGAATATCCCGAAGGCTTTGTGGAAATCAATACCAAGGATGCTAAAGATCTTGGCATCAGGGACCACCAGCGGGTTCGAATTACATCAGCCCGCGGCAGCATTGTCGCACCAGCGATGGTAACGGACCGCATCAATGAGAAGACCCTGTTTGTCCCGTTCCATTTTGCTGAATCCCCAGCCAATCGGCTGACGGGTCAGAATCTTGACCCGATTATCAATATTCCGGCCCTGAAAGTTTCAGCCGTACGAATTGAGGTGGAATAATGGAAAAAACGAAATTGTACACTTTGGACTCCGCCCGCCTGGATGAGGTGCTGAATCGATGGAATCAGTCCAGTACCGTGTATGTTCCGACGGGCAAAGGCAGGGACATTCAACTGAAGCCCCTGGGGCAGGGAGAACGGACGGAAGACTATATCAATCTGACGCTTCCGGTGAAGGAAATGGTGTTTCAGCAGAAGGAAGGATTATTCCAGTGGCAGCGCAAGGAAGGCACCATCCAGGTGGAGGGACTGGCCCACCAGCATTCGAAAAACCGAATTCTTTACGGGGTCAGGGCCTGTGATACGTATGGCATTGCATACACCGACCGTTTTTTCCTGCGGGAATTTCCGGACCCGAACTATGGATCCCGGCGGGCCGACACAGCGATCGTTGCCGTGAACTGTCTTCGGGCTGGAAAACACTGCTTCTGCACGTCTGTCGGCACCGGTGTCTTTTCCACCCTAGGGCATGATCTGGCCTTCACGCCGATGGAGTCCTTCTATCTGGTTGAAGTGAGAACGCCGAAGGGGGAGGAGCTCATTGAGGCTGCGGCAGCGTGCTTCCAGGAAGTCGATGAAAAGATCCTGGAAGCGAAAGACGCCCTGCAAAAAACAGTCGAGGACCGTTTCCCGCTGAAGATGGATCTGACCAATCTGTGGGAGGACATGGCCAGGACCTTTGATGCCGATTTCTGGCTTGACGAAGCCAACGCCTGCATCGGCTGCACGGGTTGTACCAATGTATGCCCCACCTGTACCTGCTTTAACGTTGTGGAAGAAAAGATTGATGAAGAGCAGGGACGGCGGGTCCGGTACTGGGATTCCTGCCAGAGCGCTCATTTCACGCGGAACGCGGAGTATCATAATCCCCGGGATGCAGTATCCCGGGTCCGCTACCGGATATATGACAAGCTGAAGTACATTGAGGAACGGTTTGGCTTTAAAGGCTGTTCGGGCTGCGGCCGCTGTACGGATGTCTGTCCGACTTATATCAGCATTATTGATATCATCGGATCGATCCAGAAAACAGCCCGGGAAAATCCTCAGGCCCCGGCTGTTCACCAGACAACCAAGCTGCGCCATGAGATCATGGATCGCGAAATCAAATCCCAAAACGGTCTGTTTACCCCGGATGTGGCGACCATTACCCGGGTCAGGCAGGAGACACCGGACATTAAGCGTCTGTTCATGAAGTATGAGGATCCGGAGATGCATCGGCATTACGAGCACAAAGGGCAGTTCTTCCAGGTCACCGTATTCGGCGAAGGAGAGGTTCCGCTGTCCATTCCTTTTGGACCGGATCAGACCGATGAACTGGTCTTTGACTTCAAGAATGTCGGTTCCGTGACGGATACTCTCTTTAAAATGAAGGAAGGCGATATTGTCGGCCTGCGCGGACCCTACGGCAGGGCGTTCCCCTATGAGTCCCTGAAAGGGCGGAATCTGATTTTCATCGGGTCCGGCGTAGCCATGGCACCCCTTCGGACGGTCATCGAACCGGTCATGAAGCACGCAGAGGAATTCCGACAGATCTATGTGATGGCCAGTGCCCTTCAGTATGAAAAGCTGCTGTACAAGGATGAAATGAAGGAGTGGGCCAAAGTCCCGAACCTGACCGTCCTGTATGCCATCAAGGAACCAACGGATCAGGTCGCAGCCTACAAGGGTTACGTCAATGACCTGCTGCCTGGTCTGGATCTGGACTGGGCCAGTACCACGGCCCTGGTCTGTGCCTCGCCGGAACGGATTAAAAAAGTTGCCCGGGACCTGATGGATCTGGGGATGAAGCCGGATGAAATCCTGGTAACTCTGGAAACCCATATGCGGTGCGGTGCCGGAAAATGCGGCCATTGCAAAGTGGACTCCCATTACATGTGCGTGGATGGCCCGGTGTTCACCTACCAGGAAATGATGGCACTGCCGCCAGAATATTGATTCTGTTCGAACTGAAGACACGGCTGGTTCTCCAGGGAACCAGCCGTGTCTTCAGTTGCAAGGTTGTGTCTGAGTCAACCTCTGACTCAGACGAGAGGCCTGCATCATACAGAACAGTCGAAATTTTCTGACTCTGTTCGGGACAGGATGCAGGGGCTGACCATGCCAGTCACCCAGCCTGACTGCAGAGCCCGTTTGACTGACATTGCAGGATTCCCAATAGATACTGTCCGTCATGATGAATGAAACATTACAATGACCTGAAAGAACTCAAAGCAACCCCTCTCAGCCAGCAGGAAGTTCATCTAAAGACTGTCGCCGAAATCCTCCTTGAACTTGGCCACCAGGCGCTGCTGCCAGTCAGACACAGGCTTCAGCTTGCCGAAGAAGAAGCGCAAAACCTTGGGTTCCTCGTAGAAGGATAAACCGCCGATCAGGCTTCGATTCTCATAGAGCCAGTGGATTCGGTCGATGGCATACTTGAGTTGAGACAGAGTGTAGACTCGCCGGGGGATTGCCAGACGAAGCAGTTCCATGGAAGAGAGTGTTTCGGTGCCGTCCTCGCCTCGTTGTTCGGATAGGGTACCGCGCTCCATTCCACGGATGCCGCTCACCAGATAGAGGGCAGAGGCCAATGCGCCGGCCGGGTACTGCTGCTGCGGAATATGCGATACGAAACGCATGGCATCCAGGTGACAGCCGAGGCCGCCGGCCGGCGTGACGACGGGAATTCCGCGCCGGGCGAGTTCATCTGCCATGTAAGCAATGAACTGCGGTCCCTGATTGATCATATCCAGATCCATGGTCTCATCCAGACCAACGGTCATGGCTTCCATTTCCCGAACAGACATGCCGCCATAGGTCAGGAATCCTTCATACAGCGGAATCAGTTCCTGAAATTTTCGGTAAGTTTGCTCATCCCGGATCACAATGCCGCCGCCGCGGGCAAAACTGAGCTTTCTGGCTGAGAAGTAGATGATGTCACAAAGATCGGAAATTCGGCGGGTGATCTCCGCGATGCTCAGATTCTGGCACTGCTCCTCCCTGATTTTCATGAAATAGAGGTTGTCGGACAGCAGGCTGGCATCCAGAACCAGCGGGATACTTTGACTCCGACAAATATCACGAACCTGAGCAAGGTTCTCCAGAGAGAAGGGCTGTCCCCCAATCAGGTTGGTCCCCGCTTCCATTCGGACAAAAGCGATTTTTTCCGGCCCGTTGTGTTCGATCAGGCGGTTGAGTTTCGAAAGATCCAGATTGCCTTTAAAGGGGTGGCTGCTTTCCACTTTTATTCCCTCATCGGTAAAGATCTCCTCGACAACTCCGCCGTTGAGCAGAATGTGCGCCTTAGTGGTAGTGAAGTGATAGTTCATGGGAACGATGCTGCCTGGAGTCACCATGACTTTGGAAATGATGTTTTCACAGGCCCGACCCTGATGAGCCGGCAGGAAGTAGTCCATGCCGAAGATCTCTTTGATTTTTTGCTCCAGCTTGAAGTAGGTTTCGCTGCCGGCATAGCTGTCGTCTGCCATCAGCATCGCAGCCTGCTGGCGATCGCTCATGGCGTTGACCCCGCTGTCGGTCAGCATATCCAGGAAGACATCCCGGTTTCTGAGCAGGAAGGTATTGTTGCCGGCTTCGGTCATGGCAAGGAATCGCTGATCCACATCCGGCAGATAGAGTTTCTGGATAATCCGGACCTTGTGCATCTCCAATGGAATTTGTTCACCGCTGAAAAATCTGACTTCTGACATGTACTGTTCACTCCTCATCTGTTCGTATGATTATTGTTTCGCATGATTGTCTGTGCGCACGATTGTCTGATTGAATCGTTCATTGTTCGCATAAATATTTAGTTAATATTATTTGATGGTAGTACTCGAAATCAAAAGAGCCGTCCTTTGAAACAGTTAAGTTTCAAAGGACGGCTCTTATAATCCGTGGTACCACCTTTCTTCATCCGGATCCGGCGGATCCAAACCTCAGCCGGAATACTCAGGTCACACAGACCAAAGATACCCGACAAGCCCTGTAACGGTGGCTGTTCCGAATCTGCCTACTGCAAGAGGGGATAAGAATCCCGCCTTATTTTGGAGAATCGCTCCCGAGTGTATTCAAATCGACGGTCCTGCACCTTTCACCATCCGGTTGCTCTCTGTTAGGCTGGGTCGATTTTACTGGTCTCGTTCATAGCGCTGCATAATTTACATAATCATACAAACAAGAGTGATGAAAGTCAACGGTTTTTTTCAGGAAATTTCCGGATGATTGATCGCAAACGTTGACCAGACAGACAAGGCGCGTATCGATGCATTGGCAAGGCGGTTCAGGCTAAGCTGTTCAGGTAGTAAAGACAATGGGCTGGATGTATGATGAAGGTGTAATCACCAAGAAGGAAATCGATGCGGGATATTTGTGCAAAGTAGAGCATACGGATGATACTGATCAAACTGGTGAGTACTCCGCTATATAAAGAGATCACGGTGAGAAACCTCAACACAGTTCGAAAGATCGGGCAGCTGATGAAGGAAAGGCAGCGGTTCACTAAGGCATCGTGTGAAATTTCAGAGGGGAGCCATTACTAAGCCCGCAGAGAATACTAGGTAAAACCGGTGTGTTTCCGCTCTGATTCTGAGTTTGTGTGACCTGAGTTATTTTGAACAGGGTATTTTTATCAAATATAAGAAAAAGAACCGAAATATAAAAATACTAATAATACTGGGAAAGGTATGATAATAAATTCATCATATTTGACTCCATCTTATCGAAGATCTAATATTAAATATCAAAACAATAATGTGATTCAATTATTTGAGATGAGCCTATCATTCAGAGAAATAATGGATGGAAAAAGTAAACAGCCATGGATGTCATGTCAGCCGATTTGGAGTCGACTGAATACGGCCGGCTGACCCGGACGTAGTGCCGGTTTTTTCGTTTTTCCGGAAAATTTGGAAACGTCACACGAGTGATGGAGAAAAACAGCCGAGGCGATAAAACCAGCTTTTATCACCAACTGAACTGTGCAGGTTCAGAAGCAGAGTCGGGGCAATATTTCCATTTTCATTTCGTTCGCTGTATTTTTGCGCAGTTGCTGGAACAAAACATGACCATTGTGGCCGGCTGGTACATAGTGAACTGGAGGTGTCCATATGATTGGAGGATTTTTCCGCAAAAACGGTAAGTCATTGCCAAGTGTCGTTCACATCACCATCGCCCGCTATTCCCCGGCATTGCCGAAACCGGGGGAGACCCTGAAATTTCTGATTTCCATCCATGTGGAAGGCTCGGGCGTTACCTGGCAGCGGAATGTCACGGTGGATCGGGAAACGGAGAACAGGCTGCTCGATCTGACGGAGGCGTTGTACCAATGGAGCCTGAACGCGCAGCTGACGAGGGAGACAGCCCGGGCTTGTGCCAGAGAATTGGGCGGACTGCTGTATCAGCAATTTATCGGGGAGCGGGGGCGAACGATCCTGGAAGGGCTTCATCCTACGGCGATTTTGCTGGATGTGGATGAAACCATTCAAAACCTGCCCTGGGAACTGATCGGACCCGGCGGAAACCCGCTGAGCCTGGAAATTCCCTTTGGCCGACTGGTATCGACCCGGGAAATCCTGCGGCCCAATCGAGATCCTTTGTCGGAGGATTCCTGCCTGCGCATTCTGGCAGTGGCTGATACCAGCGGGGATCTGGCATCCGGGCAGAGAGAGCTCGACGTCCTGAAGAACCTGGAGGGAGAACGCCTGGGCTTTCGGATCAAGGTGGATGTCCTGGCGGCCGAATCGGCCACCCTGGCTGAGTTCAGGCGCCGGATCGCGCCGGGGACCTACGATATCCTGCATTTTTCGGGTCATGGCAGTTTTGACCGGCAGGCACCGCAGCGCAGCGGATTGAAATTTTATGACGGCCTGTTAACTGCCGATGAGATCCTGAAGCTGGAATGGACCGCTCCGCCTTACTTTGTTTTCACCAGCGCCTGTGAGTCTGGCCGGACTTCCGGCGGGCGGCGGCTGGTCAGCCGGAAAAAACACTCCAGCGGCCTGGCTGCGGCCTTCATCGCAGCCGGGGCGTCGGCCTGTGCGGGCTACTATTGGCCGGTATCGGATACCGGCGCGGGAATCTTCTGCGAAATGTTCTACAATAATCTGTTTGAGCGGGAAAACGTTGGCCTGGCATTCCAGGAGGCACGACGCCGGACCCTCTGGGAACTTGAGGAAACAGGCGATCTGACAGGCAACAGCGCCATTCTGTTTGGCGATGCCGCCTCCAGTGACCGGCGCGACCTCTACACCATGTCCAAGTAAGGAGGCGAGGTCCCATGTCACACCATCAGATCCTTGATGTCCATTGCCATCTGTTCAATGGCGTCTATGCGTTGACTGAGCTGACTGCGGCCAGCTGGAACATCCTGAAGGGAACCTACCCGCAGGCTCCTCCGCAAGCCAGGGGAGCGCCGCGTTCTTTCCTGAGTCTGGAGGGGATCGGTGAATTTGCTGCCTATGCCGCCAGATTGCTGGAGGCAGCGCTGTCTGACTGTGAGGGCAATTACACAACTCAGCTGGACAGTCTGGCCGGATCTGCCCTGGCGGGCAGGGAACTGCTCTGCGCTCCCCTGATGATGGATATCTATTACGCGCTGGACAACAACGGCCGGGGAATGGACAGTCCCGAGGAAGCCCGTCTGCTCCCGGTAACCGGACAGCTCTTCACCGTTCAGGAGAAGGAACGGGCAGACTTTGCTCAGCATCTGGACCAGGTGCGGGATCTTGTCGCCAGGGAGCTGATCCGGATGAATCAGGGTGAGAAATTTCCGCAGGAGACTCGTGCAGACCCAATCGATCAGCTGGATCGGGAAATTGAAGCACTTCGCGAGCGCTGGCTCGGAATCCGGGAGGCTGTGCCCAAGGACAACGCTGACGGAATGGGGCTCTCCCCGGGCTATCAGGACCATATGGAAGCACTGGAACAGCTGGCCCGGTCCAGACCGGGATCCGTCTTCCCCTTTCTGGCCATAGATCCCAGACGACCGGGAATACAGCACCTGCTGGAACTCAAGCTCGCCGAGGGGCGAGGGATTTTTCGGGGAGTCAAGCTCTATCCGCCGCTGGGCTATCTGCCGACCCATCCGGCCCTGGAACCGGTCTATACCTATTGCCAGCGGTATGATATTCCCATCACCGTGCATTGCTCCCTGGGCGGCTTTGAGAATTTGCGGCGACAGAATCTGGTGGAGAGCTGGACCGCTCAGCCCCACTGGGAAAGCTTCACGAAAGTCCGCAAGACAAAGAGCCGGTATTATGCAAATCCACAGAACTGGCGGCCGGTACTGGAACGCTTTCCCGGACTGAGGCTTAATTTTGCGCATCTGGGCGGTTCCCGGGCCAATTCAGCCGGCGCGATCAATGAGACCTGGTTTGACACCATTTTGAGTATGATGAGTGAATATCCCAATATCTATGCCGACCTGGCCTATGTCGCCAGTCCAAAGCGCCAGGCTCAGACCCTGGCCCGGATTAAGGAAAACGATCTTCTGATGCAGCGGGTCATGTTCGGCACGGACTTCATCATGCTGGCCATGGATCGCGAGCTGGGCGGCCTGGTCCGATATTTTACGAACTATGCTGGTATTGAGGAAGATCTCCTGTTCAATAATGCCCGTCGGTTTTTAAAGCTGGAAGATTCCTGATCTGGATCTTGCCTTCTGTGACTCCTGGTGGTGTGGTTCCTGACCTGCAGAGCATCTCAAATATTGCCGGAATAACAATGTACCTGATCCTGATCCGAATAGAGTAATGCGGGCGCTTCCCGGGGCAATGTCAGAAAAATCAGGGCCAGCTGCCTTTTACTTCACCGCACTGCTTCAACGAGCCTCATCCCGACGAAGGAGGGGAGGAACAGGAAGGGATCTGACAGGATCACGTTCATCAGAAGGGCTTTCTGCCTGGCAGTGGTGAGTCTGTGGCTTGGACTGCTGACTTCGCCGCTCTGTCTGGCAGAAGTCCGTTCAGTCAACCCATCGGGATCGAACTTCGGGAAAATTCAGGTGAAGATTCAGCGTCCCGATTTACATATCCGGAATAATTTCCAATGGGAAATTACAGGCAAGGAAGCGGTCATTACCGGCTATACCGGGGAGTCGACGGAACTCGATATTCCGGCCAGTGTAACCGAGGGATCCATTGCCTATCCGGTCACCGCCATCGGCAGCAAAGCCTTCGCGGACCGGACCGATCTGACGAGAGTCGGGATCCCGGATGATATCCGCGTCATTGGGTCTTATGCCTTTGCCGGCTGCTCCGGTCTTTTGGAAGTGGCTCTTCCCAGGCGGCTGGAGCAGATCGGATCCTATGCTTTTGCTGACTGCCAACAGCTTGAGACAGTGGATATTCCGGCCGGGGTCAGAACCATAGGGATTGACGCCTTTGCCTACTGCGAAAGGCTGCGGGAGGCCTGGTTTCTGGGGGCTATGCCAGAGATCACCAGAGAGCGGGTGAACTGGAACCCGGTACTCCACGCAATGACTCCGGCTTCCTTGATCATTGACCGCCTGGGCGATCCGGTGGACTGGGCAGCCGTGTTCAAGAATAAATTGACAGAGAGCGACTTGTTTCGCATCTATTTCGCCGCGGGTTCCACCGGCTGGATTCCATCGAAAAACATCCGGCCGTTTTATCGGGTGACTTATGATCTCAATGGAGGAACCGGCATCCTGCCCGAGGACGCCGGACGTTATCAGGAGGGCAGTCAGGTCCAGGTTCTGGAGCCGGCCGGACTTTTGGAGAAACCGGAGCAGCAGTTTTCCGGTTGGAATACTCGGCCTGACGGCAGCGGCACAGACTATCCCCCAGGCAGTTCCTTACCTGTGGCTCAGGAATCGGCCGTACTGTACGCCCGATGGATTCCGGCGGTTCTTGCCGCGGTTATCCGCCTGATCTTTGACCCGAATGGCGGAACCGGATCCATCCATTCTTCCATCGATGCCAGGGCCGGCCAGATTATTCTGCTCCCAGCGCAGGGAGAGCTGACGAGGCCAGGTTACCGTTTGAAGGATGGAACAGTTCACCCGATGGCACAGGGCTCACCTTGCCGGATGACCCCTTCGAACTGACCGAATCGTTCTCGGAGCTGGCAGCGAACGGAGCACTCCGGCTTTATGCCGGCTGGGTGCCCCTGGAATACAGCATCATCACCTTGCCGGATTCCGTCAAGGCTGATGAGCCCTTCAGTCTGAGGGCAGTCCTGAAGTCCGGGGATCAACCGGTCCCAGGCAGAGAACTTCTGTTCAAGGTCGGCGGAAATCTTGCCGGCAAGGCGGAAACGGACAGTTCCGGCCAGGCTGCGGTCAGCGGCCTTCGGGTTTCCGGCGCCGGAACCTATCCGGTGGAAGTTTTTTATCTGGCTGATGGACAGGAGCGAGGCAAAGGCCGGGCGGAACTGGTCATCCAGGCTGCGGCGGCTTTCCCGCTGGGACTGGTGGCAGCAGTTATCGCGCTGGCGATGGGCGGGGTGGTGCTGATGGCAGTGAAACGATCTCCTCGTCCCCCCGAACCTGATCATAAGAAGCCTGCCAGTGATCAGCCGGATAAAGCCGAGTCGGACAAAGCCAAGCCGGACCAGGTAGAATCGGATCAACATCTCCCGATTTCAGGACTTCCGGGCCGGTTTCTGCAGGTTGATATTCCGGCCGATGGCCTTCGCAACACCCCAAACCCTCTGACTTTGGGTCTGGCGAAGGAAACTACTGAATTCAGAGAATCCCTGAGCATTCTGAAACAGCTCGCCCCAAGTGGGGCAGAGTCGGTTTGAGCTGAACTTCAAGGTGACTGCGCCGGGTTATGAACAGATGTATGGCCACGCCGCTTATGAATCCGGCAATTACCCGATGACACTGCACCTGACCGGAGAGTTTGAACCAATTCGCTTCGATCTGGTCCCCCAGCTACTGGGAGAACAGGCCATCGAGGTGGAAGTTTATTATCAAGGCAGTCGGGTGGATTACAGCATTTCCTCACCGAACGTGGTGACGCCTGAACAGCTGGCAGCCGCTTCTCCGGGAAAAGCTGCCCAAATCAGGCTGGAGTCTGCTCCGGATCATTTGAAGGATCTGCTTGCGGTTGCCAAAGAACAGCCGAAAGCACTGGTGATTCGAACGATTCAGGTGGATTATCAAAGCCAGGCCAATCAAATCATCTATCAAATATACTCCGGAGAAACGGCCGACCCCCTGGTCTTTCCGATCCGGCTGCCCAACGATCCGGAAGAAATGTATGCCAGAATCCGAGTCTTTACCGAATATCTCGACGAGATCGTACCAGTGGAGGAAGCGCCTGCGGTAGACTGGGAGAATATTTACCTGAACCTGGTGTTTCGGGCTCAGAATCTTTACAGACTGCTTGTTCCCGAGGATATGGCCAGGGTCATTGAAACCTGGGCGGAAGGATCGGTTCTTGTCATCTCAAGCAACGAACAGTGGATCCCCTGGGAGGTATTTCATGACGGGTCGGATTACTGGGGCCGTAAGTTCATTCTGGGTCGCTATCCCCGGAAGGCCGATCATGGTCAGGTCCCGCGACGGGACAGGCCGCAGGGTGGTCAGGAGTTCATCAGTCGGATCACCAACGTCATCGGCGGCCATTTCTGAGACGACACCACCGCACAAAAAGCCCGGGAACTGTTCAGGGCTCTGCCAGGTGTAGTCGTCACCCGGCTGATCGAAGAGACTCTGGCGGACCTGGTCAAAGTTCTGCCGGAAACGGATCTGCTGCATCTTACCTGTCATGGCAGCGTAACTCATCCCATGCTGGAAATCTCCGGGCAAAGCACAGACTACATGAACCTGAATCTAGACGTCGTTCAGAACCTGCCGGTCAAAGCTGGCTGCTTCATCTTTGCCAATGCCTGCTACTCCAATTCTGCGGTCAGTGTGTTCAAGATTCTGACCAGCTTTGGCTGGGAATTCTACAAGGATGGGGCCGGAATCTACATCGGTACCCTGGCCAAGATACCGGAGTTCTACGCCGGTGAGTTTGCGCACCAGTTCTATCAGGCGATGTTCGCCGGAAATGGCTCCACGGTGGGCCAGGTTCTGCGGGAGGTCAAACTCCGGATGTCGTCAGAGCAGAACATCCACTGGCTGATGTACTCCATGTACGGCGATCCGATCAGGAGCTTCCGATTGAAACCCTGATCCGGATTCAACTCGCAAGGAGGGATTACAATGAGTTTTGATGTGTATTTTGTTACGGCGGATTTGAAAAAAGCCAGGTCCACCCTGATCGACGAACGGCGGATCCTGGAGACCCTGGGTCCCAGTGATGAAGCGGTAGCGATTCATCTCAAGGAACTGTTTCAGGCCATCACCGAGGCTGTCAGACCAACGCTGCAGACTCCCGGTGAACTCATGATCGAACTGAGCGGATCCATCGATGTCAAAGTAGATGGCAGCGTCAAGTTCCTGGTGTTCAACGCCAGCGCGGAAGGCTCGGCTTCGGGAACCATGAAGGTTACGCTGCAGACCAAAATCGAACCACAGAAAAACAGTTCTTTGTAGAACTGCTGCCACTGGCTCTTCGTCTTGACGAGTTCCTGATTTTGACAATGGAAGTGCTCTTCGACAAAGAAAATGCCCGGTTCCTCACCTTCAGAGGAACCGGGATGTTTTTTCAGCAGGCAGATGTTTATAGAGAAGGTGCAGTCGTCCTGAATCATTCTTCGATTGAGCCAAGTCACCAGGGGTTAACAGCGGAATTTAAAATACGACTCATGGTATGTTTTTGTTTCTCGAATCATATCTCGAATCATATCTCGAATCTCTTGATTAAAAAATCGAATTAATTAATAAATAGGGACATCTCGAGTTACGTATGGGAACATTTGGTTAAGGTATGTCGATGAAGATTGAAATAATTTCATTTATGTCAACTAATAAATGAGAGATAAAAATGACAATGAACTTACAAATAGAATTTATAGATTAATTTTATTTGTTTTTGTCCTGACTAAGTAGTATGTTGGTGGAAGATACTCAGAAGCAGGCAATGCTCCCAGATTGAAGAAAGAGCACTGAATGAAAAAAACGGTAGATGAAGCCTTTCTGTGGCTCGAATGTTTATCTTTTTGATCTGGTATCAATCATTCATTTAGAGGTGGAACTATGAAAAAAACACTGTCAATTCTAGCCATGGCTATATTGGTTGGGTGTTCCAACGGAACATCGGGATCAGTACCGGCTGCGAGCGGCAATACAGCGGCTGTCGGAACTTCAATTAGTCAAAGCTCACTGACTCAGATGACCATTGCACAGACTGCAGCGCTGCCATCTGCCATAATTCTGAATGCGGAAGAGTTCGTGGAGAAGCTAAAGGCTGAAGGGATTGAGATTGTACGGACCGTATCCTATACAGAGGAAACGGACGCCAACAATCTGCTGGGAAGGCCGAATCAGTATACGTCCAAAGTAAATTTCGCCTTGAAAAAAGACGAAGTATTTGAGGGAGAAGATCCGGAAAATACCATCGAAGTCTTTGAGAAGGAAGCGGATGCCCTGGCCAGAAAAAAATATGTTGAAGGAGTATCCAAAAATCTGTCTTTTGCAACGCAATATATTTATCATAACGGGGTATATGTGCTGAGAATCGATAACCAGACGACACCCAAGGAAGCCAGGCGAATTGAAGAAGTTTTCTTAAGAATCACCAGGTAGATCTTGAAACCAAAGAATGAGGCGGATTGGGCATAGTGAATCCAATCAGGAAGTCTCGGACGAACATTTTAAAAGAAGAACCGTTCAATTGACCTGATTCACCTTCTGTCATGGGAACTGCGGTCAGGACTGGTGGCTGTCTCTTTTTTTGTATTTCCCCCTGATTTCAGCCAGAATACGCTCCAGCAGAGTTCGTATGGTACCGTGAGGAATTGCATTCCTCTTTCTGACGGATCGGACCGCATCATATTTTCCTGATTTTTTTTCTGAAACCTTCAGACCTCTGATTTACCGGATCAGTGGTCTGAAGGTTTTCCAGATGGTTGCGATTCAGTTTGCAGCGGACCAGTTTTTCAGCGAACCAATCGGCAGAAATCCAACTGCCCATTTCAAATCAGAAGGTGCTTTTGTTTTGGGGAGATTAAAAACCAAATTTGTTTTTTCTGGCCGGGACATTGTACAATCTCGTCTTTGACACTTAATTGAGCAAAAAACTCTGTAGAGTGGCTTTAGAAGCCATTCTACAGAGTTTTTCTATTTGTCTTTTTTGCGTAATTTCTTGCCTTCCTTGACTTGCCTAAAAATATTTTTCATCATTTTCGAGCTGATGATTTCCCGATCTGTGTGAATACCAGCGACTTCATGGAGTTGGTCTGTCAGATCCGTTCTGGTGTAAGCCGGAATATATCCCTTGTTTCCCAATTTTCGAAAGCTCATTCCTCTCAATGTGCTTATGATCTCACTTTCCGTGTATTCTTCACCCAAGTTTAGCTCCAGGATCCGAAAGATCAGCAGTGACAGGAAACAGGTTAGGAAATGCGCATGAATCCGATCCTCATTCCGCAAGTAGAACGGTCGCGCTTTGAACTCGCTTTTCAGAGTCCGGAAGCATGCCTCAATCCTCCAGCGCTGTTTGTTGATGGCCAGAATTTGTTCAACCTCACCATCCACATTCGTGCAGACCGCATAGAAACCATCGTACCGGGCTTCTTCGGCAATCTTATCTGCATTGATTTGGAGGAGTTCTTTTTCAGCCACTTCTCCTTCCGATGTGCAGTGGGTCGATTCAATGAAGCGTTTAGGATCATTCGACCGTTTGCGATTCACCGTAGAAGGAGAAGTGGCGAGCTTCTCAGCCCGCAAGACCTGCTGGTCCCGAATGTTCTTTTGGTAGTGCTTGTATTTGGGGGAATAGGTCACGACCAGATGCTGTTCCAATCCATTTTCCTTGATCCAGCGCTCCTTGAAGTAGATCCGGTTGTTTCTGGGGCTGTCATGGATCTTTCGGATATCGATCTTGGCATCTATGCTCGAGAGGCTCCAGCCGCTCGGATCCAGCGCCCAGCTTTTCAGATGGTTCACAAGCTGCTTGATGGACTGGGTTACCACATAGGCTCTGTCCTGAATGGCATTAAATTTACGATTGCTGATACTACCCAAGCCGGCATCGGTGCATACAATAAATTTCGAGAGCTCAAAGTCTTTGATGATTCGCTTTTCTAAGGGTTTGAGCGTAGGCTGCTCGTTCTGATTCCCCGGGTTGATGGAGAAAGCCAGCGGCAGGCCACTGCCGTCCATAAAAAGTCCCATCTGGACAAGGGGCGAGGGCTGATGCTTTTGATTGGCCATACTTTCTCAGATCATCCTCCTGCTCGATTTCAAAGAAATAGTTCGTGCAGTCATAGTAGAGAACCTTGGTATTGCGATCCACCGCCTTAAGGCTGTTTCGATAGACCTGAGTTTCAATGTCGCTGCTGTGAGCAGCCAGAAGACTCAGGGCACGATACACTTGGTGGAGTTCAAAATCCGGCCCTTCAGGGTCAAGTTCCTGGTGTTCAACGCCAGCGCGGAAGGCTCGGCTTCGGGAACCATGAAGGTCACGCTTCAGACTAAAATCGAGCCTCAAAATCATAGCACCTCATAAATTAATAATGCTCTACGGCAACTGATCAGACCGGTCGATGTTCCTGCGGAGGAGATCCCTCCCGGATCACCGGCCGGTTCCATTTCCCATGAGATCCGCAGGTAGAATCCTCCGAATCCTGATCAGGTGAACAAGAACAGGGACAAGGAGGGTATTACACCATCCGTACATAAAGTGTGATGATTGTTTGCAAACATTGGAAGGAGAACAAGAGTATAATTTAAAAGGGAATTTCTAATTGTGTAAGTGAGGTAAGCATGACAAATATTAATAATTATCAGAAAGCCATCCAGCTGCATTCCCGAAAACTTCCGCTGGTTTTGAAGAGTATAGTGGTGGGTTTCAGTGTAAGCATGGTAGTAATCCTGTACCGGCTGGTGCTGTCCCAAGCAGAAGAATGGAGTCTTCTGATCTATGGTTATTTTCGAGACAGAACAGCTCAGATCCCCATATTGTTTCTGATTCTGGGGTTGACCGGTTGGGGGATTGGAAAACTGGTCCGTCAATATCCTATGATCAGTGGTAGTGGAATACCTCAGGTTCGCGGGCAGTTGATGGGGTATTTTGAAAATCAGTGGTTGTCCACTTTGCTCGCCAAATTCTTCGGGGGTGCCGTCTCTATTCTGGCCGGACTGTCCGTTGGCCGGGAGGGTCCATCCATTCAGTTGGGGTCCAGTGTTGCTCAGGGATTGGGCAGCCGTCTGTCGGCAACCCGGACAGAACAGAAAATCCTGATCGCCAGCGGAGCCGGTGCAGGACTGGCAACAGCCTTCAATGCGCCATTGGCTGGAGTAATGTTTGCTCTGGAGGAGATTTTCAGATACTTTTCCCCGGTGATTCTTTTAGCTACCATCCTTTCTGCAATAGCAGGAGATTATTTGTCCAAGGTCATCTTTGGTTTGGATCCGGTGTTTCACTTTTCCATCTCTGGGTCAATGCCGCTGAATCTTTATGGCATTCTCCTGATCCTTGGTGTGGTCGTTGGATTGGCCGGCGCATTGTACAACTTCGTTCTGATCCATACCATTGGGCTGTACCAAAAAGTTGCCAGATTCAATGTTCATCTGAAGACGATTATTCCATTTCTTGTTGCCGGAGTGGTGGGATTGTCGTTCCCAATGGTATTGGGTGGTGGAGAACATATCATAAAGGAACTCAATGCCAGCCGAAGCCTGCAGTGGCTTATCCTGATTCTTCTGCTCAAATTTCTGTTTTCCATGATCAGTTTCGGGTCAGGCATCCCCGGCGGAATCTTTTTCCCGCTGCTTGTGATCGGATCCCTGATCGGGGCAGTCTTTGGCCATGTAGCAATCTCAGCAATCGGAATCGATTCCGAATTGTTTTACCATTTCGTGGTTCTGGCCATGGCTGGTTTTTTCACTGCCATTGTTCGGGCTCCCATCACCGGGATTATCCTGTTGACAGAAATGACCGGATCTTTTCAACACCTTCTTCCCCTGGCAGTGGTGTCAATCATTGCCTATTTGACAGCAGATCTGGTAAAAAGCACCCCGATCTATGAATCTTTGCTGGAGCTGCAGCTGCGAAACCGAGAAGAAAACAGCTGCGATGAACCAGAATGCCGTAAAATCATTGTGGAAACAATGGTTCATCACGGATCCTGGCTGGAGGATAAAAAGATCAAGGACATCGGACTTTCAACGGGTAACCTCGTGATTGCAATTCGGCGCGAAGGTATGGATTTGACGCCAGGGGGAATGACGACCATTCAGGCAGAGGACATGCTGATTGTGCTGACAGACATTCGGCAAGAAAAGGATGTTCGGGAGATGCTGAGGAAATGGGCAGAAAACTGATATACAGATAAAACAGAGGCCGTCGGATCATGCTCCGGCGCTTGTCTTTCAGATCATGCAAGGATCCAACACGAAGTCACGAAACTGCCCATCTTTATGCGGCAGTTTTTTTGACTTCAATTTTTATTGACCTCCTGACAGGCAGCGACGATTTTCTTTTAGTCCCTGCCCGGGCAATACTGCTTCTGATCCCACCGGATGAGTTCTTCATTTTTGGTGAAAATTGCCATGATTCATGCAGCCAAGGGGGGGAGTCATTTTCACTGAACTGGCATCAGCCAGTTGCATAGGTGGGTCGGCTTTGTGCAATACGATCGTTTCATGCAAAAGTCAGATGATCGGATTCCGCATTGAAATCCGGTGGTTCAAGCTCTTAACAGGAATGATCAGCTCCATCCTCAGGCGTTATCGGTGGAGGTCCCGGGGCCCGCAGAACAGTCGGGGCGTGCTTCCTGTTCCCAAATATCGGTCTTGGGAAGTTGTTGGCAGTCCGGTCTGCAGCGATCCCCTCTCAAACAGCCGATCCCGGGATATCTGAGCATACCTGGGTGATCAGATCACACTCCTTGTCACGGCTGATTCGCTTGAAGCAATATTTGCCCGGGAGTCCTGATGGTTGCGGACCTGCTTGTCATTCTGGGGTCGTTGTGCAGCAAAATGCTCTTCAGGCAGACAGCCTGGGAGAAAAAGTCACTCTGAGGTTCGATCAGGGACTGAGTTGTGTGAGACATGCCCCGGACTTTTTCTCCTGCCGGGTTCAATGACCCGAATTCAATCAAAGACACTGGGTGAAATGAGAAGAGAAAGACAGGGATGCGATAAAAAACGGAAATTGTATTTTCTGACCGGAACATTGTACAATGGGTAAGACTGAAAGGGGAGATTTCTGTGAAACTCGCAACAAAAACCACACTCCTGGTTACACTGATCCTGGTGGTTACACTGAGCAGTCTGGCCGGGTTGTCTTATTACCAGATGAGGCGGATGCTGCTGGAGCAGCTGGAAGACCGCCTGCTGGACACCGCATACTATGCAGCTCAGGACAAGGATGTAAAGGAAGCGCTGCTGTCAGGGGATCCGATCCAACGACAGAAGATCGGCGGGATGGCAGAGGACTGGCGCCGCCGGGTCGGGTTTGACTTCATCGTCGTCATCAATCAGAAAAGTATCCGGCTCACTCACCCCGTGGCGGAAAACGTGGGACGTCCCTTTGAGGGGGGCGACGAAGCCAGAGTTCTGCAAAAGGGGGAAAGCTACATCTCAGAGGCCACCGGCACCTTGGGGGAATCCAAGCGGGCTTTTGTTCCGGTCCTGGCCGGAGGCGTGCAGATCGGTGCGGTCAGTGTGGGAACGACACTGGTGGAGATCAATCATCAGCTGACTGCCAAGCTGAATCAGTTTGCTCCCTTTATGTTGTTCGCCAAATTATTTGATGGTTCATTCTTCAATTTAATTGATGCTGAATATCTTATCCTTCAGGGTAGTCGTCAAATTAGTTGATGCCGAATCGTCCAGATATTTGATGGACTTTTTTTATTGGCTGATTCCATCAGGGCGCATTCAGGGCCATGGACAATACACCGGCCCTGTCGGGAGTCCTCAAGGCACCGCTATGCGTTGCAGCCTTGACGGCTCCCGGGGCCGGTGTACGATGTCATTAGCCCGAATGCGCCCAGGCTTTGTATTCTGATCTGTTTATCCCAGTTCGGTTTCACTGATCGCCAGCATGACGATGTCGCTGTTGATCTCGTCAACACCCTGGCTATCACCGATGATCAGACAGGCATCACACAGCTTGTTGATGAGCCGGGGCACCCCACCTGCGGTGTTCACGATGGCCTCCAGAGCGGTGTCGGCAAAGATTCCCAGATTGGCTTTGCATTTGCTGAGCTTCTCCTTGATATAGATATTGGATTCTTCTTTGCTCATCCCTTCCATGTGGTAGTTCATGGTGATCCGCTGGCGAAGCGGCTCGTGGGCGACCAGTCGCAGGGTGTTATTCAGGGCGGGCAGTCCGCAAAGGAGGACAACGGCCCGATCTTTTGAGTCCATTTCAAAGTTGAAGATCATCTTCAGATCGTTCAAGATTTCTGTTTTGATGTAGTTGGCCTCATCCAGGACAATGACCGGAACGATGCGTTTTTCCACAGCATATCGGGTGATCTCCTCCTGGATGATCCGGAAATTATCAGCCTTGCGATATCGCGGCGTTAAGCCTAACTGCTCGGCAAGATGTCGGTAGAAGTCGTTGGTCGTGACGGTGGATAAGGTGATGTAGACTACCTTATACAGGGATGGGTTTAATGCGTTAGCCCAACTTCTGACGATCGTTGTCTTGCCCTTGCCGGCGGTTCCCGTGATCAGGCCAAACCCTCGCGTCGTGAGCAGCAGATCAAGGCGGTAGTTGACTTCCTTGTATTCGTTTGTCTCGATCACCGTCTCATGCCGGGCATTCTTGAGAAACGGATTGAATTCAAGTCCAAAGCGGCCAATATAATTCATGCGTGGGTACCTCCGGTCAGACTGACCTTGTGCCGTTTAATATGAGCGTTATCCTGTTTATTCAAGAGCCGGATCGGTTCGAGTTCGCCGGTGTGCCGGTTGACCAGAAAAACCTCTCTCATGTCCGGAGAATAACGCAGCACGATCCGCTGTTTGGAATAACGGTAGTCCACCTCGTACTCTTTATTGTCAATGGTGATCACATTGTCCGCCGATACGCGGCGCTCGATCTGGAGCAGGAAGCTCTGTTCCAACTGCTCTTCGGACAGGCGCTTGATGAGTGGACCATCCTCAAAGAAGCGATCCATGGGGCAGCGATTGTCCAGGGACGAGTGCAAAGACTGATTGTAGCGTTTGACATACTCCAGCAGGGACTGGCGCAGCTCGTCCAAAGAGGCGTAGTCGCTCATGTTCAGCCCTGACATCCATTGCTGTTTCATGGTCTTGAACCAGCGTTCTACTTTGGCCTTGCCTACGGGCGTGTAGGGAGGGTTATAGTTGAGTACAAAGCCGACCCGGCCTGCCAAAAGGTTCATCTGATGATTTCGGTAGGGGCTGCCATTATCCAGCGTCAGGATCTTTGGTTTGCCGTATCGGCTGATGGCTGACTTGAGAACCGACATGACGTTAATGTAGTTATCGTTGAAGAAGACATCGATGCCGGTGATCATCCTGGATGCATCATCGATCAGGGCGATGATCCAGACCCTGTGCTTCTTGCCATCCACATTCAGATGCACTCCGGTGCTGCTGTCGCCATACCACACTTCATTGGCGTGGGATCGTTCATAGCGTCTCATTTCAGAATGCGCTATGCGATCTGTCTCGAGCTTAAGTTGATTGATGTACCTTGTAACAGTGGAGAGGGATACCTCACCCCGTTTGGCGGTCCCATTCTCCAGCAGCTTCTGGTGGATGATGGTCGCCGGCAGTCGGGGATACTCCCCTTTGAGATACTTGATCTGCTCGGCCATGTCGGCATCAAGCTTTCTGGAGGTGCCGTTATCGTTGCGCTTTTTGGGCATCAGACCGTCAAAGCCATGTTTGCGATAACTGTAGTACCATCTCTCAAGCGTGACGGCAGAGATGGTGGTGTCGGCCCCTCTGGGGGTAGTGTAGATCTTATTTGCGGCGTCTCGAAAAAACGCCTGATTGCTGAGGGCATCCTCGGTGACCCCACTTAGGAGCGGAGCCAGGATCCCGTAGCGGAACAGGGCGGTTTTCTGTCGTTTGTCATCGTTCATTATGGTATCTCCCTATGATAATTTGTTGATCATAGCAAGTGTAATGGCGATGAGAGGACTCGTAAAAGCAAGTTGTGTGGGTTTAAGAAAACAGCAGATTGGGCGTGCATTTAATCTGCATAAGCTGTCGGCCGAAGGCGCGAAAGCAGGCTGGGACGATATTTTTATCCAGGGGAATCTTAAAAGCAGTCAATCGGGGCAGCCAATGCCGCTTAAACTGGCGGATGATGTGGCCAATGGCTGATTCGTCAATGGCGGGCTGCTCCGCCATGATGGGCTCCATGCTCTCGCCTGCCAGATGGGATAGAAGGATCTGGATCTGGTCTTTGAGCAGGATCGAGGAATAGGGAACCAGCCAATCAGGAGTCAGAGCGTGGGTCCTGCCACAGGATTTACAGATGACCCGGTTGATTCTCAGGCGCTCAGAGGCAAACTGAACCTTTATTTTCCGAGTGTAATAGCCGTGGCGGATCAGATCTCCGCATCGACCGCAGGTGCAGCGAAGCTGGTGGAAAGGAATCTGGTCGATGAGCTCGTCGTAAGCTGATTGGTAGTCTTCTTGTGGTTCTTGTTGAAACTGGTTGCTTTTTGGAAGGTAAATAGTTATCATGATATCGCACCCCGAATTGGTGTACTCTGAGAAGTTAATTCTTTTCAGGGGGTAAAAGGCAGATGCGAGCTTTCCAAGGATCGTCTGCCTTTTCGTTTACAGTAAAATACTATATTACCATTAATATAAAACAAGCATCAAACTATTTGACTGGATTTCAGTCAAGCGGTGTGATGCTTGTTCTTTAATTAATCCGACTATAATCACTGATTTCAACATCAGATTTCTTGCGGTTCTATACCTTTATTGTTCTCAGTCTGGTGATTGGGGTGGGCGGAGCCTTTGCGCTGACGGCCAATATCAAGGAATCCATTTTTGGCCTGGAGCCCGAGGAGATCGCGCTGCTTCTGAAGGAAAAGGAAGCCATTCTCGATCATGTCAAAGAGGGGATCATCACACTGGATGAGCATGGTCACCTGATCCAGCACAATCAGGAGGCTGCCCGGATTCTGAGGCTGGCGGACCAGAGCGCGGAGGGGATTATCCAGTCCCTGCGCCAGGATGTCCGAACCGAATCAGTCCATCCCGGGATTGATCAGGAGCTGACGCTGGGGGATGTGTCGATCCTTTACAAATACTCCGTCCTGAAAAATGCCAGGGGTAAGGTTCTCGGACAGGTCATCAATTTCCGGGATACCACCGAAGTTCGGGAAATGGCGGAGGAGCTGACCGGCGTGAAGCGAATGGCCTGGTCGCTGCGGGCTCAGAATCATGAATTCCTCAATAAGCTTCATACCATCGCCGGGCTGATTCAGCTGAATGAACCGGAAGAGGCTCTGTCCTACATTACCGCCACCGCCCATGGCAACGCCAGCTTCAGCAGTCTGATCACCGAAAAAATCAAGAACGTCAACATAGCCGCCCTGATCCTGGCCAAATACTACAAAGCGGAGGAAAGCCGGGTGAGTCTGGCCCTGGATCCGTCTTCCTGCCTGGAGGAGCAGCCCAGGGGGCTGCGGACCGATGAGATGGAGACTGTGATTGGCAATCTGCTGGAGAATTCACTGGATGCGGTGGCCACGGATGGATCCGGTTCAATATCGCTGCTGATCCGACAGGAGCCGGATCAGCTCATCATTCGGGTGAAAAACAACGGACCGGCGATTCCGGAAGCCATCCGCGAGAAAATCTTTGAGGCGAATTTCAGCACCAAAGCCGGACAGCGTGGATACGGTCTTCACTTCATCCGGCGGATTATCGACAGAAATCAGGGGAAGATCCGCCTGGTTCAGACGGAGGATGTAACCTGGGATATCAAGATTCCGATCAAAGGAGATGTAGTTTCATGATCAAAGTACTGATCGTTGAGGATGACCCGATGGTGGCATCCATTAATGCCCGATTCCTGAAACAGATAGAGGGCATGGTCCTGACCGCAGCCGTGCCGGGGCTGGAGGAGGCAAAGCGCGTGCTGACGCAAGAGCAGCCCGATCTGGTGCTGCTGGATCTGTTTCTCCCTCGCGAAAGCGGGATGGATCTGCTCAAGTGGATCCGGGCGCAGGATCTGTCCGCTGATGTCATCCTCATTACGGCGGACAAAACCAGCACCATCGTCCAGGAAGCCTTTCGCTACGGCGCGGTGGACTACCTGATCAAGCCGTTTACTTTTGACCGGTTCCGGGAGGCTCTGGGGCGCTATCTTCAGCGCAAGGGGGAACTGGAACAGAAAAGCGCTCTGACCCAGGCTGAGCTGGATGAGCTCATCCAGGGAGGGGGTACGTCGGCAGACGACCATGAACTGGAAAAGGGCATCAACAAGTATACCCTGCAGCTGATCCTGAAAGCGCTGATTCTCCATCAGGAGGAGCCGCTGTCCGCCGAAGCCATTGCTGAATCCAGCGGGGTAGCCACGGTGACGGTGCGGCGGTATCTCAACTACATGGAGCGCAGCGGCCAGATCGAGCGGCTCGTGGAATACGGCAAAGTCGGCCGGCCGCAGCACCGCTATCAGCTGCTGCCGCACATGCGTTCTGAAAGATAACGGACCAGCTCATCGGGGATGGGCATAAATTACAACACTGCGAGCAGAAGAACAGTATTTCCAGTATCCATGGGCTGGAATGCCACTCCGCCAAGGAGGGAGTCTTGGGCGGTCTGTTTGAAGTCTTGCTAGAAAAGTACACAAACGAGAAGAAATCCTGCAAGGGGGTGTGTTTCTCCCTCGAGTTCTCATTGACATTATGACGAGTCTGACCCTGCCGCTGCTGGTAGAAAGATGCAATGATCCCGTTGCGGTATGATTGGGGTAATGATCGGCGCCGAACACTTTGTAAAACAGACTGACGATTATTTCGACCTGCCCGTCGACCAGAACAACTCCAACGAAGAGAATCGTTTGCTGGCTGCGAGCTTGTGCATGACACGCACCGACTCGCACTGATGAACGTAATGTTACACGATATTTGGAGCAGATACTGCTTACCAACACGCTTTCCAATCAAGGTAAGCAGTTTCCAAGATACGATTTGGGTTCTTACCAATTAGTCGTTCGGGATATGGATATGTGGCGAACACGCTATCCCCGCTGACCTGAAATACTAGACCAGCAACACACACAAATTACTTCCTTCAGCGTATATCGCAGTCTGAAAGCGGTCGGCATAGCTCGCACCGCTCTGGAGTTATCTGATAATGTGCTGATTGCTGACGGCGACTGGTTGACAGTACGCTCCATACCTCATGGACAAATGCACCTTGCATCCTGTTTGTGTATGCCAACAGGGATTTTCTAAGCTTATAGTGTAAGACGAATGTGCTTTTCTTCATACAGAGATAAAGCAACCGAGGCATTTATAGTGAAGTCTGGTTCTGTGATCCGGGAATTAATATGCCTTTATATGGAAAGATAACGCCGCTGACTCACGCGCACTTTGATAGGTTTGAGGCTGCTTATTCCACCGCCGACCGCGAAACTGTGTCGGAGAACATGTCTGCTGATTTTCCCGTGAGCAGATCGCCATCAAGGAAATCCTCCGCATCCTCGACTACCTGTTTGAGATGGAACAGAAGGCACTGGAGCTTGCTGACGGGGTAAAGTGGGTGGGTATGTTAAAGTAGGCTACTTTTGACGCAGGAGTTTCGGGAGATCTAGTTTAGATTCAAGATGGAATAAATATTATACGGAATTTTATTGGACATATATGAGGAATCTTGTAAAAATTATAGATGAAAATATATTTATATGTTAAACTATTGGAAGAGTCGATGATGAATGAGGAGAGATTTAATGATCATTAATAGTAAGAATAATCCTATCATCCCCAAAATCGTTCGCAGCATCGTGAAGGCGGTAACCGAGGACGTGCCTGAGTACTGTCGGGAACAGGGCAGGGAAACCAATAACGCAATTACCCAAATGCGCGGCGACTGCATTAACGACAACCTAAGATCTATGGTTATTGATCCTGGCGTTGTCGATTTTGTTTCGTTCAGGCGATATATATGGGAGGGGCGGCTCATTGTAGATAGGGCGAATAAGACCTCTTATTCGATAACTACGAAAGCGACGCTTAGAGGTATCCCGAAAAAGCAACGCACCTCACCCCATTTCCTGCAGTCCATTCTGTATGCTGAAAACGGAGGCATTCAAGCTCCGGTCAAGCAGACTACTTTGTTTAAAATGTCAGCTTTTGATGATGAGAGCCTCGCTGCCGATTTTAACTCGATTGTGGGCGACTTGATAAACCCGGTTGAAGGTTATCATCATTTTGTAGTGGCTTATGAAGCCAACAAGGTTGACGTTACGAGTATAAGCTTGGAATACCTAGATAAGGACTTTAATGTTGTAGAAAGCACCTCTCTTAATGAATATATTGCGCCTAACTTCGCCTCTCTTACGGAAGATACTGATAACCGTGAAACGTCAGTTCAGGCCCCGGAGACCGCAAAGAGTTTCCTGATTATTAAGGAAAAATCCATACGTCCGAAACTGCGAGACATTCCCGAAGAAGCATAATCCTTCAGAATGGAGAACTATTATGAAAACCGCTGCCTTTAATGGTGATAGATTGAAACATGCTCGCCTGTTTAGAGCGTTAACATTGACAGAACTTGCTGGAAAAACAGGAATCAGCAAACAGTCGCTTTCGTTGTATGAGAACATGAAGGAAGGCAAAGTAGACTTCGAAAAAGCACAGACCATTGCTTCTGCGCTGAGTTTTCCTGTACATTATTTTTTCCATAATGATAATCTCAAGATTGCGACGGAAGTAACATACTTTCGTTCGCTTGTTAGCGCGACGAAAATGGATCGTATATCACAAATCATAAAGCTTGAAGACGTAACAAGAATGTATGAGGCGCTACTTGGTTATATAGATTTTCCTATGGTTAACCTGCCTGACGTTGATTTTACCGGAACTGACGATGAGTTTGACGATACTGCAAACATTGAAATGCAGCGGCAAATCGAACGGATCGCCCAAAATCTTCGTGAGTTTTGGAGTGTTGGCAATACGCCAATAACTAATCTGCAGCTGCTTCTTGAAAAAAACGGCATAATTGTTACTGGTTTTGACACATTCGAGAAAAAAATCGACGCCTTTAGTCAAAGGACTACTGTGTCTGATAAAGAAAACTTTATCATTGCGCTTTCACTAGGCCATTGTCCTGAGGGCAGGATACTGTTTGACATGGCACACGAGCTGGGGCATATCCTACTCCATCCTTGGAGTGAAAGCCCGGAGCTTATTACCAAAGAAGAGTTTAAATCCCGCGAAAAGCAAGCAAATATGTTCGCCAGCGCATTCTTATTGCCCGACAATGGTTTTGGCAATGAACTGCGTGAGTATTCGGCGTATGTTACTGATCTGAGCTTCTATAAAACCTTAAAGAAAAAATGGAGAACATCAATTCAGGCGATGCTGTATAGAGCTAACCAACTCGAAATTATCTCCTCTAATCAGTTCCAGTATTTGATGCGGCAAATTTCAAAGAACGGTTGGCGCACCAAGGAACACGGCGATGAACCTTACTTTTTGAATGAGAACATATTTCAAGGGGCAATCGATCTTCTGCTTGAGGAGCGGATTCTTACCGTCAATAGTTTGCTCCGTGTTTTCGAGTCATATGGGGTTAATCTGTTTAAGTCTGATATAGAGATTCTACTGAACCTACGAGAAGGTACTCTCGCAACGCCCGAAAAAGCTGAAAACATCATTCAGCTTAAGCGTGTGAACGAGTGATAGGAGATTGTTATGGGCGAGCAGTACGATGCATTTCTGACAACCGAAAACTTTACCCTTGCTTATATACGTATTAAGACTGCGTCGAAAAGTGTGTATAAGGATTTTTTCTATGATGATTTTCGAGCATTCGAAGCATTTTTTGATATCAATATCGGTGAGCTTCTCCACCAAGTGAAAGAAGACATTTATATCCCTTCTAAGTGTGAGCGTTATTATGCCCCAAAGAAGAAAAATCTTGCTCGTCCTATGACTATGTTAAATTTACTCGACCAGATTGTATATCAAGCAATCGCCAACATCGTAGCTGACAAAGTTACCCCATGTATGAAACGATATTTCAATATTAATATTTTCGGAAATTTATTTACGACTTCAGATGCAGAAAATAGTATTTTCTTTTATGAAAAATGGAAAAACCAATGGAAGAAATTTAATGAGAATAAGCGCAAGGCTTTTGAAGCTGGATACGAATACAGTGCTGAATTCGATATAGCCTCCTTTTACGATACCATTGATCACAGCATTCTCGTGGAAGTTTTAAAGCATCACGAAATTGATGAGAAGCTTATCGATCTGCTTCAGTGTTGCCTTAATAGTTGGACTGTATCCTCGACATCGAACTGGGGTTTTAGTAAAACAAGTGGAATACCTCAAGGAACAGTAAGCTCTGCGTTTTTTGCAGAATTGTTTCTTTTTCAACTTGATGAAAAAATGCGTTTGCGTCATGAAATCCGCTATTTCCGTTATGCCGACGATATCAGCATTATGGCAAAAAGCGAACAAGAATGCAGGAAAATGATTGTTTTCCTTGATTTGCTTGCCCGAGATTTATCTCTTGTTCCTCAGACCGAAAAAATCGAAGTTGCAAGAATTCTTGATATTAACGAACACATAAGGGCAAGTAAAATTCAGTTCTCCAGCATCGCACGGGAGTTCAAGAAAAGCGATGGAAAACTGAAAAGCAAAACTCACCGAAACCTTAAAGCAAAATTTATTGAGTGCATAGTGGACGATACAAAATTCGATAAAAGCATTGTAAGATTTGCCCTATATAAACTCAACGAAGACGTGGAAGTAAAAAAGGTGATCATCGATAACATAAGAAAGCTGGAGCTCTATTATGATGGTGTAATATTTTATTTTGATAAGTTTTATTCCGAAAACGATTCTTTCGGACAATACATACTTAACTATCTTCTTGGAGACACTGTTCTTTTTCAATATAATAAGGCGTTGTTATTCCGAAACTATAATCACCTTGCATTTGATGAGATAATATTTCGATCAAACTTTCAAGAGAACAAGCCGTTTTGGATTGTCCAATATTATTTGATAACTTGGCTAATCCGTTGCAGTCAAGAAGCATTAGCAGAACAGGTGTACTCTGGAGATAACTATTATATTAAACGTCGCATAAATGAAATAAAATACAACAGATTAAACGGTGTAGCCAAAGAGATCTTTGTTGAGGAGCTACTATCTAGCTCAGATCCGATGATAGCAATTCAAGGTTTATACTTAATGAGTAATTTGTTTTTTTTCAAGCCTAAAGGCGCTATGCCCCAGACTGGATTTGCCGCCCGTGTACTACAAGGCGGGGGTGAAGACTATATTCACCACGTGTTAAAAACAGTCTTTGGGGTAGAAATACCAGAGTCATTTATAAATCGACTGAAACAGGACGAGAGTATATATCTCGAAGCAAAAGCAAGCCTTCGGGATTTCATGAACGGCTTAACAATTGATCCAAGCAAGTCGTTAATGAGCCTGAATCTGTTTCATAATATTGTATTTGATTTATTATCACACGAGAAAGGCTATACTGGCGAGTTTGGGAAAAACATAAATCAAATTGCAGCAGATTTCCCATTAGCTGAAATCGCATTTTCATCAATAAACCAAGCACGAAACCAAAAAACCATATCCCATTACAAAGATAAAAATGGAAAGCCGCGAGCAAGAATATCAAAGAGTGAGTATAACAAGCTTTTAACTGATGCAAGACTCAATGAGGCATACAATGAGATTTTCGCTTTTTTTGATCAGTTACATAACACACACACATTAACCAGGTAAAAAACTATCTATTTTGATCATAATATAATAATCCGCCAGTGCCACCCTGGCGATTCTAACATCTCTCCAAGCCGCTCCCTCAAGGGCTTCGTGTTCTTTTTCTCGATTCTTTCCACAAACTGTTTGAGAAAGTAGCGGCGTTCGAGGCTTGAGAGAGAGTTCAAGTTCTGATGGAGTTCGGCATGATGTAGAGAATGACGTTCGCCTCGTCCTTGTGGATGGTCTGTTTATTCTCGCCTTTGGAGCTGACGCCGCCTCCATAAAGAAGTGGAGAACCTAAGCCTACAGCGCTTCAGCGCCTCTTTTTTGTTCTGCTCCGCTTCCATACAGCTCTTACCTCATGAACCGGATATACGAAGAACATTCAGAAAAATGTTGTCAGTCTATATGACAGTATCTTCCTTAATCCATCGGAAACAGTGGTTTCCAAATGGTTCATTTAATCCAGAATGACCTATTTTTTGGTGGTTAGTAGGTTCATTGCTTCGTATGAGGCGGGTGCTACAATCACAACACCCGGCTGCGCCGCCTGTCTGGGTACTCATGAGGGGGATTCTGGGGCCGGGAGAAGTCTGCATCACAAGTACCAACCGGAATTTCAAGGGACGCATGGGGTCGAACGAGGCCAGCCTCTACCTGGGCAGTCCAGCGGCGGTGGCAGCCAGCCTGCTGGAAGGCCGCATTGCCGATCCCAGACCTTATCTGGGCCTGGAGGTGAAGTAGCATGGAACGAATCATCAAAGGTCCTGTCCTGGTTTTAGGGGACAATATCGATACGGATGTCATTCTGCCCGGACGGTTTCTGGAATTGACGGATCCTGCGGCCATTGGCAGTCATTGCCTGGCCGGCCTCAGCGAGACCATCGCGCCGCAGTTTCCCAAAGGAGGTCTGGTGGCAGCCGGGAAGAACTTCGGCTGCGGCTCCAGCCGGGAGCATGCCCCCATCCCTATGTGTCAGACTAGTTGTCAGTAGGAATTCAACATAGTATAGTAAGCATACCTACTGAGAGGATAATGATAATGGTTTATAGCAAAGAGTTAAAAGATGCAATGGTTGCGAAAATGCTGCCTCCGAATAATCAATCAATCTCCAGGATTTCCAAACAAGAAGGGATCCCGCAAGCGACACTTCGAAAATGGAGAGATGGCGCCCGTGCAAACGGGCAGGCTGCCCCTGCTACTGATGCGCCTTCGGATGATTGGACCACAGAGGACAAGTTTCTGATCGTAGTTGAGACAGCAGGGATGACTGAAACTGATCTGGCGGAGTATTGCCGCAAGAAAGGCATTTACGCTGAGCAGATCGAATGGTGGAAAAACGCCTGCATGCAGGCCAATGGCGAGGTGGCGGAAGAAGCCAACCGTCTGAATAAAGCTTTGAGACAAAGGGACAAAGAGTTAAAACTCATGGAGAAAGAGCTTCTGCGCAAGGAAAAAGCCCTGGCAGAAACGGCGGCTCTGCTGATACTGCGAAAAAAAGCGAATGCGATTTGGGGAAACTTGACGGAAAACGAGGACGAATGATTAACGCCTCAGATCGCAGCAAAGCCATCCTGTTAATCGATGAAGCTGTAACGAATGGAGCCAGAAAGCCAGTTGCCTGTAAGGAGATTGGTCTTACTGAACGCACCTATTATCGCTGGGTCGGCCTCTCCAAGACTACCGGTGACTATATTGACCGAAGACAAACGGCGAAGCGCTCTGAGCCGAGCTGTTACTGCTATTGTTCCTTGTCCAGAAGTTGATGGTATTTCTTGTCCGGGAATTGCTGGAAAGAATGGCAAGTTGAGAGAAATTTCAACTTGCCATTTTGTTTAGCTCAGTTCACCATTGATGACCAGTTTGACCATGTGGTCGTCAATGATTCGCTTTCCACTTTGGTAACCAAAGATCAGAGTGCTGGTACACACTTGGTTGACTAGCCTGGCGGATCCACCGGAATATCGATAGATTGCCTCAGTAGCCTCATCTGAGAAGAGCTCATGGTCGATCCCGGCATATTCCAGGTGGCGTTTCATGTATCCCTTCACCTGTGAGTGGTCCATCAATTGTATTTTGCACTGGATGTCGATCCGTTGCCGGATCGCCGTATAGGACTGCATCTGGAGTTTCTCCCATAGCTCGACCTGGCCCACCAGAACCAGTGCCATGGGACTGACGGCATCCATCCGGAAGTTGAGGAGAAAACGTACCTCTTCAAGCATTTCTCGATCCAGCAGATGCGCCTCATCGACAACGACCACCGGACGCTTATTGTGGAGTCCTTTCATCAACTCGATCTCTTTATGCAGCTGGCGTTTGGCATCCCCTCGATAGAATCTTGATTCGGCCCCTAACTGATCCAGCATCCCTTTGTAGAAATTTCTCGGCGTCATTTTCGAGTCTGCCAGATAGATCAGGGTGTATCTGGTGTCATCCAGTTGATCGCGGAATCGGCGAATGGTGGTCGTCTTACCAGTGCCGCACTCTCCGGTGAGTACACAGAAGAGTTGCCGTTCGGCGACATAGGATAATCTGCTTAGGGACTCCTCCAGCGTATTGGAAGGGAATAGTTCCGTAGTCGGCAGATCCCGACAGAATGGAGTTTTCTTGAAGCCATAAAACGCTTCAAACATCACTGCCACCCCCTTTTCTTATGTCTTTGAAAGAGATGGCCGTAGACTGCTATTTGTCTTTTCGCTTCTGATTCTGCTTTTGGGCACCATCGAGTAACCGGGAAGAGGTTGGCTTGACTGGAGTCAGGAACTCCGGCAGCTGAGGCTTGGGCGCCACACGCTCCCCAATGACCAGCTTTCTCACCACAAAGGGTTTGTCATCCTGATACTCAATGCTCAGTTCCTCGGTGTTACTGGGGTCATAGACCACTTCCACGCTGCGAGCCACATAGGGTAGCCCAACTTCATACTTCGCGCCGCCAAAGTTGATGCAGCCACTCTTGTCGACTTTTCTGGTCTCGGCGTGCAAAAAGCGGTAATTGTCAAGATAGTTGTCGCAAATCTTGGTCAGAATTCTTCTCCGGATTGAGCCATACTTCTTTGGGCATAGACCAGTCGCGGATACTCTTGGACCACCGCAGAGGGTTCTTCTTTCGTGCCAGCTCATATACCTGCCGGCGTTGTTCAAGGATCTTATCCGCGACGCCTGAATGGACCTGGTTTGGCGTGACAAATCCGATCCCGCTGTGATGATGTTCGAACCGGTACCACCGCACGAAAGTAAGGCACCAGTTCCTGGATTCCTCCAGGGAAACGAAGCCTTTGAGTGGATAGTCGGGACGGTATTTGCAGGTCCTGAACATGGACTCGGAGTAGGGATTGTCGTTACTCACTCTTGGCCTGCTGCGTGATGGCGTGATTCCGAGCTCATAGAGCGTGTGCAGCATGGTTGCCCCCTTCATCGGGCTTCCATTGTCGGAGTGCAGGATGAGCGGCTGCTGATTAAGGAGCAGGCCTTGGGACGGGACGGCTTTTCGGATGAGATGGCTGGCATGTTCGGCGGATTCTTCCTCCCACACTTCCCAGCCCATGATATCGCGGCTGAAGATGTCGAGGATGAGGTAGAGGTAGTAGTAGAGCCCCTTGATGGGGCCGGGAAGGTAAGTGATGTCCCAGGACCAGACCTGGTTGGGCGCAGTGGCGACAAGGCGGACTACAGCCCTCCTGCAGGGCTGCTCGCTTCTGCCGCGGTGACTGATCTGGGCTGCTTCATGCATGACTCGGTAGAAACTCGATTCCGACGCAATATAGGTCCCTTCATCGGCCAGCGCGGGTACGATCTGGCTGGGTGGTTTGTCCGCATACTCCGGCCTGTTCACGGTCTTTAGGATAGTCTGCTTTTCTTGAGACGTCAGCTTGTTCTTCGGCTCTGGCCTTGCGGCCAGGGGTCTTTGATCCTCATGGGGCTCCTTCGGATTCACCCATCTCTGATATGTCCTTGGGGAAAGGCCCAGTTCTTGACAGGCCACGGCCTGCCTGGCACCGGAGGCGACCGCTTCCTCTACCAGCTGGATAAGGAATGCGCGATCGGGGGCGCTGGTCAGTCTTCCTCGTCCTCCGAAGATCCCCAGATCGCTTCCGCTTTTTTTCGAAGCACCAGCAGTGCGGCGGTCTCAGCCAGTGCGGATTCCTTGCGCTGAAGCTCTTTTTTCAGCCGTTTGAGCTCGCGCTGGGCTGCTTTGTCCTGCTGCATGAGTTCGGCGATCTGCCCGGGGATGTTGCCGTTGGCGTTCATGCAGTTTTCCTGCCAGTTCCTGATCTGCTCCGCGTAGAGCCCGTTTTTCCTGCAGTACTCCGAGAGCTCGGCCTCATTCATCTTCATGGTTTCCGTGACGATGAGGAACTTGTCCTGGCTGCTCCACTTATCTGACGGAGGATCCGCCTCAGGCAGTGGATGGCCGTTCTCCCGAAGTTCTTGACGCCATTTCTTCAGGGTGCCCTCCGGGATTCCAAGTGTCTCTGTGATCTTCTTCAATGGGATGTTCTCCGGGGGAAGCATCATCCGGATTGCAGTTTCTTTGATCCTTCTGGTATAAGCCATATTGTCGTCCTCCTCTTATCCTTAATAGGATACTTTTTTCTTTCAGGTACGACAACTTTTCTGACACATAGGGAAAGGCGTTGGCGACCTTCTCCGCTGGCAGATATTTCAAGGGCCTGGGATCCAGATTGAACAAAATCGCTACGCGATAGTTCTTTGTTACAATTTTATACTTATGCCTCTTGGTTTGACAGAGGCTTGTTCGTGCAAAAAAAACAAATAGTAGCTACACCTCCATTTATGGTTTATTGTGGATTCACTACAAACAACAAATAACCAAAGGAGAGCAACTACTATTTGCACGCCTATGTTACCATATTTTAGCCACCACAACAACACAACTTTTTTAATCTGCCCATCCAGGTCTCCACCCAAGGCGCTGATGCCCAATGCATTACTGCGCTTTTTGAAAGGAGTACCTCGATGGATCAATTTATTTTAGAATCTTATTTCTCTCAAATGGAACATTATCTCGAACTCAGAGATCTCTCATCAAATACCAAAAAAAGTTATCAATCCTTCCTGAAATCCTATCTCGAGTGGCTTGACTCCATGGGCATCCAGCCCAAGGACGCATCCTACGAAAATATCAGGACCTACATCCTCTACTTGAAGAAGACAAAGAAGCTTTCCAACCACAGCATCAATGCCCATACCTCTCAAATACGATTTTTCAGGCTCTATCTCCTGAAGCAACCGTGGGACCGGTACGAAGTTCCCGCCATGACGATCAAGTCTTACCTTCCAGAGGTTCTTTCGGTGGATGAGACCATGGCGTTTATCAACTCCATAAACGATTTGCGACTGAAAGCCTGCGTTGCATTACTGTATTCCTCTGGACTCCGGTTGTCTGAGCTTTGTCATTTGCGCTTTGAAGATATCCATTACCAGGATGGCCGAATCTTTATACGGGCTTCGAAAAACCGGTCCGAGCGGTATGCCACGCTCTCTAAAAAAGCGGTACTCATCCTAACAAAATATTATTATCAATATGGGCGACCCAGGGGATGGCTTTTCCCCAACAAAAAAGGGGATGGACCAGTGAAGAGCGCTTTTTTCGGACGTCTCATTTCTCTCCATCTGAAAAGCCTTAACTGGAGCAAGCATGTGACCGCTCACTCATTTCGCCACGCATTTGCCACTCATCTCTATGAGAGTGGGACAGATCTTCTTACCATCCAGAAACTGCTGGGACACAAATCCATAAACAGCACCACCATATACATCCATCTGGCAAGAACCGGGCCTGTCAACTTCACAAATCCCTTTGATGGTGGTTTGTAATGCACAAAATCCAGCAGGTCTTTGATCAGGGTTACCTTGGTTATCTGGAACAATACGGAATGAACTATGAGTCGAACAAAGTGGCAGAGGCGATCATGAGCTGCAAGACACCGGCTATGGGCGGTAACCAGACCATTTGCCAGGACTGCGGAAAAACCCATTTCCACTACAATTCCTGCAGAAATCGCCATTGCCCCTGCTGCCAATCCCTGAAAAAGGAAAAATGGATCGATGCCCAAAAGGCAGATGTCATTGATGCTCCTTATTTCCACGCGGTCTTCACCGTGCCCGAAGAGTTGAACCCACTGATCTATGCCAACAAACGGGCACTCTACAACCTCCTGTACAGCGCCAGCTCGGAAACTCTGATGGATCTGGCCCGCGACAAAAAGTTTTTAGGTGCGGACATCGGCTTCATCAGTGTCCTTCATACCTGGGGCAGCAACCTGTCGTTTCATCCACATATTCACGCGATCGTTCTGGGTGGTGGTCTCACCGATGCCGGTCGATTCGTGACTTCAGGCAAGAAATTTCTCTTTCCCATTAAGGTTGTTTCAAAGCTCTTTCGAGGCAAATTCCTGGACGGTCTTAAAAAACTCTCACTCAAAAAGACTCTGGCTTTCCCTGGTGAACTGAGCCTGCTCCAATTTCCTCGCGAATTCAACCAATTCCTGACGAAGCTTTATGCCAAAGAATGGATTCCCTACCTCAAAGAACCGTTCAAATCCGCGGACCAGGTGATTGAGTATTTGGGCCGATATACGCATCGTATCGCCATCAGCAACTCCAGGATCCTTGAGGTCGGCGACAAATCGGTTACTTTTCGGGTGAAGGACTACAAAACCGGTACGAAAAAAACGCTCACTCTTGGGCATGAGGAATTTATCCGAAGATTTCTCATGCATGTTCTTCCAAAGGGATTCGTCAAAATCCGGCATTACGGATTGCTCAGCAACCGAACGAAAGGCAAAAAACTTAAGCTGATCCGGATCCTGATCAAAGGGAAAATCGTCAAACCGGTCTTAAAGGATCTGACGGGAGTTGAAATTCTCAACCGCATATACGGGATCGACGTCAATTGTTGCAGACATTGTGGAAGTTCAAACATCCGGCGACAAAGTCTCGCCAGTGTCAAAAAGATCGAATGACCATGGGCCCCGATACAAAAAAAGCTCCACCCAGGTGGGGCTGCGAAGCATCCCCTTTTTTTCCAACGATGTTCCAATTCCAAAGTTTTAGAGAGTGGAGACAGCTCTTTTGCCTGATCCATGAGGCGGTGGGTTTGATTGAATCCCCATAGCCAGATCCAGTTCACGCGATTGTGTCCAATAGGAAAAATTGCTTCGGGTCATCAATGCTTTACTGCATATGATGGCTTTTTATTTTCCCCGAATCAATTCTTTCCTAACTAATTATACCGAAAGTAAGTGGGTATCGGACAGATATTTACCGGATCAGAAGGATTGCAACCTAAAATTTAGAAGGATCGCAGCCTGAAATTAGAAACGGAAAGATAGAAGCAATGACAGGAACCAACCTGTTCCCAAAAAGGAACAGGGGATCCGGAGCGTCTGACTGACAGGCGGCTCAGGATCCCGATGCTGCATTCATTTCTTTTGGTGCGGTCACTTTGACCTAATTCTCAGTGCTGTAATTAAATTCCAGCAGACCTGCGGACGCCTGGCTGAAAATGTCCCAGCCGGTGGCGGATGATTCCAGGTTCTCCTGTACGATCTCATGCCGGAAGCTGTTGGAAAAGTCGAAATCCTTGTTCAAATTGTTGTTGGTCGTGTTGTTCATGATAAATCCTCCTCGTTTCAAATAAGTGGTTTCCTGCAGTGACAGGTGCCATCCGGTGGAACCTGCCTGGTCTTGCCTGATCTTCTGAATAAGGAAATAAAAAAGCCTCGTCTCAGAAGATATCCTTCTTTTGAGACGAAACTGCTGATCAGCTCCGCGGTACCACTCAAATTGCATGGCTGTTTACCATGCCGCTCGTTGGGCCTTTATCGGTCCCGGACGTTAACGCCGTCCAGCGTGCGGGTCTACTGCCGTTGGGATATTCAGCCCTTTGGTTTCTTCCGCCGCTCGGAAGAGAGATCCCTGAAGGTTTCCGGTATCCGCTCACAGCCAGTACGGACTCTCTGCAACCATTGTTCCTTCAGCGTTTCTTCGTCATCGCTTTCCAAGAATTTATCATGGGTGATTAATGAAGTCAATAGCGTTTTCTAATTATTGCGAGTAGTTCAATAATGAATGCATGTAAAGCTTACCAGAATATCAACATCATAAGAATATTATTGTGAATCATTATTTTGATGGAACTTAAGCCTCCGGTCAAAAACGGCCATTTTTTGACCGGAGCATCATCAGTCGCAGTCCAGCGGTCATGAAAAACACTTCCTTTTCTTTCCTTCGTCCCCTAGAATGAACTTAAACAGATGCCGGGAACGGTCATCGAAGTTTGAATCGAACCGGATCTCAGGCTCGGGAGGAAGATTGATGCGATTATTCATAGCAATCAGGTTTTCTCAGGAAACCGGCTCCAAACTCACTGGGCTGCGCGATGAAGTCCGGCTTCATTCACAGCGCGGCAGATTCACCACTGCGGAAAATTTGCACCTGACCCTGGTATTTCTGGGCGAGTGCGATGAAAGACAGACCGCTGCCGTCCGGTCAGTCCTGGATGAGGTGCGGTTCGATCCGTTCCCCATCATCATAGATCGGGTGGGCAGATTCCAGCGCAATCGCCGAGACATCTGGTGGGCCGGCGTGGGTGAGAATGAGGCGCTGCAGGCTTTGCAGCTGGATCTGACGGAGCGGCTCTTACGGGCGGGGTTTTCATTGGAACAGCGCACGTACAGGCCCCATATCACACTCGGCCGGGACATCCTCACGAACTTTCCGCCCTGGACTATTCAACCATTAGTGGACAGAGTTCATACTGTTGAACTGATGAAATCAGAACAGATGGAAGGGACACTGACCTATACACCAATTTACTCAAAACCAGGCAATGCCGGGCAGCGGGGGACGAAACTGCAGAACAATGATTCAAAGGATCCGAGTGATTCTTAACGAAACGAACCTTCAGGGAGGAATTTTATTGTGAAACGATCCAGAAAAGAACTGACTGGGATGATTATGATCGCGATTGCATTAATCATCGCCGGGGTGAGCTACTTGATGCTGCCGGATGTAATGATTGTTCAAATTGGACTGGATGGGAAGGGCAGCAACACGCTGCCGAAGCTTCCCGGCCTGCTGATCCCACTGGCCATCAGTACGGTTTCTTCGATTCAGTATATGAAGAGCAAGACATCCGAAGGGGTCAAGAATCTGATGTTTGCTGTCCTTGGTCTTGGCATTGGCGTGTTCGCGTTTGTGATCAACTTCGGCAGATAGATAATTAAAATCACGGCCGCTCAAGATTTGGGCGGACAGCTCATAGTGAGGCTCAGTCCCATCAGTTGAAACCGAAGATTCTGTCTGGAACCACAGGCTTAAACAGAAGGCTACTGACATGTCCTTAAAGTCATGGAACACTGCAGGAGGAACGCATGGATTTCAATACGACGACAGACCAGTACGGAGACACCAGCCGGTTTATCTCACTGTTCAACGAGCTGGATGACTATATGGGAACCCGACTCTGTCAGGAGCAGGGGTCATGGAGCGATATGAATCATATCCCGTTCATGGATAAACTAAGGGAACTGACCGGATATCAGGTCATTCGGGCGGAACATCTTCATGAACTGAGGGAAATGGCTCAGCTGCGCAACGCGATCCTCCACGGCTATGGCAAAGCACCGGGTGTGAACCCGAAGGTGATCGCCATTCCGCTGAAAACCACGGTGGATCGCTTTGAAGAAATTTGCCGGGTGATCATGAATCCGCCAAAAGTATATCCTGCCATTTCAGTCCCTTTGCACGCAATGGCTGCAACCACCCTGGATCAGAGTTTGCAGTCCGTCGTAAACCGGATGATCGCAGGAAATTTCAGTTACATTCCGGTGCTGGAGAATGGGCGTCTGATTGGCGTCTTCAGCCAGGAAACATTGTTTAACATGCTGGCCGATCAAGATGAATACATTCTGGAGAAAGAACTGCCGCTGCGTGATTTTGAAACCTACATCAAATCGGAAAAACATGTGAATGAAAGCTTTGGATTTATTCCCAAATCCCTGTCGATTTCAGAAGCAGAGGCCGAATTTGCCGCCGGACGCCCTAATCAGCGACTGGAAGTGCTGTTCATTACAGAAAACGGAAATTCCGCCGAGAAGCTCCTGGGCATGACCACATTATGGGATTTGATGAATTACCGGGCAGAGAAGAAAGGCTTGTTTTAGAAGCCTGGAAGAAACATGTCCTGGAGCAGGCAGAGTGAATGAACAATTGAATGGCAGAATGATAAATAGAATATTTCAATGATAAAATGATGGTAGAATGAATGAATGATTAAACACAAAAGATTACTTAGAAACGAGGAGAAAGAATGAAGGCGAAAAAACTGACGAACCGGCCCGCGGCAAATCTTGCAGGACAAACGACAGCCAGAAAAATCGTGAAGGACACTCCCCCGGTGATCTACGAGGAAAGAGAGTATTATCCGGTCATGGTTGAACTGGCATATCTGCTGGAAAAAACCCATGCAATATATCACGAGGATGAGATTATCCAGCGAATCCGGCTTCTGGAAGAGGAGCAGCCGGAAGGAAAAGGATCAAACGGTCTTCTTTGGCAATCGATTGGAGATGAGGTAAATCTTCTTCTCGACGAACGGGCTTTTTCAACGTTCGAGGAGATCCTGAAGGACTATCTCGATCCGGCATTGCTCCAAAACCTGAGTAAGTTCCTGGAGCAAACCAATGAGAAAAGACGTTCAGCCTTTGAATCTGCCAGTGAAGAAGAGAAACAGCAATATAAGAAGATCCATGTGGTTTCTTTGAATTAGCGAGGCTGATTTGACCGTGCAGACTCCGGATCTGATCATCAGTGAATGCCAGGATAATAAGTCCCGAAAATATCTCCGGGTTAAGCCATGGGCCGAGCTCCTGGTATATTGATGGGTATAACCGGAGAGGTGCTTTGTTATTGAGCCATTGAATGAATCATTGGATGAACGACAGAGTAAACCGTTGAATGTCGCAGAATGGCGTCGAATGGCGTCGAATGAATTAAATCAATGCAAAACAAAAGCCGGATGCGAATCCGGCTTTCGCTGTTGCATGATGGTATCTTCTTTTGGTAGCCTAGACTGCGGTGTATCCGCCGTCAATCGGCAGGATCACGCCGGTGACATAGGAAGCTTCGTCACTGGCCAGGAAGATGGCTCCGGCATTGAGTTCGCCTTCTTTGCCGTAGCGTCCCATGGGGACTGTGCCTTTCATATAGGCCTGGAATGACTCCGTATTGAGCGTGTCCACCGTGAGTTCGGTTGCGAAATAGCCGGGACAGATCGCATTGCAGGTGATGCTGTATTTGGCCAGTTCAGCGGCAACGGCCCGGGTGAAGTTCACGACTCCGCCCTTGGAGGCATGATAGGCGACGGTATCGATGGCGGTATTGCCTACCAGGCCATACATGGAGGCGATGTTGATGATTCGGCCGTAGTTGTTCTTCTTCATGATGTTTGCGAATGCGCGAGTTACCAGGAATACGCTCTTCAGATCGGCGTCCATGGTGAAATCCCATTCTTCATCGGTCATGTTGAGAACGCCGGCATTTTTGGCGGAACCGGCATTGTTGACCAGGACATCGACTCTGCCAAAGGCAGCTTCTACTTCCTGAGCGGCCTGATTCACAGCCTTTGGATCGGTCACATCGCACTGGACGGTGACGCAGCGAACCCCGAGTTCTTCAAGTTCCTTCGCCAGCGTGTCCAGCTTTTCCTTGCGTCTGGCCAGAAGTGCCAGGTCAGCGCCCTGGGCGGCGAAACCTCTGGCCATCTGTGCTCCCAGTCCGGATGAGGCGCCGGTGATGACAACAACTCTGTTTTTCAGATTAAACATGTCCAATTCCTCCTGAAGGATAAAATTCATTGTTTGATAGTATGATATCAAATTATTGATAAAAAGATCGCACTCGGTGAAAAAATAGTTATGAATTTATCATTTCGATAATTAAAAATCATTCGCTGATTATTTTAGAGTGATTCCATCAAGATTGAAATGGCAAACCCTGTTGAAGGGCAGTTTCAGTGCTCATTGACAGTGGGACTTGATATATCACTGGGACGACTCCCGAATCCGGATTCCAACCGGATTCCCCGAGGTACGACCGGAATGCGTAACATATCAGCCAGAACTATTGAAAAACAGGGGGTCGGAGAGGGGGATTACGTCAGAACTTTCACCATATCAAGGGGGCTGATGATAATTATGAAACATAATGACGGGATAAAAATCCGGAAAGCCAAAGGTGATATGGGTTTCCGGATTCTTGGTTGATGACTGATATGGGACTGGGCGGTCAGCGAACGGAGGGGTCCTCTGTCTGGCTGGACAAGGCGGTCATGGCGCTGAAGATCTTCTCCGGGGTCATCGGCAAATCCCGGATGGAGGCGCCGGTGGCGTTCAGGATCGCGCCGGCAATGGCCGGAGGCGGAGTGTTGATGACCACTTCACCGATGGATTTGACACCGAAGGGACCGGAGGGTTCGTAGCTTGATTCGAAGGCCACCCGGATGGTTCCGACATCGAGGCGGGTGGGGATTTTGTATTGCATCAGGGAGTTGTTGTAGAGCTGGCCTTTGTCGCTGTACTGGATATCTTCATACAGCGCCATGCCAATGCCCTGGGCAATTCCCCCTTCGGCCTGAATCCGGGCGATGTTCGAATTGATGACGGTGCCGCAGTCCACAACGCCGACGTAATCGATGAGGTCGATGGTTCCGGTTTCCTGATCGATTTCCACTTCAGCCATGCCGACCATGAAGGGGGGCGGGGAGAAGGCGGAGCAATGGGACTCTGTGGCATAGAGAGTATTCTGGTGACCGGCCATATTCCGATTGGCCAGATCCTTCAGCGAAATCGAGGCATTGGTTTGTGCGTGGTAGACGCGAATTCCGTCAAAGTCCACTTCATCCAGCCCGCATTTCAACGCTTTGGCACCGGCCTCCCGGATCTTTAAAACCAGCGCTTCACACGTCTTGACGGTGGCCATGCCGGTGATGTAGGCGGTGCTGGAAGCGTAGGAGCCTTTGTCATAGGGCGAAGTGTCCGTATCGACCCCATGTACGACAATATCATCCACGGAACAGTTGAGGCATTCAGCGGCTACCTGGGCCAGGCTGGTGTCGCATCCGGTGCCCATATCGGCTGCGCCGATGCTGAGCGAGTAGAAGCCATCGTCATTCACTTTCAACGAGACAGCAGCGGTATCCAGGTGCGTGATGCCGGAGCCCTGCATGGCCATGGCTACCCCAACGCTGCGGATCTTGCCGTTGCCAAGATCACGGGCTGGATATTTCTCGTCCCATTTCATCATTTCCTTAGCTCGGGCCATGCAGCGATCCAAGGCGCAGCTGTTGAGCTGCTCGCCGTAATAGGCCGGCATGATCTGCCCTTCGCGGACCATATTCAGCTCCCGCAGCTTGACCGGATCCCAGTCCATTTTCCGGGCCAGTTCGTTCACCGCGGACTCCACGGCGAATAGTCCCTGGGGCGCGCCGTAACCGCGGTAGGCACCGGCAGACATCACATTGGTATACACAACGTCAAAACGGAATCGGAACGCATCCGCTTTGCCATAAAGCGGAATCGACTTATAGGCAGAAAGTTCCACCGTGGTGGGACCGTGTTCTCCATAAGCGCCCGTATTGGACAGGGTATACAGGTCGATGGCTCGGATGATGCCGTCCTTGGTGGCGCCAACCCGGACCTTCAGGATATTTTCATGCCGCGGTGATCCGGCGATGTGTGATTCCTGGCGGCTGTAAACCAGCAGAGCCCCTTTTCCGGTCTTCATGGTAACCAGAGCCGGGTACATCTCCATGACAGCGCTTTGCTTGGCACCGAACCCTCCGCCGACTCGGGGTTTTATGACGCGGATCTGACCCTTGGGGATTCCCAGGGCATGGGAAAGAATGCGACGGACATGAAAGGGGACCTGGGTGGACGAGAGGCAGGTCAGCCGGCCATAGACATCCTGATAGGTGTAGGTCCGGAAGGTCTCCATCATCGCCTGGTTATTCGCCTTGGTATGATAGGTTTCCTCCACCACATAATCACAGCCGGCCAGCACGGCTTCCACATCGCCGTGTTCCTTCTGACCGCTGGCTGCCAGATTGCGCCGGTTGTCGGCTCCCACCGGAACCAGGCTCTTCCAGTTGTCCTCGGGATGGATCAGAATGGGATGGTCCTTGGCGATCATCGGATCCAGCAGGGGTTCCAGCACCTCATAGCTGACCCGGATCAGACTCATGGCCTTATCTACGAGTTTCGCGTCGGTTCCGGCAACGATGGCTACGGGATCGCCTACAAAGCGCAGGTGCCGATCCAGGATCAGCCGGTCATAGGGGCTTGGTTCCGGATAGGTCTGACCGGCCAGTGTGAATCGCTCATTCGGAACATCCTGCCAGGTCAGAACGCATTCGATGCCGGGCAGGGCCAGTGCCTGGGATGCGTCGATTTCTGTGATGAGGGCGTGAGCATGGGGACTCCTCAGAAGTTTTACCACCAGGGCATCCTTCGGCGTGAGGTCCGCCGTATAGACCGGCTTGCCCGTGACCAGCGCCATGGCATCTTTTTTCCGGATGGGCTTATTCAGCTGCTTCATGTTTATTTGCCCTCCTTGCGTTGAGATAGTTGCGGATGGCCCGCTTTTGTCCCATATAGCCGGTACAGCGGCACAGGTTGCCGGACAGGTAATGAGCGATGGCCTCATCATCGGGCTGATCCAGTTCCCGGGTCATGGCCAGAACACTCATGACGATGCCGGGACTGCAGAAACCGCACTGTTCTGCGCCTTCGTCTGCCAGGAATACACCAAATTCAGCGGCTTCTTTCTGAAGTCCCTCCAAGGTCAGGACCTGCTTTCCGTCGACTCGGGCAGCCAGAGTCGAACAGGACAGAATCGGCCGGTTGTCCAGCATGACGGTACACAGACCGCAGCTGGAGGTCTCGCAGCCTCGTTTGACGCTGAGACAGCCATTGTCTCGGAGAAAGTCGATCAGGAGCGTGTCATCGGCGATTTCCCGCTCGATGTCCTTCCCGTTTAATTTCAGATGGATGATCATGCCTTTGTACCTCCCAGAATTTGCTCAAGACCTCTCCGGATATAGACCTGAGCCAGATGCCGGCGATATTCCGCGCTGCCCCTCATGTCCTTACCGAAGGATAATTGTGAGACCGCCTGCTGTGCCAGTGAATCCGGATCAGCCGCAGCGTCATCCGACAGGGCGAGCTCTACCAGGGCGGCCTTCATGGGACGCGCGCCGACAGAAATATAAACCGTTTGATTCCTGCATGCTGCTGCTACGGCAATGACTGGAAAATCTGTCCGGGTATTTCTTTGGGACAGATAGGCAGCGGTTCGGTTGTCGCGCCGGATAATAATCCGGACCAGTATGTCATTGTCAAGTTTCTGATTGACAAAGTCTGCTAGTGGGACCAGCCCGCCCTGATACAGTTCAACCCGGGTGTCCAGTGCCAGCAGGCTGGTCAGGACGTCTGAAAAGCCATAACGGCCAAAGACGCTGCCGCCTATCGTTGCCCCATTTCTAAACTGGACTCCAACCAGAGAGCCCAGGGCGTTGGCGAAATATCCAGGGAACTGGCGATTGATTTCAGGGTGCAGTTCCAGCGTTCTGAGGGTGCACATGCAGCCGATCCGGAATTCTTCCGGAGTGACTTCGATCTGATCCAGTCCCAGCAGGGACAGATCAATCCCGGTAGCAACGGATCGATTGGCCATTTTCATCCACATGAATCCACCCAGAATCACATTGGATCTCTCCTGATTCAAGGTCCAGGCTTCGTTCAGGCTGCTGACCCGGATGATCCTCTCCATATTCATCATTTTGATTCCCCCTATGCATAGTTCATAGCTCAAAGTACAAGCTTATCGTTCCAAGTTCAATTTTATTGATCGTGGTCGGTAATTAGTGATTAGTAATTAGCAGCTGGCCGTTCGTAGTTAGCAGTTAGCAACTGGCAGTTAGCAGCTGGCAGTTAGCTGAGGGTAGTTCATTGTTATGAGTTCATGATTCTTTGTCATTGAACATGTTTGGCTGGCCGGTCTCTTGTCAGAAATTGACGATGCGATTGATCGCGAACTGTTCAGACTGGTCATTTACGAAGGTTTTTTTATGGGAATGACATTTTGTTCGTTTTGAATATTATACGTTATTAATGCATTTTTCTCTACTCAGGAAGTACGAGGATCATCGACGGATCTTCCTGAGTCAGTCCAGAAAGCATCGGATTTTTGCGCAGGCAGGGAAAGACTGTCTTGGAAAAAACAGGTTCAAGAGGAAAGGTAGTGTTTTTGAGATAGTTGATTCCTGATTCCTGATTCCTGATTCCTGATTTCAAAAATTGGGTTTTCTTCGGGTGGATCGCCAGATGGGATGGTGAAGGGCAGGAAGATACATGGATAAATATTCTCGTTATGTGAATATTTATCCAATGGACTGAGCGGCTCATGTCGGGGTGATATACCTATTTATTCGATAGATGCAAGTTTATCGATGAAAGGAATCATTATTGCCTTGGGCTTATGGCGCATCTTCTTAGAATATCAGGGTGTATTCTATGCTGATTTTTTCGAAATACCATGAAAAAGCATCTTTTATCCAGGTTTTTCCAAGGAAAAGACAATGGTAAAAATGCAGGAATTAAAAACTAAAATTGCATTTTTATCTCTTTTCCCCTTGACATGATTGATTGCAACAATATACAATTTGACCAAGAAATCAAGAGAATTCAGGAGGATCAAACATGAACAAGAAATGGATCACTTCCATCGGGGCTGTGCTGTTGTCAGCCGCACTGCTGGCATCCTGTTCGGCCAGCGGAGCTGCCAAGCAGACCGTGAAACTGGCAACCGGAGGCAACACGGGAACCTATTATGCCTTTGGGACGGCGGTTGGTCAGATTCTGGGAGAAAAATCCGGAGTCAGCTTCAATATTCAGTCCACCGGAGCTTCCAAGGCGAATATCCAGCTAATCTCCGCGAAGGAAGTCAACATGGCCATCGTTCAGAATGACGTCATGGACTATGCCTTTAATGGCACGGATCTGTTCGCCACCGACGGTGCGGTAAAAGGTTTTTCAGCCATGGCCGGACTTTACCCCAATTCCCGGAAATAGTATAGTCTACACCTTCGGTTTGATCCCCCAATTGGGTGACATAGATGTTGGATTTTCCTCGAATTAAGTCACAGAGCCGATTTCATATGAGATGGCTCTGTGACTTAATTTATTTTTATCTTGCTTATTACCCCTCTGTAGACTACAATATAAGTAGTCTACAGAGGAGGGATATTATGGCAATGCTCAATATTTCAATCCCAATTCCCACCGAGCGCATCACCTACAAAAAAGATGGCCCGGATAAGCCCAGACGCGTCTATCATGTCGAAAAACGCTACAGAAACGCATTGGGTACCCCTACAGCCAAGGAAGTTGCCATTGGCAAAGAGGATCCTACTCGTCCCGGTTGGATGATCCCCAATGAACGATTCACTGAGTTCTATCCGCTGCCAGTCGATGCCATTTCCCTGACCCCGCCTCAAGAGGTTCTGGCGGCTGGTCATATCGCTCTGTTGTGGCAGCGAGCTGAGGCTATTGGATTGACCAAGGCTTTACAACAGGTATTTCCCTTGCAGGCACAAGAGCTTTTGGCGATGGCCATCTATATGGTCTGCGAAGGCAATGTCATGATGAATCTGGATCTGTTCATCCGGGAGAGCCTACTTTCTACAAGGCTCAGTCTGAATTCCCAGCGCAGCAGCGAACTGTTTGCACAGATCAGCGAAGAGCAGCGCTTTCGGTTTTTTAAGCTCTGGAGTGCTCTCCACAAAGACGAGGAACAGACCCTGGCTTATGATGTGACGAGCATATCGACCTATGCGGAGATCCAAATGGCAGAGTACGGCTATAATCGGGATCAGGAAACCCTACCGCAACTCAACATCGGCATGCTCTATGGCACCAAGACAGCCCTCCCGCTTTGCTATGAGATCTACAGCGGAAGTATCGTGGACAAGGCCTTTTTCCCCTATATGATGGAATTGGGCGAATTGGTCGGTCTCAATGATTTGTTCTACATCATGGATCGAGGCTTTCTCACCCTAGACAATCTGAGCTTCATGGCCCAGAACCAACTCAATTTCCTGATGGCTGCTCCCAAATCCCAGAAAATCTATCGTCAGGCATTAATCGAGGCAACCGCGGTGATCCGTCACTCTCGTTATCACATCCCCCAGACCAGCTGCTATGGACTGTCCAAAGTGATCCAGATCAATGAGTTGCCCTATACCCTCCACATCTACCTGAACACATCCAGTGCGGCGGATGAAGAAGCCCGGATCTACCAGCATGTTGATCGTCTCGAGGAAGAGCTGCAAAATCAGATGAAGCCCATCAGTATTACTCGGTATAACAAGTATTATGATGTGACACGCAATGCATCACCGATTGAGGAGTACGAACGCAATCACGAGAAGATCACCGAGATGATTGAGCTGGCCGGCATGTTCTGCCTGCTGAGCAATACCCAGGATAAGAGCGCAGAGGAGGCACTACGACTTTATGGGCGACGGGACACGGTGGAGAAGGCCTTCCAGAATTTAAAAAACAGCATCGACTATGACCGCTTTCTGACGCACACAGAAAAGACGACAGAAGGGAAAGCCTTTGTCGCCTTTTTGAGTCTTATTCTGTGGTCGGATTTGACCAATCATGGGAAAAACAGCGGGGAGAAATCCATCAACCGGTTGGTCAAACAGATGGGAACGATCAAGCGGACCGATTATGGATCAGGCTGCAGTTTGCTCCAGCCACTGACCAGGAAACAAAAGGACATTCTTAGCGCGTTCGCCATCGAACCGGAGGAATTTCTTCAAACCATTCTCCACTTTGAAGTGTAGACTATAGAATTCCCGGGAATTTGGGACTTTACGCGGAAGTGGTTCAGATTGTAGTGGATCCTGAGGCGGGAATAAAAACCATTGCCGACCTGAAAGGCAAGAGCGTCTCCGTCGGAGATGCGGGCAGCGGTGTGGAATTCAATGCCAAGCAGATTCTTGAAGCATACGGAGTGACTTTTGAAGACATCAAGAAGCAGAACCTGAGTTTCGCCGCTTCGGCTGACGCCTTCAAGGATGATAAAATCGACGCGTTCTTCTGTACGGCCGGAGCGCCCACCACAGCTATCATGGATCTGGTCACCACCAAGCCGATCCAGATCCTGGGCGTGGAAGCTGACAAGGCCGCCGCGTTGAAGGCGGCGCATCCGTTCTATACCACTTATGAAATACCGGCTGGTACTTACAGCGGAGTCGATGCCGCGGTTACGACCCTGGCTGTGAAAGCTACCTTCATTGTGTCGGATGAGCTGGATCAGGATACGGTCTACAAACTGACAAAGGCACTGTTTGACAATCAGGACGCCATTGCCAAAGCTCATGCCAAGGGCAAGGAGCTCAGCACCGCCTACGCGGTGGAGGGCATCTCCATCAAGTTCCACCCCGGCGCCGAGAAATACTACAAGGAAGTAGGAGCCCTTAAATAAATGAGGCGGTTTCGTCTGTTTCTGAGTCTGGCTGTGCTTGCGATCCTGCTTCTTACCGGATGTACTCAGGAAACAATGCTGGTACTGCGGGAACAGGCTTCCGGCTGGATGATTGCTCAATGGCCATTTTCTGAGGGAGAGATTTTCTCACTGGAATTTGTTCATTCGGTCAATCAGAGCCCGGTCATCGACGAACTCACCCGATCCGGCGATCGGCTGCTTCCGGTCCGGACAATCTACAGCGGCCTGGGGGCTGGAGTTCAAACCGAATTGGGACCGAGCGAAACGCTGACCTACGACAGGGATGGACGAATGGTGATTTCAGGCTTTCAAACCAAGATTGAAAGCCTGAATCTCATTGTAGGAACTGTTTCAGATCACACGCTGACATTGAAAGGCAGGACGCTGAGCCTGCGGGAACTCTGCGGCAGGAACGCTGCCGTTTCATTCACCATCGAGCCATAAGGGGAAGTAACATGAGTCAATTAAACCACAAACAACCTGAACCAGACACGACTGCTTCATCAGCGGAACAGCCGAAAGCAATTGAAGAACTGATGGCAGAATTCGACAAGGAGTCTGCAACGCGCCATTTTCGTGGTCGACCCAAAAAGATCATCCAGGCCTTATTCATCGGCTTTGCCCTGTACGTCTTTTGGATGACGCTGATTGCGACTCCGCCGGAACAGGTCCGACGGGCATCATTTATCGGCCTGCTGATTTTCCTGGGATTTCTGGTTTATCCCGTGAAGAAAGCCCACATTGAAAGGGTAAACTACATTCCCTGGTATGACTATGGGTTTGCACTTCTGGGATCCGGGGCCTTTTTCTATTATGTCATCAACTTTCAGACCATCGTGGCCAAGGCCATCAACATCGGGCCCGTGGAGATCGCTGTTGGAGTCATCGGCACACTGATGCTGATTGAACTTTGCCGTAGAGTGGTGGGTATCCCCATTCTGGTGGTCGCCTTATCCTTTGTGGTCTATGCCTTCTATAAGGGGCACTCTCTGAAACGGGTGATTCACCAGTTGTTCTATACGACAGATGGCATCATCGGCACCCCATTGGGCGTTGCCGCCACGTTTATCGTCCTGTTTATCATTCTGGGATCGTTCCTGGAGAAAACGGGAATTGGAAACTTCTTCATTGATCTGGCCAATTCCATCGCAGGCTATGCCTCCGGGGGTCCGGCCAAAGTAGCAGTCATTTCCAGTGCTTTGGAAGGAATGTATTCCGGAAGTTCCGTTGCAAATACGGTCGGCAGCGGCAGTGTCACCATCCCAATCATGAAAAAAACCGGCTACAAGCCCGAATTTGCCGCCGCGGTGGAAGCAGCCGCCTCCACCGGTGGTCAGATCATGCCTCCGATCATGGGTGCGGCGGCCTTCCTGATGGCTGAACTCACGGATACGCCGTATTCGGTCATTGCGGTGACAGCCATTCTGCCGGCCCTGCTCTATTTCACCGGAATTTTCATGATGATTCACTTTGAAGCCAAAAAGCTTGGTTTGAAAGGTCTTCCCAAAGAAACACTGCCCAATTTCTGGAAACTTCTGCTGAAGAAGGGATACCTGTTCCTGCCCATTCTCACACTGATCGCATTGATGAGTCTTGGCCGGACTCCGGCCAATTCAGCCGTTTACGCCATCCTGGCCGCAGTGATTGTCAGCATGTTTTCCAAGGAAACCAGAATGAGTCCGGCAACTTTTGCCGAAGCTCTGGCCGGGGGATCCCGCAATACCATGGGCGTTGCGGTAGCCTGCGCCATCGCCGGCATTATCGTGGGCATTGTTACGCTGACCGGACTGGGCCAGGACCTGCTCAATGTCCTGATGTCAGTGGCCGGAACCAGTAAATTCCTGGCCCTGTTCCTCACCATGGTCAGCTGCATCATCCTGGGAATGGGAGTTCCGACCACCGCCAACTACGTCATCATGGCAACCATCACCGCGCCCATCGTCATGAGCATGGGCGTCCCCATGCTGGCTGCCCACATGTTCGTGTTCTACTTCGGCATCGTGGCTGACATTACCCCGCCGGTAGCCCTGGCGGCCTATGCCGGATCCGCTATTGCCAAGTCGGATCCCTTCAAGACCGGAGTGACAGCAACCCGTCTTGCCATCACAGCCTTTATTGTGCCGTACATCTTTGCCTACAGTCCGGCCATGCTGCTCATTGATACGACGCCACTGGCGGTGGTCCGGATCGTAATCACTTCCTTAGTAGGGATCTTTGGGATCGCTGCCGGAATGGAGGGTTGGATGTTCACCCGGATGGCCTGGTGGGAACGGATCCTGATTATCGGAGCCGGTCTATTATCCATCGATCCCAGTCCCATAACGGATATTTTGGGAGTCGGACTGATGGCAGCCATCATTTTCTATCAGTTCAGCAAAAGCAAGCGCACCGTAGAAGCAGCTGCCTGAATGAACTCCATCAAATACCAATCAGATCAATCCGTCCCGAAGACTTCCGCTACGGCAGGTTTCGGGACGGATCTGTTGTTGTGATCATCGGATCGAACGAGACCTGGAAGCCGGAGTCATCGGGTTCCGCTTGGCAAGGCCTGCCATGATCCTGTACTGCTGGTTAAGCTGAGGCAGATCCTTGAGGTCAGAATAATGGGAATGACGTAACTCCGATGACGTAACTCCGATGACTTATCTCCCATGACCTAATGATAGTGCTCCCTGTTATGGGAGCCGACATCTCTGCAATGGTGTGCTGTGACGTTGTCTCATGTCTTTTTTAGGAAACATGGTCTGATTGGCTGGGCAGTGTTGCACTGGGGATCAGAACGAGTGGGTCTGTCGAGATTGATCTTGCAGCGGGATTCATTTTCTTGGCTGGATCAAGGCATGGATGAGTTATAATACTTGGAAGAGAACCTGGAAGATACCAGCAGGTTTCGAAAAAGGAGACACGATGGACAGCAGAAGTCAGCAATGGGAAATTCGCCGGGTACAGGTGGAGGATGCGCAAGCGATGTTGGATTATCTTGAGGTGGTTTCCGCTGAAAGTGATAACTTGACGTTTGGGCCAGGGGAATTTGGAATGAGCCTGGAACAGGAAGTTCTTTTTCTGGAAGCCGCCGTAAAGCAGGAGCGCACCCTTTTTTTGATAGCGATCGCAGAGGGAGAGATCGTGGGCAACCTGACCTTTCATTCAGGCAAGCGTCCGCGGATTGCCCATCTGGGGGAGTTGGGGATCACGGTTCGTCAGAAGTGGTGGGGGCAGGGCATCGCCCGGCAGCTGATTCAAGAGCTGATCCAATGGAGCGGACAAAACGGCATCCGGAAAATTAATCTGCGGGTGCGAAGCGATAATGAGCGAGCAATCCGGCTGTATCTTAGATTGGGATTTCAGGTGGAGGGAAAGCTGACCCGGGACTTACGAATCGATGGCTGCTTCTATGACGCACTGGCCATGGGCTTACAGGTCGATCCCGAATCTGAGCAGGAGCCAGCTTCATGGGGAACGCCGATCGATAGGGAATGATTCACAGATTGTTGACGGAATCGTCGCCTGGTGGAGAAATCTGAAGGGAATTCAGGTGGTATAATCGGGGCATAAAACATTCAATAGCTCAAGTTAACTCTTGGAAAGGAGCAACTGATGAAATCCATCATTCCATCCCTTTGCTTTCCGGACAATAACGGCGAGGAAGCGATTCATTACTATATCAGCGTTTTTCCTGACTCTGAGCTGGTGGAGCTGGTCAGGTATCCCCGAGAGGAACTGGATATCCATTTTCAGGGGATGACTGATAAAGTTCTCTCAGCACGGTTCAATCTGAATCATCAGCCGTTCCTTGGAACGGACGGAGGACCCTATTTTCAGTTTAGTGAAGCGATTTCCTTCACGATTGAGTGCAGGGATCAGGCGGAAATCGACTATTACTGGAGCAAATTATCTCATGTGCCCGAAGCGGAACAATGCGGCTGGTGCAAAGACCGGTTTGGCGTCTCCTGGCAGATTGTGCCTGACAACATGGCAAAACTCCTGGTTACAGACGAACAGATCCACGCCATGATGGCCATGAAAAAGATCCTGGTCGATGAACTGAGGGCTGCCGGAGCTGGCAATCAGGATGAACCGGGAACAGTCGGAACGGGCAAGTAGTTTCGTTTGGAACACAGGTTCCGCTTCTGCCATAATAAACGGCCCATTGCCTGAAACAGGCAGTGGGCCGTTCGGTTCGATCGGGCAAAGGGCTTAGGCGGGAGAGGCAGCTACCTGAAAAAAGGAATATAATGGAGGAAACAGAAGAAATAAAAACCGGGGGAGATGATTCCATGAAAAACCACATGAGAGGAACGCTTGGATTCTTCCTGACCATTTGTCTGCTGGTACTGGCAACCGCCTGTTCCGGGGGATCCAGCTACAGTGTGATGAATCCCCGAACCTTTCCGCTGATGGATGGAATGGCCATGCGCTATTCCAAAATGAATGGGAAAAAAGCCGAAACCATTTTCGCGGTTCGGGGGACCCGGCCGGTCCTGGATGTCGAAGTGGAGACAGTGAGCGGTTCCATCGCCATCGTAGTGGCGAAGAATAATGCCAGGGATGTGGTGATTGACCGGTATGACAATATTCAGACCTCGCAGTTTGCAATCACGCTGCCGGAACCCGGTGAATATTACGTCTGGGTGGAAGCCAAGGATCATCAGGGCTCATTCTGGATTGAACTTCGACCGTCTCAATAAATATCGGAGCCGACGGGTAGAGCGGATGAACTGGATGTCTTGTGATTTTCTTTCACTCCGGATTCGTTCCGGAGCAGTCTGTGCCGGGATGAGTTCCATGATTGGATTGATCAGGTGATTGAGTACTGCGAAAATTATTGCGAAGAGGGAGTGATTCCGGAAATCTGGAATCATTCTTTTTTTCCCCTTTTATTGTAATATTTTAAGGTAACGGATAAAGATAAAATCGAGGATGGTCCAAACGTTCTGATTCATGTCGGAGAAGAAGGAACATCTAAGAAAAGTTGTTGAGATAACTAACTTTTCCTTCATTGCATTCTTTTATTAAAATATTAACCGTTATATCATTAAGTTGACAAAAACTTAATGAAAGAGAGGCGACATGATGAAACGAAAATTAATCGCGCTATTTCTTTCGACATTGATGATTCTCTTGGGATGCGACACCGGCGGAGGCACGAATACAACAACAGCACTGACTACGGCTCCTTCAAGCACGACAGCAATCACTACTTCAGGACAAACTCAGCCTGCCACCACCACTGGCCAGGTACAGCAATATAAAGACGGAATGTATACCGCCGAGGCTTCGGGCTATGGCGGGCCGGTCAGCGTTTCCATCACCTTAGCAGGGGATGAGGCAACCAAGGTTGAAGCAGTGGGAGCTACTGAAACGGCTGAAATTGGCGGCAAGGCACTTCCGGTACTGGCTGAACGGATCCAAGCCGCTAACAACAGCAAGATCGACATTGTTTCAGGTGCTACGATGACTTCTCAGGCGGTGATTCAAGCTGCCGCGGATTGTTTCCGACAGGCGGAAGCAACGAAAACCGAAGTATCGGTCAAGATGAAGCCGGGAACCTACACGGCCAAGGCGGTCGGTTTCAGTCTGGCTTATCCGACAGTTGTGGAAGTGGATGTGACCGAGGACAAGATCACTGCCGTTCGGCTGACGGATCAATCCGGCGATACAACCACCATGATCGATACCGTAGAGAAGGCACTGCTTCCGCGAATTGTGGAGGCTCAAAGCGTGGGAATCGATGGTGTTACTGGCGCTACATCAACCAGCAATGCTGCCAAGCTGGCGGTTGAAGACTGCCTGAAACAGGCGCTGAAGGCGGGCGGATCTTCCGAGGATGCGCTGCTGCAGTTTATCAAGGTCGTAAAACAAGAGCTCACTCAGAAAGACCTGACGACGGATGTTCTGGTGGTAGGCATGGGCGGTGCGGGAACCTACACGGCTCTGCGGGCAGCAGAGGAGGGTGCCAAGGTTCTGGCCATTGAAAAACAGGCCCGGTACGGCGGAACAACGGCACTGACTTCCGAAATCATGTCAATCAATCCGCCCAAAGTAAAAAAACAATATAACGGCGGCAAAGATTACACCGACGCCGATGCGTTATACAAAGCCTGGTGGGAGTATACGGAAGGCGACGCGAAAAAGGAAATGCTGGATCTTTTCTTTGCCAAGTCCGGAGAAGCTTTTGACTGGCTGGCTTTGGAACAAGGCATTGTCTTTGATTTTGATGCCAAACCTGGATTTACGCCACAGGACTGGTACGAAGTGAAATTCCAGTGGTACTTTAAAACGGACAAACGGGGCGAAGTCGCAGCTAACTTTGATCGCCTAGTCGAAAAGTTCAAGAGCCTGGGCGGTGACTATATGCTGGAGACGGAAGCCACCGAGCTGATCACGGATGATCAGGGCGCAGTCGTTGGAGTAAAAGCCCATAACAAAGTCACGAATACAGACTACACCATCAAAGCCAAAGCGGTGGTAATGGCCACGGGCGGATTCCTTGGCAACGGGGACATGCTGAAGAAGTATCTGTCTGATCAGTACTATCCGCTGAAGGGTGAATGGAAGGTATATGGCAGTGCCCGGAATGACGGAAAAATGATTCAGGCTGCCATTGACAACGGAGCGGCTACCTATAATATCGGCATGCCTCCGGAAGTCCATATGTCCGGTTCGGCTGCTTTCCTGCAGCCAGGTCTGGGATTTAAGGTGAACTACCTGGAAGGCACCTACAGTGCTATCACAGGGAAGCCGGAAGCCTGGTCGGTGGCCGATCTCCCGATGTTTATGGGAATTTCTTCCGACAGTCTGGCAGTCGGACTGGATGGCAAGCGGTTTGCCTCGGAAACCGGAATTTCCATGCTGGATCCATGGCGGGCCGGCCCCAATTACTACAGTATCTGGAGCACCGAGCAGATCAATAAGATTCGGGACAACGGATTCAAGAACCAGCCGGGAGGACCCGCTTCGCGGTATCTCGGATACAATGGTCCCATTCCGAAAAATACACCGCTTCCTGAAGCGTTCGATGTTCTGGAGGCAGCGGTGAAGGAAGGTTTTGTCTTCAAAGCGGAAACCATTGAAGAGCTGGCAGGTCTGATCGGCATTCAGCCGGACATTCTGGCAAGTACGGTTGCTGATTACAACGGCTACGTCGGAAGCGGTACGGATACGGAGTTTAAAAAACCCGCAGAATTCCTCGTCAAAATAGGCGAAGGACCTTATTATGCGGTGAAAATGGCCAGTTATTCCTACAATACTTGTGCCGGACTCGATGTCAATTCGGATCTGCAGGTGTTGAAAACTTCTGGCGATCCCATTCCCGGGCTGTATGCCGTAGGCAGTGACAGTGCCGGTGTGCTCTTCAGCGAGAAAAAACCCTATGTGACTTTTGGCGGAGCCAATAACGGCTGGGTGCTGACCTCAGGGTACATCTGCGGAGAAAGCGCTGCAAAATATGTAAAGAGCAAATAGAGCTCTGGACGAAAGTCCGGACAAAGCATATCAAGAATCCTCAGGGGCTGATTCAATGTTCGGTCCCTGATTTTTTCGGAGTTTTTCAGAGTTTTTCAGAGTTTTTCCGGAGTTCTATCAGGGTTCTATCGTGGTTCTATTGTGCGTATTCGCGGTTCATTGGAGCTTCATTCGAGTTTCTTTCCTCGCTTGTCCACGGTTCTGGGTATAATGCCGGTTAAAGGATGAACTGATGCGAAATCATCGAATAATTTCTTGATTCCAGTGATAAAATGTAAGCAGGACATCAATTAATACAAAGGAATGACAGGATATGAACAATAAATCTTATTTCAGGTACGCCACTGAATCGGACGTGCCGTTAATTTTGGACTTTATTAAGAAACTGGCTGACTATGAAAGAATGGCAGATGAGGTCATCGCGACGGAAGACTTGCTGAACGAATGGCTGTTTGAGCGGAACAAGGCCGAAGTCCTGTTCCTCGTTGTCGAGGAGAAAGAAGTAGGCTTTGCGCTGTTCTTTCATAATTTTTCCACATTTTTGGGTAGGGCCGGCATCTATCTGGAAGACTTATTTGTTCTGGAGGAACACCGCAAGAAGGGCTATGGCAGGGCAATTCTGCGAAAACTTGCCCAAATCGCACGGGAAAGAGGGTGCGGACGGCTGGAATGGTGGTGTCTGGACTGGAATAAGCCCAGCATCGATTTTTATCGCTCCCTGGGGGCACAGCCCATGGAGGACTGGACGGTATTTCGACTCTCAGGCAGTACGCTGCTTCAGGTGGCTGAGCAGGAAGATGAGTCGCTGGAATTGACGTAAGAAGGAGTGACATATGCAATATTTAGTAACCGGTATTATTTTGATTTTAGCATTAATTGCGATCCGGGTTTCCAACAAGCACGGAATACCGGCGCTGCTGCTGTTCATCGTCCTGGGAATGGGCTTTGGCGCGTTGGGCATACAGTTCAACGACTATGAATTCTCGGATGGATTCGCGACCGTCGCGCTGATGGTAATCATGTTCTACGGTGGATTTGGCACCCGATGGAAGATGGCGCGGCCGGTTGCCAAAGAGGCCATCGTCCTGAGTTCGCTCGGTGTACTGGCCACCGCCGTCATCACAGGCTTATTCTGCCATTTTGTTCTGGGGTTAAGTCTGCTGGAGGGCCTGCTCATCGGATCCATCGTAGGTTCCACTGACTTTGCCAGTGTCTCCAACATCCTGCGTTCCAAGAACCTGAATTTAAAGTACAGTACAGCCCCGATGCTGGAGCTGGAAAGCGGATCCAATGACCCGACGGCCTATACCATGACCATGGTGTTCCTGTCGCTTATTATCGGATCCGATGTATCCATTCCGCTCCTGATTATTTCACAGATCGCCATTGGCCTGGGCCTGGGCGCCGTATTCGCTCTCAGCATGGGCTATCTGTTCCGCAGCATGAGAATCCGGGCGGATGGTCTGTACGCGGTATTTATGGCAGCGGCAATTCTTGTCACCTTTGCGACAACCGGACTGCTGGGCGGAAATGGATTCCTGGCACTGTATATTCTCGGCATCTATCTGGGCAATATGGAATTCCACGGCAAACGGGAAATAGTCTTCTTCTTTGATGGATTTACGGAGATCATGCAGATCGGACTTTTCTTTATATTAGGTCTGCTGTCTGATTTCAGCAGTTTCCTGGCAGCCTTTCCCATGGCCCTGGGCATTATGCTGTTTATGACGCTTATTGCCAGACCCCTGACGGTCTACGGCCTGATGCTGCCCTTCGGCCTGAAGAAAAATCAGCTGAATATTCTGTCCCTGGCGGGAATCCGGGGTGCGGCGGCGATTGCTTTTGCGATCATGGCGGTTAACAGCGGTGCCTCGGTATCGGTGGACATTTACCACATCGTGTTCGGAGTGTGTCTGTTGTCTTCCCTCATTCAGGGTTCGCTGATGCCGGTGGCGGCAAAGCGCTGGGCAATGCTTGATCCCAATGATACGGTGCTCCAGACCTTTAATTACTACCAGGACAAGGCACAAATCGGCTTTCTGGAAACCAGGATTGAACCGGGCAGCAGCCTGATTGGAACCAGAGTGCGGGACCTGAATCTGACGTTTGACTTTATTGTCGCCAAGATTGACCGGGGCGGCCAGACAATCATTCCCAGAGGGGATACCATCATTCGCGAGGGCGATTTGATCATTCTGGGAGGGGAAACACATTTTGATGAAAGCGGCCAGGAACTGATTGAATTTTCAATTCCCCACGGACATCAGTGGCAGAACCGGAGGATCCAGGACCTGAACGATCTGGAACATCGTCTGATTATCATGGTACAGCGACAGGGTGCCCATATTATTGTGCCGGATGGGGAAACCGTTCTGCAGGAGGATGACAAAGTACTGATGATCGAGGTGAATCACAAAAACCATTCACAGAAGAAGGAAGGACGCACGAGCGGACTAAGCCGTCTCCGGAACAATCTCATGAACAGAAAATAAAGCGATTGAAGTGTATGTCCGTTGGTCTGCAAGACCAAGACACGATGGATACAGTTAAACAGATCGGTGTTGCAGCTGCTTCATCGAGAGGAGGAGGGGGAGATGCTTCATGATGTATATCAGGATTATGGCCAGTACTTCTATGTGCCAATGACTCAGGCCTGCAGTCTGGCAGTGCCTGTTACTCTGGGCTGCAGCTGGAACCGGTGCCTCTATTGTGATCTGAATCATAACCAGACTTTTCGATTTTTGGGATTCACAGACATTGAGAAAAAACTGGAAGCACTAAAAGCACATTACAGCCAGTCCAGACGCCCCGTGGAGCGAATTGTTCTGGCGGGCGGCAATCCCTTTTGTCTTGACGCAAAGACGCTGATTCGGATTGCTCAGCTGGTGAAAGCAAGCTTCCCGCAGGTAAAGACGATCAGCAGCTTTGCCCGGGTTGACGATGTCCTCAGAAAAAGTCCGGAGGAGCTGCTGGAACTCAAAAATCATGGGTATGGAAACCTCTCCCTCGGAGTCGAATCGGGGAATGATGAAATTCTGGCTTTTCACAAGAAGGGCGTCACCAGGCAGGAAACCCAGGCGGCTCTGCTGGCTCTGGAAGAGGCCGGTATAAGCTACTCAACCTACATCATGCTTGGGCTTGGGGGAAAGCGGTTGAGCCGGGAGAATGCATTGGATACCGCCAGTCTTTTGTCCCAGGTGAACCCTGCAGTGATCTGTGTCGTCACCTTGGTCCTGTTCAAGGACGCCAAGCTGATCGAAAAAGTCAGAACCAGAGAGTTTGCCCGGCTGAATGTCCTCGATTCAATCCGGGAGGAGCAGCTGCTGCTGGAGCATCTGAATATGCGAAACACCATATTCAACGGGACGCATAAAACGAATGCCCTGATTCTGAAAGGAAAGCTTCCGGAGCAGAAAAGCCGATTGCTGGATCGAATTTCTCAAGTTATTTTTAACTGGTCGGATCGTGATATGAGATCAAAAGATATGGCCAAGTGGACCCGGTGGTCTCTGGAATAACAAACAAAGCGGAATTACGTCAAGTATTAATTAGAAAACAGGAAAAAGACGGATTCGTGGTCCAAAATCTGCATCCCGATCAAAATCAGAAGAGAATGGTATGGCATTTCAAATGATAGGTAGTTTCGATAGGAATACACCCTGCAATCAGAAAACCAGTGAGCTGGTTGCGGGTGTTTTTGTGTTTTTCAGTGCTGCTGAATTCTCCCATTTCCGATCGGGTGTTTCAAACGACAATAGTATCAATTGGCTATGTGCCGGTTGATCGACATGAAGATGCCATGATCGGGTCCATGACGATTTCTGAAAATATGATGCTGCGATCCAGTATGCAGGTTCGCAAATGATGCGATCCTGCTTTTTCCTAAAAATACTTCTCATTTTTTCCTGCTGCCGCGTCCATTGTCGCATCGTCTGTCCCTGAAAGGTACAGCACAGGCATGGATAGAACAGAAAGCTCCTGATCGCTCAGCAGGGGCAAAGGTCCTGTGTAGGGAATGAAGTGAGTCATAATCAGATTCATGAAGTCGAGAACTTCCTGCGGCAGATGGGCGTCTCCGAGGATGGATCGGATCAGCGGGTCATGGTCGGGCGCACCTTGTGCAAGGCGGAGGCTGTCCTTCAGGAACGATTCTTTTGGCTGCACCAATCCGGAAGGCGCCAGGAGGGCAAGGGCTGCCACCCGTTCCGGAAAGGCTGAGGCAAATCGCAGTGCCATCCACCCTCCCAGGGAATTTCCGACCAGGATCGCCTGGTCAATGGTCAGAGTGTCCAATAGTTCCCTGAGCCATAGAGTTGTTTCACTCCCTGCCAGATCCATACGGCGAGAATCGCTGTTCCCCGGCTCACCGGGAGTGTCTGCTGCCAGTACATGATAATAGGGTGCCAGGACAGGGAAGTCTCCCGGCCAGGAAGCACTGTTGCTGGCGGAACCGTGCAGAAGGATGAGGGGTGCATGAGAAGGGGCGCCGGCTTCCAGGATAAAGGTGTTGCCGTAGGGCGTTGGGATCAGTCTCTGGGGGCAGGGCACCTGCCCGAGGATCTTTTGGTAGCTGGACCGGATTCGATCCAGACCTTCCTGCGATCGAAAGGGGAAAAAAGTGTCCATAAGAACTCCTTTATTGCCTAATCGGCATAGATCTCCAGGGCTCCGAGGATGACAGACAGAAATCCAATGGATCCCCAAAGATTTATGCGAAGCGTATGCTCGGGTTCAATATATTGAGTGGTCATTGAGGATTGTCCGTATTCCCGAGGTTTTGAGTTCATGGCAGTGTTCATGGCATTGATGATCCGAACCGCCTCATCCATTCCTGAGACCGAAATGTCGATCACCGAAGACGCTTTGGCCGGTTTCTTTTCATGGATTCCAGCGGGAACAGAGGCAGGGATTGCCGGAGTCCCTTCTGTGAACCGACTGAGATCATGTCCTGAGATGCGCCAGCTTTTCCCGATTTTCGCTGCTGCGAGTTTTCCTTCGCGAATGTAGCGCTGGATCGTTTTCGGGTGGATGCTCAGCAGTTTCGCTACTTCGTCCACAGTAAAGTAGGCATGTTCCATTACTTATCACTCCTTAATGTTCCTTATATGGTAATAATAGGAAATTATAGGAAACTTGTCAAGCAGAACAAATCGGATTTATTTTAGAATAGTGAAATAATGGATTGTGCCTCTGCTGCTGAAACTATTTTCGTCTTGAACCCAGCTCCCTTCAGCGAGCCGGGGTAAGCTTGCAATGTTTTTTAAAAATCTCTGTCCTTATCGGATCCCTTCGAAGTATTCCATTCACGACTTCATCTGCTGTATCATGAGTACATATGAACTCAGAAAGCTGATTGCGCGATGGGCGTATGTTCACAGTGACGGATGAAGGAACAGAGGTATTTTCTTACCTCAGCAACAAAAAAAGGAGCAAACATGATTCTGCTTATTAGCGGTGCATCTCATACCGGAAAGACCTGCCTCGCCCAGCGCCTGCTGGAGAAACTGCAATGGCCCTATTATTCCATTGACCATTTGAAGATGGGGTTAATCCGCAGCGGACAAACCAGCCTGACTCCTTCGGATGATCGGGAGCTGACGGAGTATTTATGGCCGATTCTTCGGGAACTGATAAAGACAGCCATTGAAAACAGCCAGAATTTGATCTTGGAGGGTTGCTATATTCCATTTTCCTGGAAAAATGACTTTACCGATCAATATCTGGAACACATTCGTTTCCACTGTCTCATCATGAGTCCTCACTATATTGAACGCCATTTTGACCGCATTACTGAGTATGCCGCTGTCATTGAGGCAAGAATTGATGATGCCTGGGTGAACAAGGATCAGCTGATCCGTGACAATCAATATTATCTGGAACATTGCCTGCGTCATAACCTGGCATACACTCTCATCGATGAAGTATATCCAGAGACAGGATAAATGGTTGATCAAATCATTCCGCTGCTTGGACAACCAGATAGTTAATTTGGAGATCTGTCGGGACTCGAACGGGGATCTTCGGGGAATGCGGCAGGGCAAGCTTAGGAGCGGGCTCTTTTCTGATTCACCCGGGAAGCATGGTATGATAGAACAGATACTGGCTCTGCATTGGATTATGCTTGGCCTTCAACACAATAATCAACACATGGCTTGTTGGCGGTATGCGATCCGCCGCAGGGGTTATTTTTTTTGAGGCAATATTGCCCATGCCATCAGGGGGGATACGATGGAAATTGCAGACATATTAGAGGGGATTCCATTGGGAGTTCATATCATCGATAAGAACGGGATCACGGTGTTCTACAACAGCGCCTGCCGAAAAATCGACAATATTCGCCCTAGCGTGGAAGTTTTGGGGCGTCCGGTTACAAAACTGGTCGAAGACGGGGTCTTGTCAAAATCGATTGGACTGGATGTTTTGGAAAGCAACTTATTCAAGGATGAAATCCAGGTAGTCAATGGAAAACAGGTATACAGTCAGGGCACACCGCTGTTTGACCGAAACCATCAGCTGCGGATGGTGGTTGTGACCTGCATGGATATTCCATATTTAAAGAAAATGGAAACAAAGCTGAACGAACTGCAGGCATTCAGTGCAAAGCTTATGGAACAGCTTTCTCTAATCGGAACAGAGGATCTGCTCATATCCTCCAGCCCGTGCATGGAAAAAGTAAAAAAACTCGCGGACAAGGCTGCCCGGTTTGATTCCAATGTACTGATTACCGGTGAATCCGGGGTAGGGAAAGGGGTTGTCTTTACCTACATTCACAACAGATCCAGCCGATACAACCAACCGAAAATCAGTCTGAACTGTGCCGCGATTCCGGAGGCACTGTTTGAGTCTGAATTGTTCGGGTATGAAGCAGGTTCCTTTACGGGGGCTCAGAAGAACGGGAAATTAGGACTGCTTGATCTGGCCAGTGAAGGGACCCTGTTCCTGGATGAAATCGGCGATCTGTCGTTGGCGAACCAGGCGAAACTGCTCAAAGTCATGCAGGAAAAAAAGTACATGGCAGTGGGTGGACTGAAAGAGAAGACATCCAATGTACGAATTATTGCTGCGACGAACCGGGATTTGAAAGAGATGGTGAGGCAGGAAAAATTCAGAGAGGACCTGTTTTACCGGATCAATGTGTTTCCTATCCACATTCCTCCCCTGCGGGAACGCAGGGAAGATATCGTGTCGCTCACAAGATTCCTGCTGCGGCGGAAAAATGAGGAATACGGAATGAACAAGTCCTTGGCCGGGGAAGTCTACCGGGCGTTCTATTCCATGCCATGGCCAGGGAACGTGAGAGAACTGGAAAATTTTATCGAATGCCTGATTCTGACCACAGACGAGGATGAAATTCACCTTAATGATGTCAAACTGCTGCGCAGCGACCGGGACATTCCATCGGTCAGCATCCGTGATTTATCTTATGATGAAATGATGGAAGAATTTGAGATCAATCTGATTAAGAATCTATTTGAAAAGCATGAAACAGTTAAAGAAATCTCTCAGAATTATCATATCAATGAAAGTACTCTGCGGAAGAAATTGAAAAAATACGGTCTCACTCTCCCGGAATTAAAATAAATCGGAAAATATTCCGCTGGAACGGAAATTTTTCCGATGTATGGAATCGTGATCTGGCAACGTTTTCGGAGACATATGGACATTTTCATTAAATCGTTTTCCGGAAAGTCCGAAGAAAAGGCCTGATTATGCTTCAAATAGTGCATTTTCCTCTTGGCACGGATTTTGCTTATTAAATAAGTGAAATAATTTAACTTCCTGGAGGGAACTATGGAACAAAAAGATTTAAGCAAGAAACCAGCTACTGCCTTTGCGTCACCGAGATTCTGTAATGTCGGAAATTTCATGAGAATGCAGCGGTTTGACAGCGCGGAGGGACTCGACTTTGCGATTTACGGCATTCCGTTTGATACAGCATCCTCCTATCGCTCCGGTGCCAGATTCGGCCCTCAGGGGATTCGAAACATCTCCGTCATGATGAAGACAAACAATCCGGTTCATGAAGTGAACATCCTGGATTACCTCAAGGGCGCTGACCTGGGGGATGTCAATGTGGTACCCGGCTATATCCACCCGACCTATGAGCGGATTGAGGAATTTACTTCCAGCATTATTCAGCACGATTGCCTGCCGATTGCCTTGGGGGGTGACCACTCCGTTACTCTCGGAGAACTTCGCGCCATCGCGAAGAAGCATGGACCGGTCAGTCTGGTTCACTTTGATTCCCACGCGGATATTAATGATGAAGTGTTCGGCGAAAAGTACAACCACGGTACCCCGTTCCGCCGGGCGATTGAAGAAGGCCTGATTGATCCGCATAAATCCATTCAGATTGGCATGAGAGGATCCCTCTACGACGCTGGGGAATTCAAGCTGGCTGCCAGCCTTGGCCTGACATTGATTCCCACTCACCAGGTCAGAGAAATGGGTCTTCCCGCAGTAATTGAACTCATTAAGAAGACTGTTGGAGATAACAAAGCGTTCCTCACGTTTGACATTGATTTTGTTGACCCGGCCTATGCTCCGGCTACCGGAACCCCGGAAGTGGGCGGCTATACCAGTTACGAGGCCATCAGCCTGATTCGCGGAATATCCGATCTGAATTATGTGGGCTTTGACATTGTCGAAGTCGCACCGATTTATGATCATGCGGAAGTCACTTCGCTTTTGGCGGCGAACCTCGTGTTTGAGTTCATTTCCGGACTGGCTCTTCAAAGAAAAAATAAAAGTGAGTAATGGTGGTATAAATTGGATAAAGTGCTAGAGAAAGAAACGGTGTTCGCTTCTAAAAGACGAACCCTGTCGATGAAAGAAATTAAAGAACAGAACTTGGATCTGAATGACCTGGCTGTGATCGATTCCTTCGACCTTTCCAAAAAAGACTTTTCTGCAGGCATTTTAAAAGGGATCCTGTTTACGGCCATTGCCATCCTGATCTTCTTCGTTCCTGTCACATTTAATGGCAAGACGGATATGGTGTTCGGCATCATGTACAACTTCTTCGTCACATCCCTGGGAGATGTCGGACTGTGGCTGGTCACACTACTTGTATGCGCAACGGGAGTCCTCAGTGTGTATGGGAAATATATTGCCAAAGACGGGTTCCTGAGAAATTACTTTAAAGAAGATTCCGCAGTTCATCCACTGCTCTATCTCTTAGGCGGGTTCTTCACCCTGGCGTTTACCTTGAATAAAACCACGCCTGTCAAGTTTCCCGAAGTAATTGTAGGCCCCGCAACCGGAGGAACGATCATTCCTGCGATCGTGGTCGCGGTGTTCTGGATCATTGTCGTAAGCGGTGTGTGCATGCCGTTTCTGCTGAACTACGGTTTTATTGATTTGATCGGATCCTTAATGGAACCTTTGATGAGACCGGTCTGGAAAGTGCCGGGCAGAGCTGCCGTAAACGCCATTGCCTCTTTTGTCAGTTCCTCCTCGGTGGGCGTTCTGATCACCAGCAAGCTGTATCGTCAGGGCGTGTATACCATCAAAGAAGCGGTTCTGGTTGTGACCGGTTTCAGTGCCGTCAGCGTCGGATTTGCCTATATGGTCATTCAGACCGCCGGACTGGAAGATCGCTTTTTAGCAGTCTACTTCTCATCGCTCTTCCTGACCATGGTCATCAGTGCTTTGATAGCCCGGATGCCCCCGTTCAATAAAAAAGAAGATGTTTATCTGGACGGGAAAGTCCAGACCGAAGAAGATCGGAGAACCACATCTGTCAGCGGAGAGAATATTTTTGTTACCGGTGTCCACCGGATGGCGAAAAAAGCCTACACAGCAAACCCGCTGCCCTCAGAAATTGTCTCGAGTCTGAAGGACGGAATGGAAGTCATTCCCAAGGTGCTGAGCCTGCTTGCAGCCGTTGGTACATCCTCACTGATTATTGCGGAAAAGACGCCGTTCTTTACATACCTGGGGAAAGTATTTGAACCATTGCTGCACCTGCTGCGCATCCCGAATGTTCAGGAAATCGCTCCTTCCTTCCCGGTTGGAATCGCGGAGATGTTCCTGCCCGTTCTTCTGATCAAGAACAACGTCGATCTGATCCATCCCGGAGCCAGATATGTCGTAGTTGCGGTATCCATCGTGCAGATTATCTTCTTCTCAGAAACCATCGTTGTGATGATGGCCACCAAACTTCCTCTGAAGTTATGGGAACTGGTGGTTGTATTCTTTGAGAGAACCGTCCTTGGCATTATTTTCGCGGCTCTCTTCGCGAGACTGCTGGGATTCATGTAAGCACAAGTATTCTTATTTATCTCGGAGCAGGATCAAATGATCCTGCTCCGAGTGTTTTTACTATTTTCCGTCATCCGATGACTTCCTGTCGGGGTGTTCCAACAAGCGAAAATTATAAGTATCGTTCCAGGACATGAACAGCGGACGCAATGAATAGGTCCGGAGCGCAATAAAGTTATTTTTTATCGGATGGAGTGGGATCAGAGCGCAGGCTGTGTATAGTTAAAGTATGGTTTAAACTGGAGTCCCTGAAAAACGATCTGCTTCTAATGAACCAGTAAGATGTGACGGTGAGGTGATTAACATGAAACAAATCTGGAAAAAGATCCTGCTGGGCTTGCTGATCCTGATCCTGGCATTAACCGGCGCTTTCTTCGTATATGTGTCTGACTACTATCGGGCGGATGCTTCAGCCAAAGCGCTTCTGGAGACGGCAGACATTACGGAAAAGGACCGGTATCTGATTGTCGAATCGGATGTAGCCAGTGACACGGCCCTGATTTTCTACCCCGGTGGAAAAGTCGAATACCTGGCGTATTTGCCGCTGCTTGATCAGATCACAGAGCGAACCGGCATCACCTGTTTCCTGGTGGAAATGCCCTTCAACCTGGCCGTGTTTGATTCAAATGCAGCAGATCGGATCATGGCTCAACATCCCATGATTCAGAACTGGTATGTCGGCGGATATTCTTTGGGCGGAGCGATGGCCAGCCAGTACGCTTCGAGCAATCCTCAAAAGATCAAAGGCCTGATCCTGATGGGTGCTTACCTCTATGGCAATTATCCAGCCTCGAAAACATTGACAGTATATGGAACCCTGAATACGGAAGTGGCAGACAAGATCAACTATACGGAACATGTGATTGCCATAGAAGGCGGCAACCATGCCCAGTTCGGCAACTATGGCAAGCAGAAAGGGGACCTCGATGCCGCAATTTCGGCCGAATCCCAGCAGAACCAAACCGTTGAGGCGATCCGCCTGTTTCTGTCCAGTCAACAGTAGGGATGGGAATTATCTGCTGTAACAGGGATAATTTTATTCGAAGTTGTGCTGTAAGGGATTATGAAGCCTGCTGGTGGGAAAGTCGAATGGTTATCGGGCTTTACGAATTGTCCAGACAAAGTGGTATGATCGACCCAATAAATAAATGGGCTGGGTGATGAAAAATGCGTGTACTGGGCAAACTGATCCTGATGCTGCTGTTGATTCCGTTTTTCTTCCTGTTATTGATTTATTTCACTCTCCGTAGGCTAATCCAGCTGGCCGGATAGCGAAAAAGAAGCAACGAGCCGGATCCTCTCATGGGAGGATCCGGCTCGTCGCTTCTTGATGGGGGAGTTATTCTGTTATTCTGGTGAGCTCCGATACTTTCTCTTTCCGGGGATCACTCCCCGGACTCCGCCTTCCGGATCCGGCAGATCTCCCGGATATCTGGGAATCAGATGAATATGGAGATGGGGGATGGTCTGTCCGGCAGCCTGGCCCTGATTCACTCCGAAGTTGAAACCGGTGGGAGAAAATTGTTCTTCCAGGAGATTCTTGCATTCCTCGATGAATGGAAATAGAGTGCTTCGTTCCACTTCACTGAGTTCGAACAGGGTCTCGACATGGCGTTTGGGTATAACCAGGAGATGTCCCGGAGTAACCGGGTACTTGTCAAAGCGGGCATAGAAGTACTCATTCTCCTGGACGGGATGATCCTGGACCAGTTGACAAAAGAGGCAGCTTGTTTCTTTCATGGCATGAGCTCCTTGAATGATTGAATTGATTCTGGTGACATGAGTGGATTACCTGAAGGATGTTCAGGTAGGTTTCTTTAGTAACCTCCGAGCGGGGCATAATAATGGATGAGATCTTCCTGCATCTGGCGGTGAAGCTTCTCCAGACCGCCGCGGTGAGTCAGATCTTCCCACAATCGATGGTGAATCGAGATCTTTTTGAGATCTTTCGCATAGTAGAAGAAACGCTTGCGTTCGAATTTCTCAAAGGGGTTTGAAAGAAGACTGTTGGTCAGTGCTTTGTCATCCATCAGAAACTCCGGGTCATGGTAGGGGGAGCCGGAGCGGTCTACGGTTTTATTCTCTCTGATCCGATTGAGATAGAACTCGCGATAGGCGCTCAGTACACCGGTAATTTCGGCATCCCCGGTACTGTCTGCCTGTTTCAGCAGAGCCAGCAGAAAGGCCATCTTGTAGCTGTAACTGTAGCTTCGCTCGGCCAGGAACTCCCAGAAGTCTTCCACGATGGTGGCTTCCGTGTGTTCCTTCAAACCTTTCGCCAGCCGGATTATAGCGATCTGATCCGGATGGAACAGATCGACCGCGCTTCGGCCCATCGGGAGATGGACATCTGGGGTCAGTTCTCCGGTGTTGATCCAGCTTCGCACGGTTCCGGTGGATACAAACAGTTCCCGGGCCAGGGATTCCACCGACAGATACGATTCATAGAGCCGCTGCATGGTGAACAGCTCGTAGGGCTGCAGCTTCACCGGCTGTTCATGGGTGGTCCCAAGGATGACCAGCTCCTGACCAGCAACATCGGATCTGGGCACCAGATCCCCAAATGGCACGTACCAGGGCTGATTCAGCAGGGAATTCACTGACCAGGGACGGTTGCTGAGCTGGCCAAAGCTTCCGTAGCGGTCCACCACATCGATGACATACAATGCTTCCTTGCCCTCTGCCTTGCGGGTGCCCCGTCCCAGCTGCTGGGCATAGAGTACTCGGGACAGGGTTGGACGAGCCATGACGATGACCGAGGTGTGCGGTGCGTCCCAGCCTTCGGTCAGGAGGCTGCAGGTGCACAGGAACTGGAGCTGGCGTTCCATATATCGCCGAATCTTTTCGTATCGCCGGGGATCGGAACCATCCACGGACTCGGCGGTAAATCCGCGCAGCCGAAGAATTTTCGCCATTTCTTTCGCGTGAGCCACATTGACGCAGTACACCAGACCCGATTTCCCAGGAAGTCTGGAATAAAAATAAGTATGCAGGACATCGGCAATGAGCTCATTTCGGGAGTTGACCCGGATTCTTTTTTCCAGATCCGAGGAAACATAATCCCTGCCATTGAACCTTACTTCAGACAGGTCCAGCGTGCTCTCCAGGCGGAAGGCCCGGATCTGGCAGAGCAGGCCTTTTTGAATGGCCTCCTTCAGATCCAGTTTCTCCTCATAGCTCCCAAAAACTGATTCCAGCCGCCGTTCATCCAGGCGTTTGTCCGTTGCGGTCAGCCCCAGCAGGAACAGCGGCTGATAATGCTGGATGACTTTTTTCAGGATCGGAGCTGGTCCGTGATGAGCTTCATCCACCACGATATAGTGATATTGATTCACCGGTTCCCGGTGATATTGCCTTGCTATGGCAGCGTACGTCTGCACCTGAATGCGGCCGATCAATGTTTCAAAGGCGGCAGCGGCTTTCTGCCACTGGAGCACCAGATCGAGGGATGGCACCAGGATCAGCACGTCGAGCGAGCCATGAGCTGCGGCCACTCGAACCATGTCTTCCAGGGCGATGACGGTTTTTCCGGTGCCCGTCGGCAGGACAACCAGAGCAGACCGTTTTCCGGCGTCCCGGTCGGCCTGGAGCTGAGAAAGCTGATCTGCCTGATGCTCGTGCAGGGAAAAACCGCGAGAAGCTGACAGTGAGTACTGAATCAGGTAATCATCGAGATCACCCAAAAACTCCCGGAGCTCATCGGCGATTTTCTCCCGATGGAACAGGCTTTCTGTGTCCCATCGAAAGACAATCCCATAGGCAGCAACAATGGCATTCTGTTTTTTCAGAATGTGCTGATACCGTTCCTTGCCGATGATTTGCGGGTGATGGTAGCGGATGCCGTTTTCTTCGATGGCAATCCAGGTTCCATCCTTGCGAAACAGCGCGTAATCGACATATACGGTATTTCCCTGATCCGTCAGAAAAGCATATTCGCGTTTCAGATATTTTAAGGCTTCCTCTCCGAAGGCATCGATAAAGCACTCCTCGAATCGATATTCCAACGGGGTAGGCTCGGCCAGGGTGCTTTCCCGATCCATGGTCCGGGAGAGACCGTAGAGGTCCGAATCCGGAAGGCAGCCGGCCGATCGAAAGTCAGCCAGATTCTGATCCGACTCAAGAAAGCGATAGACTCTGCCATACAGGCGCATCCATTCATTCTGCTTCTGACAGTATCTTTTGTAGGTAAACGGCTCCCGCAGGATCGCGTCCCGGTCAATGACCACGACCCCGTCCGAGCCGTATGGCTGGACATAGGAGAGGGTCTCTCCATTATGTGTCAGGACATCCAAATGATCCGATGGCAGGTGAAACTGATCCATGAAGTTCTCCTCTTGGTTTCCACAACCTGGCAGATCATCTGACAGCCACTGCGCGCAGAGATTGCGCCAAGCAGATTTGCCAGGCTGCCTGTAACAATAGTTCTTCTTTCATTATAGCCGATTGTCTGGCGATGCTCTCACTGTAGATGCTACGTAACCCCCAGGAAAAGGAAAAGGAAAAGGAAAAGGAAAAGGGAAAGGGAAAGGGATTATAAAAGGGAAAGGGATTGGGATAAGATCAGGAACAGGAACAGAAACAGTAACAGAAAACGGAACGGAAACAGAAACTGAAACAAAAACAGAAAGGGAATGGAAATGGCAAGGCAGTCTGAATCGGTGATATTCAGGCTGCCCTGTGACGATGCTGGGAGCTGCGTATAGGAGCTAAAGCTGCTTGAAAGAAATTTGGATTAATGGAACGATCGTGAAGGGCTTAGGGCTCGAACACCAGGTTCTTAATGTGATCAAGTTCTTCGATGTTCTTGATCGGATTCTTGCTCAGACGAAGTGAATCAAAGGAGGAAAAGCCTTTCAGGGGGCTGACGTCCTCGATTTTGTTGGCAATCAGTTCCAGCTCTTTGAGGGTTTTTATGCCGGACAGGGGCGTGAGGTCTTCCACGTAGTTCGAGTAGAGCTCCAGGGTCTCCAGATTTGGAAGGCCGGACAGGGGAGAAAGGTCTTTAATCCGGTTTTCGTAGAATGTCAGGCTTTTCAGCTTGAGCAGTTCCGAAAGGGGAGACAAGTCTGACACCTGATTGCTGTTGGCTGAGAGATAGAGCAATTCTTTGGAGTCCTTCAGCGGTGACAGGTCTGTGATTTCATTAAAGCTCAAGCTCAGGTTGAACAGGGACTTGGCACCTTGAAGAAATTGGATGTCCTTCAGTTTGCTTTGGGTGAAGAACCCACTGCGCAGCGTTTCCTTGACCTGGGCCGGAATGGTTGAATAATCGATATCTGGCTGCAGGGTAACATGGAGGGATGTGAGATTGGGGAAAAGACTCAGGTCGGCCAGCGACTTCATGGTGCCAAATCCGGTAAAGCGCTTGCCGTCCAGTTCCACGTCGGTACCAAACAGCAATACAATCGATCGATCGGGAACTCCTTTGCCGGAGAGCAGCAGGAAATGGTCTCCGCCGATCTTCAGGTTCGTGAAGTCTTCCAGATCCGCCGGATAAATGGTGTCTTTCTTCAGTTCAGCTTTCACCAGTTTTTCAAAGACCGGGTCGGAAAAAACCACTGGGGTCGGTTGGGTCGAAGCTGCTGTCAAAGGAGAAGTTCCCGCATTGCCCGCAGTTGTGGCAGCGGGTGCGGTAGTGACTGGTGCGGCAGCAGTTGTTCCCGCCGCAGTTCCCGTGCCGGTCGGTTTTGCCTCACCAGCGCATCCTGCCAGGACCAGAGTCAGCAGGATACCAGGGATGAGAGCCCTAGTCCTTGGGAATCGTATCATACAATTGCCCTCCCTAAATGAATAGTTGCTATTTCCATTGTAATGGGGCAATGCCAGGCGTTCAATGAGCTGTTCCTTCTTTTCGGATAATATTGTTGAATCATAATAGGTCCACCGAAATTCTCATTCCTCACTCCCCAAAAGGCACATCTTCTTGGAAAATAAACTGACTTTCTTTGACCGGAAATGATTTTGGTGGTCTTGCCGCGATGGTAAACTGGAGTTAGGAAAGAGAGGTTGTATGACACACGTAAATTCAGATTATCGACAATATTTTCAGGATCATATTTTTGAGCGAGGGATCGATTATTACCTGAATCAGACTGTCATTGATATGTCGTTTGACGGGGAAATACTGGATGGCCTGGTTGAGGGAGAGCAGCTATACCACGTTCAAATAAAGATAGTAAAAAATGAACCTGTTGCTTGCTATTGCAGTTGTCCCTATGCTGCTTCCGGCGAAAACTGCAAGCATATGGCGGCATTGCTGCTTGCCTGGGAAGCCAATCTGAACCGGAGTGCGGGTGAACGAAAAATCCCTGGGGAATCAGATGAAGAAGATCATCCCTTGCAGACACGGAGTCTGGCAGAACTGGTTCAAAATTCGGATGAGAAGCTGGTACGTAAATATCTTTTTGAAATTCTGGAAGAGGATGAGGGACTGGAACAGAGATTCCGCAGAATCCTGATCCAACAGGAGATCGGAGTCACACAGGAACAAATTCGGCTGAAGTTACAGCAGCTGATCAACTCATATACAGAAGAGGATGGTTATGTCGCGGAAGAAGACCTGGATGACTTGTTTTCCGAGCTCTTCAGTTACCTCCACCATGAGATTCAGGGGCTTCTGGATGATCAGAAGCCAATAGACGCCTTTGAGTGTGTCGTTCATCTCATGGAGATGGTCTCAGTGATGGATGCAGAATGGTATGTCTACAATTATTGGAATTTTGATCAGGAATGTTATAACATGCTTGAAACAATCATTCAGGAGGCCGATTCAGGCAGCAAAGAGCGGCTCTTCCAATGGTTATCGGATCGTTTAGACCATTCCAATCAGGAGTTATCCCAGGCGATCAGCAATTTGTGGAATGGGTCGTTTGATGAACCACACTATTGGGAGAGAAAGCTCGTTATCAGTGAACGCCTGGCAGAAGATAGCCGGATGAATGGCCGGTCAATTATTGACGGAGAAAATGAATGGGCCATCTTGCATCTGCAACTTTTAAAGCAGATGGGAGCCTCAACCGCTGACCTGCTGTCCTATGCCAGGCGATTCTGGGACGAGCCGAAAATTCGCTCATTCATGGCTGTGGTCGAGTCAGAGAATCAGGAGTTTGACAAAGCGGAAGCGATTCTAAGGGAAAGCCTTGTTCTGGATTTGGCTTCCAAAGTCTGGCTGACCCGACATCACCTAATGTTAAAGAAAATCTTTCACCAATCATCCCAGTTGGATTCCTACCGCGAAGAGCTCCTGATCTTGTTGAAAGACTTTCTGCCAGGGGACAATACTTTGATTCAAGAGCTGAAAACAGAGGTTTCTGAAGCCGAGTGGCGGTCACTACGCAGGGATATGATTGAGAGGGTACCAGATTATGGGCTGCAGGCAAGTCTGTACTGTGAGGAAGAGATGTGGGAAGAGCTAAGCAATGTGGTCTTTCGCACCAATGATATTCATTTGCTCCGCAAATATGACTTGATTTTGATTGACCGATATCAGGAGCAGGTACTGGAGAAATACAGCGAATTACTGCGTGAAATGGCTCGAACAACGAGCAACCGGGGATATTATCGGGAGATTGCTGAATTTATCAGTTATGTGAGTCGATTGCCAGGAGGATGGCCGATTGCAGGAGAACTGCTGGAATTGTTTCAGAGGACTTACCGCAATCGCAGGGCTATGATGGATGAATTACGCCGAGTAATACAGGATTAATTCCGGAGAAAGATGAGGATCCTCCGGTCCTATAACAGAAGTCCATGATTGGGTTTCTACCATGGGTTATTCATGGATGGTTGTTTTTGCCAGGTCCGTATTAATGAAAGCAATGCCTATTTGCCCTGTGTGCCACCCCGATCACCATTGAACGGGAGGCCGGAAACTCAGACGGCGACATAACTGGATGGGCTTTTTCCAATCCGCGGATTCCGGCGCAGACCAGACTGCAGAGAATTCAGCAGTCCATTGAAACCCCGATCCCCCGGATTGTTTAATGCGGTCAGTGGACATTCAGTCCTTCGGGTCTGCCGGTTTCTGTCCTGACAGGCAAACTGGCCGCCGACCGGGTGAGTGAGCTGCTCAAATCGGTTGAATCCGGATCTGCCAAGCCATACCAATAAAGTTCAGAATGATTTAGAATGAAGGTGAGCCTGAGTGAAGGGCAGGCGGATCGAAAGTGAGCTTTGAGTAGGCGGAAAGCTGAATCTTAGGATCCGAATCCCTTTCGACTGCCAGTTCTTCAGAAGTAAGCATCCATACCATGATTTTAAAGGTTGAGTAGAATTTTTACCCGGAAAGGAGTCAACGATGGAACGATCAAAAAAAGCCTGGATCAATGCCCTTTTTTTTGCAGTAACTCTGGTATTTAACGGACTGGGTGCTGCCGGTCTGATTAATGGACTGTCACAAAAGGAAATCTCGGACAAATACATTACGCTGATCACGCCCAGTCCATCGACTTTCAGCATCTGGAGCCTGATCTACACACTGCTGCTTTTTTCCATCATCTTTATGATCCTGAAGAAAAATGATCGGTACTACCAGGAGGCAGTGGACCGGATCAGTCTGCTGTTTCGAATTTCGTGCCTGTTCAATATCCTGTGGATCGTCACCTTCTCGTTTCTCTTCATTGAACTTTCAAGTCTCTTCATCATTGGTTTCCTGGTCATCCTGAGTCTGATCTGCCGCGAACTGCTCAAGATCCAGGAAGGCCGCCGCTGGCTGCTTCCCCTGACTTTTTCGCTCTATACCGGCTGGCTCATGATTGCCACAGTGGTAAATATCGCTGCCAGCCTGGTGAAGATGAACTGGGACGGGTTTGGATTATCACTGGAGTTATGGGCCATCCTGATCCTCTCCGTGGCAGTCCTCCTCACTGGAGGGGTGGCCTATCGGCTGAGCAACGCAGCGATTCCGCTGCCGGTTGCTTGGGCATATTTCGGGATTTACCGTTTTCTCATGGCTCCTGAGGGCTTTCAGGGGAAATATCCTATGGCTCAGACTGCGGCAATTACCGGAGCGGCTCTGCTGATCGCTCTGGCAGCCATCCAGTTCTATCGCAACCGGTTCAATATACTGCCCAATGTTGAAAAAAATTTAGAATAAAGCCATCTCAGTATCGCTTGATTGCGAAGTTCCAAGGAATCCGGTAATCCTTGATTACCGGATTGCAGAATTTAAAACAGTTCAATGCAGCGTCGCATAAGGGTGAACCTCATCCGAGGTAATTTCCTTTGTATTTACTGGATCGCCTCCACGGATGTGGGGGCTTTTTGGTCTGCTTGATTGGCATTCGGGTAAGATTTCTCGTTTGCGCTCAAAGGAAAATCGCTTTTCGCCACGAATGGGATAACGTTTACAGGATAAGACGATTGGACTATAATTTAGGAGAAGAGATTGTGAAAATAAACTCATTAGGAGGTCTGAAACATGAAGCTTCAAGGTAAAGTAGCCATTGTTACCGGAGCCAGCTCCGGAATGGGACACGAAATCGCAGCGCTGTTTGCTCAGGAAGGGGCTATTGTATATGCTGTGGCCAGAAGGGCGGAGCGGTTGCAGGAACTGGCGGAAAGTATTCAGGGGCCTGGCCGGATCATTCCGCATGTCGCGGATCTGATGGAGAAAGAAGACGCTCAGTCGTTGATTGAGGCAGTCGTGAAGGATGCAGGCAAACTGGATATTCTGGTGAATAATGCCGGAATCATGGATGATTTCAGCGCGGTGGGAGATGTTGCTGATGACATGCTGGAAAAAGTGTTTGCCCTCAATACGTTTGCTCCATTTTATACCAGCCGCGGCGCGGTGAAGCAGTTCCTGGTACAGGGCGGCGGCAACATCATAAATATTGCTTCCGTCGGAGGATTGTACGGCGCCAGAGCGGGTGCGGTCTACACTGCAGCCAAGCACGCGGTCGTGGGCCTGACCAAGAATACGGGATATATGTACGCCAAAAAGAACATCCGCTGCAATGCTATCTGCCCCGGAGGCGTTGAAACGGAGATCGGCAGCGGTGACTTCATGAAAAAGGTCAACCAGGAAGGGCTGAATATCGTCATGTCCAATATCGGCGGCAATCCAAGAAACGGCAAGCCGATTGAAATTGCCCGTGTGGCACTGTTTCTGGCTTCCGACGATTCCGGCTTCATAAATGGTCAGTGCATTACGGCGGACAGCGGCTGGACTGCTTATTAGCCAGCCTCTTGTTCGAAGTTGAATTCAAGAGTTATTCGAATAATCCGGCCCGAAGGAATCGAAAATCAGGAGCGCAATCCCCCGTGAAAACAGGGGTTGCGCTCCCTTCATGAGGTTTCGTCATGTTCTTTGATCTGATCAGGCAGGAAAACAGTTCATCGCGTCAATGGTCGGTTCGTCTAAGTCCTTGGCTTAACAACATCCGCTCACAGGGATCATCTCAAAGTGATCTTGTAATGCCACCGTGCAAAATCCACGGTGAAATGCCCATCGTGCAAAACCCATCGTGCATAGCCCATAAAAGAACCATTGGGTCAAGGTCGGCTGTTTTATCTGGGGTCAGGCAGGATCGAGAGGGCGAGTCGAAGGACGGCTCATAGAACTCCGGGAAGCTGATACTCCCGACTGGGGAGAACCGGGGTATGATATAATATTGACGAAAGTTTATTTGTCTTGTGAAAGGGGAAAGAAATGAAAGTAACACTCTGTATGGGGTCGAACTGTGTAGCGATGGGGAATATGTCGATCCAGACGCAGTTGGAGGATTTAAAGGAATTCCTGTCGTGGGATTCACTGGAAATCGCATTTGAGCAATGCCTGGGTCAGTGTAAGGTCAATGAGTCGGCCAGTCCGGTTGTCATGATTGATGGTGAAGTGATTCTGTCAGCGACTTCAGAAGTTGTCATGGAAAAGGTGATGGAAGGGTATCGGCGGGAAATGCCGGAGTCTGACATCTAACCCTGACCGCAGCCAATGATAACCTTGCTCGAATAATTACCCAAGGAGTAATCAAATGTACGAAGTATATAATGACATCATTCACATCAGACGAAGAATCTTCACGGAGATCGCGCGAATTGCTTATGAAGATAAAAATCCGGGGGAGGCAATTGGGAAAGCCATCTCAGACATCATTCCGGGAGAGGTTGCCAACTATCGGGATTCGGTTTTCAAGGAGCGTGCCATCGTCGGTGAACGCCTCCGTCTGACGCTGGGACTGCCGGTAAGAAGTGCCGGTGAGCTGGGCGTACTGGCAGAAGGCATTGATGAGGCCGATGTGGCGAAGCGTTTTTACGAAGCCCCACTGGTCAATGTCATCACCTTTGCCTGCGAAGCCTGTCCGACGAAACGGCTGGAAGTCACTTCCAACTGCCGCAAGTGCATTGCGCACCCCTGCATCAATGTCTGTCCGGTAAACGCCATTACCATGGGTAAGCATCAGACCCACATTGATCAGGAGAAATGCATTAAGTGCGGCCGCTGCCGGGACGCCTGCCCCTATAACGCCATCATTCAGTATGATCGGCCCTGTGCTCAGGCCTGTGGGGTCAACGCCATCGATTCGGACCACCTGGGGCGGGCAAAGATCAATCAGGACAAATGTGTTTCCTGCGGCCAGTGCATTCAGAAGTGTCCTTTTGGCGCCATTGCAGATAAATCCGAGATTTATCAGCTGATCAAGTCCATGAAAGCCGGCGGGCGCCATCTGGCCATCGTAGCGCCGTCCTTCATTTCACAGTTTGGGCCGGTGGTCACTCCCGAGCAAATTTTCGAGGGAATCCGTCTGCTGGGCTTTGATGAAGTGATGGAAGTGGGACTGGGAGCTGATATCGAAACGATCAAGGAGGCCCGGGAATACCTGCATGAAGTTCCGGCATCCAAGCCCTACATGGGAACCTCCTGCTGTCCGTCCTGGGCAATGATGGTCAAGAAGATGTTCCCCGAGGAGGATAAGAACATATCGAGTTCGGCGACTCCGATGATTGCTACCGCTCAGCACATTAAACGGGAAGATTTCAACGCCAAAGTTACGTTTATCGGTCCCTGCATTTCCAAGAAACTGGAAGCGCTGCAGGACAATGTCAAGGACTATGTTGACTTCGTCCTCACCTATGAAGAACTCATGGGCATGTTCATTGCTAAAAGCATTGAGCTGACGGGTCTGGAAGTGAGTGCTGCCATTGATGATTCATCCAGTCTGGGACGTGGTTTTGCGGAATCGGGCGGCGTAGCCGGGGCGGTTGCGGCCGTTGTGGCTCAGCTGGAGCCTGACCGGACGGTCCTCACGGAAAAAGCCAATGGCCTCCATGAATGCGTCAAGCTGATGAAGCTCGCGAAAGCCGGCAAAAAGAATGGCTATTTACTGGAGGGAATGGCTTGTCCGGGCGGTTGCCTGGGTGGACCCGGAACACTGGCTCCGATTCTCAAAGCCCAGCGGGCACTGGCTGCCTTCAAGGAAAAAGCCGCTGCGAAATCACCATTGGATAACCCGAAAATTCAGGGGGAGTAAATCGAATGAAAACAGGAAATACCACCGGCCGCGAAACCAGATCCATGATTCTGGCGGCCTTGTTCTTAGGGATGGCCATTGTCATCCAGCTGCTTGGAAGATTCAATCCGGACTTTTCACGAGTATTCGTCGGACCGCTCATCAACGCGCTGCTACTGCTGACGGTCATTTTCTGCGGCCGCCGTTATGGCATGCTGCTGGCAGTGCTCAGTCCCATCATGGCTTTTGCCACCGGTCAGCTCAATCCGGCACTTGCTCCGTTCATTCCCTTCATCATGCTGGGCAACCTGGCGCTGGTCATCCCGTTCAGCTTCCTGCTCAGAAATCTGACAACGCAGGTCATTGGCATTGTGATTGGGTCGGGACTGAAGTTTTTCGTCATGATGATGGCTGCTCAGTATGCTGTTCCCGTCTTCGGACTCCCCATCCCGCCGGCATTGCAGCAGAGACTTCCGGTAGCCTTCGGACTTGTTCAGCTCTACGCTGCTCTGATTGGAGGAGCCATAGCTCTGGTACTTGGCAGCCTTTTGAAGAAACGGGAAAACTTTAAAAGACCCATAGAATAACAGAATAAACAGTATTTCGGCCTGAAGTACGATGCTGTCCGCTCAACGGTTGAGCGGACAGCATCGTACTTTTTTCTCGTGAATATCCTGTATAAATTTCTTTTGCTCCACAGCTCCCGAGCTCCACAGCTCAACGGCTTCAAAACTCCACAGCTCAATCAAAGGGTGATGCCATTTCAGAGCGTCGACTCGAAAGGGAAACATTGGAAGCAGATCATCTTTCGGAGAAGGAATGAAATGTTTAAGTTATTCGAACATTTTCATAGCTTAAGATGTAAATGTACGGATGACAATTATCGAGAAAAGTACTCAAACCACTAAGAAAAATGGTGTTGTATGACAAATTTTGATAGAACTATTACATAAATGTTAGTTCGGGTCGGTAAATGTCCGGTATTATTGATGAAAATGAATTTAAGTATTGGAAATACTCATTTTTTTCATATTTACGTACTTAACGGGAAAAGGGTTCAGTTGATGTATTTGCTGCAGATGCGAATCAGGAAGAGGTGAAAAGGTGGAGATCAGTTCGAAGATCTTAGGGGCTGTTGAGGAGATACGGCAGCCGATGATGTCCTTTCTGCGTGAGATCATAGCGATTCAAAGCTATGACGGCGACGAGGGAAAGGCAATGGCCCGAATCAGGGAAGAAATGGAACGGATTGGATTCGAACGGATATGGGTGGATCCCATGGGGAACCTGATGGGTTATCTGGGGCATGGTGATCATCTCATTGCGTTTGACGGTCATGTCGATACGGTATCTTGCGGCGACCTGGGAAACTGGACCTTTGATCCCTTTTCAGGATATGAGAATGCAGAGGAAATCGGTGGCCTGGGCACAACAGATCAGAAAGGCGGCGTTGCCTCCATGTTGTATGCCGGAAAAATCATGAAGGATCTGGATCTGCTGGGGAACTGCACGGTCTTGTTTGTCTGCAGCGTACAGGAAGAGGACTGTGATGGCCGTTGTTGGCAATATATCATCGAAGAGGACTGGATTCGGCCTGAGTTTGTGGTTCTGACAGAACCAAGTGACGATATGATCAGTCTCGGTCAGAGAGGGCGGGCTGAAATCCGGCTTACGACCTCAGGCGTATCTGCCCATGGTTCCCGGCCGGAGCTGGGGGTTCATGCTGTCTATAAGATGGGACCAGTGATTGGAGCAATCCAGAGGCTGAACGAAGAGCTGCCCAGTGACGGAAAGCTGGGGAAGGGCAGTGTGGCCATTTCGGAAATAGCATCCACCGCGCCTTCACGCTGCGCTGTTGCTGATTCCTGTACCGTGATCCTGGATCGCCGATTGAATTCCAGAGAAACACCGGAATTTGCACTCAAGCAGCTCAGGCAGCTGCCGGAGGTACAGGCCGCCCAGGTGGTCGTAGACATCGAACTGTATGAAGAACCCTCCTATACTGGGCTGGTTTATCCGACGGAAAAATTTTATCCGGCCTGGCTGATTCAGGAGGAAAGCCCGGTCTGTGAAAGTCTGAAGACTGCTTATGCCAGTCTGTATCGGACCCCTCCCCGGATTACGGTCTGGCCATTTTCCACTAATGGTGTTTCCATTATGGGGCGACACCAGATCCCATGCATCGGCTACGGCCCGGGATCGATTGAATTCGCTCATTCACCCGACGAAAAAGTATTCAAGAGCAGCCTGATGAAGAGTTGCGCCCTGTATGCGTCCCTGCCGGTAACATATTCGGAAATAATGAGAAAAAGAAAATAAGAAAGTATGTAATTTAAACAATGCGTGGATAAACACATAAGTAATCATTTGGATATACATATAAGTAATCACGTAGATATCCAACGAAGCATATGAGTTGATCGGGGACAATTGATTTTAAAGAACACCGGATGAAATATATTTAAGGAGGTTTGAAGAACAGTGTTGTTTCCAAGTGTTTTTTTAGATAGTACTAATCAAAAATAAGGGAGAAAAATAACATGGAAAAACTGCGCAAACTGAAAGTTCCTCACACCTTTATTATTCTCTTAGGCCTTATCATGATCGTCTCAGCACTGACTTATCTGATTCCTGCGGGAAAATACGAAAGAAATTTTGATGAAACGACCGGCCGTCAGCTGGTAGATCCTGATTCATACCATACCGTAGAAAAAAATCCCACCACCCTGGTGCAGTTCTTTGCATCTCCGGTTGATGGTATGGTAGAAGCTGGCTATGTCGTTGTTTTGACCTTCGCGGTCGGCAGTGGAGTGTTTGTTTTGGAAAAAGCCGGCGTTATTACCGGAGCGATTCAAGGCCTGACCAGAAAACTGAAAGGCAAAGGCATTTTAGTCATTCCTATTTTGATGATTATCTTTGCACTGATCGATAACTTTATCGGCATGTGTGAACTGACCATGGTTTATGTACCGATCATCCTGCCGCTGATGCTGAGTATGGGATTTGACTCCATCACGGCCGCTGCCACAGCACTGATTGGTTCCCAGATTGGTTTCTCACTGGGTGTAGCCAATCCCTTTACCACCATTATCGGTCAGAAAATTTCCGGACTGCCTCTGATGTCTGGCTGGCAATTGCGGCTGGCTGCGCAAGTTGCGTTTATGACCGTGGCTGTGATCTACGTGATCCGGTATGCCAGAAAAGTTCAGAAAGATGCCAAAAACAGCCTGATGTATGATATCGACCTGAATACCAAGCTGGAACTGGGTACTGACTCCCCCATTGAGAAGAAACTGTCCTCCCGGCAGCAGCTGGCAGGCTTGTCATCCATTGCCATCTTCGGTTTGATGGTATTTGGCGTTATTCAGTGGGGCTGGAACATGCCTCAGATCGGTGCGGCTTTCGTAGCCATCGGCATCATCGGCGGACTCATTGCCGGAATGAAAGGCGATGAAATCAGCCAGGCCTTCGTGGAAGGATCCACCAGAGTTTTGGAAGGCGCTTTGATCATCGGTGTCTCCCGCGGTATCGCAGTTGTCATGAATAATGCCCAGATTACCGATACAATCGTCCATTTCTTCGCCGGTGCGCTCCAGGGAATCCCTGCTACCTTCGCCGCTGTGGGAATGATGGTATCACAGACAATCATTGAGTTTTTCATCTCCTCCGGAAGCGGCCAGGCCGTTGCCACCATGCCGATTATGGCACCATTGGCAGATGTCATCGGCGTCACCAGACAGTCTGCCGTCCTGGCGCTGCAGTTTGGTGATGGTCTGACCAACATTCTGTACCCGGTTTCCGGATACTTTATGGCAACCATTGCTCTGGCCCGCGTGCCTTACCGGAAGTGGCTCAAATTCTTCGTTCCGCTTCTGTTAATGGAATGGGTCATGGCGATTATCGTCATGATCGTTGCCCAGCTGACTCAGTTCGGACCATTCTAAAAAGTATACTTAATATTTCCCCAGCCTCCTTCAGAGACTGTCGGATCAAAGAAATTCAGAGGAAACGGCAAAGCTGTTTCCTCTGAATTTCTTAATCTCACAATCTCTTTTTTTGCATCCGATTCCACATGCAAGGGAGAGGAGTGGAACTTAAAATGATCTTCTGATGGCCGTTAGACTGAGGAAATTCATTGAGACGGTCCGATCAGATTGACCCTCCCAGGAGATGGTGCTATGATGCGCATAAAATACTTTGGTAATCTGAAATTGTAAGGAGTGTCATCATGAATATTAAGTTCATCCAAACGGAATACTCTGTTCGGGATGGGGGGCACTACACCCCTGGTGTCGTCCATAACGGTACGCTCTACGTGTCAGGTCAGTTGTCCATAAATCCCGTTACCGGTCTGCGTCCTGAGGGCGGAATCAAGGCAGAAGCTTTGCAGGCATTGAAAAACCTTGATCTGGTCCTGGGTTCCGCCGGAGTCAGCCGGGAGCAGGTTTTAAGTTGCCGCATCTACATCACTGATGTTGCATACTGGGGGGAAGTCAACGAAGTTTACTCCAAGTTCTTTGACGGACACAAACCGGCTCGGATCGTCATCCCAACTGGACCGCTCTATGCTGGCTGTCTGGTTGAGATTGAGGCGATCGCGGCCATCGGAGGATAAGTCATGCGATACATGCAGTTGGATACCCCCTCGGTCATTATTGACCGAGAGATAATGATGAGCAATCTGGATCGGATGCAGTCTTATGCGGACAGCCGGCAGGTAGCGCTCCGGCCGCACACCAAGACCCACAAAATCCCGCAGATCGCCCGCATGCAGGAACTGCGGGGAGCCAGGGGCATCACCGTGGCAAAAGTGGGGGAGGCTGAGGTGATGGCAGAGCATGGGCTTCGAGATATTTTTATCGCCAATGAAATTGTGGGGGAAGCCAAATTCAGACGCATTATCAAACTGATGGAGTCGGGCGTGCATCTGACTTTCGGGCTGGACTCTGTCGAACAGGCAGCCCTCATTCAAAATGCGTTCCGGGACAGCGGTCACAAAGCCCAAACGATTGTTGAAATCGAAGTAGGCGAGAACCGTTCCGGCATGATCGAGGAAACAGAGTTCCGTGATCTGCTGAACTATGTCCGGACCCAGGCTCCGGACATAGCGATCACGGGGGTATTCTCCCATGATGGCAGTTCCTACAATGCGAAGGATCTGGCCGAATGCAGGCAGATCCACCTGGATGCCCAAGTTCGTACGCTGCGTTTTGCACAGATCGCCCGCACCATGGGTTTTGAAATGGAGACGGTGAGTATCGGCTCCACGCCATCGCTGCTGCAGGATTTCCCCATCCTGGAAGGCGTCACCGAAATTCGCCCCGGAACCTACGCTCTGATGGATGCCTCCATGGCAAGTGTCCATGGCAGCCTGGACATGTGCGCGGCAACAGTGCTGGCTACGGTGATCAGCCGCCCTACATCCGAACGGGTCATCCTGGATGTCGGCGCCAAAGGCATTACGATGCAAACCCGCCGCGTTGGAATTACTGCCGTTGAGGGCATGGGCATCATCAAACAGTTCCCGGATGTACACATTTTTGATGTCTTTGATGAGCACGCCATTATCTACAGCAAGAAGTTTCGCGACGCGGTCAGGGTGGGGGACAAGGTGGAGATCATTCCGGTCCATGTCTGTCCTATGATGAACCTGCACGAGGAAGTCTATATGGTATCCAACGGAGAAGTCGTGGAGGTCTGTCCCATCGCCGGACGCGGCAGGCTCCGATAGCGATGATGTCTGAAGTTATTTGAATCTCCTGTGCTGCGGCAAGAAGAACCGTCACCCATTCCTTGGTTGAGGGTTTTCCTTGCTGCAGCAAAGTTTTTTTGATTACACGGTCGGGGGCGTTCCCGCGAGCGAATACTAGTGGATCTTGAGTTGGATGGGCATGGTTTATGACATCTGGTTCCTTCTGTCATCCAGCTGCAGCCTCCTGGGTTGGAAGTAGGAATCAAAAAATACCGCCATCCGGGAGGATTGGCGGTATAAAGCAAGTGGTGGGACGGGAGGACGAGTCCCGTCCGGTTAACCTGGGAGGTATGCGGTCGGACCGCGAGGGATTTCGGAGCCGGTTAGAAGTTGACTTCTGTGCCGTAATAAGTACAGGTCAGAAGTTGTTCCATGGCAATGGGATCAATCGGTCTGGGATTAGAGCCGGTGCAGGCGTCACCCACGGCGAGTTCTGCAATGCGGGAGAGTTTTTCTTTAAACTCCGATTCCTGAATGCCGAATTCCTGCAGGGTGTGGGGGATATTCAGCAGCGTGTTGAACTCATGGATTTTATTGCAAAGGCTGTTGATCAGGGCTTCGTTGGACACTCCAGCCAGTCCCATGCGGCGGGCAATTGCGGCATAACGGCCTGCAGCCACCGGATTTTTGGCATTATAGCGGATGACAAAGGGGAGATAGATGGCATTGGCACAGCCGTGAGGAATATGTCCGGTCGAGAAGGCCGCACCGGTTTTATGTGCCATGGAGTGAACAATTCCAAGCAGGGCATTGGAGAAGGACATACCTGCCAGGCATTGCGCGTAGTGCATCTGTTCCCGGGCACCCTGATTGTTCTGATAGGAGGCCGGCAGGTAATCCAGAACCATCTCAATGGCCTGGAGAGCCAGCGGATCCGTAAAGGGATTGTTCAGGGTGGAAACATAGGCCTCGATGGCGTGAGTCAGGGCATCCATTCCGGTATAAGCCACCTGGGTCAGGGGCAGATGTTCAACCAGTTCCGGATCCAAAATCGCAACATCAGGCGTTATATTGAAATCAGCCAGCGGGTATTTTACGCCGGTCGCATAGTTTGTGATGACTGAGAAGGCAGTAACTTCAGTGGCGGTTCCCGAAGTGGTTGGGATAGCGGCAAATCTGGCCTTTTGTCTGAGTTGCGGGAAGTTGAAGGGGATAATCAGATCCTCAAAGGTAGTCTCAGGGTATTCATAGAATGCCCACATCGCCTTGGCGGCATCAATCGGTGAGCCCCCGCCCATGGATACGATCCAGTCCGGCTGGAATTCCCGCATTGCCTCAGCACCGCGCATAACGGTTTCCACCGATGGATCCGGCTCTACTCCTTCAAACAGCCGAACTTCCATTCCGGCTTCTTCCAGGTAACCCACGGCCCGATCAAGAAATCCCTGCTTTTTCATCGAGCTTCCCCCGACTACCAGTATGGCTCTTGTGCCTTTCAAGTTCTTCAGTTCTGACAATGTTCCTTTTCCGTGATAGAGGTCTCTGGGCAAAGTAAATCGACTCATTGTAGTTACTCCTTTGTTAAGATAAATATTTAACAATAGAATACCACTGCGTTCAGAATATAACAATTGTGCACAATTTAACATCTGATTGTTATGAACCGCGTTTTTTCCTTTAATTTCGAATTGATTAGCTGAAAGTGATATAAAGTGTATAAATCACTGGCTTTCATCTCATTTCTTTAAAAAAATCATATTTGCTGGAGATAAATATTTCTCTGTGAGCTCAGGTAAAATCAAGTGCGAAAAAAATAACAGCTGGAATCATTGGTGCGTTAGCGAAAAACTGGTTGGATGTATAATAAAACAGTGAAGTATAAAATTGATACAGGTTTTATAGTATATTTGCAGCGAATGGGGAAGGCGAATATTTCATCAGATTGCTGGCTTCCATTCAATTGGTAATGTGTCGGTTGCGTTCAGGGTGGTTTGTTCGAACGGCTGAAGATGCCTTCGAAAGAAGTGGGTTGCAAAAACTTTTTCTAAGTGATAATTATTATCAATGGAGATTATGAGGTTTTTGGCATACGCAGGTTATTTGTGCAAACAAGATGTTGAAAAGGCGGATATATTATCGGATTATCAATGGAAATTCCGATTTATAACTGTTATTATCTGACTGGTGTAACTAGTAAAATAAAGTATACCAATTTCGGCCATCAGAAAGGGACCAGTTTTCGCCAGAAAGTATACCACTTTGTGCCACTAAGGAGCCCACTTTCATCTGTTGTATGGTAACCTCTAGGGTATCAATGACCATGGAGGATTTTCAATAAATGAAGGAGTTTTCAATGTACAGTAAGATTAAAAACCTGGAGCGTATTGGGTTCACTCAACGGCAGATTGCCAGAGTCCTCAATATTAACCGTAAGACCGTCGCTAAATACCGAGCAATGCCCTTGGACGAGTTTATGGACTATCTTTCTGCCAACCGCAAGCTTAGCTCACTGGACGAGCTCAAACCAGTCATTCTTGATTGGCTTTACGCTTTTCCCAGCATGACAGCTGCTCAGGTCCATGACTGGATTTTGGAACACTACCCGGAAAGAGAGACGTCCGAACGAACGGTCAGCCGCTATGTTAAAAACCTCAGGCTTGATTTCGGAATCCCTAAATCAGCGCCAGGCAGGTGCTACGAGGCTGTGGACGAACTGCCAATGGGCCATCAGATGCAGCTGGACTTCGGCGTCAGGAACATGCCCTTGCCGGATCGGCAAGGTTCCCGCAAGGTATACTTTGTGGGGATGGTTCTGGCTCACTCCCGATACAAATGGGGCTATTTCCAGACTCGACCGTTTACCTCCATCGATTTAGTCCGAGCCATGACTCGCGGATTCCAATTCTTTCGGGGATCCCTAAGGAGATCGCTGTGGATCAGGACAGCATCATTGTCGTCAGTGAGAACAAAGGCGACATCATCTTCACTCATGAGTTTGAGCAGTTTAAAAACCAGATGGGCCTGAATATCTGGGTCTGTCATAAAGCCGATCCAGAGTCCAAGGGGATGGTGGAGAGCACCGTTAAGTTCGTGAAGCGCAACTTCCTGCCCCATCGTTTCTTCATGGAGGAAGAGGATCTCAACGAATCATTTCTGGCCTGGCTGGCGCGGACTGGGAACGCCAAAGTCCATGGAACGACAAAAAAAGTACCGGCTCAAGTGTTTGAATTGGAACGCGAACACTTGCGAGCGGTACAGTCTAAAATAAATAACCTTAGCCCAAGTATAATGCGAACGGTCCGGAAAGACAACACCATTCTCTACAACAGCAATCGGTATTCTCTCCCTCAGGGAACATACACAAAACACCCGGAAGTGACTGTTACCGCCACCCAGGACGAGCTGGCCATCTATGATGCCTTCGGCAATGATCTTCTGGCTAGGCACTCCATCAGCCCTTTGCGCGGCACTCTGATCAAACTGACCGAGCACCGCAGAGACAAGTCGGCTTCTTTGGATAAGCTGGAAGGCCAGATTCTCGAAGGGTTGGACAGCTTAGTCACTGACCAGTGGAAGGCATACCTGCGAAAAATTCGCGAGCACAAGCCTCGATACTATCGAGATCACCTGACGATGCTCAGACAACTGACCTTGGAACTGCCATTTCCGACACTGGAAGAAGCGATGCACTACTGCGCTGATCGTGAGCTGTACAGCATCAATGACCTGAAAAGCGCTGCCGAATATATTGGCCAGCAAGCCACAGTGGTTCAGCCTCCACTACTGGAGATCCAGCCCATCAGCAATCCCACCATCGTAAATCTGAACACCCAAAAGCGAAAACTCTCGGACTATCAGTATCTGGGAGGTGACACCCATGAATAAGACCCAGCAATCCGTTGTGCGGCTTGCCACCGCTATGCGGCTCAAGCCGCTAAATTTCCACGACTTGTTCCGGGATGGGCTGACGCCCCTGGAGAGCGTCGAGGTCTACCTCCAAGCCCAGTTACACCTCAAGGAGGAGCGCACCACTCAACTTCGGCTCAAGCGCTCGAATCTTCCCGTTAAGAAAACCCTCAAAGAGTTTGACTTTGGCTTCCAGCGCAGCGTCACCCGAGAGCAGATGCTCCGGTTGACTGACTGCTCCTGGATCGACGAGGCCTATAACATCATGTTTCTGGGGCCGCCCAGCGTGGGCAAGACTCATCTTGCGACCGCATTGGCCTATGAGGCCCTGGAACGGGGCTACAGTGTGTCATTTGTCAGCCTGGATGATTTAATCCGGCAACTTAAGACAGCAGACATCGCACCCTCCTCCAAACGGAGAGTGAACTACTACAGCAAATGCGACCTGGTGGTGATTGATGAGGTGGGCTTCCTTCCCGTTAACAATGCGGAGGCAAACCTGTTTTTTCGGTTTGTCAGCTCAATGCACGAGAAGACCTCCCTGGTAATCACCTCGAACAAGGGATTCAATGAATGGGCTGGCTTTCTGGGTGACGAGGTGATCACCACCGCCATTCTGGATCGACTGGTCTTCAAGTGTGAGATCTTCAACATGAGTGGAGATGGCTACCGGCTGAAGCACCGCAAATCAATTTTATAGTCTAAACCTAACATCAACAGAAAGTGGGTGGAAAACTGGTATACTTTCTGGCGAAAATTGGCTTATTTTACTTGACTGCTTACAACTGGACTGTTAAGATAAACCAGAACAAAAAAACTAAAGAAAAAGGACTGTGTATGGAAAAGAAAAAAATAGGTCTGGTACCAAAACTAGTCATCGCGATCATTTTAGGTGTTATTGTCGGTCAGCTGAACTTCATTCCTGAGTTTCTGCTTCGGATTCCGATCACTTATTCCAAAATTTTCAGCAGCATTCTCTCCTTTGTCATTCCCCTGATGATCCTTGGTTTCGTCATTGTAGGCATAGCGGATCTGACCGAGGGAGCCGGGAAGCTGCTCGGCGTCACGACAATTCTGGCCTATGGGTCAACCCTTCTGGCCGGTACGGTTGCCTACCTGGTGGCTACCAGTGTATTCCCCTCGTTCATCAGCCAGGACCTGGTGGAAAAGCTGACGGAAACAGGCGCTGAACTGACACCGCTGTTCTCCATCCCGCTGGCCCCGCTGCTCGATGTCACAGGCGCTATCGTGTTTGCGTTTATGTTCGGAATCGGTATTTCATGGCTCAGAAGCCAGGGACGCGGGGAAACCATTTACCATATCTTCTCTGATTTCGGCGCGATTATCACGAAGATCCTGAATACGCTGATCATTCCGGGCCTGCCGCTGTATATCTTCGGAAACTTCCTGAACCTGAGCTACTCCGGATCGGTCTTTACGGTGTTGTCCATCTTCTGGAAAGTTTTCGTCATCATCATCATCCTGCATATTCTCTACATCATCGCTCAGTTCTTCATTGCCGGAGCGATCGGACGCAAGAACCCGGTTCGAATGATTAAAAACCAGATTCCCGGCTACATCACTGCCATCGGAACCCAGTCCTCCGCGGCAACGATTCCGGTCAACGTGGAATGCGCCAAGAAGAACGGTGTTTCCAAGCAGATTCGTGACTTTGTGGTTCCGCTGTGCGCCACAATCCATCTGTCAGGCAGCATCATCACCATTACCAGCATTGTTACTGCGGTATTGCTGATGTATGGACTGCCTCACGGCTTCGGACTCATGATGGGCTTCATCGCGATGCTCGGCATCGCTATGGTCGCGGCACCGGGAGCTCCGGGTGGAGCCATTATGAGCGCGCTGCCCTTTGTTTCCCTGGTCGGCATTGATCCGACCGGGACTCTGGGACAGCTTCTGATCACCCTGTATCTGACCCAGGACAGCTTCGGTACGGCCTGCAACGTTTCCGGCGATAATGCCATTGCGGTGGTTGTTGACGAATACTATCACCGATTCATCGCTAAAGGAAAACCGGAACTTGAAGTCGAGGATGATGAAATGACGGTCGAGATCTAAGGTCTTACCGACTACTACGCATGTAATAGCAAAAGCAGAAAGACAGAGAGTATCCACGCTCTCTGTCTTTTGTCATCGATGACATGAAATCCCGGATCTCATTCCCCAGGGGAGAGATCCGGGATTTCTTGCTTTGAACCTACGTTCCCGGAATCTATAACGATGGTGGAGTTATTCCCAACGACAGGAATAGCTCCTTCTGTTTTTTTGTCACTTCACCAATGACTTTTCCGACCTCAGGTGCCTGAAACACTTCAATGAGGTCCACTTCATCCAGTACTCCCTGGAGCGTCCATCGATCGAATAGCTTCGCTTCCTGCATCTTCTTTTTCAAGTAGGACAAGTAGATTAATGCGATAAACCCTACAAATAGCTTGCCATCAAGGGCAAGTTCGGAAGAAACCTGCATTCGTCTGAAGTTTAGACGATCTTTCAAATTGCCGAATCCTTTCTCCACAATGTCTTTGCTGCGGTACAGACAGAGCGCTTCGAAGGGATCGCGAACATCGTTGGACAGCATCGCAAAATAGCCATAGTTGCGGATTTCAGCCTTCATGACGTCTTCCTTTGCCGTTACCTTGACTCCACGCTTTGGTGTTTCGACGACATCAAAGTATTTGGCATAATCTTTGGCGTGATAGTCTTTGCGTTCGTTATGGGTCAGTTCATAGTAGAGCTGCGTGTATAGTTCATTCTGGTCCACTCGGTCCTTTGCGGCTTTCTCATCGTTATAGAACAGGTGCAGGTATGCCCGGCGTTTTTCGGTCAATACGTCGCCCTTACGGGGACGATCCTGCGTATACTCCCATTCGATGGAACGGCAGATCCCATACGTGCCAAATTGAGGATCCAGGTTGCTCCAAAGCTGCAGATTGTCCCGTTCTTGTTCCAGGACCTCTTTCACGTAGTTCAGATTCAAGCGCAGGCCGATCAGAAACTTCTGATGGCTCTGATAGACCCAGTTGATGTTCTCTTTGCTGTAGAACCCCCGATCCAGGACCATGTTGACTTTCTGATACCCCATCACATCAAACTCCTGCATCAGTCGCTTGATGGTTTTCACATCCGTGATGTTACCGGGGAGTTTGCGGTAATAGAATGGTAATCCGGATTCCTCGCCAAACAGCAGAGCCAGGTTGAACTGAGGCAGTCGGTCGCCTTCCTTGTTCTTGCCCATCTTAACCTGCGCCAGGGTGTCTGAGTAACTGGAGATGGAGGTTGTATCAAATGCCCAATATTCCTTCTCGATTCGACGCTTGCCTTGTTTCTTGAAGAAGTTCATCCGCTGATCTTCTGTGATGCTCTGAAACAGCTCACTGGAGCGCTGTGAGGCAATATCTTTACCGAAGGGATGGCGATGCAGTCTGTGCCAATGACTGAACCGGGACAGGGAATTATTCTCCTCCATGATCAGATAGTAGGCCAAAGAGAGGATCTGTTTGTATTCGTTGGGAAAGCAAAGCTTCAAGTCTTGTTCCACACCAGTCTCCTTGCCAATTTGATCCATCAAGTAGGAAGCCCCCATGAACTTTCGTTCGGTGTTCAAAACAGGAATAGGGCCCTGCTTGGGTTTTTCAGAAGGCTCAGCTGCCCGCTTGCGATAAGGGCGAGTCTCCACGATCTCACCGGTCACGGGGTCTACTTTACCAATCAATTTGCGGGTAGCTCGGGACTGTTTTTTCTCTGGATCCCAATATGGCTTGTTATCATACGCGTAGGTGATTCCAGTCTTCTGATTTTTGCTATAAATGATGCCCATAAGTTTCACCGCCTCGTTCTAATTATAATATGTAACGATGTTGAAGTCAAGAAAAAAGTACCAAAAACCATTGATTTTCAACACTTCCAGGATTTTTCATCGTTACATAGTTCGGGAACGTAGGTTTGAACGATTGCTGCTTTGCTTTTTTTCGATAACCCCGGACTTTGTCTGGAGCTGAGACAGAAATTCGTTCGGAGGGTTGGCTCGAAAGATAGTTATGAGCAATGGGTTTCGAGAATAAGTTTTGCGGAATGGATCAGTGGAATCATTCCCCAGGAACTGTCCGGCACTCGGCTGCCAGCAGCAGGTTCAGGAGCGCGGCTCCGTGGTGGCTTCTGGGATCGATGCCGGTCTGCTGGTGCAGGCGGTCCAGGCGGTATTTCAGGGTATTGCGGTGAATGAACAGTGCGGCGGCGGTATCGCCGGGGCTGAGGTTATGCCGGGAAAAACTGGCAAAAGTTTCGCGAAGCTCCGGTGACAGCGGACGAAGTCGCTGCAGATTTTGTCGAAGCCAGGCTTGATGCACATCACCGGGATCGGCCAGGTGGTCAAATAGCAGTTCAAAGTCAGCGCAACCCAAGCCGTCTTTGCGGCGGCGAAGCTTAAGGTCCAGCAAGTGGTTCAGAACCGAAATGCCAGGATCTGCCGGTACAGCGTCACCATACTGGTACACGGCATCCGGGGACAGATAGAGGTTTTCGGTCAGAGCCCAGATCAGGCCTTCGGCCAGTTCCTTCGGTTCGTCGGTCTGAGACAGGACAAGGATCCGGTCCGATCCGGCAGGGGAGAGATTCAGGCCCTCGGAAAAGTTCTGGATCAGGGCAGCCACTTCCGGCTGGTAAGAGACAGCGGCCAGCATGGCAAAATTGGGGGAAGCCGAAGATCTGCCTGCCTTTGAAACAGGGGAAACCGGGGGCGGCATATTGCCTCCCCCGGACGGTGCGGTCACGGATTGGAACGATCCCCTGGCTTTCTTCATGACTGGCTCCTAAAAGTAGGTTTCTTCGGTATCCGGGTCAAACACATGGACTTTGCTTTCATTCAGGGCGATTTGGACGGTTTCCCCGGGGCGGATTCTGGTATTGCCGTTGACCCGGGCGGTGATGGCATTCTCGCCGTGCTTGAAGTAGAGGTAGGATTCGGCTCCCATGATTTCGGTTACTTCCGCCATCACCGGGAAAACGGTGGAGGCATGCTGCTCCAGAAATTCCGGTTCATAGCCGATGGCCTCCGGTCTTACTCCAATTATAACCTCTTTTCCGCTCAAATCATGGTTTTTCAGAAGGTCGGATTTTTCCCGGGTGAGCGGAATCAGGACTTCGCCATATTGCAGAGCAAGCTGATCCCCCTGGGGAACCACCCGGCCTTTGAGGAAGTTGATCTGTGGTGAGCCGATGAAGCCGGCAACAAACATGTTGGCCGGGTGCTCATAGATCTCCTGAGGGGCATTTACCTGCTGGATCAGTCCGTCCTTCATGACGACGATCCGGTCACCCATGGTCATGGCTTCGGTCTGGTCATGGGTGACATAGATAAAGGTGGTCTGCAGTCGCTGATGGAGTTTGGAGATTTCTGTCCGCATCTGAACCCGAAGCTTGGCATCGAGGTTGGACAGTGGTTCATCCATCAGGAATACGTTCGGGTCCCGGACAATGGCCCGGCCCAGGGCAACGCGCTGGCGCTGGCCGCCGGAGAGGGCTTTCGGCTTGCGCTTGAGCAGGTGTTCGATGTCAAGGATTTTCGCGGCTTCGGCCACCTTCTGTTCAATGACCTCTTTCGAAATCTTGCGCAGCTTGAGTCCGAACGCCATATTTTCAAATACAGTCATGTGCGGGTACAGGGCGTAGTTCTGAAACACCATCGCGATGTCCCGATCTTTGGGATCTACGTCATTGATGATCCGATCCCCGATTTTGATGGTGCCTTCGGAGATGTCTTCCAGACCGGCAATCATCCGGAGGGTCGTGGATTTGCCGCAGCCGGAAGGCCCGACCAGGATGATGAATTCCTTGTCGGCGATGGTGAGATTGAAGTCCTTGACGGCGTATACGTTCCCTTTATATACCTTATTGATGTGAGACAGTTCTACACTGGCCATTTTTTCACACTTCCTTTGCTTGATTGTCCCCATCATACGCCAGGCCAGAAGGACTTGCCTATTGGTCATATGCACAAAAAGCGTCGGGCCGATGATGCGGCTGAATCCAGAAAGAGTTTGGGATCAAGGTAAATTTCGACTTGATTCGTAAATGAACAAAAAAACCGCGGAATAATATGCGTTTAAAATCAATATTGCGGGATTTCGACCTGATTTTGATGTATATTAATAAACAGGCAACGAAAATCGATTTCGTCATTGACTTTGGAAATTGACAATGTTACCATTCACATAACGTCATAATACGACTTGATTCGAGCTATGATGAATATTGTAATTTGGGGTGACAAATTATGCATGAAACCTTTGTTCAGCAGATCAACGAAGTGCTGGAAGCCGTGAAGAGCCGGAAGATTGATAATATCTATCTGGTAGCCTGCGGCGGATCCATGGCTTCACTGATGCCGGGCGAGTATTACCTGGATCTGGAAACGGATGTTCCCGTCAAGGTCTATACTTCCAATGAGTTTGTCCATCGGACGCCGAAACAGCTGGGGGAAAACTCTCTGGTGATCACCAGATCCCATTCCGGTGAAACCCCGGAATCGGTGGAGGCTACGAAACTGGCTCGTTCCAAGGGAGCGCTGACTCTGGCCATTTCAATGGTTGCTGACTCTCCGTTATCGCAGGCCGGCGAGTACAAGCTGGGCTACCTTTATTCCAAGACGGAACCGGTGGACGCGATCGATGGAGACACCGCCACCTATTTCCGCTTCCTGTTCAGCTTAATCAACGTGCTCAATCCCAATGGAAAATGGGATCGGCTGCTGGAACAGATGAATGGTCTGCAGGGACTGGTCGATGCCAATGTCGCCAAATATGCGGAAAGCGCGGAAGAGTTTGGCAAGGAACAGAAACGGGCCCCTCTGGTTTACACCATGGCCAGCGGACAGTACTTCTCGCATGCCTACTCCTTTACCAGCTGCCTCTTGATGGAAATGCTCTGGGTTCACTCCAATGCCATTCATGCCGGTGAATTCTTCCACGGACCCTTTGAAATCACGGACTATGATGTGCCGTTCCTCGTTATCCGGGGCAATGGCGCGACGCTTCCGCTGGATGACCGGGCCATTGCCTTCGCCGAGAAGTTCAGCGATGAGGTCTATGTCATTGACACCAATGAATTCGACTATACCGGCGTAGATGAAGACCTGCGGGAGTACTTCGGTTCTCTCCTGATCGGAAAAGTCATGAGAGGCTATGCCGACGCCCTGGCTGATCACAAGGGACATCCCCTGAGTGTCAGACGCTACATGTGGAGAATGGAATATTAATCAATTTCGATCCAGTGATCATTGATTCAAACCAAGATATGAGGAGCAAATAACATGAAAAAAAGATTATTCAATCTGACTTCAGCCATCCTGGCATCTTCTGTGATTCTGGCCGCCTGCAGCCCGGCGGCGCCAGCCACCACCGCCGGTGGTTCCACCGGAACTTCAGCCGGAACCGCAGCCTCCACTTCAGCCGCGACTCAGCCTGCGAAAAAGGTCGTCATCAACTTCTTCCACCGCTGGCCGAACGAGCCCAAGAAAAGCTTCTATGACCGCAAGGTGCAGGAATACATCGCGACCCATCCCAATGTCGACATTAAAGTTGAAAGCGTCATTAACGATGCATATAAGGAAAAGATCAGGGTTCAGGTTGCCAGCACCCAGATGCCGGACGTATTCTTCTCCTGGTCGGACTCCTTTGCCCAGAATCTGGTCTCCTCCGGAAAAGTCCGGGCCCTGGATGATCTCTATGAGCAGGATAAAGCCTGGTCCGGCAATCTGATCGAATCCCAGATCAAGGGCTTTACCTTTGACGGCAAGAAATACGCAGCGCCATTCACCATGGACGGCAAAGCCTTCTTCTATAACACCGAAGTTTTTGGTAAGCTGAATCTGAAGGCTCCGACCACCTGGAAGGGCTTGCTGGAAGTCCTGGATACGCTGAAAGCCAATGGCTATGACACCCCCATCGCGGCGGGCCTGTCCGAACCCTGGGTCGTATCGCACTTCATGGGTCCGATTTTTGACCGGGTCGTCAAAGCTGATGTCCTGGCAAAAGATTACATCCAGAAAACTGGTGAATTCACAGATCCTGGTTACGTCGAAGGTCTGAAAATGTTTGAAACGCTGGCAGGCTACATGGGAGACATCTCCACGGCCATCGATCATGAAACATCAAGAAATATGTTCGCCAACGGCGAGATCCCGATGGTTTACCTCCAGATTGCGGAAATCAAGCGGATTAAGGAAATCGACAAGGTCGAATTCGGCTACTTCAACTTCCCGGAAGTGGAAGGGGCAGTCGGGGTTCAGAGTTCTCTGGAAGGTGCTCCGGAAGGAGTCATGCTCTCCAAGGAAGCATCTCCCGAAGCCATTGAATTCTTCAAGTATCTGACCTCTGCCGAAACTGCTGCGGACTTTACCAAGACAACCGGCGAGATCACGGCCATCAAGGGCGGAGTTACTTCAGAGACTGCCTCACCGGAAGTCGTAGAGGCATTTAACCTCATCAACGATGCGGAGTCCATGACGCCCTGGTTTGACAACGCCGTTAACATCAACATCGGCGATATCTTCATGAAGGGTGGCCAGGAACTGGCAACCAAACAGACTACGGCGGAACAGATCATGGAAGCCGTCAAGGTCAAAGCAACGGAACTCAGAGGCAACTAAGCCTGAATTTTAAGGGAAGACAGGGATAAGACCGCATCGGAGGATGATGTCTTATCCCTATCAATAAAAGGGGGAGAAATACCCAATGAATAAGTGGAACCGAAAATTGAAACCCTTGTGGTTTTTAACACCGGCCCTGGTGTTTCTGATTTTCTTTGTATTTGGACCCCTGGTCCAGAACCTGATCAATAGCTTCTATAAGTTTTCGGCTTTTTCACCAACGCAGCAATTCGTCGGCCTGGCCAATTACGAGAAGCTGATGCAGGACCGCACTCTGCCGGTGGCTTTAACGAATAATTTCCGCTATGCTGTCATCTCCGTTCTGGTCCAGGTCGGCTTTGGATTAGTACTGGCTGCCATTTTGGAACATAAGATCTTCCGCAAGGTGGCGCCGTTTTTCCGGGTCGTTTATTTTATGCCTGTTATGATATCGATATCAGTCATTGCCATGCTGTTCAGCTTTATCTACAATCCGCAGATGGGCATACTCAACAATTTCCTGGAATTAATCGGACTGGAGTCCTTAAAGCGAGTCTGGCTGGGAAATCCCAAGACAGCCATCTATTCGGTTATTACGATGAGTCAGTGGCAAAGTACCGGCTACATCATGATGCTCTTCATTGTAGCCATTCAGAAGATTCCAAAGGACCTGTATGAAGCCAGTGTCATCGACGGAGCGGGTTCCATCGGCCAGTTCTTCCATGTCACGGTCCCTCAGGTAAAAGAAACGATCTTCGTCAATACCCTGATCACGATCACCGGCTCCATGCTGGTATTCAATGAACCATACATTCTGGCCAAAGGCGGGGGCCCTGGCATCAGTTCAACCACCATCGCCCTTCATATGTACCTGGAAGGGTTCATGCGCGACAACATGGGCTACGCTTCCGCTCTGGCTGTGCTCATCTTTGTCATTACCGCCATTGTTTCCCTGGTGCAGGTTGCCATCTCCAGAACCGGAAAGGAGGACTAACATGGAAGGAACACTCAAACAATCCAAACCGAACAGACGCCGGATCAGACTGACTCCGGGGCGTCTTCTGACGGCAGCCCTTCTGGTCATTCTGGCTGTTGTGATCCTCTATCCACTATTCTGGATGATCGTATCTTCCATGAAATCCTACGCCGAAATCTATGGAAATGTCTGGGGATTTCCCGAAACCTGGCTGGTCGACAATTACCGCAAAGCCTGGGAAGGGGGCATCGCCGATTACTTCCTGAACAGTCTCCAGATTACCGGAGCTGTCATCGTCAGTGTGATTTTCATCGCGACATTGGCGGCCTACGGCCTGTCCCGCTTTAAATCGCGCCTGGTGGACCTGCTGCTCATTGCCATCATGGCCGGACTGATGGTCAATCCACAAGTCTGTCTGATCCCGCTCTATAAATTTCTGGACGCGGTCGGTCTGCTGGATACCAAACTGGCTCTGATCCTGCCCTACATCGCTTTTCGGCTGCCTTTGTCAATTCTTCTGGTCCGGTCGCATTTTCTGACCATCCCCAAGGAGATTGTGGAGTCCGCCATCGTGGATGGATGCAGCGAGCTGGAGATTTACTCCAAGATTTATCTGCCCATGTCACGGCCGATTATCTCAACCATTGCCCTTTTGACTGCCTTCTATGCCTGGAATGAATTCCTGTTTGGCATTATCTTCATCAGCTCGGAAGCGAATAAAACCATCCCGGCTGGTCTGATGAATTTCCGCGATGCCCTCCGAACCGACTGGGGTGTACTCCTGGCAGGCATGGTCATTGCTTCCCTGCCGATGATTGTGCTGTTGATCTTTACTCAAAAACAACTGATTCGTGGCCTGTCCGAGGGCTCCGTGAAAGGATAACGACATGAAGCTGATTTGCATCGGTGACAACGTCTGCGATTGTTACCACTACAAGAATACCTATTACCCGGGAGGCAACTGCGTGAACGTTGCTGTCAACGCCAAGCGCAGCGGAGCGGAAAAATGCTCCTACATCGGGATTCTGGGAACAGACGACAAGGCGCAGCACGTCAAGTTTGCCATGGACCAGGAGGGGATCGAGTGGAGCCGTTCCCGAACCATGGAAGGTCTGACCGGTCAGCCCGGCGTCTACCTGGATGAATCCGGTGACCGCATTTTTCGGCGATTTGAGGGAGATACGGTTCAAACGCTGGCCAAGCTCCATATGACCCGGCATGACCTGGCTTACGTGAAAGACTATGATCTTTGCCATACCAGCTGTTATTCCTGGATGGAGGAGGAGCTGCCGGTTCTGTGCCAGGTCATTGAAGTATCCTATGACTTTTCCGACCATTACACCCTGGAGCAGATCGATCGGGTGGCGCCGTATATTTGCTATGCCTTCCTGTCCGCTTCCGATCGTACTCAAGAGGAAATTGCCGCTCTGATCAAAGCCTTTGGAAAGTATCCGAATGTGAAGGTTCTGGGCATGACTCGCGGCAAAGAGGGAGCTCTGTTTGTTTCGGGAGGGAAGGAATATCGCCAGGCGCCGGCACCGGCCCAGGTTGTGGATACCATGGGTGCCGGAGACAGTTTCATTGCCGCATTCCTGGTGAGTCATAAAAATGGGCTGTCGATGGAAGAGAGTCTGAGCAGAGGGACCCTCAGCGCGGCCAAAACCTGCGAGCTCGAGGGCGGTTTCGGATATCCGCATGATATAATATAATGTAATACAGAATATTATATTGGATTCATTCCTGGGAGAAGCTATGAAAAAAGTAAATCTGGACAGCAACATCTCTTCCTACCTCTACGAGCAGGTATCAAACTATATAGAGATCATGATCGAAAAAGGCACGTTGACTCCTGGCAGCAAAATTCCTTCAGAGCAGGAACTGTGTGAACTGTTCAACACCAGCCGGATCACGGTTCGCCGGGCCATCAAGGAACTGTCCGACAAGGGGGTGCTGGAAGCGGTTCACGGCAAAGGCACCTTTGTCTCTTCCAAAATCAAAAAAAGCGTCCATATCCTGGAATTTGGCGGATTCGCCGATGGCCTGGGGGGGGCCGGGGTCACTTTTACCAAGAAGATTTTGTCCAAAGGTCTGCACATGGCCGACGAAGCCGAAAAAATCATCTTCCAGCGGACCGAGCCCTTCGAGCTGTTTACGCTGGTTCGACTGGTTTTTGATGCGGAAGGTCCTTTCAGCCTTGATTTTGCTTTTTTTCCGGCGGATCGCTATCCGGGAATCATGGATCGGGTAGACTCCGATACATCGACCTTCGAACTGGCCAGAAAGACTTACGGCATTCATTTCAAACGAGTGACCAAAACCATTGAATTTCTCACGGGTGATGAGGAAGCTGCAAAAATTCTGGGTGTCCCCCTCACGACACCGCTGGTTCTCGTGAAGAAAACCATTTTTGATGAGCAGGACCGGCCGGTCCATTTCTCCCGGTATTATCTGCTCCCGCAAAAGGCTGAACTCTCATTCGAAGTTCGCCTGGACTGATCCCCTTACTGCTTCCGAGAGGACAATGGGTGGATTCAGTCTGGCAATTCCGGGATCTGACCTTTTTGACACCGGCGCTGCCGGACGGCCTCAGCAATAATAAGAACAATAAAATTCGTAAGGGGATCCTTATGAATTTTTCTTTTTTGCATGCTTTGGAACAAGTGACGAACTGACCGGCGAAGGGAATCGTCAGTTGATAGACTGTCCGGCGAGAGAACTGTCATGCGAGGTGGGGATCTTCGGTGAAGGGAACTGCCAGGGAAAGCGGCCGGTCCGATGGAGGGGATTGTCAGAGGCAAACCGCGGAGGGCATCTGCTCAATCGGTCAGACTGCTTCTTTAGTCAGTCAAATAAGATGAGTACAACGTTTCTTTTACAGTTCCGGGATTAAACAAGAAATATACCTCTGTGAATATACATTATATACAGGTATATATTAAATTGTTAAATATTTGATTTTCTGTATTTTCAAGTCTGCCTTTAGAAAGTTCTCTGCCTGCAATAACTGGTTGAACTTTCAAAACGTCAAATCAATATTCATTTATAACCATTCGATTAACATCGAATAATAGTTAAAGAGGTATAAAATAACCGGCTTTTACCTCATATTTCATAAAAAATCAAGGTGTTAACGATTCTCGATTATCAATTTGGCACCTTTAAGTGACTTTAGCGAATAGCATAAAAATTCTTCAAAAAAAATTTTATGCAATCAAAAACAGATTTGCAGAAATAATGTTATATTCATCTAAAAATGCTATAAATATTGATTAAAGGTTTACATGTGGTATACTTCAAAAGGTCAAAATATATATATTCCTTAGGAGGGAAAACATGGCAAAACCAACCCATGACAACACTGCCAAACGCGGTGGTGTACTCAAATCCATTGAGGCCATCGGTAACGCTCTGCCTCATCCAGCTATTATTTTCGTCATTCTCACCGCGCTCGTCGTCGTCATTTCCTACTTTGTCGCCAAGTCCGGACTTCAGGTAACTTACTATGATGCCAGACAGGCCAAGGAAGTAACGATCGGAGCAACCAACATGCTGTCCGTGGAAGGACTGCGGTTCTTCTTCAACTCAGCCACCGGAAACTTTACCGGCTTCGCGCCACTGGGTACCGTTCTGGTTGCCATGCTGGGTGTCGGTGTTGCTGAATACTCCGGACTGATCAATGCGTCCCTGAAGAAGCTGTTGAGCAATGTTCCCGCCAGCCTTCTGACTGCGGTGGTTGTATTCGCCGGGGTTATGTCCAATGTGGCCTCTGATGCCGGATACGTTGTGGTTATTCCTTTGGGAGCCATCGTTTTCGCCGGAGCCGGCCGTCATCCCATCGCGGGTCTGGCAGCAGCCTTTGCCGGAGTTTCTGCCGGATTCTCCGCCAACCTGCTGGTCGGAACTCTGGATCCGCTGCTGGCCGGTATCACCAATGAAGCCCTGAAGGCTTCCGGTAGTGATTACACCATGCTTGCCACCGGCAACTTCTACTTCATGTTTGTCTCCACCTTCCTTCTGACGATTCTTGGAACCATCGTTACCGAACGAATTGTCGAACCGAACCTGGGACCCTACACCGGTGAGTTCAAGCCGGATGCAGAGAAACTGACCGCTGTGGAAAACAAGGGTCTGAGAAATGCCGGAGTCGCTCTTGTGCTTTTTGCTTTACTCATGGCCTTCCTGACGGTACCGCAGAATGCAGTGCTCAAGGAAGTGGATGCTGCCGGAAAACTGAACCTGAACAACTTCATGCACAGCGGTCTGATCTTCATGATCCTCCTGCTGTTCCTGATTCCTGGATATGTTTACGGAAAAGCTACCGGCAAGATCAAGAACACCAATGATCTGGTTGAAGCCATGACCAGCGCCATGAAGAGCATGGGCGGGTACCTTGTACTGGCTTTCTTTGCGGCTCAGTTTGTGGCATTCTTCGGAAAATCCAATTTGGGAACCATTCTCTCCGTCGAAGGCGCCGGTTTCCTGGAGCGCATCGGCTTTAAGGGAATTCCGCTGGTGCTCGGATTCATTTTGATTTCAGCCTTCATCAACCTGTTCATGGGATCCGCTTCCGCCAAGTGGGCGATTATGGCACCGATCTTCGTGCCGATGATGATGCGTCTGGGACTGACTCCGGAACTCACTCAGGTTGCCTTCCGGATTGGAGATTCATCCACCAATATCATCACGCCGCTGATGAGCTACTTTGCGATGATTGTCGTCTTTGCCAAGAAATACGAGAAAGACAGCGGCCTGGGAACACTGATTTCCACCATGCTGCCCTATTCCGTCGTATTCCTGATCGGCTGGGCCATTATGCTCATTATCTGGATGCTGGTGGGACTCCCGCTGGGACCCGGAGCTGCCCTGTACATGTAATTGAAACCAAAATAAGGCCCTCGCGGCCTTATTTTTTCTGATTCGTTTTCTATGATGGATCAGAATATGATGGTTCAGATTCATTGATGGTTCAACTTCATTGATGGGATTGAACAGGAAAACTAATGAATTGATTGGCTGAATGCAGCCTACAGGCAAGGGCAGCCGGAAGCTGTCTGAATTTTTCAGATGACGGAATTTTACAAATGATTTTCTTTTCAGATGATTGAATTCTTAAGATGAATATATTCTTCAAATGATTTTCTTTTCAGATGGGTGAGTGGTTTAGATCCTGAAATTTTTCAGGGATCTGACCTGAACGAACTGATTCGGCAGATGAAAAATCCGAATGAACATGGAGGTTATGATGATTAACGAACAAAGGTTATTGGAGCGGTTTCTGCGCTATGTGCAGATTGACAGCCCCACCAGGGAAGAGGGAGACTTCGCCCGGATTCTGATGGCTGAAATGCAGGAACTGGGCCTGGAAGTGGAAATGGATGGCGCCGGTGAGGTGGTCGGAAGCAATTCAGGCAACTTGATCGGACGTCTGAACGGACAGCTGGACCGGGATCCGATCCTGTTCAGTTCCCATATGGATACAGTCAGCCCGGGACGCGGTATTAAGCCTGTCATCAAGGATGGCACGATTTACAGCGACGGCACCACGATTCTGGGTGCAGACAACAAGGCCGGCATTGCGGCGCTCATGGAGGCGTTTGCCGTGTTGAAAGAGACTTCCGCTCCCCACGGCGACGTGGAGGTGGCATTCACCATTTTTGAGGAAGGCGGACTGTTTGGATCCAAAAATTTGGACTACACCAGACTGAAGGCGAAAAAGGGCTTTGTTCTGGACAGTGGCGGTGATCCGGGCGACATTATTATTGCCGGTCCGGCCCAGGCCAAGATTGACGTTACGTTTACCGGCCTTGAAGCTCATGCCGGGGTAGCACCGGAAACCGGAATTTCAGCCATTATGATTGCCGCGGACGCCATTTCCCGGATGAAGCTGCTCCGCATTGATGAGGAAACAACCGCCAATATTGGATCCATCGAAGGCAAGGGACCCACCAACATTGTGACGAAGGAAGTCCGGATTCAGGCGGAAGCCCGCAGCCTGTCCGATGAAAAACTGAAGGCTCAGACAGACCATATGGCAGAATGCTGCTATGAAGCGGCCAGAAAGTTCAACGGCAAGGCTGATGTGGTCATTGCTCCGGCCTACGGCGCATTCAGCATTCCGGAGGATCACGCCCTGGTATCCGAACTGAAGGCAGTGTTCGCGCAGATGGGCATCCAGGCGAAAACCGCCCGATCCGGCGGAGGATCGGACACCAATGTCTTCAATGCCAACGGAATCCCCTCCGTGAACCTGGCCATCGGCGAACGGAAACCGCATACTCTGGAGGAACATCTTCACATACGTGACCTGAATACCACAGCGGAGCTGGTGCTCCGACTGATGCAGGGCTAATCATTTCATGTCAGCACACCGGAAACGTCCTTGTCAAGGCGGGGCCGGTGTGTTTTCATTCGATCACTGCAATTCTCGAATTCTCACGCCATCAGGGAGTTGGCCTGCTCCGTGGCTGGATTGCCGGACTTCGTCAGAAAAGCGGAGCGAGGGATCCTTCCTTATAACGGCTCCCTCAGCAGATGGATCGTTCACGTCATTCTGAAATTTATCATGACAGAACGGAAGGAAGGCCCTATACTCAAAGAAAAGAGCAGAGGGGATTTAACGATGGACAAAACGAATGTCATTCTGCATGAGCGCATTACCATTGGAATCAGTGCCTGTACGATGGGGAGCCCGGTGCGTTACAACGCCAAGGGCTGGGATCTGACTGCGGGGCTGGGCCGTGAAAAGAGCGACTTTAAATGGGTGCCGGTCTGCCCGGAAACCATGTCCGGCCTGGGAGTGCCCAGAGATCCGATTCATCTGTCAGGCGGCACCGGGAAAGAGGTCTGGTCGGGTCTGGCAATCATTAAGAACCGCGGGGGTCAGGATGTGACGGAGGATGTTAAGTTTGGCACGTTGTCCTGCCTGGAAACGCTGGAGCGGGCGAAAGCCACCGCATTCATCTACATGGACGGCAGTCCGACCTGCGGCGTCTACCGTACGTCCCTGAAAAAACAGAAGCGGGGCAATCCGCCCGGGATCTTCGGAACCTTGCTCTTGGACCGGGAGTATTTCCTGATTCCGGCCAGCGATCTTCAAAGTCCTATCCGCTGGTGGGATTGGCGGCGCCGGCTGCTGGCGTTCCATTGGTTTCGCTCCTTGCCACTTGAAAGCAAGAATTCACTTTACGAAGCCTGGTATAAGCTGAAGTTCCTTTGCCAGGAGCTGGATGAGCCCTGGGCCAGGGAAATGGGCCGACGGCTGGCAGACCTGGGCAAACAAGTTACCGCGGAGGATATTGCCGCGATTCGCGGTGAAATTCTGGAAGTTTTACGCCGCCCCTCCACCACGGCAAAGATTACGCAGATGCTATGGAAAAACTATTCGTTTTATCGCAAAGCGAAAGGCAAGACTGTAGATGGAATCAATTCACCGGATTTTCGACGCAATGTCACAACCATTGCCAAAGAGCTGACGCTGATGGAGCGAACTGCCTTTGAAGAAGGAGTCTTCTTCGCGTCTTCTCCGGTTCTGTACCGTGAGAAGCGGCGTATGCCAAAACCGGTGCTGCCGACAACAGAGTCGCCGGCAGAGGAAGGGGCAGAAGAAGATCAATCCCCTGAGGAACAGGCGTAACAGGCACGATCGGATCCGAAATCATCTTTATTGGATCGGAAAGCACCTTGATCCGATCAGGCAGCATCTCAACCGGATCAATCTCTGGAAGATTTTCCGGTGAATGGAAAAGAGCCAAGACCCCAAACCAGTTCAGGTGCGGGGTCTTGGCTGATTAATCCTTGAAATGATATCACACCCAGCGATCCTACTCCTCGCTTTCGGCAATGGTGATGGTGAGGTGATAGAGATCCGGATCATATTCCGTGGTCAGCAGCTCCATGTCCTGAACGGGGAACCGCTTCGTATCGATGGAGACACCCTGACCATTGAGATAGTCGACAATTTCTTCCGTGGAACTATTCTCCAGACCGGTTTTCAGAAAACGGTAGGTCAGGAAAGTATAGCCGAATTCACTCCAAAGCTCTGACTGAATCCGACGGCCATCTGGCAGCGTAAAGTCGGACTTGTCCAAAAAAATTGAATCGTCAAATGCTTTGTCCCAGTCAATGGAAGCCAGCCTGCTGCGAAGATCGTTCTGTTCCATTCATGTGCTCCTTTCGGTTCGCGCCCTTGCGAAGGTGTCGTTGAAGTTCTCGAGTGAATTCCCGGACAGGGGGTCGTAGATTTCCTGAAATGGCAGGGATTCAGCAGACATAAAAGGTTCTGTTCGATGGTTGAAGCGGGGCTTCAAATGCTTTCATCCTGACTGCTATGACCGGTATATCAATCGGTTATAATTTGAGTATACCCTATCTTTTCTTTTGGGGGTTTATCCGTTCAGAAAATTGATTCATAATCTTCGGAATGGAAGAATCCGTCAGAACGGATTGACCTGTTCTCATTACAGTTCAGAGAAGGAGATTGTCATGATCGAAAAAGCAATGATGTTTGCGACCCTGGCTCATACTGGGCAAACCAGAAAGGGATCAGACCTCCCCTATATCATTCATCCGATGGAAGTGGCTGTGATCGCAGCCTCCATCCTGGGAGAACAGGGCCGTCATGACGAGGATATTGTCTGTGCCGCCATCCTGCATGATACCTGTGAGGATGCCAAGGTCAGGCGGGAAACCTTGCAGGCTTTGTTCAACCCTCGAGTCGCTGACCTGGTGGCGGCTCAAAGCGAAGATAAAACGGTCAAGGATTGGAAAACCCGGAAACAGCACACGATTGACTTACTCAGGGAAGAAAAAGACCTTGATGTTAAAATTATTGCTCTGGCTGACAAGCTGGCAAATATCCGGGCGATCCGGCGGGATCAGTCAATTCTCGGGGACCGGTTATGGGAAAGCTTTCACGAAAAACGCAAGAGCGAACATCACTGGTATTATGCTTCACTGGCTGATTGCCTGAAAGAACTCAGCGGTCTGGAGGCATATGCGGAATACTGCCGTCTGGTGAAGGAGGTTTTCGGGAAGGTTTCTGAGGCGACTTCTGAGCCGACTTCTGAGGCGACTTCTGGGGCGACTTTTGAGGCAACTTCTGAGGCGACTTCTGAGGTGACTTCTGAATCGCCTTCTGTGCGGGGGAGTTGCTCATGAAAAAAAAGATTTTGGAGGGGACACAATGAGCGATAAGAACAGCAGAGTTCTGTTCAATTCGATTGCCCCGGTTTACAGCCGTTTTTTTACGATCCAGAGGAAATGGTTTCGCCAGGCAATGGAAAAACAGGAAGACCACCTCGACTTTTCTTCACTTACTTCGGTACTCGATGTGGGGTGCGGAACTGGTGCCCTCTGTTCGGTTCTGGCAGAACGAGGCCTGAGCGTTACCGGGCTGGATCCGGCGGAGAAAATGCTCAAATATGCCAGCTCACGACCGGAAAACCGGAATGTGCATTTCATCCGGGGGGATGTTCAGAACGGACTGCCGTTCCCGGACCGATCCTTCGATGCAGCGGTTGCCTCTTATGTAGCCCATGGCATGGAAGCAGAGCAGCGCTTGCAGCTCTACCGGGAGATGAGTCGGGTGGCTCGGCGGGTTGTGGTCATTATGGACTATAACCAGGAGCGGTCTCTATTAACTTCATTCGTGGAATGGCTGGAGGGCGGCGACTATTTTGGCTTCATCCGGCAGGTTCCGCAAGAGATGGAGGTATGCACCCATCAGGGCAAACGGTGCTTTAGCAAAGTCGACGTGGTTCAAATCGGAGGTCGCGCTGCCTGGTATGTATGCATTCCGCCTGACCGAAGCTGAGACAAGAAATGTCTGTCAGGATCAATCAAAACCGGAGGAGGTTTCCGGAGCTGTTTTTAATAATTTTAGTTTGTTTTAATTTTTCTCTTCCATAATGAAGCCAGCTCCTATGTGGCATCCATTTTGCCTCAGGGAAAAAATAATTCATGGGGGAGACTACAATGAAACTGCTCGGCAATATCATATGGTTCCTGTTGGGCGGCTTCTGGGGCGGCCTTGGTTGGATCGGAGCTGGAATCCTTTGGTGCATCACCATTATTGGCATCCCGATTGGTGTCCAGTGCTTTAAGTTCGCTCGATTAAGCTTCTGGCCCTTTGGCTATGAACTGGAATACACCGGCGGAACCGGATCACTGGTTGTCAATCTGATCTGGCTCGTTTTCAGCGGACTTCCGCTGGCTTTGGGCCACTTCTTCAATGGCGTGCTGCTCCTTTTGACGATTATCGGCATACCGTTCGCGGCTCAGTCGTTCAAGCTGGCTCGCCTGGCACTGGCACCCTTTGGTGCCAGAATCGTTCGGGAAGGATAGACAAAAAACTGCTTCGGTGGATCTTCGTATGATCCCATCCGGAGCAGTTTTTCATGTTGCTCAATTTTGGAGGTATAACAAGGTATAATGGAGTCATGGACATTCAGCAAAAACTAAAGAATCTTCCGGAACTCCCGGGAGTCTACCGTTTTCTCAGCAGTGACGGCAGAATTATATATGTAGGCAAGAGCAAATGTTTGCGGCAAAGAGTTCGATCGTACTTTACCGGAACGAAGGAGGGAAAGGTCGCCCGACTGGTACGTCAGATATCCGATCTGGAATATGAAGTCTGCGACACCCATCTGGAAGCCCGTCTTCTGGAATGTCAGCGGATCAAGGAGCTTCGGCCGCTTTACAATTCGCAGTTCAAGCGCGAGCGGGGATTTGTTTATTTAAAAATCGGCGAAACAGTAAAAGAAGCCCCTCTTTCCGTGGTCCATCGCCCGGATCAGGGAGTCGGTCCCTTCCGCAATCGCCGGCTGCTCGAAAGCGTGATTGAAAGCTTTGAGAAGCTCTATCCCATGCGATTTCGGGAGACTCCAGCCGCCCGCCCATCAGATGCGAACCGAAGCGGCATTGATTTCACCTATTTTATCCTGCCACAGCGCATTGCCACGGAAACCTATCTGCAGCATCGGGCGGTGATCGGCCGGCTGTTTCAGGAGGAGTCTTTATGGCGGGACTTTTTGCAGGATCTCGAGCAGACCATGCTCGAGGAAGCGGACCGGGAAAAGTTTCAGGCCGCAATTTTCTTTCGGGATTTCAAGGAGTCTCTCAGCCTGCTCCGCCGGATGTGGTTTGAAGATCACAAGCTGTTTGAAGAACTTCTGTTCCTGCGAATCCCCATACCCCAGGGCTATAAGTATTTCAGGATTCAGAATGGACTGATCGAAGCCTTTGGCCAGGGCGAAACCAGCGACGGATCGGACTTCCAAAGGTTCCTCGCTTCCCCCCCAACTGAAGAAGAACCGCCCTGGGCCATGTTCTCCAGATTTGAGCAATATGATTTTCGGGATATTCTCTACTCGGAAATTCGGTCTCTTCCGGAAGAACAGGTCGTTCGGCTATAAGCTTTTGCATTCACAAATCGTCAGGTATTCTTCAGGAGTTATTGGCAGTCATCCTGTCTTGGATCACATTCACCAGACAACATTCACCATTGATGGCGCAAAGCGTCTCACCCATAACTGATTGGGGTGAGACGCTTTGTTGTCGTATGTTCAGTAAGCCCGATCAGAGGAGTGTGGGTGATACTGGCAGCCAGGCTGAGGTTGAGACTCAGCTTAAGGGGCAAGCAATGACTGGATGGAGCGGAATATCTATGGAACATTACCAAAATGACGCAGGACTCCGGCGGAAATTCGGGCAGAGCCGGTGCCGGCAATGGGAGCATTTCCGTTGATCCTCAGGACGGCATCGCCCTGAAGGATCTGCGCAGTTTCCTTGGCCATCATGGCGTAGGTTTTGCTTGCTACTTTGCTGATCGTCTGCGAGGTTCCTGTTTCAGAGAGGTTACAGTCAATCTGGTAATGCCTGGTGGTTTCGCTGACTTCCACGATTTCCTCCCCGGTTTTTCCATCGAAGGACCATTTCTCCATCAGGCCGCTCACTGTCACATCAATCGTGAAAGCGCCATCGGAGAATTCGTCCGGAGTCCACTGGCAGTCACTGATGAAACCATGGAACATTTCCGCAACGTCCCAGCCAGTCACGGGGTCGGTGCCTTTCACATCCGACTGAACTTCCAATAGTTGATTTTCAAGCGTGAAGGACACGGAGGTCCAGCGATTGACATCATAACCGTCTCCCTGAAGCTGCTCCTCACCGCTGACATTGAGTTGGATGATCGTCATTGGGAGGGTCTCCGGCTTGCCTTTCCTGGTTTCGCCGGAGTCGATGCCCGACTGGTCGGGAGTGGCGTTGCCCGTGCTGCTGTCAGTCGAAGGGGACTTCTGGCCGGACACTCCCGCAAGTTCTTTGGATGATGCTGAATCCGCGGCCGAAGACGCTGGATGGCTGCTGCTGATCGGAACTTGCTTTGAAGATGGGAGGGCTTGTTCCTCGGATTGTGACTTCATCCCGGATTTGAACGGATCGCTCGGATCGGGTATGTCTTTGATATTGCCGTCTTCCGGCAGAATTTCCGCCGATCCAATCGTTTTGGTCCGCCAAAGCAGCAGGGACAGGGGCCCCTCGGCCTCGAACGGATCTCCGTCAATCGCTCCCTGGATCTGGAGACTGTTGATTTTTCCTCTGATTTTATCTCTGGACTTGAGTTCGCCGGAGCTGGCTTTCATGGAGATCATTGCCCGAATGGCATCAAAGGGTTCAGCATGGATCCGAAACCGGTGACTGGTCGGGAAAGGCTCGGGTTCGAAAGGCTCTTGCGGCGGTTTTTCATCCGACTCCGTCATATCACTGAGCTTCTTTGATCCGGACTCCTCTTCTTTCGGATCATCCGGCCACGGCTCTTCATTGGGGTAGAAAATAGCATAACCGGTCAGGTTGATGTTCAACTCCAGGGTCTTCCCGTAATCTTTTCGCAAATTCAGGGTGTTTTTGGGCAGAGTCGCCATGAACTGATACTGCCCCGGCTGAGGATCATCCGAACCGTACTCCCGGTTCAGAATCAGCTGCCAGGTTCCGCTTGCAGCTTTTCGGACATACAGTGAACTGGCCTCTGGAGTGCCATAGGCATCGTTCTCTCCGCCCATCCAGCACATATCCAAGCCGCTCATGTCCATCTCAACTTTTTGAACCTGATTGCCGGCAGCCAGAACCGGCACGCTGTGCAAGCTGAGTTCAAGCAGAATCATTCCGGCAATCCATCGTTTCTTCATAATGACACCTCATTCCTCAAGGACAGACAGGTGAACTGAAAGACATAGGCAAAGAAGTTTATTATTCTTTCCGTGCAGGGTTGCCAGATGACGCAGGGGATGGTGCTACTTGTCTCGTGGGGGAGTGGCGGCGGCACGATATGGAATCGGCGGGGGTAAATTGCCCTCTACAGTCAATTATCGTGGAATGCAGTTTTTTACTTGAAATATGAATGACTGAGAATCAACCGAGTCCGCTTCAAATACTTTGCAGGTTTTCAATTCGGATCATCTGAGTAGTTCTTAATTTGATTATACGCCGGACAAAAGTGCTTCCCAGCTTATATTGCATACAATCAAAACGGAGAGAACACCAGATTTTGGCAGGAAACGAGAATCCTTTTCAATCGGCCCGCAACGAACCAAAGCGGCCGATGGCCGCTTTGGTTGCATATTACAGGATAAAAATCTGTCTGAAATCGAAGCAGATAACTCAACCTCAACCTCAACCTCAACCTCAACCTCAACCTCAACCTGAGCCTGAGCCTGATCCTGAGCCTTAATTCTGAAGCTGATCCTGTACTTGATCCAGTTTCCGGTTATTTAATGCTTGTCCGAGAACAGCTGGCTGGAAGTGACAGACTAGCTTTGGGATCATTCGTCGAACAGTTCCAGATGCTTCCCAGGGATGCAAAAAGCTCGTTCGGAGGCATTTCAAAGTGAATGATCGTCTTGATCGGGGATGGGAATTACGCGTGTTTTTTCAGAAGTTCCTCCAGCTGTTCGACCGTGTAGACTTTCCCTTGGCTGATCAGCTTCCCGTCAATCACCAACCCGGGGGTTGTCATGACGCCGAATTTCATGATGTCGATGAGGCTTTCCACTTTCTCCAGTTCAAAGTCACAGGTTCCGCTTTTCTTCAGCTGGGTCAGGCGATCCATCATTTTATCGCACTTGTCGCAGCCGGTGCCTAATATCTGTATTTTCATCGTTTTCTCCTAATTTTGCAGTTTCATGGATTTTCCGACAAGTTCCTGCCAGGCATCATTGACTGTCCGAATGATGGCCGGACCGACTTTCGAAATAAAGACGAGACGATTTTCTTCGTGGGTGGCTGTCGGTTCTCTCAGATCGATGCGATCGTTGACCACATCCACTTCGACCAGACCGTCCTCCAGAGTGACGGGGCCTTTGATCCGGTAACAGTTGTAACTGACCCGGCGCAGGAAGCTCATCAGCTCTTCCCGAGTCACGGGTTCGTTGATGATCATGGAAATGGTTTTGGGTTTGTTTTCCTTGGTATTGGTCGTGTCTTCTACCAGGAGGTCCCGCCCCTTGCGCAGATCCTGTTCGAACAGGTCGATGTCGAGCTCGCCGTGTTTCACCAGGGTGATTTCCGTGTGGGGATTGATTTCACGGACCTTGTCCTTGATCTGGTCAATGACGGAGCCTTCGACCAGGTCTTTCTTGCTGATTGCTGCCAGCTGGGCGTGTTTCGTCTGACGATAGACGGTGTCAATCTCATCGACCTGATTGAGGAAGTCCACGGCATCGATGACGCAGATCGAGCCCTGATAGTCATAGCTGCGACCTTTCAGCTGTTCCACGGTGTCCAGTATTTCGCCGATGTTGGAAGGGTCAGCCAGTCCGGAACTTTCGACAATGACAATATCCAGATCTTCATCCAGCATTTCGGCCATAGTCTTGGCAAAATTGATCTTCAGGCAGGAGCAGAAGATGGATCCGCGGTTGATCTCCTGGAGCATGATTCCGTTCTTGTTGACCAGATTGCCGTCAATGCCGACTTTACCGAATTCATTCATAATGACGCCGATTTTTTTGCCCTGGTCATTCATCAGCAGGTTCCGCAGCAGCGTCGTTTTGCCGGCACCTAAAAAGCCGGTCAGGATATATAGTTTGGTTTGTTTTAGTTCTTCCATTTTCTTTTCCTCTATTTCTGTTTGTTTTATTTTGGTATCTTATATAATTATACCAGTTTTATCATCGTGATTCAGAGATTCAATGAACTTGGATTCAAAGCAGGATTGAATCCAGGGTTCAGTACAGGATTCAGTACAGGATTCAGTGCAGGATTCAAATTGGGAATGTAAAGCATCATATCAGGGAGTTCAGCCTGATATGACAGCCTGAAAGAGAAGCTGAATTCAGCGCCGATTTAACCGGAGTGAAAGATTGATTGGGTTCCTTGATGAAGATAGAAGTTAACGCGGGCTGTTCTGAAATGGCAGAGACCGGAGTGTGGCTATTGAGGTGAATGATTATGCTGTATAGAATGAGGAAAGCGCTGCGTCATCCCAAAAGGGTGGCGCAGCGCTTGTTAAAAGTCGATCACAGCAATCTGATCCCATTCAATTTGGCGGCGTTCCAAGAGCTGTTCCATACGGGACTGCTCTTGAGGTTCGCTCATCCAGGCAATGCCGCAGCCGGCTGAAAGGGTTCTGGGAACCGGAATCAGCTTGCCGGGAATCTGCTCCCGCTTGCAGGCGAACTCGGCAGCCATCGCCTCGCTGGTTGTATGGAATGTGACGATGAGTCGCTGAGCCATCTTACTTGATCATGAGCTCAAACTCAGCGCCTGCTTCTTTCACGCTGACCGTCTTTCCCTGGCTCTGAGCAAAACGAGTGATATTTGTTACGGTGTGGGCTTCATTGGCCAAAACGGTGAGCTCTGAGTTGCTAATCAGGGCCTGCTTCACCTGAAGCACAGGTTCCGGGCAGGAGAGTCCTCTGACATCGATGGTTTTCATGGTTTTATCCTCCTTCAGGATGCGATTGCTTGTTAAGCGGTTTCTTTTTTACGCAGACCAATGAGCGAAATAACGAACAAAGCGGCAATGCAGATCAGGATGGCGGCCTGGCCATTGGGGCCGGGGCCTCCGACGGAGGCAGCCTTTTCTGCAGTTGCGGCGGCGGCAGCGCTGGCAGCCAGACCGAAGTTGTGGACCATAGCCGCTCCAAGGAACATGCCAAGAACCGTCACGGCAGAATCCGATGATCCGGATCCGGCCAGAATCAGCTGACGCAGGGGGCATCCGCCCAACAGTACTGCGGCAAAGCCGACAACGTACATGCCCAGAATATTCCAAAGGGTCTGAGCATGAGCGATTGGTCCGTAAGCCACGAACTTGAACTGGCTGGTTGCGATGTTGTAGATCAGCATGGTAAGGAATACTCCGCCGACAACCGAGAACAGTCCGAAGTCACGAAGCAGAATGATGTCGCGGATGCTTCCGGCAAAGCACATCCGGGTTCGATGAGCGATGACGCCAAAGGCGAGGCCAACGGCTAAAGCGAGCAGAGCCGGGGCATGCATGCTGCCAGGACCAGTCTGGCTGGTAACAAACAGCGTGGTGGTCAGGCTGAGTATGAACAGGAAAACCAGAAGAGCCGGCAGCATGTAGCCGTTCTCCTTTTTCACGGTGTAGGAACGACCCAGGCTGAACCCTTTCTTCAGCATCAGGGATCCGGTGCCGACACCCAGCACAAAGCCGATCAGACCAATGTAGGAACTGATGTCACCGGCTGCCATGCGCAAAATCATGCGAAGCGGGCAACCCAGAAAGACCAGGGCACCGGTCATCATAATGCCGCCCAGCAGGAATCGGATCATCGGTGAGGATCCGCCGGTAGAACGGTATTCCTTTGTCAGCAGAGATACCAGGAACGCTCCGAGTACCAGACCGACGATTTCGGGACGGAAGTACTGAACGATGGCAGCGTTGTGAAATTTCATCGCTCCCGCGGAGTCACGGATGAAGCAGGCAATACAGAAGGCCATGTTCTTCGGGTTGCCATAAATGGCCAGAAGCACTGCTCCAAGCCCTGCCAGCACCCCCAGTGCCAGCAGCCCCTTCTTTGATTTGAAAAAGTCCATAAAAATTCCCCCTCTTACAATTTATCCTTAACGCATCCGGCAGAATCGCGGGCGATCTGCCGAACGGCGTCAATGGCTGTTTGGACTTCCGCTTCGGTATTGAAGCTGGAAAAACTGAACCGAACCATCCCCTGATCCTCGGTTCCGAAATGAGCATGGACCAATGGCGCGCAATGCGCTCCAGGCCGGGTGGCGATGCCATAGTCTTCCTGCAGTTGGAAGCTGACCAGAGCGGCGTCCAGATCTCTGACATTCAGTGAGACGATGGGGCAGCGTTCTGTCGTTGAAAAATCTCCATAAGTCTGAATTCCTTCGATGGCTCGGATGCCCTCGTAGAATTTTCGGGCCAGGGATTGCTCCTCGGCACGCAGGTGTTCCATGCCGTGTTGTTTAATATATCGCAGAGCCGCCAAAAGGCCACTCAGGCCATGTCCGTTCAGTGTACCGGCCTCCAGACGGGTCGGCATTTCCGGCGGGTGATGCCGGTCAAAGCTTCGGATTCCACTGCCTCCGGTCAGCAAGGGGCGGATCATCGTATCCGCAGATGCGCACAGCCCGCCGGTCCCCTGCGGACCCAGCAATGACTTGTGCCCGGTAAAACAGAGTACGCTGATGCCCAGTGCGCCCATGTCAATGGGAAATACTCCGGCGGTCTGAGAAGCGTCAACAACCAGCTTTAAGCTGTGTTCTTTGCACAGCTTTCCGATGGCAGCAAGATCCGCCAGGTTGCCGGTAACATTTGATCCGTGATTTACCACCACGAAAGCGGTATTATCCTGAATCAGGGATTCAAACTGTTCCATCTTCAGCTGACCGTGCTCGTCGAGCCCAACGAAGTCGAGGGTGATGAGGCCTTCATCTTCCAGAGCATAGAGAGGTCGAAGCACGGAATTGTGTTCCTGGCAGGTGGTGATTATGTGATCCCCCGGATTAAACAGGCCTCGAATCGCGATGTTCAAAGCTTCGGTGGAGTTCTTCGTAAAAACCACCTGGCGGGGACTGGCTGCTCCAAATAAATCGGCGATTTCACAGCGTGCTTCATAAATCACTCGATCGGCCGACAGTGAGTCTTCATGCTGACCACGTCCGGCATTGCCCATGGCACATAATGCCTGGCAGACAGCATCAACAACCGCCTGCGGCTTAACCCGGGTGGTAGCGGCATTATCCAAGTAGATCATAGACATACTCCTCATGCATCAGTTGATCAATTGTCTGATAAATCAAACTACAAATAGTATAGTCATATTTTATTAACAAAACAACATAATTAACAAAAAAAGATAAAATGGCGATTTGGAAATATGATATGAAAAAAATAGCGATATTATTTGAAGGAAATTATATGTTTGAAAAACCAAGTAAGATTTAAATGATTGATAACTGATAGAATGAGGGAATCTTACACTATAAATGAAGAATGGACTTGATAAACAGGAATTGTAAAGGCGATAAAATATATCTTGCACTCCGAAATCCTTTCTTTATCAATTGATGATACCTGAAATCCCGCCCGAATTTATAACAACATCACTCCCCCAAGGAAATGTCGAATGCCTCAAAGATCATTCGCTGCTCTTTTGTTAGCGGTGCAATGATGATGTGTTCATGGATCTCTTGGATTCGGAGTTTGGCCAGGATCCGCTGAAGCTCTTTCATGGTGTATTTACGGTATAGATCCTTGTCACTCATCACCTGATTAATCCCAGACATGATAACAGAGGCAATAAAGCCGACGAATAGTTTCCCTTGAGCGGCGTTGTCGCTGTGGACACGTAGTCTCCCTAAGTCAATACTGTTTTTGAGACGAAGGAAGCCTTTTTCTACAACGTCCTTGTCTCGATAGATGCTCATGGCTCTTTTGGCATCACTGATGTCATTGCTGATCAGGACCACCCAACCTGCCGTTTCCAGACTTTTTTCAACGACATCATTTCGAATGCTGACGGTGTATCCGCTGGCTTGTTTATCGGATTTTCGAATCACCAGGTATTTTCTACATTCCTCGTCATTAATCCATTTTTCTGGGTTTTCAGTGGCCTTTTCACGCAATAGAGCAATGGATGCATACAGGTCCTCACGAATTCCCATTGCCTTCACGGCACTGTAGTAAACATGCGTGTATATTTTGTTCTGCGGATCCCAGGACCGCTCTTTGGTGACGGCTCTCATCGAGTTGTCATTGATGACAATTGTGTTTTCCACACGATCGATGTCTTTTCGCTCGCTCTCCACTTGCTGCTTGGAAAAAGCGGCGGTAAATGGTACAGCGATTAAAAACTTCACTGTTCCATTGCCGGTGTCATTGAGCAGAAAATCGATATTCCGCTTGCTGTAGAACCCTTTGTCCATCACTACTGTGATTGCCCGATTCTCTGTGATCGCCTCAAACTGACTCAAGGTGGTCGTCAGCGTACGGACATCCTTTTGACTTTCACTGAATAGGGATTGATAGATCGGCAGCCGTCTGGTTTCCCCCATCAGCATACAAAGATTGATCTGGGGGAGATGATCGTGGTCGCGATTGTATCCCCATTCCACATCATCAATCAGTTCCGAATAGGATGATGCAGAGGTGATGTCCAAAGCCAAATAGTCATCCGCTGGATTGGCCTCACACCAGTTCTTATAAAAATCATTCCGTTGCTGATCCGTAATAGAAATCAAAAGTTCACTGATTCGCTGAGAGGTCATCGAGCCCACCGGATACGACTCTGTGCCTGAGATCCAGTCAGAGCAATAAAGAAGTGGATCACTGGTAGAAATCATATAGCAGGCCAACATGAACAGTTCCTGCCAGTAATCAGGGATCGCTTGCCGTAAGGCATCGATCAAACCAAGTCGTTCAGATAGGGAACGATACAGCCAGAACAGCCCATAGGAGCGAACGGATGATTTGCGGACATCTTCGATGGAAAACATGGTTTGTGTGGAAGGGATCTGAATGGGATTACCAGAGATCCGTAGCTCCTCAAGATATTCGGCTTTGTACACTTTATGTCCTGTTTCAGGATCGATCTTGCCGATCGGTCGCCGTTTTTGCCGCGATTGGCCATCTTTATTGCGAAACCCTTCGGCTAAATAAATATATTGATACCGGCCCACCTTTTGGATTACCTCAAAACTCATAACACCCACCTCACTTGTTGTTATAAACATTATAACAACAAGCAGATGAGTATTCAATAATTATAGGGAAGTACTTATAAGCTAAGTGGCTCTAGGTCGGACTTCTGCAAAGGGATAGAATGTATCCAAAGTGTTGTTATAAAAATATAGCGGGAATTTAGGATGATATTGTCGCATAAATTACATATTTTTTTGGCTCAATCACTTTTTATGTGGGATTATGATTTTCCCTGTTTACACGGAGAGGTCGACGTGGTAGCCTGACTGGCCGACTAGCCCAGCATTTATGCAGCATAGCGGCAAGGCTGGCGGAACCACGCCGACAGAGGCTCCATGTCAACTTGGGAAAATCCCACAGTTTTTGTGATTGACCATCAGGAATTCAGCAGTTTTATGGAGTGGAACGTTCAAATGATTGATTTCGTGATTTTCAGTCTTCTGTTTGCTGTGCATGCTCTGTTTGCGGCGGTACTGTTCCGGGCGTTGTCCCTCCGATTGAACGCTGTGATTTCATTCATTGCCTTGATCGTGATGGATTATATCTTATCCTTTCCACTTGCCCGGTATTCATTTTCATTAACGATTGGATTTATGCAATATGGAAATCAAACGAGATTCCTGTCAAAGGAATCCATTGCTCTCTTAATGATGATGGCGGTGTTTATTGGCGGCTATCTAATGATCGAAACAAAACCATGGAGGAAACGGAATGAGTCATATTGAACTTAAAAATGTAAGCAAACGGTTTAAAAATAAATTGATCTATTCAGATCTCAATTTTTCGGTAGAGGAAGGCGAATGCGTTGGAATTGTTGGATCAAATGGTTCCGGCAAAAGCATTTTATTTAAACTGATTTCCGGTTTGGAAGATGCTGACCAGGGAACGGTGATCGTTTCCGGGAAAGAAGTGGGACACGATCATGATTTTCCGAAGAATATCGGCTTGTTTGTGAATGAACCAGCCTATATCGAATACTATGACGGCTTCACCAACTTGAAAATGCTGGCTCAGATCCAGAACAAAATATCAGATGTGCAGATCCGAGAAGCAATGCAGGCGATCGGGCTCGATCCGGATGATAAAACCATGGTCAAGAACTATTCTTCCGGAATGAAGCAAAAACTTGGGATCGTCCAGGCAGTGATGGAGAACCAGCAGATAATCCTCCTGGATGAACCCTTCAACGCCCTCGATTATGAAACGAATCTTGTTGTAGCGAAGCTGATTCGATCAGAAAAGGATAAGAAGCGAACGATCATTCTTACTTCTCATCAACACCAGTATTTACAGCAGTTTTGTGACCGCATCCTGATGATCCAGAATAACAGTCTGGTGCCATTCGATGAGGAACGGCAGGAAGCCTATTTTAAGATATAATGTCCGCTAAGATCCTGAACATACGATCCCTGAAGGAGTTATCGCCTGGTCGGCATATCTCCTTCAGTTTTTTTGTCCCAGATCATATTTTCTGCAAAGGTATCTCATTGTCCTGAATCACCTCTGGGGGTTTGGTTCTGGTATCAGAATGTGAATCAACTAATGAGGAAGATATAAATCCAACGTGGGGAGTCAGGCAATCCAGCCAACTCCGAAGACTGAGGATAGGATGGAATTTCTTGATGTCGGTTCGTGTCCAGCTGAAATTTAGATGTGGGACAATTTTTCATAAAACTACCGCAGGTTGCTTAAACTGATGTTTAAGCGGCAGTTCATGTTGACATTCCGGCTCAAGCCCGCAGGTCCTTTTATGATATTTGGTCAGTGCCAGCGAGGCTGAGGAGGTGACTGAACAGTAAAAATGACCTGGGATCACTCTAATCCCATTTATTTTATGATTTCTTAATGATTGGTAGGGTAAAATAGTGATGAGTGCAAGACAGGCTGAGACATGCGGCATCAGCCTGCGAGAGGAGAAGAACATGGCAAAGTGGCCTGGCAATATCCAAGATCTCAAGGAGACGGGGGATCTGAAAGAACAGATATCCGGAATCTATGACCTGTTTCATGAAGAGGAGCGATTTCGGTCCAAGGCAGGACAGGTCGAGTTTCTGACCACGGTCGGAGCAGTTGAGTCAGTGCTGAAGCCAGGAATGGCGCTGCTGGACATCGGAGCGGGAACCGGTGCCTATTCCCGGAAGTTTGCCCGACAGGGCATCCGAGTCACCGCGGTTGAACTTGCCCGGCGCAATATCCAACAGTTCCGTGAACTGACCGATCCGAATCTGGCGATTCATCTGATGGAGGGCAATGCGCTGGATCTGTCGTGCCTTCCGGCTGAAAGCTTTGACGTAGTTCTTCTGCTGGGTCCGCTGTACCATCTGTCTGACCACCGGGATCGGCTGCGCGCCGTGATGGAAGCCCGACGGGTGCTTAAGCCGGACGGAACGATCTTCTGCGCCTTCATCAACCATGACATGGTGCCCATGACAGAAACAATGCATAATCCACAATGGTTTGCTCAATCCACCTATGATCCCGCCCGGCAGCGAGTGGCGGATTTTCCCTTTGTCTTTCATACCCTGGAAGAAGGGAAGGATCTGATCGAAAGCTGTGATCTGTCCATCCGCCGAATCCTTGCCAGTGACGGATTTTCCGAGCTGCTGGCCCCTTCGGTCAATGCCATGGGGACAGAAGCCTATGAGAATTACCTGCAGTGGCACCTGACGCATTGCGAGTCCTCGTCCCTGGTTTCAGCCACGAATCATTTCCTGTTTCAGGCCACTCAGGATCGATCCATTGACATCAAGTACCCGGAGGAGCCAGAAGTGGCGGCTGATCTGGCGGAATTCTGCGCCAAATCCGTCCGGTTCGATGATTTTATTCGGATGGAGCTGAAATCCGGCATGCTTTCCCTGCGCCTGACACGGGTCAGTCCGGCGATGCCGGATAAGGGCTGGGTTCCAGCTTATTATTTTGATATTTGTCTGGGCGATGAAGTCATCGGCAGCATGGATCTGCGGATTGGGTACCACGAGAACCTGTTTTATGGCGGCAACATCGGTTATTCCATTCTTCCCGCGTACCGCGGACATGGCTACGCGGCTGAGGCCTGCCGCCTTCTGATTCCGTTGGCCAAAGCTCATGACATGGAGTCCCTGGCGATCTCCAATGAACTGCGCAATCATGCCTCAATGCGGGTCTGTCAGAAGCTAGGCGCACAGTACCTCCGAACCGTCGCGCTGCCGGAATCGTTCCGCATCAGCAGCGAGATGCCCCAATACTATGAAAATCAGTACCGCTGGCAGCTGACAGAAGCAACAGCCCCGCTGGATGCTGAAAAGGAGAAAGAATGAAATTACTGATGTATGACCAGAATCTTCAGGTCATGAAGAAATCGGGCATATACCGTGCCTTCCAGAATCAGACCGCGGTGCTGGAACAGCTGGGAATCCCCTATACAACGAATCCGGCGGAGGACTGGGATATTGTTCAGCTCAACACCTTTCTGCCAAATTTTTACTTTATGGCCAAACGCGCCCGTCGGATGGGAAAAAAAGTGGTCTATTATGCCCATTCCACCCGGGAGGACTTTGAGAATTCCTTTGTGGGTTCGAATCTTCTGGCACCGGTGTTTCAATGGTGGATTACACAGTGCTACAGCACCGGCGATGTTGTGATCACCCCCACAGATTATTCCGCGGACCTGCTGTCGGTTTACGGCATTAAGGCGCCCATCGTACCGATCTCCAACGGAATCGACCTGGCTCAGTATCATAGGGATCCCGCGGCAGCGGCTAAATTCAGGGAACGCTTCGGCTACGGGCCGCAGGACAAAGTGATCCTGGGCATTGGCCATTACATCGAACGCAAAGGCATCCAGGATTTCATCGAGCTGGCCCGGCTGCGTCCTGACTTTCAGTTCATCTGGCTGGGACATACCGATCCCTCCCTGCTGACGCCGGCCATGCGCTCACTACTGAAAAAAATCCCTTCGAATATGAAACTTCCGGGTTACATCGATCACGAGGACCTGAAAGGAGCATATCTGGGCAGTGATGTGTTTTTCATGCCTACCTACGAAGAAACGGAGGGCCTGACACTGTTGGAAGCCCTGGCGCTGAATGTGCCGGTGCTGGTGCGCGACATCCCCATTTACTCGAAATGGCTCAGGGAGAATGTCGATGTCTACAAGGGCAGGACCAATGCCGAATTTCTGAAGACTCTGGACCGCATGCTGCACCAGACCCTGCCGGATCTGACGGACAGCGGTTATGAGAAGGTGCGCGAGCGCAGCCTGGACCGTACAGCTCAAAAACTCAAGGATGTGTATGAATCCCTCATGAGAAAAGACTGATCCCTGGAGCGTTCAAGCGGACTCACAACCTGGTTGGGTGCAAAATCCTTGATGCGGCAATGCGTTCCGGGTAAAAATGCTATAATGAAGGAGTGCCTTCCGGTGGGAACGGCACTCCTTGTGTTTGCTGGGACTGCCGCCGGATGAACGGTGGTCTGTTATCGGCAAACTGCACTTTTTTGATCACATGAGCGATCAGACCGAGATCCGGTCTGGTTCTGTTTGGAGGAACCTATGTTTTTTGATCCCAATCATCAGCCATTTCCCTCAGAGCGCCTGACAATCGGCGCAGCCAACGGGGTAGTAGCCACTGGCAACGCTCTGGCGTCCCAGGCCGGTCTGGATACCCTGAAACGGGGCGGTAATGCCGTGGACGCAGCCATAGCAACCGCAGCCTGTCTGACGGTCGTCGAACCAACCGCCAACGGCATCGGCGGCGACAATTTTGCCCTGGTCTGGATGAAGGGCGAGCTCTATGGAATGAATTCCAACGGACCTTCTCCGCAGGCCATTTCATTGGATGAAGTTCGGAAACATCACAGTGCCATGCCCTCTCAGGGCTGGATTCCGGTGAATGTTCCGGGCGCGCCTCAGGGCTGGGTCAGCCTGTCCCGGCGTTTTGGCAGGCTGTCTCTGGCCGAATGCCTGCAGCCGGCCATTGAGTATGCCCGCAACGGGTTCCCCGTGGCCGCTCTCACCAGCAAGCTCTGGTCCAGGGCAGTGGATAAATACAGCGAAACCTGGCAAGGCAAGCCGGAGTTTGAGGAATGGTTTGCCACCTTTACGATCAATGGCCGGGCACCGCAACCGTTTGAAATCATGCGCCTGCCGCATCACGCCAGAACCCTGGAACTGATCGGAAACACCATGGGGGAGGCGTTCTATCAGGGCGAACTGGCTGACCGCATCGAACAGGATGCCATTGCCCATGGCGGATATCTGAGAAAAAGCGATCTGGCGGCCTTCCAAAGCCAGTGGGTAACCCCATTGAAGACCAGCTACCGCGGCCTGGAAGTGGTCGAGCTGCCGCCCAGCGGCCAGGGCATCGTGGCCCTGATGGCGCTGAATATCTTTAAACATCGGGAAGTGACTGAGCGAAGCGCCGATTATTACCACACCATGTTTGAAGCCATGAAGATGGCTTTTGCGGACGGCATGCACCATGTCACCGATCCCGCCCACATGGCCGTTGATCCGGCGGCGCTGCTGGCCGAGTCTTACGGCCGGAAGCGATTTGATCAGATCTCGGGTCAGGCCGAACTTCACAGCCCGGACGATCCGTTTGCCGGTGGAACCGTCTATCTGGCCTGCGCCGACAAGGACGGGAACATGGTATCGATGATTCAGTCCAACTACATGGGCTTTGGCAGCGGCATTGTGGTCAAGGATACCGGAATCGCGCTTCATAACCGCGGCGCGGACTTTAAACTGGATGAGACACATATCAACTGCCTGGCTCCCGGCAAAAAGACCTATCACACCATCATTCCGGGCATGCTGCTCCGGGACGGCGCCTGCTGCGGAGTGTTTGGCGTGATGGGTGCCTATATGCAGCCGCAGGGTCACTTCCAGGTGGTATCCAATCTGGCCGATTTCCACCTCAATCCTCAGATGGCGCTGGACGCGCCCCGTTGGCAGTGGATTCGGGAAAAAACCTTCCTGGTGGAAGAAGGCTTTGATCCCAAGATTATCCGGGAACTGGAAGCCCGGGGCCACGAGATCAAAATTGAACCGGACCGGACCCATTTCGGACGAGGCCAGGTGATTCTGAAGCTGGACAACGGCGTTTACGCAGCCGGAACCGAATCCAGAACCGACAGCAACCTGGCTGTCTATTAGGGGGCATGATGAAACAAAGTATATCCTTGCACGAAATATTTCTGACCTTCTTTAAGATCAACGCAGTGACCTTTGGCGGCGGCTATACCATCGTTCCCGTGATTCGCGATGAATTCGTCAAGAAGAAAGGCCTCATCGACGAGGAAGAGATGCTCAGTCTGGTCGCTCTGGCTCAATCCGGACCCGGCGCCATGGCCATCAGCACTTCTCTTCTGACCGGCTACCGGCTCCGGGGCTGGAAGGGAGCGGTCACGGCGTTGCTTGCCTCGGTGCTGCCCTGCCTGATCCTGATCACCATCATCTTTTATTTTTACGAAGCCTTCTCGAAAAATTTCTGGGTAAAGTCGGCTCTGCTGGGGATGGGCGGCGTCATCAGCGCCGTGCTGGTTCTCACGGTCTATGACATGGGCAAGGCGGCGATGCGAAAGCACCGGCTGTTTGCCTTGATTCTCATGGTATCGGCTTTCCTGGCCAGCTTTGCATTCCACATTCATACTGTTCTGATCATTCTGGCCCTGGCCCTGATCGGACTGGCAACCTTCAGCATTCTGGACGAAGGGAAGGTGAGATAAATGCTGCTGCTTGAATTATTTCTGGTGTTTGTCCAGATCGGTGCCTTTGCCTTTGGCGGCGGCTATGCTGTTCTGCCCCTGATTCAGCGATTTGTGGTGGAGGAGAGAGGCTGGCTCTCGATGAAAGAGATGACGGACCTGGTTTCCATCTCTCAGATGACGCCCGGCCCCATCGCCATCAATTCGGCCACCTTCGTCGGAACCAAAGTTGCCGGTATCCCCGGTGCCATCGTGGCTACTCTGGGAAATGTCCTGCCGCAGTTTACTCTGATGATGATTCTGGCCTACTTCATCTTCCGTGACCGGAAGATTGCTTTCCTGGACCGGATGCTCAAGGGGCTCAAACCGGGCATCGTCGGACTGATCGCCATCGCGGCCCTCAGCATGTTTCGCAACTCGCTTTTCCAAAATGGCGTGGTCCAATGGTCAGCCCTGCATCCGGTGGCGGCCGCGGCCTTCGTCATTGGCTTCGGTCTGCGTCTGACCAAGCGATTCGATATGATTCAGCTGATTATTGTCGGTGCCCTGCTGGGCATCGCGGGAAATGTGCTGTACGCCGGATTGCCCTGATGAGGGTGGAAACCGGAACGCATCAGTCCGGAACGCATCAGTCCGGAACGCATCAGTCCGGACTTCATGGACAAGCTGCTGACAACACCAGCCCCAGGGGTCGGCGAAAGATTGGGGTGATCGTTCTGGTGCTTGTGCTTGGCTGGCTGTGGTGGGACAACAGCCGAATCACCGTCCGGGCCGTCGATGTGAGCAGCAGCCGATTGCCACAGACTTTCCAGGGGTTTCGGCTGGCCCAGGTGTCCGACCTGCACAGCCGGGACTGGAAGGGGAGGCTGATTGAACGGTTGACGCGGGAACAGCCCAACCTGATTCTGATCACCGGAGATCTGATTGATTCAAAGCACCCGAATCTGCCACTTGTCCTGGAGTTTGTCCGGCAGGCGCAGACCATCGCCCCGGTCTATTTTGTCAGCGGCAATCATGAAGTCTGGAGCGGGCAGTACGAGGAACTGAAACGGGAGCTTCAAGCGCTGGGGGTCGGGATCCTGGATAATGAATCAAACCGAATAACTCGTTCCGACAGTTCATTGACTCTGCTGGGACTTCCGGATCCGGAGCTGACCCAGGGACGGGACTTTACTGATGAGGCGTCTGATCCGATCGATCGTCAGCTTCAGGCGCTGGTCCATCCGGAGGACTTTCAGATTCTGCTGGCTCACCGTCCGGAATTCGCAGAGTATTATGCCGCCGCCGGCATCGACCTGGTGCTGTCGGGACACGCCCATGGCGGTCAGTTCCGGCTGCCCCTCCTGGGCGGACTCTATGCCCCGGGGCAGGGCTATTTTCCCAAATATACCGCCGGGCTGCACCGCCTCGGCCATACTTCACTCGTCATCAGCCGGGGGCTTGGCAACAGTGTCATTCCGGTTCGGCTGTTCAATCCACCGGAGCTTGTCATGATCCGTCTGCTGCGCACATCAGGATCAGACTAAGCTCTTTGCCGTCACTTGTTCAGCTTGGTCAGCGGTTGACTGAACTGGATGAACTGCTGTTTGTTCGGGAATATCCAACAGGAGGTACGATGAATCAGGTTAACTTTGACGAAATCATTCCAAGAGAAGGGACCAACTCCATCAATTATGAAGGGTATGAGGGCTGGCTGATTCCGGCGGGCGAAACACTGCCCTATGAACCGGATGAGATCATCCGGATGTGGGTAGCGGATATGGACTTCGCTGTCCCTCAGGCGGTCATCGATGCATTGCATGCCCGGATTGACCAAAGGATTTTTGGCTATACCGGATTGTTTGACCCGGGCTATCTGGATGCATTCCTGAACTGGTGCCAGGAGAAGTATCACTGGACCGTGCCCAGAGAACAGATCGTGACCTCGCCGGGCATTGTGCCGGCGTTATTTGACCTGGTGGATCTCATGACCCTCCCGGGGGAGAAGGTTTTGATTCTGACCCCATCCTATGCTCCCTTCCAGAAGGCATCCCAGCATCACAACCGGGAGGTCATCTGTTCGCCGCTCCAAAATGTGGAGGGAGAGTTTTTCATGGACTGGGAGGATCTGAGAGCCAAAGCCAGGGATCCCAGGACTAGCCTGTGCATCTTCTGCAACCCGCATAATCCCACGGGACGGGTCTGGCAGGAGGAGGAGCTGAAGGAGTTTGCCCGGCTGATGCGAGAAGAAAACATGTGGGTCATTTCAGATGAGATCCACTGTGACCTGCTGCGCACCGGACTGCGTCACATTCCTCTGGCCAACGTGATGGGCGAGTATACTCGCCTGGTCACTTGCATGGCTCCGTCAAAAACCTTCAATCTGGCAGGCTTTATGATCTCCAATCTGGTTATTCCGGATCCACAATTGAGAGAGGCCTGGCAGAAACGAAGCATTCTGGGAGAAAACCCCCTCAGTCTGACGGCGGCACAGTCAGCCTGGCAGCATGGGCAGGAATGGCTGGAACAGCTGAAAGCATACCTGGATGACAATTTTGAATTTCTGAAGGGTTTTCTGGATCGGCACCTGCCGGAGACCCGGTATCGGATCCCACAGGCTACGTACCTGGCCTGGGTGGACTTTTCAGCCTATCTGTCACCTGATATTGAATCGCCTCAGCTCTTCTTTGCCAAAGAGGCCGGAGTCATCCTGGAAGACGGCAGCATGTTCGTAGGCAACGGTGAAGGTCATGTCCGCCTGAATCTGGCCTGTCCCCGGTCTGTCCTGGCCGAGGGACTTGAACGAATCCGGCAGGCTCTATTGCCAGTTGCAGTTCCGATGAAGGATTGATCCGAAGACACCGAGTATACGTTCTCGTGAGATCGGCCAAACGCCTAAGCGCGAGACGGTTCGAAACCGTATAATAAAAAAATACTGATGGAACAGCTCAAAAGACACCAGTTCGGGGCAGAACATCCTGCCGGAACTGGTGTCTTTTGATTCAGGTGAAACAGCGAGTGAAAGTTCGGATATGAATCAAGACTGATCCTTGGGAACTGATCAGGGATCATTATAACCAGATCCGTTTCCTCATCCGGCGTCTCTGCTGTCTGGCATGCATCGGTGACCAGAGACAGGGCATTCGTATTGCTTGATGGGAGGAATGGAGGAAATGGCTTAGAGAGAGAAGCCTGGTTATTGCGATGTCAGGTCGGAGGGTGTGACAGAGTCTTGGGGGAACAGGCAGTCCAGCGTCAGCTGACGGGGGACGGGAATGAAAGTCCTGTCCTTGAGGTGAGCCAGGTCATCCAGGCGCAGGGCGTAGACCCGGGGATTCATGTGACTGCGCACGGTCAGCAGCCGGCTGGTCGCGTCATAGGCACTGATGTAGCGGGTAAAGGTATAGTCGTAGCGGGTTTTGGTAAATGCTTCCGGAATCTTGAGGGCTTCCAGGATGGAGTAAGCATTTTCCAAAGCCTGCGTGCAGGTTTTGGCATCGGCGATGTGCTGATTGAGGTAATAGGCTTTGATGAACCGGGATACGGGATCATAACCGCCCGGCAGATCCTTGGCCGGGTGGAACTCCCGCCCGTTTTTCTGAAAGGTTTTTTCCAGGGCTCGGGCATGGTGATCCAGTGAGGGGGAATTGGTCATAACCCGATAGGGATTGGGCAGGGCTTTCAGTTCCTGGTTCTGCGGTTCAATTAAAAGGGTGTCTCCGCTGGCGTCCGAAAAGTAATAATGAAAATCAGGTGAAATGACCTTATTGCCCTGATGATCCCGTTTGGAAATGTGGAGGTTCGGGAGGTCCGCAGCCAGTTCCCGGCATGTCCGGTAATTGGCCAGGGCATAGTTGAAAAAGTCCAGGGCGGACAGATTGATTTTTCCCGGACTGACCTTGGCGCTGTAGAGGTTCATCTGAAGAAACATGTTGGTGCAGCCCATCAGGCCGTGTTCGTTGACGCCGTCTTTGAGCGGGTTCATTTTTCGAAAGCACATGCCCAGCATGCGGTATCTGCTCTTCAGAGGATTCCCGTAGAGATCACGGCCATATTCATAGTCGGCCGGCAGATAGAGAATATGATAGTCAACTTCCATGTCCCAGTCCATGTTCCGACCAAGAACTGTTCCGCCTTCATAATCGATCTGGATGGTGGTACACATATCTTAATCCTTTCTTGTGGAATTCGTATTATGAAATGTCTTTTCCAGTTCATTATATCAAAAGAAGCAAGGCAGGATTTTCTCTGACTGCGCAGCGTGACGGCCGGAGCTGGTCTGACACGGGGTCTCTTTTAACATTTTGTATCAGGACCCCCTGAACTGTCCCGGTATGGTAGAATACGACAAACAGCATCAAGGGGTGAGGATGAATGGAACGTCTGGAAGACTTTCTGGATACCATAGAGAACGAGGAACACAAGAAAAGAACAGCCGAAATGATTGATTGGATCCGCCGGACCTTTCCGGAGCTGGGCGAGCGAATTGCCTGGAGCAATCCGGCCTTCACGCATCACGGCACCTTTATTCTGTCCCTGAGTCTGTTCAAGTCGCATATGAGCATCAGCCCCGAACAGGCGGGGATTGAACGCTTCGCCCGACAGCTGGAGGCGGCTGGTTATGAGTATGGCAAAATGACATTCCGCCTGCCTTGGAATCTGCCGGTGAACTATGATCTGCTCCGGGAAATCATCGCATTCAATCTCGAAGATAAGAAAGATATTAAGACTTACTGGCGTAAGCCGGAAGATTAGTCGGACATTGACCCCATCAACCAGGCTCCCGCCGCAGTGGCAGGAGTCTTTTCTGATTGACGGATTTCTTGCGGGAACACAGGCATCTCAGGTGCTTCAGGTGCTTCAGGTGCTTCGGGTACTTCGGGAACTTCGGGTGCTTCGGGAACTTCGGGATCTTCGGGCAATCCAGCCAAAAGTAAGGTTATGTCGAAAAGGCGGTTCCTGAGTGGTGTTTGTGTTTTGACGATGAGAAGTGACAGTTTCGAATCGTGTATCTGTTTTCGGAAAGTCCGGGGGAATATAATGGTTATGGAAAAGTTTACTATTACGGAGGGGATCCGATTGCAGATCGATTCATCAGAATCCCATGTTTCCTTTGCCCGGGAGCTGAAAGCTCAGTTCTACCGGGGCAATCGAGCCGCATTTTTCATGTCTCTTGCCACGACGGTCATCCTATCGCTGGTCAATCTTTTTGTATCCTATCTCATGCAGGTCATTATTGACATTGTTTCAGGAACCGAGACCCGATGGAATCTGATGCAGGTAACCGTTATGGTTGCGATCACGCTGGGGGTGCTCGTTGCTTCCTTATTGATCGAGCGGCAGGTCTTTCCCAAATTCCTCAAGCAGGCGATGCAGCAGTACAAGGATCACGCCTTCACGGAAATAACCAAAAAGAATCTGCATTCCTTTCAATCGGAAAACAGTTCGACTTATCTGTCAGCATTTTCCAATGACATTGCATCCATCGAAACCAACTATCTGGGCAAGATTTTCAGCCTGGTTATGCAGATCATCATGTTTATTGGTGCGTTTGCGATGATGATCCTGTATCATCCGCTGCTGACATTGATCGCGTTTCTGCTCGCCGTTTTTCCGGTCCTGGCCTCCCTTGCCACAGGCAATCGGATGGCTCAGGCTGAACTGGCCGTATCAGAGCGCAACGCCAGTTTTGTCGGGTTGGTGAAGGATATCCTGGGCGGATTTTCCGTGATTAAGAGTTTTCGCGTCGAGAAGGAAATTCAAAGCAACTTTGCTGCCATCAATGAGAAAGTGGAGGAGGCCAAACGAACCCGCAAACAGGTGGAGATCCTGATTCAGCTGATTGGCTCGGTAGCAGGGATTGTGGCTCAGATCGGCGTCTTTCTGGCAGGAGCTTATCTGGCACTGACCGGACGCGGAGTAACTGCCGGCGTGGTCATTGTTTTCGTCCAGCTGATGAATTTCGTCATAACCCCCATCGCCCAGGTTCCTCAGATTCTGGCAAATCGAAAGGCCGCCAATGCGCTGATTGACAAGCTGGCCCGGGCAATTTCCACCAATTTCCGCGATGGCGGCGACCCCGTGGCACCCCGGCTGGATCGGGCCATTGAGCTGGATCGGATCAGTTTTGGCTATGAGGCGGATCATCGCATTTTGCACGACATCTCCTGCCAGTTTGAATCCGGGAAAAGCTATGCCATTGTCGGGGCCTCCGGCAGCGGCAAGTCCACTCTGCTGAATCTCCTGATGGGATCCAGCGGCACCTATGAGGGTGAGATCCGGTTTGATCAAAAGGAACTGCGGAGCATCGAGACGGAATCACTTTACGGGATTGTTTCGATTATTCAGCAGAATGTCTTTATCTTTAATGACTCGATTCGGAACAATATTACGATGTATCACGAGTTTCTGGAAGAAAAGATCAATGTGGCGGTCAGAATGTCCGGTCTGGCCGACCTGATTCAGGAAAAAACCTGAGAATACCCCTGCGGGGAAAACGGCAGCGGCTTATCCGGCGGAGAACGCCAGCGTGTGTCCATTGCCCGCTGTCTGCTGCGGGAAACACCGGTTCTCCTGGTCGATGAGGCAACCGCTGCGCTGGATCCGGTGACATCCTTCGGGATCAGCAATTCCATCCTGGATCTCCAGGATCTCACTCGCATCGTTGTGACTCACGAGCTAGATGAACAGCTGCTCAGCCGGTATGATTCCATTCTTGTGCTGCGGCAGGGCCGCCTCGAGGAGGTCGGATCCTTTGCCGATCTCATGGCCAGCCGGCAGTACTTCTATTCGCTGTTCAACGTGGCACAAAATGCAGCGGATGAACCCCTGAAGAAGGACGAAATGCCAGTCCCTCACTCCTGAACAGGCCAAACGGCAGAATCCCGGGGTGTTTCCCGGGATTCTGCCGTTTTCAAATTCTGTCAGGAACCGATTCGCAGCGATGATGCTGCCTGACTGTCCAAAGTATGGAGAGTCAGAAATTGGATGGAGAGTCAGAAATTGCACTGAGAGTAAGAAAATCCACTGAGAGTCGCCAATCAGCTGGTTTGAAGCTCCCAGCGAAGGGCCCGCCGGATCAGGCGAATCAGAACCGGTACGAACACCAGCTGGAGGGCAATGCCCGGAAGACCATTCAAGAGGGCTGCGGTCAGGTAGGCCTGGGGCGACAGCTTGAGACCCATGAGCGGCTGCAACAGGTATACCGTAACAGCCAGAACGATTCTGCCCAGAATCATGGCGCCTGCCAAAGAGGGGAATATACGCCATTTTTTGGCTCGGAAGAAATATCCGGCAAACAAGCCATATGCTCCAAGCTCGACCATCATGAAATACAGAATCGGTGGCTGCGGCATGGCGGTGAGCAACGAACTTAGAACGGGCGTGATCAGACCGATCAGAGTGGAATAGGGCCAGCCCAGAAGAAATCCGGAGATCAGAACCGGAAGGTGCATGGGCAGAAATACCGGGCCGGTTCCGCCCAGGAGATGAAAAATCTGGGGCAGAAGAATGCCGAAGGCCAGAAAAAGACCGGCAAATGTCAGTTTTTTTGTTGGAATCATAGAAATCTCCTTTTCGATTGAATACCACTTCTGATTGTAACGGCCAGGCTGATTTTTGACAATTCCATGTGAAAATCTGACTTTTGGGGATGCTGACAACAGCGTTTAAGCGTACAGATATTCCAAAGGCGACGAATAAAAATTCAATCGAGAACTGGCTCATTCGCAGGGGGAAACCTGCGGGGAGTGAAATTTACCGTTTTTACGGGAAATGTGATGAATATTCTTTGATTTTCCAATGGTTTTATTGGATAATTAACCTTGGGCCAGTAACTGTCCTGTCATTTATCCCGAGTTGACTTATGACATAATAGCCTTATCACGAGAGGAGTCATTCAACATGAAAAAATATACAGCTATCATATTGTCCTGCCTGTTGACCTTATCAGTGACAAGCTGTGACGGGGCGCTCCGTCCTATTTTAAAATCAGGGAATCCCCCGGTCTCCACCGCCCAGACGGTTGCTGAAGAAGGACCGGACGCCAGGGAAGGAACAACCGCTCCTCTGGATATGCATCAGAAAACCGTTCCTGTTACAAACGCGATTGATCTGCCGGCCACTGCCGTTCAGACTACTACCGTTCTGACATCAGCGATCACCACCACGGCTGATCCGCTTACCTCGCCTCAGTCGCTGGTATCCCAGCCGACTCCTTCCGAAACCTCACCAGTCGAAACCAAGCCAGCTGAGACAACCCCGGATCCTTTGACCGGTGAAGTCAAAAGCAATCTTCCACTGGAACTGCAGGCGGAATTAAACAAGTCAAATAATGGGATGATCATCATCTACCATCCGGAGCAGTTTCCGGAAATCAAGGCCATTACCAAGTGGAACATCGTTGAGTACAACACCAATACCCAAATATTTCTGGTTCTGAAAAGCACCGGCAGCCGGGTTGAGATCTCCAAATCTCAGATGGTGGAAGATGAACGGGTTGTCATTCCCGGAGACGTGATCCGTGACTGGGAGACCACCTCGGACTTTGAGGTGATTCGGATCCTTTATACAGATCCCGAAACCATCCCCTTTAATTTCATTCGCGTGAAGGATGCCTCCGGCCGGGTTACGACTACGCCGCTCCACACCAGCATGCGGGATAACCCGGACTGGGAAGTGTTCCAGTACGACGAACCGTAATCCAGACTCCTGCCTTCCGTGTCCGGTGCCGCTTAAGGTGCAGTGACCTGGCCGGCTCAGACAACTTCACGGACAACATAATAGATACCAAACAGGTGCTGTTCCCACCAGGGCAGCATCTTTTTTATTGCGCCAACCGTTCGGTCCTGCCCTTTCACCAGATAAAAGAAGGTGGGAATGCGGGGAATCAGATCCTGGAAGGATCCGGCGGATTCCTTTTGGCAATCCAGGTGCAAAGATGAATTTTTTGTGGAAGTCATTGAAACAGGCGACGGTTTTCGATAAGATTAGTTTGTTTAAAATATTAAACTTTTTGTATAGGAGAACCTATGGATATTGGTGAAAAGATTCGAAATATCCGTCGAAAGATGGGCTTGACCCAGGAAGAGCTGGCGGAGCGGTCGGACCTGACCAAGGGATTCATCTCTCAGCTGGAGCGCGACAATACCAGCCCGTCGGTGGACACCTTGGAACTGATTGTCCGGGCCCTGGGGACCAACCTGGCTGAATTCTTCAGTGAGGCAGATTCGGAACCGGTGGTTTACCACCTGGCAGATGCCATTGCGATGCATGAAGATGACCTGGGTCATACGATGCATTTTCTGGTGCCAAACGCTCAAAAGCTGGATATGGAACCCATTCTGCTTGAGTTGGCGCCGCAGGGACGGTCCAAGATCTATCCGCCCTTCGAGGGACAGGCCTTCGGCTTTCTTCTGAACGGGGAAGTCACGCTGCACTTGTCCGATGCCACGTTTGATCTGACGGAACGTGACAGTTTCTACTTTGAGGCGGATCGCGCGTTTTTTGTTGAAAATACGGGGAAAGAAGGTGCCCAGCTGATCTGGGTTCTGTCTCCGCCAAACTTTTAATATGAGGGTATGAGGTGACAAATGGCAGTTCAAATTGAATTGAAAGACATTCGCAAAACCTATGGGGACCAGACGGTTCTTGAACATCTGAATCTTGAGATCCAGGAAGGGGAATTCATCACCCTGCTGGGTCCGTCCGGCTGCGGCAAAACCACAACCCTGCGCATCATCGGCGGGTTTGAAACCCCTGATCGCGGACAGGTTCTGTTCAACGGACAGGATATAACGCTTCTGCCGCCTCATTTGCGGCCGGTCAATACGCTATTCCAGCAGTACTCCCTGTTTCCTCATCTGAATGTCTATGAAAATGTGGCCTTTGGTCTGCGCATTCGCGGGACGAGAGAAGAGGACGTACGCCGTCAGGTGCAGGACATGCTGAAGCTGGTCGACCTGGGCGGGTATGAAAAACGCAAGGTGGACTCTCTATCCGGCGGCCAGAAGCAGCGCGTGGCCATGGCTCGGGCGCTGATTCTGAAGCCGGCGGTGTTCCTGCTGGATGAACCACTGGGCGCTCTGGATCTGAAGCTGCGCAAGGAAATGCAGATCGAGCTGAAGCGCATCCAGAAAGAAGTCGGCATTACGTTTATTTTCGTAACCCACGACCAGGAGGAAGCTCTGACCTTGTCCGACCGCATCGTGGTCATGAATGAAGGGATCATTCAGCAGGTCGGAACCCCCATTGACATCTATAATGAGCCGATCAACGCCTATGTGGCAGACTTCATCGGGGAATCCAATATCCTGGAAGGCATCATGCACGCTGATTGTGACGTGACGTTTTCCGGCCATCGGTTCCGCTGCGTCGACGAGGGCTTTGACAAGAATGAACCGGTAGATGTCGTCATTCGGCCGGAGGATGTGGAGCTGGTGGATCCAGCCGAAGGCATGCTGCGCGGCACCGTTCTCTCCAGTCTGTTCATGGGGGTCCATAACGAGATGCGGATCCAGACCAATCGGGAGATCTATCTGGCCCATTCCACCCTGCACCGGAACGTCGGAGAAGAAGTCGGCATCCGGATTATTCCCTTCAATATCCACATCATGCGCAAAGGGGAGGTCGAAGGAGATGAAAGCCTATAAGAAAACAGCGGCGCCGTATCTGGTCTGGGCTGGAGTCTTTGTGGTCATCTCGCTGTTCATGGTCTTTTATTTCGCGCTGACCACTGAGACCGGATCGTTCACGCTGTCCAACTTCAGCCGGATCTGGTCGGGCCGGACCGTTGGAACCATTTTCCGGTCACTGCGGATTGCGGCCTTGACAACGATCCTGTCTCTGATCATCGGGTATCCGTTTGCCTATATCGTGTCCTCCCTGAGAACCCGATTTCAGACGACAGCCATCATGCTCATCATGATCCCCATGTGGATGAACTTCCTGCTTCGAACCTATGCCTGGGTAACGATTCTTTCGAAAAACGGCATTCTCAACAGTCTGCTGGGCCGGCTTGGCATGGGACCGGCGGATCTGCTCTATACCGAAGGAGCGGTTATCCTGGGCATGGTTTATAACTTCCTGCCTTTTATGATTCTGCCAATTTACACCGCCCTGGAAAAAATGGATCAGGGTCTGATCGAGGCAGCTCAGGACCTGGGAAGCAATCGACTGCAGACATTCACCCGGGTCATCTTCCCGCTGTCGCTGCCAGGTGTTCTGTCCGGGGTTTCCATGGTCTTTATTCCCGCCATCTCAACCTTTGAGATTACCGCTCTGCTGGGCGGCAATAAAACCAACCTGATCGGCAACGTCATCGAGCAGCAGTTCACGGTCACCGGCGACTGGAACTATGGTTCGGCATTGTCGGTGATTCTTATGGTGTTCCTGGTGATTTCCCTGATTTTTACCAGAGAGGAAGATGTGCAGGATTCGGCGTCGCTCAAGCCGCTGACTGACCGGAGCCGCCTTGTCGGCGAGGAGGTGTCCCATGGCTAAATTCTGGCAGCGATGCTACCTGTTTGCGGTATTTGCCTTCCTGTACGCTCCCATCGTTGTTCTCATTGTCTTTTCCTTTAATGAAGGAAAGACCAGGGGAAGCTGGGACGGTTTCTCCCTGGTCTGGTATGAGGCTCTGTTTCAGGATGAGGAGGTTCTGTCCGCCGTGCGCAACACCTTTACGGTGGCCATTGTGACTACGGCAGTCTCCACCACCGTCGGAACCCTGGGTGCCATTGGATTGTCACAATATCTGTTTAAGACCCGGCGACGGATTCTGGCGCTTAACCAGGTGCCGATCATCAACCCGGATATTGTCATGGCTGTGGGACTTATGGTGCTCTACCGGAGCCTGAACCTGGACTTTGGCCTTTTGACCCTGACCCTGGCCCACATTGCCTTTACCGTGCCCTATGTGGTTTTATCGGTGCTGCCCAAGCTCAAGCAGATGCCGGCAGCTCTGCCGGAAGCGGCCATGGATCTGGGGGCGACTCCCTGGCAGACCCTGTGGCGGGTTGTGATACCTCAGATTCGCCCGGGGATCATTACCGGCGCGCTCATCGCGTTTACCCTGTCAATTGACGATTTCGTCATTTCTTTCTTTACCACCGGCAATGGGGTGGAAACCGTCTCAACGATGGTCTTCTCCATGGCCCGGCGAGGCATCAACCCGGTCATCAACGCGCTGTCAACTTTAATGTTCGTCATGATGCTGGGGCTTTTGGTAATTACTTATCTCAAGACGGATCGGGAGGATACGCCATGAAGCCAAAAATGAAATGGACCCAGCTGGTCGCCCTGCTGCTTCTGGCGTTTCTGCTCTTGCCGCTTCTGCTGGGCTGCACCCCGGATGAAACGGACGGAGCGACCCTCAATGTCTACAACTGGGGTGAATACATCGATAAGGACCTTTTGGCCAAGTTCGAGGAGGAAACCGGCATTCACGTCGTGTATTCCACGTTCAATACCAACGAGGATCTGTATGTCAAACTGAAGAACGGCGTATCCAATTATGATGTGGTGATGCCTTCTGACTATATGATCGAAAAGATGATGAAGGAGGGCATGCTGCGCCCCATTGACTGGGATCATGTGCCCAACATGAAGTATGTGGACCCTGAATTTTTAAATCATTCCTATGATCCGGATCAGAAGTATTCCGCGCCCTATTTCTGGGGAACGCTGGGCATTGTCTATAACACGGAGCTGGTTGATGAAGAAGTCACCTCCTGGGATATCCTGTGGGATGAAAAATACGCCAGGGAAATCATCATGCTCGATTCCAGCCGGGATTCGTTGGGCATTGCCCTGAAGCGCCTGGGTTATTCCATGAATTCCACCGATGAGGCTCAGCTGGCCCAGGCGGAGGAACTGCTGATCGAACAGTATCCGCTGGTATATGCCTATCTGGTCGACCAGACCAAGGACATCATGAAGAATGGCGAAGCCGCCCTGGCCGTCATGTATTCCGGGGATGCCGTTGATGCTCTTTCGGAGAACGAAAACCTGGCCTATGCAGTCCCGGAAGAAGGGTCCAACCTGTGGTTTGACTCCATGGTCATTCCCAAATCCTCCAGAAACCCGGAACAGGCCGAAGCGTTCATCAATTTCATGCTGGAACCGGAGAATGCGGCCCAGAATGCGGAATACGTATGGTATTCCCTGCCCAGCTCCGCGGCCATTGAACTGCTGTCGGAAGACCTGAAGGACAGTGAAGTCGCCTACCCGGACAAGTCCATTCTCGACAACCTGGAAGTGTTCCGGGATCCGGGTGCCTTTGTCAAAAAATACGATGACATCTGGCAGAACGTCAAGAATCATTGATGCGAAGAATTGCTTTCCTCAGTGAAGTGAATTGATGTGAACTGAACTGAACTGAATTCAGGGCAGAGGTCCTGCTTAAGAGAGATGGCTGGTCTGCATCGAGGGCTGTTCTGCTTCGGAGTGATCGAGAATCCCATCAGACAGACTGAGTTGAAACCGGCCGGAAGGCCGGTTTTTTTCCGAAATGCCTGTTTTAGGGGCTTCCCCTTTTTCGGCGGAGTGTAATTCACCGGACTTTGATTCGACTGGACAGGATGAAGCGGAGGGACCGATACTGCATCGAAGCCTCGTATGTGGGGTTTGATGGTGTAAAGAGTGATATACTGTAACTATTGGCTGCAATGAAGCAGAAACGAAAGGGGGAGGGCGCGGATGGCGATCCGATCAAATCATCGAATCATTGGAATTCTGGCACCGGTGGATTCGGGGAAAACAACTCTGGCGGAAGCGCTGCTCTTCGAGGGGGGCGCACTACGGCAGAAAGGGCGGGGGGATCACAGGGACTCCTTTTTGGACACGGGCAACATGGAGCGTCGGCGGGGGATCACGATTTTTTCCAAAATCGCCCGGCTGGCGGGGCATGACACCTCCCTGATCCTGCTCGATACACCCGGGCATCAGGATTTTGGTCCGGAGACGGAGCGTGTCCTGGCGGTCCTGGATTACTGCATTCTGGTGGTGAATGGCGCGGACGGAGTAACTGCTCAGACCCGGCGGCTGTGGGGATTGCTGGAAGCCTACCGGGTACCGGTATTTCTTTTTATCAACAAAACCGATCAGGCCGGCGTGGATCCCGACAGGATCCTGAATCAGCTAAGGACTCAGCTGTCGGATCATATCCAGGAGTTTTCCGGAAATGTGACTCGGTCAGAAGAAGTTTCGCTGGCCTGGGAGCCATTGCTGGAGGAATATCTGAAAGCCGGGCAGCTGGAGCCGGATACCATTCAGGAAGCCATTGTCAGGCGGACCCTCTTTCCTTGCTACGCCGGGTCGGCGCTGAAGGGAGCCGGGGTAACCCAGTTCCTGGAGGGGCTGTTTGACTGGACCCGGTCCCGGGATTATCCGGACACCTTCTCGGCCCGGGTGTATAAAATCAGTCGGGATGAAACCGGTCAGCGCCTGACTCATGTCAAGGTGACGGGCGGACGGCTGCGCAACAAGAGCCTGATCGGCGAGGACAAGATCAATGAACTGAGACGCTATACCGGAACCGGATACGAGAGCGTCCAGACAGCCGTCGCGGGAGATATTGTCGCGCTTGCCGGCCTACGTTCTACGCGGGCGGGACAGGTCTTGGGCGAAGGGGAGGAAGAGATCGAACCGACCGTGTTCCCGGTGCTGAGTTATCGGCTTCGCCCGGTGAACGAGGCGGATCGGGCGCGCTTGACCGCCCTGGTGAAGGAACTGGGGGAGGAACTGCCGGACCTGGATGTCCTGGTGGATTCTGAGGGTTATCCCCTGGTTCACATCATGGGTGAAATACTGCTGGAAGTTCTGCTGGAGCTGATCCGGGAGCGGGGGGATCTGGAGGTTTCGGTGGACGAAGGTTCCATCATCTACCGGGAAACCATCACACAGCCCGTTGTTGGAATCGGGCATTTTGAGCCCCTGCGCCACTACGCGGAAGTTCATCTTTTGCTGGAGCCCTCCGCCGCGCCGGGGATCCGGGTGCAATCCAGGCTGGATGTCTCACGCCTGGCGGTGAACCGCCAGCAGCAGGTGCTTTATTGGCTGAGAAGCCGGGAACATCCCGGTGTCCTGACCGGAGCCTCACTGTCTCATTTGAGTATCACTCTGGTAGCCGGACGCGATCATGACAAGCATACTCAAGGCGGGGACTTTCGGGAAGCGACCGGTCGAGCGCTCCGCCAGGGACTGCTTCAGGCAAGAGCCCTGGGCGCCTGCCGCCTGCTGGAACCCTTTTATCGCTTCCGAATTCTGACGGCGCAGTCCTTTGTCGGGCGGATTCTGACGGATTTGGATCGCCTGGGCGCAAAAGATCTTCTGACGCAGCCGGCAGAGGAAGGAATGGAGCTGTCCGGCATGGGACCGGTGGCAACCCTTCGGAGCTATTTCCGGGAACTGTCGGCCCTGACGCGGGGAGAAGCCCGGCTGTCCTATGACATTCACGGGTATGAGCCCTGTCATGACGAAGCCAGTGTGGTGGCGGCCGCAGCCTATGATCCGGAACAGGATGCGCTGGCACCGGGCGGAAGCGTGTTCTGCACAGGCGGTGCCGGGGTTCTGGTGCCCTGGGATCAGGTGGCAGCCATGGCTCACCTGGAACCGATGATTCTGGAGCCGGCAAAGGACTCGCCGGTGGCGACCGTGCGCCAATCGGATTCAGGTCCCATCGGCAGTGAGGAGATCGATCAGATCCTCAGTCGGACCTTTTATGCGAACGCCAACGAGAAAAAACAGTGGAAAAAGGCCAGGAAGGCTGACAGAGTAGAGACGGTGCGGCTCCCCCGGCAGGAAGCCCGAACCGGTCCGGACTATCTGCTCATCGATGGCTACAATGTGATACATGCCTGGCCCGAGCTGGCGGAACTGGCGAACGTGAATTTTGACGCTGCCCGGGAGAAGCTTATTGAAATACTGAAGGACCATGGGGGTTTTACGGCGGAACGGATCGAAGTGGTGTTTGACGCCTGGAAGGTCACCGGCGGCAGCGGCAGCCAGATCGATGACGAGGGAGTCACCGTGGTCTTTACCCGGGAGAATGAAACCGCCGATCGCTGGATCGAGCGGCGGTCCGGAGAACTGGCTCGCCGCCATCCGGTCCGGGTGGTCACTTCGGATCAGGCGGAGCAAATGATGGCTGCCGGTAGCGGCGCGCTGGTTTTTTCCGCCCGCCGCTTCCGCCAGATCGTCACGGAAGTCCGGGATGCCGCAATGGCAGAACACCAGCGCCGCAGTGGTCCGCAGATCCCCTACCGCCCGCTGCAGAATGTTCTGTCAGAGGAGAATTCTTTGAAAAGAGAAGACAAATAAATGTTTAGATTTGATTTCAGCTTAAAAAACAAGTTATACTGGTAGAGAAATTAAGTCCAGCTTAAAGAGATAACCGGCTGGCAATGAGAGGGAACAATCGATGGATCACGAAAAATCAAAAATTTATAATGAACTGAAACGCAGAATCATTGAATTTACCTATAAGCCCGGCAGCATTCTCAATGAGGTGGATCTGGCAGAGGAATTCGGAGTCAGCCGGTCGCCCATCCGGACAGCCTTGCAGGAACTGGAGCGTGATTCCCTGATCCAGATTGTACCGCGATACGGCGCTCAGGTGGCAGCCATTGATTTTCGAAATGTCAAGGGCTTGTTTGAGGTGACAAAACAGCTGGACCCTTACGCAACCCGTCTGGCCGTGAAGAAAATCACCCCGGAGCAGCTGGCTGAATTGAAGGAACTGATCCGCAGACTGGAAACCTTCTCCACTACGGACCGCTACCAGGATGCCATCAATACGGATGAATGCTTCCATGAGATCATCTTTGAGGCCTGCGACAACAAATGGCTCACCGAAACCTTGGAACGACTGCATATCCATACCGAACGGCTCTGGCATTACTGCAACGATTATTTCGATGAGATGTCGATTTTCACACGTACCTTCAAACTGATTGTGGAGGCGATTGAGGCTCAGGATGAAGATGCCGCCGAACAGGCAGCCAAGGAACATATTGATGATTTCCTGGCCCGGATCAAGGAAGCCATCTTTTAAGTAAATCTTTCGCAAACTTTGAGAGTTTAATAAAAAATAATGGAAAATTTTCCTTCGAACCCCTGTAACTGTCTCTGGGTGAGGCATTGCAGGGGTTCGACTTTTTGTGTTCGCTGTGAAAACACCTGAATTTATGTAAATGGTTACTGTTGACATACCATTGAAATGCAGTTAGTATATTAGTGAGGTGTTGTTATGATTTTAACGAATAATATTTTGTTACGTGAACAGAATACCGTACTTTGGGTTGAAGGTGACCAGGTGGATGTGCTGAAAAAAGCCAGAGACCTGATCCATCGGGGGCATCGGCTCCTGACATCGCCGCTGGCTGCCAGCGGGAGAATGCATTTTTCCCCGGTTCGCTCCATTTTGCTGACAGACGAAGCGGAACAGCCGGAAGAAGATTCGATCCTGGCCATCGAAAACAGTCTGCAGCTTTTGGAAACATCCCTGGCAGTTCATCGAGTGGACTACAAGAACAAGGACGACTATGGATTCATCGATAATGAGCTTCTAACCCAAGCTCTTAACGAGATAAATGAGCTGGACGCTCGCTACCAACAAATAGGAGGGAATCAATTTGAAACTGGAAAGACGCAAGGTTAAAATCAGTGATGTTGTGTTTGGCGATCAAAACGCGGTCGCAGGGGAACAACTGGTTTTGAACCGTGATGAATTGGTCAGCTTTATCAAGGGACTGGATAATATCGTTGATGTTGCCGTTGATATCGCAAAGCCAGGTGAAAAGACCCGGATCATCCCCGTCAAGGACGTCATTGAGCCAAGAGTCAAGGTAGAAGGTGTTCCAGGCTTTGCCGGAGTGACATCTTTGACCGGTCAGCTGGGCCATGGGGCTTACAACGTTCTGGAAGGAGTTGCCATTGTTACCATCGGTGACATTGTCGGATTCCAGGAAGGCGTTATTGACATGTGGGGCGAAGGAGCCAAGTGGACTCCCTTCTCCAAAACCTTCAACCTGGTGGTTGATCTGACCGTTGATCCGGCACTGAAGCCGCACGAGCATGAGAAAACCGTCCGTATGGCGGGTCTTCTGACCTCCGAATATGTCGGAAAGATTGCCAAGGACGCTCCGGTTTATGAAACGGATACATTCGAAGTCGGTTCGATTGATGAAGAGACTGCAAAATATCCCAACCTGCCCAAGGTTGTTTATGCCGAAATGCTCATTACCCAGGGACTTCTCCATGATTCCTACATCTATGGCGTGGATGCCAAGCAGATCATCCCGACCGTTCTCCATCCGCTGGAAGAAATCGACGGAGCCGTTGTATCCGGAAACTGCGTGGCAGCCTGTGACAAGATCACAACCTACCAGCATCAGAACAACTCCGTGATCCTTGAACTCCTCAAGAAGCACGGCAAGGAAATCAATTTCGTGGGAGCTGTCATGGTTCCTGAACTGACGACGCTGGAAGGCAAGTACCGGTCCTGCGACTTCACCGCCAAGCTGTGCAAGCAGCTGGGAGCAGACGGAGTCATCGTTTCCGAAGAAGGCTACGGCAACCCGGATTCCGATCTGGTCATGATTGCCCAGCGTCTGGAAAAGCAGGGAATCAAAGCAGTTCTGATCACCGATGAATGCTCCGGCTGGGATGGCGCGAGCCAGCCTTTGGCGGATACCAAGCCTGAGGCCAAAGCCGTTGTCTCAACAGGCAACGTCTCTCATGTAGTGACTCTGCCCAAGGCTGACCGGATCATGGGAAATCCAGAATCCATCGCCAACCTGGCAGGCGGCTGGGCCGGCGCTTACGATGCCGAAACCGGAGTGATGAAATGCGAGCTCAATGCTGTCATCGGAGCGACTTCCGAAATCGGCTATCATAACCTGAAAGTCGTCGAGTACTAGGAGGAGGAGAATAATGGAAAAGAAAATCTTATACTATGTTAACCAGTTCTTTGGCCAGGTCGGCGGCGAAGATCAGGCGGACTTTGCTCCGGTACTGAAAGACGGCGCGGTCGGACCAGCCATGGGCTTTGAGAAGGAACTTGGCGGTGCGGGAAAAGTCGTTGCCACCTTCATCTGCGGAGACAACTATATCAATGAGCACACCGAGCCAGCCCTGGCTGAGTTCAAGAAAGCCATGGATCAGGTGAAACCGGACCTCGTGGTGGTCGGACCATCCTTCAATGCCGGACGTTACGGCATGGCATCGGCCACCGTGGCTGAATATGTGGTAGATCACTATGATCTGCCCGTGGTATCCGGTATGTTTGAAGAAAATCCGGGTCTCACCGTCACAAAACTGAAAGCCTACACCGTCCCGACCGGAAACAGCGCGGCGGATATGAGAAAGGCTCTGCCAGGCATGGCAGCAGTAGCCAAAAAGCTTCTGGCCGGTGAAAAACTGGATCCGAAGGTGGACGGATACTTCAAGCAGGGCAAGCGCATTACGGAAGTTTCCGATCAGATCGGAGCCGCCCGCGCAGTTGACATGCTGATGAAACGGCTCAATGATCAGCCTTATGAGACGGAACTGCCCATGCCCACCTTTGATACTGTGGAACCGGCAACCCCGATTCAGGATCTGTCCAAGGCCACCATCGCACTGGTTACCTCCGGCGGAATCGTTCCGGTTGGAAATCCGGACCGGATTCAGTCAGCTTCCGCTCAGAAGTGGGGCAAGTACAACGTGGACGGGCTCGATGATCTGTCTGTCAAGTTCTGCACCATTCATGGCGGATATGATCCTGTATACGCCAATGAATCCCCGGACCGGGTTCTGCCCCTGGACGCGCTGCGCAAAATGGAAAAAGAAGGCAAGATCGGCAAGGTCTTCGAATACATGTATACAACCACCGGAACCGGAACGGCTGTAGGCAACTCCATTCGCTTTGGCAAGGAAATCGGAAAAGAACTTAAGGAAGCCGGAGTGGACGGCGTCATCCTGACCAGTACGTGAGGCACCTGTACTCGTTGCGGTGCAACGATGGTCAAAGAAATCGAACGGTACGGCATTCCGATCGTTCATATGGCAACCATTATTACAATATCCCAGTCAGTAGGAGCGAACCGGATCGTGCCCACCGTGGCAATCCCGCATCCCACCGGCAATCCGTCACTGGAAGCGCCGGATGAAAGCAAGCTTCGAATGGGCCTGGTAGAGCGCGCAGTCCATGCACTGTCTCAGCCGGTGACGGAACCGACCCTATTCTAAAACAGGCACAGTACCCTCTGTGAGTAAGAGCAGTCCCAACATTTCGTCATACGATCTGTATATGGACTGCTCTTTATTCAAAAGCAGAGGTCAAGTTTGAATGGCATCATTCTGAATTATAGTCAACTTTCTGACAGCGCATCGACTGGAGGTTCCGTGAATCGAAGGGGATGAACCGCGCAGGAGCATTACGAATGATTAATTTGCTGAACGCAAAGAACGGAATGTATGATACAAAGAGATTAAAGGGGATCAACCAATGGAAAAATCTAAAATGAATATTGGAGCTGTCATCGCGCTTTGCGGTGCCTGCATCGCGTTCTATATCGGAGCCGGATTTGCCACCATGCAGGAAGTTATGCAGTATGAAGCTTCTTATGGCTCGCAATTCTGGGTCGTCATTTTCGTCGCTGCCGCCATCTATGTTTACACCAACATTTCTTTTGCTACCAATGGTAATCGCCTGAAACTCGAACGAGGCGGCGATATTTATCAGCATTACAGCGGAAAGATCATCGGGACATTCTTTGACTACTTTTCCGCATTCTTCTGCTATATGTGCTTTATCGTCATGTGCGGCGGAGCCAACTCCACAGCTACCCAGCAATGGGGGCTTCCCAACGGAGTGGGAGCCATTATTCTGACCATTGCGGTGGTCTCGACGGCATTCTTCGGTCTCGACGGCATTCTGAACGCATTGGGCAAATTAGGTCCGGTAATCATCATCCTGATTCTGATCGTTTCGACGATCACCGCCATCAGCGGAGCACCGAACTTCGGGGCGAATGTAGCGGCTGTTGATCAGGGCGTCTACCCCATTAAACAGGTAGGCGGAGGAAACCCGATTGTTTCAGGACTTTCCTACGGAGGGTTTGTCATCCTTTGGTTCGCCGCCTTCTTATCAGAAATCGGCGCAAAGAATAAGCTGAAAGAGGTCAACACGGGAATGATTCTTTCCACCTTGTTCATTTTCGGAGCTGCCGCCGTATGCTGCTTTGCGTTGATCGGTCACATTTCAGAAACGGCAACTGCCGATATTCCGGCGCTGATCCTGGCAAACAAGATCCATCCAGTCTTTGCGCAGGCATTTGCAGTGATCATTTTTGCCGGGATTTACACCACGGCGGTTCCCCTGCTATGGACAGGAGTCGGCAGAATTGCCAAGGAAGGCACCTCCCGGTACAAACTGCTGACGGTTGTAGGCGGTGTGATCGGCCTGATCGCAGCCTGGTTCCTGCCTTATAAGGATCTGGTCAATGTTCTTTATGGACTGAACGGATACCTTGGCTTTATCCTGGTCGGATTCATGATCGTGTATGATGTTCGCACCAGAATGGGTTCCAAAGCCCTATAACAGATCCTTGGCTGAAAGCCTGGTATTCTGCCATATGATCGCTGGTTCCTTCATCCGGTGACAGGAAATCGTCCCATTTGGAAATAAACCATCCCGGCAGAACCTGCGAAAGAGCCAACAGTGAAAGCCAATGAGAAGACGGATTGCATGGTCAAGAGCTGACCGCGGTCGGTCTTCTTTTTTTAGAATGACATATTTGTTAATTATTATTCAAAATGAATACAAGGAAAGCAAATATAGAATACAGAAGAGTGAAAATGTATGAGAAGAAAATACAAAAATAACAATCAAACCACCTCAAACAGCTGACAGAGGGGATTGACGATTCTTGATTGAATGTATAATCTTTAACGTGTTGCATACAACACATCAATCTTTCTACTGCATAACCAGGTCACCATTCAAACTCATCAGTCGACTGCAGCAGCCGGATCAGACAAACATTGGATTCCCAGGCTGTTATTGGCAAGTTATGCTGTCATGGCTTATAACATGCGAAGGACAGGACGAAGAACAGGGCGAAGGACAGGATGAAGAACAGGGCGAAGGACAGGATGAAGAACAGGGCGAATGGCAGAGCGTGTGTCAGGTCAATGAGATATTTATCACCTGATTTACGATATGGGTTATGTTGCAGCACAAAAGATGACCGGGAGATTCCTAACCTTAGTAAAAATAGAAGATGATCAGGAGGATGGATCGTGACGGAACGTACAGTCAAAATGTCTGGCGCTGCAGCTGGTTTGGATGAAAAGGACAGTCTGGGACGCAGCTTTATCATGGGAGGAGCTCTGATTGGGCTGTTAATTGGATCCGGATTTGCAACCGGCCAGGAAATCATGCAATATTTTGTTTCTTATGGGTACTGGGGCATTGTGGGAGCTGCCGTGGTGCTGATTCTGCTGTCGTTTGTCGGAGTTGGCTTTATTTCCGTGGGCAATGTTCTGAAATTTGAACGGGGTACCAAAGTGTATGATTATTTTTGCGGCGAGAGGCTGGGTCGATTCTATGACTTCTTTTCCAATGCCTTTATCTTCATGACCTATATCATCATGATCGCGGGCGCTGCTTCCACCGGAGCGCAGCAGTTCGGACTGCCGCTTTGGGCTGGTGCGGTGGGGATGACTCTTCTGGTCATCGGATCGGTACTGCTGGGGCTTAACAATTTTGTGAATATCATTGGCACCATCATGCCAATCGTTATCATTGCCTGTTTCTATCTGGCTTTCCATACCTTATTTACCTCGGCTGCGCTGATTCCACAGAATACCCTAGTGATCAATGAACTTGTCGGCAAGGGGGCTCTCATGCAGGCCTCCGGCAACTGGTTCACTGCCGCTTTGTCATATGTCGGTTTTTCGATTCTGCTGATGGCTGTCTTCATGGCTGAGACGGGTAAAAGCGCGGGGAGTCTCAGGGAAGCCAGACGGGGAGCGCTGATTGGTGCTGTCGCACTGTGCCTGGCGATACTGATCCTGACCGCAGCCTTGATGAGCAAGGCCCATCTCATTGGCGAAAGTGCGATTCCTTCCCTGGTCATCGCCAATCAGATCAACCCACTGTTTGGGAACTTCTACAGCCTGATGATGTTTGTCGGGATTTATTCCACGGCTGTGCCGCTCCTGTGGAACCCTTGCGCCCGGTTTGCCAAAGAGGGCACCGTCAGGTTCAAGAGTCTGGTCATTGCCCTGGGGCTGTCTGGCGGAGTGATTGCGTTATTTGTAGAATTCCCCAAACTGATTAATGTGATCTACGTACTGAACGGATATGTGGGGGTTCTGCTGCTGGGGATTATGGTCGTCCATTTCCTACGCTACAAGGGGTTTATCAAGACGGAACACAAATAGGAGAACTTGCCGGTGACTGCGGTTTCCCAGATTACAGGGAACTGAGGTCAGGCCGATGAAGGAAGACCATCCGGGTCAAATGAAAAATGGAAGGTGAGAGCTGAGTCCGTAGCCGATGGATTTTGCTCTTATTTTTTCTCAATAGGAGCTTTGATTTTCAGACCTCCTGGTTTCAGTTGGCAGGGGTTCGGGATCATTTTCTTAATGAACAGCTGATAAACATCTAAAATCCATTGAGAGATTCTTGATTTCAGGCTACAATAGAGTTGTACAAAATTTAAAAACAAAGGAGAAATGTGTAATGTCAAGATATGATGACAAAAAAGTGATCATTATCGGCGACAGAGACGGCATTCCGGCTCCTGCAATTGCAGAGTGCCTGAAAGACAGCAGTGCAGAAATCGTATTTGCTTCCACCGAATGCTTCGTCTGAACTGCCGCTGGCGCGATGGACCTGGAAAACCAGAAAAGAGTTGTTGAGGCTACCGAGAAATACGGTGCTGAGAACGTTGTGGTTTTAATTGGTGCATCTGAAGCCGAGTCTGCCGGTCTGGCAGCTGAAACAGTTACAGCAGGAGATCCTACCTTTGCCGGTCCTCTGGCCGGAGTTGCGCTTGGACTGAGAGTTTACCACGCTGTGGAACCTGAATTCAAAGAAGAAGTCAACGCTGATGTCTATGAGGAACAGATTGGTATGATGGAAATGGTTCTTGAAGTGGATGATATCATTGCTGAAATGAAATCCATCCGGGAACAGCATTCCAAATTCCAGGACTAATTCTGGAGCAAGCAATCAAAAAATAAATCAGATGCCGCAAAACTAGTATGGTTTTGCGGCATCTTTTTTCTTTGGATCGGGACCGACCATTGCACTCACAAGGAAACAGGGGCTGTTTGACGAAGCCCGGGAAAAGTCGCAATTCGTCATGATAGTGTCTGCCTCATTCGTGACGTGTGATTGTCACCTTCAGGACTCCATCGCCAAAGGCGACCGTGCCGTCATCCACCAGAGCGCCCAGGAGGGACAGCTCGTTGCGGGTGGAGGAGGAACCCAGCAGCCCCCAGTAGTATTCCTCAAATTCCGGGCGGCGTCCGGCTTTCAGCAGCTCTTCCAGCTGAGCCATGTCATTGGGCGGATCATCGGTGGCACCGGAAATGCTGATGTTCAATGATTCCTTGGAACTGTCAAAGTGTATCATCAGGTCATTCACCTGATGGAACGTAAAATATCGGATCAGTTCTTCCAGAATTTTGATGGATTTTGCCTGGTTTTTCATTGGTCGGATTCCTCCCTGGGAAATTTCTTGATGGAAATGATGAAGTCAAGGACAGGGACCAGCATGGCAGCGACAAAACCCCCGGAAAATCCATTGTTGTAGAGATTAATGCCGCCATGGAGATAGCCCACATTCATGACCAGCGCCATGTGAAGAAAGCCTGCCAGGATCCCGGGGATCACTCCATAGGCTCCGGCAATGGGCGCCAGTGTCGTGGCGAACAGTGCGGCCAGAACGGATCCGACGGAGGAGGCTTCCCAGACAAAGACCTGATTGGCCAGATAGACACCCAGCATGATGGGAATAGTATTGCGCAGGTGCTTGCCAAAAGCGGCAAATCCAACTACGGTAAAAATCCCGCCCATCACCGGTCCGCTGAAGGAAGAGCCGGCAAGGAACACATAGCCGATGCTGACAAAGCCAAGCAGAGCCATATTGATCAGAACCAGACCAAAGCCGTCCGTCGCGATAAAGTCAGAGACCAGCTGTCCAGGCATTTGCCACAGATACCGGTAATTTCGCCAGGAGGTCCGGGCAAATGAAAAACCAATGCCCAACATCGAGAGAAACAGCACGCCAAGATAAATCAGCAAGCCGGCGGTATGCCCTTCCAGCACCAGTGCTGTAGGGGTATTCTGAAGGTTGAAAGCCCGGAACAGGGACATGAACATCATGCCGACGATGCCGGCGGTGAATCCGATGTTGTACAGATTGTATCCCTGATGGAACCGGATAAAGTGATTGGCTAACGGGGGCAGGATCAATCCGGCCAGGAGTCCGGACAGAACTCCCAGAGACAGGCCCAGCGGCAAAGGCAAGTGAAAACCGAAGGTGATCTGACTCACCAGGGGGCCTAAGGCTGTGCCGAAATAGGCAAGCAGAATGACATTTTTAAAAGATTCCCGGCGCAGTCTGGCATAAAGGAACACTCCGCCCATGATGGGCCAGACATTGTAGAGATTCTTTCCGAAAAAAGCAAACCCCCCCACCGTGAAAATAGCGGCAATCAGAGGACCGCTCAGGGTTGTCTCGTGATATCTGGCTATCAGGATCGCGCAAAGCATCAGCAGGGCGCTGTTGAAGAAAGCGGACCCGATAGTTCCAATCACCAGGTAATCAGAGAGGAGAATGGAAGGATTGGTGAGAATCCGACCCAGACCCTGAATGATTTCACCGGGCGAATTAAAGAAAAAAGCCGCCCCCAGTGTGAGGAGGGCAAAATAGAGCATGACACCGTATTTTTGTCCTTCCGTGGCCGCATGAAAACCGGTTCGCGGCTTGGGCAGCAATTCAGGAGAGGGACTGCGAAAGAGGAGCGAAAGTATGTCCATCCGATTTCTCCTTGAAAAAAGTTTTTTTCAGTATATCAGAAGTCAGAGGGGGATTTTTCGCTCCTCATAAAAATTTAACCATTATTATTTCGGGAGAAGGGGAACCGGAATGGATCCAGGCGGAGTTGCTAGCTGAGGATCAGGGGCCTTTCCGAGATCAGCTCCATTGTCTGCAAAAACATGGCACGAACTTCAGGCTTCTTGTCAATAATGATGTCTTCATCCGGTATTCCCAGTAATCGGAGATGACGGATTATGTCACGGAGGAACAGCTCGCTGCCGACAATGTAGAAAATGGATCCGGCTGCCTGCTGACTGAGTGCTTTGATCAAATCCCCTCTGTGATGGAAATAGATCTGGCGAAGCCGCTCTGACCCGAGAGAATCCAGTTCCTGATGAAACAGTTCTTCTCCCGGCCGGACCGCGGTCAGGCTGGTCAGGGCAGGGATGCCGTCTGACTGACGGGCACAGGCCAGCAGCAGAGGGCGGAATGCTGCCAGTCCCACGCCCATGCTGATCAGTTTCAGGGGACGGTTGTCCCGACGAAGGCTCAGCCTCGAGCTGATTTTGTAGAGGATCATAGAGTCCCCCCTGGACAGCTGCGCCAATCGTAGTTTAAAGGGAGATGAACCGTTCAGGCGCGTGGTAATGGCGATCCTGTTTTCATCAGGCAGGCTGGACAGGGACATGTGACGTACTTTTTCCGGATCCTTACGCCCGGATTCCATGAAGTCCGGAAAGGCCAGGTGCAGATGTGCCCCTTCTTCCCAAGTCAGGCCTTCGGGAATGTCAAAGCAGAATGTGTGAATACCGGGGGCCTCTTCCTTGATATCTATCATGCGAACGGGAAATAATTCCATAGGGTCTCCTTATAACTGAGAGTAATTATCAATGAAAGCATTATACTATAATTTTGCTTCGACTCCAAATCACCAGGCAGGTAACGTGGATTCTTTGTCTGAGAGCTCTGTGTGACCAGAGTGACCAGCTTGACCTGGCTGATCTGAGTCGAAGACTGATCCGAGGGGAGTCCCATCCGAGAGGGGTTTGTGTACAGTCTGGTCTGAGAGCAGTCTGGTCTGAGAGCAGTTTGGTGAGAGAGCGAATGAGGTGGCTTTGTCTATGCAAAGGCCCATTTCCGGGACGATTGATTTCCGGTGCGGTTCGTGTTAAGGACAAGATTGAGTCGACGGATCAGGGATTCACCGGACAAGACAACAGGCAGAGACCAAAGTCTCTGCCTGATAGCCGGAGGGGATTTGACTGCTGCAGCCAATTGGATGTTGGGATTAAGTTTCGAGATTGCTGGTGGTATCGGTGGTGAGGATTTTGCGAGTGACTTATCTGGCTGCTTCTGCTGATTTTGCCGCGCGGAGGGAAAATTCAACCGCTTCCTGAACTTCATCCGTACTGGGATGGCCCAGGCTGAAGAACAGAAAAGATCCTTTGCAGCGATATTCTTCCGGATAGATGGGGATTCCCTGTGCGGTTAGGGCTTCTTTGATCTCTGTCTGGGTCCCCTTTGACATGCTGGAGGTGACCAGTGCGACTTGTCCGATGCTTTCCGGAGTCAAGGACTGAATCAGCGTCAACACGGCGGGATCACATTTTCCGCCGTAAATGCCGGTAACCAGGAACAGCAGGTCTGCCTTCACCGGACCGGTCAGTTTGCTCATGTTTTCAGCCGGAACGGAGAGGGCTTTGCTGATGCCTTCCGCTATTTTTTTGGAGTGACCTGTCTTCGAACAGTAAACGATACGAATGTTCATGCTAAAACCCTCTTTCGTCAGAAATATATACATATTCATCATAACTGAATTTCTCAAAAAAGATTGTCTTTGACAATGGAATATCAAAAGGATCGGATCGAGAAAGGGCTTATCCAGGAATTATTCTGATGTTTCTTAGAATATTCAGCAGATGGACGATTTTGCCGCCAGACTGACGAGTGAAATTTCTGTTCGGTACCGGTATGGCAAACTATCGGAGACATGGTTCCGGAGCGGCTTGATTTGCTATAATAATGGAAAACTGAAGTTCTGGGAGATATATTATGGATGGAAAGAATAAACATCTGATACGCGATTATTTCATCAATGTACTGAACGGAATGGCCTGGGGGTTGTTTTCATCACTTCTGATCGGCTTGATTATCAAGCAGATCGGCATGCTGACCGGAATCAGTCAGCTGGTGGCGTTTGGCAATGTCGCCCAGCGCATGATGGGACCGGCCATCGGTGTCGGTGTCGCATATGCCTTGAAAGCACCGGCACTGGTCATTATGAGCTGCGTGGCGGTGGGCGCCATTGGAGCCGGTTCCATTTCATTCAACGGAACAACTGCCGTCATCGGCGTCGGTGAACCCGTGGGTGCCTTTGCGGCAGCCCTGATCGCGGCAGAGGTCGGCAAGCGCATGGCAGGCAAGACCAAAGTGGATATTGTGCTGGTTCCGCTGGAAACCATTCTGATGGGAGGGATCGCAGCAATTGTTGTCAGCCCGATTATGACCAGAATCATGACCGCGCTGGGCTCCTTCATCAATACCGCGACGGAACTCCAGCCCATTCCGATGGGCATTATCGTCAGCGTAGTCATGGGCATTGTGCTGACCCTGCCCATCTCATCGGCTGCCCTGGCCATTTCCCTCGGACTTTCCGGACTCGCTGCCGGAGCGGCGACAGCCGGCTGTGCCGCGAATATGATTGGTTTTGCCATCGCTTCCTATCAGGACAACGGCGTTGGCGGAACCATTGCCCAGGGACTAGGCACCTCCATGCTGCAAATCCCCAATATCATCCGGAAACCCATCATCTGGCTTCCCGCCATCGTCGCCTCCGCCATTCTGGGGCCAATCTCCACGTATGTCCTGAAGATGACATCTATACCAAGCGGAGCAGGGATGGGGACCTCCGGACTGGTTGGCCAGTTCGCCATGACGGAAGTCATGGGCACATCTCCCCAGGTTCTGCTTCAGATTGCCCTGATGCATTTTATTCTTCCGGGTGTCATCGCCTGGGCGGTAGCCGCCCTGATGCGGCGCCGGGGATTGATTCAGCCCGGTGACATGAAACTGGCTTCGATAAAACACTGATTATGGCATCAAGCATTGAATTGGTCGAATGGATCGCAGATCAGCTCCGAGAGGCGGGACAGGTCCGGTATCGCAAAATGTTCGGAGAATATGGCTTCTACCTGGATGACAAGTACTTCGGCGGTGTCATGGACAATCGTTTTCTGATCAAAATGACAAAGGCGGGGGAGAAACTGATGCCCCAGGGTCCTACCGCTCTGCCCTACGAAGGGGGCAAGCCGATGTTACTGATTGAGAACCTGGAAGACAGGGAGTTTATTCGGCGGATCGTCAGAGCCACAGTGGAAGAACTCCCTGAACCAGTGGGAAAGCCAAGAAAAGCGAAATAACAGCTGGAAAGCCGGACAAAGAGGAATAATCGCACGGCGGAACGAACTGGCCCGTCTGTGCACTGACTTCCGGCTGCTGGCTTCAGTTGAAAAGATTCAAACAGCCTGCTGCACTCCGTGGGTCTCACTCCGTTGACTTCACTCCGTTTGTTTCACATCGTTTGCTTCTTCCCGCTCTCTTCACCCGAACAGACAATCCAATCAGGCACGGTCTTGGGAGTGATCCCAGGACCGTGCCTGATTGGTGGAAATGGACCGGTTATTCGCGCACCTGGCCCTCTCCGGTGATCAGATATTTGGTGGTGGTCAGTTCATTCAGGCCGAAGGGCCCCCGGGCATGCATTTTCTGGGTACTGATTCCGATTTCTGCGCCATAGCCGAATTCAGCCCCGTCGCTGAAGCGGGTCGAGGCGTTGACATAGACGCAGGCTGAGTCGACGTCTTCGAGGAAACGGCGGGCTTCGCGGTAGTCTTCCGTCAGAATGACATCGCTGTGGTGGGTGCCGTGCTCATTGATGAAGGCGATGGCTTCCTCGGTGGAACTGACGGTTTTGGCGCTCAGGATGTAATCCAGATACTCGGTATCATAGTCCTCCGGGACAGCGCCGGGGCAGCCGGTCAGCCGGATCATCCGCTCATCGCCGCGCAGTTCAGTGTGCCGGCTGGCCAGTTCCTCCGCCAGTCGGGGAATGAACCGGTCAACTACCGCCTCGTGGACCAGCAGGTTTTCAAGGGCATTGCAGACCGACGGACGCTGGGTTTTTCCATTGATCACGATGGCGAGAGCCTGTTCCAGATTGGCCGATTCTGCCACATAAGCCGTGCAGATGCCCGCTCCGGTTTCAATAACCGGCACTCTGGCATCCGCCACTACTTTATTGATCAGGCGGCTGGAACCTCGTGGGATGACAAGATCCACCAGGCCTCTGGCCGTAAGCAGTTCATCAACCAGTGCATGGTCTGGATTTTCAATCAGGATTACGCTGTCCTGGGGCAGATGCGGCGCGATGGCGTCGCGGATCAGGTTCGTCAGGATTCGGTTGGTGTGAAGGGCTTCTTTTCCGCCGCGCAGAATGCAGCTGTTGGCGCTTTTCAGCGCCAGGGCTGCGGCATCTGCCGTGACATTGGGTCTGGCTTCATAAATCATGGCAATGACGCCAAGCGGCTCGGTGACCTGCTCGACGATCATGCCATTTTTCAGGCGGTTTCCCCGCAGAATGCGTCCGATGGGATCGGGCAGTTCCCGGATGTCCAGAATGCCCTGAGCCATCCCCTGAATCCGAGCCGGAGTCAGGGTAAGCCGGTCGAGCAGAGAGGAACTGATTCCTGCGGCTGCTGCCAGGGTTACGTCTTTCTTATTTTCTTCGAGGATCCGTTCACTGGCTTTCAGCAGTCCGTCGGCCATGGCTGTCAGCGCCCGGTTGCGCAGGGCAGTGTTGGTTTTGCGCAGGATCTTTGAGCTGACGCGGGATCGCGTCAGGAGATGTTCCAGATCTGAATTCATGGCTTGGTTTCCTCCAGAATGATCATATTGTTGGCGTGGACCACGCTTGAGTGGACTTCCTGCTGCAGGATGTTCCGGTGCTGGGCATTCTGCTTTCCCTTGATCAGATTGATCTGACTGGACGGTAAGTTGGACAGGCCCTTGGCGATGAGTCGACCTTCCTGCGTGCGGATTTCCACGGTATCCCCCGGCTTGAACAGTCCGCTGACTTCAACGATGCCGACCGCCAGCAGCGACTTATGCCCCTGCAGAGCTTTGACGGCTCCGTCGTCGATGACCAGGGTGCCGGTGGGGCTGGACTGGAATCCAATCCAGTGACGATGGCGTGAGATGTTTTTTCTCGCCTTGAAGCGGGTCCCCATGCCGGCCTGGTCCTCCAGGCGCTGTGCCAGGTGCTGCAGGGAATGGCTTACGATGTACATGGTGATGCCGGCTCGGGTGACGATTTCGGCAGAGGACAGCTTGGTGATCATGCCGCCGGTTCCGACGGCGGAGCCTGATCCCCCGGCCATCTGCCGGATTTCATCGGTAATGGAATCGACTTCCGGAATAATCCGGCCATCGGAATACCGGGAGGGATCCTTATCATACAGACCTTCGATATCTGACATGATCACATAATGGGTGGCACCGGCCGCAACGGCTACCAGGGCGCCCAGCGTATCATTGTCTCCGACCCGGATCTCATCACTGGAGAGGGCGTCATTTTCATTGATGATGGGAATACTCCCCATACTGAGCAGTTCCGTCAGGACGTTGCGGAAGTTCAGCATTCGCTTTCTGGATTTAAAGTCATCCCGGGTCAGCAGAATCTGACTGGTCAGGATTCCGAAGGCGTCAAAGGCATTCTGCCAGAGGTTCACGATGTAGCGCTGGCCGATGGCTGAGAGTGCCTGTTTCTGGCTCAGGCTTTTGCGGGTTGGTTTATTATACAGGATTCGGCCCATGGCGATCGCTCCGGAAGAGACGATAATGACGTCCCAGCCGGATTGTCGGAGCGCGTGCAATTCCTGGCTGATGCGCCGGATGAAATTCTCCTGAACCTCTCCTTCCGGGCTGACCAGAGATGAAGAGCCCACTTTCAGGACCAGGCAATGGTGTTGTTTCACAGTGGCAGTACCTTCTTTCGTCATTCGTTATTGGGGTGACCGATGATTGATTACTAATTGAACAAAATCGCTACGCGATAGTTCTTTGTTAAAATTTTATACTTATGCCTCTTGGTTTGACAGAGGTTTGTTCGTGCAAAAAAAACAAATAGTAGCTACACCTCCATTTATGGTTTATTGTGGATTCACTACAAACAACAAATAACCAAAGGAGAGCAACTACTATTTGCACGCCTATGTTACCATATTTTAGCCACCACAACAACACAACTTTTTTAATCTGCCCATCCAGGTCTCCACCCAAGGCGCTGATGCCCAATGCATTACTGCGCTTTTTAAAAGGAGTACTTCGATGGATCAATTTATTTTAGAATCCTATTTCTCTCAGATGGAATATTATCTCGAACTCAGGGACCTCTCACCAAATACCAAAAAGAGTTATCAATCCTTCCTCAAATCCTATCTCGAGTGGCTTGATTCAATGGGCATCCAGCCCAAGGACGCATCCTACGAGAATATCAGAACCTATATCCTCTACTTGAAGAAGACAAAGAAGCTTTCCAACCACAGCATCAATGCCCATACCTCTCAAATACGATTTTTCAGGCTCTATCTCCTGAAGCAACCGTGGGACCGGTACGAAGTTCCCGCCATGACGATCAAGTCTTACCTTCCAGAGGTTCTTTCGGTGGATGAGACCATGGCGTTTATCAACTCCATAAACGATTTGCGACTGAAAGCCTGCGTTGCATTACTGTATTCCTCTGGACTCCGGTTGTCTGAGCTTTGTCATTTGCGCTTTGAAGATATCCATTACCAGGATGGCCGAATCTTTATACGGGCGTCGAAAAACCGGTCCGAGCGGTATGCCACGCTCTCTAAAAAAGCGGTACTCATCCTAACAAAATATTATTATCAATATGGGCGACCCAGGGGATGGCTTTTCCCCAACAAAAAAGGGGATGGACCAGTGAAGAGCGCTTTTTTCGGACGTCTCATTTCTCTCCATCTGAAAAGCCTTAACTGGAGCAAGCATGTGACCGCTCACTCATTTCGCCACGCATTTGCCACTCATCTCTATGAGAGTGGGACAGATCTTCTTACCATCCAGAAACTGCTGGGACACAAATCCATAAACAGCACCACCATATACATCCATCTGGCAAGAACCGGGCCTGTCAACTTCACAAATCCCTTTGATGGTGGTTTGTAATGCACAAAATCCAGCAGGTCTTTGATCAGGGTTACCTTGGTTATCTGGAACAATACGGTATGAACTATGAGTCGAACAAAGTGGCAGAGGCGATCATGAGCTGCAAGACACCGGCTATGGGCGGTAACCAGACCATTTGCCAGGACTGCGGCAAAACCCATTTCCACTACAATTCCTGCAGAAATCGCCATTGCCCCTGCTGCCAATCCCTGAAAAAGGAAAAATGGATCGATGCCCAAAAGGCAGATGTCATTGATGCTCCTTATTTCCACGCGGTCTTCACCGTGCCCGAAGAGTTGAACCCACTGATCTATGCCAACAAACGGGCACTCTACAACCTCCTGTACAGCGCCAGCTCGGAAACTCTGATGGATCTGGCCCGCGACAAAAAGTTTTTAGGTGCGGACATCGGCTTCATCAGTGTCCTTCATACCTGGGGCAGCAACCTGTCGTTTCATCCGCATATTCACGCGATCGTTCTGGGCGGTGGTCTCACCGATGCCGGTCGATTCGTGACTTCAGGCAAGAAATTTCTCTTTCCCATTAAGGTTGTTTCAAAGCTCTTTCGAGGCAAATTCCTGGACGGTCTTAAAAAACTCTCACTCAAAAAGACTCTGGCTTTCCCTGGTGAACTGAGCCTGCTCCAATTTCCTCGCGAATTCAACCAATTCCTGACGAAGCTTTATGCCAAAGAATGGATTCCCTACCTCAAAGAACCGTTCAAATCCGCGGACCAGGTGATTGAGTATTTGGGCCGATATACGCATCGTATCGCCATCAGCAACTCCAGGATCCTTGAGGTCGGCGACAAATCGGTTACTTTTCGGGTGAAGGACTACAAAACCGGTACGAAAAAAATGCTCACTCTTGGCCATGAGGAATTTATCCGAAGATTTCTCATGCATGTTCTTCCAAAGGGATTCGTCAAAATCCGGCATTACGGATTGCTCAGCAACCGAACGAAAGGCAAAAAACTTAAGCTGATCCGGATCCTGATCAAAGGGAAAATCGTCAAACCGGTCTTAAAGGATCTGACGGGAGTTGAAATTCTCAACCGCATATACGGGATCGACGTCAATTGTTGCAGACATTGTGGAAGTTCAAACATCCGGCGACAAAGTCTCGCCAGTGTCAAAAAGATCGAATGACCATGGGCCCCGATACAAAAAAAGCTCCACCCAGGTGGGGCTGCGAAGCATCCCCTTTTTTTCCAACGATGTTCCAATTCCAAAGTTTTAGAGAGTGGAGACAGCTCTTTTGCCTGATCCACGAGGCGGTGGGTTTGATTGAATCCCCATAGTCAGATCCAGTTCACGCGATTGTGTCCAATAGGAAAAATTGCTTCGGGTCATCAATGCTTTACTGCATTTGATGGCTTTTTGTTTTCCCCGAATCAATTCTTTCCTAACTAATTATATTAATTCAAAAAATGACATAATGATACAATTTTTCGGGGGAATGCAAAAAAACCGGTGAAACCGGTTTATAATTGCGAAACTCTATTTCTTTTCTTTCTTCAGGCAGGCGGGACACACGCCGCGCAAGGTCACATGGTGCTCTTCAATCCGGTAGCCGGGCAGCTCATGCTTCAGCAGATCCTCGCTGATTTCAAAGTTGAACAGCTTTTGACAGACTTTGCACCGAAAGTGGCCATGATCATGCAGGCTGGCGTCATAGCGGGTTTCACTGTCGCGCAGGTCCAGCGCGTGAATGACGCCCGTTTCGACGAATGTATTCAACGTGTTGTACACGGTGGCCCGGGACAGCACGGGATTGTCCTGATTCAGTTTGCGGAAGATTTCATCAGCGGTGGGATGGCTTTCGGTATGTACCAGAAAATCCAGAATCTGGAGTCGTTGTCTGGATACCTTGAGACCGTGGTCCGCCAGATTTTTCTTTAACGCTTCACGATCCATAATCATCACTTCTCTTATCATTTAAGTATTAAGTCCATCATATCAAAAAAACAGGAAAAACCTGTGAAATTAATATGAACGCGACACCTGCTCGGAGCGGAAGTTTCCGGCGAAGCACACAAGTTGGGCGATCTGTCAGTTGAATCAGTCCATCGCGACGCGAATCGAGGGCCTGCATTCCAGGAAAATACAGAGCAGGCACTGGGTCATGGGCAGAAATCATCCCGATCAGATCCTGTGGCCATATTTTGCGGCAGAGCATGTCAGAGGCGTCCCGGATAGTGTACAATGACTGATAGGATATTCAGGAGAGGGGGGAACACCATGAAAATACAATACAGAAACCGCATCCGATGGATGTCCTGTCTGCTCCTGAGCGGCAGTCTGCTGAGCGCCTGTGTACCGTTTGAACATACGGTCTGGAGCCAATCCGACGGTAAACCCCTCATTCTTCATCGGACTGAAGTCTCTATGCCATGGATTGAGTCCTTTCCGGCGGATGCTACGCAAGCTCAGCTGGCCTTATCACTCGAAGGTGCTGTCCTGCGTCTGCCTGTGACGGCTTCCCGGCTGGAACAGCAGGGCTGGCGGATGGATCCAGCCTTCTTCTATGAAACGATTCGTCCCGGTCAGTATGTGAGCGGCATCCGCTGGTGGAAAGAAGGCCGGGTCCTCCTGGTTATGATGGGAAATCCGTTGTCTGATCGCTCCATCCGACCGGGGGATGGGGTTGTGGTCGGCATTGAGCTTCGATCGGATCTGCCGGGTCAGGCAGCGGCAGTTCTGGAATCGACGGTTTCCCTGGGAATGGACCGGGATGAAGTGAACCATCTGCTGGGCGAGCCGGATGCTCCTCGGACAGACTCATCGGAGGAATCCGAACTGTTCAGTCCATCGGTATACCGGAAGCAGGGAATCATCTGGCGAATCTGCTACAACGCACAGGATCAGGCTGCGCGGATTCAGGCGATGGTGAGCCAGCCGATCAGGAGGGCCATGGCTGCAATCACGGTGCTGGAATCCCCCGTTTGGGGGGAGGATCCGACGACGGGACGAATTCTCGTCGAAGGAGACTTCTACCGGCTTCCCGGGAAATTGCAGGATTTCACCAAGACCGGCTGGCAAGTCAGCCGCGGGCTGGAAATGTTAATGCCGAACAGCCAGACCCTGCTGAGTCTTTCGCGCAGTGGACGCCGCATGACGTTGGGCGTACGCAATGACTCGGCGGAGTTTTTGCCGGTGAATGAGTGCCGGGTCATTTCATTGGCCCCATCAATGGGCGACAACGGTCCGGCCGTCCAGCTGACCCCAACCCTGAAGACGGGCGCGCCTCACAGCGCGGCGAAAGGGCTGCTGGATTATTACAAGCCCAGGTCCAAAAATCAGGATGCTCTGATCTGGTATGAAGTGATCCGGAAGGATTTTGAAATTCGGGTTGCCGTGGACACCAGCCAAGATCGCGTCGTGAGCATTGAAATCAAGCATTTCCGCTATCCCTGGGAAATGGATCCGGCGCTGACCAGACCTCAGGAGTCCACACCATAAGACTGCTCGCAGGGCTTATCCATTTAACCACGGACGTTTTTGCCAGGGCGTGCCTCATCGACGGTTTCAGGATATAATCAGAGTAGGCTGTACGCGCTCCCGGGAGACTGATTCTTCCGGATGAAGCGAAGGGCAATTTCAAAGGCACTGCCGCCTTCAAAGGGAGGATTCAACCAATGACAAAAGAAGAAGTATACGCGGTTCTGACGGACAAGGGCTATGAATTTGAATCGGTCGACCATGTTCCGGTATTTACCATGGAAGAAATGGAACGGGAGATTCGCAGAGACCTGAGTGATGTGGCCAAGAATGTGTTTTTACGGGATGAAAAGAAAAAACACTGGTACCTTGTTGTTGTCCAAAAGGACAAGAACCTGGATATGGCCAAGCTCAAGGATAAGATTGGCTCAACCCGGCTGAGCTTTGCCCGGGAAGATTATCTGATGGAGCGCCTGGGGGTTGAAAGAGGTGCCGTCACGCCGTTGGCAATACTGAATGACCCAGATCATGTGGTTGAGGTAATCCTGGACGAGGATATGGCCAGACGGGAGAGAATCGCAATCCATCCCTGCGACAACACAGCGACCGTCTGGATGAAAGTCCGGGATCTGGAAACGCTGATCCGGGAGAATGGCAACTCTCTGAAGAAAATCTCGATATAACGAATAATCTGCCCCATCATCATATCGATCATATCTACAGTCAGTCTACCGCATATAAATCCGGAATTCGCAGCTCAGGCGATCCGGATTTTTTTTGCTGTCCGAACAAGTTTCTCTTTGAAGGGGTCATTCCATGGCACGGGAAGAAAATCTTTGAAAGTCATACGGAAGGAAAAATGAAATGGGTATAAGCTGAAACTCAAAAATTCCTTCAGGATATTCAAGGCTTCATTTCGTTGAAGCTGGGGGAAGATGCGTGGCCAGCGATCATACAGGGAACCCATTTGCCCTAATATGCGATGATTGGAACCCTAAATCCATTACAGGAGTCGACCGTCATTAAGATCCATTAATTAATCAATTTCACAATTTTTATGAGTTGAAACGATTGAATTTTTCACGATCAAATAGTACATGAATAAAAGACAATATACACTATTTTATGTTAATATAGTGTGAACATTAAGAGATATAGATATAGATATAGATATGGATATGGAGTGTATACTAAGGTCAAGTGGGATCCAAGTATATCGGCATCTCGTCTGGTTCAAGTGCTGTTGCATAGAAGGATGTGGTATATTCTTTTATTTGTATGAGGGTTAATTTTTAAGACTTACCAAATAATTGGTTAATATGAGGGGGTCGAGTGATTCAACAAGAGGTTGGAAATTCAGGACCGGAAGAGTTCATTTATTATTATCAAGGGGGAATTATTCATGAAAATAGTGCCTGCTTTCTTATCGATATTATTATTAGTATCATGTGCCCAGCAGATTTCTGAGAATCCTTCAAATACAGTCATTCAGACAAATGCTAACAATCAGACGACAATCAGTTCTGCATCTGCAACAGCTACGGATTCAGTTGAGCGGATCAAGTCAGTCCGGATTGGGGATGTAACAATTGATTCCATCACAGAGATGAGGGTTTGTGAAACGATATCCTATAATGACAAAACGAATGAAATGGTTAAACTGACTGTATCTCAGGCTAATCGGGTGGTGGATGCGATCAATCAGTTGAAATTTTCCGATAAACTGGAGCGGCTGCAGTCCGCAAGTATGACGCAGGAGCCGAAAGCCTGGGCCATCCTGTACTCAGCAGTCGGGTCTTTGCGCTTGGTGGAAGTGAAGACAAAGGATGGAATTCAGGTGATCAACCTGTTTGGACAGAGCGATACCTCGAAGGAAGGGTGGCTGACACTGGTTAAGTCGGTTCCGTTCAGTAATGACTCTCAGACCGAACTGGACCGGAATAATCTGGACATGTACGTGATTGACTATCCCGGTTCGGTTCAGGTGAATCAGCTGGTTCAGCAATTGGCTGGGAAATAACGCAGTACTTCTGACGTACATTTCAGAGAAAAAAGATTGAATATCACTGGTGCCTCTGGCTTTGAGGCACTTTTTCAATTTCGGATGATCAAATTTGATCCCCGGGAGTTCGGCAAATTTTTCGGCTCTTCGCTGTGTTCGGAGATGACTTCAGGGTCCTATGTGCCAAAACTCGATGGTTTCTTGGCGGACCGAAGGAATTCCTTGGATGTTGCAGGCAAAGGGGCATTTTTGTTCTTTCCCTCGGCATCACCGGCCAGGAGCGGCTTGAAGCGCTGCTTCATCTTCCTCATCAGATCGTCTCCGGAAGATCCGATCAAAGGGAAGTTCATCTGCTGGCTGACCATGAACAAAGAAGTTGCAGCACAACCAGGATCCTGGGTGTGCTGCAACTCCACTTTTATTATTTAGGGTTACCAGATTGAACATTCCTGCTCTGGCCTGAAGATCCTTGATTCTGCCGCCGGCTGCTCCGACCCGGGATGTTCATTTCGAGACGGTACTTGGCAACGGTTCGACGGCTGATCGCTATTCCGGCCTGGCGGAGGTGATCAACGATCTGTTCATCGGACAGCGGTTTTTGGGGGTTCTCCTTTCGGATCAATTCTTTCAGCCGAATCTCAATAGCATGGCGCGACTGAGGCGAAGCACCCTTCGAGGCGGCCTGGGTGAAGTAAAAGGCCAGGGGATAGAGCTTCTGCCCCGTCAGGACATACTTGTCTTTCACGGCGCGGGATATCGTCGAGACATGGAGTTCCAGTTCAGAAGCCAGCTGGGTCATGGTGAGAGGCGAAAGGCCAGGTTCTTTTCCGGTGAGGAAGTGCTGCTGGTGTGCTGCAATGCCCTGTCCGACCCGGAGCAAGGTGGAATTTCGCTTTTCCAGAGCTTCGATGATTCCGGTCAGTCGCTTCAGGTACTGTTCATAGATGGGCTTTTCTTCGGCGGCGACCTTGTTGCCGAGTTCCAGGTAGGCCGTGCTGATGGTAATCTGAGGGGTCAGCCGGCGGTTCAGTTCCACATCGATCTGATCGTCCTGGATTGAAAAGGTCAGGTCCGGTGTCACATAGACCGTGCGATTCGATGTTCCCAGCGATTGGGCAGGTCTTGGATCCAGGCTTCGGATCAGGGTGAGCGCTGCTTCCGGATCCGGGAGTCGGTAACGTTCTTTCAGCAGATCGAATTCTCTGGCCGCTAACAGCGGCAAGTCCTGTGTCAGAACTTCTTCCAGCACCGGATCATGGATCCCTCGCCGGCGCAGCTGGAGGATCAGGCATTCAGGCAATGAGGTTGCGCCAATACCGGCCGGTTCCATTGCCTGGATCAGGGCGAGCGCTTCCTGGAAGACCGGCATGCCCAGGAGGGAAGAGGTTTCCTTGAAATAACCCGAATCGTCCAGAGTGTCGATAATCCAGTGGGCCGCCCTGGATACGGCATCCGGCAGTCGAAGAAGACCGATTTCCTGGTGGAGCTGGTCCCGAAACGTCGATCCTTCCTGGAGGGTCTGCAGAAGATCTCCGGATCCCTCCGAACCCATGGAATAGGATTCAGACGGTCGATCCAGATAGGGCGCCAGACGATCCGCTGCCAGAGCACGGTCCGACTGCTGCAGCTGTTCCTGAAAGGCATCGCTGTCCACCGCCGGATTGGTCTGAGCTTCTGTCCGAAGGAAATCATACAGGTCCTGACCGGACAGGGCGAGCATTTTCAGGGAAAGCCTCATATCCTGGGTCAGAACCAGATGCTGGGTAAGTTTCAGTTGCTGATTCATCTCCAAGGTGCTCACATCCCTTCACCGGTCATTTGATGTCTTATTTCCTTCGATGACCAGACAGTTGGTCTTAACAAATCCTGAGTCTGCGAGCACTGTCAGGTGCCATCATGATTCACCGAGCAATCGGGGAACTCAGTCCGCAGGCAGCTGTTGTTGAATCGACGGGTCCTGCAGCATCAGCGTCTCGATGGCTTCCAGCAGAGCCGTCAGCGGGTGGGCGGCGGATCGGGAACACGCCCGGGCGGGCTTGTCGCAAAGAAAGCAGCGACGTGGATTCAAGCCCATTGCTTCTCGCGAGAGGGCACTTCCTTCTGTCAGGACATCAATGTCCAGCAGTCGTCCCAAAGGCAATGATTCTTCCAGCTCGATCATCAGAAGCTTGATTTCATGGGCGGGACGCGAGGTTTTTATAATCACCTCGGGCCCAGTAGCGGCTTGAGTCTGATCCATCACAACACTGTCCTTTATCCGAAGCAGAATCTCGTTCAGGCTCAGGCGAAAGGCCAGACGGATCAGTTCATTGTCTTTGATGGGACCCGGAATATTCATTTTCATGCTGAGCAGGGTATGGTTCGGGAAATCTCGCTGGAGTTCTTCCAGGGTATTCGCTCTTGTCTCCCGCCGGTCAAGCAGTTCAGCGGGGGAGACCGGAATCCCCTGATCAAGATATTTCATAGCAGGTGTTCTCCTGTGGCGGTTGTCGGAAGCGGCTGGATCAGAACCGCAAGCGACCGCCTCACTGCAGTTTGGTCGGGCAGATCATTGGAGCGGATCGGATCGATGAGATCCTCGAACGGATCGGGCTGATTCATGGGATTCTGTGGATTAAATCAAACAGGGGATGGCTTGAGAATAGCTGCCATCGATCACATGGGCTGTTCCGGTCTTTTGGTTTTCAGTCATCCTCATTGTAAAGGAAGACGGACAGGACATTCAAGTAATCCAGCGGATTTTAGTATGCCGCCGGCAAGGATTAGATCCTGCCGGCTGAAATGAGAAGGGACTGCAGCAGGAATCCTGTGGATTCTGTGCAGTCCCTTGGCTGAACCTGCTTCATGCAGATTGGGTGCGTATTTGTTCCTTAGAGCTTGCGATCCTCGATGGACATGCCGTGCTTCTTGGCATAATTGGTGGTATACCAGGCGTAAAGCAGGGTCAGGGCACCGGCAATCAGATAGGAATAGGTATAGCTGGTCTTCTCAAATGCTGCCATGTTAAAGCCGATGGGGGCATGGATGATGAAGCTCAGAACCACAAAGGCATAGAACATGCCGGGGATCAGAGCGATCCAGCCATTCTGCTTCCGGATGAACAGGTAGACCGCAATCATCGACATGGCGAAGATGGCGATAAACTGGTTGGTGAAAGCAAAGTACCGCCACAGCATGTTGAAGCCTGCCGGGTTGGTTTTGGCAAAGTACAGGATCAAGCCGCAGGGAATGAAGATGGAGATGGTAACCATGGCTCTCTTTGACTTGGAAATCTGATCGATGTTGAACCGTTCAGCAATGATAAGGCGCAGGGATCTGAGGGCGGTGTCACCGGAGGTGATGGGCAGAACGATAACGCCGATGATGGCGAAGACTGCACCAAAGTTGCCCAGGAAGTAGCGGGAGATGACACCGATCATGGCGGTTGCTCCGGTGTTGGCCGGGGTGATGCCGTTGTCGGTATTGTACATAACCATGGCAGCTGCTGCCCAGGTCATGGCGATGAAGCCTTCAATGATCATCATGTCATAGAAGGTCGTCCGGCCTTCTTTTTCGCTGGTGACGGAGCGGGAGATCAGAGTCGCCTGAGTGGCGTGGAATCCGGAGAGGATGCCGCACGCTACGGTAATGAAGAAGATAGGAATCCAGGGGGCTCCGTCCTTGGTGACGTTCTGAAGGCTCAGGTTTGCAAAATCAACATTGCGCAGCTGGGCCGGGTGGAAAATAACGCCGGCAAAGATAGCAATGGCTGAAATAACGAGCAGGCCGCCGAAAATCGGATAAACCCGGCCGATGATCTGGTCAATGGGGAAGAAGGTGGCGATCAGATAATACAGGAAAATCAGACCGTATACGATCCAGGTCGTGGGATTGGCAGCGGTGGTGGGCTGTTTGAGAACATCACCGACGATAAGGTCGCCAGGGGTGTAGATAAAGACAGCGCCGACCAGCAGCATCAGGATCATAATGACGATGTTGTAGAATGAGCGGACATTTTTGCCCAGGTATTTCTGAATCATCTTGGGCATCTGCGCGCCGTTGTTGCGCATGGAGATCATTCCGGAGAAGTAGTCATGCATGGCACCGGCCAGCACGCAGCCGAGGGGGATGGTCAGGAAGGCCAGGGGTCCGAAAAGAATGCCCTGGATGGGTCCGAGGATCGGGCCGGTTCCGGCAATATTCAGGAGCTCGATGAGGGAGTTTTTCCATTTTTTCATGCCGACGAAGTCGACGCCGTCATAAGAAGCCACAGCCGGAGTTTCCCGGTCGTCCGGCTGGAAGATGCGTTCTACAAATCCGCCGTAGAGAAATCCACCGCCGATAAGAATAACAAGTCCAATAACAAATGTGATCATAATTACGATTTCCTCCTACACGATTAGTACAAGGGTTTACATTCCGATACCGAACAAAGCGCGATCTGCTTTTTTCTCGAGAATCAGCTGCAGGTGTTTCTTTTCCTCCCCGAGGATCACCTTCATCTGATCATTGGCTACTTCAGGATACAGATCCATGAATTCACGAACATACAGAACCGAGTCACGTTCGATGCGTTCACACAGATCAAAGATCTGACTCTTGAACTGGGTTCTGCGGGCAGTTTCCAGCAGCGTGTCCATGTCTGCCAGGAGATCGTTTTCCATCAGGAGTTCGACATACTCAGCCTTCGCTGCGTCAGTTTCAAGGTGCAGTTCCCGGTTGAACTGTTCGATGATGCCGCGATAGATGATTTCATGCTTGTCCTCATCTTTTGCCATCTTTTCGAAGAATTCCTTGCCGATACCTGACTCCTCACCGATCATACGGTAGAGCTGGGCAACCTTCTTTTCGTTCCCCGCGATGAGGTCCAGGAATTTGGTGCCGTCCAAAGTAATTGACATAATTTTCCTCCTTTGCGTGTTTTTAGTTCGGTAATAAACAAATCGCTTTGTTATCTTTATAATAGTACTAAATAACTAATTTTACAAAATCTGTTTTAGTTTCTTTGTCTGGTTAATTTCTCGACAATTAATGAAAATGATGTTATAAAGTGATTTCAGGATAATAGTTACAGTTTGTTAGCGTATTATTAATAAACAGGCAAAAAACTGTAAAAACCGTCACAACAAAATTTTGTATTATCTTTTTTTGCAAATAAAAAGATACGGGATGCTTCTCGTATCTTTTGTGGAGTAATTGCATAATTTTGGTATAAAACCAAGGGTTGGCTGTACTAAAATTATAGTACACCGAGCGCCTGAGCCCATTCTTCTTCCTTGAAGCCGGCCAGGACAAAATGTCCGTCCGTCAGGATGGGGCGCTTCACCAGCTTGCCGTGGGAAGCGAGCATGGCGATGATTTCATCCTCCGTCATGGTCTTGACCCGCTCTTTCATGTTGAGCTCGCGGTATTTGTCTCCGGTGCTGTTGATGAACTTCTTCAGCGGCAGTCCCTGCTCGAATACCCATTCGTAAAAGAGCTGGGAAGTCGGCGGGAAGTTGATGATATCCTTCTCCTGGAATTCAATCTGATTGCTGTTCAGCCATGCCATGGCTTTCCGGCAGGTGCTGCATTTGCTGTAGCAGTATAAGCTTAATTTCGTTCGATCCATTGCTTGCTCCATTCTAATTCTTATATTTCGGTTGGTCGATTGCCTTTATCATTATATCAAGAAGTTTGGCGGGTGTGTGATAAAATGAAGGGAATGAGAACGCAATACCCCTGATCGGGCAGATCCGGTTCGGGGTTCAGGAGGGCTTATGGAGAAAAAGTATGTGATGGCGCTGGATCAGGGAACCACCAGTTCGCGGGTGATCCTGTTTGACCGGGATCAGGCCATTTGCGGGATGGCACAGAAGGAAGTAACACAGATTTATCCACAGCCGGGCTGGGTGGAGCAGGATGCCATGGAAATATGGGCGACTCAGATGGGGGTTTGCCGGGAAGTCCTGGAGAGAACGGGAACCAGTCCGTATGAAATTGCGGCCATGGGCATTACCAACCAGCGGGAGACGACGGTCGTGTGGGAAAAAGCCACGGGAAGGCCGATCCATCACGCCATCGTCTGGCAGTGTCGCCGGACTGCGACTCTGTGCGAGGAGCTCAAGGCCAGAGGACTGGAGGACTGGTTCCGCCAAAAGACTGGGCTGGTGCTGGATGCCTATTTTTCGGCCACCAAGCTGCAATGGATCCTGGATCATGTGCCGGGAGCCCGGGAGCGGGCCCGGGCGGGGGAACTGCTCTTCGGAACCGTGGATACCTGGCTGATCTACAATCTCACCAGGGGCCAGGTTCACGCAACCGATTATTCCAACGCGTCCCGAACCATGCTGTTTAACATCCATGACCTGACCTGGGATGAAGAGATCCTGGAACTGTTGGATATCCCCCGGCAGATGCTGCCGATTGTCCGGCCCTCGAGCGATCTTTATGGGGTCACCGACCCGGGAACTTTCGGCGGGGCGCAAATCCCCATTGCCGGAGCCGCGGGAGACCAGCAGGCGGCACTGTTCGGCCAGTGCTGCTTTGAGGTGGGCATGGCAAAGAATACTTATGGCACCGGCTGCTTTCTGCTCATGAACACAGGAGCGGAAGCGGTCCGATCCGAGCATGGCCTTCTGACCACCATTGCCTGGGGGCTGAATGGCCAGATCACCTATGCGCTGGAGGGTTCCGTGTTCATGGGCGGTGCCTCGGTGCAGTGGCTGCGCGATGAACTTCGGATCATCGACTCGGCCCAGGAATCGGAAGCCCTGGCTGCCTCCGTTCCCAATACGAATGGGGTTTATGTAGTTCCGGCATTCACCGGTCTGGGGGCTCCTTACTGGGACATGTACGCCCGCGGACTCATCATTGGACTGACCCGTGGGGTGCGCAAGGAACACCTCATCCGGGCGACACTGGAATCCATCGCCTATCAGTCCCGGGATGTTCTGGTGGCCATGGAACAGGATGCCGGGATCGATGTCCAGGTCCTGAAGGTGGACGGCGGGGCTTCCCGCAATCAGTTCCTGATGCAGTTCCAGGCGGATATCATGGATGTCGCTGTGGTGCGGCCGCAGGTCACCGAATCCACAGCGCTGGGCGCGGCCTTTTTGGCCGGACTTGCCACGGGCTTCTATGAGTCAGTGGAGGAGCTGCAGGCAAAGCTCAAGGCGGACCGAACGTTCCAGCCGACCTGGACCGGGGAACGCATAGAACGAAAATACAAGCGCTGGCAGGAAGCGGTCAAACGCTCCATGAACTGGGCGAGAGAAGAGGATGAAGATGATGTATGATGTGATCATCATCGGGGCCGGAGTCATCGGCAGCGCCATCGCCCGCGAATGTTCGCGCTATCAGTGGAATACTCTGGTGCTGGAGAAAAACCTGGAGGTGGGAGAAGGAACGACCAAAGCCAACAGTGCTATCGTCCATGGCGGCTATGACGCCCTGCCGGGGACACTGAAAGCCAGGCTGAATGTCGAAGGAGCCCGGATGATCCGAGAGCTCGCTCCGCTGCTGGATTTTCCCTATGAGCAAATCGGCTCAATGGTACTGGCCTTTGATGAGAAAGATGAGGCGATCCTCCGGCAACTCCTGGACCGGGGCCGGCAGAATGGAGTGGAAGGTCTGTCCATCATTTCCCGGGAAGAGATTCTGGCGCTGGAGCCCAACGTGTCGGGCGAGGTTCGTTCCGCCCTGCGATGCACGGTGGCCGGAATTGTCTGTCCGTTCAATCTGACCTACGCCCTGATCGAAAATGCCCTGGCCAATGGGGTGGAACTCCGGACGGATGAACCGGTGACCGGGCTGAACCCGGAGGGGGAGCTCTTTCAGATCACAACAGAGAAAAACCATTATCATGCCAAGGTTGTGATCAATGCCGCCGGGATTCATGCGGCGGATGTGGCAGCTCTGCTCGGCGAAACAGATTACCGGATCCGGCCCCGTCGGGGAGAGTACCGCCTGCTGGATCGGTCGGAGGGGAAAATGGTCGGCCACATCATCTTTCAGACCCCGACGGAGCTTGGCAAGGGGGTTCTGGTGACCCCGACGGTTCATGGCAATCTGATGATCGGACCGGATTCGGTTGAAGTGGAGGATCCCGGTCAGAGGCCGGCTACCACCGGCGAGGGCTTGGGCCGGGTCGATGCGCTGGCACGTAAATCGGTGCCGAAGCTTCGGCTGGATCGCACGATCCGCGTATTTTCCGGTTTGCGGGCCACGCCTGACACCGGGGATTTCATGATTTATGAAAGCAAGCACAATCCCGGATTCCTGCATGCCGGAGGTATTGAATCACCGGGGTTGGCGGCTTCCCCAGCCATCGGCCAGATGGTGTGCGAACTGGCCGCTGCCACCGGACGGCTCCCCCAGGTGAAGCGGGACCAGATTATAGAACGTCGCTCCGGCATCAAGGCCTTTCGGCAGATGACCCCAAAGCAGCGGGAAGCGGCCATCGCGGCCGATCCGAATTATGGCAGCATCATCTGCCGTTGTGAAACGGTCTCGGAGGCTGAGATCCTTCAGGCCATTCATCGACCGGCCGGAGCCGTGACCATGGATGGGGTCAAACGCCGGGTGCGGCCGGGCATGGGTCGCTGCCAGGGAACCTTTTGCGGCCCGAAGGTCATTGCCATACTGGCCCGTGAACTGGGAATAAGTGAAGAAGAAGTGCTCAAGGACTCCAGGGGATCCCGGGTGATCCTGGGGCATACGAAGGGGAAGGAATGAGCGGATATATAACCATTGACCAAGTCCGGCCCAGTTATGATGTGATCGTCATCGGCGGCGGCCCGGCCGGACTGGCGGCAGCTCTGGCCGCTCAGGGGCAGGGGGCGTCCGTTCTGATCCTGGAGCGGGCACAGGAACTGGGAGGGATTCTGAATCAATGCATCCATACCGGGTTTGGACTGCATGAATTCAAGGAAGAGCTGACCGGGCCGGAGTACGCTCTGCGCTTTGTTCAGCGAGTGGAACAATCCGGAGTGGATCTGCTGGTAAAGGCTATGGTGATTGAGCTGACCCCGGACCGGGCCATAACAGCGGCAACTGCCGGCGGCATGGTGTATACCAGGGGCCGGTCGGTTGTCCTGGCCATGGGCTGTCGGGAACGAACGGCCGGAGCCATCGCCATCCCGGGGGAACGTCCCAGTGGAATCTATACCGCCGGAATGGCTCAGAAGCTGGCCAATGAAGAAAGTTATCTGGTGGGGAAGGAAATCCTGATTTACGGATCTGGCGATATCGGACTGATCATGGCCCGGCGCCTGACGCTGGAAGGGGCGAAGGTGAAAGCGGTCGTGGAAATCATGCCGATCTCCTCGGGGCTGCCCCGAAATATTGCTCAGTGCCTGGATGACTTCGGGATACCTCTGAGACTGTCCACGGCCATCCGGCTCATTCACGGCGAAGACCGGGTCACCGGCGTGACCCTGATCCGGGTTGATGACAGCCGCCAACCCATTGCCGGCACTGACAGCTTCATCCCATGTGATACCATATTGCTGTCAGTGGGCTTGATCCCGGAAAATGAACTGAGCATCGCAGCGCGAATCCCACTGGATCCGATCACCGGAGGTCCCATCGTCGACTCTGCCCTGATGACCAGGATCCCAGGGGTTTTTGCCGCCGGCAACGTCCTGCAGGTTCATGACCTGGTAGACTATGTCAGTCAGGAAGCGAGCCGGGCCGGCCTTGAAGCAGCCCGCTACGCTTTGACGGGAAGGGGGGAATCCCAGCTGATTCCGGTTGTTGCCGGAACGGGTATTCACACGGTCGTTCCGCAAGCGATTGTCAAAGGCGGGGAGTCGGCGATTCTCTCCCTGAGATCCAAGACTGTCTTCGCCAATGCCAGAATTATCATACGACAGGGCGATGATATATTGCTGAGGCGTCAGTTCCCGATTCTGAATCCGGCGCAGATGGTGCGACTTGTAATTCCAGCAAATAATCTGAATAACATCGAACCGGTCCGGATCGAAGTGGAGGAAGCCAATGGATAACAGCGACTTGATAATTCATGAACTCATCTGTATTTCCTGTCCCATGGGATGCCATCTGAAGATCCGGCAAAGAGAGCGGAGCTGGCTGGTTTCCGGCAACCGCTGTCCCCGGGGCGAGACCTACGGCATTCAGGAAATGACGGACCCCCGCCGCATAATTACCACAACGGTTCGGGTTAGAGGGGGCGTTCGTCCGGTGGTATCCGTCAAAACCAGTCAACCGGTGCCCAAAGCAAAGGTCTTCGAGGTGATTCGTGAACTGGCCCAGCTCGAGTTCAATGCTCCGATCCAGGCCGGGGAGGTGCTGTTCTCCAATCTGCTGGGACTTGGCGCAGATATCCTGGCTACCCGGTCGGTGGAAGCCCAAGGAAAGAATCAAACTGAATCAAGGGCAAAAACTAACGCAGCATTCCCCGTTACAAACGGCATTGCGTGACATCAGGCAGCATCCGACAACATAAACAGTGACATACGCCGCGAAGTGACAAAATGCCGCATGAACTGACCAACCAATTCAATGAGTCGGTGGAACAAATTCAATGAGTCGGTGGATCAAATTCGAAGGGGCAAAGAACCCCCGCTATCAGGCTGTGCCTGATAGCGGGGGTTCTTTGCCCGGTTAATAGTGGGATCTGCCCGGGCGGGGGTGTTCCTTCTAGTTATTGTCTGCTACATGACCAGGCCCATGGTGATGGACTTGGAGGGGCAGACTTTGATGCATTCGCCGCACTGGACGCATTTATCCTGATCGATGATGGCCAGGGAGTCTTTCATCTTGATGGCATCATACTTGCAGGCCCGGACACATAAGGTACAGCCGATGCAGCCGATGCCGCAAGTCTTTTTGACGATGGGTCCGAGCAGGGGGTTGGAGCAGCGGTTGATGTAGGCATTCTCGACTTTGGGTACGAGATGAATGATGTTCTTGGGACATTCCAGAACGCATTTTCCGCAGGCTACGCAGTTTTCGGGGATGATGCGGGCGACCCCGTCGATGACTTCTATGGCATCATACTCACAGACGGTTTTGCAATCGCCAAAGCCGATGCATCCGTAAACGCAGCTGCCGGGTCCGTTCTGAACCAGATTGGCGGCCTTGCAGGTCTTGGTTCCGTTGTATTCGTAACGCGGCTTGGTGTGCTGGCTGGTTCCCTGGCAGTAAACCTGGGCTACGGTCGGTACAAAGTTTCCACCAGATTTTCCGAGGTATTCGGATAGGGATTCAGCCGTATCCGGTCCGCCCGGAATGCATTTGGTCGTAACGCCGTCGGAGCCCGAAGCCAGTGCTTCAGCATAGCCGGAGCATCCGGAGTAGCCGCAGCCGCCGCAGTTTGCTCCCGGCAGGATCAGGAGAATGTCTTCCACTCGGGTGTCAACCGGTACCGCAAACTTCTTGCTGACAACGGTGATCAGCACACCTAAGATCAGGGCGGTCAGACCCATGACCAGGATCGGCAGCCCGATGCTGTTGAAATTAATACTTGCTATCATGAGTTCCTCCTATTTGAACAGGTTCTCAGCGATGCCCTTGAATCCGAAGAAGGAAACAGACACGATGGAAGCAGCAATCAGTGTGATGGGGAGACCGGCCAGTGATTTTGGAATCTCGGCATCTTCCAGCCGGGTCCGGATGCTGGAGAAGATGAACATGGCAAGCAGGTAGCCTAATCCGGTTCCCAGCGCGTTGGTCAGTGAAAGGGTGTAATTATAGGATGACTCGACATTCTGGAGGGTTACACCCAGGATGGCGCAGTTTGTGGTGATCAGGGGTAGATAAATTCCCAGGGCGTTGTAGAGCGGAGGAAGGGATTTCTTCATAATGGTTTCGACGATCTGAACCAGAGCGGCGATTACCAGAATAAAGACCAGCGTCTGGAGGTAAGTCATTTCAAACTGTTCCAGAATGAAGTGATTGATCGGCCAGGTGATGGCTGTGGCGCCCAACAGGACCAGGATAACTGCCAAAGACATCGACATGGCGGTTTTGACGTTCTTGGATACTCCGAGGAACGAACAAATGGCCAGGAACTGAGCCAGAACGACGTTGTTGACAAAGATCGTATTAAAAAGCAGCTGCATAAATTCAGTCATTACTGTTGGCCCCCTTTGCTTTGCTTGATCATGTCAGGCACGATCATCTTGTTTGGTTTCATCTGAGCTCTGAACTCGGACATGCCGCAGGCTGCTTTTGCTCCGCAGGAACCGCAGCCGCCGTCCGGACAGTCTGTTTCATCAAACTGAGCAGCTTCGGCCTGGATCGGACCATGGGAGGAGAGCTTGCGGGCTTTGTTCTTGGCAGTATTTTCCATGTAGCGGATGATTCCAAGGGTGCCTGCAATCATCAGGCCATAGACAAAGAATCCACCCGGAGGCATTTTGATGATGCCGAAGGGATTCTCGTTCAGAATCGGAATCGGTTTGTCAAACCAGGTCCCGTTTCCGAAGATTTCGCGGATGGACGCCATGATGGTCAGTGCCAGTGTAAAGCCAAGGCCCATGCCAAGACCGTCGATGGCAGAGTACAGTGGATTATTCTTGTTGGCAAAGGCTTCGGCCCGGCCAAGAATAATGCAGTTGACGGTGATCAGCGGGATAAAGATTCCCAGGGACTTGTCGAGTTCGGGCAGGTAAGCCGCGATCAAGAGCTGAATAACCGTAACCATTCCGGCGATAATGGTAATATAGACCGGAATTCGAACTTTGTCGGAAACCAGGTTGCGGATCAGAGAGATGATGAAGTTGGTCATGATCAGAACCACGGTAGCTGCGATACCCATGCCGATTCCGTTCATCGCGGTGGTAGATACTGCCAGGATGGGACAGGTACCTAACAGGAGCATGAGAACCGGATTTTCTTTTAAGAGTCCACGGCTGAATACTTCGCCGAGGCTTTTTTGTTGTTTCGCCATAGTGTCCTCCTTAATAGCCGAGGGCCTGAACGGCCTTCAGTGCATTGTTCATAGCCATTTTTATAGCGATACTGGTAACGGTGGCGCCGGAGACCTGATCGAAATTGGTCTTGTCGGCTTCACCGGAGAAGGTGAATTCCTTGTCAGCGGCCAGTCCTTTGAACTGATCCTGGAAGGCGGGCTCTTCCGCGTTTTTTCCGAAACCGGGTGTCTCACCGTTGCTCTTTGAAACGCTCATGCCGGCCAGGGTCTTGTCGCTCTTGAAGGCGACAATAATTGGCACGGGGCCGCCGTATCCGCTGGATTCGGACATGACGATGTATCCGAGGGATTCAGATCCCTTCAAGGCTTCGTAAACGCCGGTAACTCCATCGATGCCGGGATCCTCAGCTTTCTTAAACGAATCAGCGTCAGGCATCAGTTCCTTCATCACAATCTCGGCATCTCCCAACTGGTTTGCCGCAATTTTATCCTTAGTGGCGCTGTATGCCAGGGAGAGCATCAATGCGGTGACGATGCAGATGACGGTCAGGACCAGCGCGGGCCACATTCCTTCTTTTTCTTTAAGCATGTTTCACACCTCCCACTGGTTTGGTCATTGTGTAGCGGTCAATGGTCGGGGTCAGCAGATTCATGACGAGAATCGCATAGGATACCCCCTCAGGAATCGAACCGAAGAATCGGATCAGGCCGGTGATCAGGCCGCAGCCGACGCCGAAGATGATCTTGCCCTTGGTCGTATAAGGAGTCGTGACATAATCCGTCGCCATGAAGATGGCGCCGAGGAGCAATCCGCCGGTTAGGACATTGAAGAGCGGATCATTGCCGGTCAGCAGTGCCATCAGGGCAACCGTTCCGACATAAGTAACCGGGATCCAGGCAGTGATTACGCCGCGGACCAGCAGATAGACAAAACCAAGAAGCAGGGCGGCGGCGCAGACTTCGCCGATAACTCCGGCATGCTGTCCCAGGAAAAGCCGCAGGGTGCCGGGTACGAACTGGCCGGCATCCTTCAGGCCAAGCGGAGTGGCTGAGGAAGCCAGGTCACCGGCTCCGGTGGAGCCAATGGCCGAGTACTTGATCTTGACGGTGAAGTTGTTCATCTGTTCGGGAAAGGACAGCAATAGAACAATTCGGGCGGCGATGGCAGGGTTTGCGAAGTTGTTGCCAATTCCGCCGAACATCTCCTTAATGACGATGATGGCGACCAGTGCGCCCAGGACCGGAATCCAGAGCGGAATGGAAGAAGGCATGTTGTATGCCAGGAGAACGCCGGTCACAACGGCGGACAGGTTGTTCAGGTGGAGCGGTGTCTGTCTGACCTTTGCAGAAAGGAATTCAAACACCACACAGGCCGATACGGTGACGGCTGTGATGACCAGGGAACGATAACCGAAAATAAAGAATGATGCCACCAGTGCGGGAATCAGTGCAATGAGCACATCCAGCATAATGGACTGGGTCGTTCTCGAGTCTCGGATATGTGGGGAGCTGGAAACTTGTAAGTTCATTAAACGGCCGCCTCCTTAGCTTTCTTGATTTCATCGAGTTGGGCGCGATAGATTTTCTTGCCGGTGCGGATGGACTGAACCAGCTGGATCTTGGCGGGACATACATAAGCACAGGAACCGCACTCGAAACAGTTCATGACTGCGTATTCGTCCAGGCGGTCAAAGTCCTTTTTCTTGGTGGCCTTATTCAGGATGTTCGGCATCAGGCCGGCAGGGCAGGCATCGATGCAGCGGCCGCAGCTGATGCAGGGTGATTCCTCAGGGAGGACAGCGCCCTTGTCCATCAAAATAATGGCATTGTTGTTCTTGACAATGGGGGTGGTATAGTCGGACATGGCCAGACCCATCATGGGACCGCCCATCAGGACTTTCTTCGGGTCGCAGGTCGTGCCGCCGGTTTTTTCCAGCAGATCGGAGATTCTGGTTCCGATGGGCACTTCATAGTTGCCCGGATTGGCCGGACAATCGCCGGTCAGCGTGAGAACACGACGGACCAGGGGCATGCCGGTTTCCAAATATTGGTTAATATAGTTTACGGTGGATACGTTCAGGACCATGACGTTGACGTCGTGGGGCAGGCCCTGAGCCGGAATGATGCGGCCGGTGATGGCCTGAATCATGACTTTTTCTGCTCCCTGCGGGTAACGGACGGGCATCACCCGAACCTCGATCCGATCCTGGGCGCCGCGACGCTCGATTTCAGCCTGAAGGGAAGCAGTTCCCTGGGGCTTGTTTGCCTCAATGCCAACAATGGCTTTGGGGATGTTCATATACTGAAGAACTGTCAGGATTCCGGCAACAACGTGACCCGGCTGTTCAATCAGCTGGCGCTCATCCGAGGTAATGAACGGTTCGCATTCCATGCCGTTGATCAGGAGCAGATCCGGCTTTTTATCCTGGGGCGGACGCATCTTGATATGAGTGGGGAATCCGGCGCCACCCAGACCAACCATTCCGGAAGCCCGGACGGCGGCGACAAAGGTATCATAATCCGTAACCACTGGCTTCCGGACTGATTCATGAACTGTATATTGGAAGTCATTTTCGATATCCACCAGAACCATCATATCTCCGGTTCCCATGTACTCTGTTTTGACTGCCTTGACCTTTCCGGAAACGGAAGCATGAATCGGAACGGAAATTCCCGATGGCTCACCAATAACCTGACCAATGTCTACATGATCCCCGGCCTTGACTGTGGGCTTACACGGAGCACCAACAGACATGTTCATGGGGATTCTTACCAGACCGATGTCTTTTATTTCTGTAATCGGATGATCACTGGTAAGCTTGTTTTCCAGCGGATGGACTCCGCCTTTGAATGCACGTTTCGCAAACAACATTTTTTCCTCCTCTTGGTACTGAACCTCGATAATCATTAACAGATTATCAAAAAAACTACAAAGATTTCTTGGTATAGTCAAAACTATTACTTACCTATAATACCTCAAATCGAATTTTTTGTTAATCAATTTTCTGCTGAATTACAGGCTTTCTGTATTAATTGTTATTTTTATGTGACTTAAATAAAGGAATGCAAGACATGTTATTAAATTGGGTAAAATCTAATTGAAACATAGTAAGATTTTTATAAAATCCTTAGATTCACACCAGGAATACAAGATGAAAACGAACCAAATCTGTCGAAATCATAATTCTGAGTGAAAGAGTCAGAATTAAATCGTGTACTAAAAAATATTTTATCTGTTTTGAGGTAGATTTCCGGGGACAAGGAGGATGCTAAGTGCATTCATCCCAAGAACCTGAAATAATGCTTACTCACAGGTTCTCATTAAGAGGTTTTTAATCCAATGCGAAAAATCGATCGTAGCAATGGAAGAACGAGAACAAACCAAGACCGTGAAATTTCATGACCGTGAAAAAAATAAGTCGGTAGAATAAGCACAAGCAGGAAGGAAGTAAGTAAGTAAGTAAATGAGGAAATGAAGTTCGAGAGAGTCTGAAATTAAAGAACTCTATACAAGAAGGGACCTGGCTTCTCGCTTAAGAGGCCAGGTCCTTGTTGGAGGTTGATGCTTTCAATTGGACATCAGATCACACACCGGATCAGACATCCGCTGAATCTGAGGAGTTGATGGATAGAGTGAGTGTCAGATGGTAAAGAGTCAATTATCGCTTGGAAGGGACGCTTTCGAATGCAGGGGATTCCCAGAGGAACAGAAGATAGCGAATCAGCACATAAGCGCACAGCAGCAGTGCCAGGGTGGGTTGGATTCTGGTCAGGAGTCCCAGCCAGGCATAGGATTGTCCGGCTTTCGTCAGGAATGCATTTGCGCCCTTGGCGGCAATGGCGGAAATGACAAAGGGGAAGGTATAGCTGGAAAAGCTGGGGAAAAACGGAAGGGCGCTGAATTTGACCAGAACGGCCATGCCGACCAGGAAGAAGAGAATGGATAGGGCGAGCAGGAAAAGAACCATCCCCTGAGATTTTACGGCAGCGCTGTTGAGATAGCCAGCCAGGAGGAGCGATGCCGGTGCGGCATAGATGGCGATGGCGGGCAGTGCCGGCTTAGCCAGTGGATCGGCTTTGATCATCCGCCAGGTAACAAGGACAAGCAGGGGAAGATATGTCGCGAATGCAAACCAGAAAGCGATCATGCCCAGAGCAGTCTGACTGTGATACGGAGCCGAGACCGAAGCGGCGGCGATGCCGACATATACAATGAACCACGAGGGGAATACCGTCTGAAGTCGGAAGCCCTTCAAGAGATATCGCCAGGTGAACCATACGATATAACCAGCATGGAACAACAGACCGACTGCCCAGAGAGCCAGGGCCATGGGGCCTTTTGGCAGGTATGTGGAAAGGATCATCAGAGCCATGGGAAATGTCGCGAAGGTGCTGGCAATCAGTGGGTTTGCCGATGCTTCGGTGACGCTCTTTGGAAGCAGAGAGATTTTCGCCAGGATCATTAGGATCAGCACAGCGGCAATCGCCCCGAGAATCGGTTTGAGCCAGGGGGCGTCGGCGGACAGCAGATTTCCCAGTGCAGCCAGTCCAAGTGCAGTTCCCGCGATGGGGTAGGGTAATTTTTTTAATAAGTTCATGATGTTCCTCCCGAACAATTAGTACCAGCCTAATATAACATATATAAAATTCAGAGTAAACAGAATTAACATGATACTGGAAACAATTTGACACTAATTCTAATAGATAGTATTATATGAGTGTTATTATCAAGATTGAATCAAAAATATCGTGCATTTGAAAAGGGGAAAATTATGGAACGTATTAACACCAAAGAATTTACTAAAAACGAACTACTCGATATGATTCAGGCAAAGGCGGAAGAAAAATTCAGGAACGGAACATTCTTTTGTTCGGAATCCGTTGTATCAGTCCTAAATCAGTTCATGGATTACCCATACAGTGAGGAGGTCGTCCGACTGGCTTCTTCTTTCCCCATTGGCATGGGGAAGGCTCAGTGTCTGTGCGGAGCGGTTTCCGGAGGACAGATGGTGCTGGGTATGGCATACGGCCGGCTGGAAGGCGAGGGAATGGATCCGAAAATGTTTCCGGTAGCCAAGGGACTTCACGACTATACAGTGAAAGAATACGGAGCAACCTGCTGCCGGGTGATTACCCGTCAGTGGAACGGGGACAATTTTGCTTCTCCTGAACGCAAGCAGCACTGCATTCATATTACCGGCGATGTAGCTCGCTGGGTGGCTGAGCGTTTGATTGAGGATGGCAAGATCGAGGTGAAGGATGTAGCGGCCAAGCCGGTGGAATCCGAACAGATCCCTCAGTGGATTGTAAGCTAGTATTCATCATGGTTCATGCCGGCAAATTGCAATAGATTCCTGGTACCTGTCATAGCCATGGCGTGACGATCTCCCCAGAACTGATCAGGTCAGCTTCCTACGCAAACCGCGTCAGAAGCTGACCTGGTTTTATTGGCGGGACATGATCAAACTCGGGATACCAATCAAATCATCCGATGCTCGGAATGACTGGATATTTATGAAGCAGGCGCATAACAATCATGCGCAGGCCCTGGAGTATACTATAATAAGAGTAAGGTGACTTTGGATAATGAATCCACCGGTTGAGGAAAGGAACAAATGACTTATGGACAAGCAGATCAGCTGCGACGAAATCCGCAGCATGTTAGACTGGGCAGGACAGAAGATGGGTCTTGGCTGTCAGCACGTGCCGATTGAGATTTCTTCGAGAATGAAACGTACCTATGGTTCCTTTATTTTTCGGCTGGAACAGGGAAAGCTGGTTCCGGTAGCTTTTCGCTTTGCGCTGAAACTGGTAAGCGGGGACTACAGTGAAGAAATTGTCCGTCAGACGATTCTTCATGAATATGCTCATTTTTATGTTAATGTGCTGGATCAGAAAAATCATGGTCATAACGGAGTGTTTCGAAATGCCTGTCAGATCCTCGGGATACCGGATCATACCCATTTCCAGGGGAACCATCAGGAAGAAAAAAAACGCGGTTACCGGATTTTATGTTCCCGGTGCGAGAAGGAAGTGGCACGCCGGCGACGCCGCGATGCCGCCAAAAATCTGATGCGCACCCATCGTTCCGGATGCTGTCAGGCCAAACTGACTGTCCGCATGGATATATTCTAGTGGAAGATCATAATTTCATGACATTTCATCTTCCTGGGGTGCGGAGCAGTTCATGGTCCGATGCAAAGAACTCAGTTTGGAGAGACTTCGGCGAAAGCCGTTGATACAGTGATTGCGAATGAATCAGCGAAAGCTGATGAATCACTCCTGCACTGCTATATAATAAGAACGAAAGAAGGAGCGAGTACAACTAACTACAACCAAAGTACAACCAAAGAATAGCCAAAGAATAGCCAAAGAATAACCAAAGAATAACAGAAAAATAGCCAAAGAATATTAAAAGGATGTGAAGGACATTGCTGAAATTGGATTTATCCCGAACAATCGGTATGGTTAAGGAAGAGGAACTGAAGCTGGCGGGGCCTTTTACGGAACTGGCACTGAAAACCACAGTGGAAAAGTCCGGGGCTGGAGCGGAGTTTTTAGGCTGGGTAGAACTTCCGGCGAACTATGACAAGACGGAGTTCACTCGAATCAGCCAGGCCGCGCAGAAGATCCGGGACGACTCGGATGCCTTGGTCGTGATCGGCATCGGCGGATCCTATCTCGGAGCCAAAGCGGCCATTGAGATGCTGGGTCACACATTCCACAATGAAATGGGCAAAGCCAGAACCGGCGGGGTTCAGATCTATTATCTGGGGCACAACATGTCTGCGGATTACATGAATGAATTCCTTCAGATCATTGAAGGCAAGGAGCTTTCGGTCAACGTCATCAGCAAGTCAGGGACGACGACCGAGCCGGCCATTGCTTTCCGGGTGATGAAAAAGTACATGGAGGACAAGTACGGCAAGACGGAAGCCGCGCGGCGAATCTATGCCACGACAGATGCCCGTAGGGGAGCCCTCAAAGGTCTGGCCGAACAGGAAGAATATGAATCATTTGTTGTTCCCGATGACGTTGGCGGGCGATATTCCGTTCTGACGGCCGTCGGTCTTCTGCCTATTGCGGCAGCGGGCATTGACATTGTTGAGATAATGGCGGGTGCTAAGGATGCCATGGACCATTACCTGACGGCGCCCTATGCTGATAATGACTGCCTGAAGTATGCGGCAGCCCGCAACATCCTGTACCGAAAAGGACGGGAAATTGAAATACTGGTGAACTATGAACCAAAACTGGCCTTTTTCGCCGAATGGTGGAAACAGCTGTACGGTGAATCCGAAGGTAAGGATGGCAAGGGAATTTTCCCGGCATCCGTGAATTTTTCAACAGATCTGCACTCCATGGGTCAGTATATCCAGGATGGCCGCCGGCATTTATTTGAGACCGTCCTGCAGGTGGGTGCTCCTCATCGGGATTTTGAGATCCCGAAGGATGAGGCGGATCTGGATGGCCTGAATTTCCTGGCAGGCAAAACGATGCATGAAGTCAACACCAATGCCTTCCGGGGCACGGTCCTGGCTCACAATGACGGCAATGTCCCCAACCTGGTTTTGGGCATTGATCAGCTGAATGCGCGAACCTTCGGAGAAATGGTCTACTTCTTTGAATTGGGCTGCGCGGTTTCAGGCTACACCCTGGGGGTCAACCCGTTTAACCAGCCAGGAGTGGAGGATTACAAGAAGAATATGTTCGCGCTGTTGGGAAAACCAGGTTATGAAGAACTGGCCAGAGAGCTGAACGACCGGTTGAAATAGCGTGGAACGGTTAGATAAAATACTGGCAAACGCCAAACTCGGCTCACGCAAGGAGGTCCGGCAGCTGATCAAGTCCGGTCGGATTCAAGTGGATGGCGCAGTCATTCAGGATCCCGCGGCATCCTTTGATCCGGAGACCTCCCGGTTCCTGCTGGACCAGGCGGAAGTGGATACGCGAAAGTTCATTTACCTGATGCTGAACAAGCCGGATGGCTACCTCTCCGCCACGGAAGATGCGAGGGATCCCGTGGTACTGGATCTGATTGCCAGTCAGCACCGGGCTTTCGCGCCCTTCCCAGTGGGGCGGCTGGACAAGGACACCACCGGGCTCCTTCTGCTGACCAATGACGGTCCCCTGAACCACCAGCTGATCTCTCCCCGGTGGCACATCGATAAAATCTATGTTGCACGCCTGCGGGATCCGGCCTTGGACAGCTATCACCGGCGATTTGAACAAGGCGTTGTCATTGACGACGGCTACCGCTGTCTCCCGGCTCGTATGGAAGTCCTGGCCGAGGATGCCAGACTGGTTCGGCTGACCATCCAGGAAGGCAAGTTTCACCAGGTGAAGCGGATGTTCGAGGCGCTGGACAACCAGGTACAGGAACTGAAACGGGTTGCCTTTGGTCCCTTGACACTGCCGGAGGATCTCCCGCCGGGACAATACCGGGAACTCACAGCGGAAGAACTGTCTCAGCTGATGGCTGCCACCCGGAAAAAGGGACAGCCAATGAGCTTTGGTGCGACGGAAGCCGGGGATACGGTATATGACGAGGAAAATGAACCCTTTGGCCGATCGATAACTGAATAAGCGAACAGCAGTTGGCTCTCCTCATGCAGGTCACGGAGAGCCAACTGCTTTTTGTTATTGCAGTGGAACCATTCATGGATCTAAGGAAAGTCTCTCCGGATTGATCTTTATCATTGGATTTGTTTTAGTTATTTTTTAGATTCGATGACTATAGTAAAGATGTCAGTAAGAACGATCGATAAGATATCTGAATGAATGATAAATAAAGAATCTGCAAGGAGTGTTCAACGATGGATGAAGAAAGAAAGTACAATGAAATTCACGAATCAATGAGTTCTGACCATAATGAATCAGTACCGGAAAGGAAAGCAGCGGATGATTCATTTCCGATGGAGAAGGAAACCGGAGCTGGACGGACTGACACCGAGGGATTCACTTCCGGCAATCATCCGGATCCCAGGGAAGATCACGAAGGCTATGTGACCTACTCACCGACTCCGGGCTATATGGATGAGGAATCGGGGGAAGGGGATGGGAAGGCAGGTTTTTCCCGGGCTGCTACCTTTGAATATCAGGAAGTTTCGCCATCGCCGGGCAAAGGTCGCGGTCTGATGGGCACATTGGCCATGGTTCTGGTCGGCGCTGTTCTGGGTTCCGGAATTACGATGGCCTCCGGTCGGTATTTATTCGGGTCGGATGATGTGGTACGTCAGCAGTCGACGGTTCCGGTCAATCAAGCGCTGTCCACTTCGACCAGCCCTTCAAAAATCCTGACAGCTCCACCGGCAGAAACCGGTGTTACGGCGGAAAACCAGGTGGCTCAGGCGGTGACGCCTTCTGTGGTCGGCATTACAACCAAAACGAAAGTTTCTCAGCCTTCATTCTTCGGCAGCGGTGGAAGCGGCTATGTCGAAGGCGTAGGATCCGGCGTGATTTTGAGCAGTGACGGCTATATCGTCACCAATTCTCATGTGGTGGACAATGGGGAAGCGGGCAATATCACCGTTGTGTTCAATGATCAGACCACAGCGCCGGCGGAGGTGCTGTGGAGCGATGCCGCGCTGGACGTAGCCATTGTTAAAGTCAGCAAGGCGGGTCTGTCACCTGTGACGATCGGTTCTTCCGAAGCGGTGAAAGTCGGAGACAAGGCCATCGCCATCGGAAATCCTCTGGGGCTGGACCTGCAGTCGACTCTGACTTCAGGCTATATTTCGGGTTTGGATCGCAGTATAACCATTCAGTCCGGCGGAACCATGTCGGGGCTGATCCAGACTGATGCGGCCATTAATGAAGGAAATTCCGGCGGTGCGCTCCTGAATGCAGCCGGTCAGCTGATTGGCATCAATACTGCCAAGGCGGGCGGTGGAACTTCAGGGATCGGCTTCGCAATCCCGGTTGATACCATAAAGCCCATCATTGAAAAAGTCATGGCTGAGGGTTCCTTTAAATCTGTTTACCTGGGAGTCACCGGAATGAATGTAGCCTCCATCAAGGCACAGGATGAAACCATCAACTTTGACGGAGCTGAGGGAGTGTATATTATGGATGTCATGGATGGAACCGCAGCTGCCCAGGCGGGACTGAAGAGCGGCGACATCGTGACGAAGATCGACAGCTACCCGATCCAGGGAATGACTGAACTGAAAAAAGCTTTGTTGAACTATCAGGTGGGCGATGAAGTAACAGTGACCTATTTCAGGGACAACAAAGAAAAAACAACCAGTCTGCGCTTTGCGCAGGACTCCTCCAACATCGAGAATTTCTTTAACCAGCAGGAACCATAGCTCTGACTTCATTCGGTGACACCAGAGGTAAGCGGTCCACTCCCAAATAATGGCCGCTCGGATACCATCAGACTCGGTATAGTGGATCTGAAGTCATAAGGATCATCGGCAAAATCCAGATAAAACCGACAAAGGGCAGTGTGCATGCGCTGCCTTTTCTGAATCAGGGAAGTCGGTGGAACCGGTCCCATTCGAATGAAGAGATATGGGACGGTAAGCGGCACAGCAAAAGGGACAGAACGAGGGACAAAGAGATTGGGTCAGGAGATTGAGCAAGGATCGAGCTTGAAGACAGAGGGTGGATCCCGGACTCTGAAGCCCATGAGAGGACTGAGTCTTGAAGCTCAAGGCAGGAACTTGACTTGATGCCCAGGCAAGAGTGGCGGATGGAAGCGCAGGCTGAATGTTATAATATGAGGAGAAACCGGGCAGGAGGAAACGGATGTGAAAATACTCATTGCAGAAGATGAAACGGATCTGGCAGATGCCCTGGAAGCCATTCTCAGGCATAAAGGCTATACCACCGAAGCGGTCCATGACGGTCAGGATGCCTTGGATTATTTAACGCAGGGAAGCTATGATCTGGCAATTCTTGATATCATGATGCCGCGGATGAGCGGACTCCAGGTTCTGGAACGAATCAGGGCAGCGGCCAACCCGATCCCCGTATTGCTCCTGACCGCCCGAAGTCAGCTGGAGGACAAGGTCGAAGGCTTTCGCAGCGGGGCGGATGACTATCTCACCAAGCCCTTTGCCATGGAGGAACTGCTGGTTCGGATGGAAGCTCTGCTCCGACGGCCGCGCCGGACCTATGCCCAGGATCTGGCCTTTGGGGATCTGACGCTCTCGCGGCAGGATTTTTCCATGCGCTGCGAATCTTCCGGAAATAGGATGTCCCTGAACAACAAGGAATTCCAGCTGATGGAGCTGTTTATGCGCCATCCGGATCAGCTTCTGGCCAAGGAGCAGATCATGGATAACATCTGGGGACTGGATTCTGAAGCTGAAATCAACGTTGTCTGGGTCAACATCTCGGCCTTGCGCCGGAAACTGCGCGACTGCGGCTCGCGAGTACGCATTCAGGCTCACCGTGGAGTAGGCTATCGATTGGAGTCGGAAGATGTATAGACAACTAAAAAAGCGTTTTATTGCTTATGCCATGCTAATTGTCACAATTGTCCTGGTGACCCTCGTGGGTCTGATCAATGCGGCATCTTATCGAGCCATGATCCAGCGGGCGGATGACATCACGCTTTTGATCACGGAGAACCGGGGATCCTTTCCCAAGGATCTGTCTGTTCGGCTCAATACGATGGAGCGGTATGGGCTAACAGCGGAATCGCCCTACTCCACCCGCTATTTCTCAGTATTTTCATCGCCGGTGCGTGATATCCTGACGACCAATCGGGACAACCTGGTTTCCATCAGCGGAGAGGAAATCCAGCAGCTGTTGTTTCATGTGATGCAGGGCGACCGCTCACTGGGTTCCGAGGGGAACTTCCGGTATCGTCGTACCACCTTTCAGGATGGAACGCTGGCTGTTTTTCTGGATATGACGGAACCTCAGAATTTTTTCGCTCAGACCCTGCGCAACTCCCTGACCATGCTGGCAGCGGCACTTCTCCTGGTCTTTGGTCTGATCTGGCTTCTGGCCGGGAAAGTGGTCCGCCCCATTGCCGAAACCATTGAAAAACAGAAAATTTTTGTCAATGACGCGGGCCATGAGCTGAAAACACCGCTCGCTGTGATCGCTTCATCAGCTGACGTGCTGGAACTGACTCATGGAAAAAATCAATGGACAGATTCCATTCGCCGGCAGGTGGAACGAATGAACCATCTGGTGGGGGACATGCTGACGCTTTCCCGCTACGAACAGTCTCCATCGCTGAAGCTGGGACCGGTGGATCTGTCATGTATCCTGGAACAGATCACGGCGGAACTTTCACCTTTGCTGGAGGGAAAGCAGCAGCATCTGACCGTCCGTTTGCCCCGACCGTTTCAGGCCCAGGGGGATGAAGAAAGCCTGAAGATTCTGTTCCGGATTCTGCTGGATAATGCCATTCGCTACACGGAGCCGGGAGAAACCATCGAATTGACAGGAAGTCTGGGACATTCTGAAACTCTGCTGGAGTGGACCAATCCGTTTCCTGATTTTCCCGAGGACCAGCTTGAAGCTATTTTTGAACGGTTTTATCGCTCGGATGCATCCCGTTCCCGAAATACCGGGGGATCAGGGATCGGGCTGGCACTGGCCAGACGTCTGGCTGAAGCCAATGATGGTTCGTTGATAGCCCTCAAGCCGAATGAATCACATCTTCAGTTTCAGCTCAAGCTGAGACTGAAAAAATGACAAATGGAATAAAAACTCCCCATCCCACGGACAGTCTTGCAGATTGTCGGTGGGATGGGGAGTTTAGCGATCTGCCCAAGTTTTCGCTCAGGAGAAAGTTTCCTGGGTTAATATCTGAAATATACCAGGCTTCTTATCTCGTCACCGATGCGAGAAGGACGACCGACGGAATGGATGAAATGCACTTCGGGAAGTGGAACATTTGTTCTAGATGTCCTTGTGTCTGTTTCCCAGTAGTGTATAATTTTTGTAGAGAATAATTTTAAGGAAACCGACAGTCGAATGGAATACCCTATTGGAGTATCTTTTTTTCGTCGGAATACATAGTCGGTTATACCATGCCTGACAGGAGATCATATGAATCTGGATTATCAAAAACTGCTCAATGAGGAGCAATTCGAAGCCTGCACCACGACGGAGGGACCGCTTCTGATCCTGGCCGGAGCGGGATCCGGGAAAACCCGGGCGATTACCCATCGCATTGCCTATATGATCGGCGAGCGGGGCATCGCACCCTGGTCGATCCTGGCAATTACCTTCACCAATAAGGCAGCGCAGGAAATGAAGGAAAGAGTTCGCCAGCTGGTGGGCGATACCGCGGAGACGATGTGGATCTCTACGTTCCACTCTGCCTGTGTCAGGATTTTGCGTCGGCACATTGAAGAACTGGGTTATAAAAAAGACTTCACGGTGTATGATACCTACGACCAGAAAGCCCTGATCCGGCAGTGCATGGCGCAGCTGTCCATCAACACGAAGGAATTCTCGGAGAAGGACTTTCTGTCAGCGATCTCCTCGGCTAAGGACTCCCTGATTGATGAAACACGCTACTTTGAACTGAATCACTCCAATTTCCGCAAGGGAAAGATTGCTCAGGTTTATCAGCTGTACCAGCAGAGCCTGCGCAAAAACATGGCGGTGGATTTTGATGACATCATCATGCTCACGGTTCGGCTGTTCCGGGAACATCCCGATGTGCTGGCTTTTTATCAGAACAAGTTCCGCTACATCATGGTGGATGAGTATCAGGATACCAATAAGGCGCAGTATGAACTGATCTACCTTCTGGCCAGGGAACATCGCAACATCTGCGTGGTGGGGGATGATGACCAGAGTATCTATCAGTTTCGCGGAGCGGACCTGCGCAATATTCTGGAATTCGAATCGGATTATCCCGATGCGACGGTCATTAAGCTGGAAGAGAACTACCGGTCCACCGGAACCATTCTGGATGCGGCCAACGAAGTGATCAAGAATAATTTCTCGCGCAAGGAAAAGACCATGCGAACCCGAAATGAGCGGGGAGAAAAGATCAAGGTATATCGGGCGTTTTCCGATTCCGATGAAGGTGCCTTTATTTCAAAGGAAGTCGAACGGCTGGTGCGGGACGGACGGAATTACCATGAACTCGCGATTCTGTATCGGACCAACGCTCAGTCGCGTATCTTTGAAGAAAGCTTTATGCGCCATTCGATTCCCTATCGGATCATCGGGGGACTGAAGTTCTATGATCGCAAAGAGATCAAGGACATAATGGGCTACCTTCGGCTGATCAACAATCCCTTCGATGAAGTCTCCCTGCGGCGAATTATCAATGTGCCCAAGCGGGCCATCGGAGATACCACACTGCAAAAGCTCATGGACTGCGCCACAGAGCACGGGGAAAATGTCTTCGATGTTCTTATGGATCTGGAAGAGCATGGCATCTTGTCCGGTCGGGCGCTGCAGAGCGTCATCGGCTTCCGGAATCTGATCACCGAGCTGATGGCCATCAGCGTGGATCTGTCGGTTCAGGAGCTCATAGAACTTTTGCTGGAACGGACCGGATATCTGAAGGAATATGAACAGAGCAAGAATCCGGAGGACGCCTCCCGGGTGGAGAACATTGAGGAACTGATCAATGCGGCGGCAGAATACGATTTTCAGCCGGAAGCATCGCTCCCCGGTTTTCTGGAGAGCGTTGCCCTGATCTCGGATATCGATAAATATGATGATTCGGCAGATGCCGTGGTCATGATGACCGTTCATTCCGCCAAGGGACTGGAATTTCCGGTCGTGTTCATGGTGGGGATGGAAAATGGACTGTTCCCGGGACAGGTTTCCTTTGACAATCCTTCTGAAATGGAAGAATCCCGTCGTCTGGCCTATGTAGGGATTACCCGGGCCAAAGAACTGCTCTATATGACCCATGCGGAAATGCGCATGGTGTATGGCCGCTCCATGATGTATCCTCCCTCGGAATTCCTCATGGATATTCCGGAAGAACTGAAGGAACTGCTCAACCCCGAACAGCCCCGCGCCAGTCTGGCTGCCAGGGCACAGCGGAGCATGCCGGCTACGGCACACGGCATCCGAAGCGCGATGCCAGGGCGGGTACGACCGACGAATGACACCATGGAAGACCTGCTGACCGAGGAAACGGCCACGCCGGGAGCAAAGGTCGTCCATCCCAAGTTTGGCAACGGCATGATTGTTGGCATGTCGCGGGAAGCAAATGATATCAAGCTGCAGATCCTGTTCGACACCTACGGCCTGAAATCCTTGCTGCTCTCTCTGGCACCCCTGAAGCTGCGTCAGGAATAAATCCCGACTCTGTCGTGACCCAAATTCCTGGGAATTCTATAGTCTACACTTCAAAGTGGAGAATGGTTTGAAGAAATTCCTCCGGTTCGATGGCGAACGCGCTAAGAATGTCCTTTTGTTTCCTGGTCAGTGGCTGGAGCAAACTGCAGCCTGATCCATAATCGGTCCGCTTGATCGTTCCCATCTGTTTGACCAACCGGTTGATGGATTTCTCCCCGCTGTTTTTCCCATGATTGGTCAAATCCGACCACAGAATAAGACTCAAAAAGGCGACAAAGGCTTTCCCTTCTGTCGTCTTTTCTGTGTGCGTCAGAAAGCGGTCATAGTCGATGCTGTTTTTTAAATTCTGGAAGGCCTTCTCCACCATGTCCCGTCGCCCATAAAGTCGTAGTGCCTCCTCTGCGCTCTTATCCTGGGTATTGCTCAGCAGGCAGAACATGCCGGCCAGCTCAATCATCTCGGTGATCTTCTCGTGATTGCGTTCGTACTCCTCAATCGGTGATGCATTGCGTGTCACATCATAATACTTGTTATACCGAGTAATACTGATGGGCTTCATCTGATTTTGCAGCTCTTCCTCGAGACGATCAACATGCTGGTAGATCCGGGCTTCTTCATCCGCCGCACTGGATGTGTTCAGGTAGATGTGGAGGGTATAGGGCAACTCATTGATCTGGATCACTTTGGACAGTCCATAGCAGCTGGTCTGGGGGATGTGATAACGAGAGTGACGGATCACCGCGGTTGCCTCGATTAATGCCTGACGATAGATTTTCTGGGATTTGGGAGCAGCCATCAGGAAATTGAGTTGGTTCTGGGCCATGAAGCTCAGATTGTCCAGGGTGAGAAAGCCTCGATCCATGATGTAGAACAAATCATTGAGACCGACCAATTCGCCCAATTCCATCATATAGGGGAAAAAGGCCTTGTCCACGATACTTCCGCTGTAGATCTCATAGCAAAGCGGGAGGGCTGTCTTGGTGCCATAGAGCATGCCGATGTTGAGTTGCGGTAGGGTTTCCTGATCCCGATTATAGCCGTACTCTGCCATTTGGATCTCCGCATAGGTCGATATGCTCGTCACATCATAAGCCAGGGTCTGTTCCTCGTCTTTGTGGAGAGCACTCCAGAGCTTAAAAAACCGAAAGCGCTGCTCTTCGCTGATCTGTGCAAACAGTTCGCTGCTGCGCTGGGAATTCAGACTGAGCCTTGTAGAAAGTAGGCTCTCCCGGATGAACAGATCCAGATTCATCATGACATTGCCTTCGCAGACCATATAGATGGCCATCGCCAAAAGCTCTTGTGCCTGCAAGGGAAATACCTGTTGTAAAGCCTTGGTCAATCCAATAGCCTCAGCTCGCTGCCACAACAGAGCGATATGACCAGCCGCCAGAACCTCTTGAGGCGGGGTCAGGGAAATGGCATCGACTGGCAGCGGATAGAACTCAGTGAATCGTTCATTGGGGATCATCCAACCGGGACGAGTAGGATCCTCTTTGCCAATGGCAACTTCCTTGGCTGTAGGGGTACCCAATGCGTTTCTGTAGCGTTTTTCGACATGATAGACGCGTCTGGGCTTATCCGGGCCATCTTTTTTGTAGGTGATGCGCTCCGTGGGAATTGGGATTGAAATATTGAGCATTGCCATAATATCCCTCCTCTGTAGACTACTTATATTGTAGTCTACAGAGGGGTAATAAGCAAGATAAAAATAAATTAAGTCACAGAGTCATCTCGTATGAAATCGGCTCTGTGACTTAATTCGAGGGAAATCCAACATCTATGTCACCCAATTGGGAGATCAAACCGAGGGTGTAGACTATACTATTTCCGGGAATTGGGGTCGTGACTGGAGTGTTCAGTTGTCTGCAGAATCATCCTGGCTAGCCACGGCGAAGCAGAACCCAATAGCGATAAAACAGCCTGGACGTGGTCACTCAAAAGAAGTGACGCCCGTCCAGGCTGATTTGTTTTCGCCGATTCCCGCATTTTTCGCATTTCAGATGATCAGGCTTCTGACTTAAATTCACCCTGCTGAAAAGCTTGAATTTCAGCAGAGATTGCCTCACAGATAAAGCGAAGGGTTCTTGAATGATTACTTCTGCACAGCGGGGATGAGCCAGTAACCGGAAGCATCCCGGGCCATGATCCGCTCACCGATGAGATCCCGGCGCAGGGTACAGAAATCATCATGGAAATCGGCAATGATCAGATTGACTTCCCGTTCGGGGTAAATTCGCCCCATTTCAAAGGCTTTGGCGATCTCCTCCAGGATGATCCGTTCCTTCTTTTTCTGAGTAGGAATGGACTTGAGTCTGCCGTATTCAAAGAATGCATCCAGCACTTTCTGACGGTACTGATTGTCCCGTTTCTTCTGAAGGGCCGACTCATCGGACTCTTCCTGGATGATATCCAGAATTTTTGTGTTGAAGATCTCCGGGTGCAGGGAATACATGGTATAGTACTGAGTTTTTGAAGAAGTGACGGCGCCGACTTCCAACAATTTTTTCAGGTGGAAGGAAATGGTGGGAGCGCTCAGGTTCAGGCGCTCTGCCAGACGTTCCACGTACATGTCCTCAACCACTAAGGACTTCAGAATCTGCAGTCTGGATTTATCCGCCAGGCATTTGAATAGTTTGATGGCTTCTGGTTCTGTCATTTGGATTCCTTCCAATCCCGCTGCCAGACGGCGCGAATTTCACCCAGCTGGCTCAGCTTGATTTGTTCAATGAGGCTCTGCTCGGGATCTCCGTGATCACGCGCCAGGTTCAACGCATTGGTCCAGGTATGCTGGAGCTGGTCGAGCCGCTCCTTCAAAAAGTGTTGATATTGTTCCGGAGTCTGCTCTAATTGACGGCTTCCGGCGGCATCCACTGCCCGCCAGATCTCACAGACATTAATTCGGATTTGCTCAAAATTGCTTTCATCTTTCCGGCCTTCCAGACGGAGCTGTTGTTTTGCCTTCTGACAGGCAGAGATGGTTTCCTGCAGAAAGGAAATCATCTCGGGTGAAGTTGTTTCACTCATGATGCGGAGTCCTCCCATAAATTCGTTCTGATCTGATTATACAACTATGAGAATGAAAATACAATATTGATTAGATATGTATAAAAACAAATACCAGCTAAAAGAAGAAGTCCAGAGGATATCGACAGGACCAGGTCAATGGGATCGATTGATGCTGACCTGTTTCCGCAGAGTGCAGTCGCCTGAGCTTCTTCGAAATGGCTTCGCTTCTCTTGAACTTGAGCTTCTTCGAAATGGTTTCGCTTCTCTTGATCTTGAGCTTCTTCGAAGTAGTTTCTCAGCTTATTCCCTTGAGTTTATTCATCTTATTGGGATTTAAAGCAGGGGCAGAGGGATCATGTTATAATAAAAAGTGAGAATTTATGTCTTGATGAGGATTTTTGCTCATCTGGAGGTTTCAACTGTGGAAGATAAAATTACGAGAATCCGCCAGCTGGCGGAACTGCTCAATCAATATGCCAAAGAATACTATATGCTGGATGCACCGTCGGTTCCTGATCAGGAGTATGACCGGCTTTATGATGAACTGATCGCCCTTGAGGCGGAAACCGGCCATGTGCTTGACTGGTCTCCGACGCAGCGGGTCGGAGATGAGCTGCTGCCTGGGTTTCAGAAATACACCCATCGGGCACCGCTCTGGTCGCTGGAAAAGGCCCAGAATCCGGAAGAACTGACAAGCTGGCTGGAACGTAATCAGCGGTTTGTACAGGAGTATAATGCCGCCCATTCGGATCAGCTGCCTCAGCCGACCTATATTCTGACTCGGAAATTTGATGGGTTATCCGTGAATCTGACCTATGACGGCGAAGGGATTCTCCGGGTAGGAGCTACCCGCGGCAACGGAACAACCGGGGAGGATGTCACACAGCAAATTCGGACGATCCGCTCCATCCCCTGGAAAATTGACAATGACTTTCTGTTTGAAATTCACGGGGAAGCCCTGATGACTAAAAAAGCCTTCGATGCTTACAATGCCAGTGCTGCCGTCAAGCTGAAAAATACCCGAAACGGGGCGGCCGGGGCATTGCGCAATCTCAATCCCGCGGAGACCCGGCGTCGCCACCTGACCGTGTACTTCTACGACATCGGCTACATGGAAGGGGAACCGTTCAAATCCTACCGCGACATGATTGATTTCATGGAGGCCAGAGGCTTTCCGACCGATGGCTACTTCAAATCAGCGTCCACCTGGGAAGAAATTTCGGCCATCATCGAAGAAAACATACAGATCCGGGCTGAACTGGACTTCGACATCGACGGCATCGTCATCGCCCTGGATGATATCGCGACCAGAGAACAGATGGGTTATACGGTGAAATCACCGCGCTGGGCCATCGCCTATAAATTTGAGGCGGAGGAAACCACCACCCGGCTTCTGGAGGTTGAGTGGAATGTCGGCCGTTCGGGCCGCGTAGCGCCGACGGCTATTCTGGAGCCGGTGGAACTGGCGGGTGTTACGGTACGCCGGGCAACGCTCAACAACATGGATGACATCCGGCGCAAGCGCGTCGCCATCGGCGCGGATGTCTACATCCGCCGCAGCAATGACGTCATTCCTGAAATTATGGGCTCTGTAGTCAATGACAATCTCACCACACCGATTGAGGCACCGGAGCGGTGCCCGTCATGCAACACACCACTGACGCTGATCGGAGCACATTATTTCTGTGAGAATACCCTGTCCTGCAAACCGCAGCTGGTAAAAACCATGGTTCATTTCACCTCGCGCGATGCCATGAACATCGAGGGGATCTCGGAAAAAACTGCAGAGCAGTTCTTCGACCAGCTCAATCTCACCAAGGTGTCGGAGTTTTACCGTTTGACCTATGAAGATCTGATCGCTCTGCCCAAGACGAAGGATACCAGAGCGAGGAAGCTGCTGGCAGCCATTGAGGCCAGCAAACAGCCAAAACTCGAGAATTTCCTGTATGCTCTGGGGATACAGAACGTCGGTCTGAAAACGTCGCGGGATCTGGCCAAACAGTTTAAAACCCTGGAGAAAATCCGGCGTTTGACGTACGAGGAGCTGATCACCGTACCGGATGTGGGAGAGATTGTGGCGCACAACCTTCTTGATTTCTTTGCGGCGCCGGAGGTTCAATCGGAGATCGACGCCCTGCTGGCGCTGGGTGTGGCTCCCCGGGAAGTCCGGGAGACCACCGTTCGGGAAAATCCTTTTCAGGGTAAAACCGTTGTGGTGACTGGCACCCTGGAAGGATACAGCCGAAAGGGAATCGAGGAAAAGCTGTTGGAGCTGGGGGCGGTTCCTCAGGGGTCGGTCAGCAAAAAAACAGACTTTGTCCTTTATGGCAAAGAGGCCGGTTCCAAGCTGGATAAGGCCAGAACCCTTGGGGTTGCGGCGATAACTGAAGCTGAATTCGAGGAGATGATTCAATGACCGATCGCAGATTGATTAAGCGGCGGGTTAAGGTGGGCTTTGCTGTTCGCATGATTTCATGGGCAATGGTGCTCATTGCGATCTTCACGGTGATCATGACATTCCTGTCCACGTTCTACATATGGGTTACGGATCTGTTCATGACAGCCAAGACCCTGATCGCGGTGCTGCTGGCTACCTTCAGCATTTGGAGCCTGCGCAATTTCCTGGATGCCAGAGTTTATCCGGTGTACAAGATCCATGGGATCCATTTTCTCATCCTGGCTTTGATTGCGGCTTACCTTTTAACAACGCCGGTGTTCTAGCTTCCCTGGTTCGATCCGGAAATAACCTGGGTCAAAGGCCGGATAGTGTCTGACGGACTGCCTTGCCGCAGGCGGCCCAATGAATATCATTCACGTGCTTCGGGCAAGGCGCAAGGAATATCATGTATCGCACAACAGATCCTGCAATGGGCTGGATTTTTGAAGAATCGTAATGAAATTACTTACGAAGAAATTTTAAATTTAAATCTGAAGAACGGACCGGGCCAGACCCCGACAGTCCGATGGAAAAGGAGTTTCAATATGGCAAAAGAAGCATCATTTGACGTAGTATCACAGGTGGATCTGCAGGAAGTCGACAACGCCCTGAATCAGACAGAACGGGAAATCACAACCCGGTTTGACTTCAAGGGATCCAATACCACCATCGAGCGCAAGGATCAGGTGATCCACATCGATACCACGGATGACATGAAATTGCGCAACGTCATCGATATGTTCGAGGGCAAACTGGTCAAGCGGGGCATCAACATCAAATCCCTGAAATACGGCAAGATCGTTCCTTCCCTGGGCGGTCGGGTCAAACAGGATATTGACCTGCAGATTGGTCTGGACAAGGAACAGACCAAGAAAATTACCAGCACAATCAAGGATCTGAAGCTGAAGGTTCAGGCTACCATCCAGGGCGACAGCGTTCGGGTCACGGGAAAGAACAAGGATGACCTGCAGGCAGCTATCGCGGCCTTGAAAGCACAGGATTTTGACTTCGCCGTCCAGTTCACCAACTACCGTTAATTTTTATAAATAGGAGCATGCAATGTCGGTAACAATCAAAGACGTGGAACATATTGCTGATCTGGCTCGTCTTTCGTTCGGAGAGAATGAAAAGGACGGTCTGATCAAGGATTTGAACAACATACTCAAGTATGTGGAAGAACTGCAGTCCCTGCCGCTGGAAAGCGTCGGGCTGACGCTGAACCCGGTCTATATCGAAAACCGGTTCAGGACAGATGAAGTGACCGGTGAAATCGGCGCGGACAAGGCGTTATTGAACGCGCCGGAACGGGTGGAAGACTATCTTCTGGTCCCGTCGGTCATTGAGGTGGAAGATGGCGAATATTAAACATACCTTGCTGGAGCTGAAGGCAAAGCTTGATGCCGGTGATCTTACATCCGAAGGCCTGGTTCGGGAATACCTCGACCAGATTGACCGTCTGAATCCCACGATCCACGCCTTTCTCTACGTTGCCCGGGAAGAAGCGCTGGCACAGGCCAGAATTCTGGATCAGGAACGGGCGGCGGGAACCCTGCGGGGACCGCTGCACGGACTGCCCATTGCCCTGAAGGACAATATGAGCGTGGAGGGCATGCAGAATACTTGCGCCAGCAAATTCCTGGAGGGTTACGTGGCTCCTTATGATGCCACCATTGTGAAAAAGCTCAAGGAGGCCGGAGCGGTCATTTTGGGCAAATTGAACATGGACGAATTCGCCATGGGATCCTCCACGGAGTATTCAGCATATGGCGATACCAAAAATCCATGGAGCCTGGACCGGATTCCCGGCGGGTCCTCCGGCGGCTCGGCGGCAGCCCTTTCGGCCATGATGGCACCGATAACTCTGGGCACCGATACCGGCGGTTCAGTTCGTCAGCCGGCCGCTTTCAATAACCTGGTCGGACTCAAACCAACCTATGGGCGGATTTCACGTTACGGCATCACGGCGTTCGGCAGCACGCTGGATCAGGTGGGCGTATTCGCCCGTGATGTCAGAGACTGCGCCCTGATGGCGGGCGTTCTGTCCGGCGTGGATCCAATGGATTCCACCACAGCCGATGAGCCCGTACCGGATTACCTGGCGGGGCTGACGGCTGATCTGAGCGGGATCCGCCTGGCGCTGCCCAAGAGCTTTCTGGATGGGCTGAAAGAACCGATGAAGGGTCTTCTGCTGCATACCGTTGAAGAATATCGCGCCCTGGGTGCCACCGTGGATGAAATCGACCTGACCTTTGCCCACAATGCACTGGCAGTCTACTATATCGTGGCATCCGCTGAAGCCTCCAGTAATCTGGCCCGGTTCGACGGGATCCGCTACGGCCGTCGGGCTGAAAATCCCGTCAGTGCCAGGGATCTCTATACCAGATCACGGTCGGAAGGCTTTGGCGAGGAGGTCAAGCGCCGGATCATGCTGGGCACCTATGTGCTGTCCGCAGGGTTCTATGATGCGTACTACAACACCGCACTCAAGGTCAGAACCCTGATCAAGGAAGAACTGCGCCGGGTCTTCACTCAGTATGACGCCATCATCGGCCCCACAACGCCGACGGGGCCCAGACGTCTGGGCGAACGCTCCGACAACATTATTGATGAATACCTCAACGATCTGTACACCGTACCGGCCAACATCGCCGGAGTTCCGGCCATTGCTTTCCCGATGGGATTCGCCGAGGGAATTCCGATGTCGTGTCAGCTGATCGGGGATTATTTCAGCGAGCCCAAATTATTCCAGATCGCATATGCATACGAGAAAGCCCATGATCATATCACCAGATATCCGGAGGTGGCGACATTATGAATTACACAACAGTAATCGGACTGGAATGTCATGTGGAACTCTCCACGAAAACCAAGGCCTACTGCAGTTGTTCCACCCAGTTCGGCGGGAAACCGAATTCCCATGTGTGTCCCGTCTGTCTGGGCCTGCCCGGCGCACTGCCGGTCATTAATCAGGAGGTCGTCAATTCGGCGATCAAAGCCGGCCTGGCAATGAACTGCCAGATTAACCGAGTGCAGCATTATGACCGGAAGAACTATTTCTATCCCGATACGCCGAAAAACTACCAGATTACGCAGCAGGCTACGCCGATCTGTTCCGATGGCTGGATCGAGATCGAACTGGCTTCCGGCGAGAAGAAGAAAATCGGCATCGAGCGGATCCATATGGAAGAAGACGCGGGCAAGCAGCTCCATACCAAGGCAGGAACCCTGGTTGATTTCAACCGCAGCGGCGTCCCGCTGATTGAGATCGTCTCGAAACCGGATCTGCGCTCCAAGGAGGAAGCCACCCTCTATATGACCAAGCTGCGCTCCATCCTGGAGGCGTTGGAAGTGTCCGATGTCCGGATGGAAGAGGGATCTCTGCGCGTTGACCTGAATGTTTCCGTTATGCCGGAGGGGGCAACGGAGTTCGGTGTCCGGGCTGAAATCAAAAACCTGAATTCCTTTAAATCCATGGAAAAAGCGGTGGAGTTTGAAACAGCCCGGCAGATCAGAGCCCTGGAAGAGGGGATTGAACGCTCCGAGGAAACCCGCCGCTGGGATGAGACGAAAAACGAAACCATCCTGATGCGCAGCAAGGAAATGGCCAATGATTACCGCTACTTCCCCGAAGGGGACCTGGTTACGCTGCGAATCACCGATGAGTGGATTGAGGCCGTCCGCCAGACCATCCCGGAACTGCCCCACGAAAAGGCGGAACGGTTCGTTGCTTCCTACGGTGTAACAAAATATGACGCCTCCGTGCTGACCCTGTCCGATGAACTGGCTTGCTTCTTTGATGAAACCGCAGCGATATCGGGTGATGGCAAGGCTGCAGCCAACTGGCTGATGGGGGATATTTCCCGCCTGATGAACGAAGAAGCCATCACGGCCGGCAAACTGAAATTTGCTCCGCAGGATCTGCATGAGCTGACTGTTCTGATCCGGGAAGGCAAGATCTCCAACGCCGCCGGCAAGAAGGTGGTAGAGGAAATGTTCCGGACCGGAGAAAAGCCCGGCGAACTGGTTGAACGACTGGGTCTGGCTCAGGTATCCGATGAAGGGAAAATTCTGGACGTCATCCGCCAGGTGCTGGATGATAACCCGCGAGTGATGGAGGATTACCGGGCTGGCAAGACTAAGATCATTGGATTTGCCGTGGGTCTGGTCATGAAGGCTTCCAAGGGATCCGCCAATCCGAAAGTAGTGAATGAACTCGTGGCGCAGGAAATCAGCCGTCGCGCCGAAGTATAGAAGAATAGATGAACGCCCCTGAGCTGTCGAGTTGATCTCGACGGTTCCAAAAGGGGCGTTCTCCTTTGCGTTGTCCAGTATATGTCTTTAGTGAGCGGTCTTTTGGAAAATATCAGCAGGGATCAACCAATTGGAATTTGACAAGGCAGCGGGCGAGGGACTATTCAAGGAACAATGCAAGGAACTATGCAAGGAGCTATGCAAGGATCAGTATAAGGACCAGTACAAGGATCAGAACAAGGATCAATGACTGGGGTCAAGGGTATTTCACTCGGAAAAAGTGATAGAATAGTACACAGAAAATAAGATAAGGAACTTGTGAATATGGAAACGGGAAAATTAACGGCGGACAATCTGACGAATCTTCTCCAGCGCTACCAGGGGGCAAAGCGGCCAGAGGTCATTCTGGCTGGAAAGCTGGGGGAAGACTGCAGCTACATCGAAATGGGCGACCAGACCCTGGTTTTGTCCACGGACCCGGTGACTGCTGCCAAGTCAGACCTTGGAACCATCGCCTTCAACATCAACATGAATGATATTGCTACTTCCGGCGCGGAGGGGATTGGCCTGCTGGTCACCATTCTGGTTCCCCCGGAAACGGAATACTCAGTGCTGGAAACCATCATGGCCGAACTGGATGAGGCCTGCGTTCATCATCATCTTCAGATTCTGGGCGGACATACGGAAGTGACGGACAGCGTGACTCGACCCATTGTATCAGTGACGGCTGTGGGGCGGGTGCCCAAAGGGGAGGAGATTTACTCTGCGGGACTGCGTCCCGGGGATACTCTGGTAGTTTCAAAATTCCTTGGGATTGAAGGAACATTGATCTTAGCGGACCTGGAAGAAACGCTGGCCGCAGAGGTGCTGACGGAAGATGAACGGAGGGAAGTAGATGCCTTCCGAGGTATGCTGTCGGTCATTCCAGAAGGCCAGGTCGGGAAAGAATTGAGAGTCCACTCCATGCATGATGTCACGGAAGGGGGCATATTGGGTGCGGTCTATGAAGTCGTGACTGCCAGCGGTCGAGGCTGCCTGATCAATCGGGACGATCTGCCGTTTCACCCGGCAACCCTGAAGCTTACCAAAGCTCTTGGATTGGATGAAACCAGGCTGATCAGCTCCGGAGCCATGCTCTTTGGGACGGATGACCCCGAAACTCTGGTGGAAGAACTGGCTTCGCGGGGGATTGATTCGGCGATCATTGGCCATGTTACCCGGGAGCAGGAACTCATACTGCTGGATGAAGATACACTTGAATCCATTGAACCGGTTGCAAAAGATGAAATATATCGAGTGTTTGAGAGGTAGCTATGAGACAGGATCTAAGAGAAAATCAGGAACTTCGGCCGATCACGTTCGAAGATAACTTTATAGAGAATCCGCTGGCTTCGGTGCTGGTCAGCCACGGAAAGACCCGAGTGCTTTGCACCGTTTCCTTTGAGCCCAAAGTCCCTCCCTTTTTATATGGCACCGGCCGAGGCTGGCTGACGGCGGAATACAGCATGCTGCCCGGATCTACTCTGACCCGCAAGCAGCGTGATATCGCCCGGTTGAAGCTGGATGGGCGTTCCAGTGAGATCCAGCGTCTGATTGGCCGTTCCCTGCGTTCGGTGATGGATTTTAGCCGGTTGGGGGAAAATTCCCTGATCATTGACTGTGATGTGATCCAGGCTGACGGCGGCACCCGCTGCGCTGCCATCAACGGCGGTTACCGGGCTCTGAAACAGGCCTGCAACCGTCTGGTGGAGCGCGGGATCCTGGCAGAGAATCCTTTGGCCGGTCAGGTCGGAGCCCTCAGTGTAGGGATGGTGAGCGGCCAGGCAATGGCTGATCTCTGCTATCTGGAAGATTCAAAAGCTGATGTGGATATGAATGTGATCATGAACGGCAACGGGGAATTCATTGAAATTCAGGGCACCGGAGAAGGCAGAGCATTTACCCGGGCGGAAATGGATATAATGCTCGCCCTGGCGGAAAGCGGCATTCGGGAAATCCTGACAAGACAGGAGGCGGAGTAGGCAGTGAAAATTATTGTAGCGTCAAACAATCAGCATAAAATCAAAGAAATCCGGGAGATGATGAATGAGTTCGGCTTTGAAGTTCACTCCCTCAAAGACGAAGGGATCAAGCTGGAACCGGAAGAGACTGGAGCAACCTTTATGGAAAACGCAGCCATCAAAGCCAGGGCTGTTTACGAGTACATTAAAACTGCGGAGAAGAAAGATCCGGCAAAAAAAGATAAGAAAAGCTACCGCGACATCCTGGTGCTGGCAGATGATTCAGGCCTGGCGGTGGATTACCTGGGGGGAGCGCCCGGTGTTTACTCCGCCCGCTATGCCGGCAAGCAGGCGGATGACGCGGCCAATAACGCCAAGCTTCTGGCAGATCTCAAAGGGGTCCCCATGGAAAAGCGGACGGCCCGCTTTGTCTGCGCCATGGTTCTGGTGGGACATAAAAAGGAGATCCGGGTCCAGGGAGAAACCCAAGGCTACGTCATTGAGGAACAGAAAGGTTTCCAGGGGTTTGGGTATGATCCGCTGTTTTTCTCCAGTGATCTGACCAAGACCTTTGCCGAAGCCACCGCCCTGGAAAAGAACAGTGTATCTCACCGCGGCCGAGCTTTGCAGGAACTGAAAAAGGAGCTGAAGAAGCTTTGATGATCGGAGTGCTGTCCGACACCCACCGCAACCGACGGGCTGTGGAGAAGGCATTCCAGCTTTTTCAGCACTTCCAGGTGACTACGGTGTTCTGTCTGGGGGATCTGTGTTCGGATGTCGCTGACTTTGACATTGAGTACGATATGGCGGTATATTGCGTTGCCGGCAATATGGATTATTCCTCACCTTATCCGGCCCAGGCCGTTCACGAGGTGGATGGAATCCGCTTTCTGCTGACGCATGGCCACACGCTGGATGTCCGCTATACTCATCAGAACCTTCTGGAAGAAGCGAAAGCCAGTCAGTGTCAGGCGGCTCTCTATGGCCATACGCATGTCCCGTTTAATTCAATGGAAAATGGCATCCTGGTTCTGAATCCTGGTTCAGCGTCAGAGCCAAGGGGGCACTCCCGCCCAGCAGCGGCCATGATTGAGACTCGACGCGGCGAGCTTACCGCTCAGGTCTACTGGCTCGACGATCCGCTTCCCCCCAATAATGTCTGACCGAGCGGAAGGAATTGGATGACCGATCAAACAGGTAAGAACGGGGATGCGCGCATCCACAGCATCCGGCCGCTGTGTGCAGCCGCTGCGGGAAACCGCCGCGGCTGCCGCTCCTGACAGCTGCTTTTCCCATTAAAAACGGACAGTCTCTCCTGGAGGGGCTGTCCGTTTTTGTGAGAAAAATTAGTGAAAGGGGAGATTGCCGGACCGTGAAGCACAGTATTTATCAGGTATAATGCAGGGGGATCGGTGAATGGGGAAGGGCATCAAGTCAGAGTTCGCGTTTGTCCGGGGAACAGATAACGGAACGCTGGATCCAGGCGCCCCTGCGCAAACTGGAGGGCGAGTTTTGCACCGATGGCTGAATAGACGGTCCCGTTGCCCCCAATCCCGTGCAGCAGAAACACCTCCGGGTGATGAGGGTGCGGTCCCAGGTAGGGTAGACCATCGCCGCTCTCCGAAAAGATGGCTTCGTAGGTGAATTCTGGAATCAGACCAGACGGTTCGATCAACCGCTGCTGGACCTGATGGAGAAGCTCCTGACCGATTCTGGCGGCTTTTCCCGCACTCAGGCGGGTATTCTCCTCGTCGGCGCCCCCGACGATCAGGCGGCCGTCCATGGCGCTTCGGAAGTAAAGATAGGGGCGGGCGGATTCCCAGACCATACAGTCAGAAGGGATGAGCCGGGATTTGGCCAAAGGCTGTGTGATGCAGGCAAAGGTACTGATGAGCTTCATCTGCGGCAGATGGCTCCTGACAAAGGGCAGGGGGGCATAGCCGGTTGCCAGGAGGAGGCGGTCAAACTGGCAGGTGATTTCGCCATGTACCAGGATCTTGCGGTTCAGGTCAATGTCACTTTCTCTGACCTGAATGTCTTCATGGATCACCAGTCCGTAACGCTCCATGGCGGTCTCGGCCATGAAGCGGGTGAACTGATAGGGATTAAGCTCCAGATCCCGCCTTGTCATGAGCGCCCCTGTCGCCCGGAGATGATGCCGGTCTGCCAGTTCACGCTCGTCAATGAGCCGGGTGGGAAGGCCGATGGCCTGATGAGCCAGGGCTTCCTCACCTAATCTGCTGAGTTCTGACGCATCAGCTGCCAGATAAATACTGTTATTACGGCGGAGCTGGGGGTTTTGAGGCAGTTCGACTGCTATTTCTTCCAGCAGATCCAGGGCCTCGAACGAAGCCCAGTAAAAGTGCCGGGCTGTTTTCAGATCGAACCGCTCTGCCAGATCGATCAGCAGATCATCGCTCATGTACTGAATCAGTCCGGTATTCAGAGAGGTCGAACCGTTCCCGATGCGCCCCTGTTCGAACAAGGTCACCTTCAATCCTGACCGGGCCAGGACATAGGCGCTGAGCATGCCGCTGATTCCGCCTCCAATGATTGCGACATCACAGGTCGAATTGGTACGGGACAAGGACATGGAGTTGGTTTGCCATGTGGTCGGCCAGTAACGATTACCTTTGTAAAGTTCCATAATTGCCTCCTTGGTGTGGTTTGTCTGGTCAGACAGGGTGGAGTAGGGCGGCGGCCTGGGACATCCGGATTATCTGCGCCCTCCAGGTGAACCAAAGGTGTTTGTCTTCTGGTCCCGGCTCCGCAGGATTGTGCGGCACCCATTTATTTGAGTGTTACCAATGGATTCTTTGGTTCCGACAGACTGATTTGCCGCAACCGGGTGTTCAAAAGTAGACACCGGCGAACTCATGATTCGGCACGGCTTCTCGCTGGCTGGAAAAAAGTCCTCGCAAATTTTTGAAAACCCCATTGTCAAACCACTCTTCTTCCCTTATACTAACAAAGCAGTCACTTTTTCTCCACTCGAGAATGAGCGCTGGTAAGGATTGATGAAATCATCAAGTAAAAAAAACTTGAAAAAAATCAAAGATTCTTATTGACGGGGACAGGGCAGTGTAGTAGAATATATCTTGTCGTCAAGATACAACCCACAAAAGCGGGGCAGGCGAAAGCTTCTTCGGTAAGACTGGAAGACAGACGAAAGCGATTCTGGGGTATAGCCAAGCGGTAAGGCACCAGACTTTGACTCTGGCATTTCGTTGGTTCGAATCCAGCTATCCCAGCCAAATTTTCCTTTGAAATTACTGGAGTGTGTTGTATAATAGCCTTATCACTGGTTCAGGCAGGTGTGGCGGAATTGGCAGACGCACTAGACTTAGGATCTAGCGCTTGACGGCGTGGGGGTTCGACTCCCTTCACCTGCACCAATGAAAAGAAAAAAATGGAATATGAGTATGCGGGAGTGGCTCAGTGGTAGAGCGTCACCTTGCCAAGGTGAACGTCGCGAGTTCGAATCTCGTCTTCCGCTCCGCGGGTGTAGTTCAATGGTAGAATCCCAGCCTTCCAAGCTGGTCGTGAGGGTTCGATTCCCTTCACCCGCTCCATTTTTTTTTAGCGTCACTAGCTCAGCCGGATAGAGCATCGCCCTTCTAAGGCGAGGGCCAGGAGTTCGAATCTCTTGTGACGCACCATCATGGTGGACGTAGTTCAGTTGGTAGAGCGCCAGATTGTGGTTCTGGTTGTCGTGGGTTCGAGTCCCATCGTCCACCCCATTTAATAATCAGGGAGAATTTCTCCACTTCAAAACAAGTTCCTTGCCGTATCTGACGGAAGACACTGCCATTCAGAAATGGATGGATCGATCCGTACATTTCGGAAGAATACTTATTGGGGTATGGCCAAGCGGTAAGGCTCTAGACTCTGACTCTAGCACTCGTTGGTTCGAATCCAGCTACCCCAGCCAATCTGATCCACTAGCTCAGTCGGTAGAGCACATGACTTTTAATCATGGTGTCCGGGGTTCGATTCCCCGGTGGATCACCATTTTCTTCTGGAAAGTTCGGGATTCGTTGCGGGGTGTAGCGCAGATGGGAGCGCGCGTGCTTTGGGAGCATGAGGTCGCAGGTTCAATCCCTGTCACCCCGACCAAATCACCGGTTCCGAGGTATCGGAGCTTTTTTTTTCAAAAGTCTTCCACCCAATGAAGCTGCGGTAAGTAATTTCACTAACAGGCACCATTAGTCCAGTGGATAGGACAAAGGTCTCCGAAGCCTTAGGCACTGGTTCGACTCCAGTATGGTGCACCAAATAAGCGGATCCCGTTCCGATGGAACGGGATCCTTTCCATTTTTTGACTTGATGATTCAATACGGCGAGTAAAAGCCGATCCGAGGAGGTAACTATGATTCGAGTGGCGCTGGTTCAGATGGATTCCACTGATGATATCGAGCAGAATCTGATGAAAGTAATAAAATATGTGAAACAGGCAGCACAGGGAGGTGCGGCGCTGGTTGCCTTTCCGGAGTTCATGAATTTTCTGCCGTTCCGCCGCGGTCACATCTACTATGAGTCGGAACACGGAAGAACGGAACAGCTGCTGATTCGCCTGGCCAGAGAGTATCACCTTGCGATTCATGCCGGATCTGTGCTCATTGACTCCGGTCTGCCCCGTCCCTATAATCAGGCATTTCTGGTGGATCCGGAGGGCGGGATTTCAGGACGATACTCCAAACTCCATCTGTTTCGGGGGATGTCACCCTCGGGGGAAACCTTTCGGGAAGATGAGCTGTATTCACCGGGAAATGAAATCGTGGTAACCAGCATTCTGGGGATTCCGGCAGGAACGGCAATCTGCTATGATTTTCGCTTTCCTGAATTGTTTCGTCTGATGGCTCGGGCCGGGGCCCAGATCATCTTTGTGCCCGGCAATTTTTCAATGCACACCGGCCGGCATTACCTGGAAGCAGCGCTGAAAACCAGGGCCATGGAAAATGGAGTCTTCATTGTGTCCGCCAATCAGACCGGTGTAAAGAAAAAAGCGGAAAGCTTCGGTCATTCCATGGTCATTGATCCCAGTGGTCAGGTCGTGGCAGTCAAGGAGACCGGTGAAGGAGTCCTGTTTTATGATCTGGATACTCAGGCGGTTCGACGGCAGCAGCACTTGCTGCCGCTGCTGGATACAGCCCGGGATGAAGTCTATGATGGCTTCCGAAGCAGGCTGAAAAAATAGAAAATCAGTATATTTGCCCGAAAGGTTTGCCATTGCGGGCGGGGGCGCCTATTTGTAAACTGAGGTGATGCTATGCAGAAGAAATCATTGCAGTTCAGAGAGCGGCTGATTGTGGCGAATCATGGATTTGGCAACCATCCCGCGGCAATCGTAATTCATGAAACGGACAATCCAGCCCCTTCGGCAGGGGCGCTGAACCACAGCCTGTATTTCGGAACTCCCGGAGTGAAAGTCAGCTGTCATTATATTGTCGATGACGGGGAGATCATTCGGCTGCTGAGTCATGATAAGGCAGCCTGGCACTGTGGCCGTCCTCTTACCGGTTATGGCAACCACAATACAATCGGGATCGAAATATGTGTCAACGGAGGTTATTTCTCCGCCTGGTACCGGACCGCGCTTTTAACGGCCGCGCTGATGGACGAGCTGGGGATCGAGGTGCTGCTTCGTCACCGCGATGTTTCGGGGAAGTACTGTCCCAGACGCATGCTGGACCAGCCGCAACTATGGGAACGGTTCTGCCGGATTGTGGCTGGTCATAGAAAACACTGGGTACTGAAACAAAATGCCAGCTGGCAGAAACCAAAGCCGGCCAAGGACGAGACTGCGATCGGCATTGTCACAGCGGGGATATTGAATGTCCGAAGCGGCCGGGGGATGGAATTCCCGGTAATCGGCACTCTCTCCCGGGGCGAGCCGGTCCGACTTCTGAATCTGCTCAGGGACTGGTGGTCCATTGACTATGGCGTGAATGTCGGTTTCATCAACAAAAAGTATATCGTTCCGATCGGGCAGTTCTAAACTGCCCTTTTTTGTGTCTCTTTCATGAATATCTGTGAAATTCCATTGGATAACATTCCCTCTACTTTCAATCCACGTATAATAAGAAGAAAGGTAAAATGCCTTGAACCATACGACGGCGTCGTATCCTGGATCCTCCGGAAGGAGGAAGCGGCATTGCCGGAGTCCTGACTGGTGATCCGGCTAGTGCGGATCAGTCCGGAATGGCCGGCAAGTACAAAGAAAGGGAAAAAAGAGTCATGTCCAAAGCAGATGAACAGTATCTTGGAATTGTTCAGCAGGTCCTTGAAAAAGGATATTATGATCAGAATCGAACCGGAGTTGCCACATACAAACTGCCTCATCAGATCATGCAGTTTGACCTGGAGGAAGAATTCCCCATTTTGACAACCAAGTTCGTAGCCTTTAAAACAGCTGTGAAGGAGCTGCTGTGGATCTTTAAGGATCAGAGCAACTCCATTGCCCGACTTCATGAGCAAAATGTCCATATCTGGGATGAATGGACTCTTCCGGATCAAACCATAGGGACCTCCTATGGCTGGATTGTGAATAAATTCAAGTTAGTCGACAAGCTCCTGGATTCTCTCCGGAACAATCCCCAGGATCGCCGCATGATCATGAGCCTGTGGCAGAATGAATATCTGGAAGGCGGTGCACTCTATCCCTGTGCTTTCCTGACCATGTGGGACGTAACCGATGGCCGGCTGAATATGATGCTGGTTCAGCGTTCCGCAGACATGCCGCTGGGAGTGCCCTTCAACATGGCACAGTATGCGGTTCTTGCCTGTATGATGGCTCAGGTCTCCGGCCTGCGGCCGGGTCTGTTCACCCACGTCATCAACAATGCTCATGTTTATGAGAATCAGCTGGAAGGCATGCGGGAACAGCTGTCCCGTGCCGCGCACGCAAAAAAAACCCCGAAATTATGGCTGAATCCGGAAATCACGAATTTCTACGATTTCAGCGAAGCGGACATTCGTCTGGAGGGGTATGAACACTTAGGTAAAATTGACATGGAGGTTTCAGTTTAATGTTATCAATTATTGTAGCTATTGCGGAAAACAACGTCATTGGGAAGGATGGCAAGCTGATCTGGCATATCCCCAGAGACTTGAAGCATTTCCGCGAGATCACTGGTGGCTCCACGATCATCATGGGACGAAAAACCTTTGAGTCACTTCCCGGCGTTCTGCCCAACCGCAGACACGTCGTTCTGACCAGAAACAAGGATTTTCGTGTCGATCATCCGGAAGTTCTCGTGATCCACTCCCTGGAGGAAATTCAGCCGTACATTGATTCGGAAGAGGAAGCCTTCATCATCGGCGGCGGAGAGCTGTTCCGCCTGATGCTGCCTCATGCAACAAGACTTTATCTGACCTGGATCGGCAAGTCCTGGGATGGGGATACTTATTTCCCGGAAATTCCTTCGGACGAATTCATGCTGACCGAGGAATGGGAAGCGGTGGATGAGAAAACGGGGATCCAGCTGAATTTTGCCAACTACGACCGTGTGGAGAGTGACCTGGAGGAAAAAGAGTGGGAAGAAGAACTGGAAAACTCCCGAAACTAATAATTTTCGACCTGGATGGAACGCTGCTCGATACAGAGCCCATCTCCATCAAGGCGTGGATACAGGCAGGACAGGAATACGGGGTCAGTCTGAAGGAAGAACAGTTTCATCCCTATATCGGGCGAAACGCTCAATCGATTCAGGACTTGTCCAAGGATCTGTTCGGGCCAGGATTTCCCTTTGAAGAAATCTATCAGCGGAAGAAAGCCATCTGCCAGGAACATTATACCCGGGGTATTCCTATGAAGCCCGGCGTGCAGGAGCTGCTGGGGGCATTGCGGGATCTGGAGATTCGAGCCTGTGTTGCCACCTCCTCCGCCAAAGTGCGCTCGGAGGGATTTCTGGAACGCAATGACCTGCTGAGATATTTTGAGTTTTTGATCTCCGGTGAGGAAGTGGTTCATTCAAAGCCCGATCCGGAAATCTTTAACCGCTGCCTGACCCGAGCCGGGGTCAAAGAGACTGAGGCGATGATTGTCGAAGATTCCAGAAATGGCATCATCGGAGCACGGAGAAGCGGTGCCCAAACGGTCCTGATCCCTGACCTAATCCGTCCGGATGAACAGATGAGGGAGCACGCCGATTTGATGTTTGATTCGTTGTTTGAGTTCAGGGATCATATCCTGACTTTGGCAGCGACAATGTGACATAAATAAAAAAAGAAAAGTTGAAGCCGGCAGGTCGGAAGGGACCGCCGAACGGACATTCCTGTCCTGACTTCAACTTTTCTTTTTTTTATTGAAACCAGATGGCGCTTTCACGTTCGGCGGATTCTACAGAATCCGAGGCGTGAACGGAATTGTTGGGGAGTTCTTCGCCATAGAGTGCGCGAATTGTGCCGGGTTCCGCTTTTCGAGGGTCTGTCGCTCCGTTGATCCGACGGACTGTTTCGATTGCCCTTTCACCCTCAACCACCATGGCAACGATGTCGCCGGACAGGATCGAGTCAATCAGTCCCGGGTAGAAAGGTTTCTCCTCATGTTCGGCATAATGGGCTTTTGCCTGGTCGGGGTGGGGAGTCAGCTTTTCCAGCCGCTGCACCACCAGTCCATGGTTCTCATACATCGCGATGATAGCCCCGATGAGGTTGCGTCGGACCGCATCCGGTTTAATCAATACTAAACTCTTTTCCAAAAGTGAGAGCCTCCTTCATTTCTTTGCAGTAGTCTGTAAATATTCCCGTGACGTGGAGGTCTGACAATCGTTTGGCCAGATCCATGTCATTTATGGTATACACATTAACATAGATATCATTCTCCAGGAGGCTCTGAATGATTTCTTCACTTAATATTAATATGGAAGGGTGGACTCCGCTGGCTCCCAGGCTCTTTACGTAGCGGACCAGGTCGGGTAGGGAGCGATTGACCAGTGGCGCAGCCTTGATATCTTTTTTCAGACGAATCAGCCGACGAATGGAATTGTGATTGAATGTTGAATAAATAATCTCGAAATCATTCTCATATTCCTTTGTTTCAGCCAGGACGATTTCTTCCAGTCCGTTGTATTCTATAATTGAATTCTTCAGTTCGAGGTTCAGGGTTATGTTTCTCCCTGAGAGCCGGATCACTTCAAGAAGTTCCTTCAGAGTGAGGATGCGGCAAGGGCCGTAGGATCCTGGTCTGATCCGGGAAAAATCAAAATTCAGTAGCTCTTTGTAGGTGTAATTTTTAACATAGCCTTTGCCGTCAGAAGTCCGGTCAATCTTCTCATCGTGGATGATGACGGGAACACGATCCCGGGTCAGCTGAACATCACATTCTATTCCATCGCAGCCTGCTTCCAGGGCCTTTTCAAATGCAATCAGGGTATTTTCCGGATAATAGCGGGAGTAACCCCGGTGTGCATAAATTTTCATGGCTTCTCCTTTTATTAGGATTTTATTCATAATAACATATCACCCTACTGAGGCCAATCATTTTCAGGGTGTTGGATCAAATTTTCAATGTCGCCGGATCACTCCGTCTGTTACGGGATACCAGCTCCCTGAAAAGGTCCTAGTCTTCAATCGTGAATGGAATATTCGAGCACATTAAACGAGATGCTGGGGAATCCGGATAATCAAGTCAGATTTTAAGAAATGAAGAACAGACGGGAGTGATTGATCGTATATAATAGATTGGTATGAAATGGAGGAATCTCATGATTAAGGAATTTATACGTTATTATAAACCTCACAAAACATTGTTTTTTATTGATCTGGTCTGTGCTTTCCTGATTTCGGCCAGTGATCTGGTATTTCCCATGGTGACCCGCCGATTCATCAATGAGTTCATTCCGGATCAAAACCTGGCCATGATCGTTCGCTTTGGGGGATTCCTGGCTGTCCTTTATGCGGTTCGCTTTTTACTTGATTACATCGTTGGCTACTGGGGGCATGTCCTGGGTGTTCGGATGGAGTACGACATGCGCAAAGATATGTTCGGTCAGCTGCAGCGAATGTCCTTCTCTTATTATGACGATACCAAGACCGGCCAAATCATGTCCCGGCTGGTCAATGACCTGAACGAAATTTCAGAACTGGCTCATCACGGTCCGGAAGATCTGTTCATTTCGACCATCATGCTTCTGGGATCCTTTATCCTGCTCCTTGGGATCAATGTTCCTCTGACATTGATTGTATTTGCGGTCATTCCTTTTCTGATCTGGTTCACCATGTCATTCAATCGCCGTATGAGGCGCAGTTTCCAGGATTTGAGGGTTTCTCTGGGAGAAATCAACGCCAACCTGGAAGATGCCATCTCAGGGATACGGGTTGTCAAGTCCTTTACCAATGAGGAATTCGAGAAGGAACGGTTTGACCAGGGAAACAACCAGTTTAAAATCCTCCGGGGCAAGAGCGTTCGCTATCTGGGAATCTTTGGCGGCGGAATCAATTTTTTCGCCAATCTTCTGAATCTGATGGCTTTGACATTCGGAGGATATTTTGTTTATCAGGGACAGATTACCATTGCGGATCTGGCTGCCTATATTCTGTTTATGGGATTGATGATCAGTCCCGTTCGTCGCCTGGCTCAATTTGCCGAGCTGTTCCAGCGCGGAATGGCCGGTTTCAAACGGTTCTCTGAAGTGATGGCTTTGGAACCGGAAATCAATGACAAACCGGAGGCTTCTGAACTGACCCAGGTCAGGGGTGATGTGGAATTTAAGAATGTCACCTTTAAATACAAGGATAATCAGGAACAGGTTCTGTCCAACATCAATCTCACCGTGAATGCCGGAGAGACGATCGCGCTGGTTGGCCCTTCGGGTGCCGGAAAAACCACCCTGTGTTCTCTAATTCCACGTTTTTACGAGATCGCTTCCGGAGAGATTCTGGTGGATGGGCAAAATATCCAGGATGTTACGCTTCAGTCCTTGCGCTCCAGCATTGGAATTGTACAGCAGGATGTCTTCCTGTTCTCTGGATCAATCTTTGAGAACATTGCTTACGGGAAATTGGGGGCGTCCCGGGAAGAAGTAATTCAGGCAGCCCGACTGGCGAATGCCCATGACTTTATTATGGAAACCCCCAATGGATACGAGACGAATATCGGCGAGCGCGGAGTCAAACTCTCAGGCGGTCAGAAGCAACGTCTATCCATTGCACGCATGTTCCTGAAAAATCCGGCGATTCTGATTCTGGATGAAGCGACTTCTTCCCTGGATAATCAGTCGGAGAGAATTATCCAGCAGTCCATCGAAGAACTTGCCAAGGGACGGACAACATTCATTATCGCCCATCGACTGGCTACCATCCGAAACGCCAGACGCATTGTGGTTCTTGTGCCCGGCGGCATCGCGGAAGAAGGAACACATCTTGAATTAATCGCTAAAAACGGAGTCTATGCCGATCTTTACCAGACGCAATTTTGATCAAGTGAACCGAATAAGTAAAAGCGCTTTCGGCATCGTAAGCTGCATCAGCACCCGTGGATCGCTTCAGCAAGCAGTCATTTGCAGTTCAATTAGAAGCGGAATCTGGCATTGTTCAAGGCAAAGATCCGATAATCCGCTCGTTCCATGATCATAAAAACGCCTCTTTCCTATCAATAAGGAAAGAGGCGTTTTTTACAGTGCAACATTCAGATTCATAGTAAGACACCAGCCGAGAATAGCCATGAAAGAGCCTCCGGCCAGATCGAGTACCACATGCTGTTTGGTGGTCAGGGTAGCAGCGATGATCATAAGTAGTGATACCCAGATGAACACTTTACAGGCATCGGGCAATGTGGATGATTGAACTGCCAGAATGGTCATGGAGCAGGCGAGGACATGAATGGAGGGGAATCCATTGTAAGGATTATCCATTTTTCGGGTGAACCGTAGCAGGCGTTCGGCCAGGCTGTTGCCGGATACCTGTGTCAGCCGAGGAACCTCGTTCTGGAACAAGATAAAGATCATGAAGCTCGCCAGTGAAGATAAGGTATAGTATAGAACCGCAAGAAATCTGATATTGAAATCAGGGATTATAGTCGGATTAATTAAAGAACAAGCATCAAACCTCTTGACTGAAATCCAGCCAAATTGTTTGATGCTTGTTTTGTATTAATGGTAATATAGTATTTTACTGTAAACGAAAAGGCAGATGAGCCCCTACCACAGTTCGCATCTGCCTTCTACTCCCCCTGATAAGAACTAACTTCTCAGGGTACACCAATTCGGGGTGCGATATCATAATAACTATTTATCTTCCAAAAAGCAACCAATTTCCCCAAGAGGACCACCAAGCGGCCTACAACGAGCTCATCGACCAAATTCCATTCCACCAGCTTCGCTGCACCTGCGGTCGGTGCGGGGATCTGATCCGTCACGGCTCTTACACCCGGAAAATCAAGTTCTCGCTGGGCTATCAGCGCATTAAAATTTACCGGGTCATCTGTAAGTCCTGCGGCAGGACCCACGTTCTGACGCCTGATTGGCTCGTTCCTTATTCCTCGATCCTACTCAAAGACCAGGTCCGAATCCTTCAAGCCCATCTGGCCGGCGAGAGCATGGAGCCCATCATGGCGGAGCAGCCCGTCATTGACGAATCAGCCATTGGTTACATCATTCGCCAGTTTAAGCGGCATTGGCTGCCCCGTCTGACCGCTTTTCAGATCCCACTGGTCAAAATATCGTCCCAGCCTGCTTTCGCGCCTCTAGTCGACAGCTTATGCAGATTAAATGTACGCCCAATCTGCTGTTTTGCTGAACCCACACAACTTGCTTTTACGAGCCGTCTCATCGCCATTACCCTTGCTATGATCAGTAAAATCATCATAGGGAGATACCATAATGAACGATGACAAACGACAAAAAACCGCCTTGTTCCGCTATGGGATCCTGGCTCCGCTCCTGAGCGGGGTCGCCGAGGATGCCCTCAGCAATCAGGCGGTTTTTGAGACGCCGCAAACAAGATCTACACGACCCCCAATGGGGTCGACACCATCATCTCCGCCATCACACTGGAGAGGTGGTACTACAATTATCGCAAACACGGTTTTGATGGTCTGATGCCGAAAAAAGGAACAGGATGCAAGTACCTTTGCGAATATAATCGTTGTCTTGCTTGCACACACATCAAGGAGCTGTCGGAATTGACTTTCTGTGCTCATCCAGCAGCTGGCATGGCTTTTCATCCATGCAGATGACTGGAATGGATGGATTGAAAGGGCGAGTGTATACCGCCAGAACGTCATCCATGCAAGCGACAAACGCTGCACTTTGATATGGCGGAATGCACCAGCAGTTCTTCAGATGAGGTTGAAATTCGTTTTTTTTAAGATCCTACCCACGGACGTATGAGAAATTGTTGGAAAGATCTCTAACTTGACTGCTTCCTCTGCAACCAGACGTAAAGTCCACCGCTCAAACCCTGGAGGTGGATTACTGCAACAGATGGCAATGATTCTGGCTTCGATATCATCTGTAAGTTTTGGATCAATAGGTGGCTTTGTACGTTTCTTTCGATTGAGCGAAGCTTCTAGACCCTTAGTAGCATATGTTTTCCGAACTGTCTGGACGGTTTGCCGATGCACATGAAAGCGCTCTGCAATCACCGGAGAACTGGCTTTGTTTGGATTATTAATGTCTGCAGCCAAGAGGATATTAGCGTGGAGGATCCGTTTCGTGGTTGCCTTTCCTTTATTGACAATGTTTAGGAGTTTCACACGTTCTTTATCACTGAGGTCAACAACATACGATACCTTGGACATATTCTCCCCCCCCCTACATAAAGGATACCAAGATATGAGTTTATAGTATATATTTAAAGGTTACAACGTGCTTAGTCCAACGGATTATCGTGGTTAATAACCACTTCTGAATAACCTTAGAACCGAAGGGAAATTAAAATTCAAACAACTCAAACTTCTTGATTCCGGTAATGGACAAGTTGTTTTATTAATAAGTGAGCAATGTGCTTGGATAGGTTTCATAAAACATGAGTAAGCAGCAAATCTTCTAATGTGTATAAAAAATACATAGTAATTTAATGAATTTTGAATAATTTCACATAAACTGCTATAATCGATTCAAAGGAGGTTGAATTTGCGTCTAGGATTAAGGATATTGCAGTATTGGATGTCAAATATATTAGTGATGATAGACAGTGTTGTACTGGGAACAGTGGTATCTGAAGGAAAAATTCTTCTTGAAGCGATGGATGTTCACAAGGACGTGTGATAGCGCAATGCTCAAGGAGTTGAATTGAGATGAAAAGAATAAGATTTTTAGCATTGGTTATGATTTTGTCAGCTGTTGGTTTCGGTGGCTATACTGCACTTGGTTTGGAAGGTGTTGCGCCGGAAGTTGACTTCAAATCAACAGTTCAGGAATATTTTAATGATGTAGAAAAATTTAAGTATGTTCAAACACCCTTGGAAGAATCAAATCTGTCTACAATATGGGATCGGTCATTGGAGTTAAAACAGTTCTTAAAAGGCAAGATTAAAATAATTCAACAGAGAAGATCTGCATTTAATTTAAATCCTCTACTTTTAGAATCAAAAGTAGAGTTCTATTCCTGTATTATTGATGGGCAAAATGCTGTCATTGATGCAGTCTTGACGGAAATTTATCAATATAGTTCAAGTGATATTGGTTCATCTGAATCAACAAGGTTTAAATTTTATTTGACTAAAGAAGCGTTGATGGTGCAACCTCAAATCAGGGAAATGTATAGTGATGATCCTATTGGGGTTTTTAGAAGAAAAGGTGGAGATGTACAAAAACTTTTTGATGACGAAAAACGAAACATCTTATCTGAGAAGAAATTAGAGGAAGTTTTAGAAGAACCAATTGTTTTTATGCGCCCCTTGTCTGGGTCATTGTTATCGCTAGATCGAAACGAAATGGTTACTTATGCTCATAATAATGCTAACACAAGACCATCTCAGTGGGGTAATTTTGATGATAATGGTGGGGATTGCACTAATTTTGTATCACAGGTGATTTATGCCGGTTCTAATGGGGTGATGGATTCCAGTGGAGATCTTCAATGGTATTATAACAGCTATAACGATAGGGCAGCATCTTGGACAAGTGTTAGTAGTTTATTCAATTACTTAACTAGAAATACAGGGAGAGGACCTCAAGGTGAATTAGCAACTACCTCCATGATTTATTATGGAATGCAAGTGGGTGATATTATTCAAATTGATTTTAATTCAGATGGAACCTTTGCTCACAGCACCACGATCGTTAGATTTCAAGCTGGTTTTCCGACTGGCACATTAGTAGCGGCTCATACTTCAGATGCAGATAATAAATCAATCAATGACTATGTTGGATCAAAAAGATGGATACACCTTACAGGTTATGAGAGGTAAGTAATGAAAAATAAATCTATAGTTTCCTTAATAGGAATGATTATTTTGCTTAGTGTGGGCGTGGGCTGTAATAATAATTCAACTCCTGTCAAAACCCAACCTGTAAAAGAAAGCAGTCAAAGTGTACGTTCTCAACCTTTGGAATATGATAAGGAGAAAGTAGAAAATACGCTTATGGCTTATTTTGATTCATTAAATAAGGACAGATTGGACGAGTATAGGTCTGTTGTAAAAAAATCATATGAAATGCAACAAAAAGATTGGGATGCACTGCAACAATATTTAGTATGCATTAAAGATATAGAAATAAATTTTAATAAGGCAACATATTCAGATGGAACAATCAAGGTCCCTGTAAAGTTTACCCAAATAATGGAGGATAATTACATACCTTCCAATATTAATCCAGGGGAGAATAACGTTACCAGAGATTTTTTCTTGGAAATCGATTCTGAGGGTAATTATTACATTGCGGATTTCAGCTCTGTCTATTAAAGTTCAGCGAAAGCCGGTCAGAAACAGCGAGTCGCCATCGAGCTGTTTCTGGACAGTGAATCATTCAAAACCTGGCGGATGAGCCGACTGGATGCTTGTATCAGGATACTTCACGTCGAAACGAACGTATTGATGTCAATATAAGAACAATTCCTGTTATCTGCATGGATGAAAAGCCATCCCAGCTGCTGGATGAGGTCAGAAAGCCAATTCCAGCAGCACCTGGATTTGTGCGCAATCAAGACAACGAGTAAATTCGCAAGGCATTTGCACCCTGTTCCTCTTCGCAGAACCTGTAGGGGGGCTGACGGAGATGTGATGCATCAGTATGTCAGACCAAACCGATTTGGGCGGAACAGTTGAGATGATGAATCAAGAAGTGAAGTCTTGGACAACAAAGCGGAATCCTAATCAGAAATCAGTGGTCTGGTAACACAACATAACCGATGCGCCTAGCCCTATGTGTCAGAATAGTTGTCAGTAGGAATTCAACATAGTATAGTAAGCATACCTACTGAGAGGATAATAATGGTTTATAGCAAAGAGTTAAAAGATGCAATGGTTGCGAAAATGCTGCCTCCGAATAATCAATCAATCTCCAGGATTTCCAAACAAGAAGGGATCCCGCAAGCGACACTTCGAAAATGAAGAGATGGCGCCAGAGCAAACGGGCAGGCTGCCCCTGCTACTGATGCGCCTTCGGATGATTGGACCACAGAGGACAAGTTTCTGATCGTAGTTGAGACAGCAGGGATGACTGAAACTGATCTGGCGGAGTATTGCCACAAGAAAGGCATTTACGCTGAGCAGATCGAACGGTGGAAAAACGCCTGCATGCAGGCCAATGGCGGGGTGGCGGAAGAAGCCAACCGTCTGAATAAAGCTTTGAGACAAAGGGACAAAGAGTTAAAACTCATGGAGAAAGAGCTTCTGCGCAAGGAAAAAGCCCTGGCAGAAACGGCGGCTCTGCTGATACTTCGAAAAAAAGCGAATGCGATTTGGGGAAACTTGACGGAAAACGAGGACGAATGATTAACGCCTCAGATCGCATCAAAGCCATCCTGTTAATCGATGAACCTGTAACGAATGGAGCCAGAAAGCCAGTTGCCTGTAAGGAGATTGGTCTTACTGAACGCACCTATTATCGCTGGGTCGGCCTCTCCAAGACTACCGGTGACTATATTGACCGAAGACAAACGGCGAAGCGCTCTGAGCCGAGCAACAAGCTGTCAAAGGAAGAACGCACTGAAATCATTAAAGTAGTCAACAGTCCTGAATTCAAAAGCTCTTCGCCATGCGAAATTGTGCCTAATTTGGCGGATCGGGGGATCTATCTGGCATCTGAATCTTCGTTTTATCGAATACTCCGGGAAGAGAATATGCAGAACCATCGAGGCCGAGCCGCCCAAAGCAGCCCTCGCCAACTTTCCACCCACTGTGCAACCGCTCCCAATCAAGTTTGGATGTGGGACATAACTTATTTGAATGGCCCGGTTAAGGGCATGTTTTTCTACCTGTATTTGTTCTCTGATCTTTTCAGCAGAAAAATCGTGGCTTGGGAAGTATGGTCCAGCGAATCAGCAGAGCATGCCAGCCGGCTGGTGAAACGAGGTATAGTTTCGGAGCGGATTGGACTAAACAAAGAACCCCTTGTCCTTCACTCAGACAACGGAAGTCCCATGAAAGGCGCAACCATGCTGGAAACTCTTTATCACTTGGGCATCACACCATCCAACAGCAGGCCACGGGTCAGCAACGATAATGCCTATGCCGAGAGCCTGTTCAAGACATTGAAATACAACTGCAATTACCAGCCGAAAGGCTTTCAAGACCTGGAGGAGGCACGGCAGTGGTGCAAAAAGTTTGTCAACTGGTACAATCACCAGCACCGACACAGTGGTATCAATTTTCTGACCACTAATCAAAGACACAGTGGTATTGGGGCACAGATTCTGGAACAGCGCAGAGTGGTCTATAAGGCGGCCAGAGCCAAGCATCCAGAACGCTGGTCCTCGGCAACAAGGGATTGGACTCTTCCAGATGAGGTCTGGCTGAATCCTGAGAAGTCAGCTTCTGACAAGAAAACCCTTGATGCTGAAATTATAGCTTCCTGATTTGAACAGTAACACCGGCCATCAGCTACGGATATGAAATGTTGGTCCTGCCATGGTGTCAAGGAATGGCCCTCAGAGAGGGCTCTTGACACCATGGCTCGGGATCAATATAAAATAGCCAGCCCGATGACGGTCAACTGTCGATGGCCTTTTCAGGGACGGAAGATTCGCCGATAATATTTCTAAGAATTACTGACAACTACCTTGACAGCCAGCGCTAGTAAGCTGAAGCATTTATACCCGGTTATTATTACAAATTAAGAGGTTACAAGTATTAGAAAGAAAAATATCCAAATCAGTGAGATCGCGGAATATGAATTCTTCAATGCGATGGTCTGACAAATCAGGACGTTCCATGATCAACAAAACGCCGCTTCCCGATCAATCAGGGAAGCGGCGTTTTTTACAGTGCAACATTCAGATTAATAGTGAGACACCAGCCGAGAATTGCCATGAAAGAGCCTCCGGCCAGATCCAGTACCACATGTTGTTTGGTGGTCAGGGTAGCAGCGATGATCATAAGTTGTGATACCCAGATGAACACTTTACAGGCATCGGGCAAGGTGGATGATTGAACTGCCAGAATGGTCATGGTGCAGGCGAGGACATGTATAGAGGGGAATCCATTGTAAGGATTATCCATTTTTCGGGTGAACCGTAGCAGTCGTTCGGCCAGGCTGTTGCCGGATACCTGTGTCAGCCGAGGAACCTCGTTCTGGAAAAAGATGAAGATCATGAAGCTCGCCAGTGTAGATAAGGTATAGGCGGGAATCAGATGTGAAAAAACAGCTTTATCATAGATCGCGAGCAGTGCAAAGGTAAATAGCATGATGGGGTACCATAGATTATAGATATAAATGGTCCACGGGATCAGCGGGATTTTCTGATCAATTGGGAGGGTCAGGTGCAACAGAGGTCGTCCGAACCACTGACGATTGCATAGCGCATACAAAATGGAAAGCAGAATGACAATAGACAGCCAGCGAAGCTGGGGCCAATGTTCGATCATTGTTTGAATGAAGAATTGCATGTATCTTAACCTCCTGAGTCTCTTCTTATTGTACAGCCAAATCTGGGATATGGAGAGGATTTCAGCAAGAAGTCAAATGAACAGATCCGTGTGTGTCATGATATGAATTGATTAGTAATCATTAGATAATAGACGATTTCGGAGTCTGAATGGGGTAAAACGGTATATTGTTACAGGTTCGTCTGAAGCAAAGTGATATAATAAATTTTGCACTCCAAATGAGAGCGAACACAATCGAAAGGTTACTTAAAGATAACTTAAAGAAATGTGTTGACGAATCGAGTTTGAAGTGATAAACTTAAAAAGTTGCGTTAAGCGACTGAAACAAACTGTTCTTTGAAAATTAAACAGAATACAAGGTAAAACAAACCAGCAATTCATTTTGAGTAGTCAGACAAGACTAAAAAATCGACTAAAAGCTAGTTCAAACTTTTTAACATGAGAGTTTGATCCTGGCTCAGGACGAACGCTGGCGGCGTGCCTAACACATGCAAGTCGAGCGAGGTGTATACACCTAGCGGCGGACGGGTGAGTAACACGTGGGTAACCTGCCTCAGAGAGGGGAATAGCCTTCCGAAAGGAAGATTAATACCGCATAATATACGCATTTAGCATTATGAGCGTATCAAAGGAGAAATCCGCTTTGAGATGGGCCCGCGGCGCATTAGCTAGTTGGAGAGGTAACGGCTCACCAAGGCGACGATGCGTAGCCGACCTGAGAGGGTGATCGGCCACATTGGAACTGAGACACGGTCCAGACTCCTACGGGAGGCAGCAGTGGGGAATATTGCACAATGGGGGAAACCCTGATGCAGCAACGCCGCGTGAATGATGAAGGCCTTCGGGTCGTAAAGTTCTTTGATTGGGGACGATAATGACGGTACCCAAAAAACAAGCCACGGCTAACTACGTGCCAGCAGCCGCGGTAATACGTAGGTGGCGAGCGTTGTCCGGATTTACTGGGCGTAAAGGATGCGTAGGTGGAAACTTAAGTGGGATGTGAAATCCCCGGGCTCAACCCGGGAACTGCATTCCAAACTGGGTTACTTGAGTGCAGGAGAGGAAAGCGGAATTCCTAGTGTAGCGGTGAAATGCGTAGATATTAGGAAGAACACCAGTGGCGAAGGCGGCTTTCTGGACTGTAACTGACACTGAGGCATGAAAGCGTGGGGAGCAAACAGGATTAGATACCCTGGTAGTCCACGCCGTAAACGATGGGTACTAGGTGTAGGGGGTATCAACTCCCCCTGTGCCGTCGTAAACACAGTAAGTACCCCGCCTGGGGAGTACGGTCGCAAGATTAAAACTCAAAGGAATTGACGGGGGCCCGCACAAGCAGCGGAGCATGTGGTTTAATTCGAGGCAACGCGAAGAACCTTACCTAGACTTGACATCTCCTGAATTACCCTTAACCGGGGAAGCCCTTCGGGGCAGGAAGACAGGTGGTGCATGGTTGTCGTCAGCTCGTGTCGTGAGATGTTGGGTTAAGTCCCGCAACGAGCGCAACCCCTATTGTCAGTTGCTACCATTCAGTTGAGCACTCTGGCAAGACTGCCCGGGTTAACCGGGAGGAAGGTGGGGATGATGTCAAATCATCATGCCCCTTACGTCTAGGGCTACACACGTGCTACAATGGCAGGTACAAAGAGACGCGATCCCGCGAGGAGGAGCAAATCTCATAAAACCTGCCCCAGTTCAGATTGCAGGCTGCAACTCGCCTGCATGAAGTCGGAGTTGCTAGTAATCGCGAATCAGCATGTCGCGGTGAATACGTTCCCGGGCCTTGTACACACCGCCCGTCACACCATGAGAGTTGGCAATACCCGAAGTCCGTGAGGTAACTATTTATAGAGCCAGCGGCCGAAGGTAGGGTCAGCGATTGGGGTGAAGTCGTAACAAGGTAGCCGTAGGAGAACCTGCGGCTGGATCACCTCCTTTCTAGGGAGTCACAGCCATGGCAACATGGATGAGATAAAAGGATATCCATTCACGGATATCTCCCATAAAAGGATTACTGATTTGTACATCCAAGTATTCTGTTTAATCTTGAGAGAACAGCTGCAACACCAGCTAATGAGAATGACTTCTTGAAGGTGGGGCGTTTTTTTCTTCTCAATTGTTCTTTGAAAACTGCATATATTCTTAAAACGTAAAGCAAAATTGTAGAAAAACAATTTCGTTGAGAAGTTAGTCATTAACTGAAAAGTTATTGACAACAATTCAAAAACGTCAAGGGGAGCGAAAGCTCCAACCTTGAGCCAAAAATTAACTTGAAAAAAGATCAAGCTATAAAGGGCGCATGGTGAATGCCTTGGCATCAGGAGTCGAAGAAGGTCGCGATAAGCTGCGATAAGCTCAGGGTAGGCGCACATAGCCAGTGATCCTGAGATCACCGAATGGGGCAACCCGCCGAAAGGCATCCATAGAGGAATCCATACTCTATAGGAAGACACACCCGGAGAACTGAAACATCTAAGTACCCGGAGGAAGAGAAAGAAACATCGATTTTCTTAGTAGCGGCGAGCGAAAAGGAAAGAGCCCAAACCAGGGAGCTTGCTCTCTGGGGTTGCGGACACTCAAGAAAGGGAAGAGGCCCCTTAGCCGAAGCTGTTGGGAAACAGCGCCATAGAAGGTGACAGACCTGTAGGCGAAAAGGGAAGACGGACCGAGAGTGATCCAGAGTACCACCGGACACGTGAAACCCGGTGGGAAGCAGGGAGGACCACCTCCCAAGGCTAAATACTACCTGATGACCGATAGTGAAGCAGTACCGTGAGGGAAAGGTGAAAAGAACCCCGGAAGGGGAGTGAAATAGAATCTGAAACCGTGTGCCTACAACCGGTCAGAGCACCATAAGCGTGTGATGACGTGCTTTTTGTAGAACGAGCCAACGAGTTGTGATATGCAGCAAGGTTAAGCACTTCAGGTGCGCAGCCGAAGGGAAACCGAGTCTTAACACGGCGTCTAGTTGCATGTTGCAGACCCGAAACCGGGTGACCTATCCATGGACAGGTTGAAGCGAGAGTAAAATCTCGTGGAGGACCGAACCACATTGGTGTTGAAAAACCATGGGATGAGCTGTGGATAGCGGAGAAATTCCAATCGAACTCGGAGATAGCTGGTTCTCCTCGAAATAGCTTTAGGGCTAGCGTTGGATGATGAGTCATGGAGGTAGAGCACTGAATGGGCTAGGGGGCATATCGCTTACCGAACCTTATCAAACTCCGAATGCCAAAGACTTTAATCCGGCAGTCAGACAGTGACAGATAAGTGCCATTGTCAAAAGGGAAAAAGCCCAGATCGTCAGCTAAGGTCCCCAAGTATAGGTTAAGTGGAAAAGGATGTGGGATTTCTAAGACAACTAGGATGTTGGCTTAGAAGCAGCCACTCATTAAAAGAGTGCGTAATAGCTCACTAGTCGAGAGATCCTGCGCCGAAGATGTCCGGGGCTAAAACCTATCACCGAAGCTACGGGTGTATATTTTAATATACGCGGTAGAGGAGCGTTCTTAACGGGGCGAAGCAGTACCGAAAGGAGCTGTGGACTGTTAAGAAGTGAGAATGTTGGCATAAGTAGCGAGATGCGGGTGAGAATCCCGCAGGTCGAAAATCTAAGGTTTCCTGAGGAAGGTTCGTCCGCTCAGGGTTAGTCGGGGCCTAAGCCGAGGCTGAGAAGCGTAGGTGATGGACAATCTGTTGATATTCAGATACCGGCATGAAGCGTTAACACGATGGGGTGACGCAGGAGGATAGGGTAACAGGCGGTTGGAAGAGCCTGTCGAAGTATTCGAGGGAGTCAGAGGAGGCAAATCCCTTCTGGCATATTCTGAGATACGAAAATACCCGAGTTCACGCTGCCAAGAAAAGCCTCTAAGGAGCGACATGCTGCCCGTACCGCAAACCGACACAGGTAGATGAGGAGAGAATCCTAAGACCATCGGAAGAATTGTTGTTAAGGAACTCGGCAAATTAACCCCGTAAGTTCGCGAGAAGGGGTGCCATGGCGACATGGCCGCAGTGAAATGGCCCAAGCAACTGTTTAACAAAAACACAGGTCTCTGCAAAAGCGCAAGCTGAAGTATAGGGGCTGACGCCTGCCCGGTGCTGGAAGGTTAAGGGGAATGCTTAGCGCAAGCGAAGGTATGAACTTAAGCCCCAGTAAACGGCGGCCGTAACTATAACGGTCCTAAGGTAGCGAAATTCCTTGTCAGGTAAGTTCTGACCCGCACGAATGGCGTAATGACTTGGGCACTGTCTCAACAACAAATCCGGCGAAATTGTAGTGCCAGTGAAGATGCTGGCTACCCGCGATTGGACGGAAAGACCCCGTAGAGCTTTACTGTAGCTTAGCATTGAGTTTCGATATTTACTGTACAGGATAGGTGGGAGACGAAGAACCATGGTCGTCAGGTCATGGGGAGTCACCGTTGGGATACCACCCTGTAGATATTGGGATTCTAACCGGAGACCAGGAAACGGGTCACGGGACATTGCTAGGTGGGCAGTTTGACTGGGGCGGTCGCCTCCTAAAAAGTAACGGAGGCGCCCAAAGGTTCCCTCAGGACGGTCGGAAATCGTCCATAGAGTGTAAAGGCAGAAGGGAGCCTGACTGCGACACCTACAAGTGGAGCAGGGACGAAAGTCGGGCTTAGTGATCCGGTGGTACCTCGTGGGAGGGCCATCGCTCAACGGATAAAAGCTACCTCGGGGATAACAGGCTGATCTCCCCCAAGAGTTCACATCGACGGGGAGGTTTGGCACCTCGATGTCGGCTCGTCACATCCTGGGGCTGAAGTAGGTCCCAAGGGTTGGGCTGTTCGCCCATTAAAGTGGCACGCGAGCTGGGTTCAGAACGTCGTGAGACAGTTCGGTCCCTATCCGTCGCGGGCGTAGGAAATTTGAAGGGAGCTGACCTTAGTACGAGAGGACCGGGTTGGACCAATCACTGGTGTACCAGTTGTCGCGCCAGCGGCATGGCTGGGTAGCTATATTGGGACGGGATAAACGCTGAAAGCATCTAAGCGTGAAGCCCACCCTGAGACAAGATTTCCCATGGAGTAATCCAGTAAGATCCCTTGAAGAACACAAGGTAGATAGGTGAGGGGTGTAAGTGCAGCAATGCATGCAGCTGACTCATACTAATCGATCGAGGGCTTGATCTTAAAAGAGTTAAAATGATGAATTACGTTTGAAGAACTATATGCAGTCTTGAGGGAACAATAAAACCTCAAACCAATCCGGTGTTTATGACTGTAAGGGCTACACCCGTTCCCATCCCGAACACGATGGTTAAGCCTTACGGTGCTGATGATACTGCACGGGAAGCTGTGTGGAAAAGTAGGTTGACGCCGGTTTTGAAAAAAGCACTCTGAGTTATCAGAGTGCTTTTTTTATGTTGTAGAAAATTATACTTTTGTGGAACAAGCTTAACCCGCTTATTATAATGGTTTTATGAATTACTTAGCAGGTAATTATATGGGTAAGATTAAGCAGATTTTCGAGGAACACTGGGATCAGTTCGTTGCTGAGCACCCCGAAATGATTCGCATATCAGTCCACAAATGAATATTCCAGTGAGAAAGTGCACCCTTTCCGGTAAATCAGAGCATCTCATTCCGGAAAATTGAGCAGGTGTTTCCGGAATCAGTGCAGTTCTCTATAATTGGTAACTAACACCTATGGTGTGAATATCATTATGGAGGACGATAATTATGGTGAATTATCGCGAAATCATTCGACTCAAGACCCTCGACTACAGCAATGCAAGGGTCGCCAGCAGTTGCGGCAGTTCCAGAAACACAGTTGCTGAAGTATGGAACCTGGCTAAGGAGAAGAATCTGATCTGGCCATTGGACGAAACGATGACCAACCTGGACCTGCATAAGGTCTTTTACCCTTACCAAGGGGGTGAAAAAGGAAAGAAACTGCCAGACTTTGAGTACATCCACAAGGAACTGGCCCGCCCTGGCGTTACTCTTTCATTGCTTTGGGCGGAGTATTGCGCTCAGTGTGCCGAAGAACATGCCATACCCTACCAGCACTCTCAGTTTAACGAACATTATCACTCTTATGCCGCTACGAAAAAGGCAACCTTGAGAATCCACCGTAAACCAGGCGAACTCATGGAAGTCGACTGGGCTGGAGATACGCTTACGGTATACGATTCTCAGACGGGAGAACCGATGAAAGCCTATGTGTTCGTAGCCTGCCTTCCATGTAGCCTGTACAGCTACACGGAAGCTTTCCCTGACATGAAGTCTTATCATTGGATCCAGGCTCATATTCATGCTTATAACTTTTTTGGTGGATCAACCCGGATCCTTGTACCGGACAACTTAAAGACTGGGGTTATTAAGAATACTCGGACTGAGCTCGTGCTCAACCGAGCTTACCATGAGATGGCTGAGTATTATGGCAGTGCTGTCATCCCAGCACGCCCGGTCTCACCCAAAGATTATCGGCGAAAAAATGTTATCGGCAATTCTGCGAAATATCTTTAGAAAACCTCACCAGTTGGCCATCCCTAGGAGCATTATTGCTGATAACGTTTTTCTTGATTCTCTCAATTGATATCCTTAATCTAACCACGAAAATATTTCCGTGGCGAAAGGAGCATCTGAGATGAATAAATTAAAAGAAGTGGTTAACGTTGTCCTTGAACAGCAAAAGTTGAAGCTTGCCCCCTCGACATATGATGTTCGGAAAAATTACTTGAAGGATCTTGTTGACCATGGTGATAGGCTAGGTTTTTCAGAGCCTTGTCAGGAACTTTACGATTCTTTCATTTCAAGGGCAAACACACCTGATCTTCGATTTCAGCTTTTCCATGCTGTAAGGCTGGTAGATCAAGAGGCGAAAACTAAAGCGTTGACCCCTGAAGGGAAACTTTATAATGAGCCTGAAATTACTTCTCCAGATGAATCAGCAGCTGTCTTTGAGAAAATCTCATTTCCGGTTGCGGATGGACAGATAGACGCGGGACTCCTTATTCGCAGGGCTGAAAACGAGATGAGTTATCTTCAGCTTTCTTCCTCAACGAGATGGCAGTACATGCAGGCTTGGAAAGAACTATATTCATTTCTGTATTTACGCGGAAATACTACATTCACCAGAGAAGCTTGCAGCGCCTTTGTCGATGATTCAAATCTGAAGAAGAAAGAAGGTCTGCTTCATGAATGGAAACGAAAGATTCGCCACCGTTCAGTCTGTGTATTGTTAGAGGTAGCAGATACTGGCTGCTTTGAGTGGAAACTGTTTCCGGTGCGAAAGGTATGCTGTTTTGAAGATTCATTGGAAGAACTTCGTCAGCAGTACAATTCCTTTCTTCGTACTCAGAACATTGAAAACAATACGATTGCTCTTTACGATTATTCTTTCCGATGCCTGATAGAAGGGGTCATCGTTAATAATGCGAATGAACTTTCAAAACTGAAGCCTTCGCAGATTCAATCCATGCTGGTCTTCATTTCGAAGAAACTCAGCGTAAACAGCCGTGGTACGGTTTTTCCAATCATCCGACAAATTTTGACGTATTTGTATGTTGCCGGGTTTGTCCCGAGGGATTATTCAGGAATGGTCCTGACGCCTGCTTATCAAAGCATTCATTTAAGGCCATATATCACCGCATCTGACGAAAAAAAACTTTTTAATGCAATGGAGGAAGCACCTCTGCGCACTAAGGCTATGATGCGTCTGGCAATTCGTCTCGGTTTACGAGATATCGATATCTGTAACCTTCGCTTTCAACAGATTGACTGGATAAACGATCAGATCATAGTTGAGCAGGAGAAAACCGGTGTGACATTGTTTCTCCCATTGCTTGAGGATGTTGGCAACGCAATCATGGATTATATCATGAACGAGCGGCCAGTTACTGCAGCTAAATATCCTTATGTCTTCGTACGGAAGCAGGCTCCTTATAAAAAGCTTGCGTCAATGTACAGGGTTTGTTCCGGATTGTTTGCAAAAGCCGATATCCATACAGTTAATCGCGATAGTAGAGGCGTACATGTATGCAGGTACACGTTAACACATAAGCTCCTTCAAAAAAAGGTTCCCCATCATGTGATAACAGATACACTTGGCCATGTTTCCAAAGAATCAGACAAGCCGTATTTTTCAATGGATGAACAGATGCTACGGGAATGCCCGCTTGATTTTTCGCTGGTTGGGCAGAAATACTGGGAAGAAGGTGAAAACCGTGGCTGATCCAGTTTTTTGCAGCAAACTCAGTACTGACTTTGAATCTTTTATTACCCAGAAACGAGCTGCAGGGTATCCATACATTACATCAGCTAAAGTATTAGGTTATCTTGATGTTATGATTGCCGAAAAATTTCCTAACAGTGAAGCCTTGTCAAAGGAAATTTGTGATGCATGGATTGAAGCATGTTCGAGGCTACATCAGAATACATTATTAAGAAGAGTAACCCCGGTACGCCAGTTTGCCAAGTATCTTGTGGGAACTGGAAAGGGTGCATATATCATTCCCTGTGGGATTCCACACAAGCAGATACGGTATGATGCCCATATTTTCACGAAGGCAGAAATAAAAGCGTTCTTTGGGTCGATTGATCAGTGTAAAAAATCTCCGTTCTCACAATGGCGCTGCTATGTGATTCCAGTTATTTTTCGACTGCTATATACTTGTGGGCTCAGATCTATAGAACCGCAAGAAATCTGATGTTGAAATCAGTGATTATAGTCGGATTAATTAAAGAACAAGCATCACACCGCTTGACTGAAATCCAGTCAAATAGTTTGATGCTTGTTTTATATTAATGGTAATATAGTATTTTACTGTAAACGAAAAGGCAGACGATCCTTGGAAAGCTCGCATCTGCCTTTTACCCCCTGAAAAGAATTAACTTCTCAGAGTACACCAATTCGGGGTGCGATATCATGATAACTATTTACCTTCCAAAAAGCAACCAGTTTCAACAAGAACCACAAGAAGACTACCAATCAGCTTACGACGAGCTCATCGACCAGATTCCTTTCCACCAGCTTCGCTGCACCTGCGGTCGATGCGGAGATCTGATCCGCCACGGCTATTACACTCGGAAAATAAAGGTTCAGTTTGCCTCTGAGCGCCTGAGAATCAACCGGGTCATCTGTAAATCCTGTGGCAGGACCCACGCTCTGACTCCTGATTGGCTGGTTCCCTATTCCTCGATCCTGCTCAAAGACCAGATCCAGATCCTTCTATCCCATCTGGCAGGCGAGAGCATGGAGCCCATCATGGCGGAGCAGCCCGCCATTGACGAATCAGCCATTGGCCACATCATCCGCCAGTTTAAGCGGCATTGGCTGCCCCGATTGACTGCTTTTAAGATTCCCCTGGATAAAAATATCGTCCCAGCCTGCTTTCGCGCCTTCGGCCGACAGCTTATGCAGATTAAATGCACGCCCAATCTGCTGTTTTCTTAAACCCACACAACTTGCTTTTACGAGTCCTCTCATCGCCATTACACTTGCTATGATCAACAAATTATCATAGGGAGATACCATAATGAACGATGACAAACGACAGAAAACCGCCCTGTTCCGCTACGGGATCCTGGCTCCGCTCCTAAGTGGGGTCACCGAGGATGCCCTCAGCAATCAGGCGTTTTTTCGAGACGCCGCAAATAAGATCTACACTACCCCCAGAGGGGCCGACACCACCATCTCTGCCGTCACGCTTGAGAGATGGTACTACAGTTATCGCAAACATGGCTTTGACGGTCTGATGCCCAAAAAGCGCAACGATAACGGCACCTCCAGAAAGCTTGATGCCGACATGGCCGAGCAGATCAAGTATCTCAAAGGGGAGTATCCCCGACTGCCGGCGACCATCATCCACCAGAAGCTGCTGGAGAATGGGACCGCCAAACGGGGTGAGGTATCCCTCTCCACTGTTACAAGGTACATCAATCAACTTAAGCTCGAGACAGATCGCATAGCGCATTCTGAAATGAGACGCTATGAACGATCCCACGCCAATGAAGTGTGGTATGGCGACAGCAGCACCGGAGTGCATCTGAATGTGGATGGCAAGAAGCACAGGGTCTGGATCATCGCCCTGATCGATGATGCATCCAGGATGATCACCGGCATCGATGTCTTCTTCAACGATAACTACATTAACGTCATGTCGGTTCTCAAGTCAGCCATCAGCCGATACGGCAAACCAAAGATCCTGACGCTGGATAATGGCAGCCCCTACCGAAATCATCAGATGAACCTTTTGGCAGGCCGGGTCGGCTTTGTACTCAACTATAACCCTCCCTACACGCCCGTAGGCAAGGCCAAAGTAGAACGCTGGTTCAAGACCATGAAACAGCAATGGATGTCAGGGCTGAACATGAGCGACTACGCCTCTTTGGACGAGCTGCGCCAGTCCCTGCTGGAGTATGTCAAACGCTACAATCAGTCTTTGCACTCGTCCCTGGACAATCGCTGCCCCATGGATCGCTTCTTTGAGGATGGTCCACTCATCAAGCGCCTGTCCGAAGAGCAGTTGGAACAGAGCTTCCTGCTCCAGATCGAGCGCCGCGTATCGGCGGACAATGTGATCACCATTGACAATAAAGAGTACGAGGTGGACTACCGTTATTCCAAACAGCGGATCGTGCTGCGTTATTCTCCGGACATGAGAGAGGTTTTTCTGGTCAACCGGCACACCGGCGAACTCGAACCGATCCGGCTCTTGAATAAACAGGATAACGCTCATATTAAACGGCACAAGGTCAGTCTGACCGGAGGTACCCACGCATGAATTATATTGGCCGCTTTGGACTTGAATTCAATCCGTTTCTCAAGAATGCCCGGCATGAGACGGTGATCGAGACAAACGAATACAAGGAAGTCAACTACCGCCTTGATCTGCTGCTCACGACGCGAGGGTTTGGCCTGATCACGGGAACCGCCGGCAAGGGCAAGACAACGATCGTCAGAAGTTGGGCTAACGCATTAAACCCATCCCTGTATAAGGTAGTCTACATCACCTTATCCACCGTCACGACCAACGACTTCTACCGACATCTTGCCGAGCAGTTAGGCTTAACGCCGCGATATCGCAAGGCTGATAATTTCCGGATCATCCAGGAGGAGATCACCCGATATGCTGTGGAAAAACGCATCGTTCCGGTCATTGTCCTGGATGAGGCCAACTACATCAAAACAGAAATCTTGAACGATCTGAAGATGATCTTCAACTTTGAAATGGACTCAAAAGATCGGGCCGTTGTCCTCCTTTGCGGACTGCCCGCCCTGAATAACACCCTGCGACTGGTCGCCCACGAGCCGCTTCGCCAGCGGATCACCATGAACTACCACATGGAAGGGATGAGCAAAGAAGAATCCAATATCTATATCAAGGAGAAGCTCAGCAAATGCAAAGCCAATCTGGGAATCTTTGCCGACACCGCTCTGGAGGCCATCGTGAACACCGCAGGTGGGGTGCCCCGGCTCATCAACAAGCTGTGTGATGCCTGTCTGATCATCGGTGATAGCCAGGGTGTTGACGAGATCAACAGCGACATCGTCATGCTGGCGATCAGTGAAACCGAACTGGGATAAACAGATCAGAATACAAAGCCTGGGCGCATTCGGGCTAATGACATCGTACACCGGCCCCGGGAGCCGTCAAGGCTGCAACGCATAGCGGTGCCTTGAGGACTCCCGACAGGGCCGGTGTATTGTCCATGGCCCTGAATGCGCCCTGATGGAATCAGCCAATAAAAAAAGTCCATCAAATATCTGGACGATTCGGCATCAACTAATTTGACGACTACCCTGAAGGATAAGATATTCAGCATCAATTAAATTGAAGAATGAACCATCAAATAATTTGGCGAACAACACAGATCTTCTGAAGCCAGGCTCCTTCGCATAGATGACATAGACCTTCCTTCAGGGGAAATCTACATCCGGAAATCCAAAGGCTGGGAAGCCCGAGTCATCTATGTCAGCGAGGACATGTTGGATCTCCTGTGCCGATATGAACGTATTATCAGTATTGCATTTCCAGGCAGGGAAGCCTTTTTCCCGAACCAGGCAGGTAGTTTTTATAATAAATCCATACTGGATATTTGGTTCCATGAGTTCTGGGATCCTCTTCCAGAAGCAACCGTTACCAAAGGCAATAAACCCAGGGTGCATGACTTCCGGCACACTTATTGTGTCTACCGTCTGAACGAATGGGTGGAAAATAATGAACCCATAAATTCCCTGTACCCGTACCTGAGTGAATATATTGGCCATTCACACTTTGCTGACACGGATTATTATCTCACGTTGTCGGAACAGTTCTATCCTGAACTCGAATCACGCATGCGCCCTATAAACACTGCTATACTACCGGAGGTGCCGCATGAGGATTAATAAATCAGAGCTCTACTTTTATGAACTTCTCAGGGACTTTCTATACAAATACCTTGTCAACCAGCGTAAATTTTCAGGCGCCACAGTAAAAAACTATACAGATTCGATGAACCAGTACCGTAAATATCTTCGCGAGCAGAAAGGAATACCCTTTGACAAAGTCGGATTCCATTGTTTCACAAAGGATATGGTCTATGATTTTTCCGTATGGCTGAGGGAAGACCAATCAAAAGCCATTAATACCATTAATCTTAGGCTTTCAGCAATCAAGGCGTTTCTGCGTTATTGTAGCGAAGAGGATGTTTCTTTATCGGAGCTCTACCTAAAGGTTAATTCTATACATCGCTTTAAGGGCAAGGCCGACCCAAAACTTGAATACTTAAAGCCGGAACAGTTGGAAACCATTTTCGCCTGCCCTGATACTTCGACCAGGAACGGGAGGCGCAACCAATATTTTATGATCCATGCCTACGAAACCGGAGGCAGGATTGAGGAACTGGTTGAAATGAAACTAAGTGATATCATCCGAAATGGCTCAAATGTACAGATCCGGCTCCATGGAAAGGGAAACAAAACCCGGTATAATCCTCTTCCGGGAGAAGTCATCCCCCATTTGGAGGCTTACTTGGCTGAGTTCCATCCAGAAGGGAAAAATCAGGACTATCTTTTTTTTACGATCCACAATGGTCAGCATACCCAGATGGCACCGAGAACGGTAAATTCATTCCTTTCAACCTATGCGAAGGCATTACATAAAACTGATCCATCTTTCCCGGAAGGCCTTCACTGCCATGTTTTCCGACACAGTATTGGAATGGCAATGAATAAAGCGGGCATACCGATTTCATATATTAAAGACTTCCTCGGACATTCGTCGATTGATTCCACGGCTATCTATGCCCATGCTGATAACGATGCAATGGCTGCAGCCCTCAGATCTGTTGATCAGGAAGTATTGCCTGACAAAGATAGCGAAGGTAAAATAGTTGCCTGTCCAGATAAAAAGTGGAAAGGCAAGGAAGACTACCTGCTGAGTTTCTGCGGACTTGCCTAAATAATTATCGGAAATTTCTAATGGCAACTCAACCTGAAACCTTTATAGCTCAAGGTTTCAGGTTGAGATTGCCGATAACATTTTTTTGCTGATAATCACGATTATCGGTAATTTCCGATAACAAAGATAAGCCGAATGCAGAAGGCGCAGTTCATGTGATTGGCACATGGATTATGGCAGCCCTGCGAAACCGCAGGTTCTTCTCCTTCGAGGAACTCAACGCGGCCATACAGGAAAAGCTCACGGAGTTCAACGCAAAGCCCTTCCAGAAAAAGAAAGGAAGCAGGCTGAGCGCTTTTCTGGAGGAAGAAAAAGACTTCCTGATGCCACTGCCTGCTTCGATGTATGAAACGGCAATTTGGTCAAAAGCCACCATACAACCCGATTATCTCATAACAGTGGGTGGATGCAAATATTCCGTTCCTTACGAATACATCGGCAAAGAGGTCGAAATTCGTAGTACTGAAAAGAGCGTCGAGGTATTCTACCAAAGCTTGCGTATAGCATCTCATCCTCGCCGGCAATACTCGCAAGAGCCATTCTATGTACCGGAGCACATGCCGGAAAAACATCGCAGATATCTGGAATACAATGCTGAAAGTTTCTTGGAATGGGCAATGGGCGTGGGTCCGTCGACGTTGGGGGTGGTCAAGCGCTTTCTCACACTGCACAAGGTAGAACAACAGGGATATAAGCCCTGCACCTCCCTGATGCGCCTTGCAGACCGGTACTCGATGGAACGCTTGGAGAAAGCCTGCGAACGGGCACTCGGCTATACCCCTGAACCAAGTCTGAAGAACATCACGGCGATTCTGAAGAACGGTCAGGACAAGGTACGGATACCGGTGGACAGCCAAAGGCAAAGCAGCGCCCAAGGGATTACCCGCGGCGCCTCCTATTTTCGGGGAGGTGATCTATAATGCTGCGACAGACTACCATAGATAAACTCCACGAGATGCGCCTCTCGGTCATGGCGGACGCATTTGAGGCACAGAGTCAGGATCCGACCTTCACCGCACTGTCCTTTGAGGATCGCTTGGGTATGCTGGTCGACAAGGAGTGGAGCCAACGCAAGAGCAATAAACTGCAAAAGCTCGTCCGTACGGCAAACTTCCGATATCCTAACGCCTGCATGGAGGATATACAGTACCATACAGACCGGAAACTCGACAAAGCACAGTTACTGGAGTTCTCCACCTGTCGCTATATCACGCAGAGCCACCATATTATACTCAAAGGGGCAGCTGGCAACGGGAAAACCTACATCGCCTGTGCGCTTGGTATCGCGGCTTGTCGCAACTTCATCCATGTGCGTTACGTGCGATTACCGGATCTGCTCAACGAACTGGCCTTGGCCCGTGGAGAGGGCAGCTTTGAGAAGGTCATTCGTTCATACCAAAAGATCGACCTCCTGATTCTGGATGAATTTCTCTTAACACCCCTGGAAAGTGGACAAGCAAGGGAACTGCTCGAAATCATCGAGGCAAGGTCTGTTCGAGGATCGGTCATCTTCTGCACTCAGTTCGAGCCTGGTGACTGGTATTGTCGCATTGGCACAGAGCAGGATGCTACAGTATCCGAGGCAATCATCGACCGTATCGTCCATAATTCCTACGAAGTATTGATCGAAGGCAAAATCTCGATGAGAGAACGGAATGGGCTAAAAGCATCTGCTCGAACCAAAAATACAAAACTGACCGAATAAACCGAAAGTATGATTTGACTTTAACTTTATAGCTGTGCACTCGGTTCCGGAAACACCTGCTCTAATTTCCGGAACTGGGTGCTCTAAAATACCGGAAAGAGTGCACTGATGGACTGGAATATTCAACAAAGAAGTGGAACGGATGTTGAATTGCGGCAATTTTGAAAACGGATGGACTGTATACACTTGTCCACAATGTTCAGGAATCCATTAGTGCCATGGAGTTCATCCAACGGTTAATCATTCATATTCCGGATACTCACTTTAAGATGATTCGAAACTATGGAATCTACTCGAGAAACAACTTGAGAGCCAGACGAATCGAACGCAGACTGATATCCAAAGAAAAATACGCAAGATTAAAGAAAATGAAAACATGGCAGTTTCGTATGATGCTCGAATATGATAAAAATCCATTGAAATGCGAATGTGGTGCACTCATGAAAAAGAGTGATATAGTGGTACCTGAGAAAAGAAGAAATCAGGAAAGGTACAGGTGGGAAGGACGAAATGCCGGTTAGCAAGAAACGAAAGAAGAAAACACAAGGTGCGAATCACAGAAAGCAGGCGAGCAATCAACCGATCGTCCGGTATATATGCACTAGTTGTGGGGCAGTGGAAGAAATTCCATTAAGTGTTGTTAAAACATTTGACGAAATGGACCAAAGCAATATTAACGAACCCCCGCAATTTGACTGCGAGTCCTGTGGCGGGCTGATGCGCCCCGAGAAATATACAAGCAAATTCGGGAAAGTATTTCAATATAAGAGGGGCTCTGATTAACACCAGAGCCTGAATAAACACTCGAGGTACGACAGGCGGCGTTAGCCGCTTTGTTCGTTTAAACTTTTTCATCTACTTTTGCTTTTCTTTCAGAATATAATGGGTTATGGAAAACACTGCAGGCATTCTGAAAATCTGAATCTTTCTATTGCTATAGACCAGGATCTCAAAAACCAGGTTTGATCCCCTGGTTGTCGAAACGTGAGACGTTGACTGATTTCAGACGTTGACAGATGATGCTGTTGGCAGCTGATCGCCAGAATCCGGTTCCAGAGGCATTCGAATCACATCGACACGATTTTTATGAGCGTTGAGACATAAAATAGATGTACTGAGTTCGTTTGGAATGAAACCCAGCGACGTTTTCGATGAAAAAACTGACCCTGGCATGTTATCCGTCCGATCACCGGGCAGAACTGGTCAGAATTTATCATTTATTCAACATTGGATTGTCCATCCATTACATCTTGTAATGGCAATATTGCGTCTTTCTCCATGATTATACTAGGAGTGAGTTCCTCACGAAACCTCCAGGGGATGTGACAGAGCTTGTTGATGCAGCCGGAACCACCAAAGCAGGCTGTACCAATGATACTTGGAGAGCTCACCGGTACCACATGTTTGCAGTCGCAACTGTCTTTACGCTGACACAAGCTTGAGCACTCCAACAAACGATATCCGGTGACTGTTCGCATTGGGGCAGAAACAGGACGAGAACGGGAGAGCCGGGATTGTTGACACTATGAGAGAGAACGTATGGTGGAAAGAATCCTGGAATGTAATCTGGAATAGTGAGGCAGTTTGCGGTTGATTCGATTACTGGTCATCTCAGCATACTGCCTTTGTCATATAAGCAATCACAGGTTGGTCAAGGCTTATTGATCAATTTGCCGTCTTTGTCCAAGGCCTCAAGGACCGTTCCGTTGTCCCTGGGATCCTGCCCCTGATAAACGGATGGACTGGGATAACCCAGTTCGAGTCTGATCGTGTTTGGTTTCTCGGCGACGGGTGGGATCTGAATCACTACGCCGCTGAAGGACAGGGATGAGTATGGTGACCACAGTGCACCCCAATAGACGGGTGAAGCATCGACACAGACCAGAAAGGAAGTTCCATTGACGGGATTGACCATTTGATTCACGCGGGAGAATGCGGAAGCGGTCAGTTCAATTGCATGAGTCTGAGCGTCATAGGCGGTGATGTCATTCTGAGATATTAGCGGAGGATCATCCGGCTCGACATAGCTTAAAGCTTCCATCTGATCCGGCGGAATTTTATTTTTTGTCAGGTTGATTGAGAACCCTTGAGGAACTGATGGGGAACAACCGCTCAAACATAGCAAGAAAACAGAACTTAATACAAGCATAGTGCGGCGAATGACGGCAGAGGATCTGATCACAAAGTTCACCTCGCTTTCGGATAGATAATTAATAATTGTCAGGGTTTTGGATCATTGATTGAAGCGTAGAATGATCGAAGTTGCTTACTACTATTCTAACTCTGTGATCCCTGAGCCGGGTAACATAACGATGATATTTCATATTGACTAGCAAAATAATTGTACGCGTCCTTCAGCTGTTATCACGTACAATCAAATGATTAAAGACTTTGCTTGCTCACTGATGAGAGTCTGAGGTCAGTGAAAGTGCAGCTCACTTTTGATTTTTGTGTCTTGGAGAAAATAATTTGCAATCAGGCGAATGTATGATCAGGACCAGCAAGGTGGGATGAGCGGTTTTTTATCTGATTTTTCGATTTCCTGACGCTCCATCCTGACTGGTGAGACGAAATGAGGCTATTGAACTTATGCATTGTGACTAAGTCTTATTGGGGATCAATGTAATAATTAATCTTGAATCGAGATAATACTGGATTCAGAGCGAGTACGTGCAGAGTAACCTGGATATTGACAGATGATGCTGTCCTGAGAGATTGCTAGGAGATTTCGGATAAGTATAGGAAAAATGGAGTATTTGCATTAGAATTAAATGAGTTCCTGAAAGCGGATCGTTATTTTAAAATAGCAGTTGCCTTTCCGCAACCCAGCTGATATAGTTGACTTCGGTCCTGTTCTTGAGAAAGAAACGGGGAGTGGCAAGGCAGGGAAGAAAATAAGATCCTGAAAAAAACTTTGAAAAAGGTGTTGACACTCAACGGTGGGCTTGGTAATATATAGAAGTTGCCTAAAGCGGCAACGAAACGAAACAAAACAAACTGTTCTTTGAAAATTAAACAGAATACAAGGTAAAACAAACCAGCAATTCATTTTGAGTAGTCAGACAAGACTAAAAAATCGACTAAAAGCTAGTTCAAACTTTTTAACATGAGAGTTTGATCCTGGCTCAGGACGAACGCTGGCGGCGTGCCTAACACATGCAAGTCGAGCGAGGTGTATACACCTAGCGGCGGACGGGTGAGTAACACGTGGGTAACCTGCCTCAGAGAGGGGAATAGCCTTCCGAAAGGAAGATTAATACCGCATAACATACGCATTTAGCATTATGAGCGTATCAAAGGAGAAATCCGCTTTGAGATGGGCCCGCGGCGCATTAGCTAGTTGGAGAGGTAACGGCTCACCAAGGCGACGATGCGTAGCCGACCTGAGAGGGTGATCGGCCACATTGGAACTGAGACACGGTCCAGACTCCTACGGGAGGCAGCAGTGGGGAATATTGCACAATGGGGGAAACCCTGATGCAGCAACGCCGCGTGAATGATGAAGGCCTTCGGGTCGTAAAGTTCTTTGATTGGGGACGATAATGACGGTACCCAAAAAACAAGCCACGGCTAACTACGTGCCAGCAGCCGCGGTAATACGTAGGTGGCGAGCGTTGTCCGGATTTACTGGGCGTAAAGGATGCGTAGGTGGAAACTTAAGTGGGATGTGAAATCCCCGGGCTCAACCCGGGAACTGCATTCCAAACTGGGTTACTTGAGTGCAGGAGAGGAAAGCGGAATTCCTAGTGTAGCGGTGAAATGCGTAGATATTAGGAAGAACACCAGTGGCGAAGGCGGCTTTCTGGACTGTAACTGACACTGAGGCATGAAAGCGTGGGGAGCAAACAGGATTAGATACCCTGGTAGTCCACGCCGTAAACGATGGGTACTAGGTGTAGGGGTATCAACTCCCCCTGTGCCGTCGTAAACACAGTAAGTACCCCGCCTGGGGAGTACGGTCGCAAGATTAAAACTCAAAGGAATTGACGGGGGCCCGCACAAGCAGCGGAGCATGTGGTTTAATTCGAGGCAACGCGAAGAACCTTACCTAGACTTGACATCTCCTGAATTACCCTTAACCGGGGAAGCCCTTCGGGGCAGGAAGACAGGTGGTGCATGGTTGTCGTCAGCTCGTGTCGTGAGATGTTGGGTTAAGTCCCGCAACGAGCGCAACCCCTATTGTCAGTTGCTACCATTCAGTTGAGCACTCTGGCAAGACTGCCCGGGTTAACCGGGAGGAAGGTGGGGATGATGTCAAATCATCATGCCCCTTACGTCTAGGGCTACACACGTGCTACAATGGCAGGTACAAAGAGACGCGATCCCGCGAGGAGGAGCAAATCTCATAAAACCTGCCCCAGTTCAGATTGCAGGCTGCAACTCGCCTGCATGAAGTCGGAGTTGCTAGTAATCGCGAATCAGCATGTCGCGGTGAATACGTTCCCGGGCCTTGTACACACCGCCCGTCACACCATGAGAGTTGGCAATACCCGAAGTCCGTGAGGTAACTATTTATAGAGCCAGCGGCCGAAGGTAGGGTCAGCGATTGGGGTGAAGTCGTAACAAGGTAGCCGTAGGAGAACCTGCGGCTGGATCACCTCCTTTCTAGGGAGTCACAGCCATGGCAACATGGATGAGATAAAAGGATATCCATTTCACGGATATCTCCCATAAAAGGATTACTGATTTGTACATCCAAGTATTCTGTTTAATCTTGAGAGAACAGCTGCAACACCAGCTAATGAGAATGACTTCTTGAAGGTGGGGCATTTTTTTCTTCTCAATTGTTCTTTGAAAACTGCATATATTCTTAAAACGTAAAGCAAAATTGTAGAAAAAACAATTTCGTTGAGAAGTTAGTCATTAACTGAAAAGTTATTGACAACAATTCAAAAACGTCAAGGGGAGCGAAAGCTCCAACCTTGAGCCAAAAATTAACTTGAAAAAAGATCAAGCTATAAAGGGCGCATGGTGAATGCCTTGGCATCAGGAGTCGAAGAAGGTCGCGATAAGCTGCGATAAGCTCAGGGTAGGCGCACATAGCCAGTGATCCTGAGATCACCGAATGGGGCAACCCGCCGAAAGGCATCCATAGAGGAATCCATACTCTATAGGAAGACACACCCGGAGAACTGAAACATCTAAGTACCCGGAGGAAGAGAAAGAAACATCGATTTTCTTAGTAGCGGCGAGCGAAAAGGAAAGAGCCCAAACCAGGGAGCTTGCTCTCTGGGGTTGCGGACACTCAAGAAAGGGAAGAGGCCCCTTAGCCGAAGCTGTTGGGAAACAGCGCCATAGAAGGTGACAGACCTGTAGGCGAAAAGGGAAGACGGACCGAGAGTGATCCAGAGTACCACCGGACACGTGAAACCCGGTGGGAAGCAGGGAGGACCACCTCCCAAGGCTAAATACTACCTGATGACCGATAGTGAAGCAGTACCGTGAGGGAAAGGTGAAAAGAACCCCGGAAGGGGAGTGAAATAGAATCTGAAACCGTGTGCCTACAACCGGTCAGAGCACCATAAGCGTGTGATGACGTGCTTTTTGTAGAACGAGCCAACGAGTTGTGATATGCAGCAAGGTTAAGCACTTCAGGTGCGCAGCCGAAGGGAAACCGAGTCTTAACAGGGCGTCTAGTTGCATGTTGCAGACCCGAAACCGGGTGACCTATCCATGGACAGGTTGAAGCGAGAGTAAAATCTCGTGGAGGACCGAACCACATTGGTGTTGAAAAACCATGGGATGAGCTGTGGATAGCGGAGAAATTCCAATCGAACTCGGAGATAGCTGGTTCTCCTCGAAATAGCTTTAGGGCTAGCGTTGGATGATGAGTCATGGAGGTAGAGCACTGAATGGGCTAGGGGGCATATCGCTTACCGAACCTTATCAAACTCCGAATGCCAAAGACTTTAATCCGGCAGTCAGACAGTGACAGATAAGTGCCATTGTCAAAAGGGAAAAAGCCCAGATCGTCAGCTAAGGTCCCCAAGTATAGGTTAAGTGGAAAAGGATGTGGGATTTCTAAGACAACTAGGATGTTGGCTTAGAAGCAGCCACTCATTAAAAGAGTGCGTAATAGCTCACTAGTCGAGAGATCCTGCGCCGAAGATGTCCGGGGCTAAAACCTATCACCGAAGCTACGGGTGTATATTTTAATATACGCGGTAGAGGAGCGTTCTTAACGGGGCGAAGCAGTACCGAAAGGAGCTGTGGACTGTTAAGAAGTGAGAATGTTGGCATAAGTAGCGAGATGCGGGTGAGAATCCCGCAGGTCGAAAATCTAAGGTTTCCTGAGGAAGGTTCGTCCGCTCAGGGTTAGTCGGGGCCTAAGCCGAGGCTGAGAAGCGTAGGTGATGGACAATCTGTTGATATTCAGATACCGGCATGAAGCGTTAACACGATGGGGTGACGCAGGAGGATAGGGTAACAGGCGGTTGGAAGAGCCTGTCGAAGTATTCGAGGGAGTCAGAGGAGGCAAATCCCTTCTGGCATATTCTGAGATACGAAAATACCCGAGTTCACGCTGCCAAGAAAAGCCTCTAAGGAGCGACATGCTGCCCGTACCGCAAACCGACACAGGTAGATGAGGAGAGAATCCTAAGACCATCGGAAGAATTGTTGTTAAGGAACTCGGCAAATTAACCCCGTAAGTTCGCGAGAAGGGGTGCCATGGCGACATGGCCGCAGTGAAATGGCCCAAGCAACTGTTTAACAAAAACACAGGTCTCTGCAAAAGCGCAAGCTGAAGTATAGGGGCTGACGCCTGCCCGGTGCTGGAAGGTTAAGGGGAATGCTTAGCGCAAGCGAAGGTATGAACTTAAGCCCCAGTAAACGGCGGCCGTAACTATAACGGTCCTAAGGTAGCGAAATTCCTTGTCAGGTAAGTTCTGACCCGCACGAATGGCGTAATGACTTGGGCACTGTCTCAACAACAAATCCGGCGAAATTGTAGTGCCAGTGAAGATGCTGGCTACCCGCGATTGGACGGAAAGACCCCGTAGAGCTTTACTGTAGCTTAGCATTGAGTTTCGATATTTACTGTACAGGATAGGTGGGAGACGAAGAACCATGATCGTCAGGTCATGGGGAGTCACCGTTGGGATACCACCCTGTAGATATTGGGATTCTAACCGGAGACCAGGAAACGGGTCACGGGACATTGCTAGGTGGGCAGTTTGACTGGGGCGGTCGCCTCCTAAAAAGTAACGGAGGCGCCCAAAGGTTCCCTCAGGACGGTCGGAAATCGTCCATAGAGTGTAAAGGCAGAAGGGAGCCTGACTGCGACACCTACAAGTGGAGCAGGGACGAAAGTCGGGCTTAGTGATCCGGTGGTACCTCGTGGGAGGGCCATCGCTCAACGGATAAAAGCTACCTCGGGGATAACAGGCTGATCTCCCCCAAGAGTTCACATCGACGGGGAGGTTTGGCACCTCGATGTCGGCTCGTCACATCCTGGGGCTGAAGTAGGTCCCAAGGGTTGGGCTGTTCGCCCATTAAAGTGGCACGCGAGCTGGGTTCAGAACGTCGTGAGACAGTTCGGTCCCTATCCGTCGCGGGCGTAGGAAATTTGAAGGGAGCTGACCTTAGTACGAGAGGACCGGGTTGGACCAATCACTGGTGTACCAGTTGTCGCGCCAGCGGCATGGCTGGGTAGCTATATTGGGACGGGATAAACGCTGAAAGCATCTAAGCGTGAAGCCCACCCTGAGACAAGATTTCCCATGGAGTAATCCAGTAAGATCCCTTGAAGAACACAAGGTAGATAGGTGAGGGGTGTAAGTGCAGCAATGCATGCAGCTGACTCATACTAATCGATCGAGGGCTTGATCTTAAACAAGTTAAAAATGATGAATTACGTTTGAAGAACTATATGCAGTCTTGAGGGAACAATAAAAACCTCAAACTAATCCGGTGTTTATGACTGTAAGGGCTACACCCGTTCCCATCCCGAACACGATGGTTAAGCCTTACGGTGCTGATGATACTGCACGGGAAGCTGTGTGGAAAAGTAGGTTGACGCCGGTTTTGAAAAAAGCACTCTGAATAATCAGAGTGCTTTTTTTCGAGCATACAATTCTGTTTTATGGTGGTTCCAGGGACCCGATGCCTGGATGAACCCTAGTGTTCAGGATTCGATGAAAAAGGTAAAATGATGAAAGAGGTAAAATAAGGAAGACAAACAGATATTACATAAAAAGGAGCGGAAACAAGCCAATGGCCAAGGCAAAGACAGAAACGCTGAACATATATTTTACACCGCACTCCTTTCAGGCAGATGAGCCTGCAAGTGATTCAAACGAAGTTATTCTACAATGGGCAGCAAGATTGAAGGAAAATAGAATAAACACCTTATATGACTTAGCTTTTCAGGGCGAGGCAGACTGGCATTCGTCCGCACTTTCCTACCTGATCCGCTTTGCTGCTGATTTTTTGAATACGGTCAGTCAATATCCTGGAATAGAACTGGATCGAGATCAAATGGTAGTTGAACTGACAACCGAAAAAATAGAATTAGCCGCCAGGGAAATTCCATTTGCGGTAGGCATGGAGTATATTGATGAGACCTGGCTGAAAAATTTGTGGGAAAATCTGTCAGAAATCTTCAGAAGTCAAATTCGACTATATGAGGGTTCAGTAACCCAGTATTTTACCGATCGACAGGCTCATTTCCAAGTTGTGGGCCGAGTGTTTTTCCATCTCGTCGAACAGACTGATCCGGAGTATCCCTTTGCATTCTTAGCAACCTACTCCACTAAGCCTGAGCGCAGCAAGCGAGCGGTCCATACTCCCTTAAAAAATGCTCTGGGCGAATTTGAGGGCGATGATCAGAAACTGTTGGCCCTGATTCGCTCTGTTATTCAGGCTGCGGAGAAAAGCAGTCTGATCTCATCGCTGATGGATTCCGGAGAACTTTTCCGGCCCTTGAAATTCAGTACTGAAGAAGCTTACCAGTTTTTGAAGGAACTTCCGCTCTATGAAGAAGCGGGCATTATGTGTCGTATTCCTGACTGGTGGCGACGCAAGCGAAATAAATTCCAAGTTCAAATAAAACTAGGGAAGGATGCCCCATCAAAGGTAGGCATGGATGCAATCCTGGATTTTACTCCTGAATTGTGTTTGGGCGATGACTCAGTTTCAGCCGATGAGCTCCGTCAGTTTCTATCAATGGCGCAAGGACTTGTGCAGTATAAAGGCAAATGGATTGAGGTGGATCGTTCGAAAATTGAAGCGATCCTCCAGTATATGGGTCAGATGGAGCAAAAAAAAGGCGAACAGCTGACTTTTGCGGAAGCAATCCAATTAGAGCTTGACCTAAGGAGAATCCTGCCTGATCAGAATGATGATGTTACAGTCTCAATTTCTCATGGGGACTGGATGAAGGAACTGATAACACAGCTGACACATCCGGGGATGTTAGCACCGGAGGGAATTCCTGACACAGTTCATGCTCAACTGCGCCCGTATCAGGAAATAGGCTTTCGCTGGCTGCATCAGCTTCACAAACTCAAACTTGGCGCTTGTCTGGCAGACGATATGGGTCTTGGAAAAACAATTCAGATTATTGCGTTCCTCGAAGAAATCAGACAGTCGAGCATGGGACCGGTTCTTTTAATTTTGCCTGCGTCACTGATTGGTAACTGGCAAAAGGAACTGGAACGATTTGCTCCTGAGCTGCCATACAAGATCCTCCACCGCAGCGAATCGAAAGAGACTGAAATTAAGCTTGAGGCCGGGCATTTTCTTTACATTACTACATATCAGATGGCGGTCAGACTGACTGAGCTGCACGAGGAAACGTGGGAGTGCTTAATCCTGGATGAGGCACAGGCCATAAAGAATCCAGGGACAAAGCAGACCAAGGCAATCAAGGCAATCCCGGCGCGGCATCGACTGGCTTTAACCGGAACTCCGATTGAGAACCGGCTCAGTGATCTATGGTCATTGTTTGATTTCCTCAACCCGGGAATGCTTGGCAGCATGAAAGAGTTTACTGCCTTTAGCAAAAAACTTGCGACAGATATGGATGGGTACGGACGATTGAGACAGATCATTCAGCCATTCCTGCTCCGCCGGCTTAAGACTGATCGAACGATTATTTCCGACCTTCCGGATAAGATCGAAATCAGAGACTATACGACGCTATCGAAACGACAAATTGGGTTATATCAGCAGCTGTTGAAGGAGTTGGAACAAGGACTCAGTCAGGCGGAAGGGATCCAGCGGAAAGGGATCGTGCTATCCAGTCTTGTCAAGTTCAAGCAGATATGCAATCATCCGGATCATTATTTAGGGAAGGACGATTACAAGCCGGATTACAGTGGGAAATTTGAGTCACTGCGGGAAATCTGCGAAACAATCTATGAAAAAAGAGAACGTGTCCTGGTATTTACCCAGTTTCAAGAGATGACAGCACCGTTATCCGAATTTCTAGCGGAAATCTTCGGGGGACAGGGTCTGATCCTGCATGGGGGAACGCCGGTTCAACAGCGTAAAAAACTGGTGGATCAGTTCAATGGTGAACAATATGTTCCCTACATGGTACTTTCGTTAAAGGCTGGCGGAGTCGGACTGAATCTGACTGCAGCCAACCATGTGGTTCACTTTGACCGCTGGTGGAATCCAGCAGTAGAAAATCAGGCAACGGATCGAGCGTATCGGATCGGACAGGAAAAGAATGTGATGGTTCATAAGTTTATAACCAGAGGAACTATTGAAGAAAAAATTGATGAGCTGATCCAGAGCAAAATCAAACTGTCAGGAGACATTCTGTCCGACGTAGGAGAACAGTGGATTACTGAATATTCCAATAAAGAACTGCTCCATTTATTTGCGCTGGGAGGTGAGCAGGCATGAGTTATGGAAAACGTTATGTCAGCGCTGATGAAAAAAGAATTAAGGCAGCAAAGTCGCTGGCCAAGCTCGAAAAAAAACGGTCGGATCTGGAACCTGTTGTCATCTCCGGAACTGCGATTGCAAAAACCTGGTGGGGGAAGTCCTGGATGAAAAATCTGGAACGGTATGCGGATTACAGCAATCGAATTGGGCGAGGAAAATCCTATGTTCGGAGTAATGCAGTACTTGATTTGAAGATCCGGCCAATGGAAGCAACAGCGCTGGTTCAGGGCTCGAGAGCCAAACCATATCAGGTGGAGATTCGAATTGATGGAATTACCGATGCGCAGTGGCAGGCAATTACCAAATTCACTCAGAATAAAATCACTTCGCTGGACGAATTGCTGAAAGGAAAATTTCCATTGGAACTGGAAAACCTTTTATTTGATCCTCGCATCGGACTTTTTCCGGCACCTTCTCAGATTCACTTTTCCTGCAGCTGCCCTGACTGGGCCAGTATGTGCAAGCATGTGGCGGCAGTTCTGTACGGGATTGCCAACCGATTAGATCAGGATCCCATCCTGCTCTTCCAGCTTCGCGGGCGCGATGGAAATGAGCTGATTCGGAACAGTATGGATCTGACAATCCAGCATATGCTGGAACATGCCGGCTCTACCAGTAATCGCGAAATATCGGAAGAAGATATTGATAAAATCTTTGGTCTGGGATCAATCATCAATCTTAGGGATGAATCTGACTTAAATAAAAGCAGATCGAAAGAGCAGAGAGAAAAAGCAAGTCGAAAAGCAGTCCGGAAAGTGAAAACCAAATAGTTAGACAAAGCATCAGAGATTCAGCTGGATGAGCTGAATCTCTGATGTTTCGTCTTCTTGTGTTAACCTGAACGGTTTCTTATTACAGCGTAATTCAGGATCTCGATTATCGCCAGCCCATCGAAAAGCAAATGAGATGTCAGGCAGACGGAAAGAATTTTTTGCTTAATATCCGGACGGGATCGAAACGCTTTGATGTTCAGTAAGCTGTCGGGCTACCGTTTCTTCAATAAAATGATGAATTCTATTGAAATAGGGAATGATGACTTCATTGGACTCGGAGTAGATTTCATGGAGCGTATTTGGTACTTGGTAGAAATCAAGGTTTTTGGCATGTTCGGCAAATTCATACATCCCCCTGGCATCAACATACCAGTCGGTTTCGGACTGGAACATCAGCATTGGGACATTGATCTTTCTTACATTTTCTGGTTTAACGATCTCATGCCCGGCTTTCAGTGATTCGCTGAGCCAGCCCCAGGAAACCGCATACCTGGGCTGTTTCGCCTCATCCCATCGAAGTCTGTGCACATACTCCCCCCGAACCTGACAGCGCATGGCGGCTCGTTCCGGATTGAACTCGTCCGGCAGCTGCTTCGTGAAGCGGGTTTCTCCGGGGATCAGGGCTTTTGCCCAGGGTGTTTTGGATACTGCCTGGGTTATGGGGAATATCAGACTTTCTGCCTGGAATAAATGGACCTGCAGCATGGGAGAGCTCAGGATGGCAGCGCTGCAGCAATCATTGTACAGCTGCAGTGTTCTGGCCAGCACCGCCCCGCCCATGGAATGACCGAAGCAGACGACGGGACGATCCGGATCTTCCGGCCGGACCACATCTTGAATAAAGCGATAAAAGTCAAATGAATAGGTATCAAAATCATCCACCCAAATAAGCGTGGGGTCAGACACGCCAGCTTCTGATTTTCCATGGCCGAAGTGTTCAGGGATAAAAACATTGTAGCCCATTTTGAGAAAGTAATAGATTGGTTCAGCATAGCGATCAATCTCTTCGGCATAGCCATGAGATATGACCACGCTGGCGGTGGGGGTATCAGCCTGATATCGGGCATAATGAATCTGATGGGTGGTCTGATAGTAAGCGCGGGTCTCCCGCTGGGCCAGGTAGGGAAGAACGATATCGTTCATGGACTGGGCATACCCCGATTCTTCCAGAAAGAAATCATTCTCCGGGTGCTCGATGTTGGGAAGAACTTTCATTTGCTGGGATTCGCTGCGATTGCCGAAGGTTTTTTTATAGAGGCGGTGGTAGGCCAGCGGGATTGCTGCCATCATTGCCACCGACATTGTTTTGCGCCAAGGTTTCATGTACATACCTCCAGTGTAAAGTTTCGTTCCAGTTTCATTATAGCAAACATATGCGGTGTAAAAATACACCGTTTATGATAATTTTTGAGATTGAGCGAAAGTGCAGGCCATAATAAAAATGACAAAAGAAAAAACGGAATGGAATGAATCCAGGATCCTTGCTATAATTTGAGGGAATTTAATTTAGAATCGTTCGTCTTCCAAGGTGAAATCTGAACAAGGGATGGGTAATAATTTTGAATGATCGAGATGAAATAGTACAAACAGAATTATCACAACAAGTTTTAAAGGATGAGATCCGGGAAGAGCCGTATCACGTCCGCCGTAAGGACCTGGTTGAGACGACTGACGATATGCCCATGCCCGAACCGGTACTGGTTAAAACCCGGTTTGGGAAGTTTGCGACAATCAGCGGCAGTCTGGTACGGACAAAGGAATTTGATGAACGGTTTTATTATCAAGGACGCCTGGGAGCTTTTTATGGAAAAGATCGGACCATCCTGCGTTTGTGGGCTCCGACTGCCCAGGAAGTTACAGTAGAGGTCTGGGAGTCGCTTGAGCCATTGGCTCAAATAGCTTCCCGCATCGAGATGTATCAGACCGATGCAGGTGTCTGGGAGGCGGAACTGACAAACGATCAGCATGAAACTTCCTATACCTATCATCTGACCTTTTCCGACGGAACAGGTCATTCAACAGCAGACCCATATGCCAAAGCGGTGACAGTTGGCGGAGATCGTTCGGTCATATTGGATCCTGACACCGTTTATCTGGAAGGATTTTATCGAATGCCGCCATTCAGTTATCCGACAGATGCTGTTATTTATGAGATGCACATTCGGGATTTCTCCATGGATCCGCATTCTGGAATCGTCCGGCGCGGAAAATTTCTCGGAGTTGTGGAGACCGGCACTAAAAATCCCAATGGTTCAGCAACGGGTCTGGATTATCTGACAAGCCTGGGAATCACCCATGTTCAGATTTTGCCAATGTATGACTTTGCGACGGTGGATGAAATCAACCCGCAGACTGGTTATAACTGGGGCTATGATCCCAAAAACTTTAACGCACCGGAAGGTTCCTACGCTACGAATCCGATGGATCCGGCCTGTCGAATCCTCGAACTGAAGCAGATGATCAAGGGGCTGCATGATGCAGGACTACGCGTCATTATGGATGTCGTCTATAACCATGTTTATGAAGTATCAGATCATCCGCTGCATAAAACTGCTCCGGGTTACTTTTTCCGTTATGATCAAACCGGAAAACTGGCAAATGGAACTGGAGTTGGCAATGACACGGCTTCTGAGCGCCGCATGATGAGAAAATACATCCTGGATTCGCTGCGCTATTGGGCAGAAGAATTTCATTTGGATGGGTTCCGCTTCGACCTCATGGGCATTCACGATGTGGAAACCATGAATGAAGCACGTCATATGCTCGATCAGATTGACCCCTCGATCATTCTGTTAGGGGAGGGCTGGAATCTTGGCACTGAGCTGCCGGATGCTGACAAAGCCTGGCAGGGAAATGCTCAGAAGATGCCGCGGATCGCCCATTTCAACGATTCAATGAGAGACTCAGTCAAAGGTTCTACGTTTGACTTCGCGCAGCGGGGTTTTATTTCCGGAGAGCATCGGGATCAGAAAGAAGTTGCTCACAACCTGCTGGGACGGTCGGATGGCCATCCTGGCCCTTCCTATCTGGGGCCGGACCAGCTGATTCAGTACGTGGAAGCTCATGATAATCTCACATTGTATGACAAACTGCTGCTCACCAATCCCAGGGACTCCGAGGAGGTGAGAGTCCGACGGCATACGCTGGCAACCTCGCTTGTACTGCTGGCTCAAGGCATACCCTTCATCCATGGCGGACAGGAATTCCTCCGGACCAAGTCGGGCGTCGAAAACAGTTATCGCTCCACCGACGCGGTGAATCAGTTTGACTGGCTGCGCCAGGACAAGTATCGGTCGACCGTTGAATACGTTCAGGGTCTTATTCACCTGAGACGGGAGAACAGCCTCCTGCGCCTTAGGGATTATCAGGCAATCAAAGCATCATCCGACCTTATGCATAACCGGGGAGGTATGATTTGCCTACGCCTTCGCAATCGCACCGCTGAACTGCTGATCCTGATCAACAGCCATGAAAAAGCACAGTCGGCAGATGTTCCAAAGGGAAACTGGAAGATCCTGGTTCATGATCTGAGCGTTCCAAAGCTGCCGTCCACTTTGAATTGTAACAACGGCAAAATACAAGTAGGCCCTTTGTCGGTGACAGTGATGAGCCGTGATTAGTTCGGTGAAGGCACTTCATTTACAGTAGTAGCTGCAGCCGTAACTGAAGCTCTAAAAGGAACTGCAAGTGAAACTGTAACTGGAACTGTTGGCTTATTTACCGCTGTATATGCTGGGACCAGTGATTTCAATGAAACAGACTGCATAAAAAAAGGAATTCCCGGAAACCGGGAGTTCTTTTTTTTGTGATATGAGTTATCCGTACAATGTATTAGCAGTATTGCTAACAAGGCGTGGAAGTGGTAATATTTTAAGCAGGTAAAAGTGATAGACACAGTAGAATAAGGAGATTGTATGTTGAACAAATATATTCGAGAACCGGTAAATTCACTGACTCATCTAGGTGGGGCTGCCCTGGCAGTCATTGGCCTGATCTTATTGATCCGGAAGGGAATCACTGCTGGCATCAGTACCGGTCAGATGGTTTCCCTTGTGGCGTTTGGAGTCAGTATGATTGCATTGTATGCCACAAGCGGGATATATCACCTGATCCAAATGGGAAAGAAAGCGATTCTATTCATGAAGAAACTGGACCATTCCATGATTTTTGTGTTGATTGCGGGGACCTATACACCGATCATTGCTTTCATCCTTGACGGAACGTTTCGATGGGCCATGCTCGTCCTGATTTGGGGTATTGCAGTGCTGGGCGTCTTTTTCAAAGTATTCTGGATTGAGGCTCCGCGCTGGCTTTATACCGGAATTTATCTTGGTATGGGCTGGCTTTCCGTCATTTTACTGCGCACGATTCTGATTGGTGCCGGATTGCCTGGACTTCTTCTGCTGTTGGGCGGAGGACTCAGCTATACCGCCGGGGCAGTAATCTATGGGCTGAAAAAGCCGAATATATCAAAAATGTTCGGCTTCCATGAGCTGTTTCACTGCTTTGTGCTGCTGGGAACCTTCCTTCATTACCTCATGATATATACCCGGCTGATCGGCTAATCTCATGAAATCTGTCGATATCCAGGATTCAAAGGGAATGATATAATAATTACAGCAATAACTTTTCGATTTCCCTTCGATGCAAGTCATCGGAAAGAGAGGTGCTGTATGAATACCAGCAAAAAGACCCGTAATTTGGTCTACTACGCCATGATCATGGCAATCATCGTGATGATGGCCGCTGTGCCTTTTCTGGGATATGTCCAGATTTTTCCCATTGCGATCACTCTGGTTCATATTCCAGTGATTATCGGCACGATTCTGTTTGGCTGGAAAGCCGGATTCCTGTTCGGGCTAACCTTCGGAGTCAGTTCCATGATTGTCGCCATTACACGTGGTGCAGCGACGGATCTTCTTTTCATCAACCCGCTGATTTCGGTTGTGCCACGAATTATGTTTGGTCTGATCATATATCCGATCTACCGCCTGTTTGAGCGAATTCAGTCCTCCGAGGCACTGTCCATCGGCTTGACCGCCTTTGTTTCCAGTTTCGTGCATTCAGTTCTTGTTCTGGCCGCCATTTTCCTCCTGCTGACCTACGAAGGAAAGATGGTGGGCAGTACTATTTTCCAGCAGCTGCTTGCAACAGTTCTGACTGTAAATGTCTCATTGGAAGCGGTGGCTTCTACCATCGTTGCGATTCCTTTAGTGAAAGCGGTGCGTGCCAGCCTGCGGAAATATTCCGCATAAACGTTCTTTTCTGTGACGATCGGCTACCAGCAAGAGGCGTTCCCGTTGTGAAATGATAGGATGAATCATCAAACACACCTTTAAAGCCAGACATTGGCCGAAAGAGCCCTTCAAGGGTCTGCCGGCCAATGTCTGGCTTTATTGTAGCGATCTTCATTGGGTCGCTGAGTTTATCATGACAGGAGACTGGGTGGTGAGCACAGGAAATACTCTGATTCCTCGAATCGTTTGAAAATTGAAATGCAATAAAGACTTACAGCATGATACGAAGTGAGACTGCCAGGGAATCCAATCCCAGCAAATCACAGCTTTTCTGGCCGCCGGATCAGGGGGTGATGGAAAAGATGACATCGCGCGCAGCGACAGCGTTTCGACCGGTCAGCGGCTTGATAACTGCTTCGGCCGGTGACGTCAGGATGACCGGAGTAATTAGATCGTAGCCTCTTTGTCGGATTTTTTCCAAGTCTACCCGAACAATCGGTGTTCCGGTCTTTACAAACTGGCCCTGCTCAGCTAAGATCTCAAAACCTTCGCCATTGAGCTCCACGGTATCAATGCCGATGTGAATCAGGATTTCAATGGTTTTATCGATTCGCATGCCAAAAGCATGACCCGTTGGGAAAAGCATCGTCAGTTCACCGTCTGCAGGAGCGACAAATAAATTCTCGGTGGGGCGCAGGGCAACGCCATCCCCGATCATTTTCTCTGAGAAGACCTCATCCGGAACCTCGGACAGATCCACACAGGAACCGGTGACCGGCGCATATATTTTAATGTCTTTCTTAAACATGCCAAACATAAAATTCTACTCCTCCCATGTACTATACCAGTTCATTATACAGGAGAAACCACCAAATGAGATGAGAAAAAAAGCGAGCGTTTTCGGCTATAAAATACTTTATCGGGTTTGACGAGAAAAATCAGTCTGAAGTTAGCCTGGATTGACTGCACAGAGTCATTTGATCGGAAGGGACGAACGGCGCCGAAAATAGAGGTTCATCCGCTGGGAGAACCGGGAAAACCCATGGGGAGTAGTGTATAATAAAAGTACTTGTTACAGTGCTGTAACCCATTGGTTTCCATTGTATCCTTTAATTAGATTGTGAAAATAAAGGAGGCAGGATATGTATCGAATATTGATTTGTGAAGATGAGACCAGCATCCGAACTTTTTTAAAGATTAATTTTGAGCGGAGCGGCTTTGCGGTTTACGAGACGGATACCGGAGAAGAAGCGGTGCGGATCGCGGGGCTGGAAAAGCCTGATGTGGCCATATTGGACGTCATGCTTCCGGGGATTGACGGTTTTGAGGTTCTCCGGAGAATTCGCGAAGAAAATACGAAAATCGGTGTGATCATGCTGACCGCCCGAGGACAGGACACCGACCGCATCACCGGACTGAAAGGTGGTGCCGATGACTACATCATCAAGCCGTTCAATCCGACCGAGCTGATTCTGCGCACGCAGGCATTGCTTCGCCGCATTAATGAAAAAACTGAGCGTGAAGAGGAAAAAGTCATTCGCACGTTCTGCTTTGAACTGGATAATTATTCTCAGACAATTTCAAAGGATTCAAAGGAGATCGTTTTGACTCCCAAGGAATTTTTACTGATGAAAATCTTCATGGAAAATCCGGGAAAAGCATTTACCCGCGATGATCTGCTGAATCTTGTATGGGGCTACGATTTTACTGGCGACCCCAAAATCGTCGATGTGAACGTTCGTCGGCTTCGCTCCAAGATTGAGGATGACCCGTCAGAACCCAAATACATTGAAACGATCTGGGGAACGGGATATCGATGGAAAAAAGAGTAAGACAAGGAAGTATTCGGGCCAGTTTTATCAAGAGTATCCTGCTGATCCTTGGCATGACCTATATATTAACCCTGGCAGTGCTCCTCAGCTTTGTCAGGGCCTATTTTTATACGAACTTTTATAATACGGTCAAAGGACAGGTTCAGTATTCAGCTGATTATTATGAGGATAATATTTCCACAACCGGGACATTGATCGAGAATCTTTATGCGGACCAGGATAGCTGGTGGCACAGCGATGGCGCACGGGTTCAGATCTACGACACTTCTGCCCAGCTGCTGTTGGACTCTCAGGCTCACCTGGAGTCGGAATCTGAGCTTCTGGATGTCCGAGCTGCTTTGAATGGCCAGACCGAGTACCATATTTTCAAAATAGGACAGACCAACGAGCATGTCATGAGTATTTCGACCCCTTTGATCTCTACCGGAAAAGTCATCGGCGTGATTCGTCATATCGCCTCACTGGAGCAGGTGGATCAGAATCTGCTTAACATTACCATTCTCTTTTTCCAGATTGGCGGAGCAATTACAGCAGCAGCGGCCATGATCGGAATTTTCATGAGCAAGAAGATGATTGACCCGATTACAGAACTGACCGAAACGGCCCGTCAGATGGCCAAAGGCGTCTATAACGTGAAAAGTCCGGTGATGAGCAATGACGAGATTGGCACGCTGTCTCAGACATTTAACTACATGGCCTCGGAAATTGCTAAAAAAGAGGAATTGAAGAATGAATTCATCTCTTCGGTGTCTCATGAACTGCGTACACCGCTCACTGCTATCAAGGGATGGGCCGTGACTCTCAATGATCCGGCAACGGACCCGGAGCTGCTGGCGATGGGGCTCGATATCATCGAAAAGGAGTCGGATCGGCTCAAGGCGATGGTCAATGAACTGCTGGACTTTTCACGCTTCGCTTCAGGGAAAATTGATTTGAAACTGGATCAAGTAGAGCCTGAGCAACTGAAAAAATTCATCCTTTCATTTGTTGAAGGCAGAAAGGAACGGGAACCACGATCGTTCCAGCTTGTCATGGAAGAAAGCGTTGCGCCCTTTACGGCTGATATCAACCGGATCAAGCAAGTTCTGGTGAATCTCATCGACAATGCATTCAAGTTTACTGAACCGGGGGACTCCATCCAGGTAGAGGTTGCCCAGGATCTGACCAGCACCTGGCTAACCGTCAAAGATACGGGCATTGGAATTGCGCCGGATGAGATACCGAAAGTCCGGGAGAAATTCTATAAGGGCAAACACTCGAAATCTTCCAGCGGCATTGGCTTGTCCATTGTTAATGAGATCGCGCTGCTCCATGGCGGGTCATTGGAAATTGACTCGGAACTTAATCAGGGAACCAGGATGCGGGTTCGGATCCCAAGGGAGGTCAGCAATGTCAAAAAAAATCACTAGTTTCTTTCGGATTTTACTTGTCCTTGCAGTCAGCCTCAATCTAACCGGCTGCTTTGCGATGGAGAGCATACTGGCCATCGATAAGACCCTGCCGCGGACCCCGGTGCTTGATCTGGCGCCGTACTGGGTGTTTGATACGGCGTACTCTCTGAATCCGGACAACCAGGAAATTGATAAGGATTATTTCAAAGGTCTGGGTGCCTATTTATCCAAAGACCGGATTATCATCGGTACGGACTCAGTGGATCATCCCACCATGAAAGTAATGCAGGTCTCAACCTACGAGTATTTCCTGACCCGCTACAAAATCGCACCGGCGGATGTCGGCCTTACCGAAGCCTCGATGAAGGTTTACACGGTTACTGATGCGAAAGGATTTTCGGTCCGGATCTATGAGCTGAAGCCGGAACGGATCGCGATTGAACGGAATAACATCCTGCTCTATTTTGACCGGACAGATCACCTGGAGAAAACCAATATAAAAGTTTCCACCGATTCCATGGGGAATCCGACAAAATCTCCGCCCAGCACTGCCAATGGCGTGCTGCTCGGTTTGAGAAGCGCCCGTACGGATCAGAATGGAAAACCTGGGGCGGCGACTTATCGAACCTTATGGATTTCCTATCAGAATGGGCAGCCCTTGACCATTTATGAAGTTGAAAATATACTCTTCCCCCGCAACGTATTCTATCAGCTTTCCGTCGACCGGCAGGAAAATGCGGATGTGGTCAGGGAAACGATCGTGATTAAAAATCTGGCGGACCAGACCATCGTCCAGGAGAGCGCTCCGGCTGACGGGTTGTCCCGGCGAAGTGACATTACTTTCATCTCCAATGATTATTTCAGTACAGTCTCCGGCGTTGCCAAATACAAGGACTTTAAAGATCTGACGGAATACTCGACTCGCAATGTTGGTAAGCCGGATTATGATAATCGGATCGGCATTACCGACCTGTTCGGACCGGAGGGCATCAATGTGATGGAGTCGGCTGCGAAAATTGCCCTGGCCAACCAGGAAGCGGGAGAAACAGCCGGCTTGGGAGAACTCAGGGAAAACTCCTTCATTTTGAAGCGATACAATGGCCGCTGGATCTATGAGGGGAGAATCAATGCCCAAAATGCAAACTCACAAAAGAATCTGACCTATCCCATGAATTTCCGGGACAATTATCGGGTCTATCGCTATGATGACCTGGAGCCTCGCTGGAGTGAGATCAGATCATTAGTTCCCGATGCCTTGGACGCAGTCAGTTCACCGGATCGATTCTTCACGCTGATTCGCACCAAATCTCGCCTGCTGGTGTATTCCCGGCTTAAGGACGGGAGGCTGGCAGCGGAGCCGATGGCGCGAATCGAGCTTTCGAACGAGGAGATTATTATGCATGAATGGGCCCTGGGGAATTATGTGACGGAATGGACAAAAGTTGTCAAGCCATTGGGGAAAAAACTGCAATAAACGATTAGAAAAAATAAAAATGACAGGAATTGAAATTAATGCAAGTGAACCATCTGTTTATCGTCAATCCCAGAGCCGGAAAAGGTGTGGCTGCCAATCTGGCGGAACGAATCAAAGATCTGTTTGCCCATCTGACCAATAAGTATCCCCAGACCCATTATGAAGTTGTACAGACGCAATACCGGGGCCATGCAACAGAAATTGCCCGGGATTATTCCGCCCGTGGAACCTGGCGAATTTATGCAGTAGGCGGAGACGGCACACTCAATGAAGTACTCAACGGAATGGCGGATTCGGATTCCAGTCTGGCCTGCATTCCCGGCGGCACAGGCAATGACTTCATCCAGTCACTGGCTGGGGACTTCAAGCGAATGGATATCCTGAAGGATACAATCCTGGGCGATGAAGTGCTCATTGATGTCGGAATGGCCAACGAAAAGTACTTTTTAAATGTTGCCAGCGTTGGGTTTGATGCCAAAGTTAATTACAGGGCGGAGCTATATAAAGGGAAGCCGCTTATTACGCCCCTGATGGCCTATTTTGGCGGAATCCTCAGCAGCCTGCATGACATGCGTCCGACTCGAGTCACTCTGCACCAGGGGGGTGAGCGTCGTGAAAAGGAGCTGTTCCTGATGGCGGTCTGCAATGGCCGAACTTATGGCGGCGGATATCAGATTGCGCCGGAGGCACTCATCAATGACGGCTTGTTTGATGTGGTGGAAGTTGCTCCGATCAGCCTGAAACAGATCCCTTTTTACTTGCCCCGACTGCGTCAGGGGACCCACATTGGACTACCGGAAATCAATTTTTTCCGGACAGATCGCATTCAGCTAAGTTCGGATGAGGAATTCCTCGTCAATCTGGATGGGGAGACAACGTTTGCCAATGATGTGGATTTCAGACTTCGGGCGAAGAAAATCCGAATGGTCCTCCCGCGTGGAGTCAGCCAGACAATGTTTGCCCTGGAGTCGAAGTAGTCAGCCTCATTTCGATCAGGGTTGTTCAATCAAGACGTGAAATCCAAATGGGAAATTCATAGGTTGCACAAAGAAATTTAATATCTTTATACTATGATGAATAGTAGATACTTGAATAAAATGGGAGGTCGTAACAATGGATGAGAAAGGAAAATTTGACGAATTCGGCAATAAAGTAGAATATACCTCGGCCAACGCATATGAAGAATTTGAATCTGACCACACCCAACCCGGAGAGGGCTTCAATGAGTTCCAGGAAGAAGCAAGACGCAAATTCAACCGGATCCAGTTTGAGGGGAAAGCGGCCAGAGGCGGAGAAAAGGTCGGAAAGAGCGCACGCAGCCTGTTTGAATTTGCCGGCGACTCCATCGGCCTCCTGATTTTGAAGAACCAGGGCAAAAAAGACCTGGCATATCAGATTATTAAAGGCGGACGTGACCTTGGGAAAACTGCCGAAGACCTTTTGGGAAAAGTATTTCGCGAGGGTGGGAAAGTGGTTGGTGAAACAGCGGAGAAAGTGGATGTAGATTCCTTGCGCCAGAAAGCCGAAGAGGTGAAAGTAAGCCTGACCCAAAAGCTGGAAGAGACAGAACTGCTGGAGAAGGTCAAGCCCGATGAAATCAAGTCAAAGCTGGAGGGCGCATTCCACAAGGTCACAGAAAAGGTCCAGGATCTGAAGAGTGATCTGACCGAGGATCCCGTGTCTGCCGAGCAGAAGAAAGCGGATCTGGAAGCTAAAATCGAAGCCTTTGAAAAGCTGTACGAGGATGAATCCATCGAACGGGAACTTCATTCAACAGAAGGATATAAGCCGGAGGAATCCAAGTCCAGAGAAAAATACTAAAAACAACTGACCTGATGCATCCAACCGAAACAGATGCCAGGTCAGTATTCCCATCTGGCTAAGTCCTACAGGATCAGGATCAGTGTAAGGAACGATACCAGTAATTCATACCATTAGTATCAGCATCAGGATTTAATCAAATGTCAAATGTCAAATGTCCAGTGTCCAATGTCTGAGAAACGGTGCAAATAATCCAGGCAATTCCCTTGCCGAGCAGAATACCGACAAGACCCCTGCCGAGCAGATCCTTTCTCATGAGAACCGAAATTAAATTCTTGAGTTGATGAGGCAGTTTTTTTGACAACTTCATCAAATGAAAAACAAGCGTCTGTTTTCCGGTAGCAATCCATGGGGTTCTGTTTTACAATGGAATTGTTACCAAATAAGCAAAGGCTGGATCCTGAGGTCCGGCTGAAAAAGGAGTCGTTGCATATGAACCGTATCATGGAAGTTGTACCGAATTATTCCGAGGGAAGAAACCCTGAAGTTGTTGAGAAGATCGTCAATTGTTTCCGTAATCGCGAAAATGTAAAGCTTTTGGACTATTCTTCCGACAAGGATCACAACCGGACCGTTGTCACAGTGGTAGGAGAACCTGAAGCGCTGAAAGCTCCCTTGCTGGAATCCGTCAAGGTGGCAATGGAACACATCGATCTGACCAAGCATACCGGCGAGCACCCGAGAATGGGCGCTATGGATGTTTGCCCCTTTATCCCGATCAAGGGCTGCACCATGGACGATGCGGTAGCGCTGGCTAAGGAAGTGGGCGAAATGATTGGAGCACTGGAGATCCCGGTATTCCTGTATGAAAAAGCCGCCTCTGCACCTGCCCGGGAAAATCTGGCCCAGGTTCGCAAGGGACAGTTTGAGGGGATGGCTGAAAAGATGAAGGATGCCGCATGGCATGCAGATTTCGGCCCGAAGGATGCACCACACCCGACGTTCGGTTGTGTTGCCGTAGGTGCCAGAATGCCCTTGGTTGCCTTTAACGTCAACCTGAACACCAATGATATGGCAACGGCTGATTTCATTGCCAAGCGTGTTCGTCACATCGGCGGCGGACTTCGTTTTGCCAAAGCAATGGGCGTAGAGCTCAAAGAACGCGGAATTGTCCAGATTTCAATGAACCTGACCGATTACACCAAAACATCCCTGTATCAGGCATTGGAAATGGTCCGCTCAGAAGCCAAACGGTTCGGCGTCAGTGTCGTTGGAACGGAAGTAATCGGATTACTGCCTATGGCAGCTCTGATCCAGTCCGTTGAATACTATATGGGCATCGAGAACTTCTCCATGGACCAGGTTCTTGAGACCCGGATCATGGAATAGTCATGAAAAGCTATCTGTTTAAGAACGCCTCAGAGCTGGTGACCCCAAAGGGCACCGCTCTGAAAAAAGGCGAAGAGATGAGGGAACTGACGGTCATTCCGAATGGCTGCGTCATTACCGAAGGGAATCGAATCAAGGCCGTCGGCGGTCCTGAAATCCTTCAGGGGCTCGATGAAGCGGAGTATATCGTCATTGACTGTACCGGGAAAACCATCATGCCCGGTCTGGTGGATTCCCATACCCATTTCATCTTCGGAGGTTATCGGGCCGAAGAGTTCAACTGGCGGCTGAACGGAGAATCCTATATTTCCATCATGGAACGGGGCGGCGGAATCGTGGCAAGCACGAAGGCAACCCGCGCCACATCCCTGGATGAATTCCTCGAAGTGGGGCGTAAACGCCTGCGGTCCTTCGCCAACTTCGGAGTAACAACAGTAGAAGGCAAGTCCGGCTACGGGCTGGACAAAGAAACAGAACTCCGTCAGCTGGAAGCAATGGCCCGCCTTAATCAGGAGGACTGGATCCGAATTGTTCCTACCTATATGGGACCTCACGAAATCCCAGCGGAATTCAAGGGCAGGCCGGACGATTACATTGATTTCTGCCTGAATGAGGTTCTTCCTGAGGTTAAGGAAAGAGGACTTGCGACGTTCTGTGACATATTTACGGAAAAAGGCGTGTTTAACATCGAGCAGTCCAGAAAATTCCTCACAGCAGCCCGTGAAGCCGGATTCGGCATTCGCATGCATGCGGATGAACTGTTCGCGGGATTTGGCGGAGCGGAACTGGCCGGAGAGTTGAAAGTGACCTCAGCCGACCACCTCCTGAAGATTTCGGAAGAAGGTATCAAAGCAATGCGGGACAATAATGTTTGCGGCACCTTGCTGCCACTGACCGCCTTCTCGATCAAAGCTGATTACGCGCCGGCCCGTAAAATGGTCGACATGGGAATGGGCGTAGCTCTGGCAACTGACCTGAATCCGGGCTCCTGCTACTCTGAGTCCATCCCGCTGCTCATCGCTTTATCCACGATCTATATGGGACTGCGCATGGAGGAAGTTGTAACAGCACTGACTCTGAACGGCGCGGCTGCCCTGGGACTGGCCGAAGAGAAGGGAAGTTTGGAAGCTGGCAAACTGGCGGATATCGCGGTGTTTGACGTGCCCAATCATCAGTTCCTGACCTACCATTTTGGGGTCAACGAGTGTGTTTACACTATGTCCGAGGGACGCGAAGTCTATCGGAAACAGGATATTTTCTAAAAGTACAACGAGGTGCAGAACATGGGTTATGATGTCATCATTGTGGGTGGCGGCCCCGCCGGCATGTATACCGCCCTGACCCTGAGCGAACAGGGCCTGAAAAACATTTTGGTCCTTGACCTGAATGAAGATCTGGGCGGGACTCTGAATGAGATTATCGAAGTCGATGAATCTTATGAATTGGAAGGCTACACCGGGGTGGAGATGGCAGATGATCTAAAGAAGAAACTGATCCTGCACGGTGTGGACTATGAACCAATGACACATGTTCTGTCCGTTGACAAAGATAAGACGGTCAAAGCTCTTAGTCCGGAAAAAGGGCTGCGCTATCTGAGAACCAGAGCGCTGGTGATTGCCACCGGAGCCAGGGAACGGCCACGCGGTATCTTGAACTTTACCTCAAAGCGAACATCCGGCATTTTCAGTATTGGCAGTGCCAGAAAGTTTATTGTGGAGCAGGGCTACCTTCCGGGCAACCGCATTGTGATTTTCGGATCTGACTGGACTGGTCTTTATCTGGCCAAGCTGCTAAAGACGGAAGGAGCCGACGAGGTAACCATCGTCGATCAGGTTCGCGAACTGAATTTCCCGGATGAAAAGCTTGCCCGTTTCCATGAATTGTTTCAGATCAAGGCGGAACTCGGGTACACAATAAAAGAAATTACTGGCACGAACCGGATCACCGGCGTGACCATTGAACGGAACAGCAGCCGGGATGACGTTCAGAAAACCAAGGAGCTGTCCTGCGACACCATCCTGCTGTCTGTGGGCATGTCACCGCAGCGGGAACTGTACAAGCGCTTCCGCCGCGATCCGGAAAACCAGGGAGTATTCATCACCGGCAATGCCGAACGAATCTCCTTTGATTTGCATGACATCCACAAGCGAGCCGTTGAAACGGCACAGAAAGTCATTGATTTCCTGGCTGAGCCTGAACCACCGGAGTCCCCTGAATCCTAGGGATCCGGGAGAATAAATAAAACGAGCGAGATCAATATCTGGCTCGTTTTTTTCGCCGGTTGATGCTGAAAAATACAAACGGGGTATGATCTTATTTTTCCCGCGGAAAGTGGTACAACCGATCAAAATCGGATCGCTGCATCTGGTAATGCAGCCGATCGATGAAATCTTTGTCCAAGGGAAACACTCTTTGTTCCGTTCCGGTCTGAATGAAGCCAACTTTATTCAAACAGCGGCGAGCGGCCTGATTAGTACTCAGGGTATCGGTGGTTACCTTCTGCAGGCCAAGCGAATAAAACGCATAACGCAGTCCCATGATTAAAGCGCAGGTTCCGATGCCCCGATGGCGATTCGCTTTGGCTGCAATCCCCATCGTCACGGTGCAGTGTCCTTTTAAGAAATCGATGCCCCACAAGGTGAGCTGACCGACCAGATGGTCATGCTTCATAATGGCGAAGCTGAGCAATGTTTCGTCCGATTGGACGGAAGCTGATTGATCAGGACCAGAAAATCCGCTGAGTGGTTCACTGATTTTGGACAGAGGAACGGCGCGAAAAGGAAAAGTCGTTTCCTCACTGAGTTGTTCAAGCTGCTCCAGGTCACTGGGTTTCAATGCCCGGAGATAGATGGAGTCACAATTGGTTGTCATAGTGAACCTGCCTAATATAATTTTTTAAAACAGCGCTTGCAGATGATGGTCTTACCGCCATCGGCCTTCATGTAATTACCTTCCGCTACGGGCTTCCTGCACAGGCTGCAAAGCAGCGCTTCGTGAGTCGGAACCACTTTTGGCGACGGGATCGGTTTCGCTTGTGCCGGATTCTGGCGCTGCTTCTGTTCCAAAAGTGCCTGAATATTGGCCAGGTCCCGCTCAGTGTATCCGCGGGCCGGAAGGAGTCCGTTCAGCTTTTTGTTGCTGGCCGGCTGATACAGGATTGGTTCTTCGGACTGGTCATGGCGGCGGATTTCGTAAGACATCCGAAAGACCGATTCTGCAAAAAGCTCCAGTTCAAAGCGCGGTTCCACCTTGTCGTAGTATTCCTCTATGATGAGGCGCCGAACCTGAGCATCATTGACAATCAGACCGGATTTTTCAACTCCGTCGAAAATGCTCTTGGTAATGTTGTTCGTATCAGGGTGCCGCTTCTCGCTTTTATAATAAACCCTCAGAACAGCTATGAGGCTCTCCTCAAAAGTCACTCCGGGATTCTGAGCCCGGGCACAGGCGGCAATATTTTCCTCATACAGGGCATAGCGGTCGTGATAGGTGCCGGAGTTGTCCGGAAGGATCGCACGGCCATTCTTATTGTGCATCTTAAAATTCGATTTGGTGATGGGGGAGCCCATCACTACTACTTTGGCATATTCAGACATGACGTCACCTTTTCATTTACTTGGAATCAGAGTATAATTATCATCTTATAGATGATTCAAGTGATTTGATTTGATTATAGCATAACAGGCTCAGTCAGCTGACTTTTCCGATTTGACTGAGATTTAGAACAGGAGTGATTATACAAAATGGAAGACCAACTGATCCTGGGCATAGAGACAAGCTGTGATGAAACGGCTGCGAGTGTCGTGCGCAACGGACGCCAGGTCCTGTCCAATATCATCTCTTCCCAGATCCCGCTGCATCGCAAGTTTGGGGGAGTGGTTCCGGAAATGGCTTCCAGGAAACATACAGAGAATATTACCGGTGTTGTGGACCTTGCGCTGAAAGAAGCCGGAGTGACACTGGAAGACCTTGATGCCATCGCGGTGACTCGGGGGCCTGGGCTGGTCGGAGCTCTGCTGGTCGGGCTGCAATATGCCAAGGGACTGGCGTTTGCTCTGGGTAAACCTCTGATCGGTGTAAATCATATTGAAGGGCATATCAGTGCCAACTACATTCAATATCCGGAGCTGGAACCACCGTTTGTCAGCCTGGTTGTTTCCGGGGGACACACGTTCATCGTGGAGGTCAGGAACTACCGGGATTATGTCGTAGTAGCCAAAACCCGGGATGACGCGGTGGGCGAAGCCTTTGACAAAGTCGCGCGGGCACTGTCACTGCCCTATCCCGGCGGACCGCAGATTGATCAGCTGGCCAGAAAGGGAAACGAGGACGCAATTGCCTTCTCACGTCCTAAATTCCATGAAGAAACGCTGGATTTCTCATTTTCCGGCATCAAGTCGGCGGTTCTGAATTATCTCAACAGCGCGGCTCAGCGGGGAGAGACCATCGTCCCAGCTGACGTGGCGGCTTCGTTTCAGAAAGCCGTGGTCTTCAATCTCATTGATCACGCCATGCAGGTAGCGGTGAATCGCGGCTACCATAGAATCGCAGTAGCCGGAGGAGTTGCCTCAAACAGTTATCTGAGGCACAACCTGGTGGAAGAAGGGAAGAAGCAGGGGATCGAGATCCTGTTTCCCGCCGCCGTACTGTGCACTGATAATGCGGCGATGATTGCCAGCGCCGGGTATTATCAGCTCCAGGCGGGAGATATATCTCCCTTATCCATCAATGCGGAGCCAAACCTGGGACTTCGGCTGTAATTGCAGGACCAAACCGGACTTAACCAAAATGACACCAGTAACCGCATCGAATGAGTTAAAATGTGAAGTGAGAGAATAATAGGATCGGAGGGGTTGACCATGGGTGATCCAGATCACATTAATAACAACATGACCGGACCGGATCCTCAACCGACTGAAAGGATCCGAGTCCCCCGAAAAATGGGCTATCACCTCATTACGACTTTGACGACAGGTCTGGTCGGCCTGCTGATGGGACTTTGGCTGGCGATTTTTTTATTGCCGAATACCGCTTTGTTCCATGACTCCGCGCTGGGAAAGTACATTGAGGAACATGCCCAGTTGGCGGCCAGGGAGGCTTCAGAAGGCATTATGAGCGATGTCTCCAAGCAGCTGAAGGCCATTGAAGCGCAAAAAGCGATTATTGAGGAGACCAGCGATGATCCCGATATGACGGTATCCGAAATTGTAGCCCAGTACAAAAGTTCAGTGGTAACCATTGTGACCAAAATCAGAGACACAGAATCTGAAAACGAGATGCGCAATTTTATCGGCAGTGGATTTATTTTGAACCGCGATGGAATGATCGCCACCAATCAGCATGTGATTGGCGGAGCGGACACCATCACCGTGATTCTGGCTGACGGCCGTGAGGTATCTGCCAAGGAGATCAATTCAGATCGGGACACTGATCTTGCAATCATTAAAATTGATAATCGGATTTCGCTTCCTGGAATTGTGACAGTAGGAAATTCAGATACCATTACGGTCGGAGAACAGGTGGTTGCCATTGGCAGTCCGGTCTCGAGAAATTTTGCCGGAACTGTGACCAGTGGAATCATTTCCGGAAAAGACCGCAATGTCTATATTGGCGATTCTGTCATCAGTTATCTTCAGACCGATGCCGCCATCAATGAGGGGAATTCGGGCGGACCCTTATTCAATGCCAGGGGGGAAGTCATTGGAATCAATACGGCAAAAATGTCCGATGATGTACAGGGAATCGGATTCGCTATTCCCATCAATATCCTGAAGGAAAAGCTGACCTACTTATCCAGAGTACCACTGTACACCGGGTTTACTGCCAAAGATCTCAATCCGGAAGCGCTGGAAGCCCTCAACATCAGCAATGGCGTCGTTGTGATCGCGGTGGATAAATTATCTCCGGCGGAGAAAGCCGGTCTTCAGGAAAAAGATATCATTCTGACCTTTGATGGCAGGGAAATCCTGAAGACCAGCCAGATGAACGATATCCGGGAGCGTCACGATCCCGGCGAAAAGATCAGGATGGAGATTAAGCGAGGCAACGACCTGCTGACACTTGAACTGGAACTGACGGCCCGACCCTGATTCGCTCGAAGCCAGGGTGACGCAATCGACCACGGAGTAATGGACCGCGGGGCAGTGAACAAGAATATACCTTAGTTAGATAGCAAAAGCTGCCGGATCCGGCAGCTTTTTGCATTATATGAGCTGCAGGTATCATTTCGGTCTTGCCTGATCATGAGATGCAGCGGTGGCAGGAATTAACCGACCGGATCGATTTGGAGTCAGGAAAATTATGATCGGGTTCCTGCCGAATGACTCGGATCGCCGGGGACTCCTTCTGAGATGAATCTGGATCAAGACACCTAAAAAAGATTGCATAAAATATAGGGACGGTACTTGAATTAGATAAAATGGGATGTTATACTATGCTCATAGCTTGAACGGGACATAATTCAAGTAGGGTCCCCGAAATGATTCAAATGCAAGGAGAAAAAAATGAGCAATATGTTTAATGACGAAATCAGAGGACAGTTAAAAGAAATATTCAGTGGAATGGTCCAACCCGTGACCATCGAATTCTTTACCGCCAAGGATGAACCCGCGGTTCAGGAAGTGGAGGACTTTTTGAGTGAGATTGCCGAACTCAGCGATCAGATTCAATTGACAGTCAACCGGCTGCCGGAGGATCAGGCAAAAGCGGATCAGCTGGGAATCGTTCGGGCTCCCGGATTCACCGTTATGGGAGAAGGCGGAGTGGACCACGGGATTCAGTTTTATGGATTGCCGGCTGGTCATGAGATTAATTCCTTTATCTACGCCCTGATGGCCGTATCCGGCGGAAAGGAAGAATTGCCGGAAGAACTGGTTCGGGAACTTCAGGGGATGGAGAAGGACATTAACATCAAGGTGTTTGTCACCTTATCCTGCCCGCACTGTCCGGGAGCCGTTTCCAAAGCCCATCGCCTGGCCATGGAAAATAGCCGGATCAAGGCAGAAATGATAGATGCCAACCTGTTCCCGGAACTGTCCCAGCAGCATAATGTTTCTTCCGTTCCCAAGATCGTGTTCAATGATGGTCGGGATCTGGTCGGCAATCAGCCGATTGAATCTTTTATGGCTCATATCAGGGAACTCCAGCGGTAAGCGAAGTTTGGCGCAGGTCGGGATCACCCAAAATCAATTGGTATGATCGGTAAAATCATAAACTAATAACGCAACAGCCAAAATCCTGCCGATCTTCGGCAGGATTTTGGCTGTTGATTTGATTTTTGATATATAAACCGGCTTTGGCCCGTTACTCTTCTTCGGTGACAGCCAGCAGTTCTTCCCATTCGGTCATCAGCTGAGTCAGCTGCGTGTGGGTTCGATCGATCGATGTTTGGACTTCTCTCATGCGCTTCGGATCCATGAAGACATCACTTTCTGCCAGGCTGGCGGTGAGTTCATCCAGGGTTACTTCGCTGCTTTCGATGGCTTCTTCCACTTCGCGCAGACGAACCCGGGCTTTGCGTTCTTCCCGCTGATTGACTTTTCGTCTCGTTCGATCCTGATTGGACTGGCTTTCTTCAGCTTTTACCGCCGTCGAAGCAGCTTCCGGTTCCCGTTTTTCCGCATAGTAGCTGTAGTTGCCCAGATATTCCTTGATCCCTTCTGAACGGAGCTCGTAAATCCGGTGAATGACCTTGTTGAGGAAATAACGGTCATGGGATATGACAAAAAGCGTTCCGTCATAGTCCATCAGGGATTCCTCCAGGGCTTCGCGCGAGGGGATATCCAAATGATTGGTGGGTTCATCGAGCAGAAGAAAATTATCTTCCCTCAGCATTAGTTTCAGAAGATTGATACGGCACTTTTCTCCTCCTGAAAGAAGTTTGATCGGTTTAAAGACATCATCGCCGCGGAAGAGGTAGGTGCCCAGGGCGGTTCGAAGTTCGGTAGTTGTCAGTTCTGGAAATTCATCCCAGACCTCGTCCATTACCGTTTTTTCGGGATCCAGGTCGGCCTGTTCCTGGTCGTAGTATCCCAGGGATACATTGCGCCCCAGGACCGTATAACCATGATCAGGTGTGATCAGGCCTCGGATCATTTGAAACAGTGTAGTCTTGCCGCGCCCGTTTTCACCGATCAGTGCGATCTTGTCACCCTTTCGAATCAGGAAACTGACATGACGAAACAGGGACTTGGTATCAAAGGATTTGGCCAGGTCGACAACATTCAGTACATCGTTTCCCGATTCATAGCCTGCCTTGAAGTGGATTCCGGCAGCACGACCTTCCTTTTTGGGAGCTTCGATCCGTTGAATCTTATCGAGCCGCTTTTGACGGGATTCGGCCGCCCGAATCGACTTTTCCCGGTTAAACTGGCGGTATTTCTCAATAATGGCTTCCTGCCGCCTGATCTCATCCTGCTGGGCCTCATAGGCCTTAAGCCGGACTTCGTAGGCTTTCTTGTGAAGCTCAAGATAGCCGGTATAGGAGGCGTTATAGGACAGCACTTCACCTTCCAGCATGAGATAGGTGTGATCTGTCACAGCATCGAGAAAATAACGGTCATGAGAAATGACCAGAAGCGTACCTTTGTAACTCTTGAGAAATTCTTCCAGCCATTCGGTGGCTGCCAGATCCAGATGATTGGTTGGCTCATCCATCAGAATGATGGAAGGTTCACTTAAGAGGAGCTTGGCCAGGGCAACCCGTGTTTTCTCACCGCCGGAGAGTACCGAAATTGATTTGCTCCAGTCCGTCTGAGGGATACCCAACCCTGTCAGCACCCGATGAAGCTGGGCGCGATAGGTTTGCCCGCCTTTGATCAGGTAAAGGTCCTGGAGGCTCGCATACTGATTCTGAATCTCTTCATGCCAGCTGCGATTGTCATCGGTCCACTCCGTTTTCATGTCATTTTCCAGGCGGATCAGTGTCTGTTCCATTTCAAGGAGATTCTGAAAGACTTTCAGGGTTTCATCATAGATGGTCCGGTCGGAATCAAGGTCCAGATTCTGCGCCAGATAACCCAGTGTGGCATTGCGGTCAACATAGTATTCCCCTTCATCAGGCTGGATCTGGCGCGTGAGGATTTTGAACAGAGTCGACTTTCCGACGCCATTGGCTCCGATGAGCGCTACTTTGTCTCCTTCATTGATCGTAAAGGAAATGTTTCTCAGGATGACATCCGTTCCATATTCTTTTTTAATATCTTTGCAGGATAATGCGATCATGATTTCTGCCTCCTGTTTTCAACCTTATTATTATAACAGAAGGCGGAGAGCAATGCACAAAATCACGGATCCGTTCTAGGATCTCCATTCAGGGTGAATAAGGAAATGCAGTATCCACGCATAGCCGGGAAAGGATAACTTCTGCCAGAGTGTGTCAGAAGGATAATAAGTTTTCATTTTGGGAATTCATACTGAGTTTTCATTTTGGGAATTCATACTGAGTCTTCATCTTGGGATTTCATTCTGAGTATCGATTCTGGGTATTCATTATGAGTATTATGAGACCAGCTATTTAATGTCAATAGGGATCGTCAAGAAAATTGAATGAGGTAGTGATTTTGAAAAGAAATTCCCCAAAAAGATTTATCTGGAAAATAAGTGCACGCCAACAAGACCCACAGGGATGTGGGCTATCGGAGAGTTATGATGGCTAGCTTATGAGATGGTATCCAGATGAACCTCATACGGCTTATTAGCCTTCAGTACAGCGTGGATGGTGTACAGTAGTTTCCGTGATACAGCACCGATGGCAGTCCCATGGGACTTCCCTTCGGATCGTTTCTTCTCATAGAAGGCCTTGAAGACCGGATCATGCCTGGAAGCGGATACAGCAGCCATCCACACTGCCCGCCGAAGATAGGGTGAGCCCTTCTTCGAGAGTCGGTTGTGCAGTCCGGTGAAGTTGCCGGACTGCATCATGGTGGGATCCATTCCTGCAAATGCGACAAGCTTCTTTGGGGTAGAGAAGCGATTGATGTCTCCAATTTCCGCCAGGATCATAGCCCCAGTAGCAGCCCCGACACCAGGGATCGTCTGAATGACGGAGTTGATTTTCTTTAACTGCGTGTCAATCTTATTTTCGATTTCATGAAGCTGGCCTTCTGTGAACTCAATCTGCTCAATCAGGATCTTCAGCTGAAAGGCAAAGGCATCCGAGCAGATGGTAACGCCAACTGACCGGGATGCAGCCTCTTTGAGCTGCTGCGCTCTATCGGCGCTGTGACGACCTCTGCTGGCCTTATTAAGCAAATCAGCCAAAGAATCGGTGTCAACCTCCATCGCCTGTTCAGGAGTTCCATAAGTCTTTAGAAAGGCCTTGGAGCTTTGGCCAAACAGATTCGAGAAGAGCTTGTCATATTCCGGGAATACCTGATCCAGGACTGTGATAACTTGTCGTTTATAGTTTGCGCAGGAGTCTTTCAGAGATTCACGAAAACGAGCGAAATTGCGAAGGATCAGGATATCCTCATCCGCAAGGTGAGTTTCAGTGAACTTGCCAAAGCGGATGACTTCGGCCACCAAGAAGCAGTCCACCGCGTCAGTCTTCTGTTGACGGATGTGGAAGTTTCGAAGACTGTCGGATTGGATCGGATTGATCACGTGCAGAATATAGCCTTGTTCATGCAGAAATGAGTAAAGCGCCAGCCAGTAATGGCCGGTGGCTTCCATCCCGATGCAGAAGGTTTCATCCTGTGGGAGGCGATCCTGAATTAACTGGGTGAGCTTCTCGAAGCCCTCCTGGGTGTTTGTGAAGCGCAGAGACTTGCCCACATGGCTGCCATCCTCCCTGATGAAACCTGCTTCATGGTTGTTCTTGCCGATGTCAATGCCCAGATAGTACATAGATCACCTCTAAGATCAAGATTTACAGGGTGAACCCTCACGCTCCGGCGGCTCACAACCTCCTTGGACAGACGGAGAAGACCCAAAAGTCTCAACATCCAGCTCATTCGTGAACTGCCGCAAGAGGTGAGGCGCCACTCTCATAAACGAGGAAGAACCTCAAGGTGGGAGCCGGCGACACTCACTCTGCATGCTTATATTATGGCAGTTAATTACAGTTACGAAAAACCTATTAACTACTACAACATTATTCTAGGAGGGGGAGTGCTATGTCCGGAGTCTTGGCGAAGCCCTTTTTTCTTTCGGCAGATCTTGTTATAATTGATAGCTGGATAGAAAAACAGGCTGGCTGCAGCTTCTTCTTGATCGATTGGGGGAAATCAAATGAATAGTTGGAATGTGCTGCTGATCGGGGTAGCCCTGGCGATGGATGCTTGTGGGGTCGCGCTGTCCATTGGTATCAATTGTCAGGTGGATCGACTGAAGAAAGTGCGGTTTGCGTTGTCCTTTGCGTTCTTCCAGTTTGCCTTTGCCTTTATAGGCGCTGCTTTGGGACGGCTCATCAATCAGGAGATTGCCGCTGTGCCGACATTGATCGGAGGATTGGCAATACTGGGTGTCGGCATTATGATGATCCGGGAGGGTGCACAGCAGAAAGAGGAATGCATTCTGATCAAGCCGGGCATGGAGATTGTCCTCGGGGTATCGGTATCGATTGACGCCATGATTGTCGGCATTACGGCGTTGTACTCCAGAGGAGAGTACATTTTGCAGGATGGACTCCTGATCGGAGTTGTCACCCTGATTCTGGTCAGCCTGGCATTCGTGCTGAGCAAGCGTCTTCAGTCTGCCCCTCTCGTAACAAAATACGCCGATTTCATTGGAGGAGCCATTCTGCTGGTGTTCGGTTTGAGAATGGCTTTTCTCTAAGACGGGAACCATTGGAAAATCTGCTATAATTACAAATAGAAGTCAAGAGGGACATGGTTGTTTCCGTCTGGGAACCGGTCCCATGTACCTTAGTACTGCTTTCTTCGACTACCGGCGGCGTCCCTGATGTTTCGGATGGGACAGCCGATGATATTAAAGTCACTGCATTGCTGCATTCGGAATCATTTAATGTATTCCGATCTCCCCATGCTTTGTTTGTCACTCACTCTGCCATGCATTTTTTATGTTTTCTATGAGTTGATTATTTGCACTGACCGGTATAATGATAGAAAGGAGAACGGCAAGGGGACCGATTCATTCGTAACCAATGAGAGACCATTCTTCCCCCAGTAATCGGAAGAGAGGAACCTTGCCTAAAGATCGATGAACGTTCAGGAATTGCTCAAAAAACACGGTCTGAAAATCACAAAGCCCAGAGAAGCCATTCTGGAAATCCTTGCTCAGTCCTATCATGGACTGGATGCCGAGTCCATCCGGGATGAAGCCGAAAATCGTGAGCTGTACATCAACCTCTCGACCGTCTATCGGACGCTGGAGCTTCTGGAGAGTATCAGTGTCCTTGATAAATTTGACCTGGGAGAAAAGAAGTATAACTATGTGCTGAAGCGGGATCACCATATGCACAGCCTGACCTGTGAAATCTGTCATAAGACGGTGGATCTGGACTGTCCAATGGTGAAGATCGAGGAGCTGATTAACCGGGAAACCGGATTCTCGATTATGGAACACCGGCTGGAACTGAAGGGAATCTGTGCAGAATGCTCCCAGCGGCTGGAGAAAACAGCTTCTGAGGGGGACAAGGAAGGTTCAGCCTCCGGCAGAAAACAAAAGTAACAGGACTCCCCATGCGAAGGCCGGGATCCTTAAATGAAGAACCGCGTCGGATCACTGTTGTGGATCCGACGCGGTTCTTCATTGGTTTTACAGAGGATCAACGCATTGCCCTAGGCTCGGTGAAGAGCAATGTTATGCGGTTTTTCGGCGAAGGAAGAACGAACATAACAGGACGGCGACACTCATGATGGCGATGGTTCCCCCCGGGGCTGAATCCAGATAATAGGAGAGGACCAGGCCGGACAGGACGGCGATCAGACCAAAGCCAACAGCCCAAAGCAGAGTCTTGCGGAAGCCCGCTCTCAGATTCAAGGCTGCCGCCACCGGCAGAACCAGAATGGATGAAATCACCAGGAGACCGGTAATCCGGATGGAGACTCCGACAGTAGCTCCGGTCAGTGCCATGAACAGGTAATTCAGGGACACAACCGGGATTTTCGAGATCTCCGCGCCTTCTTCATCAAAGGTGATATAGAGCAGCTGCGAATAGAAGATTCGGATAAAGATCAGGCTGATCAGCGTGACTGCTGCGATCAGGAAAAGATCAGAGGGTTCTACTGTGAGGATTGAACCAAAAAGGAACGATTCAATATTGGCGCTGCTCCCGCGTGAAGCCAGGATAATGGCCAGGCCGACATTGAACGTCATGACAATGGACATCACGACCTCTTCGTAACTTTTAAACCGGTTGCGCAGGTACTCAATCAATAGCGCTGCCAGCAGCGTGTAGATCAAAGAGGCGACGGAGGGATTCAACCCGAAGAACGCACCCAGTGCGACGCCGGCGAAAGCGGAATGGGACAAGGTGTCGCCCATCATGGAAAACCGTTTGAGTACGAGGAAGGAACCGATCACCGGACAGAGCAGGGCGATCAGGAATCCGGCCGCCAGGGCGTTTCTCATGAAATCATATTGCAGCATGGGAATGTTCCTCCAGGTGATGTAAAAAATTGTCCCGGTCATCGTGGCCGATTTGGTTTTTATACTCCTCAACGGTAAACCATCGGACCTGGTTTTCCTTCATGGTCAGAATATGAGTCGAGTGATGCAGGGCAAATGCTACATCATGTTCAATGGAGACAATCGTCAGGCCTTCCTGATTCAGTTTCAGGAGCAAATGGCGGATGACTTCGCGGGAGTGACTGTCAATACCGGTCAGCGGCTCATCCAGAATCAAAAGATCCGGACAGGCAGAAATTGCCCGGGCGATCAGAACCCGCTGCTGCTGACCCCCGGAGAGCTCTCCGAACAGTGCTTCCGCCTGATCCTCCATTTCTACCATGGCCAGATACGTTTCCGGGGAACCCTGGCAACCCCTGGCCATGTGGATCGCGAGCATTTCGCGCACAGTAATGGGAAAGCGCATATTAAACTTGTCTTTCTTTTGCGGCACGTAACCAATTTTGGATAAGGTCCGGCGGATCTCTCCCTTGACGGGTTTGAGCAGACCCAGCATCAGCTTGATCAGGGTTGACTTGGCAGACCCGTTTTCGCCCAGGACAGTCAGGAATACTCCGGGTGCAATGGTCAGGTTCAGATCATGGATCAGAACCGGTGATCCCGGTTCATAGTTGAATTCAAGATTTCGGATTTCCATGGATTTCCCTTCAAGGCGGAATGACTGCAGTCAACCGCTTTTTTCAAAGTTTGTTCAGGTATAAAGCACGGTGGCAGGATCAGGCTCATTTCCGGCAGGAATCCGCAGTCCGGGTGTTCTGAGCTTATGAATGATCTGTTCGCTTCCAAGGACTCTATTCAAAAAAATTATAGGACATACAGCCTTTAAAATGCAAATGATTTGCATCATCTCGACTCGAAAATGAGGGAACAGGTGGGACCGAGCACGTTCAAGGACTTTCCTTGGGTGAAGCACTTTCAGGGAGAAACAGGACCAAAGAGGCAGCAGGTAGTTCGGAGATATTGAATTTTATGTAACGAATATCCGAAATATCAGGCCTTTCCCTGTATTTACCCGACGGATTCCTTTAATATAGTAGGTAAAGGGAGACGTCTTAGGATCCCGATCGAGGAGATAAGCAAAACGGAATGAATCAATGGAAGAACAGATCCCGGGGGATCGGAATCACCGTGGGTCTGATTATCATCAATCTGGCGGCATTCCTCTATTCAGCCTGGTTGTCGGAGTCAACGAACATCCATCCGCTGGTTCTGGTATACCTCGGGGGCAATTATAAGCCGCTGGTGGAAGCAGGAGAGTATTATCGCCTGGTAACGGCCATGTTTCTGCATGGCGATATTCAGCATTTGGCGTTCAACATGTATTCGCTGTGGGCATTGGGGTCCAATCTCGAACGGATGCTGCCAAAGTGGAAGTATTTTATTTTGTATATGGTATCAGGGCTGGGCGGTTCACTGCTCTCCCATCTGATGCATGAAGACACCGTCAGCATCGGCGCTTCCGGGGCCATCTTCGGCCTGCTGGGCGCACTGATCGGCTATGTTTGGAAAAATCGGGAAATGTTCCGCAGTGGTGCCCTGCTGAACTTGCTGGTGATTGCCGGCATCAACCTGGCCTGGGGTTTCCAGCCGGGTTCGGGGATCGACAACTATGGTCACCTGGGTGGCCTGGCCGCCGGCTTCCTCTTATCACTATTCATTAAACCGGGCAGGAGGTAAATCGTAACATGAGCGCAAAAGTAACATCAGTCACAACTACGATGTCAGAGACCGATCTGATGGAGAATATCCGGGAGTTTGTCCAGGTCGAAGGGCTGACAGTCAACAACGTGGAGTTTAAAAACAACTCCATCGAAGTAACGGCCAATTACCATAAAATTATCGACATCCCATTCTTTGCCAGTGTGCATGTGGCATCAGTTGCCAATAATGTAATCCGGATCCGGATTGAGAAGATCAAGGTTCTCAGGCTGGGCATTCCGAATGCAGTGCTCTCAGCGGCTCTGGCCTTTGCCATGAAGAAGGCCAAGGATCTTGGCATCACCTATCAGGACGGTCACATTCAGGTGGATGTGGATGACGCACTTCAGAAAGTGCCCCACGTTCATGTCATGATTGACAACATCATCATGGAGAATGGACTGCTGGCGGTTAAGGTGTCCGGCATCCAGGCCGATGTCAAGGCCATGCAGGCAGACAAAGCCGCCCAGGAAGCGGCTGCGGCAGCTGCCGAAGTGGAAGCGGTTAATCAGGCTGTCGTTGAAGCCAGACAAATGGAGAATTTCAACATTAATCTGGCCAGCATCGAACCGGCTGAGGATGAGTATTCAAGGCTTCGCCGTGATCTTTACAAACGGGTGCCGCTGGATTATAAGAAACACTACGAATATATTGCCGCCCTGCCGGACCTTCTGGTTCTGGGCTACCGGGTCATGAGAGACCGGCGCGTTCTGGCTAAGGATAAATGGATCATCGGTCTGAGTCTGGGCTACTTCCTGTCTCCCATTGACATCATACCGGACAAGTTCCCGGTTTTAGGAGCCATTGATGATCTGGCGCTGTTCGTATTCGGCGTGAATCATCTGACGAATCGAATTCCGCTGCCCATTGTCGTGGAGCATTGGTCCGGAGATCTGAAAACATTGAAGTTTGTGAAGGACAACATCGGAAAAATCATGGGCATGACCGGATCATCCAACATTGAGCGGGTCTATGATCTGGTGGACGAAAAACTGGATGAAAAGTTCGGCGCATACCAGGATGATGATTTTTACTTCAAGAATCCGGTGGTTCCCACTTCTGTGGAGATCTGAATCAAACCGGAAAAAATTCATGTATAATAGAATGTAAAGTGAACCGAAAAGGCATCCGCTGACAGGGTGCCTTTTCCATGGAAGAGGTTATATGGCGAAAAAATACTATGCAGTGGCCAAGGGCCGGGAGGGATCCGGCATTTATACCGACTGGGGTCAGACGGAGCAGAATGTCCGGGGAATTTCCGGCGTGAAATTTAAATCATTCCCGAGCCGGGACCTGGCAGCACACTTTCTGAAGGAATTGGGTATTCCCGCCGATCAGATCCAGGTGTTCCCCGAGCATGCGTCAGTCCGGGCCGAGTCGGAACAGACCCGATCCAGCCAGGCCGGTGCCCGGGAGAAAGAAGGCTCACCGGAAGGCCTGACCGGAGCTGACAGCCTCTCCGGACAGGCGGAGCCATTCCCTGGAGAACCAGAAATAACCGCTTCAGAGTCCGGGGCAGCTCTCCAGGCGGATCATCTGGTCGCTTATGTGGATGGTTCCTTCCGGCAGGGACACAGCGTCTATGGCTATGGCGTGGTCATCCTTGCCGGAGACCGGGTCATTAAAACCCTTTCAGGGACCGGCTCCCGGCCTGAATATGTTGCTATGCGCAATGTGGCCGGAGAGGTGCTGGGAGCGGTCAAGGCAATGCAGTATGCCATGGCCGCAGGTGCCCGCTCACTGGTCCTGCATTTTGACTATCAGGGCATCGAAAGCTGGGCCATCGGAACCTGGAAACGGAACAATGATCTGACCCGGGGCTATCATGAATTTGTTCGATCGGTTCGTCCCCGGCTGAGTCTGACGTTTCGAAAGGTGAAGGGCCATTCCGGAGACGCCATGAATGATCTGGCGGATGAACTGGCCAAACAGGCGGTTCTGAATGAATCTGCCAGAAATAAGGACTGAGCTAGGAAATCTGTCCCCATCCAGGAAACAAACGAAGCGTGAACCAAAGGCTGAAGAACCTCCGGCAGCAGGACATCTGCCACTGGAAAATGTCAGTGCCGGATGGTTTTGATATACTATTGTCAGGCAGGATGTCCTCTTCCGGTTTCAGGCGGCAGAGGGGCAAGTCCGATAATCCAGCACAGGAGGCGGCCATGAGTTTTAAGAACAACCATGCAGAAATGGAATACTATACACTGATCACGCAGATCCATCAGGAAGCGGGGCGGCATTACCTCGTACTGGATCGGACGGAGTTTTTTGTGGAAGGGGGCGGTCAGCCCTCCGATCAGGGAACGATTCAAGGGCATAAGGTGCTGTCGCTGCATGAGATTGACGGACGGATCTGGCATGAAGTCACGGATCCTTCCGAATTGTTTGTGGGCATGCGAGTCAAAGTCGAGATTGATGGAGAACATCGTCTGGAAATGTCACGTCAGCATACCGGCCAGCATCTTCTGTCAGCGATTCTGCTGCGCGATCATCAGCTGCAGACTGTAGGGTTCCACATTGGCCAGGAGACGGCTACCATTGACACCGACTGTCCCGTCGTGGAAGATATTCTGGAAGATGTGGCGCATCAGGTCAACTCAGCCATTCTGGAAGGGATTCCGGTGACCTTCTTCATTGAATCAGCGGATCAGCTTGATCGGCTCGGTTTGCGCAAAGTAGTGGATCTTCAGGAAGATGTCCAGGTGATCCGAATCGGAGATCTGGATGTCAGTGCCTGCTGCGGAACTCATGTCGACTCCACGTCGGATCTGCTTTTCTTTTTTATCCGGAAAGTGGAGAAGCACAAGTCCGGGTCGCGCGTTTACTTCCAGTTTGGGAAGCGGGCATTGGATTTTGCCCTGGAAGCTGTCCGCATCGTTCAGGACGCGAAGGAGCAGCTGGAAATTCACGAATCGGAAATCCCGTTCCGCGTGCGTCTGCTCCTGGAGCAGACCCAGGAAGACGCCAGAACCATCACGGAACTGAGGACCAAGCTGGCCCGGCAAATGCTGCAGCTGAACGAATACAATGAAGCTCTGGTATACCAGGAGCTGGATGAGGAAGAAGAACTGATCCGAATTCTGGCTTCCGAACTGGGCCGCCAGGAAAAGGACGCGATACTGCTGGATATGCGGCAGCTGAGGATTTATGGCAGCCTGTACCGCGACGGTCTGGCCGCCGGAGCACTGTTCCGGTCTCATAAGATTCCCGGAGTCAGAGGGGGCGGCGGACCGCATTCCTTTCAGGGAATTGCCGATACAAAGGAAGAATTACTGACCTTTGGCCGAAAGCTGAAGGCGCTGTTGGAGGAATCAGTATGATATATCTTGATAACTGCGCGACAACCCCGGTTTTTCCGGAAGTGGCCGCTGAAATTAAACGGGTGCTGGATGAAGAATTCGGAAATCCGTCGTCTCTTCATGCCCTGGGCCGACAGGCCCAGGACATCATGACCTCGGCCCGCGCTTCCGTAGCCCGGGTCATCGGTGCTCAGCCCGGTGAGATTCTGTTCACCTCCTGCGCCTCAGAAGGAAACAATCAGGTTCTGAAGCACTTTGCAGGCGGCCATATCATTACCACGGAGATCGAGCATCCCAGCGTGCGCAATACACTGCGGGCCATGGCTGAATCCGGAACCAGGGTGACCTGGCTGCCCGTGGACGGTCAGGGCCGGATTGATCTGGAGGATCTGCGCCGAAATCTGACCCGTGACACCTCGCTGGTCAGCATCATGCACGTCAACAATGAGATCGGAGCAGTCAATGATCTGGCCCGGATCGGCCAGATCATCCAAGAGTCAGGCAGCCGGGCGCGATTCCACGCGGACCTGGTGCAAAGCTTTCTGAAATTTCCGCTGGACGTGCGCGCAATGAATCTGGACTACGCCACGGCTTCGGCCCATAAGGCCCATGGTCCCAAGGGGATCGGCATGCTTTATGTGCGCAAGGGACTTCGCCTGACCAGTCTTATTCATGGCGGCGGTCAGGAGGATGGCCAGCGGGCCGGAACTCATAATGTTCCCTACATTGCGGGTTTTGGCAAGGCCTGCGACCTGATTCTGCCTCACCTGGAGGAAAACCGCCGGCAGGTGGAAGCGCTGAAGACCTCTTTACTCGGATTCTTCCGGGAAGAAGATCCCGCCGACCGGTTCCAGCTCAACGGCGATGAGGAGGGATTCTCGCCCTACATCCTCAATGTCTCATTCCGGGGCATCCGCGCTGAAATCCTGCTGCGCCTGCTGGAGGAGAAGGGGATCTGCGTATCGACCGGCTCGGCCTGCTCATCCAAAAATTTAAAGGATTCCCATGTCCTGACAGCTCTGAAGCTGGACAAGGAAGCAATTAAGGGATCCATCCGGATCTGTTTTTCCGATACCAATACCATGGCTGAAATTGAAGAGGCCAAGGCAGGGTTTCAATATGCCCTGGCCTTCGCCGGAAGGATAAAAAGTTGAGTGAACGAATTTTAATCAAATACGCACCCGAGATTTTTCTCAAGGGGCTGAACCGGAAAATTTTTGAAGACCGCCTGATGGCCAATATTCGCGGGGTCCTCGACGGCGAGGACTATAAACTGATACGGGACCAGCTGCGCTGGTTCATCGAAACTGAAGCCGGCGAACGGGTCGCGCAAAAGGTCGCGAAAGTATTTGGCGTCATGGAGGTTGATCTGGTCGAGGAAACCGATGCGAATCTGGATCGGATCGGGGACCACCTGATCCAGATCCTGACGAGCTATCCCAAGGGAACCACCTTCAAGGTGGTCACCAACCGGGCCAATAAGAAATTTCCATTGAATTCCATGGAAATCTCCCGGGAACTGGGAGGGATCCTGCTGAATAGCACGGAAGGCTATTCCGTGGATGTCCGGGATCCCCAGGTTACCCTGAAAGTGGAAATCCGCAGCAAGGCCTATATCTATAAAAAGAAACTGGAAGGAGCCAAGGGCATGCCCTATGGATCCAACGGATCCACCATGCTGATGCTCTCCGGCGGCATCGATTCGCCTGTCGCGGGTTATCTCATGGCTCGACGCGGCGTTCAGGTGACAGGCATCTACTATCACAGCCATCCCTACACCTCAGAGCGGGCCAAGGACAAAGTCAAGGAACTGGCCTCCATTCTCAAAGCGTCCACCGGGAAGTTCCGTCTTATTATTCCATCGTTCACCCAGATTCAGATGGAAATCATTGAAAAGTGCCCCGAGGACGAACTGACGATCATTATGCGGCGGTTCATGATGCGTCTGGCCTGTGCCGCAGCCGCCAAGTATAAGATCCACTCCGTTACCACCGGGGAATCGGTGGGACAGGTGGCCAGTCAGACCATGGAATCCCTGGTGGTTTCGGATGCTGTTGCGGATCGCCCGGTATTCCGTCCCCTGGTAGCAATGGATAAGACTGACATCATGGATATAGCGCACTCCATCGGCACTTATGAAACCTCCATTTTGCCCTATGAAGACTGCTGCACGATCTTTGTTCCCAAGCATCCGAAAACCAAGCCCAGACTGGCTGAAATTGAGGCTCACGAGGCTGTTCTGGATATCGAAGCACTGGTCCGGACCTCTCTGGATCAGGCGGAGGTGATCGACCTGTGATGACTTGCAAGGAGAGGCTGCGCATCCGGCTCGAAGTCAGGTCTGTGGCATCAGGAACAAAGCTGTATCAGAACGACAGCACCGGTCCGGCGATTCCTTCAGAGTCGCGGCTTCTGATGCGGGAAAGCGGTGAGTCAGCTTGAAAAAGCCAAGCATCTATTCCGATCGGTACAACAAAGCGAAGAAAAAGCACCGACTGCGGCGAAATCTTTGGCTGTTTCTAGCCTCACTGGCTTTATTCCTGTTGTTCTTCCTGCCCTATCTGGACGGGAAGGTCAAAGAGTTTCAGGAAGCCGGCGGCAAGTTTCCCCAGACGGTGCAGACAACCATCCCGACGGGGACCAAACCGGCGACGACGCCTGCTCAAACGGCACCGCCGCTCACGAGTGTGCAAACAAAACCACAGCCGCTGACCGCGGATCATCCGCTGTCGGATGGGTCCGTTATTGCGATTCGTTATGAAAAGACGGAACAGGGGATCCGCTATCTCGGGGCGGCCGGGCCGGCCGGAAGCTTCTCCTTTGATCTGTCCCCTGATCAGAGCAGGCTCCTGATCAATGAAACCTCAACTCAGACCCTGACCCTCTATGGTCAGGACCTGACGGGGGAGGATCACTCGTTCAATACCTACCGCCACTCCCAAAAGGGGCAGCTGAAGCGAACGGATTACATCGAAAAAGACGGCTTTATCTGGATGCGCAATGCCAGATTTCTGACAAAGGACCTCATTCTGTTTGAATCTCAGGTCGCTCTGGCGCTGAAGCCTTTTTATGTCTGGTCTTACGATTTGAAGGATAAGAAGTTTCAGCTTGTCAGCGGAACCCGGGCGGAGGATTTGGAATTGATGGAACGGACAAAGGACGGTTACCGGGTTCGACTGGATGCCGTAACGAAGCTGGTGACGCCGGAACTGAAGGTAGAATAATGAAAATAGGGCTTTCAACGGCAAATTATTTTCCGGAGATGAATACGGAGGACATGATTGACCATTACGGCGCCCTTGGCATCGACTCGGTGGAAATCTTTCTGAATACCTACTCCGAAATGGAGGAAGGATTCATCGCCATGCTCAGAGATCGTTGTGACCGCTATGGCATAACCGTAAATTCAGTTCATGTCATGAGCATGATCATGGAGCCTTGTCTGTTCGATCTGCTGCCGCGCCGGCGCCAGGATTTTTTGAAGCTGTTCCGGAATACCCTCCGGTGTGTCCGCGGGCTGGGGAGCGACATCTATACCTTTCACGGAGTTCCGCGCAATATGGCGGATCCCCGATATTACGATCATCTGGCCGGCTGCTATGATGAGCTTTATGAACTGTCCGGAGAAGCGGGAGTTCGCCTGGCTCAGGAGAATGTCGCATATCTGGCCTCAGGGGATCCGGCTTTCCTGCGGGAAATGAAATCCCGGATGAAGCAGCGGATGCTGCATACCTTTGACATCAAGCAGGCAATTCGTGCCAGGGTAAATCCCTACGACTTTCTTGAGGTTCTCGGTGAGGACCTGATCAACGTTCATCTCAATGACCATAATGCGACCGACAATTGTCTTTTGCCTGGCCGGGGGACGTTTGACTTTTCTGCTTTTTTTCGCCATCTTCAGGCGATGGGCTATGCGGGCAACGGCATTCTTGAGCTGTACCGCCAAAATTTTAAGGATGAGGCCGATTTGATGGCAGGCAGCAGAATCCTGACTGACGCGGCGGAGGCAATATGGAAAAAATGACAGAGAGACATGCAGGCAGCGCTGGCGCAACGCCAGCGCTGGAAGAGGACCGGGTCCATCCTGATCTGATGGACCGGATCCTCCGGACAGAAATGGATTATCCCAAATATATTTCAAACTTTGAAGAAAAGCCTTTCGGCCTCATTTACCACGACCAGTCGGATCCGGATAACCCGTATCTGAACCATGCTATTATTTTTCCTGATCAGGTCGAGGATTTGCCCGGGGCTCTGGATGCGATCACCCAGTTTTATCTCGAACGGGGCATTCAACCCAGAGTCAGGCAGCCTTTTACAAAAGGCTACTTCATGGATCATGCCACGGAGTTTCGCATCAAAGGCTATGATATTCAGCTTTTTGCGCCGACCCGATTCATGCTCCTGGAAAACCCCAATCGAATTCAGCCCACCGGCAAGTTGGAAATTCGGGAGCTGACCGAATGGGATCCGCGCGTTGCCGAAGACATTCTTATTCCCGACGGGAACGGCCAGGCCGTGGAAGAAATCAAACGAAACATCATGGGCCGGCGCTATCGGGTTCTGGTCGGGTATCTTCAGGGGAAGGCAGTCTCCATGGTTACGATTTATTACGGAGATCACGGCGTAGCCAGGCTGGCATCAGCGGAAACCGCAGCAGAGCTGCGCGGTCAGGGCTATGCCCGTGAACTGATCAGCACCATCGTTGACATGCATCGGCGGGAATCCAGCTTGCCGCTGTACCTGTGGCCGCAGAACATCACTGCGGAGAAGATATTCCGGGAAGCCGGCTTTACAGACTTTTTCCAGGAGGAACTGGCGATCGCCACGTACCATTCCTGATCAAATTTAGTTGAGGTGAAACATGGATAAATTCAATATTGGAATTGCCATCGCCATTGGGCTGATGATTGCGCTCCAAATATATCGCCGGATGAATCTGACGGTAAAAGCTAAAAATACAGTGGTCGAAAAAACTTCCCTGATCATCAGTCTTGTAATGGTGGCGGCGGTCACGCTGTTTGGTTCCTCCGAACCCATTCATTATGTGATCGGAGCCCTCCTTGCGGGCTTAATGTACGCGACCTTCGCGAAAACCGGAATCTCGCGGGATGGACTGACTTCGATGAACCGGATTTTTCTGGCATCGCCCTGGCGGGCTCTGCGCTTTGCAAAAATCGTGAAGCGGAAGAATGGCCAGGAATTTGAACTTCACAGCGTTGGGAAATTTTGGACCAATGTCATGACTTTTGATATGAAGGATTACGAGAAAACTATGGAGCTGATTCGAAAAAACCTGAAGCAGGATCAGTTTGAGATTGCCGATGAGAAGCTGGTCGAAGGCCTGCGCGAAAAAACCAGGCAGAAAAAATAAGTCAATGATTTCATTGTTTGAATGCTTCAGAGAATCTCTGGAAAGACAGAAAAGAAGGAGCTGTTGCAAAACTAGGTAACTAGATGAGCAACAACTCCTTTTTCGTTATTCAGAACTAACGGCTCTACAATTTTTGGTGTTGGTGAGTAATCACTGGCACCTTTTTTGTACATAAAATAAAATGAGACATGAGACTCACTGTACAATAAAGCTACCACACCACATTGCAAAGGAGTTTTTCCATGTCTCAGTTAGATATTATCTTAAAAGAGCTTGAAATTAAAGGGGTTATTTCGGATCCAGCCTTCCCAGAACCGTTCATGAACGAGGTTAAAGGCGAACGCTGCATGGTCTTCCAAGCTTTGCAACAAATGCCTTCCTGTCCCTGCCCTCACTGTCAGCAGCCAGGAATCGGCTATGGCTGGAGAATTAGCTATGTGCGTATGCTGCCGGCTTTCGGGTATTCCTGCTACATCCGCCTGAAAAAACAACGCTATCGGTGTTCTTCCTGTAGCAGAACCTATTTCTCGGCTTCCAACCTTACTGACAAAGGCTGTTATCTTTCCAATGTCTTAAAACTGGAACTGGTGAAGGATTCGCTGACTAAAATATCCGTGAAGGACATTGCTGTCCGCCACCACGTGTCCTGGCCCACTGTGCAGCGACAGATTAGCAACTGGGCCCAGCTGGTGCCTCATGATTTTTCCAGCCTACCCAGAGTGATGTCTCTGGATGAATTCAGAGCAGTATCCACACTCAAGAACGCCCCGCTGGCCCTCTCCATCGTGGATGGCCACAACCATCAGATTATCGACATCTGTCCGGATCGCAAAAAAGACTTCTTAAAGAAGCATTTTGGTCAATACAGTGAAGCAGTTCGAGGACAGGTGGAATATATCACGACAGACATGTATGAGCCTTACATGGGCCTGGCGAGAGATCTGTTTCCTGAAGCGATGATTTGTGTGGACAAGTTCCACGTCGTGCAAGCACTCAACCGAGCTCTTAACAGTTGCCGCGTAGAGGTCATGAAGAGCCTGACCGATCCGATAATCTATAAGACTTTCAAGAAGTTCTGGCGAATCCCGATGATTTCAAGCCAACGCCTTGATCCGTGGAAAACCCTTTGGGTAAGTCATTTCAGGACATGGAAAACAAAGGGGTATCTACTGGATGTGATTCTCTCGCAAAACGAAGGGCTGTCAAACACTTGGGAATTCTATCAAAGACTGGTGAGCATCTTTGAACGGAATGATGCGGAAGCATTCCGGGCGTTTATCGGAGTAAAACCTCAGGGAATCCATCCCTTGATGAAAAAATGTTACAGGACAATGAGAAAGTACACTGAATATATCGTGAACGCGTTGGAGTCAGGCTACAGCAACGGTGCGATGGAGGCGAACAATAACAATATCAAGGTCTTAAAGCGAATCGCCTATGGTTACCGCAATTATGATAATTTCCGCGCCAGAATTCTTTTGGTGTATGGTGGAAAGATCAAATTTGCTGCTTAAAAGCAATCAGCCGCAACCATTCCTGATTACGACTGAATATCGCTTAATTATTCTGTTTTACCCTTACCAACACTATTTGTTGAAGAGCCGAACTAACAATCGTATGAACTTTTTGCTTAATTCTAAGAAAGCTTGTTAAGTGTGCTATTTTTATGCGCACTTAACAAGCCTTCGAGAAAATTAGGTCTCGCCTGACTTATGCTGTCTTTTTATAAAGGATTACACCCTTTTGCTGCTTTAAAATTTTGCTGTGGAGCTTGTTAAGGTTAATCCCCATAGCCATCAGGGTGATGTCCGAAACTATTTTTTTCAGGCCACAGTGTCGGAACCGTTCATAGCGAAGTCCATCTTTTAGCTTAGAGAACTGTCCTTCTGCTTGAATCGATCGGTTCATCCTCTGAATGACGCCATCTTCACTCGTGATATTTTCATGCGACTGCCGTCGGAACGCCTCAAAGGCTGGGGAGAATTTGATGGATTTACTGGTCGGTTCAGTCTCTTTTCGGCTCTTGATGCATTGCTTACTCAACGGACAACCACTGCATTCAGAACAACGGTAATTTCGGATGGTGTCTTCATAACCGGAATCATACCTTCGCACGGAGTCTTTCATTCGAATCAACTTCTTGCCATTTTTGCACAGATAAGCGTCTTCGCCCTCCAGATATTCCATGTTTTCTTTGCGACCGATATCTTCACGAACCTTTTTGGTTTTTGATTTTTCATAATTTGCTGGCTTGATGTAGGCTCTCAATCCATGCTCATCGATGTAGGCATAGTTTTCGACACTCTCATAACCGGCATCCAGGACGGCCTTATCCAGATAAGCTCCTAGCCGTGGCATCATCTGATTGAAGAAGGGGATCATGGTATGGAGGTCATTGCTTTTTTGACTGCCCATCACGCCGATGACGAATGCTCCGCTAGAGGCGAACTGGATGTTATAGGCAGGCTTGAGTTGGCCGTTCAGCATGTGGTCTTCTTTCATCCGCATGAAGGTGGCATCATGATCTGTTTTGGAATAGCTGTTTCGAACGCCCAGGATGCGCAGATGCTCACAATAGGCATGAAACCTTTCCAATACTTCTTTGTAGTGTTCGTAATCGCGCTGAAGCTGCGTTTTTCGTTTGCCGATGCCATAAACAAAGACAATATGCTCTTTTTTGCAGGTGTTTCGGATGTGGTCGAATTCCCTCTGCACCGTCTGTATGATCTCTTGGAGATTGCTTTTTTCGGGTAAACTAAGTTCCTTGATCATTCGCTCCGCCAGCTTTTGTTGATTCTTTTCGATACTTTTACGCCAGACAAACGTGTACCGGCCTGCCATCGACTCAATTTTTGTGCCATCGATAAAGATGCTTTCAAGGTCGATGTGGCCTTCTTCGATTAGCATCTCAACGAACTGGGTAAGAAGCTCTGTGGTGTGATCTTCCAACGAATTGCGGAATCGATTGATAGTGGAATGATCCGGTGCCTTATGACCTTCGAGAAGATAATGCGCTCGAACGTCATAAATACAAAAGTCTTCAATGCTGCGGGCGGTGAAAATTCCTTCGCTGTAGCAAAACAACAGGATCTTTAACATGGTCACAGGGTCAACAACCGGCTTTCTGCCACGACGGGAGCAGGTGCTTAAGATGGGTTCCAGATTCATCTTTTCAACAACATTGCACACCAGGCGGACCTTGTTATCTTCAGGAATGTAGGTCTCCACGTTAAAGTTCATTCTCAGTTGAAATGCAGGGACTTTTTGATTAAAATTAAAGTGAGTTAGATTTTGCATTGTAACTTAATTATAACTCACTTGAACTGGCTCTACGAGCCAGTTCAAAGCTTTTTCACAAACGAAAAAGGTCTATCGAAAATCCACTTGGGATCTCCGATAGATCTTTTTTATTGGGTGCAATTTTGCAACAGCACCTTCTTGCATGTCCCTTGAATGACCCTGCTCAGACTGCCATGGATCGAACTTCATGGAACCGATCACTGTTCCGGTGAAATCGGAACGGGAAGACTGCACTGCCAGGGGAATTATTTTCCTCTGCCTTTGCCCTTGGAACCGCCGGGGTTGCCGGATCCGTCCATTTTCCGGTCAGGAGTTCCGTCCCCGAGATTGTCACAGACGCCGTCTTTGTCGGCATCCTCAAAGTTGGTGCCGCTGCCGGACTGGCTGCCGGATCCGTCTCTTTTGCGGTCAGGGGTTCCGTCCCCGAGATTGTCACAGACGCCGTCTTTGTCGGCATCCTCAAAGTTGGTGCCGCTGCCGGACTGGCTGCCGGATCCGTCTCTTTTGCGGTCAGGGGTTCCGTCGCCGAGATTGTCACAGACGCCGTCTTTGTCGGCATCCTCAAAGTTGGTGCCGCTGCCGGACTGGCTGCCGCTGCCATCGCGTTTGCGGATGGGGGTACCTTCGCCCAGATTGTCGCAGACACCGTCCTGGCCCTTATCTTCAAAGTTGGATCCGCCGGCTTCAGCGCCGTAGCGATTTTGAACCTGTGCTGACTCACGGGCCAGGACGGGCGTTTCGGTTGTTTCTGCCGGAGACTGAATCTGGCTTTGGACCTGTGTCTGGTCCTGTGACTGATTCTGAACAGGGCTGGAGGCCAGTACTGTGGGAGCAAAGTATAGTGATCCGGTAACAGCCACTGCGGTGAGTAATGTAATTAGATTTTTCTTCATTTGATTTTTCCCCTTTCATTCGTTCGGTTGGAGTTCCTTGGTTCATCTTTAATTTACTACTCTCACTCGGAAAAGTATCAGGAAAGTTAAAGCGAAAATGAGGGAAAAATGTGGCATTCAGAATACCGGTCAGGGGATTTCAAAAATCGCAGCAGGGAGTCCCTGACGACTGATCGCGGATTGGTGGAATCAGGCAGTGGGAGGATCGTATGGTCCAATGGCTGTAAGCCCGATTTGGAGGACTGGACTCTGCCCAGGGATATTCCTTAGGGAATCCCAATGGATGAGGAAGTGCTGCCGTCAGAGAAGCTTCATTGAATGCTTAACTTGAAAATCTCATAATTCCCAGTTTCATGATTTTTCCAGTTGATTTTTCGTGTTCAGTAAAATCATATTTATGGTATAATTGTTAGGCATGATTTAGCATGAGTAACACACGTCCTTTCAGAAGGACTGTGAGGAGGAAAAAATGGATTATAAAATTGAAAAAGTATCCAGCAACAAGCTGAAATTTGATGTGACCGTATCAAAGGAAGAATATCAGGCTCACTTAAAGCAGTCCTTTGAGAAGAATCGGGAATATTTCCAGATTCAGGGATTCCGCAAGGGCAAGGCACCTTACGAAATGGTAAAGAGAAAGTTCGGTGTTGAGGCTCTTTATGAGGATGCCGATAACTTTGCGCTGAATGAGTCCTATTTCAAAATCATTCAGGAAAGCAAGCTCGATCCGGTGGATTATCCGCAGATCGACATTACCGACCGCAGTGAAGAAGAGGGAATGAAGTATACCGCTGTGGTAGAAATTGTTCCTGAATTCGCCCTGCCGGAAGTAGACGGACTGGAAGTGGTACAGCATAACCACCCCTTCTCTGAGGCGGATGTAGATGCTGAACTGGAAAGAATGCGCGGGGAAGGTTCCCGTCTTGTTTCCCGGGAAGAGGGACAGGCAGCTGAAAAGGGCGATTTCGTAAATCTCGATTTCGACGGATCCATTGACGGAGTAGCTTTTGACGGAGGAAAATCCGAAGGCTATGAGCTTGAACTGGGATCAGGCAGCTTCATCGGCAACTTCGAAGAGCAGCTCGAAGGACTGAAAGTCGGCGATGAGAAGGATGTAGTAGTCACCTTCCCGGAACAATATGGTGTAGACCATCTCAATGGCAAGGAAGCCACCTTCAAGGTGAAGATCAACGATGTCAAGTACAAGGAACTGCCGGAGCTGAATGATGAATTTGCTTCTGAAGTATCCGAGTTCGAAACCGTTGAGGAACTCAGAGGCGACATCCATCGCCGCATGAAGGAAGACCACACCAGACACATGGAAGAAGCTGCCCGTGAGGGAGCTCTGAACAGCCTGGTTGAAAAGACAGAACTGGAAGTTCCCAAAGCGCTGGTTGAACGTCAATTGGATCTGATGCTGAAGGACCTGGAACAGAGACTGTCCTACCAGGGAATGAAACTGGAGACTTATTTTGAACTCACCGGTTCAACTGAAGCCGCTACTCGCGACCAGATGAGAGACAATGCCGTCAGACGGGCAAAATCTGAACTTGTCATTGAAAAAATGCTGGATCAGTCCGCTCTTGAAGTTACCGAGGAAGAGATTCTGGAGTTAGCCAAGGAATATGCCAAAGCCTACAACCAGGATGAAAAATTCGCGGAAACGCTGGTTCAGTCCAATAAGGAAGGCGTACAGCGCGATGTCAAGCTCAAGAAAGTACTTGATGAGCTGGTAAGCAAAGTCAAATTCGTCGAAGGCCAGGACCCGATGGCCCATAACTAACCATTCATAGGAATCAGCTGCTGTGATCTGGAGAATCCCGATTGCAGCAGTTTTTTTGCCGCATCCTCCGGGCCATCGTGAGGAATTACCAGGCCGGTTCATGCGCTCATCGGGAAAATCAGAATCAGCAGAGGGCCGTGTCTGAAATAAAATTGATGAACAGGGCAAGAAATAGCTTACGGGATTTCGTGTGGAATCATGGACGGACCGGGAGCAGATGATTATTTTTTTGAGGAAGGGTTGCCCGGGTTGAAGATAAAGCCGGCGAGTTGAAGAGAAAGCCGAGGGATTTGCTGGGAAAACACTCCATTTTGTGGTAAAATACTATAATGTGCAGGCTTCTGTTTCGGATGCTTGCTCAGAAAAACCTTAATTGTATTTTAATATCATGAAGGAATAATAAGATCATAGGCATCCTGTGGACAGCTCCTGCATGCGATCTGATGCATACTCCGAGCGGAAGGATGTAACCAGCGTTTTCTTATCAGCGGATCCTTGAGATCCAAATCTATAAATACCAATGGAACAGGAGGTAAATCCTATGAGTTTAGTACCAATGGTCGTAGAACAGACCGCCAGAGGCGAGCGATCCTACGATATTTTTTCCAGACTGTTAAAGGACCGAATCATCATGCTTTCAGGTGAAGTCAACGATACCATGGCCTCGCTGGTGGTGGCGCAGCTTCTTTTCCTGCAGAGTGAAGATCCCGACAAGGACATATTCCTCTACATTAACAGCCCGGGTGGATCCATAACATCAGGCATGGCTATTTTCGATACCATGAAATACATTAAGCCGGATGTTGTAACCATCTGTGTCGGCATGGCCGCCTCCATGGGACAGTTCCTGCTCACGGCCGGAACAAAAGGCAAGCGGTTTGCCCTGCCCAATTCAGAAATCATGATGCACCAGCCGCTGGGCGGTTATCAGGGTCAGGCGACGGACATTGAAATTCACGCCAAGCGCATACTGAACATCAAGAATAAGATGATTCATATCATCTCGGAAAATTCCGGTCAGCCGGTAGAAAAGATCCGCCAGGACATTGAGCGGGATTTCTTCTTCAGCGCTGACGAGGCAAAAGAATATGGCCTGATTGACAGGGTCATCGAGAATTACGCTCAGGACGTCAAGACCGGAGCGGAATCAAGGGAATAATACCAATGCGCGGACCTGCACAGGTCCCAACGGAGGCAACGATATGGCAAAAAAAGAAGATAACAGCAATTTTCGCTGTTCCTTTTGCGGAAAACCGCAAAATCAGGTAAAGCGTCTGGTCGCGGGACCAGGTGTCTATATCTGCAATGAGTGCATCGATCTGTGCTCTGAAATCATTGATGAGGAGCTGGGAAGCGAGGATGAGTTTGTCCTCACGGATCTGCCCAAACCCATCGACATCAAGCGTCACCTGGATGAATATGTCATCGGCCAGGAAGATGCGAAAAAAACTCTGTCCGTTGCAGTGTATAACCACTACAAGCGGATCAACGCAAAGGATTCCGGAAAAAACAGTGACGTGGAACTGCAAAAATCCAATGTTATCCTGCTGGGACCGACCGGTTCCGGAAAAACCTATCTGGCCCAGACTTTGGCGAAACTATTAAAAGTACCCTTTGCCATTGCCGACGCCACAACCCTGACCGAAGCCGGCTATGTCGGAGAAGATGTGGAAAACATTCTCCTCAAGCTGATCCAGGATGCTGACTTTGATATCGAAAAGGCTCAAAAGGGCATTGTCTATATTGACGAAATTGACAAGATTTCGCGCAAATCGGAAAATGTGTCAATCACCCGGGATGTATCAGGGGAAGGCGTACAGCAGGCACTGCTGAAAATTCTCGAAGGAACCGTGGCCAATGTTCCGCCCACCGGTGGCAGAAAACACCCGCATCAGGAATTTCTGCAGATCGATACGACGAACATCCTCTTTATTGTCGGGGGAGCGTTCGACGGCATCGAAAAAATCATTAATCGGCGCACAACGTCTTCCGCCATGGGATTCGGCCAGGAAGTCAAATCCAAGCAGGGTGAGGACATCGGACGCATGCTCCGAAAAGTACTGCCGCAGGATCTGACGAAGTACGGTCTGATTCCCGAGCTGGTGGGTCGTCTGCCCATTGTGGTGGCGTTGGATTCTCTGGATCGGGATGCCCTGGTACGGATCCTGAGAGAACCCAAGAACAGCCTGGTTCGGCAGTACACCAAGCTCTTTGCGCTGGATGATGTGGAGCTGGAATTCAAGGATGACTCGCTGGAGGCCATTGCAGACATAGCGATTGGCCGGGACACCGGTGCCCGCGGACTTCGCTCCATCCTGGAGGATGTCCTGCGCGAAATTATGTTTGAGACACCCTCGGACCCGGGAATTCGCAAGGTCATCATCAGTCGCGAGACCATCGACAGCAAGATGCCGGAGATCATTCGCACACTGGATGCCAAGGACGCGGAAGAATCAGCTTAATCAAATGACGTGATTGAGGGCACACCTTGGGTGTGCCCTTACCGCTCAAATTTTGAACGAACGTTCCGATAAATATGAAAGCTGTGTAAAGCCTTTGAAAGAAAATCACAATCCGGTCTTGCTCTGATATAATCATTATTAGCAAAGCCAAAGGAGAAAAAATATGAACAAACGAAAGGAACTACCCCTCATCCCTTTGAGAGGGCTGACCCTTTTCCCATACATGGTGCTTCACTTCGACGTTGGTCGGGATAAATCCATTCAGGCCCTGGATGCGGCAATGATGGAAAATCAGGAGATTCTCCTGGTGACCCAGAAGGATCCCCGGCTGGAAGATCCTACGGAGAAGGACATCTATGAGATGGGGACGGTCTGTACCATCCGCCAGCTGCTGAAATTGCCTGGCAATACCGTCCGGGTCCTGGTGGAAGGCACCGTACGCGGAAAGATTCTGTCCATGGAGCAGTCTGATCCATACTTCCGAGCTAAGCTGGAAGAAGTCAAAACGGTGTCAGACGTCAGCGAAACGGAAGAAGAGGCTCTGGTGCGGAGCGTGAAGGACGCCTTCGATGATTTTATCAAAATGAGCGGAAACATGCCGCCGGAAGCACTGATCACCATGGAAGACATGGATGATTCCGACCGCTTCTCGGACATGGTCTGTTCTTACATGAATCTGAAAATCGATGAAAAACAGGAACTGCTTGAAGCGGTGACCATTAAGAAGCGTCTGGAACGACTTCTGGTTCTGATTAAGAACGAGCTGGAAATTTTAAAAATTGAGCGCAAGATCGGATCCAAAGTAAAATCAAACATCGATAAGTCCCAGCGGGATTATTACCTTCGGGAACAAATCCGGGCCATCCAGGAAGAACTGGGGGAAGAAGATGAAACCCAGAAGGAAATCACCCGCTATAAAAGCCGGATCACCAAGGCCAAGCTTCCCAAAGAGGCGAAGGAACGGGCACTCTATGAGCTGGACCGGCTGAAGAATTCAGGACCGTACTCCTCAGAGGGCGGTATCATCCGGACTTATATCGACTGGATCCTGGATTTGCCGTGGAATCAGTTTACAAAGGACAGCAAAGACATTACCCGGGCCAGAGAGATCCTGGATGCCGAACATTACGGATTAAAGGATGTCAAGGACCGCATTATTGAATATCTGGCGGTCAAGGCAACAAAGGATTCCATCAAGGGTCCCATTCTCTGTCTGGTCGGCCCTCCCGGTGTCGGAAAGACCTCCATCGCCAAATCCGTGGCTCACGCTCTGGATCGGAACTTTGTCCGGATGTCCTTGGGCGGTGTACGCGATGAAGCCGAGATTCGCGGTCATCGCCGGACCTACCTGGGAGCGATTCCGGGACGGATTATCTACGGAATGCGTCAGGCCAAGTCCAACAATCCGCTCTTCCTTCTGGACGAAGTGGATAAAATGGCCCAGGATTTCCGGGGAGATCCAGCAGATGCACTGCTGGAAGTTCTGGATGCGGAACAGAATTCAACCTTCCGCGATCACTATCTGGAGCTGGAATATGACCTCTCCAAGGTGATCTTCATCACAACGGCCAATAATATGGATACCATTCCCCGGCCCTTGCTGGACCGGATGGAAGTCATTGAGGTTTCGGGCTATACCTACGAGGAAAAACTCAACATTGCCAAACGTCATCTCATTCCCAAGGAACTCAAGGAACACGGACTGGAAAAGAATGAGATCAAGTTCAGCGATGAAGCCATCAAGACAATCATTGACGGCTACACGCTGGAATCCGGGGTGCGTAACCTGGAGCGCAATCTAGCTTCCGTGATCCGAAAGGGCATTGCCAAGCTGCTGGAAACCAAGCGCAAGACGATGACCATCAGTCCGAAAGTCGTCGAGGAATTCCTTGGTCATCCCAGGTTTACCTATGACAAAGCAGATCTGGAGGACAAGGTGGGTGTCGTCACCGGACTTGCCTGGACCCCTTACGGCGGAGATATTCTTCCCATCGAGGTTCAGGTCATGGAAGGCACTGGCAGACTGGAACTGACCGGTTCTCTGGGAGAAGTCATGAAGGAATCGGCCAAAGCCGCATACTCCTATATCAGGAGCCAGGCCAAGGCTTTCAAGGTACCGGAAGACTTCTATAAGACCAAGGACATCCATATCCACGTGCCGGAAGGCGCAACCCCCAAGGATGGCCCGTCAGCCGGCATTACCATGGCTACAGCGATGGTGTCGGCTCTGGCCAATAAAAAAGTCAGTCACGAAATTGCCATGACCGGTGAGATTACCTTGACCGGCCGGGTACTTCCCATCGGCGGCCTCAGAGAAAAATCCCTGGCAGCTTATCGGGCCGGCATCCGCAAGATCATCATTCCAAAGAAAAACGAAGTGGATCTTGAGAAGCTCCCGGAGAGCATCCGCAAGGACATGACATTCCTTCCCGTGACTCAAATTTCTGAAGTCATTCAGGAAGCAGTCCTGGGGGAAAAATAATGGAGATTATCAAATCAGAGTTTCTGACCTCAGCTGTTAAAAGGGATCAGTATCCGGAAGCGGATCGTCCCGAAGTGGCCTTCATCGGCCGATCCAACGTGGGAAAATCCTCTATCATCAACTCCTTGACGAACCGAAAGGGACTGGCCCGGGTCTCCAACACTCCTGGCCGGACCAGGCTGGTCAACTTTTTCTTAATCAATGAATCGATCTACCTGGTGGATCTTCCGGGATACGGCTATGCCAAAGTATCCAAGTCGGAAAAAGAAAATCTCGGGAAGATTACGGATGAGTATTTCACCAGCCGAACCAATCTCAACAAGGTAGTACTTCTTCTGGATTCGCGCCACAAGCCAACCCAGGATGATATCCTGATGTATCGCTATATCCGCCACTACGATATTCCGTGCCTGATTGTGGGAACCAAGCTCGACAAGCTGAAACGAAATGAAATTCGAAAAAACGAGAAGTTCATCCGGGAAACGCTCGGCATGACGCCCGAAGAACGCATTCTGATGTATTCCTCCCTGACCAAGGAAAATCGGGAAGCGGTCCTGGACGCTGTGTTTGAGGGTCTGATCCCAGAGCCTGACACCGTCTGATCCAATACCCGGACTCCCGGCTGCACCCCCTGTGCAGTCAGGGCCGGGTGCGGAAGGCAGCGGTGAAATCAACACACGAGGGAAGAAATTATGAAGAATTTTATCAAAGAATGGGTAATCCCACTGGTAGGCGTTTTTATTCTGGCCCTGCTTATCCAGCGGTTTGTCTTTTTCCATGTCATGGTCCCGACGGGGTCCATGATCCCGACGATCAACGAAGGAGACCGGTTTCTGGTATTAAGGGAATACTGGCCGGAAAAGCTTGAAACGGGGGACATCGTCGTATTCAAAGTTCGTCCGAACGGAGTGGAGACACTTTATGTCAAGCGTCTGATCGGAACTCCGGGTGATACGGTATCAATCAAAGACGGAAAAGTTTCTGTCAACGGAATCGAGCTGGTCGAAGACTATGTCAAACGACCGGATCGGTTTACCGGAGAGTATAAGGTTCCGGAAGGGAAGTATTTCTTCATGGGCGACAATCGAGCGGATTCGAAAGATTCCCGGTATGCGGAAGTAGGTTTCATTGATGAGGCAGACATTCTGGCACGGGCCGGACTTCGTTTCTGGCCGCTGAACAATATGGGCTTAGTCCGATAAGGCAGCTCCGCTGTTTAGATTTTTGGCATTGATCCATAATCTGGGTATCCCCAGTATCTGATTGCCGCCTGAGCGCGGCTTTTTTTCTTTCAAAGGTCCAAGTCGATATTCGTTAAATCCGGAGAACGAATCAACGCCTGCCGGACAATCTGATGTTTCATGATTTCTCGGTTGTGAGAATTCAATCCATATTCGCCTGAGGGAGGGAAGCACATGGCCAGTCGATCTAAATTACTGACCGAAAAGCAAAAACAAACAAGGAGTCTACTGATAGGACTGGTTTTTCTGCTGCTCTTCGGAGCGGTATTTGCAGTGGCCTATCAGTTTCGCGAACCGACCGGCAATGATACCTACCGGGACATGGCAGAGCTCTTGAAAAAGGAACCGACTGCTTCCTACGAACTGACTGTTCAGGACAGGAAGAGTCCCGTACTCATCATTACACCGCATGGCGGGCGGATCGAGCCTTTTACCTCAGCCATTGGCAGCGGCATTGCGGGCGATACCTTCAGTTACTTTGAATTCAAAGGACTTCTGGATCTGGGGGCATACCGTCAGCTCCATGTTTCTTCCGTCAACTATAATCCGCCGGACCTGATCCCTCTCAACCGGGCAGCTGAACTCTCGCTGTCCATTCATGGGATCAGTGGAAATGAGAAAGTAACTTATATCGGAGGACGTGACGAAGCGGGGATACAGGTTGTTCGGGCCGCTCTGGAAAAAGCCGGCTTCCTGGTTGATACCGCACCATTGAACTATACAGGAACAGATCCTAAAAATTTTGTGAACCGCAACAGCAATGGCATGGGAATTCAGCTGGAACTAACGCTGGCGCAGCGTCGGGCACTCTTCACCAAGCGGGATGAGAGCCGGCCCAATAAGCTATACGAAGCTTATGTTGGCGCAATCCGCTCTGCGTTGACGGAGCTGGAACTGAAAACTAAATCAAGTCAATAAAAAACAACCGTGATGACCAGACCGTATTTTCTGGGGATCACGGTTGTTTCTTTGGTTTGCGGCATGGTCGATACGGTCCGACGTCCTGGGGATTAAGAGCAAGATCTCAGGGGTTTGAGGGTCAGCGGTCTGCGGCAATCCGCTGCTTTGGGGACCGTTCCCGGGTAAGATACCAGCGCAAAAAGAAGGCGACAGCGCTGAGCAGACGGGCAGCGGAAGTGACGTAGAGTGCGGTATAAATGCCATGGGAGCGCAAGATCAATTCGCTGACAAAGGGTGACACAAACAGAGTAATATTGATCAGGGTCTGATGGACCGCAGTACAGAGCATGACTTCATCAGCCGGCGCGGATTCCAGCAGGGAACCCAGGATTACCACCGTAATCCCGGCAACAAAGATGCCGATCAGGATGTTCATTACGGTGAGCAGGGCAAGAGTGTGAGTCAGAGCGTACGCTGCCGGACTCAGTGCCATTCCGAGGACCGCGATGGCCGTGGTCAGCTTATAACCTTTGATGCGGATCAGCCATGACCACAGATTATAGGCCAGCACCATGGCCAGGGCATTTGATACATTGATCAGTGCCAGCCATTTTTCGTCGGCTTTCAGATATTCGATCTGATACAGATTAAACAGCGGCCAGCCCATTTGCCAGCTGAAGTGAAACAGCAGTGAGCAAATGAGGAACAGGACGAATTCCCGGTGGTGGAATATCGATGTGATTGATTTGCCCAGCTTCAGGGTTTTGGGAGCTGCCGGTCGAGAGACCTCCTTGATTTTACGGAGGGTCTTGATTTCATATATTCCGAATATAACGGAAGCTAAAAAGAGAACCTGGTAGAGTCGAATCACGCCATCATTGTCTCCGGAAGGCGGGAGGGACAAGATAATACCGACCAGGGCTGACAGAACAATGGTTGTAACCTGTGACAGCTTATTGCGCTGACTCAGGGCATTGGCGATGTCCTGCGGATGGAAAATGCTGCCAGTCCAGCTTTGTAGTGCCGTCTGTCCAATGCTTTCCGGCAGATTCATCAGACTGAAAAGCACCACAAACGCGTAACCCCGGATCGAGACCGGCAGAAACGGCGTAGCCATCAGCAGGATCGGAAAGAACCGGGATAAATAGAAAAACCGCCGCATCAGCAGTCCTTTGTCGGAAGCGTTCTGAATGTACAGAATTCCCGGAATGGTGGTCAGAACGGCGACCAGGCCCGGTAATGAATTGAACAGTGAATAATGCAGGGAGCCAGCCCCCAGGCGGTCCATGAATTTAGGCGCATAGGTCCGGGAAAAAATGGTGACGATGGTGAACAATATTCCATTCATGGTATAAGCTCTCATGTTGGCATTGCTGCCAAGGAAGCTTTTTATTTTTCGGCTGACATTATCTTTCATCGTTCATTCCCCACGCTTCATCATATTTTATGCGACCTAATCCCCATTATAACTGTTTCTCCGTTCTTTTAAAGGGGCTGGGACGGAAAGGCAGGCGACAAAGTTCTTTCCCTTAATTGAAAAAGTAAATTCCATGGCTCACTGTCCGTTGTATAGAAGTTACTTGTGCAAAAGTCGAGATGGAACTTACTTATTCAAAGATTTAGGATGAAGTTGATGGTGCCTCCTCTTTTGGAGGTAAGAAAAATGGCTAAGTACACTCATCTGATTTTTGATGAACGGTTGAAGATCCAAGCCCTATTGTTAGAATCGATATCCTTCCGTCAGATTGCTCGCGAACTTCACAAGGATCCTTCCACAATCTCCAAGGAGATCAGGAATCACCTGCGCTTTGTCAAGATTGGTAGCCACGGCAAAGTGTTCAACGACTGCCTCTACGCCAAAGAATGCGCTGCTCAGCATCTATGTCAGGATAAAAAATGTCGAGCGTACTGCAAATACTGCAATGTCCACAAATGTCGGATTAAATGCCCTGACTACAAGGGATACATTTGCGCCAAACTGTCAAACCCGCCTTATGTCTGCAACGGGTGTAAAACAAAGACCAAATGCACATTGGAAAAGCGCCTCTACGATGCCAAATCAGCCCAGGCCGAATACGAAACTGTCCTCTCTCAATCGCGTAAGGGTATCCAACTGACTGAACAAGAAGCACTTCGGCTGGATGCCATTATCAGTCCCCTTCTGCGAAAAGGTCAATCGTTACACCATATCTGTATCCATAACCGGGACACGATTATGCAGAATGAGCGAACCCTCTACACCTGGATGGATTTAGGCATCTTCAGCGCACGTAATATTGATATGCCACGAAAAGTTCGAATGGGGTTTCGCAAACCCTTGAAACAGGGATACCTGGTCGACCTCAAATGTCGGGAAGCTCGTACCTATGACGATTATCTGGTCTTCCTTGCGGAAAATCCGGACATCCTCATCAGTGAAATGGACTCGGTGGAAGGCACCAAAGGGGGCAAAGTATTACTGACGATCCACTTTGAAACACCCAAGTTAATGCTGGCATTTATTCGTGATGCCAATACCTCCCAGTCCGTGATCGATATCTTCGATTACTTGGAGAAAATCTGGGGCCTGGAGGCGTTTCAGCGAATGTTCCCCGTGCTGCTCTCTGATTATGCCGAAGAAAAAACTATGCCGAAGAATTGCTGTAACTACGCAACCTGAAGAACTTATTACAGTTTCTTCGGCATAGTTTTTTGCTATTCCAACGAGTACAAAATCTTTCTTACAGATTCCTTTTTCCATATCTTTTCTTCACTCACGATGCCGTCTGTGGATTTATTCATAGCCTCGCTCATCATCTCAAGCGTCGCGAATGCATAGAACCCTGAAGTTGTAGACATGCTTTCATGACCCAACAGCTGCATTATGAATGGCAGAGGAACTCCGCTTTTGTACAAATCCATTGCCTTTGTTTTTCTCAACATGTGGCAATGGACACGATCAGGGACTTCACTGCAATTCTCTCTTGCAATATCTGAAGCTGTCTTCAGGATAAGGCTGATGCTGTCTGCAGAGAGTCTGCTCTTCTTGCCGTTAAGCATACTGTAGAACAGTGGCACTTCATCATTTTCGGGATGGAATTCCCTAATATATCCTTTCAAGTGTTTTACTGTCTTTTCAAGCAATGGAACATTCCTTCCTTTCCTGCCTTTTCCGATAAGAGTGACGAACGGGTTCTTCATTTCTAAGTGCAACGAAGAAATGTTAAGATCTGCCAGTTCCTGGACTCTCGCACCTGTGTCATACATAAGTATTAACAGCATCCGATTGCGTCGATGTTTGGCTGTCTTGTTGTCGAATGCCGCCAGTATAGCAGCAGTTGCATTTGGCTGCAGATATACAATCGGAGCCTTTTCTTCCTTGAGCTTTCTTACTGTACATACATCGCTATATATGCCGCGCAGCTCAAAATCTTCTTCGCTGCAGTATTTCAGAAATGACCGTACAGCCGTCAGTTTCAGATTGATCGATTTTACTGAATAATCCTTGCTCTTGAGCCATACAATGAACTCCTGAATGTTCTTTCTGTTAAAGGAATCCATTGTTACGCTACCATCGGATATTGACTTAACTTTCTCCAAAAAAGCAAGATATGACTTCAGCGACTGCTTGTATGCATCTACGGAGTTATCTGAAAGATTTCTGGTTACCGGCATGTATGAGTGGAGATAGTTTCGCGCCAATATCCAGAAATTCCTATCCTTCTTTCGGTCATACTTCATACGCATCGACCTCCGGAATAACATCTGCAGACGACGCGGTCAGCGTCCTGTACTGCGAGAAATAATCTGGGATCAGATGTATGTAGTAATATGTGCTTTCAAGTGATGAATGCCCCATATATCTCATCAGGTATGGAAGCATCGCGTGAATATCTTTACCTTCTTCAGACCAACGCATTATGTTTGCACAGGCGAAATGATGTCTGAAGTCATATGCTCTCGGCTTGACTTTGCCATCACGTTTCAGTCCGGCGGACAACCAGATATTCCTGAAATTGGATGAAATGGCCGATGATGAATACATGCCACCATATCCGCCAGGGAAAAAGTGCTCGCGATCAGGAAACACCTTGTTGATCTTAGCATCATATTCCTTAAGATATTTGATCAGTTCATCGCTCAAGTACAATCTGCGGTCGCGAAGAGCTTTTCCACCAAGGATATCTATATATCCCTGATCCAAATGCACTTGCGTACACTTCAGGCCTCTCGCCTCTATGCAGCGCGCACCACAGCAATACAGAAACCTGTATAGTGCTGGAAGCACATAGCGATGACTCGGCCAACCGTTGCATCTTAGGACAAAACAGTCACATTCTTTGAAAAACAGCTGTATTTCTTCTTCCGTGAGCAGATACACTTCTGCCCGGTACCACTGAGTCCTGAATCTTTCATCAAGGATATATGCTTCGTGGTCACCAATGATATTAAGATAACGCCCGAATTCTCTAATTGGTGATGCCCAACTGCGATCTCGAGTGACACTTCTCCCTGCGTAGTATTCTGCCCAGCCTTCAACCAAAGATTTGGTAAGGGTTGTTTCATTATCATGACTAAGGTTGTAGCGATCAAGGCTTTTTAAATGAGATCTTGGAGCGGAATACTTTATCCCAAGGGAATTCTTTAAATTGAGGAAATCATTTATCTTACGTGACAGATTGCTTATGTACGTGATCATGGCAACACCTCCGTGGAGATGTTAACCATTGGAAGCACACATTCTCTGAGGCGCTCCGCATCAGTAGTTATATATATGTCTGTCGTATCCGGGCTGGAATGTCCCAGTATGGCAGCAATCGTTTCTATTGGCACATAATTCTTCACCATTGTAGATGCGGCATTATGGCGAAGCATGTGCATTCCGAAGATGCGACTATCATTGGAGATGCTCGCTTTGCGAAACACTCTTGTAACAATCGCGTGACAGCTGGCATGATCTGCAAACGGATTAAATGGTGCCAGCTGTCTGACAAAGAGATAATCATTATCTGCAGCCGGCCTTCCCTCATAAAGATATCTGGCGATAGCGTTTCCTACTGCTGTTGTCAGCGGTAGACGAACCATGTTTCCGGTCTTGCTTTGCCTGAATGAAATCATTTCGTTAATCCAGTCAATATCTGAAAGTTTCAGGTTGATCAGATCACAAGCTCGTATACCGCAGGACAAGCCGGTTATAACGATCGCAGCATCTCTTAATGAGACTTCTTTCTGATCGATGACATTTTTGATGCGATCAATTTCCTCGTCAGTTAGCGTTGGTATTATGCGTTTGAATCTGGGACCATGGATACCGGCAATGGAAATGACCAAATCTGCTCTGCCAAGATATCTGAATATTGATCTCAGTTCACACAGTATTTCACGAAGCCTCTCTGGCTTGGATTCTGCAAGATAGCCATAAATATCTTCGGCAATGAGAGCCTCAGTATCTGTGATGCTGTTTTGATGCATATACTGAAGCATGCGATACATGCCATACTCATAGAAATGCCTTGTGTTTACATTGTCGTAGGTCTCAGATAAGAACGACAGGTAGTCATTGTATATCTGAAGATGTACCGGATCTTCAGGCTGGATCTTGCCCCGCTTCACCATCTCAAAGCTGAATTCACCTCTGTAATAGAAAGAATTCAGTAATCTGATGAAACGACCTTGTGTATAGTATCTGTTGTTGCTGAATTTTCCGGTCTTTGCGCTGGTGACATCATTAGCATACGGTTGGCCATTATCCGGACTGTATTCTGTAATGCAATTTTCTCTGCAGTAAGCTTTGAAACGTCTGATCACACCACGATAATTGAAGATGGTGCTCTCGTTGTATCCGGCGTTGGCCAGTGCCTCCAATAACAGTTCGCAAATCTCATCAATTGACATCTTAAGGTACCTCCTTGTCTCTAAAGTACCTTAAGTATATAAAAAACTATGTCGAAGAAACCGTAATAGGTTCTTCAGGTTGCATAGTTACAGCAATTCTTCGGCATAGTTTTTTCTTCGGCATAATCACTATTATCCCGAATTCGGGATAATAGTGACAACGGCAGTGAGTTCAGTAATCCTTACCGCATCGAAACAAATGCGCAAGGGTTGTCTCGAACCCGAGTGTTTTACTGCAAACCAAGAGCTCCTTACCAAAGGGGACCTGGAGAGAATAACCATGCGTTCTTGCGGCGAATCATCCCCAAAGGAACGTCTATGGATGGTCTGACTCAGGCTGATATTGACTTGATGATGAGTCATATCAATTCCTATAGCCGCAAGGATCTGGGGAACAAGTCGCCTTATGAAGTCTTTGCAGCACTGTATGGGGAGGAACTCCTAACAGCGTTGGGTGCAAAGAAGATACCACCAGCTGATATCACGTTGCGCCCAACACTGCTTAAGAAATAGTCTGACCGGAGGCACCATCGCTTCGGGAAATATCGACGGCGCGAGGGGTCGAATTTACTCCTGCAAAAAATCGGACAAATTTGACCCTCGGATTGCCATTGCCAAAAATGAAACGAAATGGGTACCGATCACCATAATTGTACAGCTTTGGTGAACAAAGTTCATTCTGAACTTCATTTTTAAAAGACAAGACCAGGAGAGAATCAGTTTGATTCTGAAAATCTGGAAATAACTTCTGCAAACTGGAAGTTAGTTTTTCAACTGGCCACAAAGTTCTTTCGCATGACTTAAAATAATTATCTCAACCACTACCCGTTCAAGCACATCACCAGGATCATCTTGTCAGAGCCCAGAGCTCAGAGCTCAGAGCCCAGAGCCCAGAGCCCAGAGCCCAGAGCCCAGCGAGAGAGAGCTTCAGAGAGCCAGAGGGATGGAGAGCCAGATAGCCTGAGAGCTGGAGATTCGTAGAGTCCAAGAGAAAACTGACTGCAGGAGGAAGGAAAGCGAGGCTCCATCCATTGACGGAGCCTCGCTGGCAGTGTTTCGGGTAAGAGATTGTCGGCAGGAGATAGACTGGCTAATCGGCTCATCTGGCTGTTGTTTAATCTTCTATTTCGGCAAACTGATCAGTCAGGGAGTTGAGCAGATCCTGTTTGGTCTGCCAGAGTCTTTGTGACAGGTCAACATAATATCCATGTGGATTTTCGAAGCGCTTGATTTCATCCCAGAATTTATCAAGTTCCTGTTTGGAATAGGCGGCGATTTCCTGAACTGTCGGACTTTGGTAGACCTGTTTTCCGTTCAGAAAGATGGGCACCTGCAATTCTTTGGCATAAAAATTGCGCAGGGTTTTCTTTTTCCAGGTGAAAATTGGATCAAAAATGGTATAGGGCTGGGATTCATCGATGATCTCATCGCTGTGGCAGATGACATCGGCGATGGCCCGATCGTCCTTGCGGGCAAAGAGGCGGTAAATTTTCTTGAAGCCGGGAGTGGTAATCTTTTCCTCATTTTCAGACAGCTTGATTTTTGGAATCGGATGGCCTGCTTTATCATCAACTGCCACCAGTTTGTACACTCCGCCGAATACAGGCTCCGACCGTGCGGTAATGAGACGTTCACCGACACCGAAGGAGTCAATTTTCGCCCCTTGAGAGAGGACGTCCCGAATAATGAATTCATCCAGAGAGTTGGACACGAGGATTTTGCAGTCTTCATATCCCGCTTCATCCAGCATCCGCCGGGCTTCATTGGATAGGTAGGTGATATCTCCGGAATCGATCCGGATTCCTTTGGGACGGAAGCCCTGGGGCACTATGATTTCATTGAAAACACGAATCGCGTTGGGAATTCCGGACTTCAAGGTATTGTATGTATCCACCAGCAACGTGCAGGAATCGGGATAGGTTTTGGCGTAGGCCGCGAAGGCATCATATTCCGTGTCATACATCTGAACCCAGGAATGAGCCATTGTGCCAAGGACCGGAACGTCAAACATCATACCTGCCATGGTGTTGGAGGTTCCGACACATCCTGCGATGACGGCTGCCCGGGCACCGTAAGTGGCTCCATCATAGCCCTGCGCCCGGCGGGATCCGAATTCCAGAATTGCCCGGCCATCAGCAGCGCGAACGATTCGGCTTGATTTGGTGGCGATCAGTGTCTGATGGTTGATGGTCAAGAGGATCATGGTTTCCAGCAGCTGTGCTTCCAGGATCGGTCCCCGGACGGTGATAAGCGGTTCATTGGGAAATACAGGGGTGCCTTCCGGGATTGCGTAGATGTCACAGGTGAATTTGAAGTTTCTCAAGAAGTCGATAAATTCGGGCTTAAAGTGGTTTAAGCTCTCCAGGTATTCAATATCGTGGGTGGAGAAGCCTAGTTCGGAAATATACTCCAGCAGCTGATGCACTCCAGCCATGATGACATAGCCGCCCTCATCCGGAATGCGTCGGAAATACATATCAAAATATGCAACCTTATCTTCCATTCCATTGTCCAGATAGCCGTTTCCCATGGTCAGTTCATAAAAGTCTGTCAGCATGGTCAGATTTCTCGGATCACGCACATTAAAGGCAGGTTTCTTTCTCATAGTGTCCCTTCCAGTTATTGAATGAATTTTTACTGATTAAGAATAATATAGCTCAATTAAGGCATCAAGGCAAAGCGACATGGTTTTATCCTCGTTGAGCCAGGAAAAGCGGTGACCTTGCTGTCCAATCGGGAGGGGAGAAGAAACAATGCAGCTGGATCAATTTCAGGAACAGGCGAGGCTCGATCGGGGAGATAAAGTGCTGCTGGTGGCACCTCCCGGTTCGGGCAAGACAACGGTTTTATTGGCGAAAATTGAATATCTGGTGGAGGAGTGTCAGGTCGAGCCAGACAGGATTCTTGTGCTCACGTTCTCCCGCTCGGCGAGTGAAAATATGAAAGATCGGTACCATCGGCAGCGCAAGGCTGGGGGACCTGCCTTCGGGACGATCCATGCTCTGGCCTATCGCGAGATTCGAAGTCGAAAAGGGGGGATCGAGCTGATCAGTCCGGCTCAGGCGATCTTTTCACTCCATCAGGTTCGAAGGCAGTATTTTCTGTCGCTCCAGGAAAGCACCGACTGCCTGTCTGACATTTCACGGGAGCGGGCCACGGGGCACTTTGATCCGTCGATTCCGGAACGATTCCGACAGCAGGTGCGGGAGGCTTACGGCAATTATAAGGCAGAACGGAAATTACGTGACTTTGATGACCTGGAAGAGGAATTTTTAGAAATGCTCGAAGATGAAATGTATCGCATTACAATGCAGCACCGCTACGACTGGATCATGGTGGATGAGTTTCAGGATCTGAACCGGGTGCAGCTGAGGATTTTGAAAATCCTGTCAAAGGACTGTCATCTGTTTTGTGTAGGGGACGAGGATCAATGCATTTACGCCTTCCGGGGATCGGATACCGCTGCTATGGTGAATTTCGCCCGGGAGTTCGATGGCGGGCAAATTCTATACCTGCAGTACAATTACCGATCCAGCGCGACGATTGTGCGCCATGCCAATCAGGTGATCGCCTGCAATCAAGCACGTTATCCCAAGGTCATCGATAATTTTCGACAGGATGAATCAAGCATCCGAATCCGATCCTTTTCCAGCGACAGCGCATCCACCCGGTTTTTAATTTCGCATTTATACAAGCTCGGGTCCAGACGAACGGCGGCTCTGATCTTTCGGACAAACTCGGAGCTGGAGGAGACAGCCCATCAGCTGCTCCGCGAGAAGCTTCGGTTCAGCTGTCAGGATCATCCGCCCAATCGCTATGATCGGCGGCTCCTGCGGAATCTGATTGATTTCCTGACCTATTCACAAAATGCGATATCCTGTAAGGTTATGTTTTTCCGACTTCTGGCAACCCTGCCCCTGCACCTGTCTCCTGAAGTGATTACGCGCTGCGTCAACAGTGAGCGATGGTCCGAACAAGATTTGCTCAATGATCAGATCTTTGACCTCACACCTGACCAGCGGCAGGGACTGGATCGCCTGTTCAAGGGATTTCGAAAACTTCGAACCATGGAGCCTGGGACGGCTATTCGCTATATTCTGTATGTCATGGGTTACAGCCAATGGATCCGGCGTATGGCTCAGGGGACCGGTGCCATCCTGCAGGATCTGATTCGCGAAGCGGAGGACTTCGCCGCGGAAGCAGCATGCTTTGGTTCGGTGCCGGATTTTCTCGAATTTATCCGGACGTGGGATGGAATCATGAGTGAAAAGGGAGCCGGTGAACGGATTCTGCTTTCCACCATGCATGGGGTGAAGGGGATGGAATTTGATGAGGTACTGCTGGTGAACGCAGTGGAAGGCAGCATCCCCCATGAAAAATCAATGGATGATCTCGAAGCGGAACGACGGCTGTTTTATGTCGCCATCACCCGGGCCATGCATGATCTGACAATTCTGGTACCGGCCTCCCGTCAGGGCCGGGCTGTCGAGCCATCACGTTTTCTGAAGGAACTGGGTCTGCCAATTGAGGATGAGAGCCCCGTCACTGCAAAGAATCAGGTCGGGGGAATCATTCGTATGATCAAGCAGAAAATCCGGTTGTGAAGATTTCAAGATGAATAGTCTCAGCATAGGGCCTGAATCATAAGATTAACTGGATCAGGGAAGATTAACCGCCTGATGCGCAACTGAGGAATAGACCAGGCCGTTCAAAGGGCGTGTTTCAGCCGGAAGGATTCAGGTTCGTGAACGGAGTCTGATGAAAGATCCCGGCTCTGAAAGGCGAGATCGATCCAGGGCTGATGTGTTTCACCAAGAGTGAGTAAGGATGGAAGCGGATGCGACGCTGGTACTCAATTGTTACGCCTTCCCTGAGGATTTCTGTTATAATCAAGTGATGCGGAATCAATTGAAACAATAATAAAAGTCATGGATCCCGGCAACTCAGCTGAGTCCCCGGAATCCCATAAAGGAAAGCAATATGATCATTAAAATTGGGCCGAATGAGGCCGGACAGAGTGTTGAAAAATACGTTAAGAAACTGATGCGGGATGTTCCGCTTTCGGCGATCCACAAAGCCCTGCGCAAGGGCGATGTGAGGCTGAACGGGGCAAAGGCCAAAGACAAGGATCGGCTCTCGGAGGGCGATGAACTCGAGATTCGCTACCTGGAATCCCGTAAGGCGGTGGAAAAGAAGACGTTCATGGATGCCAATGTAGATTTCAAGGTGGTTTTTGAAGACCAGAACATCCTGATGGTCGAAAAATGGCCGGGCGTGGTGGTTCATCCGGATGGGTCAGAACAACCCAGTCTGACGGATCATGTCCTGAGCTATCTGGCAGAAAAGGGAGCCTGGGATCCGGCTGTGGAAACAACGTATTCCCCCTCTCCGGTCAACCGGCTGGATCGGAATACATCAGGCATTGTGATTTTCGGGAAAAATGCTCAGGCGACGCGGAGCCTGGCGGCCATTCTGAAAGACGGCGGACTGCGCAAGGACTATGTGGCCATCGTCAAAGGACGGATTCCGGACGGCCGTAAGGAGGCTTTCATCTCCAAGGACGCTGACCGCAATGTCTCCAGAATCTATGAGGAAGCGGGAACAGACCGTCTGCCCATCGTCATGGAAACCAGGACAATGGAGTCCAACGGCCTGTATTCGTTTGTCGAACTGAACCTGATTACCGGACGCTCCCATCAGCTGAGGGCTCATCTGTCACACATGGGAAATCCCATTGTCGGTGACCGCAAATATGGCTCAAAAGAAATCAACGCCTATTTTGACAACAAGTACGCCCTGAAATTTCAGTATCTTTATGCCTATAAAGTGACCTTCCTGCAGACCGACGATTTTCTGTCCTACCTTCAGGGCAAAGTCATTACCGTCAAGCTGCCGCCCTTATTCCGCCACATCAAGAGCGACGTGTTCCGCGTGGAAATTTAGTTAGTTAATATGAGAATCAAAGAGGAATCGACGTCAAAAAGTTTTATGATCCTGACGGTGGCCACCTTTCTGACGAAAATCATGTCATTGATTTACGTCCCGCTGCTGCTGAACATTATTCAGGCAGAAGCCCATGGGGTCTATACCACCGCCTATGAATTCTTTGCTTTCGCCTATGTCATTACCAATGAAGGCATCACCAAGGGCATTGCCAAGATGGTGAGTGACCGCATGGCTCGCCAGGATGTGGCAGCTGCCCATAAAGTATTTCGGATCTCCCGGACCATCCTGCTGGCTCTGGGAGTGGTGGTGTCCGTGATCTTCTTTCTGGCGGCCGGCAGCCTGGCTCAAATCTCAGGTGCCCCCACCAGTGTCAATTCGCTCCGCATCCTGGCGCCGGCAATCGCCGTGACCTCAGCCACCAGTGCATATCGGGGCTATTTCCAGGGACGGAGACTGCTTTCCATGAAGGCCGTCAGCCAGATCTGGGAACAGGCCGTCAATGTGGTGGTCTCTCTGGTTCTGGCTCTTGTTCTGATTCGCTTTGGAATTCAGTACGGTGTAGCCGGCGCGGCTTCCGGAACGCTGTTCGGGGCTCTGGTGGCGGCAGCCTATCTTGCCTGGCAGTATCGCCGTACCTCTGCGGAAGAACCCGGAGGCAGAAGCAAGGACGGAACTGAACGCAGAATTCTGCGGGAACTGATGGCTTATACCATCCCTTTGGCCATCGGTACGGCGGCCACCCAGTTTGGGCATATCATTGACCTGGTCAATGTCAAGACCCGACTGCTGGTGTCGGGCCTGGATGTGGCCGGAGCCAATGTAACCTATTCGTTTCTCTCCAGCTATAAGACCATCATTGCGGTCCCGCTGACCATCCTGGTCGCATTGACCACTTCTTTGTTTCCGTCCCTTGCCAGAGCCTCAAGCCTCGGGGACTATGAGGAAGTCCGGCGCAAATACCGGATGGCCCTGAAGATAAATTATCTCCTGGCCTTTCCGTCTGCGATCGGGCTGTACGCAGTCTCGGGGCCGGCCAACATTGCGATGTTTGACGGGGAACCGGTCCGTGGACTACTGATCGCCATGGGATCTTTTGTCGTCATTCTGCAGGGGATTACCCTGATGCAGACGGTGCTGCTTCAGGCCTTGGGACTCCATCGCAAGTCCCTGGTGCCCCTGCTCATCGGCATTGCGGTCAAAATTATCGCCAACTACTTCCTGGTGGCCCTGCCGGAGCTGCGTGGCCAGGGAGCCATCATTTCCAGTTATCTGCAGGGGATTGTAACCCTGGGTCTGAATGAATATCTGATTCATCAGAACCTCAAACTGTCCATTAATCAGGTGCAGATTGCCCGTCGACCGCTGCTGGCCTCCCTCATTATGGGAGGAGCACTGATCCTGCTCCAGCAGGTTCTCCCGGATGTCGCCGGTCGAAGTGCCAATGGCATTCAGCTGATTCTTCTGATGGGCGTTGGCATCGCAGCCTACTCGGTGGCTCTGCTGCTTCTTGGCGGCATCACCAGAGCTGATCTCAATGCCATCCGTCCCGGGCTGGCCAACAAAGTTCCCAGCTCGATTCAGCGCTTCCTTCGGGTACAGGAGTAACCGAATCGCTCCAGGATCCGCTCCCCGTATGAAGATAGCGTAACAAAAGTGTGATATTTTCGCCTAAGTGATAATTATTCTTAATGAAAAGGTATAATTAACTCAAGGTTCATCCAATGGCCTGTTAACCAAAGCTAAAATGGAAGTGAAAACCATGGAAAATATCGTCAGCAAGATTGATTCGTCCTACCGCCATCGAGCGGGTAAACTGGAAAAATCATTTGGCCGGGTTGCCACTCTGGTGATGAAGGGGGCCAATCCCTTCAAAAAATTTGCCTTTAAAACTTCCTGTCTGATGCATCGCTATATCAACATCAAATCGGTCCATATCCTGGAAAATGAAGGGTACTATGAGGCAGCCGATTTTTACCGTGATCACATACGATTCCTGAATGAAGGCGCGACCTGGATCGACCAGGATTTCAAGAGCATCAATCATTTTTATCACCATGAAATGAAAAAGGGTCTGTATGGATTTTCAGATGCGTTGACAGAAGCTACCAAATACCGGGACAAAATGATGTATTATGCCAGACGGGCTAATCTGACCCGGGCGCTGTTCTATACCGGAGTGATCTGCCACTTGAGTCAGGATATGACGGTTCCGCAGCACATCAACAATAAGCTGCTGGAATCGCATCATGACTATGAAGTCTGGATCCTGGCACATTCCTGGGATACCATCGATTTTACGGTCCGGCATGGCATTGTTCGGTATCCCCGTTTTGAAATGTACATCTCCGAAAACGCGAAACAGGCCAATGCCATCTATGAAGAAGCGAAAAATATTGCGAACCAGGAAGAAGCTTTCCGTTTCATGGCGGAACGCCTGATCGCCCTGGCTCAGCGAACCACCGCGGGATTGCTGCTGGATTTCTATGAAGCCTGGTTTTCCACTTTGAAAGAAGCGGAACACGACAAGCGGATAGAAGTTCGCAACCTGAAAAAAGAATACTCGATTGAGCCGGATTAGTCGGAAGATTACTCCTGGCACTGCCAGTAGTTTGCGTAAGCCGACTGCCAGTCACAAAGCTCCCTGCTTCCCGATCAGGCAAAATCCTGAACGGCAGCAGGGAGCTTTGTGTCAGTCTGAGTAAAAGTGCTCAACCGCGGGACGATCCGGTTCGCTTACAGCTCCAGCTTAAATAATCATTGGCTTTTCAAAAAAGTGTTGGTAAAAAAAGAGTTACCAGGTGAGAATCGGTCGTAATCAGGATGATTGGTGTTGTTTTGGAGCTGATTGCAGCTGATTGCAGCTGATTGCAGCTGATTGCTTTTGAACATACGAGAAAAAATAGCGTAAATCAGCAATCATCGGAATGCTATCCAAAGGCGTTATGAATTGCTCAATGAATGAGAAGATCAGCCCTGAAACATAGAGGGGAATACCGTTTACGATATAAGGAAATATCAAAATGTGTTATGATGGTAGTATTGAAGGTGACAAAAAATGCGTGTTTTACTGACTGCCCTGGATTCAAAGTTTATTCATTCGAACCTGGCATTGCGCTATCTCAATAAAATAGCAGAACAATCATCCTGGGATGTAGTTTTCCATGAAAGGACCATTAATGACGATGTGGATCTGATTCTGAACGAATTGATTCAATTTCATCCGGATTTACTGGTTTTTTCCTGTTATATCTGGAATATCGAATACGTCCGACAGCTGAGCGAGGCAGTTCGAATGGTGCTTCCCCAAACCATGATTCTATGCGGAGGCCCTGAGGTAGCATATGACGCCGAAAACTTCCTGCAGGAAGTTCCGGCTGACGGAGTGATGGTCGGCGAAGGGGAAGTGATCTTCCCGGAGGTTCTGAATGCTTTGGAAGCCTCGCACCATCAGAATTCAGATCATTTCCTGACAGAGTTGCTGCGGGAGATTCCGGGACTGATGCTTCGCTTGGACGATGGATCGATCCGTCTCACGGCGCCGGCCAGACTGGCCGACATGAGTGAGGTGCCCTTCCCCTATGATAAGGAGGATCTGGGACGCCTGGAACACCGCATTGTGTACTATGAGGGTCAGCGGGGCTGTCCGTACGGCTGTACCTACTGCCTTTCATCCATCGACCGTACTCTGAGGCATAAGCCCGTGGAGATGGTCAAGAGGGAACTGGGCGTTCTGATGGATGCAAAGGTCCCGCTGGTCAAGCTGGTGGATCGTACCTTCAATATCAAAGAAGACTGGGCCTTCGACATTTTATCCTTTTTGCTGAGTGAATCCATCCAGCGGGGAGGACATACGTCCTTCCACTTTGAAGTAGGAGCGGCCACCTTATCCGATCGTTTGATTCAAACGCTGAATCAGGCACCGCCTGGTTTGTTTCAGATTGAGGCGGGCATTCAGACCACCGATCCCTGGGTTCTTCGGCTGATCAATCGGCGGGATGACCCGGTTCAGCTCAGAGATGCACTGAACAGGATCATTGAGGCAGGTAATGTCCACGTACATACCGATCTCATCGCCGGTCTGCCGGGAGATACACTGGAGACGTTCCGGAACAGTTTCAATGACTGCATCAAGATGCGGCCCCAGATGCTTCAGGTGGGATTTTTAAAGGTACTGAAGGGAACTCCGCTCTGGCACAGCGCATCCCAGTATGACATTCGATTTCGCCCCTGGCCGCCCTACGAGGTACTGGGAACAGACCGGATGAGCTATGAGGATCTTCGAATTATCAAACTGATTGAACAGGTCACGGATAAATATTACAATTCGGGAAAATTTGCCTGTTGTATGAAATATTTGTTAAGTATTTTCGATGAACCGTGGGAATTGTTCATAATTATAGCTGAATTATTATTGAAATACCAAAAGCGCATCAGCGCTGTTTCATTTGAAGATTACTACAGAGCTTTGAATGATTTAAGGGAGACTTTAACCCCCGAGCAATCGGCTGTATTAGCGGATCTCCTGCGATTTGACTACATTCTGGGCAACCGAAAAGGCAATTTCCCTGAATGGCTGAAAAGTCAAAAATATAACAGTTCTCGCGGACGCATATTATTCAGTGATAGAGACAACTTCCAGTTGAAAGGAAGCGTCGAGGGGTTTAGAATCAAAGTGTTACGTTTTTGGCAAAGTGGCGAAATCATTGCGGGCGAGTCATTAATCTTTTACTCGCTGGCATATCCTGACCTGATCGAGGTCAGGCATATATCAGGCACTGATTACACTCCTGCATAAAGATGCATTACGATTTTGAGAAAGGAGAGATTCCTTGTTCAAAATAAACAAGTGTTGTGAAACTGTACTATTTTAACGATAAAGGCGGTGAGATATTGGCAAGGGAAGCGATTGAAAAGATCAAGCTGGCAGAAGATGAAGCCAGCCGGCTGGTTTCAGAAGCCCAGATGAAATCCAGGGAGCTTTTGAAAGAAGCAGAAGCCCAGGTGAAGCTCAATGATGCAAACATCATGGAAGAAGCCCGGCGGTTAGCAGAAGAAATCAAGAGCAAAGCAAAACTGGACGCGGAACATTCGGTTCAAAGTGTGTTGGAAGAAGGAAAGGCATCCGTGAACGCCATTCTGAGCATCGAGGATGCTCAGGTGGAAAAAGCAGCATCTGCCATACTGGAGAGGATTGTGAAGTCAAATGGCAATCGTTAACATGACCAAATTCAGCCTCTTCACATTCGACAAGGAGCAGGACGCCCTCCTCAAGGAACTTCAGAAATTCAACTATGTTCATTTTCTGAAACCGGAGGAAGTCGAGACTGACGCGAATGGGGAGCAGGAGGGAGCAAAAACCGGAAAAGTCCCGGAAAAGGTCGTTGCAGTTAACGAGCAGGTAGAAAAGGTCAAATACGCCTTAAAGCTCCTGTTCAATTACGACGAGCGGCCAGGGGGACTCAAAGGGCTCAGGGAGGGAAATCCCACCATTGGGTTCGACCAGTTGGAGTCAACGGTAAAAGCCAGCGGCTGGGAAGCGACCTATGACGCTGTCCGACAAATCTCCGACCGGTTGGATGAATTGAAACTGAAGGAAACCAAGATGAGAAGCGAACTGGAGGAAGTGACCAGCTGGACTCAGCTCGACATTTCACCCAAGCGCATCGAAGCAGTCAGATCAGCCCGGACGCTGCTGGGTGCCATCCCTCGCAAGATGGAAGAAGGCATGCGCCAGGAGCTGAACAAACTAAAGTACACCTATGTTGAAAAAGTCGGCGAATCAAAAGCTGATTTTTACTATCTGATCATCACACACCCTCTGGAAGAGGAAGCGGTGGCGGAGATCCTGCGTCAGGCAGCATTCTCCCAACACAAGCTTGATTACGATGAAGAACCCCTGAAGCGCAAACAGCGCCTCAACAAGGAAATCATCGAACTCAAAGCCAGAGAGCACGAAACCAGGGATGAGCTCCGGGCGTACGGCCAGGATATCCCGAAACTGGAAATGGCCTATGAGTATCTGGAGAACAAGCGCCTGAGGGTCATGGCCAATGAGAATTTCATCAACACCGAAACGATGAATGCCATGGAAGGCTACATCCCGACAGAAAAGGCGAAGGAATTCGAGGAAGCAATCCACCGGGCAGTCAAAGACCGCTATCACCTGAGCGCTGAACCAGCGGACAGGGAGGATGAGACGGTTCCGATCATCCTGAAGAACAACAAGTTTGCGAGTGCTTTCTCCAACATCACCCAGATGTACTCCATGCCGCAGTACAACGAAATTGACCCAACCCCGCTGCTGGCTCCTTTCTACATGTTCTTCTTCGGAATGATGCTGGCAGATGCAGGCTACGGCCTGATTCTGCTGATCGGCAGCAGCCTGGCTTTGAAGTACCTGAACCTGAGCAAGAGCATGCGGAATTTCGTTCAGTTCTTCTTCTACCTGTCCATCCCCACGATCTTCTGGGGTGTGATCTACGGTTCGTACTTCTCGCTGGACATCCCGGTGCCAAAGCTTTTGGATACGAACAAGGACTTCCAGCTGATGCTCATCATCTCGATCATTTTCGGACTGGTCCATCTGTTCTTCGGCCTGGCGATCAAAGCCTACATGCTGCTTCGTGACGGCAAGAAGAAAGATATGGTTTATGATGTAGTGTTCTGGTATATGGCCTTAACCGGAATGATTCTTCTGCTCCTGGCAGGTCCGGCCAAATTGCCATCCATCGTCGGAACGGTTGCCCTATGGGTGATGGTAATCGGCATGGCAGGCATTGTCCTGTTTGCGGCGCGTGATGCAGCCGGATGGGGTGGACGAATTGCCGGCGGACTGTATTCGCTGTATGGAATCTCTTCCTGGGTCGGTGACTTCGTGTCCTACTCCCGTCTGATGGCCCTTGGCCTCTCCGGCGCCTTCATTGGCATGGCGTTTAATATGATCGCCGGAATGATAGGCAGTGCCTGGTATTTATTGCCGTTTGCGGCTCTCATATTCCTGGTTGGGCACGGCTTTAACCTCTTCCTGTCGGCATTGGGCGCTTATGTTCATTCCCTGCGTCTGATCTACGTTGAATTCTTCGGAAAGTTCTATTCCGGAGGAGGTAAGGCATTTAAGAAACTGAAACGGGATCCCAAGTACATTAATTATTCTGACGTGGAAAGCTACGACTAACGGTTCGTTTGGAAACCCGGCAACGGTGTGCCTTAGGACCGGATCCCGAATCCCTGAACGGCAGGGATTTCGACGGATGATCAACTCAAGCAAAAAAATATTTCATAAATCATTCAAACTTGGAGGTTTGTAAACAATGAAATTCTTTGACTTTTTAAACGCTAACGGGGGAATGTTGTTCGCTGCGCTGGGAGCTGCTTTTGCAGTTATTTTCTCAGGCTATGGCTCTGCCAAAGGTGTTGGTCTGGTTGGACAGGCTGCGGCCGGTGTCATCGCTGAGGAACCTGAAAAATTCGGTAAAGCCCTGATCCTTCAGCTGCTGCCCGGTACCCAGGGACTGTATGGCTTCGTTATCGGACTGTTCATTCTTCTGCGGATCCCGGAAGTCACCAATCTGCAGATGGGTATGTACCTGTTTGTAGCCGCACTTCCGATTGCCTTTGTTGGATGGCTGTCTGCCATTGAGCAGGGAAAAACATCTGCCGCCGGTATCGGAATCCTCGCCAAAAACGGAGAACAATCAACCAAGGGTGTTATCTTCGCGGTTATGGTCGAAACCTACGCGTTGTTATCCTTCATTACCTCCATCATGTTATTGTTCGCCGCTTAACAGGGGGCATACATGGCAAACTTAGAGCAATTGACAGAGCAGATTCTGCAGGATGCCAGAGGCAAAGCGGAGGGAATCCTCCAGGAAGCCAAAGTGCAGGCCGAAACCAGGATCAACCAGGCTCTGAAAGAATCACAGGCCAGAAAGGAACACTTCCTGGTCCGGGCAAAGAACGAAGCTGACCTGATGGCGGAACGGATTATCTCCGGTACCAACCTTCGCATCCGGGATGAAAAGCTGGGGGCGAAAGGTCAGGTCATCGACAAGGTCATGGCCAGTGTAAAGGAACGGTTAAAAACCCTGTCTGCTGATGAAGTCAGCGGATTCATCAAGAACAGCCTGACCGGCCGCACGTTTGCGCCACAGGAAAGGCTGCTGGTGCCTGAGGGACTTCAGGATGCAGTGAAAGCTGCCCTGGGCAATGTCCGGGTTGAAGGCATGAAGGACCTGTCTGGCTACATCATCGATCGAAACGGCGTCATGGAGAATCACTCCTTTGAAACGACTCTGGATTACATGAAAGAGGATCTGGAGGCTCAGGCAGCACAAATTCTCTTTGAAGGATAGGGGGTGAGCACCTTGGACAGAATGGAATATACCCAAGCTGTCGCGACCATGCGGGTGTACGAGAAACGCCTTCTGGATTCAGTGAAAATTGAGCGCATGGCAGATGCCGCTTCGGCGGATGAAGTCATGAAGATCCTCCAGGAGACGGAATACAGTCGATCCATGGGCGCCAACAAGCAGCCGGAGGATTTCGAAGCCGTCCTGACCACTGAACTGGAACGGGTGTATCAGGAGATCTACCGAATGGCAAAGGATCAGGAGCTCATTGCGCTGCTGGCACTGAAGTATGATTACCAGAATTTGAAGATGCTGCTCAAGTCCAGCGTGCTGGAAGGGGAAGCAAACCTCCTGCTGCAGGACATGGGAACGATCCCGGCGAACGAGCTGCGGTCCGATGTGGAATCCGAAAATCTGGGCGAATACAGCCCGCATATTCAGGAAGCAGTTCGCCTGGCCATGGAGGATTTCGGCAAGAACCGGGATCCCCAGCGCATCGACATGCTGGTGGACCGGAAATATTTTGAACATTTGAACAGCCTGGTATCCGGCAAGAGGGATGTCGACCTGATCCGGGATTATGTCTCCTATCAGACGGACATGTACAATCTGCTGGCGCTGATGCGGGCAAAGAAACAGGACAAGGAACCTGCGTTCCTGGAAGACCTGTTCGCCCAGGGCGGCGCGATTCCGGTTTCGGATCTGAAAGACAGTTATCTGGAATCGGTTGACAACATCGCCCGGAAGTTCAGAAATTATCCCATCGGACCGGCCTTGAAGAAGGGGCTGGATGCTTACCAGGCCACAGGTCGGCTCGGGGAGATGGAACGACAGATGGAAAACGGAATGATGAGCATCGTCAAGCCGTCCAAACGCGTCATTTTCGGACCGGAACCGCTGTTTGCCTATGTGGTGGCAAAAGAGCGGGAAAACAAGCTTCTGCGGATCATCATGGTTTCCAAGCTCAACAACATTCCCCCGGACAGGATCCGAGAAAGGTTGCGTGATATTTATGTATAAAGTGGCAGTAGTAGGAGATAAGGACTCCATCCTGGCCTTCAAGGCTCTGGGTGTGGACGTATTTCCGGTACTGGAAGCCGAAGAGGCCCGCCGGACCATTGATACCCTGGCCAGGGATAAATATGGCGTCATTTTCATCACGGAACAGGCAGCCGCAAGGATTCCTGATACCATTGACCGGTACAATAAGATCCTGACGCCGGCCGTCATCCTGATTCCATCCAATCAGGGTACGTTAAATATCGGAATACAGCGCATCAGCGACAATGTTGAGAAAGCCGTGGGATCTAATATTCTTTAAAGGAGAGCACAAGATTGAAAGTTGGAAAAATAATCAAAGTATCCGGTCCCCTGGTTGTTGCTGAGGGAATGGATGAGGCCAATGTGTATGACGTCGTGCAGGTTTCTGAACAGAAACTGATCGGCGAAATCATAGAAATGCGTAATGACCGCGCATCGATCCAGGTCTATGAAGAAACCGCCGGCATCGGACCGGGAGAGCCCGTTTATACGACCTCCGAGCCTCTGTCGGTTGAACTCGGACCCGGCCTGATCGAAGCCATGTTTGACGGAATTCAGCGTCCGTTGTCTGAGTTCCGTGAAAAAGCCGGTGACCTTCTGGTCAAAGGCGTGGAACTGCCCCCTCTGAACCGGCACAAGCAGTGGGACTTTGTTCCCGAGAAGCAAGTCGGGGATCAGGTCCTGGGCGGGGATATCCTGGGTTCGGTTCAGGAAACAACCATCGTCTCTCATAAGATTATGGTTCCTCCCCATCTGAACGGCACGATTAAAGCAATTCACGGTGGTCTGCATACGGTGACCGATGTCATCTGCGTGTTGGATACCGAAGACGGCGAAAAAGAAATCATGATGCTGCAGAAATGGCCCGTACGGCGCGGCCGTCCGGTCAAGCAGAAGCTGAATCCGGAAGAACCGCTTCTGACCGGCCAGCGTGTCATCGATACCTTCTTCCCGGTCGCCAAAGGCGGTACCGCCGCTGTTCCCGGACCGTTCGGCTCGGGCAAGACGGTCGTACAGCATCAGCTGGCTAAGTGGGCTGACGCAGAAATCGTTGTTTATGTAGGCTGCGGCGAGCGCGGTAACGAGATGACCGACGTTCTGATGGAATTCCCGGAACTGATTGACCCGAAAACCGGAGAATCCCTGATGAAGCGGACCGTGCTGATCGCCAACACCTCCAACATGCCGGTGGCCGCCCGTGAAGCGTCCATCTATACCGGAATCACCATCGCGGAGTATTTCCGCGACATGGGCTACTCTGTGGCCATCATGGCCGACTCGACATCCCGCTGGGCAGAAGCCCTTCGTGAAATGTCCGGACGGTTGGAAGAAATGCCCGGTGATGAAGGCTATCCCGCCTACCTGGGATCCCGTGCCGCTGAATTCTATGAGCGTTCCGGCAAGGCTGTCCTGCTGGGTACGGAAGATCGGATCGGTACATTGACCGTTATCGGTGCCGTATCGCCTCCCGGCGGAGATATCTCTGAGCCGGTTTCACAGGCAACCCTGCGAATCGTTAAAGTATTCTGGGGCCTGGATGCGAACCTGGCTTACCGGCGTCACTTCCCGGCAATCAACTGGCTGAACTCCTATTCACTCTACCAGAGCAAGGTGGATGGCTGGATGAATGCCAACATTGACCAGGATTTTGCCAAGAATCGTGTCACCGCCATGACCCTTCTTCAGGATGAGAATCAGCTGAATGAAATTGTCCGTCTGGTTGGTAAGGACACTCTGTCCGAAGCCGATCAGCTCAAGCTCGAAGCTGCCAAGTCCATTCGGGAAGACTATCTGCAGCAGAACGCGTTCCATGAAGTGGACACGTACTCCTCCAGAGAAAAGCAGAACAAGATGCTGAAACTGGTTCTGGCCTTCTTCGATGAAGGAAAGCGCGGACTGGCCAACGGCATCTATCTCAAGGAAATTGAGAAAATGCCGATTCGCGACCGGATTTCCCGTGCGAAGTATCTGAAGGAAGAGGAAATTGAAAAAATCGACCTGATCCGTGAAGATTTGGTCAAAGCCATGGATGCCATGATTGAGAAAGGGGGATTAGGCGATGCTTAAAGAATACATGACGGTACGCGAAGTCGTCGGGCCCCTGATGGTGGTCGACGGCGTCGAAGGCGTAAAATACGACGAACTGGTTGAAATTGAGCTGGTTTCAGGTGAAATGAGACGAGGCAAGGTTCTGGAAGTCAATGGCGACAAGGCCATGGTTCAGCTCTTTGAATCCTCCGCCGGTATCAACCTGCCTACCTCCCGGGTTCGTTTCCTCGGCAAGCCGCTGATGCTGGGCGTGTCGGAAGACATGATCGGCCGCGTCTTTGACGGAATGGGAACCCCCAAGGATAAAGGACCCCGCATCATCCCGGAAAAGCGGATGGACATCAATGGTATTCCAATTAACCCGGTGGCCCGGGACTACCCGTCCGAGTTTATTCAGACTGGTATCTCAGCCATTGACGGATTGAATACCCTGGTCCGCGGACAGAAGCTGCCGATCTTCTCCGGTTCCGGTCTGCCCCATGCCGACCTGGCCGCGCAGATTGCCCGGCAGGCCCGCGTGCTGGGCTCCGGTGAGAAGTTCGCCGTTGTCTTTGCCGCCATGGGTATTACCTTTGAAGAGGCACAGTTCTTCATTGATGACTTTACGCGCACCGGATCCATCGACCGGGCCGTCCTGTTCATGAATCTGGCCGATGACCCCGCCATTGAGCGTATTTCCACCCCGCGTATGGCTCTGACCTGCGCTGAGTATCTGGCTTATGAAAAAGACATGCAGGTTCTCGTCATCATGACGGATATGACCAACTACTGTGAGGCTCTGCGTGAAACCTCGGCAGCCCGTAAGGAAGTTCCCGGACGCCGCGGCTACCCCGGATACCTCTATACCGACCTTTCCACAATCTACGAGCGGGCTGGCCGAATCAAGGGACGTAAGGGTTCCATTACCCAGATTCCGATCCTGTCCATGCCGGAAGATGACAAGACCCATCCGATTCCTGACCTGACCGGCTATATCACGGAAGGACAGATCATCCTTTCCCGTGAACTGTACAAAAGAGGCCTGGAACCACCCATCGACGTACTGCCGTCCCTGTCCCGTCTGAAGGACAAGGGAATTGGCCGGGGTAAAACCCGGGAAGATCACGCAGATACGATGAACCAGTTGTTTGCAGCCTATGCCACCGGTAAGGAAGCCAAGGAACTGGCCGTTATTCTGGGTGAATCCGCACTGTCCGATACCGACAAGGCCTTTGCCCGCTTTGCCGAACAGTTCGAAGCCCGCTATGTTTCCCAGGGCTACGAGCGCAACCGGACCATTGAGGAAACCCTCAATCTGGGCTGGGAACTTCTCCGGCTTCTGCCGAAAACTGAACTCAAGCGTATTCGCGATGAGTATCTGGAAAAATATCTCGAGAACGAGGACATCAAAGGAGCTGACTAACCATGGCGAAGCTCAATGTCAATCCGACCAGAATGGAGCTCACCAAGCTCAAGGCCCGGCTCAAGACCGCTGTCCGCGGACATAAGCTACTCAAGGACAAGCAGGATGAGCTGATGCGGAAATTCATTGAAATGGTTCGGAAAAACCAGAAGCTCAGAGTTTCTGTCGAAAAGCAGCTGGAAGCCGGATTCAAGGATTTTCTTCTGGCCCGCGCCATGATGAGTGACCAGACCCTGGAGGAAGCGCTGATGTATCCCACGGAGAAAATTTCTCTGGAGATAACTAAGCGCAACATCATGTCCGTTAATGTACCTGAGATGAAATTCATCCGGGATTCGGAAGGGGGATCCATTCACCCTTACGGATTCAATGACACCTCGGCGGATCTGGATGATGCCATCGAAACGCTTCATGACATCATGCCGCAGCTGCTGAAGCTGGCTGAAGTCGAAAAAGCCTGCATGCTCATGGCGGATGAAATCGAACGAACCCGACGTCGGGTAAACGCCCTGGAATATATGACAATCCCTGATCTTCAGGAAACCATTCGCTTCATTCGGATGAAACTGGATGAAAACGAACGGGCCTCCATTACCCGGCTGATGAAAGTCAAAGCCATGATGGAAGCCAAGGAAGCCGCGGGACAATAAAGGATTCCAAGACAGAAGCAGAGTGACAAAATCACTCTGCTTCTGTTTTTGCTTTTATTGGCCTGTTTTCATGTTTGATTAATTGCCCAGTTCAACGTAGTAGGAATGGATATAAGCCGTTTTGCCATCAAACTCAATTTGGTGCCAGTTCTCATTAAAGTATGCTTTCACGATTGTTACCTGGTCACTCTGGTTGAGCTGACCCAGGACCATGGCACTGATCGAGGGCTCAAACCGTACATTGACTTTGGCAGCATTGATGATCAGGCCCGTATTCTTGGGAGCCGGTTCCGGCCCGGTGGGGGGCTGGGGCGATGAAGGTTCGGGAATGCTGGGCGGAGTGACCGGTTCTTCAATGGTCAGATATTGCGCGTAAACGTAGGCTTCTCCGTCATTAAACTCAACTTTATGCCAGGCGTCATCAATGTTCTGTTCCAGAACCACAAGGCGGTCATTCTTTTTGGCAGAACCGGCAATGGGAGCTGTCAGGGATGGTTCCTGACGGATGTTGATCGAATCACCCGTAACAATACCATAGATTGTCTGATCCACAGGGGGGACAGACGGTTGTTCGGCCGGAACTTCTTTCACTTGCAGGAAGTCGGCGGAAATATAGGCCGGACTCCCATTAAATTCAATCTTGAACCATTTGCCGTCCGGTTCCCGTTCCAGGAGTTTGAATTCCTGATCGGTTTCTGCGGTTCCCGCCAGTTCACCATTGGCGCTGGCCTGTTTCCTGATATTCACCCGCTCTCCGGTGACGATACCGACATAGATCGGCGAAGGCTCCGGTGTGGCCGGGTTCTCAACCGTAACTTTCCGGACGGTCAGAAAATCCTTGTGGATGAAGGCGGATTTACCTTCGTAATCAATCCGGTGCCAGGAGTCATTGTAGAATTCATCCAGGACTGGAACCTCCTGCCCGGCGCTGACTGTACCAACGGTGTCGCTCTGAGTGGTTGCCTGACTGCGTACATTCACCTGATCCCCATTGACTACAATTCCTACCAGGCTGGTGGAAGGAGCGGCCGGTGTTGTTGCCGGAGTGGTCTGGACCGGCTTGGTTACGGGCAGCGCCATTGTTTGTGGAACCGTAAGAGTCTGGGTAATTTTTGGCGAGGACAGCTGCAGACAGCTCGTCAGGACAAGGGGCATGAAAAGAATCAATGCCGAACCCGCCATCATACGCATGAAGTTCCGTCTATTCGCAGGAACGGCCGTTCCATCGAACTGACTCATTGGTTTCTCTGGTCGTATCCTTTGTTTCATGATTGCCTCCGTCGCTGTTTATTCAATTAATTATAACAAAAATTGTTGTACAAACATCACTGTTGAAAAGAATTTATAGTTCAAATAACTTTTCTTGCCGGATAAGAACGGATTTCCAATGAACGAATGAATAAAAACGAATCAAATCAAGGATTTTCCTCACAATGCGCAAAGGAGATAAACGCCAGATCGCATTCTCCAGGTCAACCGTGATCCCTCCATATCCAAAAGATTAGAGACTACGAAAATTGAACCTGTGAGGAAACCAGGATCTCATCATCCGGACAGGATCAGGAAAAGAACAATCCGCTATGGGGAAACTGGGCTGAAACCCGAGATAAAACCATTGCAGGAATGCCACCCGCAGCTTCTTTTATCGCCTGTATAATTTATATTTATCACTATAACTGCTGTATAATCAGAATAGATGAACTTAGATGACCTTAGATGACAAAGTTCATTTTACTCCATTACTCCTTTTGTCTCAGGAGGAACTTGGAAAGAAACTGCTGACTGAAAACTACAATTCAGGTTGCGACGTTATCAAGGCCATCAAAGCCATCAGAGCGATCAGAGCGATCAAGCCATCAACGCGATCAGAGTCCTCAGAACGATCTGAGTTGTCAGACCCATTAGAGCTGTCAGAATGATCAGAGCTGCCGAAAAGGAGATCAACATGAATTCGACAAAGGAACATCCCAGAAGCCAGCTAACCCTGGCAATGATATTATTTGGTACCATTGGACTGTATGTGCGGCAGATCCCGCTCCCATCGAGTCTCATCGCCCTGGTGCGAGGACTGACCGGCTCAGTGTTTTTGCTGATTTTTCTGAAAGTGACCGGGCGAAATGTGTCCTGGAAGCATATCAGGCGAAACCGCTGGATATTACTCCTTTCGGGGGCTGCCATCGGCATCAACTGGATTCTGCTGTTTGAATCATATCGCTATACGACAGTAGCGGCTGCTACGCTCAGTTACTATATGGCTCCGGTGTTTGTGATTCTACTGTCCAGCCTGGTGCTGGGCGAACGACTGACACTGAGCAAACTGATCTGTGTGGGTCTGACTTTGTGCGGAATGATTTTAGTCTCTGGCGTGATGCGGCAAAGAAGCGGAGGGACGGCCGATTTCCAGGGGATTCTACTGGGCCTGGGGGCGGCAGTGTTCTATGCAACCGTGATTCTGCTGAATCAGAAACTGATTGATATATCAGCCTATGACCGGACCCTGGTTCAACTGACCGTGGCAGCTCTGATTTTACTGCCTTATACTTTGGCTGCCGGTCCCATGACCGGTCACCGGCTCACCTTGAGTGAGACTGGATTCCTGTTGACGGTAGGGATCCTTCATACGGGGATTGCTTATGTCCTGTACTTTGGATCCATGAAGTTATTATCGGCACAGACCGTTGCGATCTACAGTTATCTGGACCCGATGGTCGCCATCCTTTTGTCCCGCTTTGTTCTGAACGAACAGCTCACGGAAGAAATGGTTGTCGGTGCAGTACTCATCCTGGGTGCAACCCTGCTGTTTGAGCTTCTCGACCGACGAAAACCAGATCCAGGCAATGCCGCGAGTCAGAATATATAATGTCCTGTGGATTCTTTGAATCAGGAGGAAACCGATATTTTTGTTGAGTTTGAAGAACAGTTCGAAGTGAAAAACAAGAAAGACCAGAACTCTGGTGATAGCGGAAAGTATGGAAGGAATGAAAATGAATCTGAAACCGTCGAATAAAGCCGAGCAGACAGGAAAGGGCTTGAAGGAGCCTGAGAATAAAGCAGACCAGAAGATAAATCCGGGCAAGCGTCCAGCGGAGCCGCAGCGTAGTGCCGGCGCCATCGCTTTCTATCTGGTTCTGGGAGGCTGTCTGGGGCTGCTGGGGGGATGGATTGACTATGAACGGTTGCTGAATCTGCCGCTGCTTCCTGCCTTAGGCGGCTACTTTGTGCTGGTGGCAGCGGTGGTCCTGGCGTATCTGGTACTGATTCTTCTCCATGAGGTCGGACATTGCCTCCTGGGGCTTTTGACAGGCTACCGGCTGGTATCTTTTCGATTTCTCCATCTGACGCTGGCCAGGTACCCCGATGGCTTTCGGCTCAAATACTATTCGATTCCCGGGACAGCCGGCCAGTGTCTGATGGCTCCTCCGCCTTCCCGGGAAAACCGCTTTCCCTACCGGCTGTATCTGGCCGGAGGGGTGTTGATGAATCTGGTTCTGGGAGGAGTTCTGCTTCTTCTGGCTCAGTACGTCGGTTTGGATATTCCGCGGGGACGGTTTTTTCTGGTCACAGGCATTCTGTCGCTGTATATGGCACTGGAAAATGGAATCCCCATGAAACTAAGCGGCATCGGAAATGATGGTCACGATTTGATGCAGGCTGGCATAGGAGAGACTCATCGAAAAGTCATCTGGGATGTACTTAATCTGAATGCACGCCTGCAGCAGGGAACCCGGTTCCAGGATCTCCCCAGCCCCTGGCTGGACTATTCGGAGGCAGAACTTTTGCAAGGCATGGAGGACAAGGGTTTTCTCAGCCTGCTGAACTTCAGGGTGATGGATCGGATCGATCGGGAAGAATATTCGGCCGCGGCTTCCCTGATCGATTCAATCCTGAATCAGGGCGGACTGCTGCTCTACTATCAATATGAAATGCAGTGTGAACGGCTGTTTGTTCAACTGATGCTGGATCCAGTCCCGGAGACGGTGGATCCCTTCTATACCGGAGAGCTCAAAAATTATATCGACAGGACTCAGGGCCAGATGATTGGAAAACGGCGGCTGATGGCAGCCTATCATATGCTCTATACCAAGAATGAGGCGGAAGCGATGCGGCATCGCGCGGCATTTAAAGATCAATGCAAAAGGTATCCGATTCTCGGGGAAATCGAATGGGAGCGGCAGCTCCTGGATCGGATTCGAATCAAGGCGGAAGCAGATCAGGATACTGCTGCCCACCGGCCAATGCCAATCATTGAATGAACAGGTTTTAACAGTTGTTCTGATTGAAAATCAAACATAATATAACAGAAAAAAGGGAAAGCCAGACCAATCGTGAGGATTCGGTCTGGCTTTTCTGTCCATCCACCCTTGCGAGGGATGGCAGGATGAAGCGGATTAAGCTTGAAGGCTGATATAAATCTGCCTCAAGGCATAAACTCTTTCTGGAAATTACTTGATCTTGGAATAGTCCAGGCTGTCGAGGTATTCTTCCAGCATCGGCGTGATGCTGGCAATGGTTCCGGCTACGAAAGGGTTCTTCAAGCCGGCATCGGGTACGAGTTTGGTGAAGGGCTTGCGGCCGGACTGGCTGCACAGCTCCAAGTAGGATTCCCAGGCGGCTTTGGGGTCCTTGCGGCTCCAGTTGAAGAACTGGTGAGCACAGACCTGAGCCAAGGTGTAATCCAGGTAGTAGAAGGGATAGAGGTAGACATGGAGCTGTTTCTGCCAGCGTCCGCCCTGTTCGAGGAACTCATGACCGTCATAGTCCAGGTGGGGGAGGTACTTCTTCTCGATCTCGCGGTATTTGGCCTTGCGCTCCTGGGCAGTGGCATCGGGATTTTCGTAGACCCATTCCTGCAGTTCATCGATGGATGCGCCATAGGGAAGGAATTCGAGGGTATCGGCGACATGAGCGTAGAAGTACTTCTCCGTGTCTTCCCCGAAGAATTTCTCCATCCAGGGATGGGTGAAGAACTCCATGCTCATGGAGTGGATTTCTGCCACTTCGGAGGTGAAATCATTGAGGGCGCGGGGTTTGGAATCCCGGACGAGCCAGCCCTGGAACGCGTGACCGGCTTCGTGGGTCAGGACGTCAACATCCCCGGAGGTGCCGTTGAAGTTGGAGAAAATGAAGGGAACCTTGAATTCCGGGAAGAAGGTCATATAGCCGCCGTTGGCCTTGCCTTTCTTCGTAGTCAGATCCATCAGCTCCCGGGTCCGCATCAGGGTGAAGAACTCATGGGTCTTGGGCGAAAGTTCCTCGTACATTTCGGCAGCTGCCTGGACCATGTATGGTTCATCGCCCTTGGGCGTTGGGTTGCCGGTCAGGAACTTCAAATTGACGTCATAGTTCTTCATCTGATCGATGCCAATGCGCTGGGCCTGCTGGCGGTAAAGCTTCTGGGTCAGGGGCACAACGGATTCAGCGATCTGATCGCGGTAAATCCGGGCATCGGACTGAGTCCAGTCGGTACGTCCCATCCGGGCGTAGGCTACGGGAATGAAGTTGTCATAGCCGAGTTTTTTGCCGATCCGGGTCCGAACCTTTACCAGCGCGTCATAGATCTGGTCGAGTTTTTCCGAATTTTCGGCAAACCAGTTCCAGGAAGCGTCATTGGCCCGTTTTCTCATGCCGCGGTCCATGGACTCCATGAACGGAGCCATTCCGGACAGATTGCGCTCCTCGCCTTCAAATTGAATCTTGGCGGAAGCGGTAAGTTTCTGATATTCAGAGGATAGTTTGTTTTCTTCCACCAGATCGTCGATGATTTCCGGCTTGAAGGTCTTGAGCTGAACTTCGAATTTTTCCAGGAGATGTTTTCCGTATTTTTCTTCAAAAGCCGGCCGGAACTTGGATTCCAGACAGATGCGGGCTCCTTCAGTTCCGATTTCCTGGAAGCGCGGCAGCTGCTCATCCATGGTGTCCTGTTCGGTCTTGTAGAATTCATCCTCGGTGTTGATGGTATGGCGAACATAGCAGAGGGTTGACATGGTTTCGAAGTGGTTGGACAATTCATCCAGATCTTCAAAGGCTTTGAAGAATTCTGCTTCGGTTGCGGCCTGTTCCATTTTAACCAGGTATTCCTTCATATCGGAATAGGTCTGGTCAAAATCAGGACGCTGGTAGTTCATTTCATTGAATGTCATCTGATCTTCCTCCAAGTTTTATATTTTTCTCTATTTCCAAATGTCCCGTTAGGGACATTACGGTGCAAGGTAACCTGATTCGGTGTCCTTCAGTCTGGATTCCACTTCGGTCCGGTCCAGGTCGTGACCGTAAATGGAAAGCAGCGGGGAAATTTCGATGGGCATCGCCGGTTCGAGATCCAGGTTTCGAACCCAGGATGTGCACAGGTTCAGGAACATCTCACGGGCAGTATCTTTGGAATCCACCCCTTCAAAGTTTTTCACGGGTGAAAATTCCTCTTCGCGTGAGACATTGAGGATTGCCATGTCATCCGCATAGCGGAACAGGTCAAAGTAAAGTGCCTCAAATTTGTAGGCATTGGGTTTCAGGGGTTTCACCAGCTGTCCGGCTTCATCCACATATTCCACAGCCTTGTGAGCGACGTGATAGGGGGTTTTCTTATCCAATGCGGAATTGAGGAACGAAGTCCGAAAAACGTGGGTGACGATGTTGGCTGATCCGTAGACCAGGCGGCCCTGCTCGTCCTGAGCCAGCGCCAGGTCTTCCGGCAGTTCAGTATATTCGATGATGGACGGCTTGCCATTGCGGTAGGCGTAAACACCGACTTTTTCGCCGGAATGAACTTTTAGAACAGCTTTTGACGCGATATCTTTGGCCTGATCGATGGCGAATCCAATGAAATAGGGATCACAAACCCGGACCAGCGCATTGTCGACGCCGTAAAAGAATATGTATTCGATGCCTCGCTCCTGGAGATCATCCATCAGACCGGCATCTTTAAACGCCCGGAAGCAGCCTCCCGAACCGTCCGGGTTAGCGGAAATTCGATCCCGCTGAGCCAGCAGAATTTTCCCGTTTTCATCCACCGACGGGAGAGTGCCCTGGGGGAAGAATCGAATGTCTGCCGGATCGAGCCCGAAGAAATCATGCTTTTGAAAAAAACGAACCGTATCCCCGTGATTCAGCGGGCTGGTCATAATGTACCAGGGAATCGAGAACCCGGCATCCAGACCGATTTTTCGGATTCGCTCCGCCTGAAGCTGAAACAGGGATTTATGGCTGGGCAGGCCAATATCATAAGCACCCTTGGGTCCTTCAAAGCCAAGACGCGAACCCTGGCCGCCGGCAACCAGAAAGGCTGCGACTTTACCTTGTCCAATAGCCGCAAGTCCTGATTCCCAGAGGCGCTGGCGCTCCTCCGATGCAACGTCACTCCAGGTGGTAGAGCCCATGGCGCTCAGTTCGTCGTCAATTTCTATATTTCGATGTTCTACCAGATCTTGATAGAGCTGGTGGATGTATTCAACATCAAGGTCAGCAATCTGCTCGAGCAGTGCCTGTTGTTGTTCAGAGTCCAGGTCATCATAAAACCGGAGCAGATGTTCCTGGCCGTAGGCGGTCAGTTTGTCCCATGCCATTTCGCGGGTCATGAAATCCTCCTTCAGGGTGGGAATTTGACGCAGGTGCAGCAATGCAAAATGAGCATCGTTTGCACAGTCATAGGTCTATTATAAGTCAGAACATCGTTACAATCCATGATTCATCCGTATCAAATTGCATATTTGTACTGCATATTCGAATATTCTGTTTGAGCTTGCGATCCCTGGTTCATTGTTGAATTCATGCCTGAAGTTCATATATGACTCTTCGTTGAATTTCAGGCTGAGATTTCAGATCCGATTCCAAATCCAGTGATTGCTGAATTCAACGCAAGGGTGGGCAGATAGAAAGCGCAGTCCCGGCATGAGCCGGGACTGCGCCTAAAGATTGACTGAACGATAGGATGTTATCGTTTTTTTAATTATTGCCTGGTCTTGGTGAATTCATCGTATGGTGTGACTGGACTTATAGCTAATTCGGGATGTCTTTGCGGCGGAACCGAACAATCGCCAGAACCAGGAAACCAAGGCTCAGGGTCAGCAGGATCCCTCCGGCCAGCCACAGTTCACTGGTGCCGGACTGATAGAGCCGGGCGTAATACCAGCCGATGGGAGACAGGTTTCGGATCCAGGGCTGATCATAAAGCTGGGACAGGCTGATGGACAGGTAGCTGACCAGAATGATGACCAGGGCGAGCTGCTGTCCCTGGCGGGACTTTGGCAAAAGAACCGTGAACAGGAAGCCCAATCCGAAAAAGAACACATGAGTCGCAAGGGTTGCAGCCAGCGTTTTGCCGAACAGGGGGAGCTGCCCGGATTCATTGAACACATAGAAACAGCAGGCAGCAATGACCGCCTCCAGAATCAGAATCATCACCAGGCCGGAGCCCAGTTTTCGAAGGAGGATATGATCCCGGCTCATGGGTTTGACGAACAGAAAGTCCGCCGTTCGATCCTTGAATTCCTGATGAATCAGGGAAGCGCCCAGAAACGCGCCGTGGATCGAAGCCATGATCAGCACATAGAGCAGGAGCAGTCCGAAATATCCGGTAAACGTGCTGATGTCAATTCCTTCCATCCCATAGATGATCCGCATGATCCGGGGCATGGACTGAATGAATTGATTCAGGTCCTGGCTGCCTCCGGCGGAAAACGTATCAAATTTGGTCATTCCGCCGATGATCATGAAGGCAAAGCCGATGGCCCAGAACAGGAGACTTTTCCAGCGGATTTTTATTTCTCGCAGTATCATGTTATCCCTCCAGGTCCCGCCGGATCAGCAGGATGGCATTCAGGCAAAGCAATGCGGCGGTCAGGGCGACAAATCCGGCGACGGTTGTTCCCGCGAGGCCTTTGGTTGTGATCTCCAGAGGTTCGACATACCCAAACGGAGTGAGGGCTTTGATTTTATCATCGTCCATCAATCGACCGATCAGAAGAATGAAGAACAGGGTAAAGCTGAGGGCTGTTGCCAGACCGACCGGATTCTTGAACCGGCGCAGCATAAGACCGAGAAGGCTGGCAAGGGAAAATACCAGAAGCTGAAGCAGCAGGCCGCCCAGAATGATCTGATCAATTGTATTTAAATTCGCCTGATCGATTTCCCAGATGGCTGCCATGCCATGAAACATCAGATATAACACCGCGTTCATGAGAAAGAAGCTGACCAGGGCAGCCAGAACCTTTTGAGAAAACACCGACAATCGGCTGACCGGCTTGACGTACAGGAAGTCATTCATGCGGGCGATTTTCTCCCGATTGACGATGTTCAGGCCGTAGAGCGCGCCCATGATGGCCAGGAACAGTTGAATAAATCCATAAATGTAACTGACAAAGCCGCTGGCTTCGAATATTTTTTCGATATCCATCCCGATGGAGTCAAACATCGCCTTCGGGAAAGCGGCCAGTGCGCGTTTCAGTGTGTCAGCCTCCTGGGCGAAACCGGGAAATATCCCCATGAAGAGCAGCAGAACGGCCGCAAAGGTTGTGATCCAGATCAGGAGGGAGCGGCGCTGAAATTTCAGTTCTTGCCAAAAGATGGTCATGCCAAGCCCTCCTTATTCGTAATAGTGCATGAAGATCTCCTCCAGGGAAGGATCCTCAATGGTTAGATTGCTCACCTGGGCCTGATTCAATTCGCGAATCAGGAGAGCCATATCGCCGCGGAACAGGTATTCCCGCTGGCCGGCGTCGGAGTATTTAATTTCAAGACCCGACAGATTGTCCAGTTGTTTCAGCCGTTCCTCCGGGGACGTGACAGTTACGTTTTTATAAGCATTTGTCTCAAGACCCATGACCGTGTTGATGTCTTCGATCAGACCGTTTCGAATGATCGCGATGCGGTCGGACAGTCGCTTGACTTCAGAAAGAATATGGGACGAAAACAGAACGGTTGCCCCCTGACGCCGGCGTTCCTCAATCAGGTTGAAGAATCGCTGCTGCATCAGCGGATCCAGACCGGAGGTTGGTTCATCCAAAACGATCAGGCGGGGGTCATGGAGCAGGCCTTGGACAATCCCCACTTTTTTCTTATTGCCCAGAGACAGATCCTCAATTCGTTTGGTCGGATCCAGTTCCAGCAGTTCGCAAAGTTCCTTCACGGTTTTGGGATCGACCTTTGAATAGAACGACGCGCTGTAGTTTAACAATTCCCGAACGGTCATATTGTCGTAATAGAATACTTCCCCCGGCAGATATCCGACATTCCGGGCGATCTCCACCCGGTCCTTGATGGAATCCTTCCCAAAGATCCGGATTTGCCCGGATGTGGGATAGATCAAAGACAGGGCACAGCGGATCGTGGTTGACTTTCCGGCTCCGTTGGGGCCAATGAAACCAAAGATTTCACCTTCTTTCACCTGAAAGGAGACGTCCTCCACTCCACGGTGCTTACCATAGTATTTTTTCAAGTGGTCGATTTCAATGATGTTCATAATGTATGCCACTCCTCCTTGCCCAATATTGCAGCAGAATTCTATCATGACAGGTTCACTTTCAGACTACTCCCCGCCGCCGCTTCGGTCAACAAAATGTTGACATCCGGCGCCATGTCCTTTCTTTCAGACTTCGTCATGAACTGACAGTCAGGGAATTCGGCGAACTGCCTAAAGGTCAACTTCATATGACAAAGGCGGCCTGTAAGACAGGCCGCCCGGGGATTGTTCTGTGGTTCATCAGGTTATGTTTGGCTTCAACTACAGGAAATAAGGATCCTCCATGGGATCAACGAATTTCATCGGATCGTAATCCGTCTTTAGTTCCTGCCAGTCCTTCAGAGCCATGTTCTCTGAGGGTACATTTAGCTCGGGATGAGCGTTGTTGGCCTTCCAGTTGTTTTCCTTGGAATTGCGCTCCGGCAGGTTCAGATCTACCGACTCAAGATCAATGTTGAGAGCGTTGGCCAGTCGCTGGCCATAATCCGGATCCGCCTTATAGCAGTGGTCGATCCAGCGATGCTTGATTTGCAGCGTTGCATCGCCCATGTTGCGGGCTGTATTTTCACACAGAACCTGCTTCTGGTCCTGGGTCATTGCCCGATAAAGGTCTCCCGGCATCTGATAGTAATTGTGATCATCTTCGCGGAAATCGAAGCGGAATACATCGCCCCCGGCTTCCGGCGGAAGCTCGTGCTCTCTGGATTCCGTCCAGTTGCCATAGCTGTTGGGTTCATAGTGATTTTCAGAGCCCAGGTTACCATCTGCCCGCATGGCCCCATCTCGGGAAAACATGTGCGGGTTTTTCACGCCGCGGGGCTGATTCACTGGGATCTGATGGAAATTGACGCCCAGACGGTAGCGCTGTGCATCCTGATAGGAGAACAGCCGGGCCTGAAGCATCCGATCCGGGGAGAATGACAGTCCGGGTACCACGTTATGGGGGGAGAAGGCGGACTGTTCGACATCCTGGAAGAAGTTCTCCGGATTCCGGTTCAGTTCGAACTCGCCGACCTCGATAACGGGAAAGTCTTTCTTGTACCAGATCTTCGTCAGATCAAAGGGATTGTACGGAATGGCGGTGGCCTGATCCGGGGTCATGACCTGGATATACATTTTCCAGCGGGGATAGTTTTTATTTTCAATGGCATTGTACAGATCCCGCTGATGCGATTCCCGGTCACTGGCAATGACCACGGCGGATTCCTGATCCGTCAGATTCTGGATGCCCTGCTGGCTGCGGAAATGATATTTGACATAGAACCGCTGACCATTCGAATTGATCATGGAGTAGGTATGACTGGAGAAGCCGTGCATGAACCGATAGCTGGAAGGAATGCCGCGATCCGACATGGTGATGGTGACCTGGTGCAAGGCTTCCGGCAACGAGGACCAGAAATCCCAATTGGTGTTGGCGCTTCTTAAATTGGTCCGGGGATCGCGCTTGACGGCGTGGTTGAGATCAATGAACTTTAAGGGGTCACGGAAAAAGAATACCGGGGTATTGTTGCCTACCAGGTCCCAGTTGCCTTCCTCAGTGTAGAATTTCAGGGCGAAGCCGCGAATGTCACGTTCGGCGTCAGCTGCGCCGCGTTCTCCGGCTACCGTGGAGAATCGGGCGAACATCTCGGGTTTTCTTGCCGATTTCCGAGAAAATTTTAGCTTTGGTATACCTGGTAATGTCATGGGTTACGGTAAACGTGCCAAACGCGCCGGATCCTTTGGCATGCATTCTTCGTTCAGGAATGACTTCCCGGTCGAAATGCGCCATTTTTTCCAGGAACCAGACATCCTGCAGCGCCATCGGGCCGCGGGGACCTGCGGTCATGACATCCTGGTTGTTTGAAACGGGAGCGCCCTGAGCAGTGGTGATGTCGGTCCGCTCGCCTTTTCGGTCATTGCGCGAGGGCTGACTGGGGCCGGCCTGGTTTTTATCCATGGGGTAACTCTCAGTTGATTTCTTAGGGTTATTGTCATCCATCATTCATACCTCCCTGTATCATTTGGTTAATAACAGAACAAGCAACCTGTTCGATTATCTTCAATATAACAGAGCGATTCATCAATTATTAATCGGAGGGTAATATGTTACGCTTCCTTCATAAATCGTACTTGAATTTAAATACTTAGACTTAATCTAAGTTGGCGAAGCTTCAGATGAATCCTGACACACCTGAGTCGGATCCTCCGGGGCAGCGGGAAAGAACCAGTAGACCGGGTTCTGGGAGATCAGAATGCCCATCTTCTCATGAACGGTCCGGGAGAGCTGATTGTCGACGGCAATGTTTCCGTGGGCTCGACGCCCCTGCTTCCAGCGGCTGCGAACCATGGCCACTTCCAGTGCCCGGGCGATTCCTTTGCGCCGGAAGGCAGGCAGTACTTCCAGCAGTCCGATGGTGCCTTCATCATGCGTTCCGATGAAGCCGGCCATTTCCTCACCGTACCAGGCACCCAGCATGCCCGCCTCAATCCGCTCCCGGATGTAGTCGTCCTCATCCACGGTCCGGTAGGTCGCGCGCACCAAGGGAAACTCAGCCATGGTCAACGGCCGGATGGTTACATGTTCCGGCAGTTGATCCATCAGTGGAAAGTCCGTGGGATACATGCTGTTCAGATAAGGCTCTGTTTCCTTCAGGCCGGTTTGCTCCATCAGTTCTTCCAGATACCAGTCTTCATGGGCTCTCAGGATAAAAAACCGATCCTTCGGCAGCTCCTGACATACTTTGGGGAGCAGGTCAGTCCATTCCGACTGGTCCTTGCAATGGATCATCATGGCGGTCCCATCGGATAACAGCAAAGACTGAGTTCCTGCATAAAGGATTTCCAGACCACCGTGTTCCAGTCCCTCGATCGACATCAGGTTCATGAGCTCATCCTGATAAAGCCAGTCCAGTGCTTTTTTCTTCGTATCCAACCGTTCCATTGAGATCTCCTTCCTCAGGGAAAATTATTATTGACCTTTTCAGTATAGCCCGATCATTTCGCCGGAGGAAACTTTTTTTTCATGGTCCGGTTTTTTAGTGAGGACTGTTCTCAGTGACTGCATCCAGGTTTTGTTGCCGTGAATCAGTTCAGATCGCAACAAGATTCGACGATACTGATTATTCAATCGGTTCTGCTGTTTTCTGTGAAACAGGTGATATAATCATCTGTAGTTGGATAATTACAAATTAGGAGGAGATAATGATGACAGAATGGAAGAATGCACTGGAAGCTCCGCTGAATCACCGCACGATCCGTGAGTTTAAGACGGATGAAGTGGCGGCAGAAGTTTTTGAGCAGCTCATGGAGGTAGCCCGCCGAACAGCGACGTCGACCGGAATGCAGGCCTGCTCGATCATTCGGGTGAAGGATCCTGAAATCCGTCAGGAACTGGCAAACGTCTGCCGCCAGGAGTACGTGGCCAGGGCACCGGAACTGCTGATCTTTATCGTCGACCAGCACCGCAACAGTGAAATATTAAGAGAGATGGGTGAGAACCCGGCGAAAGCGGGGGATATGGATAAATTCTTCCAGGGCTTTACAGATGCCTGCCTGATGGCTCAGAATGTCAACAATGCCGTTGAAAGCCTGGGTCTGGGCGCCGTATACCTGGGCTCAATCCTGAATCATCCCGCCAAAACCATTGAAGTGCTGGGGCTGCCTAAATACACTTTCCCGGTGGTAGGACTCGGAATTGGATACCCTAACCAGAATCCGCAGCAAAAGCCCAGAATGGGAATGGAACTGAGACTGTTTGAAGACCGGTACCAGTCATTCCCTGGTGAATATCTAAGTCGACTGAATGATTATGATCAGGAAATGACGACGTATTATGACTTTCGTGAAGCCAATCGCCGATCAGATTCCTTTACGCTGCAGGTTGTCCAGAAACTGAGTGGCGGAATCCCGGAGCGGCAGGCGATGATGAATCAGATTGTTGCCCAGGGATTCGACTTGAAATTGAAGCCCTGATCTAAACAGGGAAATGGCACAGACCCGTGCCAGGGAACAGGACCGGTTTACCCCGTCAAAAGGAAACTTTTTGGCGGGGTTTCGCTATGGGGCAGCATGCAAGCGCGACCTCCCAGGAGTGTTTGAATGATATTTTCACAAAAGAACTTGTCAGGGATCTGGAAAAGGGGTAAAATTCTTTTCCTGTATCATGTCATTATCAGGAACTGCAGTTAGCAGAGGGGAGGGGTTTGATGGATCATGAACTGGATTTGGAACAAAAGTATCTGGAACTGGTACGCCAATTTATGGAGGAGTCGGAGCAAATTCGCCTGAAAGAACTTTTCAGCCTGGAACAGCAGGTGGAAACGCTTTATCAGCAAAGCCGCGGGACGTTCTCCCAGGAATATGAACTGACGGTTCAGGCCTTGCAGATTGCCAGATCCCGTCAGCAAAAGGGCGAGGAATCCAGGGATAAGCCGTACTTTGGCCGAATCGACTTCAGACCCCGCCTGGCACTGGCTCCGGAACATCTGTATATTGGAAAGCATGCTGTCCGGGAAACAGATGCCAGTAATGATTACGTCATTGACTGGCGGGCTCCGGTAGCTGAACTCTACTATTCCGGAACGTTAGGAAGAAATGAATTCCTGGCTCCGGGGGGCTTTATGGAAGGGGATCTGACGCTGAAGCGACGGTTTACCTATACCGATGAAGCGGTTCCCAGGATTGACCGGTACTTTGATGAGGGCGATCAGATTCTGATTGCCAGCGAGGGCAGTGAAGGCAAAACGCTGCAGGATGAGTTTCTTCGGATCAATCTGGAAGGCTCTTCGACGAAAAAACTCAAGGAAATCGTCGCAACGATTGCCCGGGAACAAAATGCCATCATCCGGGCGCCAAAGAATATCCCCATCATTGTTCAGGGGGCGGCGGGCGCCGGCAAGACAACGGTGGCGCTGCATCGCCTGGCGTACCTGCTCTATCTTCACCAGGCGACCCTCAAGGGATCGGATGTTTGCATCATCGCGCCCAATCGGCTGTTCCTGGACTACATTTCTGAAGTTCTGCCGGACCTTGGAACCAAGGATGTTGTTCAGACTACGCTGGAAGATATCATCCTGAAGGAGCTGAAGATCAAGAAATTTATCTGGAATAAGGATGAGATTCTGAAGAGCATCCTGGAGGCGGACCCGCAGACCGCCCGCATTCATTCCGAAATTTCCCGGATCAAGGGGACTCCGTCCTTTATGCGGCTGCTGGATGCCATGAAAGATCGGGCAGAGGCGGCCATGGCCCGCCGGGGACCGGTTCTGCTGGCCGGAGAGGTTCTCTACAGCGGGGACGAGATCCGACGACTCCTCCTGGAGGATTTAGTGTATCTGCCGCTGAATGAGCGCCGCGGAGCCATAGAGACCTATCTGAAGCGAAATCTCAAGGATCGGGCGGAAAAGGTCGGAATCCGGATTGATCAGCGCTACCAGGAAAAAGTTCGGACCATCAAGCGACACTTTGCCAAAGATGAGCTGCTGATGCGCCGGCACCTGGTGGAGTGCTACCAGGAACGGGATGAGATTCTGAAGCATCTGACGGCAATGGCGAAGAGTTCGGTGAAAGAGTATTTTCTTGATTTCAAGGAACTTTCGGTGCTGGACCAGTATGAAGAATCGCTGAAGGATCGGGACTTTGTTCGAGACCATCTCCAGCTGGAGGGGGAGCTGCTGGGAGGGGTTTGCCAGTTCGATCGGAATCAGATTCAGGCAGATGATCTGTCGGCTTTGATGTATCTATCCATGCTGCTGAACGGAACCCGTCACAGCTGGTCCCATGTTGTGGTGGATGAAGCTCAGGATTATACCATGCTCCAGCTCGAAGTGATCCGCCGTCTGGCCCGCCAGGATTCCCTGACTCTGGTTGGCGACCTGGCCCAGGGCATCTATTCTTACCGGGCCATCAAAGACTGGCAGGAAGCGAATCAGCTCTTTAAAAGCGGGGCAGCCTACTACGAGCTCAGGAACAGCTACCGTTCAACTGTGGAGATTATCCGGGAAGCCAATCGCACCCTGCACCGGATGCAGCTGCCGCTGAAAGAAGCGATCCCGGTCCTGCGACACGGACGCATCCCGCAGCACAGTACCTGGTCGACCAGTGAAGAGCTGGCAGAACGCCTGAAGGAAGTGGAAGCCATCATGCAGAACGATCAGCGCAATACCCTGGCTTTGGTGACAAAAACCTTCGAAGAGGCAGCCCAGCTTCATCGACTCTTGAAAAAGCAGTTTCCTCAATACGAACTGATTGATGTGACCAAGCGCAAAAGTTCTCTGAGCCGGGTGATCATTCCATCCTATTTGACAAAAGGGCTGGAATTTGACGCGGTCGTCCTCTTGGACGAACCATCCTTCGGAAGTGATCCGTTGGACCTGAGACTGAAGTACGTTGCCCTGACTCGCGCTTTGCACCTCGAATTCTTGTTTGAACGTCTTCCAACCTAAGCGCATTCAAGGATTGACCAATGCTTTAGGAATCAATCTTGAAAAGTTTGGTTCATCCCTTCGACTTTCCTGACCGTTCAACTTTCTCACTGGCAACACCGCTTTCTCAATTCTGCTTGACCATGACCATGGGATCAAGCTCCTCGGCTCAGAAAAATCGGACCAGGCAGATAGGATCAATCCGATCGGACGGTTTACCGGTTCCAGCTTACGGGACCAGCCCTGTTCCGGCTCACCTGAGAGATCTGAGCTAAATATTTACAAACTATTCAAACGGATGCAATGGTTTTCCTGTAATGTAATAGTAATCCACTGGCAAAGACCAGATCTGAAAGGAGAGTTCTCATGGAAGACTTAAAAAACAAAGCGGAAAATCTCAAGGATAAAGTTGAAGGGGAAGTCCAGGAAGCCTATGGCAAAATCACTGACAATAAGACCGATGAAGTAGCCGGAAGTGTAAAGTCCACAGCAGCAGATGTAAAAGACGAAGCAGACAACCTTCTGGACAAAGCAAAGGATCTGTTTGAGGACGTCAAGGAAAGCGTTACATCCGATCGGCCCATCAAAGAGAAATTGGAAGATGTGCTCGAAGATGTCAAGGAAGCCAGCGGGGGTCTGGGAGAAAATCTCAAGGACAAGGCAGAGGACCTCAAGGATTTCGCCGAAGACAAATTAAATGATTTGAAGGATCGGTTCAACAAATAAAACAAATGATATCAGGCTGCCTTCCGGCAGCCTTTCCACGTGAACTCAGTGAGCCTGGCTGATCAATGTTCGTGATCGATTGAATTTTTTCTTGAACCTAGAACTTAGAACCTAGAACTTAGACCTTAGACCCTAGACCCTAGACCTTAGAACCTAGAACCCTGTTCGATGTCCGTTGTTCGCGGCACGCTGTTTGTTGCTCGCGGTTCGTTAAGTGAATGATGTCGCTTGGAAATTCTGACTTTTTTCCGGGATTGAGTGAAAGCAAATCGACCAACACATCGAGACCGCTTTCCTGGTTTATCGGATCTGAGAACTGACGTCAAAATCGAAGGGATGGAGCAGTTTTTCATGGAACCCGGCGACTGGAGCGGGGATTTCATGCTATGATTTAATTGGTCAAGGAGGGATGGTAAATTGGAAGAAAAAAACATTATGAAATTTAAAGATGAAGAGGGCAACCTGATTGAACTGGAAGCGGTCGCTCGGATTTTTCTCGAGGAGCAGGAATACCTGATTCTGGCACCGCTGGGATCCGACGAGGATGAGTTCGTGCTGCGGGTAGACCGGTCAGCAGAAGGCACCGAGGAGTTCAATGCCCTGGATTCAGATGAAGAATTTTTGAAAGTTAAAAAGGAATATTCCCGGTTATTATATGACGAAGGAAAAGGAGGAGCTCATGAGTAAGAAAGAATTAATTGTAAAAGCACTGGAAGCAGCCGAGCTGTCCGATATTGAAATCATTAAGGAAGAAGACGGGCTGACCCTGGTTCGGTTTTACTATGATTTTGATGAGGATGAACTGACCGCAGCTCAGAAATTTGCTGAATCCGAAGAAGAGGAAGAAAGCTTTGATGATGGTCCCGCAGAGGACATGGACGATGAAGCCGAAGAAGAAAGTGATCTGGGAGATGTCCTGGATGAAATTGAGGAAGAAGATCTGGGAGATGTCCTGGATGAAATTGAGGAAGAAGATCTGACAGACGAAGATCTGACTTATGATGAAGAGGATGAATTCCTCGGCGATGCCAGACAGAAATACCTTTCCGAGATTGCCATCGACCACGTTGGCGAGATCCTGGAAGAGATCCAGGACGATCTGGAAATGGAAGTCCAGTACGTCGGATATGACATGGATGACGAGGAGTATGAGTCCTATGAGTTCGTCGCTCTGATCTTCGAAAAAGGCAAGGGGCTCAACATCGAAGACATCCTTGATGAGTTGGATATCTAGAAAAAACATGGTATAATTAACTCAGAAAACATCCTCTTGTGTTCGTATAACTCATCTATATTCAACCTACGTTTCTACTACGGGATTCAACAAATCTGCCTGTCCGGTCAGTATTAGCTCCACTGGAACCTAGAAGACCATGGACGGCGGTGAAGGAAACCCACCTGCTTCGGCGGGTATGAATAAATGAGGGAACGGCACAAGGGAATCCATCATATGCTGCATCGCCTGATTCAGACGGTGCAGCATATTATTTTTGCATAATCATTTCGGATGGAATTTTCACAAACTCAAAAATACAAGGTATACCAATCTAAAATCGCATGTATTTTACAGACTGGTTTGAATATAAATATGTATTTCATCAAATAAGTGTTATACTATAAAAGAAAAATTATGAGGATTAGAATCATGACAGATTTAGAAAATAAACTTCAATCGATGGCTTTGGATGATCTTATCAAAGGCATCAATCAATTTACAGCCAATTCCCGGATCCGGGAACTGACTGAACTGGAAACACAGGAACGCGCGCTTTACCGCAAGGAATACATTCGGCGAATCGGGCGCAACTTGCGCGCTACCCTGGACAACACGGATATAACATATGCGGATGGTGGCGAGGATGGCAGTAACAGTTAAAAAACTCATCGACGATTTCAAGCTGGAAATTCTGGTTCCCGGAACCGTGGATAACCTGATTACCGTTCAGGATGTCAACCGTCCGGGATTGCAGCTGGCCGGCTTTTATAATTATTTTGACAATGATCGCATTCAGGTCATCGGAAACGGCGAATGGAGCTTTTTGGATGAACTGGAGCCAGCTCTGCGTAAAAAAAGACTGCAGCGCTATTTCAAGAATGAGATGCCCTGCATCATCATCACCCGAAAACTGGAAGCCCATTCCGAACTTTTGGAAGCAGCTCAGAAAAATCAGCAATGGGTGCTTCGAACAGACCAGAGCTCATCCAAATTCATTTCGAAACTGACAGTATACCTGGCCAATGAAATGGCACCGGAAGTGCGTCTTCATGGCGGACTGATCGATGTTCACGGCATCGGCTTGCTGATTACCGGTGATTCCGGCGTGGGCAAGTCGGAGGCTACCCTGGAACTGATCCGGCGCGGTCATCGTCTGATTTCCGATGATGCGGTGGATGTTCGTGAAGTAGATGGTGTCCTGACTGGGTACTGCCCCGAAATTACGTTCGGCATGATGGAAGTGCGCGGTATGGGCATCATTGATATAACCCAACTGTATGGACTCTCGTCGACCTCCCAGGCAAAGAACGTGGATCTCATCATTCACCTGCAGCGCTGGGAAGGCGAAGAGGAAGGAACCTATGATCGGCTCGGAATCAACGAATACCAAAACATCCTGGGTGTCGACGTAAAAAAACTGACCATTCCTGTACGCTCCGGACGGAACATTGCCATCATCATTGAAGCTGCGGCGGCCAACTATCGTTACTCCAAAACAGCACGACTGACACCAAGTGAAATTATTGACCAACGCATCACAGAATTAGCGACACGTAACGCATAGGAGGGTTATCAGGTTGAGAAATATTGACATCTTTTTGAGGGAAAAAGGCATTAAGCCGAGCTACCAGCGCAAACGCATTTATGAATTCCTGCATCAGAACCCCATTCATCCCACCGTAAATGACATCTATTGGGCTTTGATTCATGACATTCCCACTTTATCCAAAGCTACGGTGTACAACACCATGAATTTATTCAATGAACACGGACTGATCGATATTATTCCGATTGAAGGCAACGAATCACGCTTTGACCTTCATCCCATCAAGCCTCATGCCCATTTTAAATGCGATGCCTGTCACCAGGTGTTTGACGTGGAAATAGAAATTCCGCCTCATCTGATCTCAAAAGAACTGGCGGGCTGCCAGGTGGAGACCCAGAATATCAATTTTACCGGCGTCTGCTCTGCCTGTATGGAAGCAAAAAACAGTAAAGTCATTTAGTCAGATTCGAATATAGCGAATAAAATGAGTGAAGCCCTGAATTCCCAATAACGGAAATTCAGGGCTTCGTTGCATTGACAGACAGCCAGACAAAGAGGTGACAGACAGCCAGACAAAGAGGTGAAGGTCTGAGGGAATATAAAAGTCAGGTCTCTGCAGGAGATTTCATTCCACCTGGAAATGGGCTGGTTTCCTTTTGGAAAAAGGCATGTCACAATGTTAGGAAGCGGAATAGTCTGTCTGCATGTGGGATGTCACATATCCTGGAATGAAGGACTCTAGTCAGTCCTGGCGGACTGTGCGGCCTGATTTTCAAATAAGCGCAGGATGTAGAAGTAGACTGCAGTCACGAGCAGAACAGCTGCTCCGGCTGAAGTCAGGGGCAAGGTTAGAAGGCGACGATCCTTCAGCAGGAACATCAGTCCGAAGCAGAGCAGCATCCAGAGGAGGCTGGAGCCGTAGCTGCGGATGAAATCGAGCAGACGGTTGCCCTCCTTCTTCGAGAAAAAATCCGGATCGCGTTCCAGCTTGAAACGGCTGAACAGGCTGGTGATGGAAATGGCCAGACCGATGATGAGGAGGCCTAACACGAGCTCATTGGCTGTGACCGACCATGTCCAGGGGCTGTCACTGCTTCCCGTCAATGTCAGGATCAGGTCGCTGCCGACAGAAATTCCGAAAAGAATGGGAACCAACATGCCCCACAACCGGAAGGCTTCGCCCAAGCGCTCGGCTGGCGGGATCGGCGGCAATTGTTGAACCATAGAGTCCACGGCTTTGCGGTAATCATAGCCAAACGCCGAATCGGCCGGCTTTCCCTTTTCTTCGGCCGCCACTGCCTGTTTCAGCAGCTCCAGGCGGAGAGTCTCAAACTGATGGGTGGAAAGGTCCTTATCTTTCAGGTATCGGATGACTTCAGTCATGCGATAGTCATTTTTCTGATTCAATTGCCGGTGCAGATTGTCATTGGCTTTTTTCATTTCCTTGAGGTTCATTTGGTGATCTCCTTGGTTCGTCTCGTATTCAGCTGCCAATTTGTCTTGGCCGGTTCAATCGGACGGGTATCTTTCAATATTGAGTTGGGTGCTACGCTGCAAGCTATCCAAGGGAAGAAGCCCATGAATCGCAAGCTTCCCAGCGCGATGACATTGGACGGATCGTTGGTTATAATGGGACGGCCGGGTGACGGCTACGTCCCGTTGCTTCATTCGGTTCGTCGCTTAAGGATATCATTCTGCCTGGATCATGCGCCTCAGAAAAGGTTCTACTTCTGCCGGATCATAAAGGGTGCTTCCCAGTGTTCCGTGCTTTTTGTCTCCCTGGATGCCATGATCATCAGAGCCGCAGGTGACGAGGCGGTTCTTTCGATGACAGGCCTGGAGGAACTCCCGGGTTTCTCGGGGGCTATGATTCGGGTAGTAGCATTCCGCTCCGTCAAAATCCAGTTCGAACAACTCAGCGAAGCTGCTTTTGCGCAGCTCTCCCGGGTGGGCCAGGATCACGGTGGCTCCGGCCTCTTTCAACAGCTGGATTCCTTCCTGAACCGGCATTCTGGAGGAGGGGATGAAGGCTTTGGTATGGTCTCCAAGGAACCGGGCAAAAATTTCGTCTTTTGGAATTCGATACTTTTCCTGGATCAGGCGGGCAATGTTGGCCCGGCCAATGGAAGCGCCCGCCTGATGCGGCAGCAGGGACAAGTCGATGTCCAAACCGTAGTGGATTTTCAGGCGTTCCTGAATCTCCCTGGCACGTTCCGTTCGGCGGGTCTGAAAAGATTCCAGCTGTTCTGTCAGTTCCCGGTTTTGATAGTCACTGCCGCGAAAATATCCCAACAGATGAATGCTTTCCTCTCCATTCCAGGTGGACAGTTCGATGCCCGGAATGAAGTAAACCGAAGTATTTGCGCACAGTCTGGCTACTTCCGCCAGACTCTTGGTCGTATCATGATCGGTCACGGCCAGAACGCGCACATTTGCCGCAAGGGCTGTCTTCACAAGTTCAGCCGGGCTGTACAAGCCGTCCGAAGCGGTGGTGTGGCAGTGCAGTTCGATGCTCATGGGGTCACTCCTGTCATCGAGTTGATCAGATTGACTCGGGTCGCCTCCAGTTTTCCCAGAAAGGATTCGGTCAGGGGCAAGGCTTCGTATTCATTGTAATGGCCATGCTGGCGGTTGCGTGCTCCAAACCAGACACCATCCATCAGGGTGCTGGAATAATGCCATTGTCCCTTCAGACAGGCCAGAATCGACAGGGCACCGGAGGAGAGAGCCGGCGCGATGTACGGCTTGAAGCCGGTCGCACGGATGGTCAGGTTTTCGGTCCTTGTTTTCTCGGTCAGCAGCTCAGACTGGGCTTCATGATACTTTGTAATGCGGTCGAGTATCTGAAGTCCTTCGCCATGCGGTCCGTAAACCCGAAGTTCGTCCATGGGCAGATTCTGTTCTTTGGCGTGGAAGACTGCCCGGGCGTACATGACGCCGAGGCCGAATCCCCGGATCTGCTGACTGTGCAGGCTGCCGCTCTGCCAGGCCGTCATGCAGAGCTGGTCCACCGGGTCGGAAACGATGAAGAAGTGACCCTGGTAATCGCACTCCTGGGCCAACTTGACATATTCTTTGAGGATCTCCGCGTTTCTTTCAAGCTGGATCATCCGTACATCGCGCCCAGCTTCTTCACCCAGCGGCGGAACGCCAGCAGATACGCAGAAAATGAAGACATCGCCCTGGAACAGGTCCTTTTTTTCAATGATCCGGACGGGCGGCATATAGGAGCCATCCGGCTTGAAAATCTGAGAGGCTTCCCGGTACCAGCGCTGCAGCTTGGATTCGCTGCGGTCATAAAGCAGAATTTCAGAGATGGTTTCGTCACCCAGCAGCCTCAGACCGCTTGAGAGGGTGCCACCGACATCGCCCAGGCCGCAGATCACGACCCGGTATGATTCCGGACTTTCCGGCGCCAGTTTCCCTTCCGCCAGATTTAGGACCTGATAGAGGACCTCTCCGTCATTGATGTGAGCCGTGAAACTGTGGTCTGGAGCGGGGCCCGGATCCATCAGGAGTGGGAACGGGCGGCCATTTCCGCAGAAATCAAGATTTCTGGCCAGAAAGCGGCCCGTGAAGCGATGGTCGTCGACCAGAAGATTCAGGCTTCTACTCGATTTCAGGGGTGTCAGATCGGTCAGGGGGTGAAGAGTGACGGAATCACCCAGCCGGTTCCGAACCTGTTTCGTATATTGATCAGGAACCAGGAAGGTTGTTCCGTTCCATTGGCATTGATGCATAGCGTACCTCCAGGCAGATTGCCTGAACGGCCACCCCGTGGCGGTCACACCAGGGGATTGAGCCGGATCAGGTTTTCCAGATTATTTTGAATAAAGGTAGAAGGGCTTTGGGTCAGATCATAGTGAATTCCGACGCCGGGATCCACCGACCGGGGGATCGTGATGACCTGACCAAGATTCCTGAGCGTCATTTTGCGGGCATTGAGGCGGTTATACTCGGTTTCAATGACCCGGAACAGCTCCAGGGCGTTTTCATGACAGATCCTTGAGAGGCGGATGACTTCTTCCCGGGGCTGAGAAGTCAGGAAGGAAGGAAAGGTATAGGGCAGAATCAGGTTGATGCTGGGCAGCAGGTTGCGCTCGGGGAAATGGCCCCGCCACATCGAGTCGCCACCCAGGAAGGGATACAGCTGGTTTTCGTTGAACCATGACTGAATTCTGGGGAAGTAATAGATGGAGTCGATTTTGTGGCCCATGGTTTCAATCAGGTCCCGCCCGCGGGCTGACACGATGCCGGATATGATTTTGCGGATCCGGAGGTCATGCTTGATCAGCAGCGGATTCAGGGCATCCATACGGTACCCTTTGTGAGTCAGAGTATCTACCAGGATGAGGTCCCGGTTGAAGGACTTGATGGTCTTGACCTGATTTTCCAGGTTCAGGTAGAAGGGGAGTTCCCGAATCGAGAACGTGGTCAGATCCGTCTCATAGTATTTTTCAGTATGCAGTGACTTGGTGACGGTATTGGGGATGAGGTGGTCATCCAAGAGATCCCCGTAAGGGACACACATGTATTTGCCCAGTTCTCGCCGGGGACCTTCCACCGGCGGGACTTTGTTTTCTGAGGTGATTTTCCGGATCATGGCCTGATGGAGCATCAGCGGTTCCAGCGGAATGATCAGTTTGCCGGGGAACAGGTCGCCCAGGGCGCCTTGCAGGCGGCAGCGCGTACGAACCACGGCGCGGCGGATGATGGGGGAGCTGCGGAAGGGCTCTTTCAGAATATTCTCCAAATCCAGGTTCAAAACCACCGGGGCGGTCATGTCCACCATATAGAGCCGCCGGCCTGCTTCGTCCAGACGACTGAAATTAAACAGACTCAGGGTCTCTTCAATGCGCGGATCTTTGACCGGAAGCTTCGGATTGTACAGGCAGTTCTCATAGTCCCGGGCAATGAGGAAGGACAGCGCTTCGGTTAAAAGAATCTGATGGTAATCGCGCTGCTCGTCATGAGCTGCCACCCAGGCATAGTCAATGGTGGCCAGGCGGCCCAGCGTGGAATGACGCAGAGTGTCAGCCAGGGATACATGGGGCACTTCCTTGAGGAACATGGACGTTCGAGTCCAGTGGACCAGCACCAGTCCGGCCAGCTCGTTGCGGTCATGATCGCGCAGGATCATAATCCGGCCGGACGGTTTCACCAGGGTTTGCCGGATCAGACCGGCCAGGGATGGTTCCCCCTGGAACAGTCCAGCCAGTTCCTGCTCGAGTTCCGCCGTCAATTTGGTTTCGACGGACAGCCTCAGGTTGTTGAACCGAGCCATTGGTTTTTCAATGGGGGTTTTCTGATAGAAACCATTGTCGTATATATAAGACTGAGCCAGCGGATCAATCAGCGTTGAAATGTCCCGGTTCTCGTCGATGTAGTCCCGGATTTGCGAGGAACTGATAGTTTTCAGCTCATCCGGCAGATTGAGCATCCGGTACTCGCCGAGTCGCTGTCTCATGAGGTTCAGGTGTTCGGCCGGCTCATTGCGCAGAAAGAGCACATGGGGCAGAGCAGCCACGGCTTTCTGATTCTGGTAGGCGGAGGCGTTGAGCACGACATCGGACCCGCACAGGATGGTCACCTGGTCATGGAACAGCTGGCGCAGGTGATCGATATCCTGATCATTGGCTATGTTGATCGGCGTTCCCTGCGGAAAGAGATAGAGGTCTTCCTCGCCTGCAATGCTCATGCTGATGATCTGACGGCGAACTTTGTTAGGCAGGGTCTTTTTTGACCAGGAGAATTCATCCACAGCCAGGTAGACTTCATAGCCCATGTCGCGGGCCAGCAGGGCAATTGCTTTGTGGGACAGCGTAAAGGGATCAAAGGAGCCGGCGAAGAAGGCGTACCGTCCCCGATCGCGGACCTTCAGATCGCCCCGAGCCATTTCATGGTCGCCCATGAAGCGGTAAATATGATTAAAGGCAGCTGCATTGGACATGAAGGTCAGGGAGTCGCCATCCTGTTCATGGGTCAGAACAACGATTTTTTTCGCCAGATCGTGGAAGAATCCGGCTTGATGATCAATGGACAGGATGGGATTGGCAAACAGCCGGCGACCGATTACTGTCATGGCGGTTCGCCGCACCTGGCTGTCCGGGTCGGCCAGGGCCGACAGCAGAATGCCGATCAGGGCATTCAGATGGTCTGCTGTGTGCTCTTTAAGAAACTTGTCCTGGAACTGACGGTAAAAAGCCAGGGCAGTGCCCGCGGTGTTCAGAATCAGGGTTTTCAGTTCAGGCTTGGCGACCTTGATCTTTTCTTCCATGTCATCGATGGTCTCGGACAGTTCGCGGTCTTCCAGATAAAGCATGGCCCGGCCTAAAAAGTTCGGGATGTACTGGGTGAAGCGCTGTCCTTCAATCTCCAGGGCGCGGATCAGTTCCACCACCACCTCATTGCGTTCGAAGGCATTCAGGTGATTCATCAGGGCCAGCAGAGCATTTCCCGCGCTGCGCCGAACCGTTTCAAAGGCGGATACTTTGATCAGGTTGCAAAGATGGATCGCGGTATTGATGGTGGACACATCATCCCGGGTAATGGAAAAATACAGGAGCAGCTTCAGCTGATTTCGCTTGAGGGACCAGTGGGTGGCGGTCTTGAGGTTGGACAGGAACACAATGGGAATCCGGTCCTTGGAATTCTCCATGAAGCCCAGCAGCACCTGCCGCTGTTCCGGTGTCAGGAAGCGGTTGGAAACCTTGAGCAGGAGCTGAGTCACGGTTCGGCCAAGTTCATCCCGGTAGATCAGACCAGTCAGCAGCGGATGCAGGACCTCAGCGTCCAGATCATTCGCTTCGTAGCGTCCGATCAGTTCCAGGCTCAGGATAATCTGCCAGCGGTCGCCGTGTTTCAGAAAATGGGCCAGGACCGGCATGGTTTCGGGTCGGGCGGCTTTGGGCAGGTATTTGGCTGCTTCCAGAAGATAGAGTGATGTTTCCGGGTCTTCCTGAGGAGCTCTGGCGAAACGATCCAGGAACAGATCGGAATATTTTCGCACATAAGCGGAGTCCTTTGTCGGAAGTTCGGGAAACAGAGCAGCCAGAAGCTGACCCAGGGAATGCCCCAGCATGTGGCGATGACTGTCGATGGTTTGAACCGGAGGGTGAATGAGGTAATCCATCAGATCCAGGAACAGTTCCGGACCGCCGGTGCTGCCGGTGTCCGGGACAACTCCCTCCGGCAGTTCCTTTCGATAATCCTCATCATAGCTGGCGATCAGTTCGCCCATAATCCGGATCGAGTGGAGCCGGATGTCATCTTCCGGATGGACCAGGTTCTCCTTCAGGTATTCCAGGGTCTGCAGCTTCTGCTTCTGAGTCAGATACGTCTTGTATTCTTCAAAAACTCTGACATATTCGCGCAGATCCTGCCAGCTGTTGGAAGACCGGGCTTCCTCCAGCAGCGTGCCAAGGCTCTTTTCATCCTTCAACAGCCACATGATGCTGGTGTTGTGGCGCACGGCAAAGAATTTGAGCGTGTGCGGAAGCTGAGCGCCGAAGGTCAGGGCCAGGTCATCCCGGTAGATTTCACGGTATACCGGTGTCTCGCGGGAATAGGGATCTGTAATGATGCCGCTGGCCTCCATATACTCCTCAAAGTCATGGAGCTTGTTGTAGACCTTCTGATAACGGTTGGCTTTTTCCTGTGTGACATTGTCCAGCTTGTGGAGAATAATATCGTAAGATTCATCCAGCGGATAGATGTGCATCTCAAGCGGCTGAGAACCCTCGAGATTCTTAACCCGGAAATCGGAATAGATCAGAATCAGGGATTCCAGGGACAGGTTTTCCAGTTCCAGATCCCAGGTGGAATGGTTCACGGCGATGTTGCGGATATAGTGGATGTCATGCCGCCGGAACCAGAGGTCCGAATAATAGTAATGGAGGTAGGGAACTCGTCGGCTGTCTTTTTTCAGTACGCCGAACTTGCCGATGTCGTGACCTGCGGCTGCACCGGAGACACGCCCCAGGTCGATGTTGAATCCAAGCCGGCGGAACTGGCGCGCGATGTGCATGGCGACAAAATGAACGCCCAGCACGTGATCCAGCGTATTGTAGCCAAAGATCTCCCGGGACAGTTTCATAATTTCATAGATCCGGTCCCGGCTGAACGCTTCGAGGAAGCTGCGGTATTCGTCATCGGGCAGGCTGGCCAGTTCATCCCGGGTCAAAAAATGGAAGGGGTGGCGGCCGATGAAGTCATCGCCCCCGAGGGTCTTAAAGTAGTCCGTCAACGCCGAATAGACTTCCAGTAAACCGGAAAATTGGCGGGCTGTTCTGGAGTCCACGGCCCGGGCCTGATCCGGATAGGCATAGGTCACAACGTACTCGTAAAAGGCCTCTTTGGGAATCTCGAGACCCAGTGCCCGTTCCATGGAAGCCAGGGAATAGCGGTCTTTGCTCCCTTCCCGGATCAATGCCTTGGCCAGGGTACGGGGACCTCCGAGATTTTTCCCTTTCAAGATCTCGGCCAGGCGATTTTCCAATTGTTCCAGGTTCATATCGTCACCTCCGTGGTTCTGCTTATCTATCATTATAATGGGCATTGGCGCGGAATGCTTGCCCATCTTCGCCTGTTTTCGTCCCAATGGCTGAATGTTATTAGATTTGTCATAATTTCACCAATCGGCCTGCTCATTTCTGATTTTTTGCGTTCTTAAAATTTAGAATACGGGGATCTCAATCCAGCATCAGGACTTTATCATCAGGACTCCGTGATCAGAATCAGGAATCAGGCAGCACTGTCACTGGAATCTTCAAATTAGAGTCCGAAACCAGAATCTGGAAATAATAACTGAATCAAAAGGGGAATAATTCTTTAGTCTGGGGAGAAGATATCATTTGGCGCGGTATTTGATATTTTTATAACAGCGACTTTTAATTTTAGGTTAAACTACGAATCGTTCAACCGTGCGGTTTATCTGTCTTTTCGTCAGAAATTCGTCAGAAATTTAAAAACCCTCTAGAAGTTTGGCTGCACGATCCATCATGTCAGCGTTGACGTGGCTGTATACCTTATACACCATTTCTACGGAGTCACCGATTAGAGCCGCTGTCGTCTTGTAGTCGATTCCGGCTGAGATACAGTTAGGAACACCCGGTATTTTGGCGGAGCAAAACAGGTAACACTAACCGCAGAGGATGTAAATCAACGAGCATCCTTTAAATGCGAAATTTTGGAGGAATAACAAATGGCAATTGCAACTGGCCAAATAACTATCATCGATTATAATGACGCACTTACACTCACTGGGTATATCCAGAGTAATCATCCGAAAACTCAGATGTATAACCCGGATAACGGTACGTATCAGCCGAACTGGGCGTCATCCAACCTGGTTTTAACCCCATCCCTGTTTAAGCTTGGTACTGCAACGGATATCATCACGGATGCAGCGGTTCAAAGTGTTCAGTGGTATGACGTAACCACCGGGTCGGAGGTTGCCATTACAGCAAATGCCACTCATGTTTTCAGCGGCACGAAAAACCATATCCTGACCATTAAAGCCAACACTCTGGCGGGTCTTCCCGGTAAGGACTACATGTGTAAAGTTACCTACAAGGATCCTTCGACCGGACTGGATCTGATCCACAAGTTTGACATCTCCTTCTCTCGTGTCGTAAATGGATCAGGTATTACAGATGCCGTATTGACGGCACTTGACGGAGCTGTTTTTAAGAATGGTTCTGTAAGTTCCTTGAGACTGAAAGCTGAACTGTGGCGTGGATCCACGATTGACACCACCTCAGTTACTTACACCTGGTACATCATGGATTCTTCTGTATCCACCGATCAGGGCGGCGGAATCGGATGGCGCAAAATTACCGCCGATGCTGCAAATGTAATTACAGGCTATAACCTTGACACTTTGACCGTCTACCCGGCAGCATTCAATAACATCGGAGTCTTTAAAGTCTACATCAAGGACACGGATGCTGCTTCACCCACCAACGGAACCAGCTTTATCGACACGATTACCCTTGCTGACCAGTCGGATCCAATTCAGGTATCCATTACTTCAACCGGTGGAGATGTCTTTAAGAACGGTTTAGGGTCTACGACTCTTACCGCTAAGCTCTTTCAGGCAGGATCCGAAATTGATGCTGGAGGAACGAAAACCTACCGCTGGTATAAATACAACTCAGCAGGCACCCTTGTAACCGGATGGGGCGGAGCCACGGACTACAAGACGGGCAAATCAATCACCGTCGGTGATTCGGATGTTGATACAAAGGCAACGTTCCTGGTGGAGGTGTCGTAATGGCACCTCTTGCCGTTGGGCAATTTACAATCACTGACCTTAACGATGTCAATATCTCAACCACACAGCCGGCAAATCCAGTTCTGAATCAGCTTTGGTTAGACACCTCTTTGGTGCCTAACCAGCTGAAACGGTGGGATGGGTCCAAGTGGGTCATTGTGAATGATCCGGCGGACACTAACGCAGATGTGGCAGATCTTACTACCCGGGTTATCACTGTGGAACATAAGGTTACCCCAGCTGAAATTGTTGGAGTGATTGAGCAGGCAACGGAAATTGGCGGAGAAAGGAAATTTGCTAAAACTTCTGATGTGACGCAGGCTCTCGATGACTGGACGGCGGAGTTCTCTAAAATCGGCGGGAAGAACCTGATCCCAAACAGTAACGAAATGATCCTATCATCCAGCTACCTGATCAATGAGTACACGACCAATGAGGATCTGATTGCAGGGGAGTGGTACACCCTATCACTCAAGGGCTCAAAGCCTGCAGGGCAAGAATTTGGCGCATGGATGAATTCCGGACAGACGACCGTTGGGATTCTCGGACACAATGGCAATGGAATCTACTCCATCACATTCCAGGCACCCACTCCACAGACAGGAAAAGAGCGGAAGATCAGTATCTACCAGCCACCCATTAACACCCCGGGAGCTGCAGTAATCGAATGGATCATGCTGGAGAAGGGGAAAGTTCAAAGTGACTGGACTCCAGCACCTGGAGAAATTTACAGCGGACGTACAAGGATCAATATTGACGGTGTGTTTGTTGGAGTTTCAAACAGTGATATCAATACGCATATCAATCACCGAGGCATTACAGTTCTCGACATTGACGAGCCCATTGCTTCCTTTGGTGAGGCTGGAGCGGTTATTGCCCAGCTTAAATCCGAGTCAATTATCGGGGATATTATCAACATCCTCCCAGCGGATGTCACCTTTGATGTGGGACCAGCTAAATCAATCAAAACCATTTCTGCAGCGCTGGAATCTTTGGATGCTGACGGAAAGCGGATAAGGTTCTTAAACGGCAAGAAGATCCTGATCAATGTGTATGGCGAACTAAGCGACAATGTATACATCAATGACTTCATGGGCGGGGAACTGGAGATTTTCTTTCAGCCCGGGGCAAAACTAAATGGACATATAACAACCCGAGGAAACGCTTCTCGGGTTATAATCCGTGGAGCCTCCGGAGCTAATGGAACGATTAAACGGGTCAATGCCACTCATCCGATCAACTCAACCGGGGATAAGTACATCCAGGTTGATCGAATGAACATCGATGTCAACGATGGAACGGAAGGTGGAGTTCGAGCAGACAAAGGATCCTTTGTGTATGTTGCTAACTGTGACTTTGTGCGCACCAATTTTGCCATTATGGCCTATGATGCTGCTCAGGTCTTTGCGATCGCTAATCGTGGAAACTGTGGAGCTAATTCATATCGGACCAGCAGTGCAGCGATCTATGCCAGAGGAACTGCACCAAACTGCACCGGATCGGTTGAATTAAGCTATGGTCACTATTTTTCCAGTGGGACCATTACTAAGACGACATCCGCCTACTCACCGCCAGCGGCAACGGCTAAAACATTCACGGCTATTTTTAAGCCCAAGAAGATCTACACCAAGCACCATGGCACTAACACCATTTCCACTTACTACGGAAACAATGCAGCTCAGGGAAAGTGGGACGGTATGGCCAATTGGGAAGATGCTTGCTTTGATTTTGGATCAGAAATAGCAGAATTCCTGGAAGGTGGCACTAACCCGGTTGTTAAGATCAGGCTCCATCGTAAGAACACTACCCACGGACCATCGACCGGAGTAGCACCAGATCCATACAGCTTCTCACTGAGTGGATTCACCGGGGTTAACCGTGGAGCATGGGGCAATCAGGTAACCGGTTCACCGACTCTATTTCCATCAAGCGGAACGACACTGAAATTCTACTCAAGTGTCCTCAATTCTGGATATGCGATCTGGGATGATTTGGAGGTTGAAGCCAGTGTTACCAGGACAGTATAGGAGGAAACATGTTGTATTTTGACGGAATCAAATGGAGGCCTTACACGAAGAAGGTTTCCTATTCGCAGATTATTACAGAATATGACGATGACGCAACAAGGTTTCAAGGATTGTCGGATCTGAAGGTTGAGGACGTGACGCTAACAGATGAGCAGTTAGGCAGGCTGGAAGCGATCAAACATGTGTATAACCTTGGTTCTGAAGAAGTAAGCAGGTATGTTTTAAATGGTGATTTGACCAGTGCCCCGGAAAGCCTGCTCCGAGCTGATTCGATCAGTAAATCAAACGAAGCTCTCAAATCTCTAATTGATTTTGCGAATGCTCCGGCTGAAACTCTGAGCCAGTTGAAATACCTGATCCGAACTTATGACCCGACTGCCTTTTACAGGAAGAATGATCTGGTGGAGGCAGAGGGCGTACTCTATGTTGTGCTTCAGTCTCATTCTGCTCAAAAAGATTGGATTCCAGCTCAGACTCCGGCACTTTATGCGCCAAAACTGACAAGTCTTGATGGGACACCAAAAGAATGGGTACAGCCTGGAAGCACGAATCCATACATGAAAGGGGACCGGGTGCTATATAAGGGGAAGGTGTATGAATCAACAATCGACAATAACGTATGGAGTCCGGAAGGCTATCCTGCCGGATGGAAAGTTGTCCAATAGTTAGGAGAAGAGTGGATGGATGCAAAATTCTTGACGGAATGGTTTGGTGTTGCAGGTGCCGTATTCGCTGTTGTATGGGGTCTTTTCAAAGCCATATGGCCAGAGATTAAGACCCAACTCGAAATCCGTTCCCGGTTAAAAAATGAGGAGAATGAACTAAGGAAGAAAGAGCAGGCCAATGCCAGGGACATGATCGAGGCAGTGAAGGTCACTAATGATCTGGTAGCTAAAAACAACGAAGCCTTCAGCCGTCACAATACGATCTTTGACTTTCATATCGAGATGCTCAAAGAGCTGCGAGAGCATCAGAAGGGCTTAAAATCGGACATGCATAAACGATTTGATCTTGTGGAAGATAAACTGGGAGAACATCACGCGAATGCAGTGAAGATTGAATCCGAACAGTCGGAGCTTGTTGCTGGGCTGCGAAACATGTATGGAATCGGAAAAACTAAGGAGGATAAATGATGTCAATAATTAGAGCGGAAAACTATAATGTCAAAATCTCAACCTTGCGGCGCAACACAACCTTTAAAACCCCGCAAAAGTGGGATGTGATTGTCAACCATATCACTGATGGTCTCATGCCTGGTACGCTTAATTGGCTCACCAACATCGAGAAGAAGGAAGTAACAGACGACGTGTGGCGTTATAAGGCTGAAGTGTCCTGCCATTTCCTCGTTACCCGCAAGGGAGAGGTGTACCAGTTGGCCGATCTTAAGCACGGAACCTGGCATGCGGTGAGGCACTCACCGTCGGCCAGGATCGTCAAGGAACGGCCTGCGCCGGCAAATCTATATACAGTAGGGATCGAGCATGAAGGGCGTCACGAGGACACGCAGGGGCGTCTGACGGCCGCACAGTACGAGGCAACGCTTTGGCTACACAAATACATCATCGAGCAGTATGAGGCTACTTTTAAGGAGCCTTTTTTGATTGACCGGGATCACATCTTAGGTCATTACGAGGTGGACACGATCAACAGATCTATCACAGATCCGGGCAAAGAATTCCCTTGGGAAGAGTTATTGACCGATCTGATCAAATGGGACAAACAAAGAAAACAGGAGGTATCTGTTATGGATGAAGCACAGAAATGGGCAGTGGAAAATGGACTGGTAAAGGACGAAGATTGGAAAGGGCCGATCAGCAAACATACCATGGTATGGATTCTGTTCGCATTTTTCAAGCGTGTACTGAAAAAGTAGGAGGATAGAAGTATGACTGAAAGAACGATTATTGTGGATGCTGTTATTAAGATGGCGATGCTGTTGGTAACAGCCGTGCTGGTACCAGCACTCAAAGAGTGGATTGACCGCAATCGGGACAACCGTGAGATCCAACTGGTGCTTCAGATGGCGGACATTGCCGTGAAATCTGTTGAGAATGATCTGAAGACTGAGCCTGGTCAGAAAAAGAAGGCTGAAGCACTGGCCCGGCTTGCCTGTCAGATTCAGGGCTGGGCAATCAAAGGATTTACTACGGACGAATTGAACCATTATATTGAAACCGCAGTTAAGGAAATGTGGGACCAGGAGCTGCCTGAAGCTCTGCCGATTGTCATTGACGCCCTCGATCCAAGTATGTAAACTAGTTATGACATCATAGGTAAGACGTTAAAAGAGCCCTCGGAGTGATCCGGGGGCTTTTGAATTTTAACTTGCTGGCAACTTAATTTTTCAGCTATTCCACTGTATGGAGGATGCGTAACATGGGGCTTGATTCTATCCTGGGGTTACCAAATAAGTCACTTTTTACGATTTCGCCTAGTTTTTGATTACCTGTAATACCCAAGGATGCTCTCCAATTAAATAAAGTTCATTCAGTTGTAACATTAATCATTAATTTTTGTGCTATACAATTTAAGCCATCATTTTTGGCCTAATGTATTTTTCAAGGGGAAAATTATCCAATGGAATACAATAAACTTTGTTTTCACGGTACCCATAAAAATAACGTAAGTGGGATCTTGAACAATGGGTTTACGGCTTCGAGTAATGAAGTTGATGATAAATATCTTGGCAAAGGTGTCTACTTCATGGAAGAAGATGCCAAAGCATCATTTAATTTCTGTCTTGGAGTACACAAAATGGATCGCGATGATATTAGAGTTATTAAAGTTTTAATAGAGTCTTCGAACTATTTGAATTTAATTAACACAGTGGAGTATGATGAGTTTATTAAAATAGGAAATGAACTTAAAAAAACACTTAAGGAAGCTGGAAAATCTGCAAAAGTAACCCCTGGTATCGTTTTAAATTACATATACAATAACCATGATAAATTTGATTTCGTTAGGCATTGTTTTACAATTCCATGTGTAACTGAATATAAAACGATTAGAAGACAAAATATTTACGTTTGTGTAAAGGACAATAATTGCATAAACATTATTGGAGAGGAGAGTAAGAAATGGGAAGATTAGCTAAAGCTTTGGAAGAATTATACGCAACCCCGGTTGATGAAGTGCTAAGGGGACTTTATGAAGCTGGTTACTCTGAAACAGCAACTCTTGGCAACTTACCTGATGTATTTACAGATTCCGAGGAGGCGCAAGAGTATATTAGTAGAAAGCCATTTTTGACCATGGAATTAGGTGGTATCACGAAGAACGATTTCAATGAAATTATGTTCTGTGGAGTAGCTGCATGATTACTAACGAGCAAATACTCTATAGGTTTGATGATTACCGCTTTGAAAGTATTTCTTTCCAATTAAAAGAAAAACCAATTTTTGATGAATTTACAATTGAAGGGAACATTGATGCGAAAATAGGTTATCAAAAAGACTTAAAATCATGTCAAGTGAAAATGTCCATCGATTTGTTTCCCGAAGAAAGTGACGGACCTTTTAGTTTGAAAGCGACAATAGTAGGGAAATTTTCATTCAAGGAGTCATTAACCGAACAGCAGATTCAAAATTTTATTAAGTTTAATGGTATTGGTACCCTGACACCGTACTTAAGATCAGCGATTACAGATATAACGAAGGTCGCAAATGTCGCTCCTATGATTCTTCCTTATATTAATCCTTCTCAATTTGAGTTATCAGAATTTCAAATAGGAGAAGGAGATAACATCTTTTAAGTTTAGAGTGCTTCTCTAAACTTTTCTTTTTTGTCCGCTCCACATGTTAGAATGTATGTACGAACTAACGAGGTAAGACAAATGAGTGAAAAAGACTTCTTAAAGGCAGCAATCGATCAGTATTTCAGGACCGGAAACCCGGTGTATCAAGCTGAAGGGCGAATGGTACACGTCAACCTGAACACGGTAATCAGGTACAAGCAGCTGGCTGGTCCGGTTCAGTACACAGACTTTTCAGGCACTGCGATCTGCCCGGACTGACAGACATCCCTGATGGGTAGGATCCGGGATGAGATCTACTGGTGCCTGGAATGCAGAGAGCTTTTTGATATGAGCATTTGAGAAACCCCGGAGTGATCCGGGGTTTATGTTGCGAAAACCATGCTAAATGTCGATCCTACCAGGGGGTGTTACCAATTAAACCAGCTATAATTAGAGACTGCTGAATGGGTCCGGAACATAGTGTTCAAGCCACTTTTAACTGGTTTCTGGTATAATAAAGTTATAAGTTTTCATTAAATTTCAGCATTTTTGCTCGTATTCAGGAGATTTTTATGGGTTTTAAGAAGAGAAATCGTCAAATTTCGGTGTTTGAATACCCAAGTGGTTTCCATGGGGTCAGCATTGATCCCTCCAATCGATGGGTGAAATTATCCCATCAAATGCCCTGGGATCTCATCGAAGAAATCTATGCCACTAAGTTCAATGGGCCTCGTGGCAACCGGGCATACTCATCCAGACTGGCCTTTGGCGCTCTTTTTCTCAAACAAGCCTTGAATGTCTCTGATGCGGATTTGATTGAGCTGGTTCGTGAAAATCCATATCTTCAGTTTTTCCTTGGATTCGAAGAATTCTCAAGTGAATTGCCCTTTGATACCAGCTTGATGTCTTACTTCAGGCAACGCTTTACAGCTGCAGAAATTTGCCAAATCAATGAAGCTATTATTGCTCAGAATCCCTTAAAGAAACCATCGTCCAATGATGATAGTGATGATGATTCGAGCGGCGGCCATTCGGGGGAAAGCGATCCCAAAGACTCTGAGTCGAGCACTTCTTCGGTCAATGACTTGGTACAGACAAACAGCGGTACGTTGATCCTGGATGCTACCTGTGTTCCACAAGACATCCACTTCCCGACGGATATCCGCCTCCTGTATGAGGCGGTCTGTTCAGCCATGCGTCATCTAGAAATAACACGAGGAAAACCCATTACCAAAACTCAGAAGTCATTGTTGAATCATGCCAGACAGGCTTATTTGAGCATCTCCAAATCGAAAAAAAATACTCCAGCCCAGTTCCGAGAAAAACAGGGTATTCTCTTGAGATTGCTGAAACGCTGCCTGGGATACTTTGACTCACCAGCCATGAACAAACCCATCAGCCCAAAGACGATGGATGCACTCAAGACACTGTCTTTGATTCATGATCAGCAGTTTGAGATGTGGAAGTTAAAAATTAACCGGATCGAACGTCGAATTGTCAGTGTGTCCCAGCCCTGGGTAAGGCCTATCAAGCGGGGCAAGGCATCCGTCAACACCGAGTTTGGTTCGAAAATTGCCCTCTCAACGGTGGATGGGTATGTGCGAATGGAGTATTTTTCGTTTGAAAACTTCAATGAAGCCCTGACCTTGCAAGAGAGTGCTGAGCGTTACAAAGAAAGAACAGGATCATATCCTGAAAGGATCCTGGCAGATAAGATATATCGAAACAAAGCCAACCTGGCATTCTGCAAAAGCAAGAATATCCGAATGAACGGTCCGGCACTTGGCAGACCCCCAAAGGATCCTCAGGTGCGCCAGCAGCAGCGAGCAGCAGAGGTCCAGGAGGCTGGCGATCGCAATATGGTGGAAGCCAAAATCGGAGAAAGCAAACGGAAGTATGGTCTAGACAGAATTATGGAGAGAACACAGCAAGCCACTGAGGTGATGATCTGTGTTAGTTTTGTTGTGATGAATTCCTTCCGCAACCTGAGGAAGCATCTTGCTTCTTTTTTTGACAAAAACCAAGTCTTCAATTTCTACATATCTTTCGAGGTTTATGCAATTGCTTCCTGAAAAGTAGCAATTATTCATAACCCTCTAATTACGTGTATGATTCTCTTTGTCAATTCTGTCTAAAATGACTTTAAGACTCTGATCATCATAGGTTGGTGTATATGAAAATACAAGTGAATCTCTATCATGTCCCTTATTAAACACAGATTCGGCATAGTTAGAATCTAAGTAACCCACTCCATTTTCTTGCGGTTCTATTTTATATGATTTTTTAAACAATTCCTTGCTAACATCTTTTGGAGTGAAAAAAGTCATTCCTTCAAAATAATTCCAAAAGTCTAGAATTTTTTCGTAGGTTTGATTATTGACTGGCAGAAAACCAATGCTATCAAAATGTTCATCATCAATCTTAAATGGTACTAGATAATTATCAGAAGAGAATTGATTTGGAACATCGTGTCTACACTTAACCAGTTCATCATCTTCTAGAAAAAAACTATCTTCATTGGAAAAATGAAAATAATATTCGATTCCAGAGGTTAGTAGGCTAATAATAGTTTTTAACAATTCTTTTGATTCAGCGGTTTCAATATCGAAACCAGTAATTTCAACTTCATGAATTCCGTTTTTAAGGATCTTTTTATTGTAGCGCATTTAGACTAACTCCTATTAAATTTTTATTGCAATTTATGTTTTAATTAAATGAGAATTATTATGAACATATCATTTGCTCTTCAGTGGCTAGAAGTAGGGAAGTATATATGATTATCCCTATATTGGTATCCTGGAAATTGCCTTAGATAAATTAAAACGAGTTTTAAAATAAATAAAAACTCGTTTTAATTTATCGTTTTAATGACTTGTATTATTAAGTCATTTGTTTATTCTACCAGAATTTTTTCGGTTTCCCAAAGTTCCACGGGTATAAACTTCGATGAATTTTTTTAGCTGCTTTTCCTTTACCCCAGTGTGCGTGCAAACCATGTGTGAAGTCTAAATCTAGCCTGACCCTACTTTTTACATGTGAAATAATAGTTCCTCCGCTTTTTTTACTGGGATTTTTATATAAAGCTTCGAATTTCTTTCCGATTTTAAACCCGTAACCTCCATTCCCATTAAAAATGGCTTTTGAAAGTACTTTTGATGCAAATGTTTCGCCTGCTGCCCCAACACCACCCCACATAAAACCGTTTATCGCACCATCAATAGCACCACTTATGATTCCCTTCTTGCCATTTTTTACTAGGCCAGATAATCCGCCAACCACTGAGCCAAGAACGGCAGAATGCCCAGCCACTTGTAGAGCTCCTAACATTGCTGGGGCTGCTAAACCACCACTTGCAGCGGTTATTACACCTGTTGCTACAATGGCAACTGCCCCTATGGTAATTTTTGCCCAATTAGGAATTTTCCAATTTCCTGTATTATCAAAATTATTAACTGGATTATTACTACAATAGGTAAAAAGATTTTTACTCAATTCTTCATGGTGGTCGTTTACAATCTCAGCTCTATCTGCATTTATGAATCGACCGCTCTCAGGATTGTAGTATCGACTTTGGAGATAATATAGTCCAGTCTGGGTATCATAATGGTATGCGCGATAGCGATACGGGTTCTTTGCACCAAGTGTAGTTGCCATAGACCCGGTGGTGCTCATGAGCTTACCCCAGCTGTCGTAGGTGTAGCTGACAACAGTGGCGCCTGTGGCATCAGCAAGTCCTGTCACATCCCCTTGGAGGTTCGTGAGATAGAAGAACTCACTGCCGTTATAGGTCATGGAGAAGGGCGCCCCACTTCCGTCATAGGTGTAGTGGATCGTCTCAGTTCCTGTGGTTTCAAAGGCTACTTTTCCGTCTAGGTAGATGTATTTGGTCGAAATACCATTGACACTTTTCTCCGTGCGCAGGCCGCTGGAGTTGTACTTGAAGCTTAAGCTGGTGTCGTTTTTATACAGGGTCTTAAGCTGGCGGCCTTCTTCCCAGGTATAGGTCCAGCCGTCAAAGCTTAAGGGGTTGCCAATGGCATCATAGGTTATGGCTTTGCCGTCAAAGCTGGTCAGTTTGTCTTTCCAGTTGGTATCGGCATACCCATAGGAGATGGTTTTGTCAGGGGTTCCTAAGGGATCCGTAGTGCAGGCGTATTCCTTCTTCTCCAGGAGATTGCCGCCGGCATCATAGCGATAGGTGATCGTCTTGTTTATTACTTCATTGTCTTCCCGGACTAGTTCACTTAATTCGTTGTAGGTATAAGTGATGAGCTTGCCGGCAGAGTTAATGGTCTTGATGTTGCCGTTATCATCATAGGTATAACTTATCGTCTTGTCCGGATCCGTGACCGTCTCGACCAAGTTGCTGGTACTGCCGTTAGTTCCCGCTTTGTAAGTGTAACTGGTAATCGCATTTGTTGATCCTGCCTCAAGCGTGATTGTGACCAGGCGACCCAGGCTGTCATAGGTACGGGTCATCGATCCACCGGCATTAGTCAATTTAGTTAGCTTGCCGTCCTTATCATAGGTGTAGGCGGTGTTGTAGCTTTTCTCGCCAAAGCTCTCCGTGATCTGGGTCGCTTGTCCGTTTGGGTCAAAGCCCATGCTGAGGCTGCTGCTGTCACTGACCGTTTCTTTAACCAGACGATCGGACATGTCATAGAAGTAGCGATGAGATAGGTTGTTTACCGCATCGTACTCATAGCCGACGTTTCCTGAAGCATCATACTCATAACGGAACTTAGTTTCATAGCTTCCCGTACCACTATTATATACCTTATAGGCTTTCACCTGATCCAGAGGATCATACTCTACTAATGTTTTATGGCCGTTGCCAAACTCCGTGGTGGTCAGATTTCCACGCGAGTCGTACTTGTAGCCGACCAGGCTCTGGCTGCCGACTTTAACCCCAGTGGCTCGACCGAAAACATCCTTCGTGAAGGAGTAAGAGAAGCCATTGTGGTTAATGCCTGACAGGTCATCCCCATCATAGGTGTAACCTACTGCCACTGTTTGACCGTCCACTTGCTTGGACACACCTTTAAGCTGGTCGGTAGCATCATCATAAGTATAGGTCGTGGTTTTTCCAGCTGCGTCGGTGAGACTTTTCAACAAGCCATTGACGGTATTGTAATCATAGGTGATGACCTTGCCCAAAGGATCGGTCATGGTATTGATGAAATTGCCGTCCTCGGTATAGCTTGAATGACTTTCAATAAAGGGAGTCGTTCCAGTTTTTGTCTTTGTGACATTACCATATTGGTCATAGGTGAAACTGGTATTCTCGCCTTCTGTTGTTTTTACTCCCGTCACCTGATGATTATCATCATAAGATGCCGTGGTGGTATTCTTCAAAGGATCGGTCACAGTGGTGAGATCATCATTTGTGGTATATCCGTATTCTGATGTGTTGCCCGAGAGATCAGTTGAGGGGGTCAGATTACCGGTAGTTTCATCATAAATAGTTGATTCTCCAAAGGTTTCCTTGTAGAGCTGCAGCCCGTCAAAATAACCGGTGTTTAAGTTTTTGTAGTACATGAGGAAAAGATCCACAGAGGTATATGGCTTCTCGGCCACGGCTTCTTCGGCCAGATACTGCCAGTCTTTGGTCTCTTCGTTGAAATGGATGGTTTTCCACGTCGTGGTGCCATCCGTGTTATTGATTCCAAGGCACAGAGAGAAATGGCGGTAAGGTTCCACCGGCAATGAGTCCGATCTTCCCCAGCCGGCAAAGACGAAGGTGTCACCTTTACCACCGCTGACCTTGACATTTTGCGCGATAGCATGATTCTGTGTTGAATCACCCTTGATGGGATACACCTGGTCACTTAAGGATGTGGGGTGAGCCGGATCGGAAGTTGTGATCACCGCTGCATCGGTTGAGTCATCCTGCCAGGAGATCCAACCTAATCCCTTATAGCTGAAGTCCCCGTTTTCGATTAAGTTGTAACGGTTGGACAGAGTGCCTTCCTCCAGCTGGATGTTATCGACCAGAAGATTTCCTGTGGTTGCCCGGATTCCAATGCCAAGGTATACCGTGGTGGAAGCGGCATCAGAGGGCAGTGTGAAGGTGAATTCTCTCCGTTCCCAATCCGTGCTGGTACCTGATAAAAAGGGGCTGTACTGATAGCTGGCTGTGCCCGCACTATTGGTGTACTGAATTCGCAGGTAGGCCCCTGTAGAAGCGCCGGATGCGAGCTCTGTTGGCTTCATCCAAGCAGACAATGTGTAGGTTTTGCCTTTTTCCAGGGTTTGGCTCTGAGTGATTTGGTGGAGACCATCAGGGTTGGTCTTGGAAATCAGTTTGGAATAGGATCCCATAAGCGGCATAGTACTGATTTTTTCAACTTGGCCGATTGAGCCATTCACTGCATTGGATGACCAGTCGGTATCGCGTTCCAATCCGGGATTTCGGATGAGGTTGATGACCGTGCGCTGCAATTTTGAGGATAGGGTCAGTTTGTTCGAGTTGCCTGCGCCTTTACTGTTGTACTCGGAGAACGAGGCGGAACCTTCCTGATCCCGGATCGAAATGGTTTTTCCCATATTGTTGAACTGATAGATGTTTGTACGACCGGTACCATCCGTTAATTTCGTGTTGTTTAATCCATAAACCAGGCTGATGGAAGTTCCCAGCGTCCCATTGGTCCCAACTTCGGTTATTTTGGACGTTTTATAGGGTTTGACTGAAGTATAGGAAAGATTCAAACCATAGCTGTCAAAGTTGCGAACCGAAGTCAGATATCCGCTGGTTGAGTCATAGGTATAAAGGGAAGACTTCCCATCAGGATAAGTGATCTTGGTTAAGCGGTTATTGGTATAGTGATAGGTTGTTTCTTTCCCATCCGGTGCTTTGATTGTGGTGAGTTGACCGGCAGTTGAGTAAATAAACTTCGTAGCTCTTCCGGCTCCATCGGTTACTTGAGTTACTTGTCCGTTGGCACCGGTTTCGATGTGAATAGTGTTGCCATTGGCATCGGCGATTTTAGACAGCAGCCCATGGACCGAGTCATAACGGAAGATCAGCTGATTGCCACTTTTATCTTCCAGTTTAAATTGTTCTTCCGGTTTGCTGGTATTAATCGTCAGTTCCCACTGATCGTCATTTTCTTCTAGCCATTTCCCATCCCTTTGGTTGAAATAATGGGCTGTTCCGTCCTCATCGTAATATCGATAATAGGTCTCCCCTCCAAAGATCATCTTTTTAATGGTCTGGCTGTAGTTAAGCCGCCATCCCAAGCCATATTTTGCATCTGTGGATTTCGTGTTGCCAAATACATGGCTGACCGGGGCTGGCAGGTGGCTGCCTGAAGCTGCGGTATCCGGATGAATGAGAGTCAGTGCGCCGGTGAAGTAGTTGACGTGAACACTTCCTGCCCGCCCGGCTGATGCAGTCTGATAATCCCAGTAAGGCTCCAGGCCATCATTGTTCACGTAAGCCATGGTAATATATGGCCGAGTTTTCCCGCTGAGTGTGGTACCCCCGGAATAGAAGGTAGCGAACTTCCCTGTTTCATCAGCATTTTTTAGCATGACGCCATAGTTTTTACCTGAACTATACCAATCCCGTACCATTTGGGTTACATCAAAGGAAACTTCCTCATCCGCCTTGGCGAATCGATCATATTCCCCAATCAGGCTTTCGTGGGTTGGTATATTATTCCAGGTAATGGTCTCATCGCTCCAGTCTGAAGTTACCCGATGAAGATAGATCTCGCTGGAAGAGGCTAGTTCGTACTTGCGTACCTGTAAGTTCAGGTTGGCATCCACCACGACATCCGATGGGTCCAGGCTCGGGAAGATTGAACTTTACGTAGACCCGGCAAAGGCTGTCCGGTGTATCGGAGGAACCAATGGAGAGATAATCGGTGGTGGTAAAATTCTTATCCGGAGCCAGGCGCGAGACATGGGTATCCTGGATATCCGAAGTGAGGGAAGACGTCCGCAGCGGCGGATCGATGACCACCGGATAGACGCGCTCAGGCGAAGACAGCCACGCCGGGTCCACCGACACGGTGACTTCGATCTTGCCGTTGCCCAGATCCTTCAGGGACAGAGCAGCTTCTGATGCTTCATCCTTGCCGTCATATACAAAGGGAGCAGTCAGAGCCCAGATTTCCTTCGAAGAATCGTTCAGATCATAAAACACAATCCTTGAATCTATTTTCTTCGCGATCAAGTTAGACAGTTGATAGGTGAAGACATAGCTGGTCGGGAGTCCCGCCTGTTTTAAAATCAGATTTTCTTTCACGACAGAGCCGGAAACCACATATTCCAGATCCGTGGCGGGCAGGATGTCTCCATAGCGGACCGAAGAGTGAACACCTGGCAAATCCCAAGCTTGATCGGAGGATGGGGAAGCAGACTCAACCTTTTTAACCGCCGAATCCTTTGCCCCCGAGAGGGACCACTTGAGGCTATAGTTGCCCTTATGAAGCATGCCAAGAAAGTTTGCCTTGGTATTCTTGGCAAACTTCACATAGAAGTCATTGGCCATGTTGGCGATGGTTTCAGTCCCATCAACCGTACTTTCTTGCTTCATTGTGTTATCAATGTTTTTCCACTGTTCGCCATCACGATAGTGGACGGCATCCTCATACAGCGCAATAAAATTAATGCCATCCTTATTTCGGAAGGTCTTGGAGTTTTGGCTGCGTAGTGATGAGATTTCTACAAGTTCCGTTTCATCAATGCTGTCAGCTAGTCCAAGTTCTTCCTCTGAAGGAGGGGCGGATCGTTCGGAAGCAGGCTGTGGTGAAGCCTGAACGGTTTGAAACGAAATTCCCGTAAATGCTGTCAGAAAGATCGCAAAGGATAATAGAATAGATAAGAACGATGAGATCGATGGATCATAAAATAGTACTCCCCTTAATCACTACTTTGTGATTTGAACAATAGGATATCCGTACACATCAAAACCAGATTTCTTGATAAAAAAAGAACGAGCCTCCTCTGGGAATAAGTGTATCTTAAGTGTGTAATTATTAATAGATTTAACGTTCATAAATCGATTTAAATTGCGTTATTTATTAAAATAATCTGCAATATTTGAATATAATACCAGAGCTTGTATCAAGGGGTACAAGTTATTAACGGATTATGAAAGAAAGATTTAAAGATACTCCCAGTATGATATTTAGGTTCATTTTGGAAATGAGAGATTGGATAAAAATCCACATTCAACTGCGGATTATCTGTCGAGGTAAAATTATAATATAAAGACAGAAAAGTTGTTGAGAACCGATACGATTTTCATTCTTTTCCCTTCTTTATACCGAAAGGGCTATGTGTACCCAATGACATTCGGTATTATGGCTTTACCTCCCATAGTATAGAACAAACCTACTGACGTCATATGAAGTGTGTGAGAGCTTCATATGACTCTTTTTTTATGCGCTTACCGCCACGACTGGAAACTGTAAAGAAAAGAGTCTCATTGCGAGACTCTTAATTTTTTCTGATTTCGTCAGAAATTCGTCAGAAATTATAGATAGACATAGGTATATGCTGGTAGGCTATTTTATTGAGAACTGTTCAAAATAGCCATTTTCATAGCTTGAGGTTACTGCTGGTAGGTCCATTTTTTTAATTTTAGGTTAATTAACCATTGGTACATTTGAAATAAACAATAGGACAAGGGTGGTACAGATGAAAAAAACGTTCATGACCCAGCTTATTGTGTTGATTATCGTACTCACGGTGGGACTTCCTGTAGTGGTGGGGCTTGGCATATTTTTACTGACCGGACTGCTTCTGCTTTTCGGAGCGCTGGTGATGGCAATCGGGGTGACATCTGCTCCGGTTATCGCGCAGATTGAGCCGGCAGTAGCCACTTTGATCCAGGGAATCCCTTCTGAATCCATCATATTTTTTGGAATCGGGATCACAGCGCTTACGCTGGTGTTCTTTATTCTGTTTATATTTGGAGTGACCCTCGTCATTCGATTTGTGATTGATATGATTCGTCGGATGATCGGAGTGGAGGTACGACATGGGTAAAACAATGAAGCTTTTTCTGGTGCTTGCGCTGCTCGTAAGCCTGGTTGGTTTTGCCATGAGCGTGATTTCAGCACAACAGGCCGGTTTGTCCGTTGCCGATCTGGCACGGATGGTGGAAATGAATCTGAAAAAACTGAACATTGACATAGTGGTTCCTGAATACAGCAGCGTGGAGCAAACCATGACGGTAACACCCAAAGGCGAAGTGCACAATATTGTCCTCAAGTCGTCCTTTGCGGATATTGCCGTTGAATCCGGCGAGGAATTCCAAGTCCGGCTTCAGGGAAATGTCACCAATGAGCTGGACGATTTACTGTCCTGGCGGCAGTCGGATGATACACTCTATCTGGATGTCGCTGCAGTCATCAAGGAAAATCCTACTGCGACAGGCTTATATGCTCTGGTCACCCTGCCGGCGAAACAATTTCGTGAGTTCGAGCTGGCAACTGTCTCAGGTTCGGTTCAGATTACCGGAATTGAGGCCGATCGGATCCAGATGGAATCCAAGTCCGGTAATTTGAATATCTACGATTCCACTCTGACAGAAGCAGTAATCAAGACAACTTCAGGGGATATTCTGATTCTCAATGATGATCCCATGGAGTTCCAGTGTCGGACCGACAGTGGCTCCATCGATATTATGGGAGAGGATTTATCTGGATCCCTCAAGACGAAATCCGGCTCAATCAGCCTTAATTTCGGCGATCTGACGAATGATCTTGTGCTGACCACGGATTCCGGTCATATGGAGATTTACTACAGAGGTTCTGATCTGGCATACCGCTTTACGAGTGAATCCGGCGATGTCCGGGTGCATCAGGATGATGCGGAGCTGGAAGCATCGGGTACTGCGGGAGAAGGGCAGCATTCCATCAGAGGGAGCAGCCAGTCCGGTTCAGTCACCTTCGAGTTCATTGAGGAAGATCTGATGATTCGTGAGTAATCCATCGGAAAGCCAGTTTTCCTGATGCCTCAATGGTTCAGGAAGTTCGAAATCAAAGGCGCCGGCAGTTTCCGCTTCAGATGCAGTCCAGACACTTAAGATGCATTTTCAATTCTGCTTGACAGGATTCCAGAAAACGATATTATTTATATTGTATCCAGGGGAATCCTTTACGAAGCGGTTTCTGATGTTATAATGGATATGTAAAAAAAACACGGGGGTGTATTATATGAATCCAGTAGTTGATAAAGACTTATGTATCGGTTGCGGCCTTTGCCCAAGCATTGCTCCTGAAATCTTCGAAATGGAAGACGACGGAAAAGCAGTTGCTCTGGTTGCTGAAACTTCAGATCCAGCCGCTCAGGAAGCAGCTGACAGCTGCCCAGTCGGAGCAATCCTGCTCTAAGACCGGCTCGAGGAATTTAACGATCGAAGGGTTTGACACGAAAGTGATCAGACCCTTTCTTTATGTTCAGGAATATGAACCAAGGCAGAGATATGACCCTGGCGGCAGCTCGGAGGACCTGGGATCATGGATCCGCTTTCGTGCAATTTGACTAGACACAGGCCGGGACTTAGAATGGAATGACTGAGGTGATCAAATGACTTATACCTTAAGATCAAGGAATTACATAGATACATACAGCCGTCCCGCCATGTTCAGCCTGCTGCTGATTTTTGTGGTCGGATCTCTCCTGCTGGAATACGGTGAGTCGATCCTGCTGGGATGCAGTGTGCTGGTTTTGTACGGCATTTACTTATATTTATATGCCCCGGCCCGACAGCGTCTGGTCGAAGGCCTGCGTGACGCCAGATACAGCAGAACGACCCTCGCCATGGTGTTTATCCCACTATGGTCATTTATTTCCGCCATCTGGTCGGAAGCCAGGCTCGATACGCTGGGCAACAGCCTGATGTATTTTTACCTGCTGATTCTATATCTGGCCATGAAATACGAGTTTAACGAGGATCATTACCGAAAACGGCTGTTCCAGGCATTTACACTGGCCATCGCCGGAACGATGGGTTACCTGGTCTGGCAGTATGCCTCGGCTTATGTCAGGCACGAGGCCATTGTGCGCGACCGCTTCATTTCAACCATAGAAAATTCGAACAATCTCGGCATCATTGCCATGATGTTTTTTCTGATCTGCGCTTCGTTGGTGCGCAGTGCCGTGGGTTGGAAAAGCCGCTTTCTGTATGGTGTTCTGGCCCTGTTCAGCCTGGCTGGAATCCTGACTTCGCAGTCCCGCTCAAGCATTGTGGTGATCGGCGTGATGCTGATCTATATCATCTGGAAATATAATCCCAAGTATATTCTGGTGCTGGCACTCCTGGCGATGGTGGTGGTGGTCACCCCCACGCTGCAGCAGCGGGTGCTGGATATTTTCTCCTACGAACAGAATGTTCAGCGGGTCAAAGTATGGCATGTCGCTTCCATGCTGTTTCGGGAAAACCCGTTCTTCGGAGTGGGCGCCAACGCCTTTCGGGTGGGCTATGTCCGAATTTTTGAAGCAAATCCCCAGATGTTCAACAATTATGACATCAAAGTTCTGTGGCATGCCCACAACATGTTTCTGCGCTTTGCCGCAGAACAGGGCATTCCGGGACTGGCTTCGCTGTTCCTCCTGATTGGCGGTTCGGTCCGGATGATGCGTTCCATCACCAAGGCTCAGGTTTACCGCGCCAGCCGATCTTTTTTAATGGATGGTGTATATCTGGCCATCATCGCATTCTATCTGGGTAATATTCTGGACAGCTACTGGATGTCGCCCAAACCGCTGTTTGTGTTCTACTTCATCCTGGGACTGGCCGGAGGATATGCCCGGCATCATCGCCTCTCATCCTGATCAGCTCTGCTCCTGCATCGGATAGGCAATGAACCCGCCAGCGTGCTCTGGTAACCGAATTAACGAAACCGTTACTAAGTTTGCGGCGGATTTACGCTATAATGAGGTTGTAATACTTTACATAAGGAGCGATCAAATGGAAAACCAGAAAAATCTTGAGATCATCAAGCAGGCCATCCTGAACGAAGTAGAAGGTTATCAGTTTTATAAGATGTATTCGGAAAAGGTAACCAGCCCCGAAGTGAAGAAAACCTTCCTGGATATCGCCAATGAAGAGCTGGAGCATATTGAGTACCTGAAAAAGCTGATGTCCAACTCCAGAGAAGATAACCTGAAAATGGCTGAGATGGAAGTGCCCGCACCGGGAATCTTTAAGTTCTCCAATCTGACCCCCGCAGAACTGTCTCTCGCACTGGCTGCTTTCTCTATCGCCACCAAGATGGAGGATGACTCTCAGAAATTTTACGCAAAGGCAGCCGCCGATGCCCAGACCGACGAAGAAAAAGTGTTATTCAACAAACTTCAGGAGTGGGAGATTTCACATCGGGATGCCTTCGATGCAAAATACCAGGAACTGAAAGAAGACTGGTGGGCTGACAATGCCTTCGCCCCATTCTAAAACGGAAAGCAGACTGATCCTTGACGGATCGGTCTGTTTTTTTAAGTGAAAATAAAACGTGAACAACACTCTTTTCACAACTGGGTCAGGCTTTTTTTCATATACTTAAATCAAAGGATTTCCTCCGAATTTTTTTCTCGTGCATAGGGTCCCGCCTCCTGGCAATCCGATCGCTGAGGAAAGTCCGGATTACAGGACTTGAGAAGCCTGTATCGAACTGAATACGGATCCGGCCGGAACCGGTGTGAAGGCAATGGCTGAAAGCCGATGCCGAGGGATCAGTACTATGTTCAGGTGGGATCGTTCGGCGGGATCCCTTCACTCAGGTTGTCTGATTGGGAATCTCATCCCATTCGATTCGTGAATAGCAAGATCCAGAGTTGCGCTCTCTGGAAGAGGACGCTGTGACCTTAAGGAGGAATATAAGTGGCTTATGATTTTAAGAAAGAGCAAAAGGAGTTGTATCAGCCAAAGACAAAACCTGTGATTGTGGACGTTCCGCCCATGCGATTCTTGATGATGGACGGTCAGGGAAATCCAAACACCAGTGCAGACTACCAGAACAGCCTGAATGTCCTGTATGGCCTGTCCTATACCATCAAGATGACCAAAGACTGGCCCGGCTGGTTTGAATACGTCGTGCCACCCCTGGAGGGCCTCTGGCGGGTGAACGATCAACTGTTTACCGGACCGGATTCCATACCGCTGAACAAAGCGGATCTGATATGGACTGCCATGATCCGCCAGCCGGAATTTGTGACAGAGGCCGTTCTGACGGGAGCATTGGACATTCTGCGGCGGAAGAAACCGGAGTTGGATCCGACTGGCGTAAGACTGGAAGAGTATCACGAAGGCCTGTGTGTTCAAGTCCTGCACATCGGATCCTATGACGCGGAACCGGAAACGATTCGGGCCATGGATCGATTTGCCGCCGAATCGGGCTATGAGATCGATATGTCAGGGGAGCGCAGGCATCATGAGATATACTTGAGTGATCCCAGAAGAACAGCTCAGGGCAAGCTCAAAACGGTGCTGCGCCATCCCATCCGGCTGAAGTAATCCGGCAAAGCGCGGCTGCAGCTCGAGTGGGAACCGGTGGCATGAAAAAAAGGATAGGAAGGTGAGACCATGACGGGTGTAGAGATCGATCTGGTTGTGCACGACAGTGTGAAAGCCATGAGTTTTTATCAGAAGGTGTTCCGGGCGGAACGCCTGGAAGTGACGAATTTCGAAAGGGGACTCAATGAGGCGGTGTTTGTCTTGTTTGAAACCCGTTTTCATCTGCTGGACGAGAATCCGGAATATGGACTGGTTGCACCGCTGCCGGAGGAAGACAAGCCGTTCTGGGTTAATCTGATGGTGGAAGACCTGGATCGGATTCTTGAAACAGCGCTGGAGAACGGAGCCACACTGATTCAGCCGATTACGCCCATTCCAGAGATCGGTGTGAAAAATGCCAGCTTTATGGATCCATACGGTCATGTCTGGCTGCTGCATCAGCTGCTGGATGAGACGATTTCGGATGATCCGGAAGCGCGCATGGCATTTCTGGAAGAGAAATTCGGCAGAAAATCCTGAGGAATGGCTGACTTTGGCGGCCCGATGAGAAATCACAGCAAATGAAATGGCCAAAGGGAATCTCCTTAAAACGAGCTGGTCCAATCCAGATGAAGGGGCATAGATTGTGAAGTGAAAAGAACACTTTCATCGGAGGGATGATGGAATCAAGACTGGACCGGGAGTACAATGGATGGAAGAGGTCCTGTCGGAGAGACTGACCATCATATGAACTGAATGAGCGGGCGAAGAGATCATGACCGCGCATTCGGGATAGAAAGGATTTGGAATGAAAAGTTTACGATGGAATCTGGATTCGCTGTATCAGGGGTTTGAGACAGATGATTTCAGGGAGGATTTTGATCGCCTTGAAACCGGGTTGAAAGAATTTACCCAGTGGACAAATCTTCGGATGAGTGGCAATGATTCAGCAGTTGAGACGTTGGAGGATTACCTCAGACGTCTGGTGGAAATCAGAAAATTATCTGCCCGGCTGGGTGCATTCAGCCATCTGACGCTGTCGGTGGACTCAAAGAACGAAGCAGCCAAGCAGGCCATGAACCGACTGCAAAATCTTTCCGGTGAGATGACTCAGCTGGAAGTGCGGCTGATCCAGTACTTAAAGGGTCTGTCTGATCTGGAGTCGGTCATGAAGGAAAGCCAGTTCCTGCAGGAACATGAGTTCTTCCTGAAGGAGCATAAGAACAAAGCAGATCATCTTCTTTCTGAAGCGGAGGAAGTTCTGATCAGCAAGCTGAGAAATACCGGGTCTACGGCGTTTGGCCAGCTTCAGGGCGATCTGACGGCCAACCTGCTCATCGAAGTGCCTCTGGACGGGAAGAGCCAGAGCCTGCCGCTGCCGGCGGTGCGAAACCTGGCCTATCACAGTGATGCACAGGTGCGCCGGGAGGCTTACTTCAGCGAACAGAAGGCCTATGCAGCAGTCGAGGAAACATCAGCTGCCGCCCTCAATGCCATAAAAGGCGAAGTCATTACGGTGGCGGAGCTTAAGGGGTATGCCTCTCCGTTGGAGGAGACGCTGGAAGACTCCCGCATGACAGCAGCGGCATTGGATTCACTGCTCGGAGTGATCCGCGAATATCTGCCCTGGTTCCACCGTTACCTCCGGCGCAAAGCAGAACTCCTGGGACATTCTGACGGTCTGCCGTTCTATGATTTATTTGCGCCCATGGGTGAAGTGTCAAGAACCTTTACTTATGATGAGGCGATTGGCTACATCGTCGGAAATTTCCGGAAATTCAGCAGTCGTCTGGCCGGCTATGTCCAAAAGGCCTACGATGAGGAATGGCTGGATGTTGAGCCCCGCATGGGCAAGCGAGGCGGAGCCTTCTGCCTGAATCTTCCAGTCATCAGGGAATCCAGAATTATGTCAAATTTCAATGGTTCCTTCAGCAATATGACGACTCTGGCCCATGAACTGGGACACGGTTATCATGGATTCAATCTGAAGGATGAGTCGATCTTAAATACCTCTTATCCGATGCCAATCGCAGAAACGGCATCGATCTTCAATGAAACCATCGTGGTCAACGCGGCACTTTCTGAATCGTCTGACCAGGAGAAAATTGCGATACTGGAAGCCAGCATCTCGGATGCCACCCAGGTTATCGTGGACATCTATTCCCGGTATCTGTTTGAATCGGATCTGTTCGCGCAGCGTAAGGACCGCACTCTGTCTGCGGACCGGCTCAAGGAGATGATGCTGAACGCTCAGCGGGAAGCTTACGGCGACGGGCTGGACCATAGCCTGCTGCATCCGTACATGTGGGTCAACAAACCGCACTATTACCGTGCCGGACTGTCCTTCTACAACTTCCCCTATGCCTTTGGACTTCTGTTTGCCAAGGGGCTGTACGCCATGTACCTGGAAAAGGGAGAAGACTTCCTGCCGCTCTACGACAAGCTGCTCAATGAAACCGGCCGCAATGATCTGAAGGATCTGACGGCATCAGTGGGGATTGACCTGGAGAATCCTGCCTTCTTCCGTTCCTCCATGGAACTGATCCGGCAGGATATCGAAGAATTCCTCAAGCTCACGGGAAAGGAATGATCAGATGAAAGTTGGTTTTATTGGATTTGGCAATATGGCCTATGCCATGGCCGGAGGAATGATAAAATACGGCGGCTTTGATCCGGCGGATCTAATGGTATCCGCCCGGGACATGGATAAGCTGAAAAGTCGGGCGAATGGACTGAAAATCGCCTGCACCAAGGACAACCGTCAAGTCGCAGCCCAGTCGGAGATTCTGTTTCTGGCCGTTAAACCACACTTTATCAGCCAGGTCATTCAGGAGATTGCCGATGTACTCCGCCCGGAAACCATCGTGGTTTCGGTTGCTGCCGGCATCAGTCTGGCGGAAATGGAGGAGTGTCTGGGAAGACCGGGAAAACTGATCCGAGCTCTGCCAAACACGCCGGTTCTGGTTGGACAGGGAATGACCTTGTATGAAGCCAACGAACAGGTGACACCAGCTGAAGAAGATGCAGTGGTTCAGCTGCTGGAAGGATTTGGCAAAGCCCGTCGAATTGATGAAGCACTGTTTGCGGGCACCGGTTCAATGACCGGTTGCTCACCGGCCTTTCTCTACATGCTCATGGAGGCGATGGGAGATGCCGCGGTCCGTCAGGGTATGACCCGGGAGGCAGCCTATGAACTGGCCGCCCAAACCGTCAAGGGCTCTGCAGAAATGGTCCTGGAGACGAAGCTCCACCCGGGACAGCTCAAAGATATGGTCACCAGTCCGGGCGGAACCACCATCGAAGGGGTAAGAGTTCTGGAACGTCTGGGATTCCGCTCAGCGATCATGGAAGCAATCATCGCTGCCGCTGAAAAAACCAAAAAATAAAGAAATCTCCCTCGCCGCCGGAAAGCGGTTGGGGAGATTTCCATTTCAAGCAACACACAAGCAGCTGTTCATCAGCTTTCTTGCCGTACTTCCTGAACGGTATACTTTTTCTTTCGATTGATGCCGGGAACCTCTGAGTCACCCGATACCACAAAGGCGTGGTGATCATACATATTCAGATCAGGGGAGATTCCGAAATAGACATCTGCCCGAGTCAGCTGATTCCTCTGGTAGGTATACTTCTCATAATGGAGAAACATCAGTTCCGGTTCAGCCTGATCGTATTCGGAAGCAGCATAGGACAAGATTTGTCCGTCGGCTCCGTATATCACTTTGGATACCTTTGTTACTTCTTCCCATCCATGATGGAACGTAACGCCATATTCGACATTTTCGGCCCGGAATATAAATTCCATATCCTCAGGAAGTTCAGGCGGACCCTGAAGCTGAAAGCGGGAGACACAGATTAGCTCCCCAGCTTCATTAAAGCTGTAACGAAAATAATCGTCGGTCGCGGCCTCCGGACCGGGAATCTCGACGCCCTGATTGCAGCCTGCCAGTAAATTAAGCACCGGGCTGGGATTCATGATTCCCCGATGCAGGCATTCTCCGCCCTGGGCATAGGTTGTCGTGGCTGTCCTTTGTCTGGTTTGAACGATAAATTCCGGGAACAGGTGAACATACTGGTCAATCAGGATTCGGAATTCCTCCAGGACAGACTGGAAATTAGCCATCAGAACTTCGTCAGAGTCAGACAGAAATCCATTGATCAGGTTCTGAGCCCCGCTGGTCAGTTTACGGATGGGGTGAATGAATCGTGCCACAATTGTGACCTCCTTCAGGTGTACTCTGAAATCCAAGAATTCGTTGGCTGGAGCAGGATTTGAATTCATCGGATGTCAATCATAACATTACCATGAAAAGCAAAAAAAGGCGAAAATGCATCTTGGCATAGATGCTGAAGCAGGAAAAGAAGCGAACAAGTTTGGATATCGAAAAAGGCTGGATCTCGACATAAGCTGGAAAAACAGGAAGGCAGGTATAGGCGAACACAGCGACAGTCGAACACCGACAGGCGAACACCGACAGGCGAACAAAGAGGTTTCGGGCAAGCACAGCAAAGAAGGCAGAGCCGGCAATCAAAGATTATTGGCGGTAATGGGCGAAGAGGGGCGGATCTGGCCTGCCCGGCTGGGGGGATAACATTTGGAAAAAGTATTTACCTGTGGCTCTAAGGTGTGATACAATAACTTTTGTTAAGCCGCTGTGGCGGAATTGGCAGACGCGCTGGACTCAAAATCCTGTGGTAGCAATATCGTGCCGGTTCGACCCCGGCCAGCGGCACCAGAAGAGCACCGTATCGAAAGGTACTGTGCTTTTGCTTTTTGTGAAATTCATAATGTTTGAACTAAATTGGAATTAGGTATCAAACCGATTCTGATGGATTTCTTTCGTTGGGAATATTATAATCTTCCCGCATTCTCTGATTTGTCACCGGCTGGAGCGGCAACTTGCGTTAAAATGAAAAAGGACGCATCGGGAGGACAGATCTCATCAGTTCAATGGAGATTTGTCTGGCGGACGGATTCGGGATTCGCCGTGATTCAGAGGGAGTGAAAGATCCTTTGCTTTGAACAGCCAGACGGATGAGTTTCCTGAATTTAGGGTGGATTATGGATCCTTTGACAATGGACTGACCCAGCGGGCTTGGCCTGCTCAACCGGAGCTGCCTGATGCGCGCTTGCAGCTGCAAAATCATTCAATCAACGGAGAATAATAAGATGACAAAAAATCTGATGATCCTTGGCACCTCATCCGGTGCGGGGAAATCTACAGTAGTGAGCGGTCTGTGCCGGATTTTCCGACAGGACGGCTTTCAGACCGTGCCTTTTAAATCACAAAATATGTCAAATAACAGCCACGTGCTGCCGGACGGCAGGGAAATGGCGCGGTCCCAGGCCATTGCCGCTTATGCCTGCGGGGTCGAACCCAATGCGGACATGAACCCGATTTTGCTGAAATTTGGGCCGAGCGGTCTGGAGGTCTACGTGCAGGGGAGATTTTCCGGAAAGATGGATTCCTCCACTTACCGCAGGGATCAATCAAGCCTGTGGCAGGCCATTTTGGAATCATACCATCGCCTGGCAGATCCAGCGGACCTGGTCATTCTGGAGGGGGCGGGCAGTCCGGTCGAAATGAATCTGAAGCCAGGCGACCTGGCGAATCTTGATGTAGCCGCACGAGTCCAGGCGCCCTGTTTACTGGTGGCTGACATTGACCGGGGCGGAATGTTCGCTTCTGTCTACGGAACCCTGATGCTTATGACACCGCAGGAACGACGCCTGATTCGGGGCATTATCCTCAATCGGCTGCGAGGCCAGAGCGATTCCTTTGCACAGGTTCGTCAGAGTCTGGAGGAGATTACCGGACTGCCCGTTGTCGGCATGCTGCCTTACGCTGCCATCGCGCTGGAGGATGAAGATTCCCTGATTGACGCCGCAACGGGCGAAAAAGGGGTTCAGACCCATGAGGCGATGGATCAGGAGTTTGACCGGCTGGCTGACCTGTTCCGGGAACATCTGGATCTTGAAGCGATTCGCCGGATTATAGAGGAGGGCGTAGTTTGAAGTTCGCACTCTCCTACAGCGGAGGCAAAGACTCCGTCCTTGCCCTGAAAAAAGCTCTGGATCTGGGTCATGAGCCCGCAGCCCTTCTGACCACCTTTGATGAGGCCAAGGGCAATTCGCACTTTCACCGGATTCCAAGGGAACTGCTGGTTCAGGCAGCAGCAGCATTAAACATTCCGCTCCGACTCATCATAACCGAAGGGGAGCGGTACACCGCAGATTTTGAATTGGCCTTGACCAGGTTGAAACAGGAAGGCGTGAGCATGGTTGTCTTCGGCGACATTGACATTGACGAGCACAGGTCCTGGTGTACACAGCGCTGTGAAAACACCGGACTGGAAGCGTTCTTTCCCTTGTGGCAGATCCCGCGGCATGAGGTAGTCAGCGAGTTCATCGATACGGGCTTTCAGGCTCTGATTACAGCTTTGGATACACAACGGTTGGATGCTTCCTTTTTGGGGCGGGTTCTGTCTCATGAAGTGATTAAAACCATGGCGGTTCAGGGAGTCGATGTCTGCGGCGAAGCCGGAGAATTCCATACTTTCGTTGTGGGCGGTCCGCTGTTTCAAGTTCCGGTGCGCTGGCGGTCCCAGGAGCCCATCGCTTCGGGTCATCATCTGTTTCTGCCTCTGATCAGTCAGGGCGAGTAAAGTTCAGGAGGTTTCATGAAAAACAATTACAAATTTTTCAGCAACGTAGAATGTGAGTACTTTCCCTGTCATGGGACGGACAAGCCGGAGGAGTTCAACTGTCTGTTCTGCTATTGCCCGCTCTACCTGCTGGGACGCGACTGCGGCGGAAATTATCAGTACGTCGGGCCAAACGGCACAATTAAGGACTGCTCCAACTGCACTCTGCCGCATCATCCGGCCTACTATGACATCATTCTGCAGCGTCTGCGGGAGGCTTCTCAAAAACAGAGTAAAAAAACTGAATAAGCGGGATCTGCGGCCGGATATAGACTCCGGAACAGCCATTTCCCGTTGATCCGTTCGATCCCCTGCCTGGCGGGGGATTCTTCACTTTTTTTTCATTTTCATGACGTATAATAATTAAAGCAACGCGAAAGGAAAAGAATCATGGAAAAATTACTGATCATCGATTCCAATTCGATTATGAACCGGGCGTACTTTGCCCTGCCGCCCATGGTGACGCAGGACGGACTGCATACAAACGCCATTTACGGATATATCAATATGCTGCAAAAGATCCGGGAGGAACTGAATCCGGACTTTATTGTGGCGACCTTCGACCGCAAGGCACCCACCTTCCGCCATCAGCAATATGACAATTACAAAGCCGGCCGCAAGGGCATGGATGATGAACTGGCTCAGCAGCTGGCTCCCATGAAGGAAATACTGACCGCCATGAGCATTTCGATTCTGGAGATTGATGGCTATGAAGCCGATGACCTCATCGGCACCCTGAGCCTGGAAGCGGAAAAGCATGGGATTGAATCATATATTATGACTGGGGACAAGGACAACCTTCAGCTGGCCTCAGACTTGACCCGGGTCATCATTACCAAAAAAGGAATTACGGAAAAAGAAGTGTATGACGGACAGCGGTTCCGGGAGGAATTTGGCATTACACCCACTCAGTTCATTGACGTCAAAGGACTGATGGGAGATAAATCCGATAATATCCCCGGCGTGCCGGGCATCGGAGAAAAGACCGCGATGCAGCTGGTTCGGGATTATGGCTCGATTGAGGGCGTATACGAACACCTGGACGCCATCACCAAACCGAAACAGAAGCAGAATCTCCTGGAGTATCGCGAAGATGCCTTCTTCTCAAAAAAACTGGCCACTATTTTGCGGGAAGTTCCCATTGAGATCAACTTGGAAGAGCTGAGGGACCAGAACGGATACAACGAGGAGAGACTCCGGGAGCTGTATCTTCGGTTCCAGTTCCGCACATTGCTCAATCGTCTGGGGAAAAGTTCGGCAGGGACTGCAGGTCAGGTCACCCAACCGGCCGTCGCCCCGGCCGGGGCCGTGGCAGAGACCAAGGGCGGTCTGGAAACAAAGGCTGAACCGGCACCTGTCGGTGCTCTGGCTGCTTTGTCAGACTTCCGGGTGGCAGCGGATGCCGCCGGACTGGCTTCGTTGGAAGCGCAGCTGAGGCTCAAAGGGGACGAACCGCTCCTGTTGTCCTTCCTGTACCAGGAGGATGCCATGCTGTCCCGACGAGAAATCAACGTGATATATGCGGTTTGCGGTGATCTGAATCTGGTATTGGATTTTCCTAGCCTGCGGTGGGATCAGGCAGCCATGGAGATCCTCCGACGCATCCTGGAAGACCACAGGATCCGGAAGCTGGGCTACAACGTCAAAAACGCCTATACCATCTGCAAGAAGCATGGCATCCGGTTTGATCGGGTGGAATTTGATGTGCTGATGGCAGCCTACATTCTCGAGCCCGTCCGGGGACAGTACAGCCTGAAGGATCTTATTTCGACCTACCTCTTCAAGGAAGTGGAAGGGGAAGGCCATGCCTTTGAACTGGCCAAGACGCGGGAGCTGAAGGAACTGAGCCAGATCCTGGCCCGAGAAATTCAAACCGCCGGAGCGGACAAGCTTTTATACGAAGTGGAGCTGCCCCTGACCAATATCCTTTCGGATCTGGAGATCGAAGGATTCCGGATTGACCGTGATTTACTGGATGAGGCCGGCGGGAAAATGCAGGGGGAAATCGCCCGGATTCAGGCGGAGATCTATGAGGCTGCCGGAGAAGAATTCAATATCTCTTCCCCCAAGCAGCTGGGCGTGATTCTGTTTGAAAAGCTGGATCTGCCTCACGGCAAGAAAACAAAAACCGGGTATTCCACCAATCAGGCGGTCCTGGACACTTTGATCGACAAACACCCCATCATTGAAAAGGTCATGTATTACCGGCAGATTACCAAACTGTACTCGACCTATGTCGAGGGATTGCGCAATGCAATCGATGAAGACGGCCGAATCCATTCCAACTTTCAGCAGACGCTGGCGGTGACAGGCCGACTGTCCTCCACCGAACCGAATCTGCAGAATATTCCGATTCGATACGAAATGGGCCGCGAACTGCGCAAAGCCTTTATCCCGCATGATGAGAACTGCCTGATCTTCGCCTCGGATTACTCGCAGATTGAGCTGCGCGTGCTGGCACACCTGTCGGATGATGCCTCCATGCAGCAGGCATTTGCCTCCGGAGTCGACATTCATACCAAGACTGCGGCGGAGGTGTTTGGCAAGACGACGGAAGAGGTAACGTCAAAGGATCGGTCCAACGCCAAGGCGGTGAACTTCGGCATCATTTACGGAATCGGCGATTTTGCTTTGTCTCAGGGACTGGGCATCAGTCGGGCCGAAGCCAGAACTTACATTGACATGTATTATGACCGGTATCCAAGAATCCGGGATTACTTTGAAGGGGTCAAGCGCGAAGCCCGGGAAAAGGGCTATGTCACGACAATCATGGGTCGTCGCCGCCAGATACCTGAAATCAATGCTTCCAATAAGGTGGTGCAAGCACTGGGCGTGCGTCTGGCCATGAATTCGCCGATCCAGGGATCTGCAGCAGACATCATCAAAGCCGCCATGGTAAAAGTGTATGACGCTCTGCGCCAGCATGGACTGAAGTCGCGGATGATTCTGCAGGTACATGATGAAATCATCATCAACATGCATAAGGATGAAGAAGCCATTGTCAGAGAGCTGGTGGCAGATGCCATGGCTCATGCCATGGATCTGAAGGTGGAGCTGAAATCTGATCAGAATACAGGAGGAAACTGGTATGAGGCAAAATAAACTGATCCGCATCGGAGTGACGGGCGGCATGGGCGCAGGAAAGAGCACCGTCGCCGGCTATCTGGAGGAAGCCGGACTGCTGGTGATCGATGCAGACATGGTATCCCGCGATGTGATGGAATTATATCCCGAAGTTCATGATTACATTCGAAAGACCTACGGCGAAGAGTATTTCCTTCCCAACGGCGACCTGGATCGCCGCAGGTTCGGCCGGCGGGTGTTTCCCGATCCTCAGGCACTGGCTGAATATGAGGCGGTGATCATGCCGTTTATCGTAGGTGAAATCAAGGAACGGTTTGATTACATTGACGATGCTACCGAGGATGAATATGCCGTGCTGGACGCTCCGCTGCTGTTTGCGGTAAGGGACTTCGATGTGTTTGATATTTCAATCACGGTGGAGATGCCCCGGGAGCTTCAGATCGAGCGCGCCATGGAACGTGACAGCCTGACCCGCACTGAAGTGGAAGACCGGCTGAACCGCCAGATGTCCAGGGAACAAAGAGAAGCCCTGGCTGACTATGTCATCATCAACGACGGCAGCCTGGAGGAATTAAAAGATAAAACGCTGGCCGTCTTTGAACTGATTAAGCAACGGGGGATGAATGGCCGGTAAGATGAAAAAAAGTTCCAGCCGGAGGATTGTTGAGCTGAGCATTCTGTTTCTGATCGGAACCTGGCTGCTCATCGCCGCTCTGAGAGCTGGATCAGAAATGGCGGTGCCATACGCTTATGATGACCTGATTGATACTTATGCTGAAAAATACGACCTGGACAAGTCTCTGGTGGCTGCTGTTATTTATCAGGAATCCCGTTTCCGGCCTCAGGTTGTCAGCCGAACCGGTGCCACCGGGCTCATGCAGATTATGCCGGATACCGGAAAATGGGTTGCCCAGCAGCTGGAAGTGCCATTTGATCCGAACCGGCTGAAAGAACCGGAGTACAACATTCGGATGGGCACATACTACCTGTCCTATCTCATGGATAAATACCAGGAAGATGAACAGCTGGTTCTTGCGGCCTACAACGCGGGCCCGGGCAATGTGGACAGCTGGCTGAAAAACAGCCGCTATTCAAAGTCCGGCCGACTTACGCAGATTCCTTTCCGTGAGACGCGCGAGTACGTACCCAACGTAATGAAGATGAAAGGAGTATACCGGTCCTTGTATGCCGGTAAATTTCGACAGCCATGAAACGAGATTTTCTGGAGGAGGATATGTATGACCTGGTCCGGGACCATTTCACGGACCTGGGCTACCGTGTCCAGGGTGAGGTGAAATCCTGTGATGTCACGGCTTTGAAAGAGGACCTGCTCATTATTCTGGAACTGAAAAAAAGTCTGTCCATGGAACTTCTGATTCAGGCTGTGAAACGCCAGCGGCTGGGGGATCTGACCTACATCTGCATTCCTAAGCCAAAGAACTATATGAAAAACCGCAAATTTCAGGAGATCCTCTATCTGCTGAAGCGCTTGAGTCTTGGTTTGATATTCTGTGAGCCGGATCGTCAATTTATCGAAGTAATCCTGCATCCGGAGGATTATAACCTGGAACGATCAAAAAAGATCAATAAAAAGCACCGGGAACAGATCATCAGTGAAATGCAGGCGCGAACGACCAGTCTGAATAAAGGCGGATCCCGCGGGCGCAAGCTGATGACGGCATACCGGGAAGATGCCATCCGGTTATTATGGATCTGCTCCCGGCGAGAAACCATGGCTCCGCGAGACGGAGTGAAACTAGGCATCGTTAAGACGCCGGCGATTCTAAGGGACAATCATTACGGCTGGTTTCATAAAGTGGAACGAGGCTGTTATGGCTTGACAGAGTCCGGTCACAAGGCACTGGCAGATTATGATCAGATCCTGCCTGAACTGACTCAGGACCTGCTGCTTCAGGATCAGACGACTCAGGACCTGCCGCAGGATCAGATGACTCAGGATCAGACCATTCGGGACCTGCATCCGGATCAGACGACACAGGAAATCAGTTCGCGACAGCTGTCCTTGACGAAGTCGCCAGAGCAGGCGAGCGCAAAGCAAACCAGACGGACCAAAGCAAGCAAAGCCAACAAAGGTTAATCAAAGTAAGACCAGGGACTGCAGGGAGATTGTTTCTAGCAGGTTTGGTGAAGCCGTCAGGATTCTGGAAGCGGCTACAATGAACCAGATCGAGTTCAAATAAGAAATCAGCAGCAAAGCCGCTCCGGGAGCGGTTTTACTGCTGGATATGAAGGGAATATCAGTATGATCAGGTTAGAGAAAATAAACACCGGAAACGTTTGGGAAACCGTCAAATTATCCGTTCACGAAACACAAAAGTGCTTTGTGGCGACGAACACGCAGAGCATTCTGGAAGCCTATGTGACAGTCGCAGAAGGAAAAGTGGCTCAGCCGTTTTCTATTTATGCACAGGATACTCTGGCGGGTTTCCTCATGATTGGATATGACTACTTCGATGATGGGGAAGAACCTCAAGCAGCCCACGGGAACTATCTTGTGTGGCGACTGATGATTGATCAGAAGTACCAGGGACAGGGATTTGGGAAAGCGGCCTTGAACACTGCATTGGAGTACATCAGAACCAGACCGTTTGGAGATGCTGAGTATTGCTGGTTATCCTACGAACCAGAGAATATCGTGGCAAAGTCGCTCTATGCCTCAGTCGGGTTTGTCGAAAACGGAGAACGGTGCGGTGAGGAAACGGTCGCGGTTTTAAAACTGTAAAGGCCTTCACCGCAGACGGTTCAACGCAATACCATATAAGGCAATGGATGAATGGAAAACCTAGGGGATGCAGGATCTGGCCTGTTCAAAAGGAACGGAGCGCCTGAGATTCCGGAATGAATGATTCATTTGCACACTATTCAGACCTTATCCAATGCCGCATTCAGATCATTATGAATTCCTTTTGGCAAGCCATTTCTCAGGTTTTTGGCAGCAGCAGAAAAAAAGAAAAACCTGAAAAAAGTGGTTGCATTCTATCAAGTGGATGATATAATAGAGAAGTCAGAAAAAGCGGGAGTGCTGGAATCGGCAGACAGGCACGTCTCAGAAGCGTGTGTGCAACGCACGTGTGGGTTCAACTCCCATCTCCCGCACCATTTTTTCTGTTAACATCATATATTGGCGGGAGTGCTGGAATCGGCAGACAGGCACGTTTGAGGGGCGTGTGTGCTACGCACGTGTGGGTTCAAGTCCCATCTCCCGCACCAATATGATCATCTTGGACAGATTGCTGTCAGGATGGTTTATTTTATTTTTTGGGCAGTGATGAATTACAGCGCTTTCTCACCGGGGCTGAAGCATAAGGACAGCGGACGAATCTCCGGAAACAAAGGAAAACCCTGAATTCTTCAAATAAATAGTTGTTGCAATCCGCCCAATGGATGATATAATAGAAAAGTCATAACAAGCGGGAGTGCTGGAATCGGCAGACAGGCACGTCTCAGAAGCGTGTGTGCAACGCACGTGTGGGTTCAACTCCCATCTCCCGCACCAACAGGATCATCTAAGACAATTTATTGTTTCAGATGATCTGTTTATTTTTTTTGGTTCATATTTTGATCTACTTCGGGATATGGGCAAAAGTCGATGAGTGTGACGGCCTGGCAGTCTCCAGGTTCTCTCGGATGATTTCATGCAGTTTTTCAAGGAACAGTTTCTGATCTTCAAAGCTCAGATGGGCCAGATTCAGATAGATCGGCCGGCCGGTCTCCAGAATGATCTCCAGTTCTTCCTTCACGGCATACAGCCGTCGGATGTCGTGAAAGCATATGGTGAGGTTGCGCAGCAGGGAATAGTGAATTTTAAGATGATCTGAATACAGGTAAATATAGGGGCTGCCATGCTGTTCCCAGGAGTGAACTGCCAGAATCAGACATAGCAGTCCTGACAGGATCAGTGTTAGCCCCTTCGCACTGTTGATGGGATAACGGTAAAGCCAGATCAGCGCTGGCGTGCCGATGGCTGCCGCGCCCCACAGCAGGGTGAACAGAAGACTGGTTCGCAGCACGCGGTAACGCAGGATAAAAGGTTTTTCAATGGAGGATGATTTCGGTTGGTAATTCATGGTCGGGCCTCCTTTCTTGATTCTATTATACTATCTGAACCAGCCGAAGACATCGAAGGGAGTCCGTAAGGCGGCTGAAAGTGCCACACATGAGAGTTGACTGTAATGGTTCAGGCAGGGCGCCGTTCGGTGGCCTTTTTGGTTCTGGTATGCTTTCACTCGATATTGGTTGATAAGCTGTTCAATTCAGTTTATATTTTAGATAAGACTGTTCTGGGAAGCCCTTTGGCAAAGGCGCTCGCCGAGGCGTTAGCATAACCTCAGCCAACGCTTCTCACCTGACTGGAGAATTTGTACTGCCCGAAGGATCATCCTTCTGACCTTCACAGATAATCGGCTCAGACTGAAGAGCACGAGCAAGCCTCAGTGCAGTGATGAGCGGACTGACCTGCAGAGTAAGACTTCAACTCTAAACGGAACGTTACTTAAATTGACTGGGGTTCGTTCCATCGGATCAAGTTGCAACTCCGATGGAGTTTCAACCAGAATGATGGACCAGTAACCGCATTAGAACAATGGGCTGAATAACCGCATCAGACGAATGGAGTGAAAAATGGAAGACAAGAGAAAAATCCTGGTCGTAGAGGATGAACGCAAACTGGCACGATTCATCGAACTGGAATTAAAACACGCCGGTTATGATGTTGAAACCGCCAATGAAGGGCAGACCGCGATCATGAATATCATGAATAATCAATACGATGCCATCATTCTGGATCTGATGATCCCGATTATCGATGGCATCGAAGTTTGTCGCCGGGTCCGCAAGTTCTCCAATGTCCCGATTATTATTTTGACCGCCCGGGATGGGGTAAAGGATAAGGTGGAGGGGCTGGATCTTGGCGCCAATGATTACATGACCAAGCCTTTTGAAATGGAAGAACTCCTCGCCAGACTTCGGGTCATTTTCCGCAAGGAGGAGGAGGTGAAGGACAAATCCCTCATCCTGAGTGTGGGAGATCTGATGCTGAACAAGGAAACTTACGAGGTTCGGCGGGATAGTGACCGGAAGGAACTGACCAAGAAGGAATTTGATCTCCTGGCCTATCTAATGGAAAATCAGGGCATCGTGCTGTCCAGGGAAAAGATCCTCAATCAGGTATGGGGATTTGATTTTGAAGGGGAAACCAATGTGGTGGACGTCTATATCCGATTCCTGCGCAGCAAAATCGATGACAAGTATGACAAGAAACTGATCCATACCATGCGGGGAGCCGGGTACACGATCCGGGACATCGATGAAAATTAAGCTCCAGACGAAAATTTCCCTGAGCTATGCCCTGATCTTTACAATGGTGCTCCTGGCGATGAACGGAGCTGTGTTTTTAATCGTTCGGTTCTATACCGACAGCAGCGACAACATCCAGCTGGCGCGGACGCGCACCATCGTGGAATCGGTGCTCCGGGAGAAGGGCCAGTTCAACCAGGCCGATCTGAAAGAGCATGGGATTCGGTTTCCTCTGGTTGTCCAGGTAAAGACGGATGATCAGGAGTTCACTTCGTTGGATGGAGTGATGATCACAGAGGAGAAAGGCTTCAACTTCCTGCAGTTCGATTATCTGGGAGAGATGGCTTCTCATCGCGCCCGAGTGATCCAGACTGAATTCATCGGGCCTGACCAGGTCAGCCATCAACTGACAATCGCCAAAAGCATTGAAGAAACAGTATACAATCAGCGAGTGACCATTGTAACCTCAGCCATTGCCTCATTTCTTGGAATGCTGCTTTCACTGGCGGTGGGCAGCTATATGAGTCATGAAAGCTTCAAGCCCATCAACAACATGCGCCGATCGGTTGATTCCATCGGAGTGCGAAATATGGGGGACCGGATTCGGGTTCCGGATACAGGGGATGAGCTGACTGATTTGGGCAATACCTTCAACTCTCTGCTGGATCGAATGGAATCTGCTTATACCAAGCAAAGCAAGTTTGTATCGGACGCATCGCATGAACTGCGGACTCCGCTGACGGTCATCAAGGGATACGTCGAACTTCTTGACCGCTGGGGCAAGGATGATCCTGAGATTCTGAACGAGGCCATCGCCGCCATCAAGGAAGAAACCCACAATATGAACAACCTGGTAGAAAATCTACTGTTCATCGCCAAGGGGGAAAACAGGAAGCTCAATGTGGTCCCTGAGGAATTCGAACTGCTGGATGTGGTAGAGGAAGTCTGCCAGGAAACCCGGATGAGCCAGCCTCAGAAAAATATCGAATTCGAAGGACAGTCCATTCTGATCGAAGCCGATCGGAAAATGATCAAGCAGCTGCTGCGGGTGTTCATAGAAAACTCCGTAAAATTTACCCGGCCGGATGGAACAATACGAGTTGTCCTGGCCAAAACCAGTCATCAGGCTATTCTGAAGGTCTGGGACAACGGGGATGGAATTGCACCCAAGGACATCCCGCGAGTGTTTGAGCGGTTTTTTGTGGCAGACAAGGCGCGTACCAAGGATAAATCTGGTTCGGGGCTTGGACTGTCTATCGCGAAGTGGATTATTGATGTCCATCGGGGAAAAGTCAGCCTGGACTCAAAATTAGGCGAATTTACTGAATTTGCAGTCACGCTTCCTTTGAAATTCCAGGGCGATCTTCCGGATCTAACCCCTGCGCAGCCACCGGCTGAAGATCATTCAGGCAAACCGATTGGATAGATATGGATGAAAAGAATGCAGCATGAAAAAAAGCAAAGTCTGAGAAGTATCTCGGAGCTTTGCTTTTTTAATAGAAATGGTTCCAATCGCAAGCCAGCGTAAATGACACTAGAATCCAAAGAGCCGGTTTGATCAAGGGCGGTTCATCAGGTGAGGGATCTGTCTGATTCTGAAGACGACGGTGTTAGGCTTTTTTTAGCTTCTTGCGCTGCTGCTTCAGATGGTTGTATTGTTTTACCTTATAATATTTGCGGCCGCCGGTATAAAGTACCTGGAGCAGGAAGCCGATCAGAAGGCCAATGAAAATCAGGGAATACCAGGTGCCTTGCAGGGATGGCAGTTTCATGTCATAGATCAAATTGTCCCACTGGCGCAGGAAGTAGAGGTTCTGACCTCCCCAGGCTCCGAAAAATGTGCTGTAGGCCAGGAGTTTAAAGTCCATGGTCAAAAAAACCAGGATGATGACTCCGAGACTAAGATATAACCAGCTGTAATTCCCCAGAATCGACGGGATGGACATAGGATCCAGAAGTTCCAGAGGATCCAGAGTATATGTGTAAATTTCCCAGCCGATATGTGTCAGGACAAAGATTAAGATGGGAAGAGTCCGTAATATGGTCGACAAGATAAAAAGCAGGGTTTTCCCCACATGTTTCAAATTGCCACCTCCTCGTAAATAAAAATTTGGATAAAAACTCGAAAAGGAAAGGGTTAAGACTACAAACATTATACTATATTCTCTTCAAAAAGCACGGACTGGAATAACAGAGGTTCACGCTCTATGGTTCAACCCCTGGAGGCTCCCTTTACCAGCGTGAGGAAATTTGCTAAAAAAAGTCGGGATAAGATATACTTGGTATGGCAGGATTCACTGGATTGGGTTTTCTAAAGACCGGGAACCTGCACAACTCTAACTTTGATTTGAGGAGACCATATACTGTATGAAACAACGAACCAATTTCGGACGGAGATCTCCGCTCCATCAGATATCCTTGCTGCAGCTCACTCTTTATGGGATGGCAGGAACCTTTGCTGTCGACTTTTCTTTCAGCATGCTCAAGATTCCCTTCACTCTTTTCAGTCTGTTCTATTTCGATCCGAGCCGAATCATCAACAGAGGCGAAGTGTGGCGACTGCCAGCCTTTCCCTTCCTTCACCACAGAACCGGTCTTGATTTCACATCCATCATCTGGTTTGCCTTCAGCATGCTGATTTACCAGGTAGTGATTCGCACTCTGGAAAATAGAGTAGGGCGGTATAAGGCTAATCTGTTCATGCTGATGTCCTGGGCAGTTCTGGCTGCCTATGGTTTCTTCACCGGAAACATCATTGATTTTTATCCGGTCGTTCTTGGCATCACTGCCTTGGCCGGACTGTACAACCCGAATTTCACCATCTACTTCTATTTTTTCATTCCGGTACGCGGGCTGGTTCTTGGAATCCTTGGCATGGCTTTGATGGTTTATAACGGAGTGACCGGACAGTATCAATACCTTCTGATTCTGGCGCTGCTGCTGATCCTGAACCGGGAGGCTGTCCGAGGTTTCATTTCCAGAAAAAAACGCAACCAGGAATTCACAAAGAAAATCAACCATGGACAGGCTCCATGGAAAGAAAGACATCGCTGTGAAGTCTGCGGCCGTACCGAACAGGATGTCCCGGATATGACATTCCGCTTCTGCAGCAAATGCGAGGGAAGCTTTGAGTACTGCGAAGACCACATTCAAAATCACCAGCATCGCACCAATCTTATTACCATGGATCGGTCGGCCCGCACCCCGGAAAGCATCCCGGTCCCTGACTCCGATCCAAATGGGAAACCTGAAGAATAAAGCTGAAATGAGGTGTGGCCAGGTGACGCACCTCTTTTTGTACTCGGATCGTTTGGCGTTTCATATAAGTCATGCTGCAACGTTCGGAGAAACCACTGACAGCCGCATCCAATAACCAGGACTCTGCTTACCGCTGATCAATGAACAGCAGCTCAATTCCAATGGGAATCAGCCTGTCTCCGGGGAAGTGAACCTGATTCCCTGAACCTGAATCTCATTTGGGGGTGGACTGAGTTGGATCGAGCTGAGAAGAGTTGGGTATGGTTTGTAAATAATCGGCCGATAGATGGTTACAGCCTCCTCAGGCGTACGTTATAATATAAGATAAGACTAACAAGCATTCATGAGAACATTATCGCAGGCTATGCCTGATCAATCGGCCGCAATGCGGCGGATTAGGCTCCATATCAGGAAACGCACAGGAGGAATATCATGAAAAAATACGGACTCTCCGCAAAAGACAAGGCAGTGAAATTAAATAAACTCCAGGTGTCCGGCAATGTTTGCGGGGAGTATATTGAATATACGATCGCTCAGCATTATCGCAATACCGGCAAGGACAATGTGCAGTGCACCTACTCCTTCCCAATTCCTGACACAGCCACGCTGACTGATTTTTCCATCAGTCTGGGGGGCAAGAACCTTTCGGCTTCGGTGGAATCCAGAGAAGAAGTGCTGAAAATCCTTGAAAATGCAAAAGAGGAGAATCTGAATCCCATTTCCCTTCTTTCCGATGAAGAGGATGATTTCCAAATTACGATCGGGGATGTCATGCCCAATGAGACGGTAGTCATAAAAATTACCTACATGGATCAGCTCATTTATGATGATAATCAGGTTCGCGTGATTATCCCATCGGTTGTTGACCCGACTTTTGTCAGCGCGCAGACCGATGAAGCCATCGATCAGCCATCCGAATTTTACCTGAGTCTTCTGATTGAGTCTTACGGTGAAGTTTCAATCAAGAGCAGCTCACATAAAATCAAGGTGGAACGCCATGATGAGACACTCAGAAAACTAACCATCGACAAGGGACAGACGCTGGATCGGGATTTTGTTCTTGAAATTGTGGAACGAAAACCCCGTCAGGCAGATGGCATCGCCTATACCTACTATGATCAGGAAGAGGAAGTAGACAAGGCGATTCTCATGCTTCGATTTTTCCCGATCCTGCCGGATAACGGGATGTCCGGGGCCAAAAATTATACATTCATCATCGATATGTCGGAATCCATGGCGGGCAGCAAGATCGAAGAGGCGAAGAACGCTCTGCTGATTGCCCTGCGCAGCCTGGATGAAGGGGATCGTTTCAATATCATTACCTTCTCAGGAGAAGTGACTCAATTCAGCCATCAGGGAAAGCTGGCCTACACCAAGGAAAATCTTGATGCGGCTACTGAATGGATCGAAGCGTTGGAGCTGGGGGAAGGTGCTGATGTTTATTCCGCTCTGCGCGAAGCTCTGATGGGGGTAGAGGATACTGATATCCCAGAGTACCTGTTCCTGTTCTCCGATGATATGGTCGAAAATGAAGATGAGATCATCGAATATGTCCGATCCAATATCGGAAATGCCCGGCTGTTCACGATTGGGATGGATACCGAAGTCAATTCATACTTCATCACCAAGCTGGCTGAGGCTGGCTATGGAATGTCGGAATTCGTGGAGGAAGGCCAGCGTGTGGATGATATTATTCTGCGGCACTTTCACCGGATCCATAATCCTCAGCTGGATGTCACGTCCATCGACTGGGGCAAGATGCAGGTGGAAAAAACCTATCCTGGCACCATTTCCTATCTGTATGACCGGGAACCCTTCACCATTTTCGCCAGTGTAATCGGCGAGATTGAAGGCAAAGTGACCTTGAAGGGGAAAATCATCGGGCGGGAAGGCGAACGCGAGCATAAGCTCGTTGCAGATCTGGATCGGCTGGAAATCGAGGAAAACTCGAAACTGATCGAAAAAGTCTGGGCAAAAAAGATGATTGAATCTCTGGAGGAACGAGAACGGAAAGCTCGTGGCCATGAGAAGGAACAGATCCGGGAACGGATCCTGGATTTGGCGAAAGAATATAATATGCTTTCCTCAGAGACCGCGTTCATCCTGACGGAGTCCATTGAGGATCCGGTATCCGGATATGCCATGCAGCGCATTGTGCCGCTGGACATGTCAGTCGAAACCATGAAGCTTCTCTCAGAGTCCTTCTTCCTGGATGATACTCGTTACTCCAAGGACATTACCATACGCGAAACTATGGCGCAAAAGGGCATCTCCAGACAGGAAGCTCTGAAGGCGATTCAGTTTGAACGGGAAAACCTGCTTCGAATCCTTGCGAAGAACCAGCAGGCTGACGGCTCCTTCCGCGATCTGGGGACCGTTCTCGAAGGGGATGTGCTGGAAACTACTCTGAAGAGTCTGCTGGCCTTTACAGCCGGCAAGGAACCTGCCACGATCTATCTGAACAGCATCAACAAAGCATTCAGCTTTGTCATGACAACGATTCGCGAAGATGAAGCGTTGTTGACCGAACGCAATCTGATGCTTTTGTCCATCGCATATGAAATGGCGGATGCCAAACGGCTGATCAAGGAAAAAACCAAAGAGGCACTGGATACTCTGTTTGACCGGATCGAGGAAGGTGAATTCTCACCGTCCCTGAAAGAAGTTGAAACCGTGGTGGAAAATACCTCACCCCTGCAGATGAAATACATCATGGCCGCGGCTTTGAATATTTCCTCGTCCCAGATCTCCGATCTGGAAGAAATCTTTGAGAAGGACATTAAATCAAACATCACCAGGATATCTGAAGTTGCCCTGGCGAAAGCCCTGTAAGAGATACGTATCCGCTCTCCCAGGAGAGTGGATACTATTTTTATGGGGATAAACTGTTCTCAGGCAGAAACGAAGGTCATTTGTCACCGGTTTGTAATCCCGTAGTAACCATACAGAAACCTAATAATAAGTGAAAGGCGATATATTGAAAGCTAGATTAGACAGAGGCAGGATAATTCCCATGAAAAAGCATGTTCCTTACAGCTTAATAATAATGGTTCTTCTGGTGACGATGTTGTTGCCGACGGCGAGCCTGGCGGCACAGTCAGATGATCAGATCAAAGTCGAAGTCTGCCTGATGGATGATTATGGGAATGTCCTCAAAGACTATACAACAAAGTATTTTCAGATCAGCAATGGTCGGTTTGTTTATCGAAAGGCACCCCTTGTTTCGGGATATGTCTTCGCCACCGCCAACGTGCTTAAACTGGAAACAGAAAAAGGCCATACCTATCGGGTTCAGTACTTCTACACGCTGGAATCGCAGGAACCGGCACCGCTTCCCGAACCGGTGCCGATGGCTGAAATGCCTCTGAAGCGAACTCCATTGGAAGAGCGGATCGTCTGGGTATCCTGGACGGACTCGACCATGAAGGAACTGAGGGATTCCAAAACCCAGTCCTGGGATTTTTTCTGGGAAGCTTACGATATTCCAGCTCCTGCAAAGTTGGCTGGCTATGGATTCCAACAGCTTTTAACCGGCGAGAAAACATATAAAGGGAGAAAAGTTCCCCATTTCGTATTTGTCTATGAAAAAGCTGAAGCCAGTGAACCCGCTCCGTCTTTAATCTTTGACCATCTCATTGAATCCCGTACCATTCGGACGCTTCAGGCTGAGCCCAACCCCCCGGAGCCAAATTCGTCGGGCGCTGCCACCAGGCCAATGACACAGCCTGCGACCAGGGCGGATACCAGGACCGATGCGTCTGCAGAAGCACCAGGAACCAGGCCGGAATCGGAGGCACCAACCGGGACGACTACGACTCGGTCCGATGCGGCGACCAGTGATCGAGAGACTTCCTCCACTTCCGATGGAACTACTCGGCCAGGTGACAAGACGGGAAACGGAACTTCGGCTCCGGCACAAAGTCCGGGGCGAGCCGCCATCCCTCTGCTGGTGGGCGGAATCATTCTGTCACTGGGAACAATTCTATACCGGTTTCTGAAACGATAAGGAGACCCCGGCCAAACCGGCGATCTGAAAACTGGATTAACTGAACCGATCAAGCCCAAGAAAGAGCCTTCCCGCGGGAAGGCTCTTTCTTGGGCTTGATCGGTTTAACTCGTTTGGCCGATTATGCCACGCGAGAAGTACTGGGGAGGATAGCATTCGTTTCACTGAAGCGACTTATTTCGCAAGAATATATTCGGAGTGGAGGAATTCAGCCTTGCATATTTTGAAATCGCTTCTGAATAATCAAAGAGGAAATTAATTGTGAGTTCGAGGGGGCGCGATCTGGATCAGGTTGTCCTTTCCGGGGGCGGTCAGGGCTTTATCGATTTCCGCTGCCAGTGACAGAGTGTTGATCAGACGTGGGGGAATCTGGTATTTGACAAAGCCGCCTGCAGGCTGTTCGAAGTAAAGATAAATATCCTGAAACTGATACCCCAGGGCACAGGTATCATTTAACAGACGGGCTGCTTCCTGACCAATCGGAAAGCTGGCGGGCTGATCTTTGAAGATATAGAGATCAAGGCTTTTGAGAAAGATCGAAGAGTTGGGCTCAAAGGGTTGATCCAGTTTCGTTTTCGGAATATTATCCGGATATTGTTCGTAGGAGACATCCAGATTCATTTGCTTAAGCGGGACCTGCTGAGTGGAGTGTTGATCGAGAAGGGCTTGAAATTCATAGCGCCAGCGGTTCATCGTACTGTGGCGCTCGATAACATCGCGATGGAAGGAGTCGAACACTTTGATTCCGTCATAATACAGTGAGAAAACCGTATCGATGCTCTCCTTTGAATAGGCTTTGGCCTGTTTGAAGGTTTTGCCTTCTTTCTGATAATCCAGAATGTCCGCTACCCGGAAGGTGTACTCCGGATAGTTCTCCTGCAGGTATTTCTGAAAGACGGGCCGAAACGATTCATTGGCCTTAATCGTATTGTCAGTGAGGGTAGTCAAATCACGGGGAACAGGGACCAGGGGATGACTTTTGGGATTTTCCTTGCAGTAGTGTGCCGGATCACTGAGGATGCCGCTGGTTATGACCACAGGGGTTGTGGTCTTTGTCTGAGCGGTTTTCGGAGAGGTTCCCCTCGTCCCGGTGCTGCCGGAAGCAATGGAGGGGTTCGACTGCTCCGTAGCGGTTGAGGGAGCGGTATTTAAATTACATCCGGGCAGACTAAGCAGCAGCAGGAGAATCAGAGTCCAGGAATAAAGGTGTTTCATAGATTTTCTCCATCGTTCATCAATTATAGATTGCTTGCGATTTGCGCTTTGAACAGGACGGAATGCACAAAAAGGGTGAATGAGTTGCTGAACCGGCCGGTTGGAATGCATGAAATCGTTACAGGTACGATTTTACCACGAATCAGGGTCTTTCTGTAAGCAAAAGAGAATGGAACCATGAGAAGGTTGGGTTTTATTCATTTTTATGCACTGTCTATTAATATGTTATATAATAAACAATTAAATTTCTGATTGACAAAGTCTTGTTTATCGCGGGTTTTCGCCCCCTGAGGCAGTTCATCAATTATTAAATTTTGGCTACTGTATTTTAAATACCGTTAACAATTCATTTAAATATTATCCTGGAAACGTTCGTAAATGGCATGAACAGCCAATTCAGGCGATTGTATAATGTGTGACAAGCATTTTATATTAAATTGTGTCAAACCTATTGAAAATTGGCAAACAGACCACTCTTCAATATAATTGAAATGAGGCTTGTAAAAACCCGATTATTTATTCATCAATGGAGGTTAAAATGGAAGACGTAAAAAGAACGCCAGTCTACGAGTCCTACGCAAAGTACGGTGGCAAAAACGTAGCTTACGCAGGATGGGAAATGCCCGTGGAGTACATCGGCCTGGTGCCTGAGCACAACAAAGTGCGCACAGATGCAGGCATCTTCGATGTTTCCCACATGGGAGAGGTTACCGTGAAAGGTAAGGATGCGCTGGCTTATATTGACCACCTTGTTACGAATGACGTAACGAAGCTGGTTGACGGACAGTGCCAGTACAACGTTTTATGCTATCCTGACGGCGGGGTTGTGGATGACCTGATCGTCTATCGGTTTGGACCGGAAGATTTCCTTCTGGTTATCAATGCCGGCAATACGGATAAAGACTATGTCTGGTTCAAGGAACACCTTGATGGCTATGACGTTGTCATTGAAAATGTCTCTCCGGAAACCGGACAGGTTGCTGTTCAGGGACCAAAAGCTGAGGAATATGTCCAAAAATTAACCGATACGGATTTATCCCAGATTGCCTTCTTCCATAACAAGAAAGATGTCAATATTGGCGGAATCAACTGCCTCGTTTCCAGAACCGGCTACACCGGCGAAGATGGCTTTGAAATCTACTGCCACAAAGACGAAGTTGCCAAGCTCTTTGAAATGATCGCTGATGCAGGGGTTCAGCCCATCGGTTTAGGCGCCAGAGATACACTGCGCTTCGAAGCCAACCTTCCCTTGTACGGTCAGGAATACGATGAGACGATCTCACCTCTGGAAGCCGGCTACGGATACTTCGTCAAGCTGGATAAGGAAGGAGACTTCATCGGCAAGGAAGCTTTGAAAAAGCAGAAAGCTGAAGGACTCAAGAGAAAGATTGTCGGATTTGAAATGGCAAAGGGCAGCCCGCGTCATGGTTACGATGTTTACAAGGGCGATAAGAAAATTGGTGTAGTCACTACCGGATACATTTCTCCGTCCCTGGGAAAAGCCATTGGAATGGCACTGGTTGATATCGAAGAGTCCGAAATGGGCAACACCTTTGACATCGCAGTCCGCAACAAGAGAATGCCGGCCACCGTTATCTCCAGAAAATTCCTCAAAAAAGATAAATAAATCTTAACATTTTTCTAGGTTTACAAGGCATCTGATGATGAGATAGAATCAAATTTATAAAAACATAAATAAAAGGAGAACTTGAATTATGGAAAACGTAAAAGAAAATCTTTATTACACGAAGGATCATGACTGGGTAAGAGTAGAGGGAGATAAGGCTTATGTTGGTCTGACCAACTATGCACAGCATCACCTCGGATCCATTGTTTACGCGGAAGCTCCGGAAGTTGACGCTGAATTCGCTAAAGGCGATGCTTACGGCGTTGTAGAATCCGTTAAGGCTGCTACCGATGTCAACATGCCAGTATCCGGCAAGATCGTTGAAGTGAATGAAGAAGTTGTTGACGCTCCGGAAAAATTCAATGAAGATCCATGGGGCAACTGGTTTGTTGCCGTAGAAATGAGCGATAAGGCAGAACTCGAAGAACTGCTGTCCGCTGAAGACTATCAGAAGCTGCTCGACGAGGAGGAATAAGATTTGAAGCATCCATATCTTCCGGGTACCGACAAAGACCTGGAGATTATGCTCGATCGAATCGGCGTATCCTCAGTAGATGCGCTCTTTAAGGCAGTGCCGGCAAACGTCAAGCTTCAGGAAGACCTGAAGCTTGACCCGGCAATGACCGAGATCGACGTAAGACGCAAAGTCGGTGCTATGGCTAATAAGAACAAGTCCATCGACGACCTGACCTGTTTCCTTGGAGCAGGTTCTTACGATCATTACATCCCATCAACCGTGAAACACATCATTTCCCGTTCTGAATTCTACACGGCGTACACGCCTTATCAGCCGGAAATTGCCCAGGGTACCCTTCAGGGTGTCTGGGAATATCAGTCCATGATGTGCATGCTCACGGGCATGGATGTATCCAATGTTTCCATGTACGACGGCCCGACCGCTGCGGCAGAGGCAGCCATGCTGGCTACGGGATCACAGCGCCGGAACAAGATCCTTGTTTCGGAAGGTGTTAACCCGGAAACCCGTCAGGTGCTGGAATCCTACCTGAGATCCCGTGATGTCGAAATCGCCTACGTTCCACTGACTGAAGACGGACAGACGGATACCGCGAAACTGGCAGATCTTCTGGATAAGGAAATCGCCGGATTGGTGGTAGGCTATCCAAACTTCTATGGAATTGTTGAGGATTTCAGCGAAATCGTGGAAAAAGTTCACGCCAACAAGTCACTGTTCATCATGCAGATTGACCCGCTGGCAATGGGCTTATTGAAGACTCCAGGTGAAATCGGAGCCGATATCGTTGTTGGAGAAGGCCAGTCCCTGGGCCAGAACCTGAATTACGGCGGACCGGTCCTTGGTTTCATGAACATAACAGAAAAGCTGGTGCGTAAAGCTCCCGGCCGTATTATCGGACGTTCCATCGACGTGGATGGCAATCCCGCATATGTGCTGACTCTGCAGGCCAGAGAACAGCACATCAGAAGAGAAAAAGCCACTTCCAATATTTGCTCCGACCAGACTCTCAACTCCATTGCTGCCGCTGTGTATCTGGCCAGCATGGGACCAGAGGGCATGAAGGAAGCTGCCATTCAGTCTGCTCAGAAGGCACACTATCTGGCGAAAAAGCTGGAAGCCACCGGAAAGTTCAAAATGAAATTCAATGCTCCGTATTTCAAGGAATTTGTCATGGAAACGGATCTTGACGCTGGTAAAATGAATGAAGAACTCTTAAAGCAAGGCATGCTGGGCCCCCTGAGTCTGGATTCCTGCGGCCTGCCGGGAGCTGTTCTCTTCTGTGTGACGGAGAACCGGTCCAAAGAAGAGATGGATAAGCTCGTAGCAGCTTTGGAGGTGATCTAGATGTTTGATAAATACGGAAAAACAATATTTGACCTCTCTCAGGAAGGCAGACGCGCGACCACACTTCCGAAGCTGGATGTGGAAGAACTGGCACTGGATGATATGATTCCGGCCAATCTGCAGCGGAAAACAGAGCTGAACCTGCCCCAGGTCACTCAGCTGGATGTAATGCGCCACTATACGCTTCTGTCCAAGCTGAATTACTCCGTGGACGCCGGATTCTATCCGTTAGGCTCCTGCACCATGAAGTACAACCCTAAGATTAACGAAGACATGGCAGGACTTCCCGGATTTGCCAGACTTCATCCCTATCAGGATGAGTCAACGGTACAGGGAGCACTGGAAGTTCAGTACAAACTGAGCAAAGCACTTTGTGAAATCGTCGGAATGGATGCAGTGACCCTACAGCCGGCTGCCGGTGCGCACGGTGAAATGACCGGTCTGATGCTGATCAAGGAATACCATAAGAGACGCGGCGATACCAAGCGGACCAAGATCATTGTTCCCGATGCGGCTCACGGAACCAACCCGGCTTCCGTATCCGTGGTAGGGTTCGATGTTGTTGAAGTTCCTTCCACCAAGGAAGGCGATGTGGATCTGGATGCACTCAGAGCAGTAGCCAATGATGAAGTGGCCGGTCTGATGCTGACAAACCCCTCCACCCTGGGAGTTTTTGAATCCAACATCATGGAAATCGCTAAGATCATCCACGACTGCGGCGGACTGATTTACTATGATGGAGCCAACCTCAATGCCATCATGGGTAAAGTACGTCCTGGCGATATGGGCTTCGACGTTCTCCACATGAATCTCCACAAGACCATGTCAACGCCTCACGGCGGCGGCGGCCCCGGAGCTGGTCCGGTTGCCTGCAAGAAGGAGCTCGCTCCCTACCTGCCAGTGCCAATGGTCACCTACAATGAGGCGGAAGATAAGTACGGCTGGGATTATGACCGTCCTGAATCGATCGGCAAAATCAAGGGCTTCTTCGGAAACTTTGGTGTGCTGCTGAGAGCTTACGTCTACATCTTGTCCATGGGCAGAGATGGCCTCAGGAAAGCATCCGAAGATGCGGTTCTTAATGCCAACTACATCAAGTTCTCCCTGAAGGACGACTACAAGATCATTAATGAGAACCCGACCATGCACGAAGTTGTATTCGCCGGACTCAAGGACAAGTCCACCGGTGTCTCAACGCTCGAAGTTGCAAAACGTCTGATCGACTATGGATTCCATCCACCGACGATCTACTTCCCGCTCATCGTCGATCAGGCTCTGATGGTTGAACCGACTGAAACAGAATCCAGGGAAACCATGGATCACTTTATCGGCGCCATGAAGCTGATTGCCGAAGAAGCCAGAACCAACCCGCAGATCTTTAAGACGGCTCCTCACAACACCCCGGTTCGCCGGATCGATGAAGTTGCCGCTGTTAAGAATCCGATCCTGAAATGGACACCGGATCTTAAGAAGGAGCTCGGAGAGGATTATGCAACAAAGCCGGTCGCCTGTGCGCCGGACACTGAAGGTAAATAAATGGGTAAAAAGATCGCGATCATCGGAGCCGGTCCCGGCGGATACGTCTGTGCCATTCGGTTTGCTCAGCTGGGGGCTGATGTCACCCTGTTCGAGAAAGACCGCATTGGCGGGACCTGCTTGAATCGCGGCTGTATCCCAACCAAGGCGCTGCATCGCAGCGCCGAGGTTTTTCATGATACATTGCACGCGATGGAATACGGAATTGAAGTAGAAGGAACCCCGAAGCCCAATGGCGACAAGATCTTCGAACGCAAGGCCAATGTCGTGGAAACTCTTGTTTCCGGCGTGGAACATGTGGTCAAGGCAAATGGTGTCCGGGTGATCCTGGATCAGGCCAGACTGGGTGAGGGAATGAAAGTTCACTGGAGTGAAGGAGAAGAACAGTTTGACAATATTATTATTGCCACTGGTACCGTTCCCTCGACTCCGCCCATTGAAGGCGCAGACCTGCCTGGACTGCTGGATTCGGACAAATTGCTGGCAATGAAGGAAATTCCTGAATCCATGATCGTTCTTGGCGGATCGGTTGTGGCGATGGAGTTCGCCTCAATTTATGCGACACTGGGTACGAAAGTCACCCAGGCTGTAAGATCTCAGATCCTCCGTATGGTGGATACCGAGATCGTCAAGCGGGTCAAGCCCCTCTACAAAAAGCAGGGCATTGAGGTCAATGAAAAGACCACCCCGAAAAAAATCGAAAAGACGGAACAGGGCTTTAAAGTTTACTTTGATAAGAATGGCAAGGACTATGAAGTGGAAGCACAGCATGTCCTGGTCGCTCTGGGCCGGGAACCGGTTTCGAAGGGGCTTGGATTCGAAGAAGCCGGCGTTGAACTGGTAAAGGGCTCCATCAAGGTTGACCATAACCTGATGACTACCGCCCAAGGCATTTATGCCATCGGCGACATCAATGGCATTGCCTTGCTGGCTCACGCTGCCGAACACCAGGGTGTTGCGGTCGCGGAGTACATTATGGAAGGCAAGCCGGTGGAACATGTTCCGGTACCAAACTGTATTTTTACCTTGCCTGAAATCGCCACCATCGGAGCTTCCGAGGAAGAACTTAAGGCAGAAGGCATCGAGTATAAAACAAATAAGTTTATGATGGCTGCCAACGGGAAAGCCCTCGCGCTCGGTGAAACGGACGGTCTGGTTAAAATCATTACGGACATGAATAACAAACTTCTGGGTGTCCATATCTTTGGCCCGCACGCTTCTGATATGATCCATGAAGGCATCCTGGCCATCAATAAGGGGATGACAGTGGAAGACATCAAGGCCGTCATGCACGCTCATCCGACGCTTCCTGAGGCTTTCTATGAGGCAGTCTTAGGAATTGATGGCATGATGATCCACGCCCTGAATAAGAAGAAATAAGGCATCTGAGGATCGAGCGATCCGCCTGTTCGAAAAAAGTCTAAAAAAGGGATCACGGTTATTGCCGCGGTCCCTTTCCTATCTCTTGAAATGAAAATCAGATGATGAGGAGTGCTGTTCCATGGCATGACTTTTCCCAGTTCATGCTGTTCAATGGCTTTGTTTATCCTATACACGGCGGGGCAAAGCCTGGCTGTATGACTAGCTTGTTCAAAACAGTGCCTTTCAAGGCAGTGGCGTTAAGGCGAAACTTTCCAGGGGATCCTGCTTTACAGAAGAACCTGATTAAGGTTATGCTGATTTTAGAACTTAAGCATCCATGAAAGTTCCTCTCAGTGTTGCATCAGAAGAGTACAATGATTATTGAGAGAAAAATCATTGTAAGTTTGAAGGACACGAGACGTTTTGTATCGAAGAGCCACAGCTGAATCCAACAGAATGTATAACCTCTGACATTTTTCCAGGGAGATGAAACTGCGGAGAAATCAGGCTGACATCAATAGTTTTCGAGATTTGATCCGCGTCACTGAGTGTTTTTGGAACGGGGTTTGTCCATTGAAAGAAAGTTGAGAGTAATATTGTGATCATTCAAGGGGAAAAAATTTCACTGGAACCATATACATTTGATCGTTGTCATGAGGTCTTTGAACAATATATCCCAGACCCGGCAATGACTGAGGATGACTTTCATTACGACAGAGACATAATCAACCGATATTATCAGGTAAAAGTGTTGAGATCTGATCGAGTTTACTTTGGGATCTGTGCAGCCGGGAAATGTATTGGAGAAATTCAGCTGAAGCAGATTGACAAGGCGAAAAAATGCGGGACGCTGAGTATTCTGATAGCGAATGATTCATACAAGGGAATGGGGTGTGGGTCGGAGGCTCAACGTTTACTGCTGGACTACGCCAAACACGCTCTGGATCTTCGGACCATCTATGCCGATGTTGTACTCAGAAATGAGCGGAGCAGGCATATCCTGACAAAACTTGGGTTTGAACATCTTTCCGATGATGAGCAGAAGGCGTATTACCGGTATCTTGTTACCTAGTCAGGTCACTCGGGATTTAGTCGATCTGATCTTTGCGCCTGCGCGACTATTTGGATATCAGGCTTAACAATTAATTATTTTTGCGACTATTGCAAGAATCATTCCAACATAGTAGAATAATATAAGACCTAGATGGGAAAGAGTACATTCATGGCAGATTCCTAGAGAGAGATGGCAGGTGGGAGCATCTTATGAAGCCCGAGTGGAAAACCAGTCCCGGAGTCTCCGGCAATTCAATGCCGGCGCAGGAACGTGCGTTACAATCATCTGAGTTCAAATTTAGGTGGAACCGCGAGTATGATCGCCCTATGGTGGGTGGATCATTTTTTTTATCAAAAAATCAGTTTGAGGAGGAGTTACCAATGATCAAGATTACTTTACCTGATGGATCAATTCGTGAATATGAAGATGGCGTAATGCTATTTGACGTAGCGCGCAGCATCTCGGAGGGTCTGGCCAGAAATACCCTGGGCGCAGTGGTAAACGGGCAGACCAGAGGGTTGCAGGAACGAGTGAATGAGGACAGCGAAGTTCGCTTTGTGGATTTCGAAGATAAGGAAGGAAAGGCGATATTCTGGCACACCAGTGCCCACATCATGGCCTTGGCCGTTCAGAGGCTTTATCCGGATGTTAAGTTTGCCATTGGACCTGCCATTGACGACGGATTCTATTATGACTTCGATACAGAGCATCGGTTTACTCCGGAAGATCTGGAAGCCATTGAAAATGAGATGAAGAAGATCGTCAAGGAAGGCCATGAACTGGTACGGACTGAAATGCAGCGGGAAGAAGCGATCACACACTTTGAGCCCATGGGAGAAGTGTATAAAGTCGACCTGATTCGGAATCTGCCAGAGGATTCTGTCATCAGCTTCTATACCCTGGGTGAATTCATCGACCTTTGCAGAGGTCCTCATCTGAAGGATATCTCCAAGGTCAAGGCGGTCAAGCTCATGTCCATTGCCGGAGCTTACTGGCGCGGTGATGAAAAGAATAAAATGCTGCAGCGGATTTATGGCACAACCTTTGAAAAGGCCAAGGATCTGGAAGCGTATCTCCATCGGCTGGAAGAAGCCAAGCGCCGGGATCACCGGAAGATCGGCCGAGAGATGAACCTCTTCTCGATTCAGGAAGAAGGACCTGGTTTCCCGTTCTTCCATGAAAAAGGCATGATCATCCGCAATAAATTGGAAGAGTACTGGCGCCAGGAGCACATTAAAGCAGGATATGGCGAGATCAAGACTCCGATGATCCTGAATGAAGCCCTCTGGCATCAGAGCGGACACTGGGATCATTATAAGGAAAATATGTACTTTACCGAGATTGACGAGGCGGATTATGCCATTAAGCCGATGAACTGCCCCGGATCTATTCTGATCTACAAGAATGGGATGTACAGCTACCGCGATTTCCCGATGCGCTGGGCAGAACTGGGACTGGTTCATCGTCACGAGCTCTCCGGAGCACTGCATGGACTCATGCGGGTTCGGGCGTTCACTCAGGATGATGCCCATCTCTTCATGACTCCGGCCATGATCAAAAATGAGATTAAGGGTGTCATTGAGCTGTGTGACCGCATCTACAAAACCTTTGGCTTCGAATACCATATGGAGCTGTCCACTCGTCCGGAAAACTCCATGGGAACGGAAGAACAGTGGAACCTGGCTACCGACCAGCTGCGCGAAGCGCTGGAAGAACTGGGTGCAAAGTATCAGCTCAATGAAGGCGACGGCGCATTCTACGGCCCGAAAATCGACTTCCATCTGGCCGATGCCATTGGCCGGACCTGGCAGTGTGGAACCATTCAGCTGGACTTCCAGATGCCGGAACGCTTCGACATGTACTATGTAGACGACAACAGCAACCGGGTTCGTCCGGTTATGGTTCATCGGACCGTACTCGGATCCATGGAACGGTTCATGGGCATTCTGATTGAGCAGTTCGCTGGAAAATTCCCGCTTTGGATCGCTCCCGAGCAGGTTCGTCTGATCCCGGTCACAGAACGGCATCAGGAATTTGCCGCCGGCGTTGCCGCTCAGCTTCGTGAGAAAGGATTCCGGGTAAACCTGGATTCCCGCAATGAAAAAGTCGGCTATAAGATCCGGGCTGCGCAGATGGAAAAGGTTCCTTATATGCTGGTTATCGGCGATAAGGAAATCGAGGAGAATATCTTCACGGTTCGTCATTTCATTACGGATGAGCAGGGGAAAAACTTCCAGTACGAACTGTCTCTGGAAGATCTGTCGAATAAACTTCAGCAGGAGATTGACTCCAAGCAGTACTTCCTCTAAATACCAAATAGCTTAATATCACGTTGCTGAAGGCCGGATCGATCATGATTCGGCCTGTTTTCATTGGCAGTTCACCCCAAAGGTTCGACCGATACCAGCCAGATACTTAAGTGTTGCAAAACTAATTTCGAAAGTAAGCGCATTGTAGAAGACATCTTTTAACTTCCACCCACGCGCGAGAAGATGATTACCATAAGTGTGAGTATACAGCACAAAGCACCTGAACTTTTAATTGTTCAGGTGCTTTGAATTCTCTTGACGATATACTACTTTGACATGATCCGGGATCTTATCAGACCAAGGGAGGACTTCAGCCAGCTTTTCGGGGGTCTGTTTGTTCTGACTCAGTTCATCGATCAGGTATTTCAGATACTCATAGGGATGCAGGTCATTGGCCAATGCAGTTTCGACAATGCTGTAGATGACTTCACTGGCTTCAGCGCCAGCCACGCTGTCACTGAACAGCCAGACTTTACGCCCCATCACAAACTTCTTGATCCCGCGTTCGGCTCGATTGTTCGTCATTTCCAGTCTGCCGTCTTCCAGGTAGGCCATCAGGTACTTCCACTGATTAAGGCTATAGGCGATTGCCCTGCCAAGGGCAGACCTAGGCGTTACTTCTCCCTGAGTCTTATTAAGCCATGCCTTCAGCGCCTCAAGCTTCGGTTTACTCTGCTTCAGGCGTGCTTCATATCGTTCTTCAGGGGTCATATTCTTGAACTTTCGCTCCAGTTCGGAAAGCTCCTCAAAGAACATGAATCCTTCCAAGGTCTTGCTATGCAGGTTCTTCGCGGAAGGCCCCAGGCTTTTTATGGTATCCACAAACATCCGCCGTGCGTGGGCATGACAGCCGACATTGGTCACCCCAGGGATCTGGTGGTATGCCTGGTATCCATCACTGTGGAGATAACCGCTGAACCCTTCAAGGAAGGTCAGGGGATATTCCGCTGCTCGGCCCGGCTGATATTCATAGAGCCGAATCTGTTTGGATTCCAGATGTCCACTGGGATAATGCCACATATAGGACGTCTGCTGAGGGCGGCGGCCTTTCTCCTTCAACACCTGGACTTTGGTTTCGTCCGCGTGAAGTATGTCGCTTTGGACCAACTCCTGGTGCAGCAGATCATAGACGCCCCGCAGGTAGAGTTCTGCTCCGGTTATGATCCATCGAGACAAGTTCGCTCTGGAAATTTGGATCCCCGTGTTGAGCAGCATGGTCTCCAGCTGATAGATCGTTGTTCGCTCCCAGTATTTCTTGGCCATGACATAGGCCATAAGGGATGCGGAAACATAGCTCCCGGGAATGACCGGCAGCCGCTTGGGCGCTTGAACGATGGGATTGAGAACTCCCTCCTGACTGCACGGGGGACAGACATAGGAATAGGTGATATATTTCTTTTTGATGATCTGGGCCGGAATAACTTCGATTTCTATTCGCTCAGAGCTGGTCATCTGCTTCAGCTGACCATGGCAGGAGGGGCAGAACTTGTCTTTTTCCGGCAGCTCTTCGATGACTTCCACTACGGGCAGGTGGTCGAAACAGCGCTTGGATCCACCAACTTCTCCCTTGATCCGACGGGCATGGCCCTTCTTGGGTTCCTCAAGCTCCTGAGCTTCTTCCTCGATGATTGCTTCGGCTTCGTTGAAGATACCAAATGGTTCATCATTAAGTAAGCTCATCTGGCCTGCTTGTTCTTGCTTGAGCCGTTCGCTGGAAGCGCCAAACTTCTGACTGGATCCCAAGCGCAGGAGTGCTCGCATCTGTTCGATGGTCTCTTTGAGCTCTTCATTCTCCAGTTGCAGGATTTCCCACTGAGTGATGATTTCTGCCTTGCTGAACCCTTCAAGTTTAGCCTTATTAAGTTGGTTTTTTTGAGTGTTCATGCGCTTTTCCATAAGTATATTATACTTGAATCGAGCCAACAAAAAAAGCCCTGAGAACGCTGAAAAACAGCATTTCTAGGCTCGATTCTATATGACTTTTCGTGCTAAAACCTCGGAAAATCCATCTCTTTGATTGATATTCAGGCCATTCATTAACCAATCGTATTGCTCTCTTGAGATGCTCATAACTGGCAGGGTGGACTGTGGCCATTTGAACTTGCCCGATTCCAAACGCTTATACGCTAACCAAAATCCGTTAAAATCCCACTCGATGATTTTGATTTTATTATGCTGCTTGTTACAGAACATAAAGCACCCGGATGCCATCGGGTCAAGCTGGAGCTCCAGTTGAATGATGGCGGTTAATCCATCCACGGATTTCCGAAAATCGACAGGTTCGACAATCAGATATATATCAGATTCAGGCTTGAATCCCCGGTAATTGCTGATGATAAAACACCTCCCACTTACTTGATGTCATCATTCTCTCACGCGGAGGACATCAGAATAAGATGGGTTCTATAAACCGCTTACTTTCGAAAGGTGCAGGCTGGCGGTCGAGGAGGTGTTGGCCTGAACTGATTCTTCCTGTTCGGCACGGGCTGAGGAACTGCGGCGAAAGTTCCACCGGAGGAGAAGAATTATCTGATATAATAAGAAAGTGATAAAATCAACCATTAAGCAGGAGAAAGCAATGATTAAAGCGGTACTGTTTGACCTGGATGGGACCATCGCAGATACGAATAGCCTGATCTTCGAATCCTTCCGGCACACCTTTCGCACTCACTCGATTCAAGGAGTAAGCGATCAGGAAATCTATTCCTTTTTCGGTGAACCACTTATTCAATCGATGCGTCGATATGCCCCGGACCAGGCGGAAGAACTGGTAGAAACCTATCGACAGTATAATCAGATGGTTCATGACGACATGATCCGTCATTTTCCGGGAGTCCGGGAAATGCTGACCGAATTACAGGACATGGGGTTGGCATTAGCGATTGTAACCTCCAAACGGAGTGAAGCCGCGCTGCGCAGCTTGAATGCGCTGGAACTGAAGCGTCATTTTGAAGTGGTGGTGACACCGGAAGCTACCTTACTTCACAAACCGAATCCCGAACCGGTGCTTTACGGAGTGAAGTTATTGGGCGTTGAACCGCGACAGGCCATCATGGTGGGAGATTCCCCGTACGATCTGCTGGCTGGGGGCTCGGCCGGAACCTGGACCTGCGGGGTCGAGTACACCAGACTGAATCTTGAGATCCTGCGGCAGGCGAAGCCTGATTTTATGATTGCGGCAGCGCAGGACCTGATCCCGATTATTAACCAGTTAAACCAGGAGGAGACCAATCGATGAGAACAACTCTGCAATTGCCTGAACGGTATGAATCAACCGGAGAGCTTGATCTGTCCAAGAACCGAAGTCTGAAATGGAAGCTCAATGCTGCCGCCCTTGTCCTGATGGCAGCTTTATTTTTTATTGGGAACCAGGTTTTCTCCGTGTTTTCGCTGCTATTTGATTCAGACGCTGAACCAGCGTCCATTCCTTACATCCTGGCAAAGCTGGGAGCCATTCTGCTGATCGCGGCGTTCTATCTTCTGATCCATGAAAAGATCCATGCCATGGCCATGGAGCGTCTTTCTGCTGCCAAGGCTTCTCTCGGATTTCAGGGGACTACGGCATATGCCAGCTCCAGGGCTTATTTTTCTAAGCGGGATCACCGCATTGTCTTGCTGGCCCCGGCATTTTTCCTGACACTCCTGATCACGCTTCTTACTTTGATTCTGCCGGTTGACTGGTTCTGGGTCGGACTGTCGGCCCTGATTCTAAACCTGGCTGGTTCTGTAACCGACTTTTATGCAGCCTGGCGAGTAGGCAGAGAACCCCACAATGTCCTGGTTTTGGATTCCGGATCGAGCCAAACTTATTTTGCACCGGTTAAAACAGCAGCGGCAACTGTTCCGGTCCAACGGAAACGAGTGGTATCAGAAGCCAAGCAAAAACAGATGGAACGAATTTACGGCAAAAAGCGAAAAAAATGATGATTGATTCGTCAATATGAACAAAGCGAGGTTGAAGCCCCTGGGTGGGGTCAACCTCGCTTTGTTTCTTTATCGACTCTCTTTCGAGTGATATCGGTCCATGCCGATTGTATCCCTGGAAGTTTTTTTCTAAGGGAGGAACCTTCTCAGGGAGGAACCTTCTCAGGGAGGAACCTTCTCAGGAATCTTCGTTCCATGGAAGAAATATTCCTGGGAATTCTCCTTGTTGATTTCTACGCTGGTTAATCAGCGGGAGGATCATTGATTTCCTTCAGCTCGTCTGGAAGGGAATAGCACCGGTTATCAAACTCCAGATCATCCGGCCGACAGGCACCCGAAAGATCGGGCGATGTCACAGGAACGGACGGTTCGGGTTCTTTCAGCTCAGGCCGGAGGTGGGATCTTCTTTGAATTTTAACTCCTTGTCCGGATTCTGAAGCCAGAATAGAATCTTCCAGCGGGACAATGGGAGACAGCACCTGCGGATTTACCGGGAGTATCAGTTTATGAGTCCGGCGGCGCCAGACATCATAGCCAACCAGGGCAATTAATGTTAGCAGGGTAATGATTAAGCCCGGGATAAAGCCATAGGAACGGAACTGGAAGATCAGTTCATGGGTTCCCGGTTCCAGTGCAATGCCGGACAGAATCCCGTTCATTCGTTCAATCGGCAGAGGCTTGCCGTTATCCTTTACTGTCCAGCCTTTGTTGTAGGGGATATTCAGTACCAGGATGCCTTTCTCTGTGTTGGTAATGGTTCCGGTAATGTGATTTCCCGATACCACCAGGTTTTCCATGTTGTACTTGTTGCGCTGCTCGATGAGCTGTTCATAATCACTCAGATCAACCCGGTGCAGATAGAAATCCTTGATTTCATAAGATTTCTTGGCAGCGGTCCAACGGATGGATGGTTCATTGCCGTTCAGAGCCCAAGTCCAATTATTGGTGTAGTAAACATAAGGATTGGATTCGTAGGATTTAAAAACGGTTTTTTTGTTGACGGTCTGGTCAAATTCTTTCTGGTCTTCGGGGCGAAGATAGTTGTGCAGGTACAGCTGAGAGGTATCATAAGGTTCAGGGATGGTAAAAGTAACTGCGCCGCCTTCGTCAAATTCAATGCGCTGACCGTTGAAATAGACTTTGTCAAAGGTCATGACGGAATCGGTCAGTGGAATTTCTTCCGAGCGGACAGGGGTGCCTTGAGGCAGGATTGGTTTCCCTTCCGTGATCGCGAAATGCATCAGGTTCATATCCATGTCGGGTTTGATCATCTGATAGACTTCGGTGACCGGAAGTTCTTCCTCAAACCATAAGTCCATTCCGACGGTATACTCGTTTACGTACAGGGTGTATTTCTGGTTGGAGTAGACTTTTTTGTAATAGGGGACTGGCTCGTAGCTGCCATTTTCCGTGATGAGATATTTGACGCCCAGGAGACCTTCCAGGTAGAGCCGATCATCCAGGTTGTTGAACGAGGAAAGATAGACAATATCATGGCGAATATTCAGGATCCGCTTGATCCAGTCATGCATGTTGCCATCGGTCATAGAGGAAAATGTCGATATACCATAGTAATCATAATAGGTAGTCGCATTTTCCATGCGGTTATTCCGGAAAACGGTACGGAAAAATTCATTTTCCGACGGGACAACCCGACTCATGATATCAATCAGCTCGGGGCTTTTCATTTTCTCGGTTTCCATTTTGGCTGAATTCAGGTTCAAATTCTGATCCCCGGCATAGGCCAGGTTATTTCCAACCATAATGCCGAAAATGAGCAGAACAACGACCGCGTCACTAACCTTGCGCCATTTGATTTGCCTGATCTGCTGACGCAGGGCAATCAGCAGGAACGCAGCCAGATTAAAGAGAAGGACCGCCACATATTTGTCCTTGTCATCAAATCCTTTGATAACGTCCCAGCGCAGATAGATCAGAACCGAGGAACCAATGAAGATGAGCCCGAGCCAGAACAGATTGAAATGGTGGGGCTTTTTCATTTCATCCAGGATATCGGCCAGGACATAACTGAATACAAAGAGCAGCAGATAGAACCATCGTTCCGAGTGGTAATTCATCCCGTTGAGGAAATAACCGGTAAACGGAAGCATATACAGGATCAGGAAGGTCAGCAGAAGGAAAATTTTTCGGTCGGTGAGCTCTGAAGTCCTGCGATAATTTATGAATAAGGCAAGGATTATGAGCATCGGGATCCCCAGGGTTGAGTTGTTGAAGAACAGGTTGATCGGCATGTTCATATAGAAATCCTGGGAATAGAACAAGGAAACGGGATTCACCGTATCGAATCGGTCGATCCGCAGGAAAGCGAATGCTGCCGGAAGAAACGCGAACATGGACAGCAGCAGCGCTGCGATGCCCTGCCAGGCATAGCCCCCGACTTCCCGGAACCAGTTTGCAGCTTTCTCCCGAAGGCTGCGGCCGTAATTTGGAGACTTCGCCATGATCAATACAAAGAGAATAAAAAACAGATAAGTATGGTAGGCGAAGTAATAATTATTGATTGCAGCCAGGGCAGCTGATATGACCAGCGGCCAGAAGTTTCGTCTCCTTTCCCAAATCCGATAGCCCAGGACCATGAGAGGAACCCAGAGATAAGCATCCGTCATGAAATCAAAGAAATTGGCGTTCCACATGTAATAAATGCCGCCGCCATAAACCAATGCTGCCGCGAAGGACGAGCCCCTGCTGCGTTTTTCGTAGCGCAGGAGTCCATACATGAGGGCCATGATCCAGACTTGCTTATAAATGGAAATAAAAAGCTTGAGGTTGAGAGAATTTTCCAGGGTATACCAGGACTCCGGCAATGTTTTAAACAAAGGCAGCAAGGACCAGATAATCGGTGCTGTCGTATAATAGTAGGAGAACTCAGAGAAGATATCACCGCCCATGCCATAGGTCCAGGCCCAGAAATGTCCCTTGATCAGCACTTCTTTAATAAGGTAAGGCAGGAAAAAGATCATTTGAACCGTTGAGTCGGTATGATCATCACCATACAGGAAGCCTGATTTGAAAATGTAGCGATGAAGCAGGAGAGAGAACAGGATCAGGCCAGCCAGAATGAGCAGGTCCTTGGTATCCAGCCAGCGCATCTTCTCGCCTAATTTCCGGGCTTGAAGCTGATAAGGGCTGTCATATTTGGAGGCTGAAGAAACAGGTGTTCCTTCTTCCCTGGTGAGAATCAGACGGGTGACCAGATAGGTTACCGGTATGGCGGCTAGTGAAGCCAGCAGGCCGGAGATGTTTTTGGCCAGGTGAAGCTGTTCTACCAGGAGCCAGAGTCCGGCTTGACTGATCAGGTAATTTGGCAGTGTAGTAAGCGGGAATCGGATGAACTTCTTGAGCGTTGGCTTTGTTTTGAAGGTGAAATAGGTATTAAGAAAAAAAGAGCCGATCATGGAGAGCACAAAACCCAGGGTGAAGGCAACGGGGTAGGCGATGCTCAGTTTGAGGAAGAGATTATACCAGAGCCAGAAATGAAAGGTGTTGAAAACTCCGATCAGGATAAAACGAAGCAGGGAATGGTTCCAAATGGAACCATCCCTGACAGAGCGGATCAAATTGTTAAACTGTTGCTGCATTTGTTCTTTCATGGTGCGTTGTTTCCTTTATGGTTCGCCTCGCTGCGTTCTGTAAGGTCAGGAATATTGGATTCCTGAACCAGAAAATGAGGGCGCCCTTTCACTTCATAATAAATTTTTCCAATATATTCACCCAGCACTCCGACGGAGACAAGCTGTACGCCGCCCATGATCAGGATGGCTGAAATCATCGTGAAATAGCCTGGTTCTTCAATTCCTACCACCAGAACCCGGACCAGGGAGTAAAGGATGTATAAAAGTCCCAAAAACATGGTGATGGCGCCGATGTAGAAGCTGACTCGAAGCGGCTTGTCGTTGAAACTCATGATTCCATCCGCTGCGTAGCGCAGCAGGGCTTTGAGGCTCCATTTCGTTTCTCCGGCTTCCCGCTGAACATTCTCATATTCAATCACGGTGGAGCGGAAACCGATCCAGGCGAACAGACCTTTGGAGAAACGGGTGTATTCGCGCATGGACACCAGCGCATCGATGGCTTTACGGGAGAGCAGTCGGAAGTCGCCGACGCCATCTTCCAATTTCACATCAATCAGGTGATTCACCAGGCGGTAGTAAAGTTTCGACAGAAATGTCCGGCCTTTCTTATCACCGCTGCGAGTTCTTTTTGCAATGACCTGATCGAAACCGGCCCGGCCCTGATCCATCATTGCCGGAATCATCTCCGGCGGATGCTGCAGATCGCTGTCCATGATAATGCCAAAATCACCGGAACAAAAACTCAAACCAGCCAGCATGGCAGCTTCCTTGCCGAAATTGCGGGAAAAACTGATGTATCTGACACGGGGATCTGATGCCGCAACCTGCTTGATCTCCTCCAGCGTCCGGTCGCGGCTTCCGTCATTGACAAAAACCAGCTCATATTCATAACCGGTTTCGAAGCTGTCCCGGGACAGAATCGAGGTGAGTCGTTGATGAAGTTTTCGGATTGATTCCTGCTCGTTGTAAGCTGGCGTGATGACTGAAAGCAGCATGGTCGATTCTCCTGAAGGCAGAAGCCTGTTTTATAGTGAGGCAATGAAAAGGTTTCTTTATTATTATACCAGTCTATTTTACCTTACAAAGGCAATCCCTTCAATTTCAAAGCGGTAACGAAAGAGGTAAGGCCTTTCATTCGCCTTGCAGCAGAGAAACTGGTCTTCTCTGAAGGGACTCATTACAAACTAACGTCAGACCAGCAGACCAGCAGACCAACAGACCAACAGACCAACATATTTATATACAGACATAGGACATCCGGGATCTGAGATCTGAGCCGTAAAAAAAGACTTCCAGCGGAAGTCTTTTTGAAACGTATTATATTCGATCTGTGAAGTTGGTTCGGGCTGTTTTTCTGCGTTTGGCCTGGCGTTTTGATCGGATTTTGTGCTGGGTAGATTTTCTCGATCGCAGACCTCGAATGATGAGGAAAAGAATGAGCGCCGCCGCGAGGAGGCCGCCCACTGCCAGTCCGGCATAAGGGACTGCATTTGGCATGATAATGGAGTCGAAGGTATTTGTCTGGGAGAGCGCTTTGGTGGTCAGGGTCGTTTCCCCTTTGACCAGGGTGATATCTGCCACCGGGAGTCCCTCGTTCAGTTCGAACACATCCAGGTTGGATAGGGGCTTAACTGACGGAGTGAGACCTTCCGAGTCATTGTTGATGGTGTTGTTGTACAGCATGAGATCGTCCTGAATCTGAGCCTTGATCTGAACTTTTTTAATGGGTCCGAACCAGCGGAACAGCTTGTATTCAGCGGTAATGCTGTCAACCGGTGTGCCTTTGGTCACCATGGCAACCTTTTCCATGGCATAGGCTTCATCTGCCATGGCGGCCATATCAGTGAACACCAGGGTGCTTTTGCTGGTGGTTCCGTCATTCAGTAGTACCTGAATCACTTCCCGGCCATCCCGCACATAAATACCGATCAGGCAGCGGCCGGCTTCCGGTGTAAAGCCGGTTTTTCCTCCGACATTACCGTTGATGCCCAAGAGCTGATTTGAATTTTTGATGTCACCGATCTTCTGATTCTTGGTTCGGATATTGGCAGTCTGGGTGGCAATGATTTCTCGAACCCAGTCGTTGGCATAAGCTGCTTTCGCCAGTTTTGCCAGATCATAGGCTGTCGTGTAGTGCTCCGGATCGTGCAGTCCAGACGGATTGACAAAGTGAGTGCTGGCCATGCCGAGTTCCTTGGCCTTTTCATTCATCATCTGGACGAAGCCTTCAATCGTAGTGCCAACATGTTCCGCGGCCACAACAGCCATATCATTGGCAGAGGGCAGGAGGATGGCTTTCATGGCGGCATCTGCCGTGATCGTGTCGCCTTTATAGAGCTTGTACATATTCTTATTAATGGCAAAGGAAGGCTGTTTCAGCGGTTCTGTGCCAATCTTCAGGGCATCTTCGCGATCTGAGTGCTCTGCCAGAAGCAAAGCAGTCATAAGCTTCGTGATGGATGCCGGAAACATCTTCTCATTCATATTCTTTTCTAAAATGATTTCATTATTCGTCAAATCATAGGAAATGGCGGCCTTAGCCTTCACTCGGGGCTCTACCGGCAGCAGTTTCTTCGACGTGGTTGCTCCCAAAGCCGGGACACTGAGGCTGAAAAGAATCAACAGCGACAAAATAAAAGAACTAATTTTCTTCATAAATCTCCTCTTGTACGATAAGTTCATAATTTAACAAAAATTAAATGGGATCGATGGCGGAAATGGTATATTATTATAAAGGAAGAGCGCTTGTGCTACATTTATGTTAACACAGGACCATTTTTCAGTAAATGACAGGAGTTTTTTATTTTGCTTGACTTGGACATCTTCCGTCAGTGGGAATGCCGTCCCTTTGGCAATCGTCGCCAAAGTGCCGTCCTTTTGCTGATTCAAACGATAGGAGAAGAACAATATTTAATTCTGGAAAAGAGGGCTCTGACACTGCGTACGCAGCCAGGTGACATCAGCTTTCCCGGGGGGCGAATTGAATCCGAGGAGACCCCCAGCCAGGCGGCGGTAAGGGAAACCTGTGAAGAAGTTGGGCTGAAACCTTCTGAGATTACGTTGATTGGACCCCTGGAGTTCTACGTCACCCACTATGGAGCAGTACTATACCCGTTTGTGGGGATAACCACGGTGCAGGATTTCGTGCCCAGCCCAGACGAAGTGGACCGGATCATTCGGGTGCCGCTGGCCTGGCTGATGGATCAGGAGCCGGAGATATATACCTTGAGTGTGAATCCTGTCCCTGCGGAAGATTTTCCGTATGACCGGATTCAGGGCGGCAGAAATTACCGCTTTTCGGATGTCACAATCGACGAGTATTTTTATCGCTTTGAGAACCACCATATCTGGGGCACGACGGCTCGGATTCTGCATCACTTTCTGGAGCGCCTGAAACAAGGGCAGTGACGGATGACCATGGATCCGCAAGTACTCATTAAATGGTGCGGCCTGATAGGGGTTCTTTACGAAACCAGCCCCTGAATTTATAATTTATAGTAGACATAAGGAGATCATTTTCCCATGGACATCATGTACATCTTAAAAGGCATTATCATCGCCATTGTAGAAGGAATCACTGAATTTCTCCCCATCTCATCCACCGGTCATCTGATTATCGCCAACGACCTGATTGGATTTGGCAATGGCGGTTTCGAAAAAATGTTTATGGTTGTGATTCAGCTGGGAGCCATCCTGGCAATCATCGTACTGTACTGGGAGAAGCTGGTAGGACTTCTGGTTTCTCTGCTTCGCCGGGAACCCAGGGGAATCCGCTTTACCATCGCTTTGCTGGTCGGAGTCATTCCTGCTGCCATCCTCGGGTTTTCCCTGGAGGATCTCATCGACGAGAAGCTGTTCAGTATCCCGACCGTCATCCTTGCTCTCATTGTGGGTGCGCTCATGATGATCTGGTTTGAGAAGAAATACCGCAATCAGGCCGCGATCACAGAGGTGGACCAGATTACACCTTCTGCGGCATTAAAAATCGGACTGTTTCAGTGCCTGTCCCTGTGGCCGGGGTTCTCCCGGTCAGCATCCACCATCATGGGCGGGTGGCACCAGGGGCTGGCTCCCGAAGTTGCCGCTGAGTTCTCTTTTTTTCTGGCGATCCCCATCATGTTTGGGGCTTCCGGACTAAAACTGGCGAAATTTGGAATGGACGGAGGCTTCGCTGCCATAACATCCACCCAGATCGTTACCCTGATCGTTGGGTTTGCTGTAGCCTTTGCCGTGGCACTGATCTGCGTGCGGGCCTTTATGTCCTACATTAAAAACCAGCCGATGAAGGTGTTTGCATGGTATCGGCTGATCCTGGCCGCTGCTTTAACCGTGAAAATTCTGTTCTAAGACGTTTCTGTCCGGAACCTTGGTGGAATCCATTCACTGATTTTGAAAATCCTGTAGGAGGATGCAATATGAAAGATATTAAAAAGTACCTTGACGAAGAAAGAGACGGGAGATACAGCTTCTATTTTGAAGACTTGGATGGAGCCTATACCTATGGCTATAATCAGGATGTCCCGCAGACCAGTGCAGGCTGCATGAAATTAATGCTTGCCGTCGCGTTTCTCAAAAAAGTTGAAGAAGGCATGTTCTCCATGGATGAACTGGTCCCGATTAAAGATGAGGATAAAAAACCCGGATCTGGAATCCTCTATGAATTCATCGAGCGAACCTACACCATCCGTGAGCTGATTTCATCCATGCTTGTAGTAGGTGATAATACAGCAACCTATAAGCTGATGACATTGCTTGGAGTGGATCAGATCAACATTATGTTCCGGGAAATGGGGCTCACCCATACTCACATCAGTAATTTGCCTGGAAATGAGTCAAATACTACGACTGCATCGGATATGGCGAAAATCATTAAGCTGCTCTACAAGAAAAACTATCTGACGGAGAAGCATTCAGACTACATCATTGACCTGATCCGACGTCGGGTAAAATCCAAAATCGCTTTCTATCTTCCGAACAAAGTTCGCAACCAATTCGCCAGCAAGACCGGCGATGCTCCGGGCATTGAGAATGAAGTAGCATTAATTAACACCGAATCGGGTAATTTCGTCTTCTCCATCATGTCCCATGACCTGCCCAACTCGGTTTATGGCATGATTTCTCTGGCTAAAGCCGGCATGATGATCTGGAACAGCGTTCATGAGAACTGGGAAACTGTTCAGAAGGAAACGATGGAGTAACTGACTGGACAATCAAAAGCATTTAATGAAGAAGCGCCATCAGCCCGTCTTGGTATGCTCCCTTAAGAGAGACAGTGAAAAAAGAAAATCACTGTTGATCATAAAGGGGGCATTTTTATGTCGTACCGATCAAAACGAAGTCCTGAGGAAATAATACAAATCCTAACGGATTATCTATCCGGTAAACTGTCCATGATCGATGCAGCCAATATGGCTGGAGTGGATAAGAGCACAATACGCGGCTGGGTGAGCCTTTATCAGCAAGAAGGTTCGTTGGGACTGTTGAATACAGGCTCTCAGCGAAGCTACACTGCGGCCTTGAAACTGGCAGCAGTCAAGGCCTATTTGTCAGGAAAAGGAAGTTTGCGAGACATTTGTATAGAGTATAAAATTCGCTCCGAAAGACAGCTCAGAGATTGGATTAAGGTTTATAATAGCGGCAAAGACTTCAATAATCGAACAAGAGGAAGCCGCATGAAATCAAGTCGCAAGACTACCCAGGAGGAACGACTCAAAATTGTTCGGGAGTGTCTGGAGTTAGGTCGGAATTACACAGAAATTGCACAAAAGTATCAAGTCAGCTATCAGCAAGTCTACGGATGGGTGGAAAAATACATTGCACTTGGAGAAGCCGGACTGGAAGATCGACGAGGGAAGCGAACAGCCCAGCAGGAAGCCAGGACCCCCTAGGAAGAGTTAAAGATCGAGAATGACCTGCTGTTGAAAGTATAATTCTGTGAAATTCTTATTCTTTTTCGTTGTCCTATTGACGGGATGCACACCAGCCCGTCTGGGAATGATGGCGGTTCTTCATTTTAAACAAATGATTAATGTATGTAGTTATAATGAATTTTTCGGGATTTTCTTGTCAGGCTGCGGCTTACAGAGTATGATTGATTGGTACAGAAACTGTACCAATCAAATAACTTGTCGGAGGTGTATTATGCAAATAAGTAACAAGTTAAACACAGCTGATTTTGTAGAGCTCCAAAAAATATTGATGGAACACTACAAGCCGGGTGGCGGTTTTATCTTTGTGATGAAATACCTGGTGAATTTTCTCTATGCCCTGGTAGTTTTCCTGGGATTCTATTTCATTTTGCAGCGAATTGCTCAAGTGGACAATCTCATCGTTCCTGCCATCGCCGGACTCATTGTGTTTGTACTGTTGCTCTATTATCATCCCAGAATTTTAAAAAGCCGTCTGATGCGGGCGATTGAAAAAGCCTATGCCAAGTCAGACATCCGGGTGGAACGGGATCTGACCCTGACCAAAGAAGGATTTCTCAGCAGGGATGAGAAAGAAGAAAAGTCATACCAATGGACAGATTTTGATCGCTATGTTCGCAGCGCCAACAACTACTTTTTAAAGTTGAAGAATGCGGATGAAGGGTTCATTATTAAAGGCGATCATTTAACGAAAGAAGAAACGATGATGCTGGAAGATTTTATGTCCGGTAGCGGATTAGCCATCGAGGAGAGAAATCATGCAAAATAGTGAAAACAAAAGACAAGTCAGTCGAGTAAGAGAAATCGTGTTTATGGGAATAATGATTGCCCTGGATGTACTGGCCGTACGCTTTCTTAGCGTAGAAACACCAGTGATGCGGGTCGGACTGGGATTTTTGGCGAACATTATCGCCGGAATGTATCTGGGTCCGGCAAGAGCAGGCATTGTGGGACTGTTGGCCGATCTGGTTGGATTCTTCATGTTCCCGAAAGGAACCTTCTTCCCAGGATTTACGATCTCAGCCGCTGTGAATGGAATTCTGGCGGGATATTTCCTGGAAGGCAGGAAATCCGCTAATTTCAAGTGGTTTGTGTCATATGCCATCCTGTCCACGTTGCTGGTGGATACGCTGATGAACACGATCTGGCTGGTCATGATGCATCATAATGGCGATATGTCCTTCTTCTGGACCCGCCTCAGCATCCGGATTCCCAATCAGGTGGTCGTCACCGCGTTGAAGATCATCATGGTTCCCCTGTTGTACAACACAGTATTTAAACGGCTGCGTGCTGTCGGGGTTGAACGTCCCGGCATCCGCGAGAGTTCAGCAAAATCGATCAATTAATGGGATGAAATCCCTGAAACTTTCCTCAAAGTCTGCCTGGCTTTCTTGTCAGGAAAAAAGTTGCATGGCCTAAATCAAGGCTGATGCAACTTTTTTCGATTTTAGAACACTATAAATAGAACACCTGTGCTCATTTACGAATAAAAATTGTTAGTTATGCCAAAAGTAGGTATAATAAAAGAAGCGAAAAGCAAGTCAAATAAAGGTTGGGAGCGTTTTTATGCCAATCACTGAAATAGAAAAAACCTCATATAACGTGACGGATCTGACCAGTCTGGATAAACTGGAACCGGTTCGGATCCGTCCGGGAATGTACATTGGAAATACCGGCAGTCGAGGCCTGCATCATTGCCTCTGGGAAATTCTGGATAATGCCATTGATGAAATAACCAATGGCTATGGCGACACAGCCACAGTCATACTACACAAGGACCGATCCTGCACGGTCATGGACAACGGCCGGGGAGTACCAACGGGGATCCATCCGACCAAGAAAATCAGCGGGGTCGAGATGGTCTATACCGAACTTCATACCGGGGGAAAGTTCAATAACAAGAATTACAAAACTGCGGGCGGCCTCCATGGTGTTGGGGGGTCGGTTGTAAATGCATTGTCGGAATGGTTTGAGGTAGAGGTGCATCAGAATGGAAAAATCCATTTCATGCGGTTTGAACACGCCTTTGACAAGAAGTTTGGCCGTCTGATGCCGGGAACTCCGGTTACGAAACTGGAAGTGACCGGTAAGACACAGGAATCCGGTACCAGAGTTCATTTTCTGCTGGATAAAGCGGTCTTTGGGGATCATCAGTTCAAGCTGGAACCCATTGATGAGCGCATGAAGGAGCTGTCGTTCCAGAACAAGGGAATTACCCTGAAACTGATCGATGAGCGGGGACCGGAAGTGATTGAAAAAACTTATCATTCCGAAAACGGTCTTCTGGATTTCATTGCCTATCTGAATGAGAGCAAATCACCGATTCACGACAAGCCAATTCTGTTCGAAGGTGAACGAAAAATCAATGAGCAGAATCTGGTGGGAGAAGTTTGCATCCAGTTTACGGACAGTGCGTTGGAGACGATCGCATCGTATGTCAATAACATTCCAACGTCAGAAGCCGGTACTCACGAAACCGGTTTTAAAACCGGCATGACCCGTGCGTTCAAAGAAATGGGCAAACGGTTGGGTCTGCTGGCACCAAAGGATGATTTTGAAGGGGATGACCTGCGCGAAGGCATGACGGCGATTGTCAAGGTACGGCTCACCAATCCGATTTTTGAAGGCCAGACCAAGAACAAGCTGGGAAACCAGGAGGCACAGACTCTGATGGCGGACCTCACTTACACCAAGCTGTCCGAGTGGATCGAGGACAACAAGGATGTGGCGGCCCTGATCGTAAATAATGCCGTTGAAGCGGCCAAGCGGCGGGAGAAGATCAAAAAAATCGCCGATCTGGAACGTAAGAAGATTGGAAAGGGAACCAGTCCGCTGGCCGGAAAAGTCATGGTCTGCAACGGCCGGAATCGGGCCATCAATGAATTCATCGTGGTAGAAGGGGACTCCGCCGGCGGGACGGCCAAAAAAGCCCGGGATGCCAGTTTCCAGGCGATCATGCCATCCAAGGGCAAGATCATGAATACGGAGAAGCAGAAACTCGAGAATGTCCTGGCATCGGAGGAGCTGAAAATCTTCAATGCCGCCATTGGCACGGGTACTCTGGATAATTACCGGGAAGAAGATTTAAAGTACAGCAAAATCATCATCATGAGCGACGCCGATGTCGACGGATATCACATCCGCACCCTGTGGATGACCTATATTTACCGCTACATGCGCCCCCTCATCACCAACGGCCACCTCTTCCTGGCTCAGCCTCCCTTATTCAAGGTGTATAAGAAAGTCAGGGAAAAGGGCAAGGAAAAAGAAATCAGCAAATACTGCTTCAACACGGATGAACTGGAACAGGTCAAGAAAGAAATTGGTTCCGGATATCAGATTCAGCGCTATAAAGGACTGGGGGAAATGAATGAGGATCAGCTTTGGGACACAACCCTGAACCCTGCAACCCGCACCCTCTACAAGGTCACCATCGAGGATGCGGCCAAGGCCGAACGGATGGTGTCTCTGCTGATGGGAGATGTGGTGGAACCCAGAAAGAATTATATGTACGCCTACGCAGAATTTTAAGGAGATCACAGCATGTCGAAAAGCATAATACCTAAGGATCAAAATATCATCGATCTCCCGCTGGAAGAGGCGATGCCTGACAATTACCTGCCCTACGCCGTAGAGGTAGCCAAGGACCGTGCTCTGCCAGATGTGCGGGACGGACTCAAGCCGGTTCATCGGCGGATTCTATATGGAGCCTATCTGCTGAAAGCCTACCCGGATCGAGCATACATGAAGTCAGCTCGAATTGTCGGTGACATCATGGGTAAGTTCCATCCCCATGGCGACTCATCCGTCTATGATGCCATGACGATTCTGGCACAGGACTTTTCTACCCGTATTCCCTTAATCGAAGGCCAGGGCAACTGGGGTTCCATGGACGGAGACTCAGCCGCAGCCATGCGTTACACCGAGGCCCGCTTGTCCAAAGCGGCCATGGCCCTGATCGGAGATATTGATTCCAATACAGTGGACTTCGTCAATAACTACTCAGATACCGAGACCGAACCGGTCGTCATGCCCGCCAAATTCCCCAACCTACTGGTCAACGGGTCCTTTGGCATCGCGGTGGGTCTGTCCACCAACATTCCACCCCATAACCTGGGAGAAATCATCGATGCCACCTGTGCGCTCATTGAAAACCCTGAGCTCACAGTGGAAGGGCTGATGAAGTACGTACCCGGTCCGGATCTGCCCACCGGCGGAACCGTTATTGGGCGAGACGGGCTGAAGGCGGCGTATGAAACCGGAGAGGGCAAAGCGGTTCTGCGGGCTAAAACCCAGATCGAAAAGTTGGACAACGGACGTCTGGGCATTGTTATTACTGAGTTTCCCTATCGCAAGAACAAAGCCCGCATTCTTCAGACCATCTCCGAAATGACCGGCGATAAGAAGCATCAGAAGGCCCTGGAGGCCATTACTGACATCCGGGATGAATCCGGCCGGGCTGGTGTCCGGGGAGTCATTGAGCTGCGCAAGAGTGCCGGGGAAGAGGAAGCGGATCGGGTCCTGAAGTACCTTTTAAAGAAAACGGATCTGCAGAGCAATCTGAACTTCAACATGGTAGCCATCGATAAAGGCAAACCAGTCACCTTTGGCATGAAAGGAATTCTTTCAGCTTATATCGAGCATCAGCGGGAGGTTATCACCCGACGCACTCAGAATGAGCTGGAAATCGCCGAACGTCGGTTCCACATCGTCGAGGGCTTTATGCACGCCATTGATGTCATGGATGAACTGATTATCACAATCCGGGCATCAAACAACAAAGCGGATGCCAATTCCAACATTCAAAAACAGTTCGGTTTTACCGAGATGCAGGCGACTGCGATCCTCGAATTAATGCTGTACCGACTCACCGGACTGGAAATGAGTGCCTTCCTAAAGGAGCACGAGCAGCTGGCCAAACTGATCAAGAAGCTGAAGGGAATCCTGGCGGTTCGGCGCAAGCTGGACGATCTCATCGTGGCGGAGCTGAAGGAGACCAAGGAACAGTTTTCGAATGAACGCAGAACTCTGCTCATCGATGATGAAGGGGAAGCAGCCATACACGTTGAAGAACTGATTGTAGTGGAAGACTCCATGGTGACCCTGTCGCAGGAGGGATTCATCAAGCAGATGCCGTTGAAGAGCTATCACCGCTCATCAGCCGATCCGGCTTCCATTGAGTACCGGGAAGGTGATCAGCTGATCGCTCACTTTGTGACGAATACCCTGGATCAGGTGTATTTGTTTACGAATCTGGGCAATCTCTTCCAGCTGGAATCCAAACGAATTCCCGAAGCCAAATGGAAAGACAAGGGCACCCGCTTTGATGAATTCCTTCGCACCAAGCTGGATGATGAGGAGAAGGTCGTAGCGGCTTTCAGTCTGCCCCGGATCAGTGAGGCCATGATTTTTAAGTTCTTCACAGACAAGGGCCGGATTAAGCGAACCCTGGGCGAAACCTATAATTCGAAATATACGAAGCTGGTTGCCCTGAAACTGGCACCTGGCGAGCGATTATACGGAGTTCTGATTGAAGAGGGTCAAAAGCTCATCGATCACCGTACTCAGCCGCTTGTTCCCACGGCGTCAGGCCAGATGCAGGAAGAGGATTCCATGATCCTGACACAGATCAATCCGGAAGAAGACTGGTCTGGAGAAAACGGGGCAGTGTCCGTTGAGTATCAGCGATTCCCAGAATTCTTAAGCATAACCACGGAACAAGGACTCACATTCAGCGTGCCGGAGGGCGAATGCGAGGTGCGGGATAAGATGGTTCTGCCAGATCGCTTTGCTGTTATACCGGAAAAAGATCGAATCGTGCAAATCCGCTATGTATTTGACTATGAGATCAAACCCTACGAGCTGGAAGTAACCGACCGTGGAGAAATCAAGCCGATTCAGGGAAAACGTAAGACGGCAGGATTCGTTTTAAGAGGCGATTCATATTCTGAACTGATTTTCCTGACAGCAGACGGCATGGGACACAAGCTTCCGGGCTACCTGTTTGAGAACCTGAAAAGTCCGGTGCATTTATCCAGCCTGTTCGATTTTGAACCGAGAAAACGACGCATTGTGGGAGCATTCACCGGAGACAGCAGCCAGTTGATCGAGGAAGAAATCATCCTGGCCACAGCCAAGGGACTTATCAAGAGAACTCTGCTTCACGAATTCCTGTCTGCTCAGGACAGTTTTCCAGTGGTGAAGTTCAGGCATCCGAAGGATCAGCTGGTATTTGCCCAGGTACTCTCCAATCCCTCGGAGGTGGTTATTCTGCTGACGGAGCGCGGCATGGCCATCAAGTTCTCGGCGGAAGGAGTATCCCAGATGGGACGCACCGCCGGCGGCGTACAAGGCATGTCACTAAAGGAAGAGGATCAGATTGTCTGGGGAAGTTTGGAAATGGGCTATAAGACGCTGGAGCTTGAAACAAACCGGGGCGGGAAATCAGAGGTCAAAGTAACCTCCATTAAAAATCAAAACCGGGCGGGAAAGGGTTCCAACATCATGAAGATGGTGCTGGATGAAACGATCAGCAAGGTGACGCCAAAATAAGGTCCGATGCTTTGAGGCTGAATCCGCTCATCGAAAACAATGAATGATGGATCATTCCCGTCATTATTCACGGAAACGCCCAGGATTCGTCCTCGATCCGTTCGGGATCCGTTCATGAAATGTCCGGGATTTTTTGGGGGTATTTCCGGGATGTTTCCGGCTTACTTCCGGGATATATTAACAGTCGAAAGAGCTCAAGAACATAAAAACAATCTATGGCAGGAGGTGCAGTATGAAAAAAGTAGCATGTTTCTTTGCAGATGGATCAGAGGAGCTGGAACTTATTGCGGTCGTCGATGTTTTGCGCAGAGGTGGTGTGAAAGCGGATTTAATATCAATTTCTGGTCCTATGCCGGTGTCGGCTCATGGAATCTCAATCAAGGCGGATTATCAGATGGATGCCATTCAAATCGAAGACTATGATGCGATCTTCATTCCTGGAGGTTCCAAGGGGGCGGAGAATTTAAGCAATCATCCCGAAGTGTTGAAAGCGATCCGTTTGTTCCACACTCAGGCCAAGCTGGTGAGCGCGATTTGCGCAGGACCGGTCGTGCTGGAAAAGGCTGGAATCCTGGCAGGGCATCATGGCACGTCCTATCCCGGATTTGAGGGTGAACTCAGTTTTAAGGTCTATGAAGAGAAGCTGGTTGTGGCATCGGAAGGGGTGGTTACTTCCAGAGGGCCGGCTACTGCACTGCTGCTGGGATTTGAGCTGCTCAGGCAGTTGGATCTGACAGAGGATGCTAAAAGAATCTGGAAGGGCATGCTGATGCCGCAGTTGGCGCAATCGATCAAGGATCCGGAAATCAGATCATGAGTTTAAAGCCTGGTACAAAAGGAAAACGAATTGGCTGGTTCCTTGTACTCGGAGCCGTTTTATTGGCAGTTGCCGTGTTCTTTGGCGGAAGTCAGATGGCGAAGGGAATCTCGGTGGGTTCTGTTGACCTGAATAAAATAAACGATGGAACTTACACGGGGGAAGCCACCTGGAACCCGGTTAAAGTTCGAGTGCAGGTTACAGTCGAGAATCATCGAATGACCAGAATCGACATATTGGAGCATACCAATGGGATAGGATTTCGTGCGGAAGAACCGGTTCGTCAAAGCATCTTGGATCGTCAACAGCCCAGCGTGGATCATGTGAGCGGTGCAACCATCAGTTCCAAGATTATCATGAAAGCGGTAGAAAATGCATTAAAACCATAACATTAGAGACATTGATACAGGATATACTGTCAATGTCTCTTTTTTCAATTAATCAGTTAAAATTTCACTGGATCGGAGAAAAAAAGTCGAAGTTTACCAACGCTTATGAATAATTTATGAACATATATGAACGAAAATGAACAAGATTATGTTAATTGATAACGCTTCTCATTAAGAGGTTGATAATTCATTCGCCTGAAACTATCTTTCATTTCAACTCGGATGGTTATGTCAATCAGGAAAATGAAAAGTGGAGAAAATTAATTGCAGCCGAACATCGGAATAACCAGCAAAGAAAAAACCTTGCTCAAATATATTATTCAAGAAATATCATGATAAGGAAGGAGATTATAAATAATCCATTGCATTATAATTATATTTTAATTTTAATTTCTTAAGAAGGTTACTTCCTACTTTGACAATATGGCGAAAGTAAAATTGCGGATACTCCTATAATACTTATTATGACAAATTGAGAATTTAACATTTCGTTAAAAATGAAGGTGTTAAGATTGAACGAATAAAATTAATAATTAGACTAAAATAGTTAACGAGTTTCATGGTTAATCACAACTATTAAAATAGTATAATCAAATTAAGCAATTAACTTTCTCTCATACTGCTGTCGGACCCACCCAATCAGAGGTTCTGATTTTGCCATCACTAACGGATAAATATTGAATAAAAGGAGAAAACTTATGAAAAAGATGTCTCGCAAAGGGTTTCTTTCTCTGGTTCTTCTTTTCGCTTTTCTTCTCACAAACTTTTCTCCAGTCTTTGCAGAGGTAAATGATGTTCAAACTGCCCCGGAAACCGAGATTACGGAAACGATCTCGTCCGACGCAGCAACAGAAGTGCCTGCAGAAGAAAAAGAAGAGCCGGCCAGTACTGAAGCAGAGCCTTCAGCACCAGTAGAAGAAATTGCCGAAGAGAGTAATGAGGCAACCGTGTCCGAACCAGAAGAAGAAAAAGAACCTGTTTCTGAACCGGAAAGTGCTCTGGAACCCCAAGATGTCCCTGCAATCGCAGAACCGCTGCCGCCCGCTGAACCAAAACCGGTTAAGGAGCCTGAAATCGTGGAAGTCCCCGAAGTTGAAGCTCCTGAAGCAACTGCACCAGATATTCCTGTAACTTCAGAGCCTGAAGCTCCGGTCGTGCCGGAGAAAGGCGAAGAGAAGGATCCACTGCCAGTCGTGCAGCCTGCAGTAGTTGCTCCACAATTAGTCACCGTTGAACCGACGGTCGTTACACCAGGATGCAACCCCAATCCAGGTTATTACACGACGGATATTTCGTACATTGCATTGTGTGCTTACTTCGGAAATCAGTCCACCAACAATCACACAGAACCGGAACGGCTGTGGGTCCAGGGGGGCAGAGTATTCGTAGCAGTTAAGTCTACACACCTTTTGGATAATATACAGGTCAATGGCATTGATGGAAGACTGGAAGAGTTCTATCTACCTTGGATTAAAGTGCATGTAGATGGACATGAACTGGATCTGACCGGATTAAACGGAAACATCAAGTACAGCCACTGGACCATTTATTCCTGGCCCATCAGTACATTCAACATCGGATCACCTAATATGATGTATGTTGACGGAATCGGCGGCTGCCATGATGTTACTGATACCATCGAAGTGACAATTCCTGAGACGAAGCTGATGATCACCAAGCAGTGGCTGGGAATCAATCCTCCGGCCGGAACAAAAGTGACCTTCAACATCTATGGTATGCCGGCAAACTATAAACTGAAAGAAGCCTCAATCACCTATCCCGATCTTTCAGTGACAGTTGATGTCCCGGTATCGACCAATACAGGACAGATGCACACTCATTACAAGATTACTGAGAATGGAATTACCGGATACGAATCCAATGCTCCGGTGAACTCAGTTCAGACGGATGAGAAGGTGACAACCACAACATGCGGCATTACCAGGGAATTCTTCAAGCATGCTGCGACAGTGGTTAACACTCCTTCACCCATTGATGTATCCGTTGAGAAAAAATGGGTCAATGGCGACAGCCTTTGGGCAGAAATTACTGTTCAGCTGACCCGGCACCTCGATGGCGAACCATCGGAAAATGTTGGCTTACCGGAACTTCTGAATGCCGGAAATTCCTGGAAGCACACATGGAACGGTCGGGAACGAGTAAATGAATTCGGGGAAACCTGGATTTATGAGGTGAAAGAAAGCAGCATTCCGGAGTTCTTTACACCAGATACAAAGCATTCTGTCGATGGATCCGGAAATTACTCGTTTACCATTACGAATACTTTTACATCTCCCAAGGGAGACGTGATCGGCAGCAAAACCTGGATCAATGGAGATCCGGAGGACTGGTCGGCAGTAACCCTTGATCTGTATCGCAAGGTGGGTATGGGAGATGAAGAGAAGGTAGTAGCTACTCCGGTGGTTGTACCGGACGGCATGAACAAGTGGGTTTATACATGGAAGGATCTGCCGCTCAGGAATGAAAAAGGTGAAGTTTACACCTATTTCGTGAAAGAGCCGACAGTACCTGACAATTATATTTCAACTGCCCGAGGACTCCATGTAACCAATGAGTTCGATGTAGGAAAGAAAGACATCCCGTTTGAAAAGATCTGGGATGGCGGACCAAGTCCGAGACCGGACATCACCATTCGCCTGTGGGCAGATGGACAGGAAGTTGATCACATAGTTCTTGAGGACGGGACAGTAGCTGATTCCTTTAAGGACAAGCCGATCTACAATTCGGATGGATCAACCATCGTTTATACGATTTCGGAAGATCCGGTTCCTGGTTACCTCAGTTCAGTCGACGGCTTCACCGTGACGAACGACTTTGATGAAGGCAAGAAGGACATCCCGTTCAGCAAGATCTGGGACGACGGCCCAACCCCGAGACCGGATATCACAATCCGGCTGTGGGCTGATGGCATCGAAGTAGCCCATAAGGTACTATCTGACGGCATGCTTTCTGATTCCTTTAAGGATGTACCAATTTACAACTCCGACGGCTCAACGATCGTCTATACGATCTCCGAGGATCCGGTACCTGGATACATCACCTCCATTGATGGCTTCGTTGTAACCAACGATTTTGATGAAGGTCTCCAGGATATCCCGATCATCAAGGTTTGGGTCGGAGGACCGACAATCAAACCTTCGATCACAATTCATCTTCTCGCAGATGGAGAAATGGTCAGAGAAGTTACCCTGAATAACGGAACAACGGAGTATACCTTCGAAGATCTTCCCATCTATCGGTCGAACGGAACCATGATCGAATACACGCTGCACGAAGTCGACGCAGAGGGATACACCAGCTTCATCAGAGGAATGACCATAACCAATACTTTCATCCTTGGACAGAGAGATATTGTGGTTACCAAGATCTGGCAGGGTGGACCTGAAGTAAAGCCTGACATTACCATCTACCTGTGGGCTGATGGAGTGAAAGTAAGAGAGGCTGTATTGAAGAATGGAACAACATCTTACCGATTTGAAGATGTGCCAATCTTCACGATGGAAGGCAAAGAAATTGTCTACACTGTTTCAGAAGCTCCGGTCAAGGATTACAAGACCACCATCCAAGAAATGGAGATTACGAATACCTGGACAGGCGAGCTGCCAAATACAGGAACAACTGCCTCCGCACTCCCCATCCTGGGAGCTGCATTTGCACTTGGTGGACTGGCGCTGACCTTTGGGAAAAAAATGAGACGTAAATAAGTTCAATCATCTGAGGACCGGAAACGGTCCTCTTTTTTTGGGATTTTTAGAAATGAGTACGAAGGTTGGAGAATGCTGTACAAGTTATCGGAATATATATTCTGTAAATTAAAATTCTGCCGCTTTTGTTTTATAATTGCCGAATCAAAGACTAGGAGCAATGTAAGTGAATAATCCATTCAAGTGCAAAGAAAAACAAACCTTGTCCACACATACTGATAGATTATAAATATCTTAGATCTTGGAAGATATGACCGTTATTCACCTGGATATAAAAAAAGAAGTATATGAAAATCACAATGGTCAAGTATAAGACTGCGTGAAGTTTACATCATTTTATTAAGCATTCGATTAATAACATGCCTGATAATTGCTTTGATTTCATTGATATTAATGTAATTTTAATAAAACGTTCAACTTGCCTATACTTAAATCTAATAGGAGTCTATAATCAAATCAAAGGGAAAATCATAAAAAATAGAGCGTGTCAACCCCCTTTAAGTATTGATTATTTCGACGGCTCAATGTGTTTTTGATTTTCTTTCGACATGAGATGGAATAAACTCAACTTTAATTCGTGCAACAGCATATTTATTGAGGGCGTCAAAGCATCACCAGGAGATCAAAGGTAAAAAAAAATCAGTTCGTTTCGAAAACGTATACAGAATGGCTTCGGATTCTCACATTTGGATATATTCTGAACGCCATCCTGAGAAAATAGATATTGGAGGTGGGTACTCTGTTTTCTTTGAAAAATGGATTCATGGTTGAATCAAAGAATCAAGGAAATGTGACAAACATCACTAGCTCTATAAGGTGCAAATTCATGAGAATTCCTACTGCCGGCAGTTTTTACACTTAGCTTAACTGAAAGGAGTTGAGGTTATGAGTGTAGATTTCAGACAAACCGGAAAAAATCTGCTGTCACTCTTTCTGCTGTTTACCTTCTTAATGGGCTTCCTGCCATTCGGGATGACATTAAGAGCAGAAGAGTCAGGCGGAGAGATTGAGCCTGCAATGAAGGTTCAAATTACAGCCGATGTGAAATGGGTCGACGTCCTGGCGTGGCCAGTGTCCCTTCACAAACAATGGTTCAGGCAACCATTCCGCCTCAAAGCAACACCGTGACTCAGCAGCCAACTGCCGGAACACCGTCAGCTCCGGGAACTCAACCTCTGCTGATTGGATTGGCAGCTACCGGTGTGGCAGCCATTCTGGGCTGGCTCTTCTGGAACCGGCGAAAACAGGAAGAAGGTGAGGAGCCATGATGAAGAAGCGGTTGTCTTACATCATTTTTCTGGTTGGACTGACCGTATTTATGTATCCTCATGTGTATAACATTCTCTTTGAGGTTCAGAGCATCGAAGCCTACCAGGAATATGAAGAAGCGGTTCAGGAAATCAGCGAATCGGAAGAGCAGGGGTATCTGCAGCAATTCCGGGAATATAATGAGAAACTGGCGCAGGGATACTTCAATGAGGATTTCGCAGATCCGTTTCTGCAAAACCTCCCGGTGGAAGTGACGGGCATTCAGCAGCCCGGTCCCGCGGTGACAGGACCATCCGGCCAGACCCTGCCGGGCAACCCGTCGAGCGGCGGAACCGGCGGGAATCAGACCCCAGCGAAAGACCCGCAATGGAGTGATCCCTATCCGATTCTTTCGACCAGCTCCTATCTCCCCAATGGGGCGTTTGGTTATTTGGATATTCCGAAGCTGGGGGAGAAACTCCCAATCTACCTGGGAGCAACATTCTCCCATTTGGAACGGGGCGTAGCCCAGCTGGAAGGGACTTCACTCCCGGTTGGTGGAATTGGTACCAATTCTGTTATTGCGGGACATCGCAGTCTTGCCAGAGGAGCGCTGCTGTTCAAGCATCTGGACAAGCTTCGGCCCGGGGATCGTTTCTACATCCAGATCTTCAACCAGACACTCACCTATGAAGTGATAGGTTCGGAAGTGATTCTGCCTTATCAGAGAGATAAACTGACCATCCAGCCTGGGCGCGATCTGGTGACGCTTTTAACCTGTACCCCCTACGGCCAGGTCACACACCGACTGCTGGTTTATGGAATGAGGGCGGAATGAGAGGAGAGAAATCATGAATTCTGAAGTTTTCAACGAAAAGATGATCAGTTATCTGGTCGTGGGAATCGGTTCCCTGCTTTGGATTATTGTGTTTATTCTGCTCATCCGAACTTTCCGCAAGAAATAGAGAATGCCCTGCCGGTTTTCCGGCAGGGCATTCTCTATTTTCACTATCTGGTTTTTGTATTATCTATTCTACCGTGACTGATTTTGCCAGGTTTCTTGGCTTATCGACATCGAAGCCCTTGAGCAGAGATACATGGTAAGCCAGGAGCTGGAGCGGGATGATTGCCAGCACCGGGGTGATCAGATCATGGGTATCCGGCAGAATGAAGACTTCATCGGCTGCGTCCCGGACGATATCCAAGTGTTTCTCCATGGTCAGGATAAGGTTCCTGGAACCTCTGGTTTTGACCTCATGGAGATTGGAAACCATCTTTTCTACCAGATCCGACTGAGTCACCGGACTGATCACGACAGTGCCGTCTTCAATCAGCGCAATCGGGCCATGTTTCAGTTCTCCTCCGGGATAGCTCTCAGAGTGAATGTAGGTTAGTTCCTTAAGTTTCAGGGAACCTTCGGTGGCAGTGACATTATCCAATCCTCTTCCGAGGAAATAGACATCATGGACTCGGAACATGGTTTCGGCATAGGCTCTGACTTTCTCGTTCATGGCCAGTGCTTCTTCCACTTTTTCGGGAAGATTCAGCAGAGCGCTCTTCAGTTCATCCAGATCGGAACCCTGGCTGATGTTCAGGATTTCGGCGAACTTCATGGCAAGGGTGTACATGGCCACGAGCTGGGTCAGATACGCCTTGGTCGAGGCGACGCCGATTTCCGGTCCAGCCCAGGTATAGATGACGTCATCTGCATCCCGGGCAATGGAAGAACCAACAACGTTGGTCACGGCAATAACCCGTGCCCCTTTGGCTTTGGCGTCCCTGAGGACGGCAAGTGTATCGGCGGTTTCCCCGGACTGGCTGATCACGATGACCAGGGTCGCCTGATCCACGATAGGATTCCGGTAGCGGAACTCTGACGCGACATCGACTTCGACTGGTATGCGGGCCAGATTTTCAATGGCTTTTTTCCCAGCCAGGCCGGCATGGTAAGCTGTGCCGCAGGCTACGATGTAGATCCGGCGGTAGGCTTTCAGCTGTTCCTCGGTCAGTTCCAGCTCATCCAGTCGAATCGGGTTGCCGGGCTGAATTCGGCCGGTCATGGTATCGCGCAGCGCTTTGGGCTGCTCATGAATTTCCTTCAGGGTAAAATGGTCATATCCGCCTTTTTCAGCCAGTTCCGCAGTCCAGGTAATTTCATGAATATCCTTCGCGAGCGGATTGAGATCATAATCATAGAAGTTCATGGCATCGGCGTTCAGCACGGCGATTTCCTGATTATCCAGATAAACGACCTGTTTGGTGTATTTCAGAATCGCCGGGACATCACTGGCAATGAATCGTTCTTTGTCACCAACTCCGACAATGAGAGGGGAATCCTTGCGGACGGCAATCAGCTGGCCTGGCTCGCCCTTTGAGAGAATGCCCAGCGCATAGCTGCCCTTGAGTTCCTTCACCGTGCGGGCTACTGCCTTAAGCAGACCGCCTTCCTTACTGAGATAAAATTCAATGAGATTCGGAATAACTTCCGTATCGGTGGCACTGCGAAATTCGATGCCTTCTGCCTGAAGTTTCGACCGCAGTTCATTGTGGTTTTCGATAATGCCGTTATGAACCACCGCAATATTGCCGCTCATGGAGGCATGCGGATGGGAATTGATGTCACTGGGAGCTCCATGGGTTGCCCACCGGGTATGGCCGATGCCGGCATGACCTTCCAGATGGTGATGTTCCAGTTCCTGAGCCAGATTCTTCAATCGGCCTTTGGCCTTTGACATGCTGAGCTCTCCGTTTTTCTGAATGCAGATTCCGGCTGAGTCATAGCCGCGATACTCCAGTTTGGAGAGGCCCTCCAAAAGAATCGTTTCTGCCTGCTGTTGTCCTAAGTATCCTACAATACCACACATAGTCTGTTTCCTTTCCTGTCAAAAAATTGCAGGGGCAGCCTGGTCAGATCTGTCACCGAAGTTGCCTTCGGGCTTTGCTGACTGTTATCGGAAGCTGTCATTCCGTGGAGCATCCGCCGAATTTTCGATCACTCCAACCTCGTCAACCCCAAGGGGTTCTGGCGCTTGGTTCGTCCGTAATTCCTATAATAAATTCCTGCTCATTCATTATATTGAAATTAACTACGCAATACAAATCAAATTATAAATAATATCGTGCTAAATCCTCTTTTTGTTAACACCTCTCCTTCATAGATGGCTTGATTCTGCCAATGCATTAACGATTAGCCTTTGTTCAGAATTTGAATGGGAAAGATATAAATATATTTATGTAATTTTCAGGAGTTATTCATAACTTCCAAACATTCAGAGGCTATAATGTTATAAAGATTACAGCCACTTTTTTGAAAGGGACGATTGCATATGAACAGAAAAGGGGAGAACTCATTCAATTTGGATGAGGAGAAGGCGAAATACGACCTTGGCATGGAGGTTTACCTGAAAAAGAAAACCGGTAATATCATCTTCATGAATGAGCATTATATCACAGTGAAATTTAAGGACGGCATTAAGGAATCATTTATCTGGCACGAACTTTTTGAAAAATACACGGGGATCCTGGGTGAGTCCGAGGAATCGGATGAGCCCCTTGATCTGAACCTGTAACGGAGCGTGAGCTTACATGCGAAGACCAGTGGGTCCGGCTCCGAAAAAATGGAATATGGGAAGGGCATTTCTCGGCTCCATCATGGGAGCATTCCTGGGGAGTGTTCCTTTGTTTTTTATAGAATTCAGGGATCAGCTGATGGTCCTGCCGCTGGCCGCTCTGGCAGGCTTTCTGGCCGTCATGGGCAGTCGCCTGCTGGGGGCTCGTCTGAAAAACTTCAAGGTGCTGGGAATCATTGTCCTGGGGACCATCCTGGTGAACGCAGTCTATCAGATCTTTATGAACATGCTCTATGTGTATGAGTCCGGTCAGGCGACAACTTTGGGCAATTTGTATCAGTTTACGCTGGTTGGCCCAGCCTTGATCACTGCGTTGACCCAGTTCATCTTCCGCGGTGTGATCATCCTGCTCAGTGTCATCTTCATGGCTTACTTTCTGGTTGATCCCGATCTTCTGGTTGATCCCGATCTTCAGGTTGATTCCGACCTGATGGAACAAACCCGAACCCGCTCCCGATAGCATGTCAGCTTTCTGATTTGAATGTTTGATTTATTGTCATACCATGGAAATTCGACTCCATTGCAGGCCGTCCCGGTTTGGGACGGCCTGTTTGGACTGCGGGATTCAGCAGATCAGCGGATTATGCCCTGGTATTCTGAGTGCGTCTGCAGCGGGTTTCGGCGTTGCAGGATCTCAGTCCCTTTCGTGAACTATTTGTTGAATATGAATTCATGCAGCTTTCGGACCGTATACTCTTTGTCATACTTGAGGTAATAGATGCCTTTGATCAGAACGCCCTTGGAGGTTTCATCCTCCGGGTATGAATCCTGCACCACTTCATAACCGCCCAGACCGGTGGTATAGCCCATTCCCAGAATCTCCGGAGAGGACAGTGAGGTTTTCACCAGCGGAATCAGGCTGTCTACAGCCTTGGCCATTTCGATGGGATTGAGCTTCATGAGCTTCTGAGTAATCGCGGTAAGAACTTTTCGGTGTCTCAGGGTCCGGGTAAAATCTCCGCCTGCGGTGCTTCGAATTCGGGCATAGCGCAGAACCTGTTCTCCCTGCAGATGATACGTGCCGCTGCCGGGTACACCGACAATTTTGGCCTCTGCGTCCGACAGAGTTAGTTCCAGACCGCCAAGGGTATCCACAATCTTCTTGATGGAATCAAAATTCACTGTGACATAGTCAGTTAGGTTCAGATCAAAATTGGAATTGACTGCCCGCAGCGCCAGAGAAGGACCGCCAAAGGAGAAGGCGTGGTTGAGTTTATCCATGCCGCGTCCGGCAATATATACATAGGAATCCCGGATCAGGGAGGTCAGTTTTATTTTCTTGGTGGTTCGGTCCAGCGTGAAAATCATCATGGAATCGGAACGTCCGATGCCATTTTCAGAATCGATGCCCAACAGGAGGATGTTGGTTATCGTACCATCATATTTTTTTAACGCATCGAGAACATCTTCGGACATGCCCAGCCCGTTGGTAGAGGGGGCAATTCCCTGCTGAGCCAGCAGATCGGGGTCCTCATTGGTGACGTTGGGCTCTACAACGGCTTCCTTCGGTATTTTTTCCAGGTAGTACCAGAGAGCACCGCCAACGGTTACTGAAACAACCGTCAGGATAATAAGCAGTGAAAGCAATATTTTTTTAAGCATAATCATTACGTCCTTTTTCGTTAATCACGTTTTATTATAAACCGTTCTGCACGGGAGAAGTTAAAAAAAGGTGTCAGAAGCGGAATTGTATTTGAAAAGATTTGTTGGGGTTTAAACGTTTTATGTTGCCGGAAATCATCATGTTATTATAAGATGAATGTGTCAGGCCAAATGTTTTTCTAATAATTTCGTAATTTGGCAATAAAAATAAACAGGGGGAGTCATGAATTTAGCAAAAAGAATCTTAGTCTGCATTTTGTCTGCGGTGATCCTTTCGCCCGTCATTTTTCACCAACCGGTTATGGTTTCTGCAGCCAATGAGGTGGTCATCATGTCACCGCAGCCTGATAACTGGGTAACGGACCAATATGTGGTTCGCTATAATGTCAGCAATTTGATCCTGCCGACTTCTATTCAGATCAGTTATCGCAATGCCATGAATACCGAAGCTCAAGTGATGGTAGTCCCAAATCTTTCCTCGACTACGAGGTCTTCCTACACGACATTGATCCAGGGCCTTGGTGTGGGAGCCAATTATATTAAAGTCACGGCGCAGGGTCAGGACGGGCAGATCTTCAGTGACATCCGTCAGGTGACTGTGGATCCCCAGCTGACCAACATTCATTCCGATCAGACAAATATTGCGCCATATGTCAACGACCGCAATCAGTTCAAGCACATGCTCAAGATCAGCAATGAAGCTTCCGCAAAAGAACATGGGCTCATCCCCAAGGACAACGCGTTTGTCAGCCGGTTTGTGGATCTGCTGTTTGAAGAGGCCGCCCTTGAGAAAGTCCGGCCGGATATCGTATTTGCTCAGATGATGCTTGAAACGGGCTGGCTGAGTTATCTGTATACCGTTCAGGAAACTCAGAACAACTTCGGCGGAATCGGCGCTACGGGTGGTCCGGTCCGCGGCAATGTGTTCCTGAACATGAGAGAGGGAATTCGGGTCAATGTTCAGCATCTTGTGGCCTATGCGTCCGCACGGAAACTGAATGGAACCCTGGCGGATCCGCGCTTCAATTATGTTACCCGGGGGAACGCGCCTGCTGTCGAGTATCTTGGCTATCAGGAGAACATCCAGGGCGGAGGCTGGGCTATGGGCCATCAGTATGGCTACAAGATCCGCAATATCATTGATCGGACCAGCAAGTCTTCCAACCTGCCCTTTGATCCGACGCCGGGCACAGCGGCTATTACGGACATGGAAGTCTCCAGCGTCCTGCGCTCGAAAACCAATGCCCTGAACATCACCCTGGAGGATGGCTTTGCCCCCGGACAGGAGTTGCGGGTGGCTGTTGCGACGAATTCAGATACAGAACACCGTTTCACGTTTACCAATCGTACCACCAACCAGACGGTTCAGACCGCCTGGACAGAGAATAAGGCAGCATTTTATACGCCCACAATTGCAGGAAACTATCGTTTCTCCGTTCAGATTCGGCAAAGAGGCGCAACGACGGTCAAGGATGTTAAGGAACAGGACGTGACCATCGGTGAAATCATCGAACAGCCCGATCCGGACCGCGATGTCATTCCGGTAATCGGCACGGTCCTGTTAAGCTCATCGCCTTATTATCCTGGAACTGAAATCGGAATCCAGATTGAGGATGTGTCGGAGGCTACCACCCGAGTGAATGAGTATCAGCTGGAAGTGGAACATGCCGGAAAAACCACTTTGCTCAGCTCCTGGTCAGGCAGCCGGGTTTATGAATACACACCGCAGACCACTGGAACCCATATGATTCGGGTGCTGTCCAGAAATAAACTGATCGGCGGGGAAGCGGTCCAAAGTGCCACGGTGACTGTTGAGGTGGAAGAGGCACCCGTATCGCAGGCGGTGATTGCTTCTATCTCATCTCCAACCGGAGGAGTATACGTGAATCGCCCGGCTTCGGTTACAGTGACTCCGATTGCCGGAACGGGAATGAACCTTGATTATCGACTCATAGATCAGTCCGTTTCTCCGGCCAGAATTTTACGGGACTGGAGCCTGGATCCCAAGCTCACCTTTACACCAACCCGGAGCGGCGAGCTGAACCTGACCGTTCAGGCCCGTCAGCAATCCGGCAACGGGACAGTGCTTGAAGAAAAAGGACTGAAACTGCAGGTGCTGGCGGAACCCGTTGCGGATCTTAAGACCATTGCGCTGGGAACCGGACCTTACGTAAAGGGAAGTCCGCTGTCTGTCAGCGTGACGCCTTATCGGACAGATACGGCCTATGAGTATCGACTGTTCCTCCAGGACGGTGCAGCCAGCCTGCCCCTGACTCAATGGGGTTCTTCTTCGAAGTTGAGTTTCACCCCGACCATGAAGGGTAGCATTACGCTGGGAGTAAGGGCGCGAGAAATCGCCACCGGCCGCGAAGGCGCCTTGAAGACAATTCAGGCAACCATTACCGATGCGTCTGTACCGGTATATGGACCGACTTCATATACTCCTGAAAACCCTTATTCCATCTCATTGAACGGAATGTATACCGCAGGCATTAAAGCGGCCGGCAAAAACCTCGAAATCAATGCAGCGCCTGTCAGATCGGACTACCTGTACCGCTATTACCTGATCAGCCAGTCCACCGGACAAAAGATCATGGTGCAGGACTGGTCCAGTCAACCCAAGGCCACTTGGAAAGCTCTGACCGGTTATTACACCGTTGTGGTGGAAGCCAGGCATGCTGCTTCCCGCAGTTTCTGGGATGTGCGCCGGACAGAATCCATTCGGATCAAGAACTATCCTACTGTGTTCCTGGATCCGGGCCATGGTGGAACCGATAAGGGCGTAACGGTCCTGAAAAATGGCGTGACCTACTCGGAAAGCAATCAGGCACTGTACCTGTCGAACCTGGTCAGAACCAAGCTCAAGGGCCGCGGCATCAATGTCGTTGTTTCCCGCAGCACCAATACAACGGTCTCGCTGGATCGCCGCATCGAACTGGCCAACAATGCCAAAGCAGACCTGTTTGTGTCGTTCCACTACAATAAGAGCTCAATTTCAACGACCAAAGGAATCCGCACTTACTTTGCAGGAGCCAAGCTGGATCCGCTGGCCAATCTGTACCAGCCGGAAGGCAAGGAAGCCGCTGGAATTCTGTCTTCGAAAGTCGCGCCGATCTACACCCGCAATCTGGGCATTATCTCAGATATCGACCATATGGGATACAGCTTCCGCATTCTGAAGAACACTCAGATGCCGGCAGCCCAGCTTAACCTGGGATATCTGTCCAATGTAGAAGATCTTGCCCGAATCAAGAGCAGCTCTTACCGCGACAAACTAGCTCAGGCAATCGCAGATGGGATTATGAACTACATGAACGCCAATTAAACAGGGAAAGAACTTTGATCGAATCGCGCGTTGCGCCACCACTTCAATAGAAATGACGGGGACCTTCGCGGCAGGCAGCAGCCTGCCTGGTAAGGTCCCTGTTTGATATGACGGAACTAATATTGATTTCGAAAAGTCAGGATTGATTTTGGAAAGTCAGGATTTGGTTATCAATCCTTGATCCACAACCTTAAACCCTGGATTCTTCAACAAGATCGGCTCTGGTAATTGATCGGAAGGCTCCAATTCCCGCACAGCTCAACGGGCAGGTGATAGGGTTAGCTGCCCGATTCAGCGCGGTCTGATTAAGGATACTGTCCTTCGGACGGGCCCTGCTGCAGGAAGGTTTCAGTGTTTTGTGGGGGGATATCACGGTAGATGTAGTCATGGAGTTCATCCACTGTGGCGGGTTTGTCCATTTTGATGTACCACTCGGATTTGCTGATTTCCTCCGAGGTATTGACCGTGGGGAAATGAGTTCCCTTGATGCTGAATTCTTCCGTCAGGACTTTCAGACCCAGGTCGAATATCTCATCATAAGTCAGGCTGGTCTTGACAAAGGGACTTAACTGGGCGATATAGTTGGGCAGATCCACCAGGCTGGCGGTTCGTACTTTATCATACACTTTCTTCAGGACGAGTCGCTGTCGCTCGGTTCTGGCGTAATCTCCGCCCTTCGTGCTTCGGATCCGGGCGTAGGAGGTCGCCTGGGTGCCATCGAGATGGATCAGGCCTGGTGTTTCTACATAGGGGATTTGAGTGCCTTCCAGGTTGTTGAGGTTTCGAATGCCGTTGTTGATATATTCGATTTCATTTTCTTTGATGTCCACATCAATCCCGTCCACCGCATTTATGATAGAGATCATGTCATGAAAATCAACCATGACATAATCCTCGATATCTAAATCAAAATTCGTGTTCACGGTTTTCATCAGAAGCTTGACTCCGCCATAGGCATAGGCATGGTTCAGTTTGGTGGTGCCGTGGCCGCTGATTTTTACGTGAGTATCACGCATCAGGGATGACAGTTTCAATGAATTGTGCTGATCATCAACCGAAAGAATCATCATGGTGTCCGAACGGCTGGGATCGGCCGGATCATTGTTCCGGTCAATGCCGATCAGGAGTATGTTTTTGATTTGGTTGTCGTATCGATTGATACGATCCCGAACGGAGCGATCGATTCCTGCCTCCATAGGGGTAATGGCTTCGCCGCGGATATTGGTCAGTACGGTGGAGGTGTACTGATGGATAAACCAGGCGATGCAGCCAACCAGCAAAAAAAGTACGACGAGAATGGATCTCATGATCAGTTTTCGTTCGACCAGCAATCTATGTTCTGTATGATTCGGCTCCAATGGTTCACCTCCTAGCTTAGAATACAAGGGTATTATATCATCATTAAGTTACGGCAGGGTTACAGCGGAGCGGCCTGACCGATTACTTTTTCCAGGTGGTTCTGTCAATTTGCCGGGCAGATATATTATGAAATTCGAAACATTGCCTGGCGGAGCTGGATAATTGGTGAAAGCCTGTCCTTCTCCCCGTCAGGTTGAATAAACCCCTTCCAAAGTTTATCATGAAATTACTATTTCAATTCTTCAGTCGGTTGGTATAATGATTAAGTCAACCGACCGGATGAAATAAGATCCATGAAAGAAGGTCTCAAACTGATGAAAGAAATTACATTAAATGCCATATTGCTCCAAATTCTCCGTAGAAAAAGACTGTTTGCACTGGTGATTCTGATTCCTCTGGTTCTGGGAATGGTGCTCGGCATGCAAAAGAGCCTGAGCCCTGTAAGTTCCGGAGAACAGCAGGAAGAACCACTTTCCTTCAATTATCGAAAAACTCAGTATGATGCGCTCGAAAGCCTTTACCTGAGTCAGCAGAAGAGTCTCAAGGAGAGCATTTTGCTGAATTTTGATCCTTCTGCGGTCACGACCCGCAGACACGCCATTTTTATTGATGATTCTTCCCGCGTGGAAGGAGGAGCACAGGTCCAGACTGCCAATGAAATTGGATATTTCTACTCATTCTATAAGTTCACGTCGCAAGATTATGTTCAGTTCAAGCGGATTTTGGGCAATGCTTCCCTCAGTGATGAGCAAGTTGATGAACTGGTGGCGCAGGCCTATAATGACGATCTCAATCTACTGACACTGGCGGCAGTCCATGAGGATCCGGCCGTGGCGGAAGCACTGGGAAACTACAACTATGACCGCATCATGGGGATCTATGAAGCACAGGCTAATAAAACCTATGAACTGAAAGAAATCGGCGCTACGACGCAGAAAAAAGCTGATGAGACCATCATGCAGCGGCTCACACTTCGAATTGAGCAGCTGGATGACTATAAGAAGCAAATGGATGAATTGAGACCGGCCCTCGTACTGCCAACGGATCCCTCAGCCGGAGTCAGTGCCGGTTCCATTCTCCGCTCGGTAGCGAAATGGGGACTGCTTGGGCTGTTCGGAGGATTGGCTCTGGCCTTTGTTCTGGCAGCGGTCCTGGCGGGGCGCTCCATGATGATTCATGACAGTGCAGACCTTGAGCAATTGACCGGAAGACCGCTGCTTGGGTTTATTCCGGATGGTTCGCAAAAGCTGGCTGACCGATTGATTTTTGGAACCGTGACACAGAAGGATCAGACCGAGCGACTGTTGTCGCGTCTGAGTCTTGATTTGAAGGATGCCCAGGCTCACCGTCTGACACTCATCCAGTTGGGAGCTGCCTCTGCGTCAAAGCTCCAGACGATGTTGTCGGATCAGCTGAAGGAAATGGAAGTGGAGCTGTTGGAGCGATTCGATTATGACCATCTCTCAGAAATCGGCCCGGATTCCCAGGTTGTCCTGGTTGCCAATCCCATGATTTCCAGGAGTGAACTGAAAAACGTTCAGGAACTGGCACAAAAGGCCGGAGCCAGACTGTTCGGGACGGTTATCATCGCCGAATAGAACGGCTCAATGCCACAGAAAGGAACCCTATTATGAAAGTACAATCGAATCACCGGGATCTGGTGAATCTGGGAGGGATCCTGGCATTCAAACTGGTGCTGGAGGCCATATACATCTTGTTCGTCCAGCCGCTGTTTGTTTCCAACCGGTTTATTCTGGAATTCTCTCCCTATAAATATTTGCTGGGTATATTTCTCCTGGTCCTGATGTATTTTCTAATGCCGCGGGACCAGCGCCCGGCCTCTGTCATTTTGCAGATCCACCTGCTGCTGATCTTTCTCCCAATGCTGTCCTATTACAGTCTGACGGACAGTTCCATGCGGTTCATGGGATGGAGCATAGCCGCCTTCCTGCTGGAGTGTATCCTGGTACGGGTGATCCCTCCACTGCGAATTTTACGAATTGCAAATTCCCGCCGGATTCTGCTCGTTCTGATCGCGCTGATGACGGTTGCGGTTTATGCGGTGATGATCCCGGCGAACGGTATTTCCCTCGGCGCGCTCAACTTCGACAACACGTATGACATCCGGGAAACCATCCGCTTTCCTTTGGGGATGGGATATCTGGTGCCATGGCAGAGCAAGGTCATAAACCCGTTTTTGATCGCTTTGGGATTCAAGCAGAAAAAAAAGAGCCTGCTGGGACTCGGCATAGGACTTCAGCTCCTCCTGTTTTTTATTACAGCCCAAAAGGCCATGCTGTTTATTCCCGTGGCCATCCTGGGAGTCATGTGGTTTATGGAGCACTTTGATTTCCTTCCGTCGGCGGCTCTGATTGCTCCGCTGTATGCCGCCGGCAATCTGGCAGTGTATGTCTACACCGGAAATATCTATATTCCGTCCCTGTTTATCAGACGACTTCTGTTTCTTCCCGCGCAGCTGAAGTTTTTCTGGTATGAGTTCTTCACCTTCAATCCCAAGCTGTACTATTCTCAGGGAACCATCGGGCGGATTCTGAATATCCCCAATCCGTATCCGACGGACGCGGCGAAAGTCATCGGTGATACCTTCTTCAATAAGCCGGATATGCACGCCAATGCCGGTTATGTGGCGGATGCCTATGCCAACGGCGGTCTCATTGGACTGGTGGCCATTGCCGTCGTGTTTGCGCTGATTCTGGTTCTGATCAATTCGCTCAGCCAGTCCCTGGGTCAGGATTTCATCATCGGAATGGCTATGTTCCATATCATTTCCCTGAATGACGGAGGGCTTGTAACTGGCCTGGTTACCGGAGGACTGCTGTTTCTGCTGCTGATCCTGTACCTTTATTCCTCAGAAACCGAAGATGGCCTCTCAAAAACCAGGTAAAATCTGCTCAGTGGCTTATGACAGAAGATCGCCGGGCTGACAGACCACAAATATAATGCAAAAAGAAGAAGGTGCTGGCCTTCTTCTTTTTGCGTTGTATTCGATTCGTTTTTCCCTGTGTTTGGATATGACTCATGGACTTGGGTTTGATCCCGGAAATTCTCTGATCCTGACTCTGGATGGCGGCAGGATCAGAGTCTTTGGCAGCGGTAGATGTATTTCAGTCGACTTACAACTGATAGCTACTGTTATCTACCGATTTCTACTGATATCTGCTGGTTCACGTCTTGGGAAAGGGGGATTCATGTTCGCACAGGGGGCGGTAATAAGACTTGACCATTCAGGCATCAACGATTAGGGTCAGACTGATAGATCTGACTGAGGTCCTTCACCACATGGTCCCAGGTGAACTGGAACTGAATGGATTTCATTCGTTCCCGCATTTGGGCCAGTTCCTCGCGATGGGTGGCGATATGAGCCAGCAGACGGCGAATTTCTCCGATGTCTTCACCATCGACCAGATAACCGATGCCATACCTGGTAACATACTGAGCCAGGCGGGAGAGCGGACTGACGATCATGGGGGTTCGCGTGATGATGGCTTCGAAGAACTTGATGGGTTCAGATTCCCGGTTCTGCAGCGTATCCATGGGGTACATGATATATAGCAGATCGGCTTCTGAGAACAGACGAGTGCTTTCCTGGAAATGGTAAGGACCGGTAACCTGAGCATTGGGATAGCCCGCTTCAAGCTCCTGGAGCTGTTTATATGCCGTGCCAAACCCGTGGATCGATGTGTAGACACCTTCGGCACCTGAGGCGGCATCCAGGAGGTTTTTCATTTGCTGAAAGTGCCGGACCGAACCGATATAGGAAACCCGCAGCAAAGGAGAAACGGTCTTTTCATCCGAACTGAAATTGGCTGCATCGGGATAGTTTGGCAGATGAATCAGTTTTTTACGATTCGCCGGGCTCATGTGTTCCAGCTGAAGTTCATTGACATACAGGATGGCGTCGGCCAGGCCGTGATAACGCGAAACCAGCGCACGAACCAGCCGGCGGATTTTCTGCTTTTTTCCCTGAACTTCATAGATTTCGTGCATATCAAAAATCAGTTTGGCAGAAGGATTGGCGGAGCGGCAGGCCGCGCCGACGATCATGCCGTCCAGATCATGGCAATGGAGATAGGCATATTCCTGAGTCTTAAGATATTGCCGAACCTGCCGGAGAAATTTGATGTAGGGAACCAGCTGCTGCAGGCCTGTGCCATATACAGCGGGCGGATTGAACCGGCGGATTCGTATTCCATCCACCACTTCAGTCCGGGCATATTCATTTTCCCGATCCCAGCACAGGATTTCAACGTCAAAACCTTGTGCTGTGAGGTAGCGGGCTTCTTTATAGACACGCACATCGGGATCAAACCGATTGGTCAGTATCATTTTCACGGATTGCTGCCCGGATGCAGCAGGGGAGTGGGCGACAGGCGAAACTTGTTTCATGATGGGATCCTCCAGCGGATAATTTCCATCCCCATTATATACCATGGTATAATAAAAATGGTGTATTATTGTCTGGCTTCCCATGAACAGCCAGGAACAATGGGGTCCAAGGGATCCTCAAAGCGGGAATAAATATGTTTTGATACTGTTTTGTTCTTTATTTCTTTATATGCCGGATATATAATAGGGAACGGTAAGCATTCAGACTGAATGGTGTGGCATAAAGGAAATTCCTTTATGCCATTCGTATAGTTATGGAAAGAAAAAACTTGATTCCCAAATCTGAATGGTCACTTGCACATGTGGCTGGATGTTGGGATTGATCCCTGAGGCAGAGGAGGAACCGTGCTTGTCCCCTCGAGAAGTGAATTGACATTTGAAAGGAACTATCATGACAACCAATTATCGCAAGTATGTTTTGATGATCGCGGATATCATTATTATCTCAGGCGCATATTTCATCTCGCTGAATCTGAAGCGGGACTTTTTCCTGACTTCGGGTGATATCAACTATTTTAAAACTTATGTGCCCTTTATCCTGATGATTTATCTTGGCAGTTTCCTGCTGTTCGGTCTGTATCGCAACATGTGGGCCTATGCGGGACTGGACGAATACATGAACGTCATGTATGCCAACGTCGTTGCCATGTTCGGTTCAATTATGCTGGATCAGTTTTATCTGAACGATATCACCATCGCCACGATTCTGATCTCGGTCATCATTGCGTTTATCGGGACAGAGGGGGTTCGAATTGCCTACCGCGTCCTTCTGATTAAAACCAAGGCTCCGATCCTGGGAGCAGAGAGCAAGACCAGACATGTCCTGATCATTGGAGCCGGACTGGCTGGCAAGCTGCTCATCAATGAAATCCGCAACAACCCGAATTTCGACTACGAAGTACTGGGTCTCATCGACGATGATCCCTTAAAGCTCCATCAGAGCATTTCCGGTGTATCCGTCATCGGCACCACTGCCGATATCCCAAGACTCGTGGAGGATTTGTCGGTGGATGAAGTCGTGTTTGCGATTCCGTCGCTGACCGGAGAGCAGAAGAAACGCATTATGGAAATCATCAACCAGACGAAAGTCCGGATGAAAACTCTGCCCAACCTGTCTGAAATCATCAGCAAAGGGGTCGACGTGGCTGCGATCCGCGATGTTGAAATCACCGACCTGCTCGGCCGCAAGGAGATTGAGCTCGAGGTGTCCTCCATGATGGAGTACATTGAGGACAAAGTCATCCTGGTGACAGGGGGCGGTGGATCCATCGGTTCAGAGCTTTGCCGTCAGATTGCGGAGTTTAGGCCCCGCCAGCTGATCATTTTCGACATCTATGAAAACAATGCCTATGAGATCCAGATGGAGCTCCTCCGGCGCTATCCTCAGATGAAGCTGGTCACGCTGATCGGCAGTGTCCGTGACCGCAAAAAAGTCTTTGAAGTATTTCAGACCTACCGCCCTAATCTGGTATTCCATGCCGCGGCTCACAAGCATGTTCCTTTAATGGAGACCTCTCCGAAGGAAGCGATCAAGAACAATGTGTTTGGGACTCTTAATGTGGTACAGGCAGCCGATGAAACGAAAACAGACCGGTTTGTCCTGATTTCAACGGACAAGGCAGTGAATCCGACGAACATCATGGGCGCGACCAAGCGTCTGTGCGAAATGATCATCCAGACTTATAACCAGACCTCAAAACACACGGCCTTTGTGGCAGTCCGTTTTGGCAACGTGCTGGGATCCAACGGTTCCGTCATTCCGCTCTTTAAAAAGCAGATTGCCGAAGGCGGCCCCGTAACCGTTACCCATCGCAACATTACGCGTTATTTTATGACCATTCCAGAAGCGGTCAAGCTTGTCCTGACAGCTGGTTCATTCGCCAGAGGCGGTGAAATCTTCGTTCTGGATATGGGGGAACCGGTCAGGATCTACGATTTGGCCAAGAATTTGATCCGCCTGTCCGGCTATGAACCGGATGTCGACATTAAGATTGAAGTCACGGGGCTGCGCCCCGGAGAAAAGCTCTATGAGGAGCTGCTCATGAGTGAAGAAGGACTGACCAAGACCAAAAACTCCCTGGTCTTCATTGGCAAGCCCAGCGAATTCAAGTGGGAAGAACTGCTTGACGGACTGACTCAGCTCAAAGCGGTCATCGAAGATAGCGCTGCATCGAATCAGAAAGTGAAAGACACCATGAGGACCATTGTTACGACCTACCGGGAAGCTCCCACCGAGAAGCTTTCTTGAAAGAGGGACATTTGATGAAAATTAATTTTTCGCCACCGGATATCAGCCAGCTGGAAATTGATGAAGTGGTCGACACCCTGCGGTCCGGCTGGATTACGACGGGTCCGAAAACCAAACGACTGGAACAGGAACTGGCTCAATTTGTCGGCACCAGCCGTGTCGTGTGCATGAACTCAGCGACTATCGCCATGGAAATGGTGCTGCGCTTTCTGGGAATCGGACCAGGGGATGAAGTCATTACATCAGCCTATACGTACAGTGCTTCCGCTTCCGTGATTCATCACGTCGGCGCCAAGATCGTCATGGCCGATACCGCGAAAGACACCTTTTTTATTGACCCGGAAGATGTCCGCCGCAAAATAACGAATCGGACCAAGGCGATCATACCCGTGAACCTGGGCGGTGTCATGACTGATAATTCCGCCTTGATCGAACTGTGTGAGGAGTACCGCTCTGTGTTCACTGCAGCCAATGACCGGCAGAAACAGCTCGGACGGATCGTCGTGCTGGCCGACGCGGCCCATTCTCTGGGAGCAGTTCGCAATGGACTGCGCAGCGGACAGGACGCCGATTTTTCCTGCTATTCTTTCCATGCGGTCAAGAATTTTACGACCGCAGAAGGCGGAGCCATCACCTGGCGGCAGGAAGGCGGCTGGAATGATGAGGAAGTGTATCGGGAATTCATGCTGCTGGCCCTGCACGGCCAGAATCGGGACGCCCTGGCTAAAACCAAGGGCGGTGACTGGGAATATGACATTATCTATCCCGGCTATAAGGGCAATATGACTGATATCATGGCATCTCTGGGACTGGCTCAGTTAAAGCGCTACCCCGAACTGCTGGAACGCCGGGCTCAGATGATCCACCGCTATGACGAGCGTCTGACCCAATTGCCTTACCTGCGCCCGCTGAAGCACTATGATGATACCAGCCGGTCCAGCGGACACCTCTATCTGGTCAACCTCCTGGGCTTTCCGGTTGAGGCCCGCAATGAGGTGATCGAGCGCATGAGCGAACGCGATATCGCCGTGAATGTCCATTACAAGCCTTTGCCGATGATGACGGCCTACAAAAATCTGGGATTTGACATTGCGGATTATCCCAATGCCTACCATATGTACGAAAATGAAGTCACTCTGCCCCTGCACACCCTTTTGACCGATGAGCAGGTGGAGTACCTTCTGGACCAGTTCATTGAAGTATGTGAACTAGTGCGTAAGGAGCACCGGATTGACTATGAAACCATCTAACAGCTTCGCCAAATCAGCCTTTGACCGTATATTCGGAGTCATCGGTTTTGTCCTGCTGTCGCCGTTCCTGGCAGTCATTGCCCTCCTGGTCAGACTGACTTCGCCGGGCCCTGTGCTGTTCCTTCAGGAACGGGTGGGGAAAAACGGGAAACCGTTCCGGATCATGAAGTTCAGAACCATGGTGGAAGGGGCGGAAGAAATGGGGTTGAAGATCACGGTGGGCAATGACGCCCGGGTGACCCGGGTAGGGGAAACGCTTCGCAAATTCAAGTTGGACGAACTGCCCCAGATCCTCAATATCGTCAAGGGGGAGATGAGCTTTGTCGGTCCTCGGCCGGAAGTTCCCAAATACGTCGCCCATTATACACAGGAACAGAAAAAAGTTCTGTCCATCAAGCCTGGGGTGACCGACCTGGCCTCGATTAAATACCGCAAGGAATCCGAGCTGCTGGGTCAGTCACAGGATCCTGAGAAAACTTATCTGGAAGAAATCATGCCGGAAAAACTCCGGATCAACCTGGACTATGTCGAACGCGCTTCTCTCGCTTATGACCTGAGACTTCTCTGGATGACCGTGCGTGAAGTGTTTTTCGGCAATTGACCTTCCCTGAATTTAAAGGAGATGACTCCGACCATGAACGTACTATACATTGACCATTATGCCGGCTCAGAAACCCTGGGGATGGAATTTCGCCCCTTTTACCTGGCTCATGAGTGGCGCAGGGCGGGAATTGACACGACCATCCTGGCGGCTGATTATTCACATCTGCGCAGCCATAATCCCGACATCAGCGAAGACCTGGAAGAAAAAGTCATTGACGGGGTCCGCTTTTGTTTTCTAAGGACCAGGCATTATCACGGCAATAATTTTGACCGTATTCTGTCTATGGCGCAGTTTGTTCAGAAGGGCATGAAAGCCGCCGATGAACTCATCCGGCGCTATCAGCCGGATGTGGTCATCTGTTCCTCCACGTACCCGATGGATACCTGGATCGGGCAGAAAATCAAACGAAAATCCGGGGCGATGCTGATCCATGAGATTCATGATCTCTGGCCGCTGTCACCGCGCCTTCTGGGCGGTTATTCCAAGCATCATCCCTTCATCGCGGCGATGCAGGTTGCGGAAGATTCGGCCTACCGTCAATCGGACTGCATCGTTTCGGTTCTGCCCAATGTGAAGCCCTATATTCAGTCCCGAGGCTTCACGACTCCGGTAATCCACATTCCCAATGGACTGCCGCCATCCTATTTCAAGGAAGCCGGCACCCCGCCGGAGGTCAGCGACCGCGTCGCGAACCGAATTCAGAAACTGAAAGAGCAGGGGAAATTTGTCGTCGGTTATGCCGGAGGCATCTCGGTCAGCAACGCCATGGAGGATTTGATCCGCGCCATGATTCATCTGAAGGATCATCCCGAGATTGCCTGCGTGGTTATCGGTGACGGCATTCTGAAGAGTGAGCTCCTTCGCCTGAAGGAAGAGCAACAGCTGAATGGGGTGCATTTTGAAGATCCCATTCCCAAAGCTCAGGTCATTGGGACACTTTCTGAATGCGACGCGCTGTATCTTGGCAGCCAGCCTTCGCCGCTTTATGAATATGGAGTGTCCGCCAACAAGATCTTCGATTATTTGCTGGCTGGCCGTCCCATCATCAACGCCTGGGATACGGAGCACAGCCCGATGGATGAAGTCGGGAATACCCTGAAAGCCCGTGCCGGAGATGCCCGGGACATTGCTGACCGGATCCTGGAGGCGAAGGGTCTGAAAGAGGAAGAACGAACAAAGATTTATGAGGAATCCAGACGTTTTGTCCGTGAAATGCATCACTATGGCAAGCTGTCCGATGACTTCCGCAGATTATTCCGTAAACGAAAAGAGGATAAAAAATCATGATGAAAAATGAACTGTTGAAGAAGATTCAGGATCGTGCGATCACGGTCGGGGTCGTGGGACTTGGCTATGTCGGCCTGCCGCTGGCCGTGGAAAAGGCAAAAGCCGGATTCCAGACCATCGGCTTTGACGTCCAGGAGCAGAAAGTGGACTGGGTGAACGACGGCCATAACTACATCGGAGATGTCGTGGATGATGATCTGAAAACCCTGGTCCAGCAGGGCATGCTGCGGGCCACGAATGATTTCTCGTTTATCCGTGATGTCGACTTCATCGCCATCTGCGTCCCGACGCCGCTGGATGCGTATCAGCAGCCGGACATCAGCTATGTCAAAAGCTCTACGGAAGCCATTGCAGGCTACCTGAAAAAAGGTTCCATCGTGGTCCTGGAGTCCACCACTTATCCCGGCACAACGGAAGAACTGCTGAAACCGATTCTGGAGGCTGGCTCAGGGCTGACCTGCGGCGAGGATTTCTATCTGGGATTCTCTCCCGAGCGGGTCGATCCAGGCAATAAACATTACAATACCAAGAACACCCCGAAGGTAGTGGGCGGAGTCGGCAAGGATGCCACCGAAGTCATCGCGGCCATGTACCGGGCGGTTCTGGCCGGCGATATTCTGGAAGTTTCGTCTCCGGCTGTCGCTGAAATGGAAAAGATTCTGGAGAACACCTATCGCAACATCAACATCGGTCTGGTCAATGAAATGGCGATAATCTGCGATAAAATGGGCATCTCCGTCTGGGAAGTGATCGATGCGGCCAAAACGAAGCCTTACGGCTTCCAGGCCTTCTATCCGGGCCCAGGTCTGGGCGGCCACTGCATTCCGCTGGATCCCTATTATCTGACCTGGAAAGCCAGAGAGTATGATTATCACACCAAGCTGATTGAAACGTCGGGTGAAATCAACAACTACATGCCCCAGTACGTCATCGAGCGCGCCGCCCGGGTGCTGAACCGGCATCGGAAACCGCTCAACGGCTCCAAGATCCTGATACTGGGTGTTGCCTACAAGAATGACATAGACGACTACCGCGAATCCCCGGCACTGAAAGTCATTGAAAACTTTGAGAAGCAGGGCAGCGAAGTGACATTCTTTGATCCCTACATCGCGGAATACAAGTTCAAGGGTCAAAAGCATCAGGGACTGACGGAACTCACTATCGAAACCGTGGGACAGTATGACCTGGTTGTGATCACTACGGCCCATGGCGTCATGGATTATGAAGCCATCAACCGGGAAGCCCAGGCGATCCTGGATACCCGGAATGCCATGAAATACATTGCGGATCGGTCCAAGATCGATCTGTTATAGGAGATATGTCATGAAATTTGCAATTATCGGCTGCGGCCGGATTTCGGTTAATCATTTTGCGGCGGCCCAGGCCAACGGCCTGGAGATTGTCGCCATCTGCGATGTGATTCCGGAGAGAATGGATGAAAAGGCACAGGCGTTTGGGCTTGCCCAGGTTAAGAAATACACGGATTACCGGGAGATGCTCAGGCATGAGGCCATCGACCTTGCGGCCATCTGCACCGAGTCGGGCAAACACGGGTCCATTGCCCTGGACTGCATTGATGCCGGGGTTCATCTGATCATTGAAAAGCCGATCACGCTGTCCCTGCCGGAAGCCGATGAAATCATCCGGCGCAGTACGGCCAAGGGGGTAACGGTGTGTGCCTGCCACCAGAACCGGTTCAATAAATCGGTCCAGAAGATCCGTGAGGCCATGGAACACGGCCGGTTCGGCCGTCTCCTGCACGGAACCGCCCACATCCGCTGGAACCGCGGTGAATCCTATTACAGCCAGGCTCCCTGGCGGGGAACCTGGGAACAGGACGGCGGCGCGCTGATGAATCAGTGCATCCACAATATCGATCTCCTGCGCTGGATGATGGGCAACGAGATTGAAGAAGTGGTCGCCTATACCGACAACCTGATGCATCCGTTTATTGAAGCGGAAGATCTGGGCATGGCTCTGGTCAAATTCTCCAACGGATCCTATGGCATGATTGAGGGAACAACGAACATTTTCCCGCAAAACCTGGAAGAAACGCTCTACCTGTTTGGTCAGGACGGGACCGTCAAGGCCGGCGGAAAATCCGTCAATATTATTGAAGAATGGTTGTTCCGTGACCAGCTGGACGATCCGGAAGAGATCAAAACGGTGTACCATGAGAATCCCCCCAATGTCTATGGGTTTGGCCATACGCCGCTGTATCAGGATGTCATCGCTGCCATTCGGGAAGGGCGTCCGCCGTACATCACGGCGCAGGACGGACGCAATGCCCTGGAACTGGTGCTGGCCATCTATCAGTCGGCGGCATCCGGCAAGCCGGTCAGACTGCCCCTGACAGAGGTGGCATCCACCGACTTTGAAGGCCGGTTCAGCGACCGGATCGATGTCGAGCATGTTGCCCAGGTCAAACGCAGGCTGCGAGAGACCAACTGATGAGCGAATCGATGGAACAACATCTGCCAGAGGCTACTCCGGCCTTGGAGAAGGACTATTTTGTCCATGAGTCGGCATATATCGATGAGGACGTACAGATCGGCACTGGAACAAAGGTTTGGCATTTCGGCCATATTCAGCGGGGTGCCCGCATCGGGGAACACTGCTCCCTGGGACAGAATGTCAATATCTCGAACAATGTCATCATTGGCAGCGGAGTCAAGATTCAGAACAACGTGACGGTCTACGAGGGGGTGGAGCTGGAAGATTATGTCTTCTGCGGCCCCTCCATGGTATTTACCAACGACCTGACTCCCCGGGCCAAATATCCCAAGGGACGGGTCGGCTATCTGAAGACAAAAGTAAAATATGGCGCATCGATCGGCGCCAATGCCACCATCGTATGCGGCGTCACACTGGGCGAATGGTGTCTGATCGGTGCCGGTGCCGTTGTGGTGCGGGATGTGAAAGCCCATGCCCTGATGCTGGGCAGTCCGGCCCGTCAGCGCGGCTGGGTCTGCGAATGTGGCAAGGTTCTGCCCGGGGAACTGCACTGCAGCTGTGGTCGTTCCTATGAACTGACTGAGACCGAGGAACTGAAGGAGTTGAAATAGTTGGAATTCAGAGATCTGAAAAGCCAGTATCTGGCACTAAAGGAAGCCATTGACCCCAGAGTCATGGAAATCATGGGCTCCGCCCAGTTCATCGGCGGGAAGCCGGTGCGGGAGCTGGAAGAAATGCTGGCAGATTATGTCGGAGTGAAGCACTGCATCAGCTGTGCCAATGGCACGGATGCTCTGATGCTGGTATTGAAGGCGTGGGGCATCGGACCCGGCGACGCCGTCTTCGTTCCTGACTTTACGTTTTTCGCCTCCGCGGAGGCTGTCAGCGTAACCGGGGCGACCCCGGTGTTTGTCGATGTCCTGGAGGACACGTTCAACCTCGATCCCAAAGCATTGGAACAGGCCATTCGCAAGGTTCGGGCGGAAGGCCGCCTGACCCCGAAAGCGGTGGTAGCCGTTGACTTATTTGGTCTGGCGGCGGATTATCCGACCCTGGAACCGCTGTGCCGGCGCGAAGGCCTGATGCTTCTGGAAGATGGGGCGCAGGGATTTTCCGGTGCCATCGGAGATCGCCGAAACTGCAGTTTCGGCGATGCTGCCACCACTTCCTTCTTCCCGGCCAAGCCGTTAGGCTGCTATGGCGACGGCGGCGCGGTCTTCACCAATGATGATGCAGTGGCTGCGCTGATCCGCTCCCTGGCGGTGCACGGCAAAGGGGAGGAGAAGTATGACAATGTCCGCATTGGGTACAATTCACGGCTGGATACGATCCAGGCGGTGATTTTACAGGAAAAGTTCAAGGCCCTCAGAGACTATGAGCTGGATGACATTACCGGAGCAGCCGCCAACTACGACGATCTGCTCCGGGGTGTGGCTCAGACTCCCATCATTCCTCAGGGGTATACCTCCGGCTGGGCGCAGTATACCATTAAATGCAAGGATGAAGCGCAGCGCGATCACGTCATGACCGAGCTCAAAGCCCGGGGAATTCCTACCATGGTGTATTATCCCAAACCGATGCACCGGCAGACTGCCTATGCCAACTTGGCCGTCAATGAGGCGGAGCTGGCGGTTTCAACCGACCTGTGCCGGCGTGTACTGGCTCTGCCATTGTCGCCCTATATCACGCCAGCGGATCAGGAAGCCGTTGCTGCGGCGTTAAAGGACGCTCTTCATGCCTAAGAAACCGCTCACCCCGGAGGAACGTCTGAACCAGAAACCTGCGGCTGAAACCACCAGCAGCTCAAAGGGAAAGTCTGCCCGATCGGCGGTCATCCTGCTGATGGCATTGTCAGCTTTCACGAAAGTGTTCGGATTTATCCGCGATATCCTGCTCGGCCGGTTCTTTGGGATCGGTGAAACGGCCGAAGCCTACAAAATCGCTCAGACCATCCCCATGATCATCCTGATGATGGTGGGGACAGGAATTTCCACGGGCTTCATTCCGACCTTCAACCGGACTCAGATGAAGAAGGGCAGGGACCAGGCTCACCGGTTCCTGGCCAATACAACCAATGTGACGATCCTGATCGGGATCGTCTTCAGTCTCATTGTTACGCTGTATCCCGGATTTTTTGTGAAGCTGTTTGCCTCAGGCTTTACCGGCAGCAAGCTGGAACTGACCAAGCAATTCACCCGAATTGCGGTGTGGGGCGTGGTATTCTCATTTATGAGCTATCTGCTGCAGCCCTATCTGCAGATTCACGACAACTTCTGGGTGCCGGCACTGGTGGGGATTCCGATGAACCTCGTGTTCTATCTGTCCTATCCAGCCGCAAAGTACCTGAATCCTCTGTTCCTGCCCATCGGGATTGTTCTTTCGGTGCTGGTCCAGGTTCTTTGGATGCTTCCTTTTGCCCGGCGGCTGGGCTATCGCTGGCAGCCGGTGATTGATTTTCAGGACCGGGAACTCCAGCATCTGCTGGCTCTGGCGGCGCCGGTGGTGCTGGGAGTGGCTGTCAATCAGATCAACGTTGTCGTGGACAAGACCATGGCTTCCCGGCTGCTGGACGGCGGGGTGGCTTCTCTGGACTATGCCAGCAAGATGAATGGCTTTGTACAGGGGATCTTTGTTTACTCGATCATCGCCGTCATCTATCCCAAGATCAGCAAGCTGTTTTATCAGAAAGATCTCAAAGGAGTGGAGGACATGACAACCAATTCCATGGTGACCATGGCGCTGGTAGTCATTCCGTGTGTCATGGGGCTGATGGTTTTAAGCCACCAGATCATCTATCTGCTGTTTTTTGGCGGAGAATTTGATGAACGGGCCGTCAATCTGACCGGCGGCGCCATGTTCTATTATGCACCGGGCTTGATTGGTTATGCCTTCCGTGAAATCTTCTCCCGAATTTTCTATTCCATGAGTGATTCCAGAACCCCCATGATAACAGCGGCCATTGCCGTTGGAATCAATGTGGTCCTGAACCTGTTGCTGTCGAGTTTTATGGGCATCAATGGCCTGGCTTTGGCTACCTCGATTTCCTCACTGATCAGTGCCGGCCTGCTGGTAATTATCCTGCGCTGGCGCGGAGAGATTTCGCTGCAGTATCGGTCCATGGCAGGGAAGCTTTTAAAAATCTCGTTCGCGTCCCTGGTAATGGGTGCCACGGCATGGTTCTCGTTCCATCAGCTGGAAGCAATGGCGGGGACAAAACTGGGTGTTATGGCTTCCATTCTTCTCTCTGCCGTCGTTTATGGTCTTCTGATCTTGTGTCTGAAGATCCCCGAAGTGGATCAGATCGTCCAGGCTGTCTGGAAAAAGATTCGTCGGGCCTGAAGCATAAGTTGAGCAACTCTTTGCCGCCGGCAGAGAAAGGAGCATTCGCATGAAAAGAATTCTTGTCATTTTTGGCACGAGACCGGAAGCCATCAAAATGTGCCCCCTGGTTCTGGAACTGAAAAGCCGCGAGGAGTTTGAAACCATTGTCTGTGTTTCCGGCCAGCATCGCGAAATGCTGGATCAGGTGCTGGATGTCTTTGGCATTGTGCCGGATCATGATCTTTCCATTATGAAACCCAGACAGACCCTGAATGACCTGACCACAAATATCATGACGCGGTTAAAGAAAGTGCTGGAGCTGGAAAACCCTGATCTGGTCCTGGTTCATGGCGACACGACCACAACCTTTGCCGCTTCCTTAACCTGTTTCTATGAAAATATCCCGGTGGGGCACGTAGAGGCAGGGCTGCGCACCTTTGACATTCATTCGCCCTTTCCCGAGGAATTCAACCGACGGGCGGTATCTTTGGTGGCGGATCTCCATTTCGCCCCGACGGCTACTGCCAGAGAAAATCTGCTGCGGGAAGGGGTTGACCCCGCGCGTGTCTTTGTGACGGGCAACACGGCCATAGATGCTCTGCGCACCACGATCAGCCCGGACTTTGAGCATGATGTGCTCGATTGGGTGGGCGACTCCAAAATGATCCTGATCACGGCTCACCGCCGGGAAAATCAGGGGGAACCGATGGATCACATGTTCCAGGCACTGGCTCAAATCTTGCAGGAGAGACCCGAATTGAAGGCAGTCTACCCGATCCACCTGAATCCGGACATCCGGGCAACCGCCGATCGGATCCTGGGTCACTTGGACAATCTGCTGCTGATTCCCCCGCTGGATGTTCTGGAGTTCCACAACATTATGGCTCGGGCTTATGTAGTCATGACAGACTCCGGAGGAATCCAGGAAGAAGCGCCGGCGCTGGGCATACCTGTTCTGGTCATGCGCAACACGACCGAACGGCCGGAAGGGATAGAATCCGGCACCCTCAAACTGGTCGGGACCCAAATTGAGGAAATCACCACAGCCCTGTATCAGCTTCTGGATGACCAGGCCGAGTATGACCGAATGAGTCAGGCCAGAAATCCTTACGGCGACGGAACGGCATCCAGACAGATCGCGCAGATCCTGTCGGAGACCATGAATCGCTGATCCGGCAGTTCGCTCTGGCGGATTGCCTCAGTCATAGCAAAAAATCGGATAAGACACTTCATTCAAATATTAATTCACCAAAAGGACTCCGCATCGCCGAAGGGCATCCGGAGTCCTTTGCTATTTTCGAAAGCGTTAGTTCCTTGCGGGGACAACACTTTGGAACAGCGCTTTGGGGAAAGCGCTGTTCCGGGTCAGGTTTTTTGTTAATATGTGCTTATTTTCTCCGGTTCGACATTCTAACACGTAAAGCGATCCGGCAGCGGTTGACGCCTGAAAAGCCCGGTGATAGGCTTAATTTGGGTCTTTCCGAGAATGAAAGAATTTCCGGGCAAACCGATGATCAAGACGGACAAATTTCTATTTCTTGATCGATATGGCAGCTATCATTAAGCGGATAATCCTGGATAGCAGCAAAACCATTGCCAGGTAATTCTGCTTGGAATCGGAAAGTCCATGGATTGACGAATGATGGCGAAAATAGAAACACATGACATTTTAGAGGGGGAGAAAATGAAGATTGCAGCAGCAGGGGATAACTGCATCGACTGGTATGATGAGGCCGAAACGGGGTATCCGGGAGGGAATGCGGTCAATGTGGCCGTCTATTTTAAGCGACTGGGGGGAGAAGCCTCCTACACCGGAGCGGTGGGGCCGGATGATCATGGAACCATTCTGCGCAGCGCGTTGTTGTACAAAGGGGTCGACATTACTCATCTGTACACTCTTCCGGGCCAGACGGCAGTGACGCATGTTGCCGTCAAAGAGGGAGACCGGATCTTCGGGGCCTATGAAGAAGGAGTGATGGGTGACTTTGATCTGCAGGCGACTGACATCGACTTTCTGTGCGATCACGATCTGGTAGTCACCGGCTGCTGGGGACATCTGGAACACCACCTGGCCGGTCTGAAACAACGCGGACTACAGACCGCCTATGACGCGTCGACGGACCCAAACAGTCCCGCAGCTTATCTGGCGGCAGCATCCACAGATTATTTCTTCTATTCTGCGCAAAGCCCGGATGGTCCGGAACTTCGCAAACAAATGGCGAATATCAAAGCCCGGGGCCCACGTCTGGTCATTGCGACCCTGGGTGAATCCGGCAGTCTGGTTTTTGATGGTACTGAGTATCATCAGTACGGCATTGTCCCCTGTGAAGCGGTGGACTCACTGGGAGCAGGAGACAGTTATATCGCGGGTTTCCTCAAAGGCATTCTGCTGGACCTGCCCATCATTGACTGCATGGCACTGGGGGCAGAAAGTGCCAGCATGACGCTGGAATATAAAGGAGCCTGGTAAGCAGCTCCCTGGAGCAAAGCACAATCAAGCTGAGTCATCGGTAGATCCGACTGATTCCCTCATCTCGGGATCAGCGTGATCTGGCTGATTCCCTCATCTCGGGATCAGCGTGATCTGGCTGATTCCCTTGAAATGACTACACGGCAAATAAAACTCAGAATTCGTCAGGTGCAAGGATTCTATTGGAAGAAGGAGTGAAGAACATATGTTAAATCTGGATGTCGAACGGCAGGTCATGAGCGTAACAGGGGCACTGGAGCTGCGGCCAAGGATTGAAGCTGTGGTGGATCAGTTCTGCCAGAATGGCTATGATGCTGTTTTCATCATGGGGATTGGGGGAACCTGGGCGTCCGGTCTTCAGACACAAGCTCATGTTAAGGCGAGAAGCGCCATCCCGTTTGAAATAGAACATGCAGCGGAATATCTGACCACCGGAAACCGAAGGATTACGGATCGTTCCATCGTTCTGTTTTCTTCGGTCACCGGTACTACGGAAGAGATGGTACAGGCATTGAGAAAAGTGAAGCAGACAGGGGCCAGGATTCTTGGATTCATTGATCTGGAACATACCGCGTTGGAGGAGTTCTGTGATTATTGCATCTCCTATCCGAAGAATGAACAGCTGAAGTTCTTTATGACGGCTGATCGATTTCTGTATCAGGCTGGAGATTTTCCCGATTATGACACATATTATGAAGAGATGGAGGCGCACCTGCCGCAGGCTCTCGCCGAAGTGGAGAAAGCAGCGGATGAATGGGCTCAGGAGTTCGCGGCGGACAAATACCGCTACTGCCTGGAGAATCCGCATATGCCGCATTATTTCATTGGTTCAGGCACTCAATGGGGTGCGACCTATTCCTATGCCATGTGCTACTGGGAAGAGCAGTTGTGGCTCCGGACCAAATCCATCAGCGCAGCCGAATTTTTCCACGGAACACTGGAAATCATTGATGCCCAGACCCCGGTGGTGCTGTATATCGGAGAGGATGCCCAGCGTCCCTTAGCGGAGCGAGTGGCCAGATTCCTTCCGAAAGTGTGCAGAAACTATACGGTGATTGATTCGAAAAACTACGAGCTGAAAGGAATTCGGGAAGAATACAGAGGCTCTGTTTCCCACCTGATTTTAAGAGCTGTGAACAATCGCATCGATGCCCATATGGAACGTGAATTTTGCCATCCCATGGGGATCCGGCGCTACTACCGTCAATTCGATTATTAGGATCTGCCGGTATCCAGGTGAAAAGTAAATGCAGACAAGGGACCATACGATCGTATGGTCCCTTGTTCATGAAATGCAATTTAAGGCAGGGGAAAGAGAGTATAGATTTCATCTAGAAAGGAGCAGTCTGTGACTGTTTACTGGACAGGTGCCATAAGCACAAAATCGGCTGAAATATAGTACTTGCGTCCATCCAAATTCAGTTCATACCAGCCATTGAAGTTGTTGCCAAGGATGACCTGATCTCCTTTGTACAGCTGGGTGACAACCGGGAAATCAAGGCCTGGCCCAGATCGGACATTAACGGAGTCCTCCAGGACTGTACCATTGGGGGTTGTTTTCAAATACAGTGGAGTGGTATCTGTGGCAGGACTGGTTTGCGGCTGGGAACCGGCTGATGATGTGGATCCGGCACCAGGGGTTGGGTCAGCGGCCGCAACCGGCGTAGTTGAATTTTGCGCTGTCAGGTTTTCAAATTCCGTTATTGCCAGTGATTCTTCGGGACTCAATGTCTCTTTATGGCCAAAGAAGACCATGAAGGAGAGGACGGCAACCAGGAAGATCATGTACTTCAGGATTTTCATCGTAAAAAATACCTCCAACCGGATTGGATGTCTGTTGTTATTGGGAATGAGTTTGATTAATTAATATCATCAGTTCATGATTAATTATAGCATAAGCGTTCAGTTGTGCCGTGAATTTTTGGCCAGGCTCATGACATTTGCTTGAAAATTCTTGATACGGAGTGATCAGTGTAGCGAATTCATTAATAAAAAGAACAATACGAAAAGGATGAAAACGCCGGAACAGATTGAGTTCACGGATAGGAAACCTCAATGGATGAGTAGGAGGTCTCAAACCAGGGATATTGAATGGACTTCATGAAGCAAGGCAAGAAATTGCAGACCCGATTTGTCATGTGCTGATGTTGTTTCTGGAGATAGGAAAGGCCTCTGGAAATGTTTCCAGAGGCCTTCATTTATTCACTTTACTGATTGGATCCGGTCATGGTCTTGACGGAGACGAATTCACTCTTGATGTAGAGCTGAGTTCCGTTGATGGAGACTTTCCACCAGCCGCCGACCAGTTCTTCTACAAGCTGAACTTCATTTCCCTTAAACAGCTGCATAACTGCCGGGAAATCTACGCCGGGTCCTTTTCTGACGTTGACACTGTCTTCCAGAACGATTCCGTACTTCAGGTCGGAAGGAGTTCCTTCCGTCATCGTGGGTACAACCGTTTCGGAAGCTACCTGAGTCGGAGCAGCCGGTTCACTGTCCACTTGAGCGATAAATTCCTGGACATACAGCTGTTCTTCGGCTGTCAGTGTTTCTTTCGGACCTAATACAATCATCCAAGCCATGACAGCGGCTAAAAAGAAGGTGTATTTGATCACCTGGCGTCCGATACTTTTCAATTTACCATTCAGTATCATGCAAACTTGCTCCTCACGTATAATTATGATTTCACCTTTTTCATTATATAACGAATCAGGCGAATGTAAAGTGTATTTTCCGAGAATTCTGTTGATGTCAGTTGATTATTTTACTCAGCCGGCACGCTGGTGCGCCATACGCCGCCGCGTCTTGAATCAGCCGCACCGTCCACGGTTTTGGTGACCGGATCAAACAGCAGCGCCTGGATTCCACCGAAGTAGATCGAGTCATCATTGACTCGGATGGAGTAGCCCATGCGGTTGAGATCTTCCGTAACCTGGGCGTTGAGTGCACGTTCTGTTTTGATGACGTTCTTGTCAGCAAAGATCCGGTACCGTTCCATGGCATCGCTCAGCGGAAGGTTGTAGTAGACGAAGTTTGCCACACCCTGTGCCAGCATGGAGGGGATTCGGGCTCCACCGGGAGATCCCAGACCGAGCACTTTGCCATCCTTGATCATGATGGAAGGGGTGATAAAGGAGCGGGGACTCTTGCTGACACCCCAGTAGCCGGGATTTTCATCGTAATCGTTGAAGTTTGTCAGCAGGTTGTTCATAAAGAAGCCTTTGGTGAACTTTCCGGTTCCGAAGAACGTGCCCAAAGTATTGGTCATGGAAACCATCATGCCCGTCTTGTCCACGACAACCAGGTGGGTGGTGTGGGATTCTTCCTTCGGAGCATAGGTGGGGATGGGTTCAGCCATACCGGTTGTTCCGGCGGGTGTTGTGGAGGCAGGATCCCCGGGGTTGATTTCAGAATCCTGGTTCGGAATAAAATCATTCTGATCCAGTTCGGTCTTCACCCCTGGCTTGATCTGGGCTGCCAGCTTCTGAGAATAAGTTTTGCTGGCCAGCGAGGTTGTGTCGATAACATCGACCGAAGGATCAGCCAGTTCCAGGAAGCGGGAGCGATAGGCCAGATTCGTGATGTCGGCAATGAAGTGATAATACTCCGTAGAGTCCACTGAGTAGTTCTGCAGCTTGACGTATTCCATCATGTTCAGCATCTGAACGAAGGTGACGCCAGACATTGGGGGGGATGCAGTAAAGATGTCCCAGCCCTCGAAGGAGCCTTTGACGGCTTCGTCCACATACATGGTGTATCCTGTAATATCGGACACATCCAGACCGGTCACGGCTTTGGCCAGCTCGGAGGCAAAGGGTTCCTTGTAGAAGGAGCCCAGGCCGTTATCCTGAAGATACTTCAGCGTGTCAGCATACTCCGGCTGTTTCACGAAGGTCTGCATGACGCCGCTGGGGAAGAACAGGTCATTGGCTTTTTTATCGAGCAGGTTGCCGAATTTATAGCGCTTCCAGATATCAAACAGAGTGGAGTCCATCTTGAAGCCATTGGCGGCAAGCTGCCGGGCGGGTTCAATCAGAGTTTTTTCATCCACCGACCCGAAGGAAGCGATAAGATACTCCAGACCTTTCGCCAGTCCCGGAACGCCGGTTTTTTTGCGAAGGTTCTCCGGATTGGCGGACGACTTTTCGCGGTACATGATCTGAGTGACTTTCTGATCCGCCGGGGTATAGACCAGAGCGGCGCCCGCTCCGCCCAGACCGGAAGCATGAGGTTCTACCACGCTGAGCACCAGAGCGGCGGCAGCGGCTGCATCTGCGGCATTTCCGCCCTGTGCCATAACTTCCATGGCGATATCTGCGGCAATGCGGTTTGAACTGGAGACGCCGTAGGCTCCGTCAGCGGTGACCACGGTAGTGGTGGTATTGCCAGGCTGAGTCGAAGGGTTGGTCGGAAGGGTCGAGACTCCCGGCACGGTTTTTCCCGTTGAGCCCGGTGTGGTGTTTCCGATGTTGACATATCCCTGGACATTTCCGGTTTCCCGGGTGTTCTGAAAGATCGCCATCAGTGGCTTGACTGCCATGGACAGGATGACGACAAAGCCAAGAACAACGGTCAGTTTGGATGCCCAGCTGCGATATCTGTTATTTTGATCTCCCATTAATTATCCCTCATTCTATTTCGTTCCCAGGTTGATGATGATTTTATCGTCTTTCACTTCCCACTCAATTTTGGAATCCAGATCCTTCGTCAGAAGGGCTTTCATTCGATTGAATTCCATGCCGGCCAGCGGGCCGCTCAGCGGGGATGGACTTGCTTCATTCACCTTCATGGGGGTGAGTTCAACCGTCTTGGATCCGTCGTCGTGTATTTTGAACTGGGCGACCACGGAATCCTTGGTTTTGGACCAGCCCTGGTCAAATACAAAATTGCCCAGTGAGTAGAAAATTACTTTGCCTTTGTAGATTTCCACCGGCTGCAGCGTGTGGGAATGATGTCCCACGACAATATCCGCTCCGGCATTGACCAGAGCCCGGCCGATTTCTTTCTGCCTGGGGTTAGGTGATGAATCATATTCTATGCCCCAGTGAGAATGAACAATGACCAGATCGGCATTCTTCCGGGCTTCCTTGACGATCGGCAGCACATCGGTGAGCCGGGTTTTGTTGGCACCAGCCTGATGATCGGTGGAATAACCCCACTGATAACCGACATCGGTCATCCCGACCGTTGCTACGACAAAGCCATTGTAATCTTCATAATGGATCTGTCCGGACTGGAATTTGTTCAGTCCGCCGCCGATGGCGGCAGTTTCAGTTTTTGCAAAGGTGTCCAGCGTTTCGGTGAGTCCGGCTACCCCGTAGTCCATGAGGTGATTGTTGGCCAGGTTCACGGTTGTAAACCCAATAGAGGACAGGTAGGGGGCAACATCGGCCCGGGCATGAAGGTAAATGCTTTTATCCGGCAGTTCATACTCTGATTCATTCCGCAGAATGATCGGATTTTCGAAGTTGCCCGTGTTGTAGTCGGATGCGTCCAGATAAGGTTTGGCGTAACGGAAAAGGAAATCATATCCCTTGCTGTCCACGACTTTCTGCACATTTCGGCCGAACATCATGTCACCGACCATGGTTGCTGTAAATTTCGCGTCTTTGGTTACCACCACCTGAGCGCTGGCAGTAAAGGCATTGGCCAGCTGTACGACCAGATACAACACAATGAGCCCTAACAGGAGCAGTACCGCCTGGCTGTCAGTCTGACGCCGGTTCTTTTTCTGGAACAGCATGATGCGTTCCTGAAAACTCAGATTTTTATATTTATTTGGCTTTTGGTTTCGTTCTTCCATAGGTCCCTTCCTTTTCCTAGAATATGATGTTGTATCCCAGGATGATGAGATAAGTGAGCGCTGTCATCAGAACAGTACTGGTAACGGTGAGAACGACGCCTTCCTTATGAATCGTGTTGGCGATGAGTCCGGGAACAATAACGCCGATTCCGCGGAATTCATGGATCTGAAAGGGGACGATGGGATACAGAAAGTCAAATACCAGTTTCAGCAGCAAGCCGACGGTAAGCATGGCGGCAAATTTGCGCTTTCCATAAAGAATCGTGAAACGCCCGATTCCGTGAACTACAATCAGATAGGTCAGCAGAGCGAAGATGAACACATAGGCGATGAACATGGGCTGGTCAAAAATCAATGACAGGTATCCCGGAACAACCAGACCCGATGGGGAAATACCGGTGACATCGTTATAAATCAAGCTGACAACAATTCCTACAACTAAGGCAATATACAGATCAGTACCGAACATGGTGATTAATCCTCCTGAAGACTCCGTGAAAGATAATTTGAGAATTTTGGACTGGTTGATTGAAGATTTCTATATAAGTCGGTGTGTTCACTGACCTCTTCCAGGGCTTCCAGAAGCGGCTCGCCGTCTCCGTGGATATTGCCGACGGAGAAGATGACCGAATTCGGTTCCTGTTTTCGAAGTTCCTTCATGATCGAGGCAATGGGAGCGTCTTCCATGTTTATATACTCCGGTGCCTGATACTTGCCTTGCTGATAAGCCTGAGTGATGGGATGAGTGATCTGACCCATGGCAATGATTTTCTTTACGTTCATATAAGGCAGGACATCATCGGCGAACTGCTGCGACCGGTCAACCCGGTCGGGCCGGCAGTTCATAATGACCGTGGCATTTTCCGTCTGATAGCCCAGGGCATTGATTCGCTCCAGCATGGACAGCGTAGAGGAGGCATCATTTACGGCAAAGCCATTGATGAAGTAAACATTTTTGCCGAAGGAGGGCAGGCTCCAAACCTCAGCAGCACCCGGATCCGGATGAGCGTGAAGCATACCCCGGAATGAGGTTTGCCGGTCGATGCCCAGCGCATCGGCGACCGCCAGCGCCAGCGAGGCGTTTTGCGGGAAAACCATGTATTTGAATTTTTTCAGGAACGCTTCTGAGATCAGGTTGTCATCCGCCACATAGACCTTGGTTTTGCGGCGGCGGGCGATCCGTTTATAGTAATTGACGTATTCATTATTGGAAATGATCAGCTGTCCGTTGTAGGGGATCGTATTGGTGAACCCTTCCGCAATCTGGTCCAGGGTGGGTCCCATGACGTCCATGTGATCTTCCAGGACGTTCACAATGACCACCAGATTGGCCTGTACGAATTCTTCCTGCAAGGCTTTCTGGTAATCCGGATTTACCGCCATGCATTCCGAGACCAGAGCGTCGGCTCCTTTTTTAGCAGCTTTTCGAACGACGGATTTTTGTTCCGTTATGTTCGGACCTTCCGGCCGGCGGTAAATGATCTCCTCTACCTCGGAGTCCCAATAAATCATTCGGGCTGCGGAGCCGGTAGTTTTACCAACCACCTGATAACCGGCTTCCTTCAGGATTCCGGTGATCAGTCGGGTAACCGTGGATTTCCCTCGAATTCCGTTGACGACAATTCGCAGCGGGATTTGATCAATATTTTTTTTGACCTTTTTCTTTTCCATGACGCCAAGCGCGAATGCGCCAGCCATGATGACCGGAATCAATGTTAAATTCTGCATCTCTTTAACCTTTATTTCATATTTAACGTTAATATTGTGCCCAATTGGCACACACTAAATCTTAACACATCCACTGTTCAAACTCTACCTTCAACATAAACTTTTCATTAGATGGCAAGGTGTTTACAGGTTGCATTCAGCCATCTTCCCGGGGAGTGAATCAGGTGGTTTCGGATGGAACCGGATGATGTCAGACCTCAAACCAGCTTAATGGACGGACGTGTCCAAATCATGTAGAATTTGAGGCAAATTAGTGACAAAAAAATGACACCGGGCCAGTCAGGAGATCCTAGGCTCCGAATCATTCATTGCCGTCGAGAGCGGGAAGTATGTCGAATGTAGAAACGCAAAAAAAACCGGTCAGTGACCGGTTTGGATTAAGGCAGTTTTCATTTGCTGAATCGTAAGGGACAGACCCTGCCGAATGGGCGTGACCGGAAGAGTCAGGAGTTGGTCCATCTTTTTTGTCGACAGGAAAGACCGCTCAATATCACCAGGTCTGGGTGGACCAAAGTGAGGCGGTTTTGAAAAGCCAGTGAACCCGGCGATCAGTTCATACAGCTGTAGTATGCTGGTCTCAACTCCGGTGCAGACATGAATGGTTTCCTGTCCAAAGCCCGTAAGGCAGCGCAGATTAGCCTGAGCCGCGTCGTTCACAAAGAGAAAGTCGCGGGCAGCCTGCCCGTCTCCAAAGATTACCGGGGTGCTGTCATGGAGCATGGCCTGACTGAAGATCGATACCACACCACCTTCTCCGGATGCATCCTGTCGCGGACCGTACACATTGCTGTAGCGCAGGATGGTGTAGTCCAGGCCATACAGTGCGTGATAGACCTGAAGATAGTGCTCCACTACCTGCTTGCTGACTCCGTAGGGAGAGAGGAAGGAGATGGGGTGGGACTCATCGATTGGCAGATATTGGATTTTGGCAAACATCGATGCCGAGGCGGGATAAATGATCTTGCGGACGCCTGTTCTGACGCAGGCTTCCAGAAGATTCAGCGTTCCCAGGATATTGACGGAGGCGTCATGAAGCGGATGCTCAATACTCTCAGGGACGCTGATTTGAGCCGCGTGGTGAATGACCACTTCCGGGGCCAACTGACTGATCACCTCAGTCAATGCCGGATCTCTGACATCAAAGGTCAGCAGCGGGATCTCAGAAGGCAGATTGGAACGATGGCCATGACACAGCGAATCAATCACCGTCACTTCATGGCCTTGCAGCAGTGCCAGTTCAGCAATATGTGAGCCGATGAACCCGGCTCCTCCGGTTACAGCTATTTTCATTGCCCACCTCTTTGGCTGCAGTGCGATGCGAATGGGTTAGCACTGCGGATATCAATTATTATCCTTATTATAAGGCAGGACAGCAATGTATGATCATTCTTTGCAAGGCAGCAGATAATTTTTGATGATCTATTATTGATGATCAGTGGTAAAGTCACTACAGGGTGGATTTCAGCTTGGCCAATGCCAGATCCTTCATGTAACGGACTTTCCGGTAATTCTTGCTGTATTTGTCGGCATATTCTTTCAGACCGCCATAGGGGTTCATGATGTAATAGGAGATGAGGTCTTTCTCTTCGGTGGAGAGGGTATTGTAACTCTCCTTGAGGGCCCGCTTGTCCAGGTTGTACAATACCTGGGACTCGGTATTGGCTGAATCATCCACCAGCAGGTCCATTAATTCCAGGCCGGAATCTCCTTCGGTGTTTAAACTGTCTGGCTCGGGCTTGGACAGAACCTTGCGGCATTCAAATTTCAGGGCGTTCTGCATACACCGGATAATAAAAGACGGTGCTGTGATCAGCTCCTGTTCATTCAGGCGATAAACGGCATATACGATGGTCTGGTAACAGACCTGCTTGAGATCTTCAAATTCATAGCCGCGAAGGTGATAATAGTTGCACTGCTTTACCACCCAGCCCTCAAAGCTCTTGATTACCTGAAACATCGCAGCCTGATCTCCATTCTTTGCCAAAAGCAACACATCGGTTTTCATCTATTTGGTACTCCTTTAGAGAAAATTGTTCCTACAATAATTCAATATGGTATCCTTAGGATAAAAAGCAGGTGTATTTATATTTCCGAAAATAAAAAAATATAGACAGATTTTTGCGCTATTATTATATTTGTCCTTTATTTACGGATTGTCAATGATAGATTGCATATAATCTGAGGGAGGGATCCACATGAGCGTGAAGACAAATGCCATGCGCCAACTGGACAAAGCCAGGATTTCATATCAGATGGTTGATTATTTACCTTTGAAGGAAGAGGAGGAACTCAGCTACGATGAAATATCTGCCCGAACGGGGGTGCCAAAGGAGAATATTTATAAAACCATTCTTGCAGTCGGTCATTCAGGATCCTACTGTGTCCTGGTTGTCCCGGGTGAAGCCTCCGTTGATTTGAAAAAAGCTGCAAAGGTCCTGGGTGAAAAATCCATCGAGCTGGCAGATGTCAGGGATCTAGAGAAAATCACCGGCTATGTTCGGGGCGGATGCTCTCCGGTAGGGATGAAGAAGCAGTTCCGGACGGTGATCGATCAAACGGCAGGTACTAAGGAGTACATTATGGTTTCCGCCGGCAAGCGGGGATTCCAGTTGAGACTCGTTCCAAACGATCTGATTTCTTTTGTGAAAGGATCCGTGGCAGACATATGCGCCGATATGGACTAAACGATTTCCACTGGCGCTGGCCATCAAAAACAAAGAGCCACTATGACCTCAAGGACTGCATTGCCTTCAAGAGTTGCAATGACTTCAAAGCTCTCTAAACTATAATGGGCCAGAATGCTTTTGACCTAAATTCCCGAAAAATTATAACGTGGATGGCGGGTCTACTCCCAAGTTCGTATACAAGCCTTCCTGCTTCTTGGTCACTTCGCCTACTTGGAGAGCCTTCCCTGGATTTTCAAATGCTTCTATGACATCAAGTTCGTCTAGTAGCTCCTGCATGGTGTAGTTTTGGAATAGACCCTTATCGGCCATCGTCTTTTTCAAATGGGACATAAAAATCAGGGCAATGAATTGGACAAACAGCTTTCCGTCCAGCGAGCTTTCAGATGAGACTGCAGTTCGCCTCAGATTGAGCCTTTCTTTAAGATTCCCAAACGCCTTCTCGACCAGATCTTTGTTACGGTAAATCTCCAAGGCTATGATGGGATCCTTGATGTCGTTACTTAACAGCGCGAAAAAGCCATAGTCCTTTTCAGCTCGAGTGATGGCATCCTGTTTGGGAATGATCTTGATTCCACGTACCGGGGTATCTGACAGTTCAAAGTATTTGGCGTACTGCTTCTCGTTCTCTGGTTTTCGATTTCCGCTCGTAAGCTCAGCCTCCAACTGATCCAGCATCAGATTGAAGCGGCTCTCATGTTCCAACGCCTTCTCGCTACTGTAATAGATGTGCAGATACATGCGGCGAGTATCCTTGATGACATCGCCTTTGCGGGGTCTTGTTTGAGAGTAGTTCCATTCAATGGCGGTGGAATGGCTGTATAACTGATAGATTGAGTTGTAGTTGGTCCTTGTTTTTATGCTGTCTCTGACTTTGTCTAATTCTTTTCGCACAAACTTCAGGGATACTTTGGTGGCAATCAGGAATTTCAGGTTGTTCTGATAAAGGGCATTGATGTTGGCTTCACTGTAAAAGCCACGATCCATGACCAGTTTAACTTTGCCAAAATCAAGTTGCTTTAAGTCGGCCAGCAATTTCTTCAGGGTCGAGATATCGCTGATGTTGCCGGCCAGCTTTCTGTAGTAGAACGGCAAGCCTGAGTCTTCTCCAAAGAGCAGCGCCAGGTTAATCTGGGGAAGCGGATCATGATCCTTGTTCATCCCATATTTGACTTGTTTGAGAGACTCTGAATAGGACGAAATGCTGGTGGTATCATAGGCCCAATATTCATTTTCCATCCGGCGCTTGCCCTGCAAGCGAAAGAAACGTTCTTTTGCTTCTTCCGTAATCATCGAGAACAGATCACTGCTTCGTTGGGAAGAGATGCAGGCCCCATGTGGATGAAAATGGGTCCTATCCCATTTCGGGAAACGAAGAAGGGAGTTGCGGTCCTCCAAAATCAAATAGTAGGCCACGGAGAGGATCTTCTTATAAATCTGCGGAAAGCATGCCTTCAAGTCTTGTGTGATGCCCAGCTGCTCCCCGATCGCATCAAACAGATACGTAGCGCCAAAATAACCATGCCGAGTGGAAGTAGATGGAGTCGGCCCTGGTTTAATCACAGTGGAGACCGGAGGTTGAGTGAGTCGTTTGGAAGGGATCAAATTGCCCTGTTCATCACGTTTGCCAATACAAACACGCTTACTTCGAGACTGTTTCTTCTCTTTGTCCCAGTAGTCGATGGATTCGTAGACGTAGATAACTCCGTTTTTCTTGTTTTTGACATCGATGATATTCATGCGCCACCTCACGTTATAATTATAACGTGTTCATGAGGCAAAATCAAGAGAAATTATGCTGCTAATCCAGTGATATCAACGATTTCCAGCATTCCCCGTTATAATTCGCCGGGAATCCAGGTTTTGACGAATAAAACATCGGATGATTATAACCTCACATTACTGAAACCACCGTCCCTTTGAACCACCGTCAAAAAAGAACTTCTGGCCATAAGAACACCAGGCCATAAGAACCTCAGGTCATAAGTACTTCGTACAACAATAATCCCCGTTCGATCAGATCACCAGATGAGATCAACCGGACGGGGATTGTTGTTGTGTCTGTTATTTTTCATTGATCAGATGGGTTCATCCGCCCCCCTGGGAAAGCGGGGGATAAAGAGCCATTCAATAGACTCTTCCGGTGAGGAATAAATGCCGACTGCGCCCTCTGCGGAAACACAGTAGAGGATATCAGGATCCGGCGGATTGATTTCATCGTGGACTGTACAGACGGCCAGGAGGGATGCTTTGTCATGACATTCTTCGGTTTCCTGGAAGCGCCAGTTCGAACAATGTTTCGCGGCTTCGAGAGCAGCCAATGTCAGAGTCTCGATCATCTTCAAGACAGATCACCCGTTTTCTGTGTTTTCGTTCTGTCACAGTCTTCTGCCTGGTTATGGGTGATTCCATCCCAGCCGGAGATTGTCGCGCAGACGCCGGTTTCCTGCCACAGTTCATCTTTGAGTTTCAGAATTTGCTGTGAATCCTTAATTCCATGAACGATCTCGATGTTGGAAGCGGTTCCCTTTTTACCAAAAGTCAGCTGTAGGTGCTGCTGATCGATGCGGATTCGTTTCAGGTAGTCTTTGCCAGAGCCCTCTGTGTCCCAAGGGTATACCTTGCTGCCCACCAGCAGGCCAATGTTTGAGATCACAGTATCGCCATGAGTCCGCTGCATCTTCCCACTGGCAGTTTTCAAGTAGCTGGAAGGGAAGGTCCAAATCGCATTGCTGGTTATGCGCCGGGCATGAAACAGGTGCTGGTTCAACATGAGCAGAAGGACCCATAAAAGCAGATTGATCCCCATCAGTAAATAGGGGAAATCCTTGGATGTCAGTGAGGACCACATGGTGACTGCGACTGACAGAAGTAAGAGTGCTGTGAGAAGGATTTTTTGTTGCTTTATGACTTTCATATGATGTCACACTCCGTGCACGTAATGATTAATGGAAAGAAAGAAGAGGGCAGGACAACGGTCCATGAAGTTGCGGCCGCCGGTTGTAAGTTGCAAACGCCGGTCTCTTTGATTCCTAATTATAAGGGATGAACGCCTAATAATAAACAGATTATTCACAAATAATTACGGAAATGTTAACGTTATAACTTTTTATGCATTCTCTTATATTTTAGTGAATATTGTTGGCTGAAACTGCGAATTAAGCTAAAAAAAACAACACCACCCCGAATCGAAACTGAGGTGGTGTCAAGGAATATCTGCTATTTACGTACACCGAGCAATCCACCAATGGCCATTTGCCGGATTTGGAATGCTGTCAAGCGTTCATCGGTATAGAGGCGCGGAACCACGAAATCAAAGATGCTGAAATCGGAGGCGACCACTCCACCAGGCAGACCGATAACCGGACAGTCTTGATGGTATGCCAGCATGAACATTGCTCCTGGCAATACCGATGTTCCATAGATCACTACTTGATCGCAGACGGCAGCAATGGCGTCCTTTGTGCAGTCATCGGGATCCACGGACATTCCTCCGGTCAGCTGCACCATGGTGCAGCCTTCATCAATGAAATCCCGGATGGCCTGTTCAATCGCTGCCTGTTCATCCCCTGGGTAGCGAGTTCCAGCAATTACCCCCCCTAATTCTTCATTGCGGCGAACCAGAATGGGCCCAAAGGCATCTGCGATTCGTCCGTCCGATATTTCGGATCCAGTGATAATCAGACCGACTTTTTTCGGAAGGTATGGATCCACCCGAAGGAGAGCAGGCCGGGAGCTAAATGTATCTTCGATGGCTTTCAGCTCTGATTCGGGCTTGAACAGGGGAATAATCCGGCAGGAAGCCAGGAGGTCGCCTTTTTTTACAGCCTGGTTCGGAGTTCGGGTTGAGTAACAGATTTCAGGATCTTCGAGGAGTTCCATGAGACCAGATTCATCCAGACGAAAGACTCCTGCGCAGGGACTTTTCAGGTTGACTTTTCCTTCCGCCGGTTCAGTGATTATGATGGATTCGTCGCAGGTTGAGCGGGCGATGCGCAGCCCGGCTTCATCTTCATGAACCCCTGATTCGGATCCGTCGGTTACATAAACATTCTTCTTTCCAATATCGAGTAAAAGCGGAATATCATTTGCTGTAATCAGATGACCCCGTTTAAAAAAAGCGCCTTTTTCTACTCCGGGTATAATCCGGGTTAAGTCATGGGCAAGCGTCATTCCAATGGCGTCTTCCACCCTCATTTTCTTCATGCTGATTCCTCCTGATTGGAACTTCTGACCCGCGAATGGGCAGATTGATCGATTGACTGCGCCGGGCTAAACCCAATGTCTGATTGGTATCACTATCTATTATAACCACTTTTCATGCAATTATTTGTTATCCCTTTTCAGTCTCAATTTTAATTTTCTGTCTCATACCAACAGATCAGCTGAAAAAAGCAACAGAAACCTCTCGCCAGATCGCTTCGATCCGATGATCCCAATCGATCCGTCCCTTCGGTCAGGCGATGGCATTGTCCGGATGGATTCGCCGGGATGACCGCTCAGTCCATCCGGCCGGGACATTCGAAGGGCGACCACTTGAAAGCTCTTGATAGCACAACACACAGCTGTTCCAGTGGGGGGAGCGCTTGAAAGGATGCGGCCTCACGGCAGGAGGACATGAATCCGGTGGTGTATACCCTGTTTTCGGGGATCGGGCAACGATCGGACCTGGCTTGGAACGGATGCAAGCGACGGTTTTAGAACAACGAGTCATTATGGCAAGAATTGCCAGGACGTGAAAGACTTATCCGAACAGGACAGGACAAAGATTAACAGACATTGACAGGAATCTGTTTCGAGAGTGTTTGAATGATGCCAGTTGCAGTCATGCATAAGTTGCAGTCATGCATAAGTTGCAGTCATGCATCCGTTTTTCACAAAGGGAACGTGATGCTATAATTTAATGGTTGACTCATGGCATCCTTCTGTGCAGTGGCACCAGATTCAATGCCTGGATTGACCGTATTAGCTTATATTTAGGTGTCCGCAGATCTGCCTTCGATGGCAGGAACGTCTGTGGGACAACCGGAAGTGAGGGAATCATTCATGACAGGACAAAAGGTCGTTCTGGCCACCGAGCAGCTTTCGTTCCAAAACTTCTTATCCTATCCTGACCTTGAGGTCTGTGAAGGCGAGTTTATTGCCGTTGCCGGAGCATCCGGAGCTGGAAAATCGACATTGTTTAAATTAATGAACTATACGCAGACACCCACCCAAGGGACGATCTACTATCGGGGGATGCCAACGCATGAAATGGATACGGTTGAGTTAAGACGGAAGATTCTACTGGTCAGCCAGTCGACGTTTCTGTTTGACGGAACCATCTCAGAAAATTTCGACCGGTTTTACGAGTTTCGTCAGAAGTCTCATTTAACCGAAGCGGAAAAGAAGCAGTTTTTGCAGCTGGCGCAGGTACCCTTTGGTCTGGATGAGATATGCCAGACAATGTCAGGCGGGGAGCGCCAGCGTGTCTACATCGCGATCTGCCTGTCGTTTCAACCGGACATCCTGCTGCTGGATGAACCGACATCGGCGTTGGATCAGACAACTGGCAGCAGACTGTTTCATGCCATCAGGGACTACGCGCAACATCAGGGGATGACGGTTCTTGTCATCAGCCACGATCGGTCTCTGCTGGATGGGGTTGCGGATCGTACCATTCTGATCGAGCGGAGGAATTGATATGAAAGGAATCGTCGTCATGCAGATCTGGCAGTTTGCATTAATTTATCTGCTGTTGCTGGTTGTGCTGTTTGTGATGAAAAAAAGTCGGATTGATCAGACCAGGCTGCTGGTTATAGCCAGCATTCGAATGACAGTTCAGTTGATCCTGGCCGGTCTGATTCTGACTTATATTATTCAGAACCCGCATCCTTTGTTTACTGTGGCGTATTTTCTTCTGATGACCGGGTTCGCTATTCTGCGGATTCTGCGCAAGAACAAGGGGCTGAACCGCGGCTTTCAAATCGCAATTGCCGGATCGCTCTTTTTTTCGGGACTGTTTGTCGTGGTCTTCTTTATTGCCCTGGTGGTGGGGGAGTCTGTCTTTAATCCGCAATATATGATTCCAGTCAGCGGGATGGTCGTGGGGAATGCAATGACCGGAACCACATTGGGGGTGAAAACCTTCCGGGAGAGCTTCTCGGGTCAGCGCAACCGGATTGAAGCCTTGCTCAACATCGGAGCACGGCCGGATCAGATTCTTCTGCCTTTTGTCAATCAGGCCATTGAGACGGCTCTCCTGCCGACTCTTAACTCGATGCTTGGCATGGGGATTATCGCCCTGCCGGGAATGATGACCGGGCAAATCCTGTCCGGCACTCTCCCAACCACGGCAATTCTCTATCAGATCGCCATTATGATTGCGATTACGACAGTGGTTTGTCTGTCCGTGTTCGGCTCACTTTATTTTGGGTATCGTTCGATCTACAATGACAAAAATCAGATTCTGCTGGAGTCGGATCCGGCAGCTTAGAAGCTGATACCGGCTGATCCGTGCCTGATTCACGGTTCATTCGGAGTTCCGTTACTGAACGTCCATCAACTTATGGTAAACTGGTCTCATCAGGAATCGATCTTCATAATTAAATCACAGGAAGGGAAATCGATATGAGCATTTGGGATAAATTGAAAAAGAAGCCAACAGTGCCTGCAAGTACGGATTATCACCGGGAAAAAGGCCGCTATGAAAAACCTGAAAATGAGAATTCGCCTGCCGATCACTCAGATGCTTTGAATCAGGTGAATGATGACGCTCTGAAACAGCTGTATGAGGATCAGGCCGTAAAAGCTCGTCTGAAGGAAGAACTGGCAGCCTGCGAAGACAACGAGAAGAAGACCTTTGGTCAGATGCTGGGCAAGGGTGCCGCCACCCTGGGGGAATCACTGAAGAAAGTGTCAACCGGACAGGATCTCCTGGATGAGAACCCGCAGCGGAAGGATTCTCCAAACCAGGACTAGGAGAAAAGGCAGGGACACTCACTCCGGATCCATGCATCCATTCAGTCGAAAAAACCGATCTGACTCAGATCGGTTTTTTCGTGTGGAAACCTGCAGTAATCATCTTACGGATGCCAGGGATTGATTTTTCATCTCGGAAGCGGTTCGGTTCGGGCGATCCATCAGAGGATGCCTGAACTAAAAATCATGGCGTCAACCAGTATGATTACAGCCATACTGGTTACAGTCAGTCTGTTTACTGTCAATCGATTGAAGACAGTCGGTTTAAAGCAGACTGTTCATAGCAGTTGCCAAATGGAATATCAGGATGATGAATAAAGCGGTGTGCCGGTCGGTGGTTTGTGGATCAGGTCATCATCTCATAAATCATCTTGACGAATACAGCAAAACTCATGATGAGGAAGATCGGTTTGACGAAGGAGGCACCTTTTCGGATGGCTACTTTGGTTCCAATCACGGACCCCATCAGGGAGAAGATGCCAGCCATAAGACCGAAGCTGTAGTTGATTTTGCCAGCCAAGGCAAAGACGATGAGGGAGGTAATGTTGCTGATGAAATTGAGAATTTTAGTATTGCCTCCGGCCAGGACAAAGTCCATCCCGAAAAATTTGATGAAGATGAAGAGCAGGAAGGATCCGGTACCGGGGCCAAAGAATCCGTCATAAAAGCCAATGACAAACCCAAAGAACATGCCCATCGCGATCTGAGTTTTGGATTTGAGCTGGAACGTATTGATCAGGCCGAGATCTTTCTTAAAGTAGGTATAGATGCCAACGACCAGGATCATCACCGAAATCAGCGGGTACAGGAAATCCTGATTGATCAGCAGAACTGAATTCACGCCCAGGATCGCTCCCAGAAGGGTGCAGGGGATGATGTATTTGACCAGGGGAAAGTGGATCTTGCCTTGCCGGAAAAATTCGATGGTGGAGGAAAAAGAGCCAAAGGTGGCCGACAGCTTGTTGGTGCCCAGTGCGAAGTGGGGCGGGAATCCGCCCAAAACGTAGGCTGGCACGGTGATCAGCCCGCCGCCTCCCGCAATGGCGTCAACAAAAGCTCCGATAAAAGCGGCGGCGCATATAAAAACGAATGAAATAAGACTGCCGTATTCCATATGAATAATCTCCTTAAGTCCATTAAAATCAGCACTTTTTCCATTTTATCATTCTTTTGTCCGGTCGAGACAGGGTACAGTCAATTTTCCTGTACTCTCCAGCGCAAATCAGAGGAGCATTTCAGATTGTTCCCCTATGTTATAATGGATTTCAGACACGAAAGGGAACTGAATCCATCAAGCCAAAGGAGTACCGATATGAGACGTGTTGTCATCCAGATTTTCAGCATTTATTTTTCCGTGTTTTACGGGATCTTCGGAATATACATGAGGGAGTACCCGATCGCGATTTTTTTGATTATGAGTGCCATCCTGAACTTCATAGTGGCGATCAAAATCAGTATGTTTAAATCCCGGACGAATATGTTCTATAACAGTCTGTTTATGTATCTATCGTTCCTTATAAACTACTTCATGATCCAAAACTTTTTATTGATCAATTCGGATCTGATGAGCAACTATATTTATCGTACGCTGCCTGATTTGTTGAAATACAGCTTCCTCCTGGTAAATCTGGTGGTAGTGATCATAGCTCTGATTGAATTCACCAATTCGAAAGTTATGTATTAGGACAGGCATTCAAATGAAATTTACCGAAAGGCGGAGCTAACAAGTCCATGGAAAAAAGAAGACGAAACCGACCAGAATATGAGATGGAGATCATAGATACCACCTATCCGGGCATTGGCGTGGGGTACGTGGAAGGCCAGGAGATGCATGCAAAGCATATGTTTCCAGGTCAGGTCATTCTGGGCCGGCATCTGAAAAACAAGCAGGGCATCGGTCAGATGATGGTTCTGGATAAAGTAAAGGCAGCACCATGGGAAGTTGAGCCCAAGTGCGTTCATTACTTAAAATGCGGCGGTTGCATGAGCCAGGAAGTCCCGTATGACCTTCAGATTCGCTGGAAGGAAAAAGAAGTCCTTGAGATGATGGAAGCCGGCGGCTTGATCCCGGTTCGATATCACGGTATACACTCCAGCCCGGAGCAGTATCATTATCGAAACAAAATGGAGTACACCTTCGGGGATGAAACCAAGGGTGCACCCCTTAGTCTTGGACTTCATTACCTGAGTCGCAAGAACTCAATTATTACGGTGGATCAGTGCCAACTGGTATCGGAAGATTTCAATCGCCTGCTGCGTGCTACGCTGGATCACTTCAGTGCAACTGGAATACCCTACTACTGGCCGATGAGCCATCAGGGAACCCTGCGCAATCTGATCATCCGGGAAGGCAAGCGAACCGGAGAGTTAATGGCAATTCTCGTGACCGCCACCGACCCAGAACTCGATCCCCTGGCTTGGGCCAACGAACTGCTTAAGACAGACTTGTCTGGCAAGCTGACCTCGATCTGGCACATGACCAATGATTCACTTCAGGATGCCGTAGTGGCAGACCGGCTGGATCTGTTGTATGGGGAGCCCTATATTCATGAGATTGTCTGTGGACTGAATTTCAGAATCTCCCCGCAAAGCTTCTTCCAAACCAACACAGAAGCGGCCGAGCGTATGTACCGGCAGGTTCTGGAGTTTGCCGGAGATCTTGCAGTGAAAGATGTGTTCGACCTGTACTGCGGGACCGGTACCATCGGCAACATCCTGGCTCCTTACGCCAAACACGTGACAGGAGTCGAAATTATTGAAGAGGCCGTTCAGATGGCACAGGAGAACGCCAAAATCAACGGAAATGATAATGCCACATTCCTCGCCGGTGATGTGAAAGACGTCATAGCCACACTAACCAAAGCCCCCGATTTGATCGTGGTAGATCCCCCCAGAGGCGGAATCCACCCCAAAGCACTCCAGTACCTCCTGGAGTTTAAGGCAGAACAGATCATCTATGTCTCCTGCAATCCCAAAACAATGGTTCAGGATGTCATGAAGATGACCGATTACGCAATCCATGATCTGGTTCTCATGGATAACTATCCCAATACGAACCACATCGAGGCAATCGTATTGATGTCAAGAAAATAACACTCTAAAGCCCAGTAATACAGCGGTTTCCAGGATTTCGACTCATTATGAATGATGAGGAAGAATGCCTGAAAACCGCTGTTTTCTAGTATTGGGTTAGTTGTCCAAAGGCAAAAAATCAGTCGGGTTGAGTGAACACTTTAGATAATGAGTGATTATGTCGAACCTGTGTGAAGATGGAGTGTAATGAAATAATCATCCATTTGCTTAATATAGAATCTGAAAGCTTAACCTTGTCAAGAGTATGTTATAATATCATAAGAATACAATAGGAGGATAGAGTATGAATAAGGATGATCCGAAGATTATTAATTTTGATGATATCTTCAGCTATTTTATAATGCTTATTCCTTATGCACTAAAATTCTTTGCGATAGTTTTTATAGGCATTTTAGGTGAATTTATTATCTCTGAATCTCCGTTTTCTGGGCTAATGTGTTCATTGGGTTTAGCAACATGTTTTATAATAAAAGAGTTAAAAAACTAAAAAAATACCCAAGGTATAATTATCGCCCTGTTCACCGAGGTTTTTGTTGTACGGGGGACATGTTGGCTAACCACCTTGTTGTAAGATACACTGCCATTTTTTCTAGTATTGGGATAATTATACAAAGGTAAATAATCGGCCACGTCGAGGCAAACGTATTGATGTCTCGAGTCGATAAATAGATTATTGTAGAACCATTGATACCAAAGGTTTCCAGGTTTCGAGCGCTTTTTTTGCGACCTCCGTTGCCGGGAAACCTTTGTTTTTTACGCAACTAAATCAGTGCCTGCGGGTCAAAAAACCATTGGGTTGAGTGGATACTTTACCCAAATTCCCGGGAATTCTATAGTCTACACTTCAAAGTGGAGAATGGTTTGAAGAAATTCCTCCGGTTCGATGGCGAACGCGCTAAGAATGTCCTTTTGTTTCCTGGTCAGTGGCTGGAGCAAACTGCAGCCTGATCCATAATCGGTCCGCTTGATCGTTCCCATCTGTTTGACCACCCGGTTGATGGATTTCTCCCCGCTGTTTTTCCCATGATTGGTCAAATCCGACCACAGAATAAGACTCAAAAAGGCGACAAAGGCTTTCCCTTCTGTCGTCTTTTCTGTGTGCGTCAGAAAGCGGTCATAGTCGATGCTGTTTTTTAAATTCTGGAAGGCCTTCTCCACCGTGTCCCGTCGCCCATAAAGTCGTAGTGCCTCCTCTGCGCTCTTATCCTGGGTATTGCTCAGCAGGCAGAACATGCCGGCCAGCTCAATCATCTCGGTGATCTTCTCGTGATTGCGTTCGTACTCCTCAATCGGTGATGCATTGCGTGTCACATCATAATACTTGTTATACCGAGTAATACTGATGGGCTTCATCTGATTTTGCAGCTCTTCCTCGAGACGATCAACATGCTGGTAGATCCGGGCTTCTTCATCCGCCGCACTGGATGTGTTCAGGTAGATGTGGAGGGTATAGGGCAACTCATTGATCTGGATCACTTTGGACAGTCCATAGCAGCTGGTCTGGGGGATGTGATAACGAGAGTGACGGATCACCGCGGTTGCCTCGATTAATGCCTGACGATAGATTTTCTGGGATTTGGGAGCAGCCATCAGGAAATTGAGTTGGTTCTGGGCCATGAAGCTCAGATTGTCTAGGGTGAGAAAGCCTCGATCCATGATGTAGAACAAATCATTGAGACCGACCAATTCGCCCAATTCCATCATATAGGGGAAAAAGGCCTTGTCCACGATACTTCCGCTGTAGATCTCATAGCAAAGCGGGAGGGCTGTCTTGGTGCCATAAAGCATGCCGATGTTGAGTTGCGGTAGGGTTTCCTGATCCCGATTATAGCCGTACTCTGCCATTTGGATCTCCGCATAGGTCGATATGCTCGTCACATCATAAGCCAGGGTCTGTTCCTCGTCTTTGTGGAAAGCACTCCAGAGCTTAAAAACCGAAAGCGCTGCTCTTCGCTGATCTGTGCAAACAGTTCGCTGCTGCGCTGGGAATTCAGACTGAGCCTTGTAGAAAGTAGGCTCTCCCGGATGAACAGATCCAGATTCATCATGACATTGCCTTCGCAGACCATATAGATGGCCATCGCCAAAAGCTCTTGTGCCTGCAAGGGAAATACCTGTTGTAAAGCCTTGGTCAATCCAATAGCCTCAGCTCGCTGCCACAACAGAGCGATATGACCAGCCGCCAGAACCTCTTGAGGCGGGGTCAGGGAAATGGCATCGACTGGCAGCGGATAGAACTCAGTGAATCGTTCATTGGGGATCATCCAACCGGGACGAGTAGGATCCTCTTTGCCAATGGCAACTTCCTTGGCTGTAGGGGTACCCAATGCGTTTCTGTAGCGTTTTTCGACATGATAGACGCGTCTGGGCTTATCCGGGCCATCTTTTTTGTAGGTGATGCGCTCGGTGGGAATTGGGATTGAAATATTGAGCATTGCCATAATATCCCTCCTCTGTAGACTACTTATATTATAGTCTACAGAGGGGTAATAAGCAAGATAAAAATAAATTAAGTCACAGAGCCATCTCATATGAAATCGGCTCTGTGACTTAATTCGAGGAAAATCCAACATCTATGTCACCCAATTGGGGGATCAAACCGAAGGTGTAGACTATACTATTTCCGGGAATTGGGGTACTTTAGATAATGGGGCTGTTTTAGAGGGTTGAGAAGACGGTTTTGATTTATAAGATTTAAGTCAATTTTGATTCAGGGAAAGCACAGTTGAAAATCGTAAATGAGGATAGAAACATAATCAAATGACAGCAAAATAGACTAAACATCATAGGTGGTTTCTGTGAATATGATTATTAGGCGAATCGTGTTTATTTGCCAGTAACCCACTGGATTTCAAAGTCCAAGCAGGCCTGGTCAGCACGTTTTAATGGTATTATGGAAATATATAAAAAATCTCCTGACTGTAATTCATCTTTTTCAAGAACACGCTGCCTGGTCAGGCTGATTAGGATGATAATATAATCAAAAAGTTCTGAGTAGGTTTTAAAGAGTTGTCTTTTACTGAATGTTATAAGATCTGGAGAGGTGCTCGCTATATCAACGAATTTCATTAACTGAGCAGTTAATCCGTCCATGCTTATATTGATTGAGGATTCCCAAGGATCGTTCGTTAGTCTTAGTGAATATGCCGTCAATCGATCGCGGAGCCTTGCTTTAATTTCTGAGTCGCCAGGGTAATAAACTGAAATATCCATACTGGTACCCCCTTGTTAGTATCATATGTTAGCTCTATAAATGGCCAGTATCAAGCACAAATTAATAATTACGGATCAATTTTTCTTTGGAGGTATAACATGTGGCTTAATTTGGATATGGAGGGAATAACGTTCCGACTTCAGATTCGTAATTACATACCGACCTTTGATGAAACGGACTCAAATTGGTGCAGGGTAGATTTATCTTTAAGATCTGGAGATTGGTTGAATTACCTCTTGAAAGATGATGAATTGCTCTTCTCCTATGAAGTAGATACGTTGTTAGAATCTCTGGAAAATTTATTAAATGATAAGATTGAAATTATTCAAGAAACGGAATGTATAGAACCAGATTTTAAATTTATTTTTCATCCGAAGACTGACTTAAGAAATGATCCTCGATACATTTTTATTCAAAAGGGTTACGAAATAGAAGATGGATTTATGGAATGGAATATCATCTTTTGGAACGGGGGAATCACTGATAATTTCATTTCTATCCACTTTGATAGGCAAGACATAACTAATCTAGTTTGTTACTTAAATCTCGTTGTTGGAAAGATCGATATTCATGATGAAAAAGTAGATCACTTGATCAATAAGGGTACAATAATTATCTAGGATCGGGGGTTACTAATGGCAGAAAAGACGATTACTTACATTCCACCAAAACCTCAAGTAAGAGAGAAACGAGTTGGGATCTACTGCCGTGTCAGTACAAACAGCACGGAGCAGTTGAACAGCCTGACAGCTCAAATTTCAGCCATGACCAGATTTATTTCCATCAATCCAAAGTGGCTACTGAGGGACATCTACATTGATATCACATCAGGCAAAGCCGGTTCTCAGAGGAAAGAATTTTCTCGAATGCTTCAAGACTGTAACTCTAAGGATTTGGACATTATTTTGACTAAAAGCATCAGCCGGTTTGGACGGGATACGGTGGAGGTTCTTGAGGCTTTGAGTCAGCTCAAACAGCTGGGTATTCGAGTGATCTTCCAACAAGAAGAGCTGGATACCGCTGAAGTGGAGAGTGATTTAATGATTTCTGTTATTGAAGCCTTGGCCCAGGCAGAAAATGAATCCCGCAGCCAGAACATCAAATGGGGTATCAAACAACATGCAGCGCAAGGTAGTTCCAAGTTATATAACCGAAAGTGCTTTGGGTATGTGAGTGGAAATGAAGGCAGCTTGGAAATAATCGATAGTGAAGCGAGGATCGTTAGATTCATCTATCATCAGTATCTTCGAGGCATGAGTGTAGTAGGGATTAAATCTGAACTAGAGCGGCTTGGACTCAAGTCTCCCAAGGGTAATGATCACTGGTGCAAAAGGACCATTGATGTAATGCTTAGCAATGAAAAATATATGGGGGATGTGAAGCTCCTGGATAATGGAAAGTACGATGATTATTATCTGGCTGAGGGAGCTCACCAAGCCATCATTCCGAAAATGATGTTCTATGCAGTCCAAATTGAGAAAGAGCGACGAAGTAATGTTGTTAGAAGTGATGAAGAGGGAATCAAACGAAAGAACAAGAAATACAGTTCAAGAGTCAGAAAACACCAATAGCCTAATCGAGATTTTGGCTTGAGGAAACAGAATTACTTTCAAGGCGGTAATAACACACGGTTTATTTAAGATTACGTCCCGCATTAAAATAGCCTAATAACTTCATGTTGAGACGGTAGTATTGATGTCACGCAATATATAGTAATTTACAAAACTACGAACGCAATATGTTGTGTTTTTGCTCATTTAATAAACATAAATTGCCTACTTATCATCAGTGCAAAATTGCTAATTAATGATGTGGAGGGAGCTGATGGATTCAAAGATTTGGTATATACCGGCAAGGAATGACCGTTTGGACAAGAATGTTGGAATCTACTGCAGAGTCAGTACAAACGAAAAAGAACAGCTTTATAGCCTCGCAGCACAGATTTCTGCTTTGACAAGAGCGGTTGCAAATGTCGGTCAATGGAGACTGGCAGATGTCTTTATTGATATTGCGTCTGCAAAAGGCGACGTCCCACGTAGAGAATTCGAACGTATGATTCAGGAATGTGAGGCCCACCGCATTTCTGTTATCCTGACAAAGAGCATCAGTAGATTTGGGCGGGATACGGTTGATACATTAACTGCTTTAAATAGAATGAAAGCTTCTGGTGTGCGAGTGATTTTTGAAGAGGAGAGCATTGATACTGATGATGTTGACAGTAATCTTTTGATTTCGGTAATGGAATCTGTTGCACAATCCGAGAATGAAAGCAGAAGCGAAAATATTCGTATGGGTCTTTCCTTCCGAGCAGCTAATGGAACTTCTGGTTTATATAAGCGAAGGCTATATGGATATAACAAGACTGAGACTGGCGAACTGGTTATCGATAATGGACAGGCTCAGGTGGTTCGTGATATTTTCCGGTGGTATCTCGGTGGTGACAGCGTACTGGGTATCATTAAAAAGCTATCTGAAGCAGGCATCCCTTCTCCTACAGGCAAGGAGAAGTGGAGCAAGCGCTCCATAGAGAAAATGCTTGAAAATGAAAAATACACAGGTACTGTTACACTATTAGATTCATCTACGCAGGAATATGAGTATCAGATAAAAGATAATCATCCGCCAATTATTACAGAGAATGAATACAGGTCGGTACAGGAAGAAAGAATGAAGCGAAGCAATATAGTTACAGATCATGACGGTACGCATCGTAGCAGTAATAAATATAGTTCGAAGAAGAAATAACAAATTTGAATTTGTTCGCTCAACTGTAGTATACTTACGGCTGTCCTCAACCGGACTGCCGTTTTTCAAAAAAGATATTTTTTCAAATCTCATGCAATGAAACCCGATTTTCTACGAGTAGATGAATGAAGGGCTTTTTAAATCAAATCTGACCGACAGGAGGTGATTGGATGGAGGATAATCGTATTGTTGACCTGTATTGGCAGCGCAATGAGGACGCAATCGCGGAAACTGCGTCAAAATACGGTAAGTATCTGCACAGTATCGCATATCAAATCCTCTCCAATACACAGGACACCGAGGAATGCGTCAACGATACATATACCGGTGCATGGAATACGATACCTCCCCACCGTCCTTCCATCCTATCAACCTTTTTAGGAAAGATCACACGCCGTATCTCTATTGACTTATGGAGAAGACACAGCGCCGAAAAGCGCGGCGGCGGAGAGATGAGCTTGGTCATGGACGAGCTGGAAGACTGTATATCTGCTCCGTCGGATGTGGAAACGGTCATCGAGCAGCAGGAAATGGTTCGGATAATCGGGGAATTTCTCGATGCGCTCCCTGTAACGGAACGTCGGGTGTTTCTCAGACGGTATTGGTATATGGATTCCATTGCCGATATTGCATCGGATTTCGATTTTACCGAGAGCAAAACCGCTTCCATGCTGCACCGTATTCGTTCCAAACTGCGTGAGAAATTGGAAAGTGAGGATTATCTATGAAGAAAGAACAAATCATTGATATTATTGGGGAAGCTCCCGATCATTATGTGAAAGACGCAAAAGAATATAAGAAAAAGCGGCGAATTCCCCGATGGTCAAAGTGGATGGGCAGCATTGCGGCAGTGCTGGCAATCGCACTGCTTGTGACCAACATGCCGGGGATTCCGCTGACCGTCTCCGCCCATGCGATCAGCGAGGCATCGGAATCCCGTAAGATGGAACGACCGGAAAACGGAAGCGATTCCGAAATGTTTGATGAATGGAGGACACAGCTTGACGCTCGCAAGGAACTGGTGGAAACAGCGCAGACACCGATTGCCGGGTTCGCAGGGCTTGTTTCGGACGATGTCCTTTCCGGCGTAGATGGGACTAACCGGGTTTGGTCCCCCATCAATGCTTATATCGCGCTCGCTATGACCGCAGAACTGACAGACGGTGAAACGCAGGCGCAGATTCTGGATGTCCTCGGAGTATCCGATGCAGCAGAACTGCGGAAACGCGTCAGTGCTGTATGGGAAGAAATCTATGAGGACAACGGAAAGGAAATCAGCGTTTTGGCTAACTCCCTTTGGCTTGATAAGGATGTTGAATATGTACAGGAAAAGATGGATTCCATCGCATATGACTATTATGCGTCGGTGTATCAGGGAGATCTCGGAAGCGAAAAGACCAACAAAGCGATGACAAACTGGATGCGGAATCAGACCGGCGGACTTCTCAAAGACCGCACACTGAAATGTCAGCTGGAACCGAAAGACCAGGTACTCGCTATTGCCTCCACAATATACTTCCAATCCCAATGGGCAGATAAATTCAATGCTTCCGATAACACGCATGGGATGTTCCATGCTGTCACCGGCGATGAAGAAGCTACCTTCATGAACAAGAAGGAATACCATATGAACTACTATTGGGGCGAAGATTTCGGTGCTGTTCAAATGTTCCTTGAAAACGGTTCTTATATGTGGTTTATCCTTCCGGACGAAGGAAAGACAGTCGATGATGTACTGGCAAGCGATGAGTACATGGATATGATCACGCAGCTTTCAAATAACTCTGAAGAAGAATCCAATCGCAAATGGATGAAGGTAAATTTCTCTGTTCCTCAGTTTGATGTTTCGGCAAGCACCGACTTAAAAGAAGCGCTTCAAGCGGCAGGACTTACAAATCTTTTCGAACTGTACGGAAATGACTTTTCCCCATCCATTATTAAAGCAAATGAAAACGATGATCCCGTCTATCTCGACAGCATTAATCAGGATACCCGTGTGAAGATCGACGAAAAAGGTGTCGTAGCGGCAAGTTATATTGAACTGAATTTCGGCGCAGGAGCTGCCATGCCGCCGGATGAGGTCATAGATTTTGTCCTTGACAGGCCGTTTGTGTTTGCCATCACAAAGAGCCAGATTCCGCTGTTTGTGGGAACTGTGAATACTCCATAATAATGTTTGCGCATTGGTAATGTGCAGACAAATGAATTTCAGTTTGTTTTTGTATGCGAAATTGAAATAGCCTACTTATTTGAAGCAATAAGATGGATGCCGAGACAATTCACTACACATAAAAAAACTTGCAAAATCAATGTTTTTTTACAAGTGATGGACATGTTTCTCAATAGCCTAACTATCACACGTTGAGACTGTGGTATTGATGTCAAGGGTTGATAAATAGAAAGCTGAAAAAGGCTATAAACAAAGGGTTTCCAGATATTGAGTTTTTCTCTTGGCTGCTCAGCCGGAGATACTCATATCAGGAAACCCTTATGGTTGCTGTTTGTGGTAACATAGCAACTGCCCTGAAAGGTGATAGGGTTGAGTTGACAAGATTACTTTTGGATAGGTTGTGGAGATAGGATTGATATTTAGGGATAGTGTGATAAGATGGATATAGGCTAATTAACATAGGATAAAAGTATTAAAAGGTAATTAGCCTATGTGAATTTACTAAAGATAAACTTTAAGTTGTAGTGAACATCATGAAGATTCATAATTTGATATGAAAATTATTTATATACTTTTTAGCATAGCTGTTTGCATTTGTAGACTGCTTTTTCGAAATATTTTTCTAAATATGCAACCAAATTGAAACAGATATTGTTATAAGGGGTGAAAGGAGGTTTTTCTATAATTGTTAGTGATTACTGGCATGATTTAATGGAAGAGAATGCTCCCTTAAGAGCAATTATAAATGGAAAGATAACTTCTGTACCAGAAGATTTTTATGATTTTATTATCATAAGGAATCTTCCAGAGAATGACTTTATTATGGCACGATTTATTGGTAAACTCTTAGGGGAATATAGTCTGGGAATTAGTGATAGTTGGTATGCTGCGACAACAGGCATGTTGATGATGAGGTGTTTTATAAGGCTTTTGTTGAAGTGTACAATGCAGTGGTTGAAAATAGAGAACCTTTCATGACAAGATAGAATGAACAGAATGAAAGTGATGATGATTTATTAAAAAGAGCGACAGCTAAGGGGTTTATAGGAATATTTAAATATGCAGAAGTCATTAAAGAGTTTAATGTGGATTTATTCTTCAAATTTGTTGAAATAATAACGGTTTGTGATGGTGAGAAGCTGATAGTTAGTTTGCTTGATGGGATAGAGATTGAAGTTAAAACGGAATAGTATTAATAATTATAATGCCGAAATAGTAAATGTTATAGCATAAGCTATATTTCCCTTAAGTGATTTTTTTATTCGAAATATATAGTTTGATTGACTTTATGTGCAATAAGTTGTAAAATATGTCTGTAAATTAAATCAAAATTCTTGTGCGAGGAGCGATAAAAATGGGATTTTTAACAGGCAAAACAACAATCATTACTGGAGCAGGCAGAGCGTTACTGAGTGACGGAAGCTGCGGCTCCATCGGCTATGGAATTGCAACTGCATATGCTAAGGAAGGTTCAAATCTGGTAATTACCGGACGTAATGTTCAGAAGCTAAACGATGCAAAGGATGAACTTGAAAAGTTATATGGCATTAAGGTTCTTCCTATAAGTGCTGACATTAATTCAGGCGATGATAATGAGGCGGTAGTTAATGACGTGGTTAAACAGACAATTGATACATTTGGCAGTATCGATGTTCTAATTAACTGTGCTCAGGCATCAGCATCCGGTGTTACGCTTGCTGAACATACAACCGAACAGTTTGATCTTGCGCTTTATTCTGGGCTATATGCTACATTCTATTACATGAAAGCTTGTTATCCTTACCTTAAGGAAACTAAGGGAAGCGTAATAAATTTTGCTTCCGGAGCCGGTTTGTTTGGCAACTATGGTCAGTGCGCATATGCGGCTGCAAAGGAAGGTATCCGCGGACTAACACGTGTTGCTGCTACAGAATGGGGAAGAGATGGAATAAACGTAAACATTATTTGTCCGTTAGCATGGACAGCACAGCTGGAAAACTTCCAAAAGGCATATCCTGACGCTTTTAAAGCGAATGTTAAGATGCCTCCTATGGGTCATTACGGTGATGTTGAAAAGGAAATAGGACGTGCTTGTGTTCAACTCGCTTCTCCTGATTTCAAATATATGTCCGGAGAAACTATAACTTTAGAAGGCGGCATGGGACTTAGACCATAATTTTCAATCTGCCAATACCTTTTGCTAAAGGTCAACAGTAAAGATAATAGTATATTTTTCTGTCGTTTGGTCATCTTTGACTGGCCGGCGGCTTTGATAGTGATTCGACTGTCCTAGTTTACAAAAGAAAATATGAAGTTAAGGTCATTATCGGCAGCAGTCGGTAATGGCCTTATTTAGTATACCATCGACCTCCAAGCCACGGGCAATTATTTTACCCCTGGTAAAATCTATTATAATTTCGCCAATTGGTATCATTTATCAGCCAAAACGCATGTGGAGACGGTAGTATTGATGTCAAAGGTTGAAAAATAACCGTGAAAAAAGCCTTGATGGTATAAGGTTTATAAGATTTATTGACTTTTAAGTTAGTTTTCTAAAGTGCCTATATAACTTACAACCCTGTATTATCAAGGATTTTGGGAATATATCGAGAAAAGATGAATTTTATAGGTTGAGTAGTTTACTTAGATGATTTTAGCAGGACGAGTATGTAGAATAGATGAATAATTCTTATATAATAGACTACTTAACATATGAGAAAATCACCTAAATGATGAGTAGTCGCGGTAAAGTTAGTTAAGAAGAAGGTGATAGAATTGACTTACAATCCAAGAGTACAATTTATACCAGCACGACCTCCAAAAAGAGAAATACGTGTTGCTATTTATAGTCGTGTAAGTTCAAATAGTATGGACCAATTAAATAGTCTAACAGCGCAAATATCAGCACTAACAAGGATGATAGCTTCTGTACCTAAGTGGCTACTTGTTGATATCTATATAGATATTGCCAGTAGTAAGACAGGCTCCTCAAGAAAAGAATTTAATCGTATGCTAGAAGATTGCAAATCTAATAATCTTGAAATTATTATAACTAAAAATATAAGCAGGTTTGGACGAGATACAGTTGAAGTTCTAGAAGCACTACATCAATTAAGGCTACTTGGTGTCAGGGTTATATTTGAACAAGAAAGCCTGGATACAGTTGATACCGATAGCGATCTGATGATTTCAATAATTGAGTCTATAGCCCAAGCAGAAAATGAATCTAGAAGTGATAATATAAAATGGGGTATTAAGCAAAAAGCTGCCCAAGGGACCTCGAAGCTTTATAACAGAAAATGTTATGGCTACAAAAATGATGCAGATGGTGAGTTGATTATTGATGAGGAAGAAGCAAAAAATGTTAAATTGATATTTGACCTTTACTTACAGGGAAATAGCATTGTAGGGATAATGAAGGAATTAGAAAATCGAGGAATCAAAACCCCGACAGGAAAAGATACTTGGAGCAAAAGAACAATTGATGTAATGCTAAGTAACGAGAAATATATAGGTGTGGTAATGTTACTGCTATTGTTCCTTGTCCAGAAGTTGATGGTATTTCTTGTCCGGGAATTGCTGGAAAGAATGGCAAGTTGATCTGAGTTTTGCAAACAATTATACTAATAACGATCTTCATACTCGTGAAACGCTTGTAATATCTGAGAAAATCAGCTCTTTCCCTCTTGTTATCCCCTCCTGTTATTAGTATAATTATACTAATAACAGGAGGGGATAACAATGGCTCGTCCCACTGATTCTAACAGCCCTTACCGGGTCTCGATCCATCACAATAATGGATACCACTATGCCAGTACACAGCCGGCCAGAGTGAACCCAAAGACCGGAAAACGAGAATACCGCCACGTTTATTGGGGGACGGTAACAGATGATCTTAAGTTCATTCCGGGGAAGAACTATCTTCTGGAGTCAATCGAGGAACGAGGCAAGCTCGTCTTCCCGGAAGGCTGGGATCTAAGTGAAATTGACAAACTGTCAGGACGGCGGAAGACGGGAAGGCCGGTTATTGAAAGTCAGGATGAGAACCGGCTTTACGGCGACATCTGGCTTTTAGAGAAGATTGCGGAGCAGACCGGCCTGAGATTCGACCTCATGAGCACATTTGACGGAGATAAGGAAAAAGTAGATACCCTCATGACACTGGCCCTCTATCTACTTTGTGGACGAGAGACCTATAACCAACTGGCTTCCTGGCAGCGCATAGCAAAAACACCACGGGCAAAGCCACTCTCTTCTCCGTATATTACAAGGTTTACCCAGTCCATTACAGAGCAGGATCGCATGGCGTTCTTGCGTCTGCGGGCACGCCGACTCCACGACAATGAGGTTTGTGCTGTCGATTCCACAAGCTGTTCCAGCTACGGACACTCGCTGGCAGATATCCATTACGGGCGGAACAAAGAACATCTGCCCCTTCCACAAACCCTGGAAGTAGTAGTCTACACCTTGGATGGCCACATGCCAGTCTATTATCGCAGCTTTGCCGGAAACACCCCTGACTCCCGAAGCCTGGCCGTGATCCTGAAGGATTTGAAACAGGCCGGCATGAAACGAATCATCCTGATCACTGACCGGGGGTATGAATCGATCCGCAATCTGGAACTATACATCGACCAGCAGCAACGCATGATCATGGGAACCAAAACCGGCCAGAAACATGTTCGTCAGTTGATCGATGAATTCGGAAACTTCGGCCACCACCCGGAGGGTATGCAAGTGGATCCGGAGGAACGGATCTACTATCTGCAGAAAGATATGGATTACCAGATCGAAGGGCAGCGTGACAACGTCAAGAAAGCAGAAAATCTGAAACTGAACCTGTACTTTGATCCCATCCGCCGAGGCAATGAACTAACGGATCTGGACATTGCTCTGGCAGCTCAGAGAGAAGCCTTGGAAGCGTCCCTTGTGAATAAAATTCCTTTGGACGATGATGAAACGCTGAAACAGGCTTTCCGGTTTTATCGTTTGAAGTACAATGCGAAAACTCGAATCCTGGAGGACTTCAGCCTGGATGAGAATAAGGTCATCCGGTGTCGGCGAGAAGCAGGTTTCTTTGCCAACACGACCCATGGTTTGGACATGGATGCGTTGAGTGCTAATCGGCATTACAGGCTGCGGGATGAACAGGAGAAGTATTTTGCCCTGATGAAAGGGGTCCTGGGAGCCGACCGCCAGCGAACATCAACGGAAACCGGAAAGATTGGTCGTTCCTTTATTCTCTTTGTTGCCCAGATCATGGGCTGTTACCTAAGCCATGTCCGCAAAACAAAGCTGGCTGAACAGTTTCACTCGGTAGCGGATGTGTTAAACGAGATGAGGCCGATTCGCTGTATCGAGCACCCCAACACGAAGGCGTACATTACCCCGTTTGTGGGGAAACAGGTCGACATATGCGAAGCTCTTGGCTTTGAGATCCCTGAGGGATGCGCCCCGGACTACGTGGTGAAAAAGACGAACAAAGGTAAGCGTGGACGTCCACGCAAAAACCCCTTGGTCGTCAAGGATTAATTTCTAGTATAAAACGCTGTAAAACTCAGAAAGTTGAGAGAAATTTCAACTTGCCATTTTGTTTAGCTCAGTTCCCCATTGATGACCAGTTTGACCATGTGGTCGTCAATGATTCGCTTTCCACTTTGGTAACCAAAAATCAGGGTGCTAGTACACACTTGGTTGACTAGCCTGGCGGATCCACCGGAATATCGATAGATTGCCTCAGTAGCCTCATCTGAGAAGAGCTCATGGTCGATCCCGGCATATTCCAGGTGGCGTTTCATGTATCCCTTCACCTGTGAGTGGTCCATCAATTGCATTTTGCACTGGATGTCGATCCGTTGCCGGATCGCCGTATAGGACTGCATCTGGAGTTTCTCCCATAGCTCGACCTGGCCCACCAGAACCAGTGCCATGGGACTGACGGCATCCATCCGGAAGTTGAGGAGAAAACGTACCTCTTCAAGCATTTCTCGATCCAGCAGATGCGCCTCATCGACAACGACCACCGGACGCTTATTGTGGAGTCCTTTCATCAACTCGATCTCTTTATGCAGCTGGCGTTTGGCATCCCCTCGATAGAATCTTGATTCGGCCCCTAACTGATCCAGCATCCCTTTGTAGAAATTTCTCGGCGTCATTTTCGAATCTGCCAGATAGATCAGGGTGTATCTGGTGTCATCCAGTTGATCGCGGAATCGGCGAATGGTTGTCGTCTTACCAGTGCCGCACTCTCCGGTGAGTACACAGAAGAGTTGCCGTTCGGCGACATAGGATAATCTGCTTAGGGACTCCTCCAGCGTATTGGAAGGGAATAGTTCCGTAGTCGGCAGATCCCGACAGAATGGAGTTTTCTTGAAGCCATAAAACGCTTCAAACATCACTGCCACCCCCTTTTCTTATGTCTTTGAAAGAGATGGCCGTAGACTGCTGTTTGTCTTTTCGCTTCTGATTCTGCTTTTGGGCACCATCGAGTAACCGGGAAGAGGTTGGCTTGACTGGAGTCAGGAACTCCGGCAGCTGAGGCTTGGGCGTCACACGCTCCCCAATGACCAGCTTTCTCACCACAAAGGGTTTGTCATCCTGATACTCAATGCTCAGTTCCTCGGTGTTACTGGGGTCATAGACCACTTCCACGCTGCGAGCCACATAGGGTAGCCCAACTTCATACTTCGCGCCGCCAAAGCTGATGCAGCCACTCTTATCGACTTTTCTGGTCTCAGCGTGCAAAAAGGCGTTGGCGACCTTCTCCGCTGGCAGATATTTCAAGGGCCTGGGATCCAGATTATACGCCTGATGCGGGGTCGTTCCATTGAGTGCGGTATGCGGTTTGTTCTGGTAGCATTCTTCCAACCAGATCCAGAACCGCTCATTCATAACCTCGAGGGATCGTTCCGAGTTATCGAATTTATACTCATCGAGAAACCGATCGATATTCTGATTGAATTTTTCTATTTTTCCGGTGCCTTCCGGAGAGTAGGGCTTTGCGAAGATCAGCCGGATGCCAAGCTTTGCGCAGGCTCTGGACATCCACTTATTTTTAAACTGGCGGCCGTTATCGAAGTATGCCTGCTCTGGAATTCCCCACTTGAGGATGGCTTTGCGGAAGCAATCCTCAACGATGCTCTGCTCCAGGTTCGAGTAGAACTGGGCATGGAGGATCATCCGGGTAGCGTCGTCCAAAAACGCCACCAGATAGACCTGCTGCGGCTTGTTTCCAGGACCGATCGGCAGGTAACAGCCATACTTGATATCCGAATGCCACAGTTTGTTGCGGGTGCGTTTTTGAAATCGGCGGGTAGCTACCCCGCCAGCGGCATAGATGGCCATATGCTTCCCGCTGTAGCCCTTCTCCTGCAATTTCTCCTGCAGGCTGCTTCGCTTGATCGAGCCAGCTTCGGTGAGGCCTTCCCATTCCATGATTCGAATGATCTCAGCCACACTTCTGGACGGGATCTCTTTGCGCAGCCGCACGGCTTCGTCCAACACCGGCGCCGGGATGGCTCTTGAATCCTGCGATCCCCTCGCCTGCGGTATCAGTCCGGAAAATCCCTTCTGCTGATAACTATTCAGATATCGCCGTAAGGTCCGCTCGGAAATCCCAGCCTCGCGGCAGATCTGCTCCTTAAGCACCCGGATCTGCCCCTTGTCCAAGTCATGGGAAAGAAGGGGCGCCAGTAGAATCGCCCGTTGCGTCGCTATTTCCTGTGCTTTTTCCTTGTCCTTCATGTCATGCCTCCATTCAATTTCGAGTGATGACATGATTTTAGAGGACTCCTCGGTGGACACCTATGCCAACTGGGTATGTGGCCATCGGTGATTGTTGACTAAAATCCGGACAACCTTTTTCAGCCAGCCCGCAGGCTCGCCTACAAAGAAGAAAATCCTATCGAGTATGGACTGAGGCAGATCGGAAAAGTCGACCCCATAGTCCTGAGTGACTGTAGCATATGTACTGAGCAGAGCACCGACTAAAGCGTGGGCTCTGGAGTTGAACCAGGCTCGGACCCGCCGAATGGTCGAATTCTCAACGGGCACCGCTTCATGTTGACCGGTGATGATCTGCTCCAGGATCGTTGTGGTCTGCCGCTTATAGGGAGTTAAGAGATCCGGAAGTTCGTGATGGATCTTCCCGCAACCGGGGTTGGTACAGCGCAGGCGACGAAGCACCAGGATCATGACATCCCCATTCTCGTCGATCACTGATCTCCTGCGGGAGCCAATGACCTTAAGCGACTGATGACAGATGGGACATATGCTTTTCTCCATACTCCGAACAAAAAACACCCTGATCGGGATTCCATTCTAAAACGTATTTTGATATACTGATCATGCTAATAACTTAGTAAGGATCCTCCCTGATGACTCGGCGCTAACCATAGAGTCAGGGAGGATCTCTTTTTGTCCTCCACAATATTATTAGGGACATTATATCCGTCTATTTACGGACAGACAAGGCTGGCTACTATAGGACGATTGGATCCGGCATAAACAGTGGTAAGGTTATTAGATAAAGGGGATCATGAGGTACACTATGTATCTGAAAATAACCATCCACCTATTATTTCTAAGGAAAAGTTTCAGGCTGTGCGGGCGGAAAAGATTAATAGAAGTAATGTTAAGAAAACTAAAGATGGAGTTCAAAGGAAGAGTAGTAAGTATAGTTCGAAGAAAGGAAGATAAGAATGAATGGAGAAAATCTAAAAATGAAAAATGAGGTGGGGGTAAAGAATACAATTAATATAAAAACATGGAATGTTGATTGGTTTAGAAATAAGAAGAGGTCGGGGCAAGAATGGGAATATAATGAAAACGATTGCGATATAAATGCTTATATTAATATTGTAAAAGATATTAAAGATTTTCTGGATAGTCGACAAAATGCAATTGTATTATTGCAAGAAGTTCCTTATAAAATAAAACAAGGTGCAATGTGGTTAGAGTGCGACTATCATAAGAAACTGCACAATGATTTTCCCACCAATGAATTTGAGATAGTTGAAAACATATCTAGGAATTATATAACGAGATGTACTATTGCAATTTTTAAAAAAGGAATATTTAGTAGTGATATAAACTATAAGCCTTGTAACAATAGAACAATTGGATTAAGCCTTGGTGATGACATAACAGTTCTGGGTGTACATATGCCTACTAACTTTAAAGAAGATGATCAAAATGATGATATGTGGCGAGAATTAATTGAGTATACTGCTGAAAAGAAAGCCAACAAGGAAAAGCTCATAATCGCAGGAGATTTTAATGGATATATTGGATGTAAAAATAAATTAACGGAAAAAAGATTTATAGAGCTAGCTAGAGTTGCAAAAGATATAGTCTCTGATGATACCCCAACTTATATTGGACAAACACCGATTGATCACATATTTATTAATTTTAACTCTGGCCTAGATTATAAAGTTGTTATTGAAAAAGATTGGGCCAATAGTGATCATAAGTATTTACAAGCAGAATTAAAATATTAATAACTTTTAAGTTTGTAAAATATATAATAGCCTAATCAAAAAGACCATTAGAGTTAATACAATAGATGTCAAAGGCATATAAACACAGGGTTTTGTATAGTTCTATCAAACTTTGGAATAGTCTAAGTACATCATGTTGAGTGCGTGACATTGATGTCACGGGTGAAAGAGTGAGTGTGCTAAAAACCCTTATGTATCAAGGCTTTTAGCATACATGGGTACAAAACCCATCGAGCGAAAAACATGAAAATATCGCTTCGTGGAAACAAGTCTATAAAGGCGCTTTTTGATAGTCAAGTGGTCAGGTTAGATGTTTTTTCGAGATTTTTTGAGGTTGTGTGTTCAGGTTGGATGTTGGTAGAGAATAGGTATATATTATAATTTTCTTCCAAATGAACGGAGATGATACTATGGATTCAACAGCGTGTGGTGCTGCATTTTTCAGGGCGGCTGAAACTTTAATGGATAGCTTAGTATCTTTTTGTGGATAGTTGAAAGGTGGTGTTACTTATGGCAATTCAGATTTTTGTAATTATTATTGGGCTGGTATTATGCTACTTGGCTGTAGTGATTTTTAGTCCATTTTTATCAATTGAAGCTGAGGTTATCAACAAGGGACATAAAGATAAAAGGACTCCAATATGCCGCCAAAACATCAATATTCCAATAGATGATACATTTATCAGCGGGTGGCTATATCTGCCGGAAGATATAGTGAAACCGGTCTCATGCGTAATTCTTAGTAACGGATTTTGCGGAACAAAAGATGCTGTTTTAGAAGATTATGCCCTTAAATTTGTAGATATTGGTGTGGCTGCTATTACTTATGATTATCGTTATTTTGGAGAAAGCGGCGGAGAACCCAGGCAGCTTATTAACGGAATCAAACAAATGGAAGATCTGAGAGCTGTAATCGATTATGCCAGAAACCAAGAAAATATTGATGAAAACAAAATTGTTTTATGGAGTACTTCAGCGGCAGGAAGATACGGAATAATTATCGCAGCAGAAGATGAGAAAATTGCAGGGGTCATATCCCAGTGTCCCAGTCTGGATCATGGCAAGGATGATAAGTTAATTTATCAAAGAGAGGGCATTGGTTATTTTCTTAAACTCTTCATGCATGCTCAGAGAGATAAAGGGCGTTCCAGGTTTGGATTATCTACTCACTTCATCCCTGCAGTTGGCAAACCCGGATCCTTTGCTATGCTTAATGCTCCTGGAGCATTGGAAGGTTACCGAAGTTTGATGTCTAATTCAGAGCATTTTATAAATGGGATTTGTGGCAGGAGTATGCTCATGCTGCAAGGACCAGATGTTGCCAAGGTGGCTGAGAATGTCAAATGCCCGGTACTGATTCTGGTATGTGAGAAAGACACCACAGTTTCACCTGATTCTTACAAGAAAGTAGCGGAAATCCTGGGAGAGAAAGCGACTGTAATCAAATATCCTGTTGGCCATTTCGATATATATAGGGGAGAGTTTTTTAGTAAGGCTATTAACGAACAATTGAGTTTTTTGAAACGAGTACTATAAAATGATGTGGCATAGATATACTTTCCTATTGTTTTCGACTTGCGTTCGGATGAAATGTTTGAGGCGGTTTTCTTGCTTGCCGATTTCAGGAAAAGCATAAAATAGGTGGTGAATATATGAAAATTAAGAAATACAGCAAAGCGGATGAAACTTTGCTTTTTGATTTACTCATCGATGAAGGGGACGACTGGATTGAGTATCACGGAGCGGCTGGTCGCAGTAAATATGTAAAAGCACTTGAATCAAGCATCACGTATATTGCTTATCATGAAAATCTCGTGTGTGGTTACGCACGCTGTCGGGAAGATAATGGTTTTGGTGTTTACGTATATGATTTGCTCGTAAGAAAAACACGTCGGGGAAGGCAAATTGGAAAAAGCCTAATGGAACGGGTATGCCAAGACTTTCCAGAACAGCCCGTCTATGTTATGAGTGATGTCGATATGTATTACGAAAAACTTGGATACCGCAGAGAGGGATCAATCTTTGAGGTTAAAGCAAAATGAAGCAAGGCACCCTACACTGAAATTCGTAGAGTGCCTTGCTCGTTTTTACTCTATTCATTTACATCCACCGTCACGCCGGACTTGAATTCAACAAAGATTCAACAAGCATAATGCAAAATATATATTGCATTATGTAATATATGATGTATACTGAGACTATAGAAGGGGGTATTCCATGAAAAACAAGAGAATGAAAATCGCCCGAATGGAAGTTGATATGAAGCAGGAAGACTTGGCAAAAGCGGTAGGGGTTACCCGACAAACAATCGGGCTGATAGAATCTGGTGAATATAACCCTACGCTAAACCTTTGTATAGCGATTTGTAAGATACTTGGCAAAACATTAAATGATTTATTTTGGGAGGAATCGAAATGAAAAAGCAAAATTCGCAAGACGAAAGAGTTGTAGCGCAGCGCCGTAAAATAAATAGTGAAGCATACGGCATTTTAATGATTGTGCTTCTCTGTTCAATTCTTGTACAGCAGTTTCTTCTGAATGCTCCGTTTAAGCAGTATGCCGTTGAGTTTATATGCTTTTTCGGAATGTCCCTTTATATGATAATACGTTACATGACCTTGGGACTGAACATATATGGCGAAGGAAAACGAGCGAAAGCCCTTCCCTTTGTGAACAGTATAGTAGTCGGAATTGTTGTAACAGCGACTAATGGTGTTTCGAACTATATACAGTACGCTGAACAATATAAGGAAGATGGTATCAGTTATTTTATCGCCGTGTTGGCAGTAACTTTTATTAGCGCGACCGTTTCGTGTTTTGTTGTAATGTATTCCCTAAGTTACCTGAATAAGAAAAAACAGGCGAAGATTCAAAAACAGTTAGACGAAAAAGAGCAGGATGAATAGCTGCATTTTTTGGTTAATAAGCATACTACGGAGTTCAGCTTTGTCTTCAAAGATGTAAAATTGTCTGGATTTTCAGTATACTGAAGGCACCCTACATTGTAATTTAGTAGAGTGCCTTGCTCGTTTTTACTCTATTCATTTATATCAACCGTCAGTCCAGACTTAAATTCCACTGTGAACTTGTCCTCGTGAATAGTGACCTTTTCAATCAGCCTTCGGACAAGTTGCTCATCATATTCGGTGAGAGCGGTGGGTTGCTTCTTTAGGAATGTACTCATATCAGTAATGCGTTTTTTAAGTTCATCATGGTTGGCATTTTCAACTTGCAGCTTTTGCTTTTGGTCACGCAGTCGGTGAATCTCATCACCGACTTTATCATAATCGGCATTGGAGGTAGCCAGCTTCAGCAGTTCCGTTTGTAGTTCTTCCAACCGCTTATCGATATCTGCCAAGCCCTTGTCGTTTTCTCGATTTATGACGGTAGCGATGTTATCCCGTAGAGAAGCGAGAAAGGAGTCCTTGTCGCAAAGCGTCTGATTAATAGCGGTGACAAGCACTTGTTCGATAGTGCTTTCCAGTACCGTGCGGGCATCGCAGAACAGACCAGTGTTCTCCAGTCTGCTGACACAGCGCCAGACGATGGATTTCTTGCTACGGTTGTTCCAATGAACCCTGCGGAACACTTCACCGCAGTTGCCGCAGATGACTATCTGTGCAAAACAGTGGTTGCTGCTGAAGGTTCTGGTTTTTCCGTTCGGGCTAGTATGGACAATGCGGCGTCGGACAAGTTCCTCCTGCACCTGCATGAATACTTCACGCGGGATAATGGCTTCATGCGACCCTTCTACGTAATACTGCGGAACGATACCGTTGTTCTTGACCCGCTTTTTTGTTAGGAAGTCAACCGTGTAAGTTTTCTGTAAAAGAGCGTCGCCGATGTACTTTTCATTTCGCAGGATCTGATTTATGTTGCTTGTATGCCAGCGTTCCCTGCCCGCACCGTTAAGGATACCATCCGCTTCCAAACCGCGAGCGATTTTTAGCATACTGGCACCCTCAAGATATTCTCGGTAAATGCGCTTGATGATTTCAGCTTCCTCGGGCACAACCACAAGACGCTTATTCTCATCCTTGCTGTAACCGAGGAATCGAGCGCAGTTGACTTGAATTTCACCTTGCTGATAACGATACTGCAGACCCAGCTTTACGTTTTGGCTCAATGACTGGCTTTCCTGTTGGGCAAGGGATGCCATAATTGTGAGCAGAACTTCGCCCTTGGAATCCATGGTGTTTATATTTTCCTTCTCGAAGTAAACGGGAATGTTTTTCTCCTTAAGCTGACGGATATATTTCAAACAGTCCAGTGTGTTTCGGGCAAATCGGCTGATGGACTTTGTAATGATCATATCGATATTACCGGCCATACACTCGTCAATCATGCGGTTAAATTCTTCGCGTTTCTTAGTATTGGTGCCGGAGATACCGTCGTCCGCAAAAATCCCCGCCAGTACCCAGTCGGGGTGACCTTGTATGTAGGTGGTATAGTGTTCAATCTGCGTGTCATAACTGGTAGCCTGCTCGTCACTGTCCGTGGAAACTCGGCAGTATGCCGCAACCCGGAGTTTGGGTTTTTCTTCGTCTGCACCTTTTCGGGTATGCTTCCTTGCAGGAATCACGGTGACGCTTTTACTTACTGCCATTCTTGTTCACCTCCGTTTCGATTAAACTGTAGGCGTGTTCCGCCTGTGCAAAGGGGTCGTCGAATTCTTCTCTTCCTTCTATTACATGAAAAGCAGTAGGATAGACGACCGTTGTTTCTTCTTTTGGTTCATAAATACGACCGAGTTTCTCAGCCCGCCTGATACGCTCCGCTTCGGCGGATGTAAACGTGTTCGGGTCGATTATGGCGGGGTAATAGTCGTCGCCAAGATAACGCGCATTACGAAGCATTCTGCCGATGCCCGCGTGGAAGGCTGTGATACCCGCCTTCTTTGCAGCAGTTGCCAGTGAATCACCGGACAAATAGGAATCAAATAAGGTTTTTATCTGCTTGGCAGCTTCTATATCAATTACGGCTTTTCCGTTTTCAATGCGGTAGCCAAATGGTGTGTGACTCACTTATCTCACCAGCCTTTCTTTGAGTGTAATGCCGCATTTAAACTCGAATCCAATCTCCGACCTGGAATACACAACAACCCGCTCTACAAAGCGTTTGAAAATGTTCCCGTCAAAGCCCTTCAGCATTGATGCCTTGGTAGCATATTGCAATAGGGCACTGACCTCACTTAAGTTTTGGAAATCGTTATTTAAGAATCGGGTTATGGATTCTTTTTGACGGCGTAGACGTTCTGCCTCTTGCAGCAGCTCATTGTTGCTTTTATTGTAAACGGCAGGCTCAAGATATTTTTTGGTCATCAGCCCAACCAGTACATTTCGCTGTTCCACATTTTCTTCGAGTTTCTTGTCAAGCGCATGAATGCTTTCCAGAGTCTCATCTGAATTCATCCCACGCAGACTAATGAGCAACGGCTTGAGTACAAATTCGTGCCCAAATATGAGCTTGTTCATCATGGTGACAAATGCGTATTCAAAATCGGACTCCGGCACATATTTCATAGAGCATTTTTTGATATCTACGATATGAATGGAGCAGCACCAAGCAATTCGATGTTTTCCGCTTGAATGGATTCTGCGCTTAAACGTCCCGCCGCACTGACCACAGATGATTTTTCCTGAAAAGGGGTATCGGTTCTGATATTTTTTATGTTGCCTTTCTAAGCCTTTTTCCTTGCCACGCTGTTCGATAATATCCTGAGCAGCTTCATAATCTTCATGACTGATAATTGCCTCATGATGGTTTTTGATCAGATACCGATCCTTCTCACCCCTGTTGTTATGGCGATTGAAATGGACATCGGTATAGGTTTTTTGAAAAATTGCATCTCCTGTATATTTTTCGTTCCCCACCATTCCGCGGATTGTTGTTGCTGTCCAGCGGCCACCTTTTTTGGTGGGTACTTTTCGGTTGTTCAACTCGTCGGCGATTTTATGAGTGCTTTTACCGGATAGAATTGAAGCGAAAATATAGCGAACAATTTCTGCTTGTTGCTCGTTAATGACCATCTCACCATCTATGTTATCGTAGCCATAGGGTGGATAGGATATCTTGTACGTGCCATTTTGAAAGCGACGCTGAATTGACCACTTGTTGTTTTCAGCAATGGTGACCGATTCACTTTCGGCCAGTCCACTTAGGATTGACAGCATGAGTTCACTTTCCATTGACCCCGTGTTGATGTTCTCCTTCTCGAAATAAATAAAAATGCCGAGGTCAAGCAGTTTTCGAACCAGTTCAAGGCAGTCGGTAGTGTTTCGAGCAAATCTGCTGATAGACTTCGTTACAATGAGGTCTATTTTTCTGTCTTCACAGTCGGTAATCATTCGAAGCAACTCAGGTCGTTTTTCTTTTTTCGTGCCGGTGATGCCTTCGTCATAATAAAGACCTGCAAACGCCCATTCAGGGTTTGCATTGATGTAGGTTTTGTAGTGTTTTATTTGCGTATCCAGACTGACGAGTTGCTCATCACTGTCGGTAGACACACGGCAATAAGCTGCAACTCTGAGCTTGGACTGTTCAGCTAAATCGACTGTATTTTGAGCTATTTTTGTTACCTTTTTCAATTTCTCACCTCCTTGGTCAGTGTCACATGTTACCGTCAAAACCAAGTTATATCAACGGTTTTAGAGCATAATCTCAGCTAATAAGGGTGAGAAAGTTTTGCGGTTTAGCTCGGTTATCTTGTTGAACTCTGACAAGGAAATAAGTCCACAATTCATCATTGCGGTTAGTATCTGTTGTGCCCTGACATAATCGACTTCACGCTGCATTAGTTCCTGCGGTACAGGCCTTTTTTCCGATACAGCATTAATATCGCTTGTGCTGATACCTTGGTTTTGTAAGTTGTTCACTCAGCTTTCCTCCATTCGGAGGGGAAATAAAAAGCACCCCTCTACCGTCTACAGACAGAAGAGGGGCACTTGCGTACCAGCATATGCTGGTTATTCGGTTTTGATGAAAGCATCCGTAAATCCCGCCGCCTTTACCCTTTTGAGCATGGCATCAGCATTCGATTTGACGGCGTAAGCACCGACTTGTACACGGTATAGCTTTTTCGGTTCAGTTAGGGTGGGAGGCTTTGAAGGTTCTGTTGCCTTGAGCAACCTTTGAACTTCGGCGCGAAATGTATCCATTGACTTGCCGTGCTTCGGAAACCAGTGTACTGGATCGGCATGGTTACTGGCGATGCCGCGTTTATGCCCCTCGTAATGACCGATAATAACGCCATCTGCCATCGGGTCGAGATTATACTCCTTGCAGAGATAGGCACACAGTTCGGTGGCTTCCTTGTAGACTGCGTTGAAATAGGCTTTGTCGGTTAGGCCATCCTCGCAGATTTCAAAACTTGTGTGGCTGTCATTTACCGATCCTTTTGAGCCGGAAGCCCCATGCCAACCGCGATGATTCCACGGCAGTGTCTGATAGGTAGCGATACTCCCATCAGCCAGTTTTCCGATGAAGCCATGTACGCAGACCTGTCGACCGTCCGGTTTGTCTTGATTCCAGTGGTTGTTATATTGATTCTTGCCAAGCAATCCATCGTCCGGACCCACATAACGACGCAGATTCGGATTGTTCGCGCCGGTGGAGTGAACCATAATGCCTTTGACAGTAATAGTCCTGCCAGCCTTGTAGCAGGCGTTGTTTGTGAATATCAATTTTCGTAGATTCATTTCTGTTCATCCTTTCCATGAAGCTGTGCCAGCACATCTTTTAACTTTGCAGGCACGGGTAACCCAATAGCCGTGGCATTCTCAACGAGAGAAATTCCCTCGTTAGCAATGTAGAAGAAGATAATCGCCGTCCGAAGTGGTGCTCCCGTGCCGCCGAGCAGATAGGTGTCGATGAGATGACCAATGCCGACCACAAGGAATAGCGCTACCTTCTTGGCGATACCCTGCGCTCCGATTCTGCTGGACAGTTTCTTCTCCACAATTGCCCGAAGCACGCCCGTGATGTAGTCGACGACCACGAAGGCGATGAGCGCATAAAGGAAGCCGTCCAATCCGCCCAAAAACCAGCCAAGCGTACCTCCGATGGCTGCAAATGCAACCTGAATCCAGTTCCAAATCTCTTTCATTTTCGTTTTACCTCCTGTTTTTTCGCATAAAAAACGCCTACTGAATATGCAGGCGCGAATGCCAATATGAATGATTACTCCTTAACTCTGTTTCGGGAGTGCCTCCCAAAGCCGCAAGTCTTCCTGACCGAGTGACCATAGGGCAAAACCACGCAACCGCCATCGGTATGCCGCTTCATTTGCCCAGTAGACAATCGAGTCCACGTCTTGGTAGTAGACAATTCCAAAACCATCCCCATCACCGAGGAATACCCTCGAACACCAGACGTTGATGTCGTGTGGCGTAAATTTTGCCGTGTAGTCAGCGTTGCATGGAATGTATAGCATTGCTGAATGTACGAAGTCATAGTCCATAGAGATATCCTCGCTTCGGGTAGCGGATTCCTCCACATCTGAGGTAAGCGTGAATACCTCGAATTCACTGTCCCATGTCACGCTACTCCGGGCGATCCTTCCGTAGTTTTCGGTAGTACCGTTTGGCATCGTCACATCAAAGGCTTCATACGGCTCGTAAGTCCATGCATCGCCCAAACGAAGCAGTTCACACTTGATTTCATTGTCCGACTGAATGCCGCAATAACCGCTTGTCAGTGATACTGTGGCAGTGAAGCGGAGGGTGTTACTGTTACCGGAATAGACCCTCACACGGTTGCCGCGTTTCCTCATTTCAATGAGATACATATTGGGGTTTGTGCGGATGTCGGTGGCAGGTGTTTTAGCGTAAGCTGCACCATAACTGCCGAGCAAAATAGAGTCTTGATAGAGTTCCACTCGCTCAGTGTCGATGTTGATACAACAGAAGATGTCGCCGATAAATACCCCGGCGCGCCCGCTTCCGTTATGAGGGAAAGCAAGCCGTGCTCGAAGGTGAACGTCGGAGAAACCGTCATATCTCCAGGCAAGTTGGCCACTACCTTCCAACTGTGAATAAACCCTGCCGGATGCATATTCATCGCTTCGCCAGACTGCCCAACTGCCTGAAAGTGTAGTCCAGTAAGTGCTTTGCAGCGTGATTGGGTCTTGGAAGTCCTCATACCACACCAGAGCCGAATCGGGTTTTCGCCGCAGAATCTCGGTGGTCAGTTTGAAGCCTTTGTCCGGCACAGCCATATTCCCGTTCACGTCCTTGAAGCTACGAGGAGAGAGTTCAAAGGTAGCCGAACCTGCCGAGGGCTGTTCAGAAAACGATGAGCAAAGACGAAAGCCATATAACTGCGCGCCCACCACACCGCCATCAACGGTGATGGTATGTTCTCCTGCCGACAAGCTGCGTCCTTTAGCAAGAATCGCCCAGAAGGTGCTTCTCCAATACGGCCACCATAGACGGTTTTCGTAAAAGCCGACCGAGGAACCGTCAAGGGAGATGTTGATACCGTTCTTGTCCCAATACGGATAGCAGATACGGACTGCGACATCATAAATTCCCGATTGCGGAACGGTAAAATCGTAGGTTGCTGTACCCATTTCAGATGAGAGCGTAATCATTCCGTTGCCGATCACCACGCCCTCTGTGTAACTATCCGGCTCGCCGTCACGGTCAATATAGATTGTGCCAAACTCTGCCTTTTGTGTTTTGCCGTAGCAAGTTAAGTATCGACGGCGGTTGTATGTTTCCCCGATTATTGGAGCTTCTCGGCTGGTTGCATCGCCACCCTCAGCATAATCGTAGACTTGAGGGAGTATATACGGCACTTGGTCGTAATCGTCCCAGTAGGCAAGCCACGGTATCATCGGCTGCGGAGGAGCATTACCTGTAAAGTTATAGCCGCCCTCTGCCCATATTTTAGCGGCATAGTAGGTAAGTGACACACCACGATATGTCTGGCCGAGGTCGTCAGGGTTTGCATATATCTGCCACTCCCAACCGTAACCCGGCAAACCCATATAGATCTTTTGCGGATTCATTACTCTGGCGGCATAATCATAAACACCGACAAGCCAGTCCCGTGGAGAGACAGGACCCGGTGCGCTGCCTGCCCAGGCCATACCGTATGACATAATTGCTGCCGTGTCACAGTAAGCATCGAGATCGGCATAGACACACCAATTCTCGCCGCCGACTGAGCCTTGGACGCCCGTCATACCGGGCAAACAGATATTGACCAGCTTGGCAGGATTGTACGCTTTAACGGTTTGGTAAATGTCGCTGAAGAGAATATTTGCCGCTTCCTTGTTCTCATATCCACCGCCGCGTTCCAAGTCGATATCCACACCGGCACACCACGGATATTTCTGCATGATACGCACCAATTCGGAGAGAAACTTCGTCTTTGCGCCACTTTCGTTATTTCGTAGAGCAGTGAATATAGAAGCTGTGCCGTGATTCATCACGGTAAGAAACCAACGCACTTTGGGCCATTTATTGATGTATGGCATCATGCTGGATATCGGTGTACCTGTTTCGGTTATCGTTCCTGATATGTCCACCTCAAAGGTGAAAATGCCGACGGCTTCATAGCGGTCACCGTAATTGTTCAAGGCCTGGTGCATTCGGGTGTTTCCCATGAACGACCATATCATGCACTTCTTGCCCTTAAGATAATCCTTACTCATAAGCGCGGATCTCCTTCCATCATTTCTACATATTCGAGGTAGACCCTCGCTGATTTTCCGTTTTCCAGCTTCACGTGGTGCTTGCTGTCGTAAGCGGCGGTATATTGGTAAAATCCATCCTTTAGCGTGGGATTGCCATTTCGCAGACATTCCCTTACCACAGCTTTTAAGGCAAATTCATCACCCGCATTTACCGCCGATGTAAATTTGCACTTATGCGAACCCATACCTTGTGAAATTTCAATGCTTCCCGCCGCCATTGGCTGTTTAGGATAGATATATAAGTCAAGACCCGCCGAGGTTTCCCCGGTGTTGAAGAGAACGAGGGTCGCGCCGCCACGCACCACGGCATTTTGGTAGCGAGGAGCATTCCCGCTACCTTGAAGCATGGTCGAAGTGTGCGGTGTATAGCCTGTCAGTTTGTCGCCCTCCTGAAGCTGAAGGTCGGTGAAGTAAATCTCGCCCGTGCAATCGGCGATGAGGGGACGGAGGGTTACGCTTACAATTCGCTTTTCCTCTTTGAGTTTTAGTACTTCCGCAAAGCGGATGAAGTTGTTGATTATCTTTGCCACCTCCTCCGAAAACGGTGCATAGCTCAAATGCGAGTGTGTACAAATGCTGAATTTGACAACATAGCCTATTTATTTTATAATGAAAACCAATCTATATTTGGAGGCTTGAATACACCTATGAGTGGAATCTTTCGGACTCGTCAATAAGGTGCACTAAACAAACGGAAGCGTAAAAAACTCTTCCTTTTGTTTTCGGTAAAATAGGAATGCAGAAAAAGGTCTCCAAAAGTGCATAGCGGATGATGGCAAAAATAGGAGCCATTGTCAGCACCTCAAATAAAAGTTACCCTTAGTTTGTGAAAGACTAAGGAGGTAACAGGAAGGTGTTGAAAATGGCTCAGAAAGAGTATATCAAGCATCTCTACGAAGTGGAAGATAAAAGTGTGCTTGAAATTGCAAATGCCACAGGCTTTAATTACCGCACAGTCCGGAAGTATGCGTATCAGGAGGACTGGAGCAACGACGACCTGCCGAATATCGAGCCAACAAGCTATCCGGTTTTGGAGTCTTACATTCCTACGATTGATGCGTGGCTGGAGGCTGACCGCAAGATTCCACGGAAGCAGCGCCATACCGTGAAGCGGATCTACGACAGGCTGCGGGACGAATGTGGTTTTCCCGGCAGCTACTCCAGCGTGAAGAAATATGTCCGCAAGAAAAAGTTTGTGATGAAAGCGGCCACCGAAGGATATTTACCGCTTGCACACCCTGACGGCTGCGGACAGGTGGACTTTGGCGAGTTTATCTATTACGACGCCAATCAGGAGGAACACAACGCCTATGCCCTCACAATCTCATTTCCCAATTCCAACAAGGGCTACACGCAGGCGTTCCCCTCGCAGAACCAGGAGTGCCTGCTGACGGGGATGCAGCGCATCTTTGAGCATATTGGTGGCGTTCCTCCCCGGCTGCGGTTTGACAATATGACGACCGCTGTGGCCCAGGTCTTAGAAGGTACAGAGCGTGTTCTGGCAGACGGTTTTATGCGCTTCAAGCTGCATTACCGCTTTCAGGCGGATTTCTGCAATCCTCGCTCTGGAAACGAGAAAGGCAATGTTGAGAACAAGGTTGGATACAGCCGGAGAAATGCTTTTGTGCCGGTGCCGACCATTACCTCTTTTGAGGACTTCAACGAAAGCCTTTGGGATTGGTGCGAGAAGGACGCCGAGCGCACCCACTACAAGTACAAGGTCTCCATACAGGAGTTGTGGCTTGAGGAGCAGGACAGCCTTCTGGCACTACCGGAGTACCCGTTTCCGGTGTTCCGCTACGAGAGCATGGCGGTGAACAAATACGGCTTCGCTGTGATTGACACCAACAAGTACGGCCTCGCTCCTTCTCTGTACGGAGAAACCGTGCAGGCAAAGATTTTCTATGACCATGTGGAGTTCTTCCATGACCACCAGCCCATTGGGAAGTACCGGCGTTGCTATGGCTCCAACGAAGAAATCTATGATTGGACTCAGTATGTGGCTACCCTGTGCAAGAAGCCGGGAGCCATTGAGCATACTCGGTTTTTCCACCAGATGCCGCAGCCGTGGCAGCAGCACTTGGAGCAGAGCCGCGGCAAAGACCGAAAGAATGCGTTGCAGCTTCTGAGTGAGATTGTTCGTGATGGCAACGCTGCCCTCTGCGACGATGTTTTGGAGCTTGCTGGAATGAATGGCCGCACCGATGCCGACAGTATGCGGCAATGCTATTACATGATTGCCAAAAAAGAATACCGGCCTGAACCGATGAAGATGATTTCCAATGCCCCTGCGCTGAACTACAACCCCAACCTCTCGGCCTACGATGGTTTGACGGCGGGAGGTGAGGCTCATGGATGAACAGATTGAGCAGATGATGCGGACTCTGAAACTCGGTGGTTTGGCAAAAGAATGGCGCTCCGTGGAGTACATGAACCCCGAACAGTATGTGACCGACCTTCTGATGGTGGAGATGCGAGAGCGAGAAGCCAACCGCATTAACCGCATGGTGAAGACAGCCGGATTCCAAGTGCTGAAAACGCTGGATGACTTTGAGTGGAAATCTGATCTTGAGCTTCCTGTTGGTCTGACGCGGGAGTACATGGAAGATTTACAGTTCCTTGCGCCAAAAGAAAACCTCGTTTTTATGGGTGCTGTTGGCACCGGCAAGACACATTTGGCAACTGCCCTCGCCTTGAAAGCCTGCCAAGAGGGACGGCGGGTACGGTTCTTTACCGCCGCAGCCCTCGCTAACATCCTGCTGGAAAAGAACAGCCGTGGTACGCTGAACAATTTCTTGGGGACGCTGAAAAAGGTGGAGCTGATTGTGCTTGACGAGATTGGCTTCGTACCGTTGCACAAGGACGCTGCCGAGCTGCTGTTTCAAGTGGTCTCGGATTGCTACGAGCGCAAAAGTCTGATTATTACATCCAATCTGGAGTTCTCTCAGTGGAACACGGTCTTTGGGGACAACCGCTTGACCGCAGCACTGATTGACCGGCTCATCCACCATTCTCATATTTGCATTTTCTCTGGTGAGAGCTACCGGCTTACGCAGTCCATGCTCCGCCAGAAATCCAAGAAAGGAGCTACCCGATGAATACTGCTTTGACCGCCGAAGAAAAGTGCCGCCTCCGCAAATGGATTGCTGACGGAAATGACCCTGCCGACAATCCGTGGCTCATGTCTGGAGAGGATGGCAGGCCGTTGAATTTCATTACCGCATGGCGTGATATGCTCAGCTTGGAAGCAGAGCACATGGTGGGCCTCTGAAAAGGTCCCCAAAAGGCGCTCCAAAAATGCAGAATTGGGTCTCCAAAAAGGTCCCCAAAAACGCAGAACCGGGCCTCGTAAAAGGCTCGCCAAAAGTACAGCGTTGGGCCCCCAAAAGGGCTCGGCAACCAACCATGCTGGTGCTGACCAGACTATGTACTTCTCGGGGCCCTTTTTATGCACTTTCTACTTGACGAACACACTCTTCCTTTAGTTTTGTGCACTTTTTTTCGACCCGAATAGAATCGAAAGAGGTATATTTTTTATGTCCAAAAATAGAAACCAAGGGCAAAATCCGCCCATTTGTGTATCCCAAAATTACCTGACCAGCTACAAAACAATAAAAAAATTGCTTCATAAAACCAGTATCACCGCAGGTGATCATGTGATTGAAATAGGCCCCGGTAAAGGCCATATTACTGGTTTACTCCTTGAAAACTGCCAGAAAGTAAGCGCTATTGAAGTTGACAAAAAGCTTTATGGAAGGCTTCTTGAAAAATTCAGTGATGCCGAAAACCTCGACCTTTATCATCAGGACTTCCTGCAATGGCGGCTTCCTGCTTCTGTGGACTATAAGGTTTTTGCAAACATTCCTTTTTTCCATACCACCAGCATATTGCGCAAGCTGACGGAAAGCAAAAACCCACCAACAGAAGCATGGTTAACGATGGAAAAGGGTGCGGCCAAGCGTTTCATGGGAACCTCGCGTGAAAGCCTGCGGTCACTCATGATAAAGCCAGTATTCGATCTTGAAATCGTCTACCATTTTCGCCGGGAGGATTTTCATCCGAAGCCCGGCGTAGACGTAGTATTGCTCCATCTGAATAAAAAGGCACAACCAGATGTATCGCCAGTCCAATGGCTTGCTTACGAGCGCTTTGTCTCAGCCGGCCTACGAAGCAATGGTGCCGAATTACGACGCATGTTTACAAAAAAGCAGTTGTCCAGAGCATTTCGAGAAGCTGGCATACATGGTTACGCCTCTGGGGAAATGCTTTATGTGCAATGGCTCTGCCTTTTCCGATGCTACTACAAGCATGTACTTCGCAAAGACTGAATCACCCATCCAGTGTCCACCTAATTTCACAGACATGGCCGACCCAGCCTGTGGCGACGATACCTGCTTGCAACATTAGATCAGTGAAGAACACCTCTCCAGTACAGTTCTGTATAACAAGACGGATGGTGATGGAGCGCAGCCTGCCGTAGCCTTTGGGTGAAGCGTCTCGCGCCACTTGTTGAAAAGATACCATGTGAAATCACCGCCCTCTCAATACAAATCAATAAATCGTGTTTCGGTCGTCCCGTCCTCGTATTCAAATACTACCTCGATACCGACCTGTCCATTTGCACCCTTGTTCAGATTATCTGAGCCGATTTGAGCCGAAATAGTGTAGTTACGTCTTGATGCTGGATAGACTGTTTGCGCCATGCTTTTGGTCATATCCGCCACACCAACTGCCTTAAAGGAAGCTGTACCGGATACACCGTTTTCAGTATCCACTACAAAGCCGCTATTTTGCCAATAGGCGAAGCCATCATCGGCTCTGCTGTTTCGCAGATGGTTGAACGGTACCATATCCTTGATTTCCTGCCCGATGAGATTGCTTTGGTCGAACTGGTCGGCAATCGTTGCTGATGAGGAATCGCCAAGTTCTCTGAGTTTTGTGGAGAGTTCCAATACGGTTTTCCACGGCTCTTGAAGGTTATACTGGCGGCGTATAATTCGTGTTTTAATGGTCAGATTCAAATCCCTGTCGTCAACGGTTACAATATCACCCAAATTCCAGCGCTCGTGTTCATAGCCTGTCAATACGGACAAATCCATCGCCGAGAGGACATAGGAAACGCGGGGCTTTGCGTACTCAGCAAGCCGCATATTGGTAAATTCAAGCATCTGATAGGGGTTCGTAAAACTGGAGCAGTCGAGTGTCGCTACCCGCACCTCGCTTGAATAGGTTAAGTCCTCCAGATATTCCTTGCCGCCGTTAATGGCACTAAAGGTCATGCCGTCTTTACCGATGGCGTAGAGTCGCGTAACAAGGGATCGAGTATCGACTACACGCTTAATCCCCGTCAAGTTTTTGCGGTAGGCAAAGAGCGCACCGCTGTCTGTCCCGCTGAATGTCAGTAAGTCCACTCGCCTGTCCCGGCTGTGGAATACCAAATCGCCACCATGGATGTTCTGCACCATCCGCAGGATGGAGAGTGCGTTCTTTTCTTGGCATTCCCATGTTCGAAGGGTGATCACATTTACCGTGCCGACTTCCCAGCCTGTGCCCGCAAGCGCAAACGCCATCGGGGCAGCGGGCAGGTCGGCGTTGAATTCAATCGGTTGTTTTTCTGCAGAAAAAGTCAGGTCATAGAATGCCGCTTCAGCATAGACCGTTGTGAGTATGCTGTTGCCATCCGAACCTTTTTCATCCGTCATTGTCCGTATGCGGTAAACATCCTCAGCGATCTGCACCTGCTTCTCGTTGTCAAGCGTCGCCCGCTTCGGGTCACTGTAGGGCAGCTTGAATTCCAAGGTGTCCGCTCCGTTGATCTCGCCCGTAACAATGATGTCGTAAGCATTCTCCAGAACCGTTTCCCACGCTCCGTTCCCGTCCAAAACCACGGGGCGGGCAAAACCCAGTTTCTCATATGGAGATTTTGGGATATCATGAAGTGTGATATCGAGCAGCTTCGGCGTGACCGTCGTATCGCTGGTGGTGAGCGTTACCCTGTAACGGATATATGAGCGATTCGGTGAGGACAGTTCGCCGTTTGTGCCAACTGTCTGCCATGCCGACCAGTCCTGCAAATCATCTGAAGTTGATGTTTCTATCAGTGAAATGGACGTGACGCCCGCCGTGTATTCGCTTGTTGCCGATACCCGACCGCTCCCGGCAAGGCTGCATTCGGCAGCAATCGTCGTCAGTTGGCCGATTTCGGGGTAGAGATTATCAATTCCTTTCCGTAGGGTGACAGCTCCCGGCTCAGTTAGCGCATCCACGTTACCCGAAGTATCTCCGCCATTGGCAAGCATCGCCTGACGGAAATAGTGAATCAAGTCATCAATAGTTAAGTCGCTGTCTGTTTCAAAGAACCACTCGTCCAAGCCACCTGCGTAGTAATACTGATTTGCGTGCATTCCCATGACGATATCTGCTATACAGGATGGATTCAATGTACCAGTAAATGTCCGCAAAGGGGCTGTCCACACTACACCGTCGGCACGGTTACACAGAACTATCTGAGATGTTTTTTCCGTCGCATTTATGATGGCAGAGAGGAAATACCAACCACCATTGACCATGTTGAATCCAGGTGTTTCGGTTTGGTCAAGGATAAGCGTGCCCGCTGAATTATAGAGCATCATTCGCGGCCGTCCTTGATAGAGGGAAATATATAAAATTGGCTGACCGGGTCCTTGCCTTGTATTGAAAAGCGGAATGAAGTTCTGCCCGACAGAATAGGTGGTCGGATTTACCCAACCGCCGACGGCAATGTTATCACCGAGATCAGAAAAGAATGTACCGTCGTTGGCGGCGACAAGGTGCGTCTTTTCTGTGGTTGGATTGTTGATGTTTATGCGAAAATACCGCCCAAACCTGCCGTTTAGTAAAGAGGCTGTTGTGCCGCTCCAGCCGGAGACAGTAAAATGTCGTCCGTTGCCGGAGGAGTCCGTAAGGCGGGTATCGCTGTCCGGCGTGGATTCGTTGAAACGCCAGAGTGCGGATGTTTTTTCGGTTACAGGGATCTCGCCTGTAAAGTCTGTTTGAGAAGTCAATATGGATTTTACCGCCATGTCCTCACCTCCAACGGCTCTTCGCCTGTATTTGCAGCTCTGTAAAGGTCGCACCGATTGCCGTAATGGTTACGCTGTTCGCTCCTTTGCGGAGAATTGGAAAATTCAACTCTTGAAGCAGCGGCAGACCATTTCGGAGCGTTTCGCCCGTGCCGTCTACCACCTTGGCAGTAACCAAACCGCTGTCGATGACAAGGGTTTCCCCGGCAGCCAGCGCACCGATAACGCGAAGTTCTTCGTCATTTGTTTTCAACGACACATAGGTTGATGACCCTGACGGAATGATGCCTTTCAAAAGGAAGACAGGCAGTGAGTCTGTATTGCCTTTACTCCTCGTGATCGCATTCGCGCCTGTTTGGGTTAGCGTAAAACCCTCGTCCGTCAAAGCGTAAGCATGTGGGTCGGGGCAGACGAAGTTCAAGTCAAATGCACCCGCTGAGCGAATAAGCCGTTCACAGTTCACTTCCGTCTGCAGTCGCGCTGTGAAATAGCGGTCGGCTACATCGTCAAGCACAAGCTGTTTCAGCCCCTTATCCGGGTCAAGCCATTCTGCCAGACCATCCAGAACTCCAACCAATGAAGCGAGGTTGTGCTTTGGAGCGATATTACAGCGAACGGTTATGACCCGCTCTGCGCTATCACTGCCAAAGTCTGCCACGCCGGGCTTGCCGGGTATGGAAACAAAGGAGTTGCGCAAGGGTGGCGAAGCCTGCCAAGAGGTCAGCCGAGCCTTGACGTTCATGCTTTGTGATGAGATTCCGTTGAAAATAAAGCCCACGCCAACACCTCCTTATGCCGGGCTAAACCGCCCCTGCGCCCGCGAGCCGGTTTGCATCAGGTTGTACAGTTCCTGTGATATTCTGCGGATGTCATCCTCGCTGCGGACAATCATCTGCTGTATGTTGATGAGCGAGGGCATACCTGATACCGCAAAGCCGCCATGACTTCCTGTCACATCACCCATATTTATGCCAGGCGTATCAAAAGCGGTGGGGATAGCGTTCTGCATATCGTCTGCGACTTCATCCATCGCCCGTTCAAAGCCCACACCGATGCCCTGACCCATGTTTTCGCCAAGTCCGGCAAATAAGGTGGAGGGAGAACGGATACCGAAGAAGTTTTTAATGCCGTCGACGATCCCTCCGAAGAAGCCGGAGATTTTACCCCAAATCCAATCGGTGACGTTCGAAATACCCTGCCACAGCCCCTTGATAAGGTCGCTACCGACTTGCACGATTTTACCGATGTTACCGGTAAAGCCTTTCACGATGGCCGTAATAATCTGAGGTATCGCTTTTACGATTTCCACGATGATGGTTGGCAGGTTCTTTATCAACGCCACGAACAGCTGAATGCCCGCTCCCACAAGCTGCGGGATGCTCCCGATAATCGCCGTAATAAGCGATGAGATGATCTGTGGTATCGCCGCCACGATGGCAGTTATAATCTGCGGCAGGTTTTGAACCAACGAAATTAACAGCTGAATCCCGGCGTCAATAAGCTGGGGAATAGAGCCGAGGATCGCTGTAATTAAACCCTCGATAATTTGCGGTATAGCCGCCACAATTGCCGTGATGATTTCAGGCAAGGCGTCTACTAAGGACACCAGTAGCTGAATCCCTGCATCAATAATTTTCGGGATGGCCCCGATGATAAAATCTACAATGCCGAGGATGATAGCGGGCAGAGCAGCGATCAATTGGGGCAGTGCATCCAGGATTCCCTGTGCCAGTCCAAGAATCAGTTGAAGGGCGGCATCAAGTATCATAGGCAGGCTTTCCATCAAGCCTTGAACGATTGTGATCACAGCGTTCACCGCCGCCGGTATCAACTGTGGAAGTGCATCGGCGATGCCTGTAACGAGAGTGGTCACTAATTGAACCGCTGCATCAATAAGTAATGGAAGATTATCAATCAGCGCACCCACAATGGTCATAACAGCATCCACGGCAGCGGGGATAAGTTCGGGTAAAAGCGTTAAAATCGTTGTCAGCACCTGTGTGAAAAGGTCGACTACCGTAGCGAGCAGAGTCGGAAGCAAATCACCGATTGCCTGTAGTATCCCGTCAAGGGCAGGCGGCAGTGCTCGTACGATATTCTCAATAACTGGAACAATGTTTTTCACGACGTTCTGGAACGCTTCGACCACATTACCAATCAAAAGTCCTACATCAGCATTGGCATTACCCAAACCCGCCATCAAGTTGCCGATAGCCGACTGCATCCCTGCCATAGAGCCAGTTATTGTTTCCGTGGCTTCCAAGGCGGTCGTTCCTGTGATCCCCATTTCGGTCTGAATGACATGGATTGCTTCGGTCAAATCGGAAAATGAAGAAAGGTCGTATTTAATACCGGAGATTTTTTCGGCATCAGCCAAGAGCCTCTCCATTTCAGACTTTGTGCCGCCATAGCCCAGTTTCAGGTTGTCGAGCATCGTGTAGTTCTGCTTGGCGAAACCCTGATAGGCATTTTGGATGGATGCGATGTCCGTACCCATTTTATTGGCGTTATCGGCCATATCCGTAATCGCCATGTCCGCAACCTGCGCTGCTTTTGCGGTATCGCCGCCGAGGGACTGGATAAGACTTGCTGAAAAGCCCGTGACGGTTTCCATATATTCGTTGGCGGACATACCGGCGGTCTTGAAGGCATTTTCGGCATACCCCTGTACAGACTGTGACGCCTCCCCGAACAGCGTATCCACGCCGCCGACCAGTTGTTCGTAGTCCGCATAGGCGGATATGACTTCTTTGCCAAGTTTGACGGCAGCGGCTCCGGCAGCAACAGCCACCGCGCCCATTGCCACGCCGATGCCTTTGAGGATGCCGCCCAGCCTCTCGAATTTTCCGCCGGATTTTTCGGCGCTGTCACCAGCGTCCTCCAGTTCCTCACCAAGGTCGTCGGCTTCTTCCGCTGACTCTTCCAATTCACGCTCCATGTTGTTCAGTTCCGCGTTGGCGTTATTGAGAGCGATCTGCCAGTTTTGAGTGCGCCGATCATTTTCACCAAAGCTGTCGGAGGCGTTTCGAAGAGCGGCTTCAAGGGTGGAGATTTTGTCCTTCTGGGCATCGATCGCTTTATTGAGGACTTCGTTGCGAGCGGCAGTAGCTGCTATGGATTTATCCTGTTTGTCGAACTCGCTCGTTACCAGCTTCATTTCTGAGCCCAGCACTTTGAAGGACTGGTTTATGTCACGAAGTGCGCTCTTAAATTCCTTTTCGCCCTCGACGCCTATTTTCAACCCGAAGTTATCAGCCACTTAAAACACCTCCTCCCTCAAAAAAATTAGATGCCATCAGGGATGACATCTTCAATAAACTGTTCGTGCTTTGGTTTGGTCATTCCGAGGAACTGGCGATGGCATTCCCACAAGTCCAGCAATTGCCCTATCGGGGTGAGCCACGTTTCCTCTTCGGAGCGATTCAGATGAACCGTACCGTAATATAAAAGTCGGGTAAACAACTCATCGTCGCTTACCCGACCTCGGCGTTTTTTGGTTCACCATCCTCGCTTTCGATGTTACGAGCCGTCCCTTTGAACATCGCCTCGGTAATTGCCGACTTATACGCCGCCAGTTCAAGTGGCGAGGTGAGCAATTCCACTTCCTCCTCGGTCAGCAGATCTTTCGGTTTCTCCTTGTTGCGCAGGTTGTGGATGAGGATGGGCTGGTTAGCAAGGAGCGTAATCAGCCAGATAATCTCGTCCAGCGCCATCTCGAAGTTTTCTGACTTCATTAACTTATCACCCAAGTTATCCAGCCCGCCGTAGCGTTTGGCGATTTCCTTTGTAGCACGGGTGGACAGAATCAACTGATAATCTTCATCGCCGATTTTTATGACGGCACTTCGTTCGTTATCCATGCATTAACCCTCCAAACCCGTGTCAAAGTCAGGTTCGTACACTTCTGTATACCAACCGCTGATCACACCTGGTAGCACATCCGCATCATCTTCGTTAACTTCCGCTTTCCAAGGATGACGATCGTTGCCGTCCGGTTTATTGCGGCGGGAAACAGTACCTTCAATACTCGGTGTGGAAAAGGTGATGCTATCGCCCTTGGTGGCGAGATTGGTGGACGGAACGCCGAACTTCACGCGGTAAAGCCAGAAGTAGCGGTACTTACCATTCGCTTTTTTTGCCCGAAATCCAATAGCAACAGGGTCGCCACCGTCCTCTGAAGCCGAAATAAGAACGCCGTTTTCATCCATGGTCGCTCCTGTCAGCTTTGCGGCGACGGTTTTTCCGATGTCATCCACACCAAGGGTAAGCTTACCGTTTTTGAATTCCTTGATGATTTCAGCGGCACCATCGTCCGCCCAGAGTGTCGCTTCCGCAAGTTCGATAGATAATTCAGCTGAGATTGCCTTAGCCAGCATTACCGGAGTGTCGTAGGTCTCGTGACCCGTAATAGGCGCTTCGGTGATTGTTGCGTAGTAGAGCTTATCAAGACCAATTGTAGCCATGTCAAATTTCCTCCGTTTCGTATTCTTTCGCCACATCGATGGCGTAATGATAATAGCCGCTATCGTTCTCATAGCCGATGTAGCGGCGATCTGTTATCGTAAACGCCGCACCAAGCAGGGCGGCGGTAATCTGATTTTTCCGGTTGATGTAATTGCCTTCTGAAAACAGGGATATCCTCACCTCGGACACATCAATAAGCGGTGTATTATCCCCGAACAAGGCAAACTCATCCGTCATCGGTGTGAGAACAAGATACTCGTTGGGTGCAACACCGCTGAATATGCCCGTTTCCACCGGTAGTAGAGGAGAGAGCAGCGCGTTCAGTTCCTGCAAAATGCTCATATGCGCTCCACCTCCTGGTCGAATTTTTCCTTCATCGCTTCAATAGCCGCATTCCTCGATTGTCTGCGGGCTGGTGTCATGAAGGGTTTCGGCGGCTGACCGTGCTTACCGTATTCGAGAATATTAGCGATTTTGGCGTTACTGTCGCCGTCACTTCTTGGCTCGGCAAAACCGATTTTGATATCCCAGCCTGAGCCGTCCCGTTTCTGCTTCGCAGGCGACAAACCGAGAGAGTCTTCCAACTCACCTGTGGAACGACTCTTTGTTTTCGTGCCATGCCCGACTACAGAGGAGAGGTTGCTTTTTGCCTTTGAAAGAACGACTTCACCGCCTGCTTCCAGCACATTGGGGATAATTTCATCCGTTTTATTGCCAAGTCGAGAGAGTTTTAAGAGGAATTCCTCCGGCATTTTCATTTCGATTTTTGCCATTACCTCACCGTCCCTTCCAATTTCTCCGCCAACACTTCGATATACATCCCGCGTCCACGCACATCTTCCGCGTTAATAATGTTATAGCGGCCATCAGCTTCGGAGATAAAGTGTGAAGTCGTGACCGTTAAGCCCGGAATTTTGCGGAAGCGAAACATCGCTGTTACGCTTGAAAACGCTGCATTCCCAATAATCCGTTCCCATTTTGCGGTGGTGTTGCGAACTTCCTTATATGCCTTAACCGAAGCGATGATGTTGTCGCCTTTAGTGACGAAACCCTCTGCATCTTTGATGGGATCGGTTGAGATGATGTTGATTGGCGTACTCATTTTTCCGTATCCCATGCTTACACACCCCACAATCTGTCAAGACGCAAAAGCATGTTGACCGTATTCCAGACTTGTTGAGAAGCCTGAACGCTGTCGGCAAAGAAACCGGCCGTTGAGCCATCGCGGGATTCGTACCAACTCGATACAAGCATGATTACGGCCTGTTCAGTTGCGGCGGGCATAGAATTTTCGGTGTAATAGCCCTCCGCAATATGCTGGTAGCTCTCGGCATAATTGACAGCGGCGGCGATGAGGCGCAGGAGCAGATCGTCGTCATCAGCGTGTGTCAGTATTAGGTTTTCTTTGACTTTTGGCAACAATTCCGTTGGCGTCATCGCCGCTCACCTCCATTATTCTTGGTCTGCCATCAATCCCGCAGCTTTCAGTTTTGCGAGCAGAGCATTGAAATCCGTAACAAGTGTGGCTGTGTCCTCAGCTATGCTGTCAGCTTGATTCGCAGCAGCTTTCACAAGTCCGGAGATTGACTCCGTAGCATCGGTAGGATATGTCGGGACATACAGCTTATGGTCATCGCCGATTTTAACTTCGACGGTGTCGTCCTCGGTTGCTTCGTCAGCTATGACACCGCCTAAAGTTTCATCTGTTGCCGCAGCAAGTGCTTGAACATACAGCTTACTGTCTTCGCCGATTTTCACTTCGACAGTGTCATCCTCACCAGCAGCGGCGGCTTTTACACCGCCAAGAGTATCCCCAGTTGCCACAAGGAGAGGGTCGGCGGAGAGCCCCGTTACCGAGGCTCCCTCTTTGATTTCCAGCGTGCCGCCGATGACGGTTTTTTCGCCGCCCTGTTCGGTATAGTTCTTTGTGTTATAGCTCATATTGCACCTCCGTTAAGCTTTCTGCTGGAGAACCTTGATAGCCTCCGGCAGAATCAATTTGCCATCCACACGTTGGGTGGCAACGAAGCCCACCTGCCCGGTGACAGCGAAGAGTTCATTCAGTCGCTTAAACACACGCCCCTGACGGTCGGCTACCCAGTAATAACTGAAGTCTCCAAACACAATGGTCTTGGCGGCTGCAGCGATGGTGGGTACATATGCGGAGGTGTAAACAGGACGGTTCAAAATGGTGTCAGGCGTACCCGCTTGCAGGGAGGGCTGCCACAGATACTGGCCCTGCCCATCCTTTAACTTGCGGATGGCCTTTACAGTAGCATCGTTCATAACAAATACAGCCTTGTTGCGGTAAGGCGCCTTAAGCGAGTAGAACAAATCAAGCACCTCATCCATCGTGACGGCGGTAGCTCCTGCCGTGGTTACGCCAAGCTGTGCACCGCCAGTCGCAGCAAGGATGCCAGTGGGCTTGCCGGAGCCGTCGCCGGTAAAGAAGGCGTCCTCCTCTTTATTACCGATGCGCCTTGCAAACTCTCTGGAAATGTAAGCTTCGAGATTGAACACGCTGTCGTTTAGGAGTTCCTCGGATACCTTGATGAGCGTGCCCAGCTTGTAAGCGCCGATGGACACCTGGCCGAAAGCCTCGTCGCTGTCGGGGATGGTACCTTCTTCGTCGATCCACGATGCGGTGCCTTTGGATGCTACGACAGGAATTTTACGATCACCGGAAGAGGTGGTGATGACGTTTGCCAACCTGCGGAAGACATTCTCCTCGTCGAGGGCTTCCACAAGCGTGCGCTCAAATTCGTCGGGCACGAGGTAGCCGCCCTCGGAGTCGGTGCCGATTTGCAGGGCGTTCTTTACGCTCATATCAAGACCCTCGTTGCCACGAGTGCGCATGGCATTCCAGAAGGCTTTTCTGTATTCGGCGGACGCACGGCCAGTCTTGTCCTCAGTGGACTTGTTCGGCGCACCCAAAATAGGAGCGGATGTAGGCTTACTCATCTCAAGGTCATAGGCCGCCTGGCGTTCCAGACGCTCAATTTCCTTGCCGAGAGCGACCATGTCGGCTTCCATCTTGTCGTACTCTGCGGCAGCTTCAGCGGGAACAAACCCGTCCGCGCTGCGCTTCTGGTCAAGGAACTCCTTTGCGGTGTTCCAGATTTTGTTGCGCTTCTCGCGCAGTTCAAGGATTTTATTCATTGTCATTACCTCCATAAATTTAGTGGATAATCAAATTGAGCCGCTGTTGAAGCGACTCAGCGAGTACGCCTTGCGGCTCAGGTTCGGGTTGCGGTTGTTCTTTGGTCTTTACCTTATCAAGCAAGGAATTGGTGACTGCCCTGCGACTGAACGCATAGGTCGGAGTGGCTTGATGTCTTTTGCTGTCTTCCAGCACACCGTCGGCAAAACCCAATTCAATCGCCTTGTTTGCGTTCATCCACGTTTCTGCGTCCATCCAGTGGGAGATTTTTGCTCTCGACTGATTGGTCTTGACCTGGTAGGCGTTGATGATGGATTCCTTGACCTCGTCCAGCATGGAGATGGCTTTTTGCATTTCGTCCGTGTCACCAATGGCGATGGTCAGTGGATTGTGCACCATCATCAGTGCGGTGGGAGCCATGAGGACTTTCGTGCCAGCCATAGCGATGACACTTGCCGCCGAAGCGGCGATGCCGTCAATCTTGACCGTGACGTTGTGCGGATAATCCATCAACATGGCGTAGATTTGACTTGCAGCGATGCAGTCTCCGCCGGGCGAATTTAGCCAGATGGTGATGTCACCCTTGTCTGAGAAGAGTTCCGATTTGAACATTGCCGGAGTGATTTCATCACCCCACCAAGTCTCATCCGAGATCTCTCCGTCAAAGTAAAGGACGCGCTCGCCACTTTCGTCAGCATCACGCGCCCAGTTCCAAAACTTCTTGTTTTTTGCCATTAGCTTGTATCCTCCGTTTCATTTGGTTTGTATGCTGCTCCAACATCGGCCAGCTTGACCATGTTGCCGTTGACGAAGTGCAGATCGCCGCCTTCCTCGGCAGTCAGCAGATTCATATCCTCCAAGCCACGTACATCGTTGACCGACATAAATCCGTTTTGAATGCCTGTTGAATAGCCTTGCATACGGCTTTGGTAGTCGCCGCGAAGTAGTCCGTCGAGATTAAACTTGATAAAGATCGTCGCTTTTTCCGATGGCAGAATGAGAGCCTGCTGTAAAGACTGCTCCCACCTGACCACCCACGGGTCGAGGGTATACTTGACGAACTCTAAAGACTGCTGTTCGATGTTGGAGAAGCTGCTCTTTTCAAGGTCGCCGACCATATGAGGAGGCACTCTGAAAATACGGGCGATTTCATTTGTCTGAAACTTACGTGTTTCCAAAAACTGCGCCTGTTCCGGCGGTATGGACATCTGGTGGAATTTAAGACCTTCCTCCAAAACCGCTACTTTGTGTGCATTTGCGCCTCCGAATTGCGACTGCCAGCTTTCTCTGAGCCTGTCGGCCTGTTCCGGCTTGATGACACCGGGGTGTTCCAGTACGCCGCCAGGATTCGCACCGTTGGCGAAAAAAGCAGCGCCGTAGTCCTCCGTTGCAAGGGCAAGCCCCACGGCGTTCTTTGCCATCGCTATCGGCGAGTAACCTATAAGGCCGTCAAAGCCCAAGCCGGGGATATGCAGGACGTTCTCACGCCGTAATTTGATATGCCCCTTGTCACTTTGGTAGGTGTAGACCAGTTCGCCACTTTCGTTTCTATCTACAGCCATTCGGTCGGGTAGTAGTGGATAGATTGCAAAGGGAAACCCTCTGCCGTCTCTGATAATCTGTGCGTAGGCGTTGCCCCAAAGTAAAAGATGACTCATCAGCGTTTCTCTGAACACAAATGAAGTCATCTCGCGGTTAGGCTCATCATGAAGCAGCCGGTAGAGGGGGTGCGACGGTTTTGTGGATTTGCTCCCGTTGGCGGTTCGCTCATATACATGGAGCGGAAGTCCCGCCACCGATTCGGCAAGGATACGGACGCAAGCGTAGACCGCCGAGGTCTGCATCGCCGTCCGCTCATTGACCACCTTACCGCTGGTTGTGCCACCGAAGAGAAAACTCCAGCCGCCGCCTACACGGTTTTTAGGCTTATCCCGTGAGCGGAACAACCCTGAGAATATGCTCATATAAATAACAACCCCCTTTCATCATAGACACTGTCGTTGATACCGCCGCCGAGGGTTGCCCTCGCAAGTCCCATGATCAGCGCGACCACACCATCTATTTTCTCTGTTGATTTCTTTTTATTGGGTTTGATGTTGCCTGCAGCGTCTTGGTCGACGATGACATTTCCCATATTCCAATCGAGGACAGGATGTTTGCCGTGGCGTATTTTGCCTTCCATCACAAACTGATAGAAGTCCTTTGAAGGTGGGGACATGGAAATGAAACCCTGACCGAACGGAAACACTGTAAACCCATGCTCCGCACCCAGCTCTTCAAGGTCGCGGCGTATCTTCTCCGCACCGTAGCGGTCGTAGGCGATTTCACGAACTCTAAAACGCTCCGACAGCTTGGCGATGAAAGCCACTATGTAGTCATAGTCCACCACATTGCCCTCGGTGGTGTTGAACACTCCTGTCTTTTTCCATACGGCATAAGGAACGTGGTCGCGCCTTGTCCGCAGGTCAATCACATCTTCCGGCAGCCAGTAAAACGGCATCACTGTATATTTGGTATCGCCTCCAACCGGTGGGAATACCAGAACCAGAGCCGTAAGGTCGCCGGTACTGGAAAGGTCGAGACCGCAGTAGCAATCCCGACCCTCATATTCTTCGAAGTCTATGTCTTCGCCGCAGACGTCCCATTTGTCCATAGGCATCCACCTGATATCAGCATTGCACCATTCGTTCAGGCGAAACTGCCGAAAGTGCATCTCCTCGGCAGGGTTTTGTTTCGCCTGTTCATACGCAGCCTGCACCGTTTCAAAGGGAATCGTTACGTCGATGGATGGATTGACCCGTCGCCAGACGGCTTCGTCGTTCCAATCGTCATCTTCTTCAATGCCGAATACGGCAGGATAAAAGGATGGATCAATTTTCGAGCCGTCCATAACCGCTTTGGCTTTTTGGTGGATTTCATAACAGATGCTCGTTTTATCCCTGCCCGCTGTGGTGATGAGAAAGTAGAGGGGCTGCCGCCTGGCGTCACCCGTGTACTTGGTCATGGTATCAAACAGTTCGCGGGTCTGCTGGGCAAAAAGCTCATCAAATATAAGACCGGAAACATTGAAGCCTTGTTTGGACTTTGTTTCCGAGGACAGCACTCTATAAAAACTGTTGGTGTGCGGGAATATAATTCGCTTGGTTGACGGCACGAGTTTTGACAGTTTTGCCAGATCGCCGCATTGCTCGACCATCGCTTTGGCAGTATTGAAAACAATACTCGCCTGATTGATGTCGGCGGCACAGGAGTAGACCTCGGCACCCGCTTCGCCGTCGGCGAACAGGAGGTAGAGGGCGATTGCCGCCGCCAGTTCTGACTTACCGTTTTTCTTACCGACCTCAACATACGCCGTGCGAAACTGCCGATAACCGTCCTCTCCGACGATACCAAAAATATCACGGATAATTTGCTCCTGCCACGGCATCAACTGAAAAGGTTTTCCATACCATTCGCCGGTGGTGTGCTTGAGCATGGATATAAAATTAACCGCAAAATCCGCTCGTCGTACATCATATCGGCTGGTCGGCAACATGAGTGGTGTTGGTTTGTATTTGAAATCAGGCACCGTCGTCCTCCTTTCGCGCAAAATAAAAGACCTCCGAAGAAGTCATCAAAATCTATCTGTACGAGAGACAGCCCCTTGTCGGGGTGTCTGTCTTTCGATTGTTTCGTGTTTAGTTGTACTTGCTGAGGATGATGGTGTAGACCGCCTTGACCTCATCGGTGGGCTTGATATCCCAACCCCTGTCGTAGTTAACAACGTCGCGACTTTCGCCGAACTTGCGTAGTGTCAGCTTACTGATTTTGCCGCCGTCGATACCGAACGGAGAGCTTTCCTCATAATGCTTGACCCAATATTTGTACTTGCTGCCTGTCGATGGGCAGTAGATAATTCCTTCACTCCACATTTTCAAGTTCCCCTGTCAATATCAGATTTGCATATCGCTTGGTGTCCGTGGAAATGAAGTTCGCTAATTCGTTGAATCCCATCTCCATCGCAATTTTGAACACTGCTTTGGTATCAAACATATTCGTGCGCCCCGTGGCCGCCACCTTACGACATTGTGCTTTGACAACCTCGGCTTTGGAAAGCAGTCTGATTTCATCCTCGCCAAAAACTGCTCCGAGATGTGAGCCGCTGTCCCAGATAATGAAAACCGTGCCTGTGTCGTCTACGAAGTCTACCGTACCCGTGTCGCCGGGTTTCAGCTTGGTGTAGGGGTCAGTCATGGAAATCAGTTCAACACGAGCGCCTTTCTTGTACCTTGCCCTCCGTGCTTCGAGGGCTGCTTTTGAAATGAAACTATTCACTGTCTGCCACCTCCATTTTCTTGCCGCCTTTCCAGCTTGAATTGCCCTCAAGTCTTGAAAGTAATATCTTTCGAGCTGCTTTGTACTCGTCGCCGATGAAGCCAAGGGAGAGCAGGAAACACCGCATGGCGTATTTCGGGTTGCCGTCGATGTCTTTTTCTCTTGCCGTGATACGCTTCTTTTCAATTGCAGTTTTGCAAAGCAGGCTGATCAGCGTGGCGTAGGCTTCTGTGTGTTCCGCATCAATCGTTCCTTTAAACCAGGGGAACTGCAGTGTGTCGGTGGTCTGCTTAATCGGCAGGTCATCCGTTCCGAGCGACGCCTTGAGAAGCGGGGCTTTGGCATTCACCAGTTTGGAGAGATTGTCGAGTTTTTCAGGTGTAAAGCCGTCAAGGGGTATTTCGATGGTCAGGCGGTCGCTGAGTTCCGTTTGGTATGTGCAGCTTTCGGGTCCAGTCGCCAGCTCATCGTATTCTTCGGTGACTGCCTTGAAGCTGTGCAAACCGCAAAGGTTAGCGACCAGCTCCCGGTTGTCCTCGCCCGTGACTGTGCCGGTCTTGTCGATGTGGTAGCCGCCAACCTCGTAGGCGAATGTCGGCGCTCCGAGGTAATTGGTCGGGGCGTTAAGTTCATGACTGATGGCTGCGACCAGTGTTTTACGTTCAGGGCCTGTTACGTTGTAAGAAAGTCTCATGCTCGTTTCCTCCATTTTCCTTGATTTTGCAGGGGTTTTGTCCTCCGTGCACTACATATATCACTCTGAACGCCTTTATTAGCAAGCTTTTATGTGATAATAAATGCACCGAATATCAAGGAAATACAGCCCCTTGTTATTGTGTGTATGACACAATGCCGCTGAGAATAAAATCATACTTGGAAGAGCCACATAGCGCTTTTGACTATATTAAAGCCACCTCTTTCACGAGGTCGGCATATTGTAATACCTTGCCGTCACGCTCACAGGTGATATCCTCGCCACCGTTTTGCTTGTACTCGGCATACCTGCGTAAAATGACCGAAGCATATTTCTCGTCCAATTCGAGCATGTAGCAGGTGCGGTCAAGCTGCTCGCAGGCGATGAGCGTCGACCCGGAGCCGCCGAAAGTGTCCAGCACGATGGCGTTTGCCTGACTGCTGTTGGCAATAGGATATGCCAGCAGGTCGAGGGGTTTGCTTGTCGGGTGATCGGCGTTTTTCTTTGGTTTATCGAAGTTCCAAATGGTAGTCTGCTTACGGTCGGAATACCACTTGTGTTTGGAGGTATTCTTAAAGGCATACAGCACCGGCTCGTGCATTTGCTGGTAATCACCCCGACCAAGCACGAGGGCATTTTTCACCCAGATGCAAGTCGTGGAATAATGGAACCCTGCGTCCACGCAAGCGCGGAAGAAATTTACCTTCTCCGAATCTGAATGGAAGCAGTAAAAAGCCCCGCCGTCGGCGAGGTTCTCGTAAAGATTCTTAAATGCCGACAGCAAAAAGATGTAGAATTGTTCTGCCTTCATGCTGTCGTTCTTGATTTTTAGTCCGCTCACAGATTCAAAGCTGACGTTGTAAGGGGGATCGGTCAGGACAAGATTGGCTTTGCGACCATCCATCAGCTTCTTGACAGTTTCCGATACCGTGGCATCGCCGCAAATGAGTCGGTGCCGTCCCAGCGTCCAAACATCTCCGGGTAAAACAAAAGCCGCCTGTTCAAGAGCGGCTGTTAAGTCGAAATCGTCGTCAGCTACGTCCCCGCCGGGGTCGGCGAAGAGTTTTTCAATCTCGTCGGCGTCAAAGCCCGTAATTTCGAGGTCGAAGCCGAGTTCCTTGAGGTCGGCAAATTCCAGAGCTAAAAGTTCCTCGTCCCATCCGGCATTGAGTGCCAGTCTGTTGTCAGCAAGAATATACGCCCGCTTCTGCGCTTCGGTCAGATGTTCCACAAACACGCAGGGAATTTCGGTCAAACCTTCTTCCCGTGCTGCCATAATGCGTCCGTGTCCTGCGATAATATTCAGGTCTTTATCCACGATGACCGGATTGACAAAACCGAACTCACGCAGGGAGGAACGAAGCTGTAAAATCTGCTCCTTGCTATGGGTGCGGGCGTTCCTTGCATATGGGACGAGCCGGTCTATATTTACTTTTTCAAATCGCTCTGTTGATTGCATATCCTAAAACCCCCTATTCGTGAGTAGCTCCAAAAAGGCGTTTTTTTCTTCACCTTGAGTGCTACTGTGTCGATTGATGATTTGCATAATCAAGTTAAAATCGCCTTGCATCGCCCTATAATACTGAGCGCCTGCCGTGACGTAGGGCGACAGCTTCAAGTCCTTGGTCATTCGGCCGATTTTACGGTTCATGGCTTCGCAGGCAAGGAAGCCCTGTCTGTTTAGCACATAGTCCGTAATCGTCTGCGGTGCGACATAGCCGTCACAGCCGCGAGCCTCGATGTATTCCTCGATTTCACTTCGCAACACATCTGCCGATGGCACTTCTTTTTCACATTCCTTCATGGCTATAGAGAAGTAGTCCGCCATCACATTTTTGGAATTGACCTTTTTAGGTTTTGGCTGACTTGCAGTATTCGCACCAGAAGTTTTACCTTCAAGTTTTTTATCGATTGGATTTTTCCGAGGGCGGCCTGCCCCCGGACGATAGCCTCCGCTGGGCATGAGTGTCACCTCCTCGGTTTGATTCTAAGTTTGATTTTGATTCTTTGATTTTTTGATTTTTGATTATTGAAAAACTCACACGAAAGGCCAAGCGCGCTGTCCACCTTAGAAGTCACAGGGATTGAGACCGCCCCTCGGTCTGAACTTAAAAGTAGTCGCCTTGCCCAGCGTGAAGTCTTGAGTGGCATTCCTGACAAAGCGCCATCATATTCTCCCAGTCGTTTGTGCCGCCGTCGGTCAGCTTGATCTTATGGTGGGCAAGCGTTGCGGGAGTGAGCCGTCCGTCACGTTTACACATCACACATAGCGGGTTGGCCGACAGGAACGCTGCACGGATTTGTTTCCACGTTCTACCGTAGCGTTTATTGCTGTCGGGGTCGCGGTCGTATCTGTTATATCGTTTGGCTTCCTGTTTCTGATGTTCCTCACAGTACCTACCCGTAGCCAGCTTGGCGCAGCCGGGGTAGGCGCAGGGTTTCTTTGCTTTATATGGCACGTTGCACCTCCTGTTCTGCGCATAAGAAAAGCCCCGTGGGATTGCTCCCGCGAGGCTCGTGTGTGCATTCAATTTTGCTATTCTAATAGTAACAGGCTTCTAAGCGGAATTATAGTGGTCAACAGTGGCGTATGGCATCGATCTCGTCCAAAGCCCGGCCATGAAGCCGGTAAACCCAGCGAAGGTCGAAATGCAGCTCGACCGCTATCTGTTCCCATGTCTTGAAACACAAATACCTTAATTCCAGAAGCGTCTGGAGTTCGGGGCTTTCCACGCACTTAATCACCGTGACGATTTCATGCTTCAGATTTATCAAGCGAGTCAGGTCAGCGTTGATTTCAGACTCCAGGTCTACCATCTTGGCGATAACATCTTCCATGCGGTGGACATTGCGGTTTCCCTTGCTTGGCGGCACATCGGACAGAGTGGCACTTGCTTTTCCGGCGAGTTCTCGCAATGACTGTACCTGCTCAATCTTGCTATTGATACGCCGGTCTATGCGATAGGCTTGGGACAAATAATCCTTTGCCGATAGTTTTGGTTTGCTCATAGGCTACCTCCGATAATTTAATCCCCTCGGATTGGCAGCTTTTGACTCCATAGATTGTCATAGATTTGCTTTTACCGCATCAATTAAGGCGGTTTGTGTTTTGTCCTTGGCGGACAGGGCTTTCATTACCCGTTCGTCAATGGTGTCCTTGGCGATAATGTGGTAGAGAACCACCGTTTCAGCTTTCTGACCCTGCCGCCAAAGACGGGCATTGGCCTGCTGGTAGAGCTCTAAACTCCACGTCATCCCGAACCAAATAATCGTGGAGCCGCCCGACTGTAGATTCAATCCGTGTCCGGCAGAAGCGGGGTGGATTAAGGCGACAGGCCATTTGCCCTCGTTCCAGCTTGCGATACTGTCCGATGTATCCAATTTTGTAAATGATATATGCCGTTCTTTCAGCCTTGCTGATATTCGCTCCAAATCGTGCTTGAACCAGTAGGCCACGAGAACGGGCTTGTCGTTGGCGGCTTCGATTAAATCCTCAAGGGCATCCAGTTTACGGTCATGGATGTAGTGGACTGCACCGTCGTCGCCATAGACCGCACCATTCGCCATCTGGCAGAGCTTTCCTGATAGGGCGGCGGCATTGGCGGCAGTGACATCGCCACCAGCCAGTTTTAACACCAAATCCTGTCGCAGTTCGTCGTATCGCTCACGCTCTTTGTCTGATAGCTTAATGGGGTATTGGGCGGTTACCAGTTCCGGCATGATCAAGTGGTCTGTAGATTTCATGGATATGGTAATGTCGGCGATTTTGGCATATATTTCTTTTTCAGCAAACGGCAGAGGCTTGTAGCTGAATATGACCTGACCGTTTCGTTTGTCGGGCGTAAAGTATGTGCTGCAATACTGCCCGATGAACCGTCCGAGCCGCTGGCCCATGTCGAGAAGCCGGTACTCAGCCCATAAATCCATCAAGCCGTTACTGCTCGGTGTTCCTGTCAGACCGATGATGCGTACTACTTTGGGGCGAACCTTCATCAATGACCTGAACCGCTTTGTCTGGTGGTTCTTGAAGCTGGATAGTTCATCAACCACTAAGGTGTCGAAATCGAAAGGGATGCCGCTGGCCTCGATCAGCCACCCTACGTTTTCGCGGTTGATGATGTAAATATCTGCTTTAGCCTGGAGTGCCGCTTTGCGTTCCGTCTCCGTGCCGACAGCCACGGATAACCGCAGATCGGAGAGATGCTCCCATTTATGAAGCTCATCCGGCCAGGTGTCACGGGCGACTCGAAGCGGGGCAATTACTAAGATCCTGTGGGCTTCAAAGCTGTCAAACAGCAGGTCGGCGATGGCGGTAAGTGTTAACACCGTCTTGCCTAACCCAAGCCCATATCGAGAAACACAGCAGCGACATGGTTTTTCTTGATATATTCGGTCGCATATAGCTGGTAATCATGCGGTATGAACTTCATTCGGCATCACCTCCTATCTGCTCTAAAATTTCTCCGATTTGCGCTCCACTGTTCAAAACGTAGACCGCAAAACCTAATCGCCGAAGCAGCCCATGCCGCGCTTCCTGCAAAGGTCGAGGTTTCTCCCCATGCCGCTTCACTTCAACAAAGGCGATTTTGCCACGTGGCAGGAGAATAAGGCGGTCGGGCATTCCATCAAAACCGGGACTTGTAAATTTAAGTGCGATACCACCCATTGCTTTGACTGCTTGGACGAGTTTCTGTTCTATGGTTTTCTCTCTCACGATAACCTCCAATTTCTCATTTGCCGATTGCCCGATTTTTCCTATAATTACTACGCGTGCGTTTCCCGTGTGCCTATTACTCTTATCCTTACCTATATAAATTAGTAGAATAAAATGGGCAATAAGGGAAAGAGCAACCACAGAACACTGATTTAGTAGGGGCTTGCGACTTTGCCGAGTTTGGTTGCCGAAGCCCCAAAACGAGCAGACAGGCAATAAAAATGCTTCATTCCGTTCTAACGAACACTCTCTGAATGCCATAGATGGGCAAGGATTTTTTGCCGGTCTTATTTCCATCGAATAGAGACCAGCCGCCGATACGGTTCAAGATACCTTGGATTTCGTAGGAATCAGCTTTCTTTATGGACTCGCGGGACTTTCCGAAGCACTCACACCATATCTCCATCACGCAGACTTGATTCCTGCGGACGCTTCCGCTCGCTCTTGTGGGGTCGTCAGGAGAACGGATGTATTCGATCCTGCGATAAAGGTCCATTGCATCCCAGCTTTCAGGTAGCAGGGTTTCAAGGTAATCTAAAACCATGCCCTCGCGCTCGTCGTTTTCCATAGCATTGCGCTGTTCGTCGAACGCCGCCATAGCAACATCACCTTTTAAGAACAATTCTTCGCCGCCTTGGTATTTTACGAGGGCTTCTGCCCAAATCTGGTCTATGTCCGCAAGCTCCCAAGCGCGGTATTTACTCTCGCCGGATACCCAAACAGGCCAGAAGCGTCGGTTGCCCGTGATGTCCCGCAGAAATCCGCCGTCTGAGTTGGTCGTACCCACGATAATACATTGGCGCGGGTGGCTCTCAACCGCCCGGCCGTACGAAGGACGATACTTATCATCTGTGCGGGTGATAAACGATTTTACTGTCTCGACATCCATTTTCTTAATGCCCGCAAGTTCCCCGAGTTCGAGAATCCAGTAGCCCTGAAGCTTCTCCGGGGCAGTTTTATCTTTCATATCAGATATAGAAAGGCTGTCGGAATACCATTGCTGCCCCAGTTTGGAGAAGAGTGTGGATTTTCCGATACCCTGCTTACCGTTGAGGACAAGGATGGAGTCGTGCTTTGTGCCGGGGCTAATAATCCGAGCCACCGCCGCTACGAGGGTCTTACGGGTGACGGCTCTGGTATAAGGTGAATCTTCTGCACCGAGGTAATCAATAAGCAGTGTGTCGATTCGAGGAACTCTGTCCCATTCTGGCAAGCCTTCGAGGTATTCCCGAATCGGATGATAAGCACGGTCGTCGGCAACCTTAGCCAGCGCAAGTTCATAATTTCGAGCCGAAAACGTACCATAGCGTTTATCGACGAAAGCCACAAGCTGGGCTGTATCGACATCCCTCCAAGGCTTATGCGGACGTTCCCAGGGCAGTTCGTCACCGTATATCTGGTTGGCGAGGCGATTATGTCGGATACCCGTTAAGGTTTCGTCGTTATTCAGGATAAGGAGCAGGTTGCCGAGGGTGTTGGAGAGGATGCCGCTTTTCTCACGCTGAAGCTGGGATTTCCAATCAGCATCTTCATCAAAGTCGCTTTCAGCCTTGGCAATGCGCTCCTCGGCGAGCAGTAGTTTTACATTTTCATCCTGTACTGCCAGTGCGCTCATCGCTTTAAAGCCTGCCTTTTCATCAAGGTCGGTGAACTTGTGGATGCGGACGAGGTCAAAGGCGTTTAACAGCCTGCCACAGGCGGGGTCGGTGGCGTGATGGGAATACGACCATTTGCTTTCATACAGCACCACGCCCGCCGAACTGTCGGCAGGGATATAGTCATAACGACCGCTCATTGCCGACGCTTCGTATACATCGAATAGAAATGTTGCAATCACATCTTCAATCGAATAAGCACGACAGAAAGCGCCGACTACGCCATCTTTTTCGAGCGGATCTTGCTGCTGCCTGATGCTGCGCTGTATTACTTCGGACTGGCGGCTTGATGTAGGCCAGAGTGAGCAGTCGTGCCAATCGGAGAGTTTGGAGAGGTATGCGTCTGGATCGAGTATAGTGCCATCGATATCTTTATAAATGTATTCACCGTCGGAAGGTGTGGACGGCCAGTACATCAAACGCTCCGGTTCATAGGTGCTGTCATCAAAAAAGTCCATGCCGATGACTTCCGCGACCAGTCGGGAAACGGCAGCGTATTCGTCCGGCGAAACCTCGCGGGAAAGTGGGATAACCATGCGAAGCCGGGGTTCTTCGGGTGTATGGCTGTGGGTAGAATAGATCACGCACTTGTGAGGAAACAACATCTCCACTGTGTCAATAAAATTACTGCCGGCGTGATCGGCATCAAGGGTTATCCCCGAGCGGCTTTCTACCGTATCCTTTTTACGTCTGCCACCCTTGAGATGCCCGAGAACATAGCCGCCTACATCTTTTGCGGCATCGCGACGGTCTTTGATGAATCTCTTGTATTCTGCGACAGTTTCAGTTGTGCGGCGAGTGACTTTGAACCGCTCGCACAATCCATCAAATGTGGTCTTTTTATTGATCCACCGTTTTGAAAGACGGCTGTCGCCATATGCGATTTTAAGTTCCATATTCCAGCACCTCACATTTGTGGTTGTAGTACTTAATAGGTATACCGCGCTTTTTTGCCTTAGCGATCTCGCGGGACATACCCTCTGAAGGTTTGCCGAAAACCCAAAGCTCATCGCATTTGTCAAGCAGGACCAGGGCAAAGAACATCCCTAATTCGCGCTGCTCTCTGTCATCATCATCCATGAACTGCGGGTAGTGGAGGTGGGGCGCAATCGGGATGCACCCCTTGGAAACAGCAAAGCGGCAATAGCCTCTTGCCCGTTCTATGTTTCTTTCCGTGTCTCCTGCGAAAGGTGAAGCGAGGTAAACAAGCGGACGATAAGTTTTCTTCGGGGCTCCCGATTTGGTAACCGCCGTCAATGCTTCATAGGCGGTCGGATCGGGATAACCCTCGCTATTGCACTTGTCCATCGGGCACCTCCCCTTGGTAATACTGCTCAACAAGCGAACGCAGCCAGTCGATTTCTTCATCAAGGCGGGCGTTTACCGATTCGTACATAGCGTTCTCAGCTTCAAGCGCAGCAAGCTGTTTTGACCGTTCTGCACTTTTGTCCGCACTGATAAACAGGAGTGAGAAGAAGCATGTCAGCCCGATCCACATCAATACCCACGGGAGCGCTGACCATATTGCCTTCCCAACCTTCTTCAGAGCCGTCTTGATAGCTTGCTTCTTCTCAATATTCATTTTCGTTTACCCCTTTCCCAAGGAACAGATTGATGAAATATTGCTGCCCCTTGCCTGTAACCTTGGTTGTTTTACTGATGGTGACATGACCGTCTGAATGAGTGATGGCGGTTTCCTTGACCCGGAAAAGCCCCAACTCCATCGCCCTTTGGGTTGGCGCGTTATAATCCGATCCCTTGCGCTTGATGAGGTAGCCGTCCTGACGAAGTTTTTCAAACAGACGGTTCTGGCCGATTTCGATACCGTTGCCTTTGAGGATTTTCGCCAACTCACCAATAAGAATGGTGCCCTCGGAGACAGATACCGCATCGGCGAAGATAACCTTTGGTTTATTCTCGGTGGCTTCCAGTTGCAGCCGTTCCTTGGCAGCTCGCTCTTCCTTAAGGGCGGTCAGCACTTTAATCCATGAGTCGGGATCGTTCATCAACTCTTCTAATTTGGCGGGGGTGACATACGCGCCGTGCTTGCGGATGGTAGGAAGCACTTCATGGGTGACCCAGCGTTTGAACTTTTTGGCTTCGGGCTTGCGGGATAACAGAATAATGCTGTAAAGCCCGCTTTCAGTAACTGCGATCATTTCTTGTCGGCCACCAAGGGTGTCCACTAATACCGGCTCCCTTTCATCGTCGTCTAATCGTGTTGCTGCGTCGCGATATTTCTCAATCCCGAGAATGCCGCACACATCCTTAAGTATCCAGAGAATTCCGCTACCCTTTTGAACAGTCCTGACTTCGTTCCCCTTATAGGAGAACACTTGTAATCCGTTCATATTGAACCTCCTGAAAATTTATTTTCGAGAGGAAACAACCCCTCTACTGCCTACAGACAGGAGGGGTTGTTTTGCGTACCGGCATTTAATCTTTTTTATAAAATGAGCAATCGAACCCATCGGCAATGAGTAAAAGTCCCTCAGCCCAAGGCGGCGTCCGGCTCATTTGCTGACATAAAACTTCGGCAGACATCTCTGGACCGGCTTCGATGACGACTTCGTCGTGGATGTGCATCACGATGGAGCAATGACGAAGCGTCTGCATGGCGTGGGATAAAATATCCCGGCTGATCGCCTGCACAATATTTTCTACGAACTTGGGACCATAGCTTTCGATACGTTCCCATTTCTTTGTGCCACCGACGCCTTCGTAGGTCACACAGTCTGAGCCGAATTGGTTTGTTTCGATACGTGGCTTGACGTAGGAAAGCCGTCTGCCTGAGGGAAGTGTGATAAACAGCATCCCGCTTTGATAGCCGAAGCGAATGCCATGAGTTTCGGTCATCGTCCTGTCCCTGACAGCTTTCATAGCCGCACGGTCAACATCCCACCAAAACTTCACGATATTCGGGTTCGCTGACCGCCATGCTGAAACGAGTGGACGGAGTTCCTCTTCAGATAAACCCATCTCCAAGGCACCCATCGCTTTAAGTGCACCGACCGAGCCGCCGTAGCCGAGGGCGAGTTCGGCAATCTTTCCTTTTTGTCGGAGTGGGCTACCCTTGGTAACTTCCTCAATCGGAACATGGAACATCTGGCTTGCTGAAGCTTCGTAAATCTTGCCGTGGGTGGCAAACACATCATTTCGCCACTGCTCTCCGGCAAGCCAAGCGATGACACGGGCTTCAATCGCCGAAAAGTCTGCAACAATTAGTTTGTAACCATCCTTCGGCACGAACGCTGTGCGGATCAACTGGGAGAGAACATCAGGAATATTGTCATAGAGCAGTTCCAAAGCGACGAAGTCGCCATCATGAACAAGCCATCGTGCCTCTTCAAGATCGACCAGATGGTTTTGTGGCAGGTTTTGCATTTGAATGAGCCGCCCAGCCCATCTGCCGGTTCTGTTAGCGCCGTAAAACTGAAACATTCCACGGGCGCGACCGTCAGCGCAGACGGCGTTTTCCATCGTCTGATATTTTTTGATTGAGGATTTTGCTAATTGCTGTCGGAGCGATAGGACTTTTCCAAGTGGCTCAGGTGCATCCTTAAGCAGCTCCGTTACCACTTTTTTCCCGAGAGAATCAGTTTCCATACCGTTATCGGCGAGCCACTGTTTCATTTGTTGTACTGAATTGGGATTGTCCAGATCAGTTAGTTCCTTCATTAATCGGGTCAACTCGGTACGGGAGCGGGCATCTGCTCTGATGGCATTGCGGACGAGCGCCATATCCAAAGCTACGCCACGATCGTTAATCTCTTGGTCATGGGCGTATTCTGCCCATACAGTATCAGGCACGGGAAACTTGGCAAGCCGCTCGTGGATAGAGAGTTCCGTCTCAACGTCGCGGCGATTGTATGCTTTGAATGCTTCCCATTTGTCGGGGGCATGTTCGGGTCGGTTACGAATCCGCTGACCGTTTGTGGCGGTGGGTTTACAGGGTGAGCAGAAATATCTGATGAGATCCTTGCCCTCGGTCAACTTTTGCTTCTGCAATCCTAAGACCGCTCCCGCACCTTCGAGGGAGAGGGGCAAACCCATGTAGGCTGACCAGACCATCGCACACCGCCACGATGAGGGGTTCAGGTATTTCGCCTTGCCGAGCATTTCAGAAGAGTGGTGGTTGTCGGCGAAGGGGTCAAGACTGATGTCCATATCCGAAATGTATCGAGAGAGACAGACTCTCTCAAAATTGGCGTTGAACGCCCATTTTTGAACATCATCGTCTGTTAATGCGTTGAGGATTTCTGGCGGTAGATGTTCGCCCGCCGCAAGGTCGATGACCTGAACATCGTCGCCATCTATGGAATAAGCGAACAGGAGAATATCGAAGTCGGGCGACTCGGCGTACTTGTACACGCCGCATTTGGAGAGATCGTAGCCGCTATAGGTTTCAATATCTATGGATAATGTTTTCATAAGACCTCCATAATCGAAAAAGGCGGCAAGTTGCCCTGCCGCCCTCCGTAGTCTCGCGAATGTAGTTAGCCGAGGAAATCCTCGTCGTCGTAGGTGGCAAAATCATCCTCTGCACGGGATTTACCGCCGAGGGGTTCGCCGTCGCGAATTTTCTGCAGGTTGTTCAGGCCACAGGCAATGCCTTTATTGCCGTTACTGTTGAAAGCGTAGAAATTGATGCTCGCTCTGCCATATACACCGCTGTAAACTTCAGAGCGGTTTATAATTTCCTGACGGTCTGCATCCACCACGCCCGGTGCGGTCGCACTGTTGGCGTTGATAAAATAGGCATTGTTGTAAGCGGGATCATCGGGTCTTTCGGTGTCGCCATCACGGAGCGGGGTCTTGAGGGCGGCAAGGGGCGGTACGGTTTTGCCGTTGCCTTTTAGTTTCGCCTCACCTTCGCGGTAAGCCGCTTCAATCGCTGCCTTGATTTTGGCGATGGTCTTGGTATCTGACTTGGGGATAATGAGTGATACCGAGAACTTCGGCGTGCCGCCGTTGATAGATTTCGCTTCCCACACATTAGCGTAAGACCAGCGGGTATCGGGTCCTGTGATGACCTTCATAGGGTTTTGAGCCTGTGCGTTTACATTGTTTGTCGTGTTAGCCATTGGAAATTTCCTCCTCATAATCATTAAAATCGTGTTTTGCTGTATGGATTGCCGGACGTTTGTCGCCCTCCGGTACGAGCGTTGGTTTGCCTTGGGGTTTCTCGATCAGACCGCTGAGCAATTCGGAGAACCTTACCTTGCCGAGAGCCTTTTCCATTGCGGTGATGCCCATCATCTTGTGTTCATACGGATCGTAGCCTGCCGCGCTGACGGCATCAGCGACTGCCTCATCGTTTGTGTATCTGCGGTTAGAACGTCCTTCAACCAGTTTCCAACCTGACCAGTGCTTGCCGCTGAGCGCGGTTTGCAAAGCGTAGTCCTTGATGTCCGAAACCCACGAAACAAGATCGTCTATCTTGCCAAGAATGGATTCGATTTCATCATCTTCCAAAAGGGGCGGCAGCTTGAATTCGTGTTTTGCGAGTTCAAGGTTTTGCTCCGCCCGTTTGCGGCAGTCATGCTTTGCCTTGCAGAACTGGCACCAATCGCCACATCGGAATTCGCCCTCACCGTCGTAGGCAAGTTCTGCGATAGGTATTAAGGTTTCTGCTGCCCACTGATAAAGTGATTCCTTGAAAACTGTGTGGGTACTGATGTTATCCCGCCTTGGCTGGTAAATGGTCATGCTGACTGTGTCGATGTCATAGATGCCGTCAAACAACTCCAGAGCACCCAAGGCGTATAATTTCATTTGCGGGTTGTCGTCTGCTTCTATGAGGACTCCGGCACCCATTTTAAAGTCAATTACATTGAGCGTGCCGTCAGCGATGATCACGCAGTCGCCGGTACCAAAGCCACCCTCGACATACTTAGAAAAGTCGAGCCGCTGTTCAATCAGCACCACAGGGTCGGCGCAATTCTGCTTTGCCGTTTCCACCAGTTCCATGATGTAGGCGGCGTATCCGTTGGCGCATTCCTCCATCTCTTCGGAGTAGTAGGTCAGGCTGGTGGTTGGGTCTTTGGTGCGGATGCCGAGTGCCGTTTTTAACTTGTACTCACAAAGGGTGTGTGCCTCCGTGCCTTCGGCGGCATAACTGCTGCCTTTGTCCTCGTACTTCTCACCAAGCCGGGCCGAGGGAGGGCAGTTCAACCATCGGCGGCTTGAAGAAGCAGAGAGAAGTGCATGCTTACCCATTGCCCAGTACCTCCGCTTCTGCAAGCAGGGCAGCGTACTTTTGGGGGTCGATCTCTGAAAGCTTCGCAGCACCATGCTTTTCCAGCAGTTCCCGAATTTTAGCGGTGTGACCGTTACGAGATTTTTCCGCAAGTACTGCTCTGACATCTTCCAGCGTTAGAGGTTTTGAAGTTGGCTGGACCGATGATTTGGGCTGGCTGCCGCTGAAAAGAGAAGTCAAGCTATCAGCTACTGAATTTAGGGATTGTGCAGCACTACGAAGTTCGCCGACACAGAGGTCGAGTTCACTCATCTTGCTCATCTGGTGCACCTCCTTCCCTGGTGGGTTCTTTCTGCTTTTGAAGTGCGATCAGCTTCTTGGCAAGACGTTTAGACACGACGCTTATTGCCGTGAGGATGCCTGCAAGTTCTTCATCCAGCTCGGCATCACGCATTTCCGCGTTCCTTTCAGTTGCTTCTGTTTGCATTTTCTTACCTCCGTTTCCGAGAAGCTTTACCGCCCCTCTACCGTCTACAGACAGAAGAGGGGCGGTTGCGTACCACGGAGAGTGGTTACTCGAAAAACTTCTTCAGGGCTTCGTCATTTCGCAGGATGTCAAGGATACGGCGTACATGAACGGTAATGCTCCGCGATGATTTAAAATTATACTTGGGCGCTAATTCACGTACGGTTTTTTCAAGGATAATCCGGTCTGTTATAAGCTCACGGTCTTTTTGAGTGAGGGTCGCAAGGGCGGCATAGAGGGTGTCTAATACAGCCTTTTGTTCTAAAAATTCTGTGATATCAGTGGGATCGGCAGGTTCGTAATATGTATCCGAGCCGTCAGAATCGTTACCCAATGGCTTATCAAGTTCAACAGTGCGGCTCGTGCGGGACTCACAAGTCTCACATTTTTGGTTACACTTGCTTGTTCCTTTCCATACGCATTGAAATTTCCGCTCTTGATATTTTTGTTCCCTCCATATAGAACGCATGTTGTCCCGTGCAAGGTCTTCCCCCATCTGGTTACGGGGCAGACGGACAACAAGGCCGGATTCTTCATCGACATACCAACGTTGTGGGAATGGGTTTTCGGGCTCTTCGGAACGGGCAAGACACTCTGCTCTTGGTACTTTGAATTCCTGTGCTCCATCCTCTGATAGGATGTAGTAGGCCATCGGTTCACCGGATTTCGTGCGGTGTGGAATGGGGGTGGGTTTGAAAGACTTGTTTTGGCTTTGATTGGCTTGGTTTTTCATCAGATTTCCTCCTGTGATTTGAATTGCGTGAGCAATCGCAGGGAGGAAATATGGAAGTTTTAACAGAATCAAACTTGCATCATTGATATTCGAGTTGTCGTGTGATATAATGATTTAGTGGGGTTTGGTGGGAGTTGCTTCGTCCGCCAATTTCGCTATATCCACAACCACAAGAGAAACAAAAAGCCCCTGCGATTTCTCACAGGAGCGACATGACAGCTTGTCCCTGCGAATCTCACAAGAACAATCCAAAAGTGCGTAAAGTTGACCGTCAAAAGTCGATAGAGTTTATAGAGTAGATAGAGTTACCAAGTTTCTATGGAGGCAAAAGGATGTCAATAATTGATTTTCCGCGATTATGCGGAGGTACAGTTTTTATATTGCTGTTAGCCGCACGAGGACAGCGAACCGCTAAGCGAGATAATGCTAACGGGAAAACCGACGGATTGTCACAGCCGGAACTACTTATCGAACTTGTTAGAATAATTAAGCCATCATTTAATCCGCCTGCAAAAACTTCTACTTTAAAAAAGAATGTTGGAGGATACAGAAAGTGTGAAGATAACGGAGGTACATATTTTGCTGCCGTTTTTGAGTCATCAGACATTGATGCTTTTAATGTGCGTATAAAAAGCGAATACCACAATGTAGTGTCAGCCATGTCGGAGCTGATACAACGGTTTGTCAGTGATGATAAAGTTGAGTGGCTTTTTAAGGCGTTTCTCGAAGTTATCGAAAAAGACACAAGCATTGATAAAGACTTCATAATCGAAGGAAAACAAATGTCTAAAAGTGAAGTGTTGAATATTGACAATGTGTCGCTGGCATCTTTTGCTCTCGGGGTATGGCATTATGTCGTAATGAATGTGAAGGATAATACTGTGGGACAAGCCACCTTTAACAGTTGGCACACAAAAAAAGGCGACACAAACAGCGAGTGGGTTTTTGATAGTGATATCGGAAATGAAATAAAACGGACAATAACGATTATTCCGTTTTCGGATGAATCCTCCGATACGGCAACGGATGGTTATGATTTCATTGATGAAACCGAAGCTAAAGCAGAGGGTGAGCCTCATGTATTTGAAGAAACCGCAGAGAAATCAACGTCAACAACACAACAAGTGATAGTCAATGGGAATGTTTTCAACGCTAAAAACCAGTTTTTCGGAAATGTTGAAAATGTATTTGACAGTTAGGGGGATGCTATGAATAATACATTATCAAAATTGCAAAACCCTAACGAGCAAACTGTTGTGGCGCAGACCGCCTACAACGCTCCGAACGGCAACCAGTTCTTTGGCAGTGTCAGCGCAGTTAATAGCACCGCCATATTTGTAAATGGAGTAAACGGTCAGCAACAAATTCAACTGAGCACAGATTACTGCAATCTATTTATTATTAAGGATGAGGCTTTTGCGGGGCAAACCGGCTCGTTTCTTGTACCGAGAGAGCGGGCGCAGCATTTCGTAAAGTTAAGCGATGCGTCAAAAGCTGATATATTGACATTCCCTTCTTTGTTTATGGATACAAATAAGGGCTACAGACGATGTGCAAACGCAAGCCAACAGTTTTTTTACGGTCTTGTCACGAACTTTCATGAGCAAGGAAAGTGCTATAAAGTGTTTTTTCAAAAACTATCAGTCCAGTCTTTATTCCAAAGCCAGCTAAATGAAAATGCGGTCAGGCTTGGGATCAACACCAATGACGGCAGGGATGTTTTAGACGAAACAGCATGGTTAATTAAACAGATGGATTTGAGGAGAGCCTTGATGAGTGTGGGCATTTATCTTTAACAGTTATGGATACTAACCATGAACACTATTTCCTAAGCAAGTATGAATGGAGGATTCCAATGAGCAACGAAGTCGACAATACAGTTCCTGAAAAATGGGTAAACCTTGAAGATGTAGCAACGCATTTGAGTGTGAGCCCCGATACAATTCGTGCATGGATACGCAAAGGTACTATTCCTTTCAGCCGTGCCGGAAAGCAGTACAAATTTAAACTTTCCGAGGTCGATGAATGGGTACGCGAAGGAAAGATTTCAGAATAAAATACAAGAATTTAAGGAGTCAAACAATATGGCTAAGAAAGCAGCAACGACCGAGCAATCGCTCGAATCTATAATGTGGAATTGCCGCAACGCCCTACGCGGGACGGTTGGCGGCAATGACAAGAACCGCGATGCCGTTATGGGCTTGGTGTTCTTAAAATTTGCGGGTGATAAGTTCGATAAGCGCCGTAAGGAAATAACCGAACAATACGGCGATGTTCCGGCTTTTTTGGAGAAGAAGTCCTTTTATCTATCCGAAAATGTGTTTTACTTGAACGAGACTTCTCGTTGGAATCACATCGTAACGAACGCAAGCGCAGACGACATTGCTGTTATCATCGACAAAGCGATGAAAGATATAGAGGACGGAAACCCGCCTTTGAAAGGCACTCTGCCGCAAAACTTCTACGCCACTCTCGGCACACGTCCCGAACAAGTAAAAATGCTTATCGACGAGGTCAATAAAATCGATGAGAAGCGTTTTCATGACCGCGATTTAATCGGACGGGTATATGAATATTTCCTGCAGGTCTTTGCCATCGACTCCGGCACGAGCAACGAAAAAGGCGAATACTATACTCCTTCGAGCATCGTTCAACTCATTGCCGAACTCATCGAGCCATATGAAGGTGTTGTGTACGATCCCTGCTGCGGTTCTGCTGGGATGTTTGTTTCTTCCATTAAATTTGTGGAGCGGCATAACGGTAACCGCTCAAAAATATCCATAGTCGGGCAGGAGCGTATTCCCGACACTTGGCGGCTTGCCAAAATGAACCTCGCCATTCGCGGCATTGCCCATAATCTTGGCGAACGCAATGAATCTACCTTTGCCGCGGATTTGCATAAGGACAAAAAAGTTGATTTCATCATGGCGAATCCTCCGTTTAATTTGAAATTGAATGCCCAGGGCGTGACACAGGACAAGCTGAACGGCGATCCGCGCTGGGACGGCTACACGACTCCGCCTGTTTCCAATGCCAACTATGCATGGATTCTACATATGCTCTCGAAACTGGATGTAACAAACGGCATCGCTGGTTTCCTTCTTGCTAACGGAGCATTGAACGCCGATGGCGTGGAGGGTGACATCCGCCGTGAGCTGATCGAGAACGACAAAGTAGAAGCGATTATCGTCCTGCCCCGTGAGATGTTCTATTCCACGGATATTTCAGTTACGCTTTGGATTTTGAACAACAACAAAAAAGCCCGCTCATTGAACGGGCGACAGCTTCGTAACAGGCAAGATGAGGTTCTTTTTGTTGACCTACGCCGTTGGAATGAAAATATATACGAAAAGAAATACATTCAATTTTCCGATGAACAGATTGACGCTATTAAAAATATATACACCGACTGGCAAACAAACGAGAACTTTGAAGCGGTACCGGAACTCTGCTGCTCGGCGACCAAAGCTGAAATCGCAGCGCAAAGATATTCTCTTGCGCCGAGTAAATACATCGAGTTCATTGACCATGACTTGGAAATCGACTACGCTTCCGAAATGGCACGAATTCAAGGCGAGATGCGCGAGGTGTTAAAAGCTGAGAAGGAATCACAAGCGATGCTCGAAGAAGCATTTAGGGGGATCGGATATGGGATTGACTAAACTCGGTTTATACATCGAACCGTCTGAACACCGTAATTCCGAAGGCGTTTATGATCGCACTGCTGTCGTCGGACTTTCTACTGCCAAACAGATTATTGAGACGAAAGCGAACTTAGACGGTGTAAGCATGACTTCATATAAGCTATTGCCGCCTCGTCATTTTGCTTATGTCCCAGACACATCGCGGCGCGGCGAAAAGATGTCACTTGGCTATAATACTACGGAGGAGACTTTTCTCGTGTCCTCTATATCGGTGGTATTTCGTGTTTCCGATACAGCAAACCTTAACTCCGACTATCTTTATATGTATTTCAATCGCCCGGAATTCGACCGCTATGCTCGGTTCAATTCTTGGGGTTCGGCGCGCGAAGCGTTTTCGTGGGACGATATGTGCGATATTTCTATAGATCTGCCGCCATTGCCGGTGCAAGAAAAAGTTGTCGCTGTCTACAATGCCATGCTTGCCAACCAACGTGCCTATGAAAGCGGTTTGGAGGATTTGAATATGGCGATAGCGGCAAGCATCGAAGAGTTCAAACACACTGCTCCGCGTGTGGCTGTTGGTCGATTGCTTGAAGAAATTGATACCCGCAACCGAGACAATGCGATTTCAAATGTTCAAGGCATCAATATCAACAAAGAATTCATGCCTTCCGTTGCGAACCTCAGTACAACAGATTTGACAAAATACAAAGTAATCAGAAAAAATCAGTTTGCCTACTCCGCTATGCAAACTGGTCGTGATGAGTGCATTCGCATTGCTTTGTTCCACGAGGATGAGCCTGTTATTATTTCACCTGCGTATTCTGTTTTGCAAGTGAAGGCTGAGTCGGAATATGAAGCACTCGCCGAATATATCATGCTTTGGTTTAGTCGTAGCGAAAGCGATCGTTACGGTTGGTTCATCAGCGACAGCAGTATTCGGGCAAGTTTGGAGTTAGCACGGTTTTATGAAATTGAGATTCCATTGCCATCATTGGAAAAACAGCAAGCGGTGGTGAACTTTTATAACGCCCGTCATTTAATAATGAAAAATATAACGACTGTGGGCAATATGTTAAAAGAACTCTGCCCGATACTGATAAAAGGTTCGCTCGAAGAAGCGAGTGCATAGAATTGGAGGGGGAAACCGTGGACTTGAGTTTTATACGGGGTCAGTTTACAGAAGCCCAGCTCGAAGAAGCTATCATCAGCCTGTTTCAAGAACAGGACTACAAGTATGTCCACGGTGAAACCATACACCGTGGCTTTGATGAAATATTGTTGAAGGACGATTTGCAAGCTTACCTTGCTAACCACTATCCAGACCTCACAGCGGCTGAAACGAAAAAAGTCATCAGTCGACTTGAAAACATACCGTCCGCACCGCTATACATCGGTAACCGTGAGACGTTTCTTTTGGTGAACGAGGGATTTGATTTAGTGCGTGATGACCCCAGTAAAATTGCCCTACATATCAACTATATAAATTTTGAAGAGCCAGACAAAAATGTGTTCAAAGTGGTCAACCAGTTTTCGGTGCAAGGTGACCGCTTGCGTCGCCCAGATTTGTTGTTGTTTATAAACGGCATTCCTGTGGCAGTTTTTGAGTTCAAATCCGCTATCAAAGAAAACACGACCATCTACGATGCTTGGGAGCAGATAACAATACGCTATTGCCGCGACATCCCTAAACTGATGAAATATTGCTTTTTGTCTGTCATAAGTGACGGTGCAAACACGAAAATGGGCAGTGTTTTTACGCCGTATGAATATTACTACGCATGGAATAAAATCAACGAAACGGAAAAGGTCAGCAACGGCATCGCCGCCCTGCTTACGATGATAAATGGTGCGTTTTCTCAAGAACGTGTCGTTGCCATTTTGCGAGATTTCGTCTATTACCCGGATGATGCCACAAAGGTAATCGCTATTGTTGCCCGCTATCCGCAGTTCTTTGCGGCACAAAAGATGTTTAAAAACATAAAAGATCATCTAAAACCAAACGGCGATGGTAAAGGCGGAACATACTTCGGAGCGACCGGTTGCGGTAAAACCTACACAATGCTATTTCTTTCCCGCCTACTTGCCCTGCGTGACAGGGATACCTTTAAGAATCCGACAATGGTCATTATTACCGACCGTGAGGATTTGGATAGACAGACCTCGGAGTTGTTCGTCTCGTCAAAACGGTATCTGCATGAAAATAACGTGCGGAGCATCGAAAGCCGAAGTGACTTGCAAAAAGCATTAGGGGTAGAAATATCCGAGTTCGCAAGGGTTGCGGAGGAGCCTGTTGACTATAGTGTGACAGGAGTGGAAAGCGGCGGCGTGTTCCTGACGACGATTCAAAAATTCTGCGAATCGACCGGCTTACTTTCCAACCGCGAAAACATCATCTGCATTTCTGACGAGGCGCACAGGACACAAACAGGCATCGGCTCGAAACTGAAGAAAACCGATAAAGGTGTTTTTACTACTTTCGGGTTCGCCAAATATCTACGCGACAGTTTCCCCCAAGCCACTTATTGCGGTTTTACGGGAACACCGATTGACGAGACCATAGCCGTGTTCGGTGAAGTCGTGGACAGCTACACAATGAAAGAATCAAGCGACGACGGAATCACCGTTCGTATCGCTTATGAGCCGCGCTTGGCGAGAGTTATTCTCTCCGATGAACAAGCCCGGGAAATACAAAAATACTACGACAAATGCACTGATGAAGGCTCTAACCCCGAACAAGTCGAGGAGAGTAAAAAAGCCATGAGTCAGATGCGTCAAGTTCTCGGTCACCCGGAAAGGATAAAGAAACTGGCGTTAGACATCGTCACCCACTACGAAGCGTTGACGGCACAAAAGCCTAAAATCGTCCAAAAGGCGATGATTGTATGTGCTGACAGAACGCTTGCTTTTCGTTTGTTAAAGGCGGTTATAGCACTTCGTCCTGATTGGGATAAGCCGATTAGAACCGAAAATGAAGCGGCGCTCACAAAAGCAGAATTGGAAAAACTCGTGCCTCTTGCCAAAATTAAACTCGTGGCTACCCAAGGCGAAAACGATGAACAAGAGTTGTTTGACCTATGCGGCACAAAAGACTACAGGCAGATGCTTGATAGACAATTCAAAAATAATAACTCCAACTTCAAAATTGCAATAGTGGTTGATATGTGGATTACCGGCTTTGATGTTCCGTCTTTATCGGTTATGTATATAGACAAGCCACTACAAAAACACACTTTGATTCAAACCATATCCCGTGTTAACCGCGTGTTTGACGGCAAAGATATGGGACTGGTGGTTGACTATATCGGAATCAAGCAAGATATGCTTGAAGCTGTAAAGAAATATGGAAGTCCTCTGGAAAGCCCGATTGATGAGATTAAGATTTCCCTTGCCGTATTCCGTAACCATTTGAAATTACTGGATGAGTTACTCCACGATTTTGATGCTACAAAGTTCCACACCGGCGAACCATCGGAACGCTTGATGTGTTTAGATGCCGCCGCAGAGTATGTGCAAATCAGCAAGGAAATGGAAAGCCGTTTCATGAGCCTTTCCCGCAAATTGAAAGCGGCGTATGAGATTTGCTTTCCGTCCGGTGAACTGACAGACGTTGAAACGGCAAAGGCCCAGTTTTATCTTGCCATCCGTTCTATCATTTATAAGCAGACGAAAGGCGATGCGCCGGACGCTGAAGTAATGAACCGCGTGGTCGAAAAGATGGTACAGGAAGCTATCTCCTGCACGGGTATCGAAAACATCGTTAATGCGGGTAAACCCGAAGACTTGTTCAGCGAAGATTTTATGAAGCAGCTTGATGAAATCAATCTGCCTATTTCAAAATTCAATGCCCTTTTGAAATTGCTACGGAAAACAATATCCGGCTACAGCCACGTAAACAAGGTAAAAGCAATTGAATTTGATAAACGGTTGAAGGCCGTTGTGGACAGTTATAACGATAGAGATAAACTCGTTTTCACGAGCGAGGTGGTCGCTGAATTTATCAACGGGCTTTCGGATGAGTTGATAAAAATATTTAAAGACCTCCAAACCGACAGAACTTCATTTGAGGCGTTGGGTATCACCTATGAGGAAAAGGCGTTTTATGACATCCTTGTAAAAGTGCGAGATGACAATGGATTTCCATACGCTGATGAAAAGTGTCTTGTCCTTGCCAGAGAAATAAAAATACTGGTTGATGACAAAGCACAGTTTGCCGATTGGTCGACCCGCGATGATATAAAGAACCAGCTCAACATGGATTTGACCGTGTTGCTATATAAAAACGGTTATCCGCCCGAGTGGGATGAGGAAGTATTCGAACGAGTACTTGAACAAGCCGAAAACTTCAAGAAGTGGTCGGATTAAGGAGGCAGGCAGATGAGCAAATATAAATCAGCAATAGAAAAAATAGTCGTTTCTGAGGCTACATTTCAAAATAGCCCAGAACGAGAAATTGAGCCATCGTGGATTAACTTCTTCTACGGCAACAACGGTAGCGGTAAAACGACTATTTCAAGGATGATACGGAATGGGCAAGGCTTGACCTTTGGCAACGCTGCTCAAGCTGATGAATTTGCTACTGTCGTTTTTAATCGAGACTTTATTGACGAGGAACTCAAATTCGATATTATGCCCGGAGTGGTAATGCTCAGTAAAGAAGCTTCTGATAAGCAACAGGAAATTGAGGGAAAGCAAAAAGAACAGGAACAGCTAAAGGGGCAACTCCAAACGGCAAACGACGAGGCGGATGCAATCCAAAAGAAGCGGGACAAATTGAAAGCCAGCCTTGATGCCGCAATTTGGAAAGCTGCAGCAAAGTACAAAAAGGTTTTCGGGGGCAAAGGCGATTTGAGTTCTACGGCTCGGTGTGTTCAAAGAGTATGCAGCACCGCTCCCGTCGAGCGTAATTTTGACGATATAAAAGCCCGTTACGAATCTGCAACCGACCCGAATGCCACACGATATGATGCCGCCCCACTACAATTATTGGATTTGACAAAGCTTGAGAGTGCAGAAAAATACTCAGTTCTCGGACAAGCGATAATCAGCACAGCCGATAATGCTTATAGCCGATTCTGGCAGAGTTTGCACGCGATGGATTGGGTCAATACTGGGCATATCCATTATTCTGAGAACGCAGAGGGATGCTGTCCATACTGCAAACGGGAACTACCCAGCGATTTTGAAGAACAATTCCTCGCCTGCTTTGACGAAAAATACTCTCAAGATTGCGCCCGTCTTGGCGAATTTGGGCGTAAATATGCCGAGTATATGACAGCTACATTTATAGAGCCGTTAAGACGATACATTGAGTTAATTCCGCAGACAGGATTCGGCGATTGGAAAGCATATGGCGAACAGTTAAAATTGATTGAAAATACAGTACAGATGAACAATCAAAAAATTGCCGCGAAAATTGAAAAGCCCTCGGAAGTAGTCGGACTCAACAGTATAAGAGAATATGTCGAACGAGTAAACGAGCTTCTCGCCGAAACAAATAAGCTGTTTGAAGCCAACAACAAAATCTTCGATGCTAAAGGCAAAACCTGCGAAGATTGTATCAATGAAGCGTGGGAGCTGTTGGCCTTCGAAACGAGCGGAGATAGAGCTGCGTATGACGCTGAGGATAAAAAGTTGACAACCGCCAGCCTTCAAAAAGCAGCCGCTATAAAAAAACTTAATAGTTCGCTCGGTGTCCTCAAAAATGAAATTCGAGAATTGTCAGACAAAATGGGTGGCACGGCGTCCACGGTTGATAAAATCAATGAACTGCTCCAAAAGACAGGGTTCAGAGGATTTCAACTACGCCCCCACGCGAGAGTTCCTGATAAATATGAAGTTGTCCGCGAAGACGGCGAGGTCGCCAAAGGTCTAAGCGAAGGTGAAAAGAACTTTATTGCTTTTCTGTACTTTTATTTTTATGTTCAAGGGGCGTGGCGCAAAGAAGACCTCGTTAAGGGGAAAATCGTAGTAATTGACGATCCTGTTTCGAGTATGGACAGCGGTGTTCTTTTTGTCGTCAGCTCACTCGTCCGAAAACTGGTTGAAGACTGCTTTTTAGACGGCGGCCAATTCAACATTAAGCAGATTTTTGTCTTGACACACAATCCATATTTCCACAAAGAAATATCCCATAAATATGAAACGAGCAGAGACGACATCGTTAAGAAATCATCGTTTTTCTTTGTCAAGAAATCGGATGATAATGTTTCTACCGTTAGAATCAATGAAATGGAATGCGTCACGAACGAAAGCGGCATAGAAAACGTTTCGCCAGTAAAAAACTCGTATGATGCTTTGTGGTGCGAATACAGGGACGCGCGTCTTCCGGCAACGCTTCTCAGTGTAATTCAGAGAATCGTCGAATACTATTTTCTTCAACTCTGTAGTTACAGTATCGAGGATTTGCGAGAACGGGTAAAAACCCACATCGGCGGGGACGACAAAAAGCAGCGGATAGCTGATGAAATACTTCGCTTCATCTATGACGAAAAATTCGATGCCGGAGACGGCATTAACTACGCACCAGACCACGACATACCGGCTTACAAAGAAGTGTTTGAGATGATTTTTGAAGCGTTGAGCCAAAAATCGCACTATCTCAAAATGTCTGGCGAATGTGAATGAGTTATTTAGGGCAATTATCGCTACAATTTGGGACTGTGTTGATAAATAAGGGAGGGCAAAGCGATGAACGCTTTCAAGAGCAATATCTACAAATACCTCGGCGGGACCTGTCAATACCTAATACCGCTGTATCAAAGAACATACAGTTGGGAGCGTGAGCAGTGCGCCCGTCTTTGGAGCGACATCGTAAACCTCCACACTACGCAAAGGGAGGGTCACTTCGTCGGATCGATTGTCCGCATTGACGAGGATTCCGCGGCGGGGTCTACCCTTGCAATGATTATCGACGGTCAGCAGAGGCTTACCACGCTGACTCTTCTTCTCGTCGCCCTGCGCGACTATGCGGCGACTCATTCAGACTGTGGCGTGAACCCGAACAAGATAACCGACACGCTGCTCTTGAACCAATATGAAACGGGAAATGCCAAATACAAACTGCTCCTTACGCAGTCCGACAGGGACGCGCTGATAAAGAAGATTGAGGATGCGCCAATTTCCGACACCTTGAAATCACGAGTGCTGGACAACTACGGCTTCTTCTCAGGGCAAATTGGAAAGGGCGAGATTGCACCATCCGATCTTTACGATGCCATCGGAAAACTGCAAATCGTGGACATCGTCCTCGATCGCCAGTATGATGACCCGCAGGCGATTTTCGAGAGTCTCAACTCCACAGGTATGGACTTGAAGGACTCAGACCTCATCCGCAATCATCTATTGATGGGTTTGGACTCTGCGACCCAGACGGATGTTTACAACAACATCTGGCGGCCTACGGAACTACTCTTTGACTACGAGCATCAAAGCGAGTTACTGGACAACTTCTTCCGTGACTACCTCACGATGAAGCTGGGCAGGATTCCTCGCAAAAACGAGGTCTACAAAGAGTTCCGCGCTTACCACAACGGCAGTGGACTAACCATTCGTGACCTCTGTCAAGACATCTACAGCTTCGCCAAGCACTATTCCGATATGTATTTTGTGCGGAGCGGCGACGCCGTGTTGAAATCGCTCTACGGCGATATGAAGGCAATTCGCATGGAGGTCGCTTACCCGTTTCTTCTGAAAGTGCACGACGATTGCGACAAGGGCTTGATAACCATCGAGGAACTGCGGGAAATTCTGCGGCTCTGCGTAAGCTACGTACTGCGCCGCGCTGTCTGCGACATTCCGACGAACTCCCTGAACAAGACTTTCGCCACGATGAAGAATGACATCAGACAGTTCGACTATCTGAACTCGGTAAAGGCGTTCTTTATCTTGCTCGACTCCTACAAGGAGTTCCCGAACGACAAGCGGTTCCTCGATACCTTCCTGACAAGGGACATCTACCATATGAACCGCTGCGGTTATATCCTTGGGAGACTTGAAAACTGGGACAACAAATCGGCAGTCAATGCGGAAAAGCTGACTATTGAACACATCATCCCGCAGAATCCGCACCTCTCCGCTGACTGGGTATCTGCCCTTGGAAGCGACTGGGAGGAGATTCAAAAGAAGTACTTGCATACCATCGGCAACCTGACGTTGACGGCTTATAACTCCGAGATGAGCGATTCGCCGTTCGCCGACAAGCTGACAATGGACGGCGGTTTCCAGCAGAGTGCGCTTCGCTTGAATAAGTATGTCGTCACCCAGACCACTTGGGGCGAGCCGCAGGTCAATGAACGCGCAGCCCAGCTTGGCGAGGTGGCGAAAAAGGCGTGGCCGTATCCGACGCTTACGGAAGCCGAACTCGCGCCGTACCGCAAACAGGACGACATCGCGCCGGAGTATACCCTTGAAAGCTATCAGTATCTGAACGCTTTCAACCGTATGCTCTTTGAGAAGCTGAACACCCGAATCCTTAACCTCGGCACCTATGTGAAGCGTGAGTTTAAAAAGCTGTATATCGCCTACAAGGCCGACACCAACTTCGTGGATGTTGTTATCCAGAACTCGCGGCTCCGCTTGGCCATCAATATGAAGTTTGCCGACGTCATCGACCCGAAAGGCATCTGCAAAGACATCACGGGTCTCGGCAGATGGGGCAACGGCGATGTCGAGATCGGTCTGGACAGCTTGGATATGCTTGAAGACGTGATGGAGATTATTGAGCAGGCTTTCAGACTGCAGGATGTGGAGTGAAAATAAACGGAGGGCGATGGTAAAGATCTCCGTAAAGGACAGCCGAAGTGCGTTTTACTACAAAGTTGTGGATATGCTCTCTCAAAAGAAGAAGTGATAAATTTACGTTGTTGGCAACGGCCGACTAGAATACAATCCTTCAAGATCAAAGGTAAAAAAGTAAATTCATCTGTTACTTCAATAACTATAAGACCAAATATCACAGCGAGCTTGAGTTGACAAGAAGCGAAGTAGAAAGAATGGAACATACTATAATTGAATCCGGGAAAGCAAGAGTTGAAGGCAATATCCAATATGTACCCTATTTTACTTGAGATTTGAGGTGAATATGATGACAGCGTATAAATGTATATATTGTTTACAAACAAAGGAAGAGACTGAGTTTAATAGAGAACATGTTGTGCCACAGATGATGGGAAAATACAAGAATGGATTTGTTTTAAATGATTTTCAAGTATGTAAGGAATGCAATGATTATTTTAGCAAACAAATAGAAGACAAAATAGCACTTGACTCTTTTGAAGCTTTTTTGCGTATGCAATATCGCGATACTCCAATGTCAGATGGCCGAAAACTTAACAAAAATAGAATTCGCTTAATTGGAGATGAAGGTATCTTTAAAGGGATTCCATTTACTGTGATCACAGACATAAGTAGCCCATATCGTGTCCGATTTGAATCTGAACCTATGGTAGGGATAATTAATTCCGTTGAGAAGTGTGAATATGATTATTACTCACTTGAGGAACTGCCTTATGCAGATGAAGAAGCCATTGAACGAATGAAAAAGTCGACTCAACCGATTATTAATACTGGAATAGGTCGAGAACGATTAGAACCTGTACTAATTGATAAAGGGTATCTCATTGGTGAATATGCTTATTCTGAGAAATCGGTTCTAGATTTATATGAAGAACCTGAATTCACGACAGCGATAAAGATGAGTATTGATCCCATTATGCGCAGAGTATGTGCCAAAACTGTTTTTAATTACTTGTGTTATTCCAAAGGGAAAGAGTTTGTATTAAATTCACGTTTTAATGAGATTCGCAAATATATAAGGTATGGTGAGTGGTCGGATGACCTCTGGTTTAAATATTCTAAAGGTCCTGTATCAACAGTAAACATGCCAAATAACACAGCACATGTTGTTGGTTACATGTGGTATCCGGAAAATCGGCAGTGGATATTTTGTGGGTGTCTCACTTGGTTTGGTGAGTTAACGTACATTTTTAGTCTTGGGAAGACAGGTAATAAGGTGCAGAGATTGAATGTGCTAGATTCCACTAAAATGGCCTGCTTTAACAATGTTGACCGGACTATAATTGAAGATGACGCTGTCCACATATATGGCGGTCGGCCGAATAGTGAATAAATTGCTTATTGATTATTCCAAGGCTTATTGAGTTACTAGATAAGATTTGATTCAATGTTCGTGGATGAAGGATTCGATACATTAGACGACACAAGGTTAACCCAAGCTATGCAGACGTTAATGAGCCTATCGAAGACCAGCCGACTCATCGGTATCATATCTCATGTGCCCGGGCTTGCTGAAAAAATAGACCGTAAAATTACCGTTACGAAAGAGCGTACAGGTGGTAGCAAAGCTGAAATACAGGTAGGTTAGGAGATAATTATGTTTTACCGGAAAGGTAAAACCGAAAACAATAAGACATTGACTGAAGAACTGACTTCGTGTGGATTGGTTAATCAGGGGGGCGGATTATGAACAATGAGTTTTTTCAAGAACAACGCGAGCAGTCAATAATCAAAGCGCGGATTGTATCAAAATACTTCTCGACGTGGGCGAGCATTATACTTGCGACACAGAAGAGATACCCTCAGCATGCCCAGCGAATGGCATACATAGACTTATTCGCTGGACCTGGTAGGTATGATGACCAAAGTAAATCTACGCCGCTATTGGTTTTAGAAACGATACTTTCCAATCCTGATTTGACGAGCCGAATGGTTACGTTGTTTAATGACAAAGATGCAGCAAACATCGAAAGTCTGAAAACAGCAATTGCACAAGTGCCCGGAATTAAAAAACTTAAGTATGCGCCGAGCTTTTATAATGAGGAGGTCGGCGACGAAATAGCAAAAATGTTCAGTAGCAAGAGTATTGTGCCGACATTCTTCTTTGTTGACCCTTGGGGTTATAAGGGCCTGTCGCTAAATTTGGTATCCTCAATCATCAAAGATTGGGGTTGTGACTGTGTATTCTTTTTCAACTATAATCGTGTGAATATGGGTGTAAATAATGACGCTATAAAACAGCATATGGCTTCATTGTTCGGCGGGGAACGTCTTGACGAGCTGCGAAATCAATTGTTGGATACTCTTACTACCGACGAGCGAGAAGTGATTGTTGTTCAAGAATTATGTGATGCTCTGCGACAAAATGGCAGCAGATTTGTTCTGCCTTTCCGTTTTAAGAACAACAACGGGGCAAGAACAAGCCATCATCTTATCTTTCTGAGCAAAAACTTTCGTGGTTATGAGATAATGAAAGAAATAATGGCGAAAGAAAGTTCTGACACAAAAGACGGAGTTGCAAATTTTGAATACAACCCACGCGAAATGTATTATAGGCAAGGCACATTGTTCGATCTGCTTTCACGTCCGCTTGATGAACTGCAGGGTATGCTGATAGAGCAATATGCTGGACGGACAATTGATTTTCTGGAACTTTATGAAGAGCATAGCGTTGACCGCCCATATATCAAGAAAAACTATAAAGAAGTCTTACGCACGATGTTTGACACGGGCTTGATTAGTGCCGTAAATCCAAAAACCAACAATCCTCCACGAAAAGGGTCGTTTTCAGATGAAATGCGTATAACTTTTGGAGGTGCTGTATGAGAACTACTAAGATAGAATGGACTGACAGGACGTGGAATCCGGTAACGGGCTGCACAAAGCAGTCAACTGGGTGCGCTCATTGTTATGCGGAGACAATGGCAAACAGGCTTCGTGCTATGGGCGTTGCAAAGTATGCCAATGGATTTACGCCGACAATGCATGAGGCTTCGTTATGCGAACCTATTAAATGGAAGAAATCTCATACCATATTTGTTTGTTCAATGGCCGACCTATTCCACGATGAAGTGCCGTTCGGTTTTATTGATAGCGTTATGAATACGATAAGGCAGACTCCCCAGCATCGTTATCAAATTCTTACAAAACGTGCAGAACGAATGGCTGGATATTTCTCTCAGACTGATATCCCCAAAAATGTGTGGCTCGGAGTAACAGTAGAATCGCCGTCGGTTAAACATCGCATCGAATCACTCCGTCCATTGCAAGCCTCTGTTCGATTCCTTTCGTGTGAGCCGTTGGTGGAAGATGTGGGTGAACTCGACCTTACTGATATCGATTGGGTTATTGTAGGCGGAGAAAGCGGTGTACAAGCACGCCCGATGAAACCAGAATGGGTTCGCTCAATATTACAACAAGCTGATGAGCAAGGTGCGGCATTCTTCTTCAAACAGTGGGGAACTTGGGGTTCGGACGGAGTTAAGCGTAATAAGAAAGCTAACGGCAAGGCGCTTGACGGCAAAATTATTCAAATGATGCCACAATTGGACATGCGTTAACTTAAACACGTTTTACGAGTTTGAAAATTACAGCAAACGTGTTTTTACAGCTGGTAATAAATGCCCATAACGGCATAAGAAAGTACGATGGCTAATCTTTTACTGGCTCTTCGAGGGTAGTGCAAGCCTTGGAATCGTTAAAAGACGCACCGCTCCAAAATTAGGGGTGTGCAAAAGCGGTGCATCTTTTAACGATTTAATTTGAGCGGTGCATTTTATCAATAGGTAGTACCTTTGCCACCGGAGATGACAGGAATTAAACCCCATGTATCGACTTGTTCCCCCGAACGGATAAAAACCATTGACCTGTTCCCTCGAACAGAACACCCCCATAAAAACCACTATTGAACTGTTCCCGAGAACGGACAAAACGAAAAATACATACCAGACATCAACCTGATGCTCTCATTCCACGTCGAAGCGATCGTATTGATGTCAAGAAAGTAACACTCTAAAGCCCAGTAATACAGCGGTTTCCAGGCGTTCAGCTCATTTTGAAAGATGAGAAAGATCGCCTGAAAACCGCTGTTTTGTCGTATTGGGTTAGTTGTCCAATGGCTAAAAATCAGTCGGGTTGAGTGAACGCTTTAGATAATGGGGTTGGATCGAGGGGGTGAGTGGACAAAATGGATGTTCATGTTGTTATAATAGATTCAGAAACAAAATGTAAATGTTTAAAGATAATGCGGAGGAAAGAATGAATAAGCAGCAACTTGCCAATAAAATATGGGCTACAGCTAACAACCTAAATTCCCGAAAAATTATAACGTGGATGGCGGGTCTACTCCCAAGTTCGTATACAAGCCTTCCTGCTTCTTGGTCACTTCGCCTACTTGGAGAGCCTTCCCTGGATTTTCAAATGCTTCTATGACATCAAGTTCGTCTAGTAGCTCCTGCATGGTGTAGTTTTGGAATAGACCCTTATCGGCCATCGTCTTTTTCAAATGGGACATAAAAATCAGGGCAATGAATTGGACAAACAGCTTTCCGTCCAGCGAGCTTTCAGATGAGACTGCAGTTCGCCTCAGATTGAGCCTTTCTTTAAGATTCCCAAACGCCTTCTCGACCAGATCTTTGTTACGGTAAATCTCCAAGGCTATGATGGGATCCTTGATGTCGTTACTTAACAGCGCGAAAAAGCCATAGTCCTTTTCAGCTCGAGTGATGGCATCCTGTTTGGGAATGATCTTGATTCCACGTACCGGGGTATCTGACAGTTCAAAGTATTTGGCGTACTGCTTCTCGTTCTCTGGTTTTCGATTTCCGCTCGTAAGCTCAGCCTCCAACTGATCCAGCATCAGATTGAAGCGGCTCTCATGTTCCAACGCCTTCTCGCTACTGTAATAGATGTGCAGATACATGCGGCGAGTATCCTTGATGACATCGCCTTTGCGGGGTCTTGTTTGAGAGTAGTTCCATTCAATGGCGGTGGAATGGCTGTATAACTGATAGATTGAGTTGTAGTTGGTCCTTGTTTTTATGCTGTCTCTGACTTTGTCTAATTCTTTTCGCACAAACTTCAGGGATACTTTGGTGGCAATCAGGAATTTCAGGTTGTTCTGATAAAGGGCATTGATGTTGGCTTCACTGTAAAAGCCACGATCCATGACCAGTTTAACTTTGCCAAAATCAAGTTGCTTTAAGTCGGCCAGCAATTTCTTCAGGGTCGAGATATCGCTGATGTTGCCGGCCAGCTTTCTGTAGTAGAACGGCAAGCCTGAGTCTTCTCCAAAGAGCAGCGCCAGGTTAATCTGGGGAAGCGGATCATGATCCTTGTTCATCCCATATTTGACTTGTTTGAGAGACTCTGAATAGGACGAAATGCTGGTGGTATCATAGGCCCAATATTCATTTTCCATCCGGCGCTTGCCCTGCAAGCGAAAGAAACGTTCTTTTGCTTCTTCCGTAATCATCGAGAACAGATCACTGCTTCGTTGGGAAGAGATGCAGGCCCCATGTGGATGAAAATGGGTCCTATCCCATTTCGGGAAACGAAGAAGGGAGTTGCGGTCCTCCAAAATCAAATAGTAGGCCACGGAGAGGATCTTCTTATAAATCTGCGGAAAGCATACCTTCAAGTCTTGTGTGATGCCCAGCTGCTCCCCGATCGCATCAAACAGATACGTAGCGCCAAAATAACCATGCCGAGTGGAAGTAGATGGAGTCGGCCCTGGTTTAATCACAGTGGAGACCGGAGGTTGAGTGAGTCGTTTGGAAGGGATCAGATTGCCCTGTTCATCACGTTTGCCAATACAAACACGCTTACTTCGAGACTGTTTCTTCTCTTTGTCCCAGTAGTCGATGGATTCGTAGACGTAGATAACTCCGTTTTTCTTGTTTTTGACATCGATGATATTCATGCGCCACCTCACGTTATAATTATAACGTGTTTATGAGGCAAAATCAAGAGAAATTATGCTGCTAATCCAGTGATATCAACGATTTCCAGCATTCCCCGTTATAATTCGCCGGGAATCCAGGTAACAAGATGCGGTCCAAAATCGAGGCTAATGAATATAAAGATTATATTCTTGGATTTATTTTTTATAAATATCTATCGGATAACGAACTTAAATTTTTAAGGGAAAATAGCTTTTCGACTTCTGATATTCAAAATCTGGATGAAACTGATTCCGAGACGGTCAAATACATTCGTGAAAACCTCGGTTATTTTATTTCTTATAAAGACCTTTATTCCACTTGGTTAACAATGGGAAAGGATTTTGACATCTCAAATGTGACAGATGCACTTTCAGCATTTAATCGTCTTATCAATCCTACTCACAAACAGGTTTTTGAAAAGATATTCAATACTTTAGAAAGCGGACTTTCAAAACTCGGGGACACATCCGGTCAAAGGACCAAGGCCATCAGTGATCTGATCCATTTATTAAAAGACATTCCAATGCACGCTAAACAAGATTATGATGTCTTGGGCTACATTTACGAATACCTCATTGGGATGTTTGCTGCCAACGCTGGAAAGAAAGCAGGCGAGTTCTATACTCCTCATGAAGTTTCACAAGTAATGTCCGAAATCATTTCTGACCATTTGAAAGATCGCCGAGAAATCCAGATATATGAAATAATCTTACAGAGATTGATACAATTTAATGATTGCACAACAGATTTACCTCTTGCAGGGTAAGTTGGGTTTTGCAGGGTAAGCCGGGAAACCGGTTATTTTTAACTTCTCAACGCAACTTTAAGTTGCCAATAGCAATTTCAAGTTTTAGACACATGGCTAAATTCCGAATAATATTAAGATATAAGAGATAGGAGGATAGAATCATGTTTAACGTAAAATTAAAGCAAAGAAGAGAAGATAAGGGACTAACGCAAGAAGAAGTCGCAGCTTTCATTGGACCCGACTTTAGCAGACAATCTGTATCTAAGTGGGAGCGAGGCGAAGGTTTTCCTGAAGTAGAAACACTACTTTTATTATCGGTGAAATTAGACATTTCTCTCGAAGAATTATTTTCAGAAGAGTTAGCTTACTATAGGAAAACCCCAATTTTTAATGTTAAAGATAAATACCCTGGACTTGTTGCATTCATCGATACCATTGCTGAAACTTGGAAGACTAATAAAAAATAAATGGAGGTTATCATGATCTATAAGGCTATGACTGTACAGAAAAATATAGTATATAAAAACCAAGAGAACCAAAAACTAAGTGATGCTGTACTGATTGAAATAATTCATGGAGTGAAAGAAATTGTTATGGAGTTAATAAGTAAAAACAAAATATCCAATAACAAATCATAGGAGAAAATCATGCAAGTTGAGTTCAATACAAAGAATTTGTTAGGAAGGATATCTGTAACTCCAGACCTGAAAAATCTATACGAAGCAGAGATTAAAAAAATCGTTGAGAAATATTTTGACTTTATTGACATTAGTAATTTGGAAAAGATCATCATACCGGATAACTTCGTTTCAGAAGTTCTCGAATTTCAAAAAAACCTATATATTAAGAATCCTTCAGTTACCGATAATGATTTTGGCAGAGCTTTAGGGAAAATGCTCTATGACTCAGTAAATAATAAGTTTTACATCTTTATTGATCCTCAGCTGGCAACCTTCTTAATTGATGACGAACTATTTAATATATATTTTAATAATCTCGACGATGACAATACAAGGAGGGTCATCTCTCAAAGGCAATATGCCTATAATTTACTTTGTCACGAATTAGCCCATATGGAGTTTCATTCCAACACAATTGCCCCGGATACATCCACAAGTTATGACCATCAAATAAAGTCACTCATTTTTAATTTATTTGATGAATATTATGCGTGTCGCCGATCAATAATCATTCCCTCAGATCACTACTCTTCATTTAATGACGAATACATCGGTGGTATTGAGCAAAGAATAACAGAAGAGAAGTGGAGATATAAAACGAGAGAAAGTGAACTTCATGAATTTGTGGGGCTTTTTCATGCCCTTACCAACCAGTGCCTCTTAGGAATGGTATCTGTTCTCGGTTCATTGGGGGGAGAACCATTGCAACAACATCTTTTCGTTGATTGTAAATTAGGAATTATCGTCAATGATTTCAATGTGGAATTCGACAATACATACTATAAATTCATAAGGGACAAAGCCATTTCGTTTTCGCCACTGCTGTCATCAGTCGTTAAAAATTATTATGATTCATTCAGAGTTTTCTTATCACAACGCGATAATGGAGTTTACTACGATATACCGGATTAATTGAAATTAGACTGGACATTGATTGTTCCAGGCGTCGATCATCAGCTTTTCATGTTTTCTTTCACAAGACCAAATCTCCTTGGAACCAATGCAAATCGAAGAGTAAAAAATCCCTCCAGAATTAATAAATCGATGTAGGTGAGCACTCCTCCTGAGATTAGCATAATAGACTTGATGCTGAGAATCGGATATTATGATGCGATCAGAAAAAACATCGTATTGCCCAAGTAACTGGTATTCGACGATATCCATTTCATCGTCGGAAAGTATAGCAACAGATGTATCCAGAATTTGAGCGATATCTTTCAGGGCTGCAAGTGGCGGTGTGTTTTTCTCAACCTCCCATTTTTGGACTGTATCTGGAGAGATATTCAATTTTTCGGCTAAAGTGGCCTGTGTCCATTCTCGGTTGATCCGAAGTATCCTTATTTTTTTACCTATTGTCATAAAACGATCGCCTCCCACAATAATAATACTGTGGGAGGCGAAATGTTTCCCCCGATTTAAAATCGGTTTGGCTGTGATTCATTCAGTTTCATAATCACCTATAGAATCTATTGAAATGATTGCTTGCGGCAAAGATCGTATGAATGAACTTAAAATACCCGAGGTCATATTAATCAAAAAATATCATGAGAATAAATTGTAGTTGCTTCTCTTAAATAATTGTTTAGTTTCAATGATTCAATAATTCAGTCTTCCCGTTTACAAGTTAGGATAGAATTTAACGAAAAACTGATATATAATAATAAGAATATATTTGCTGTGAGGGTTTACATGACGCGGGAAAAAAACACAAATTTGGAGTGGAAGAAAATATTCTCCGAACTTTTTACTAGTATCCTAAAATTATATGAAATTACCAATAAGGATATTGCCGAAAAACTCGGAATTAGTGAGTCTACTATTAGATATTGGCGAATCGGAAGAAATTTACCACAAGACTCTTTATTTAAAAGTCTTATAAGCTTCTTGTTGGACTGTATTAAAGATGATGCTAAAAAATTTCAGTTTTTTGATCAAAAGGCAAAAGAATTATTTACTCAAGCAGGACAAAAAGCAACATATTCACAAATTTTAAGGACAAATCCTCTTCAGAAAAAATTTATCTGTGAAATCCTATCAATTTGTTACTCCTTTGCAAAAAGTGATTTCACTTTTTTCCGAGATAAAAGAGCCCAGTCATTGGAGCGATCAATAATTACGAGAGCGGTAATTTTTGATTTTGATGGTACATTAACGGCTGGAGAATCTAAGGACACAACCTGGGAAAAAATTTGGATAGAACTAGGTTATGATAAAACCGAATGCAAGAATCTTCATAAAAAATTTAATGATAATGAAATTACGCATGAGGAATGGTGCAAGCAAACAGAAATAATGTTTTGCGCAAAACACTTACATCGCTTGACTGTTGAAAAAGTTGCAAAACGGATTCACCTCATAAAAGGTGTAAAACAAACGTTTGATGAATTGAAAAAACGAGATATAAAAATATACATCGTTTCTGGTTCCATAGGTACTGTAATTGAAGTAGTCCTGAATAATTTGAAGAAATATGTTGAATCAACAATGGCGAACATATTTGTTTACGATGCCGGTAGCGGTTTTCTAAAAGAGATTAATGGCACAAAGTTTGATTTTGAAGGTAAGGCAGATTTTATAAAACAGGTAGCCAAAGATCTTAAGATAAAACCAGAAGAAATCCTTTTTATAGGAAACTCAATAAATGATAAGTTTGCTCGTTCTTCGAGGGCAAGAACATTGTGTATAAATCCCATTCTTACTGACCCGTCGGATTCAACTGTGTGGGACAACTACATAGAGTTGTGTAAAGATTTAACAGAAATTTTACCTTATACTTAAAATGGATTCTAATATCGTGACACTTTGTGACAGCGGTCAACAGATTTCTGTGATAAAAGTGTTGCCTTCTTTTTGTTAAAATTGGTTATATGATTTATCTCCTTTTCAAGTTATTCTGTAGGTGAGAAACCAGACAAATTAGATAGGATGATAGGAGGAGATTTTATGGCGAACGAACTGCAGTTATTTCCACTTTCCAGTGTGTCACTATACCATTTTCTTACTTAGCTCAATAATATCTGCCGCCACTAGTCTTGCAACCTATGCATGAGAAGCGAATATCTCTGAAGGACGAGCTGTAACAAACTGTTGGATAGGAGGTATATATATGTTTAACTTTAGTACCTTAATTGCAAATATTTGTGTTTGTGTTGGTGTTATTGTTGCAGTTAGGCAGTTTGATTTGACAAAGAAAAGTTTCATTGCGGATCATGAACGAAGAAAAAAGCAGTCCACCATTGAGTTTTATGGCCATTTAAAAATTGTCTCATATGAGTTGGATAGAATCCTTGAAGAATTTCTAAAGGATATACGCATAACCAATGAATTGATGATTAACGCGGACAGTAACCCCAAAGTTAAAGAAGCCTTGGAAGCAATTCGTGATTACTTGGATTTAATAGAAGGGTTTTCAGTTGGTATAAATACTGAAGTTTATGATCTCAGTATCTTTATGAGAATTGCTGGTCGATCAACGACTAATAAATACGAAAAATTAAAAGAATACATTGACTTACGTAGAACTTCACTTGGCCGACCTAATTTGTACGAGGATTTTGAAAAGATGGTTAACAGAATAAGAGAAATAACAAACAAAAAAAAGGGCGGTCAAGAAGAGGATCCTCAAAGATTATTATACAGTTAACATGGATGATAAATTCCGGAGAGTCCGGTTTTTAGAACATATCCTAATAAAATGATCACCTCCCATAATAAACATATTGTGGGAGGTGAAATGTTATACTCGATCTCAAGTCGCCCTATGCTTTTATCTCATTCCCGTCCTTAAAAGTAACCCTTACATCATCCTTGTTGTAGATCGTCATAAAGTCCGCGAGGCTATACCAAAGCGCCGACTGAAACTCAGCTACTCCCTCAAGATCCTTAAGTTCGTTGAGGAAAGCTTCGATTGTCGCCTGTCGTACTTCTTTGTCACTGATTTCTTCGGTTACTTCATCCAGCCTGGACTTTGCTCTTTCAAAGCGCTCGGTTAGGGCATTATATCTTTTTTGGTAGTCGGACTGATCGAGGGCGATTCGGGCATTTTCGTTGATGCACTGATGTGTCAGCTCAGAGACTACCTGGAGTTCCGTTTGCAGTTCATGTCTCTCTGCAGTCAATCCGCTCAGGTCAAATGCAACATCTTTGGCTTCTTCAAAGGCCGCCAGGATCTCAGTTTTGTCGGCAAGTAACTTCCGTAGTGCTGAAAGGTAGACATTCTGGATCTCCTTATCGGTTAAGTGGGGAGTCGTACAAACCTCATCATGATTAAATTTATGATTACAGCGCCAGATGGTGCGGCGGTATTTGTCTGTGGAATGCCAGACCTTTGAACCATACCAGTGTCCGCACTGGCCGCATTTGATCCTGCCAGAGAATAAATGGACACCACTATGCCGGCCTCGACTTTGGTTACGTCGCGCCAGTTCCCGCTGTACCATTTCGAAGACATCCGAAGTGATAATTGCCGGGTGATTGTTCTTTACATAGTATTGAGGGATTTCGCCTTCATTGACCTTCTTCTTTTTAGTGAGAAAATCTACCGTATAGCTCTTTTGTAGGAGGGCATCCCCTCGGTATTTCTCATTACATAAGATGCTGCGCACTGATGCGGCGTTCCAGCGATTCTTTCCACCCGGTGAAAGGATCCCCTCACTAGTCAGTTGCCCTGCAATACCAAAGGGTGTCATTCCTTTCAAAAACATGCTGTAGATGCGCTTCACTGTAACAGCCTGATCTTCATTAATGACCAGATTGCCATCTTCGCCACGATCATAGCCTAGAAACCGGTTGAAGGGCACGGTGACCTTGCCATCTGCAAAGCGCTTTCTTTGGCCCCAGGTGCAGTTCTCAGAAATCGATCGGCTTTCTTCTTGGGCCAGGGAAGACATGATGGTAATGAGCAGCTCACCCTTACTGTCGAGAGTCCAGATGTTTTCCTTCTCGAAAAAGATCTCGACGCCCTTTTCCTTAAGCTGACGGACCGTCGTTAAACTGTCCACGGTGTTTCTGGCAAAGCGGCTGACCGACTTTGTGACGATGAGGTCTATTCGCCCTGAAAGAGCATCGGCAATCATCCTCTTAAAGCCTTGACGGTGTTTCGTATTAGTTCCGGTGATGCCCTCATCAGTGTAGACCTCAACAAACTCCCAGTCGTCACGACCCTTAATGAAATTCGTGTAATAGTCCACCTGCGCCTCATAACTTGTGAACTGCTCGTCGCTGTCAGTTGAGACGCGAGCATAACCGGCTGTACGGCGCTTTTTATTTTCACTAAAAGGCATTGCCGTGAAGCGGCTAATGGTTGCCGGTATCGTAGTTACTGATTTGGCCATTTCTTCTTGCTCCTTCGTTCTCTCATTTTTGCACTGGCTGCTGCTCGACGTTCCTCGGTCCAGCTGTCCCTTATGGCTTGGGTTTGCTTCACTCTACGTTCTTCAGTCCATTTTGTACCTTTTCGTTTTTCATGAAAGACACTTGAAACTTTATGTCCATCGCGGAAGTGGAAGGTTACAGAATCACCAAGTATGCTCGCATATTCAATCTTCTCATCCATGGCACCTTCATCAAAGGAGTCTAGCTCGAGGATTTCAGTTACAAGTGCCTTCAGGGTATGGTCCTTGATGCTAACCCGATCGCATCCCCCGTAAGGGCCTGTGCAATGCCAGGTTTGAATTCGAGTGCCATCTTTTAAGTTTGTTGATTGACACCGATAATTTGAGCCGCATTGACCACACTTTATGAAACCAGTGAATTCGTTGTAACTCGACTTATTGGGATTGGTGTCCTTTCGCTTGTGTAGATCACCCCATTGGCGTCTTCTCTCATTGTTACTGCTATTGTTCCTTGTCCAGAAGTTGATGGTATTTCTTGTCCGGGAATTGCTGGAAAGAATGGCAAGTTGAGAGAAATTTCAACTTGCCATTTTGTTTAGCTCAGTTCACCATTGATGACCAGTTTGACCATGTGGTCGTCAATGATTCGCTTTCCACTTTGGTAACCAAAAATCAGGGTGCTGGTACACACTTGGTTGACTAGCCTGGCGGATCCACCGGAATATCGATAGATCGCCTCAGTAGCCTCATCTGAGAAGAGCTCATGGTCGATCCCGGCATATTCCAGGTGGCGTTTCATGTATCCCTTCACCTGTGAGTGGTCCATCAATTGCATTTTGCACTGGATGTCGATCCGTTGCCGGATCGCCGTATAGGACTGCATCTGGAGCTTCTCCCATAGCTCGACCTGGCCCACCAGTACCAGTGCCATGGGACTGACGGCATCCATCCGGAAGTTGAGGAGAAAACGTACCTCTTCAAGCATTTCTCGATCCAACAGATGCGCCTCATCGACAACGACCACCGGACGCTTATTGTGGAGCCCTTTCATCAGCTCGATCTCTTTATGCAGCTGGCGTTTGGGATCCCTCGATAGAATCTTGATTCGGCCCCCAGCTGATCCAGCATCCCTTTGTAGAAATTTCTCGGCGTCATTTTCGAGTCTGCCAGATAGATCAGGGTGTATCTGGTGTCATCCAGTTGATCGCGGAATCGGCGAATGGTGGTCGTCTTACCAGTGCCGCACTCTCCGGTGAGTACACAGAAGAGTTGCCGTTCGGCGACATAGGATAATCTGCTCAGGGACTCCTCCAGCGTATTGGAGGGGAATAGTTCCGTCGTCGGCAGATCCCGACAGAATGGAGTTTTCTTGAAGCCATAAAACGCTTCAAACATCACTGCCACCCCCTTTTCTTATGTCTTTGAAAGAGATGGCCGTAGACTGCTGTTTGTCTTTTCGCTTCTGATTCTGCTTTTGGGCACCATCGAGTAACCGGGAAGAGGTTGGCTTGACTGGAGTCAGGAACTCCGGCAGCTGAGGCTTGGGCGCCACCCGCTCCCCAATGACCAGCTTTCTCACCACAAAGGGTTTGTCATCCTGATACTCAATGCTCAGTTCCTCGGTGTTACTGGGGTCATAGACCACTTCCACGCTGCGAGCCACATAGGGTAGCCCAACTTCATACTTCGCGCCGCCAAAGTTGATGCAGCCACTCTTGTCGACTTTTCTGGTCTCGGCGTGCAAAAAGGCGTTGGCGACCTTCTCCGCCGGCAGATATTTCAAGGGCCTGGGATCCAGATTATACGCCTGATGCGGGGTCGTTCCATTGAGTGCGGTATGCGGTTTGTTCTGGTAGCATTCTTCCAGCCAGATCCAGAACCGCTCATTCATAGCCTCCAGAGATCGCTCCGAGTTATCGAATTTATACTCATCGAGAAACCGATCGATATTCTGATTGAACTTTTCTATTTTCCCAGTGCCTTCCGGGGAGTAGGGCTTTGCGAAGATCAGCCGGATGCCAAGCTTTGCGCAGGCTCTGGACATCCACTTATTTTTAAACTGGCGGCCGTTATCGAAGTATGCCTGCTCTGGAATTCCCCACTTGAGGATGGCTTTGCGGAAGCAATCCTCAACGATGCTCTGCTCCAGGTTCGAGTAGAACTGGGCATGGAGGATCATCCGGGTAGCGTCGTCCAAAAACGCCACCAGATAGACCTGCTGCGGCTTGTTTCCAGGACCGATCGGCAGGTAACAGCCATACTTGATATCCGAATGCCACAGTTTGTTGCGGGTGCGTTTTTGAAATCGGCGGGTAGCTACACCGCCAGCGGCATAGATGGCCATATGCTTCCCGCTGTAGCCCTTCTCCTGCAATTTCTCCTGCAGGCTGCTTCGCTTGATCGCGCCAGCTTCGGTGAGGCCTTCCCATTCCATGATTCGAATGATCTCAGCCACACTTCTGGACGGGATCTCTTTGCGCAGCCGCACGGCTTCGTCCAACACCAGCGTCGGGATGGCTCTTGAATCCTGCGATACCCTCGCCTGCGGTATCAGTCCGGAAAATCCCTTCTGCTGATAACTATTCAGATATCGCCGTAAGGTCCGCTCGGAAATCCCAGCCTCGCGGCAGATCTGCTCCTTAAGCACCCGGATCTGCCCCTTGTCCAAGTCATGGGAAAGAAGGGGCGCCAGTAGAATCGCCCGTTGCGTCGCTATTTCCTGTGCTTTTTCCTTGTCCTTCATGTCATGCCTCCATTCAATTTCGAGTGATGACATGATTTTAAAGGACTCCTCGGTGGACACCTATGCCAACTGGGTATGTGGCCATCGGTGATTGTTGACTAAAATCCGGACAACCTTTTTCAGCCAGCCCGCAGGCTCGCCTACAAAGAAGAAAATCCTCTCGAGTATGGACTGAGGCAGATCGGAAAAGTCGACCCCATAGTCCTGAGTGACTGTAGCATATGTACTGAGCAGAGCACCGACTATAGCGTGGGCTCTGGAGTTGAACCAGGCTCGGACCCGCCGAATGGTCGAATTCTCAACGGGCACCGCTTCATGTTGACCGGTGATGATCTGCTCCAGGATCGTTGTGGTCTGCCGCTTATAGGGAGTTAAGAGATCCGGAAGTTCGTGATGAATCTTCCCGCAACCGGGGTTGGTACAGCGCAGGCGACGAAGCACCAGGATCATGACATCCCCATTCTCGTCGATCACTGATCTCCTGCGGGAGCCAATGACCTTAAGCGACTGATGACAGATGGGACATATGCTTTTCTCCATACTCCGAACAAAAAACACCCTGATCGGGATTCCATTCTAAAACGTATTTTGATATACTGATCATGCTAATAACTTAGTAAGGATCCTCCCTGATGACTCGGCGCTAACCATAGAGTCAGGGAGGATCTCTTTTTGTCCTCCACAATATTATTATGGACATTATATCCGTCTATTTACGGACAGGCAAGGCTGGCTACTATAGGACGATTGGTTCCGGCATAAACACATGATAGCCACGTTCTTTCTCGGATTCATAAAAATCCATACCTAACTCTGGTGTGTACTCAGCATGATCATTTTCGATAGCATAATTTACTAATAGGTCGATAGATCTGCTGAAGTTTTTGTACTCTCGTGGGTGATTTCTCCCACTTTTGATGTAGTCCATAAAGTCTGTCTTAAGCATGTGCCAATAGTTACTTGTGCTGTTGTCCATAATACTTGCTCCTTTCAAATATTTTTGGAATGCATATGCGATTCCTTAAGACAAGTATAGCAACAGCACAGCAATAATTATCCGAGAAGATTATTGCCAAATATTCGATTTTACAATAACTCACGAGAGAAAGGAGGATAACTACACATATGGGATATGATAATTTCGGATTAAAGATCGGAGTCGAAGGCGAGAAAGAGTTCAAGAAATCACTCTCTGAGATCAATCAATCCTTTAAAGTCCTAGGCTCTGAAATGAAACTTGTCGAGTCTGAGTTTGGGAAAAATGAAAGCAGCATCGAATCTCTCACCGCCAAGAATGAAGTCTTAAATAAACAGATTGACTCCCAGAGGGACAAGATCGAAACTCTGCGCAAAGCCCTGGAGAATGCGTCCGCCTCCTTTGGTGAGAATGATCGCCGAACTCAAAACTGGGCAGTCCAGCTTAATAACGCCCAGGCTGAGTTAAATGGCATGGAGCGCGAACTCAAAGGGAACGAGAAGGCCCTGGACCAAGTCGCAGATGAGTTTGATGATGCTGAAAAACAAGCCGATCAGTTTGGGGATGAATTAGAGAAAGCCGCCAAGGATGCCAATTCAGCGAAAGGCAAGTTCCAAAAACTCGGATCCGTCGTCAAGGGCATCGGCGTCGGGATGGGTGTTGCCTTTGCGGCAGTAGGAACTGCTGCGGTAGGTGCAGGTAAGGCGCTGGTGGATATGTCCGTGGAAGCGGCTGCTTTTGCCGATGAGATGATCACCCAATCCACCGTCACCGGAATGAGCGTTGAGAGCCTCCAGGCATACAACTATGCAGCGGATCTAGTCGATGTATCCATGGAGACCCTGACCGGATCCATGGCCAAACAAATCAAATCCATGTCTACGGCTCGTAAAGGGACTGGCTCCATTGCCGAAGCCTATGACCAGCTCGGGGTGAAGGTCACGGACTCCAACGGAAAGCTCCGGGATGGCGAGAAGGTCTACTGGGAAGTCATCGATGCCCTGGGCAAAGTCACCAACGAAACAGAGCGCGATGCCATCGCCATGCAGATCCTGGGAAAAAGCGCCCAGGACTTAAATCCCCTGATCGCTCAGGGGAGTGAGGGGATTGCCGCGCTGACTGATGAAGCCCAGAAGATGGGTGCGGTTTTAAGCGAAGATAGCATCAGTAAGCTCGGTGCCTTTGATGATTCTGTGCAGCGGCTCAAACAAGGCTCTGAGGCGGCGCAGCGGGTGATGGGGACCGTCCTGCTGCCCCAGCTCCAGACCCTAGCTGATGATGGCACGAGCCTACTCGGTGAATTCACCACAGGCCTTGCCTCAGCTGGCGGGGACTTTGACAAAATCAGCGAAGTCATCGGTGAAACAGTCGGGGGTCTTACGGACATGATCCTTGAGCACCTCCCAAAGATCATTCAGGTGGCAATGGATATCGTCATGGCCATAGGCGATGCCATCATTGAAAACCTGCCAATCCTCGTAGAATCAGCATCTTCCATTGTGATGACGCTCCTGCAGGGATTAATCGAAGCGCTGCCGGTACTCACGGAAGGGGCACTGCAGCTGGTCCTGACTCTGGTCCAAGGCATCATTGATAATCTCCCGGCGCTTTTAGAGGCGGCCATTCAGATGATCCTCACATTATCCCTCGGACTTGCTGAAGCGCTGCCGGAGCTGATCCCTTCTATTGTGGCAGCTATTTTATTAATCGTTCAGGTCCTCCTGGAGAATATGGATCAGATCCTGGCAGCTGCCTTTGCCATCATTAAGGGTTTGGCCCAGGGGCTCCTGGAAGCCTTGCCGGAGCTCGTGGAAGCACTCCCCGAGATCATTCTTACCATCGTCAATTTCATTACCGAAAACCTACCGGAGATCATTGCCCTTGGTATTGAGCTGACCGTGCAATTGGCCGCAGGTCTCATTGAAGCGATTCCCCAGCTGGTTGAGCGCCTTCCAGAAATCATCACCGCTATCGTTGAAGGACTCTCGGCTGCGGTCGCTTCAGTCTTTGATATCGGTAAAAACATTGTGAATGGCCTATGGGATGGGATCAAATCCACAAAGGATTGGCTGGGTGATAAGGTCGGCGGCTTCTTTGGGGGAGTGGTTGATGGTGCGAAAAATCTCCTGGGGATCCATTCGCCCTCCACCGTCTTTGCCGGAATCGGCTCCAATATGGGACAGGGTATCGGTGTCGGATTTACCGATGCCCTGCGAGGTGTTGAGGATGATATGAAAAAGGCTATTCCGACTAAGTTTGATGGCCTCGATGTGGATGTGGATACATCGATCCGGGGATCTGCTGGACCAAACAATCCGGCAGCTCCTGCCTCAAACAATACTGCCAATAACTACGAGATCGTGATTAATAACCCCAAGCCGGAACCGGCAGCAGATAGTGTCCGATCAACTCTGCTCAAACATTCCTACGGTTTGGTCTAGGAGGTGACCTGATGGCAAAAGAACAGTGGATCTTCCACGGAATGAGTCTTTCTCAAAGAGGGAAATGGGATGTGGAGGAAGTCCTGGAGGGGATCGGAATTCCAAGGTATCGGGGAGGTGACCTACAGGTTCCCTTTGCCCACGGCAAGCGGTGGATCAAGAAGCGCTTTGACCGACGAAAAGTGGTGCTCTCCATGTGGATCAAGGGCAAAGACCGCCCAGAGCTCGATCTTCACATTGATGAATTTTTAAGAGGCATCGGCAGTCCAGGTCAATACAGCCTGCAGCGGATCCTTCGAAATGGAGAAGTCCGGGAAGCCTTCGGCGAAGTCTGCACTGAGATCCATTTTGTCCGCAAAGGCCCGGGGTATGCCAAGTTTGCCCTGGAGATTGAACTTGCCGATCCCTTTTTTTATGGGACGACTCTTCAGGCAGACACTCGAAGCATAGCGACTGGTGTTTTTGAATGGACGCATACGAATAGTGGTTCCGCTCCTTGCAGCGACATGATCATCAAATTCCAGGGACCGCTGGCTAATCCCATACTCCGCCATAAGGGCAGCGGCATTTGGGTCCAGTTTATGGGCGTCATTGCAGCGGGCGAGACGGTCATTCTTGATACTGGCAGTTTCACTTGTACAAAAGCTGGCGACAACCTGATCTCCGCCCTCTACCATGGTGGGGACAGTCACTGGATGAGTTTGGACGCGAGGATGAATGAACTGAAACTTGAAACGGGCACATCCGGTGGCAGTGTGACGATTGAATATTACCCACCGTATTTTTAGGAGGAATCCCAATGATCGAAGAAGGAAAAAAAGAACTGGTCTACACCAAGGAAGTGAGTCCAGGGAAACTCTATGAGGAAATTTATGCGTCTGCACCTGAGCTGGCACCAGAACTGGATTCAGCCGGGGAGGTCGTTGTTTACGTGCGCATCTTCACAAACGGGGACACCCTGAAGTTATGGGTGCCCGAGGAATATGATGAAGCATTCTTTAACAGAATTGTTGAGAAGCATCTGATCGAAACGGAAATCAAAGAGGGGGATGAATAATGGGTTATTCAGAAATCCTCAGCAGGCGCATCCCCTATGACATTAACGGTACGGTGGTTGGCTACCGCGGGAATAATACTTATGCCAATGGAATGGATCGATGGCTTACATCCAGTCAGGCAGGCGAACTGAATGATGAAGATGTGACTAATGTTTTCACTGATTCTGGCCAGGTATACTGGTTCTTTTTCCCGGAAAGAATGGAAATTGAAGCAGGCATTATAAATGGAGCGGGCGAATATTATGGGGTTACCTTTTATGAGCTGCAAGGAAGCAACGACACGACCAATGGTATGGATGGGACTTGGGAAACTGCTGTATTTCCATCAGGGACGATTCATTCCACTAACTCAGGTATTTATTATAGGAGAGAGGGGATTAAGCCCATTTCTTTCTCAACCACATATAAGGTCGTTCGCTTTCGAGCTTATTCTGAATATGGTTTGCACCTACGCTACGTTCATTTTTATGGGCGAAAAGCTGCAGGTGAAACCCCGGATGATATCTTGTTTTGCGACACTGCCGGCAATGAAAAAACAGCATTAAAAGACTGGGGAGATCGGCCAGAAGGAACCACAGTCATCGATTCCTTCAAACTGAAAAACTCCAGCTCATCGAAGATCGCAAGTAACGTCAACCTTCAGTTAAACCATGGCGATCTGAGTCTGTCTTTTTCTGAAGAAGGTCCATGGACTGCCACTTTGGATATCACCAGCATTGCGCCGGGATCTTTAAGCTCCACTGTTTATGTCCGTCATACCCTGGGCAACCCCCTCTTGATTCTTGGCCCCAGAGCAGGCCGCTGCATCGTCACTGTTGGAAGCTGGTTATAAGGAGGTGGAATAGGTGGGACTACCAGTCATTAATCTTGTGTCTCCGCAAAGCCTAGAGAACATCACTAGCCTTGTGGTGCATTTTGATGCCATCTACACTGATCCAGATATAAATGCGGTAGCCACAAGCATCTCCTTTGAGGTCGACCAGGTTGAGACTTTTGATAGCTCAAAGTTTCAGTCAGTAGATTATTCCAATGTTACCCATAATACTTCAGTGCGGGTGATTAAAACTTTGGAAGAGGGCACCTGGTACTGGCGGGTTACTGCCACAAATGTTGATGGAATCACAGTTTCTCCATCACGTTCATTTACCATTTCTACCATCATGAAACGGTCGCTTTCTTTTTACGCCAACGTCTCTAAAGCGCCGGTCCCTTGGGTGAATAAACGTATCCTGGCTCAATACGCCAATGTGGCCAAGCAGACGGTTCCATGGGCCAACAAACGAGCATGGATTCAATATGCCTCTATCACAAAATCTCCTGTGCCTTGGTCCGATCGCCGGGCTTGGGCGCAGTATTCCAACATCACCGATGACCCCCCGTTTCCTTTTATTGAGCGGCTCTCAGCCCGCAGAGGCCCTCAAGGAGCGCATGTGACGATTTATGGATCAGGCTTTGGATTCACCAATTTAAGTGATGTTCAGAACGAGGATCGTTTCCTGCGGGGCTACGGCGGATTGGTGTTTCTTGGCACGACGTCTTGCGGCATTGTCTCCTGGTCCTGGAATGAAATTGTTATTCAGGTGCCCATTGGGGCAGAAAGTGGTGCGTTAAAAGTTCAGCTCACCGTTCCTGGAACCCGGGACAGTAACCTCAAAGGCTTTGAAGTTTATGCCGGGATCCCCACGGATGATGTCGGCATTGAGCTTTTTATTTGTGAGCGTAAAAGTCCCAACCTCATCGTGAGGCAGCTAGACATGGCCAAGGCAAAAGCCTTTCAGCTGCTTCAGAATAACCCCGGAAGTGGCAGTTTTCAAATTAGCCGCTACCATTCAGGAGTTGATGGAATCCGTGAAGACAATCTGATCCTAGTGAAACTTGACGGACAGCCGCTCTATAAGTGGATCATTGAATCGGTGAAACCATCCTATGTCTCATCCGATGAGCAGCAGATGATTTCAGTCAGTGGCCGAGGTGTGCTTTCACTCCTTGACCGGGCAGTCGTGTATCCGGAAAATTTAGGGCAGCCGCAGCTTGATCGTCTTTTTACAGGAACTGCCAGTAGCGTCCTTCGAACATTAATCTTAGAGGCACAGCATCGCGGCAGTCTTCTTGAGATTGACATTGGCTGGGAGGATGATCGAGACAGCATCGGAAATGTCTTTATTGAGGATGTGAATCTTTCATTCCATGTCGGGACACCCTTAAGTGAAGTGGTGACCAAATTCACCGAAGGACTGGGCTACTTTGACATTGAGATGACGCCGAGCCTGAAGCTCAACATCTACAAAGATCGAAGCGCAGATCTCCATGATTCCGTCGTCTATCGGCCAGGGCAGGCGATCTTGAGTCATCAGCACCAGATTGATACCAGTAAACTCGTCAATGAAATCTTGGTGGAGGGCAAAGAAAAGCAGCTCGCCATTTCCACTCACCCGCAAAGTGCTTATACTTTCGGACGACGGGAGGGCTATCTCTCGGCCAATAACATCCAGTCCGGCCTCAGTGAATATGGGGATGCCTACCTAAAGCGCATGGCTCTACCTCAGTGGGGGATCCAAGGGACGGTTGTGAAGTTTGCCGATGAGAACGGCTATAAGCTCAAACCCCTGGAGTCCTTTGCGATCGGCGACTGGATCGGCTGGAACATCCCGCCAGAGGGGCATGACCCTGTAGGCTTTCACGATAAGGTTAAGGTCAAAGGTATCACCGTCAGTGAAAATGATGAGACCGGGGCCTTGGAGTATACCCTGGATTTAAATAACACCATGCTCGAGCATGAGATCAAAATGAATCAAAAGGTTGAGCGGTTCACCCAGTTCAGCGGATCGGACGTCCTATCAACCCCCTCATCAAGTTCTGATGGGTATTCAGAATCTGAAGTAAACCAGCTCCTGCAGAATAAAGCCAATAAAATCCACCAGCATCTTTTTACGGATCTGGCGGACGCACCGGAGAGCTACGCAGGTCAAGAAGGCAAACAGCTCACAGTCAATGCAGAAGGGACAGGACTGGAATTTAAACCTGACTACCGGGCATTTTCTTTTTATGTTGGTGGACCGTTAAAAATAGAGCCAGCTGCAATGGCAATTTTGAGCCCGATGAATTTGAGGATCATTGAAGTTCGGCTGAGTGTTGATACTGCTCCATCTGGCGGAGGTATCTTTTGTGACCTCAATATTAATGGGGTCAGCGCATATACAACTCAGGTCAATCGTCCTGGTATTCCAGAAGCGCAGACAATGGTCCTTGCCATGCCTCCGGATGTTTCATTAATTAAACAGGGAGACAAGCTGACCTTGGATATTGACTCGGTGGGGACGACTACCCCTGGCAGTAGCTTATCTCTATCTATTTTGTGTGAGGTGGTTTAATTGGCAATAGTGAATGTGGCAAGAGGACGAAGCACATTTTGGAATTCGGGTAATTTCTCAGGAGTCAATCACTGGGATTATAAAAAAGTGACTGATGGCCTTAAATCATCCGGCTCGACTAGCACCTATATTGATGGTGGGATTTCAACTGATGGAAAGCCTGTCAAGGTAACTTTAGACCTGGGGGCTCGATATTATGTCCACGAAATCAAAGTTTGGCATTACTCAGGGAGAAGCTATTATGATGCGATTGTTGAAGTCAGTCCGGACAATATCAATTGGACAACCATTTTCGATTCAAAAGTTAGTGGCAGATACAATGAGACTAGCAGCGGAAAAACTCATACATTTCCACCAAGGCTGGTCAAGTATGTCCGAGATGGGATCAGAGGGAGTAATGCCAATTCCAGCAACCACTGGGTGGAATTGGAGGTGTGGGCTGATGATAGTTATGTACCACCAGATACTGGTGAGCGAAAAGTACGCTTTAGTCAATTCATATAGTCTTGAGCCTTAGGGGCTCTATTTTTAATTTGAGGGGGAATAAAAAAATGAAGGAACTTGTTAATACGATCCAGATGATCGTTACGGTGATGGGGGGCTATATCGGCTACTTCCTGGGCGGATGGGATGGATTTCTCTATGCCCTGGTAGCCTTTGTCGTCATTGATTACATCACAGGGCTGATGGTGGCGGTACTCGAGAAACGGCTATCTAGTGAGGCAGGCTTTCGCGGGATCTTCAAAAAGGTAGTCCTCTTTTCACTGGTGGCAGTCGGCCACATCGTTGACTCGAGGCTATTACAAAATGAAGGGGTGATCCGCACCGCTGTGATTTTCTTCTATTTATCCAATGAGGGCATCAGCATTCTGGAGAACACTGCAAAGATCGGTCTGCCGGTCCCTGAGAATTTAAAGAATGTACTCGCGCAGCTCAACAAGGAGGACTAAATAATGAATTTAAAGAAACTAATCTTCACTCAAAATGCCTGCTACAAGGCCGGAAAGACTATCACCCCACTGGGGATCATGATCCATTCCACTGGGGCCAATAACCCGGCCCTGAAGCGCTACGTGGGGCCAGACGATGGACTCCTGGGTCGCAATGTCTATGGCAACCACTGGAATCAGGATAAGCCTGATGGCCGTAAGGTCTGCGTCCATGCCTTCATTGGTAAGCTCGCTGACGGGACCATCGCCACTTACCAGACGCTACCCTGGAATCATCGCGGCTGGCATGCGGCAGGCTTTGCCAATGACACCCACATCGGCATCGAGATCTGCGAAGATAACTTAAAGGACAAAGATTACTTCACTGCAGTCTATCAGGAAGCGGTCGAGCTTTGCGTGAGTCTTTGCAAAGAGTTCAATTTCACCGAGAAATCCATTATCTGCCACAGTGAAGGTCATAAGCTTGGCATTGCCAGTAACCATGGGGATGTGCTGTACTGGTTTCCAAAGCATGGAAAGTCCATGGATGACTTCCGGGCGGATGTGAAAGCTAAACTCGCAGAAAGCGCAGAGCCAAGAAAATTCTTCCGCGTGATTTTAGGATCCTACCTGGAACGTGCCAATGCTGAAGCGGTACTGGAGAAGGCCAGAAAAGCCGGATTCAAAGATGTGTTCTTAAAATATGATTAATCGATGCCCTGAGGAGTTAAACACTCTTTCAGGGCTTTTTTTCTTTTTTGGGGGTTCGAAAAGGGACTTTTCATCGCATATAGGTACAAGGGTATTTCCTTGTGAAAGGATGCGTGCCAATATGCAAATTACAAAAATTGATGGAGCAAGGCTTCCCAGTGAAGAGTCAAAGCCCATGAACATCGAAGAATTTCAAATGGAGGTCAGCTTTTTCATTGCCCAGGAAATCCTGGAAAAGCTCTGGAAGGCAGGTTTAATTACCCAAGAAGAACACCAAGAAATCAGTCATCTTAACCATAAATCCTTCAGGCCCCAATATGAACATCTATTGCCCATAAAGCTTGATATGGTGCGGGTCTAGAGGTACTATGTCACATAACCAAAGGAGGTGAAAAGCATGCAGATTACAAAGATTCCGCCCAAACAAGCTGACTCCGCAAGAAAACTTCGGGTAGCGGCTTATTGCCGGGTCTCAACGGATTTTGAGGATCAGTTAGCAAGCCTTGAGAATCAGCGAACTCACTATGAAAGCTACATCAAGAAAAATGTACAGTGGGAGTTTGCCGGAATTTATTACGATGAATACACGCCTTATGGACAAAACCCCAAAAGCCCTTAAATAGCCGATTTGCTCGGCTATTCAAGGGCTTTTTGTTTTAATTTACATCCACACTTACCGCAAAATCGAGAACCGGGAACGACGGGCAGGCCACATTTAGGACAAAACTTCATCTGAGGAACGCTCCCATATGTCAGCGGCAGATCCTCATTCGGCGCAGCGTCAGACAGAAACAGCCAATCGATGTCCTCGCCGTCGTTACATAAGCCGATAGCTCCGGCAGGCGATACCACATAAAAGCTGTCCTCATCGATGGGGTCTTCACTATCGCTTGTTTCGGCAAGCACCAGCAAGCCTTTTACATCGTATCTATCATTTGAAGTGGCAAAACTCCAGCTTGTGCAGCGTGTTGCCGAAAACTCCGCAGCCTCCAGCAGCGTGTCAAATCTCTCCATTATAAAATCCTCCTTATTTAAATAATAGGTTATTACACCGCTTGCAGCGGTCATTTTGTATGGGGTTCATCATGGAGCAGACATTGCAGTAAATGATACGGTCTTTAGATTTGTCGTACTTCTCGTATGTACCGAATTTGGGATGAAACCGCACCCTGTCACCAACGGAGAGATAATCATACATATGCCGCCCGCTGTCCTTTTCCACGATAGTCTTTTTCTTGTCCGCATCGGTGTTAATGATTGTGGTATATTCCGTATAGGTTCTGTAGTTATCATCTTCGCCGCCCTTATGCTCGCTTTTCTCCTTGCTATACTTATTGACGACCACACCCTCCCACATTGGTTGCTTGGTTCTTCTCAACGCCAGCAGATTAAAGACCAGCATGACAAGAGCAATGCCCATGCCGATGATAATGGATTCTCCAAAGGGGAAATCGTCCATCAGCAGACCGGCGACAGGAAAGCCGATGAGCGGCACGAACACCAATATCCACATACAGCCAATGGAGAATTTTTTGTTTTTCTGTGCGGCCGCCAGTATCTCAGGGCAGTTATACCTGTCGGAAAAGCCGACCAGCCCCGCGCCGCTCTGTGGGGGCGCAGGAGTTGCTACATGGTGTGGTTCCATCGGCTCCGACGTTGCCGAATTCACCGCCTTTCCGCAGCCAATACAAAATTCGGCTCCCTCCGGAAGCGTTGCGCCGCAAGCAGTACACACACCGGGGGCGTTTGTTTGTATTTTTGTGCCGCAGCTTGAACAGAAAGCCATACCCTTCGTAATCTTGTTTCCGCAGTTAGGACAAAACATATCCGTATCACTCCTTACTTCGAATATTTGAGGCGCGGCGGGTTTCCTCGCCGCTGTTTTCTTTTTTTTCCCGCCTCTGGCTGTGCGTATGACAAGCAGCAGCAAAAGCAGATAACCGATAGGGGCGAGAATGTGGTGAATAATTGCTACTTCGCCCATCTCGCTAAATTCGCACAGCATGGCGGGCTTATTCACATAAGGTAAAAAACTAAGGTAGCGGATGCGCTCGGAGCGCGTTTCGCCCTCGGTAAGGCTCGGCCATGCCTCGTCGCTGCTATATATCACATAGCCCCGGTATTCCTTGCCGTTTACCAGAAACCAATAGCCCTTGGAAACAGTGCGGGAGCGATTTTGCCCCGCGTCGGTATCATCCAGCCGGCTGTCATAGCTGTCCACCGTACCCATTACGCTGTCGCCCCATATCGCCAGCGCCAGCGTGGAGAGACTTAAATACATGGCAAACAGCAGGACAGTGCAGATCAGGATAAGGATGGGCAGGGGTATGTTTTTGCTCGTTTTCTTCTTTGTCATGAACCCACCCCCACCGTTTATTTTACGACCCACTCGTATTCATAGGCAGTCTCTACGGAATTGTTTCCGCCGCCCATACCGATAACAATATAGACTTTATCTCCATTGGCGGAGCCGCTCGGCATTTCTCCGCCTACCGTGGCACTTTCACCCCAGTAGCCTGTATTTGTATCATTCTTGCCTGTCATTATATAGCTCCTTGTAATTTTCTCGGTTATATCATATAAACTTGTATCATACCCGACAAATGGATCGTCATCGTTTACATATGAAATTCTCGCTCCCAGCGAAGCACCAAGATGAAAGCAGATATTTGACGATGTGTTCGCAGTGATTTTCAAATCAATTTCAACCCGTTCACCTCCCATATAACTGTCTTTTGGAGTGCTTGATGTTCCAGTGTTGTTGACAAATTCACCGTGACAGTCGTCGTGCGTGCTTGCTGTATACCAATGATTCCCGATAAACTTGCAGTTGTAAGTATAGCTGCCGTTTCCGCCGCTCCATGTTTCAACATAATTTTCATTTGATGCGCTTGTTTCATATTTATTCGTAAACGACCGCACTAACTTCCAATAGCCGATTGTCTCCTTTGGACTTGCGAGATACCCCTTTTCGCGCATCCAGTCGTAAAACTTACCCCTGTCCTTGCCGCATTCCAGCCATTTATAAATGGCTTCCGCCAAGTTACCTTCGATCTCGTCTTCATTCGAGCCGAATACTGAACGGTCGCCTCCGACAAGATCGAGGATATTTTCGCGTATTTTCATAAGCGAATCTATCCTGCTCGCAAACTCCATATCTACAGGAAAACCGAGCAGCTTATTCCATGAAAGTAGTCCGTATTTGTCAAAGGTCGCAAGCATTTCTTTTATGCGGGCTTTTTCCGCCGCAATTGCGTTGCCGTTTGTATACCGGGACATGAAGCTGCGCTTAATGTCATTTACAATCTGACTGTCAAGCATGTTACGAAGCGCTTTATCCGCTTCGATCTCCTTCAGCGTTTTACCGCTTGCCTTGGCGTATGCCGTGCGGTATTCGCGCTGCATATAGTCAAGACCGCTGCCCATGTTGAAAAATATAGTGTCCCAGCTATCGGCGGAAATATTTCCGTCAGAAGCGATATTTTGTTTAAGATATACATTGTAAGCGCTCTCAACAGAATAATCCTGCCACATCTCGGCTCCGGCTTTCGTCGCCTCAACAACAGCCTTACCAAGCTTTGCCGCGGGGATAACGTCTAACGCCGCATAAACAAACTCTTTGGATGCCTCTTTGTAGTCGCCACCCTCATATAATTTTAAAGCAGCCGCGACAGCTCCTGATGTTGCTCCTCCGGCGTATGTTTTCAGCTGTTCGACAACCTTCTTGTCGCCAATGGATTTCAAAATAGCCCCTGCTACAAGCTCTGCGCCCTGTCCGGCAATATCGCCGACATCTCCGTTTTTCGCGTTGATGATAAACTCGGATGAGCTGTGCAGCTCCTTCGCAATCTTCTGCATGATAATGCCCTGTACAGTCTCGTCCGTGAAGCCCAAACTGTCCAGCGTTTGGGTGAAGCAGTCCGTAAGCTCTTCACTCGGCTTTGACCCTGTGACTTTTTGCGTCGCAAGCGTTTCGGCGTATTTATCAAGCGCCTTTTCTTTTTCGAGCTTCACCGCAGCGAAGCGTGAGAAGTGTGGAGTGCCGAACTGCAAATAACCGTTCTGCAGCGCCTCGGCATCGGGCAGTATGTATTCCCATCTTTCGCCGTCGTAATACGCACCCATGATCGTGAGGTAATGGTCCTCACTGACGGACTTCGGAAGCTTTATTCTTACCGTAACCGTCTCGCCGAGAGTATGCTCGCCTCCATCAGATGTAAGCTCTATCGGAGAAAAAAGGTAGCTCGCTCCGTCCTCAGCCGCTATCTCGTTTTCATCGGCTATACCGATACTCACGTTTACGGCTTTTTCAAAGGTTCCGGCGGGAATGACGATTTCAACGCCGTCCCGTTTCGCGTTGCCGATTTTCTTTTCCGACTTAGGTGATACCTTGCCGGAAGCTGAACCGTCGCCAGACGAACAGCTTGTAAGTCCTGCCATAGCCGACAGCAGCATTATGGCAGTCAGAATAAGGGACAATAATCTTCGTTTCATTGTGTAAATCCTCCTTAAAACTTATTCAACCGTGAATTTGAATACCAAATCCGGCGGCACATTGACAAAGCCGGAGTAATAGTGCATTGTAATCTCGCTTTTGTCGGCTTGATACTGATATATCATCCAGCCGCTGGTGGATTCACCGGGTGCAAGGTCAACTCTTGACATATATCTTTCATTGCGGTCAGCGACTTCAAGCATAACCTGTGAATTTTCCTCCGATTTCATATCGCTGTCGTCACCTGTGGCCCCCTCGGTATACACAATATACAAAGCCTTCGCCTTCGGTGATTCAATCGTTTCGTTAGATATGTTTTTGATGGTAAACCAGACTTTGATATATTCAAACCCATCTTTTGCTTTTTCAAGCGTGGTATTCGCTTCGGCTACAGCTACTTTATCTATTGTAACGGAAAGTCCGTTTGCCTCGGCCGCCTCGCCGATACCATACACCTTTGCTTCTTCTTTTTTTGAGTTATCGGACGTTGTGCTGCCGCCTGTGGGCGTAGAGCTTTCCGATGGCGATTCACCGTCGCAAGCGGCGAGGGAAATCATCATCATAAGTGTTAGAAAGAATGTAATAAACTTTTTCATCGTGTTCCTCCATTATTCAGATATAATTTTACTGGATTACCAGCCGTTGACAACTGCCGTTACGCCGGTTTCACGAAGCAGCTTTTGTGCGGCATCCAGTACCGCCTGCTTCCCTGTCATTCCGTGCAGCAGCTCTACCCGCATGGTCTGATCCTTATTGCCAAAGGTCAGGTATAACCGTTCCTGATCAATATGGGCGGTGTGCAGCCGCACGCCATGCACCCCGTCGAGGCCCCATCGGTAGATTCTGCTGCCAATTAACACACCAAAGGTAGATACTACAGTTTCCTCAGTGTCTTTTTTCATTTGGCGGCCTGGCATGGAGATGAGAGCAGATGGCACCGCAAGGATGCGATTATCCCAAATAAGTGTTGCGTCATTGAGCAGACGACTCTGCCTCACCAATAACATGAGAGAGATAAGGCTGATCGCTCCAAAGGCGAAAACCACTTCTAACATAGAAGTTACACCGAGCCACACCGCCAAACAAATACTGGCTGCGAACATTAAGGCATATCCATTGCGCCGTTTTCGGATTAATTTCATTTGCACCAACCCTCCTCCAGTAGTCATTTTAGGGAAGGATGTCTCAAAAAGCATCGTTCGAAAGGATGATTTTACGAAAAAAGGAGCTGTTGCAAAACTAGGTAACTAAATGAGCAACAACTCCTTTTTCGTTATTCAGAACTAACAATCGTATGAACTTTTTGCTTAATTCTAAGAAAGCTTGTTAAGTGTGCTATTTTTATGCGCACTTAACAAGCCTTCGAGAAAATTAGGTCTCGCCTGACTTATGCTGTCTTTTTATAAAGGATTACACCCTTTTGCTGCTTTAAAATTTTGCTGTGGAGCTTGTTAAGGTTAATCCCCATAGCCATCAGGGTGATGTCCGAAACTATTTTTTTCAGGCCACAGTGTCGGAACCGTTCATAGCGAAGTCCATCTTTTAGCTTAGAGAACTGTCCTTCCGCTTGAATCGATCGGTTCATCCTCTGAATGACGCCATCTTCACTCGTGATATTTTCATGCGACTGCCGTCGGAACGCCTCAAAGGCTGGGGAGAATTTGATGGATTTACTGGTCGGTTCAGTCTCTTTTCGGCTCTTGATGCATTGCTTACTCAACGGGCAACCACTGCATTCAGAACAACGGTAATTTCGGATGGTGTCTTCATAACCGGAATCATACCTTCGCACGGAGTCTTTCATTCGAATCAACTTCTTGCCATTTTTGCACAGATAAGCGTCTTCGCCCTCCAGATATTCCATGTTTTCTTTGCGACCGATATCTTCACGAACCTTTTTGGTTTTTGATTTTTCATAATTTGCTGGCTTGATGTAGGCTCTCAATCCATGCTCATCGATGTAGGCATAGTTTTCGACACTCTCATAACCGGCATCCAGGACGGCCTTATCCAGATAAGCTCCTAGCCGTGGCATCATCTGATTGAAGAAGGGGATCATGGTATGGAGGTCATTGCTTTTTTGACTGCCCATCACGCCGATGACGAATGCTCCGCTAGAGGCGAACTGGATGTTATAGGCAGGCTTGAGTTGGCCGTTCAGCATGTGGTCTTCTTTCATCCGCATGAAGGTGGCATCATGATCTGTTTTGGAATAGCTGTTTCGAACGCCCAGGATGCGCAGATGCTCACAATAGGCATGAAACCTTTCCAATACTTCTTTGTAGTGTTCGTAATCGCGCTGAAGCTGCGTTTTTCGTTTGCCGATGCCATAAACAAAGACAATATGCTCTTTTTTGCAGGTGTTTCGGATGTGGTCGAATTCCCTCTGCACCGTCTGTATGATCTCTTGGAGATTGCTTTTTTCGGGTAAACTAAGTTCCTTGATCATTCGCTCCGCCAGCTTTTGTTGATTCTTTTCGATACTTTTACGCCAGACAAACGTGTACCGGCCTGCCATCGACTCAATTTTTGTGCCATCGATAAAGATGCTTTCAAGGTCGATGTGGCCTTCTTCGATTAGCATCTCAACGAACTGGGTAAGAAGCTCTGTGGTGTGATCTTCCAACGAATTGCGGAATCGATTGATAGTGGAATGATCCGGTGCCTTATGACCTTCGAGAAGATAATGCGCTCGAACGTCATAAATACAAAAGTCTTCAATGCTGCGGGCGGTGAAAATTCCTTCGCTGTAGCAAAACAACAGGATCTTTAACATGGTCACAGGGTCAACAACCGGCTTTCTGCCACGACGGGAGCAGGTGCTTAAGATGGGTTCCAGATTCATCTTTTCAACAACATTGCACACCAGGCGGACCTTGTTATCTTCAGGAATGTAGGTCTCCACGTTAAAGTTCATTCTCAGTTGAAATGCAGGGACTTTTTGATTAAAATTAAAGTGAGTTAGATTTTGCATTGTAACTTAATTATAACTCACTTGAACTGGCTCTACGAGCCAGTTCAAAGCTTTTTCACAAACGAAAAAGGTCTATCGAAAATCCACTTGGGATCTCCGATAGATCTTTTTTTTGGGTGCAATTTTGCAACAGCTCCGGGTTAAACCCAGTATTTATGCAGTTTTATGTATCATCTAACCATTTGGTTTTTCAGTAGGGTGCTGATGAGCTCCGCACGGCTCCCTACATCGTATTTTGAAAAAATACTTCTTGCGTGTGTTTTAACGGTATTCTCACTGATGAACAAAGCCCCGGCAATCTCACGGTTGGATTTGCCGGAAAGGATGAGCTGCAATACCTCCTGCTCCCGGACAGTCAGCGGATCAAGCGTTTTGACCTGCCGTACAATATCCGTTTGCTGTGACTGGCTCATATTGTCATAAGCGGCAAGGTAAGCATGGCTTTTCAGCAATAGAACAAGCTGGTGGTTGAGGGGCGGCAGCATAACCAGTGTAACGCATACCACCGTCAGGGCAATCACCGCCACCTCCGCACCGGGAAGACCCATGGATGTCACAGCCATTCCCAGGACGCCTCCGCAAAGGACACCGAATACATTGGCGGAAAGCCCAATACCAAAGGTATGTGCAGGGTTATCGCTATAATCCAGCATTTCTCCGAGGATGCTCCACCAAAACAGATCGAAAATACCGCAGGCGCCGAGCATCAGCGTATCCACAGTCAGATAGTCGGAGGTATTTCGCCCCAGCAGCATAAAGCTGATGAACGCTCCTATAATCATTGCCATCCCGATATACAAAATTCTGGAACGCTTTGCTTTCATAGGCAGGTTGCGCATAATGGCGAGCGCCACGATATAAGGCACTGCCCAATACCAACTCACCAGCCCTGTCAGATGCTCAAAAGCGGGGTTGATGACCTGATACATCAGTCCGGAATTAATTGTAATGATAAAGACAAAAAGACACAGCAATATTAGTGGGTTTTTAATGCCGCCATGCGTCTTATTTTTAAATGTTTTGTTTTGCTCATTCTCCTGCTCCAACGGCAGCATCCAAATAAACACCGCTCCGATTACAAGACAAAGCATAGAGAGGCTAAGCCCGATAAAGGTTGACCTGTTCATGGCCACCACGTTGACCGCAATCATCAGCAAATTGGAATAAATCAGGATGTCGGCACAGGATTTAATGCGCTCGTTCTTGGGCGTAAAGGCCCTGAGAAAAAATCCCCATGCCGCCACCGCGCAGCCGCTAAAGTATCCGCTGACAATCAGTCCACTCAACCATAGAGAAGTAGGCGCAAAAAAGAAGGGGACGGTGGCAACAAGGCATACGCCCATGCCGCCGAGCATTATGCTTTTGGCTGCCGCCCGTGATCTGACGAACAGACCGCAGGTGAGAAGCCCCATAAAATGCGCGATAATTGCAGCCAGGATGTAACGGTCGGCGTCTGCTCCACGCAGATCCAGCAGGCTATACAGCACCTGTCCCTCAAACTGGAAGGACAGAATATATGCAAAGAGAAATGAAAATCCGGCAACAGAAAGCCTGCGGGCATTGAAAGATTTAAGTCCGTTCATTTGACAACCTCCTCTCTTTTTCTATCGCCTAAATTGTGGCCCTAATTCTTCTAAATAACTCATTCACATTCGCCTGACATTTTGAGATAGTGCGATTTTTGGCTCATCGCTTCAAAAAGCACCTCGAACACATCTTTATAAGCTGGTATGTCATGGTCGGGCGCGTAATTGATGCCGTCGCCGGCATCGAATTTTTCGTCATAGATGAAGCGGAGTATTTCATCAGCTATCCTCTGTTTTTTGTTGTCCCCGCCGATGTGGGTTTTCACCCGCCCTCGCAAATCCTCGATGCTGTAACTACAGAGTTGAAGAAAATAGTATTCGACAATTCTTTGAATTACACTGAGAAGCGTTGCCGGAAGTCGCGCGTCCCTGTATTCGCACCATAAAGCATCATATGAGTTTTTAACAGGTGACACGTTTTCTACGCCGCTTTCGTTCGTGACGCATTCCATTTCACTGATTCTAACGGTAGAAACATTATCATCCGATTTCTTGACAAAGAAAAATGATGATTTCTTAACGATGTCGTCTCTGCTCGTTTCGTATTTATGGGATATTTCTTTATGGAAATACGGATTGTGCGTCAAGATAAAAATCTGCTTAATGTTGAATTGACCGCCGTCTAAGAAGCAGTCCTCAACCAATTTACGGACGAGCGAACTGACGACAAAAAGAACGCCACTGTCCATACTTGAAACGGGGTCGTCGATAACTACGATTTTTCCCTTAACGAGGTCTTCTTTGCGCCACGCCCCCTGAACATAAAAGTAAAAATATAAAAACGCTATGAAGTTCTTCTCACCTTCGCTTAGACCTTTGGCTACCTCGCCATCCTCGCGGACAACTTCATATTTATCAGGAACTCTCGCGTGGGGGCGGAGTTGAAATCCTCTGAACCCTGTCTTTTGGAGCAGGGCATTGATTTTCTCAACCGTGGACGCCGTACCACCCATTTTGTCTGACAAATCTCGAATTTCATTTTTGAGGACACCGAACGAACCATTAAGCCTTTTTATAGTGGTTGCTTTTTGAAAGCTGTCGTCTGCTAACTTTTTGTCCTCAGCGTCATACGCAGCTCTATCTCCGCTCGTTTCGAAGGCCAACAGTTCCCACGCTTCATTGATACAATCTTCGCAGGTTTTGCCTTTGGCATCGAAGATTTTGTTGTTGGCTTCAAACAGCTTATTTGTTTCGGCGAGAAGCTCGTTTACTCGTTCGACAAATTCGCTTATGCTGTTGAGTCCGACTACTTCCGAGGGCTTTTCAATTTTCGCAGCGATTTTTTGATTGTTCATCTGTACTGTGTTTTCGATCAATTTTAACTGTTCGCCATATGCTTTCCAATCGCCGAATCCTGTCTGCGGAATTAACTCAATGTATCGTCTTAACGGCTCTATAAATGTAGCTGTCATATACTCGGCATATTTACGCCCAAATTCACCAAGACGGGTGCAATCTTGAGAGTATTTTTCGTCAAAGCAGGCGAGGAATTGTTCTTCAAAATCGCTGGGTAGTTCCCGTTTGCAGTATGGACAGCAACCCTCTGCGTTCTCAGAATAATGGATATGCCCAGTATTGACCCAATCCATCGCGTGCAAATTCTGCCAGAATCGGCTATAAGCGTTATCGGCGGTGCTGATTATCGCTTGTCCGAGAAGGGGGTATGTTTCTGCACTCTCAAGCTTTGCCAAATCCAATAATTTTAGTGGGGCGGAATCATATCGTGTGGCATTCGGGTCGGTTGCAGCTTCGTAACGGGATTTTATATCGTCAAAATCACGCTCTACGGGAGTGGTGCCGCAAACTCTCTGAACACATCGAGCCGTAGAACTCAAATCGCCTTTGCCCCCGAAAACCTTTTTGTACCTTGCTGCGGCTTTCCAAATTGCGGCATCAAGGCTGGCTTTCAATTTATTTCGCTTCGTTTGGATTGCACCCGCCTCATCGTTTGCCGTTTGGAGTTGCCCCTTTAGCTGTTCCTGTTCTTTTTGCTTTCCCTCAATTTCCTGTTGTTTATCAGAAGCTTCTTTACTGAGCATTACCACACCGGGCATAATATCGAATTTGAGTTCCTCATCTATAAAGTCTCGGTTGAAAACGACAGTGGCAAATTCATCAGCTTGAGCAGCGTTACCAAATGTCAACCCCTGCCCATTCCGTATCATCCGAGAAATAGTCGTTTTACCGCTACCGTTGTTGCCGTAGAAGAAGTTAATCCACGACGGCTCAATTTCTCGCTCTGAACTATTTTGAAATGTAGCCTCAGAAACGACTATTTTTTCTATTGCTGATTTATATTTACTCATCTGTCAACCTCCGATTCTTAGACCAATCCCAAATATTTCTCAAAGAAGCCAAGCAGCTTTGCAATCACACCCTGCTTCTTTTCCTGCCTGTTGCCGCCGCCGAAGCGCGACGCAGGCGGTAGGATTTTATCAATATCTGTGCCGGTTGTTTTTAGCGCACCGTCGCGGAACGAATTATCGATGAATCGCCGTGTTTCATTTTCCTTTAGTTTCTCGTCAATAATGAGGGTAGCGAGGTCAGCTTCTTTCTGCTCAGCTACAAATTTACGCCAATCATCGTCCACTTGCGTGGATGTATTCACACGGGCGATAAAGCCTTTGATGAGTTCCTTCTTGCTCCGCAGTTCGATGCTTGAATTAACAGCTTTATCGATGGCGGCGAGAATTTCTTTGTCGGTGCAGTTGCTTTCATGGTACTGTGCCACAAGCATAAGAATGTAGTCGATGTTTACCTCTATCTGTTTGATGAGTTCCATCTCGAACACGATGTCGTCGTTGATATTTTCCTTATCGCCATCATCTTTTGGGCGAAATTCCTGATATAGGTCAATGTACAGGCTCTGGTAATCTTGAAGATCACGATCAGATAGAATTTCATTACCCGCAAAGTCGTCAAAAGCCGTGAGGATATTGCGAAGCCGCAGAATAGCACCAAATAGAGCGATGAACGCCTTCTTTGCCGTTTCTCCAAGTATAGCGACGCCGAGGGGGTATTCCGCAAGGAGCCGCTCTATTAACTCTTTGTAGCCCGACTTGTGCTTGCCGTCCTGCTCGTATCCATTGTAATAGTCGTCATATGTTTTCAAAAGGACAATGCCACCCGCTTCACGGTCGCCGAACAGGGCGATTGCGTCGTCGGTGGCTTTTTTCAAATTACGGAAGCAGATGATGTTACCAAACGTCTTCACGCTGTTAAGGATTCGGTTGGTGCGGGAGAACGCCTGAATCAGTCCGTGGTGTTTCAGGTTCTTGTCCACCCACAGAGTGTTCAGCGTGGTCGCGTCAAAACCCGTCAGGAACATATTATTGCTCCCCTAATTAAACCTTGCGCATATTAAGAGGCATATTTTGTGGTTTTCGAATGGAAGAACCCCCTGATTTTATTAGGACGCAATTGCACCGTTTTTAAATGAGATCGAACATTATGTTCAAGCTCATCATCGCTCCTGGGACTTGGTTTTTTACTTATGCCACGTTTGAGATCGCTGTTGAGCAATTCATCAGGATTGTACTCTGGGGCATACGGTGGCAGGTAGAATAGCTCAATTTCTTCCTTATGCTTTTCTACCCACGCCATGACTTTTTTAGCATGATGAACCCGCAGATTATCGAGCACCAGGAACACTTTCTTTTTGCTGTCATGCACCAACCGCCTCATAAAATCAATCAGTTTGTCGGCATTCATGTTGTCTTTATAGAGGACAAAGCGCAATTTTCCTCGATTGGAAATTGCTGAAAGCATGTTGATCTTGATGTGTTTTGCTTCGGTTCGAACCACGGGCGTTTGACCGATTGGCGCATACCCACGCAAGCAAGTTGACTGATTTTGCAATCCGGTTTCATCTCCAAAGAAAATCTCTGCATTCTCAGCCTCTGCTCGTTCAGTAATGCCAGGAAACTCAGTTTCGACCCAATGCTGCACCTTCTCTGTGTCTTGCTTGTAGGCGCGTTTCATCGGCCGCTGGACTGAGAATCCCCACCGCGCCAAGTAGACCCCTAAAGTAGATACGGGCAGGCTGATTTTATACTTTTCATAAATGAGCTCTGCAACGGTTTTTCTGCTCCACATGCAGTCTTTGAACTTCAATTGATCCGGTGTCTTATCAACCAGGATTTGCTGTATTTCCTTTTCCTGGGCAGGAGTATGGGTTCGTTTCGCACCCTCTCGGCGACCACGCTTTTGGGGCTTGATCCCTGCGATCCCGCCTTCCTTGTATTGTTTCTTAGTGTTCTGGACGTGCCGCAAGCTTACATCTAAGATTTCTGCTATTTCCTCATTCGTTTTACCTTTTTCTGATAGTCGGATGATGTTCTTGCGAATCTGATATTGTTCTTCCGGACTAAGCCGTACTGCTTGGGTTTTTAAATCATTATTCATACGATTATTATATCAAAAATCATTAAGAAACGCAAGGTATATTTAGCGAGTCAATAATGGGTATTGAAGGAGGAAGGAACGAGTCAAGTCCGTGTTTGTGTGTAAAATTGCAACGGTATGTTAAGTAGCACTTGAGTTAGTAGATTCGGCAACAGGAAGTGGATGGGCAGAGGCCTCTGGCGGAAGGAACAGGTACCGATGCCCGGCTTGCCACTTTTCGTTGATCTCCAGGAGAAGTGCCCCAATCAGGCGGTGCAGTGACTCCTCGTTTGGGAAGATCCGGATCACTCTCTCTTCTTCGTAACTCCTCGTTATCTCTCTCGATGGCATTGGATGTGCGCAGTCCTCTGCGGATGTTCATGGGAAGGCGTAGGATTGCCGGCACATCTTCAAAGGCTTCTTCCAGAAGGGCGCAGACTTTGGGGACAGTCTCCCCGTATTAGGTGAAAATGCGGTCCCGCGTGATAGGGGCCGCTCCCTGGAAGTGTTTCCCGATGGCGCGCATCAGGCCCTTATGGGCGTCGGATACGACCAAATCCACTCCCTTATAGCCCCGGTCCTTGAGGGATGAAAAGAACTCACCCCATGATCCTTCGGACTCGGGGTCCGCCGCCATGAAGCTAAGGATCTTGTGGAAGCCATCCCCGTTCACTCCGATCACCAGAAGCAGGCCTCTGGAGGGTACAGCGCCTCTCTCCCGTACTTTGGTGCAGATGGCGTCGACGATGAGATAGTGATAAGCCTTCTCCAGCGGATGGTTGCAGAACGCGGTGACTACAGGGGCAAACTTCTCGCGCAGAGAGGATACGGTGGTCTTGGAGAAGGCGATACCGAACAGCTCTTCGGTGATTTCGGAGATCTTCCGAGTAGATATGCCGTTGACCCCATCTCCATCATGGCCAGCACCAGGGCCTGCTCATTGCACTGATAGCGCGTTGAGGGCTCCAGGATGAAGCTTCCGTCCCGCAGGCGTTGAACAGTCAAAGTCAGGGTGCCGACGCGGGTCTTCATGGTGCGATCCCGGTACCCATTGCGATAAGCTTGACAGTCTTCGATGCGTTCGAAGAAGCCGGCTCCGGTCTGTTCCATGCCTGGTGTTCCAGGACCTGATTTAGGAGCTCTCCATGAGCTTTGTGTAGGCTTGATCCCTGCTCGCAAGAGAGAACAGGTCTTTTAAAAGTACAGTGTCTAGGGTAATATTTAGTTGAGTCATTAAGCAAATCCTTCAGGTAGTTATGTCTGCAACTTAATTATACCAGGGGCTTGTTTTATGGCTTATTCAATTTGCACCAGTATATGGACTTAATCAATATGAGGGACTGTGCAACTTTGAATCAGTTATTGGTTTTAGCGAATCTGGAAAGTTATAATACTAATTTTATTAAGCAAGGAGAAGCCGCGACAGGAGAGATTCAATTGTTGAACCAGTTGGCTGCACGTCCATTTAAGGCAATTGAATAAATTGGAATAAGTGATATCAAGAAACTAGATAAGAAATAAACGAGCTTGAAACTGTTTGGTTTAGCCAAAGGATTACTGCATCCTCGTGACATCATTTCTGTCTGCTCAAGAAATGTGGAAACCGTAGTGTTAATGTCTCGAGCAGGAGGGTAACGATAGGAGTATTGTCAGAAGGGTTAATCGGAAATTATCGTGGCCTTTGACAAATTCTAGTCGGAACGCAATTGATAACCCATTACTAAGTGTGAACATAATGAGATCAGCAAAGACACAGAATTTGATGGCAGGAATGCAATTCATAAGATGGTGGTGTAATTATGAATAGTGTTAATCAAAAAATAATCAATGCGGTTATAGAAAAGGCAGAGAAAGTTTGTCCTGATTCGTTGGCACTTATCGGGATATATGGCTCGGTTGCTAGAGGGGATGATTATGAAAAATCAGATTTAGATTTGCGCATACTGATTCAGAATAATGAAGGATGGCAGCTGGGCACGGGCTTTATCTTAACGAATAGTAAAGTAGGCTATGACATATATTGTACAAACTGGGATCGACTTAGATATGATGCCGAATGTCATCATGCCCAGCTTTCTAGATTGATGGATTCCAAGATTGTGTACATTAAAAATCAACAAGCTTACGATGAACTATGTAAACTAAGAGAACAGGCAAAACTCTTTTTGACATCTGAGGAGCGCTTCCAAAGGGTGAATGAGTTGATCGACAAAGCTAAAGTATCGTATGCTAATGCTTATTTGCATGAAGAGTTAGGGCAAGTACGCCTTGATGCATTTGGGGTGATTCATTCTCTGATGAATGCAATTATGCTTTTTCATGGAAGCTATTTTAAACGCAGCACAAAAAGTATGCTTGAAGAATTAGCGACCTTGCCTATTGAAGAGTTTTTTGTTGATCATATAAAGAGCGTTGTTGCAAGTAAAGATGTTTTGGAGTTAAGAGCTTTATTAAAGAGTCTTCTTTTATATACGGAGGTTCACTTGAAACAAAAGAAAAATAAAGCAGAGCCTTCCGGAAATCTTATGGGCACCTATGAAGAAATGTATTCAAATTGGAGAAACAAGGAAGAGGAAGCGGCGAAGCAAAATAATGCTTTTTCCTCTTTTATGAATATGTGCAGTTTGCAAAATATGTTGATTGAGATTTCCTCAGAGGTTGCCATAGGAACTTGTAATATCATGGAAGAGTATAATCCAGATTGTTTAGGGGACAACGTTAAACTATTTGATGCATGTTTACAAGAATATGAGAATGTATATGAGACAGCAGGAATAGCGATTAAACATTATCCCAATGTGGATGAGTTTGTCGAAGATTATTTAAATAAATAAGCTCTGTCCGAAACATAGCGCAAACATTCAGTTTGACGTAACGGTAATTACCCATGTAACTAAATGATATCAATATTTATTAAAAAAATACAGATGATTCCTCGTTTCGTGAACCGGGAATCCAGGATGTTAACCTCTGTGGTGTCAATATAACCCGGAGGATATTCGATGAATGGAGAATTTGTCTATGTACAGCAAGATCAAGGACCTGGAGAGAAAAGGGATTCACTGAACGACGGAATGCCCGAATCCTTAGGATCAATAGTAAGATGGTGCTAAATACCGAGCGATGTTCCTGGATGACGATATGGAATATTTCACAACAAATTGCAAGCGCGACGCATTGGACGAGATCAGACCGGTCATCCGCGATTGGCTTCGTTCTATTCGCAGTATGACCTCTGCGCAGGCCCACGACTGGATCTTGGAGAGCTGTCCAGAGCGGGCGACCGCTGAACGTTCGGTCAGCCGTTATGTTCCGTACCTCAGATTGGATTGCGGAAATCCCAAATCAGGTACCGGCAGGGACTACGAAGCAATGGACGAACGGCCAATGGGTCATCCGACGCAACTGGACTTCGGTGTCAAATTTATCGTATTATACAAATTTCGAAAGTAGGTATCTGACCATGTTTATTGCCCTGACTTTATTTTTTGCGACATATGTCCTGATGATAGCCCTACCCAAATACCGTGCGTATGTCGCATTCGCTTCGGCGCTCATTTTCGTCGTTTCAGGCCTGCTGCCGGCACGATTGGCGCTGCAGGCCATCGACTGGAATGTCATCCTCATGATTGCGGGTACGATGGGAATTGTAGATTTGTTCATCGAATCAAAAATGCCTGCTCGGTTGGCGGATCTCATCATCAAGAAAGTCCCGGATATCAAATGGTCCATCATTGCATTGTCCCTTTTTTCAGGAATTGTTTCCGCATTCGTTGACAATGTTGCAACGGTCCTGATTGTTGCACCAGTGGCAGTGACTATCGCGAAGAAACTCAACATCAGCCCCGTTCCGAGTGTGATTGCCATCGCCATCGCTTCCAATCTGGAGGGTGCTGCGACCCTGGTGGGTGATACGACATCGATCCTGCTGGGCAGTTACGTGGACATGGACTTCCTTGACTTTTTCTGGATGCAGGGACGCCCGGGCATGTTCTGGATCGTCCAGCTTGGACTGGGGGCAGCGACCCTTGTCCTCCTGTTTAAGTTCCGCACTTATCGTCAGAAGGTCGACATTGAAAGAATCACACCAGTCGAAGATTTTTTCCCTACTTACTTGCTCATCAGCACAATCGTTCTCCTGATCGTGGCGTCATTTTTCCCAGACAAACCTCATATCACCAATGGCCTGATCTGTATGGGGCTGACATTTGTCGGTGTGATTTATGAGATGATCCATCAAAAACGGACGGATGTATTCTTCCGGACTTTCCTGAGTCTGGACTATTTCACCCTCCTGCTGCTGGCGTCCCTGTTTGTTGTGATCGCAGGCATCAGTGAAGCCGGTGTCATCGATGCGATCGCTGAAAGCTTCGTCAGTATCGGTGGAAATTCAGTTTTCCTGATGTACAGCATGCTCTTGTGGTTCTCCGTTCTCCTGTCCGCCTTTATCGACAACATCCCCTATGTCGCGACCATGCTGCCGGTCGTGAGCAGCATCGCTGTTTTCATGGGTGTCAATCCAAACCTTTACTATTTTGGGCTGCTTGCCGGAGCAACTCTGGGCGGCAATCTGACCCCGATCGGCGCTTCTGCCAACATCATGGCCATCGGGATCCTGCGAAAGAATGGATATGAAGTCAAAAGCAGTGATTTTATGAAAATCAGTGTTCCGTATACTCTGGCTGCCGTCACTGTGGCTTATGTTATTATCTGGCTGCTCTGGGGTATCCGCGCTTGAAGGCAATAAGGAGGATTTCATGATGAGAAAAAGAACGATTATATGCATCAGTCGTCAATATGGCAGTGGAGGGAGGATAACAGGGGAGAGGCTGTCCGAACTGCTCGGAATTCCATGTTACGATAAGGAACTCCTGACACGGACAGCCATGGAACATGGCGTACAGGAAGAAACCATCGCTACCAGTGATGAGAAAGCAGCTACCTGGAAATCGATGGGGTTTCCCAGGGGCATTCGGAATCCTTACAAGATTCCGCTTGAACTCGATTCTCATTATGCCATTAACGACACTGTCTTCCAGATGCTAACTGAGACGATTCAGAATCTGGCCAGGGAAGGGTCGTGCATCATCATTGGGAGGGCAGCAAAGAAAGTGCTGAAGGACGATCCCGATATGATTTCAGTCTTTATCCATGCTGATTTGGAAAGTCGAATCAATAGCATCATGGACCGTGAGCAGGTTGACGAAAAGCATGCCCGACACATGATTCAGGAGATTGACAAAAGGCGCGCAAAGTTTAACAACACGTATCTGAAGGACCAATGGACCGCTTGTACATCCTATGATTTGTCGATTTCAACCTCACGTTTCGGGATTGAAGGGGCTGTCAAGGCTATTATGAGCTTGCTGGAGGCAGACAAGCATTGTCAATCGGATCCCGCGGATGGATAGGCGGCGCCAGGTTACCGCATAGGAGGAACAACCGGCAGGAGCGGTCGGACAGTCGACAGCCTTCATGTTAATGTCGTATACCAAGGTAACCGTGGAAAAGGGGCTCTTGAAAGTCAGGATCGACCATGAGATACCGGATGTTGTCAAAGTCAACCACTACCTGAAAAATATGGAGGATCTCCCGGCTGTGGATGAAGTCTATGCCACCTTCTTCCCGGCGGGAACGCCTGCCCATCGAACAGTCGGTGTTTTTAGCTTTGCCGGGCGATGCTCTAATTGAGATTGTTGCCGTTGCCGGAAACACAGAAGGTACACCTCCCACCGCCTAGCAGCGGCCTCGGAACAGCCATCGGGGTCGACCGCCGGTGAGCTGACCAGCCTTTTGTAACCATAGCTCAAGGCTGAAGTCCCGCATCAAAATTACCGATAAATCCTGGAAACCATTAAGAATACTGGCTTTCAGGATTTATTTTGCTCGAAATATCACTTGCGATGCAGTCGTCTGGTAGGATAAACGCATCATCTGACAAGTGACCATAAACGCAGCAAGAGGTTCATTAGTCCTTGCAGGCCAATGGACCTCTTGCTGCGTTGCATTGATTCTTGGGCGAACTTTCCCGCTAATTTTGAGTTTACTTCCATATCCCTATTTATTATATGTATATGAAAGTTCTAAAGCGTTCTTTAGAACTTTATCATCAAAGGAATTCAGTGACAAGGCCATTTTATTGCGATTGCTCAAATTGGTGAATGCCTGCTGATCAACGGTGGTGTTGTCACCTTCATGGACCGCCAAAACCAGATGCCAGTGCAGCTGGTTTTGGCGTGCTTGTGGAATTCAAGACAATCCGCAGATGATGGTCCATCGCGCAACATCGATACACAGGACCTATGGGAAAAACATCGAGATTTCCCCTTTGTTTCCATGGAAAACTGCTGGATGGTCGGCCTCCCTCGCGTTGGTCTTCAAGCGTTGTACCTACGCTCAGTTATGTTCAGAAGCTGAGCTGTTTGCTGAGGGGCCGGTTTCGATTAGGGATTTCATCTGGAATGATGAAGCTCTTGGCTTCCTTGATGACATATTGATTTTCACCCATTAAAGTATAATTTTGAAGGTGACATAATCACAGCACACATACAAGGTGACATTTTCACAGATCATCAACAAAGATGCCAGTTGCAGTGGTCAGAGCGCAGTCTATCCGTTATACTGGAAAGAACATGTTAACAAAAGAGGTGGAATAATGAGGATCAATCAAGTGGGCATCGTCGGTGCCGGAGCGTTAGGACTGCTCCTTGGAGAACGTCTGGTGAAAACATTGGGGCCGGAAGGAGTTCAGTTCATAGCGGATGAATCGCGGTGCCGGCGTTATGAGCAAACTGGATTTCAGGTCAACGGCCAGGCCCTTCGTATCCCTTGTGTCTCCGCACCCCGGGGCAAGTACCTGGACCTGATCCTGTTTGCAGTAAAAAGCTACGATCTGCCGTCCGCTTTGGAGCTGATCCGACCCTTTGTAGGACCGGAGACCATTCTGATGTCCCTGCTGAACGGCATCAGCAGTGAGGAGATCATCGGCGAGGCGCTGGGGGCGGAGAAAGTGCTTTACACGGTCGGACAGGGAATGGATGCTACCCGGGTGGGTCAAACTCTGAACTATACTGTGCCAGGGTTCTGGCGCTTGGGTGAAGCCGACGGAACTGAGAGTGAACGGTTGCAGGCTGTAGTGGCACTTTATGACCAGGCGGGCATTGCCTTTGAAGTCTGCCCGGATATCCGATATCAGCTTTGGAGCAAGCTCATGCTCAATACGGGAGTGAATCAGACACTGGCTGTTCTGGGCGGATCCTATCGGGTAATTCACGAAAATCAAAACGACTCCCGCCGAATCATGCGTCAGGCAATGGAAGAAGTACGAAAGCTGGCTGCCCTGGAAGGGGTGACAATCCCGGAAGCTGAGATAGACGTCTGGTTCAGGATCGTCGATAGTCTAGGGCCGGATCAACAACCCTCCATGCTTCAGGATGTGGAAGCCGGTCGCCAGACGGAAGTGGAACTGTTTGCCGGAACCATCCGCCGCCTGGGGGCACGCCATGGAGTGGCAACTCCGATTAATGATTGGTTCTATGAGGAAATCCTGAAAAAATCCCCGCCCCACTCGGAAGGATTCGGATCCCGGGGGCTGACAGACTGAAGTACAGAAACGGCCATTCACTAGTGACGGATGGCCTTTTCTGTGCATGACTGCTACCTCAAAGATGTTGTTAGTCCGAGGGTTTTACGCTTTTGGGTTTTCAGATTCACCAAAGTGAAATTGGTATGGGGTGGATCTCCAGTAGTGGAGGCTGAACCACCGTGGGGACCTGGCCAATATATTCGGCGGCGCTTTTCAGGTCGTTGATTCTGTAATGTTCACGACCAGCCCGATAGAGCATCGCTTCTTACACGGTCAAGAATGGTAGCTCCATCGTCACTTATTTGAGCATCGATAGATGATCTCGATAGTATTGGGGCTGTGCTCGCGAATTGTTCTCAGGTATTCTTTCCATTGGACAGATCCTCTTCCTCCATGAAGAGTCGATGGGGAGGTAAGTATCTATCAAATCTCTTCATCGGACGGAACGAGGCAACATGACATTAACACTCAAGGCGTCGTTTTTGAGGAGCTTTAAGACCCAATCCATCCGAAAGCTCTTTGACGTCATGTCACAGGGATCTGGAAATGGCAGGACCCAGCCTTAAGACTTTCTGATCACGACTGCTGAAAATGACATCAATAGAATTTTTATGAGAATCATCAAAAATCTCTGGAGATCATGATGGAAGAGGGTATAATTGAACATTCTATCCTGTTTTCTACGTAATTGACTAATCTGATGGCTGAACCGATCTTAAAGTCCAAAGTCAGGCCTTGATTGCTTATAACAGAGAGGTCATACAACATACTTCGGCATTTCACCAAGATTATCAACATCAAATGATATTTTTCAAGATCAAGCACGCAGGAATTAATGACAGGTTCACTGACGTAGGAAATCCTTTCTCAAAAAAATCGGAGGTGGAGCTCAATTTTTTTTTTTTTCGGAAAGAGTGAATTATTGATTGGAGTACTCAGATTGAGGTAGTGGTAATCAAATCTTGAGGACATAACTCCTGGCGGAACAAAATCAGATTTTCAAACACAACCAGTCGTAGTTATACGCAAACATTACACTTGTCTATGTAAATCTAGAAGCTGGATCTCAACTGCAGTCCCGAATTTTTTCTTACTTTTTATGTTTACTTCAGCCTCTTTTCCAAACAGGATCTTGAATCTTCTGAAGGAGTTCCGGATACCTACCTGTTCGCTGCCTTCGCGGTATTCATCCCGAAGGAGCTCGTCCAGATGAGATAATTCATTGGGGGTCATTCCGATGCCATTGTCGGTGATTTCAATTCTTATTCTTTCTTTCTGCCTAAAACAGGTGACTTGGACGGTTCCCCCTTTTTCTTTGGGAAGAATTCCGTGTTCCAATGCATTTTCGACGAAGGGCTGGAGGGAAAAGAAGGGGATTTCCACACCCAGGGTGGAAGGATCGACTTTGATTTGGTAATTTAGTCTGCCTGAAAAGCGCTGTTTCTGAATGGACAGATAATTGTTGATATACTCCAGCTCAGTGCCCAAGGAGATAGTGGCGTTGCTATCATAGAGACTGTAGCGAAGCATTTTCGAAAATGAATCCACCATGGTTTTTGCCGTGTCATTTTCATTCATGCTGATGAGCCGCGACACGGAGTTCAGCACATTGAACATAAAATGGGGTGTAACTTGTTTCTGCAGGGCATCCAGTTCCGCAAGTTTAATCCGGTGCTCCATTTCAAGCTGCTTTTTTTCATATTCCAGTCGGAATCTTTCCTGTTCAGCCAATCGCTCCTGGAGCTTATTAAACATTACGGTCTGTACAATATAGTTTGCGATGTTCTGTAAGGAGACTGCAGTGGCTTGGATTTCTTCCCGGGTCAGGGTTTTGATCGATTTTAGAAACTCAGAAGTCTCTTTGGTTTTAAGCCATTCAAATTCTTGTCCCACGTTGTCTTTAGGGAATTCGTTCAGATCCGAACAGCGTACCTGACCTGCGGTAATAGCTCCGATGTATTCACCTTCAAAAGTCAGTGGAATTTCAATATTCACCAACCCGGCATGACAGATGTATATGCTGGGTTTCTTACTTTCCAGCGCAATCTCGATGGCCTGTCGATTGGTATTGGCACAGTAGGCGGCACCTTCCGGCGATTTGTTGATTTCCTGGCATAGTCGGGAAAAATTACTGCCTGAACCCAGGTGATTTCCATTCAGATCTACAAAGACCACTCCAAAGCCGGTGGAAAGGGCAAAGGATTCCTGAAACTGGTGAATAAAATCTTCCGTTAGTATATCTTGCAATGTTACGTTCATTTAATCAGTTTCCTTTCGATATTGGGAGGGCCGGTTTCCGGTATATTGCTTAAAGACCCGATTGAAATGAGAGACATTTGGATATCCAGATTCTTTTGCGATCTCGTGGATGGACAGGGTGGAGTGTGTCAAAAGGTTCAGGGCATGCTCCATCCTGAGTCTGCGCAGAAACTCAATAATAGTTATTTTCTGGTCGGAATGAAACCGCCGGGAGATATGATTTGGACTGAAATGGAATTTCTCAGCCAGTTCCTCGAGTGTAATGGCTTCCCGGAAGTGGTCTTTCAGATAATGTTCAATATATCTCGTAAGATTTGATCCGGCCAATGAAGCAGCCTTGGCCTGCAGTTTTATAAAGGCCAGAAAATCACCTACGCTAACCAACAGCTCTGCCTTATTCCGGGCTTTAAGTAATTGATCAAAGTAGCGATTGGCATTTTGGGCAATGGATTCACCGGGGACCATCTGATCCAGCTTTTTCAAAACAGAAAAGAAGGTATTGATGAGAAATAGATGATACTGTTCGACCTTGATGGACGTATAATCCAGGGATTTCAGGAGTGAAGCACAGCCTTCATCCAGTAATTCCAAATCGCAGAGTTTCAGGGCATTCATGATGGCATCCGCCTCTTGGTAAGGGTAAATGCTGAAGTCAGGATTCAGGATTTGCGGCGTGGAAGAGACGAGGGAGGCAGCTTTCAGTTTTCTGATCCCCTGATCCAGAGCCTGAATGATTTCCTGTTCCGTGGAGGGTTTCAGAAGATAGCCATCGAGATCATACTGCAATGCTTTTTTTGCGAAATCAAATTCTGAATAAGCACTGTTCATGACTATTACAGTGTGTTCCGAATGTTTTTTAATAATCCGTGAAGCTTCCAGGCCGTCGATAATGGGAATCTTAATATCCATAATGATGATATCAGGAACAAGGGATTGAGCGCACTCAATGGCTTGTTTCCCGTTCTGTGCTTCTCCGACAACGACATACTCAAACGGATATTTCGATAAAATCTGATTAATATATTTACGTTCAATCTGCTCATCATCCACGATGAGTACGGAATATGCCATGAGATCCATCTCCTTCGTACATTTACTCCTTTATGTTATCACGGAAGTTTTCAGTCCAACTTTGCATTTTTCATCAGATAATTGCCGATTTCCATACAGAACGACAGAAATTCAGAAAATGTCGGTAACCGGTTTCAATGGCATTCATGTTACCATCTATTTGAAAAACTTAGAACTGGAGGAGAATTCATGCGAGTAAACGACCGACACAGATCATTCTATTACGAACTGGACAACGATATGGGTGAGGTTCACATCGTCCCGGAGAAAACAGCGCTTTTAATCATTGACATGCAGAATGTGTTCGTAAAACGCCCGATCATTCAGCAACCCACCGAGATCGATGAGAAGAGAGCAGCAATGTGGGAACCTTTCTACCAGATTATCGATACAGTTACCATTCCTAATAACATCAGAATCCTCAAGGCTTTCCGTGAAAAAGGCATCGAAGTTGCCTATGCCATGATTGAAAGTCAGAAACGCAGCGGCAGTGATCGCTCCCTGGTTCAGAAAGCCACCGGCTTTAATGAACTGCTTCTGCCCAAGGGTTCGGAAGCATCCCGTATCATCCCGGAGCTGGCACCACTGGAAGATGAAATTGTAGTGAAAAAAACAACGGACAGTGCCATCACCGGAACCACACTTCGACTGATGCTTCGGAATATGGGCATTGATTCTGTCGTCGTAACTGGAGTTTTCCTGGATCAGTGTGTATCCGGCACCGTAAGAGCCCTTGCGGACGAAAGTTTCCATGTCTGGCTCATTGAAGATGCAACCCGGGCTGCTACTGATGAAATTCAAAAAAATGAATTGGAAATCCTCAATAACATTTACTGCCACGTGATTAATACCAATGAATTAATGCAAGCAATTGAATACTAGGAGGGATCAGATATGCCGGATCAGAAATTAAAAAGGAATTTATCGTTTGTTTCAATGATCGCCATTGCCTCAGGCGCCGTAATCGGCGGCTGGCTGGCAGAAGCTCCCTACTGCCTGGATTCCCGGCGAATTATAACGGGGAATGCTGGAAATCGTTGATATCACTGGATTAGCAGCATAATTTCTCTTGATTTTGCCTCATAAACACGTTATAATTATAACGTGAGGTGGCGCATGAATATCATCGATGTCAAAAACAAGAAAAACGGAGTTATCTACGTCTACGAATCCATCGACTACTGGGACAAAGAGAAGAAACAGTCTCGAAGTAAGCGTGTTTGTATTGGCAAACGTGATGAACAGGGCAATTTGATCCCTTCCAAACGACTCACTCAACCTCCGGTCTCCACTGTGATTAAACCAGGGCCGACTCCATCTACTTCCACTCGGCATGGTTATTTTGGCGCTACGTATCTGTTTGATGCGATCGGGGAGCAGCTGGGCATCACACAAGACTTGAAGGCATGCTTTCCGCAGATTTATAAGAAGATCCTCTCCGTGGCCTACTATTTGATTTTGGAGGACCGCAACTCCCTTCTTCGTTTCCCGAAATGGGATAGGACCCATTTTCATCCACATGGGGCCTGCATCTCTTCCCAACGAAGCAGTGATCTGTTCTCGATGATTACGGAAGAAGCAAAAGAACGTTTCTTTCGCTTGCAGGGCAAGCGCCGGATGGAAAATGAATATTGGGCCTATGATACCACCAGCATTTCGTCCTATTCAGAGTCTCTCAAACAAGTCAAATATGGGATGAACAAGGATCATGATCCGCTTCCCCAGATTAACCTGGCGCTGCTCTTTGGAGAAGACTCAGGCTTGCCGTTCTACTACAGAAAGCTGGCCGGCAACATCAGCGATATCTCGACCCTGAAGAAATTGCTGGCCGACTTAAAGCAACTTGATTTTGGCAAAGTTAAACTGGTCATGGATCGTGGCTTTTACAGTGAAGCCAACATCAATGCCCTTTATCAGAACAACCTGAAATTCCTGATTGCCACCAAAGTATCCCTGAAGTTTGTGCGAAAAGAATTAGACAAAGTCAGAGACAGCATAAAAACAAGGACCAACTACAACTCAATCTATCAGTTATACAGCCATTCCACCGCCATTGAATGGAACTACTCTCAAACAAGACCCCGCAAAGGCGATGTCATCAAGGATACTCGCCGCATGTATCTGCACATCTATTACAGTAGCGAGAAGGCGTTGGAACATGAGAGCCGCTTCAATCTGATGCTGGATCAGTTGGAGGCTGAGCTTACGAGCGGAAATCGAAAACCAGAGAACGAGAAGCAGTACGCCAAATACTTTGAACTGTCAGATACCCCGGTACGTGGAATCAAGATCATTCCCAAACAGGATGCCATCACTCGAGCTGAAAAGGACTATGGCTTTTTCGCGCTGTTAAGTAACGACATCAAGGATCCCATCATAGCCTTGGAGATTTACCGTAACAAAGATCTGGTCGAGAAGGCGTTTGGGAATCTTAAAGAAAGGCTCAATCTGAGGCGAACTGCAGTCTCATCTGAAAGCTCGCTGGACGGAAAGCTGTTTGTCCAATTCATTGCCCTGATTTTTATGTCCCATTTGAAAAAGACGATGGCCGATAAGGGTCTATTCCAAAACTACACCATGCAGGAGCTACTAGACGAACTTGATGTCATAGAAGCATTTGAAAATCCAGGGAAGGCTCTCCAAGTAGGCGAAGTGACCAAGAAGCAGGAAGGCTTGTATACGAACTTGGGAGTAGACCCGCCATCCACGTTATAATTTTTCGGGAATTTAGGCTACTGGTTTTCCATCACCGGATCGGGAGCAGCCCTGATTTTCCCAATCCTTGCAATTCTGCTGGTACCTGTGGGACTGGCGTTTGCTGAACTGGTGGCTATGCTGCCATACTCCTCTGCGGTGGATATCTGGACCACCAATGCCTTCGGGCATAAGGGAGGCTGGGCCGCCCAGTGGCTAATGTTCCTGGTTCAGGTGGTTGAACCCCCCATGATGGCTTTTATATTCATTACAGCCTTGAATTATTTCATTCCCGTGCCACCCTCCATGATGGTTTGGGTAGCCATCGGAATCGTTGTTTTATGGTATATTCTCTCTAACTTTAACATTGGATTGACAGGCAGTCTTGCTACTATCTTCTTCTTTACTATGGTCATAATCTCACTCATCGTATCAGGTAGCTTCTTCTTCAGTGGCAACTGGTCCGCTGCAAACCTTACGGCAGGCGGAGGGATGTTTCCAAAAGGTTTTAACGGAGTCTTCATTGCTTTCGCAGTTTTTTCATTGAAATTCATCGGCTTTGAAATGACCCCGACTATGATTGAAGAAACGAATTTCCCAGCCCATAAAATGTGGAAGATCATTCTATCAGCCCTTTTTGTTCCGGCGCTGCTGTATTTCTTCGTAGTCATCGCAATGGGCGGGATGGCCCCTTGGCAAGAGCTTTCTGCCATGAATATGCCAGAGCCCGAACTGATTGCTAAATACGGATTGCCAAAAATCCTCGCCATCGCAGCCATAGTATCAGGTATCCTTCATGCCTTGACCACCCTCATGGGCTTTTGGGTATCCTCCGCCAGAGTGCTATATGGAGCCGCTCAGCTGAATCAGCTGCCCCGCGCCTTCATGAAGCTTAATAAGTATGGACAACCCTATTTGGCTAACCTGGTTGTTCTGGCATTCTCAATATTCTTCTGCCTGTTTACAGGAGATAACTGGGTTCAGTACGTCTATGCCGTTTCATGCATTGCAGCCGGACTGGTATATTTTGTCTGCTGTCTGGACGCCATGGTACTGCGTCGGAAGTTCCTTGAATGGGAGAGACCCTACAAGGCACCCGGAGGAAATGCTCTCCTCATCTTGGGTATGGCTGTTTCCGTCTGGATTATCATCGGCTCGATGCTGGAAATGCCCTTCGGCGGATATGTGTCCCTGGCGATCTACTGTCTCATAGGAGTGCTGATCTACTGGTTTATGGCTATTCATCGAAAGAATCATCCCAAAGAGCTTCAGCTTATCACATTAACCCCAAAAGACATCGAGCAGTATTAATTAATAGTGCGGTAATAGTCAAGTCTCAAAATTACATGAACCGGGATGCTTCATAAAATGCAGGCATCCCGGCTTTTCCGTAATACGACTGGGAGCATGTCAGGCAGACTGGTTCGAGGAGGTAAACAGTAAGCTGCTTTGATCAAAAATCAAATAATTGATACTACCGTACCTAGTAATTAGATTGACCGTGTAAATCATATTTTTTTGATTGTTCCAATAGAAAATGGACTATCGAAATTCGACTGGGAATCTCGGTAATCCATATTTCTTCGAAAAATCTATTGACAGACCACCTGGAATGTTTTCTTTCCTAATGAGTGAAAGGTCTGATAAGAGAAATCATGCATTCATGAAGCCAAGGTGAGCTAGTACTGAAACAGTGACCATTTGTTATTTAGCCAGCTCTGTAATTTTAAGGACGGTATTATCAATAGAATTTGTAATACTATCATTCATGATCACTAGCGCTCCCCACTGGTCACCCAAGATTCTATATTCCTTAGTATTTTGTAATCCCAGGAATAACAGAAATTTCTTGCTGGTTTCCAGATTGAATTGGTCTTTCAGACTGTATTTGATAAGTTGTTGACCAACCGACTGGCCGTCCTTTTGGAAAGACGGAACTTCTTTCGAACCGACATTTTTTAACCCAGCTGCTACCCATTGATTTAGCGATGCTTTCGACATGTACTCTGCGACAGTAGTTGTCCCGCCAGCTGCAAATACTTCAACTCTCTTTTCATCATACGTTCCTTTCAAAACATCATCAATAAAAAATTCATAATAGGTAACTACGGAAGGTTCCCCTCCTTCGTTTACTACCATGGATCTGGAGTTCGGTGCAAACTTACCCGTTACCACCAGGGTGCTGTGATTGAATAATTCTTTTGAATGCAGATAAACATAATCATAGTAGCCTGCGATTTCTTTAAATACCACTACTGAAGAAGGCGCCGTAATGAATCCTGTACTTGCAATACCATTATTTGAACACCCAGTGACACCTATAATAAAAAAGCAATTGAAGCTTTTTTTTTCTTTTCATATAATCACTCCCTAAAGTGCCCCCTATTGTCAAGACACGGATTTTGATTTCATCCGAACACCTTGTTCAGGCTGCGTGATGGGTTGATTGGTTCTGGCAGAAAGCATAGGGGGTAAGACCCCCCAGGGATGCATGCGGACGAATGGTGTTGTAGGTGTGGATGTACTTTCTGATCTCTGTGATCATCTCCTTTGGTGTCTCGTACTCCTTGATGTAGAGGTCGTCGTATTTCAGACTGCGGAAGAACCGCTCGGTCCGTACATTATCCAGTGCCTGTCCTTTGCCGTCCATGGAGACCTTAACATCGCAGGAGTCCAGGAGCTTAAGGTAGGCGGGACAGGTGAAGTGGCTCCCCTGATCCGAGTTCATGATCTCAGGCTTTCTCTCGCACAAGGCACGCCTAAGGCAGCGCAGGACAAACTCCTTCTCGAGGCTATAGCTGATCTCATAGTCGACGATCCTGCGGCTGAACCAGTCGATGATGACGAACAGGTACAAGAAGCCTTTCTTGAGGGGAACATAGGTGATGTCGATCCCCCATACCTGGTCGATTCGCTCGATAACCAGGTTCCTCAAAAGGTAGGGCCGGACGTACTGCGCGTGGTATCGTCGGGAGAGGTTCGGGCCAGGATACAGGGCCTGGATGTCCATCAGGCGCATCAGGCGCCGAACCCGCTTACGGTTGATGTCGTGGCCGGAATTGCGCAGATAGTGGGCTATCTTGCGGTAACCCCAGGCCGGGTGCTCCAGATGGATCTTGTCGATGATCGTCATGAGGGTAAGATTCTCTTCTGGTTCCCCGTGGTCTATCCGCTCCTCCTTTGTACGGTAGACGCTGGTCCTGTTAACGTCAAGCAATTCGCACTGACGCTTGACGGTCAGGGTCTCATTTTCTGGGGTTACGAGTTCGGTGCGCTCCTTGTGGTCCAAAGACTTCGTCAGATTTTTTTTTTAGCCAGTCACACTCGATGCTGAGCTGACCGACTTTTTGCTGCAGGACCGCGATCTCTTCCTCTTTTTGGGCGAGCGCCTCTTCCTGATCGGACGGTCCGCTCTGGAAGATCTGGGCTGCCCGTTCCTGGAACTGGCGGTGCCAGCTGCTCAACGTGGCAGGTGCGATTTGATGGATCTGGGCTAGTTCATTGAGCGAGTGCTGTCCGCTTAAGAGCTCCAGCACAACCTTTGCTTTAAAATCAGGGCTATAGATTTTTTTCTTCTTACTCATACTCTCCATTCTATTCGGATGGAACCGGTTTGTCGTGTCTCAATTCCTGGGAGCATTATACCCCTTTGTTTGTAACAGATGTAATTGAATGCTTAATATATTTTGGAAGCTTCACTAAAATACCACGATTCTTTAAAATAATCGTAAGATCATTTCATAAATAATGGGTCAATCACAAAAACTGTGGGATTTTCCCAAGTTGACATGGAGCCTCTGTCGGCGTGGTTCCGCCAGCCTTGCCGCTAGGCTGCATAAATGCTGGGCTAGTCGGCCAGTCAGGCTACCACGTCGACCTCTCCGTGTAAACAGGGAAAATCATAATCCCACATAAAAAGTGATTGAGCCTAAATAATTCAACAAAGAAATGTTGATGGAAGAAAATTAACAAAATGTAATGATTGGTGAAAAATGTAATCCTGATCATCGACACCTTTGCCATTCAGGTGCCTGACCACTGATTACATTTGGTCAACTTTGAGTTGCATAAAATTTCTTGGAGTTAAGAGTTGAGAGGATAACTGGGTTTACGAACGACCTTTTCATGGACGATCAGCAAACGCAGTTTTCCGAGTAGGGGCGGTTGTATAAATGTTTGAAAGCGCTTCTGAATAAGTTGACTTTTGATATTGGGATCCGTTTGGAGTGTATTGCTGTTTGTGTAAAAAGGCTTCTGTTTCAATGAAATTTAGGCAAAACGTTGAATGAAGATGTTGGCTTTAACCATTTGGCTGCGATTGTAACCATTATGTTACTAAATAATAAGTTTAAAAGATTAATATTCAGATAACCGATGAAACAATTATGAAAGAGCATAGTTCATGAAATACCATGTGTTTTAATTAAAGATGAAACAGAACGGACAGCAATCGAACAGAATTTCCTTTGGGTTACAAGATCCACTGGCTGAAAAGGGGAGAAGAATGAAAAGCAGAATACTCGCATCAGGACTAGCCATTGCGATAGTACTCGGGAGTACAGGCTGTGGCATCAATTTTTACTATCCTGGAAAACAAGTCTCCGCCAGTGCTCAGAGTGGGGCTGTGCATCAAACAGAGTCCTTAAGCACTCCGGAATTTCACCCAGCCATGGAGGTTGTTGAAAAATACTTTAAGTATTCGGATGAAAAAAACGAAAAAGGTGTTTTGTCTACTCTCACTGATCGTTGGAACGCTCCTAACATAGTCTGGGAGCTGGGTAATTTGGAGTATATAGATCTCAACTTCATTGAAGAGGAAACGGATCAAAAACAGTACGAGAGTTACTTAAAAAATGGCAGAGGCAGCATCAATGGCACAACCATGGAGAACCTCATAGTGTTTAAGGTAATGTACGAAGTAGAGTATAAGAATGACTACGTAAGTTCTCAAGAGAGTGGAATGTATGAATGGTGGTTCTTCCTAATTAGAAAAGATGAAAACTCCCCGTGGCTCATTGATGATATGGGAGTCTGACAGCCTCCTTCATCTGATGATCTTTCAATCGGGAACCAGGGGATCGAAGAACAGCGGTTGCTGGTATTATTTTCGTTCCCTTGACTACTGAGATGAAGAGAGATTTTTAATAACGTGGGATATCAATGGCTGTGGCAGTGGTCCAAAATATAATTCTGAAACAGCTTGTTTGATTGATATTGGATCCCAAAACTCCTGTTGTCGGTGGGACCGCTTAATACGGGAGTGATAAAGGACAAGTGATTTTATACCAATTGATTCTGACCGACATTCATCCCCAATAATATGAACCGGAGGACGATGGCTTTGAAGAAAGTAACTGGAGTTTTCGTTGGATTACTGATTGTCTCGGCTGGGATCAATGCCTGGAAACTCATTCCGCCTTACCTGGCTGACTTTTCGGTAAAGTCAAAGATAGTTACATCCATTGTTGAAGTGAATGATCAATTTCTTGGTACGGATATTCTTGTGCCTGAGTTTGTGCCCTTTGAGAAGGATCCCTATGCCTATGTTTCAGTTCCGGAATACACACTGGTCAGGAGCCGGCAAAAGGGCGACTGGGACGGGTATGTCATATCGATCACACCAACAAAGTTATCAAACTCTCATTATTATCAACTGATGATATCGGCTCAGACCACGGATCAATTCTCTGACAGGGAACTGACCTGGGAATTACGTGACGTCAGCCATTATTATAGGCAAACGCAAAACGTTACTCCGGGAAGGTACACGAAGGTTTTGGGAACATTTCAGAAAGGACCGGTATATTATGAAGTCTCTGGTGAGATGACGGGGAAAATTGATGAGGAGCTCAAAACAGCCGCAATCGCTGAATTGCAGCTAATTATCGATCAAATGGATCCCGTCACCAGCGTGGTGAAAGAGAACTCTCCATAAATGATAAGTACTGAGTGTTCGGAACTTATCTACGCGCGTCATTACTAGAATAACGACCTCCCTCTCAATGAAGAAACCACCTGCTAAAGGCTCACGGGAGTCTTTCTGCAGGTGGTTTCTTTGCATGAGAAGCAGTGAATTATTATGCCTGCTGAAGGTCTTTCATCCGGCGTTTGCTGGTCGGATCGGAGTTGCGCAGATCCCGGATCATGCCAATCATTCCGAGGAATGCAAAGAACAGACCCATGCCAAGATCAAGGAAAGAACCCTTCAGAAATTCAATGTCGCTATAGGCTGCGGTCAGCATCAGCGGGATATCGCGAAGAGTAGCTTCGGCAATTTCACCATCATTGATCATCGTTCCTAGAATCAGGCAATCACTGAGCACATTCCCAAGAATGACACCGAACACTGAGGTGATGATGACAATCGCGATTTTTCCTTTGCCATATCGGCCTCCTGCCAGGTCATAACCCTTCTGAGCCAAAAATCCAATGACAAAGCCGAGCATGGAGACAAAGAATCCGAAAAAGAGAGCTACGGCCCAGGGGATGGCACCCAGAATGGCACCGGCCAAAGCTCCAAGAAAGCCCCGGCCATAGCTGCCGGTGTCTTCTGAGATGAATTGCTCGACCAGGTTGGCAGACTGCATTTCCGCCGCAGATGAACAGCCTGGATGGACGTGGTGTGCCACCACCTCATCCAGTTTCCAGGGATCGAAGGGGCTGATGGAAGATCCGCATAACGGACAATACCCACTGCCAGTAAAACCATAGGATTTCAGCTGGGGCAGGATCCAGTTCAGAGCATCACGGAACTTATTCATGGTACCCGGATTATCGTGAAAGTTCACGACGACCGCGTCATCATGAATATTCAGTGCATTGATTCGGAAATCTTTTAACAGCGAATCATCGTCCGGCAGGCTCGCCAGGAATGCACCAACCTGCTCAGTGTCAGGGGACTTGGTTGAGATACCAAGCAGCTTGTAGCCCATTCCTTCGGAAAACGTCACATTAAATCCAAGATATTCGCCATAGGCAATACCCTGATCGGTTTTTAAACCGAGTTCTTTTGCCAGCTTTTTTAAACCAGTTCCTACCATCAGTAACCTCACATAAAATAATTTCGATGTTCTCGATCAATTCCAATCAATCCAGCGACTCATTGTGTTTTTATGTGTATATTATAACTGAAAATAAGCTTAATAAGTCTGATGAAATCCAATTATCATTTTTTCTTCCTCATTAAACTGAAACGATAATAATTACGGAAGTTCAGGTTCTGATCCCCGAGCACCACTGTGTACGGGAATAAGCTGTCCGTTTCTGCAGAATGTTTCCTAACAATGAATTTATAATAGTGATAGAATGTTGGAGGAATCAGAGAACGATAGTAAGGCTTTATTGGCATTTTCGATCGCTCCCTTTTGGCTGGGCACTGACGGATCACAGTAGAACACCCAGGTTCGCCGTTTACCATCTTTGAATTCAAGGGATTCAGGATCCGAAAATTCAGAGCCGTTGTCCAGGTTATCCCGAATTCGGGATTACCTGGATCAGGGGAGTCACTTCACCTGTCCCGCCTACCTTAAGCTCCTGGGCTCCTGCGGTGTTAAGGTCTCCATGGACGGCAAAGGACAGGCACTGGATAATGTACGGACCGAGCGGTTCTTCCGCAGTCTGAAATACGACGACCTCTCCATCAAGGAGTACGAGACACCAAAGGAGATGATCACAGGGATCAGAAAGTACATCCACACCTACAACACCATTCGTCCGCATGCATCCCTGAGGGGTCTTACCCCTATGCTTTCTGCCAGAACCAATCAACCCATCACGCAGCCTGAACAAGGTGTTCGGATGAAATCAAAATCCGTGTATTGACAATAGGGGGCACTTTAGTAGTCATCACATCGGTGATCTCTGTGATGGAAAAACGGAAGGGGCTAACATCGGTTTGCAGCGGAAGAATCTGTTCTGCTGCGAATGGAATCCAAACCTGAAAGAGTTGTTTCGAATACATTAGCTGCGATCATGTAGGTCAAGCAGCAAAGGGGATTTATGAAAGACAAAAAATCACTCTCAGTCAATGTCATTGTGTTGGGAATCGTCAGCTTTTTTAATGATGTGGCATCAGAGATGGTTTATCCCATCATCCCCCTATTCCTTACTTCCGTTCTGGGAGCCCCGGTTGAGCTGGTAGGGCTCATTGAAGGAATTGCAGAATCCACCGCCAGCTTTCTTAAGGTTGTATCCGGCTGGCTGTCAGATCGATTCCAAAAGCGAAAGATCTTTACAGTATTTGGCTATTCACTGTCCACGATCTCCAAGCTGGTCCTCGGACTAGCGCTGGGATGGCCGATGATCCTGCTTGGGCGATTTCTGGACCGATTCGGAAAGGGCATCAGAACGTCAGCCAGGGATGCACTGATCGCGGAAAGTTCAGCTAGGGAGAATGTGGGAAGGGCTTTTGGATTTCACCGTGCGCTGGACACCGCCGGGGCTGCGATCGGTCCGTTGGCGGCAATCCTGCTGATGAATCGCTTCGGTGGGAATAACCTGCGGTCCATCTTCATTCTTGCCCTGATCCCAGGAATCATTGGGGTGATTCTGCTGGTGATATTTGTTCGAGAGAAGGCACCGGCCTTCTGTCAACATCCGCCTCAGTTCAGACTTTCGAATCTGACTTTTGAATATAAGGTGTTTCTGATTGTCAGCGCGGTGTTCGCCATCGGAAATAGCTCAGACGTTTTTTTAATCCTGCGGGCACAATCCTTGGGCATGTCCACCACTTCAACCATTCTGGCGTATGTCGTATTTAACCTGGTTTATTCGCTCCTGTCTTATTTCACCGGATCATTAAGCGATGCGCTGGGGGCTGGGAAATTGCTGGCAGGAGGCTTCTTCCTGTTTGCGGTCACTTATTTCCTGTTGGGAATCAATCAGTCCACCACGATGATCTGGTTCCTCTTTGCATTGTATGGTGTCTATATGGCCCTGACCGAAGGGATCAGCAAGGCTTATATCACTCAGACAGCCAGTCAAGAGGTGATTGCCACATCCTTTGGGGCCTACCAGACAATCATGGGCATCTGCACATTCTTTTCCTCATTGCTTGCGGGACTTTTATGGACCCATATAGATCCCAGTGCCCCGTTTCTCTTTGGGGCGATTCTGGCAGTCTGCGCCGGTTTCCTGTTTATCTTCTTTGGGAAGGTAAACGGATCCGGGAACTGGGATCACCGCAGCGGATCAGGCGCCGGGTTGTCTGCAAATGAAGCTGAGCATATTAACCGAAGCAGAAAGGAATGATCTGATGAAAGAACTACAGCTCACAATTCAAATTCGGTCTTCGAAAGAAAGTGTCTGGGCAGTTCTTTGGAACGACGAGACGTTCCGGGACTGGGCAAATATCATCGACGAAGGGACGTATCTGGAAGGAGAGATGAAGCAGGGAAATGAAATCCAGTTCATTTCCTCTGTGAATGGCTATGGGGTAACCAGTTTGATTGAACAGCTTCGTCCTTTTGAATATGTCCTGTTCCGGCATGCGGCAGACACCCAGGGAAACGGGATCGAAGATCGCGAGAAAGAATGGACCGGAGGGAAAGAAAGCTACTCATTGACAGAACATCATGGTATAACCACATTGGTTCTGAGGACGGATGTTCCTGCGGAGCTGGTGGATATTTTTGAGACCAGACTTCCTCTGGCGATGGAGCGGATCAAGCAGCTGGCAGAATCCAGGGCATAATTGATTCAGCCGAATGAAAGATCATTTGATCATCCCCACCTTCTGATCATTGCTCACTGATCAGGAGTTGGGGATTCTTAATTTGACTATTTATGGATTCATCGGCTGTTGGAGGAGGCCGTATTTCCATTGGTTAAACGAATAAGACTCTCAGTTTGATTATGAAGACTCTCAGTTTGATTATGAAGCGATCACTTAGAATCACAGTAGATCGATAAAACAGATGGAACGCCCTGAATGAAACGATTTTCTGGGTTATCACTTGTTCCGGGCGATGAGGGGAAGTCCTGGGAGCCATTCAGTGGTCTGCCGGATGATTTGCAATGAGATCCACTGAACCCAGACTGAATGGGTGATCCGTTTGGGACGGTTGACATCTTTCGGAGAGATGGGATGCTGATGATTTGAGGGGAAAGTGGTGTTATCATCAGGAGAAAGGAGTGATGGGATATGGCCGGTTTGAAAGTTCTGCTGGTGGATGATGAGGCGGGGATCCTGGATCTGATCAGGGAATATATGGCGAAAGGAGACTATGAGGCGGATGAAGCGTCAGATGGGCTCATGGCATTGGAAATGCTGACATTGAAAAACTACGACATCGTGGTTCTGGATATCATGATGCCCGGGATGGATGGCTGGACCGCAGCCAGAAGCATTCGAAGCATCTCGGATGTCCCTATCATCATGCTGTCGGCTCGGGGAGAGGAATACGACAAACTGCTAGGCTTTGAGATGGGCATTGATGACTATCTGGTCAAGCCCTTCAGCCCTCGTGAGCTCCTGGCCCGGATCCGGGCTATTACTTCCAGGAAAGCGCAGGCAGGCCTGTCCTGGGGCTCATGGCTTGCCATTGGTGAGCTCAGGATTGATCCGGATAGTCGCAGGGTGCTCCTGGGCGGAGAGGCTGTTTCGCTGACACCGAAGGAGTTTGATCTCCTTTATTTTTTGGCGAAGCACCCGGGAAAGGCATTTTCCAGAGAACATCTCCTGACGGCTGTCTGGGGGTTGGATTTCCAGGGGGACAGCCGGACTGTTGACACTCACATCAAACAGCTTCGCGAGCGTCTGCAGGAGGAGCGAAGGCTCATCGTCACCGTCTGGGGCCATGGTTATCGGCTGGATCCGGAGGTGAAACCATGAAGGGCATCTCGCTGAAGCTTTTTCAGGGCATGATGATTCTGGTCACAATCATGCTGGCCTGCCTGTGGCTCTTCCAGATCGTATTTCTGGAGGACTTTTACAGCACCCGACAGATCCGGCTGATGCAGGATAAGGTATCCGCCGTCGCGGCTCGAATCAATACCGTGGGGTGGGAGGAACCGGGACTGACCATAGAAATTCAGGAGATGGCCGAGGTCTACCATTCAGTGCTCGGTCTCTATGACAGCCAGGGAACGGTAATCTTGGAGGCTGGCCGCGAGTCAGGCGAAGGAACCGGTAAGTTTTACGATAAACACATGAGAGAACTGGCCGAGCAAACCATCCAGACCAAAACCGTGACGGTAAAGGAAGAGCGGACGCGGACCGGGGCTCACTTTCTGGTAGTTGCCTGTCCCTCTGGCGACGGGGTCCTGGCCGCCGCTGTTCCTCTGGCTCCGGTGGCAGACACCGTATCCATCCTGAAAAGTCAGCTCGCCTATGTCACCGGTATTTTGCTGGTCATAGCTTTTCTCCTGTCACTGGTTCTTTCCAGACGTTTTGTCAGGCCGATTCAGAACCTGTCAACCTATACCCGGGCCATTGCTCAGGGGGGCTTCGCTCAGGATTTCGCAGTGGCAGGAAACGACGAGATCGCTGCTCTGTCCCGCGATATCAGGGAGATGGGCCAAGAGCTGGGCCGGACGGAAAGACTTCGGAAGGAGCTGATCGGCAACATTTCGCATGAACTTCGCACACCGCTGAGCCTGATTAAAGGTTATGCCGAAACCTTGCGGGACGTCACCGGTCATGATTGAGACAAGCGAACCAGGCAGCTGGGGATCATCATCCAGGAGACTGACCGGCTGTCCCGGCTGGTGGATGACATTCTCAGCATGTCACGTCTGGATTCCGGTGTTGTGACGCTCTCCCTTGACCGGGTAGATCTGTCAGAATTGTCCCGTCAGATATCAGACCGTTTCATGGATCTCTCGGACCGTTCCGGAATCCGCCTGACGCTCGAACTGGAGACTTGCTGCACCATTCGAGCTGACAGGCGGTATATGGAACAGGTTTTAGTCAACTTGCTGAGCAATGCCTTTCGCTATGCCCGCGAGACGGTCACAATTTCGGTTTCTAAGAGGGAGGATCAGGTCGAACTGCGGGTAGCAGATGACGGTCCGGGGATCCCGCCGGAAGAACTTGCCCGGATCTGGGAAAGATATTACAAAGGAGCCAAATCCACGGACATCGGAACTGGTCTTGGCCTGGCCATCGTGAAAAGCATCCTGGAGTCCCATGGATTCTCCTATGGTGCACAGAATCTGGATACCGGCGGAGCCAGCCTGTTCTTTGCTGCCCGCATAGCCCGCTGATCCCGCCGGCTGACATCACAATCGCTCAGTTTTGACGAAAACACCTCACAGATCCATCACATATTCGCGATATGATTTGAATGTAAAAGAAACGGATTCGATCATGTGGGGGAATCATTTTGAAACGAAAACCAAAACTCAGACTTTATGTCCAGATCTTCTTTTTCACGCTCATCGGCCTCATCGCCGTCAATCACACCCTGGCAGAAGCCGGCCGGGGAATTCCATTGTTAGCCGATGCTTCGCTGCATGCCCTTTGTCCCTTCGGCGGCATGGTGACCCTGTATAATCTGGGTACCCTCGGAACCTTCGTCCAGAAAATCCATATGTCCTCCGTGATCCTGATGGTGCTAGTCTTTCTCCTGGCGATCCTGTTCGGGCCTGTCTTCTGTGGTTGGGTCTGCCCCCTGGGATCCTTTCAGGAGTGGATCGGCAAGCTTGGAAAAAAACTCCTTGGGAAACACTTCAGTCAGGTGATCCCGGCAAGCGTCGACAAGGTTTTAAAATATGCCCGCTACCTCGTGCTCATCTGGGTCGTTTATGTTACCGCCCGGTCGGGATACCTTATGTTTGCGGAGATTGATCCCTACAATGCGCTCTTCTCGTTCTGGTCCTCGGAAGCAGCGATCCCCGGACTTATCATTCTGCTCATTACCATGGCGGCTTCACTGGCCGTATCCAGGCCCTGGTGCCGGTATGCCTGCCCCTATGGGGCATTGCTGGGGCTGTCCAATAAAGTCAGGATCTTCAGCATCCGGCGGAACGATTCGACCTGCATCAGCTGCCACCAGTGCGACAAAAGCTGCCCCATGGGAATCGTGGTATCGAACAAGGGAAAGGTCACAGATCTCCACTGCATCAGCTGTCTGGAGTGCACCTCGGAGCAGGCTTGTCCAGTCCCTGACACCGTAAATCTGATGAATGGCATCTTCATGATCCAGCCAGACACGAAGGGGGAGGAAAAAGCATGAAAAAGATCACTTCAAGATTTCTCGCGCTGACTGTATTCCTGGTGATCTTTGGCGGGATTGGGGCAACCATCCTGACCGATCTCTGGACCACGAAATCCACGAAAACCCCGGTGACCTTTCAGAACGGGGAGTTTAAGGGACAGTATAATCCCGCCGATATCCGAGGCTCCTACACCTTTACGGAAGTAGCGGAGCTGTTCCAAGTCAAACTTTCGGATCTTTATGACGCCTTTGGCATACCGGCAGGGACGGACGGAACGACCATCCAGACCAAGGCTCTTGAAGAAATGTATCCGGATCTCCCCCATGAGATCGGCAATGGGTCAGTGCAGCTGTTCGTTGCACTGTATAAAGGACTGCCAGCTGAACTGGATGGCGATACGTATCTGCCCGCACCGGCCCGGGAGATTCTCCTGAAGACCAACAGCAGGCTCACCGGTGATCAAAAGGAATACATCGACGCTCATCTCCAGGACCTTTCCCAACCGACTGTTGATGGGACGGACACCACACCATCGAGTGGGTCCGGCAGTTCCACCACATCACCCAGTGGGTCGGGCAGTTCCACGACACCAATAACCACCGAGGCGGATCATGTGGAACCATTGGTGAAAGGATCCACGACATTCCAGCAAGTCCTGGATGCAGGCATCACCCAAGTTCAGATTGAAGCGATCCTTGGGGCTGCGATGCCCCCCGGCAATGCCACAATCAAGGACTACTGCCTGGAACAGGGGATTTCCTTCTCGGAAATCAAAGATCAGCTGAACGCCCTGGCAGACCGATAAGCAGACCCCAGCCGAACCGGGAGATCCGGAGCGGCTGGGGTTCCTTTATGCTGGGGCTGAGTGACTAAGTCCGTTCACGTCTGGACTTTTCGGTGAACTGCAGTTTTTTGTCCTGAACTTCATGTAGATAACGCCACAGATGATATCATGGATAATAAAACGGTAAGAAATCGGATTGCGATCCTTGAATATCGCAAAATAACAGCATAAGGCGAGGACCACAGGTGAGAGGGTTAGGAACACTGTTTAATGTCATAGGCATCATTGCAGGGGGAATTGTCGGGAATTTTGTCGGACACCGCTTAAAGTCCAAGATGCAGGAAACGCTCCTGACAATGACCGGAATCGGAGTAGTCATCCTGGGGATCGGCGGCGCGTTGAGTCAGATGCTTTCAGTGGTTGACGGGAAGCTGACCTCCAGCGGTTCGATGATGATGATCATCAGCTTAGCCGGCGGAGCCGTCATGGGAGAGCTCCTGCAAATTGAGAATAAGGTATTCCAGTTCGGTGACTGGCTGAAGCGAATCAGTCACAGTGGTGAAGACAATCGATTTGTGTCCGGCTTTGTTTCCGCCTCCTGTACCGTGTGTATCGGAGCCATGGCGGTGATTGGTTCGATCCAGGACGGGGTCAGCGGCGATTACTCAGTGCTTGTCGCCAAGGGAGTCATTGACGCGATCATTATTTTCGTCATGACAGCAGCTCAGGGGAAGGGGAGTATTTTTTCCGCGGTACCAGTTGGCCTGTTCCAAGGCATCATCACTTTGCTGGCTTTTTTTGCAGGTGATTTTCTGCCGGCCCAGGCCATCAGCAACCTGTCCTTCGTCGGTTCCATTCTGATCCTCTGTGTCGGTTTGAACCTGGTTCGCGATAAACAAATTCGCGTAGCCAATACATTGCCGGCTGTGGTCATTGCAGTGGTCTTTGGGTATTTCCAATAGCCGGTGCCATGTTTCAGGCCTGACCTGACCCACAGGAATCCAGGGCAGCCATGCAAACCGGGAGCGTCCGGCGTCGACGGATCATTTCACGAACCGCAATCGTCATGTCCGGAGCTTCCTCGCGCCACAGGTGTGGAGTCAGACAGCGAACGGAGTTAGCCAGAGCATCCCTCGATAAGAACGGATGCTCTGGCTAACTCCGTTCCAGTTCTCTTCCCGGAGGATCATATTCGCTGCAGCTTGACTGGCATAGACAGAACCAAGGATTTTAAGAGGTGTGTCATAAAAGGTCTGTTTCTTAATTAACAATTGCAGGAGCTGATCGTTGGACTTTTGGATTGTGGAGAAAGCTTTGAAAAAAGTGAACGTTCACTGGAACGGTCAAATAATGGTTGAAGAGAGTTTAACAAGGGAGTAACATATAGAAAATATCATCACAAAAAAGAAGTGATAACAAGACAAATTTCCTTTTATGTGCTTCCGCCGCGGAAGTTGAATGGAGTAAATTAAGTCAAGTTCACGAAAGATTAAGCACCAGTTTTGCCAAACTGTGAAAACGTTGACATGGAGAAAATACTAACAAGCATTGAAAACACTTGAAATTAAGGAGTGTCGTTTCAAAGTTCTGTTTGATTCGTGTAGTGTGCCGGGACAGGATTATATCACTGCAAGACCTGCTGTTTATTGCATTTCCCATTTTTGAATTATCTTTACGGGGGGATCGTATTTCATGAAATCAATTGTAAATAGAAATCGAATCAAAGTGAATGTCAACGGAAGAGAAGTAGAAGTCTATGAGGATCTGACCATCCTGCAGGCGCTGACCCAGGAGGATATCTATGTGCCGCACCTTTGTTACGACATCCGTCTGGAGCGTGCCAACGGCAACTGTGGGCTGTGTGTCGTGGAACTGGGGGAAGGGGAGGATAAAGTTGAAGTGAAATCCTGCCAGACGCCGGTGAAAGAAGGCATGGTGATTCATACAACCAGCGAGAAACTAACCGCATACCGGAAAATTCGTCTGGAGCAGCTGCTGTCAGACCATAACGCGGACTGCGTTGCTCCCTGCGTCAATACGTGTCCGGACAACGTTGATATTCAGAAGTATCTGCGCCATGCTCAAACCGGCAACTTTGCGGATGCCCTGAGAACGATCAAGACCACGAATCCATTTCCGGTGGTCTGCGGCCGCGTCTGTCCTCATCCCTGTGAGGCAGAATGCCGGCGAAATCTGGTCGATACGCCCGTAGCCATTAATAATGTCAAACGGTTTGTCGCAGATCTGGACATTGATGGTTTAAGCCCCTATATGCCCAAAGTCAAACCCGCGACGGGCAAGCGGATCGCGATCATCGGCGCCGGTCCCTCCGGAATGACGGCTGCTTATTACAGTGCGATCAACGGACATGATGTCACGATCTTCGAGCGTCAGCCCCATGCCGGCGGCATGATGCGGTATGGCATCCCGGAGTATCGCCTGCCTAAGACAACCTTGGACAAGGAAATCAACATGATCCGGAACCTCGGGGTCAAAATCATCACGGGAAAGGAAGTCGGAACCCATATTACCCTGACCGATCTCCAAAAAGATTTTGACGCGGTATATCTGGCAATTGGTTCCTGGGGCGCCACTCCGATTCAGTATGAAGGCGTCTGGATGGGCATCCAGTATCTGGAGAAAACCACCAAGGGTCTGGATACGAAAACCGGCAAGAACGTGGTGGTCATCGGCGGAGGCAATACAGCCATCGACTGTTCCAGAACCGCGATCCGCAGCGGAGCGGAAAATGTCACGATTCTGTATCGCAGAAGCCGGGAAGAAATGCCGGCTGAGCCTTATGAGATTGAAGAAGCTCTCGAAGAGGGCGTCAAGATGGAATTCCTGGTTTCCCCGGAGAAAATCGTTGCCAGAGACGATAAAATGCTACTGCACTGTATCCGGATGGAGCTGGGTGAACCGGATCGTTCGGGAAGAAGGCGCCCCATCCGCATTGAAGGCAGTGAAACCATCATTGAAGCGGATACCGTCATCGGTGCCATCGGCCAGACCACGGATACCAGATTCCTGTACAATGACCTCCCGGTCCGGTTGAATAACTGGGGTGATGTGGATGTTAACGGCAGAACGTTTGAGACATCCGAGCGCAAGATCTTTGCCGGCGGTGACTGCGTTACCGGTCCGGCAACGGTGATTCAGGCCATTGCGGCCGGCCGTCACGCCGCGGAATCCATCGACTGCTTCCTGGAGAAAGGCTACGTGAAACCCCATGACGTGGATTTCAGCTGCAGCCGCGGAACCCTGGAAGACCTGCCCAAGTGGGAATTTGAGGAAATGCCCCGGCTGAACCGGACTCAGGGCGCGACCATCGATCTGGAACGGAGAAAGTCCGGCTACACTGAGGTTGAACTGGGACTGACAAAAGAACAGGCTATGGAAGAAGCTGCCCGCTGTCTGCAGTGCGGCTGCAAGGAGCGGTATGACTGCAATCTTCGGAACACGGCCACCGAGCACGGCATTCACTACAAAAAGCCCGCCCACGTACGGCCATACTTCCCGATTGTGGAGGATCATCCCTTCATCACCAGAGATCATAATAAGTGCATATCCTGCGGGCGCTGCATTGCTGCCTGTGCAGAAGTTGAAGGTCCGGACATTCTGACCTTCTACATTCGGGACGGCCGTCAGATCGTTGGCACCAAGAGCGGCCTGCCGCTGCAGGAAACGGACTGCATCAGCTGCGGCCACTGCGTCAATGCCTGCCCCTGCGGCGCGCTGAGCTACAAGACGGAAAAAGACCAGGTATTCTCCGCGCTGAATGATCCCACCAAGACGGTGGTTGGCTTTGTCGCCCCGGCGGTTCGAGCCATTGTCGCCGAACACTACGGTTTAACGGCAGAGCAGGCAACCCCCTTTATGGCAGGCATGCTGAAACGGATGGGCTTCAAGAAAGTATTCGATAATGCCTTCGCCGCCGATCTGACCATTCTGGAAGAAACTAATGAGTTCCTGACTCGTGTAACCAGCGGCGGTGTCATGCCTCAGTTCACCTCCTGCTGTCCGGGCTGGGTAAACTTCGTGGAACGCCGCTATCCGGAAATCATCCCGCATCTGTCCACCTGCAAATCTCCTCAAATGATGATGGGAGCGACGATCAAGAGCCACTTTGCCAAAGTAAGCGGCATTGACAAGAAAGACTTGTTCGTTGTTTCCGTGGTCCCATGCATCGCCAAGAAGTATGAAGCCAAACGCCCCGAATTCGCCCCGGATGGCGTTCCGGATGTCGATGCGGTCATCAATTCCCTGGAACTGCTCGAAATGCTTGAAATGAAAGGCATTGAAAAAGAGGACATCTCCGCACAGGACTATGATGATCCGTATAAGATCGGAACAGGAGCCGGCATCCTCTTCGGAAATTCCGGCGGCGTTGCGGAAGCTGCCTTGAGACTGGCCGTGGAGAAACTGTCGGGGGTTCCCCTGGGCGATCATGTCGACTTTACGGAGATCAGAGGATTTGACGGTGTCAAGGAAACGACCATCGAGGCCAACGGCATGAAGGTCCGGGTAGCCGTCATCAGCGGCTTGAACAATGCCGAACCGATCCTTCAGAAAATGGCTGACGGTGAAGAAATCGGCTATGATCTCATTGAAATCATGGCATGCCCCGGCGGCTGCATTTCCGGTGCCGGGCATCCGGTCCCGAAAAAAGTCGGAACTCTGGAACAGCGCGGTCAGGTGATTGTGGATGCGGATAAAGGTTCGAAATTCCGGAAGTCGCAGGACAACCCGGACATCCTGAAGCTGTATCATGATTTCTTTGGAGACCCCAATTCTCATCTGGCTCATGAGCTGCTGCACACTCATTACACTCAGGTCAAAGGGGATACGCTGGGACGCAATGTGGTTCGCAAGAGCAACTCCGCGTTCATCACCCGTGAGTTTGACATCTGTGTCTGCGACAAATGCGCTGCCTTAGGCTCCAGAGAACTGTATGAGCATACGGCAAAGAAAATTAAGGAAGAGAACAAGGAAGCCTTTGCCCGAGTCAGAACCATCCGACTGAAAGAGAATCATCCCGGTGATGGGATTTATGTGACTTTGGACGGAAAGGTCATCGAGTCCGGAAAACTGAGCAATATCTATCGGACCATTAAAGAGAATCTTTAAAGATCTCAGAAAATAATGCCAGACCAAGATCCCGCCGGGCAATCCCCGGCGGGATTATTTCTTCTGTTTCATGGCCCGCTTCATTTTGGATGGTTCGGACTGAATCTCCAGGACTGAATCTCCAGGACTGAATCTCCAGGACTGAATCTCCAGGACTGAATCTCCAGGACTGATTCTCCAGGACCGAATCTCTGCGACGGAATCTCTGCGACGGAATCTCTGCGACCAAATCTCTGCAATCGGATCGTCTGAAGCGCTTATTGAAGCTTGCGATGTGCGATGAGATATTGTGAAACCAAAGCTGACGGACATCAGCAGTCAAAACGGAATTGGACCAGAAAGCGATACAGAAGAAATGCGGTCTGAAAGGGATGATAGAGGTTGGGCAATTCCAGACTAAGCGCAATGAGGGACGTTCAAAAAATAAAAAAGAATAGGTATCCTGTAAATGTGGTATACTACCTTAGTCTATATCCTCGGTGAACTTCACCGGAGGAGGTTTACCAGCAAACAACAACATCTCTCTGCCGTCACCGGAAGCTTGTTTGTCAATTAATACTATGTGTCGGCGGAGGAAATGTGAGATCAGATGAATTTTAAAGAGTTAAATGTAATAGGGCCGATTTTGAAAGCCCTGGAAAAAGAAAAGTACGAGTCGCCCACTCCGATTCAGGAACAGGCGATACCCCATATCTTAAAGCAGCGTGACCTTCTGGGCTGTGCTCAGACCGGTACCGGCAAAACAGCAGCATTCGCGGTACCCATGCTTCAGCTGCTGTCAAAGAAAGGCGGATCCGGCAAAGGAAACCGTTCGATCAAAGCCCTGGTGCTGACGCCTACCAGAGAACTGGCCATCCAGATCTATGACAGCTTCAGAACCTACGGGCAGTTCACGAACCTGACATATGGTGTAATTTTTGGCGGTGTGTCGCAGGTTCCCCAGGAACAGGTACTTCGGACCGGCATTGATATTCTGGTAGCTACACCAGGCCGGCTCAATGACCTCATTGGTCAGGGACTGATTAACCTGAAGGCGCTTGAGATCTTCGTATTGGATGAAGCTGACCGCATGCTGGACATGGGCTTTCTGAACGATGTGAAGAAAGTCATTCGACAGCTGCCGGCAAAAAAGCAAACCCTTCTGTTTTCGGCAACGATGTCTCCGGATATCATGGAAATTGCCAACTCCATCCTGGTCAAGCCAGAAAAGGTGTCTGTCACTCCGGTGTCATCCGCCGTTGATACGGTCCAGCAGGTTTTATACCATGTTGACAAGGGAAATAAGAAAGAACTTCTGAAACACCTGCTGCAGGATCCAACCATTGATTCTGCGCTGGTATTCAGCCGGACCAAGCATGGTGCGGATAAAATCGTGAAAGATCTGGAGCGGGCTAATATCAAAGCCGCTGCGATTCATGGCAATAAATCCCAGGGAAACCGCCAGACGGCGTTAAGCAATTTCAAGAACCGGGTCACCCGGGTCCTGGTAGCCACTGACATTGCGGCTCGCGGAATTGATATCGATGAGCTGTCCCATGTCTTCAATTATGATTTGCCCAATGTTCCGGAGACCTATATCCATCGCATCGGCCGAACCGGAAGAGCAGGTCTGGAAGGCACAGCCATTTCTTTCTGTGATTTCGACGAAAAGCCGCTTTTGAAAGATATTGAAAAGTTGATGGGCAAAAAGGTTCCTGAAGTGAAGAACCACCCCTATCCGATGGTTGTTCTGACCCCTGCGGTCAAAGCAGAGCCCCAGAGGCCGGCTAACCCAAGAAAGAACTCGAAAGCACCGGTTCAGAATCAGCCCAGAGCTGCAGGAACTCGGAAACAACAGCAGAAAACGCACTGCCAATAGAACATTCGGAAGAATACACCCCAGTGGAGTGCATAACCCAGAACCAAAATGGAATAATGACCTGAAATGGGCTCTTCTGACTGGTGTCAGAAGAGCCCTTTTTCAATACAAGGCAGCCCTAATGTTTTTTGATAAGGATGATAAGGATGATAAGGGTTATTTGGATTAATCGGATTGAACGGCTGTACGAAACGGATCTTTTGGGTAGCCGCAAGAGTTGACACATTGGCGAGTTCGTGATTTTCTAAGGGTATAGCCGCCAGTCGGGCTCGATCAGCCTGCTCAGTCAGACTCATAAGAATCAGGCTGGTCATGAGACCAGGCGAACAATACGGGAGGTAGGAGAATGATTGGAGCAATCATCGGAGATATTGTCGGGTCAAGGTTTGAGCGTAACAACCATCGGAGCAAGGAATTTGAGCTGTTTACTCCGGAGTGCCGGGCAACGGACGACAGCATCATGACCCTGGCAGTAGCCCGGGCAATCATGGAAGCGCAGAAATATATTGAGGCAGGAGCAGAGCCAATGAGTGATTCTTATCTGGAACTGCTTAGTAATCTAACGGTGAAATCGATGCAGTCCCTGGGACGCAAATACCCCAACTGCGGCTTCGGCGGTCGGTTCATCTACTGGATCTTTTCTTTAAGTCCGCAACCCTATTATAGTTTTGGCAATGGCTCCGCCATGAGGATCAGTCCGGTGGGGAATATTGCACCTACTGAATCCGAGGTCATCGCCTGGTCCAATGCGGCCACCCGAGTGACTCATAATCACCCCGAAGGGTTAAAGGGAGCGGAAGCCACCGCGCTGGCGATTTATATGGCCCGACAGGGCGCTTCAAAAGAGGAGATTCGCAGCAGGATCACCCAGCGGTATTATCCCCTGGATTTCACGATTGATGGGATCCGCAGCAGCTACAAGTTCGATGTATCATGCCAGAATTCGGTTCCCCAAGCGATCCAGGCATTTCTGGAATCTGCTTCCTTTGAGGATGCCATTCGCCTGGCGATTTCTGTGGGAGGGGACAGTGACACCTTGGCTGCCATTGCGGGAGGGATTGCTGAAGCTCATTATGGGGTACCGGAACCCCTCAGACATAACGCATTGAGCTATTTGGATGAGGAGCTAAGGGGCATCTATGACGACTGGATGGCATTTATGGGGGAAGAGGGACGGAACTAACATGTGCACTGATCTGTGGGATTGGCAGCTGCTGTAGCCCCAGCAGCTGAATCCGTGTTTTGAAACAGACACGGAGTATCCTGTTCTCATCATCTGTCGAGCCATTCAGACAAAGAAATAGTGAGAAGAATCGTTCGGATGATCGTCTCTTTTTGATCGGATGCGATATGATAGAATCATAAGATTATTGCGAAAGAACTGTTAGAAGTAATCAGATGAAAAATAAATATTTCGGGAGGAACTATGAAAGTTGTAGCGTTTAACGGAAGTCCAAAACGGGAAGGAAATACTTATGAAGCGTTGAACCTGACCCTGGCCGAACTGGCCAGTCAGGGAATTGAAACAGAGCTGATCCATGTGGGGGCTCAGCAAATCGCGGAATGCACCGCCTGCGGCATGTGTGCTAAAAACAGGGATGAATGCTGTGTTCTGACCGGGGATGATGTCAATCTCTGGATTCAGAAGATGAAAGAAGCCGATGGGATTCTGTTTGGATCACCGACGCATTTTTCGGGGATTTCCAGCAAGATGAAATCGTTCATGGACCGTGCGTTTTATGTTTCCGGGAATAACGGCGGCCTGTTCCGGCATAAAGTGGGAGCGCCGGTCATTGCGGTCCGCCGGTCCGGCGGAGTTCCCGCCTATGACATGATCAACCGCTACCTGCTCTACTCAGAGATGCTGGTTCCAGGAGCTAATTACTGGAACGTGATTCATGGAGCCGTTCCGGGCGAGGCCGGACAGGATGCGGAAGGAAGTCAGACTCTGCAGATCCTGGGCCGGAACATGGCCTGGCTGCTCCAGGTGGTTGAAGAAGGCAAGAAGACGATACCGGCTCCGGAGCCGGTCAAGAAAGTTCGCATGAACTTTATTCGCTGATCCCAGACCAGCCACGAAGTGAGAACTGTCGCAGCCGGTTTGACGCAGATATTGAGCTGGCCCCAGGGCCAGTTCTTTGCATGGAGGGAAGGAGAAACAACTTGGAACATACAATTCGCAGCTATTGTGAGGCAGCTGCACAGGACGAGCTTTTTTCGGGGGCTTGTCTGGTCAAGCAGGGAAACCAGGTAATTTATCAGGGATCCTTTGGACTGGCTCATCGGGGATATGGCATTCCGAACCGGCTGGATACCCGGTTTGATATTGCTTCGGTAACCAAGCTGTTTACGGCAGCCGCGGTCCTGCGTCTGGCGCAGGAGGGAACCCTTCGTTTGGAAGACCGGATATCGGATTTGATTTCGTTGGAAGGGACGAAAATTCCAAATGATGTCACCCTGTTCCATCTTCTGACTCATACCTCCGGCATCGCCGATGATGCGGATGAAGAGGCGGGAGAAAGCTATTCAGATCTGTTCATCACCAAACCGAATTATTCCATCCGAACAACCAGGGACTTCCTGCCGCAGTTTGCCTATAAACCACCTGTGTTCCCAGCCGGCACGGCGGTTCGGTACAACAACTGCGCCTTTGTCCTGCTGGGACTGGCCATCGAAGCGGTGACCGGCCGGACCTACCGTGACTTTGTTCAGACCGAGATTTTTGATCGTCTCGGAATGGATCGGTCCGGTTTCTTCGCGATGGACGGGATCGACCCGGATGTAGCGGAAGGATACATTGACCTGCGGGATGAACAGGGGATGATCATAGGCTGGAAGAAAAATATCTATTCCTGTCCGCCCATCGGCTCACCGGATGGCGGAGCCTATTCCACCGTCACGGATCTGGACCGCTTTCTGCGCAAGGTACACTTCGGGGAACTGCTGAATCCGACATATACCGATTTATTTCAAACACCCCGGATTATTCAGTCCAGGCCCTACCGTTGGAGCCGATTCCCCGATGCGACGATTCGCAATGGATTTGGCTTTGAATTCATTGAAAGCGGAGAAACGATTCTTTGCCTGCGAAAAGATGGGATGAATGAAGGGGTTGCGGCCATGGCAGCCTATTACCCGCAAGCTGACCGGAGCATTGTCCTTCTGGCCAATCAGGGAGCGGATGTCTGGACTCTGCATCGAAAGATTCAAGATCTGCTGTTTGATCAACCAGGAGCTGGCAATTAGCTAAGCTGATCGTAGCTTGGGCAGAAGCAATACTGTTGAGAAAAACTTGGAAGAGGAGACCACAGAACAATGAGTGATTTACGCATTAAGCCGACTTTGCGAGGGGATCGGGTGATCCTGCGCCCCTTTGAACCAGGCGACGGGGAGCTCATGCTGAAGATTCTAGCCGACCCGTAACTGCAAAAACTGACCGGATCCTGTACTTCGGATGAAAAAGTCACTCAAACGTTATCCCATGAGGAAACCCGGCGGGTCAGCCAATGGTATGAGACCAGGAACGAACAGACCGACCGTCTGGATTTGGCCATCGTAGACCGCGCCACCGGTCAGCTGGTGGGGGAAGTTGTCTTTAATGACTGGGACGAAAAAGCCCGGTGCGTCAACTTTCGGATTCTGATCGGAGCACCTGGGCGAAATCGCGGACTGGGACAGGAAGCCATTCGCCTGTTTGTGCGCTATGGTTTTGAAGCCCTGAACCTGAACCGAATTCAGCTGGAAGTGTTTGATTTCAATCCCAGAGCCCTGGCGGTATACCGGAAAACCGGCTTTGTCCTGGAAGGAACCAGCCGGGAGGCATTTTATTTTAATGGAAGGCCGGTGGATGTCCACCAGATGGCCATCCTCAGGAGAGAATACAGGCCAGAGCCTGAATGCGAAAGCAAAGAGTGAACGGATTTCAGATCGAACATCCGGGTGTTGTTCCGGGGTTCGGCTGTATCCTGGCAGGTTGTTGATTGGATTAAGTACCGCAGAAGGAAGGTGTCTGTGTGGATTGGATTATCGTTGGAATCATCATTGCACTCATCCTGCTGTATACTGTGATTTCGGATTTTTTCCCGCATCGAATGGGAATCGGAGCATGGAAGCGGCATTATCGAGCGGGCGTGGTACTCACTTTTGATGATGGCCCGGACCCGGATCATACTGGGAAATTTCTGGATTTGCTGAAAGAGAATGAAACTCAAGGAGTGTTTTTTCTTGTGGCGGAACAGGCTCAGCGCCATCCGGAGATTGTCAAGGAAATTCTGGAGCAGGGTCATCAGATTGGCCTGCACGGGATGGTTCATCAGCATGGCTGGCGGATGGGACCATTCCGGACATGGCAGAACTGGACCAAGGGAAAACAGGTGCTGGAGGCAATCACCGGAGGTCCGGTGGTCTGGATGCGGCCGCCCTGGGGCGTGTTTAATCTGATCAGCCTGATCTGGGTGAAAACCCATGGCATGAAGGCAATTCATTGGAGCCAGGAAGGTCATGACTGGAATGCTTCCTCAGAGCAGGACGTAGTGGAACGGATTCGTCCGGGACTGCGCGATGGAAGCATCCTGCTGCTCCATGACGGAGACCGGACTGGGAAAGCACGCCAGACACTCAAAGCCACGGAGCAGCTGATTCATCTGATTACCAGGGAGGCCAGACTTCCCATCGTTCCACTGGAATTGCCGGACTGGACCTGGTCCAGGCGACTGATGTACCGGCTGTGGGAAACCTGGGAGCGCTTTTACGCCAGGCAGCTGGGTATTATCAACATTGATGATGTCAATATTTATCGAATCAATCCCATTCAGTATGACGGACCGGATCTGGTGAATGAAGCAGGCGATCTGATTGCCCAAGCAGGCGACCGGGTACTGGAGCTTCATGTGAACAGCCCCCGGCTGCAGACCGCAGAAACGGACCCTGTTCGGATTGCGATCGGAGTTCTGCGCCAGACAAAAAATTCCCTGCCGGTGCTTGCCCGCTATATCCAACAGCAGCCGGAGTATCAGGATATCCAGGTTCTGGTCAGCAAAACACTGCTCAATCGGGGACTGAAAGGGCTGGGGTTTGAGGTGACCGAACTGGAAGATACTCTTCACAATCGCTGGATTGGATTCATGCAGAGACTGATTCTGAAAGTCTACCATCCCCAAAATGAAGGCACACATATGGGTCAGCCCAAGATGGTCTGGATGACCCGAGAGGTCTTAATGACAAAATGGCTGCCGAAAGCTCAAAACCATACAGAGTAAACACCCGAGCTCCCGTGATACAATGAAATCACGGGAGCTCGATGCAAAAAAAGCGCCGGGGGCGGCTGCCCATTTTTGAAAAAACAGAATTTCATGAGATTAATTGATGAACAGAAACACAGCATGATCCTGCTGAATAAAGTGGACCCAAAAGAACGGATTATTATGAGCTGCTCCTGCTTCCGTCCGGATCATCAATGCTGGTTGTATGAGGCAAGTCAAGTCAGAAAGACAAGCTTCATCGCTCATCCGTCTCGAGAGTTATTTTGTGACCGACAAATGGACAGACCGACACGCAGGCAGACAGACTTCCACATAGACAGACAGACATCCACATAGACAGACAGACATTTACATAGACAGACAGCCGGACTGGCAGTCTGACAAATAAGTAATATTGGAGGATTAATAATTAATGATGATTGAGGAATGGATTCCAAGAATGCACCAGCTGGAAGAGGAATATTATGAGGAATTCTGCGAGCGGACGGATGACCAGGGGGTCAGTCGATACCAGGATGACTTGATCCATGATATGTATTCCCATAACTTCACACTGATTCGAGAACCGCTTGCCAAGGATGAACTGGCGAGTTTCATCGAACGGGAAATCGAACGGAGAAAGCAGGGGGGCAAGGATTTCCTGATGCTGAAGTTTCCTGTGGCGGTGGATCACACGGACATTCCGGAGCGATACCGCGACGGAGCCACCGATATTGAGTATTACCGGCTGCCGCTTGTAGTCGTGCAGCGCCTGCCTGAACGGGAGGATCTGGAGATCATTCGTGTATCCGAACTGCTGCTGGATGAGGCTGCGGAACTGGATGAACTGTGTGAAGACGGAGAGTCCCTGGATTTCACGCAGCGGCGGTTTCAGCGGCGAAGCCAGGTTTATCTGAGCGATTCAGGTCCGGATCAGTATTTGGCCCTCCTGGACTGGGAGGCGGTGGGATCCTGCGATTTTTACTCGAATGGGACGACCTGTACTTTGGAAGACTTCACGGTCGACCCGGAGTATCGCAGACAGGGCATTGGGACCTCGCTCCTGAAATCTCTGGCACTGAGAGCTTATCACCAGGGATGTGATCTGGTGTTTCTGACGGCAGACACAAAAGAAACCGCCCGGGAAATGTACCGGAAGCTGGGATTTGAAAAAATGACAGAATCGACAGAACTGCTGATTAAGTTTTAGCCATTCCAGCTCAGCTGCGGAACGGATCGAAGGAGACTGAGGATATGGAGACAGAGCGATTCTTTGAGAACCATCGGGAAGTCATGGATCTCTATCAGAGCCTGGAACAGGCATTGATCGAGCGTCATCCGGACATCACCGCCAGGGTATCCCGCTCCCAAATTGCCTTTTGGAATGACCGGCCCTTTGCCTGGGCCTGGCTTCCGATTCGTTCCGGAATCAAGGGTCGACCGGAGCACTATCTGATCGTGAGCTTTGGCCTGGACCGGGAAATCAGACATCCGCGGCTGATCGATACGGCAGAGCCCTATCCTGGCCGCTGGACGAATCACACAATTGTGGTCAGCCGGGAAGAGGTGGATGAGGAGCTGATGGGCTGGCTGGAAGAGGCTTATTGCTGGAAAAAGAAAAAATGGTCCTGGGCAGGGCAAGGAGAAAGTAAATGATTTTCAGCTACGGGAAAAATGACTGGAAGGATCTGAGACGGGGTCAGGAGAACTGTTATCTGCTGACGAATCGGCTGGGAGGCTATTCCAGTGTCACTATGATCGATTCTTTGGCCCGAAATGAACACGGGCTGCTGATGGGGGCCGTGAAAGCTCCGAATGAATGGGTGCAGTTTGTGACAAAACTGGAAGCTGTGGTCCGAATTGACGGAACGGATGTGGAGCTGACCAGTCAGGAATATCTGGATCCGGCAAAAAACCAGTATGGCTGCCGCTGGCTCAACAGCTTCTCAGTGGGTGCCTGGCCCGAATGGGATTACCAGGTTGAGGGCGTTCGGGTGAAGCGATCCATCCTGATGAAGTATGAATCGAACCTGGTCATGGCAAGGTTTGTCCTCGAAAATCAGAATCAGTCCCAGGTGCAGATTCGCCTGCGGCCCTGGTTTCGATTCACGCCGAAAGGAGTCATGCCGGAGGCCGCGCAGGAATTTCTGATCGGCGATGGTCAGATCAGCAGCAACGGCTACAAGCTGTATTTCAAATCCGATCTCCCCTTAACCCAGGAGGAACCGTTCTTCGTGGAGAATCTCTATTTTGAGCAGGATGAACGGGATGGCCGGGAGTTTGTGGGCTCCATGCACTCCAGCCACTACTTTGCCTGTGAACTGGAGCCGGGCGAAGTCCGCACCGCTTATCTCATTTACAGCATGGATCCGATTCATGAGACGCCGGATGAGCTGGCCGCAGCAATTCTGAGACGTCGGGATCAGCTGGCTGACACGGCCGGACTGACCTCAGAGCTGGGACGCACGCTCACTCAGGCAGCGGATGCTTTTATTGTCGACCGGGCTTCCACGGGCTCTCGTACCATCATTGCCGGGTATCCCTTTTTCGGAGATTGGGGGCGTGATACCATGATCGCGGTCATGGGATGCTGTGTGGCCACCGGTCGGGCAGAGGATGCCAAAAGCATCTTCCGGACATTCATGAAGTATATCCGCAAAGGCATCATGCCGAACATGTTCCCTGACGGGGCGGAGGAACCCCGGTACAACACGGTGGATGCTTCACTGCTGTTTATCTGTGCCGTCTATGAGTATTACCTCCGGTTTCTGGATGAGGACTTTGTCCGTGAAGCAATGCCGGTCATGCAGGAGATCATTGACTGGTATGAAACGGGGACGGATTTCGATATCCGAATGAATGAGGATGGCCTGATTTCAGCCGGTTCCGGCTATGACCAGGTGACCTGGATGGACGTTCGGATCCAGGATATTCTGCCAACCCCCAGGCACGGCAAGCCGGTTGAAATCAATGCCTACTGGTACAACGATCTCAGGATCATGGCCCGATTTGCTGAATTAACCGGACAGGGGAATCCGGAGCGGTTCCTGAATCTGGCGGAACGGGTCAGACAGTCATTCCGCCAGCAATTCTGGAATTCCAAAGAGGGTTGCCTGAAGGATGTTGTGTCCGGTCAGCCCTGCGATGACCAGATCCGCTGCAATCAGATCTGGGCGCTGTCCCTGCCCTTCGGCATGCTGGATCAGACGGAGGAGCTTCAGGTGCTTCATGCAGTTTACCGGCATCTGCATACTCCTTACGGGCTCAGATCGTTGTCCCCGAAGGATCCCGAGTTTAAGCCCAATTACGGCGGATCCCTCTGGGACCGGGACAATGCTTATCATCAGGGAACGGTCTGGACTTTCCCGCTGGGTGCCTATTATCTGGCATACTTGAAAGTCCATCGGTACAGCGACCAGTCCAGACAGATCGTCATAGAACAGCTGGATCAGCTCAGCAGCGCGCTGAGGGAAGGCTGTGTCGGTCAGCTCCCGGAAATCTACGACGGACTGAACCCCAATGTTTCCCGTGGCTGCTTTGCCCAGGCCTGGAGTGTGGGAGAACTGCTCCGGGCAGTCCGGGCCGTCGAGAGCGAATAGAATCACTGGTTGGAAGTCGTTCGGATCGGATCGGATCCGGGCGGCTTCTTTGCACGTTCAGGCAGTTCAATGCAAGTGGAATCAAGGCTTCCATCAACCAGTATGGAGATATAGCACTTCCCCTGTTCGGGCAGATTGGGGCGTCTGTTTATTTACTTTTCTTCATCAAAAGAATACTATTAAGATAACAAATTCAGAATATTCAAGTAAAACGGAGATGGTGAATATGCTGTTTCAGGATCGGAAAGACGCGGGACAACGGTTGGCCCAGGTTCTGAAAAAATACCGTGAGGCAGACGTCATCGTATTTGCGCTGCCCCGGGGCGGAGTCGTGCTGGGAGCTGAGATTGCCAGAGAGCTGGGCGCGCCGCTGGATCTGATTATTACAAAGAAAATCGGTCACCCGATGAATCCCGAATATGCCATTGGGGCCATTGCCGAAGATGGGGAGCCGGTCTGCAACACCAGAGAAGTGGAGCGAATCAATGAAGCGTGGTTTTCAGGGAGAAGTCGAACGGATCCGGAAGGAGATCCGGCGGCGTCGGCAAAAATATCTCGGAGATGACAGCCGGCCGGATGTAACCGCCAAGACGGCAATCATCGTGGATGACGGAATCGCTACCGGACTGACCATGATGGCCGCTGTAGAGGAACTGAAGAGCCGCAGCCCGGCAAAAGTAGTAGTGGCGATTCCGGTTGCACCGGAGGATGTCGCCGCAACCCTGATGACAATGGCTGATGAGCTCGTTTCGTTGGAGATTGATCCTTATTATCTGGGCGCGGTGGGGGCGTATTATCGGATGTTTGATCAGGTGGACGATGCGGAAGTCATCGCGATCCTGAAAAAATCTCGAACCAGTCATCGATCCTCCGAATAGGGAACTGCCTGAACAGCAAAAAACAAAGCTTGGCGAAACGGCAGTGAATCATCGCAGGGAACATCACCGATTGAATTGGAACAAGGCATCAGGATACATCGGAACTCACCGGGAAATGATCACGGATCGAGCAGCAAAGACAGTATTTCAGCCTCGGATCAGCAGTTGACGGAAAACATCCGAATCATCACCGCAGTACGTTCATTCAAGGATACGGGAAACACAAATCGACTCTTGTTCATAACAGGAGGGTAGACCAATGAAATATTCATCGAAATATATTCGCTGGTTTGAAGAAATCAGGATTGAGGATATCCCGCTGGTGGGAGGGAAGAACGCTTCCCTGGGGGAGATGTACCATGAACTGACGCCGAAGGGGATCAAGATTCCCAATGGCTTTGCCGTAACCGCAGCGGCCTACTGGGACCTGGTGGGAACCGATGGCTTGATGAAGGAACTGAAGGATCTGATGGGCGGGATCGATAAGACGGATTTAACGGACTTTGCCTTGCGGGCGAAGAAAGCCAGAGATCTCATCATCGGAGCCGGATTGCCGGATCCTGTCTGGACAGAAATTCAAGAAGCTTACCGGACACTTTGCGAGGAGTATGGCGAGGCAGCGGATGTAGCCGTGCGCAGTTCCGCAACGGCCGAGGATCTGCCGACGGCCTCCTTTGCCGGTCAGCAGGAAACGTATTTGAACATAAGGGGAGAACAGGCTCTCCGAGAAGCCTGCGCCAAGTGCTTTGCCTCCCTGTTTACGGATCGGGCGATCTCCTATCGGATCGATCATGGATTCGATCATTTTAAAGTGGCACTGTCAATCGGCATCATGAAAATGGTTCGGTTCGATCTGGCCACCAGTGGGGTTCTGTTTACGATTGACACCGAAACCGGCTTTCGGGATGTGGTTATGATCACCGCTTGTTATGGATTGGGAGAAACCATCGTTCAGGGAGCCGTGAACCCGGATGAGTATTATGTCTTCAAGCCAACATTCCGTGAGGGTTGTCGGGCGATTATTCGAAAAAATCTGGGCGATAAAAAAAACAAAATGATATACAGTCAGGGTGATTCCAAACACCTGACCCGCACCGTGAATGTTTCGGAGCCTGAACGAAAGGCCTTCTGTGTGTCGGAAGACGACATTCTGGAGCTGGCGGGCTATGGCCTGACGATCGAGGAGCATTATTCGGCAAAAGCCGGCATGAATGTCCCGATGGACATCGAGTGGGCAAAGGATGGCCTGACCGGCGAACTGTATATTGTGCAGGCGCGGCCGGAAACGGTTCAGTCGGCCAAAGCCAAAGATTATCTTGAAACCTTCCATTTGGATGGCAAAGGGACTATTCTCGCAGCCGGAAAAAGCATCGGAGAGAAAATTGGCAGCGGCAGGGCACGAACCATTAAAGATGTGAAGGAACTGAGGGAGTTTGTCCCAGGTGAAATCCTGGTGGCGGACTCGACCTCACCAGACTGGGAACCCGTTATGAAAACCGCAGCCGCCATCGTAACCAATAAAGGCGGCAGAACCTGCCATGCAGCGATCGTGAGTCGCGAACTTGGCATCCCCGCTGTCGTTGGTACGACAAAGGTGACAGAAACGGTCCGGACGGGGGATGAAATCACAGTCTGCTGCGCCCAGGGCGATGAAGGAAAGGTATATCAGGGAATGATTCCGTTCCATGTAGAAACATTCCAGCTGACGGACTTGAAACGACCTCAAACCAAAATCATGATGAATCTGGGGAATCCGGATCAGGCATTTTCCTGCTCGATGATCCCCAATGACGGAGTGGGCCTGGCGAGAATGGAATTCATCATCAATGATTTCATCAAAATCCATCCCATGGCGCTGGTTCATCCGGAACGAGTGACGGATCAAGCGGATTTTGCAACGATTGAAGAGCTGACCTGTGGTTATTCCTCCAAAGCGGATTATTTTATCGACAAGCTGGCTTACGGGGTTGGTACCATTGCCGCCGCGTTCTACCCCAAACCGGTCATCGTGCGCATGAGTGACTTCAAGACAAATGAATATGCCAGCCTGATCGGGGGACAGTCCTTTGAACCGAAGGAAGAAAACCCGATGATCGGATTCCGGGGCGCGGCCCGTTACTATGATGATAAGTACCGGGAAGGATTCGCACTGGAGTGCCGCGCCATGAAAAAGGTACGGGAAGAAATGGGTCTGACCAATGTCATCCTGATGATTCCGTTTTGCCGCAGAGTCGAAGAAGCTGAAAAAGTACTGGCGGAAATGGCCGATAATGGTTTGCACCGAGGCGAGAACGGCCTGGAAGTCTATGTCATGTGTGAAATCCCGAATAATGTCATTCTGGCCGATGACTTCAGCCGGGTCTTTGATGGTTTCTCCATTGGCTCCAATGACCTGACGCAGCTGACACTTGGCGTGGACCGGGACTCAGTCCTGGTAGCTCACGATTTTGACGAGCGGGATCCAGGAGTCTATCAGATGATATCAATGGCCATCAAAGGCTCGCAGCGAAACCACAGCCACATTGGGATCTGCGGTCAGGCTCCCAGTGATTACCCGGAGTTCGCGGAATTCCTGGTTGAAAACCACATTGATTCCATGTCCCTGAACCCGGACTCGGTGATTAAAATAACACTGCGCGTCCTGGAAATGGAAAAAAAGCTGGACCTGAAACGTCATCCAGACTAACATAGCCCAAGTGCTCCTTAAAGATGCTGTGCAATCCACAGATCATCGGTAAGGAGCTTTTTCAATGTCAATCAGAGGGTGAATCGAGATTCAGAAAGAAAGCCTCTCAGTACCCAATCCTCTTCTTCAAATAAGAAGTGATCAAATTAACCTATAATCGATTCAACAAGTATATCTATTATGACAAATATAGTGTAAAATTACACTGAACGATTGATCGGATCATTGAATGAACTGAATGGATGATATGCGAGACGTTAATCCAGGCAAATATCTAACTTAGGTAATATCCAACCAGGGCTGGCATCAAACCAAGGCAGGCATCAAAGTACTGCAGACATTAATGCGAGGCAGATAGCTAATCGAGGCAGACATTGAAACAAGGCAGAAAATGGGAGAAGAAGAATTGAATTAAGCAATCGGATGAAACGGAGTTGATTTTGATGAAAAACACTCAAAGAATCCTGCTGGCGGTGTATCTATTTCTGACGCTGGGAATGCTTTGGTTCAACTGGGTTTATGGCGGGGGGATTCCTTCTCTTCAGGTGACCTACATGGTTCGCCTGAGTATGTTTTTCACCATTCTGGTTATGAGAAAAAAGTACTGGGAACAGAAGATGCTTGTGCTTGCCTTTGCTTTTACGGTGTTGTCTGATTTCTTCTTTGTGTTTGTCAATACGTTGGATCAGCCCGTTGCAAACAGTCCGTTGTATGGCATGCTTGGGTTTGTGGGAGCATATGCCACACTGATATTCATCTTTGGCCGGCATCTGAATTTCAATAAGAACACCATACTCACACTGATTCCGTTTGTCCTGCTCTTTGGGTTTATGTTTCTGAATCTGAGGAAGTATGCCACGGGTTACATGTTTCCCGCTGCCATTGTTCTTGGAATCATCCTGTGTGTTACGGCTGCCGTGATGGTTTCAACCATAAACTCCGGGTATTTCTCGAAAAAGAGTGCCTATCTGATCGCATTGACTGGCTGCCTGATGTTCTTCAGTGATATTTTTGTAGCCTATACTTTATTTCATCCCGACTATGCCAAATTTATCCTTTGGAAAGACAACCTGATTGCTGCCACTTATGTTCCTGCCTGGACCATCCTTTTGCTGATCGCATCGGAAGAAGAGCTTTATCAGTGAACTTCGCAAAAGATGAAAATGAAAGGGCAGGCTGACGCATCCCGGTGACTGAAGATCCTCACGGAATCCAACCTGACGATGTGATCAAACGAGGCAGGTTGAACGGATCAATCAAAGAGAATGAGTCAGTCAGATGTTGCTGACCAATGAAAGGAGGCAAAGCCTGCGCCATGAAAGACAAGCCAGGGTTTGCCTGACCCCGGAGTTTTCAGCCGCCGAGATTTGCAGTACCCGCTGGGGAGAAAGAAATGCTGTTATAACAATGCGTTTTGTTACCGATTTCACCTATTTTCCCCTGAAAAAAACAGATATAATGAAAGCACACAAATATTGGGAAATCCCGATTGAGTGCACACCAGCCTCGATACTAGAAAATACAACAATATAACGGAGGTGTATGATGAGTAATTTCACTCAATCCATACGAAAAGTATTTCAAAACGCAGGAAAGTCCTTTAAGACCTTCCCAGCTGTTATGGTCAATGCAGTCCTGTTTACTCTCGTCTCCCTGGTCCGAATCGCAATGGACTGGCAGACGCAGCAGCCCTACAATTTCCTGTTCAATACTCTTCATGCTTCACTGGCTCTCGGAGCAGTTTTCAGCCTGGCTGCCATCACCTATGCCAAGAGTCGGATCAATACCAAACAATCGTTCCTGATGGCTAATCTGGCCGGCCTGATTGTTCCGGCCGTGACCTTCCTGCTGCTCTATTTCTTCGGTGGATATTACCCGAAGTATGAATTCCAGGAAGGCACCATCTACAAGGCGATAACGGTTCTTGCCGGTACCAGGGTCCTGGTCGGAGGCCTCATCTCCCTGTTGGGATTCCTCCTGTTTGCGGGACGGACCAAAGATGGTTCGGATTTTTCCGGTTCTCTGTTCATGACGCTGAAGGCATTTTTCCTGGCCCTGATCTACGGACTTGTGATCCTGATCGGCGTGTCCGGAGTGTTCGGCGCAATTCAGGCTCTGCTCTATAACAACATGAGGGGCGAAGTATATCAGGTGGTTGCTACCCTCAGCGGATTTGTCGGATTCAGCATCTTTATTGGCTATTTCCCAGACTTCCGCAAGGATGCCGAGGACGAGCACCGGCTGATCGCTCAGCAGCAGCCCCGCTTCATCACCATTTTGCTCGAATACATCCTGGTGCCCATCATGCTGGCCCTGACGGTGGTGTTGATCCTGTGGGCCGGACAGACCATCCTGGGTGGAATGAATACCCGGTTCATCAATCTGTACAGCATCGCTACGGCCTTTGCCATTGGCGGATTGCTGCTCCATATCCTGATTACGAAAAATGATTCTGCTTTGGCTAAATTCTATAAAAAAGTATTTCCCATTGCCGCTCTCTTTATTCTGCTTTTTGAAGCCTGGGCATTGATCACACAGTTCAATAAGTATGGGCTCAAGACCGCGGAATACCTGTTCACCATAGTCTGGATCATCGCATTTGCCTCCTTCATCCTGCTGATCCTGAAACAGGAGAAAGCCCATCGCTATATGGTGTATGTCACCTCGGTCCTGGCAGTGATTGCAGTCCTTCCGCTGGTTGGATTCACGGACCTGCCCTTCATGGAACAGATCAACCGGCTGGAATCGACCCTGAAACGCGAGAATATGCTGCAGAACGATACGATCGTTCCGGCATCCAAAGAGCCGGCTCGAGAAACAAAAGAAGTGATCACGGAAACGGTGGACTATCTGATCAATGCAGAAGGTGCCATCTACCCAACCTGGCTTGATCCGGTCAAGCTCAATTACAATAATTTCCGGACAACCATGGGCTTCGAGCGGCTGCGCGCCGGGGAAGAACCCCAGACGCCGGATGGCAGTCAGTCACTGTCTCTGATGCTGGATACTCAAATTCTGGATATCAAGGGTTATGAATGGGCGCTGAACTCCGCCTACTTTATGAAGGAAGCCGCAGGCACGATTCAGTTTAACGGAAGGAATGGCAAGTATGATCTGATCTGGACTCAGCAGCCCCAGTCCATTCCGGTACTGGAAGTGAAAAAGGACGGAGTGACCATTCTGAAGGGTGATTTAAAGCCATTCATCGATCAGACGCTTCAGAAGTATCCTTTGGGATCAAAAACCGGGATTCCTGAAACAACTGCTGATATGACTTACCTGATGGAATCAGATCAGGTGGCAGTGCTGGTGGTGCTGCAAAATTTGGAGATCAATGCTGGTCCGGAAAATGCAAAGCCTGTTTACTTCATCAACCTGAATTCGATGTATGTGAAGGAAAAACCTTAATCAGCCAGATGCTACTCGGAGCGACACATTGGGCGCGATGAAAAACCTTTTGGTTAGTCCTCGAGCACGAACGAAAAGACTACCTGGCCGGATCCCTGCATCCGGCCAAACTTCAGGAGGGAAACAATGGATTGGATCAAAATTAATGAATGGAGAGAGTTTTTACGGGACAACGTTCGGGAAGAAGTAGATTTTTCTACCACGGACCAGAACAATGATATTCCAATGCCCCCGGTGGAAAAACCCTGGGTCGGCGGAGAGGTCATTTCATTGCCGGGAGAAGAAACCTTCGACTTTCAATTCAAGAGTTTTATGGATATCATCCGGGATCGGGAGTCCCGGCGTGTGTTTGATCAAACGGAAATGAAGCTGAAGGAACTGTCATTCCTGCTCTGGGCAACTCAGGGCGTTCGCTCCAATAAACCCAACCGCATTCTGCGGCATGTCCCGTCGGCCGGGAATCGCCATTCAGCAGAAACCTACTTGGCCGTCTTTCGGGTGGAGGGACTGAAGCAGGGTATTTATCGGTACTTGCCGCTTGAACATCAGATTGGCCTGGTGCGGGAGTTGCCGGATCTCTGGGACCACGTCAACAAGGCAGCCCATATGCAGCTGTTTGCCTCCCGCTGCAACGTTCTGTTCCTTTGGACCAGCCTGCCGTATCGTACGGAATGGCGCTATGGTCATGCGTCCGCCAAAGTGTTCGCTCTGGATCTGGGCCATATTTGCCAGAACCTTTATCTGGCCTGTGAAGCCATAGGATACGGCACCTGTGCCATCGCAGCCTACGACCAGAAAGCATCGGATCAGCTGCTGGGTGTCGATGGCAAAGATGAATTCACGGTATATCTGGCTCCGGTGGGTAAACAGAAAACCAGAAGCTAAATCGGCGGTCAAGCCGAAACTTGATCTTTTGAACCAGCAGCATGCAAAAGAAATAGCCCGATCCTCCAAGTGATAGTATAATAAAAACAATTGACAACGGGAGGATCAAAGCCAATGTATACAAAAATCAGCCGATATATGGTGCAGCCTGAAAAGAAAGAAGAATTTCTGGACATCCAGCAGGAGATCTCTGATCTATATCTGAACAGCATGGGGGGAAGAATGCAGTTCCTCAGAAACGAAAACAATTCGGAAGAATGGATCGTTTTGCAGCAGTTTGAATCAAGGGATCTGTTTGACCGCAGAATCCAGGAAGTATTGGAAAACCTGGCAGAAACTGATCTGGAGGATCGCCTGCGTGATCTTCTTACGGCACCTGTAGAAGAAAATACTCAGGATTACTATATGTTCATGGAAGTAATTTCTGAGGATTAAATACTCAAGGATAAATCTCAAGGATAAATCTCAAGGATAAATCTCAAGGATAAATCTCAAGGATAAATCTCAAGGATAAATCTCAAGGATAAATCTTAATGGTCATCTCAAGGATTTCATTTTAAAGATTGATTTGAAAGATTGATTTGAAAGATTCATTTTAGAGATAGATCTGAAAGATAGACCTCAAAGATTGAATCGAAGAAGGTGAATCTCCAGAGGTCTCATCTCAGAAAATAAATCAGGTCAGTTCAACAAAAAAACTGGTTTCGTGGGAGACCAGTTTTTTTGTGTTTATGGTGAGCCATTATCCACGATGAAATGGATCCATTGAGAGCGGCAGTTTTAGCCAACCGGATCAACGTAACATCTAGAACCTGGATTCCCGGCGAATTATAACGGGGAATGCTGGAAATCGTTGATATCACTGGATTAGCAGCATAATTTCTCTTGATTTTGCCTCATAAACACGTTATAATTATAACGTGAGGTGGCGCATGAATATCATCGATGTCAAAAACAAGAAAAACGGAGTTATCTACGTCTACGAATCCATCGACTACTGGGACAAAGAGAAGAAACAGTCTCGAAGTAAGCGTGTTTGTATTGGCAAACGTGATGAACAGGGCAATCTGATCCCTTCCAAACGACTCACTCAACCTCCGGTCTCCACTGTGATTAAACCAGGGCCGACTCCATCTACTTCCACTCGGCATGGTTATTTTGGCGCTACGTATCTGTTTGATGCGATCGGGGAGCAGCTGGGCATCACACAAGACTTGAAGGCATGCTTTCCGCAGATTTATAAGAAGATCCTCTCCGTGGCCTACTATTTGATTTTGGAGGACCGCAACTCCCTTCTTCGTTTCCCGAAATGGGATAGGACCCATTTTCATCCACATGGGGCCTGCATCTCTTCCCAACGAAGCAGTGATCTGTTCTCGATGATTACGGAAGAAGCAAACTGACGTTTCTTTCGCTTGCAGGGCAAGCGCCGGATGGAAAATGAATATTGGGCCTATGATACCACCAGCATTTCGTCCTATTCAGAGTCTCTCAAACAAGTCAAATATGGGATGAACAAGGATCATGATCCGCTTCCCCAGATTAACCTGGCGCTGCTCTTTGGAGAAGACTCAGGCTTGCCGTTCTACTACAGAAAGCTGGCCGGCAACATCAGCGATATCTCGACCCTGAAGAAATTGCTGGCCGACTTAAAGCAACTTGATTTTGGCAAAGTTAAACTGGTCATGGATCGTGGCTTTTACAGTGAAGCCAACATCAATGCCATTTATCAGAACAACCTGAAATTCCTGATTGCCACCAAAGTATCCCTGAAGTTTGTGCGAAAAGAATTAGACAAAGTCAGAGACAGCATAAAAACAAGGACCAACTACAACTCAATCTATCAGTTATACAGCCATTCCACCGCCATTGAATGGAACTACTCTCAAACAAGACCCCGCAAAGGCGATGTCATCAAGGATACTCGCCGCATGTATCTGCACATCTATTACAGTAGCGAGAAGGCGTTGGAACATGAGAGCCGCTTCAATCTGATGCTGGATCAGTTGGAGGCTGAGCTTACGAGCGGAAATCGAAAACCAGAGAACGAGAAGCAGTACGCCAAATACTTTGAACTGTCAGATACCCCGGTACGTGGAATCAAGATCATTCCCAAACAGGATGCCATCACTCGAGCTGAAAAGGACTATGGCTTTTTCGCGCTGTTAAGTAACGACATCAAGGATCCCATCATAGCCTTGGAGATTTACCGTAACAAAGATCTGGTCGAGAAGGCGTTTGGGAATCTTAAAGAAAGGCTCAATCTGAGGCGAACTGCAGTCTCATCTGAAAGCTCGCTGGACGGAAAGCTGTTTGTCCAATTCATTGCCCTGATTTTTATGTCCCATTTGAAAAAGACGATGGCCGATAAGGGTCTATTCCAAAACTACACCATGCAGGAGCTACTAGACGAACTTGATGTCATAGAAGCATTTGAAAATCCAGGGAAGGCTCTCCAAGTAGGCGAAGTGACCAAGAAGCAGGAAGGCTTGTATACGAACTTGGGAGTAGACCCGCCATCCACGTTATAATTTTTCGGGAATTTAGGCTAGAATATGGTGATGCCTTTTTCCGTAATGAGCTTGTTGACCGGGATATCAAATTCATCAGTGGGTACTTCTTCTGTCTGCTGCAGGCTGAAGGCAATGGCGATCTTTGGTACTGAGGGCTCAATTTGCGAGAAGAACCGATCGTAGAAGCCGGCACCATAGCCAATCCGATAACCATTTTTGTCGAATAGGACACCAGGTGTGACTACCAGATCGATTTCAGCCTTGTCCTTCAATCGCAGCTGATCCTCCCTGGGACTAAGGATTCCATAATAGCCGGGGACCAGGTCTTCGTCAAAATTCAGGATCTGAGCAGGCACCATGATGCGCTCTTCGCGGATGATGTAAGGTACATAAACCTGCTTCCCTTCGGTCAGGGCATCCTTGATGAACTGGTGCGTTTCGACCTCGTCCTCGAAGGATACAAAGCACATCAGGATCCGGGCATTCTGGTATTCAGGCGTTTGCTTCAAAGTATCTATGATTCGGCTGGAATACTCATGGAAACGTTCCGGGGACTCTTCGGCCAGTTGTTTTCTTTTGGACAGGGTTTCACGTCGCAGGGCTTTTTTAAATTCTTTCAGCTCCTGGCGTTGATTAAGGTCCATGTTTCATTCCTCCTGTATTAATGATTGTCTTGTCACCATTAGTATATCAGGAGCAGGGGGGATATGCCCCGTACCCTGGTTATTTTTCCAAATAGATACAAGTTATTCACAGGCGAGGCGCCAACTCCTGGATAGAACGCTATATAATAAAAGAAACGGCCACATCCATGAACGAATCTTCTGATTGGCGGAAGCTTCGCATTGGCACCGTTCCGGAGGAGTTGAATGAATTTGCAGCAGCATTCCCTGGGGAAACCTGACATGATCTTGTCTGATCTGAAAAAGCCCGTGATCCTTACTGTCATTGCGAACTGGCTGATGGGAGACCGGGTTCTGGCCCTTGCTTCACTGCATGCCTATCAGACAGCGTTCGTCAGCCCGGGGCGGGGAACGGTACGTAAAGCATTCTTGAGGCAGGCGGGGCTGTCCGATCTGCGCAAGGAAATTGTGACGATCGTGACGGAGGAGGACCAGGCTTACCGAATTCTGGAGGATCTCAAAACCGAGATGCATCTGGAAGACGAGCACTCGGGCATTGCCTTTGTGCGCAGGGGACTAGAGCCAGTGGAACTGAGTACGGCAATGACGCCGGATAAGGAGGTTCATGAAATGGAACAGGAAAAACTCAGAGCAATCTATGTAGTGGTGAACAAGGGCTTTGCCGAAGATGTTATACTGGCGGGGGAACGTGCCGGAACCAGGGGAGCCACGGTCATCCCTGCCCATGGGGAAGCTAGGGAAGAACACATCAAGGGATTAAAAGTATCAGCTGACAAAGAATTGATTCTCATCATTACCAGCCCGGAGAAGGCGTCCCGGTTCATGGACATCATCCACCAGGATCCGGCAATTATCGAACAAGGTCAGGGACAGGCCTTTGTCATGGAAGTGGTCGATTCTGTCGGAATCAAGTTCTATTAAAGAATGATAATCAGCAGGTGGATTCGCTGACCGGAAGTGGACCATTGAGAATTCTTGTGCAGCAGGTATCCATATTTTGGATGCCTGTCATTTTTACCTGCGACTCTTTGAGGGATTACATCAGTTCTTTTACAGAATGGGCAAGGAATGATAGACTTGGTTCAGCAGCCTAATCGTTTAAAGCAATCGCTCAGGCAGACAAAGACCCAGACATTCCAGGAATAAAAAAATCAAAGGAGAATGAGGAAGCTCATCCGATTTGAGATGATGGGATCTGCGTATTAACCAGATCCACGCTTCTTTAACATCATATGGATCAATCAAGAAAAGACAATAAGGGTACAGTGGATCAGCACAGTACCCTCAATCCCGAAGAACAGCCCAAGCATCAACGACGTAAGCGATATAAGGGGACTCATCCCAAATCGTACAGTGAGAAGTACAAGGAACTGCAGCCGGAAAAATATGCGGAGACGATAGCCCGGGTCATTCAAAAGGGAAGCACCCCAGCCGGTATGCATATCTCCATTTGCGTCAATGAAATCCTCGAGTTCCTCCAGATCAGACCCGGGCAGATTGGTCTGGACGCAACTCTGGGTTATGGCGGACATACCTTGGAAATGCTGCGGCAAATGGAATCTCAAGGACATCTGTACGCCCTCGATGTGGATCCCTTCGAATTGCCGCGGACCAGGGAACGTCTGGCCGCTCAGGGATTTGGACCTGAGATTCTAACCATCCGTCAAATGAATTTCAGCAATATCGATCTCCTTGCCCAGGAGTCCGGTCCCATTGATTTCATTCTGGCTGATCTGGGCGTATCCTCGATGCAGATAGACAACCCTGAGCGGGGATTTTCGTTCAAGACAGAAGGGCCGCTGGATCTGCGGCTCAACCCCGAAAAAGGCCTGTCAGCAGCGCAGCGCCTGCGCGACTTGCGGGTAGATCAACTCACTGAACTGTTCGTGGAAAATTCCGATGAACCGCATGCTGAAGTCATTGCCCGCTCGATCATGGCAGCCAGAAAACGCGGAGCAAAAATCGATACGACCACTGAACTTCGGGAGATTATTGCCCAGGCTTTGATGTTTTTGCCAAAAGCGACCCGCGATGAGGAAATCAAAAAGTCCTGTCAGCGATGCTTTCAGGCTCTTCGCATTGATGTCAATCAGGAGTTCGAAGTTCTCTATCAGTTTCTTGAGAAACTGCCCCAAGTACTAGCTCCGGGCGGGCGCGTCGCCATTCTTTCCTTTCATTCCGGAGAGGATCGCCTCGTAAAAAAATCCTTCCAGCGATTCTTTCGGGAAGGAATATACCGGGAAATTGCAACCGGGCCGATCCGGCCTTCCGCGGAAGAATGCAGTACCAACAGCCGAGCTCGCTCTGCGAAACTCAGATGGGCTATTAAGGCATAATTTATTGGCAAGTCGTCACGGTCAAGCCGCTGCAGGAAGGGATTCAGTTCAACATCATAGTAATATCCGATTTTCATCTGTTCCAATCTGCACGATTTGATTGCGATTGGGCAGGTATTCCTGTACATGATGTTGAAAGCAGGACAGATACACACCGCCATTCGGATCATATGCTGTTTTGGCTATAATTCACTCTGCGGGTCGGACTCATTGAGTCAGGATCAAGTGATCTGGCAATAAAAAATGGCAGTCATAAATCCAGTTTGGATTACTGACTGCCATTTTTTGGCTGTTCACCAAATAACGCTGGTAAGACCACTTCAGCTGGAGATGACCTGCAGCGTTTCAAGCTGGGGGGTGAGTTCAGGTGGGGCGTCCTGGCGGTGAGATTTTTATTTCTTGTACCAGGAGAGAGGGTGGACCTTTACTGCGGCAAATTCATAATCAGCATTATGATCCTCCCAGCTTCCGTCGTGCTCATCCGGATCGCGAATCATGATTTTTCCGACGACAGCTTCTTTCCCATCCAACTTCTGGAAGGAAATGGCGTAAACGGTGGTTTCACCGGCTTTGGTCCCACTCTTTTTGCCGATCCAGGCTTTTTCCGTTGCGTCCCAGGTGCAGGCCATGACCAGATCCTTAGAATAACTACCATTGTCCTTGCATGGAACAACATACAGGGTATCGCCCTTCAACTCCGCTCTGATCCAGTAATTCGATTGCTGCTGCGGGATACCATCCGAATAGGTGAATCTAACATCACCCGCATAGTAACCCGAGTTGTCCTGTGCGGGAAGACGAAGGATGACTTCCGGCGATTGATAGCTGAACTTGACTGTCAGGTCTGGTTTTTTTGCTTTGAGTTGCTTCTTGTCTTTATAGAATGCCAGTCGGGTCGGAGCCCCGGCTTCCAAATAGTGGTAAAGATTGTACGAAAACACCGTGTTGGAGCGCTCATTGGCTGATGGCCTGGCGGTCCAGTCAGCCACTTTGGTGCCTTCCTTCAGGGGTTCAAATTGCATGATATCTGAAGCATGGTCGGAGCTGGGGAAAAACCCGCTCGGGGCGGTCGGGTCTTCAACGGAGACATCAGTCAATTCATTCAGGACAGGCCAGGCTGCCAGAACCTGACGGAAAACTTCCTTGCGCAGTTCCTCGTAGGCGGTTCGGCTCATTTCGCGGAACAGGGGCGCCAGATCATGAATCACTTCTGCTTTAAAGCGCTGATGCCAGGCTTGGGTTTCTGCGGTGTCGGGCCAGTTGAACTCTTCCAGATTGTCCTTGAACAGGACTCCGGTTTCATACTTGGCGGCATGGTCTAATACTTCCTTGCCATCCACGTCCCAGAATGCGTCGCAGAACTGATTAATGATGGAATCGATGGTTTTGGCCATTCCTTTGGGATCAAATTTATGCTCATCTTCGATTTGTCGGAAAATCTTCGCCCACGTATGGGGGAGATTGTGACTCATCAGTTGTTTTGCGTAGTCTGGCTCGTAGTCCGTGTAGCTCTTGTCAAACTGTTCTCTTGAGTAAACCCACTTGCGGCTGTCTTGAAGCCATACCATGTTTGCATCAGTAAAGAATCGATAGAACTCCTCTTCATTCGACTCAGCTGCTGCCACTGGCTGATCAGGGTTCATGTACTGGGCGTAGTCCTGCAAGCCCCAGATCCAGAAGCCAGTAGCAATGGAACCCCAGACCGGCGAGGAATAGTAGATGGCAAGACCTGTAGCAGCCGCTTCACATAGATTCACCATATTATCCCAAAGGACTGCTTGCGGTTCGTCATTGTTTTTAAGCTGATACCCGACTTTGGATACCGTCAGCAGGATGCCCAGTCCGCCAAGGACTTTTCCATGGAGCTCAAAAGGTTTCTTCTTAATGAAATCGTCAATATAGGGCGGATCAACCAAAGTACCCACGCCGTTTATCGAATCTGCTGTGACGCTGAACCAGAAGCGGTGGGTCGGATTGCTGACAATCTTAGGATCCTTGATGAATGGCCGGAGGGATTCCTGATCCAGAGCGCCCACCACCTGATCAATGCGATTGCTTGTGGTATAGACCTGTGCAGCGGGACCTTTGTTGTTTTTGAAGGGCATGAAGAGTTTGATCAGTTCTGATTCCGCAAACCCGCCCTTGGCATCCTTGAGCACACCGTAGGGAGAAAAGTGAGTTGTAGAAAAGGTTACGAGATCTTTATCATTGTCAACGGTGCTGGGATAAGCCAGCCAGGTCTGCTGTTCTTTGTCATAGTATGCAATTGAAATTCGATCCGCTTCCTCTTCCTCAGGGATATCTTTGCCGTCATAGGGCAATGTAATGTCGACGACCACTGGGAATTCACTGTGGTCTGCGCCATTCAGTTGGAAATTATAGATAGCGAAGGACGTTCCGGATTTTTGGTCGACTTTTTCGGGCAACCGGGATACCTTCAACGAGGATTTCTTTTCAAGGGCATAGGCCCCAAAATCAACCGTGGCACCTTTGATCGCGGCCACGGGGGCCTCTGGAGACACCTCGGTGGTTTCGCCGGGGGTGGCCAGTTCAGCCTCGGTCAGAATCACAGATTCGTATACGGATCTTTCGGCAGTAGACTTGATCGGTTTTGAAGCGGTAGTCTGCGTGCTGCCCGGGTCATTTGACCAGGGAGGGTTTTCCAAAAAATCAGGGAAGCACTGAACCAGAAGAATACCACTCAATCCCAGGGCTGCGAGGCCCTTGAGCAAGGAGCCTTTTTTCCGGACAGGTTGGGGAGCAAGTGCTTTCTTGGTGACAGGATCTGGCAGATTCTTTGCGGATTTTTTTGAAGGCTTTGCAGAACTGGTGGTATCAGTCTGCGGGGGCTTCTCCGCAGCTTTTGTCGTCTTTTTTCGCGACGACTTCGGCTGCTGTTGAGGTGTTTCTCGGGACGGAGAATCAGTCGCTGGTTTCTCTTCTAATTCGAGGCTTTTTGTGGACTGGTGTTCCGGCATGGCAGGGGCTGGTGACAACTGATTTCCGCAGGCTCGACAGAAGCTGGCACCAGGCTGTGCTTCGTAACCGCATTGATCACAGATCAAACTTAAAGAAGTCGGCTCCCGAACTGGTTCCCCGCAATCGGGGCAGAATTTAGCATGGTTGGACAAGTCCTTTCCGCAGGATGAACACTTCATATTGGTCTACTCCTTTTGCAGGTTTCTTCGGGCTTAACGGCGTTATTAAAGAATTAATTGATTTTTAGTGGATATTCGGTCATTGCAGAGAGTTTGGGATCTGATCTTGAAGATTGAACAGGAATTTTGATTTAATTATAGGATGTCCCAAGGTTCTCTGCAATTCCCAAAGTGCCCTTCCATTCAGACAGCCAGCGACTATGGGGACTCACTCTCAGAACAATCCGCTGATATTGGGCCCTCGGGCAGCCGACTTCGAACGACACCCTGTGCTACCGGGAAATTCACCACGGTAGATTTTTATGTCAAGAGTATGAGAATCGTCAAGCCACTGTCATTCACCTCGTTTTCACCAGCTCACTGGGCAGTTCCGCGCCTCAACGGAAGTGATGCGGCTGCTCCATTGTTCCGTTGCTTTTCCTGACAGATATTTCTTGTGAGGTTCTTTGATCGATTGTTGTATATGGACGGTCGTGTTAAAATTATCATTAATAATCATTCTTTCCTAATGATTCACAAGATACTTGCAAACCATTGATATCAGAGCATTCTGGTTGAGAAGAAATCAGATCCGATCTCCGGGCAGCGCTCAATTGCAAACTTACCTGCAGGGGGTTGAATCAGATCGAAGTCATTGGAATTCACCAGTGGATCGTCCGGCAGGTTCTGAGCAGAACTGGTTCAATGATTTTTAATAGAATCCATCAGCCCAATGAATAACCAGGGGAGGGATCCGGAATGGTTAAGATCTCAAAAAGACGAACGCTAAGCCTTCTGATCAGTCTGTTCGTATTGATTGCCGCCGGCGGCTGTTCTCTTCCGCCAAAACCATCCAATGATCAAATCAGACAGGCGATCCAATTATTCAATGACACTTCCTCTGACCCAATTGACCTTGATTACACCGTCATGGAAGTTCCGCAGCGGTTTTATGGTCAGGCTGCCGCTGTCATGTGGACCCCGAACCGGGTGATCCAGAGAAATTATCGTATTCGATATGATAAGAGGCGGGGACAGTTTGAAGTAGAAAGTTATATCACGCTGAAGCTGGATGAAACCGGAACGTATCGACAGCTGGGGGAGTCGGATGCTGATTGACGGTTGATCTCAGGCTGACGGATTAATGGGCAAAGGGGCCTTTCGGGAGCGAATCATGCCGACTAAGGATTCAGTGCTCTGCTTAAGACTAGCCTGGTGAACACTCTCTTCTCAGACATACCCCTGCATCAGCAGGCCAGGATCCATCAGATCCTTGACTTTGAATCCAAAGAGGTCTCTTTTCCCTTGAACAGTGGGGAACCGCAAGCCCGGCAGAATTCAGCCCTTGCGTCATTCTGGGCAGCACAAGATGCACAATAGAGATACAGATCCCGGCGTTTGTCATATTTTTCTAAAAAGCGCAGATCAGCCCGTTGATGGTTCTTGACCCGATCCCCGGGCAGGATGCTTTGGAACAGGATGGGATCGGAGATTGAATGGCAAATGGTCTCTCCGCTGTCCAGCGCAATGATCAGCGCCATGGACTGTCGCTTGTATTTTCCGCCTGGATCCCCTTGTTTTCTGATCACGGTGCCAATCCACTGCTGACTGTATCGACGAGTGCCTTGGACCGCATAGAATGCAATAAAAAAAAATAGAATCAACAGCATGCCCAGGACCAGGAGACCTTCCTGATCCAACTGCAAATCCCCGCTGGCAATCAACATGGCAGCAATACCATTGAAGAGCAAGAAGGTGAAGAAACTGATATAGATGCGGCGGCTCCTCTGATATTTTGCCAGTCTTGAATCATTTGCCGCTTCGGACCAACCGATGCCGCCAGCCCCGGCCTGCGGCTCTTCCCCAAAGGGAAATTCTGCCGCGATGTCGAAACCGCATAAGCTGCAGGCCGTCTGACTGCGGGAGAGCCTTGACCCGCACCGGCTGCAGTAAAAGATCTTATCAAAAGCCATTAGTGTACACCTGCCTGATGAGATTTCTGAATGAATTCATTATAACCAAACCGAACCTTATTAAAAAGCAGTGATTGCTTAAGAATTTTCTGAGAAATGAGGAGTTGCGGGTAATCAGATGTCATCAGCTGTTGATGACTGAATCAAGATTGAGAATGAAAACATAGAAAAACATATGCCGACGGCATGGGAGGTTGACACATGTACTGTGAGAAATGCGGAAAAGAACGAATCGATGATGCCAGGTTCTGCGAACAATGCGGAACGCAGTTTCTACCTGAGGAGATAACAGATCCGGGTGAACAGGGACTGGATGCAGAAAAAAAACCAACCCTTCGAGATTTACCGGCTGAAGGGGCAGAACCTGACAGCGAACACGCTGAGAATGAAACAGCAGACTGCTCATCCCACCAAGAAAAATCGATTATTGACAAAGTAGATGCTTCGCAGGAAGGCGTCGAGGAAATGCAATGGATCTATGAATATTCCTTTTGGAAGAATCCGACGATCCTTATTACCACTGCCAAAGTGATGCTGCTGGGGCTTCTGGCACCGACGCTTCTGATGTTCCTGCTGACTCTTGAAGAAGGTCTGGGTGAAGCTTTGCAGGTTACGGGCACGATTCTGAGCTATGGCTTACTATTGCTGGCGGGTCTTTTAGCGCTGGGGTATGTGCTCGTGGGAGTGATTTATGGAAAGTATATTGTACTGTTTAAAATGAATAGTCAGGGAATCGATCACATCCAGCTTCAAAAACAGGTCAAGCGAGCACAGGCTTTAGGGCTCCTGACTGCACTTGCCGGAATGGCCAGCGGCAATCTCTCAGCAGCCGGAGCGGGACTGTTAGCGGCTTCGCGGCATAACCTCCATACCAGGTTCAATAAAATAAAGTCGATAAAGGCCGTTCGGTCTCGCAATACGATTTTTCTCAATGAAGCCCTGACCAAAAATCAGATTTATCCGGAACAAGGTGAGTTTGATCAGGTGCTTGATTTCATCATCAAACATGCCCCGAAAAATGTACGGATCAGCGGCCGGTAATTTAGCAGGACATGCGTAAAAGTTCGACTCAAACAGGAAAAATGCAAGACAGCCAGTTTTTCCATCCGACCGAAGAGCCGATCTTCAGTCTTATGTTGGCTTTCCCTCCATGGAAATGTCATGGATTTAGCTGGACGAATTATGAAACCTCCATGCCTTCTGATTCAGGTCGTCATTTGTCAGATTCCGGTGATCCCGGAACTACCGGCATCCATATGATTGCTGATGGGATGCAGACATAATGCAGGATCCTCAGGACCACTTGTAAAGAATAAAAGTTGTTGCTCATCTCCACATCGGAGTGAGCAACAACTTTTTCATTAAGGCATTGGTTCAAAGTGTTGTATTTGACATAAGCTACTTCAACTTCTGACTGGTCTGAAAGAAATCAGCCCACTCCTGAATGGTATCAGTGTATTCCTGCCAGTTGCGGATCGTCACGGTGGCGGGATCAAATTGATCCAGATCAGCCCATCCGATGGGCCAGGAAATGGGGGCTCCCTTGCGGGCGCGAAGTGAAAAGATACTAACCGAAGTGGCACTGCGTCCGTTGCGAACCCAGTCCACATAGATTCTGTCTTTGCGTTTGTCTTTTCGCATATTGGCTGTATACCGATCGGGCCACCTTGCCTCCATTCCTTGTGCCATCAGTTTGGCAAAAGCTCGAACAGCTTCCCAGTCAGCGGAAGGAACCAAAGGAATGACAATATGGTAGCCTTTTCCGCCGCTGGTTTTCAGATAAGCCTGAAGATTCATCTCATCCAGCAGTGTTTTCAGATCTCGAACGCCTTGTCGAACCTTCTCCGCTCCCAGGCCTTCCGCCGGATCCAGATCAAACACCAGCCAGTCCGGTTGTTCCAAGTGGTCCAGTTGCGAACCCCAGCCATGAAATTCCAGCGCACCCATCTGGACTGCGCCCATCAGGCTGGTCGTGTCGTTCATGATCATGACCTGGGTTTCGTCCCCGTCATTATCCGGTACAGTGACGGTATCCATCCCCGGGATCGGGTGAGTCTGATGCTTTTGAAAGAAGCAATCTTCGCCAATCTGCTCGGGACAGCGGATCAAAGTCATGGGGCGGCTGATCAGATAGGGCAGGATATATTCCCTGACGGACCAGTAATAGTCGGCAACATCCTGTTTGGTAATCTGATCCTCGGGAAACAGGACCTTATCCGGCGAGGATAATGTGACGCCGTCATACTCAACTGAATCACTATTTCGGGAAGCTGATGCACTGCCTGCTGCAGCCGCTTCTTTATTCTTTGGTCTTGAAGCCCTCAGGGATTCTTTGGATTGAGACTTGTGAGAGGAGTCTTTGGACTGAGACACGTCAGAGGAGTCTTTGGACTGAGACACGTCAGAGGATTCCCTGGATCCGAGTGGATTTTTCGGAGCAGATGAGCTGACCGGTCTGCTTTTGGTATTTCTCTTAGAAGGAGGTTCTGGTAAATCACGTTCCATCACTGGTTCACTCACCGTCTCGTCAGGCGTTACCTGACTTGCCGCTTTATCCAGCCGCAGCCCCTTATAGGAAGCCTGACGGAGCAGACCATCATCGGTCAACTCTGCAAACTGGATGTCAGCGACCAGTTCGGGCTTCAGGAAATAAAAATATTCACCCGTTCGAGATTCCGGCGTGTTGGTGAACGGCGATGTTTTCCGCTGCAGATGGCGAAATTGAGCCAGGAGTTCCTGAGTGTTTTTGTGATGAAAGCCCGTTCCGGCACGACCGCTGTATATGAGCTGGTCTTTCTGGTAATAGCCCAGCAGAAGGGAAGAAATCCCGGAAGTGTTTTTGTCAGATACTGTATAGCCACCGATGACAAATTCACGTCGATTGGTACATTTGACCTTGAGCCAGTCCATGCTTCGGGTTCCTCGATAAAGGGAGGCTTTCTTCTTGGAAATTATGCCTTCCAGTGCTTCATCACAGGCTTGACCAAACACTTTGGATCCACCCTCCGTGTGATAACTGTAGTGAATTCCCTCCGGCGCGTTTTTCAGGAGTGTTTCCAGTCGGCTTTTCCTTTCTAGAAGGGGAATCCCGCGCAAATCCTCACTGCCCTGAGCTAACAGATCAAATACCACGTAATCCAGCGACTTGCTTCCAGGAGTCTTGAAGTAGGACTGCAGGGCCTGGAAATCACTTTTTCCTTTTGAATCAAAGACCACCAGCTCACCATCCAGAATCAGATTGTCCGGCGCCCACCCTGCCAGTGCTTCGGTAAGCTCCGGAGCTTTCTTCGACCAGTCCAGGCCATTGCGAGTGAGCAGGCGGGCGGTTCTGTTTTCGATCACCGCCAGAATGCGATACCCGTCGAATTTCAGTTCATGAATCCACTCTGACCCTTGAGGCACTTTCTTTGTCAAAACAGCCAGCATCGGTTTCACTTCATGAAACGGCAGGGAATGAAGGGGAGTTTGTTCGGATATTTCTCTGTCCATTTCCTTGTCCTTGTCCTTGTCCTTGTCTATCTCCATGTCCTTGCTCTGGTCTTTCTGATCGGAAGCCTTGGCGTCATTCGAGGTTGTCGAGTCTGATGCTGCTTTCAGCTTCGCTGACTTATGATTCTTTGTAACCTCTTTTTCGGTAGTGGTCTGCTTCTCGTTGGATCTCGCGGCGGATGCCGTTTTTTCTTTTGATGTCTTGTTATCATTCGTCGGTTTTTTCTTTTTAGGTGCAGCTGACTGATCAGCTTTCGATTTTGTCTTGGTGCTGTCTTTTGGCTGTTTTGCCTCCGGTTTTGGATTTTTCCCGGTTCCCTCTGCCGACAAACCTTTTGTCGCAGGAGAGGGAGTGACAGACGGATCCTGGGCGGCGATTTCCTCAAGAGTTCGGCCGGATCTGACGGAGGTAAGGAGGGAGGTAACTCCGTCTTCTGTTTGAACGTAGCTGTCCTTCTCTTTGATTAACAGCCAGTTTTTATCTTCTTCACCAGCCCTGGGTTTCATCCGAATCAGCGTCCACCGACCTTTGAGGCGATTGCCTTCCAGGGTAAATTTCAAGGATCCCTTTTGCAGGTCATCCATTGGATTTCCTTCCGGAATCCAGTATCCTTCATCAAAGAGCTGAACGGTTCCGCCGCCATACTCGCCTTCGGGAATGGTCCCTTCAAAATGGCGGTATTCCAACGGATGATCTTCCACCATGACAGCCAGCCGCTTGTCCCTGGGATTATAGCTGGGTCCCTTAGGGACTGCCCAGGACCAGAGCACACCATCATATTCCAGCCGAAAATCGTAATGAAGCCTGCTGGCGTCATGTCGCTGGACAACAAATCGCAAGGTACTGTCGGTAGAAGCCGTTTTTCCTTCCGGTTCACTGGTTCGGGCAAAATCCCGTTTTCGATTGTATTCTTCCAATTTCGCCATTAGGATGACTTCCTTTTCCGGGGAGCGGCTTTTTCATCGGACTTGCCTGAGGATTTTGAGGTCTTCGATTTATCCCCCGGAGCAGCCTTGTCGGCTGGATCGCTCCGTTTCCGGGATTTTGTTTCGATGCTTTTCTTCAGCAGGTCCATAATGTCCACCACCTTGGAGGGGGTGACTTCTTCTTCCTCGGGTTCCTCCGGCAGGTCTTTGCCTTTCAGTTTTGCCTTGGCTTCAATCCGCTTCATCAGGGCAGATGTGTATTCATCCTGGAATTCCTCCGGATTCCAGGAGGCAGTCAGCCCATCAATCAGCGAGATTGCCAGATCCATTTCCTTATCGGTTATTTTTTCGCCCTCCGGAAGATTCAAGGTTTCCGTAGTCCGGATTTCGTCAGAATAACGCAGCAGGTTTAAAACCAGAGCATCACCAACGGGCAGTATTGCTCCCATACTCTGCTTGGTGCGAATCGTTACCCGTCCGATGGCGACTTTGCCGGATTCCTTCATGGCATCGCGCAGCAGACTGTAAGGTTTCTCGCCGCCTTTGACAGGAGCCACATAATACGGCTTTTCCAGATACATGGGATTCAGCTCTTTGGCCTCAATGAACTGTTCAATTTCAATGGTTTTGCTGGCCTTGGGGTCAGCTTTTTCGAAATCCTCATCGGTGACGACCACATAGCTGCCATCCTCAAATTCGTACATTTTGACGATATTTTCCCAGGGTACTTCTTTCCCTGTTTCTGCATTGATTCGTTGATATTTGATTCGGGCGTGGTCCCGCTGGTCAATCATATTGAAATTCAGCTCTGTCCGTTCTTCCGCGCTAAGCAGCTGGACAGGAATATTTACCAGTCCAAAGGAAATGGCGCCTTTCCAGATTGGCTTCATACTGATTCCTCCTGTTCATGAAAATCTAAGATCAGTTTACAAGGTGGTGATGTCCCAGCTCTGAACACGATGTAAATCTTTCATTATCATGAATAATCTCCGGTGAATTCATCGCGTCCACCAGCAGATCTCCACTTGGACACCGGACGGGACCTCCGTCCATGAACAAAGGCAGTCAGAAATCCACAGAAGATTACTGACTGCCTTTTTGCCTTTATTCAGTTCGTCTGCTGGATTCGGGACAGCTGACATCAAAGCGGTATCGGCTTGAACTCGCCTGGAACCAGGACGTTCGGATCAAATCGGGTCTCTAGTCCAACGCTTCTTCCATCGGACCTTCCGCAGGGTCGGGAAGCTGCATCACGACTGCCAGTTCCTGTTCGGACAGAACGGGGCCAGACAGCACTCGACCTCTGGGCACGTACATTGCGTCTTTGATCTCCGTAAAGTGACCGGATGCATCCGTCTTCAACCGCACGATGATGTGATCAAACTCCAGATCCAGCTCATCCCATTCCGAGGGTTTGACAATGCGCACGTCCGCTGGATAGTTTTTTAAAACCATCAGATTGAGATCCTGGAGATTCTGGCGGGACAGTGAGGTGGTACTGGCGCCACCGTCAAAGTGAAATACCGACAATGGTTCGATGATGTGGCGGACCTGATCGATTGATAAATGGAGTTCTCCGTTCAATGGGATAATGAAGCGGTTATAGGCCGGGAGGTCTGTAAACCCTGATTCTCGGGACTCCACAATGGCTGTACTGACGCGGTATAGGAAATTACGACGGCCATATTCTGCTCCGGGGGGATAAATCAGGATTTCCCGTGTTACTCCGCCGGACCAGGCTGTAGTTTTAAACTGTTCTGGTTTTAATACTTGGATTTCCATATTCATTCCTCCGAAATCTTGGGTTTGCTCGCGGATCAAGGGAATGTGCCCCATGATGACGGGACACTTGTAACTGCTGTGTCAGATCCTCCTCCAACGGCGGTTGAACCACTTGGCTGCAGTTCGGTTTACCCTTCCAGGCTTGAGATGAAGTTCACCAGGCGATCCGCAAACTGCTCTTCGTCTTCACCTTCGATATCCAGAACCAGGGCGGATCCTTTTCTCATTCCGAGTGACATAATTGAAATAATGCTTTTCAGGTTTCCCCTCTTGTTGTTGTGGGTGACGTCCACGGTGCCCTTGAAGCTTTTGACAAAATTGACTACGGCCGCGGCAGGGCGTGCATGAATTCCTGACTCATTCACAACGATAACTTCTCTTTGGACCAAAATGCTCCTCCTTGCTCGAACGCTTTATGTTAAATTCAGAATAAAGCAAAAGAAAATGAAGTTCAAGGATTTTCACTCCGATCCCAAAATTACCTGGACGGATCAAGGAATTGTGCCGAACGGTGCGGTTTCATGCACTTCTCAGACGTTGTCGGTATGCTATAATTAATCCATCCAATGAGCTTGCGTCCCTTGGCGGTTGCCGCACCGGTCGCAGTCCTTTATGAATCATACACTGGAACAGTCGAGCTTTCGAGCAATTGAGCTGTGAACAATGGAACGGCAATCCTTGGACAAGTAAATAAACAAAAGAAAAATGGAGGGGAATCTATGAAAATCATGAGTGCCGGCCCCACATCGATCGCGGAACGGGTGCAACAGGCCTTAGTGCGCGATTTTACCAATACGGATCTGGACCGGAATTACCCGGAAATTCAACATGAGGCTGAACGAAAGGTTTCCAGTCTGCTGAACACAAAAGCCGCCACCTTCCTGATGCTGGCTGAACCCATGGCCGGTCTTGATGGTGCGTGTGCGTCCTTTGTGGAACCTGGCAGCCGCGCCCTGTGTCTGGTCAATGGTCCGTTCTCACAATTTTTGGCCGATTTCGTCAAGCTATATGGGGGAGATCCGGTCTGCTGGAACCTGAATCAGAGGACTGGGGTTGACCTGGAAGAGCTGAAATCGTACCTCGAATCCGACCATGATTTCCAGCTTGCAACACTGGTTCATTGTGAAACGCCCACCGGTGTCAGTCAGGATATTCATGCCATCGGCGCCTTGTTAAGATCCTACGGAATTATGACGATTGTCGATTCCGTTTCCGGACTGGGCGGAGAAGCCATCGACTTTGATCGCTCCCAGATCGACTGTCTGATCAGCGGCTCCCAAAAGTGCCTGTCTGCGCCCGTTGGACTGACTACGATCACTTTATCAGAACGTGCCACGCAATTTCTGATCAACCGACAAAGCCCGGTCCGCACCTACTACACGAATTTTAGGACCTACCTTCTGGAAGAAGAATTTGAATTTCCCTATACTCAAAGCGGGAATCTGGTCTATGCCCTGAGTGAAGCCCTTGATATGACTCTGTCTCATGATTATGCCGCTCATCATGCCAGCTATGCTCAAAGAACCCGCCGGGCCATCGAGATGGCCGGTCTGGAGATCTTCGCCCAAAAGAACCGTTCGAACACCGTGACGGCAATTCTGCTGCCCGATGGAGTCGATGGAGACCGGATTTTGGATCGGATGCAGGATCACGGCTATATTTTATCTGGCGGTCTGAATCAGTGGCATGGTCATATTGTCCGAATTGCCCATATGGGCAATAATATTGCCGAAGAAAGTGAATTCATAAAAATGCTGGCGCAGCTTAGTGTCATACTCCGGGAGGAGGGAGTCTCTTTATCTATCGATCTGGATGAGGCATTCCGTCAATCCGGACAAGAGTTATAATCGCGGCTGCCCGTATCAATGCAAGAAAGGAAGAAACTGATGGTAAATCACCCCAATCAACTGTTCAAACGAAACAGGTTCTGGCTTTTGAGTCTGATGATGCTTCTGCTTCTGACCTCCTGTCAGAAAACCACCCAGTTCAGCTATGATCCGAAGGCGGATCCCATCCAGCAAGTGGAGCAAACCATGAACGATCTCAAGATCGACTATAATCCTCCGGTAGAACGAATGGTTATCGTTGCTGCAGCCTTAAAGGATGGCGTTGGATTTCTCCAGGAACATCATCTCTATGATTTCTCGAACATTAACCTGCAAACCTCCCCCGGTGGTAAAATCATCATTTCTGTCCCGCAGGATCCCAGTCAGAAAGGTTCCTGGAAGCTGGTGAAGAATGTGAACCAGACATCGTCCCGGCCCTTTCTCCCGGAAGTATTCAAATCTCTGCCAGGTGTTCAGTATGATCGGCTGAATTTTCTGCTTGAACCAACCTTGAACTCGGATACCACCTTTGTGTTCGAGGATGAAGTCGGCAACCGAAAAATGACCTTCCGGGTTAACATCAGCGGCCTGGACTAAAACGCTGAAGAAGGATCGGCTGAAGATGACGTACAATCATTCTTGAAAGCATACCCTGTATTCAACAGCCCCTGCAAATCAAATTATTTGATTTGCAGGGGCTTATTGGGTTCCTGCGCAAATGCAAAAGAGGGTAATTTCATGACCAGGCACTCTTCTTTCAGTGTTTCAATGGCATTTTCTTGAAGTGGATTTTGAAAGGCATCTTAAAAAAAGACATCTAAAGAAAGTCATCCGAAGGCGGATTCTGGGTTGAACTCTGAAGGCGTCTTCTGGCATGACATCTCTGGAAGTGGAGTCTGCTGAAGTGGAGTCTGCTGGTAGGAGTGACTGTTGAACCATTCGATTTAACCGTTTGAAACAACCGAAAGTATAAGGGAATGACCGATCTGCCCGACTTGATTATAAAAATATAGCTATATAGTTGACATAATAAAAGTGAAATGATAAAATAGTACAGTCAAGTATTCTGTTTTAATTTCATTGAATCTCCCGGGGAAATAAGAAATTAAGATTTACTCTTCAACCCAGGATCTCGTGAATTTATATCCATGAGGGAAACAGACAGAATCAAAAATAATGTGTTCCATAGCTGAGATTTTTTGAAAAAAATCGTGAGAAGAAGGGAAGGGGTCATTTGAGTGTAATCGGAGCTAAATTGAAAGAGGTTCTCATGTCTGTAGCTCCCATCGTGGGAATTGTCCTGCTGCTGAATTTTACGTTAGTGCCCTTGGAAGGGGGCGTATTGATGCGGTTTTTAGTCGGCGCGGTGCTGATCATCCTGGGACTGACTATTTTTCTGTTTGGTGTGGATGTCGGAATTACTCCGATAGGCGAAAGACTAGGTTCCAGTCTGGCAAGATCAAATAAACTGTGGCTCCTGATTACAGGGGGACTGGTTCTCGGCTTTTTCATTTCCATTGCGGAGCCTGATCTGCATATTCTGGCGGATCAGGTGGACCTGGTTACGAGCGGAACCATCTCAAAACTATCAATACTCATTGTAGTATCCGTCGGAATCGCGGTGATGCTGACCTCTGGATTAGTTCGTATCGTCTATAACTTTCCATTGTACCGGCTGTTGACCGGTGTGTATGGGATTATTTTTGTTCTTGCCGTGTTCATGTCACCGGAATTTCTGGCCATTTCCTTTGATGCTTCCGGTGCAACCACGGGAGCTCTCACCGTTCCGTTCATGCTGGGTCTGGCATTGGGTGTTTCACGCCTGAAAAAAGACAGCAAAGCATCCGAAAAAGACAGCTTTGGACTCGTTGGGATAGCATCCACCGGTGCGATCTTGGGGGTCATGGTCATGAGTCTGCTGTTTCAGGTGCGCGAGGCATCCGGTGAAGTGGAGATCGGGACTTCTGTCAGTGGCCCGTTCTATGCAATCTTTCTTGAGAAACTGCCCCTGATTTCAAAAGAAATAGCCTTAGCCCTGGTGCCGGTTCTGCTTATTTTTGTCTTCATGCAGAAAGTATCCTTTCGGATGCACACTTCCGCCTTTCGTAAAATTCTGTTTGGCCTGGTGTTTACATTTATCGGACTGGTCCTGTTCATGCTCGGCGTAAACGGAGGCTTTATGGAAGTGGGGAGAGTCGCAGGATTCGAACTGGCTTCCCTCGATAACCGATTCTATATCATCGGAACCGCCTTTGTGCTTGGTATGGTAACAATCCTGGCGGAGCCTGCTGTCTATGTCCTGACGCATCAGATCGAAGAGGTAACCAGCGGATATGTCCGCCGCAACATCGTCATGGTAACATTAGCCATTGGCGTTGCGCTGGCAGTCGCTCTGTCGATTGTTCGGATCTTGATTCCCCAGGTGCAGCTGTGGCATTATTTACTTCCAGGTTATGTACTGTCGATCATCCTGTCCTATCTTTCGCCCAAGCTGTTCGTTGGCATTGCCTTCGACTCTGGGGGAGTCGCTTCCGGTCCCATGACGGCCACATTCATTCTGGCTTTTGCTCAGGGAGCCGCCCAGGCAGTGCCGGGAGCCAATGTCATGGTCGATGGATTCGGGCTGATTGCCATGGTGGCCATGACGCCCATTGTGGCACTTCAAATTTTGGGCATCATCTTTAAAATCAAGTCGAAGAAGGAGGCGGTGAATAATGCTTCATGATGTTCCGGGCTTGCGCACCGAACTGATGCACATTATTGTCAATGACGGAGAAGGGGAACGGATTCTCAAGTTTGCCCGCGGTCACGGCGTAAAAGGCGGTACCATTGCGCTTGGACGTGGTACTGCCAACAGTCGGATTCTTGATTTCATCGGCTGGGGTGATGTCCGCAAAGACATCGTCTACCTGGTAGCGGAAGAGGACCTGGCCAACAAAATTCTGGCTGAAATGGATGTCCATTTTCAGTTTCATAAACCAAACCACGGCATTGCGTTCACCACCACAGTATGCGAAGTCGTAGGAAGCAGGAATATTGCCTGTGACAGCAGAGAAGGAGATGAGCTTTTGGATTCAGCAAAGTATCATGTAATTAATGTCATCGTCGACAAAGGCAAAGCCGAGGATGTCATTGCGGCCGCGGAACAGGCCGGATCAAAAGGCGGAACCGTCATCAATGCAAGGGGTGCCGGCGTTCATGAAATCAGCCGGGTGTTCTCCATGGATATTGAACCCGAAAAAGAAGTGGTTCTGATTCTGTCAAGAGTCGAGAGGACGGATCAGATCGTGGATCATATCCGAAAGGAGCTGAAAATTGATGAGCCGGGCAATGGGATCATATTTCTGCAAACCGTAAACCGGGCATATGGTGTTCCTGAGGGAACAGAGGATTCGAACGTCCTCTGATCGCGAAGGACCTGACACAGCTAAAAGTCCTGATTGAAGGCAGGTTCTGACTCTTTTTCTTTGAAATGAGTTTCAGAAGTGAGAAATAACGAGGAAAAAGTGACTGACATGTTGTCAGTCACTTTTTTTGAGAAAATTTAGGGTCAATCACAAAAACTGTGGGATTTTCCCAAGTTGACATGGAGCCTCTGTCGGCGTGGTTCCGCCAGCCTTGCCGCTAGGCTGCATAAATGCTGGGCTAGTCGGTCAGTCAGGCTACCACGTCGACCTCTCCGTGTAAACAGGGAAAATCATAATCCCACATAAAAAGTGATTGAGCCAAAATTTAAGCAAAGTAATTTTTGCCTGAGAACTATTCACGTTATAGAATAATTAAAACAGTGATGCTTTTCAGACATTAATTCCGAACAGGAGGTGCAAATGCTATATTTTGAGAATCAAAGCAGAGATCCCTTCTTTAATCAGGCGCTGGAAGAGTATGTTTTTGAGCAGATAAAAGATGAAGTTCTGCTGCTTTGGCGTAATGAGCCCACGTTAGTCTGCGGAAGGTACCAGAATATATTTGCCGAAGTTGACATCCAGGAAGCGCAGCGGCAGGGAGTACGGCTCGTCCGGCGCATGACCGGCGGCGGAACCGTCTTCCATGATCCGGGAAACATCAATTATGCCATCATCCGCCATCATCCCAATCAGATAATAACCTATGATGCTTTTCTGGAACCAATGATACATGTTTTACAATCCATGGGAGTCCCGGCCGAGCTGATTCCCGGGAACGGTCTGGGCATCGGCGGCAAAAAAATATCAGGAAGCGCTCAGTGCTGCTCCGGTCATCGGACGCTCCACCATGGAACGCTTCTCTATGATACGGATATGAACCGGCTGGCCCAACTGGCCAATGGACACCGCAGATATTTTTCTTCCAGGGGAACGCCATCCGTCCCCTGGCTCGTGACCAATATTCAGAAGTACCTTGCTGGGGATCAACCCGTCGAAACGTTTCAAGAACAGCTGCTGGCGGCTCTGAAACAGCATTTTTCAGTCACAGAAGCAGTCTTGATGCCGCAGGAGCAGAGGATCATTCAACAGCTGGCCAAAGAAAAGTATGAGAATTGGGAATGGACCTTTGGCCGGAATCCTGGTTATGGCTTTAGCCGGAACCTGCAAATTCAGGGACAAGATATCCTGGCAGAATATGAGGCGAAGAATGGCCGCATTGCGCGCTGGCAGTCGCCGGACCCTGACAGGCTGGCTCAGCGGCTGGAAGGAAGCAGGCTCCATCCGGCTGATTTGCTCAAAGCGTTGGACGGTACCGGATACGAGGAACTCGTCCCCTGGATGATCTGATTGGCAGAACCTTGACCGTTCTGCAATTCCGATCAGTCCGTTCGGATCCATGAGAAGGAATCTGACCAGGATTGTTCGATCAGTCGTGATGACACTTAAAAATACAACTCAAATTCACTGGAGGATTTCATGATGAAAAAGCAATTAACGATGCCCCGGCTAAGACCTGAAATGACGAAAGGGGTTCTGGCTGCCTGGCTGAAAGAACCTGGGGAAGCCTTTGTCAAGGGAGAGCCGATTTTTGAGGTTGAGACCGATAAGGTTGTGAATCAGATTGAAGCTGATTGGGATGGGACAATGAAGAGTCAGCTGGTGGAAGAAGGCGATGAAGTTCAGGTGGGCGATATCCTGGCAGAGGTCGAGTAGCCATGCAGCGAAAAAAACCGGAGTGGCTGAAGGTATCTTTTAACAATGAGGCTGTGGAAGAAGTTGCCTTGCTGATGCACGATATGAAGCTCAATACTGTCTGCAAGGAAGCGAATTGTCCCAATTTGGGCGAATGCTATTCAAAGAAAACGGCCACCTTTATGATTATGGGCAGTCAGTGCACCAGAAACTGTCGATTTTGCAACGTTACCTCCGGCAAGCCTCACCTACTGGATCCAGATGAACCGCTGCATCTGGCAGAAGCGGTGGAACGACTGGGACTGGAGCATGTCGTGATTACCCAGGTAACCAGGGTGACCTGCCGGACGGGGGAGCGGCTCATATGGCTGAAACAGTTCGTCAGGTCAAGAAACGCTGTCCCGGCGTTACCACCGAAGTCTTGATTTCAGATCTGCTGGGAAATCGGGAAGCCTTGGCCGTCCTATTGGATTCCAAACCGGATGTATTAAACCATAATGTGGAAATGGCTGCCCGTCTGTATCCGCAGATCAGGCCACAGGCTAAGTACCAGAGATCTCTTCAGATCCTGGCTGACAGCAAAGCCATCGCACCTCATATTCTGACGAAAACCGGTTTTATGATTGGTCTGGGTGAAACCGATCTGGAAATCAGCGAACTGATGAAGGATGTCCGTTCAACCGGCTGTGATATTCTGACAATCAGTCAATACCTTCAGCCTTCCGCGGAGCACTGGCCGCTGGATCGCTTTGTCGAACCCGCCGGATTTGACCGGTTGAAAGCGGAAGCGATGGCGATGGGCTTCCGGTATGTCGCTTCCAGCCCGCTGGTTCGATCCTCCTATCGGGCTCAGGAAGCCCTGGTTTGCGCAAAGCAGGAAAGCAGGATCAGCGAATGATATATGTGGAAACCGGCTCGACCGATGTATACTTTAATTTTGCGACAGAATATTACTTTGCCAGTGAAAAAAAACTGGAGGATACTGTCTTTCTGTTCTGGCGGACGGAGCCAACCCTGATGATCGGGAAATACCAGAATACTTTCGAAGAGATCGATCTGGAGTATGCCAGAGAGAAGGAGATCCAGGTAGTGAGACGCCTGAGCGGCGGCGGAACCATCTATACCGATCTGGGGGGATGGCAGTTCAGCTTTATTGATTATAGGCAGGGGAATGACATCCAGTTTCAGGATTATATCAAACCGGTAATTGAAGCGCTGCACGAACTGAATGTTCCTTGTGAATTCAACGGGCGCAATGACCTTGTAATCAAAGGACGTAAATTTTCAGGCAATGCCCAGTTCAAGTTGAATGGATGTACCGTTCACCATGGTTCCACGCTGTTTTCGACAAATATTGAGGAAATGGTTCGGAGTACGCAGGTTGACCCTCACAAGATTCTGTCAAAGAGCATCAAATCGGTTCGTGACCGGGTCACCAACATTCAGGATCACCTGGACTTTGCTATGGAACCGGAAGTGTTTAAACAGCATATGGTGAAGTACATGATGAACGGGAGTACCAGTACCTACGAACTTTCCGGGGAGGAACGCCGGCAGATCCAGCAGCTGGCTGATGAGAAATTTCGCTCGGACGCTTTTCGTTTCGGAGCCAATCCCAAGTTTACTTTGACCAGGACAGGGCGGTTCGCCGGCGGTAAAATTACCATTCAGCTGGAATTTGAAAAAAGCCGGATCAGGCATGCAAAGCTCTGCGGTGATTTTTTTGGAAATGAACAAGTGGAACGGCTGGAACAGGTAATGACAGGGATGCCGCTGGAGCGAGAAGCTCTGCTGGATGCCATGCGAACTAATGCACTGGAAGGATCAATATACGGCATTACGGTGGAGGAAATTGTCGAGACAATATTGTCATAGTCAAGGACTGAGGGCGATCGGCGAAAGTCAGTACAGGCCATGATCTCTCCATGATGGATTGTACGATGAAAGATTTAATAGTCATTGGATCATTTAATGAGAGTATATGAATAAAGAAGATCCGGCATCGCCGAATCTTCTTTATTTTTACCTGAATCCTGAAAGATCGACTATAATGAAGAAAAGATCGTATCAAATACAAGGAGTGGACACGATGGATCGTAAAATCACTGTCAAAGGAACAGGCCAGGTTAGCAGAAAACCGGATCAGGTGATTCTTGATCTCATGCTCGAATCTTTGGATCTAAGTTATCAGGAAGCCATGAACCAGGCAGCTGTTTCCGTGGATCAACTGAAAAATACACTGAAAAATGAGGGGTTCGAACCGGATCAGCTAAAGACTACTACGTTCGATGTCACCACCCAATACCGGTCCGAACGGGACAGCAGGGATAATTATATTCAGATTTTTGAAGGTTACCGGATCTCACATGGCTTGCAGCTTGAATTTGACTGGGAACAGGAACGCCTTACCACTGTTTTGAGCGCAGTAGCCCAAAGCAGAACAAATCGCCATCTGGATATCCGGTTTTCCATCAAAGACCGCAATGCCGTCATTGATGAAGTTTTAATCCAGGCAGCCCAGAATGCCAGATCCAAGGCTCTGGTACTGGCTCGAGCGTCCGGTGTGGAATTGGGAGAACTGATAGAAATTGACTATACCTGGAGTGATATCCACTTCTATTCCAATACAACCTACATGGCCAAGCAAGAAATGCTTATGGACCGGGCTATGGCTCCTTCCATCGAACCTCAGGACATCTCGGTTTCGGATTCTGCCGAGTTTATCTGGGAAATCAAAGGGTAGGCTCAGGACCCCATCCAGGACTCAAGCAGGGTTCAACCAGTAGTTCAATCAAACGTGAAGTCAGGAATCATTATGATTAGGGACTGAGACTGACTACTCGTATTCCCGCTGAAAAGGCAGAAGCATCCGGGTTCAAGAATGTAACATGGTGTCCATCCGGACAGTTCCAGGCACATTTGGAACGAAACATCTATTTAACAGGGAATTTTCAATAGGGAATCTTCAATAAGAAAGTTTAAATAGTGAAGTTGAATTAGAAAATCATCAATAGTTACTCTAGGAGGACGTATGGAAATCACCTACTATGTGGCAGATCCTGCAGGGAATATGACAGGGTTGGTTCAGACCGTTCTGCCCAGGTCAATGTATCGCGACATCTCAACATTTCTACTGGAAAACAATGATCATCAGCTGGAACAGATCGGTTTCATGGAAGAGTGTGCCGATTGCGCCGGTCATTTGGAAATGATGGGGGGCGAATTTTGTGGGAATGCCGCTCGAAGCTTTGGCTTGTTTACAGTCTCCCGGACAGACTCCGGAGCGGAAAAGAATGGCGCGAAGAAAGTCGGGATCCGAATCTCGGGAGCAGCCGATGTGCTGGAGGTAATGGCTGATCCGACTGAGCAGACTGCACAGATTCAGATGCCGGCCATTCGATCCATGGACTTGGTGGAGACCAGCAGCTACGGTCGGATTCCTCTGGTAATGATGGAGGGAATCTCTCATGCACTGGTCATTGACAAAGCCATCGATAAACCGGCGGCCGAAGCTCTGATTCGGGAACTGGCACAGCACTGTGACAGTGATGCCATTGGCATCATGTACTATGATTCCGCGGAAAACTTCATGACCCCACTGGTATGGGTAAAATCCACAGATACCTATATCTGGGAGTCATCCTGCGGCTCAGGCAGCTGTGCATTGGCTTCCTGGCTGAAACAAGCTGATCCTGGGGAGTGGAGGATCCAATTCAACGAACCCGGTGGAATTCTGGCTGTTTCAGGGACGGCGGATAATAAACTGTTTCTGGGCGGACCAGTAAAGCTGACAGGACCATTCCGGGCGGAGCTGCCAAAGGAGTTTGAAGTTTAAAGAAGGAATCACATCATTGGGAGCCTGCTTCAGGAAATTCGTGAAACCAAACAGTTTTGTAAATAGTTGAGCAAACATCTGCTCTCACGGAACAGGAGTCAGGCTCATTCCATACACATCGGCCATCTGACCAAGGCACGCGGGGATTCGGAAGTGTCTTCTGATCCAGCGAATGAAAGGAGTATAAAAAATGAAAATGCCAGTTTTGTTTGTCGGACACGGATCTCCGATGAACGCGGTCAATGATAATCCCTTCAAGGAGGAATGGATTCGCCTGGGAAGCCAACTGAAGCCGAAAGCGATCCTGTGTGTGTCTGCCCACTGGTATACCAAAGGTACAAGAATCAATCCAAAAGAAACTCCGGAGCAAATCTATGATATGTACGGCTTTCCACCCGAACTGTATCAAGTCAGATATCCAGCACCGGGATCTCCGGTGCTGGCTGAGCGGGTGAAAGAACTGTTGGGCGACACGGTCAGTTTCAACGAGGACTGGGGAATCGATCATGGAACCTGGTCGGTGCTGAAATGGATGTTCCCCCATGCGGATATCCCCATTGTGCAGTTATCCATTGACGGAACGCAGACGGGATCATTCCATCTTGGCCTTGGTCATGAACTGGCACCGCTGAGAGATGAAGGGATACTCATCATCGGCAGCGGAAACATCGTTCACAATCTGCGCCGCATTGACTGGAACTCCACAGGCGGGTACGATTGGGCGTACGAATTTGACGGCACAATCAAGGCAATGATCCAGGCAGGGCAGTTTGAACAGATCGCTGATTATAAAGCACTGGGTCCCTCCGCGGTGCTGGCCGTTCCGACGCCGGATCATTTTTATCCCCTGCTCTATGTTTTGGGGGCTGCCGATCACTCCGACGCAGTCCATTGCTTCAACGAGTCCTGTGAACTGGGCTCGATCTCAATGACTGGATATCTGATCGGATAACAGGGAGCCGCTCAAGGCGAACGGCTTCCCTTGAATTGAACCAGACCGGAGAGACAATCTTTACGGGGACAATAAAAAAAGTCATCCTGATCTCACCGTCCGCCGGACGGGAAGCATTCACTGCTTGGTTCAGGATGACTTTTTATTTTGACTCATGACCTATAATCCGATGGGGATCTTTTTGGATTTTTCGAATCTACTCGGCCGCTGGGAGAACCGTCAGGTCCTTGCTGATTTCGTTGAGCACCTCGCAGCCGTGCTCCGTGATCAGTACGAGATCCTCAATTCGTACACCGAATTTTCCAGGAAGATAGATTCCGGGTTCAATGGAGAAAATCATCCCAGGTTTGAGAAGATGATCGTTGATCCCGGAGACATCCTCCGGCTCATGAACATCAATACCGATGCCGTGACCGGTGCGGTGCGTGAAGTAGGGGCCGTAGCCTTGAGCTGTAATAAAATCTCGGGCTGCCCGATCCACATCGGAAAATCGATTGCCGGGTCTGGCCTGGGCAATGGCACGTTCATTCGCCTGCCGGACAATTTCATAAACTCGGCTGGCTTCTTCGGGAACTTCCCGGAAGAAATAGGTTCTGGTCATATCAGAGCTGTAGGAATCTTTTTTACAGCCAATATCGAAAATGACAGTATCTCCGGGCTGAATCACCGAGTCATCCGTTTCGTGGTGAGGATCTGCTCCGTTTGCCCCGAAGGCGACAATCGGAGTGAAAGAGGGGCCGTCGCACCCAAGCTCCGCATAAATCTCCATGAGTCTTCTGGCAAGCTGCTTTTCCGTTACGCCATCTGTGACTTCCTCGGCCAGCAGATGCATGGCACTGTCGTTCAGATTGGAGGCGGCGTGCATGGCTACCTGCTCGGAAGGGTCTTTTAACAGCCGGGCACCATCGGCGATGGGCGAGGCAACAATGTATCGGGCAGCCGGATATAGTGACATCAAAGGAAGCAGGAAACGAGCCGGCCAGGTTTTGTCCACGGCAATGACTTCTCCGTCCAGTGCGCCAGCCAGGCGGGACAGATAATCATCCGTATCCTTATACCATACAACCGGAAGGCCAACATCTTCGGGCAAAGGGAACAGTTCGTTGTTGAACAGCATAGTATCGCCCCTGCGCGAGATCAGCAGAACCAGCAGACGTTCGCCGGGTGAGAACCATCTGCCCGTAAGATAAAAGATCGTGGATGGATCCGATATGATCAGCTGATCGGCACCATACTCTTCCATTAAATGACAAATGGCATCAAATCTAGTTGGATGATTCATAGAAGTCTCCTTTATGTGAATGAATGAAAATCATATTCATTATAACAGGAACTTGGATTCCCAAGCACCTCCTTCCATTGGTGATAGGCAAAATCGAAGCATTGGTGTAAGATAAAAATGAAAAATGACGATAGGGGGAGACATATGCAAGTAGATGTCAATTTCCTCGGTGAGCCCAGGCTTTGGGTGGAACAGAAGGAAAAAACATTGGGAAAGAACAAGTTGGAGGCACTACTGTTCTATCTTCTGTTTCAGGAGGAGGTCGACCGCGATGAAGTAGCGTCAGTTTTTTGGCCGATGCATGATTCGAATAAAGGGAAATCTTCTCTTCGAAACAGTCTCTATGAAATTCGTCAGATTCTGGGATTCGATCTGTTCAGCGCTTCAACACGGGATAAGATCCTGCTGGACAGGAATATTCTGCTGTTCAAGGACGTGGATGAACTGGTGGAAGCCCATGCGAAAGGTGAATATAGAGATTATCCATCCCATATCTTCATGCAGAACAAAGACCTGAAAAACAACCCGGTGTATGAATCCTGGTTGCTTTCCATCCGGAACGCTTATCAGAATATTTTGCTGAACAATCTCCGGGCTCAGCTGCTGCGGGTCCAGCAGTCGGGACGCGGTCCGGAGATTGTTGCCATCGCCCGCCAGATTTTGGAAACGGAACCGTATGATGAGGACACGCTGCGGATCTTAATGCAGTACTATGCGGATAATCAGCAGTATAATGACGCAATGGCTGTGTTTAAGCGGATGAAGGATCTCCTGAAGGATGAACTGATGGTCGAGCCCGAGCCTGAAACTTTGAAGCTGGCGGATTTCATTCAATTCCGCAAGGTTCAGACAGAAGTGAATCCGGTGACCGGCTTTCAGAGCTCCCGTCTTTTAATGAATTTAACTCAGGAATACCAAAGCTTTCTGAATGGATCCAGTCTGAGACATGTCGTCATCTTCGGCGAGCCAGGCTCCGGACGGACCGATTTGATTCAGTCCTTCCTGGACCCGTTAAATCTAAAGACTGTTTCGATCCGACTGGACAGCCCGAATCAGAAGATTCCGGAAGGCTTTCTGCTTAAATGGGCAAGAGAATTCCAGGGAAAAGGGCAGGAAGACTTTCGCAAGCTTCTGCTCCATCTGCCGGAGAAACCACTGATCTGCGTGATTGAGAATCTGGAATATATCGATAATAAGAGCCTGATCTATCTGACGGATTTTTTATCATCCAGTCAGAATCGGATCTTTTTCATTCTGGAAGCCACTCGCGAATTTCTCCGACGAAATGACAGCATAGCCCTGCTGGTTCAAAACGACAATTTGAGTCAGATCGAAGTTCCGTTATTGTCACGGGCGGAACTGCATCATTATCTTCAAAGCTGCGTGGAGAAGGATAATCGCGTCTGGAGTGAAGATCGCTTTGAAGAGGTTTATGAACACAGTCAGGGAAACCTGCTGCTGGCCAGAGAATATTTGAACCCCACCGGCCAGGCGGAGCGACTGTTTCTGCGGCTTACTGCCGGACTTTCCGAAGAGGAGAAGAGCCTGTTGGAGGCTTGCTCCATTTACACCACAGGTTTTACTCCGCAGATGCTAAGAATCCATACCCAGGAACCGGGCTCCCTGATGAAAATATTGCGCAGTCTTTTAATGCGAGGCTTGCTGTCAGAAGAAAACGAACTGCTTCGAATTAAGTACCCCCCACTGCAAAAGTGGCTGTATGATCAGCTTCCAGGCTTTTATCGAACACATCTTCATGAACTGGCTGCGGGAAATACGGCCGGACTGAATCTGTCGCGCCGACAGGAATCGCAGTATCAGGCTATGCATTGGAAAATGGCCCGGCATACGGGAAAATTTCTGTATCACCATCTGCGCGAAGTCGAGCAAACCTTGAACCTGTTCGATCAGATGTACCCCACCGACATTGAACCGGATGATCTGCCGGAACATTTCCACCAAAACAGCCGTCAGTATGATGATCAGCTGAAAACGCTGGTGCAGCAGGTGAATGAATATTGCGAGTCTTCCAGCGGGCCCGATGCCGTTAAAATGGAATTGATTTCCAATTACCTGATGGGCCGGCACTTAATCGCCGGTGGAAAAAGGGAAGACGGAATTAAACTGATCCATGAGGTGATTCGCCGCTCCAAGTTTGCCAATGATCCGGAATACCTGTTGAAAGGGTACATCGAAGTGGTTCATTATGGCATTCAAAAAGATGATATGGACCTGATGGGGCGCTATATCAAACTGGCGGAAGAACTGAACGAGCGGATGGAATGGGGGACGGATCAGAGGAAGCGTGCAGAAGTTCTTCGCTTGTCCGGGCTGTATGAATACAATATCGGCAATCTGGAAGCGGGTCTGGAAAAATTGATCCAGGCAGATGATATTCTGAAACAGTCCTGGTATCGGAAAACCGGTTTCCTTGCCAGAGCCGGTACACTGAATTACATCGGACATATCCGCAAAACCTTGGGTGATCTGTCAGGGGCAGATGCCGCTTATCAGGAATCGATTGGTCTGGTGAACGGGAAACTCCATAAGTGTCTGGATATTCTCTACGCGGATTATGGACGATTCCTGTGGGAGAACAACCGAATTGATGAAGCCGACGGGATTCTCGAAAAAGCACTGACTGAATACCAGATCCTGGGAACTCATTGGAAACGGCCGGCGACGGAAGCGATTCTCGGATTAATTGCCGTCTCGCGCAAAGACAGCCGGAAAGCCAGAACCCATCTCGTCAACGCTCAGATTTTTCACAGAGCAGATCATCGGAAGGGAGAAGAGGAACTGATTCGCCAATTGTCCCATGCCGTACGCGTTCGTCAGAAAAACTGACGATGTTAAGGAAATAACAATAAACTTGTTAAAAAATTATGGATTTTACGGTGTAAATGTTTAAGAAGCTTCCTGAAAAATGACGCAAAAATGATGATAATCCTTTACAATGATGGTGAATGAACAAAATTCTCCCGGAAACGGGCAAAAACTGAAGGAGGAACCCATGAATCTGAGCAACGATCAAATCAAGAATGCGATGACCATTCGTCTGGATGATGCGTTACCGGAATATCCCGTATTCAAAGAAGGGATCCGGCGTGCACCCAAGCGGACAGTCAACCTGTCAAAAGCGGACAAGCTGCTGGCGGTGAAGAATGCGCTGCGCTACATTCCGGAACAGCATCATGAGGCAATGGCCAAGGAATTTTATCAGGAACTGGAAGAAAAGGGGAAAATCTACGGCTATCGCTACATGCCAAAGGAGGCTTTGTACGGAAAGTCCATCGATGAGTACAAATCCAACTGTATTGAAGGAAAAGCCTTCCAGGTCATGATTGACAATAACCTTGACTTTGAAGTGGCACTCTACCCGTATGAACTGGTAACCTACGGAGAAACAGGTTCTGTTTGCCAGAACTGGATGCAGTATCAGCTGATCAAGAAATATCTGGAACAGCTCGATGAAAATAAAACCCTGGTTCTCTACTCGGGACACCCGGTCGGACTGTTCCATAGCCGCCCGGAAGCACCCAGAGTCATTATTACCAACGGTCTCATGATCGGAATGTACGATGATCTGGAAAACTACAACCGGGCACAGGCGCTTGGCGTAGCGAACTATGGACAGATGACTGCCGGAGGCTGGATGTATATCGGACCTCAGGGAATCGTCCATGGAACCTACAACACGCTGCTTAACGCCGGACGTCTGGTGCTTGGCATTCCCAATGAAGGCAACCTTGCTGGCAAGCTGTTCATCACCTCCGGTCTGGGAGGAATGAGTGGTGCTCAGGGAAAAGCCGTTGAGATCGCCGGTGGAGTAGGTATTATTGCAGAAGTTGATGCTTCCCGGATCACAACCCGTCATAGTCAGGGTTGGGTCGGACAGGTTGTGGAGACACCCGAAGAAGCCTTCCAGGTCGCCTATGCCGCGATGGAAGCCAAAGAACCCAAATCCATCGCTTTCCATGGAAACATTGTAGATCTGCTGTATTATGCCATTGATAAGAACATCGGCATTGACCTGCTCAGTGACCAGACTTCCTGCCATGAACCCTACACCGGAGGTTACTGCCCGTCAGGAATAACTTTTGAAGAACGCACCAGACTGCTGGCTGAGGATCCTGAGAAATTCCATGGGCTGGTAGATGAGACGCTGAAGAAACATTATGAGGCAATCAAAACTCTGACTGCCCGCGGAACGTATTTCTTCGACTATGGCAACTCCTTCATGAAAGCAATCTACGATGCAGGCGTCATGGAAATTTCAAAGAATGGAATTGACGACAAAGACGGCTTTATCTGGCCATCCTATGTGGAAGATATTCTTGGACCCCGACTGTTTGACTTTGGATATGGCCCCTTCCGCTGGGTGTGTCTCTCCGGCAAGCCGGAAGATCTCAGAAAAACGGATATGGCCGCCATGGAAGTCATTGATCCGGATCGCCGCTATCAGGATCGCGACAATTGGGTCTGGATCCGCGATGCGGAGAAGAACAAGCTGGTTGTCGGCACCCAGGCTCGGATTCTCTACTCCGATGCTCTTGGCCGCCGGGATATCGCCTTGAAGTTCAATGAAATGGTACGCAATGGTGAAATCGGACCGGTTATGCTCGGCCGCGACCACCACGATACCGGTGGAACGGATTCGCCATTCCGCGAAACATCCAATATCAAGGATGGATCGAACATCATGGCTGACCAGGCAACACAGATCTTTGCCGGAAACGCTGCGCGCGGCATGAGCCTGATCGCATTGCATAACGGGGGAGGAGTCGGAATCGGAAAATCAATCAACGGCGGCTTTGGCTGCGTACTGGATGGTTCAGCCCGAATCGACGAAGTATTGAAATCCGCTATGCCATGGGACGTAATGGGTGGTGTGGCAAGACGTGCCTGGGCACGCAATGAAAACGCCATGACCACGTCCATGGAATACAATGAGATCATGGCAGGCCACGACCACATCACGCTGCCTTACCTTGTCAATGAAAAGGTTGAGCAGCAGATTCAGGAGCTGATCCAGGAATAAGCAGACCTCCGAATGAAGAGCGCCGGCCCGTTACACCCGGTGCTCTCCATCCGGCTATCAGAACCTGCATTGCAGCAAGATCCAAATGACATCCGGTTTTTACATCAAAAGAAAAAAACGACCACAGACCTTATTGTTCAAGCATCACCAAAATATTTATTTATGGGGGAAACTCACATGCTAACAAATCCTGTGCTCATATCAGTTATAGTCATGATTGTATTGTGTCTGGTCAAAGTCAACGTTCTTATCGCAATTCTGCTTTCCGCACTCGTTGCCGGTCTTCTTGCCGGCATGCCGATTCCAGATATCATGAAAAATCTGATCGGCGGAATGGGCGGATCTTCTGAAACTGCTCTATCCTATATTCTGCTGGGAGCCATGGCCATGGCCATTGCCCACACCGGCGTTGCGGATCTTTTAGTACGAAAACTGTCTAAAATTGAGTTTAAGCGCAAGTGGATTTTCCTGCTTCTGCTGGCCGGTGTTTCCTCGCTGTCCCAGAACCTGATTCCGGTGCACATTGCCTTTATTCCGATCCTGATTCCACCGCTGCTGCTGTTCTTCAATAAAATGAAGCTGGACCGTCGCGCCGCTGCCTGCGCCCTGACGTTTGGTCTGAAAGCCCCTTATGTTATGCTGCCGGTTGGGTTCGGCCTGATCTTCCATGGCATCGTCTCCAAGGCGATGACAGAAGCCGGAGTACCTTTCAACCAGATGGATGTCTGGAAGGCGACTCTGGTTCCTGGACTGGGTATGGTATTGGGTCTTCTGATTGCCGTTTTCTTCAGCTACCGCGGAGATCGCAATTATGCCGATGTCCAAATCACAGAAGTTAAGGAAGAGGATCTTTCCAAGAGTGGACTGACCATGGGACAGTGGGGTGCCATTGTCGGCGCTGTCGCGGCCTTCGCGATTCAGCTGCTGGGCGGCGGACTTCCGCTGGGTGCTCTGGCTGCTCTGTTTGTCATGATGCTGTTCGGTTCCTTCAAGCTCAGCGAACTGGATAAGATCATGAACTCCGGTATCGGACTCATGGGCTTCATTGCTTTCGTTATGCTGGTAGCTGCCGGATATGCCAATGTCCTGCGTGAGACAGGCGGCATACCCTCACTGGTTAACGCTTCTGTTGCGATCATGGGCGGCAGCAAAGTCATCTCGGCATTCATCATCCTGCTCATTGGACTTGTCGTCACTATGGGAATTGGAACTTCCTTCGGAACGATTCCGATCGTCGCTGCCATCTTCGTTCCCCTGGCCGCTCAGCTCGGTTTCTCCCCCCTCGCCATTGCCAGCCTGATTGCTGTTGCCGGCGCGCTGGGTGATGCCGGATCACCGGCTTCTGACTCGACGCTGGGACCCACATCAGGACTCAATGCCGATGGACAGCACGACCACATTTGGGATACCTGCGTTCCGACTTTCCTTCACTACAATATCCCGCTGATCGTATTTGGAACCTTTGCGGCAGCCTTCCTTCTGTAACAGAACAAAATATCTTGGCCACTGGCCTTTCGAATTTGAAAAGAGGTAAATTACAATGGAAAAATTACTCCTGGATGGCAGCTCGCTGACCATCGAAGATTTCATCAGTGTGACCAGAGGCATGCGGAAAGTTGGTCTGACCGACGCATCCAAGCAGGCCGTACTGAAAGCAAGAGAACTGGTGGACCGGTTTGTCAGTGAACACCGCGTTGTATACGGACTCACTACCGGATTTGGTAAATTCAGTGATGTCAGCATTGATCAGGATGAAACCGAAGCACTCCAGAGAAATCTGATTACCAGCCATTGCTGTGGCGTGGGTGAACCGTTCCCGGCGGACATTGTCCGCGGCATCATCCTGCTGCGCGTCAATGCGCTGTCCAAGGGCTTCTCCGGAATCCGTCTGGAAACTCTGGAATCTCTCATTGGCATGCTGAATGAAAATGTGGTTCCGTATGTACCGGAAAAAGGCTCCCTGGGAGCATCCGGTGACCTGGCTCCCTTGTCTCATGTCGCGCTGACCCTGATCGGTCAGGGACAGGCTTACTATCAGGGAGAACTGATGGATGGCGCTGAGGCGATGAAAAAAGCCGGAGTGCCCATCATTACACTTTCTTCCAAAGAAGGCCTCGCACTGAATAACGGAACTCAGGTTATGACCAGCGTCGGTACCCACACGATCTGGGATGCGTTCAACCTGATTCGTCAGGCCAACGGAATTGCCATGCTGAGCTTTGAAGCTCTTACCGGTATTACCGATGCATATTTTGAAGGAACCCACAAAATCCGTAATCAGGCCGGACAGGTCAGCTGCGCCAAGAACTTCCTGGAACTGGTTGAAGGCTCTGCCAACACCACCAAGCAGGGGGAACTGAGAGTGCAGGATGCTTACTCCCTGCGCTGCCTGCCCCAGATCCACGGTGCATCACTGGACTGCTTCAACTACGTTCGGTCCAAGGTAGAAAATGAAATTAACGCTGTTACCGACAACCCGATCATCTTTGTGGATGAAGAGCGCGTTGTTTCCGGAGGAAACTTCCATGGACAGCCGATGGCTCTCCCATTTGATTTCCTGAAGATTGGTCTGGCAGAACTGGCCAACGTTTCCGAACGCAGAGTGGAACGTCTGGTTAACCCGGCTTTATCCAATGGATTGCCGGCATTCCTGACCGAGCGCGGCGGAGTCAACTCCGGTTTCATGATCGTTCAGTATTCGGCGGCTTCCCTGGTTTCTGAAAACAAAGTCCTGGCGCATCCGGCTTCTGTGGATTCCATTCCGTCTTCCGCCAATCAGGAAGACCATGTATCCATGGGTACCATCGCTGCCAGACAGGCCAGAGAAATCCTGGGCAATACCCGGAAAGTTCTCGCCATGGAACTGCTGACCGCGTGCCAGGCACTGGATCTGCGCGGCAACAAGGGACTTGGCAAGGGAACCCAGGCATTCTATGACAAGGCACGTTCTGTGGTGGACACACTTGGTGAAGACCGCGTAATGTACTATGACATTGATAAAATGGAAAAACTCATTGAATCCAATGAGCTGGTCAAGGCGCTGGACGAACTCCAGATCACACTGAATTAATTAGCTCCGGCTCTTTACCCAAAGTGCTGGTAAGCGATACTGTAAAATAAGTGGAAATCGGTCGTAATTCTAATGGGTTGCGACTGATTTCTTTTTCAGAGGAATATCATTCTCCCGATAGCCTTTCGGCTATCAGACGAAGAATTAGCCGTGAACGCAGATGATCGGGTTGAACTCCTTGATGGATAATATTCAAAATAACGGGGTATTTGATCGAGCAGCTTAGGATGTCTTGTTCTTGAAGTAATTTTGGTTGGGGATCATTTCGACTCCAATGGGATTCAATACAAAAACGGCTTATGGAAGACCATAAGCCGTTTTTGTATGTGGATCATCGTTCAGTGGCCTGCAGCCATCTTTTCGTTCATATTCTGGTTCGGATTCGAGCAGATTCAAGGATCGGATCAGTGGTTGAATCCGTTCATCATCGAGATTATCCCGGGCAACTATTCATTTCCTGCCGGCTGGTAGGGGACAGCTTCTTTCTGAATCTTATCAGGAAGTTCGATCTCGGGAGCGCTGTTGTATTTGCTGTAATCATAGGTTGTTACCGTATGGGTGCTTACTCCCGCTGTGGTGGTGACCTGTTCATAGGACACTTTTTTATAACGATATTCCTGATCCAGTATAAACTCGACCATCGTCTCCATGGTCTGTCCCTGAGCTTCCATCTGGGCCAGGGTATCCTTTTCCTTGATCTCTATACCGGTCAGGGAGTAGAATTCCAATGCGCTCAAGGGATGGGTTGACACAAGGATTATATCATCACCGCTGCGAGTCACATCGATGTAGTCGTTGACCCGGGCATGGATTCGGATGGTGGAGGTTTTATCCACGGGCATATCCAGATAGACCCAGGAACCGGTAGAAGGATCTTCCATGTACATCCGGTGATTCAACAGGTAGGTGGTATCGAGTATATCCGCCTGCTTGGTCATAATTTTACCGTTCCCAAGCAGTGGATGAATGGTGGCCTTAGTGGTTGTAACAACTTCCGTATCACCAAATTCGGCTACACTGGAAGAAGTATAGTCATAGCTTTGTACTCGCATCATTGCATCGGCTGACTTTTGCAGGATAAATCGTGCCGTTGGTTCGGCCGGCCTGGTATCGGGAACTGAAGTCTGCGTTAACGTCGCGACGGGGACTGTCCCGGGTGAAGGGATGGACGCCGGCGTCTTTGTTGCCACTGATCCGGCGGGCCTGGATTGGGTTGTTGGTGATGCGACTTCCAGCTGGCAGCCGGTCAGTGGAAATGACAGGGCCAGGCAGGCAAATATAATAACTTTTGCTTTCATGGAGTCCTCCCAAGGAATAATGAAAATAAAAAACTCAGTCCGTGGTATCAGCTACACGCGGACTGATGTGAGATGAATAAAGCTTTCCATTGAAAACCGGTTCATGTTAATTGATACTGAAAATGTCTGGGATATCTTTTTTTGCGTTTATGGTATATCCAGAACCTGACTCTTCAGCGTTAGCAGTTACTCCACTTTGCAGGGTAATTGCAAAAGCCGCAGTAAGTGCGAGCAGCAGTGCTATGATTCGTCTTTTCAACAAAACATCACTCCCTTGTAGTTAATTTTTGATTCTGAGAATCCTGAGAATGGCTGATTTTGTGGTACATTTTCATTCTTATCCTTATTATAACAATGATTTAAAGAAAATTACTTTAAAATTGTGAAATATTTGTAAAATATGTATATGACAATACAAGAACCTGTAAATGAAAAACTCATGGGTTGGTAAGAAAAATTCGCCGTATAAATGTGATATTATTAGTGACAAGGAGGGGAGAAGATGAAAGTATTATTGATACGACACGGAGTTGCACAGGATCCAATCTCCGGGCAATCGGATGAAACAAGACAGCTTACCCGGGATGGACGTCAGGCTCTTCTGGATCAGGCAGTCTATTTGGCGATCTACCTGTTTCAGGATGATGTCCGGCTTATTTCTTCTCCTCTGATCCGGGCGGTTCAAACGGCGGAAATTCTTGCCGCTGCCGGGCTGGGTCCCATTGAGATCCAGGATTATGTCCAATCGGGAGATTTTGAAACGTTCAGGCAGGAGGTACTGGGTTCGCCGGACCGGACTCTGGTAATTGTTGGCCACTCGCCTCATCTGGAAGACTGGATTCAGAGGGTTACCGATCAATCATTTCAGTTGAGGAAAGGATCCTGTGTCCAGCTTGAGATCCAGGATGAGCTTGAGTTTAAAGGATATGTGGAGTGGTGCCTCAGACTGAAGGAGTTCAGAAAGCTGATGCGCCTGGAACGCTCCGGAGAAGCTCTCAGCTGCTTTGAGCATGACATAGGGCTTGTGATTCGCCGTTCAGTCCGAACGATTCTGGAGCACCGTGAAGCCTTTCTGAAGGATCCTGCGGAAATTGAATCGGTCCATAAACTGAGAGTCAAAATACGGCAGTTCCGCTCGCTGATCAGCTTTTTCAAGCCACTGATGTCAAAGAAAAACCAAAGGCGTATTCAGCAGCTGCTTCGACAGATGACTGGAGAATGCGCCTACCTGAGAGAGCTGGATGTGCTGATGATCGAGTGGCGAAAGCATCAGGAGTCATTTGATCTGGCCGGGGAGAGCGGGGACGAGTTTTTTGAGATTTTGAAATCGGAACGAGCAGCAGAACAGCATCGGCTGTTTCAATCCCTGGAAAAGCCAGGCTTTGCAGAAGACCTGAACCGAGTCGAAGAACAGCTGAAGGGGGCTGTTCGAATTAAGCGCGCAGCCCACTCCTCACTGGATTTTATGGTCCGGGAGACCCTGGACCGATGGATCCGGAAAATTCAGGGGATCTACGAATCCATCAATCAGAATGATCTGGCAGCCATCCATGCACTGCGCATTAAAGCTAAAAAAATTCGGTATCTCATGGAGATTTTCGGGCTAAGTGAAGTTCAGCCGATCAAGGATCATTATAAGGACATTAAGCGCTGGCAGGAAACATTGGGCGAACTGACCGACGCCAACCGCAACAGTGAAGCGGTCCGGGAGATTTCAGCGAAATTTCCCGGACGGCCGATTGTGCAGGAAATTGAGATTTTCACCAGGATTCAGGAAAAGCGAGCAGAAGAGCTGTTCCAGGAGTTTTTTCAGTCCCGTCTCTTGTCCCTGTCATCTGCCGCTGAACCGGACAGACTCGTAAAATAAAGACAATCAATCTTCAGCCCTCTGTAATGAATCGACTGATGTTATTTCAATAGAGGAAACTAGGCATAACAAGACCATAAGAGGCACCATCGAACGCTTTGAACGTTCGGTGATGCCTCTTTTAAACTTACTTAAACTCTCTTATCTGAATGAACGGGGAGAGCTGACTGACCTGCCATCTGAAGGGATCGATCAGATATCACAAGACCAGCGGGTATATCCTGGATTCCCGGTTCACCTAACGAGGAATCCTTTGTATTTTCTCAAAAACTATTGATATTACTTACTTTACAGCTATAAAGCCTTGCGAATATCCTAGTTATGTGTTACACTATACATAACTAGGAGGGCGTATTATGGCCATTGTTAATCAGTTCGATAAGCGCAGCGGAATTACTTACGTTTATGAATCAGTTTCCCATTGGGATAAGGAAAAACAACAGCCTCGGTCCAAACGGTCGCTCATCGGCAAACGAGATCCGGTCACCGGCGAAATCATCCCAACGGATGGACGGGGTAAAAAACGTCGGAACCCAGAGGCGGGTACAACTGAAGTCAATCCTGGCCCTGTGCCCTTTACCGTAGCTGATCGTAAGTTCTACGGTGCCACGTATCTGTTGGATCAAATCGGAGACTCTCTCGGGCTTACAGAGGACCTCAAGGCTTGCTTTCCCTCTCTCTACAAGCAGATTCAATCCATCGCCTATTATCTGATCCTGGAGAGCGATTCCCCCTTGTTTCGATTTGAAAAATGGAGTACGCTCCACCGGCATCCCTATGGAGCCAATATCCCATCTCAGCGCAGCAGCGAGCTGTTTGCGGGCATCTCGGAAGAGTCCAAACAACGTTTTTTCAGCTGTCTTGCCAAGCGCCATCAGCCCGATGAGTATTGGGCCTATGACACCACCTCGGTGTCGAGTTATTCCCAAACCCTTCGTCAGGTCCAGTACGGGAAAAACAAAGAAAATGACCCCCTAGCGCAGCTGAACCTGGCCTTGGTCTTTGGACAAGACTCAGGGTTGCCGTTTTATTACAGAAAGCTCTCTGGCAACATTCCAGATGTCAGCACGATCAAAAATTTGCTGGCTGATTTCAAAGTGCTGGGCTTCGATAAAGTCAAGTTGGTCATGGACCGGGGATTTTACAGTGAAGCCAATATCAATGCGCTTCTTGGGGAGCGACTGAAGTTCATCATTGCCGCTGGCACGCATCTGGCCTATATCCGAAGACATATCGACGGGATCTATGACAGCATCCGATCCTTTGAAAACCTGGATGAGCAATATGGCTTATACTCCTCAACCATTCTGACTGACTGGGAGTTTCAAAAAGAACGCCCCAACAAGAAAGATGTCATCCGAGAAAAACGCCGGGTCTACCTGCACGCTTACTTCAACATTGAAAAATACGCGGATGAAGAAGCTCATTTTGATCGACGACTGCTGTCGATGAAGGGGGAAATCCTAAGCGGAAAACGTAATCCCGATCATGAGACGTTCTACAAGAAATACTTTGAAGTGACAGATACCCCGGTAAGGGGCATTAAAGTTACCGTGAAAGAAGATGTGGTCAAACAGACGAAGCGCTATTTTGGATTCTTTGCGCTGATGACCAATGAAAAGATGGATGCCATCACGGCTTTGACGCTGTATCGGAATAAAGATCTGGTGGAAAAGGCCTTCGGCAATATCAAGGAACGGCTCAATCTGAGGCGACTCTTGGTTTCCTCAGAAAAAAACCTGGATGGAAAACTCTTTGTGGCCTTCGTCGCGCTCATCTATTTGTCCTACCTCAAAAAGCAGATGCAGGATAAAGGAATGTTCAAAGATTACACAATGCAGTCTCTGCTGGACAAGCTGGACGTCATAGAGTGCTTTGAAAACCCAGGCCATGACTTGAGGGTTGGTGAGATTCTCAACAAACAGAAGTTGATCTATGAATTCATGGGTGTTGAGACCCCATCATAGTTATGTGTTCCGGGAATCCAGGGTATATGCACTCAAGCAATCAGCAATGTGCCGGGTCAGTTTCAGCGGGCCGGGCGTTTTGGCCGGACTAAACGGCGAGTTCAAACTGACTGTTGTACAGGTCCGCGTAGAAGCCGTTTCTGCCAAGCAGGTCTTTATGATTGCCGCTTTCGATGATATCTCCGTCCTTCATGACCAGAATCAAATCGGCATTCTTAATGGTAGAAAGACGATGGGCAATGACAAAGGATGTCCTGCCTACTGTCAGGCCGTCCATGGCAGTCTGAACAATCCGTTCGGTTCTGGTGTCAACCGAACTGGTGGCTTCATCCAGAATCAGCAGGGGTGCGTTCTGGATCATGGCACGGGCGATGGTGATCAGCTGTTTTTGGCCTTCGGACAAGCTCGCCTTTTCATTGAGAATGGTGTCATACCCATCAGGCAGTGTCTTGATGAAGTGGTGCAGACCCACTGTTTTGCAGGCTGAAATGACATCTTCTTCTGCCACGCCTTCCTTGCTGTAAATGATGTTTTCTTTGATGGAACCTTCAAACAGCCATGAATCTTGTAAGACCATGCAGAATTGCTCATGGACATTTTCTCTGGGAACACTGTCGATGGGAATTTTATCCAGCAATATTTCACCGCCGTCTAGATCATAAAATCTCATCAGCAGATTGACCATGGTCGTTTTGCCCGCTCCGGTGGGACCCACGATGGCTACTTTCTGGCCTGCGGAGATGCTTGCGGAAAAGTCATGGATGATCGTCTTGTCCGGGTCATAGCCGAAACGAACATGCCTGAATTCGACGTCTCCCCGGATCCCCTGGAGTGCTTTGACCTTCTCGCTTTCATCGGCCAGTTCCGGTTCACCCAGGAACTCAAAAACTCGCTCCCCGGCAGCAGCGGTGCGCTGCAGATTGTTTGCCGCCTGAGCCATTTGTGAGAGGGGCTGAGTGAATAGCCGGATATACAGCATGAATGCCACGATAACGCCAAAACTGATTTTGCCGTCCAGCGCCAGGGCTGCTCCAACGACACAGACAGCCACATAACCCAGGTTGCCGATAAACTGCATGAGGGGCATCATCAGTCCGGAGAAAAACTGAGATTTCCAGGCACTGGTATACAGGTTGGTGTTGATTGCCTCAAAGGTCTGCTTGGCAGCATTCCCTCCATTGTAAACTTTAACGACATTGTGGTTGGAATAGATTTCTTCAATGTGCCCATTAATGCTGCCCAGTTCCTTTTGCTGCGCACTGAAAAAACTCTGTGATTTCTTCATGATCAGGATCATGAGGGCAAAACCGATCACACTGGCTGCCACAGCTGTCAATGCCAGGATCCAGTTCGTGTAGAACATCATGATCAAAGCTCCGATAAACATGGTGACGGAGGTAACCAGGGTGCCAATACTCTGGTTCATTGTCTGACCAATGGCGTCCACGTCATTGGTTACGCGGCTCAGGACATCGCCATAGCTGACTTTGTCAAAATAGCGCAGGGGAAGACGGTTGATTTTCTGTGCGATGTCAGTACGCAGTGCTTTTGAAATTTTCTGGGTCACAGTGGCCATAATGAAACTCTGGGCAAACCCAAGCAAAGCGGCGCCTGCATAGAAGAAAACAAGCAACATCACCAGGTTCTGAATTGCGCTCATGTCCATCTTTCCCAGAACTGGCTTGCCATTGATCAGGGCAGGCAGTCCTTTGGCGATCTCATTGGTAATGTCCTTCAGCACGTCTGGACCAACAATCTGCAGAACAGTGCCAATGGCAGCAGCGAGCAATGAAATGATGATAACCGGGACATACGATTTCATGTAGTGGATCAGCTTTTTCCAGGTGCCCTTAAAGTCTCTGGCTTTTTCAACGGAGCCGCCCATTCCTGGCCCCATTCCGAAGCGGCCGTTGGAGCCGGGGCGTTTTTCTGTATTTTTACTCATGAAACAAGCTCCTCTTCACTAAGTTGGGACATGGCGATTTCTCGATAGACCTGGCATTTCTCCAGTAGTTCCTTATGGGTGCCAGAACCCACGACGCGACCTTCATCCAGGACGATAATCCGGTCCGCATCCATGATGGTGCCAATCCGCTGAGCCACGATGAGATTGGTGACACCGGCGGTTTCTTTCTGCAGAGCTGTTCGCAGAACACGGTCAGTCTTGTAGTCCAGGGCTGAAAAACTGTCATCGAAGATATAGATTTCCGGTTTTCGGCAGATCGCCCGTGCGATGGCAAGACGCTGTTTCTGACCGCCCGAGAGATTGCTGCCGCTCTGAGCGATGGATGCCTCATATTGTCCATCCATCGTTTCCACAAAATCCGTTCCCTGGGCAATGGCAACCGCTTTTTTTACCTCTTCTTCGCTTGCTGGCATCTTGCCGTTCTCACCGTAATTCACATTGAAGGAAACCGATCCCATAAACAGAGCTGCCTTTTGCGGCACATAACCGATTTTGTTGTATAACGCATTCAGGGCATAGTCTTTGACATTGACACCGTCAATCCGGACTTCACCTTCTGTGGCATCAAAAAAACGTGGAATCAGATTAATCAGGGTACTTTTACCGCTTCCGGTGGATCCGATAAAGGCCACAGTTTCTCCCTGCTTCGCGGTAAAGCTGACATCCTGGAGAACGTACTCGGCAGCTCCGGGATATTGAAAACTGACATGACTGAATTCAACCGTGCCAGTCTCACCGGGCAAACCTTCCGTTTGACGGCCATTCACAATGGCAGGCTCAGTATCCAGGACTTCGTTGATCCGGCGGGCAGAAACAGCGGCCCGGGGCAGCAGTATGAACATCATGGCCAGCATCATGAAAGACATGATGACCTGCATGGCATATGCTGAGAAGACAACCATATTGGAGAAAATGGTCAGTTTCTCCATAGCCTGTGCCGCGTCAATCAGGTTTGCACCGATCCAGTAGATTGCCAGAGTCAGTCCGCTCATAACGATGTTCATCATTGGCATCATAATTGCCATGCTCCGACTGGTAAACAGCTGCGTTTCTGTCAGTTCAGCATTGGCCTTCTCGAATTTCGCTTCCTGAAAATCTTCAGCGTTATATGCTCGGACTACGCGCAGACCGGTCAGGTTCTCACGGGTAACTTTGTTCAAATTATCCGTCAGGGTCTGCATTCTTCGGAATTTTGGTATGACAAAGATCATGACGAAGGCGATCATCAGAACCATGACGAGTACCGCCACGCCGGTCGCCATCGACCATTCAAAACCCTTACCAGCTATTTTTGTGATGGCCCACACGGTCATGATGGGGGCCTTAATGATCATTTGCAAGCCCATGGTGACCAGCATCTGAATCTGAGTGACATCATTGGTTGATCGAGTGATCAGGCTGCTGGTAGAAAACCGGTTGATTTCCTCCATGGAGAAAGATTCCACCTGGTGAAACAAGTCACTGCGAAGCCTTTGGGAAAAGGAAGCGGCGATCCGGGCGGCAAAAAAACCTACAACGACGGCTGACGCGACGCTGCCCAGTGCGCACAGCATCATGTAGCCGCCCTGTGTCCAGATTTCGCTCATATCACTGCCGGGCGTTTGGACCAGCCGGGTGATTCCTGACATGTAATCCGGCAGTTTCAGGTCCAGCCAGACCTGGGCTACGATGAACACCAGACTGACCGCAAATTGTACCCACTCGTGGGACTTAAGATGTTTAAATAACTTCAACATGTAATATTTAACTCCTGTCTATGATTGATCCGTTTTTCAGTTGACTTGGTATTTTCGTGATTCTTCCGTCCGGAAAGACAGTTAGTCTTCCTTCGGGTTGTCAGGTTCCAGTACCGCGAGACGGTTCATAATCCGAACCAGCTCTCTGGCGTCCTGCTCTCCCAGCTTCTCGAGCATTCTGGTTACGACACCAAGAGCTAACTCCTGATGATTTCTGGCGATTTCTTTGCCTTCCTCAGTAATATTTACCAGGATTTTCCGACGATCGGAAGGGTCGATCTGCCTTGTGATCAGGTTTTTGCCTTCCAAACTGTTCAGTACAGCCGCAACCCGGGCCGACGTGATATTCATGGCATCGCTGATTTCACTGGGTAAAACACTGCCTCCCCGCTTCATAACGTAAAGGATCAGGAACGTTTCGCCGCGTAATGTTTCATCGACTTTCTTCTGATGATTGTTTTTTCTGAATTGATGGGATGCTTCCAGAAACTGCTGCGCAAGTTTCTCATAATTCATAAGTTGTCCTCCTTGGAATAACTAACACTGTTAGTATATTTACACTGTTAGCTTAATGTGTCAATATATTTTTTGCGAAAATCTGGTTTTCTCTTCATCTCCATGTTCGACCGCAGGATCCATTCTGGTAAAGATGCAAAAAAATCCAATCAGCGGGACCATGTGGATCACAAGGGTGAATAATTTATTAAATTCATGCCTCAGCGAGGCAGCGAATAGTCTTTTAGATTCAGTGGGCGTACAATGACAGTAGTCCTGTCATTGCAATATTACTGGAGGTGAGGTTATGACACTGATACAATGGTTTGAACGATTTGATCCTGTTCTGCAGGCATTATTCGCTACCTTATTTACCTGGGGAGTCACCGCGTTAGGTGCGTCTTTGGTTTTTTTCTTTAAATCCATCAACAAAACGGTTTTGAACGGCATGCTTGGCTTTGCGGCAGGCGTGATGATTGCAGCCAGCTTCTGGTCTTTGCTGGCACCTGGTATCGAACTGGCAGCCGAGTTAGGGCAAAAACCATATGTAACAGCAGCCACCGGGTTTCTTCTGGGCGGCGGTTTCCTGTACCTGGTCGACAAGATTTTACCCCATCTGCACATGGGATTGGAGACCAACGAAGCGGAGGGCATTAAAACGCACTGGCAGCGAAGCATCCTGCTGGTGATGGCCATTACTCTGCACAATATTCCGGAGGGACTGGCCGTTGGTGTTGCCTTTGGCGCAGTTGCCGGAGGGATCGGCAGTTCAGCGACTCTGGCAGGAGCCATCGCTTTGGCTGTCGGTATTGGGCTGCAGAATTTTCCGGAAGGGGCCGCTGTATCCATTCCGCTGCGGCGGGAAGGCATGAGTCGATCGAGGGCCTTCTGGCTGGGGCAGGCTTCAGGGATCGTCGAGCCGATTGCCGGTGTACTGGGTGCCTGGGCTGTCTTAAGGATTCAGCCGTTGCTGCCCTATGCGCTGTCTTTTGCCGCAGGTGCCATGATTTATGTAGTGGTGGAAGAACTGATTCCAGAAGCTCAGAGAGAAGAGGGCGGATCAAAAACGGATATTGCATCGCTGGGAGCAATGCTTGGCTTTGCCGTGATGATGGTCCTGGATGTTGCTTTAGGTTAGCAGTCGGAAAGGGAATGATCCTGGGTACTGGTCTTAAGTGACTGCAAAGCAGAGAGCGACGGAACCTTCGATCTTCATCGAGAGTTGCGTCGCTCTGTGCAATTAAGTGATTCAGTTCATCAATGGGAATACATCAAGGATAGAAGCAATGACTAAGAGGAGGCTGCTTTGCTGACAGGCCATTTGTCAAACTGGTCGGATATGATATAGCGTGGAAGGAATCCGGTCTGTTTTAACATCAGATAAATGGGGATGGAGATTACAGTACAGATCATAATCTCTGAAACGGCTACATAAAGCCAGGTTTCAATCACCGGAGTATTTAATACGAGTTTCAGTTCAACGGCAATAATCAGGGATAATACAGCCGGCCAAAGGGAAGCGGTGATCAAATGACGGGTTTTCCATATTAGAATCAAGGAGAGGAACGTGTGAAGCGTTCCGAACACTACATCAAACAGTCCAAAGGGTGAAAACAGATTGCTGATGAAGCAGCCTAAGGTTACAGCAGCGATGTACATCGGATTGAAAAACGCCAGCAGATTTAAAATTTCGGAAACGCGAAATTGAATGGGGCCATAACTGATGGGGGCGATGCCCAGGGTCAGAATGACATAAATAGCGGCGACGACTGCACTGACGGTTAGATTACGGATTCGATTATTATTCATAGATACTCCTTATGTCTTTCCCCCTCAACGCCAAAAAAAGATGGTTATCCCATCCCTTAGCGCCTGTTATTTTTGCATTGGGCAGTACCCGATACAAAAAAATATTGAAAGACTCCTGATTTTTTAAGTGGGTGCCGAGGGAACACTGTTCATGAGAACTTAATCAGTATAGCAAAAACCACTCATGGTTTTCAATGATTTTGGAACAGTTTTTCATCTACCAGCGGAAAGAAAGCATGGATCCCCCTGATTGGACTCGTGCAATTAGATCGTGTAAAATATGATTTAAGAGGTGATTATTGCTGATGAAAAAGATAACTTATATAAAGGCCAGCTGGTGACCGTATTGTACTTTGGCTGACAGGCTGTTGGCGAAGTTGATTGACCAGAATGAAGCTTATCGGAAGTTGGAAATCGATGTAATCGATGAAGATGAAAGACCGGACGCTGCCTCGGCATACCAATATCGGCTCGTTCCTAACTTCTGGGTAGACGACGAAAAGGTTCTGGAAGGGATTCCCAACCGCGGGAAAATTAAGGATGTCTTAGAGAAAGCTCTGGATCAAAAGGTTTGACAGGATCGATGGATAACAGGGATTGACGGTCCAACAATAGAAATAAGGAGAAGCTGAAGGGCTTCTTCTTTTTATGCTGAAGAACTAAAAAAAGCAAGATATTCAGATTGAGGACAATTCTGTTCCCCTTTGCGGTTTATCTGTCATGGCTTACCAGATCTGCGGGACATGGCAGCATTCGAAAGTGCTATACTTTTTAAATGAGAAAAAATGAGAGGCCGCATACATAAACTACTTGGTCCCTTGTTCAGGAAAGAGGTATTCATGGCAGAAGAAGCACAAACATTAAGTTTATCCAGTGAAGTTAAGCAGAGCCGGCAAAAAGTGATGCAGATTGCATGGCCTGTGTTAGTTGAACTATTCTTAGGTTCTCTGTTTGGCATGGTTGATATGATGATGCTGGGAAATATTCAGCCGACTTCGTTATCGGCTGCCTCCATTGCATCGGTGGGAATTGCCAATCAGCCGCTGTTTATCGGATTGTCCCTGGTTCAAAGTTTCAATGTGGGCGGAACGGCTATTATTGCCCGGTATTACGGAATGGGCCGGATGAAGAAACTCGGCAATATTTTTAAGCATGTCCTGATTCTGAGCATCCTTATCATTATCATCCCATTGTTTGTCCTGGCAATGACGAAAACCGCCGCGATCATGCGACTGTTGGGAGCCGGGGAAGATGTCATAACGGTCGGGACGCTGTATTTTCAGATTGTCCATTTTGGATTTATATTTCAGGCACTGACAATGTGCGGAGCTTCTGCTCTTCGCGGAGTTGGTGAAACGAAAATTCCAATGAAAATCAATCTGCTGTGCAATGGATTGAATGTATTCGGGAATGCGGTGCTGATTTACGGTTTGTTCGGAGTCCCGGCACTGGGGGTCGTCGGGGCAGGTATATCCACCGCTGCTTCACAGGTTCTCGCGGCGATTCTTGTTTATACATACCTGATTCGAGGCAAAAGCAAGATTTCGGTTCGGGACAAATTTGTTTTTGAAGGCAGTACAGTAAAGAATCTTGTCCGGATCGGCCTGCCGGCATCCTTTGAACAACTGGCCCTGCGACTGGGAATCTTCTTCTTCGTCCGAATTGTCGCATCCCTGGGTACCGTGGTCTATGCAGCCCATCAAATCGCGCTGTCCATTCTGGGATTGTCATTTAATCCCGGCCAGGCATTTGGAATTGCAGCCTCAACGCTGGTTGGCCGCTCGCTGGGGGAAGGCAAGCCGAACGATGCGGAAAACTACTCACGCAGCGCCCGTCAAATCGGATCGGTCATATCCAGCATCATTGCTGTTGCGTTCTTTGCCTTTGCCAGACAGCTGGTAGGGCTTTATACCGCAGATGAACAGATCATTCGCAATGCATCGGGCGCGCTGATGATTATTGCTCTGGTTCAACCGTTCCAATCCTCCCAGCTGATTCTGTCAGGAGCACTGCGCGGTGCCGGCGACACCGTCTGGCCCTTGATTGCCACAGTGGTTGGGGTTTTGCTGATACGAATTCAGGTGGCTTCCTTATTAGTCAATCAGATGAATCTGGGACTGTCCGGAGCCTGGATCGCCGTTCTGATTGATCAGTTTATCCGGTGGGCTCTGGTATTTTTCCGTTTCCGAACCGGAAAGTGGAAAGCGATCAAGATTCGATAACAATTGGAACAAGTCTGCTTTCCAGGTGGTTTGATCAATCCTCGATCATTTCATAAACAATTTGAGGGAATGACAGGAACGGGATTGGAAGCGATTCAAAAAAATATGCGGCCCGATTTGGGCCGCATATTTTATATATCAGTCATTGCTGACAAAGTTTGAATCGGAGATCTCGACGTCAACAATTTCACCCTGAGAGTTGATCCGGTGCAGAATGATGTTGACCGGACCGGCATCAATTTTTTCTCCGCTGTGGAGCGGTTCCTTACTGGTCCGAATTTTATGGATGAACTCTTCCAGTGTCTGGTCACCCTCCACCGGGATTTCAACGCCGAGCTTTGATTTTATATCCCGAATCTTCATGGACCCTGGGTAAATCGGATTGCAGGACCCTTTATCCCAGGTTGGCAGGAGATATTTTATGGTGGCGAAGGCGATGGCCAGGGCGATGGTACCGAGGAAAATGTCCATCATGGAGTCCGTATAGATCAGCAGTTTCCGGGCAATGACGAAGATGATCAGCTCCAGCGTGGCCCGGGTTGTATGGGTGATAAGCATGCGGATTAACTCAACTCCGACAATGAGGAGCAATGCGTTGCCCAAAAAATTCTTGAAGCTGTTATAGAACTGCTCTCTGGTGGTGGTGAGAATATGTGGGATCTGCAGGACGGAAGAAACCAGACCGGCCAGCACACCGAACAAAATCATGACCGCCAGGATCATCTCCACGATAAAAATCAATTCTTTCAATTTATTGATTAATTCGACCTTTTTCATCAAACATTCCCCCATGTTCGTTATTGGATTTTCATTCAAATCCCTGTTTGATTATTCATTAACTATACTTTAACACAGATCATACGCCGTCGTAATAAAAACATGGTATCAACGGATATTGCAGAGTGTGAATTCTGCTGAATCACTGGACTTTGCGACATTAGTGGAAAAGAGTGGGGTTTCGGGTTTCATTCAATGTTATAATCAAATCATATTGAAATCATAGGGGAGATCATTTAAATGGAAACAAGAAAATTACTTGAATACTTTTATAATTTCATCCTGTACCGACCAGAGTATCCAGCGCCCAAGAAAAGTGATCACATCGTCACCGATCAGCGCACTTATGTTCCCTATGAAAGCATTTTTGGCGGAGAATCCAACAATGGCTATAATATTTACCTTGGTGTCACGGACACAGAACTTCTGGTCGAAGCCATGGGTGAAGAGGCTCAGGAAATTCAAACCAAGACTTATTTGTGCATGATTCGAAGTGATAAGCGGGGGTACTACATCCGCAACAGCTTCTTTATCTCCCCGGTGCTGTTTGCATTGGCTAAAATGCTGAAGGAACGAAATTCTGGGACACAGCTTGATTTAAGTCTGCTGAACCGCGCGAATGATGACATGGACGAATTCATGGTGACGTTTGATCGAAAACTGGAATACCGTGAGTTGAAGGAAATATTTAATTATGTCGTCAACAAATTGAATCTCTCAGAGTATCTGCCGGAATTCCACTGCCTGATTCAAGAGAGGGATATCCTCAGCCATCATGTATCAGACGGACATCTGATGAATCTGGAAGAGATGATCAAGGATCAGACGGCAGTGCCAAGAGTGGACCTGATGGCTCAGAACATCTCGAAAGTACTCAAGATGGCCAGCCCGCTGGAAGAAGATTATACACCTGAACGGGTCAAGGAAATGACTTCACCGGAAAAGAATCCATTGAGTATGTGGCCCGGACACGACGGGATCAGTCTCAGGGAGCAGCTAGTTCTGAATCAGGCTGTCAACGGACGGGAAAAGCCGTTCAGCTTCTACCGCATGATTCGTGATCAAAGCCAGGGAATTCGCCTGATGACAGAGATCATGTCAGCCAGTCTGATTGAACGGGCGGCGGCGATGACCCGCTATTCAAAGCCGGATGACGCGTTTCATGAAGTAAGTTTCAAGGACAATAAAGAATTTGCGACCGCCTATCATATGCCGGAAGAGCGCCTCCTCAATCAGACGGTCTTGATGTTTGGAAAAGATACCGCCTTTATTCGGGAGCTGGAGAAATCCATCGGCCAGGTAATGAGCGCTGTTCAGCCAACGCCTTATTTCACGGCATACGACAAACCCTATATGGTTCAGAAATTCACTTCAAATCGAGATCTGATCCGCTTTTTGAAGGATGTATACAAAGGAACCGGGAATGGGCTGGCACGCCAGTTGAATGATGCATCTCATGACTGGGAGAATGCCAGAAAGGAATTTCGGCAGGTTCTGGATGAGGTTTTAGCCAAGCGGGAAGAGATCATGCAAGAGTATCGAACGACCTTTGGCTATCAGGAACTATTGGAAAAAGGTTCCGCCGCGTCCATGAGACTGGAGGAGCTGAAAGGAAGAATTGAGTCGAGTGAAGCTTCCCGGGATTTCAAGGAAAATGAAATGCAGAAGCGCCAGAGTCTGCTGGAAGAGCATGATGTTTCAATGAAAGAGCTCGAGATCGATATGGGATTTTTCCGTCGCTTCTTCCGTTTCCTGTTCCGCAATGACGCGAAAGTCATTCAGTATGAGTCCATGAAAGAGGAACAGAAGAAGATCGTGAACTCCATCGACGAGGAAAAGCGCGAGTTGAATCTGGTACTGGGTGAATATCATAACCTGAAAAGTGAGTTTGATTCAGTAACAGAGGATTACAAAGCCAGACAGAGCCAGTTGGAAGAATCAGCCCGCAGCATTGCCCAGTACCGGGGCAAATACGGCAAAGCATTTACTGATGAAGAAATCCTGCATCGGCTGGTTCGGGAGAACTTGCGTCAGGATCAGGGAGTGTGGCTGAGCGAGGAATATAACGATCTGCGCAAGAGGCTTCTCCTGGAAGCATTAAAAGTTCATCGTGCCTTCATGACGAATTGCCGGTCCTTTAAGACAGACATGACACTGTTTGCGATGATTCTGGAAGGGAAAGTCCAGGATCGGGATTTAAACCGGGCTTATGTCGATCTGCTGAAAGTTTTCAGCATGATGACCCCAATCCTCTATATCGCTACAGACTACGAGCCGTACTTCCTGTCAGTGGCCGGGCCGGATGACTTTAAGAATGCTTTCATTCCGGAAGCGGTGCGGATCCCATTAGCCGAAACAGTAGGGATATTGAGCAAATCAAGTCGTATTACAGCATTTAATATCGGGAAGGACCATTGGAATTTCCCGGAAACACCAGATATTATTGCCAAAAACCTGGCATCGCGCATCGTTGGGATAAAGGATCCGCAAACCTTGGATCGGTCTCTGGCAGATTTGCTAAATATCCTGTAAAAAACTGCGCCCAATGCAAATGTTTGTAAATTATATAACGATTTCAGTTATCCTGAGTTATAATAGAATTTAATAGTATTAATCACGGAGGAATTCATCATGAAAAAATGGAAATGTGAAATCTGCGGTTATATCGCAGAAGGGGAAACTGCACCTGAAGTATGCGCCGTATGCGGTGCCGGAGCGGAAGTCTTTGCTGAATCAGACGGTTCGCTGGATGAAAACACCAAGAGCTGGCTGTGCCTTTACTGTGGATTTATTTATGAATCGGAAACGCAGCCTGAAACCTGCCCTGAGTGCCAGGCCAAAGGACATAACATCTTTGTTGAGTATGATCCCGATGCAGAGCAGATGAATGATGCAGGTAACATGTACCGCTGCAATTCCTGCCGGCTGGTAACTTTTGCTGACCAGGCTCCGGAAGAATGTCCAGCCTGCGGCGCGATGACTTTCATTTCCAGAGAGGAATGGTTCAAGAAAAGAGGATAACAAATGGAAGCTCAGCTGTGAGGCTGGGTTTCTTTTTTTGGCTAAATGTCATTTTATTGTTCACTGATATTTCATAGTTGTCATTGAACCTAGTCACTGCTTGCGTTTTAGGGTTCTATTTCTGGTATTTGAAAACAACATGATATTTTCGAACGGGTAAATTGATGTATTTTGTTGAAAATGTTATCATTGTTTTGTGTTAAGTTATTAAACAGTCAATAAACCCCTGTTAAACCATTCACAACAGATAACAGGGGAAGGGGGAAAAATGAAGGAATTATTAACCGGTAATGAAGCCCTGGCGAGGGGCGCATTCGAGGCCGGAGTCCGATTTGCTTCGGCTTATCCAGGGACTCCAAGTACAGAAATCTTGGAAAATACCGCGCTCTACAAGGATGCCATCGTTGCGGAATGGGCCAACAACGAGAAAGTAGCCCTGGAGGCAGCTGCCGGTGCAGCTGTGGCAGGTGCCAGATCGTTTGCCGCAATGAAACATGTTGGGGTCAATGTAGCTGCCGATCCGCTCTTCACCTTCGCCTATACAGGCGTTAACGGGGGCTTTGTACTCATCACAGCCGATGAACCTGGACAGCATTCTTCACAGAATGAACAGGATAACCGGCATTATGCCAAGTTTGCCAAAATCCCATGCATCGAACCAAAGGATTCACCGGAGTGCAAGGATTATATGATCCGTGCATTCGAGATTTCCGAACAATTTGATACTCCGGTACTTCTGCGGGTAACAACCAGAGTCTGCCATTCCAAGGGAATTGTTGAACTGGGAGAGCGCAGAGAAGTACCGATCAAGGACTATGTCAAGGATGTCCGTAAGTACATCACTGTCCCGGCACATGCCAAGCAGCTGCGTGCCAAGGTCGAAGACCGGATCAACAGTATGAGAGAGTTCTCCAACCAGACCGCCATGAACCGGATTGAGTGGAACGATAAGAAGATCGGAATCATCGCTTCCGGCGGATGCATTGATTACGCCCATGAAGTATTCGGCGATACGGCATCCTATCTGATGATCGGCTTTTCCTATCCGCTGCCGGATGAAAAGATTCGCGAATTCTGCAGTCAGATTGAAACAGTATATGTAATTGAAGAAAATGATCCGATCATTGAAGAAGAAGCGCAGCGCTTAGGATTCACGGTTCATGGCAAGGATACCTTCCCACCATTTGGTGAGATGACACCTGATGTGATCAGACAGTCAGTCTTTGGCAAAATGCTGGACTCGGTAGATGGAACCACGGATAAGGTCGTTCCAAGACCTCCGTCACTGTGTGCCGGCTGCCCTCACAGAGGATTCTTCTATGAAGTAGGAAAACTCAAGAACACCATGATCTCAGGCGATATCGGATGCTATACGCTCGGTTTTGCTGAGCCATACAATGCCATGGATATCAATCTGTGCATGGGGGCCTCAGTATCAGTCGGTCACGGAGCTCAGCGCGTCTTTGACATGAAGCAGGACAACAAAATGAGAGTTGTCACCGTTCTGGGAGATTCAACCTTCTTCCATACCGGCATCAATTCGTTGATTAATACTGCCTACAATGGCAGCAATACCATCAATATTATCCTTGACAACCGCATCACCGGCATGACCGGACATCAGGAAAATCCTGGTTCAGGCTATACTCTGCAGGGCAAAGAGGTTCAGGAACTGGATCTGGAAGCTTTAGTCAGAGCCTGTGGCATCAAGCAGGTCGTAACGATTGATCCCAATGACCTGACAGCCGTCAAAAATGCTCTTAAATGGGCACATTCCCTGGAAGAGCCCTCGGTGATCATTACCAGATGGCCCTGTGTCCTGAAAAAACTTCAGGAAAAAGACAAAATTGAATTCGTCAATGTCTTCAAGTCGAAATGCTACGTCGATCAGGATATGTGCATCGGCTGCCGTGCTTGTACGAGAACGGGATGTCCGGCCATTGAATTCGACTTTGAACGTAAAAAATCATACATCAATCGCAACGCCTGTGTTGGCTGTACGGTCTGTCTGCAGGTATGTCCAGTGAAAGCAATCAAGAAGGAGGGGGAATAAAATGACCAAATCAATCCTGTTAGTAGGAGTGGGCGGTCAGGGAACCATCCTTGCATCGAAACTGCTCACTTTGGGCCTGATGGAAGCAGGCTATGATGTTAAAATGTCAGAAATCCACGGCATGAGCCAACGCGGAGGATCAGTCTCCAGCCAGGTACGCTATGGTAAAAAGGTGGCGGCCCCCGTGATTGAAAAGGGCGGTGCAGATATTCTGGTTTCTTTCGAAAAGATGGAAGCGTTGCGTTGGCTGGAATATCTGAAGCCTAATGGCAAGGTTGTTGTCAATAATTTTGAAATCAGCCCAATGCCCGTACTTTCCGGTAAGATGCCCTATGCCAAAGATATTCTGGAAACCATTCAGTCAAAGACTGATACTACAGTAATCAATGCAGCCGAAGAAGCTGAAAAACTCGGCAACCCGAAAGTAATGAACATTATTCTTCTGGGAACCATTGTAAAAGCCATGGGACTGGAAGACATCAACTGGAATGAACTCATTGCCAAGAATGTTAAGCCAGCTTTCATTGATCTTAATCAGAAAGCGCTTTCTGTTGGTATGAACCTGATTTAAGCCCTAAGGAACCCATTCAGTCTGTCTGAATGGGTTCCTTGATTTATAATATATTTTTTTTGAGTGTGAAATATCAGGTATCAGAAGGGCATCCAGTGACCTCATTGGGAATACCGTCATTTCGGGAATAAATCAAGAGGGATATCACTGTGTACGATCAATTGGTAGCCGGACAAATAAGTCCGATCATCGAAATAACTGGATTCAGGGAATTTGATATTTTGTGCCACTATGCCGAGCTTGTATCTTCAATATTTCGTTAATGAAGTGTTAATGGCCAGTTGAAAAACTAACTTCCAGTTTGCAGAAGTTATTTCCAGATTTTCAGAATCAAACTGATTCTCTCCTGGTCTTGTCTTTTAAAAATGAAGTTCAGAATGAACTTTGTTCACCAAAGCTGTACAATTATGGTGATCGGTACCCATTTCGTTTCATTTTTGGCAATGGCAATCCGAGGGTCAAATTTGTCCGATTTTTTGCAGGAGTAAATTCGACCCCTCGCGCCGTCGATATTTCCCGAAGCGATGGTGCCTCCGGTCAGACTATTTCTTAAGCAGTGTTGGGCGCAACGTGATATCAGCCGGTGGTATCTTCTTTGCACCCAACGCTGTTAGGAGTTCCTCCCCATACAGTGCTGCAAAGACTTCATAAGGCGACTTGTTCCCCAGATCCTTGCGGCTATAGGAATTGATATGACTCATCATCAAGTCAATATCAGCCTGAGTCAGACCATCCATAGACGTTCCTTTGGGGATGATTCGCCGCAAGAACGCATGGTTATTCTCTCCAGGTCCCCTTTGGTAAGGAGCTCTTGGTTTGCAGTAAAACACTCGGGTTCGAGACAACCCTTGCGCATTTGTTTCGATGCGGTAAGGATTACTGAACTCACTGCCGTTGTCAGAGAGCAGCACGGGGAACATTCGCTGAAACGCCTCCAGGCCCCAGATTTTCTCCAAGTAATCGAAGATATCGATCACGGACTGGGAGGTATTGGCATCACGAATAAATGCCAGCATTAACTTGGGTGTTTTAAAGTGGATCGTCAGTAATACTTTGCCCCCTTTGGTGCCTTCCACCGAGTCCATTTCACTGATGAGGATGTCCGGATTTTCCGCAAGGAAGACCAGATAATCGTCATAGGTACGAGCTTCCCGACATTTGAGGTCGACCAGGTATCCCTGTTTCAAGGGGTTGCGAAACCCCATTCGAACTTTTCGTGGCATATCAATATTACGTGCGCTGAAGATGCCTAAATCCATCCAGGTGTAGAGGGTTCGCTCATTCTGCATAATCGTGTCCCGGTTATGGATACAGATATGGTGTAACGATTGACCTTTTCGCAGAAGGGGACTGATAATGGCATCCAGCCGAAGTGCTTCTTGTTCAGTCAGTTGGATACCCTTACGCGATTGAGAGAGGACAGTTTCGTATTCGGCCTGGGCTGATTTGGCATCGTAGAGGCGCTTTTCCAATGTGCATTTGGTCTTTGTTTTACACCCGTTGCAGACATAAGGCGGGTTTGACAGTTTGGCGCAAATGTATCCCTTGTAGTCAGGGCATTTAATCCGACATTTGTGGACATTGCAGTATTTGCAGTACGCTCGACAGTTTTTATCCTGACATAGATGCTGAGCAGCGCATTCTTTGGCGTAGAGGCAGTCGTTGAACACTTTGCCGTGGCTACCAATCTTGACAAAGCGCAGGTGATTCCTGATCTCCTTGGAGATTGTGGAAGGATCCTTGTGAAGTTCGCGAGCAATCTGACGGAAGGATATCGATTCTAACAATAGGGCTTGGATCTTCAACCGTTCATCAAAAATCAGATGAGTGTACTTAGCCATTTTTCTTACCTCCAAAAGAGGAGGCACCATCAACTTCATCCTAAATCTTTGAATAAGTAAGTTCCATCTCGACTTTTGCACAAGTAACTTCTATACAACGGACAGTGAGCCATGGAATTTACTTTTTCAATTAAGGATGAAGTGTTAATTAACTCGCCTGCAACAGGCGTAAATCTTCAGATGGGAATTATTATTGTTAACTTCTCACGTTTTACCTACTCAAAGTCCTAATCAGCACCTGGTTTTGCATTTCTTATCAATCGATACTCCCAAGAAATGCCATGATTTCAGCATAAGTTTTGCCGCTTTTCTCAACAGCTTTGATCAGTTCGTTTCTTTGAATTGACCTCTGCTTTTCCTGGAGGTCTTCGAGTTCCTTCGCGGCATTATCATACTTGGCCTTGGCCTTTTCAAAATTCTCCTTTGCCTGGGCTATCTTCTCGTCAATAGAGATTGTCTTCCTCGTACGCGCCATCTTCCTCATCCCTTTCTGGCATCGCGGCCACTTTTAACAGCTCACTTAATCTCGTTGCGCTGGTTTTGATATAGTTTTCATCGATACCGAAGGCTTTCAGTATCGTCTTTTGTGTTGCGGTTATGGCGTGATCAAGCCGGTATACGTTATCCATCTGCCGCACCATTTCGATTTTTTCCAGCTCTTTCAGCGCAGCTGGAACGGTCATGTAATTCGGCTTCTTTGCCATTTCTTTCATCATTGCTTTTAGTTGCGTATAAATCTTGCACCGCACAATCAACGCCACAAATTCAATGAATATCTTCGCGGCGGCAGACTCATTCCCCGCGACTCGCAGGCTTTTATTGCCCAGGTAGGATTTGTCTCCACGGAATAGCTTCTCTGATGCATCTCGGCTCTTATACAACGAGAGCGCTTCTGCGGCTGTCATTTTTTTGGACGTGACGATCACAAAGTATCCGCAAAGATCAATTTCCTTCTCGATCACTTCGCTCTTTTCTTTTGCATAAAGAAACTTTTTTGTGCCATCATTCTTTTCATGGGTAAAGATTTCAAAATACTCATGATAGGCATCTCCGAATGTCAGCGACTTTCCCTCCTGTTTTTTAGAAATTCCGCCATTTTTTGAATTTTATCTTCCAGGCATCCACGCTCTGCACTTTCTTTTTCACTTTATGATAGAGATGGAAATATCGATCCATTTCATCATCCGCATAGAGCTTCTCCTGAATCGTCTTCCCGTAGGCCTGATATTCAGGAATCACGCAAGACCTCTTTTTCTCAAAGCTGCCTTTATGTTTCAAGATGATCTTTTCGACAAAAGAAGCCATCCCCTTGACCATGATCACGAAATCATACTGGCACGCGTCCATGTACTGAATATTTTTCTTGCTGAAATATCCTCGATCAAGAATAAAACCAATCTTGCGATAGCCATATCCTTTTGCCTTCTCCAACATAAATTGCAACTGGGACACGTCGACGATACTGCCGGGGTAGGTTTCATAAAATAGCGGCTCTTTATTATCCACATCATAGGCAATCGAATAATTGAATATGGGGACGCCCTGATCATCCTTGGGATGCCCGAATTCAGCCATCTCGATGTCGCCGGCCTGACAGTTTTTGTTGGTTGAATCGTAGGAAATATAAATCTGCTCCCGGTGATTCCGGGATGCATTCCATTGATTGAGGAATCCGACTTTGTCATCGCTTGTTATCGATGAGAGAAACCGAGATACCGTGGAGTCACTGTAGATCGTCATGTCCTCTGTTAGGAGCGGATGATTATAGGCGTAATCCGGATAGTATTGCCCGGCATTATTTTCACAGATAATAGAATAAGCAGCCAGATCAAGAAACAGTCCGACACCTCGGTTGTCCCAGTAATCGGAAAGAATTTCAGGTAGTTTGTATTCTTCCATGATCTTGCGAATGACAAGAAATGCCCCGACACGAAGGCAACTGCTGCGATCGGAATGATTCCGTTCATCGGGCAGGGCGACCTCTGGGAAAAACTTGATAAAATTTTGGTTTGGCTGCATCATCGCTGGATCCACCCTGGACTGTTTTCCAATCGTAGTTCGCTGGGGAACGTTATACTTCTTTTCGGCGTTGTAATGACGGGCATAGGTGTATTCAATATAAGTGGTTTCACCGCGCCGGTTCACCGTAATTTTGCCTGTATTTTCCGGAATCTTTACGAGAAAATCGTAGTACATTTTTACTCCTTTTTAAGAATGATATCCTACTCAATTAAGTATAGCAAAAACCCCGCATTTCCGCAACCGAAAACGTGGGGGCCAGGCTCTATTCCTTGCTTTAAATGGGTTCATTATGGAATTAATTAGTGTTGAGTAGGAGAAATCATGGGAAGTTCACAATTATGGCATAATTAGTTAGGAAAGAATTGATTCGGGGAAAATAAAAAGCCATCATATGCAGAAAAGCATTGATGACCCGAAGCAATTTTTCCTATTGGACACAATCGCGTGAACTGGATCTGGCTATGGGGATTCAATCAAACCCACCGCCTCATGGATCAGGCAAAAGAGCTGTCTCCACTCTCTAAAACTTTGGAATTGGAACATCGTTGGAAAAAAAGGGGATGCTTCGCAGCCCCACCTGGGTGGAGCTTTTTTTGTATCGGGGCCCATGGTCATTCGATCTTTTTGACACTGGCGAGACTTTGTCGCCGGATGTTTGAACTTCCACAATGTCTGCAACAATTGACGTCGATCCCGTATATGCGGTTGAGAATTTCAACTCCCGTCAGATCCTTTAAGACCGGTTTGACGATTCTCCCTTTGATCAGGATCCGGATCAGCTTAAGTTTTTTGCCTTTCGTTCGGTTGCTGAGCAATCCGTAATGCCGGATTTTGACGAATCCCTTTGGAAGAACATGCATGAGAAATCTTCGGATAAATTCCTCATGCCCAAGAGTGAGCGTTTTTTTCGTACCGGTTTTGTAGTCCTTCACCCGAAAAGTAACCGATTTGTCGCCGACCTCAAGGATCCTGGAGTTGCTGATGGCGATCCGATGGGTATATCGGCCCAAATACTCAATCACCTGGTCCGCGGATTTGAATGGTTCTTTGAGGTAGGGAATCCATTCTTTGGCATAAAGCTTCGTCAGGAATTGGTTGAATTCGCGAGGAAATTGGAGCAGGCTCAGTTCACCAGGGAAAGCCAGAGTCTTTTTGAGTGAGAGTTTTTTAAGACCGTCCAGGAATTTGCCTCGAAAGAGCTTTGAAACAACCTTAATGGGAAAGAGAAATTTCTTGCCTGAAGTCACGAATCGACCGGCATCGGTGAGACCACCGCCCAGAACGATCGCGTGAATATGCGGATGAAACGACAGGTTACTGCCCCAGGTATGAAGGACACTGATGAAGCCGATGTCCGCACCTAAAAACTTTTTGTCGCGGGCCAGATCCATCAGAGTTTCCGAGCTGGCGCTGTACAGGAGGTTGTAGAGTGCCCGTTTGTTGGCATAGATCAGTGGGTTCAACTCTTCGGGCACGGTGAAGACCGCGTGGAAATAAGGAGCATCAATGACATCTGCCTTTTGGGCATCGATCCATTTTTCCTTTTTCAGGGATTGGCAGCAGGGGCAATGGCGATTTCTGCAGGAATTGTAGTGGAAATGGGTTTTGCCGCAGTCCTGGCAAATGGTCTGGTTACCGCCCATAGCCGGTGTCTTGCAGCTCATGATCGCCTCTGCCACTTTGTTCGACTCATAGTTCATTCCGTATTGTTCCAGATAACCAAGGTAACCCTGATCAAAGACCTGCTGGATTTTGTGCATTACAAACCACCATCAAAGGGATTTGTGAAGTTGACAGGCCCGGTTCTTGCCAGATGGATGTATATGGTGGTGCTGTTTATGGATTTGTGTCCCAGCAGTTTCTGGATGGTAAGAAGATCTGTCCCACTCTCATAGAGATGAGTGGCAAATGCGTGGCGAAATGAGTGAGCGGTCACATGCTTGCTCCAGTTAAGGCTTTTCAGATGGAGAGAAATGAGACGTCCGAAAAAAGCGCTCTTCACTGGTCCATCCCCTTTTTTGTTGGGGAAAAGCCATCCCCTGGGTCGCCCATATTGATAATAATATTTTGTTAGGATGAGTACCGCTTTTTTAGAGAGCGTGGCATACCGCTCGGACCGGTTTTTCGAAGCCCGTATAAAGATTCGGCCATCCTGGTAATGGATATCTTCAAAGCGCAAATGACAAAGCTCAGACAACCGGAGTCCAGAGGAATACAGTAATGCAACGCAGGCTTTCAGTCGCAAATCGTTTATGGAGTTGATAAACGCCATGGTCTCATCCACCGAAAGAACCTCTGGAAGGTAAGACTTGATCGTCATGGCGGGAACTTCGTACCGGTCCCACGGTTGCTTCAGGAGATAGAGCCTGAAAAATCGTATTTGAGAGGTATGGGCATTGATGCTGTGGTTGGAAAGCTTCTTTGTCTTCTTCAAGTAGAGGATGTAGGTCCTGATATTTTCGTAGGATGCGTCCTTGGGCTGGATGCCCATGGAGTCAAGCCACTCGAGATAAGATTTGAGGAAGGATCGATAACTCTTTTTGGTATTTGGTGAGAGGTCCCTGAGTTCGAGATAATGTTCCATTTGAGAGAAATAGGATTCTAAAATAAATTGATCCATCGAAGTACTCCTTTTAAAAAAGCGCAGTAATGCATTGGGCATCAGCGCCTTGGGTGGAGACCTGGATGGGCAGATTAAAAAAGTTGTGTTGTTGTGGTGGCTAAAATATGGTAACATAGGCGTGCAAATAGTAGTTGCTCTCCTTTGGTTATTTGTTGTTTGTAGTGAATCCACAATAAACCATAAATGGAGGTGTAGCTACTATTTGTTTTTTTGCACGAACAAACCTCTGTCAAACCAAGAGGCATAAGTATAAAATTGTAACAAAGAACTATCGCGTAGCGATTTTGTTCAATAGAGGAGATAATATAACTGGAGGGTATCAATTGATTCGTAAAAATATTAATTACCCATTCTACGATGGGTCCAAGCGAAAAATTCGGGTTTTGCTTCCGGATGGAGCGAATAAGTCGGCAACCTATCCTGCATTATACCTGTTCGATGGTCAGAATGTGTTTGATCCGGAGGATTCCTATGTCGGTGTGACCTGGGAGGTCAGGGAAGCGATAGAGCTGCTTACAGATCAGGGGAAACTGGCACCAATGGTTATTATTGCGATTGACCACGCCGAAGAACGGCGCCTGAATGAATATGGTCCGTTCTCCATGAAATATAAACGGAGAAAAATCAAGGGGGAAGGAATTCGATTTGCCCAATTCCTGGTAGAGGAACTGATTCCATATCTGGAGAAAAAACTTCCGCTGATCCCCAAGGCTTCTTCCCGCTATTTGGCTGGGTCGTCGATGGGAGGATTGATGACGGCTTATACGGTACTGGCTTATCCGGACTTTTTCGCCAAGGCGGGAATATTTTCCCTTTGTTCATGGATCAGCAAAGATGAATTTTCGTCCTTCATGGATCAGCACCAAGTTGACTCGGATCTGGATTTTTATATTCAGGTGGGAGGACGGGAAGGGCTTGATATCAGTACTGGAAAAGAGCAAAAGAAGACCTCCCGTACCTATCTTCAGGACACTCTTGATTTTACTGAAAAACTGAAAGAAATCGGAACGAAGGAAGACCAGATTCTGCTGCGGATCGGTTCTGATGACTGGCACAGTGAGTCCTGCTGGAAGAACTATATGCCTGAGTTTCTCCAATGGCTTCAAGGGACTGAAAGAAAATAACAGGTATTGGTAGTCATCGAGCGGCAGGTTAAAGATAAACTAAGAATAAGGTTTCATAAGAATAAATATGTAAACAAAACATACTGGTTTGGCAATTTTTTTGAGGAATAGTATCAGTCATTCACTTTATGATTGGAGAAATGAATGGGTAAATATAAAGTAACAACATCACTCAGTTCAAAACGGGTGTATGAGAATCAAACCGGCTCTTTTCAGTCGGACCTTGATTTCGACGAAGTCCAGGCCCCTGGCGCGGCTCAGTATTTCCTGTCCAGCCTTGGATCGTGCAAACTGGTTTCTCTTCTGGAATTAAGAACCAGATTCCAGATAGACATAGAAGAAGCTTACCTGGAGGTCAGCGGAGAAACCGGTCGGGCTGGAACGATCGAAAATACCAGATTTCCCATCTTTCGTTTTCAGCGGATTGAATATGAATTTCATATCCGGAGCCCACATACAGATGACGAACTGATGGAATATCTCAAATATGTCAACGCAGCTTGCACTATGGGTAATTCAATTTCCGAAAAAATCGAACAAATCTATCGGATTATCCGGATTTAAATCAGCCATGAGGGGACCTCTTTTGGTATAATATAATGCAAGATGAGGTATGACTATGGAATTATTGGATATCTATGACCGGGATGGCAAGAAAAAGGGTATCACTGTATTCCGAGGTGAATATATCAGACCGGATGATTATATCCTGGTGGTTCATGTATATATTTATAACGAAAACAGAGATTTCCTGATTCAGAGAAGATCCCGAAAGAAAAAAGTCAATTCCGGCAAATGGGACATCACAGGCGGTGCTGTTCAGGCAGGAGAAGATTCCCGCTCAGCAGCCCTGCGGGAAACGAAAGAGGAGATTGGGCTTGAACTTGATCCGGATCGCATGCGCTTTGTAGGCCGCAGTGTTTCGATCAAGCATCTTGTCGACGTTTACTTTGTGGAAACTGAAGTGGATCCAGCCAACTGCTGCCTCCAGGAAGAGGAAGTATCCGAAGTGAAGCTGATACCTCCCATGAAGCTGCTGGAGGCCCTAAAGATCTCTGATTTTCAGGATCGCAGCTACGCTGAAATTGTGAAGGCTGAGGTACTGCGACTTCTGGCCGCAGAGGGAACAACTGAATAAACAAAGGAGGGACATTCGAACCAGACGTAAGCTGCCGCAGTAAGACAGGCTATTTACGCGGACGAAGCCCTCCTTTGTTATTCTTCGCCTCTTATGACGTATCTGATCCGCCAGTTAAGACTGTGTCTCTTGGAACAAGAACCATTACCAGTGCAACCTATGATGTTTCCTGGATATTCACTGGATATTTCGCGGAAATGCTTCGCTATCATAGGGTTGGATCAAAATAAGTTGTGATCTGCTGGAAGGGGGAATGATTATGAAATTTTTACAGCGAATGTTTTTAGCCGTTCTGACGATCCTGTTGGTCTCGTCATTACTGGTGGCAACCACCTTTTTACTCATTGACCAGAAAGCCGATGCCAAAGAAAAAAAATACCAGGTGCCTCAAGCCCAAACGGCAAAAGCGACCGGAAGTACCCGGCGAGTAAATCCTGTAACGGGAGTGGACACCATAACGGTCCGTACCAGTCAGGTTACTGATTTGGGTACACTGCGGCTGATCAATAGTGAGCATCAGACAAAATCGGCAGTTATGAGCCAACTTTCCAAGGCACCGGGCGGATCGTTTCAGGTTCGAAAAGATATTTTGAAGCATCTTAATCAATTTCTGGCAGAAGCGGATAAGCAAATCGGGGGAATGTATCTTTCAAGCGCATTTCGTACAGAAAGAGACCAACAGAAGATTTACCAGGAAACCGCAAACAAGAAACTGGTTCAAAAACCAGGATATTCAGAGCATCAGACAGGTCTGGCAGTTGATTTGCAGCCGGTCAAAGCATTGAAGGGATTCTACGGCGAAGACTTGAGGAAAGAAAAGGCCTTCATGGCGGCTAATTCCTGGCGCTTCGGCTTTATTCTCCGCTATCCCGAAAATAAGGTAAACATTACGGGAATTGATCATGAATACTGGCATTTCCGTTATGTGGGTCTTCCGCATGCCCAATATATGCATGAGCATGATCTGGCGCTGGAGGAATATCATGAACTTCTGAAATACAAAGGCCAGCTGGAAATCAGGGAGGGAGGTCAGGATTACACAGTTTACTGGCGTGAGGCCCGTGACGGGGTCATTCACTATCCCGGTGGAGTCGAAGCAGAGGTTTCTTCCACCAACACCGGCGCCTACATCATTACGGTGAAAAGGAAATGACAACAATGCCAAAAATTTTAATTTGCGACGACGATCCAGATATTCTTCGTTCCATCGAACTAGTTCTCAAAGGGGAAGGCTATTCCGTGGTACAGGCCCAGGATGGGCTGGAGGCGCTGGAACAGATGAACCGGCATCAGCCGGATTTGCTGATCCTGGATGTGATGATGCCAAAACTGGATGGAATCCATGCTTTAATGAAACTCCGGGAAAAAAACCATATTCCGGTCATCCTGGTAAGCGCAAAAAGCGAGATTGAGGATAAAGTGCTCGGTTTAAATGCCGGCGCCGATGATTATCTGACCAAGCCCTTCCATTCATTCGAATTGATTGCGCGGGTTAAGAGTCAGCTCAGGCGCGCACAAAGCTTCGGCAGTCCTTCGCAGCAGCCTGAATCTGGTATCTACCGGACTGGCGGCATTCGAATGGATGACCAGCGGAAAATTGTGGAAGCAGACGGTCAGGTGGTCAGTCTGACCCCGAATGAATACGGAATACTCCTGTTTCTGATCAGGAACAAGGGACTGGTGTTTACTTCCCGTCAGATCTATGAGGCAGTCTGGCAGGAGGAAGCCTACGACATCAAGAAAATTATCTCTCTGCATATATCCCACATCCGGGAGAAAATTGAGATCAACCCCAGAGATCCGGATTATTTATTCAGTATTTATGGGATGGGATATAAACTGGAGGATCGGTCATGAAGCAGGACAGCTTTAAGCGGGAACAACCGGCGCAGGGGAAATCATTAACGGGACTGCGCCAGACGGCAGAACAGATTGGCTCGAAAGCCAGAGAATGGCTTGCGCGCTATCTTGACCTGTTTCAGGAATTATATGTGGAAGAATTTCTAATCTGGTTTGCAGCTGAATTTCTATTCTTTTTGATTGCAATGGAAGTGATCCGCGGCACGCTGGCCATGCTGCTTATGGTGGTGCTACTGGGCGCATGGCTTCTCCCCATCTCCAAGTATGCCCGGGATCTGAGTCATCGCTCATTGCTCATGCTGATACCCGGTACGGCAATCCCAGCTTACGGGATTTGGCTGTTTGGAGTAATCCTGATTCAATCAGCAACGCATACCATCGCGAGTTCCTTTTTCTACCTGCTGATTGCGACCATGAGCTATGGACTGACCACCGCTTTTATATCAGGGAGGCGTGAAAACTGGATTATGCGACAGACCCTGGCCGGCAACCCGCTGACGGACCGCTCACCTCGAAGTGCGACTCGAAAGGCTATGCTGGAGGCAGTCAAAACCAAGGATCTGGTGGAGCAGGAGGTAGCAAACCGACTGAAGGCAGAACGACTGCGCACCGAGCTGATAACAAATGTTAGCCATGATATTCGAACCCCTTTGACCTCCATTCTGAATTTTTCTCAGCTCCTGGGGCAGGAGGAACTCGGTGAGGTTGGAAGGGATTACCTACAGGTGGTCGAGAAAAGCGCACGGAGAATGAAGGTGATGGTGGATGATCTTTTTACCGCCACCCGGACGGCTTCGGGGAATCTTCAGCTGACGATCGAAACCGTTGACTTAACAGAGGTACTGATGCAGACCTACGCACCCCTTCATGCTGATTTTATGGAAAAGGGGATGGAACTGGTCTGCAGCTGGGGTGACACCGTCGTACCTGTCCGGGCGGACGGAACGCAGTTGTCCCGAGTGATTCAGAATTTGCTGGTGAATGCGCTGAAATACAGTGTGCGCGATACCAGAGTCTATGTCCGGCTGACCCGGACCCAGGACAGCTGTATCATGACAGTGATTAATATATCCCGCAATAAACTGGATCAGTCTCCCGAGGAGCTGATGGAGCAGTTTGTTCGGGGGGATCAGTCCCGTCATACCGAGGGTTCGGGACTGGGGCTCTACATTGCGACGAATCTGGCTCGGGCCATGGCGGGTCAACTGGAACTGGCGATTGAAGGAGACGTCTTCGAAGCCAGACTGCAGCTGCCCCCAGCACAGTCCGCTTCCATCGGACCGGAAGATCCGACGGCGGATCGTCCGAATTGAAAAACACAGCAGGATGCAAGAAGGTGCTTCCTGCTGTGCTTTTCAATTTCCGGCAAAGGGCTTGCTGGTAAGTTTTTAGCGCCCCAGGCACGAATGGGTTATAATGGTTCTTAGAAAGAGATTGAAAGGAACCGCAGGGATATGTATCGAATCGTATTTCCTATTCTGCTGCTCATATACATCGCCGTGAAATATCGTTTAATCAGGGGGGCTGAACTTGAACCGACCGAGGGGAAAGTGCTGTATCCCAGACAGGATGCCCGCCTTGTTCACGGGGCTATGAGCATCCTGGAATCCATTTTTGTTTTGGAATTCATTTCCCATGCCACCAGGGATTCGGCCGCGTTTGGAAGGCTTGGACTGGCGATGGCATTCTTTCTGGCCGTTGATGGATGGTACTGGCTCAAGCTGAAAAATTTTTCCATTACCTATGATCAATCCGGACTGAACATTCGCAACATGTGGGGCAAGGAAAAAGTTTTTGCCTGGAATGAGATTCAGCAGGTGCACACCAGCGGTACAGGCGTCAAGCATGCCCGCCATATTACGCTCAGAACCAGTCGAGGCCGGTTCCGGATCAATGAAAAAAGCGGAGGGCTGCAGCGGTTTCGGCGGTTCATGGAGGAACAGTTATGAAATCGGGAGGCAGAGCTGTTGCGATCCTCTTGTGCCTGGTGCTGACCACAGGCTGCGCGCCGGTATATCGTCTGATTAAAGGAAGCGACCCAGTCCGAACCATTCCGGAGGAGCTGGTTCGATTGGAACGAAATGATTATATTTCAGCCATTGACCTGGCCAGAATGAACGGACATCTCTCCGTCCTGGCAGCCCGTGATGATGCCCGGCTGGCTGGAAGTACCGGTGAGGAAGAAGCAGCCGACTATGTCCGCAACGCCCTGAGTGGATCCGGTCTTTCGATGCGACTGCTGGAATTTCCCGGTGCCTGGAAGAAAAGCGCGTCGATCGGACTCATCGATCCAGAAGGGCTGGCCCGCGAGTCCTACCTGGCTTCCGGATCCCCTATGGCGAATGCCGAAGGAACATATCAACTCCGCCGGATCAACAAAGGAACGCCCGGTGAAATTGAAGCGGGGAATCTGGAAGGGGCGGTGGCACTGATCAAAGCCAATTACTTTGATTTGAACCAGTCAATCCCGCTCTATGAAGCTCAGGGAGCGAAAGCGGTGCTGGTGTATTCCGAAAAAAGTCTATTGCCTCCTCGAATTGTTTTGAATCGCCCAGCATCGATTCCGGTGCTCGGGATTTCACAGATTCAGGGAAAGGAGTGGGATCGCAGGCTGCGTGAGAAAGAGACGGTAGAGATTCGGCTGACCAATTCAGCATATGTCATTCGCGGGATCAGCCGAAATCTGGAAATTAACGCTACGCCAGACGCCACCCCAACCAGTCCGCTCCTGCTAGTCAGCGCAAGACTTGATTCACAGGATAATCCGGGAGCGGCTGAGGCAGCGTCGGCAGCAGTTCTTCTGAAAACCGCAGAGCTGATTCAGACGCTGGAAACCGACTGGGAGATTCGAATGGTACTGCTGGGGTCCAGTTACGATGGACAGGGGCCTAAAGCCTACCTTGATCAGTTGAAATCCGAAGATCTTGATCGAGAGATTCTTCTCATTCATCTGGATGGGATTGGCAGCACCAACATCAATATTGAGGCCTCATCGCAGGTGTGGGATCTAGCCAACCTGGTTCGTGACAGTTTGATTTCCGGAGGCTATCAGGTCAGTTCACAAGAAAAGCAGCCAGAGCATCCGCTGAAAGATTCCGGACTGCCTTCCATTCTGATCTCCAGTGAGCCACAGTCCCCGGATCCGCTTTCAGCTCCAGGGTCGGAGCGAATGGAAGATATGGCCAATCTTCTGATGAATCTCGTGGAGCATCTCGGCACAAATTCATCACCTTAAAATCCTTGCCCCAGTCCTCCAATGACATCACCGTCTTTTAGGGAGCGGCTTCCTGGCCAGGAGATAAGGGGCAATGGAAATGCGGAGGCTCTTCCTGTTGAGACAACAGATCAGATTTACCGCTGAATGAGCCAGGAGTCACCGCCGGAATCCGAACGAAACGGATTCTCGGCAAGCGATCAGAAAAGACGGATCCCTTTGGGAGCCGAGAATGATAAACGGCATAGCGAAAGGAGTATCATATGGGATTTAATTATCGCAAAAGCATCAGTCTGGGAAAGGGGATCCGAGTGAATTTCTCAAAGGCAGGACCTAGCATCAGCTTTGGCAAGACCGGCATGCGGTTTTCTGTCAACAGCAAGGGTCAGGCCAAGGGGACGGTAGGGATCCCCGGGAGCGGGATGTATTACAACAAGCAGGTAAATCTGTTCACGGCGATTAAACGGTTCTTTGGTTCAGATGAAAATCAGAAAAAAGCAGAGCTGGAAGAAAAGCTCCAGGATCCTCAGCTGGGCCAGGCAGATAAAAATCAGGTTCAGGAAGATCTCTTTGATAATTATCTGGAACGGATCAGAAATGTACATAAAGAGGTTGACGAAGCGATTGACTGGAACGATGTTCTGAAGAATCAGGACGGACAGACCCAGGAAAGCATAAATTTGAAAATGCTGGCCCAGCAGGTGCTGGAGGGGGATGACGAGGCCTACCTGACCGTTGTTCAGGAGATGGAACCCTTTGAGGACCTGATGGAGTTTGGCTCAGACTTTGAAGTCGGAATCATTCAGGATGATGTCCTGGGAGTTACGTTCAATGTACACAGCGAGAAAGTTGTGCCGACGGAAGTGGTGAAGATCCTCAAGTCAGGCAAGGAATCTGTAAAGCCAATGAGCAAGACCATGCGCAATGCTCTTGTCCGGGATTATGTGACCTCCACCTCTTTCCGGGTTGCCCGGGATCTGTTTGCGCTCCTGCCAGTTCAGGAGATCGTGGTGAATGCGGAAGAAGCGCTGCTGAATCCATCAACCGGCCATCAGGAAGACATGACGCTTCTGTCTGTGATTTTCCCGCGTCCGGCCTTTGAACAACTGAATTTCGAAGGCGTCGTTCCGTATGAAGCATTGAAGAACTTCCAGCACGCCATCGATTTTAAAACAACCAAAGGATTATCCCCGGTTCTGCCCCTGAAATAGAAGGGTTAATAACAACCGGCTCCCTGTTCAGGGAGCCGGTTCAGGCATTCAAAAAGAAAAAAAAGTGCTGGTTCGGTTGAATCGGCACTCCAGGTAAGTTATTAATCTTGGGGAAGATTATACTGTAACTTGTATTACAGTTCTTATTATACCGCAAAGCTATGCGGAATAATAGTAAAAATTGTATAAATATACATATCAAAAAATACGAAACAATTAAAATCTGAAGATGGCGATATCAAGGCGAGGAGTAAATTGCAGAGATTCATCGTCCTTCTTCATTTTGCTGCTTTTCACATGTCTGTAACTTAAATGTAAAGTATTTTGAAGTTGGCAGTTTATAATGGACTGTAAGCAATTAAACTTTTTAAAGATACCATAGAGATAGATAAATGGGTACGAAAGAGGGTATATGAAAAAGTTTCTCAGTCTGATCTTCGTGATTTTTATCATCACGGGATGTTCTTCTGCCAGACCAGTGATCCGTGTGAATGAAATGACCCCGGAGAAACTTGAAAGCAGTTCAACGTCCAGTGAGAGCAAGCTTCAATCGACAGGATCATCATCGGTAGTTCAGAGCATTCCAGAGAGTCAACTAAAAGGCAATGAAACAACGAAGGCGGATCAGATGATTTCGGCTTCTGATAATAACGTAACAAATCTGGTCCCAGACTCTACCAGAGATCAGGGTTCTTCAACCCGTTCGAATAATGCAAGCAAAGGAACATCCGGTGGATCCGGAGGACAGTTATCCGGAGGCAAGGATTCCTCCAAGAAGCCTGAACCTGATGAAAAAGATCAGATTCTTGAAGATCAGGTGCTTCCAAAGGTGTCCAGGTACAATCTGTTTGATTATTATCCTCTGATCCCCAATCGCCTGATCAATTACCGCAGCGATGGCATGGGCTCTTCTTCCACCATTCTTCAATATCTGCATGAAGAACCCGGCAAGGCGACTGCTCAGATCAAGCAGTCATCCGACTCAGGTTCACGCCTGAATGTCATTCGAATTACACAGGAAAAAATTAATGACCTGTACTATACCCTGGAGGTTCCATTTCGGGGAAATGTCATCGGGTGGAGAGACTATGAAGAACGAACAATCCTGATGGCTCCGATTCAGGAGGGGAATCAGTGGGTCTCCACAGGCCTCTCTTTTGAGATCGTCGCGGTGGACGAACCCCGGGAGATCAACGGAGAAATGATGACTGTCATGGATGTCAGAGTCAGCAATCAGACGGAAACGGTTCTGTTTACGTATGCGGTTGGAATCGGCCTGGTCTCCAATGACTTTATTAATCCCGACGGCACTTTGACCAATATTGTGAGTTTTGACGGACTGAAGGAAAATGTCCGGGACACCTACTACTTCCCGCTTTATTTTCCGAAAACCGGCGGGGGCTATGAACTGGTTTCCACGAAAGTGGATTATATGACCAATGATGCCACCAAAGACCTGATGACGCTGGCCTATCTTGAACAAGCGAAAGCGAAGGGACTCATTCCGGTCTTAGAAGATAAAACAAAGATACAATTTCTCTATCTGAACCAGGATATCGTACAGGTTGACCTGAATGATTCCTTCATCACTCAGCAAAATGATTCCCCGGAACTTGAGAACGCAAGGATTCAAAGCCTGGTAAACACCTTATGTCAGTACTATCAGGCAAAGGGCGTCCAGCTGACCATCAATGATCAGCGCTATGAATCAAATCAGAGAAAAATCGAACCGACTGAAGTATTAACACCGGTTTACTAAAAAAACAGACAGCGTAACAGCTGTCTGTTTTTTATGTTCAAGCTATAACCTTAAGTCCTTCAGTTAAGTGCTCAAGCTATAGCCTCAGGTTTAATGCCCCGGTTAGGGCCTTTTCTAAATAAACTCTGGTGTAATCCCTGGAATAAGCTCCTGTTTATACTCTTGTTTATGCTCTTGTTGGATGATCTTTTTTTGTCCGGATCAAAAGTAAAGGATTCACATTATTCTCCCAAGACCTGCGGAGCAATACTCAGACTATGGTTCCGATCAATTTAATTTCACTCTGCAAGAATTAAAGTGCCCCCTATTGTCAAGACACGGATTTTGATTTCATCCGAACACCTTGTTCAGGCTGCGTGATGGGTTGATTGGTTCTGGCAGAAAGCATAGGGGGTAAGGCCCCCCAGGGATGCATGCGGACGAATGGTGTTGTAGGTGTGGATGTACTTTCTGATCCCTGTGATCATGTCCTTTGGTGTCTCGTACTCCTTGATGTAGAGGTCGTCGTATTTCAGACTGCGGAAGAACCGCTCGGTCCGTACATTATCCAGTGCCTGTCCTTTGCCGTCCATGGAGACCTTAACATCGCAGGAGTCCAGGAGCTTAAGGTAGGCGGGACAGGTGAAGTGGCTCCCCTGATCCGAGTTCATGATCTCAGGCTTTCTCTCGCACAAGGCACGCCTAAGGCAGCGCAGGACAAACTCCTTCTCGAGGCTATAGCTGATCTCATAGTCGACGATCCTGCGGCTGAACCAGTCGATGATGACGAACAGGTACAAGAAGCCTTTCTTGAGGGGAACATAGGTGATGTCGATCCCCCATACCTGGTCGATTCGCTCGATAACCAGGTTCCTCAAAAGGTAGGGCCGGACGTACTGCGCGTGGTAACGTCGGGAGAGGTTCGGGCCAGGATACAGGGCCTGGATGTCCATCAGGCGCATCAGGCGCCGAACCCGCTTACGGTTGATGTCGTGGCCGGAATTGCGCAGATAGTGGGCTATCTTGCGGTAACCCCAGGCCGGGTGCTCCAGATGGATCTTGTCGATGATCGTCATGAGGGTAAGATTCTCTTCTGATTCCCCGTGGTCTATCCGGTCCTCCTTTGTACGGTAGACGCTGGTCCTGTTAACGTCAAGCAATTCGCACTGACGCTTGATGGTCAGGGCCTCATTTCCTGGGGTTACGAGTTCGGTGCGCTCCTTGTGGTCCAAAGACTTCGTCAGATTTTTTTTTTAGCCAGTCACACTCGATGCTGAGCTGACCGACTTTTTGCTGCAGGACCGCGATCTCTTCCTCTTTTTGGGCGAGCGCCTCTTCCTGCTCGGACGGTCCGCTCTGAAAGATCTGGGCTGCCCGTTCCTGGAACTGGCGGTGCCAGTTACTCAACGTGGCAGGCGCGATTTGATGGATCTGGGCTAGTTCATTGAGCGAGTGCTGTCCGCTTAAGAGCTCCAGCACGACCTTTGCTTTAAAATCAGGGCTATAGATTTTTTTCTTCTTACTCATACTCTCCATTCTATTCGGATGGAACCGGTTTGTCGTGTCTCAATTCCTGGGAGCATTATAAATAATACAGAAGAAATGAATGCTTTTCCTGATCTCTGGCAGCAGGAACTCATTGGAATGGAGCGAGTTTCCAGAAGGGGAGGGGGCTTGGTTTAGCGGTCATGTTTCTGATGGTACAGCTTGATGTATAATAAATCTAATAATGAAAACTGAGGTTACAAAATATGAATGAGAGTGTTCGGTTCAGTCTGGACTATTTACAGCATGTCAATTATGCCATGTATGTCAATTCAGCCAGAATCATTCGGCGTCTTCACATTGAGAATCATGGAGAAGAAGAAATTGCGAATGCGGAACTTCGTGTTGCTTTTTTGCCAGCAATTATGGAACCGGTGACCATACCGATTCCACGGCTGCCTGCCCGAAAAAGTGTCGATCTGGGAGATTTTAAACAGGAGCTGGGAGCTCAGCATATCCTGGATCTGACGGAGCCGGTCAAGGTGGAAATGACCCTTCAGCTGAATGCTTCCGGGCTGGAACATCAGGAAGTTTATTCCCTGACCCTTCATCCCTATGAGGACTGGTCAGGCTTTGAAACTCTGCCGGAAATCCTGGCAGCATATTCCATGCCGAATCATCCGCTGATCAAAAACCTGCTTACCCGGATGGGAGACCACCTGAAAGCGATGACCGGAGATGGAACACTGTCCGGCTACAACACCATGGATCCCAACGTGGTGCTAAAGCAGCTGTCTGCTTTGTTTACTGCGATTCGAGAGATGGGCATACGCTACATCGCACCTGGTCCTGATTTTATTCGCGCCGGGAAGCGCATTCGCCTCGTCGATGAGATCACAGAAAAAGGTTATGCCGACGGAATGGATCTGACACTCTTGTTTGCGTCTGTTCTGGAGGCAGCCGGACTGAACCCGCTGATCATCCTGCAGGAGGACTCCTGCCTGATCGGGGTTTGGCTGGAACCATCTGTTTTTCCTGAATCGGTCAATTATGACTTGTCATCGCTTACCAAACGCATCGCCCGGGGCATGAACCAGATTGCAGTACTGGACCCTGTGGCAGCTACAGAGACGGGAGGGGATTTCAATCAGGCGCTTTCGGCCGCTCAGGTTCGTCTGGAGGAAACCGACCGATTCGTTTTATCCCTGGATCTGAAGCGATCCAGGTTGGTTGGAATTCATCCGCTTCCCGTTCGTATTCTGGAAGCGGGCAAATACGTTCTGGCCCCGAGACCTCAGGCGGATTCGACGGCGGTCATCCTGCCAGAGGAGCTAAGCATGCCAGGACCTGATACGGGAGTGTCCAGCGCGAAGCTGCCGCGACAGAAAGTCTGGGAGCGTAAACTGCTGGATTTATCCCTGCGGAATCAGCTGATCAATTTTAAAGAGGATCGCGGACTCCGACTCCTCGTGCCTGACCTGGAGCAGTTTTCGCTGGACTTAATGTCCGAGAAGGACTTCAACATCATGCACTATCCCCAGGACTGGAACCTGGCTTCCGCCGGCGAACAGACTTCGCCGCTGCCCGCCCAGGATGCCGCGCTCGCCGTTGAGACTCATTGGAAGAAACTGGCTTTCGAAGAATACCGAACCGGCCGAATCCGTACCATGCTGGATGATGAGACACTGGATGAACGGGGAGTGAAGCTCACCAAAGGTGCCAGGGCCAGTCTGGAAGAAACCGGCGCCAGTTCGCTGTATGTCGGACTGGGCGAACTCTGCTGGTACTCCAGGCAGGATCCGGACACGCTTCGGAAAGCACCACTGATTCTGCTGCCCGTCGACTGCGAGACGAAAGGACATTTATCCGGACTCCTTTTGAGACCACGGGAAGAAGAAGGGCACTTCAATGTCACACTGACTGAAATGCTCAAAAATGACTTCGGCATTCTGCTTCAGGGACTGGATCCTCTGCCCATGAAGGGCGATGCCATTGATGTTCTGAAGGTCTTCAGCAAAGTCAGAAGTGCCATCATGAGAGAAAAGAAGTGGGATGTGAAAGAAAGCGCCGTCCTGGGTCTCTTCTCCTTCTCGAAATTCATCATGTGGAGTGATCTGACGCAAAACATGGAGGAATTCAAAAAGAGCAGCATGGTCAGCTCACTGCTTTCCGGGAAACTGGAATTCCCCTTTGAACCCATCCAACGAACCGAGGACTTTATCGAAGAGGAACGAGGCAGTGAAACCGTGATATATCCGGTCAGCTCTGATTCCAGCCAGTCTCTGGCCGTACTGGCCGCCAAGGCCGGAAAAACCTTCGTTCTGCATGGCCCTCCGGGTACCGGCAAAAGTCAGACGATAACCAACATTATTGCCAATGCACTGATGCAGGATCAGCGGGTTCTGTTCGTTGCGCAGAAAATGGCGGCGCTGGAGGTCGTTGAAAAGCGACTGAATCAGATTGGAATCGGTTCATTCTGTCTGGAGCTGCATTCCAATAAAGCCCGGAAAAAAGCTGTGCTGGATCAGCTGGAGCAGTCAATGAAAATTCAGCGGATTCCTAAGAACGGCTCGTTTGAAGCGGAAAAAACGAAAGTCCGCAATCGCAAAAATGACCTGAATGAAATCGTAAAAAAAATGTATCGCAAGGATGAATCCGGCTATTCCATCTACGATCTTATCTGTGACCATTCCAAATTGAGGGATTTTTCCAAGACCGTGGACTTGCAGGGAATCGTTCCGCCGGGAAGCCGGAAGGACCATGAAACCGCTTTGACCAGTCTGGCCCGATTCGGCGTCCATGCCGGAGGCCCCTATGGACACCCGCTACGCGGAATTGGTGCGATTGACTATACGCCGCTTTTGAAGGAAACCATTCGCCAGGCCGGCACCATCGAGCTGACGGACCTGCAGATGACTCTGGGCGAACTGATCCTGGCGAATGCCGACCTGGCACCGACTGACATGCTTCAGGCAGAACAGCTGCTGCCGGCTTTGCAGGCTCTGGTGGATCTGAATGACCAGAATCCTCATTTAATGGAATCAGACCCTTCCGAACTGAGGGACGCCCTGATTCAACTGAGGGATAAGCAAAGCCGGCTGACGGATTCCACGCAGCGCCTGATGCAGAAATTTAGCGAGTCCTTCCTCAATGCGGATCCCAACCGGCTGGAACGGGATTACACCCAGTACGAACAAAAGACGATTCTGGGCAAGCTGTTCCGCAAGAATCCGGTGGAAAAGGAAATGACACTTTATGCAAACCAGGGACAAATTGCCCCCGGAGAGATTCTCCCGGTACTGTCTCAGTTAAAAGAATACCAGGCACTGCGCGACCAGGTCCGACAGGATCAGGGACAGTTGGAAACCCGGGTGAAAGGGGACCTGTCTGCCGCCTCCCTGGGCGAAATCATTCCCAAACTGGAGCGATGTCTGACCACTAAAGACACCTCCATTCAGCGCAGCGCGCTGCTTAATGCCGCGCAGCAGCCTGGTATGAAAGAAAAACTTCAGCGCTATGAACTGGCCCTCGATCAGAACCGCCAGACCATCCGGTCTTTCCTTGAACTGACAGCTTTCGAGGAATCTGAACTGGCAAGCTACCAGGGAAATTACTTCGAACGCCTCTCGCGCAAACTGACCGAACTGCTGCCTGCCCTGGATGGGCTGAGAGACTGGCTGATGTACCGGCAGGCGAAAAAGCAGGCGGATGAAGCAGGCCTGCAGCCGTTTGCTGCCAGCTATGACCAGGGACGAGTCAGTGAGTCGGAACTGATTTCGATGTACCGGAAATCCATGGTGACCACTCTGCTGACCCAACGGTTGAAAAATGAACCTGTCTTATTAAACACCACCGGATACGGTCTGGATGAACAGGCAGCCCTGCTGCAGAACCAGATGGCGGAACTGGAACGGCTCGAGCGTAAAGAACTCTATTTCCATCTGGCCGGGCAGGTTCCCAATCTGGTGCTGGAATCCGTTGCCAGCAAGGAAATAGCCGTGCTTCAGCGGGCACTGCGGTCCGGAGCGCGCAATCTTTCCATACGCAATCTGTTCGCTGAAACCGATACGCTGCTTCGCCGCATTGCTCCCTGCATGCTGATGAGCCCGATGAGCGTTGCGCAATACCTCAAACCTCAGGCGGATCTGTTTGACCTGGTGGTATTCGATGAGGCGTCTCAGATCCCAACCCCGGAGGCCATCGGCGCTTTGGGCCGCGCCAAGGCGGCTATCATTGTGGGTGACCCGAAGCAGCTGCCCCCTACCAGCTTTTTCCTGACTCAGTCCAACGGTTCTGCTGAACCGGAAGAATTCCAGGATCTGGATAACATCCTGGAAGACGCCCTGGCCCTTTCCATGCCGGAAAGCTACCTGCTGTGGCATTACCGGTCACGCCATGAGAGCCTGATTGCCTTCTCAAACCGGAATTTTTACGACGGCCGCCTCTATACTTATCCTTCACCGGATGACATGGTCTCCAAGGTCAGTCTGAGAACCAATGACGGCATCTATGAGCGGGGAGGGGAGAGAGTCAATCGCAAGGAAGCAGTGGAAATTGTGGATGAAGTGATCCGACGCGTCAATGATCCATCTCAAGCCCGGCGTTCCATCGGAATTGTCACGTTCTCTGTCGTTCAGCAGAATCTGATTGAAAAAACACTGAACGATCGGATGCGGGCGGATGAATCCCTGGAACAGGCTCTACAGAACCTCCCCGAGCCCCTCTTCATCAAGAATCTGGAAAATGTTCAGGGAGATGAACGAGATGTCATTTTGTTTTCTGTCGGTTACGGACCGGATGAGGACGGTCGCCTGACGATGAATTTCGGCCCGCTGAATCAGGAGGGTGGCTGGCGCCGCCTCAATGTCGCGGTATCGCGCTCCCGGCAGGAAATGATTATATTTACGAATATTGATCCCTCTGGTTTCCAGGTTTCAGATACCACCGCCCGTGGTGTCCGTGAACTGAAAGCATTTCTGGAATTTGCCCAGAAGGGCAGTCGAATGCTCAGCCTGTCGGATCTGAAGCATCAAAGCGAAATCGAAAATCTGAACGATCAGATCGCCGAACGGCTGCGGGAGCGCGGGTGGAAAGTGGAAACTTCCATCGGAACCTCCCGGTTTAAAGTCGATCTTGGCCTGGTGGATCCCCGGGATTCCGGCCGGTTCCTGCTGGGTATTATGTGCGGCGGAGAATCCTTCCGGGAAGCCGATGCGGCCTATGATCGGGAAATTCTGCAAAATTCTGTATTAAAGGGACTGGGCTGGCAGATCCGGCGGGTTTATGCCATGGACTGGCTGGATAACGAAGTGAAAGTAATTGATGACCTTGTAAAAACTGCTCAGGATCTTCTGGCAGCAGAGCCGCAGGAGTCTCATGTTTCGCCTGAACCGAAGAATCTGGCTCCTGTCACCCGTCAGACCCCCTATGTTCCTCATGATCTGAAACAGCGCAAACTGATGATGGATGACTTCCTGAATGTGAACAACGCATCGACAATTGCGGCTGAACTAAAACTGATGATAGACACCGAGGGGCCTATTCCGCGATCATTGCTGGCCAAACGAGCCCGTGCTCTGTATGACTTGAGCCGGGTTACTCCTAAAATGGAAAAGCAGGTTGAGCTGATCCTCAATACCATTCGACCGGTCACGACAAGATCCGGAGATATGCCGGTGTACTGGCCGCAGAACATCAGCCCTGCCGAATTCGACCAGTACCGCAGGACTCTGCCCGATGACACGGACCGGCAGCTGGCGGATATCGCCCCGGAGGAAATCCTGGCCGCCCTCAAGGATGGCTTGCCGGAACCTCAGTCTGAGCGGTCACTGATCCGCCAGACGGCCGAACGGCTGGGACATCCCCAGCTCAATGTTGACAATGAGCATCTTCTCGAAGCTGTCATTAACTTCGGGATTCTGACCGATGTGCTGGAAAAAACCAGTGAGGGCCTGATTCGTCAGATTATGCCCAGGATTTCTAATCCCGTTTCGGAAATACCGTCCGAGCGGATGAATCCGGACAGACAATGATTTTTTGTCAGGCGGGAAGGTGAGCTTCCCGCCTGCTTTTTCTCAAATATAAACAGTCTCATCGATAATTTCAAAATAGTTCAATTTTCTTGTAACATTTTCAGCGTAAGATGGGTATAAGGATGATCCCCGCACAGGCCTCCGGGCAGGCGAGACATCCATAGTTCTAATGTTAGGAGAAGATGATCAGTATGAAATCTAAAATAATGGAAATAACTCTGGGTACAGCGCTTGCATTGTCAGTTCTGTCAGGCTGCGCGGTGACACAAGGTCCCGTCCAGCAAACCAGTACGCTGAATATTCAGACCATGCCGCAGATTCAGACAACTCAGTCTGTTGTGACAGCTCCCGGTAATGTGGCTCAGGGAAATACGGTGCCTGGCACACAGGCCCAGACCAAAGAAAGTGAAATCAACATTGACCGGTCACTTTCGATTCCTGATCTGGTGGAAGCCAACGCACCCGCTGTGGTTACAGTGGCTGTTAGAAAAATTACGGACGGCGGTTTGTTCGGTTCCGGCTATCAGGAAGGGGTCGGCACAGGATTTTTCATCGACGCCAACGGCATTATTGCGACCAACAATCACGTTGTGGAAGGCGCGAAAAATGTCACAATCATCCTGCACAACAGTCAGGAAGTCCCGGGCGAAGTTTTGTGGCGGGATGCCCGAAACGACCTGGCCATTGTCAAAGTCAGCGGCATTCGCGTGCCTGGGGTCGTCACCATCGGCAATTCTGACAACATTCGAGTGGGCGAGGGCGTCATTGCCATCGGAAATCCGATGAGTGCCGAATTTGCCGGAACCGTCACTCATGGCATTATTTCTGCCAAAAACCGAAAGGTACAGGTGAGTGGAGGGGTATTTGAATACATTCAGATCGATGCTGCCATCAATGGTGGAAATTCGGGCGGTCCTCTTTTCAACATGAAGGGGGAGGTCATTGGGATTAATTCCGCAAAGATCGCCCAAACCGGGATTGAAGGAATTGCCTTCTCCATCCCCATTAATGTGCTCATGGAAAAAATCGGAACGAGTTCAGAAACGAAGAATCAGACCAATGAACCGGTCAGCATCGGAGTGGCCGTCCAGGATATACCAGAGGATTTGAGAATCCAGTACGGCGTTCCGCAGGGCATCATGGTGATGGAAGTCATGGCAGGATCACCGGCTGAGGCTGCCGGCATATTGCCGGGAGACATTCTGATCAGCTTCGGCGGAGAAAAAGTGACATCCACGGTCCAGCTGAACACCATCAAGTCCCGCTACAAACCGGGCGACCGGGTTAAATTCACGATCTACCGCGACAGTGACAAGCAAACGTATGAGGGAACCATACAACTGGTCTCCGCCATGCGAAATTAGTTCGGGTTCAGAAAAAAGACAGGCTGCAGTGTGCTGCAGCCTGTCTTATCGTTTCATGAGGCTTGAAGATGAAAATATTTTTTGCCAGGTCATTCAAATGAAGCAGAGAGTTCGCCTACTGATGTTTCTGCAGGGAGTAGATCATGAAGTCAAATGTTACGGCGTCGATGACTGCAGCGATCTGCGCGATGCGTAGGTCATTTGGGGAGATCCATTGCCGGAGCAGGATTTCTTTTTGTGGGACCGTGGGCTGAAAGCTTTTCCGAAAGCGCTGTGCCCTCACCATGCCGCCTTCTTCCTGCAGTTGGTACAGTTCCCGAATTAATGCCGGTTATTCTCTTAGACCAAGCCGACGGCCGGTAAACAGATGACGGCGCAGTTCCAGAAGATGACCCGGTCCCGGGATAATCCGGAACATCCGATGCCCACTGGCCAGAATTCGAAGACTTTCTTCGATTCCGGACTGATCATCCAGCCGGATGACCCGGTCCATGGAACCAGTCGGAAGAGGCAGTCGATCAGCCAGAGCAGTAAAAATCAGCCGGTCCGGATTTTCTTTCAGCTGTAGGTCGACCGAAGGTTGGGCTGCTTCAAAGCCAATTCCGCTGCTTCCCAGAAACGGAGACAGAGAGGAACCGGTCAGGCAAAAGGGTTCCGTAGTTTGTCACACTTTCCAACAATTCCCGAAAGGGCGGCAATTGATGGAGCGCGAGTTCATTGGCGTAACAGGCTCGATCGCGGGCGTGGATTTTCACGGGGATAAAATTGATCGATCCTGATTTGGAGACATTGAAACTATGATTCGAGGTGCAGCGAACCTCATGGGAGATCATTTCCAGCGGATTGTGGCAGATCGGGCATACCATCATTCCGTTCAATCGGGCAAGTTTTTCATTGAGTTGGTTTAATTCCATTTTGCATCACCAATCTGAGTATATCATGCGTTATAATAGGGTTGATTTAATTTTGAAAGGACACGATTGCATGCGTTTGGTCAATTTGTTGAATGAAACTGAAGTGCTGGAGGAGTTTCGGCCTCTGGATAACCTTGATATTGAACGGATCACCAACGATTCCCGCCAGATCCATGCCAAAGCCCTGTATATAGCTATCCCCGGTACACACGTGGACGGCCATCGATTTCTGAGTGATGTCAAAGCACGCGGTGGGGAAGCGGCTATAGTTGAACGGATTGACCCATCCGTTCCCATCGCACAGTATCGGGTGGTTAATTCGCGACAGGCCTGGAGCAGCCTGTCGGCGGCCTATTACGGGCATCCCACGCGAGATCTCTTTGTTTACGGCATCACGGCTACGAATGGTAAAACCACCATTTCCTTTATGCTCGATGAGATTATTCGGGCGGCCGGCATCACTTCCGGACTCATTGGTACGGTAAAGATCCGGATCGGCAGAGAGGTGATTCCGGCCGCGATGACAACTCCGGAAAGCTTTGAACTTCAGGGTTATTTTGCCCGGATGAAAGAGGAGGGAGTCAACACAGTGACCATGGAAGTATCCTCCTCTGCCCTGGAACAGTTCCGCTGCGCGGATGTGCACTTTGATGTCGTCTCATTCAACAACTTTTCCAGGGAACATATAGACCAGCATGGATCGCTTGAAGCTTACTGGGAGGCCAAGGCTTCTCTGATTACCGGGGCCCGGGCCGAAACAGCAACAATCATTAATCTGTCGGATCCGGCGATTGCCCGTCTGGAGGGGAAGAGCAGCGGACAGGAAGTGACCTATTCTCTGACTCCGGGGGTTGGCGATATCTATCCGGAGGCAGTCGATTTATCGGGTGATTCACCCCGCTTTACGCTGGTTATTTCCAGGGCGATTGTACTGCGGGGATCTCATCAGGTCACGATTGAACCCCAAAAGATACCAATAGAACTTTCTACACCAGGTCAGCACACGGTCGCCAACGCGGTAGCCTGCTGTGCCATGGCGCTGTGTCAGGGAATCGACCGTGCCGCCATTCAAATGGGTCTGAAGAATTTCAAGGGACTGGAACGCCGGTTTGAACTGATTTATGATGATCAGTTCAAGATCATCGATGATCACTTTGCCAATATGAACAATATTGAGACTTCGCTGAAAAGCCTCTCCAGCCTGCATTACCGGAAACTGCGCATGGTCTACGCCATTCGGGGCAACCGCGGTGTTACGGTGAACCGGGAAAATGTTCAGACGCTGGCTCGATGGCTGCCGCTGCTGAATCTGGATGAAATCATCGTGACGGAAACTCTGGGGGAAGTGACTGATAAAGATCGGGTCCTGCCGGCGGAAAAGGCGGTATTTTTTGAGGAGATTGAAAAGACTCCGTTGAAAGTGACCTTTCGGGCTGCTATGGATGAGGCCCTGCAGTATGCTTTAAGCGTAGTGGAGCCGGGCGATATCATTTTCCTGGCCGGCACGCAGGGCATGGATCTGGGAGGACGAAAAATTCTGACGATGCTGGCTCACCGGCATCCCGAGCGGGCGGAAGAAATTCTTCGCCCCATGACGGGAAGAGTTTGCGGTTAAGAAATAACACCCATTGAGCCTCCGACCGGTCGGATCCACGGGGGATAGCAGATGAACTGTCTAAAAATCAGACTTATTCAAATGATTTTCATTTCGAGAACAAGAAGAGGAAGGAACCAAAGATTATGACGAAAGTGGTACTCACCGGTGGCGGAACAGCCGGGCATGTAATGGGCAATCTGGCGATCCTGCCGGGACTTCGGACCAGGGGCTATGAGCTGTTATACATCGGATCTCATAACGGGATTGAACGGGATTTGATCCAGAAGGAAGGAATCCCTTACCATCCGATTTCTTCGGGCAAACTGCGCCGCTACAAATCGCTGAAAAACCTGACCGACATCTTCCGCGTAGCGAAAGGTCTCACCGATGCCCTGCGGATTCTGAAACGGGAAAAACCGGATCTGATCTTCAGCAAAGGGGGATATGTTACAGTTCCAGTCGCTATGGCGGCCGCTGCTCTGAAGATCCCCTTCATTGGCCATGAATCCGATCTGACACCTGGTCTGGCCAATCGGATCGCCGCCCGCTATGCTACGAAAATGCTTGTGACGTTTCCTGAAACCAGGGACTCCTTTGGAGAAAAGGGCGTCGTAGTTGGCTCGCCGGTTCGTGATGAACTGTTCCAGGGCGATGCCGGCAGTGGACGGGAATTCATGGGCTTTACTCCGGATAAGCCGGTGCTGCTGGTTATGGGCGGATCTTTGGGCGCAAATCTTCTTAATCAGCTGGTTTGGGCAAATCTGGAACGACTGCTGCAGGATTTTCAAGTGGTCCATCTGGTGGGAAAAGGAAATGTGAATTCACAGCTGGAGCGGACTTCGGGTTATGCCCAGTATGACTATATTGGATCCCGCATGAAGGATGTACTGGCTGCTGCGGGCTATATTGTATCAAGGGCCGGATCCAATTCTATCTTCGAGTTTCTGGCGCTGAAAAAGCCGAATCTGCTGATCCCGCTGGATCTGAACCAGAGTCGGGGGGATCAGATCCACAATGCCGAATCGTTTCAGAAAGCTGGCTATTCGTTGCTGCTTCGCGAGAAAGACCTTACGGCAGAAAGCCTGTTTCAGGCACTGCAGGAGCTGAAGGCCAGGACGGAGGAATTCCGGGACAATATGGACCGGGCGATAGTGAAAGGTGGGGCAGAAAAAATACTTGCTGTCATCGAAGATACTCTCGCCAGTCGTCACCAGGATGGGAAACGGCCGGAACCCTCGGAAAATCCCCCTCTGTTCGAAAAGAACATTGTCAGAAGCAATTTGCAGAAACCTGAAGATCAGTAACATGCGGTTAATTTTTATTGAACGATGGCCTGCCGGCGAGATTCCGGCAGGCCATTCGTCTATAATGAAAGCAGAGTTGGCAATATCTTACTGAGAAAATTTATTTAAAAGACTTAGACCCATTTCGATGCTAAGACCAAATACGATGCATTACTGGAGGTAGGAATGAAATTAAAATTTTCTGGTGCAGCCGGTTCAGTGACCGGTTCGTCCCATCTGCTGGAAGTGAACGGACATCAGGTTCTTCTGGATTGTGGTTTATATCAGGGGGCGGATGCAAAGATCCGTGGAAATGACGTATTCCCGTTTGATCCGGCGAAGATTGAATACCTGATTCTGTCTCATGCCCATATTGATCACTCGGGTCGAATTCCGATGCTTTATAAAAAAGGTTTTCGCGGACGAATTATTTCTACCCCGCCGACGTACGATCTTTGCGGGATCATGCTTCGCGACTCCGCTTTCATCCAGGAACAGGATGCTGAACGAGAAAACCGCCATCGCAAGAGAGGCCGGAAACCGCTGGAAGAACCGATTTACACCATCGAGCACGCCGAAGCCGTGCTGAAACTGTTTGAGACCCTGGATTACAATGAGCAGCTTGACCTTTTCCCAGGCTTCCGGCTGCGCTTCCAGGATTCAGGTCATATGCTCGGTTCGTCGTTTGTAGAGATGTGGATTCAGGAAGAAGGCAGTGACGAGATCAAGGTCGTCTTCTCCGGAGATATCGGCAACCACAACATTCCCCTGATGCGGGAACCTCGCTACATTGACGAAGCGGATGTTCTAATCATGGAATCCACTTATGGAGATCGATTCCATGAACCACAGGTAAATGAAAATCAGAAGCTGCTGGGTATCATCAATTCTACGATTCGAAATGGCGGAAATGTGATTATTCCATCCTTCGCAGTGGGGCGTACGCAGGAAATCCTCTACGTTCTGAATGAATTCGCCGAGAACGGTCAGCTGGATAAGCGTACCCGCGTGTTTGTTGACTCCCCGCTGGCAAGCAAGGCAACAGCCGTTTTTGAAAAGCATAAGGCATATTTTGACCGGCATGCTCAGGAGCGAATGGAGCATGGCGATAATGTGCTGAGTTTTCCACAGCTTCATTTCACGGACAGCGTGGAAGACAGCATGAAGCTCAACCGGACCCGGGAAGGGCTGGTCATCATCTCCGCTTCAGGCATGGCCGAGGCTGGGCGAATTCGCCATCATTTGAAACATAATCTCTGGCGTCCCGAAAGTACGGTGGTTTTTGTCGGGTATCAGGCAGAACAGACCTTGGGGCGACTGATTCTGGACGGAAAGAAAGAAGTTCGGATATTTGGAGAGGAAATTGCCGTTGAAGCCAGAATTGAACAGTTGACAGGTTTATCCGGTCATGCGGATCAAAGAGGTCTGATTGAGTTTGTCGAAGCCTTTACCGTCAACCCGCCAAAGAAAATTTTCCTTGTGCACGGCGATGACGATGCGCAGGCGGTTTTGTCAGCCAGACTCCGGGAAAAAGGCTATCAGGTGGCCATACCGAAAGAAGGCACCATTGTAGACTGTTGTTCCAAGGAAGATCTGGAACGACCGGAAAAGACAACGATTGTTCCTGCAGAACATGTTCGTTTTACCTCCCGGTTCAAGGAACGGATTCTGGAATCCATCGGTCAGATGGATCTGAACAATATGACGGATGAACAGATTCTGGATGAAATCAGAGCGCTGCTTCATGCCAGAAAAACCAATCATCACTGATTCGATTCCATCCATTGATTTGTCAGCCTGTCCCACAGGGAAGAAACGGGATCTGTTACATTCTTCAGGTAATCGCTTCCAGGGATGTCGTATATCTGTATCAATTAACTCGGATATCTATATCATTCAGAGAATGCTCCGCGGGTTTGCTCCGGAGCATTCTTTTTCTTCTGAGTTCTGACAATTTGAACAGAATTGTGAACTAAATCAGCGCGTGATGTTCCGGTTCGGGAGATTTTGGGCTGTTTTCTGCACGGACCAATGATTCAGTCGATGTAAATCGATTTAATTGAGGCAGGCCAATCTGTTGCATTTTATTAACAATAGTATATAATTATAAAGACGGAGACGTTTTTTATAACAAAATAATCGTGTATCATTGAAATGAGTGATCCCGTGCCAGCTGTTTTATTATTGAGCTGTCCGCCGGAATCAGGGAATTTCAAAAAAATTTCATGTAAGGGAGAGATTACAGACATGAGACAAATCAAAACCATGGATGGAAATACCGCTGCTGCTCACGTATCATATGCGTTTTCAGAAGTAGCTGCGATCTATCCGATCACACCGTCTTCCCCAATGCCTGAGTCAGTAGACGAATGGGCCTCCAAAGGAAGAAAGAACTTATTCGGCACGGTCGTAAAAGTCGTGGAAATGCAGTCCGAAGCAGGAGCCGCCGGAGCAGTTCACGGTTCTTTGCAGGCAGGTTCTCTGACCAGCACATACACAGCTTCCCAGGGACTTCTGCTGATGCTTCCCAACATGTACAAGATTGCCGGTGAATTGCTTCCCGGTGTATTCCATGTTGCGGCCAGAGCACTGGCAGCCCATGCACTGTCGATTTTCGGCGACCATCAGGACGTCATGGCAGCCAGAGCTTCCGGATTTATCATGTTGGCTGAATCCAGTGTTCAGGAGGTCATGGATCTCTCCGCAGTAGCTCATCTGACGGCGATTAAGGCCAGCCTTCCGGTTTTGAATTTCTTTGATGGTTTCCGTACCTCTCATGAAGTTCAGAAGATCGAAGTTTGGACTGATGAAGAATTAGCCAAAATGGTTGACTGGGACAAGATTCAGGAATTCCGTTCCAAGTCTCTGAACCCGGAACGCCCTGTCACCAGAGGAACCGCTCAGAACCCGGACATCTATTTCCAGGGCAGAGAAGCTTCCAATCGGTACTACAATGAAGTTCCAGCCATTGTTGAGAACTACATGCATGAAGTCAGCAAAGTAACCGGTAGAAATTATGGTCTGTTCAACTATCATGGGGCAGCAGACGCAGAAAATGTCATTATCGCTATGGGATCTGTCTGTGACGCGGCTGAGGAAGTTGTAGACTACCTCGTAGCCAAGGGTGAAAAAGTTGGACTGGTCAATGTCCATCTGTATCGTCCGTTCTCAGTGAAGCATTTCCTGGATGTCGTGCCAAAGACTGCCAAGAAGATCGCAGTTCTGGATCGGACAAAGGAACCAGGCGCACACGGCGAACCCCTTTATTTGGATGTCCGCACCGCTTTCTACGATGTTGAGAATCGGCCGGAAATTGTTGGCGGACGCTATGGACTGGGATCCAAGGATGTGACCCCGGGCCAGATCATTTCCGTATTCGATAACCTCAAGCGCAACGAAGTGAAGAACGGATTTACCGTAGGTATCGTTGATGATGTTACCTTTACTTCACTGCCGACCGCAGAAGAAGTTAATATCACTCCGGCAGGCACTGTACAGTGCAAATTCTGGGGTCTTGGATCCGATGGAACGGTTGGCGCTAATAAATCCGCCATCAAGATCATCGGTGACCATACCGATCTGTACGCACAGGGTTATTTCTCCTATGACTCAAAGAAATCTGGCGGTATTACGGTTTCCCACCTCAGATTCGGAAAGAACAGAATTCGGGCACCTTACCTGATCCAGCAGGCTGATTTTATTGCCTGCCACAATCCTTCCTATGTTAACAAGTATGACCTGTTAAAGGGCATCAAGGACGGAGGAACCTTCCTGCTGAACTCTCCCTGGGCAGCAGAAGAAGTTGAAAGCAAGCTGCCGAACAAACTGAAGAGAACCCTGGCTGAAAAGAACGCTAAGTTCTACATCATCGATGCCCAGGCCATTGCTGAAGAAATCGGTCTTGGAACCCGCATCAACATGATCATGCAGTCTGGATTCTTTAAGCTGGCAAACGTTATTCCGGTTGAAGATGCCGTGCGTTATCTGAAAGACTCTGTGGTCAAGAGCTATGGCATGAAGGGCGAAAAGATCGTCAACATGAACAATGAAGCCATTGACAAGGGTGTAAACGCTCTGGTTCAGATTGAAATCAAGCCGGAGTGGAAGAACCTGCCGGATGATGCTGCCGCCAAGGCAGAAGTTCCGGAGTTCATCTCCAAGGTTCTAGTTCCAATGAATGCTCAGGAAGGCGACAACCTCCCGGTATCAGTTTTTGCCGATATCGCCGATGGTACCTTCCCGCAGGGAACTGCTGCCTTCGAAAAACGCGGAATTGCAGTCAATGTGCCTGAATGGCAGATCGATGCCTGTATCCAGTGCAACCAGTGTGCTTATGTTTGTCCGCATGCTGTCATTCGTCCATTCCTGGTAAGCGAGGAAGAAAAAGCCAACGCACCGGAAGGATTTGCAACCAAGAAAGCAATGGGCGGAAAGGCCTTCGAAGGTCTTGACTTCAAGATCCAGGTTTCAGTCCTCGACTGTACCGGATGCGGAAACTGTGCTCAGGTTTGTCCCGCACCGGAAAAAGCTCTGATCATGAAGCCAATCGAATCTCAGATGCATGAAACGGCAAACTGGGATTACGCAATGAGCCTGGCTCCTAAGAAGAATCCGATGAACCGGATGACTCTCAAGGGATCCCAGTTCGAGAAGCCGCTTCTGGAATTCTCCGGCGCCTGCGCAGGCTGTGGAGAAACTCCTTATGTCAAGCTTGTTACCCAGCTTTATGGCGAACGCATGATGATTGCCAACGCCACCGGCTGTACCTCCATCTGGGGAGCTTCCGCACCGGCAACTCCTTACACCACCAACCACCTTGGAGAAGGTCCGTCATGGGCTAACTCTCTGTTCGAAGACAACGCGGAATATGGCCTTGGCATGTACCTGGGTTATAATGCGCAGAGAGAACGGATCAAGGGAATGGTTGAAGCTTACCTCGCATCAGGCAAGGCAGAAGGCGAACTGAAGGCTGCCTTCGAGAACTTCCTGGCAAACTACAGCAAGGCCGATGAATCCAGAGCTGCCAAGAATGCAATCCTGCCGCTCATCAAGGATTCCAATGACGAGACCTTGAAGTTCCTCTACAAGAACAAAGAATTCATGTCCAAGAAGAGCCAGTGGATCTTCGGCGGAGACGGATGGGCTTATGACATCGGATACGGCGGACTGGACCACGTGCTCGCTTCCGGTGAGGATGTCAATGTTCTGGTTCTCGATACCGAAGTTTACTCCAACACCGGCGGACAGTCTTCCAAGTCTACTCCGACTGCGGCAATCGCTAAGTTTGCAGCATCCGGAAAACGGACCAAGAAGAAGGATCTCGGCATGATGGCCATGAGCTATGGTTATGTCTATGTTGCTCAGATTGGTATGGGCGCTGACAAGAACCAGGCGATGAAGGCCATCACGGAAGCAGAAGCATACAACGGACCGTCACTGGTTATCGCATATGCTCCCTGTATCAACCAGGGTCTCAAGAACGGTATGGGCATGAGCCAGGAAGAAACCAAACGCGCCGTTGAATCCGGCTACTGGGTACTCTACCGGTACAACCCGACCCTCAAGGATCAGGGCAAGAATCCGTTCACACTGGATTCCAAAGAACCCAAAATGCCATTCAGAGACTTCCTTATGGGAGAAGTTCGCTACGCTTCCCTGCTCAAAGCATTCCCAGAAGAAGCAGAAGCGCTGTTCGCCAAGACCGAACAGGACGCACGGGAACGCAGAGACAGCTATGTTCGCTTAACAGAAATGGATTTCTCCAAATACGCTGTTGCGCCAGAGCTGAAAAAGAGCGAAGACAAACCGGTTGAAACGGTTGTTCATGCATCTGCGGTAGCAAGCCCGGAATCAGCTCCCAAAGCTGGTCAGGACGTGCCCAAGGCTGAAAACAACGACAATCTGGAAGGGGAAGAGGCTGCTCCGACACATCATGCTGGAACAGACAAATAAACCCTGAATAAGTCAATTAAGGAAACCGGGAATCCTCCTGGTTTCCTTGCTTTTGCCCACTCTGCCATGAATCGGCAGGGACATCCATCCGGCAAGGCGGCTCTGTTCGGGATCGAAGGATTTCCTCTCGACTATGAAAGAGAATATGGTATGATGTTATTGGAAAAAAATGATCTAATCTGGAGGTAGCTATGAAATATTTTATAGACACAGCAAACGTTGAAGAAATCCGCAAGGCAGCAGAGCTCGGCCTGCTCTCTGGCGTCACCACCAATCCTTCCCTGATCGCCAAGGAAGGCAGAAAATTCGAAGATGTCATTAAGGAAATTACCGAACTGGTCGATGGACCCATCTCAGCGGAAGTAGTCTCACTCGAGGCAGACGGAATGCTGAAGGAAGGCCGGGAACTGGTTAAAATCCATCCTAATATCGTCATTAAAGTTCCGATGACGGCAGAAGGTTTAAAGGCGACTCATCAGTTCAAGAAAGAGAACATCAAGGTCAATGTAACACTGGTCTTCTCCGCCGAACAGGCTCTGGCAGCTGCCCGTGCCGGCGCAGCCTACGTTTCTCCGTTCATCGGCCGTGTCGATGATATGGGCATAGACGGCGTTCTCCTCATTGAAGAAATCGCCACTATTTTCAACATGTTCGATATCGATACCGAGATTATTGCGGCTTCGATCCGCAATCGCCGTCATATCGCCCAGGCAGCACTGGCTGGCGCTGATATATCAACGGTTCCCTATAAAGTTCTCATGGAATCACTGAACCATCCGCTGACCACGTCTGGAATCGAACGGTTCCTGAAAGACTGGGAAGGCGTTAAAAACCTGTAATCCATCAGTCTGAGACCCCTCTGTCAGTCTGGAAATGTTTCCGATCTGACAGGGGGTTTTGTATACGTTGCGTGAACTTTCATGGTGAAAGGCCCGCAGATCAATTTGATGCAATCAAATTTTGGTATAATAGGAGGAAAGAAAGACTCCCGGAATTAAGAATGAATGGATTACCGACGGAGTCAGAAGGAGATTCACCATCATGAATAGGCAAATCAAATCAATTCTGGCGATTATTGTTTTTATCGCCATTCTGGGAGGCCTGAAACTCGTTTATGACGCAAACGTGAAAAAAGGAACTCTGGAAGGGGTGGCCGGGAATATAACAACCTCGGGGCCGAATGTAACCCAGCCCTCGGCGGCAACAATCCCGCCGGCATCAGGAGCTTCTACTCAGCCTTCGGGTTCGACCGGAGAGCGTCCAACGGTCATGCTGCCCGATGCAACAATCTATGATGCTCAGGGCAACGCAGTGAAGCTGTCCTCGTTCCGCGGAAAAAAGACCATTATCAATGCCTGGGCCAGCTGGTGCGGACCATGCAAGGCTGAGATGCCGGATTTTGCGGAACTGGACCGGGAAGCCGGGGATGACTATCAAATCGTCATGGTAAATATCCAGGGTGGACTGGAGACCAGGGAAAATGCAGATCGATTTTTGAAAGACAATAACTTTGAGTTCAACACCATGCTGTACGATGAAGACATGGATTTTGCCCAAATGCTTGAGATCAGCAGCATTCCCACCACAATTTTCGTCGATGAGGAAGGTCAGATTCATATCTATCAGCAGGGCATGCTCAAGAAGTCACAGGTTCTTGAAGGCCTGAGCTACCTGGAGTAAGCCATGGATGCATCGGAACTGATCCTGCTGCTCATCGAAGGGATGCTGGCATTCATTTCACCCTGTTTTCTGCCGATGATTCCGGTTTACATCAGCTATCTGGCAGGTCAGGGAGAACAGAACCAGAAGACCCTGATAACCAACGCCCTGGGCTTCATCCTGGGTTTTACGGTGGTTTTTGTCAGTCTGGGTTTGACGGCCACCACTCTGGCCAAATTTTTAATTGCCGAGCGTCTTCTCCTGCAGCGCGTCGGCGGGGGACTCCTGATCCTGTTCGGGCTCAATATGACGGGTATTTTGAAGATCAGCTGGCTGAATCGTGATTTTCGATTCCATGGCCCGGCGGCCAGACAGACCTTCTTTTCATCCTTCCTGTTTGGTGTTATCATATCTTTTGGATGGAGTCCCTGTCTGGGAGCATTTCTCGGCGCGGCTCTCATCCAGGCCGGGAATTCTGCCACAGTCTGGATCGGAGGATTCAAACTGCTCATTTTCAGCCTGGGGCTTGGTATTCCTTTCCTTGTTACCGCACTTTTATTCAACAATCTGACCGGCGTGTTTCAAGGTGTCCGCCGACATTACGAGACCATCAGTCTAATTTCTGGGATCTTTCTGATAATCATGGGAATTCTGATGGTATTGGACCGTTTTACTTTTTATGCCAATGTATTCTATTAAATCTGTTTCTGACAGCTTGGAACAGGCGGGCTCATCGACAGGGTGACCCGAATTATGGAGGTTTGAATTGCAAAAGACAAAATTACTGATCATTCCGGCAATCCTGCTGGTGCTTGGCGGCTGTGCCATGGAGGTGACACCGGGAAACCTGAACCAGACAGTTCCCGTGACCCAGCCCGCTCAGACTCAATCCGTCGCGACAACTGTACCGGTGGCGACAAAACCGCCGCTGGCACCAGAAGATCAGGCGAAACTCAAAGAGTGGGAAGAAAAGATTTATCCAGGAACCACCATTAATAAAATTGATGTTTCCGGACTTACACTCGATCAGGCAAAGAAAAAAGTGGAAAAAGAACTGATGGATCCATTAAAAGACCGCCGGGTTCGTTTTTCCTACGCCAACAAGAAAAACTACATGAGCTACAATAAACTGGAAGTAGCAATTGATGAAACCGTCTATCAGCAAGCCCTGGCCAACGGCAAGGATGCCCCCGACGAAGAGAAAGTGAAGTTTATCGAGGAGGGAAAACCCCTGGAACTGGACCCGGTTCTGGTATTCAATGATGCCTATGTGCTGGAAATGATGGAAGAGATCCAGGAAAATCTGACGGCTCTGTCTCATCAGTTTGCCGCCAAACGGGTTGATGGCAAAGTGGTGCTCAAATCCGGCGCCACAGAAGAGGTGCTTGATCGGGATGCCTTCCAGGCAGCTGTCCGCGAAGCGGTGGACTTCAGTCCGAAAAACAATCCCTACATAGAAGTTCCGGTCACGAAAATTCCGGTTACCATCACTCAGGCACAGCTTGATGCGATCGACAAACGGATTGCTAGATTTTCCTCTAACTACGGCTGGTCCTATGACGCGAGAAAATTCAATGTCAAGCATGCCGCGGGCAAGATCAGCGGCAGTCTGATCATGCCGGGTCAGGAATTCTCCTTTAATCAGTCCATCGGCGGCGGTGCCGGAACATCCAACGGCTTCCAGAACTCCGGTGTATATGTCGGACTGGACATGGTTACGGAACCAGGCGGCGGAGTCTGTCAGGTTTCTTCCACCATGTACAATGTTATTCTGAAGCTTGGCATTACCCCGACTCAGCGGAAAAATCACGGAATGAGCATTGGGTACCTGCCTCCAGGCATGGATGCCGTCATTTATGCACCAAGTCTGGATCTGCGCTTTAAAAACCCTTTTGATGATCCGATCTACATCACGACAAGTGCCGACGGAGACACATTGACCTTCAATGTCTACGGAGCAGCCGACGCCATGGGCGGTTATTCCTACAAGTACGAACAGGAAGTGTACAAAGAAGAAAAGGCTGAGATCAAGGAAATGAAAGACCCGACGATTCCCAAGGGAGCCATTGTGCTGGATCCCGTCCCCCATAACGGTTCGTCAGCCCGAGTCTACAAGCTGACTTATAAAAACGGCAAGCTGATCAGTCGCAAACTGTATACGGACAATACCTATCGCCGTTCGGACGGAATCCGCCGGATCGGAACGGGCGTCGGCAGCCAGGTGAATAAAAAATGGTATTTCGAGCGTAAAGTTCTGCAATACCCCAAAGGCTGGGATGGTCCAAGATAAATAAACCACATTAAAAAACGAATGAATCGAACAAGGCCTGGAGCATTCAACTGCTCCAGGCCTTGTTCGGTTCTACATGCGATAGAGAAACCACTCGCCGGTGGAAATCTCATATTTCAGTTCAAACATCCGGATCTGTTCCTGTACCGGTCCGCTGCAGGTATAGATGTCAATGAATGAATTTCCGCTGCGTTCCCGGCGGCGGCGGCTGATCTGATCAACCATGATCGTTTCATAACCGGCATCGGACAGAATAACGCGGAAGCGAAGGGGGGTGATCCGGCCGTCTCTGGAAAAGGTGGCTACCACCTCAATGGGAATCAATAATACTTCCATGGTTTACCCTGCCTTACAGATTACTGTTCATAAATTTGAAGCCCGGTTCATCCACTCCGCCGGAGAATGGTTTCGTATCAGATGAGATGAAGGTGCCCCGGATGAGTGAATCATCCCCAAAACGCTGCCGGATCTGCAGTACAGTATCGTCCAGCTTCTCTTTTTTTTGAATCTGTTCCAGATCAAGCAAAGACAGTTGAACCACCTGATTGGATCTCAGATGGGAGAAGGAGACGCCGAGTTTGCGAACAGCCTGACCCTCCCATATTTCATCAAAGAGGGCCCTGGCAATCTCATAAAGCGCAGTCATGGAATCCGTCTGCTGGGGCAGCTGACGCTGACGCCGCCGGGTTTTGAAGTCAGTGGTGGTGTAGTGAACCGCAACGCAGGTCGTATGGAAACCGGCTGCCTTGAGTCGCGGCACCAGGGTTTCCAGCAGAGACAGCAGCGTGCGGTGGCAGGCTGGACGTTCGGTGAGATCGTGAGGCAGGGTGGTTGAATTTCCCATGCCTTTTGTCTCCAACGTGCCCTCCGGATGAACTTTGGAGGAATCTCTGCCCCAGGCAAAATTCCAGATAACCATGCCGATTTTGCCGAATTGACCGGCCAAAAAACCACGATCGCAGCGAGCCAGCTGACCAATGGTTGAGAGGTTGATGTTTCGCAGCCGTTTGGCCAGTGCCGGACCAACCATAAAAAGATCTTCAATCGGCAGTCCGTGCAGTTTGACTTCGACTTCCTCAGGATATAGCGTATGGACCAGATCAGGTTTTTTAAAATCGGAGGCCATTTTCGCGCACAGCTTGTTGGTTCCGATTCCAACATTCACAGTGAAACCCAAAGTCCGTTTGATTTCACGTCGAATCTGGTGAGCGATGCGCAGCGCTTCCGGTCGGGCCAGCGGCCCCATATCCAGAAAGCACTCATCGATGGAGTACCGTTCCAGCACGGGGCTGTAAGCGGACAGGATTTCGACCATGGCCTCACTGGCTTTGACGTAGACCTGATAACGTGGAGGCACAATCACTAGATCAGGACACTTCGCCAAGGCAGAGAACAGCGTCTCACCTGTCACGATGCCAAAGGCTTTGGCAGGTACTGACTTGGCCAGAACAATGCCGTGCCGGTTTTCCGGATCCCCGCCCACGATGGCAGGCAGCTTCCGAAGATCTCGGACAGCACCGTGAGCCAGATCCCAGACGGCGCTCCAGGCCAAATAAGCTGAGTTAACATCAACATGCAGAATAATGGATTCCATGAGCCGCCTCCTGTTGGTTTCACTGGATCCATGAACTGGATCTTCAGCTTCATTATATCGAACAAATGTTCTAATGTAAAGCGGAAGACTCCAATTATTCGTTGAGATCAGTGCGGATCAATTATCACAAAATAAACATCCAAGCTAACCACTCATCACGGGAACATCACAGTCTCCATGTGTACATCACAGTCACCATGAGTACATTACAGTTTCCCTGGTTACATCACACACCGTATACAGGAAACAGCCGGCTCCACTGGAGTCGGCTGTTTCGTTAAATATACGTTTTGTGGAATCGACGGTAAAGGTTCTCGGTGTTGTCAAGGAATGCCTCGACTCTTCGTTCATATTCTTCCCGATGCTGATAATAGCCTAACAGGTGAGGGGAGTCGGGGGCGATGTAGATCTCATTGTATCCTAGTTTGAAGCTGGCCAGGATCTTGGACATTTTTGGGGGGACCATCTGATCCGCACCGGAATGGATGAACAGGACAGGCACTTCCAGGGCCTGAATTTCGGTGAGGGGTGAAACATTTGCCAAAGAAAAACCGGCACGCCGTTTGATAATCTGGTCAATGAGCATCAGCAGCTTTTTGGAACGGGTTCCAAGGAGTCGCTCCTCAAGTCCCAGCATGACTTCCAGAAGTTCTGAAAATGAAGAATCGGCAATGGCAAAGCCGATCCGTTCATCCTGATAGAGCGTCATGAGAGCAGTAGCAGCTCCGCCTGATTCCCCGTGAAAGCCAAGGAGCGAGTCGGATCCATACCGCTGGAACATCAAATCAGCCTGAGCTTTCAGATCCCATCGCTCGAAATAGCCATAGGTATAGTTCAGTCCGCCACTGGTACCATGATATCTGGCGTCGCACATCAGGACGTTGTACCCAAGCTTTCGGTATAACTGGAGGAATTTATAGGAGGCAATGAGGTTTCGGCCTTCCCGGTGCAGCAGAATAACGCTTTTATCTGACTTTAGATCAAATAAGCGGCCGTTGATCTGATAGCCGTAATTTGAAGTAATCGACACTTCTTCATATGGAATGCTTTTTAGCTGGGCAAATTCCGATTCGCTGTAGCCCAGGCGCTTTTTCAAGTCGGCTTCAATGTCTTCATAGTCATCCTTCGGGGGGTGGATAATCCGCTCAGCAATGAGCCAGGCCCCTCCGGAAGTGAGCAGGGCACTGGCCGGGACCAGACCTGCCAGAATCATGAGGATTGTCTGAAATGGCATGGGGACCTCCTTTCCTGCATAATGCTGATAACAAATTGATACCATTATTCTATCGCATAATCATGAACTAAAAATAGATAATTAAATTTATCTTGAAAATGACTGAATCAAGGCCTGGCAACGATGAAAACATTTTCGTCCGGGGATTGTAGTACCCTCATTATTTGAGACATAAATATTCAGCGGTTTGGAGGAGTTTATTGAGTATTTATGAACATGAGCAAAAACAGACCCTCTTTTTGAAAAAAACACTCAATAAACCCGCAAAAAGATTATGATTATCATTAAAACGTTGGTACACCTAGGAAATTCAGGATTTTCAGTTATGAAGTCTATAATTTTTATGGCTCAATCATAAATTCTGTGGGATGGTGGATTCCTTACGTACGTTTTACGACTCATATCGAATAACTTGAGGAAGAAGTATTCATCATCTGGATAGCCATACCCTTGTCGACGTAGTGTCTTAATCTTGTTGTTGATCCCCTCGATTTGACCATTCGAAATACGGTAGGTCGCATAAGCTATAATCCCTTCAAAATGTCTGTCCATCAGGCGCCCAAACCACTGCAGGTGCTCATTCTCCGAGGCATAGCATACTTCCATGACCTCCGTGATCAGACTAGCCATTTCCGGCTCACTGGCGGCCTTGTACGCCTCCGAGAGCATCTCTTTGACGAGGTCAACTGTGAACAGAAGCTGGTTCTCCTGGATGAGCTGGTCGTACTTCTCCTCACTGCCAGGACGACGCGTGATCTCTGCCCTTTGGAAGAGCGTACCGCCCTTGGACAAGGGTTTGCCCTCCGCGGCCTCCCGGTCTTTGCGCTGCAGCGTCTCCCGAGAAGACATCAGGATATAGCGGGTCCTCTTGAGGGACTCAGCAGCTTTGTACTCACCCATCGCCTGAAGACGCCTCTGTTCGTCTTTGCGCACTTCAGCGACCACTTTGTCATTGAAATTCTTGATGATGTGGAAATGGTCGAAGACCGGCTGGATGTGGGGGCACTTTTCCTCAAAGGCTTCTTGGAAGTCTGAGTTCATGTCCGAGGCGACTGCTTCAACACCGTCCATCCACTCGAGACCGACGTGCTCAATGAAGTCATAGACGACCTGCTTGCGCTTGCCATGGGCGATCCAGAGGATATGGCCAGTCTCTATGTCGATGATGTGGGTGGCGTACTGGTGGCCTCGGTGAAGCTTGAATTCGTCGATACTGAGGTACTTTGCCTGCCTCTGGGGCTTGGTGAGCTTGCCGTCCAGGGTGTACATTTCCTCCAGGCGTTTCAAGTCGATCGCTTTGACTGTGTTCTTGCCAAGACCAGTAATCTCAGCGACTTGCTTGAGGTTGTAGGTTCCGATGGCGAGAAGATCCCTAGTGTATTGCAAAAGTGGTTGCGAGATCCGATGACCTTGTGCCTGAAAGGGCACCTGCTGGACTCTGGTGATCCCGCAGGTTGGGCACAGTAATTGATTCTTGTCGAATTCCAGGGAAGTATAAGTGTGCCCGAAGTTCAGGTGCCAAAGACTACATGAGGACGTATTGTTAATGTGCATGAAGCCCCCGCAGTTGGGGCAGGCGCGATCGGTGTCATCTAGCTTGAGGACTCCATGAAACTGAATCACACTTTTACCGGAAACGGCAGTATGCTGTGAACTATGCGTATTAGTAAACCCAATAAGAGACGAAGGGATGTGCAGATAATTTTGGGAATCAGTGATTGTATTAGCTTGTTCATCCTGTGTATAATTCATTCAGAGCCTCCGCTGTGTTTGGATTTGTACATCCGTCCAGATGCATTTCCATCATAGCGCGGGGCTCGTTCTATTATCAAATGTTATGCCGGTTTGGGGAATGGATCTAGTCGGTCAATCCCACAGAATTTGTGATTGACCCTAAAAAATACGAAAATAGCAGCCAAGGAATTCGGCGAGAAATTGCTGAAAGGGGGGTCCACTACCCGACTGGCGGTGGTCGTTTATGGCTCGGGGCTGGTTGATTCAACAGTATTCTTTGATTCAGCTACAAAGACTCAATTTACGCAATATATTGATTCCATTAATCAAAACGGATATTACGCCAACAACTATGATTCCGGCGGCACAAATATCCAGGCAGGGCTTCACGAGGCGGACCGGATTCTTTATTCAGCTCAGTCTACGGGTACTTTGAAGAATATCGTCCTGCTGAGTGATGGACAGCCTACTCACAGTTACCCCATTGTCGGCACGGCAACCTATGCAAAGTGTTCTTCGAATCATACCAGGTGGGATCAAACTGGCGGGACTTTGACGAATATTCGGTGGTCAGAACCGCTTGCAGTGGATTATGGCATCCTGGTCGGCTCAGGCAGTGATTACACAATGAATTATAATGCCATTGTCAGGGCGACTTGCAGTCACGGTCAAACCGAATTATATTGGGTTGGGAAATTTGATGTGAATGGACAGTTCAGTTCTGGTTCGGGTACCAACAATGGGATTGCAACGATCTGGGAAGCAAACCAAACCAAGGCAAAGGGCACGACGGTCTATTCCATTGCTCTGCAGGCCGGAACAAATGGCGAGGCAGTATTGAAAGCGGTTGCCTCTGACGGAACTCTGGGAAAGGGCTATTTCCGAATTGCTGCCAATGAAACCAATGTCCCCAGGGTTTTGACGAATGCCTTTGCCTCGATTGCCGGCAGCATCGCAATCGCTGCATCCAATTCCCGAGTCACCGACCCCATGGGCGATAAGGTAGCGTTGGAGTTTTCGGGAGCCAGCCCTGTTTCTACGAATGACCTGACCGTATACCGGGCCGGTCTGGCTGATGTCTATCTGAGCCAGGGCAGTCTGACCTATGATCCGGTCACCCGGTCGATTCTATGGCAGGCAGGCAATGTGAATGAAGGAAATGACCCAACGATGATCTACCGGGTCGGAGTTCGGCCGGGAGTCACCATTTTGCCTGGCGAAATCGTTGATACCAATAAAGAAACGACCTTTGAATATACAGACTATCTGCAAAATCCGGTGGTGAAGGAATTTCCTCTCCCCAAGGTCAATGTGGGAGGCGGAACGATCCTGGTACACTGGTACCGGGTGAACTAGTTGGGAGAACCGGTGAACTCCGAGGGGGTACCGGTCGAAGAACCGCAGTTCGCTCAACAGATCCAGCCCGCCGACTATTTTGAATTCAATGGCACGAGTGCTCTGAACTACAACACAAGTTATTTAGTCACAGCTCAGGTGTTTGCGGATTATGAATATCGGGAATTCGTCTGGAACGACCTGACAGGATCCGCCCCATCGGTGAGTGTTACAATCCCGGCAGGAGACAGCAGCCAGGAAGTCTGGTTTGGCTATTATCTCGATGAGCTGTCCGATTTGCGCATTGTGAAAACAATTGTGGGGAATGAAACAGATCCCGAGCAGAAATTCCTGTTTCAGGTAACAGGAACTGACGCGAAGACCGCAGGCATCGACCTGACCGTTTCTCTTTCCGGAAATTCAGAACTTCTGATAAAGGATCTGCCCAAGGGGAATTATACGGTTCGGGAACTGACCGAATGGTCCTGGCGGTATACGCCGGATCAACAGCAGATCGATGTGGCGACGAACCCCAGAAGTACTGCTGAATTCAGCTTCCGTAACCAGAAGACATCGGACCAATGGCTCTCGGGCGATTCCTGGATCCGAAATATTTTTCAATTACTTGGTAAATAGGAGGTAGGGATGAAATCAAATAAAATATTGAATCTGGGCTCCCTGATGAAATCCTCCGGTATGTTCCTGGTAGTCGGACTGATTCTGCTCTTTGGAATCGGATCAACGTATTCCCTGCTTGTATCCAAATCGGACCAGGTGATGAACAGTTTTTCGCAGGGGGTGGTTTCAGTCGAAATCATGGAATCCTTCGATGGACAGACCAAGCGGGATGTGACTGTTGCCAATACGGGCAATGTTTCGGCATATGTCCGGGCAGCCATTCTGGTGACCTGGAGAGACGCTTCTGGAAATATCATCGGGAAACAGCCCGAACTGGGAACGGACTATACCCTCGAACTCAACCGGACAGACTGGTTTATGCAGGATGGATTTTTCTACCATCGCGCTCCCGTGGGCTCAGGTGAGGTTTCCAGCGTTCTGATTCAGGAGGCCAGACAGCTCAGGCCAAATGCGAACAGCCAGCTTTCCATCGAAATACTCGGATCCGGAATCCAGAGCACGCCGTCCTTGGCGGTGGAAGAGGCCTGGAACGTAGCTGTGGTCAATCATCGGCTGGAGGTGTCTCCATGAAGAAAATGCTGACCACTCTGGTTCTCCTGCTGCTTTTGACTGTACCGGGACAAATTGTTCAGGCCCAGCCTGCCTCGGTTACCTATGAGGGAGGAGCTGAGAAATATGTATTTTTCCCTGGTTCGGATTTCTCAGACAGCGATTTATTCCCTGAGTTTAAGAACGCGATGCCCGGAGATGTCATTCATCAGGACATCGCGATCAGGAATAATTACAAAGGGAGTAAGGCAGTCCGTATCTTCTTGAGGGCCGAGGCGCATAGCGGAACAGCTAATCCGATCAGTGAACCGACTGCATCATCAGAAACACTCCCTACGATGCAGGACTTTCTCAGTCAGCTGACCATGACCGTCTGGCAGGGCGATCAACCCATCTACCACGGCTCTCCGGATCAGACAAGGGGGTTGACCAGGAATGTCCTTCTTGGCGTATTCACTCTTGGTCAGACGAGCAATCTGCGGGTCGAACTGGAAGTGCCGACTGAACTGAATAATCGCTATGCCAGCCGAATCGGCGAAGTGGATTGGATATTTCTGGCTGAAGAGATCGGTTCATTTTCCCCGGTTCAGGTGACGCTGACCGCAGAAAAATTTCTGGATGGGAAAGCTCCTGTCGGGAATAAATTCAACTTCCTGCTGAAGGATTCTGCCAATTCAGTACTTCAGCGCAAGCCGAATCGGGGAGGGCAGATCTTATTCGATACCTTGCTGATTGATAGCCCTGGTACTCATGTATACTATGTTTCTGAGGAAACCGGAAAGGATCAGACCATTACCTATGATCCCACGGTTTATGAGGTGCAGATTACGGTCCAGGGATTAACCGATGAGGTGGATGTGAGGATCGTCAACCAGACGACCAACATCCCCAGTGAACTGGTTTTCCGGAATGTGACGAATGGAACCAGTCCGGAAGGGCCGAAAGATCCTGACCCTGAAAATCCAGGTCCACCGGACAAGCCAACTCCCCCAAACCCTACAGATCCCGCCAATCCCACGGATCCGGGAAATCCACCCAAGACAGGAGATGAGTCAGCACCGCTTCTATGGGGCATGGTGTTTCTGCTAGGGGTTGCCGGAATGATTTATGTCATCTATGACGATCGCCGCAAGGCTGCCGGAAAGAGGAACAAAGTGAAAGCCTCACAGCAGCCGGATTGATCGATTGAAATACAAAGGAAGGACCACCACAAATGAATAAGACCGTGCGATGGCTGGTGATCCTGATGGCAGGACTCATGATTGGCTTGTCTGGGTTTCAGCTGTACTCAATCATCTCTGAATATACGGCTGGGGAAAGTGGATATGATCAGCTGACCAGCCAATTTGTCCGCTTGGAATCCAGCACGCAGCCGATAAGGAATCAATCATCGGAAGCAAACCCTTCCGAGAGTCATCCCGAAAACCCTGTCCAGGTGGATCTGCCGGCTCTGGCATCGCTTTATCCGGATGTTGTTGGCTGGATTTACAGTGATAACGGAAAAATCAATTACCCGATCGTCCGGGGAAAAGATAATCAACAATACCTTCACCGTATGGTGGATGGGACTGAGAATAAAGCCGGCAGCATTTTTATGGATTCTCGCAATCAGGCTGCTTTCAGTGATTATCACACGATCCTCTACGGGCATAATATGAAGAATGACTCGATGTTCGGAACTCTGCCTGACTACTCGAAACCGGGTTATTTTGAGGTCCATCCCATGATGTGGCTCATTACTCCGAACATTACCTTTCGGCTGGATCTGTTTGCCGGATTTGTGACCCCGGCTGACTCTGATACGTATCAGCTGATCTCTGATGCCGGGGACTTGCCGGGATTTATACAGGCCATGAAGGCCCGATCAGAGTTTCAAAGTCCTATCTCCACAGAGGCCGCTGGTCAGATCGTAACCCTGTCCACCTGTGCTTATGACTTTGATGAGGCGCGCTATGTTGTTCTGGCCATGATGACGCCTGTCCAGTAAGGCCACGAGGTTGTTCGGAGCACCTTTGACAGGCCGTGGCAGATCCTGCACTCCTACCTCGGGAGGCAGGATCTTTTTTGCGTTCAATGCTACTGCTGGAAGGACGACGACGGGGCTTTTGATGATTTTGGCCGATATCGTGTGAAAAAAAAGTATATTTTACTAAAACTTGGTAAACAAACGCTCCGGAAGCGCTGACTTCAGGGTTTTTGCATTATAATATGATTAGATTTACCCTGGCACAGATTACTCTTTAAGGAGGAACAATAATGAAAGACGACGGAATTGTAAAAAAGACACAAGAGACGATACAGGAAACCATACATGAAAAGGTGGTTCCCGCCGCCAAGGAAGGGCTTGAAACTGCTCAGGAGTTATTTGGCAAGGGAGCGAATCTGGTAGGCGAACTGCTGAAGGATGCCGGCAAGAAAACAGAGCATGTTGCTGAAACAGCTGAAGAAGTCCGTAAGGATGCAGCCAAGGTAATCAGCCGTACCGGTGAAAAGCTGATTGCGACCAAGAATGACGCGATGGCTCATTTTAAAAAGAACTCTGAGGAAACAGCTCAAAAGGTGGCCAAGGTAAAGGAAGACGTGACAAAGGATGCGGAAGCAGCCGGAGCACAGGCTGTCCTGTTCAGCAAGACGAAAGCTGAAGATTTAGGCAAGGCAGTCCCGAAAAAAGGGAAGAAGGTTGTAAAGACCGCTGCCGGTATGGCCGTTCTGGCCGCAGCCGCTGCCGGAGCATATGCCTACTATAAGAATCGCAAGGACCGGGAAGAAGCCGTCAAGGCAGAATTCTCAGAGAAGATGAAAAAATGGAATGAAATGGGAGATGCGGAACTTCTTGAAGCGGAAACCGAAATCCCGGCAAAAATGCATGTACGTCCCACCAAAATATACCAGGTCGGACAGAATGCCCTCCTGGGCGAGGACATCGTAGTCAACCTGTCTTTCCCTGGGGAAGATCTGACTGAATTCAACCCGGACGATCTGGCAGAGCCGATCAACCCGGTCGAAGAACTGAGAAAGAAAGCGGAGCTTGCCATGGGCACAGCCGGGGAGACCGCCCGCCGGGTCGCAGAGACGGTGGGAGACAAAGCCAAGGAAGTATATTCGATCGCCAGTGAAAAGGCTGACGAATTCAAAGAAATGCTGGCTGAAAAACGCCAGGCTGCCCTGGATGAGAAAGATGCTTTTATTCAGGACAATGAAGAAGGACTCGATTCCATGGAAAATGACCTGAAACATGGGTTCAAGGAAGCGAAGAAAGCAGCAGCCGAGGAAGCAGAGGAACTGTTTGAAACCGCCCAAAAGCAGGACGAACAGATCATTCATCAGGTTCAGGATCTGGAAGAATCCTCTGAAGACATTATCCAGAACAATCGGGAAGGCTTGGAAAAGCTGACCGAAGACCTGGAAGAAACCTTTGGTGAAGCAAAGTCCGCCGTGGAAGACAAGGCCGATGACCTCTTCGAAAATAAGATGGAATCCGGAAGCGATGATCCGACTCCGGAAGAAAATCTGGTCGAGAATCCCTATGGCCTGGATGAAATCTCCTGGGAAGACGATGAATCGGTGATCATGCAGAAAACTGAAGAAATTCGGCAGAAAACCTCCGAAGGATTCCAGAATCTGAAGGAGAAACTTCTGGATGCCAAGGATTATCTCCAGGAACGGGTGAACCGGATGAAGACGGAGGCCGAGGAAGCGGATGCTGAGGAATTCTACACCGAAGAACTCGAAGTCACCATTCACAATCGGGGCAATAAGGATTATTTCTTCAGCCCGATGCTGATTCAGCGCTATAACTCCAGATCCCGGGTTACTGCTCCGGTTCCGATTCATGAAGAAGGCACAACGCTGGAACAGCGAATCATTAAGCCAGGCGAAACCTATCAGGGAACCGTAGTTCTGAGAAAGACGGATTCAGATGATGCAGTGATCATGTTTGAAGACATGCTCATGAAAAATTCAGTGGCGATTCTTTTGAACAGTGAACTGGATGATCTGTTTATGGAAGAGGAATCCTATGACATGCAGGATGATCTGCTGTTTGAGGGCATCGAGGGCGACCTGGAAGACTATGATTTCGCGGATGAAACCGGAGTCGACCTGGAGCTGGATGATCTGGAGGTAGAAGAAGCGGAAGAACTCAGCTTTGATTTCCCCGAAGAGGATCCCAACCACTAAAAACGATTCAACATAACGGAAACGGTCGGAGAACTCATCCGTGAGTTCTCCTTTCGTTTGAGAGTAGAATACCAAACAGAAATTAGCCGGGTGAATATCTGTGGAGGCGGACAAAGTGCATCCTGGATGTGAATCCGAAAAATAAGGAGAATTTATGATCCACGAAACAGTGCAAGCCTGCCGGGCCTATTACGCGACAGGCGTTGCCCGGCAAATGACGGTTCGTCTGAATGCCCTCAAACGCCTCCATATTGCGCTTCGGGAGAAGGAGGCGGATCTGGTGAGGGCTCTGGAGCAGGAGCTGGGGAAACCGTCTTTTGAAGCTTTTATGACCGAATTTGCTACAGTCTACCGGGAGATCGAGTATGTGACGGCGCATTTGGAAGAGTGGGCCAAACCGGAAACGGTCCCCCGCTCCATCGATACCATGATGGCAAGGACGGAAATAATCCGAGAACCCCTAGGCGTGGTGCTCATAATCGTCCCGACAAATTATCCGGTTCAGCTGGCGCTGATGCCTTTAATCTCGGCAATCAGCGCGGGCAATACCGCAGTGATACGTATGAGCGGATCTTTGCCGAATGTGTCCAGCGAACTGCGCGATCTGATTCGACGGGTCTTCCGGCCCGGTCATGTGGAGCTGATTGACGGCACGCAGGATCCTCACAATGAACTTCTCCAGCAGCGTTTTGACAAGATTCTGTTTACCGGGAGCACGCATACCGCGACGAAAATCATGTCAGTAGCTGCCCGTACGCTTACTCCAGTTCTTCTGGAACTGGGCGGAAAGAATCCGGCCATCGTGCTGCGCGATGCTGACGTCGTGGCGGCAGCCCGGAAAATCGCCTGGGGAAAATTTGTCAATGCCGGCCAGACCTGCGTTGCGCCGGATCATGTGTATGTCCACCGCGAGGTTGCCGCAGCCTTTCTCGAAGAATTAAAGCGGGCCATCGATGAGTTTTACGGCGATGACCCGGCTCTTGGCCCTCATTACAGCCGGATCGGGAATCAGCGTCATTTCGATCGGCTCTGTCAGCTTTTGACCGCAGATCTGAACCTGGTGAAAGGCGGTCGGATTCTGGCAGAAGAACGCTATATCGCCCCCACGGTGGCAACTGATGTCCCTTTGGATCATCCGCTACTTCGGGATGAAATATTCGGCCCCATTTTGCCGGTTCTCGAATATCGCGACATCAATTCAGTCATCGAGCAGATCCGAGCAAAAGAAAAGCCCCTGGCGGCTTACGTCTTTGGCCAGAAAGAGGCCTTTGCCCGTAAAGTCCTTCTGCGCCTTCCCAGCGGGGGAGGGTGTGTCAATGACACATTGCTCCAGGTTAGTGCTCAGGGCGCGCCATTCGGCGGCGTAGGGCATTCTGGCATGGGTTCCTACCATGGTCGATATGGCTTTGAAGCTTTTTCTCATCAGCGGACGGTGGTAACCTCTCCGGCCAATCTGATGAATTCCATGCTGTATCCTCCCTATGAGAGCTGGAAGGAAAAACTTCTTCGCCGGGTTCTTACAAAAAAGCTGAAGTAAGGATCTTTCAGTCCCGGCGGCGGACGATCCCGTCATCCGATCTGATCACGCAGCCGGCTGTGAATCAAGTGATCAAAGACCATGAAAGACTCTTCTGTCCTGCTGCCCTGGCAGGTTTTCAGAAGAGTCTTTTGCCATCTTGACATCAATCAGAGGAAGAGGGTATACTGAAGATGCACCCCACCCCAGGGGGGGGGAGGAGGAACCGAATGACAACAAAAGCAATACCCATGAATCAGGAACGCAAATTGGCACTAACTCAGTTAAAGACCGCTCGGGGCCAGCTCGACGGGATAATACGAATGATTGAAACCGGTCGCTACTGCATTGATATTTCCAATCAGATCCTGGCAGCTCAGGCCCTGCTTCGAAAAGCTCAAAAGCATATTCTGGTCCAGCATATGGAACATTGTGTACTGGATGCGATGAACAGCGAGGATCCGGTTCTTAAGCAGGAGAAAACGGCGGAGATTGCCGCCCTGATGGAAAAATTACTGGAGGCTAAATAACCGATGAAAAAGACGTATGAAGTAGGCGGCATGGACTGCGTGGCCTGCGCCCAGTCCATCGAACGGGTGCTGGGACGTCAGGAAGGCGTAACGGCTGCCACGGTCAACTATGGAAACAATAAATTATATCTGGATTACGATGAGAATCTGATTTCGGATGAACTGATCCATCAGAAGGTGGAAAAACTGGGGTTCCATCTGACACAGGATGAAATCAGCCGTCAGACGGAAGCGGCGGCTGAACTGCGGAAAAAGCAGTTTACTGTGGAGGGCATGGACTGTGTAGCCTGCGCCCAATCCATTGAACGGGTGCTGGGGAAAAAAGACGGTGTCGACTCTGCCGTCGTCAACTATGCCAGCGGCAAGCTCTATCTGTCGTATGACCCGGCTCTGATTAAAACCGACGAAGTGGAAGCTGCCGTGGATAAGCTTGGATTCCATCTGCGGGAAGAAAGCACGGCAGCAACTGAGGTGCAGGCGGTCAATCCATACCGCATCCGGCTGATTGTCAGCATGGCGTTTACGATTCCTCTGCTTGTCATTGCGATGGGACCGATGCTTGGCCTGCAGCTGCCTGCCGTCATCGCACCGGATCACCAGCCTCTGAATTTCGCGCTGCTGCAGCTGACGCTGACGCTGCCGGTTCTTTTTGTCAGCCGGCGGTTCTATACATCAGGATATGCGAACCTGTTCCGGGGTAATCCTAACATGGATACGCTCATTGCGCTGGGAACGACCGCGGCGTTTGGCTTTTCGGTCTATCAGCTTCTGCTGGTGGCCGGCGGCGAGCATCACGCCGTGCACAACATCTATTTCGAGTCGGCAGCCACCATCCTGGCTTTGATTACGCTGGGGAAGTTTCTTGAGAACATCTCCAAGGGGCGGACCAGTCAGGCTATTAAGAAACTGATGGGACTTCGACCGGACAAGGCAACGATCATCCGCAACGATCAGGAAGTTGTTATCCCGGTTGACGATCTGGTGCGAGGCGATATCATCCTGCTGAAGCCGGGATCCTCAGCGCCCGCAGACGGAGAGGTTCTGGAAGGCAGCAACTATATGGACGAATCCATGCTGACCGGAGAATCCATTCCGGTGGCTAAAGGTCCCGGTGCCGAAATTTACACCGCTTCAACCTCCAGCGGCGGAACCATTCGCTACCGGGCAACAAAAGTAGGGAGTGAAACAGCGCTATCTTCCATCATCCGACTGGTCGAGGACGCGCAGGCGACAAAAGCGCCGATTGCCAGACTGGCAGATATCATTTCCGGATATTTCGTACCGGTCGTTATTGTCATCGCCATCGTGTCCGCCCTGTTCTGGCTGATGCGCGGCGAAGGCACAGCCTTTGCCATGACGATTCTGGTTTCCGTTCTGGTCATTGCCTGCCCCTGTGCCCTGGGTCTGGCTACCCCGACGGCCATTATGGTGGGAACGGGCAAAGGCGCTGAAAACGGAATTCTGATTAAATCCGGAGAGGCACTGGAACAGGCTCATCGGATCAATGCACTGGTGTTGGACAAAACCGGTACCCTGACTCAGGGGAAACCCGTTGTCACCGATGTGCTGCCGCAAGGGGACTTCACCACTCAGGAATTAATCCAGGCGGCGGCTTCACTGGAAGCGGATTCAGAGCATCCTCTGGGACGGGCTATGATTGATTTTGCCCGGGAAGGTCAAATCCCGCTGAAACGGACAGAACAGTTCAAAACATTAACCGGAATGGGCATCCAGGCTGAAATTGATGGCGTCCTCTGGTCCATTGGGAACGAACGTCTGATGACCACCAGGTCCCAGCAGATGGCAGACCCGATTGTCCGACAGGCGGAGGAACTGGCTCAGAACGGCAAGACCCCGATGTTCGTGGCCCGTCAGCATCAGGTCATCGGCATCATCGCCGTCGCGGATACGATCAAGCCGACATCCCGGGAAGCCGTGGATCAGCTGAAGCAAATGGGAATTCGAACTATCATGCTTACAGGCGACAATCAGCGCACTGCCCAGGCCATTGCGGCTCAGCTGGGAATCGACGAGGTGGTGGCTGAAGTCATGCCCCAGGATAAGATTCAGACCATCGAGAACCTGAAACAGGAAGGTTTCATCACCGGCATGGTCGGAGACGGCATCAATGACGCTCCGGCACTGGCAGCCGCACATGTAGGCATCGCCATCGGCAGCGGGACCGATGTGGCCATGGAATCTGCGGACATTGTTCTGATGCATGACGACATCATGGACGTTGCCTCAGCCATCGATCTGTCCCGAAAAACCATTCGAAACATCAAGCAGAATCTGTTCTGGGCATTTTTCTATAATGTCATCGGCATCCCTGTCGCCATGGGTCTGCTGTATCTGTTCACGCAAAATCATTCCTTGCTGCTCAATCCCATGATTGCCGCTTTCGCCATGAGCATGTCGTCCGTCAGCGTCCTGACCAATGCCCTCAGACTCAGAGGGTACAAGCCGCCCCGCGCCACAGCCCGGACAAAGGCAGCGGAATAAGCATCTGACCAAATAACACAGACCAGATCCAACCACAAGGTTTACCCCTTCATATAAAAAGCGATTTGAAGCGATTGAATCAACGAATCAGTATAAAAAATCAAAAAATGAATTAGGAGGAACTCAGAATGAAAGTAAGAATTGAAGGAATGTCCTGTTCCGGCTGCAGCGCCCGTGTGGAAAAAGCCATGAAGGCTCTGGCGGGAATTAAGGAAGTCCGGGTTGACTTGGCGGACCACAGCGCGACATATGCCGGTGAGGTTTCGGAGGCTGCCGTTCGTGAAGCGATTGAGGACATCGGCTACGAAGTCAAGGGCTTTGAAGCCTAAGAGATGATATGACTGGATAATTCAAGGCAACGCCTTGATTTATCCGCTTCAGAAAAGGAAAAGGCCGGATCCGACGCTTTCCATGGTGTCGGATCCGGCTTATTTGATAGTCGTTAACTCGGCTTACTGTTGACCTACTGGAATCATTCTGGAATCTTCCTTGTGACTGCCTCGTATCATCTGAGCCTCCCAGGGGGCTCTTGTCGGTGTTGCGGCTGCTTAGGGCCTGTCGCAATCGAGTGACTGACAGATTGTAAATCCGGTTGACCAAAATCAGTGGGAGGGAATCCTGCAGGAGGAATCAAGTTCGAGCATTCTCTTTTGATGGCAGACAAGAACAGCCACAGGCGAGCAGGGATGCTGTCCTGTGGCTGGTATGCGTCTGGTTCTATCAGGGATAGGTGAATGATTTGCTGAATGGATGGTAAATGGACCAGCTCCAGGGAATGCCGACTGAGCCAGTCATTCGGGTCTTTGAGCCGATCGATACAAACAGTTTCTAGATCTGTCCCGGTTCCGGCAATTCGATCTTGTAGCCTTTTCCCCAGATGGTCTGGATCATGTTGCGATAAGGCCCCAGTTTGTTGCGAAGACTCTTGACGTGTGTGTCGATGGTTCTGGAATCACCAAGGAAATCATATCCCCAGACCTGGATTAGCAGAGTCTCCCGGCTAAAGTAATTGCCTGTGCGCGTGATAAGAAAGACCAAAAGATCAAATTCTTTCGGCGTCAGCTTTACTTCCTTGCCTTCAAGGTTGAATCGCTTCTGGTAATAGTCTATTTCCATCCCCATAAGTCGGAAATAGCGGGGGTCATCACTGGTTCCGAAATGGTGGAAGCTCTGTCGATCTACAAGCTGCCGAATGGTGTTCATATCGTCCGTTTTCTCGAAAAAATCGATAAAGGGAAATTCTTCCGCCAGGTTGAAGTCTTCGGGGGCTCCATAAACCAGAATTGGATGGACTGAGAGGTGTTCGAACCGTTTGAAAAAATCCTTTTCTGAGATGAAGGGCATTTCGCAATTAATCAGATAAATGGAAATCAGTTCCCGGTTGCTGATCTCGATGGCTTCGATGCCATTGTCCGCTTCATAAACCTTATAGGAATCCTGAAGTACATTTCTTATTTTGCGCCGGATGTCTCCGTCTCGTTCCGCTACTAAAATACTCAGCAAAATTTTCACCGCCTGTCATGATGTCTTTCGTTAATAGGTCAAAGTAAGATGAATAAAAATTCTTATTCCATTATATCTCATAGTTATCAAAAAGCTTTGGTATGCCAAAGATTAGTCTATGTTATAATAATCGTATAGTATAAACAAATTATAAAGAGGAGCGGGCTCGAAAGGCCTGCCGGGAGGGAAGCATGAAGTTAAAAAGCAAAATGCTCATCGTACTGGGAGCTATGGCAGCCGGTGCCATGGTTCAAAAGTATGTCCAGGACCACAAGGCTGAGCTGGACCAATTCGTGAATGACTATGGCGCCATGATCGAAGAAACCTATCAGGAAGATGATTTAATCGAGCCTTCCGCCAGATCCTAGCATATCAGACACTTCACAGACAGGGTGGCTTCATCAGCTCTGTCTATTTTTTTTATTGGCATCAGAGTGAAAAAGCCGTTCGTTATAGTTGTGAAGAAATCTTTATAAATAAAAGTAATTTAAAACAATTAATATTTATCGATTTAGAACAACTAATAAACCTTAAGTATTTCACCATTCTTTTCTTTATACTTTTCACATATTGGCTTCGCTATGAATAATTCTGGTATGCACGGCCTGACTTTCTGATATCTCTCGATAAGAATTCAAGTCCTTCATGATCTCCCGATCAAAAGCGGACATGAGGTCCAGCAGGATGGGAAGACGGGCGGACTGAAACGGATGCTCGCCAATGCTTCGAATGGGAAGAATCTTCGGCGACGTCCCGCTGACAAAGGCCCCCTGGAAGGAAGTGACCGAATCTGCTGGTATGAGTTCTTCCCGGACGGGTATGCCCTGCGCCTGAGCGGTTGAGATGATCCGTTGGCGGGTCACGCCGGGAAGTACGCTATGCAGCGGCGGGGTGATCAGGGAAGTGCCATCGGTGAAAAACACATTGGAACGGGAGCCTTCCGTGATGAAGCGATGTCGATCCACCAGGATCAGCTCGTAAGCGCCCGTTTCCCGCCGTCTGGCTTCCACAAGATTTGTAAGTTCCGGGTTCGTAATCTTGGCATTCGGGTCGGATCGGTCATAAGGCATCAGTTCGGTATGAACTCCGGATTCATACAGGCTTTTTTCGGGATAGGACGATGGACTTTCAAACAGATAGACGTCCTGGTTTTTCACATCCAGGATCACCTTCACATTGAAACTGGATTTGGCCTGAGCCTGAATAAAGTGATCGGTCATCGCAAGGAATGAGGAGAAGGACATAAAGTCAGTGACTCCTTTTTTTCGTGCCGTGCTGCAGAATCGATTATAATGCTCCCGAAAAAACAGGGCAGCCCGGTCGATCACCCGGATCACTTCGTAGACCAGGCCGGAGCCCTGCGGGATGGTCAGGTGAGCTTTCTCGTAAAGGCGGTTGTTCTTCATGATTTTTTCCGTCATAGGGATCTCCTTTCCGGCTAACTCCAGTGAAGCACTGGAAAATATGGGTTTTTTTTATGATTAATCAGATAGGCCTGTCCCATCCGATCCATGAGTGGCTTGTCGCTGAGGGAGTCTGAATACATGACAGACTCGGTCCAGTCGACTGGGTCCTGTCCCAGGTATTCCATCAGGCGGTGAATCTTTTCATCGCCTTTATTGTTTCGACCGATCATTTTTCCGGTGAATATTCCATCCTTGATCTCAAATCGGGTGCCCATGGCTTTTTCAATATAAGGCGAGCGCTCAAATTCTCTGATATAGAATTCCGGGGAAGCGGAGATCAGGATCACCCGCATGCCTTCCTCGTGATGATTCTTCAGGCGCCGGATTCCGTCCTGATAGAGCATGGGCTTGACGCTTTCTTCCATGAAGCGGCGGGAAAGCTGGTTCAGGTCGGATTCGGTCAGACCCCGCAGCACTTTCAGATTTTGTTCTTTCGACGCCTTCTCATCATGAAACCCCAGGAGAAAACCCAGAGCAGCCAACGCGCTGTTTGGCAAATAGAGGGCTTTTCGAGGTTCATGGCGGATCAGAAATTTTATGAGCTCCACCTGGGTCTCGCGTTTTGTAAGGGTGTAATCCACATCAAAGATTGCTAAGCGATCCATAGCTTGCCTCCTGTCTGATTCATTGAAAAAAGGCTGGGCATTCAGTGCCTCAGCCCTTGTGATTACTTCGAGACTGGTCAGGGATTACTTGTCTTCATCCTCTGCTTCGTCCATTTCGTCATACTCCTGCTCGAATTCACCGTTCTCATGAACGTTGTCATCGTCATGGAAGTCAGCATCCAGGTCGTCGTCGTCTTCATCTTCGTCGTCGTCCTCATCACCGAATTCATCCATGAATTCGTTGTAGGCGGCAGCGACTTCGTTGAATTCGTCTTCCGTCAGGAATTCGAGATCGCCTTCTTCGCCTACGGAGCGAAGGGGCGTTACGGTTCCATCCGGGTTTTCAACCAGTACGTACACGGAATCATTGTATTCGAACTCATCAACCACCGGATATTCTTCCGAGGTGCCGTCCTCATTTTCCATCATCACAGTGACGCCATGCTCGTGCTCATGGTCATGGTCGTGATTGCAGTGTTCATCGTGAACATGGTCATGGTCGTGATTGCAATGTTCATCATGAACATGCTCTTCTCCGTGTACGTTCTTATCTTTCATATCTTCAGACATATAATGATCCTCCGCTTTCAAATGATTAGTATTAGTATAGCTTATTCTTCCCCCTGCATAAAGTAAATAATGTGAGAACAAGCAGGGAGATCAACCTCTTTTTTTATTCATGACCACTGAAGTCAGTACCGGAATGACCTGTTTTTTCCGGGACAGGACGCCGGGCAGATCGATGGAATTGTTCTGGATTGTCTGGTTGAAGGCCTTTTCAATCAATCCTTTCTCAGGACCGGTCACGACCAGTTCGGAGGATTCCTTGAAAATGTCTGTGATCAGCAGGCCGTATATCGTATAACCGGCCTCCCTGGCTCGGGTGTCCATCAGCTGGAGGAGTTCGTCCTTCATACTGGAAAGGGCAGAGGAGTCGAGGGAATATACCTGGGATATGCCGATTTTCTGGTCATCCACGGTGAAGGTCTTGAAATCCTGAGCCAGCAGATCCTTCGGAGTTCTGCCCTCCAGGGACGTCCCCGCCCGGAACATATCCATGGCGAAGGGTTCGGGATTCAGATCCGCGATTTTTGCCAGGCGTTCCAGCGTCAGTCGGTCTGCCTGCGTGGACGTGGGGGACTTGAAGAACAAGGTATCCGATATGATCGCTGCGCAGAGCAAGCCGGCAATCTTGCGGGACGGGCGGATGCCGTTCTCGAAGAAAATGTTGGCAATGATGGTGGAGGTGGAGCCTACCGGCTCGTTCCTGAAATAGATCGGGGAACCCGTTGCTACATCCGCCACCCGGTGGTGATCGATGATTTCGAGAATCTCTGCGTTCTCCAGTCCGTCCACGCTTTGGCTGCGCTCATTGTGATCGACCAGGATTACTTTCTTCTTCTGGGAAGAAATCAGATGGTAGCGGGACAATGTCCCCTTGACCCGTTTTTCTGCTGTGACGATGGGATAGCTGCGAAAGCGAGTTTCTGCCATGACGGGGGACACATCTTCGATAAAGTCGTCCTGAGTGAAATAGATGATATGATCCTTTGTCATGACGTATTCCACTGGCACCGCCTGAGGCAGAAGACGGGCGGCGGTAAAGGTATCGTAGGGGGTCTGGAGAACAGTGACTTGGCGCTGTTCTGCCAGTTCGCGAATGCCCTCGCTCATGTGATGATTGCCGGTAATGATCAGGAAGGCGGCACCGCCTTCTATGGCGGTCTGCTGCAGATCCCCCAGATTGCCGGTGATGGCGGCATCACCGTCTTCGATCATGATCTGAGCGTCGTCCGGATGGAGGTTGACGACTACCATCTTGCCGGTAATGGGACGGGGGGATTCCGGGATGTAGAGAGGGACAGCGGATAAGGTGTCAAGAATGTTCTCCAGGGGAGTATCTGACTTGGACAGCACGTTGGTATCCCACACGTCCATATAGGAGCGGGTGACGTTGGAGATGGATACCACGCCCTTGAGCAGTTCCTCTTCGTCCACGACGACCAGGCTGTTGACCGCGTTTTTGTTCATCAGATTCCATGCCATTTTCAGCGAAATATCTGCTTCGACCGGCTGGGTTGTATCATAGGACAGATCCCCGACCCGCAGCTTCATGGTTTCCATGTACTGAGGTTCACCGACGCCAAAGTAATCCAGGATGAACCGGGTTTCGCGATTGATCGCCCCCAGGCGGATCGGGACGGCCTGGACATGTCCCTGCTTGTTTTTATATTCCGCATAGGCAATCGCCGCAATAATGGAATCCGTGTCCGGATTCTTATGGCCTGTGATATAGACTGTTTCTTTCACGATGCAAACTCCTCTCATTGACTGATCCGTCTGAATTTTTATTTTTCAGTAAGAAAAAAGTACCTGTGCAGGTACTTTGTCCTAGGTGCGCTGACGCTTGATGTTTCCTTTGATGTTGCGGATGATTTCATCCACCGATAGATCGCCTTCCACCAGCTGGGTCCGATCTGTGATATTCACCACGTTCATGATCGTGACAACTTCAGAGGCATCTTTGCCTTTTTCACCCTTCAATCCCTGGACCAGCACTTCATTCCCCTGACGGATACTTATAAAAGCCGGTTCTTTAAAGCCGGACTTCTTGTACTGGCAACGGGTAACGTTTCTGGATCCGACCGGTTTTACTACCATGCTGACATTGAGCACATTCCAAAACAGAAATTTTTTCGTCCGGTCTATTTTTACAGATAAAACATTTCCATAAACCGGGGTAATCCGGTCGCCATGCTGCTCCATGAAAGTTTCCATCTGATATTCTTCGAACTTGTTTTTTATTCCCATAGTGATTTCCTTTCATCGAGAGGTAGATATCCTAGAAATTATAACATAAAACCGCAGCGGGATTCCTTAATTTAGTTCCATGGTTGAAAAATGTTGACAGATTTGTGACTTTTCACGGAATGAGTTGCTATAGTGCGTGTTGTACCATTTACTTTTTCGATACACTTAACTGGTATAATAGAGAAAACGACGCGTTGAAAAGAGGTTTATTATGGAATATTCGAAACATCAGCTGGCACAATTGATGGATCATACCCTGCTGAAGGCGGATGCCACCAAAGAACAGCTCAGACAGCTCTGTGACGAAGCCAGGACCTACCATACCTGGTCCGTCTGCATCAATCCCTCCAACTTGGAACAGGCGAAAGAATACCTTGAGGGCAGTGAGGTCAAACTGTGTACGGTGGTTGGATTCCCGCTGGGACAGATGACCAGCGAAGCGAAGGCTTATGAGACAGCCGAAGCAGTTTTTCGGGGAGCTGACGAAATCGATATGGTGATTAATGTCGGCCGCGTGAAAGACGGTGACTATGACTATGTCCGGGAGGACATCCAGGCGGTGGTCAATGCGGCTCAGGATAAACTGACCAAGGTCATTCTGGAAACCTGTCTGCTGGAACAGGATGAGATTGTGAAGGTCTGCCAGATTGCCAAAGCGGCAGGAGCTGACTTTGTCAAAACCAGTACCGGCTTTTCCACAGCCGGCGCCAAAGCGGAGGATGTCCGGCTGATGCGGGAGACAGTGGGACCGGAAATGGGCGTCAAAGCCTCCGGCGGCATCAGAACTCTTGCCGATGCAATCACCATGATCGATGCAGGCGCGACTCGCCTGGGCGTGTCGGCCAGCGTAAAAATACTGGAAGGTGTAAGCGATGACACTAAGGAAAACTATTAAAGCGGGATTATTAAAAGATATCATTAAGCTGCCGGACGATATCCAGGAGGACACCCTGGTGGAAATTACCGTTCGGGAAGTTCATCCGGCAGGAGACCATAAGGATCAGGATGATCACAAGAAAACATTTGAAGAGATGAAAAACCTGTTCGAATCCAGGATTCGGGCCGCTTCGACCCAGCTCAACTTCACGGAGGAAGTGTTCCTGCTGGATGAAGTGGAGTGGCAGGATTTGAATGAGATTAAATCGTACTTTGAAAGCCAGGGATATGGTGTCCGGATCGATCAGCAGGATCGACGGGTCAGAATCAAGATCCTCTGGCGCTATGCATAGAATCACTGACCAAAGTTTTTTTGAGCAGGATGCGATTGCCCTGGCCCGGGATCTGCTGGGCAAGCTGATCGTCCATCAAGTCAACGGACAGTCACTCATTCTGCGCATTACCGAGACGGAAGCCTACATGGGAGCGGAAGATCTTGCCAGCCACAGCCGCGGCGGGCGAATCACTCCACGAAACCGGGTTATGTTCGGAGACGCCGGAAGGGCCTACCTGTTCCTGATCTACGGTCTTCACTGGTGCTTCAACATCACGGCAAACCGGCCGGGCTTGCACGAAGCCGTGCTGATTCGGGCCGGAGTGCCGGTAATGGGAGAAGAGGTGATGGCGGCCCATCGCATGACAAGCGGATCAGGATTGTCCGGTTCCCGGCAGATTGCCAATGGTCCGGGCAAGCTCTGCCAGGCTTTGGGATTGAATCGGACGCATTACGGCATAGATTTAAAGGATCAAGCCAATGAACTCCTCTGGATCGCCTCGGATGATTATGTGGCGGAAGCCATTGAAGAGGATGTTCGGATCGGCATCGATTATGCCGGGAAAGACCGGGACCGACCGTGGCGGTTTTATATTAACAATGAGCCGGTCAGTCTCACCCGCGAGCAGCGGGAGAAAAGACATAAAGGAAAACGCAGGACAGGAAGAAGAGGATAAGATGTTTTTACAAAGACGAAAGATGAACGCCCGAGTTGGAGTAGAGCCGAATATTGACAATGTGGCAGATGACCTGCTCCTCAGGATGGAGGGCCGCTGGTATCTGGCCTATTCAGGCTGTCCGCTGTGGCAGAAGCCTGAAATCAATACGGTGAGCTTCAATTTTCATCCCCGCCATCTGGGGGAAGAACTGGTTCTGGAGGACCGGGTGGAATACATAAAGAACGGCAAAATGAGATTTCGACTGGGTTTTGACTATCCCGTCGAAGGCATTTTCAATACCTTTCGCTGGAAGGGCAAGGGGGTCAATCGAACATTCCGCAACCATTTTGAAGTCACCCTGATTACGGAAGACTTTATGGTTCTGTTTTTCGAAAAAACACTGACCAGTCCGACTTCCATCGATATCCTCACCCGGGAGAGGCTGGCTGGAAAAGACTTGATGGTACGGATTTTTGATCAGATCCGGAACAATGAGACCATCCCAGCTTACCTCAAAGATGTCCGCCAAGTGCGGCAGACTCAGCAATTATGAGGTGTTTTATTGGCCTTGTGCCTTGAGTTATCGGCCAATAAAGGGTAAAATAGAACTAACAACAAAATACTAAACGAGGTGACAGATATGAAAGGATCAATTTACTTCAAGGACATGCGGAATTCTGACGCACTGGAAGATCTGATGGTCAAGAAACTGTCCAAGCTTGATAAATACTTCAAGTCAGAGGCAGATGCCAAAGTCACCATGTCCACGATCAAAAAGACGAACTTCAAGGTAGAAGTATTGATACCCTTCAATGGTTTGTTTTTAAGAGCTGAGGAAACCACCGATGATATGCATAAATCCATCGATCGGGTGGTTGAAAAAATTGAACGTCAGCTCAGAAGATACAAAACAAAGATTGAAAAACGCCACACCAAAGAATCGGTTCGTTTCCCTGATTTCAACCAGGCGGCCTTTGCTGAAAATGCAGAACCTGTGCCAGGTGAGGAAGAACCAAGAATTGTCCGGACCAAGAGTTTCGAACTGAAGCCCATGACGGAAGAGGAAGCAATCCTTCAGATGGAGTTGCTTGGCCATGATTTCTATGTCTTTGAAGATCTCAGCGGCATCACCAGCGTGATCTACAAGCGGAAAGATGGAAATTACGGTTTAATTGAACGAGCCACCATCTAGTCCCAAGACCAGCATGTAAAGCAGCTCCCCGGCTCAGTCCGGGGAGCTTTCCTGTTTCCGGGGGGCAGATCCAACCAAAGTGATCGCAGGTTCAGCTGCCGGAACGCGAATAAAATTACAATTTATTTTATAAATATACTTTACGAACCCCGATCCCTGTGATAGAGTGAATGGCATAGCAGAAAAGCTTTGATAAGAACCAGTAACCTGTAATGACCAGATGAAGAGAATGTGCGGTTGGTGCGAGCACATGGAGGTCTGCCGGTGAACACGTCTTTGAGCTGACGGGCGAACCCTCGAATGGGGCAGTAGTCTGATCCGGATCCTCGCACCCGTTACCGTGCAAAAGTATGATTGTACTTGATGAGGTTGACATCGTGAGGTGTCGATAAATGAGAGGTGGAACCACGTGAGCAGCGCTCCCGTCCTCTGGCATAGATGGCCAGAGAACGGGAGCTTTTTGATTGTCTCAGACCGAACAATAAAGACCGTTGGACTCAGAGTGAGGCGGATTTTCGAGACAGATGGACTCAAGAAACAGGAGGGCATAGGAACATGCATCATACGAATTACAGAACAGCTCGATAGAAGTCGATTCGATCAGAACCATACCAGGAAATATGAACTAAAACCAAGCAAAGGGGAGAAACAAATGAAAAACCAAATGAAAAAGCAATGGAAACAGAACCTGGTGAGCGTGATCACCGGACTGGTCATGATGGGGATATTGAGCAGCTGTTCGTCTCTTAATCCGGCTCAGTCAATTGGGAAAAACGCCAGCCGGCTGGAAGCCATCAAAGCCAAAGGGGTATTGTCGGTGGCGATGGAGCCATACTTTGCGCCGAATGAGTTTATCGACCCATCCAAGACCGGGGATGACAGGTACGTCGGCAGCGACGTTGAAATGGCGAAGTATATTGCTCAGAAGCTCGGCGTCGAGCTGGAGATCGTTCCGCTTGAATTTTCTGCCGTTCTCTCCAGCATTACGGAAGGTAAGTATGATCTGGCCATCAGCGCACTGGCCTACACGCCGGCCCGGGCTCAGGCGATGATCCTGTCCGATGGCTATTACTTTTCCGAGGATTCACCGGGCTACGGACTGGTGATCCGCTCAGAAGACAAGGAAGTCATCAAATCGGCTGCCGATCTGGCGAATCAAGTGGTGGTGGCTCAGTCCGGCTCGCTGCAGGAACTCTTTGCCAACGACCAGATTCCGGTGAAAAAAGAGCTGAAGCGGGTTTCCTCAACCACAGACGGCCTGCTGATGGTTCAGGAAAACAAAGCGGACGCCATCGTCGTTGCCAAATCCATGGCGCAGCTCTACATTGATGCGAATAAGGGCTGCGGCCTGGAAATTGTTCAGGGATTTGAATTTACAGTGGACAAAGCTCTGGACGGAACCCGGGTGGGGATCCCGCTCGGAGAGGAAGAACTGGCGGCTGAAGTCAATCGCATCATTGCCGAGCTGCTGGCCTCCGGGCAGTACGAAAAGTGGTACAACGATTATTCCGAATACGCCAAAAAACTCGGTCTGTAATGACGCTGAAGGCTGCAGCGATGAAAAGATAAGGTGAGGTAAAATGCTAGATACATTGATCCAGCTCTGGAACAAATACAATTATGTTTATATCGACGGTCTGGTGGGAACCTTGTCTTTAGCCGCGGTGACTGTACTGGCCGCAACGCTGCTGGGAACTGTCATCGCAATCATGAAGCTTTCCCGGTTTAGGATCTGTCATCTCATCACTGGAACCTATATCAGTGTTCTGCGTGGAACCCCGATTCTCCTGCAGCTGTATTTCTTCTGGCTGCTCCTGCCGAAAGTCCTTCCTTTTGACATCTCCGACATGGCCTGCATCATTATTGCCCTGATCATCAACGCCAGTTCCTATGTGGCGGAAATTGTCCGGGCCGGCATTCAGGCGGTGGACAGGGGCCAGGTGGAAGCAGCCCGCTCCCTGGGAATTACCGCGGTTAATACGATGCGGACCATTGTCCTGCCTCAGGCAGTCAAGAACATCCTGCCGGCTCTGGGCAATGAATACATTAATATGGTCAAGCAGACTTCACTGGCTTCCGTCTTTTTCGTGCCCGAACTGATGACATCTTACAAGACAGTCCAATCCGCCACGTTTCTGGCCGTGCCGTCGCTCATCATTGTTGGAATGATTTACTTTGTTTTGATCAAGCTGCTGGAACAAGGGCTTGATCTGGTGGAAAGGAGGCTGGCCCGCAATGAAGCCTGAAGCACTGATCCAGGTTGAGCACCTGAATAAATTCTTTGGCAAGCTGCAAGTTCTGAAGGATATCAGTGAGACGATCCGAGAAGGGGAAATTGTCTCCATCATCGGCCCGTCCGGCAGCGGTAAGAGTACATTCTTACGGTGCCTGAATCTGCTGGAACGCCCTACTTCAGGCAAAGTCCTGTTTGAAGGCGTTGATCTGGCGGACAAGAACATAGATCTGGATCGTCACCGGCAGGACATTGGCATGGTGTTCCAGCAGTTCAATGTATTTCCGCACCTCAAGGTCATCGACAACATTACGCTGGCACCAATGCTGGAGAAAAAAATGTCCCGGCAGGACGCACAAGCCAGAGCCAGCGAGCTGCTGGACCGGGTAGGTCTCCTCGACAAGCGGGATGAATACCCCACCCGGATCTCCGGGGGCCAGAAGCAGCGTCTGGCGATTGTCCGTGCCCTGGCCATGGATCCGAAGGTCATGCTCTTTGATGAACCAACCAGCGCACTGGATCCGGAGATGGTCAAGGAAGTCCTGGACGTGATCAAGGAACTGACCCGGACTGGCATGACCATCGTTATTGTCACTCATGAAATGGGCTTTGCCCGTGAGGTGAGCGACCGGATTCTGTTTATGGATGAAGGAGTCATTCAGGAACAGGGGACACCGGACATGATATTTAACCACCCGCAAAATCCCCGTACGAAAGAATTTTTGAGCAAGATGCTCTGATCAGGAGAAGAAGCGATGAGACCATTGACACAAATTGATCGAACAATCACCAGCAAAACCGAACTCCTGCTGGATCTGAGCGACCGGATCTGGCACCTGGCAGAGCTGCCCTATGAGGAATTCGAATCCGCGGCGCTGCTTCAGCAGGCGCTGGGAGCCGAAGGATTTGCCGTCGAGACCGGGACAGCCCTCATGCCGACAGCTTTCATTGCCCGCTGGGGGCAGGGCAGCCCGGTCATGGGATTTCTGGGAGAGTATGACGCCCTGGATGGCCTGAGTCAGCAGGCAGGACTCACCCAGCCCGGACCCCTGGGGAATTGCTCTGCCGGTCATGGCTGCGGGCACAATGCCTTGGGTGTTGGATCGCTGGGAGCTGCCCTGGCACTCAAGGAATACCTGGAATCCAATCAACTGTCGGGAACCGTCGTATATTATGGCTGTCCCGCGGAAGAAGGGGCCGGCAGCAAGCAGTTTCTGGCCCGAGCCGGTGTATTTGATCCGGTGGATTTTATTTACACCTGGCATCCGTCAGATCTCAATCAAGTCCAGTCCACCCGGACGGTGGCCATCATGGGCGCGAATTTCAGTTTCAAAGGGATAACAGCGCATGCCGGAAGTACGCCTCATCTGGGGCGGAGCGCACTGGACGCGGCCGAGCTTATGAGTGTCGGGGTCAATTACCTGCGGGAGCATATGATCGACGGAGCCAGGATTCACTACGCCTATGCCTATGCCGGCGGCACAGCTCCCAATGTGGTCCAGGATCGGGCCACCGTCAAGTATGAAGTCCGCTCGCCCAAAGTCAGTCAGGTCAAGGAGCTGTTTGAGCGGGTTGCTGACGTTTCGCGGGGAGCTGCTCTCATGACGGGCACCCAGACAGAATACGAGATTACCATGGGCTTTTCGGATTATATTCCCAATGAGCCGCTGGCAGCCATTGCCAGCGAAGCCTTCCTGGAGGTCGGTGCTCCGCCCTGGGATGAAGCAGACTTTGCGCTTGCCCGAGCCTATCGGGACAGTTTCAGCGAGACGACCCGTCAGAGCATGAACGAATCAATTCGGGAGATGTTCGGCGAGGACCGGCTGGCAGAAATCCAGAGCAATCCGCTGGACACCGAAGTTCATCCTTATTCGGCAGGTCCGACCCGCTACGTGTCCGGCTCAACGGACGTAGGGGATGTCTGTTATGTCGCCCCCACGGTGAATTTCAATGTAGCCGCAGCATTCATTGGTAATGTCGGCCACACCTGGCAGATGACGGGACAGTCTGGGAGTTCCCTGGCCCGGAAAGGGATGCTGACGGCGGCCCGCGTGATGGCTCTGGCCGCAGTGAAGACGATGGAGCAGCCAGAAGTGATCGCCAGGGCAAAGGAATTTGTGCGCAAACAGAACGGCGGAGCCTATCGCTGCCCCTTGCCGGAGGAACTCCAGCCTCCAGTGGGGCGGTACTGATCCAATTTACACAGACCTTCACAAGACCCGATCCCGGAGCTGCCGGGATCGGGTCTTGTCAGTTGAAGCCATTCCCTAATCTCTGCATCGTCGTATGTAGTGAAGCAAGGGAAATCAAATGATGATGATCAGGCGATAAAAATCAAACGATGGAAATCAGGCGATAAGGATTGTGAGATGACGTTGAGGCAGATAATCAGGGTTTGAACAAATGAGAGATTTTGACAGGGCAAGAAAAGAGGTTGACATCAATCGGGAGAACCTGATATATTAACATTAGTTACATAAAGTAATCAACGAATGATAAATAACAATAGTTAATGCGAAACAAAGGAGAAACCAATGAAGGTTATAGATCATAAAACCATGGGCAGCAGTGATTTGGGCTGGCTGCAGAGTATTTTTCATTTTTCGTTTGCTGAATACCGGAATCCGGAGAAAGTTCAGTTTGGCGCACTGCGCGTCATCAATGACGATCTCATTCATCCCCACACCGGCTTTGAGAAGCATCCGCACCGTGATATGGAGATCATCTCCTATGTCGTTGAGGGAGAACTTTCTCATAAGGACAGCATGGGCAATGAAAGCGTACTGAAACGAGGCGAGGTCCAGTATATGAGTGCCGGAACCGGCGTTTATCACAGCGAACATAACCGGGGAGACGAAATGCTCCGAATCCTTCAGATCTGGGTATTTCCGGATCAGCGCAATCATCAGCCAAATTACGGCGAATATCGCTTCCCCTGGGAAGACAGAGTCAATCGCTGGTTCCCGCTGGTTTCATCGCAAACCGGGCAGGCGCCGATCCGGATTCATCAGGATGCCGCATTCCATGTCATCAGCCTGGAGGCTGGCAAGGAAGCTTATTTTGCGGTAGGTGCCGGCCGGCAGGCTTATCTGATTCAGATGGAAGGCGAGTCGGTCATTAACGGTGAGCTGGTTGGCGGGAAGAATGCCGTGGAAAGCCAGGAAGAGGATTTTACCATCAAAGCGCGTACAACTTCTCATATCCTGGTGATCGAGCTGGCAATGAGCTGATCGTCAGACGGGAGTGGACGAACCCCATATTCTTGGCGGAATCCGGTGTGGGATCGCACCCTTTGGCATATGTTATAAAATAAAAAAGTTATAAAAACAAGCTAAGCTCCAGTTGACAATCATTATCAGTTATGTTTAAATCAGATTAGAGGTTACGAATGGTAACAGAAAGACGATTAGTAACTTAGTTACATCAAAATACATCAAAATACATCAAAATACAGTAAATCAATACGAAATCTTAAGGAGACCAACAATATGAACACAGTATTAAACGCCATCAGCCAGAGAAGATCCCAGTACGCCATTTCCCCGAAGTCGCCGATTTCAGAAGCCCGAGTTTCCGAAATTGTGAAGACCGCGGTCAAATATGTCCCTTCCGCCTTCAACTCACAGCAGCACCGCGTGATTGTCCTGTTCGGGGAGCAGAACCATAAGCTCTGGGAGATCACCAAAGAGGAACTCAAATTGATTGTACCGGCGGATCAGTTTGGCCCGACGGAACAGAAGATCAATAGTTTCCAGAACTCTTTCGGAACTGTGGTGTTCTTCGAAGAGAACTCCGTGGTCACCGGTCTGGCGGAGCAGTTTCCGACCTATGCCCACAATTTCCCCATCTGGTCCGAGCAGTCCAACGGAATGCTGTAGTCTGCAATCTGGAATGCACTGGCAGAAGAGGGACTGGGTGCTTCTCTCCAGCACTACAACGAAGTTATTTCGGACTCAGTCAAGAGTGAATGGAACATCCCGGCGAGCTGGAGAATGGTTGCCCAGATGCCCTTCGGAGCACCTGTTGCGGAGCCAGGTGAGAAAGCTTACCCGGATGCGGATGCCTTCGTCAAGATCTACCAGTAAATAATCAGATATGGATAACGGAGCCGGTGAACGCCGGCTCCGTTTTAGTCCTTGAGGGAGATATTCCGCAAGATCTGGCGCTCCCTTCATTCGCCGAAATGATCGGCCGATTGCTCAATTGAATGGAGGGGGTTAAAATGAGAAGAAACAGCCAGCATCTGCTGTTGATCACAGCGGCGGAAATCAGAACTAAAATTTGGCAAATTTGCGCAGGAGGAGAACGTTATGAATGCGATCCTTACAGGACTTAAAAAAAGAAGATCACGCTATGAGCTGAAGCCTGACATTCCGATCAGTGATGACCAGCTCGCAGAGCTGATTGGCAATATATTCAAGACCATGCCTTCACCGATGAACTGCCAATCCTCCCGGGCAGTCCTTCTCTTTGGGGAGGACCATCTGAAGCTGTGGCGAATCACTTTGGAAGAAATGAAGAAAACTGCTTCGGAAGCCGGATATGCCAAAGGTTTGAAGAAAGTTGAAACGTCGTTCCAAAGCGGTTATGGTACCATACTCTTCTATGAGGATGGGGCAATCGTCAGAGAGCTGGAGGAGAAGTACCCCAAGTACGCCCACAACTTCCCAGTCTGGTCAGCCCAGACCAGCGGGATGCACCAGATTGCAGTCTGGTCGGCACTGGCGGATGAGGGGATTGGTGCTTCGCTCCAGCATTATAATGAACTGATCGACGAACGGGTTCGGATGGAATGGAATATACCGGACCAGTGGAAGCTGTACGCTCAGATGCCCTTTGGCCGGGCAGTGGATGTACCAAAGGAAAAGGACATCAAGCCCCTGGAGGAACGAGTGATCATTCATCGAGGCTGATTGATGCAGAAGAGCCCACCTTGGACATCCGTCGCCCTCAGTGTCTGCCCTGCAGTATGAGATCCCCCTGAATCATCCCTTGAAGAGCGGTTTTCTGCCGGTCGCGATGGTTCAGGGGGTTTTATGCTTTCACCAGGATGTGACAGCAGACTGGATTGAATGAAATGTTTCAGATTGAATAATTGTTATGATTGAATGGATATAGGTCATAATTTCCCCTCAAGGGTGTAAGGTGGTATAATATAGCTTGTGAAAAAGTGCGTATAAACCGTATACGGAGGAAAAAATGGGAATACTGAATAAAATCTTCGGAACTTACTCGGACAGGGAAGTCAAGCGGATCTACCCGATGGTGGAGAAGATCAACGCCCTGGAAAGCGGGTATCAAAAGCTCTCCGATGATGAATTGAAAAATAAAACAATTGAGTTCAAGGAGCGCCTGGCTCAGGGCGAAACACTGGATGATATTCTGGTGGAAGCTTTTGCCACCGTGCGCGAAGCATCAGTGCGCGTTTTGGGAATGCGTCATTTTGATGTCCAGCTCATCGGCGGAATCGTCCTGCATCAGGGACGTATCGCGGAAATGAAAACCGGTGAAGGGAAAACGCTGGTGGCCACGCTGCCGTGTTACCTCAACGGGCTGACCGGCAATGGCGTCCATGTCGTTACGGTCAATGATTACCTGGCGAAATTACAGGGTGAATGGATGGGGCAGCTTTATAACTTCCTCGGCCTTTCCACCGGGATTATCCTGCATGGCCTGACCAACCAGGAACGGCGCGATGCCTATCACAGCGATATTACGTACGGAACCAACAATGAGTTCGGATTTGACTATCTGAGAGACAACATGGTTGTTTACGAGGAAGAAATGGTTCAGCGCAAGCTGAATTTCGCCATCGTGGATGAAGTCGACTCCATTCTCATTGATGAAGCCAGAACCCCGCTGATTATTTCCGGCGAAGGGGACAAGAGTACGGAGATGTACAAGGTCGCTGATCTCTTCGTGAAACGGCTCAAGGATGAGGCTGACTTCACAGTGGATGAGAAGGCTCATTCCGTCATTCTGACAGAGGACGGCATTACCAGGGTGGAGCGTTACTTCAACCTGGACAATTTCGGAGATACCGCGCATATGGAGCTGCAGCACCATATCAACCAGGCTCTGAAAGCCAATTATCTGTTCAAGGCAGATAAAGACTATATGGTCAAGGACGGCGAAATCATCATTGTTGATGAATTCACGGGTCGTCTGATGGAAGGCCGGCGCTACTCCGACGGACTGCATCAGGCCATCGAAGCCAAGGAGAACGTGGATGTTCTGAAGGAATCCAAGACTCTGGCAACGATCACGTTCCAGAACTATTTCCGGATGTACCAGAAGCTCTCGGGTATGACCGGTACAGCTCTGACGGAAGAAAATGAATTCCGATCCACCTATAACCTGGACGTTATTGTCATACCGACCAATATGCCGGTCGTTCGACTGGATCATCCGGATGTCGTCTACAAGACGGTAGCAGGAAAATACAAAGGACTGATTCAGGAAATTGTGGAGACTTATCAGAAAGGCCAGCCAGTTCTGGTTGGTACGACCTCTGTGGAAAAGTCCGAACTGGTATCGGAACTCCTGAAACGGGAACGCGTTCCGCACCAGGTTCTCAATGCCCGCTATCATGACAAGGAAGCTGAGATTGTATCACATGCCGGTGAAAGAGGCATGGTTACCATCGCAACCAATATGGCCGGACGTGGAACAGACATCAAGCTGGGCGAAGGAGTCAAGGAACTGGGGGGATTAAAGATCCTGGGTACGGAACGCCATGAAGCCCGCCGGATTGACAATCAGCTGCGCGGCCGTTCCGGCCGTCAGGGAGACCCCGGAGAATCCCGGTTCTACATTTCGCTGGATGACGATCTGATGCGGATCTTCGGTGGTGAAACCCTCAAATCCCGTGTTTCCAAGCTCGGGCTGGGAGATGACGAGGCGATTGAATCCAAGCTCGTTTCCGGTGCCATTGAAAATGCCCAGAAGAAAGTGGAAGGCAACAACTTTGATGCCCGTAAGACTCTGCTGGGATATGATGATGTCATGAATCAGCAGCGTGAGATTATCTATCGTCAGCGCCGTGAAGTCATGCAGGGCAATGACATTTCCGAAAGCATCCAGTCCATGATCGCTCGCGCGGTGGAGAACAGCGTTCAGCGTTTTCTGCAGGATGGCCAGGACACCCGCGAAGATTATGCCAACCTGGCACGGTTTATGCAGATTCTGGTAGCTCAGGCCAAACCAACGCCGGCGGAGGACCTGCAGGCGATGGATCAGGCAGCCATCACAGCTCATTACATTGAAGCCGCCATGGTCAAGTACCATGAAAAGGAACAGAAGTATCCGGAACAGATCCGGGAACTGGAGCGGGTCGTCCTGCTTCGGGTTGTCGACAACAAGTGGATGGATCACATCGACAACATGGACAAACTCAAACGAGGCATCGGACTGCGGGCCTACAAGCAGCAGGATCCGGTACAGGCCTATCAGTTTGAGGGGACTGACATGTTCAACGAGATGATCGACACCATCGACGAGGAAACCACTCGGTTCCTCCTGAATGTTGAGATCCGGACACAGGAAGACATTGAGCGGGAACAGGTTGCCAAAGAAACGGCAACCAACCAGGATGACTCTCTGCCCAATACACCCCAAGTCCGGAAGGATAAAAAGGTCGGCCGCAATGATCCGTGTCCATGCGGATCGGGTAAAAAATACAAAAATTGCCACGGTCGCACAGAACGGGGTTAACCCGGATTCTTAACATGGGATGGAAGGGAACTCTGACACAGGGTTCCCTTCCGTGCCCCCCAGAAGATGATGGAGTCAGAAACGGCTGATCTCCGGCTCGACCGGCAGAGAGCGACTGGTGCCATCCAGGACTGGATCTGAGCCGCAGCCTGGTCCAGACCGATTCCGATTGTTTCCTTTATTCATGACCTTGTATGTTCCACACAGAATCTACAGATATCCAAACAGCTCAAGAGGTGAAAGAAATGTATTTAAAGTTAGCCGAAGCCCTGCAGAAGATCAATGAGCAGGAAGAAAAAATCAATTCGATAAAGGAGAGTCTTTGACGTCCCAAGACTGACCCTGCGGTTGTCGGAGCTGAACATGAAAATGTCGGAGCCGACCTTTTGGGATGATCCGGAGTCTGCCCGTGAATTAAGTCAGGAGGCGGCCGGACTGGAAGACCGGTTAAAGAATCTAAGGACCTTTGAGGAACAGCTCAGCGATATTCAGGTGCTGGCCGAACTGTCCGAAGATGACGAAGATACCGAGAAACAAATCTATAAGGATTATCTGGCACTGGACGAAGCATTGGACCAATACCTGCTGCAGCTTCATCTGGACGGACCCTATGATGCCAATAACGCCATCCTGAATCTCCATGTCGGGGTGGGCGGTACGGACGCTCAGGACTTCACCCAGATGCTGATGCGCATGTATCTGCGCTGGGCTGAGAAGAAGGGCTTTAAAACAGAGCTGCTGAACCAGCTCGATGGCGAGGAAGCTGGGATCCGGGAAGCGGTGATCAAGATCACCGGAGAGTATGCCTACGGCTATCTGCGAAGTGAAAAGGGAATCCATCGCCTGGTGCGAATTTCCCCGTTCAACACCAACGGCAAGCGCCAGACGTCGTTTGCTTCGGTGGAGGTTCTTCCCGAACTGAAACAGAATCAGGATGTACAGATTAATCCGGATGACCTGAAGATCGACACCTATCGGTCCGGCGGTGCAGGCGGCCAGCACGTCAACAAAACCGAATCGGCGGTTCGGATCACCCATCTGCCCACCGGCATCATTGTACAGTGTCAGAATGAACGCAGCCAGCACAACAACCGGGAAGTCGCCATGGACCTGTTAAAGTCCAAGCTGGTTGAACTCAAGGAACGGGCACATATGGAAAAGATCGAAGAGCTGACCGGGGAGCAGAAAGACATGAGCTGGGGCTCCCAGATTCGATCCTATGTGTTCAATCCGTATCAGATGGTGAAGGACCACCGCACCCTGGCTGAGACCACCGATGTATACGGGGTGCTGGACGGAAACATCGATTTATTTATTAATGCCTATTTACAGGCCAGAGTACAGGGGGATTTACAGGAATGATGAGACTGGAAGAACAGATCGCACAGGAACTGGGGATCAGGACGGAGCAGGTAGAGGCAGTGGTTGCGCTCCTTGACGAAGGCAACACGGTTCCGTTTATTGCCCGTTACCGGAAAGAAAAAACCGGTTCACTGGATGATGAAGTTCTGCGTAAACTCTCTGAGCGGCTGACCTACCTGAGAAATTTCAATGCCAAGCGGGAGGATATCGAGCGTCTGATTACAGAACAGGGCAATATGACCGAAGACATTCTGGAAGCCCTGCGTCAGGCCTCGACGGTGACGGAACTGGATGACATCTACCGTCCTTTCCGGCCCAAGAAGCGGACCCGGGCGATCATCGCGATGGAGAAGGGTTTGAAGCCACTGGCAGATTATATTTTGGCCGGGCAAGGCGAAGTTCTGCCGGCAGCTCAGGAGTATGTGGACGAGGAGAAGGGAATCAAGTCGGAGGACGAAGCGATCGCCTATGCCCTGGATATCCTGGCGGAGCAATTTTCAGACGATGCCGAGAACCGGAAATGGATTCGGGATTATGCTCAGAAGCTGGCAGCCATCACCTCCACCGGATCTGGCGAAAATTCACCCTACGAGATGTATTTTGATTTCAATGAACCGATCCGCGCCATCCCCGGTCACCGCATCCTCGCGCTGAACCGCGGGGAAAAGGAAGGGGTTCTGAAAGTCAGCATCGAACTGGATCAGCAGATCATTGAAGACCATATGCTGGATCATCTGGAAACAATCAACAGCAAGAATCGGACCTATCTGGTCCGGGCAGTCAAAGATTCCCTGAAGCGCCTGATCTGGCCCTCCATTGAACGCGAAGTCCGCAATCAGCTGACCGAAAAAGCAGAAGCAGGGGCCATTGATGTCTTTTCCAAGAACTTGTCAGCCTTGCTGCTTCAGGCACCGGTCAAAGGCAAACGCGTGATGGGTTATGATCCGGGATTCCGCACGGGCTGCAAGATTGCAGTGCTGGACGAAAACGGTAAATACCTTGAATCCACCGCGGTTTTCCCCACAGTGCCGCGCAACGACGTGGCGGGAACCATTCGCACGCTGAAAGCGCTGATTCGGAAACATAAGGTGGAAGTTATCTCCCTTGGCAACGGGACCGCCTCCCGGGAATCCGAAGAGGTTCTGGCACAGCTGATTGCCGAACTGAAGAAAGATCAGATCGAGGTCGGCTATGTAGTTACCAACGAGGCAGGAGCATCTGTCTACTCTGCTTCCCAGCTGGCGACTCAGGAATATCCTGACCTGGATGTTACCGTCCGCGGAGCGATCTCCATCGGCCGTCGGCTCCAGGATCCGCTGGCGGAGCTGGTCAAGATCGATCCCAAGAGCATTGGCGTTGGTCAGTATCAGCATGATATTGATCAGAAAAAGCTGGATGAGTCTCTCACCGGCGTCGTTGAAGACTGCGTCAACAGTGTGGGCGTGGATCTGAATACCGCCACACCGAGCCTGTTAACCTATGTATCCGGAATTAACAAGACCCTGGCTGACAATATTATTCTTTATCGGGATGAGGTCTCCGGCTTCAAGTCCCGGAAAGAGCTGTCCAAGGTCAAGCGCCTGGGCCCCAAGGCATTTGAACAGTGTGCCGGGTTCCTGCGGGTGCCTGAATCCGACGAGATTCTGGACCGTACCGGGGTTCATCCGGAGTCCTATCATGTAGCCCGTGAGCTGCTGGAGCTGCTGGGCTATCAGAAGTCTGACGTGCGTTCCGGCGGGTTGGATGACCTCAAAGCCAGGGCAGACCGCTATCCGATGAGCAAACTCAGTGAAGAAACAAAGGCAGGAATTCCAACGCTCCAGGATATTATCAAGGAGCTGATGAAGCCCGGCCGGGATCCTCGGGAGGAGCTGCCGCAGCCAATCTTCAAGACCGGAATCCTGGAACTGAAGGATCTGGAAGAAGGCATGATCCTGCAGGGGACTGTCCGCAACGTGTCTGATTTCGGCGCATTCGTGGATATCGGAGTGCATCAGGACGGCCTGGTCCATATCAGTCAGCTGGCCGACCGATTTGTCAAAAATCCCATGGAAGTCGTCAAGGTCGGAGACATTGTTGAAGTCCGCGTCATCGGAGTTGATCTGGGCCGGCGCCGAATTTCGCTTTCCATGAAGGGAATGGGAAAAACCGCTAAGCGCTGATTGAGGCTGGATTCTGGTCAAAAAAGTCGGAGCCTGCGCCTCAACACCGGATTCAGATCATGGTTTTCAATTCGACAGAGCTTTGATGAAATCTTCACGAACCCGTTGCCAGATTCGATCGCATGTAATATAATACAGATGTAAAATAAATAAATATCTTCAGGGCGGGGTGTAAGTCCCCACCGGCGGTATAGCCCGCGAGCCTTAACAGGCTGATCCGTTGCAACTACGGAGCCGACAGTATAGTCTGGATGAAAGAAGAGATTAGTATGATAATCGAAGCCCTGGCATTTTGCCGGGGTTTTTTTGTCACTCTACTTCTGAAGATATCAAATCTCAGGAGGTTTTATTATGTTAAACACCAGGACATCCACCCAAGTTACCGTGAAAGGCGCTCTGCTTGTCGCCATTGCCTTCATCTTCACTTACTTTGAATTCCCGATTCTTCCGTCCGTGCCATGGCTCAAACTTGATTTTTCAATGGTGCCGCTCCTGCTTGGCGCACTGGCGCTGGGACCTGGAACCGGTGTGCTTCTCACCGCACTGCTGCAGGTGATCCTGTTCGCAACCAAATCAAGCACCGGCGGAGTCGGAGAAATTGCAAATTTTATCGTGATCTCCACCATGATTGTTGTTGTCAGCCTGGTCTATAAGAAGCACCGCAACCTCACCGGTCTGGTAACTGGTCTGCTGCTCGGAACCCTTGGCTTTACCCTTGCGGCGGTACTGGCCAACAAATTCATTCTGGTTCCGCTGTTCTTCCCCGGTGAATTCCCCGGAGGTCAGGCAGCCTATGAGACGTACCTTTACAGGATGGTTCCTCTGTTCAATGCGATCAAGGGTGTTTCAGTCGCATTGCTGTCCGCGCTCTTGTATTCCAGACTTGAGCGGTTTCTGAAAGTGGAATCTTCCAAATCAGTCAGCCAGCTGGAAAATACTCGTCTGCGCAAAGCCAACTAAGCCCCTGCTGATCAGAATATCGTAAAAAGAAGTCGATCCATGTGATCGCCGATTCATCACCACCCCGTCCCACCAAGGCCTTGAGCCGGAAGGGGACGGGGTGGTTCTTTGAGCGGAATTAGACCGATCTGCGCAATCAGGCGAGAAGTGAACATGTAGGAGACACAACTTTTCCGAATTTTCGCATACAGGTGACAGCAGTTAGCTCAGAGATACCAGTGGCCAGAGATGACAGACCAGCCAGTAGCCAGAGAAGACAGACCAGCCAGTAGCCAGAGAAGTGAGAGTAGCCAGTGAAGCTACAGAAGCAAGAAAAGCGAGAGAAGTGAGAGAATCGAGAAAAGTTCAGACAGGATTTCATCCAGAGAGGTTGGAAGATGGCAATCAACCCTCCACTCTGAACGAATGGTATGATAGGGATATAGTATTTACCCAAGGAGGTTCATGCAATGGAACAGCAAACAGTTGTCGTCACAGGGGCTGGCAGCGGACTGGGGGCAGCCCTGGTGAGGAAATACTCTGAAAAGGGGGCTCATGTGTGTCTGATTGGTCGAACCGAGGATAAGCTTCAGACCGTGGCGGCAAGCCTTGTGGGAAGCTGGGACTGCTTTGAGGCGGATATCTCGCAGGTGGCCCAGATTCGAAACGTGATTCAATCAATCCTGGACCGGCGGGGCAGGATTGATGTTTTGATCAACAGTGCGGGCGTCATCGCGCTGGGAGCGGCACAGGAGCTCATGGAGTCCTCCGTCCATGAAATGATTGACACCAATCTCAAGGGCACTATCTTCACTTCCCAGGCGGTCCTGCCTCATTTTAAGGAGCGAAATCAGGGAATTCTGGTGAACATCATTTCCACCGCCGGTCAGGAAGGGAAAGCCGGAGAATCCGTCTATTGTGCCAGCAAATTTGGAGTAAGAGGATTTACCGAAAGTCTTCAGGTGGAGCTGAAAGATACGGATATCCGGGTGATGGCAGCCTATATGGGCGGTATGAATACAGAATTCTGGGACGGAATCTTTCCGGCGGAGAAAACAGCCCGACTGATGGATCCCAGAGATATCGCCGACCTGCTCATTAATAACATTGAATCCAGACCAAATCTTTCGGTCACATCAGTGACCATTAAAAATCATATGGGGAAGAAATAGGCCATCCGAACAGTCAGAAAAATACATACTGAAATATTCCCTGAACGTGAAAAAAAAGAGCCTGCGGGCTCTTTTTCCATATGTTATAGCTGAGTTACCTTTCTGACTGGGGCAGTTTCAGAGACATGACGTGGGCATCCTCTTTATCAGGATAAAAGCCCTTGCGGTAGCCGGCATACTGAAAACCGGCCGACTCATACAGCCGGATGGCAGCCTGGTTTGATACCCTGACTTCCAGAAACATGACGGCCATGCTGCGCTCCCTCATATCCTCAATCAATGCCTGGAGCAGACGGCCTGCAATTCCCCGACCCCGCATTTGAGGGTGAACCGCGATATTGGTGATCTGTACTTCATCAAACACCAGCCAGGCACCGGCATAGCCTACCGTTTGGCCATCCGCCCGGGCTGTCAGGTAATAGGCCTGCTCATTGTGCAGCTCTGCCTGAATCGCTTCCCGAGACCAGGGTGATGAAAAACTCAGAGCATTGATCTGATGAATGGCCTCCAGATCCTGCTCCTCCATCCTATGAATCGAGAACGTGTCCATGTTTGGCCTCATACTCCCGCTGTGCCTGCGGCTTTCTCATGTAGCGGGGCAAAGTGGTATCTCCGGGTGGAATCTGGCGGTCGACATCGGACTTGCATAATCTGGCCAGGTTGGATGCCCGTTGAATGACGGAATCCTCTGCCAGTCTGGCCTGAGGGAATGCGGACTGAATCGCTTCTCGATATTTGATCAGCCCGTCGCCTGCAATGAGGAGAGGTTCACCTTCCCTGAAATGGGATTTCAGTTCAGCCAGATCCCTGACCTCGGGGCTGAGCAGTTCCGTTTGACCCTGCGGGGTATTCTGGATGGCGGCGCTGTAAAACGTCTGTTTCAGCGCGTCATGCAGAATCAGAATATTCCGGTCTGAATGCTTCAGGGACTGGGCGGATGCCGCAAAGGAGTGATAGCCGTACAACGGGATATTCAAGGCATAAGACATTGCCTCAAGTACCGACAGTCCAATGCGGAGACCGGTGAAGGAACCAGGTCCGAGATTGACGCACAGATGAGTCAAATCCCGCGGGGTTACATCGGTTTTTTGCATCAGGTCCTCGATCATTGGCATCAGCAGCACGGAATGCTGTTTTCCAAAATTCATATTGTACTCTGCCAGCAGCTCTTCATCGCGCATCAGGGCGACGGAGCAGTTGGACCCAGAGGTATCAGCGGCAAGTATCAACATGGGGCAGGCTCCTTTCAGACTGGGATGTACTCCAGTTCATGGCAATTTTACGCTCATCGGGCGACTCTCCGAGGGACAGGTTAATTTTCAAAAAGTCATCAGGCAGGATGCTTCCAATCAGGTCGCTCCACTCGATGACGCTGATGTCGGTGCTGTAGATGATTTCTTCAAAGCCAAGATCAAGGATTTCATCTTCTTCGTGAACCCGATAGACATCGAAATGGTTCAGTTGGCCGGGGATCGGCCTCGGGAGGGGATAGCTGTTTAAGATTGTGAAGGTTGGGGAGCTGACATCGCCCCCGTAACCCAATCCCCGGGCAAGTCCTTTGACAAAGTGGGTCTTGCCGGCACCCAGGTCTCCGTCCAGAAGCAGGACATCGCCGGCTCGAAGACAGGAGGCCAGCTGTTCTCCCAACCGCATGGTTTCTTGTGTGGATTTCGTAATATAATTCATTGGTTTGCTCTCTTTGCTCTATTTTCATACTTTTGTAAACTAAAAAATTTCTTGCTAGTATATAATACAGGAAACACGTGGAAAAGGGAAAGATCAATGAAAATATTAAAATCCGGCTTACTGATCCTGATGGCAGGGATTTTTTTGACAGCCTGCGCCCAGACCGGAGAAAGCCAGACCCAGCAGGGTATGACATCGTCTGAATCCGGGCCCCGGGAACGAAATCTGAATATCCTGACTTCAGCGAAGATTGTAGCAGATATGATTGATTCATTATCTGAAGGTCAGCATACTATTCGATATATGACGGAATCCGAATCAGATCTCCGGAGCATTGTTCCGAATCCAGAAATGATGACTGAAGGGGACTACCAGGCATTTTTCTATGTTGGTGCCAGCTATGAACCATTTATTCGGGAGTTTACGGAAAAAATCGACAAGAACAAAGTGAATGTCGTGAATATTTCTCGGGGCATTGATATTCTCCGGCATAAAATCAATAAACTGGATCATGAAAACTACTATTACCTGATGAATTCGACGAATTATAAGATTGCTTTGAACAGCATTAAAAATTCGCTGCAGGAAATGGATCCGGCCAGAAAACAGAAATATGATGAACGCTTCGTTGCCGTTTCCCGAAAAATCGATGATTTTCAGGGGCGCGTCAAGGACTTTATGTCTGACGAGGATCAGCTGGTGTTCGTTGTGGACTCGGATTTGACTGCGTATGTGGTGAAAGAATATCGCAAGGATCCGCTGCTGATTACCAATTTTATCGAGCGCAAGTTAAGTGAAGAATCGCTGAATCTGTCCAATGCCTCTCAGCCAACTGCTCTAAATGGCGCTGAAAAACGGATCTTTCTTTATTCAGATGATGTATCCCTGCAGAAATATGCGGATGACATTACAAAGTATCGCCTGATTCCGGTTCGGATTACGCTGTATGACCCATCAGAGACTCTGGTGGAATCATTCTTCTTTAACTTTGAGCGGATTCAGGATGCGATTTCGCCCCTGGGGAATTAATTCGAGACTGCGATAAGTCGGCCTGAACCGAAATATCTTTCCTTCGATCGGAAGCTTGCCCAGGTAACAATGAAACCTGTATGCGCCATAACGCATACAGGTTTTTAGATTCCCTGAAGGATTCGCTCCCACAAGGGAGAAGGTAGTCCGGCGGACCGGATCTTCTCAGCGGCCAGGGCGGCATCATAGGCGACAGAGCGCTTTTCAAGGGTAAAGGTTTCATCATCGTAAATCAAGTACTGAGCCTTCGGGTTGTGGTTTCTGGGCTGGCCGACGCTTCCGCAGTTGATAAGGTAACGGGCCTTGGAATCAAGCTTCACAACGGTGTCTTCCGCCAGTGAAAGAAAGACTGGGCGACCATCCTTAATAAAAAAATAACCCGGAATATGGGTGTGGCCATGAAACGCCAGCCCCAGTCCCAGTCGTTCGAGTTTGGACAGGGAAAGCGTCAGGTACGGTGAACGTACGTCTCCCGGCATTAAATAGTAAAACCGCTGGGCTCCGTAGGGCGAGCCGTGAGAGAGGTAGATGGCGTCATCGCTCCATTCATAAGGCAGCTGACTGAGCCAGTCGTGATCGGCCGGACTAAGTCTAGTTCGGGTATATTCAGCAGATTCCCTGGCTAAGGGATTGAAATGTTTCAATTCGTTCCAGTCCAGCTGGACTTGCTCATGATTTCCTCGGATGACGATGGCCTCGGACTGGCGGATTCGCTTCACGCACTTGCCGGGATCCGCTCCGTAGCCAATGATATCGCCCAGTACGTAGAGCTGACCCGGCCCGCAGTCTTCCAATACAGCGGTCAGAGCTTCCAGATTGCCATGGATGTCGCTGAGCATGATATGTTTCAACGGGCAGGTACCTCCTAGATTAATTCGTAGGTTTCGTTTAATAACGAACCGATAATGATTCGGTCCGGTGAGGCGGGGGACTTTGCGATTTCACGTGCCAGGTCCCGGGCATATTCTTCGGTTATCGGATTCTCCACCTTGTTGATGAACAGAACCGTGGTACCTTTCGCATTGCGGAACATCATATCCGGATGCAGCACCAGTTTCTTAATATCTTCCCGAGTAATGATATCCCCAACCTTTTTGCCCGTTAAATCACAGAAGACATCGAGATTATGGACGGTTTCGACGGATATCTTGAGACCCAGACAACCGATATCCAATATTGCGATTGTGACATCCGTGGTCTTCGGAAGATCCGGTTCATTGGGGCGCCAGGCTTTGACGGGGCGCTGTCTGGATTCGTCACATTCAATCAGACACAAGTCAAAGCACTCCATCTGACGCTCGAGAACATCCAGGGGCAATCCCCGCATGGTGTTGTCCTGGTCCAGGTCATAAGCCAGAACGTAGACCCCCGGCTTGGGGTACTCGCATAAAGAATAATCCTGCCGGAATTCATAATCGACAAAGTCGATCTCTTTCTCTGGGATGCGCTCCATACTGATCGTATTGGAAACCAGTACGCGCCGTTGGGAGCGGTTTTCTCTGGCCAGAATCCGGATCAGCATGGTTTTCCCACCAGATCCGATCAGAGCTGCAGCGTGATGAGTTTGGTCTAGAATGAGCCTGGACAGGTTCATGGAACACCTCCGCATGATCGTTTGATAGCTTATTATAACAGTGTCATTATTAAAATTGGAGAAAAGAGTTGTTAATTTACAGTCATTTCCTTAGGGGCTCCTGTGGCAAGGGAGAAGATCTTTCGGCAGGCTCTCCCTGTGAAAAATCCAGTTCCAATAATCGAACGCATGTACTATAATAGTGGTATCAGATCAGTTGAAAGGAGAACGCCATGGAAGCAGGTCAGATCAATATGGAAGTCATTGCTGAATTTATCCAGGGAAGAATCATTCCTCGCAGAATCCGCTATTACGATCTTGCTTCGGCAGAATACCGGGAGCGGGATATCCGAAAAATTAGTTATGAGATGCGTAACCAGAAAGAAACACAATTCGGCATTGAATTTTCGGACACTGAATCCGCAATCCTGAACTACAGTCACCGGACGAATCAGTGGCGGATGGTGGAACACCTTTAGTCCGAGAAATTTCTTTCTGTTTTTGAGCATGGGCCGATGTTCCGCCCTCGGAAAAATACCATACACCAGATCAGCAGGTCAAAACAATTATGAGAGAAGAAAAACAACAGGGCAAGGCTATGGTTGACATGCAACAGAGCCGCCGTGAGGTTAAGCAGATAAAAAGAACCGAAGCGTTTGCTTCGGTTCTTTCTGGCAGGGGTAGCAGGGCTCGAACCCACATTAACGGTTTTGGAGACCGTTGCTCTACCATTGAACTATACCCCTTTGCTCTTGAAAACTACTTTATTATTATAAGCAATTTATTAACTCCTTGTCAACGAAATTTGTGATATTTTGTGAGCTCAGGCTGATTTGGAGAAACACTCCAAGGTGGCGGTGGGCGGGAACTTATAATTAAGCAAATATTTACCGTCATTTCACAACGTAGTTATTAATTTGACAATATTTGAATAAAGTGTAAAATAATAGCAGGACGAAATCAATCCAAAAGCAGGGGGAACAAGTTCGATGAATGAGTCATTAAAACTCGAAAACCAACTTTGCTTTGCGGTTTACGCCCTGTCCAGGGAAATCACGAAAATTTACCGTCCGTTTTTGCACCATCTAGGCTTGACCTATACCCAGTATCTGGTGATGATCGTACTTTGGGAAAAAGACGGCATCGCATTAAAAGATCTGGGCAAAAGCTTGAATCTGGATTCCGGCACACTCACTCCCTTGCTGAAAAAGCTGGAAGTTGAAGGGCTGATTGACCGGAAGCGTGACTTCAAAGACGAACGAAATTTGTTGATTTACCTGACAGAAAGTGGCCAGGAGCTGTTGAAAAAGGCAGAAGCAGTCCCTCAGAAGGTCCGTTGCCGGATTCCTTTGGAAGATAAGGAGATCAGCCACGTACGATCGAAGCTTCAGGAAATGCTCAACGCCATGATGAGCCTGCCTGAGGTCGAAGAGGATTATGTCAGCCAGGTAATGTCAGAAGAGAAAAAGTAAAGCGAATGAAAAGGTTCGGACAGCCATCAAGATGGCTGTCCATTTGTTTTTCTATTGGCCTCCTCTGATATTGGGGGAGGAGCATTCCTGAATTTCAAGGTAAAGGTTGTTCCCTTGCCAACCTTGGAAGTGACATGGATCATCGCCTTGTGATTGTCCATGATCCGCTTGACAATGGTAAGACCGATGCCTGATCCCTCGACTTCTTCCCGGGAGCGGTCAACCCGGTAAAATCGTTCGAAAATATAGGGGAGATCTTCGGATGGGATGCCAACGCCATTGTCCCGTATGTCCAGGTAGGTAAAGGTGGCGTCTTTTTTCAGGGTCAGAAAAATCCGTCCGTTTTCCGGAGTAAACTTCATGGCGTTGTGAAGCAGGTTGATGACTACCTGGTAGAGGGAATGGTAATCGCCAATGATGTAGTAGCGATCTCTGCGATAAAACTCGAAGGACAGGTGGATATTCTTTTCCTTGGCGACCCCCAGGAAATTATTGTAGATATCCTGGCACAGGGAGCGCAGGTTTACTTCCTTGTACTGGTGGGTATTGGATTCTGCTTCAAATTCCTTCAGGACATTCAAATTGCCCAGAAGTTTGCCAAAACGGATGACTTCATTGTTGAGGGAGGACAGACGATCCGGCGAAATTGGGACGACTCCGTCAATCATGGCTTCCAGATTCATTTGAAGAACATTCAGCGGATTTCGCAGTTCATGCGATATATCGGATATTAGTCGGCGGCGCAGGGTATCCTGCTGATCCATTTTTTCTCCCAAAACATTGATGCTCTGGCGCAGCTGTTCAATTTCCACAATATCGGTTTTCAGGTTTTCTCTGGTTTTAAAGTTACCCTGAGAGAGCATGAAGCTCGTCGACGCAATGGAAGAGATCGGCTCTGACAGCTGATTGGACAGGAAGAAAGAGAACAGGAAAATTAACAGGGAGCCAATGATAGCGCTGGCCAGTACGGACAGCGTCAGGCTGAACAGAAACTGTTCTTCATTCTTTGAGATTAACAAGGGTGTAAACTGTCCGATGGTGACGTATCCGACGGTGTCGCCGTCAACCAGAACCGGATGGCGGGTGAATTTAAACTGTTCCAGATTCAAAGGGGGCGATCCTTCCGGCTGACGTGTGGTCAGTTGAGCCAGGACCAGTTCCGGTTCCAACTGCCAGATTACTTTGCCCATCCGGTCTTCGAGCTTGACTGAAAAGCCGGAGATGGATGCTTCCCGAATGACGCTGGTACCGGAATCTACCGTCCAGCCGGTTTTTCCGTTTGATACATAGGCATCCCGGAATTCCCCGACGATTCGTTCATCTCTGGACTCCTGGTTGGCCCGTATATAGATGGAATACTGACGGTTGATGTTGAAGTTGATGATGATGTAAGTGAGGATCAATGCCAGAAGAGCGGATACCGTGATGGCTACCGCCAGTTTGTAACGGATGGTATTCAATTACAGATCACCGCCGAATTTATAACCCAGCTTAAAAACGGTGAGGATGTATTTCGGATTCTTGGTGTCCTCTTCAATTTTCTTTCGGATGTTCTTAATATGGACATCGATGGTTCGGTCCACACCATCAAAATCCACGCCCAGTACTTTTTCTATAAGCAGTTCCCGAGACATGACGACTCCCTGATTGGAAGCCAGGATTTCCAAAATATCAAACTCAATGGGGGTCAGGGCCACGTTTTCACCGCGAAGCCGGATTTCGCGCCGCTCCTTGTCGATGATGAGTTCCCCGTTGTTGTAAGAAAAAGTATTTGGATTGACCACCGGTTCATTCAAGCGGCGGAACAGGGCATTGATGCGGGCTGTCAGCTCCCGGGGAGAGAATGGCTTGACCAGGTATTCATCTGCGCCCATCTCCAACCCCTGGATGCGGTCTTCCAGTGCTGATTTCGCAGTGAGCATGAAGACATAGGTGGAACTTTTTTTGCGGATTTTGCGGCAAATTTCTTCACCGGACAGGTCGGGCAGCATCAGATCTAAAATGACGAGATCAAAGGATTCCTGTTCAAACAGCTCAAGACCGCGATAGCCGCGGGTGGCAGTTTTCACTTCATACCCCTCTTTTTTCAAATAGGCTTCAATGGCTTCCAAAACGGAAACTTCATCTTCGATGACTAGTATTTTACTCATATCGCTCTCCTTTGGACCATATGCTCCTATTATATCACGCCAGGATGCAAGGCAAAGGCCGCCCATTCCGGCATCTGTGCGAATTAGTCGCAAATGACAGGGGAATGACTAACTGAGAGGATTTCAGGATATAATTAAATCAGAGTAAGACTGTATGAATTAGGAGGACACCATGAATACAATCAACATTAGACTTTACGGCATGACGTGAGCATCCTGTGCCGCTAAGATTGAACGGGAAATTCAGGAAATTCCAGGGGTGGAATCCGCTTCCATCAGCCTGCCGAATGAATCCCTTCGAATTCTGGCGCCACAAGGTATCGGGGATGCCGTAATCCAACAAGCTGAAAAAATAGTCGCACACCATGAACCGCAAGTGCGGTTTCGTCCGGTGAGAAGTCCGGAATCCGGGATCAAGCCGGGCAGATCACACCCTGGTGAGGGGGAGCCCCACGATCATGAGGCCCATGAAGATGGCCACAGTCATGGGCACAGTCATGACCATGGGGACGATGCGGACAAAACCGGACCATTTGGAATCCCGCTGCTTCATTGGAATCTGCTTCGAATTGTTGTATCACTTGGATTATTCCTTGGCTCATTTCTCGCCCCCAGACCCTGGTCTGACTTCATGCTCTTTGTGGCATACGGGTTGGCAGGATATGAGATCGTTCTGGCTGCGCTGCGCAACCTGACCAGAGGACTGGTTTTTGACGAGAATTTCCTGATGACCCTGGCTACCGTCGGAGCCTTTGCCATAGGCGAATATCAGGAAGCGGTCGGTGTCATGCTGTTTTACATGATCGGTGAATATTTTCAGGATCTGGCCGTGCATCGTTCCAGAAAAAGCATCAAGGATCTCCTGGATATCCGTCCTGATTATGCCATGGTTCTGGTAGACGGAGAATTGATTCGGCGCAACCCCCTGGAAGTTGCAGTAGAGGATCTGATTGTAGTGCGCCCAGGGGAAAGAGTACCCTTGGATGGAATGGTAACCGAGGGGTATTCGCAGCTGGACACAAAAGCCCTCACCGGCGAGTCCATCCCCAGGGAAATTCAGACGGGTGACGAAATTCTCTCTGGATCCGTCAACATTACCTCGGCCCTGACCATCCGCGTGACCAGGCCATACGGAGAGTCCACTGTTTCGCGCATCATGGATCTGGTGGAGAATTCAGCTCATCAGAAAGGCAAGACCGAGAAGTTCATCACGAAGTTCGCCCGGGTCTATACACCGGCAGTCGTTCTCCTGGCCTCAGTGGTCGCTTTCCTGGTGCCGCTGATTTTATCTGAACCATTTAGCCCATGGATTCGCAAAGGTCTGATCTTCCTGGTTGTCAGCTGTCCCTGCGCGTTGGTTATCTCCATTCCTCTTGGCTTTTTCGGAGGACTGGGGCTGGCATCCCGCCATGGCATCCTGATAAAAGGATCCAACTTTCTGGAAGAACTGAAAAACCTGGATACCATCGTTCTGGACAAGACCGGAACCGTAACCAAAGGAACGTTCGAAGTAACACAGATTGAGCCGGCAGAAGGCGTCGAAGTGGATGAAGTTCTGAAACTGGCCGCCCTGGCGGAATTGGACTCACCGCATCCCATTGCTAAGTCCATTCTGGATCAGTTGGATGAAGCGCCGCAACGTTCGAGTCTGATTTCTGCCGAAGAAATCAGAGGGAAGGGACGAAAGGCCACCCTGCCGGACGGCACCATTATATGGGCCGGCAACCAGAAGTTAATGCAAGATCTGGGCATTTCCCTTGAGCCACCGGAAGGAACCATCGTCTATGTCGCACGTCAATCTGCGGGGGAGACGCAATACCTGGGATCTCTTCAGATCGAAGACGAACTGAAGCCGGATTCGAAGCAGGCGATTGCTGATCTTAAATCCATGGGTGTCAGTCACCTGGTGATGTTGTCAGGTGATAACCGGACTATCGTGAAAAAAGTAGCAGCTCAGAGCGGAATCGATGATTATCGTGCGGAACTCCTGCCGCAGGATAAGGTGACCGCTGTGGAGGAAATCACCCAGAAGCAGGGACAGGGGAAGTTTACCGCCTTTGCCGGCGATGGTCTGAATGATACGCCTGTGCTTAAAATGGCAGACATCGGAATCTCCATGGGATCCATCGGATCCAGTGCTGCCATCGAAGCCTCTGATGTCGTACTGATGGATGACTCGCTGCTGAAAATACCACTGGCCATTAACATCTCCCGACTGACTAACCGGATTGTCCTTCAGAATGTCATCCTGGCTCTCGGCATTAAACTGGCGGTAATGATTCACTCCGTCTTCTTTAATGAAAACATCTGGCTGGCCATCTTTGCCGATGTAGGCGTTGCACTCCTGGCAGTGCTTAATGCCTCCCGACTGTCCCGCATGGACCCCGCATACACCCCAACTCAGGGTACACAGATGCTGAAATCGAAGGCAGCGTGATACGAACAAAATAGATAGAACAGGATCCCGGTGTTTCCAAGCCGGGATCCTGTTTTATAGGGGGAGGAGCATACCCAGTCAGTTCAGATATCCAGTCAGTTCAGATATCCAGTCATTATAGAAATCTCGGTACTTCAGATGATCAATCAATATCGCTTCACATATGTTTTACTTGGTGGCAACTCGATCTATCCTGATCTGATTAAGCCCCGAATAATGAATCAACACCATAACGAAACAGGATCTCTTCCCCTGATTTTGATCGGATCAGTCGGCGGTCATGAAATCAGTCAATATTAATCCCTAATTTCAGGTAACATTGGTTTCTGGACAATGGGGTTTGCTTCCTAGTAGATAGATCAGATCAGAGTATACAATTGATTTGGATCGGATTCAAAGCATAAAAAGAAACCGGCCATTGGCCGGTTTCCGAAGAGTATGCGTTATTTTTTCGGGCGTTTCAGCGCGCTTTCATATTCAGCGGGTGAAGTGCGGATGCGGTTGGGATCCCTGAAGAAATCCTTAACCAGTTTAGCAACGACACCAGACAGAGCAATCAGGGCGATGAGGTTCGGGATGGCCATTAGACCATTGAGGGTATCGGAAATATCCCAGACGATTGTCAGGGCGCCGATGGCTCCTACGATGGTGCTGAGAACGAAGACGATGCGGTAGGGGATAATAGCCTTGGAGCCTACCAGATATTCCATACACTTTTCACCATAGTAGCACCAGCCAACGATGGTGGTGAAGGCGAACAGGAGGATTCCGAAGGTAACGATGAGGCCGCCGCCAGTAAAGCCGCTGTTGAAGGCCTGGGTGGTCAGAGCGGCGCCGGTGAAGGCTTTGCCGGTGTTGGGGTCAATTTTGTCTGCCATGCCGGAGGTCAGAATAACCAGAGCGGTCATGGAGCAGATCATGATGGTGTCAACGAAAACTTCGAATGCGCCCCAGAGGCCCTGGCGAACCGGGTGGTCCGTGGTGGCAGCGGCGTGGGCGATTGGAGCGGAGCCAAGACCGGCTTCATTGGTGAATACACCGCGGGCAACACCAAATCTCATGGCCTGCATCACTGTGTATCCAAGGATTCCGCCGCCGGCAGCTTCAAGACTGAAAGCTCTTCCGAAAATCAGGCCAAATGCTGCGGGGATCTGCTTTGCTTCGATGACGAGGATGACAAGAGCGCCGAGGATATAGGCAGCTGCCATGAAAGGAACGATCTTTTCAGCAAACTGACCGATTCGCTTGATTCCACCGATCAGAATAACGCCCGCAGCAACTGCGATGATGATACCCATTGCCAGCTTGGGAATTCCGAAGGAGCTTTCCATCGCGGCTGCGATGGAGTTTGCCTGCGTCATGGATCCGATACCGAAAGCAGCCAAGGCTCCGAAAATGGCGAAAATGGTTGCGAGCCACTTCATGCCGAGACCGTTGGTGATGTAGTACATCGGTCCACCGGAATATTCGCCTGCTTCGTTTCTTTCACGATAGGCAATCGAGAGGGTTACTTCAGCAAATTTTGTGGTCATACCGATGATGGCGGCAAACCACATCCAGAAGACTGCTCCGGGTCCGCCGGAAGCAATGGCAGTTGCGACACCGGCGATGTTTCCGGTTCCAACAGTAGCGGCCAGAGCGGTTGAGACGGCCTGGAAGGGGGTGATTCCGCCTTCAGCAGCTGCGGTTTTGTCGAACATCTTGCCAAAGGTGTTCTTCATGACAAAGCCGAATCTGCGGTAGACGACCAGTCCAGTAACGAATACGAGAATAAGTCCTGCTCCAATCAGTAAGATCAGCATGGGGGGTCCCCAGACTATACCGTTGACCTCGCTGTTCAGTTTCATGAATGCGTCCAAACTAATTACCTCCTATTAAATAAAATGTTTACAATTAAATTATAATCAAAAATTACCCTTGATAACGCTTGATATTAACGCATTGTAAAAGTTTACCAATCTAACAGAATGGAGGGCGGCTAAAAGATGCAAAAGAGTGGTTTCGTAATAAAAACCACTCTCCGATGGAAATTTAATTATGAACAGGAATTAAATTGACAAAAATAAAACAAAAACCAGTAAAAACTGATGATTAATATTTTATCAATCTGAGAAATAGAAGGTTTGTCAATAGGTTGTATCAAATTTATTTTTTGAAATTCTGAAGATAGATCATGTTTTCCAGAATCAGCGAACCTCTCCAGTCTCTCAGGGAATCCGGGTGAACGGGTTCTTCCCCCCAGGTCCAGCTGATATTCCAGTAACCTTCCTCGGTTACGTTGTTTTCCAGGTGTGTGGTGAAGAAGTCTGCCGTTGATTGAATCGAGGGATAGTAGAGACTCCTGGGTGAATTCAGAAAGAAGGTGGGGGTAGTGATGTATTCATCTGACAGATACATGGCCTGATCCGAGGTTACTGTGCTCTGGATCAGCTGTTGCAGTCGTTGCACTACTTCCGCGGACAGAAGGTCGCCTCGAGTATCGTAAAGCATTTCGGTTGCTTTGGCAAAGTTGGCAAGCTCATGGGGGGAGGGCACAAAGTCCGCTTCCATCAGCTGTTTCAGGGCAACCCTGACAATAGTTTCAGCCTTTTCAGCTAAGCTGGTTCGATGCGATCCGGCCACCAGAATGAAAGCTGCCAGTTCGACGGTAGGATTCCAGCCCCAGAATTCGTTCTCCGGACTGTAGTGCCACCAGGGGGCGTGTGGGAAGTCATTCATTGCCGGCATCGTTGCGGCCCAGCGATCACCGGCCAGGGTAGATTCCAGATAATCCAGCAGATGTTCCACCATTTGTGCAGACATTTCGGGCAAGCCGATTTCCTGCAAAATCTGGGTTGCAGCCCAGGTTTGAATGGGGGATGAAGCGGAAGAACGAATATCAGGTTCCAGACCATGTCCAAATCCACCGTCTGGATTTTGGTAGGCCGCCAGAGCTTTCAGTACATCCTGAGCGGATCCGTCCTCAAAGTGGTAATACCAGCGAGCGACATCAAGGGCCCTTCCGTTTCGAATGAGCCAGGTTCGGATTGAGCGCAATTTAGATGATCCCATGGTTCTTTCCTCCTCCCTTTGCTGAGGCCTATGAGATCGTTGATCTCATAGGCATAGATGATCTACGGAAACACTGATTATTTGAGGTTAACGTTTCCCAGTTCGGTCATTATGTTGTTTTTTTACTCATGGGGGCACAAAAATGCTGGATTTTAGTGCGATTTGAGCCCATTTTGTGGGCTAACCCCTAATTTTGGGCGCACTTATCCCATGCAGAATTCTTTCGTTCGTTTTGCACGAATACAATTCAACAAATTGGCGCTGGCAAACAAGATGTTGAATCTATTCAAATTTTTGCTGATCCCCCGATAGACTACTTTGGCATAACCAAAGAACCGTTTGACGATCAAAAATGGGTGCTCCACTTTGCTTCGAACGGATGATTTGCGTTGTTCAATTGCCCGGTCCCACTGGATCCCGGGATAGTTCTTATTGGTCTTGATCTTGGAAGGGCGAACATTGCTGCGAAATTCAATAGTAGATAAGTGCGGATCCTCGGTGAATTCTTTTCTTGACTCGACTCCATTATAGCCGGAATCTCCGTAAGCTACTTCATCATCGGGACGAATCAGTTTGTGTGTCTCGTTTATGTCATGGACATTGGCCGCAGTCCCTGTGACTGTATGGACATACCCACTGCCGGCGCAAACTCCGGTATGAACCTTCATCCCAAAGTACCACTGATTGCCTTTCTTTGTCTGGTGCATCTCAGGGTCTCGTTCTCCCGTCTGGTTCTTGGTAGAACTGGGGGCTGCAATAATGGTGGCATCCACGATGGTGCCGCCATGCATCATTAGTCCGGCAGATTCCAAGCGTCTGGTGACATCATGAAAGATCTTCTCCCCCAAGAGATGGCTTTCCATTAAATGGCGAAAGTGAAGAAGCGTGGTTGCGTCAGGCACTTGCTGCGAGATGAAGTCCAGCCGCATGAATTTGCGCATGGCATAACTGTCATAGATGGCGTCTTCCATTGCAACATCGGAGAGGTTAAACCAATTTTGCATCAGGTACATCCGAAGCATTGTTTCAATTTCGATGGGCTTTCTGCCGCGTTTTCCCTGAGGATAGTAGGGGCGAATCATCTCGATCCAATCTTTCCAGGGAATGATAGTTTCCATAGAATCAAGAAACTCTTCTCTCTTTGTAGTCTTGCGGCGATGTGCGTATTCAAAATCACTGAGAGTCTGCTGCTTCATAAGAAAAACCTCGCTGGTAACGTAATACTTAAATTATATCGTGAGAGCGTTCCTCAGAGTTACAGAAAACAGAATTAATCAGCGTTTCCCTAAGTTTCATCGGTGATTCCATTATACGCCCATTCCGAGAGGATGGGTCCAGACGATTTCGTGGGAGACCTGCTATACTGTTAGTAAACAAGTACCACAGCAAGACGGACACGTGAGGTGAGTGCATATGGCGATATTCAGCCGCAGCAAAAGAAAATCTCCGGTAAGGGATCTTACCATGGGAGTGGATTTGATAGGAGAAATTCTTAACCGGACCGATCAGGAAATGGCAGATATGCCGCCGGTCAATATCATGCTCATTGGCAAAACCGGTGTCGGGAAATCTACTCTGATCAACGAGATTTTTCGTGAGAATCTGGCGGATACCGGGATCGGAGCTCCGGTGACGCCGCATCTATTAAAAATAACAAAAACCGGCGTACCATTGACGCTGTACGATACCAAAGGTCTGGAACTGTCTGAGGAAGCGCAGCGCATGGTTCAGCATGAAGTGGTCGGTCTGCTGAAAGAAAAAGATTTGGCAGCGGATCCAAAGGAAAAGATTCACTGCGTCTGGTTTTGCATCAGCAGCCTGTCGCGCCGGCTGGAAAAAACCGAAAGAATCTGGATCAACGCGCTGGCGTTGCAGCTGCCGGTCATCGTGGTTCTGACTCAGGCGCTGGAGGAATCCGGAACCAGGGAACTGAAGGAATACATTGAACAGGAATGCCCGCAGATACGAGCCTGTATTCCGGTCATTGCCAGAGACTATTCCATCGGACCGCATACTCTTCCGAGCTTTGGTCTGAAAGAGTTGATGCTGACCACCTTTCGAAATATTCCGGATGAATCCCAGCGGGCTTTTATCAACGCCCAGCGCGTGGACATCGATAAGAAGGCCGAACTGGCCTCGCGCTGGGCGAGACGCTTTGTCTATGAGACCTTTGCCGTTGGATTTATTCCGATTCCTTTTGCCGATGCGCCGATTATCGCCACCTCGCAGGTGACCATGATCGCCAAAATCACGGCTATATTTGGAATCTCCTACGACCGGGCTATGCTCACCTCACTGGTGGGTGCCATGGCCGGGATCGGGGGAGCAGTGGTGACCGGCAGGACTTTGACCACCAACATCCTGAAGCTGGTACCGGGGGCCGGAACGCTGGTTACCGGAGTGATTTCAGGATCTACCGCTGCAGCCATTACGCTGACGATGTCCAAGGTCTACATCAGTGCGCTGCGCGAGGTCAGTCTGAGAGAGTACGCCGGTGAGAGGGTCCTGCCGGAAGAAATTCGCTATCTGGTGGAGACAGAGATGAGAAAGTACATGGAACGAACAAGGAAATGATTGACTGGTTCATTCGATAAAACTTAAAGGGAGCCATTCTGCCCAGGCAGGTGGCTCCCTTTGAGATAAAAAGGCCGATTTCAGCGATCGAGTGAACGCTAGAGCAAATCGATGCCCTTTTGGGCCAGTTCATCGATCATGGCCTGGGGCCAGATGCTGCACTGGACTTCTCCGATATGATACTTGTGGAGCAGGAACTGACAGATCCTGGACTGGCCAATGCCGCCGCCGTAGGTCAAGGGAAGTTCTCCGGCCAGAAGCGCCTGATGGAAGGGCAGGTGGGACCGATCTTCCATTCCGCGGGCAATCAGCTGATGCGACAAAGTGTCCGGATCTACCCGGATTCCCATGGAGGACAACTCCAGAGCATCATCCAGGATACTGTTGTAGAAAATCAGATCGCCGTTCAGGCTCCAGTCATCATAATCCGGCGCGCGGCCGTCGTGGGGCAGACCATTGGACAAAGGTGCCCCGATGCCGATAATGAAGATCGCCTTATTCTCCCGAACGAAGGCTCTTTCCCGTTCTTTGGTCGTCAGCCCGGGATAAAGATCCAGCAGTTCCTGACTGGTGATATAGGTAATTTCAGGCGGGAGCTGAGGAATCAGATGGGGATAATCGGCATGAAGCTTCTTTTCCAGATCCAGGAAGATGGAGTAAATAATATCTACCTGATGCTTGAGGTAGTCCACGGAGCGCTCATAGGGAGAGATGATTTTTTCGAAATCCCACTGGTCGACATAGATTGAATGGATTTCATCCAGCACTTCATCCCGGCGAATGGCGTTCATGTTAGTATAAAGACCTTCTCCAAAGGAAAAATCATACTTTTTGAGAGCCATGCGTTTCCACTTGGCCAGGGAATGGACGATTTCAATCTTGCCGGCCTCTTCCATGTGGCGGGCTGAAAATGCGACCGGACGCTCCACTCCGTTCAGATTGTCATTGAGCCCGGTCTGCTCCATGACAAACATGGGAGCGGATACCCGAGTCAGGTTCATGCGGGCGGCCAGTTCGTGCTCGAAATACACTTTGATTTTTTTGATGGCTTGCTGTGTCTCTTTGACGGTCATCTTTGGTTCATAACGTTCCATGGTTGATTCCTCCATTTTTTTCGTCTGGTGAGGTCGGTTCATTCTAACTCCAGAGACAATCAAAACAGCCTTTCGTCTCTGCTCATGCATCATGAACAGGGACGAAAGGCTGCTTCCGCGGTACCACCCTGATTAGTCAAATTGACTCTCTTGTCGGATACTGACATATCCTGATCTTTGATAACGGTGATCCATCCGTCAGGGGTTACTGAGTTCACCCTTGAAGCTCCGGGCTGTTACAACTTTCCGGTATCCTGGTCGCCGGACTTTCACCATCACCGGCTCGCTTTCGACTCATACCTTATGGAAAGAAGCTTCCCTTCTTTGCTGTTGGTTGAATTATAGAAAAGTTGAATATATATGTCAAGATCATGTATATGTATACATCAAAAAAATGCGAATTTAATATTTATTCAGATTCCAGACCTTCCTCTCCGGCCAGGACCTGTTCATAAAGAATGCCGTTGATGTCAAGAAGGTGCAAGGCAAAATCATCCATGCGGTAACCTACTTTATAATAGATTTTTGTAATGCCAGACTGGATAATGGCTTTGGTACAGTTCAGACAGGGGAAGTGGGTGACATAGATGGTGCAGTCTCGAACCGGAATTCCTTCCTTGGCACAATAGGAAATGCAGTTTAGTTCCGCGTGCTGGGTTGCGATGCAGTGACCTTCCCGCATGGCGTGACCGACTTCCGAGCAGTGCGGCGTCTTACGGCCGACTGAACCATTGTAGCCTGTCGCGACGATGCGGTTTTCCTTATTCACGATGATTGCGCCCACATTTGCCCGATCGCAGGTAGAGCGTTCTGCCGCGAGACGGGCCAGATTCATGAAATAATGAGGCCAGTCCTGGCGTTCCTTCAGTTCTTTGGTGCTTTTCACATATTCATAACTCGGTTGCATGGAATCACATCCTCTGATATTTTTCTCATTATATCATGAAGACAAGGGACTTCAGCCAGCCGGAAGTTGTAACCAGACTTTAAAAATAACGAAAAATGACCGTATGTTCTTCCGCTTTTTGCTAGAATGTAGCTAATAAAGGGCTGTCTCAAAATAATTCGGGTGAGAATCTCTTGTCAAACCAATGAAATATCAGGAAGGTGAAACCATGGGAAAAAAAGAATCCGAGGACAAGAAGAAGAAGAATAAGAATAAGCTAAAGAGCGATGAAAATAGAAAAGAAACCAGGAAAATGATCAGCCAGACTGTTCCCCAGGCCATTGATCCCAATGAACTCAATGGGGATGAACTGAACACCGATGATCGATTCCAAACCGAACTGGCCCTGGACCGTCCAACGGGCAAGGAAACGGAATCAGCCCGGGAAGTGAAATCCGATATGTTTATCATATCGCCCGAGGAAAAAATCGAATCTGAATTTCCTGCGGAAATCCATGAAATTCTTGAAGTCAATGATGAGGATACCCTGGCCGAACATCTGGCTTATTTGCAGCGCCGGCTGATGGAATTGAAGGTACCGGTCATGATCATCCTGGAGGGGGCCTATGCCTCGGGCAAGGGGCGGATTACGAACGAGCTTCTCTTGGGGCTGGATGCCCGGCACACGCATTTTATTGAAACCAGACCGCCCTCGGAGGAAGATCTGAAGAAACCATTCCTGACCCGGTATCTTGAAACGCTTCCCGATTATCAGACGTTTAACATCTACTACCGGAGCTGGTACTCCATGTACAATTACTATAAAAATCGCTTGGGGGATTCATCTCATTATAAAAATCCGGAAATCCTGATCAATGAAATCAAAGCGTTCGAAAAAGGACTGGCAGACGATGGATACGTCATTATCAAGTTCAAGATTAAAATAGATCCGGAAAAGCAGAAAGACAACATTCGAAAAATGATGGAGTCGCCCCTGACCACGTGGAAGGCGCAGGAGTTTGACAAAGATAATAACGAAGTCTATGTGCGTGAAATGGAAAAAATCATGAAACTCACGGATGAACCTTACGCGCCGTGGTATATAGTCGAATACACCAAAAAGTCAGAAAGTACGATAATCGTCATGAAAAAGGTGATAGAACTGCTGGATAAACGGTTGAAGGAAGTAGAAGCCAGGCAGCCGGTTCAGCCCATGGATCGCGACGGGGATTTCACCGGTCAGACCGAAGGTCCGCTCCAGCAAGTGGATCTGTCCCTGGATTTGACGGCAACGGAATATTCTGACCAGCTGAAGGTGCTGCAGAAACAGATGCGGGAGGTTCAGCATGCCCTGTATCTGAAACGAATTCCGCTGGTGCTGGTCTTTGAAGGCTGGGATGCAGCAGGCAAGGGTGGGGCGATTCACCGGATTCTCGCCGAGCTGGATCCAACCAACTATACGGTTCATACTACAGCAGCCCCCAATGATCTGGAGAAGAACCATCATTACCTCTGGCGCTTCGCGGCGAAATTCCCCCGGGCCGGTCATATCTGGATCTGGGACAGAAGCTGGTATGGGCGAGTTATGGTGGAACGGATCGAAGGGTATGCCACTGACTTGGAATGGTCCAGGGCTTACAACGAAATCAATCATTTTGAAAAAATCCTGACCAACTATGGTGCCATCGTACTCAAATTCTTCCTTCACATTGATAAGAATACCCAGCTGGCCCGCTTTGAAGCAAGGCAGAATAATCCGGCAAAGTCCTGGAAGATTACCGATGAAGACTGGCGTAATCGGGATAAATGGGACAAATATACCGAAGCGGTCAATGACCTGATCGAAAAAACCAGTCAGCCGGAAGCCCCCTGGTATATTGTCGAAGCGAACTCCAAGAAATATGCCAGAATCAAAATCCTGAAGGAAATCATTAAGGCCTGTGATCAGCGGCTGGATAACATTGACATGAAAGATTCCATCGGACGGAAAAAGAAATAGACTCGAATCGACATGAAATCAAAAACGCAGGCCGTTCAATGGCCTGCGTTTTTTGGCAGTGGATTCTTTTTCTGGAAGAAATCCAGGGCGACGCCGAAAGAACTTCGGAATTCATGGCTGTGAAAGGAAAAATCTTCTCTGGCAAACTGGATGGTAATCTGATCGGGGAGATAAATCTCCAGCTTCGACTTGGTCAGATTCATCTCCAGTGGGGCCGGGTTTGAGGCCGAGGCGTATGAAATGGCCTTCGCCAGCTTCAGGATCAAGCCCAGTTTGCGGATCACCCGAATATCTCGCTGGGTCAGCAATCTTTTTCCCAGGTATTCCTTCAGGATGTCATCCGAGGAACCGGAAGTGGCGCTGCAGGCCGCTAACAGGATCTGTTTTTGGGACAGACCGTGTATCGGCGCATTCAGGATGCTGTAGAACGTGTTGCGGTCTCGCTGGAAAAAATTGATGTTCTTCCCGATATCATGCAGGAACGTCGTGGTCTTCATGACTTTCTTCATGTGGCGAATCTCCGGCTCAAGGGAAGACAGTTGATCGAAGAGCGGCTCTGTGATCTGCCAGAGGTCTTCACCATCATAATCCTCAGACATATGATTCTGAATGAAATTGCGCAGGGAGAACTCCAAAACATCAGGGACAAACTTTCGGTTGCCCAGAAGGTATTCAAACAGGATTCCATCCCGGACACCGGCTCCGGAAACAAACAGTTTTTCGCTTCCCAGATAATCGGCCAGAGTTTCGATCAGGATCAGCGATCCGGTATAAATGTCATCACGGTCCCGGGGCAGGCCGCGAGGTCTTTGACCGGAGTGATTCTTCCAGTTGACGACCAGGCTTGCAATCTCATGCAGATCATTGCGATCCAGGGAGTAATTATGAGCGATGAACTCACCCTGACTCTTGCGCAGCCGATCTATTTTTCCGGTAGTTCGTACGGAGCCGCCGATGCCGATCAGAGGCAGGCCTTTTGCCTGAGACAGCCAGGGCAGCATCTTGAACTGATCAATCAAAAAGACTTTCAACCGTTCGATCTGCTGATCAGTAGCCTTGGCGGACAGATCGAACATCTCCATCAGGGGGATGGACCCCAGCCGAAGGCTGACTGACTCGACCAGCAGCCGATTCCTGATCAGGATCAGCTCGGTTGAGGAACCTCCGATATCGAAAGCCAGAGCGTGCTTAATATCAAGTGTGTTGACACAGCCAAGGTAATCATAATACGCCTCCTCCAGACCTGACAGGATTCGGACTTCTGTACCCAGGGCTTTGCGAGCCCGGCTGAGGAACTGATTCTGATTCTTGGCACGCCGCACCGCTTCCGTTGCCACGCAAAGAACTTCCCGTACTCCCTTGGTATGCATCGTTATCGCAAAATGTGCCAACACCTGAATTGCATAATCCATTCGCTTCTGATCCAGGTAGCCATCTGCTGACATGTCCTGCCCCAGACGGGCAGAGTGCTTGATTTGATCCGTGATCCGATATGACGTCCCCTGAATATCCAGAATGACCAGTCGGATGGAGTTGGATCCAATATCGATGATCCCTAATTTCATGGTTCTCCACATCCTCTCTGATTACTATAGTACCATTTTACAGAAGGGATGGCATACGAGAAACGGGTAAAACATTGACTGGCAAATTGGCCTGGATGGATGGCGCAGAGGAAAAGCACCATCATGTTCAAATCAATCGGAAAGCCCCTCTGCGTCAGCGGTCAGATCCTGGGATAAATGAGCAGAGACAGAGACTGAGACTGAGACTGAGACTGAGACTGAGACCGAGACTGTAATTGAGATAGAGATAAAATTTGAAGACCGAGAAAAAACAGATTTGGAATGGATCCAAGTAACTTTCTCTTTGGAAATCCTGATGCTCACAGAAGTTTTGATAATATTCGTGAGATTCTGAGGTATTAACCCAAAATTAACAATCCATTCAAACCATAATGATAAAATGATACTAATGCAGGAGTCAGGATGGTTCCTGCTAACCAGCAAAGGAAGGGGAGCTAATGGAAGAAATTATTCTGACTCATGAAAACTACATCAACCGTGAACTTTCCTTTATGGAATTTAACCAGAGGGTTTTGGAAGAAGCGAGAGATCTGAGCAATCCGTTGTTTGAACGCTTGAAATTCGCGTCCATTGTCACTTCGAATCTGGAAGAATTCTATATGATTCGATATGGCTCTTTGTCGGATCAAATCGCCGCCGGACTGAAAAAAACGGATCCATCCGGTCTCACGCCGAAGGAACAGACCCGTGCCATCGATGACCGAACCCGAAAGCTGCTGGCCGATCTTTATAAGACATTCAATGAGGAGCTGATTCCAGCTGCCCGCAGCGTTCAGTTTCGGATTCTGCACCGTGAGGAACTCAAGCCGGAGCAACTCAGCTATTTGAACCAGCTTTATGAGGACAGCATTTTTCCAGTGTTGACTCCAATGGTCATTGATTCATCCCGGCCCTTCCCACTGATTATGAACAATACCCTCAATATCGCCTTGCATCTGCTGGATTCTGAGGGCCGCGCCTTTTTGGGAACGGTTCAGGTTCCATCGGTGCTTGACCGGTTCTATCGGATCCCCGGAGGCAAAGCCAGACAGTTCATATTACTGGAGGATATTATCAAGCTTCATTTGTCGAATCTTTTCGACGCATATCAGATTCAGGATCTTGTCTGCTACAAGGTCACAAGGAATGCGGATCTGGAATATGACGAAGATGATGCTCAGGATCTCTTGATGGTGATTAAGGAAACGTTAAAGCAAAGAAAATGGGGCAGGGTGCTGAAGCTTGAAGTGGAACACACGATTTCGGATGATCTGCTGAATATGCTGATTGACCGGTTTGAAATTGAGATGTCCAATGTCTTTCGGCTGGATGGCCCCCTGGATCTGACTTTTCTTTCAAAAATCGCGAATCTGCCAGGCCATGAGGGTTTGAAGTTTGAATCAATCCAGTCCATGCCAGTTCCTGAAATCACCTTGGCTCAGGATATCTTTAAAGCCATTGCCAAGCAGGATATTTTGATTCATCATCCCTATGAAAGCTTTGATTCAGTCATTCAGCTGGTTCGAACATCGGCAAAGGACCCGAATGTTCTGGCAATCAAGATGACGCTGTACCGGGTGTCAGGAAATTCTCCGATCGTAGAGGCCCTGGCTGAAGCTGCGGAGAACGGAAAACAGGTTACCGTACTGGTGGAATTGAAAGCGCGTTTTGATGAAGAAAACAATATCAACTGGGCACTGCGGCTGGAGAAAGCAGGCTGCCACGTGATCTACGGCATTGTTGGATTAAAGACTCACTGCAAGGCTCTTCTGATCATTCGGCGGGAGAACAACAAAATTCAGCGTTATGTCCATCTGGGAACGGGGAATTACAATGATGTGACAGCACGTCTGTACACCGACATTGGACTTCTGACGATTCGACAGGAACTCGGAGAGGATATCTCGAACATGTTCAATCGTCTGTCAGGGCAGACGCTGATAAAGACCTTGAATAAAGTGTCCATGGCTCCGGATTATATGAGAGAACGCTTTAGCGAGCTCATACGAAACGAAGCACGCCATGCCCGTCAGGGGAAAAAAGCTCGAATTATTGCCAAAATGAATTCTCTGGTGGACAAGGAGATTATCCAGGAGCTATACAAGGCATCACGAGATGGCGTAGAGATTGACCTCATTGTCCGTGGAATCTGCTGCCTTCGTCCCAATGTCAAGGGACTGTCTGAGAATATCAGAGTGAGGAGCCTCGTGGGTCGATTTCTTGAACACTCACGTATTTTCTATTTTTACGATAATGGAAAAGATAATTATTATATCTCCAGTGCTGACTGGATGGAGCGCAATCTCAACAAGCGAATTGAACTGCTCATCCCGGTAGAGGACAAAAAATGCAAGGAAAAGCTCAGGGAACTACTTTCCATAACCATGTCGGACACAGCCAAATCTAGAATCCTGTTATCAGACGGTACTTATCGCAGGGTCGAACCCAAAGGCCAACCATTCAACTCTCAGGAAGCATTTATTGAACTTTCGCGCAAGCGATTTGAAAAATTCAAAAAGAAATTAAATAAAGAAGGTGTTCAGGATGAAGATCAGTCTATGTAAACATACCAAGGATGTAGAAAAATCCGCCAAGTTTCTGGAGCGCAATCTACGTAATGTGAAAATAGAAATCAAGGGTTGCATCGGTCAATGCGATGATTGCGATAAAAAGCTGGTTGCGAAAATTGACGGCAAGGATGTTCAGGCAAAGGATGCCTATGGTTTGTTGAAAGAGATCAGAAAGTACCTGAAGAAAAAAGATAAACTGGAATTTCTGAATGAAGAAGCCATGAAGCAGACCAAGAAAGAAATGAAGGAAGCCAAAGAGGCCAAAGTGGCCAAAGACGCCAAAGAAGCCAAGGAAGATCGCAAGGCTGAAAAGGAAGAAAAGAAGAAGTCCGGCAAAGACTCGAAGGAACAACAGAACAAAGCGGATGGGGAAGAGCATGAGACTCAGACGACTGGACGTAATTCGAAACAATCGGATGAACCGGTTCAGGCGAAAATCGAAGGAAATGAGATTGTTCTGACAGTCCCGAACGAGACGTTTTCGATGGACCATATGAAGATTTCAGTTCATTTCGGCTCATTCGGTCAACAGTCTTCCACCTACGAGGTGGTTAAGACGAAAAAAACAGAGGAAGATAAATTAAATGAGAAAGAAGAAGCCAAAGTCCGGGAAAAGGCTTCGGTCATGACATTCAGTGTGCCCAATCTGCTTCCGTCGGAAGAAGAACCAGATTAGGATCGATCCGGGTGTAGGTCTCAACTTGAATAGGATTGCCTTTTGCATGGATTCAGATCCGGCTTAGTCAGGAACAGAGCTGTTTGGACTGACAGCCTGAACAATCGGAGTGTCCGAATCAATGAGCCGTACAGCTCTAAGCCGGATCATTTGTCGAGGATCCGATTCAGATCTGCCTGAAGAGATATGAACAGGAATGAATAGCCAACGTCTGATTTGGGAAAACAGACATTGGCTATTTTTGTTTGTGTTAACTTTCGGGGAGCAGTAGAAGTGGATGAGAAGGATCAGGATTTACATGCGCTAAGAAGCGGTGCAATCGACTGACTCAGGATTTACAAATCAGGGTGTTTCCGGTTCTTTTGTCAGGTCTTCAAAAATAGGTTCCAATCCGCAGGTCACTTGTTCTTTCGCCTCATCATTATGTTCCATTCTCTTGACCAGGACCCGGTACTTTTCATCATGGCCTTCACGGAACTTTTGGACTGATACCAGATTTTTGGTGTCCTGACAGTCAGCGGGAAGGTTACGGGCATGGCTGTTGGCTTCTTCGAGCGTGTCAAAAATCTTCTTGTAGATGATCATGAGGGACCCTCCTATTTGGATGGATTTGAATTGATAATCTTAGTGTAGTAGAAGGATGTGAAGAGGGTTTTAATAAATGTTGATATTTCTTTATTATTTTCCGATTGTCCTCTGGCGAATTTCGGATAACAGTTGTCCGGATAACCTGTTACGATGAAAAAAAGTGGAGATGAAAGAATGATTCGTTTTGTACAAAGCGGAAATTTGATGCCGGATGACCCGGGAACACTGAGTGTCAGTGAGGAAAACACGGTTTTAAGACTGGAGTATGAGCTGGATTATTTAATTCAGCTTGTGAAAGAGTGGGATGCAGATCTGTTGTTTCTGGTTGCTGAAAAAATCGATCCGGATCAATTAACGGATCGGGTTAGAGCTTTGTTTCGGGATAAACTGGCACAAATACCACAAGTCCGGATTATTAGTCCGGTGGGATCGAAGGTTTCTGACGTGTTAGCAAAAAATAAAGAACAAATCCCGGAAAACATATTTCTAATGACTGAATTTGAAAGTCTGTATCTGGATGAACTCGGCCTTGCTTTGCATGGTGGATTTGTGAGGCGGGAAGGGAATTCCGATCGATTTCTTCCCAATCTGAAGCATATCCACCCACAGTGGCCTAATTTTCTGCTGCTTCCGTTGAGTGCTTCCAGTGAGTTGAATTCGGAGAATGAGAAAGAACTCAGGCGGTTTGACTATTGCACGCTCAGACCTTGGATCAATCTGGTTTCGGAGCAGGTTTCCCATACCGACGATGATGCTGACCTGGCTGCACATTGCATTTTGGGCTCTCTGATGAATGGTCAGATTCAGCTGAAAAAGGTTAAAATACCGGATTACCATTCCTGAGACCTTTCAAACAAGGCGATGGGTAATCAGTCTGATATATCGCACAGAACATTCAGTCCGTCCCAGTCGGTGACGGACCTTTTTAATGTCAAGTTGCTCTGGATCGTAAAAAATGAATGAATCATGAAACAGTACAGGAATAACTGCGCCATCCCCAGGATGTTGCCGAAACTTCGTTCTCTTATGATATAATTGATTCCGGTGACTTTAGGGATTGTGGTTATCGTTTTGGAATTTCAAGTTTTTTTACAGCCGGGTTTCAGACCGGAGGGGCAGCCCTCCGAACAGATGATCTTTCATACTTTCTTATGAACGGATTTACACGGAACATTGTTTCCTTATGTCATTGGCTGCCTGAATCAAGGACTCAGATGAGGCACCAGCTGCATCAGCCGGAATAACCGGCCTATACCAACGAAGGATGGTTTGCGAAGATCGTTATGGATTATGTCGTCATCGACCTGGAATTTAATAATATGCAGGGTGTTTACCAGAACATGAAGCAGTACCTGAATCGGGAAGATACCGGAAAACGAAGGCTTTATCCCAATGAGATCATTCAGATCGGGGCAGTCCGGCTGAAGGAAAACCTGACGGAAGGGGAAGGTCTCAATCTGGTTATAAAAAACACATTTTATAAGAACTTGAACCCGCTGATCAGCCAAATGACTGGAGTTACTCAGGCCATGATGGATGAAGGTATCCGATATCCTGAGGCGATCAGCAAATTGGATCGATTCTGCAAAAATACTGTGATTGTAACCTGGGGTGTTTCGGACATATACGAAATTATTCGAAACTGCCATATGCACCAGACTCCGATCACTGTGCTTGGCCAGCGCTATCTGGATTTGCAGGCCTGGATCGGACAGAAATTGGGAGGGAATCCAACCCCCAGTCTGAAAAGCGTTATGGAAGAATTTTCAATTGAAGTCGATGATACCAGACTTCACGACGGTTATTATGATGCCCTGTCCACTGCCCGGGTTCTCCGAGCGGTTCTTGAGCGTTATGGCAGGCTGGATGGCCTGAAGAACACCCGGGTATTGTTTACCTCTGATTCGATCTACATTACGGATATTCAGGTAAGAGATGTTCCGGATGAGGAAATCACTACAATCTGCCCCTTATGCGAAGGTCATATTGTGTATGATATTTCAATGGCTAATGAACATGGCCGAATTCGTTCGATGTATCATTGTGAGGCATGCATGAGTTCCTTCATTGAAGATATATCGGTTAAGGAAAACATGCTGGGCTATCGGAAGTTTTTCAAAAAAATTAAAAAGGTTCCACAGGATTTCTTCCGTGCCATTATTGGTCAGCGACAGGCGAACCGCAATCGAAATTACAGGCAATAAAAAAATAAAAAAAATTCCTACTCCACCCGATTTCGTGATACACTATTACTACCAATGTACAGGAGATGTAAATGAACATCATGTTTTTTCTCACGCCGAAGCGTGAGACAGTCTTTGAATCGATGGACGCTACACTGCAGCAGGTACTGGAGCGCATGGACCATCACAGGCTGACCGCAATTCCGGTCATTGATGATCAGGGAAAGTATATCGGTACGATGACGGAAGGGGATATTCTTCGAGTCATAAAGTCTCGCCCCGACCACTCATTCAATACGGTTGCCCGCTATTCTGTCGAACAGATCCCCCGTCGAACGGTTCATAAAAGCGTGAAAGTGGATGAGACGATTGAAGACATTGTCAACCTTGCCATGACGCAGAATTTTGTGCCGGTGGTTGATGATGAAGGGATATATATTGGCATCGTTAAGCGAGCAGATATTATTGAGTACTGTTACAAGTCCATGATTGACAAGTCCAAGATTAATAAGTCCGTAAGGGCTCTTTAATAAAAATGCTGAGGAATCTCTTCAGCATTATTTATCGAAAGATAAATAACAAGATTTTCGGCTACCCGTAAAGTGCGGATGGCCCAGGAGGGAATAGTAGAATGGAAAACGAAAACAAGAACACTCAGGAAGAGATTTTGACTTCCCAGAGTCCGGTGGAAGAAACCGTCGCTGCTGAAACCGCAGTAGAAGAAACCACCAACGAAGTGCAGGAAGAGGTTGCAGCAGAAGTTGCCGCTGAGCCTGTCGAAGAAGCTGAGGAAGCTGAAATGTCAATGGAACAGGGTATGGCCGAGATGTCAACAATGAGCATCAAGCCCGGTCAGGTTCTGAACGGAAAGGTCATCAAAGTTACCCCTGACAATGTGTTCGTCAACATAAATTACATGTCCGACGGCATTGTTCCTAAGAATGAATTCATCAACAATCCGGATGCAGATCTTACCGAGCTCATCAAGGAAGGCGATGAAATCAAGGTTTCCGTCATGAAAGTCAATGACGGAGAAGGCAATGTCCTTTTGTCCAAGAGAAGAGCTGAAGCTGATGCGTCTGTTCAGAATATTGAACGCGCAATGGCCGAAGGAACTTCTGTTATGGCGAAAGTCAAAGAAGCCGTTAAGGGTGGACTTCGTGTTGAAGTAATGGGACTTCAGGGATTCATGCCCGCGTCCTTAGCTTCTGATTCCTACATTCCTGACCTCTCCGTACTGGCAGGCAAGGAAATGGAAGTCAAAGTCATCGAGTTCGATCGCGCCAAGAAGAGAGCCGTCGTATCCAGAAAAGAACTGGATCGTGCTGAAAAAGCTGTTAAGCGTGAAGAAACGCTGAAGACTCTTGAAAAAGGAGCAATGGTTGACGGTACTGTCACCAAGCTCATGAACTACGGTGCATTCATCGATATCGGCGGCATCGAAGGCCTCGCTCATATCTCTGACCTGTCATGGGGACGGATCAAGCATCCTTCGGACATTGTCAACGAAGGCGATCAGGTCAAAGTAATCGTTCGTGAAATCAATCCGACCACTGGAAAGATCAGCCTGTCCATGAAGACTTCCGAGTCCGATCCATGGAACAACATTGAAAAGTACCAGGTCGGCGAATCCTACCCTGGAAAAGTTATGAACATCATCAAATCCGGAGCGTTCGTTGAACTGGAACCCGGACTGGAAGGATATCTGCACATCTCCGAGCTGGCTGAAGGCCAGGTAGAGAAGGTTGAAGATGTCGTCCAGAAGGGACAGGAAATCTCCGTACGGGTGAAGGATTTCAATACTTCAACCAAGAAGATGTCCCTGACGATGAGAGAAGGCAGCCTTGAAAGAGAATTCTCCAGAGGAGAGCGTCCTGCCCGCCGTGAACGTTTCGAAAACATGGGCGAGCGCAAAGAAAGAGAACCAAGACAGAGAAGAGAACGTCCGCAGAGATCCTCCTCCAACCGTGGCAGCTTTGCTGAAAAACGTCAGGTCGACAGAGGCTATCATGATTCCGCAGACAATCTGACACTGGGAGATCTGTTCGGCGATCTGAAAGAGAAGATGAACTTCGGAGACGACGAAAACTAAATTAAAATAATGAAGAAGCGGTGATTCACCGCTTCTTTTGCTGTTCATGGAACTGTGTCGGAGGGGAAGCCTCAGGAATGCGTTCAGGATCGTTTGAATCATCAGGCCCTGGCTGCGGGAGTTCAGCAGGGACAGTTATTGGATCATTGCTGGCCCACAGAAGCGGTACCGTGGATGCGGAGGGGATTCCTGCAGTCTTTGTTCGCGCAATCCAGTGGACCCCGACGGCCCATCCAACCAGGGAAACTCCTGCCAGTGTCGTCAGGAGATATCCAAACAGGTTCGGTCTGGTATCGATCAGGGCAAAACCCAGATGAAAGAACAGGGCGGACAGCGGCAGGATCAAAAGGGACAGCAACAGGACGCGAAGCCGTCTTGGTGCCTGCTTGCTCTTAATCGTTCCGAGAAACACTTCCAGCAAAATTCCCAGAATGATTTCGCCCAGAAGCTCCATTTGACACCTCCTGAAAATGGCATCGATGCCGTTCATTTTGGATCATTTTAGCAGTGCAAAATGAAATCCGGATTAAACCAAAATGATTAACTGGGTTTTATGCAGCAGTGATGTATTCATGACGCAGCACTACTGAAGCAGATTATTAGAGTAATAAACAAGAAATGTTGGATCTGTCAGCCTGACCGGATTGATCATGAATTTAATCTCAGTTGAAACATTTTTGATAACATCCCGCCGCTGTCTTCTCTTTTTGTCGAAATTTACCCCGTAATTTGGTAAGGTAGGACTACAGAGAAAATTACTATGTGAGGAGCCATCATGAAAAATTTTATTAATCCGGAAGATCTTGAACAGTTGGAGCAAGTAATTCTGATCGATGTTCGACAGGATCTGCAGGATCCTAACTATGGAAGAAACGCGTATGAAACGGAGCATCTTGAAAATGCCTTTTATCTTAGTTTGGAAGAGGACTTATCCGGCCCTGTGACTCCGGATACCGGGAATCATCCACTTCCTGAGCAGAGTTCCCTGAAAGCCAGACTTCAGGAAATTGGCGCGTCCAATGACTCAATCCTTGTGGTGTATGATGAGGGAAGCAATTTTACAGCAGCCAGGGGCTGGTTTGTATTAAAGTATTATGGACTGGAAAATGTCTTTGTGCTGAACGGAGGCTTTGCAGCCGCGAAAGAGGCGGGAGTTGCGACATCTACAGAGATACCGACTGCTCAAAAGAGCTGGATTGATTTGTCGGAAACCTCAATAATGGTTGCTGACTATGAGGAAATCAAGACCTATGCTGAGTCACCGAAAGATGGACAGATCCTGATTGACTCCAGAGCCCCCGAGAGATATCGCGGGGAAGTCGAGCCGCTTTATGATAAAGCGGGACATATTCCAGGGGCAGTCAATTATTTTTATATGGATAATTATGATGAACATGGGCGGCTGAGGTCTGGTCAGGAACTGGAAGAACGATTTGCCGGACTGAAAGGCAAGTCAGACATCATCGTTTCCTGCGGTTCTGGCGTAACGGCCTGTGCGAACTATATCGCATTGGAAGAAATTGGCCTGCAGCCCAGATTATATGTCGGTTCCTACAGCCAATGGCTGAAGAAAGGGAATGAAGTGGAGTAAATTCATGATGCAGTATATCGGGATGCGAACTCTGAAAACGGGGTTGACCGTATTTTTGGCCGGATTGGTGGCTCAGGCGATTAATCCGCAAGATCAATTTGTTCTTCTGTTCACCGCTGTGATTGCCCTGGAAAGCTCGGTTGCTTCCTCCTTCGAAATCGGAATGAAGCGAGTGGCGGCCACTATTATAGGAGCTTTCAGCGCCATCCTGTTATATTCGTCTGGTTTGCCTTTGCCTGTATCGGCTGCCCTGTCAGTGATGCTCCTGATCATCGTAGCCAATCGCCTGGGGCAGACCGGTTCCATCGGGATATCCGGCAGTGTGACAATCCTGATCCTCCTGAACGGCTATGCGGGACAAAACCCTTATTTCTTCACTTACATTCGACTCAGGGACACGATTCTCGCCGTTGCCTTGGCTCTGATCGTGAATCTGCTGATCTTTCCGCCTCGCGCCGCCAAGCGGATTCGCCGGCAGGAACAGCTGCTATACGATAATACGCTGGCTATGGTGGAGAAAATCTATTTGTACCGTGTTGCCGATAATCTGGAAGATTATCGATCCGAGGTCCAGCAGCTGGCCAGCGATGTACAGACAGCGGCCACTGAACTGGGCATTGTCAAAAGTATCGAGGACAAGCGCCTGGCAGTTTATAAAAAACTGTTGTCGACTTACCAGAAGATCTACATTTACTCTGAGAATCTCGCGTTGATGGGCAAAGAGATGCGTGTCACAGACGCCAATCAGAAGCAGTTGACGGATCTGTTCGGACATGAAGAAGTCCTGGAAGCAGAGTGGAACGAAGAGGACATTACTCGTAACGAAGTGATTTACAATTACACGCTGGATCGGCTCATCAGCAATTTAAAGGAAATTAAAGCCTATGAGCAGCAACTGAGCGAATTGCCGGCGATAAACCGATAAAGCCAGACCGTCGATTTCAGGCATGAACTCATACATTTCAACGCCTGAGCAGAAATTTGCGCTCAGTTCAGATACAGGAAGGGGTTTGTCTCAGCAGAAACCTGAATTTTCAAAGCAATGCGTAACGGCTCGTTATGCATTGCTTTGCTTTTGGTGAGGATACCAGCAGATGCAATAGATCAGTCCATTGAAAGCACATCCTCACCGGAGGAGTAAAAACGCTGGTTAGGAGAAAATATTCAGAGCTGGAGCATAACCAAGCTGGGGTGGAAAAAAGAAAACCTGGTGAGAAAAGAGGAACAGGAGTAAAACCGAAGAGCATGAGGAAATGCTCGTATCAGGAGAGAGATGAAGAGCATATGCTCAGATCAGGTGAATCGACTGAGATGAAGAGTATATGGTGTCGTGCAAAATACACATTCCAATGGAATACAGTACTGCGACAGAACGATCCTCCCATTGAATTAAGTGCCCTGGTCGGAAACAGAACTGATGCAGTCTTTCTCCTCCTGAGTGATGGGAGTAATGTATGGAAGCGGTTCTTCAAGGTCATAATGAAGGAGGTTAGGCATGGGAGTGGCTGATGAAATGGATCAGGTTAATTTCCCGACGGTTCCCGGGAACTGTTGAACCTAAATAATGCCAATGGTAAGATGTATAAGAGTGATTGCACTCAAATAATCAAGTAGTTAAGGAATCTTTCATGAATATCATTTTGGCATCTGAGTCTCCAAGGCGTTTGGAACTGATGAAATATTTGACGGATGATTATCTCGTAATCCCATCGGATTTTCAGGAAAGGGAGGTCTCTTTCAACGGAGATCCAATTCATTACTGCAAGGAACTGGCCTATCAGAAAGCCAGAACTGTCTCTGAAAAATACCCGGATGATCTGATTCTTGGCTCCGATACCATTGTAGTGATTGATGGGCTGATCCTGAATAAACCACAAGATCGGGCAGAAGCCAGGGAAATGATTCAGCGGCTTCAGGGACGGGTCCATGAGGTCATGACAGCCTTTGCTATTCTCAACCCAACCCAGGAGATCAAGGTTATCGATCAGGTCGCAACCAGGGTTTGTTTCGCGCCGATGACGGACGGAGAAATCGAATCCTATCTGGAACAGGGTGACTTTCGGGGAAAAGCGGGAGCCTATGCCATACAGGGCGCAGCTGCGCCGTTCATTGATTTTATCGAGGGAGATTTCTACACCGTCGTAGGATTGCCCGTGGCCCGGCTGTATAAAGAATTCAGAAAGCTGGGTGTAATTTAAGATACTGGGGAAATCTCAATCAATCAGGAGATTTCGATGGAACAACGTGTCAGAGACCTGCCTGCGCAGGAGAGACCGCAGGAACGACTGGAAAAATATGGGGCACAGTCTTTGTCCAATGCCGAACTGCTGGCAGTGATTTTGCGTACCGGAACCGCCCGGGACGGTATCCTCAATTTGTCGGCTCGTCTGTTAAAGGATTTTGGCGGACTGAACGGCGTGCTGGAAGCGGACTTATATGAGCTGACTCAGCACAGTGGGATCAAAGCAGTCAAAGCAACACAGATCCTGGCTGTGGCAGAACTGGCCAAGCGTTACCGCAATTTTCGCTCCGGCGATGAGTATCGGGTCAGCAGTCCGAAGGATGCGGCTGACCTTGTCATGAACGAAATGAGGGACCTCAAAAAAGAAATTCTTAAGGTCCTGATTCTCAATACCAAGAATATAGTGACGGCTGCAGTGGATGCTTCGGTGGGGACCTTGTCCTCATCCATCGTTCATCCCAGGGACATATTCCGGGATGCGATCCGCCGCAGCGCAGCCAGCATTATATTGATCCATAATCACCCCTCAGGAGATCCCACTCCTTCGGGGGATGATATCAATTCAACCAGAAGAGTAAAAGAAGCCGGAAAAATCGTTGGAATCGAGCTGCTGGACCACCTGATCATCGGAGACGGTCGATTCATCAGCCTGAAGGAGAAAGGTTACTTTTAGAGGAGCATTCGATGAAATTTTTCAAGAAAAACAGTGAATTAGCAATTGACCTGGGGACGACCAATTCCCTGGTTTACGTCAAGGAAAAGGGCATCGTGTTTCGTGAGCCCACCGTAGTGTGTTACAATACGGAACTGGACCAGGTGGAATCTGTCGGAGAAGAAGCCCGCAAGATGATCGGCCGGACTCCCGGCAATATGATTGCAGTGCGGCCGATTAAAGACGGAGTTGTAGCGGAGTTTGACCGAACCTGTGAACTGCTGCGGTATCTGGTTAAAAAGTCTGTAGCCAAAACAGCGTTTACCAATCCCCGGGCCATTGTCTCCCATCCCGCCGGCGTGACTCAGGTGGAGCGTTCCGCCCTGATGCGCGCGGTGGAGGAATCGGTAGGGGAAGATGTCCTGCTCATGGAGTCCGCGCTGTGCGCGGCCATGGGAGCCGGACTCCCGGTCTTTGATCCGCTGGGAACCATGGTAGTGGATCTGGGGGGAGGTACAACGGAAGTGGCCGTAATTTCCTTAGGCGGCATTGTTATTTCCAGGTCGCTCCGGATCGGCGGGGAAGAGCTCGATGAGGCAATCATTTCCTATGTTCGCAAGCAGTACAATCTTCTGATTGGAGAGCGTACGGCAGAAGACATCAAAATCAACCTGGGTACCGCCTATAAGTTTGAAGAAGAGGAAGACGACCATAACTATACGGAGCTCGATTACGAGAAATCCATGAAAGTGAAAGGCCGTGATCTGGATACTGGCCTGCCCAAAGATATAACAGTTACGGAAGGGGATGTAGCGAAAGCCCTGGAATATCCGGTCTCGACCATCGTTGAAGCCATTGTTACAACCCTGGAAAAGACACCGCCGGAACTGTCTGCCGACATCATGGACCGCGGAATCACCATCACCGGCGGAGGCGCGCTGCTGCGTGGCATCGACACATTGATTTCCAAGGAAACCAAGATGCCTGTCTTCATCGCGGATCATCCGTTGGATTGCGTCGTGGTGGGGGCGGGAATCGCGCTGAACCGCTTTGACGATCTGGTGCGAAACCTCAAATGAGAAAATTCAAGAAACCGAAATTAGTCATCGCGACAGCGGTGATCACGGTCCTCTTATGTGCCCTTATGGCCTATTCGGAACTGACCAAAAGTCATGGTCCGGTTTCCGGAACGGCCGGACTGGTTCTGAACCCGGTTCAGCGGATCGGCTACATGGCCAATATCAAAGTGGAAGAGTTCATCGACTTTTATTTTCACTTTCAGGAGGTCCGTCAGGAAAATGAATCACTGAAGCAAAAGCTGGCTGAAACGGAGTCCAAGATTCGTCAGTTTGACCAGATTCAGAAAGAGAATATTGAACTGAAAGCCATGTTTCAGTTCAAGGACCGCCACAGCCAGTATCAGTACATCGGTACAAATGTCATCAACCGTTCGCTCTCGCCGCTTTCACCTTCGTACACCCTGGACAAGGGTACGAAGGACGGAATTCGCAAAGGCATGGTCGTGATCACCTATGAAGGACTGGCAGGACAGATCACGGAAGTGTTTGACCACCATTCCCTGTTGGAAACTATCTCTTCGGAGAATGTGAAAGTATCGGTCATCTCAGCCGGGTCCCGCGAATTTGAAGGAATGTTGTCCGGTACATCCATTCTGGGGCGATCCAATATGGCGATTCTGACTGAAATGTCCCTCGAATCAGCGATCAAACCGGGAGATGACATTGTCACTTCCGGAATCGGCGGGTATTACCCGCCGGACATCTACGTAGGCAAGATTGAATCCGTTGCGGAGGACCGGGGAAAACTGATGAAAACCGCCGTGGTCCGACCGGTGGTCCAATTTAACGGTACAGAGCAATTCTATATTGTGCTGCCCCAGAACATGGAGGATCTGACATACTGATGCGGAAAAAATTTAAACTCTTATTAGTTACGATCCTGTTGTTTTTTCTGGAAACTCAGCTGGCCCGATTCCGCTGGAACGGAGTAGCACTGCCTCTGACGTTTACCTTTGGACTGGCCATGGCTGTTGTGGGAGATGAATGGGATGCCATCTTCATGGCACTGGTCACAGGTTTTCTGGGAGACCTTTATTCCACCCACCTGTTTGGCTTGAATATGCTTTTGAACCTGTATGTCTTCCTGGGCATGCATATGGGGAAATCCTATTTGCGTCAGGAGAAAAATTTACTGATGGCAGTGGTGATGGCGGGAGCTGCATTTCTGCGGTATACGCTTCATTATGGAATCAATGCTCTGACCGGATTGCCTCAGACCTTTCGCCCAATCCCGCTCCTGAGTCTGATGGTGCTGGTTCTGGGACTTCCGTTCCTCCTGGTGATCCGACGCCTGTACCTGGTTAATGTGCGGAAAACCAGGCTGACTTGAAGACTGCGCAAGCAGTTTTTCTTTTTCCCGAACCACCGATGATAGAAGCCATACCTGGGCATCATGTGTGATAACGCAGTGTACGATACAAAGGAGCTCATTATGAATATTTCGATCCTGGCACCCAAAGGGGGCGTCGGCTCCAGTACCCTGGCAGTCCTCCTGGCAAACGTTCGCTCATTGAATCGTCCGATGATCCTGGTGGATGCCGCGCCAGACCCTTCCCTTGACATCTATACGGCAACAGACCATCTGATGCCGGAATCCGCGGAGAACCTGACCGAACAGGCCGTAGCATGGGCTGAAAACTGCCGCCGGATCCGTCTGGAAGCAGAGGAAATCCAAGCGCAGCTGCCCCCGTTTCTGGGGATCGAGCAACAGGACCTGATCATCGACTGGGGGGTTCCAACAGAAGACGCCATTCATTTTCTGGCCGGTAATCCAATGGAAGTGATTGTTGTTCTGACCCAGGACAATCAAGTTCTGCGGTCGGCAGATCGTCTCCTGGGGCGCCTTCGGCAGGCCGGTATTCGCTGCCGCTTTGTCATCAGCCATCTGCAAGAGGCTGATGCGGCAGACCTGGCAGACCTGGACGAAGTATTTGATCTGGTGGAGGAAGACTATCTTGGGGCAATCCCATGGAATCCTGCGCTTCGTATTCAGATGAATCGGGGGAATCTGGCAGAGTTGGATCAGTCAGTGCAAACCAGCCTGGAGCAAATCAATGAGCGAATTGAGGAGCAGGCAGCTGATTCGGATGAGGACGTTGACACCACCATAGAAGAAGAAAATCCGGAACTGCCGGAAGGGACAGCTGCTCCAGTTGAGACTGAGCAGGCGGGATCCGGAGTTCTCTCAAACATCAGACGATTTTTCAAGAATTTCGGGAAAGGAAGATAGCAATTCATGAGTTTCATTCGACGATTATTCCACTTTCGATTGCGCGATCTGCTTTACCTGGATTTTATCCTGTTCTTTACGGTAATGGGCATTGTGGCTTTCGGAATCCGGAATATCTTTATTTCCACCCAGGCAAATTACGGCACTCGATACGTTCGGCTGCAGCTGATCTTTCTGGCCGTAAGCCTGGTCGTGCTCTTCATCATTTATGCCTTGGACTACAAGCGGGTAATCCCGCTGATTCCATACTTTTACTGGTTCATCAATCTGCTGCTGATCTCCGTGCTGTTTACCGAATCCAGAGGCGGCGCCTCCGGATGGTTTCAGCTGGGGCCGATCTCGATCCAGCCAGCAGAACTGGCGAAATTGTCGATTCTTTTGATCACCGCCAAGAATATGGAGGATATCAAGGGAAAGATCAATGAACCGAAGAATTTCCTCCTGGTCGTCGGATACGCCTTGCTTCCGATGTTCCTGATGATGCTTCAGCCGGAAATGGGCCTGACCATGGTGTCGTTCTTTATCGTTTTGTCCATCGTTTTTATCATGGGACTGAAGCTCCGCGTCATCTTCGGGGGATTCGCCCTGCTGCTGGCGGCAATTGTCGGTGCTCTGTCCACCAGCATTATTCCGGATCATTGGAGAAGCCGAATTTATGCGTTTATCGCACTCTCCGGAGATGCCTCCGGATATGATACCTTCCAGCTCGATACAGCCCGGATCTCCATTGGTTCGGGACAGATGATGGGAGCAGAGGACCCGGGATACTACAACTGGATCCCGGTCAACTTTACCGACTTTATTTTCGCGGTCATCGGTGAAAACTTTGGATTTGCCGGAGCCATGGCTCTGCTGGCCGCCTTTGCCCTGGTCCTCTGGCGGCTGATTGTCATAGCCCGCAAGTCCCCGGATATTTTCTCCCGGTCCATTGCTGCGGGAATGTTCGGACTGCTGCTATTTTCCATTCTGCAGAATATCGGCATGACGATTGGCATAATGCCGATCTCCGGAATCACCCTGCCCTATGTGTCCTATGGCGGTTCGTCGCTTCTGACCAATATGATGGCGCTGGGCGTGGTACTTAATGTAAATCGCCGCCGCCGCGCGCCTCGCCCGCTTCTGCGCTGATCATTCACGCGGGATCAGTCAATTTCATCAACCGAGGGATTTCTTTTGCGGGAAGTCCCTTTTTTCAATTCCTGCCTGATATGCTAAAATAGAATGATTCACTGCTGTTCCTGGCGGACAGCAATGCGGAAAAGTTTGGTGCCGCAGAAATCCCCGAGGGATGGACGGACCTGCTGTTTTAGTGATTCGAAAAATAGAAAGAGATAAGGAAGAACACATTGGAGAAAAAGAAATTCACAATAAATCCCAGCCGGAAGCTGGACGATGATGTCCTGTTCCGGGTGGAGAAACCCGCCCGCTACACGGGCGGTGAACTGAATATGATCCGGAAAGACCCGCAGACGGTAAACCTTCGCTTTGCGTTCTGCTTCCCGGATCTGTACGAGGTCGGGATGAGCCATCTCGGATCAAGGATTCTGTATCACACGATGAATGCCCGCCCCGATACTTACTGTGAGCGGGCGTTCTGCCCCAATCCGGATCTGGAAGCGATCATGCGGGAGGAAGGCATCGCCCTGTCAACACTGGAAACGGGCACCTGTCTTCAGGAGTTTGATCTGGTCGGATTCACGCTCCAGTACGAGATGAGCTATACCAATATCCTGAATATGCTGGAACTTTCGGGAATTCCGCTGAAATCAGCCGAGCGGGGTGAACATGACCCTCTGGTCATGGCCGGAGGACCGTGTGCTTCCAATCCGGAGCCGCTGCATCAGTTCATTGACTTCTTTGAAATCGGTGAGGGTGAATTCATGATGGATGAGGTTCTGTCGGTCTGTCGTCAGGCCAAGGAGAACGGCGCGACCCGCCGGGAAACTCTCCAAGCCCTGGCCCAGGTACCTGGAGTGTATGTACCGAGCTTCTATGATGTGACCTATCAGGAAGACGGGACGATTAAGCAGCGAGTGAAGCTGTGGGACAAAGCACCGGATCATGTTCAAAAACAGCTGATCCGGGATTTCGACGCCGTCTCATTTCCTGATCAGATCATCGTTCCTTACTGCGAGCCAACCCATGACCGGATCATGGTAGAAACATTCCGCGGCTGTACCAGAGGCTGCCGTTTCTGCATGGCGGGCATGATTTATCGACCGGTACGGGAAAAACGATCCGATACGATTCTGGCCCTGGCTGATGAACTGATCCGACAGACGGGCTATGAAGAAATTTCCCTGACCAGTTTGTCGACGTGTGATTATTCGGACATCGAACGGCTGATCACTCAGCTGGTGGATAAATATCAGGATGAGAAAATCGCTGTCTCGCTGCCATCCATTCGCGTGGATGCCTTTGGCGTGGAGCTGATCAATGAAATACAGAAAATCCGCAAGACCGGCCTGACGTTCGCGCCGGAGGCCGGTTCCCAGAGAATGAGGGACATTATCAACAAAAATGTAACCGAAGAAGATATCCTCAAGGCGACCTACAGCGCCTTTTCCATGGGCTGGTCCACCATCAAGCTCTATACCATGATCGGTCTGCCCTATGAAACAACGGAAGATGCCATTGCCATCGCCGAACTGGCGGAGAAGATTGTCGGTCAGTATTACGCGGTTCCCAAAGAACAGCGGCAAAAAGGGCTGAAGGTCAATCTGTCGACCAGTATCTTCATCCCCAAACCTTTTACGCCGTTCCAGTGGGCTCCGCAGGAATCAAGAGAACGGGTACTGGAGAAGGTCTACGAAATCAAACATCACCTCAAGACCCGGGCAATTCAGTTTTCCTGGCATGAATCCGAACTCTCCCGTCTGGAAGCTGTCGTATCCAGAGGAGATCGCAGGGTTTCCGATCTGATCCTGAGAGCATTTGAACTTGGTGCGAAAATGGATGGCTGGACAGAGTTGTTCAATCTCGAGGCTTGGAATCAGGCCATTGACCAGACGGGCTTGGACGTAGATTTCTACGCATTCCGGGAACGCTCCTACGATGAGGTGCTGCCATGGGATTTCGTCGATATCGGAGTGAAAAAAGAATATCTCATCGCGGAAAATGAAAAGGCCAAAGCGGCCATTACGACACGGGACTGCCGCGATGGCTGCACGCTGTGCGGCATTAATGAGACTTACGGAAGGGGGATTTGCTTCAATGGCAGTTTACTTCATTCAGCACACCAAAGCTGATTCCATTAAATTTGTCGGTCATCTGGACCTGCAAAAGGCTTTGCAGCGCAATCTGTCGCGCTCCGGACTGAAAATGGCATTCTCCAAAGGCTTCAACCCCCATATGCTGATGTCTTCGGCTCAGCCGTTGTCTGTAGGAATGTCATCCGACGCGGAGTACATCACCGTTGAGCTGCTGGATGCTCCGGAAGCCGGGGCGGTTCAGGATGCGCTGAACGCATCCGCGCCGGAAGGGATCCATTACCCCAAGGTCATCCAGGTTGAACCGTGGACACCGGCCCCCATGGCACTGCTCGACGCGGTGAAGACCCAGATCCGGATGCCATCGACCGAAGCGTTTGCGGAACGTCTCAAACAGATTATTGAAGAGACGGGACCTCTGACGGTTCTGACCAGAAATAAAAAAGGGATCGAAAAGGAAAAGGATCTGCGGCCGATGATCCTGCCCGGAGCAGAGGTCACGTGGGATCAGGGGTTCACGGTGCTGACGGTCATGACCATGGCCGGAAGCAGGAATCACCTGAATCTGGATCACCTGATTCAGTACCTGCGGGAAAATACAGAGGGTCTGTCGCCGGATCGGTTTATTCATCTGAAACGTCTGGAAATGTACACGAACAAGGACGGTCAGTATCTATCCCTGGGAGATGTCCGATGAGGCAGCTTTTCATCGAGCGCGACGGCTTTTTACGGATCGCCCTGACTCAGGAGGGGGCCATGAAGGCTCTTCGGGTGCTGAAGGATCCCCAACAGCCGCTGGAAGGGGACATCTATCAGGCCACCATTAAGAATGTCTCATCCGCTCAGTCTGCCGTGTTTGTCGATCTGGGCACCGGCCGTAATGCCTACCTGTATGTGCGTTCTCCCAAGGCGTTGGGCAAGTATCATGTGGGCGACCGGCTTCCCGTAGAAATTCTCCGATCCCAGGTTGGGAAAAAGGGCGCGAAGGTTACTGAGGGTGTCTCCCTGACCGATGGGGATCTGGTGGTGATGGCCGGGCGGGGACACAGTTACTCCCGGAATCTGGATCGTTCCGAATTTGAGCGAATTCATGGTGCCCCTCCGGAAGTTCCGGGGTTCCACATCCTCTATCGCAGCGGTTCTCTGAACATTGAGCCGCATCAACTCAACCTGCGAGTTCAGGGGGTGGCCCAACGCCTTCGTCAGATCCTGGATCAGGCGGAGCAAACCCTGGTGCCCGGACGCCTCTATCGCGATCTGGGATACCTGGAAGACCTGCTGCAGGATGGGGTCGATATGATCCACTCCAACGACCCTGTTATTTCAGCGTCGCTTCGCCAGCAGGGCTATGTTGTGACAGAGTATCCAGACTTTGTCCACCTCTTCGCCAGTCACGGCCTGGAGCAGGCCGTGGATCGCCTGCGGCATAAAACTGTAGCCTTGCCGGGGGGCGGAACGCTGGTCATTGAAGAGACTGAAGCCCTGACAGCCATTGATGTCAACAGCGCGGCCCGCGGCAGTCAGGGCCATCGACTGAGTGCCTATGAGCTGAATCAGACCGCTCTGCGAGCATCCCTGGAACAGATCGAACTGCGCAGTCTCTCAGGAATCATTGTGATTGACTTTGTGGCAATGGAACGGGAAGCAGACGCCCAGCGACTGTGGCAGACTGCAAGCGAACTGACGGAATCAATGCGTCCTCTGACCAAAGCCTACCCGCTGACAGAGCTTGGACTGATGCAGATTGCACGCCGCCGCCGAGGGGAGAGTGTCAATCAGTTTCTGTTTTCTCGGGAAGGGACAAGGAAAGTGCCGGTTTCTCCCACGTATCTATATAAACTCATCCGAATCAAACTGGATGATCCCGCATGGTCTATGAAGCAGTTTGAAATTACACTGGATCCGATCTATACGCTGGAGCGCCAGGCCCTGGAGCAGCTGATCACGCAGGATTATCCCGACTATCAGATTCGCTGGGAATTTCGGCGTGATGTTGATACGGTCAAAGTCGTGCCAATCTTAAGTTGAGCGTGATGGGATTACTGCAAAATCCTTCCCCCGGACTGGTCAAACCCTGACCGAAGGGCCCCGTCGAGGGAAAAGACACCATCCAGAATGAAACTACATTTATGTTGGCTTAGCTTAAAAAGTCATTCACTTTAAGCTGCAATTCGGAACTATCGAAGGTTCTGAAAATTATATTGGACATCTGCATTGCGTTGTGATAATATTATTCGGTAAGGCCGCACAGTAACGGTTTATAAACACTCAGGTGTACCGGAATGGCGAGTATCTGATAAGAGGAGGTGTTTTTCCGATTATGTATGCTGTATTAAAAACAGGCGGCAAACAGTACAAAGTTTCCGAAGGCGACGTGATTTACGTTGAGAAGTTGGTTGCTGATGTTGATTCAACCGTTGAATTGACTGATGTACTGGCAATTGCCGGTGACAATGGGATTACCGTTGGTTCACCAACCGTTGAAGGAGCTAAAGTTGTTTGCAAAGTGTTAGCTCAGGACAAAGCAAAGAAGATCATTGTTTTCAAGTATAAGGCTAAGAAAGATTACAGAAGAAAACAGGGTCACAGACAGCCATATACCAAGCTTCAAGTTGAACAGATCCAGGCATAGGCCATGATCACTGTCACAATGAAACGATCAGACGGCGGCATCACAGGGTTTACCTATGAAGGGCATGCCGGATATGCTGATCACGGACAGGACATCGTCTGCAGCGCAGTGACGGCTCAATTGATGATGACTTACAATGGATTAGAAACCGTGCTCGGGATCCCGCTGGATCTTGACATGGCATCCGATGGCGGTTATTTTTCATTCAGTTTGAAGGATCCTGCTGAAGCAAATGTGGCGAAAGCCCAGGTCTTAATGGAGACATTGAAACTTGGACTGTTAGCAATTCAAACACAATACGAAGAAAATATTACACTCATAGAAGAGGAGGTGTAACACAATGCTTATACTTAACCTGCAATTTTTTGCTCATAAAAAGGGAGTAGGTTCATCCAAGAACGGACGTGATTCTGAATCCAAGCGTCTTGGCGTGAAGTCTGCTGACGGACAGTTCGTACTGGCCGGCAATATCCTGGTTCGCCAGAGAGGCACCAAGATCCATCCCGGTACCAACGTGGGCAGAGGCAAGGATGACACTTTATTTGCGACGGTTGACGGCATCGTGAGATTCGAGAGACTTGGCAAAGATAAGAAGAAAGCCAGTGTTTATCCCAGAGTAGAACAGGAAACACAGGAAGCAGTCCAGTAGGGCGCTTTTCAGGGAAAAGAAAGACCTGCCTTGTGCAGGTCTTTCTTTGTTTCAGGCACGTTGGATCATAACCTGGTCCGCGCGGAGTCGTCCAATGGTGAATAATTTAAGAAAGTCAGGGACAGGCTCGGTGGCAGGGGTGTTCCTTTAGTATAATGAAGAGTAAAGGAAGGTTGATCACAATGAATATGTTTATTGATTACACCAGCGTCTATTTGAAATCAGGCAATGGCGGAAACGGAGCGATTTCGTTCCGAAGAGAAAAATACATCCCGCTCGGCGGACCCGATGGCGGTGACGGCGGTCGCGGCGGCTCCATTATCTTTGAAGCGAACGAGGGAATGACCACTCTGCTGGACCTCAAGTACAAGCGCAGATATGTGGCCGAAAATGGCATGAACGGCTCTGGAGCCAAATGCTATGGCAAAGTCGGAGCCGATGTTGTCATTCAGGTACCGGTGGGTACCGTCCTGAAGGAAAAGACCTCCGGGAAGATCATTGCGGACATGAAAGAACACGGCACGCGGATCACGGTGCTCAAAGGCGGTAAAGGCGGAAAAGGCAATGCCAAGTTTGCCACGCCCACCCGGCAGGCACCAGATTTTGCCGAACCCGGCATGCCTGGCGAAGAAATGGAAGTCATCCTGGAACTTAAGGTTCTGGCAGATGTCGGACTGGTCGGTTTCCCCAATGTCGGGAAAAGCACGATTTTGTCCATGGTTTCAAAGGCTCAGCCCAAAATTGCCGATTATCATTTTACGACTTTGTCGCCCAATCTCGGCGTCGTCAGCCTCAAGGGAATTGAACCCTTTGTGATTGCAGACATCCCCGGTATTATTGAGGGAGCCAGTGAAGGCGTTGGCCTGGGACTGCAGTTTTTACGCCACATCGAACGGACCCGAATCCTGATCCACGTCGTGGATATTTCCGGATCCGAGGGCCGCAATCCGATTGAGGATTTTGACAAGATCAATGAAGAGCTGAAAAGTTATTCCGAGATTCTGGCTGCGCGCCCGCAGATCGTGGTCGCCAATAAAGCGGACATGATGGAAGCGGACAGTCAGTTCGAGGAATTCAAAGAGTATGTCAAGGCGAAAGGCTATGACCGGATTCACCTGATCAGTGCCGGCGCCAGCATCGGACTGGAAGCGCTCATGAAAGACGCGGCTCAGCTTCTGTCGATCACGCCGCCCCAGCCGGATCTTTATGGTCCCGAAGACATGTACATTCCGGAGGACAAGCACTTCACTTACGAAATCGAGGTCAACGAAGACGGCGTTTATGTTGTATCCGGATCCTTCGTGGAGCGAATTCTTGATTCAACCAACATCAACAATCCCGATCACATGCGCTATTTCCATAAAGTTCTGCGCAACAAAGGCGTCATCGATGACCTGATTGCCCGTGGCATTCAGGACGGAGATATGGTACGCATGCGGGACTTTGAATTTGAGTTTATGAGGTAAACAGCATGATTACAACAAAGCAAAGAGCCTATTTGCGCGGCCTGGCCAACAGCCTTGATGCCATTTTCCAGATCGGCAAGAACGGAATTGAAGTTAACTTTCTGACCCAGGTCGAACAGGCCCTGGAAAAGAGGGAACTGATTAAGATCAGCGTGCTGGAAAGCGCTGACATGACAGCCCGGGAGGCTTCGGAACAGATTTGCGCCAAATTGGGCTGCGAAGGAGTTCAGGCCATTGGCAACAAGCTGGTGATCTATCGCCAGGCCAAAGAGAAGGCCAACCGGCATATTGATCTGCCCTAATGAAGCGGGGCATCGTCGGCGGAACGTTTGATCCTATCCACGTTGCTCACTGCTATCTGATGGAAGAGTGTGCCGAGCTGCTGGATCTGGATCAGCTTCTGGTGATTCCCAATGGGGATCCACCCCATAAAGATGACGGAGTCACCCAGGCCAGCCACCGCCTGGCCATGGCAGAACTGGCAACCAGAGACTATGACCGGCTGGAAGTCAGTGATATGGAAATCAAAGAATCTCAGGTCAGCTACACCTGGCTGACCCTCACCCGATTGAAGAAACAGTATCCCGAGGATGAGCTCTATTTCATCATGGGAGGGGATTCAATGGCTCAGTTCAGAAGCTGGAAGCAGCCTGAAACAATACTGCGGCTGGCCCACCTGGTCTGTTTTGACCGACCCGGTCATCGCCGGGAGGAAGTCATGGCTTCAGCAGACTGGATTCGGTCCCAGGGCGGACATGTCACGCTGATTGATTCCCTGGAGCTGGAGATTTCTTCGACCGACATTCGGCAGCGGGTGGCGTCGGGACGCCCCCACCGGTCGTTCCTGCATCCGGCTGTCTACCAGTATATTCATGAGCAGGGTCTGTATCAGACGGCAGAACCAATGATCGAAGTGGCCGAAGAGACGGCACTGACTGAAGAGACTCCAGAGACTGCAGAGACTCCAGAGACCGCTGGGGAAGCTATCCCAAGGGAACCCGGTGGAGCCGGCTCGGAAATCAACGAGTAATGATCCGGCTTGTCCCCGGGTTTGCTGGAACGGACCGTATGAGGATCAATGCGATGGGCAGGACGAAAGACATCAAGAGATACCTGAAGAATAATCTGGATAAACGGCGCTACGAGCACACATTGAACACCCGACACACAGCCGAACAGCTGGCAAAGGCTCATGTGTGCTTTGAGTCGCGGTCCCAGCGCCGAATGTTTCTGAAAAAAGTCCGTCTGGCAGCCCTGCTGCATGATGCAGACAAGGGGCAGAATCCGGAGCGGCTCTGGCAGCAGCTGGCGGCAGAAGGGTCGAATGACCTGGCGCTGATTAAGCCCTACCGGGAAGTCTGGCATGCTTTTTCAGCAGCCATAACTGCCAGAGACCGCTTCGGAGTGACCGATCCGGATCTGTTGAATGCCCTGCGGTATCATACGACGGGGCGGGCCGGCATGTCGGACCTGGAGAAAATAATCTATCTGGCCGATTATATCGAGCCGGGCCGCCACTTTCCGGGCGTGGAGGAGATTCGTCAGGCATCTCAGCTGGGCCTGGACGAAGGCTGCCTGGCGGCGCTGCGGCACGCAGCCAGTTATTTGCAGCAGCGGGGAGCAGAGATCTGTCCGTACACACTGGACGCAGGGAGGGAACTGAGCAGGCATGGCAACACCGAAAGAAACCAGACCAAGAAATGTCCTTCGGATTGAAGTGGACGAAAAATACCAGGGAAAACGACTGAGGGATTTCCTGCGGGACGAATTGAAGCTGTCCGGCCGCAACATCAAGCGGCTGGCTATGGACCGTCAGATCTACATTGGGCGCAAAAGCGTCCATCTGGATTACCGGATTCAAGGCAAGGAACTCCTTCGGATTAATCTGGACCGGGAGGAGAGCCAGGATATGCTGGAAGTTCCCATGGACCTGGCTATTGTCTATGAGGATTCCAGTCTCATCGTGGTGAACAAACCGCCCTTCCTGGTAGTGCATCCGACGAAAAATCATAAGGACGATACCCTGACCAACGGGTTGCTCTGGCACTTTAAGGAACATCACGACCCGGCCATTGTCCGACTGGTTTCACGCCTGGACATGAACACCTCCGGACTGGTTCTGGTGGCAAAAAATCAGTTTACTCATTCCGCCTTTGCCCGCTACCGGGGAGGCGAGAAGCCTGTTAAGACCTATCTTGGCATTACGGAAGGAATCTGGGATCACCGACAAGGAACGATGGACGGTCCGATCTACTGGCCAGATCCGGACGATCATCGCCGCTGCGTCCACGAGCTGGGTCAGCCCAGTTTGACTCATTATGAAGTGCTGACCGAATTTTCCGGCTTCAGCCTGGTCAAGTTTGTCCTGGGCAGTGGTCGAACCCATCAAATCCGGGTGCACGCCAGCCACATGGGACACCCCCTGGTGGGGGATGAACTGTATGGCGGGCCCCTGCTGAGCGAGCGTCCCCGTCAGCTGCTCCATGCCTGGCGACTGGAACTTCTGCATCCCATGACCAAAGAATGGATTCGACTGGAAGCACCGGTGCCCCCAGATATGGAGGTTTTCATCCGGGAACAAGGCGGAACCTTCAATGCGTCTGAAGCAGAGCGCACGATTGACTGGGAAGCGGTTGGGACCGTTTCCGGCGGCGGGGTGGGGGATTCGAACAATAATGAACAGTCAATCGGCCTTTAAACGTTAAATTTGTATAAAATCATCTCAATTGGAGGCTTGGATTCACCCTAATCCAAGTCTTTTTTGTTATTATATTGTTAAGAGGTTTTAATAATTTGAATTAACAGTAAACCGCACTTGCTATTGAAAAAATGAAATCAATTTCGACTGGAATTCATTGAATTGATTCCAACAGGAGAGAAAATGACGATCAACAAAAGAAGTAAAGTACCTGCAAAGGCGGGTCCCGTAGTGGATCCGGGATATCTGTTCAACAAGGGCGAAAATTACCAGGCATACCGCTACCTCGGAGCGCACCGCGAGGGCGAGGGCTGGGTTTTCCGCGTCTGGGCTCCCCGTGCCGCGCACATTGAACTGACCGGTGAATTCAATCACTGGGGGGGCCAGCCCATGGCTCGCCAGGAGGATACCGGCATCTGGGAAGGTCGGGTGGACGGTGATGTGGAAGGGGCACTGTATAAATACCGGATCTTCCATCATGACGGCAAGGTGGTCCTGAAATCGGATCCGTTTGCCTTTGCCAGTGAAGTGCGTCCCGGGACAGCGTCCCGAGTCTCTGAACTGCAGCCCATGACCTGGCATGATGCCAACTGGCTGCGTCAGCGGCGGGCGTTCAATCCCTACAAGAATCCCCTGAGCATCTATGAGGTTCACCTGGGGTCGTGGATGCGTCATCCGGACGGGCGCTTCTACAACTATTCAGAACTGAAGGAACGGCTGATTCCCTATGTCAGCGAAATGGGCTACACCCATATCGAGATCATGCCCATCATGGAACATCCCAATGATGAGTCCTGGGGCTATCAGGTCACCGGATTCTATTCACCGACCAGCCGCTACGGGACAGCGGAGATGTTCCGGGAATTTGTTGATGCGGCGCATCAAGCCGGGATTGGAATCATTCTGGACTGGGTACCGAGCCATTATGTGACCGATGAACACGGACTGCGCTACTTTGATGGCACGGCCACCTATGAGCCGATGGACTACAACAAGGCTTACAACGAAGGCTGGGGAACGATGCATTTCGACTTCTCCAAGCACGAAGTGCAAAGCTTTCTGATTTCCAATGCCTGGTACTATATCAACGAATTCCACGTCGACGGCCTGCGGCTGGATGCGGTTTCTTCCATGATTTACCTTGACTATGCCGGAAAGAGCTTTATCCCCAATGAACAGGGCGGAAATACCGATCTGGCCGCCCTGGAGTTCCTGAAGCAGCTCAACACGGTTATCCGAGCTCATTTCCCCGGGGTGCTCATGATGGCAGAAGAGTCCACGGCTTATGCCGGCATGACGGAGCCGGTGGAAGAAGGGGGCCTGGGCTTCCATTACAAATGGAATATGGGCTGGATGAACGATATTCTGCGCTATATCGAAATCCTGCCGGAACATCGGGTTTTCAACCAGCGGCTTCTGAATTTCTCCTTCATGTATGCTTTCAAGGAAAAGTACATCCTGCCTTTTTCCCATGATGAAGTGGTGCATGGCAAGAAATCCCTGGTGGAAAAACAGCCGATGGATCTCTACAACAAGTTCGCCGGCTTCCGGCTGCTCATGAGCTATATGTTCATGCATCCGGGCAAAAAATTAAACTTCATGACCAATGACATTGCCCAGTGGATGGAATGGCGCTACTATACAGAACTGGAATGGGTTGGGCTGCAGAATGAGAAGCACGCCGGGGCTCAGAACCTGATGCGGCAGCTGAATCAGCTCTACAGCCGCGAACGGTGCCTGTATGAGAATGAAACGGAAAGTGACTGCATCGACATTCTGGATGTTGAAAATCCCCAGTGCCTGGTTAAGTTCCTGCGCCGGGGCGGCCGCAAGAAGGACTTCATGGTATGCCTGTTCAACTTTGATTATGCCCAACTCGAGGGGATCCGAATCGGAGTCCCTTATGAGGGGGTTTATGAAGAAGTCATCAATACGGAACTGCGGGAGTTCGGCGGCGTCTGGAATGAAACTCAGGGCCGGTTTGAATCGAAAAAGGGGGAGACCGACGGCATGCCTTACTATATCGAAGTCATCAGTCCCTCTTTGTCGGGTTTAATCATTCGGCCGGTTGCTCTCAAAGGTGACCGCAGACGCAGCATAGACATTAAAAACTGATCAGATCAAAAAATTCGGATCAAAAGAAATCAGATCAACATAAGAAAGAACTTACTCGTCTTTCCCTGCAAAGGAGCACAAAATACAGACAGAAAGGATACGCTACCGTACGGTCAGCTCCAGGATCGGAACTTAAGACCGGCACTGCCGGTAATTGCAGGAATCACAGGAAGGCAAGGTAGCAGGGAGTTAGCATGAAGGATATGATGCTCGCAATGATCCTGGCCGGTGGCCAGGGATCCAGACTGGGTCCTCTCACCAGGAACCTGGCCAAACCAGCCGTTCCATTTGGTGGAAAATACCGAATTATTGATTTTGTCCTGTCCAACTGTGCCAATTCTAAAATCCGCAAGGCCGCGGTCCTGACTCAGTACCAGCCGCTGATTCTGAATGAGCATATTGGAAACGGAAGCCCCTGGGACCTGAACGGAAGGGACGGCGGCGTATCCATTCTCCAGCCCTTTGCCTCAGCGACTGAGGAAAAATGGTTTAAGGGGACGGCTCATGCCATTTATCAGAACCTGCCCTACATCGAAGCCGTGGACGCGGAATATGTCCTGATTCTGTCCGGTGACCATGTCTATAAAATGAACTATGAAAAGATGCTGAATTTCCATAAGGAAAAGAAAGCCGCTTTGACCATTGCCGTCATTGAAGTGCCATGGGACGAAGCTTCCCGATTCGGCATCATGGCAACCGACGAGAATATGTTCATCACCGAGTTCGCGGAAAAGCCGAAGGAACCCAAGAGCAATCTGGCATCCATGGGCATCTACATCTTCAGTTTTGACGCGCTGAAGAAATATCTCACCATCAAGGACGAAAACGGCGATGGCATGATTGATTTCGGTCATGACGTGATTCCCCGTATGATCAAGGATCAGGAGGCGGTCGTGGCGTATCCCTTCAAGGGCTACTGGAAGGACGTTGGAACCATTGAATCGCTCTGGGAAGCTAATATGGATCTGATCGATCCAGACTCCGAGCTGAAAATTCAGGATCAGTCCTGGAGAATTTACTCGGTCAATCATACGATGCCGCCGCAGTATATCACCAGTGATGCCAAAGTGAGGGAATCACTGATCGTTGAAGGCTGCATTGTTCACGGCGAAGTCTGCCATTCTGTACTGTCCATGGGCGTCCGGATCGGCAAAGGATCCCTGGTCAAGGATTCCATCATTATGTCTAATACGGTCATCGGGGACAACTGTGTCATCAACAAGGCGATGATCGGTGAAAACTGCCGGATCGCCGACGGGCAGACCATAGGCGATGGTCAGACCATTCAGGTGGTTGCGGAATCCAGTGTCGTAGGAGGTGCAGAATAATGGCTAAAATTAACCGGGTCTTAGGCCTGATCAATCTGGTGGAACCTGATTTTCAGATGAAATCCCTGACGGCACATCGACCGGTGGCAGCCATTCCGTTTGGCGGGCGTTATCGAATCATCGACTTTGTGCTCTCCAACATGAGTGCTGCCGGCATTGACACCATCGGCATCTATCTGCAGGACAAGGAACGGTCCCTGATGGACCATATCCGCTCCGGCAGGCCCTGGGACATGGACCGCATGTCCGGAGGTATCTTCTATTTCTCGCTGCACTCCACGCCCGATCACAGCTATGATCTCAAGGGCGACATCATGAACTACTACAACAACATCGATATCATGGACAAGTCAAACTGCGAGTATGCAGTCATTGCCGGCTCCAACATGGTCATGAACATCGACCTGAAGGAAGTGGTGGACGCCCATGTCGAGTCCAAGGCTGACGTAACGGTGGTCTATAAGAATTACGACTCCTGCGATCCCTACTATAACAATGCCTATGTAGTAAATACCGATGACGATGGCAAAGTTCGTTCGTTCGGCATTAAGATTGTCAAGCGAGCCGGTCAGAATACGACGGAGATGACCAAGGTGTCCACGGAGATCTATGTTCTCAAAGTCAGCCTGCTCAAGGAACTGATTGAGGATGCCGTCTCCAGCGGCGGCTCTGTCTATATGCGGGAGGTTCTCCATGACGCGGCCCGGCTCTACAATTACCGCGGTCACGAATTCAAGGGCTTTATCGCCTTCATCTCATCCATCGGCAATTATTACAACTCCAATATGGATTTGCTTAATGAGAAGCACCTGATGGATCTGTTTTATGGCAGCACGAAGATCAATACGAAGATTCGGAACGAAAATCCTTCATACTACGGACCGGAATCAAACGTCACCAATTCTCTGATCGCGAATGGGTGCGAAATTGAAGGGGAAGTAGTGAACTCCATTCTGTTCCGTCGGGTCATTGTTGAAAAAGGGGCACGGATTGAAAACTCCATCATTATGCAAAACGGAACCATCAAAGCCGGTGCGAACCTGAAGAATTGCATTGCGGATAAAAATGTCATCGTGTCAGAAGGACAGATCATGTCCGGAACCGAAAAAAATCCGCTGGTTCTGGTCAAAGATTCAGTGATTTAAGGAAAGGGAAACACCATGAAAGTACTTTTCGTCACATCAGAATGTCATCCTTTCATAAAAACCGGAGGACTGGGCGATGTCGCCTGGTCCTTGCCCCGTGCGCTGAAAGAAGAAGGAATCGAAGTGGCGGTGATTCTGCCGAAATATACTCAGATCCCTTCCCGCTATCGGGATAAAATGAAGCATGTGGCCCACTTTACGGTGAATGTATCCTACCGCCAGCAGTACTGCGGGGTCGAAAGCTTAAAAATCGACGGGATTACTTACTATTTCATCGACAGCATGTATTATTTCGACCGGGAAGGCACTTACGGCTACATTGACGATGGCGAGCGGTTTTCCTTCTTTTCCCAGGCTGTCATCGAAGCAATGGAGAAGATCTCGTTTATTCCGGATGTCCTTCATTGCAATGACTGGCATACGGCTATCATTCCGCTCCTCCTCAAAGTCAAGTATTCCTGGATCGAAGCATATCAGGACATCAAGACCGTCCTGACGATCCACAACCTGAAATTTCAGGGGATTTTCCCTTTTGAAGCACTGGGTGACCTCCTGTCTGTAGGTGATTCTGTCATGGTCGATACCGGAGTGGAATACTATGGCAATGTCAATTACATGAAGGGCGGAATCAATTACGCGGACTGGGTGACAACCGTTTCTCCCACCTACGCCCGGGAGATCAAATACCCCTTCTATGGCGAGGGACTTCATGGACTGATGAGCCGGATCGATTCCAAACTGACCGGCATCCTTAACGGCATCGATACGAAAATCAATGATCCTTCAACGGATCAGTTTATTCCGTTCAATTATTCCCTGAAGGACCTCTCCGGCAAGAAACTGTGCAAACGGGCTCTGCAGGACGAACTGGGACTGCCGCAAAAAGAGGTTCCGCTCATCGGAATCATCTCCCGTTTGACAGACCAGAAAGGGTTTGATATTCTTGCTAAAGGTCTGGAAGAACTCCTGAATCAGGAACTCCAGATGGTGGTTGTCGGAACCGGAGAACGAAAGTATGAGGATATGTTCAACTACTTCGCATTTCAGTATCCCGAGAAGATCTCCAGTCAGATTAAATTTGATCTGGGGCTGGCTCAGCGCGTATACGCTGGATGTGATATGATTCTTGTGCCGTCCCAGTTTGAACCCTGCGGTCTGACTCAGATGATTGCCATGCGCTATGGGACGGTGCCGATTGTCCGGGAGACCGGCGGTCTGGCAGATACTGTCATCCCGTACAACCAATATACAAAAAAAGGTCTTGGCTTTACCTTCGCGAATTATGATGCCTTTGATCTGAAAGATGCCGTCTATCGGGCATTGTATGTTTACCAGGACCAAAATGCCTGGCAGGACATCGTGCGCGCGGATATGGCGGCGGATCACAGCTGGCTTCGGTCAGCCAGTGAATATGAGGCGATTTATCGCGATATCACAGGAATGGAGTAACGAATGATGCAATTAACGACACAACAGTTCAAAGATGACTTCAAGCGGACACTGTTGAGAAAATTCCCAGTGGAGCTGGAAGAGGCTTCAGATTATGAGCTGTTCCAGACCTTGGGATCCCTGGTCAAGGAGTACCAGGCAGAGAACTGGTCGAAAACACAGAAAAAGTACAAGCAATATAAAGAAAAGCAGGCCTACTATTTTTCCATCGAGTTTCTCCTGGGACGACTTTTGGGCAGCAACCTGCTTAACTTAGGTATCCGGGAAACCGCTAAGGCGGGACTGCGGGAACTGGGACTGGATCTGGAGAAGATCGAGGCCTATGAAGTGGACCCCGGCCTGGGCAATGGGGGATTGGGCCGACTGGCAGCCTGTTTTATGGATTCCATGGCATCCTCGGGAATTCCGGGATCCGGCATGGGAATCCGTTATAAATACGGACTGTTCCGGCAGAAGTTCGTGAATGGCTATCAGGTCGAGCTGCCTGAAAATTGGCTGCGGGACGGCAATGTCTGGGAATATCGGCGATCGGATGAAGCGCTGACCGTGAAATTCTACGGCGATGCCTGGATGGAACCTCAGGCGGACGGATCCCTCAAATGCCATCACAATGGTTATGAGGAAGTTCTGGCAGTACCCTATGATACGGCCATGATCGGATATGAGAATAAAACCGTAAATTCACTGCGGCTCTGGTCCGCGGAAGAACCCTATCTGGCCACCGGCTCGGTTTCGACCGATCTGACCGGTTTTCATTCCGGACTGGAACGCAAACGGAGCATTGAAGCAATATCCGAAGCCCTTTATCCGGATGATTCCAATTACGAAGGACGTCTGCTGCGGTTGAAACAGGAATATTTCTTTGTGTCAGCCGGTGTTCAGGATATCATCCGGCGATTTAAGGAATTGGGCGAACCCATTCATACCATCCATGAATTTGTGGCGATCCACATCAATGACACCCATCCGGCCCTGTGCATTCCTGAATTCATGAGAATTCTGCTGGATGAGGAGAAGCTGGAGTGGGAAGACGCCTGGGCAATTACCCAGAAAACCATGAGTTACACCAATCACACGATCATGTCCGAAGCATTGGAAAAGTGGCCGCTGGACATGATGAAGAATCTGCTTCCGCGGATCTATCTGGTTATTGAAGCCATTGATCAGAGAATGCGCCGCAAGATTTTGCAGAAGACAAAGGACCCGGTTCTGGTAGATTCCATGGCGGTAATCGGAAATGGACAGGTCCGGATGGCTCACATGGCCATTTTCGGTAGCCACTCCATTAACGGTGTCGCCAAGCTTCATACCGATATACTGACGAAGCAGGAATTGAAAGATTTTTATAAGCTGTATCCCTACAAGTTCAATAACAAGACAAATGGCATCGCGCACCGGCGCTGGCTGATGCTGGCCAACGAAGAGCTTTCCGAACTCCTCGATGATACCATTGGCACATCCTGGCGGCGCAACCCCTCCGATCTGAAATTGTTCAAGGAATACAAGCGCAATTCTCAAGTCCAGGAAGAAGTGGAGAAAATCAAGCACCACAACAAGGAACACCTGGCCCGCTTCATTTTGTCAGCCAACCAGATTCAGGTGGATCCGTCCTCCATTTTTGATGTCCATATTAAGCGGCTTCATGCCTACAAACGGCAGCTGCTCAATGCGATGCATATCCTGCACCTGTATCATGAGATCCTGGAGAATCCAAATTTCACCATGCAGCCCAGGACGTTTCTGTTTGCGGCCAAGGCAGCCCCGGGATATTTCTACGCCAAGCAGATCATTAAGTTCATCAACAGCCTGGCGAAGCAGATTAATCACGATCCGAGGGTGAAAGGCCTGATTAAAGTCGTCTTCCTGGAAAACTACGGCGTGACTCTGGCGGAAAAAATCATTCCGGCAACGGAAGTCTCCGAACAGATCTCCACAACCACGAAGGAAGCCTCGGGCACCTCCAACATGAAGTTCATGATGAACGGAGCTGTCACGCTGGCAACGCTGGACGGAGCCAACGTTGAAATTCTGCGGGAAGTAGGGGACCCCAACATCGTGATTTTCGGACTCAATGAGCACGAAGTCCTGGATTATTACCGCAATGGCGGCTATGTCGCCCGAGATATCTACAATTCCAATCCGAATGTCAAACGAGTGCTGGATTCCTTAACCAACGGGTTTATTCCCGGAATCCAGACGGAAGGCTGGGATATTTTCCGCTCCCTGGTGGATTACAACGATGAGTATTTCCTGCTGAAGGATTTCGATTCCTATGTCGAAGCCCAGGCTAAAATCAACAACCTTTATAAGGACCGGTTCGTCTGGAACAAGATGTCCATTGAAAACATCTCTTCCTCCGGCGCGTTTTCCGCGGACAATACGGTCCGTCAGTATGCGGTGGGAATCTGGGGAACCAGAAGCTATGAACGATAGGATAATATATGAGCAGTCTCCATGAGATTTATTTCAATTCACATGATCTAAACTGTAAAAATCCCTTCGGGGCAGTGACGCCGGATACCAGCATCGGATTTGAAATTCAGACCGGAGCGTTGAATCAGGTGACCTGCTACCTGAATTACTACCATGAAAAAGCGGGGGAGAAACAGGTACGAACGCTCCTCATGAACCGGGCGGGTGGCAGCCATACTGCCACCCTTGTTCCTGATGCTACCGGATTATGGTTCTACTGGTTTTCCGTCAGTATCCAGGGTCATACCACCTTTTTCGGCAACAGTCATGATGCTTTGGGCGGGCTGGCAGTCCCCTACGAGCAGGAGTTTCGCCTGCGGCCCTTTCAGATTACGGTTCATGAATATACCAGACCGGCTCCTGACTGGTATAAGAACGCCATTTTTTATCAGATATTCCCGGATCGATTTTTCAACGGCAATGACGATGGCCGCATCTCCAATCCAAAGCCGGGAAGCTTTTTGTATGCCAACTGGTACGACTCCCCCTGCTATGTGAAAAACACCAAAGGTGAAATCGAGCGCTGGGAGTTTTCCGGCGGAAATCTGGAAGGCATCAGAAAAAAGGTGGGATATCTCAAAGGCCTGGGAATCACGGGAATCTATCTGAATCCTATCTTTGAAGCCCGGTCGAACCATCGCTATGACACCGGAGACTATCATAAAATTGATCCGATGCTGGGCACCAATGAGATGTTTTCGGAACTGATGGAAGAACTGAATCGGGAAGGGATCAACGTGATCCTGGATGGAGTCTTCAACCACACGGGGGATGATTCCCGCTACTTCAACGCCAGAGGGACCTATGACACCACTGGGGCGTCTCAGAGCCTGAAATCTCCATATATTGACTGGTATAACTTCCGCCAGTACCCCTCGAGCTACGAATGCTGGTGGGGTGTTACAGACCTTCCCAATGTCAATGAAAGCAGTCCCAGTTATCAGCATTTCATTATGAATGATGAAAACGGGGTGGTGCCTTACTGGCTACGGATGGGGGTCAGGGGATGGCGGCTGGACGTAGCGGATGAACTGCCGGATTTCTTTATCCGGGGAATCAGACAGGCGATGGACCGGCTGGACAACAGTCATGAGCTGGTGCTGATCGGAGAAGTCTGGGAAGATGCCTCCAATAAAATTGCCTATTCCACTCGGCGGGAATATTTCCTGGGACATGAACTCCACGGCGTCATGAATTATCCGATGAAGGACTCCATCATACGGTATCTGAACGGGCAGATCCGGGCAGAGGATATTTACCGCATCCTCATGTCATTAAAAGAAAATTACCCCAGGGAAGCCTTCTATTCCAATTTAAACTCCCTGGGTACTCATGACACGCGCAGAATCCGGACCGAGTTCAACAGCAATGTGCTGCTGCGCCTGGCGGTGCATCTTTTGCTGACGCTGCCGGGTGTACCCTGCATCTACTACGGCGATGAAGCCGGCCTCCAGGGAGAACGGGATCCCCATAATCGAGCGACCTTCCCCTGGGGCCGGGAAGATCAGGAAGTCCTGGCGATGTATCAGGCTGCCATCAGACTCCGGCAGAGCGATCCAATATTCACCCATGGTGAATTTTATCCATTCTTCCAGGAACCGATCTTCGGTTATATACGAACCGATGGAACAACGCATCACCTTTTTGCCTGCAATCCGACTTCAGTTCAGCAGGAGATTCATCAAGAAGTTCCGCTTCTGGGAATCGTCCATCAGACCATTCCACCGTATGAATTTATCCATTTCATCTCCGAGGCGGGATCGAATCGAATCGACAGCTCAAAATCATAACAGATTTTGAGCTGTTCGTTTTTCATAACTATATTTTTGACAAGCGAACAGACTACAAGGCAAAGACGTTGTGATATAATTAAAACATCATAAACACAGCCTGTTTATAAACAAAACTTAAGAAAAACAAAAGGAATGGTGATTATTTGATGGAAATTCTTGACAAGGTAAAAGGAATTGAGGATTATATCATTTCATTCAGAAGAAAGCTTCATGAAAATCCTGAACTGAGCGGAAAAGAATTTGAAACTCAAAAGAGCATTATGGAAGAATTGGATCAGCTTGGAATTCCTTACCGCAAAGTTGGATCAGCTTCATTGATCGCAACCCTCAAGGGCGGAAAACCTGGCAAAACAGTTGCCCTGCGCGGTGACATTGATGCCCTTCCCATCATTGAAGAAGCAGATGTTGAGTTTAAATCCAAGAATCATGGAATCATGCATGCCTGCGGTCATGACGCTCATGGAGCAATGCTTTTGGGCGCAGCGAAAATCCTTTCAGAAATGAAGGATGAGATTCCCGGTGAAGTCCGCTTCTTCTTCCAGGAAGGGGAAGAAACCTTCAGCGGTGCCAAGAAGATTGTCGCAGAAGGCGGTATGGACGGGGTCGATGCTGCGTTCGCACTTCATGGCATGAGTGATCTGGATACCGGATATGCCAATATACAGGATGGATACCGCATGGCTGGCTGCGACACCATCTATATTAAATTCGAAGGAATCTCAGGGCATGGATCAACGCCCCACAATGCAAAGGATACGATCTATCCGGCCGCTCAGTTTGTCCTGGAGATGCAGGGAATTGTTACGAAGAACAATGATGCGCAAAATCCGCTCGTCATGTCCGTTGGCAAGTTTCATGGCGGCACAAAAGCCAATATTATTGCCAAATTTACCGAACTTGACATCACCCTGCGTTATTTCAATCCGAAATCAAGGGAAATAGCTCATGCAGCCATCAAGCGTCATGCCAAAGCGATTGCCGATGCCTGGGAATTGAAAGTCGATGTTAATATCGAAGAAAGCGCTCTGAGCCTTTACAATGACCCTTCAATTGCCGCCATTGCCCGCAAGTCCTACGAAAAAATCGCCGGACCGGATAAACAAAAGGATTTAAACCGTTATATGGGCTCTGAGGATGCACCGTACTACTTCCAGAAAGCACCTGGCGCATTTGCGTTCCTTGGGTTCAAGAACCCCGCCATCGATGCCATATACGCCCCACATCATGAACGCTTCAAGATTGATGAAGATTACATGAAGTACGGTACAGCCCTCCATGTTCAGTTTGCGCTGGATTTCCTGAATCAGGATTAATCTCTCTGCTTCAGCGAAACCGACAGGGCAACCCAGGATCCGGGATCTGCATGACAAAGCGCGACAGCCTTGAACAACATGACAACGGCTAAATCACAAAGGGATATCACAAAGGCAAATCACAAAGGGTATATCACATCGTAATTAAACCCACAAAAAGGAACTTCGGCTGAAGTTCCTTTTTGTGGGTTTTTCCAATGAAAGCTGATTTAGAAGATCAGATCCTGGTGTGACGCTTACTGGATTGCGGACGATCCAAAAAGCATTAGATCCATGAAGGGTTAGGTCCACGAAACAAGATCCATCAGATCCCAATAAACAGTACACCATAGAAAAGGATCCTTGAACCAGAAGAGTTTCCTGCAGGAATTGAAATCCCGGAGGAGAGCCGATCGATCGCATCAGAACGATCAGGAGAGATTAAAAGTTGGAGCGATTGATGACTCCCTGCCGTTTTCGTTCCTCTGCCAGTTTCTTTCGCTTTTCATCTCGGATCAGCTGTTCTTCTTCCAGCAGTTTGCGGGCAGTACGAAGTTGAGCCTGCTTTTTTCTGGAGCGTCTCATCAAGTTGAATGTTCGAATGGTAAGAACCAGTATGATTAGGAAGAATAAGACTACTCCTATTTGAAGAATCCAGCGAAGAATTTGATCGAGAAGGCTCTCCTGGGGAAGTGAATCCGTCGTCTCATCGGGGTTCACGGACCGGTTCGAGAGCAGATTGACAGATCCGATGACTTTGTTATAAACAACAACTTCGGCGCTGCCCATCAGTTGATTTTCTTTGATGTTTTCATCCTGGTACTCCGCTGGGATGAAGTTCAGGGAGAATTCCGGTGTAATTGTGCCATTCGGAATCAAATGGTAGACATCTGCTTCCGCTTTTAAATCCAGGATGTTTCCGTCTGACAACGGAAGATTGGAAATGATCGAATCTTTCTTGATCAGCTGGACTGCCTGAAAGTTCTGGAAACACCAGTCAAACAAGGTCTTCGAATTGACATAGCCTGCTTCGCTGGTTTGTGAATGCCCGAGAGCGACAATAAATTGACCTTGCTCGGTCTGTACAGTACCGACGTAGCTGTTGTCCAGCGGCTGGTCAAACGTGCCTTCCTTGGCAAAGCCTGAGACAAGCTGAGGAAGATGAAATTCGGAGTCGGGGTTGAACTGCTGATTCGTATTCTGAATGGTTCTCGGTTCGGGTACCATATTGCTGGGCACAAAGGAATAAGTGGTCTGCCGATTCAACTGTGTCAGCAGCGGATAGGCCAGCGAAGCACGCATAACTTTTCCCAGGTCTCGCGTCGTCGTATAGTCCGTTGTGACGGAAGCTGTCAAATAGGTAGTCACAGTTGTATCACTAAGGCTTAAATCAGTGATTTTCTGACGGATGGCTTCAATGAACTGACCGTCATTTTCAAAGATGGATGAAAGAGCCACTGCTGCATCCTGGGAATTCGCCAGGAGGATGGAGCTGAGCAGTTGTCTTACGGAAAGGCGCTCACCGGACTTCAAGCCGGCTGCACCGGAAGGTCCTGTAATTTTCGTGCTCATTTGTTGGGCCTCCTGTGAGACGAGCACAAAATCATCGGGATTCTTCTCGTCCAGGACAACCATGGCAATGAGCATCGGCAGCATCGCGTCCGTCGAGATCCGTTCCTCAGGCTGTTTGGCATAAAGTTCAGTTCCGGTCCGCGCATCCATGACAAATACAGAATTGGAAGTCACAGACGGTACAGCCGGGATTTGATCCAATCCATAGGCTGTTCTTGCAGAAAACGGCTGAAGCAAAAACAGAAATGCCAGAAGCATCAGAATGAATTTATGATAATAGTGATTCTTAATAGTAATGATAAGGCAGCACCTCCAAGATCCTCAGCGCTTTACTACCGCCGGTTGCGGCTGAGTGCGTCGCCTGCGAGGCATCTCTTAAAATTATAGCAAATCCCACCCCAAATAACTATTGAAACATCAGAAGGATTCACTCTTCCATTTCAAACTGGAATTCCTGAACGAACAGCTTGTGATCCTGTCTGGCGGGTTTGGGTAAGAAAGATGGTTTTTTAGTAGATTTGACCAGCCTGATCGGCAAAGCGATGTTTAAATCAAGAATGAATCCGGAAATATCATCAGAGAGATTTCGAATCCGTTGAGAAGGGCGGAATAAATGTTCAGGAAGAGCTGAACGGGAACGAAAGATCCGGTTTCCCATTCTCAGGGGTGGACCTATTCTTGAGAGCATTACGGAACCGATCAATAGGAAGGGGAGATTACTTAATAATTTTCCGACAGGAGCGGAGGAAATAGATGATATGCATGCAATGAGAGGTTGGAATAGGATCCCGGGAATGAGTCGGTGGGAGGGCAGTGCCATGTCGGAGATGTCAGAAGTGACGTCCGCTGACTTCCACAGGAACGGGGCAGGAATGCCAGATCGACCTCAGCGGGTCCACGGCAAGTTTAGAGACGCTGTAAGATGGGCAGTAATGTTATTCACCCTCCAGTGTTCGCGCAGAGCACAGAGGCGCAGGACTATTGTGGCATGGATGATGATACTGATGCTGGTATGTCTCTCAGGGTGCCGAATTGCCGGCGGGACTCAAGGAATTCGGGTTTCCACCAAAGTTGAGGATTTAGAATCGATCGCTGATTCATCCAAAATCAGCACTTCGATTTCAAAAACAGCCGAATCAGGGGAAACTCAAGGGGAAAGCTCTCGGAGTGCCCTGATTGTGTGTGAGGCAAAAGGTCAGGTTCAACAGCCGGGGGTTTATGATTTACCCGAAGGAAGCCGGGTTTCGGACCTGATTCGAATGGCTGGCGGAATTTCACATTCCGGGTCTTTGGATTGGGTCAATCAGGCCAGAAAGCTCAGTGACGGAGAGGTGGTATTCATCCCGCCGTCCGGTATCAAGAAAGAAGAGTATGAAGCGATGACCATTGGAGGAGCGAGCGCTTCCCCGGAAAGTACTTCCGCCGCTGGAGAAGAGAAGACGAGTCAGATCGACATTAATACAGCGACTGAAGATCAGTTGCAGACAGTTCCGGGAATTGGCCCGGTGACGGCGAAAAACATCGTGGATTACAGAACTCAGAACGGACCCTTCAAAACCCTGGAAGAATTAAAAAATGTAAATCGAATTGGGGATAAAACATACGATAAACTCAAGGATTATTTTATGGTTTCTCCATGAAGCCTGATCGGTAAATGCAGTTTATGCTGGAATGTATGAGACAAATGAAAGATCGATGGCACAAGGTGACAACTTATAAAGAAATGACGAATCAAAGGTCATAAAAATTTCATCATCGAATTTTTAATTAATTTAAAAAATATCGCCTTACTATCTAAACTGTTAATTAATAAGGGATATTAATGCCTCGTTTTATAAATCAGCTAATTCTTCCCATTCCAAATGGACGGAATCAGTGATAACATAATAACATCATGAGAAAGTGAGCTGATACAATGCGATTTGGTTTATATCTCAAAGGCGGCGGCGCAAAAGGCGCATTTCAGGCTGGAATCCTTTGTGCTTTCTGGCAAAGGGGTGTTCGGTATTCCGTCGTTGCAGGAACTTCCATCGGTGCCATCAATGGCTGGTATGTCATGCACAATGCCTATCCGGAGCTGGAACGGCTGTATAAGAATATGGCTCCCCAGTATCAGGATTTGACTTTTTCCGGAAAAGTGATCGATAACTCCTACCTGATGGAGGATCTCAGGAAAGTCCCTGGTACCCAAAATCATCAAATTGAGGCCTTTTACGTCAACTACAGTCAGGTGAAGGACGGCAAGCTAAAGGAAATAACGGAGGATATCAAGGGAGCTGACTCTTCCTATGCTCTCGAACGAATTCGCTGGAGTTCCTTATTGCCCTACAATTACCCGGAGATGTCTGTGGATGAGTTCCGACGCCATGCCGGCGAAACGGACCTGAGTCTCAAATTCAAAGAGGATTTGGGAAACCACATTTATGATGGTTTTCAACTCGATGGGGGAATGACAAATAATGCCCTCATTCGCAATGTGTTCCATCATTCCGGAGAACGCGTCATCATCATTGGGTATAACGGCAGCCGCGATGAGTATCTGGAATGCCTCAAGGCACTTCCGGTGTCCGAGCGGGAACGGATCATCTATATTTCAGCTGATGAACCGTTTGGTGTATCCGATACTTATAACTTTGATCCGAAATTCTTATCCCAGCGCTTTCAGGAAGGATACGAAAAAGGCATCAATTATCCCCTGGTCAAATTAATCAGCGCGTAGCAATTATTAATAGTAAGACAACGAGAATCCCCTGCCGCGGCAGGGGATTCTCGTTGTCTTACGGGGGAGAGTGCCTCCGAGTATTTATGTTTTACAAAGTTTTGGAACTCATGAATTAATTTTGAAATCAAAACTGAAAATCAAACTGAAATTCACGAGACATTTCGCAAAAAACTAATCTGGGAATTAGGCAGGGACGCAATCCTGGAAATTGATCGGGACACCTGTCAGAAAATGAGCTTTGTAAAAGGCCAGGAAATTTCATCGATTTATTCGGAGAAGAAATCTGGAAAAAGCTCACGAAGCGTCTTCCCAATTTCACCATTGATCTCGGTAACACCAGGGCTCAGTGCGTAAGGGGTAGGATCCCGATTGATGATGACGACCGGGAGCTTTTTCTCCAGGAAGAGGGTCGGAAGGGAGGCTGCCGGGTAGACCCGCAGGGAAGTTCCAAGCACCAGGAGGAGATCACATTGATCAGCGGTCATCCAGGCATCACCAATTCGGGGGACACTTTCATCAAACAGAACCACATCGGGACGAATAAGCCCTCCGCATTCACAATGGGGCGACTGCCCCGGGGTCATCATTTGTATCGGATCATAAGGCGTTTCACATTTGTCACAGTAATACCGCTTCAGTGTTCCATGCAGTTCTATTACCCGTTCCGATCCGGCCTCTAAATGAAGTGAATCGATGTTCTGAGTAATGATTGCATGGACTTTGCCGGTGGCTTCCAGATGAGCCAGCAGACGATAGGACTCATCCGGAAGGATTCCGGTATAGTTTAGTCTGGTTCTGAGGTAATCGTAAAAAAGTTCCGTCTGATTGAGATAAAAATCATGGGACAGAATGGTTTCCGGGTTGTAGCCAAAGAAATTCTGGCTGTATAAGCCGTTTTTTGACCGGAAATCGGGAATTCCTGCTTCGGTGGACAGGCCAGCACCTGACATGACCAGGATGCGCTGGGCAGAGTCCAGCTTCATGCGAGCTGTTCGGATCATTTTATCTTCCATTTGAGCACCGCCTTTCGAGGTAGTCATTTTATTATATTCCGACAGGAAGGAAACAAAAAGGTCATCAAGTGATGACCTTTTCGATGGATTATACGGAGAGAATGGCCTCCTCCAGAAGCTTGATGCCGATGTTCAAGCGCCGGAGAGATTCCTCACGGCCCAAAATATCCGCGATTTCGAACGCTCCGCCGGGCGTATACTGCATTCCGGAGAGTGCGGTTCGAACCGGCCAGAGCATCTGTCCATTCTTAATGCCCATCTCCTGAGCCAGCCCCATCAGTGCGTCATGAATTCTCTGGTAGTCCCACTCTGGAAGTAATTCCAGAACGGGCAGAGCTTTCTGAAGGGAGGTCAGTGCAATTTCGGGAGTGGTTTTCATTTTTTTATGGACGTGCATGGCGGTATCGTAAACGGGGAGTTCTTTCAGGAACTCAATTTGTCCGGGAATTTCCGACAGAACTTCTGTCCGTTCGTGCAGCACGGCTGCGATTTTTCGAGTGTCCAGCTCAGTTCCCGCTGTAACTTGTTCGATCCAGGGGAGAACGACAGCATGGAATGTTTCTGCATCCATCGCCTTGAGATACTGCTGATTCATCCAGCGCAGCTTGGCGTTGTCGAAGATGGCGGGGGATTTGTTGATTTTATGATAGTCAAATACACGGATCAGATCCTCCAGCGAGAAAATCTCATCGTTTGTACCGGGATTCCATCCCAGCAGCGCAATATAGTTGAGAACCGCTTCCGGCAGATAGCCTTTGTCTAAAAGATCCTGGAAGGAGGCGTCGCCGCTTCGCTTTGACAGCTTGTTCTGAGCATCTTTCATAATGGGCGGGCAGTGGACATAGATCGGAATGTCCCAGCCAAAGGCCTCATAAAGGCGATTGTACTTGGGGGCGGAGGAAAGGTACTCGGATCCGCGCACGACATGACTGATCTCCATCAGGTGATCATCGACGACGTTGGCAAAGTTATAGGTCGGCAGACCGTCACTTTTCAGAAGAACCATGTCTTCCAGTTCCTGATTGTCGACCGTGATTTTGCCATAAATGGCATCCTCAAACACCGTTTCGCCCTCGGTCGGGTTGTTCTGGCGGATGACATACGGCATGCCGGAAGCCAGCTTTTCGGCGATTTCCTCCTTAGTCAGGTGGAGACAGTGCTTATCATACTTGAAGGGCCGCTTTAAGGCTTCGGAGTGGGCCCGAAGCGTATCCAGACGTTCCTTGTCGCAGAAGCAGTAATAGGCCTCTCCCTTTTCCACGAGCTCTTCGGCATATTTCTTATAGATTGGGCGACGTTCAGACTGGATGTACGGGCCATAGCCCTTGTCTTTATCCGGACCTTCATCATAATGCAGACCCGACTTTTCCAGCGAATTCAAGACGACATCGACAGAGCCTTCCACGAAGCGCTCCTGATCCGTGTCTTCGATTCTGAGAATAAAGTCGCCGCCTTCGTGCTTGGCGATCAGGTACTCATATAAGGCGGTTCTCAGGTTTCCGATATGCATGTATCCAGTGGGACTGGGGGCAAACCGTGTTCTGATTTTCATATTTCCAACTCCTAACATTAAAAAAATCCGACATTACTCGGAATAAATCTCTGACTTTATTATACATGAAAAGGCGGATTCAGTGAACCCAGCGCAGGAAGATCCCATCGGATGACAAAACTTTCGTTCCCTGGAGATCAGTCCGGAAAGAGGAGAGATTCTGTTCCCGGATCATTGCCAGTACTTCCGGAGAGGGATGACCGAAGGGGTTATTAACACCACAGCTGATGCCGATCACCAGGGGATTCAATTTTTTTAATAAGATCGGGGTACAGGACGTGGCTGAGCCATGGTGACCTGCTCTCAGAAAATCAATTCGAATATCGGGGATTTGGGAAAATTCATCTTTTTCCAGATCAGCCAGAAACAGGCAGCGGATGTTCTGATACTGCATCAGCCAGACACTGGAATAGTTATTTGGGTTTTCGTAGGATTTGAGCAGCGGGTGGAGGCAGGTCATGGACCAGTCAGCCTGTTCCAGTTTCATGCCCCGATGGGGATGAATTACCGGGATTCTGCAGTCTTCCAAATGCTGCCTGATGTCGGCCAACAGGTCGTTGCCGGCAAGGTCGTGCGGCAGCATCACCTGTTTCACTTCGAAGTTGTCAAGCACCATCCTTGCTCCCCCCAGATGATCATCATGAGGATGCGTCAGAATCAGGAGATCCAAGGAATGGATCCCCAGGTCCTGGAGATAGCGTTTGAGAGTGAGAGAACACTCCGGTGGGCCGCAGTCAATTAAAATACGCTGATCCTGAAACTCAATCAGAGTGGAATCGCCTTGCCCCACATCAATGACATGAATTTTGACCGGATCCCGGTTCATCAGAATCGGCAGGTTGGCGTATATGGCTTGATTGCCTGAAATTAGACAGGAGCAGCGCTGCGGGCCAAAGACCGACAGCAGCGTCAAGGTCAGCAGCACCGGAAGGACGAAAGCCAGGATCCAGCGCAGGCAGCGAGGTTTTGTTCTCAAGCGATGCCGTAAGCGGGCAAGTTGAATTTTCCATTGCAGCCAGTGTTTCAACTGTTGTCACCTCCTCAACAGACTATGATATAATAGTTCCGTTTCAGCAGAATATGATACAATCGAAGCAGAATAAGTTGTAATGGAGAATAACAATGGGAACTGTAACCACCCTCATACGATATGCTCCCTCATTTGTCGGGTTTGCACTGCGCAAACTGACCTTTAATCAGGAGAAGAAAAAACTGGATGTCAAGGAACTTAGGTTAAGAGCTTACCACATTATCCGCAATCATACGGATTCGATCCTTGGAGCGGCCAAAGCCAATGTTATTACGGAAGGCAAGGAAAACATCCCGAAGCAAGGTCCCGTCCTTTTTGTCGGCAACCATCAGAGTCTGTTTGACGTGGTGGCTCATTTGAACCAGATGGATCAACCCACCATTTTTGTGGCCAAGAAAGAACTGGAAAGCTGGCCAGTCTTTGGCAAGTGGATGACAGACATGGGCTGTCTGTTTCTGGATCGGGAGGATCCAAGGGCTGCAGTCCAGGTCATCAACGAAGCGGCCAGAAGAATGCGGGAAGAGGGGGTCAATGGGGTCATTTATCCGGAAGGAACCAGATCCCGCTCCAGCCAGGTCCATGAATTCCAGAAGGGGAGCTTTAAACTGGCGGAAAAAGCGAAGGCACCGGTTGTCCCGGTGATGATTGATGGAGCCTATCGCGTTTTTGAAGGAGAAGGCAAGCTCCAGGAAAATCAAACAATTTATATGAAATTCCTCCCGCCGATCTATCTGGATCAGCTGACCAAGGAAGAGGAAAAGGTGATCCATAAAACGGTCAGACACATGATTGAAGAGGAGATTCGACTTCTCCATGAAGCCAAGGGGATTTCCTGAAGAAATCCCTGGTACTATTGAACAGCTTGAACGTCGCGAAAATGCCGGGTGACCCCGGCATCTTCTTTTTTGTTCTCCAAAATATATTTGGGACATAATAACTTTCTATCTGTCTATTTACGAACAGAAAAGACCGGCTACTTTTGGACGATTGGTTCCGGCATAAAGACATTGGTTCCGGCAATAAACACTTCAGGTCATTTTGATCCTTCAGGAATTTCATCCGGAAAGACATTGAAAGCTGAATCGAGACAAGGATCACTTCATGTGCTGACTTCACGGTAAAGCAAAAAGCCCTTTCAGCCTCTGACCCTGATGAATCAGGGGGTGGCCAAAAGGGCGATTGTTTGAATCCTAAGTGCCAAAATCCATTTCAATGGACTTCAGCAGCCTGCTGCAGACTAGAGCCGAACGTTGCGGTCGACTGGCTGAGACAGGGAAATGAATGTATCTGTTCTCTGAACTCCGGGAATCAGGTTGATGCTGCTCAGCAGCAGTTCCTGCAGGTGAGAAATGTTTTTGCAGATAACTTTCGCGAAAAGCGTGTAAGCTCCTGTGGTGTAGTGAAGTTCAACAATCTCTTTGATTTTGCCCATTTCACTGACTGCATCCTGGAATGACGAAGTCTTGTCCAGATATACGCCGATGAAACAGCATACATCATATCCAAGCTTGGGCATATCAAGAAGAATCTTGGTTCCCTTAATAATCCCCAGATCTTCCATTTTCTTCATGCGAACATGGATTGTACCTCCAGAGACATGACAAATTCTGGCGATTTCCAGGTAAGGTGTTCTTGCATCCTTGATCAAAATATCAAGAATCTGCAGATCCAGATCGTCCAATTGTACACTTGCTGCCATAAAGTTCCCTCAACTCCCTTATTGATTAAAAAATTACCCAGGTTTTCTTTATAAATAAATGAATCCGAAGTAGAAGCTCGAAATATTGCCAATTTTCTGCCTCGATACGTTTTAATTATAACCATTTGAATTTAATTGTAAAGGGGTTTTTTCACTTTTGTTATGAAACTATTAAAAAAAGTTCGATAAGTAGCCTTAATCCTTTTTGGAAACCCTTTTAATCTGTTTATATTATAAATATCAAATTCGTATAACTATACATCGATATGAATCTCATAAAAATATTGGCCTGTATCATGGATTTTTTAAGAAGGTGAGTCCTTCGCCCGGATAATCGCTCGTGATTCAAGGAAAAGACTTGAAACAGATCCGGCTTTTCATTAAAATAGATTTGTGTCTGTGAGGGAGGAATTCATATGAGACTTACAAACAATCTGATCCTGGACGTGATTCTTACGGTGCTTTATGCATTTTTAGTCATGATTGCGTTCAATCTCGCCAATATCTATTACCTGAGGAAAGTCAGCATGAACAAATGGTATATGCTGGCAACATCCATCGTCCTGTTCGGAGCCGCGCTGGCACTGCTCGCGTATTATCCGAATTCACTCTGGCATCTGATTCCTTTGACGTTCTCGCTGTTTGCTTTTTTATGGTTCTTTGATCTGCGCCGCAAGCTGAAGATTAAAAAGACGACAAAGCAAATCGTTATGAAGCCAAAGGCCAAGCCAAACCGCGCAAAGCTGGCTTCAAAACCAGATGTGACAGAGAACAACAAGAAGAAGTAACCACGCGGGTGATTCAATCATTTCAAAATAACACGGACGGCTCAATGAGCCGTCCGTGTTATTTTTGATGCTGGCAGCCGGATGCCGCCGGACAGTATCGGCCTTATGCCGATCTACCCAGGGGCAGAATCCGGAAATGCGGGACTGTTATGAACAACCGGTAGTGGTGCCGCAGTCCAGACATACCTTGCAGGTTCCATTCATAACCATGCGGGTCGAAGAGCAGTTGGAGCAAACCGATCCATACAGCTTTTCACCGTTTTCCTCAGCATCCTTGATCAGTGCCTGGGTGGATACCGGAGAGTAGGAAGGTTCCCCAACGGAGTCCTCATCTTTTTGAACGCCTCTTAACGGGAATGGCTTATAGGCGGGATGGAAATTGTCCAGTTCATTTTCTTCAGGCTTGACCTGGCATCTGGAGAAATCGCCCATTTCAATATCAATAATCTTGGAAATAAGATCTGAGATGGAAGTCACATGCTTGATGTAGGGATGCTTGGAAACAAAACCATAGGGTTCGTATTTCTGACCTCTGAGCATCTTGGCGATATCCTGAGCCGGGATATGATACTGGAGCATAACGGAGATTGTCTTGGACAGGGAATTGAGCAATCCGGTGATCAGAGTGCCTTCGCGATCCGTGGTCATGAATATCTCGGAAATAGTGCCTTCCGCATCACGATTTACCGTAACGTAGATTTTAACATCTTCTACCTGAGCCGGATGGGTGCGACCGGTACGGACTCCCAGGGGCTTGTTTCGCTTGGAGACCGTCTTCTCAAGGGCATCCTTTGCTTCTTTGGCATAACGCAGAAGTTCTGGGTAGATCAGGTTTTCCAGTTCAGCTTCCGTCATATTGTCTTCCAGGCGGGTGTTCAGAGGCTGAGCAAATTTGGAGCCGTCGCGATAGAGCGAAATCCCCTTGACCCCTTTGCGCCAGGCATTGATCGCCACTTCCTTGAAGTCTTCCACAGTGGCATTTTTGGGCAGATTGACGGTTTTGCTGATCGCTCCGGAGACAAGGGGCGTCAGGGCCGCCACCATGAGGACATGTCCGTTGTGGTGGATAAACCGGGTGCCTGTTCCGCAGGTATTTGCCGTGTCAAAGATTGCCAGATGCTCTTCCTTCAGATAAGGTGCTCCTTCGATCTTTCCGTCCAGAATCATGCCGTCCTTTTCCTTGGAGATATAATCAAGAATTGCCTGGGTCTCTTCCGCCGGGTAGCCCAAATTGCCCAAAGCTTCTTCGATGACCGGATTGGCAATCGTCATATAGCCGCCGCCGGACAGCTTCTTGTATACCACATGGGAGAAGAACGGTTCGATGGAGGTAGCTGCGCAATCCATCGCGAAGGAAATCGTTCCGGTCGGGGCGATGACAGAGACCTGGGCATTGCGGTAGCCGTTTTCTGTTCCCAGATTCAGCGCGCTGACCCATTCTTCCTTCAGCGCCTTGGATAATGCCGGCTGCTTGATGCTTGCCAGCAGTTCATGATTTACCTTGAGCGGTTCGTAATTGAGGCCGCTTAAGGGCTCGTTGACCGCACCGGCGACAATGGCGTGATTTTTGATAACCCGGAGCATGTAATCGCGGTTCAGCTGGTAAGCCTCGAAGGGTCCTACCTCCTTAGCCATGAGAGCAGATACGGCATAGCTTCTGCCGGTCAGCAGACCCATGATTCCCGCAGCATAGGAACGGGCTTCATCGGAGTCATAAGGGATGCCAGAAGCCATCAGCAGGGATGCCAGATTGGCAATTCCGAGTCCGGTTGTCCGGAAGACATGTGTCTTGCGGGCGATATCTTCTGTCGGGAACTGACCCCATTGAATGGAAGCTTCCAGGAGCAGCTGAGCCAGGGAAACCATGTGGAGGAATCCTTCGACATCAAATGTGTTGCTGTTGCGGTCAAAGAACCGATACAGGTTAATGGAGGCCAGGTTGCAGCTGGTGTCGTCAAGGAAGGCATACTCGCCGCAGGGGTTGGTGGAATTGAGACGGTTATGCGGTGCCATGTACTGGCCGTCTTCGCCCGCCGGGCAGGTGTGCCAGGCATTGAAGGTATCGGTGTACTGGGGAGCCGGATCGGCGCACTTCCAGGCAGCTTCATTAAATTCATTCCAAAGCTTATCCACTGAAATTTCCCGGTTGACCCGATCATCGATCCGGCCCTTGAGGGTAATGGTTGCATCCGGATTTTTATCCAGATTTACGACCTTTTCCATGAATGCATCAGAAATTCGCAGAGAGTTGTTGGAGTTCTGACCGGAGACCGTTTCATAAGCTTCGCCTTCAAAAGAACCATCGTAGCCCATCTTGGCCAGTGCCCGGACTTTATCCTCTTCTTTCGCTTTCCACTGGATGAACGTTTCAATTTCGGGATGATCGATATCCAGACATACCATTTTAGCAGCCCGGCGAGTCGTGCCGCCGGATTTGATCGCGCCGGCGTTGCGGTCCAGCCCCTTCAAAAAGCTCATCAGTCCGGAGGATACACCGCCGCCGGAAAGTTTCTCACCGGAGGCCCGCAGGGCGGAGAAGTTGGTGCCGGTTCCGGAGCCGCCCTTGAACAGCTTGGTTTCAGATACATACTGTTCAGAGATTGAGTGCGACCCCAGCAGTTTATCCTCGATGGACAGGATAAAGCAGGCGGAAGCCTGAGTGCGGGAGTAGGCATCTGCTGATGGCACTACCTTCTGCACAATGGGATCATAGTAATAGGTATTGTTTGGATTGCCCGTAATTCCATAGCTCTGCTTCAACCCGGTGTTGAACCACTGCGGGGAGTTGGGAGCGTACATTTGGTTGAGCAGGCCGTATACCAGTTCATCATAAAAAATAGATTTTTGCTCATCTGTGGTCAGGATGCCTTCTTCGACCAGGGCGTCGCGCCAGAAGGAGACCATCCGGTCAGCCACCATTTTCATGGAATTTTCATAGCCCAGGCTGTTATTGACGCCGGCTTTGCGGAAATATTTGGAAGCTATGATGTCGACGGAGTTTTGCGAGTAGAAATCCGGGAATTCCAGGTTTTTCATATCCGTCAGGATACGGCCGGTTTTATAGTCCTTAAGCAGGACATCCCGCTTCGCCCATTTAAACAGATCATAGACTGTTTTTTTCTTGTTTTTATCCAGTTCCTTGGTAAAATGCCTCTTCAGAATATCGTTTAATCGTTTCATGAGTTTCCTCCGTTATTCGTTCAAGTGTTATTATAATACTATATATTGTGTTTGAGAAGATCTTGAACCACAATAACTAGACTCGCAATCTAATTGCGAAAGACAGGCATGTAGTTGCGAAAGTCATACTAATTCTTGTGTCATATGTAAAACGAATCCAAATTCGGCCCTTGGAGTACGGTTTATTATGTGAACAATAAGAAAGTGCTCGAACACTGGAAACCTTCTATCGAAGGACTCTTAAAGTATGATAATATCATGATAGGACAATCATTCAAAGGAGCTTTCACATGAATTCAAGAGATCAGATCACAGCGCCTTCCTCCTGTTTTGTGGCGGAAGGAGTTCGGCTTTCCGGGCAGGTCAGCCTGGAAGACCACAGCAGCATATGGTATAACGCAGTTCTTCGCGGAGACGGTCCTGTTTCGATCGGAATGTATACCAATATACAGGACCTCTCGATGGTTCACTGTGATCCCAACAAAGAGTTACATATTGGAAATTATGTAACCATAGGCCACCAGGCAATGATTCATAATTTACAAATTGGATACAATTCATTGATTGGTATGGGAGCCATTTTGCTGGATGACGTAATCGTCGGTGAGAACTGCATCGTTGGAGCAGGCAGTCTGGTAACCCAGGGAACCATCATTCCCGACGGCCAGGTGTGGTTCGGTTCACCCGCCAAATATCGCAGAGACATCACATCGGAGGAAGTAGAGGCCAATCGCATCTCAGCCCTCCATTATTCTGAATTAGCAAAGGAGCATCAGCATGAATTATAAACTGGGCGAAGTCAATGAAATGAGCGTCAAGCGGGAAGCCCCGTTCGGCGTGTATCTGGACGCCGGAACCGGCAATACCAGCGATGATGTGCTTCTGCCGGCTGGCAGCATGACACAGAAAGTTGAGCTGGGAGAAATCATCCCGGTCTTCATCTATCGGGATTCCGAAGATCGGATCATTGCCACCATGAAGGAGCCGCTCATCCGAGTGGGAGAAGTAAGAAAACTGAAAGTCGTGGGATCCAATCAAAGTGGTTCCTTTATCAACATCGGCCTGGAACGAGATGTATTTGTTCCAAAGAAAGAACAGAAATATCTCATCGAAACCGGCAAAGAATACTTATTTAAGTTATATGTTGATAAAACGGACCGGCTGTGTGCCACCACCGATGTCAGTGGAGCTCTGGAACTCCCTCCGGAAGGGACATTTGAGCGCAACGATACCGTGACGGCAAGGATTGTCGGCCGTCAGCAGAACGGCGCGCTTCAGGCCGCCATCAATGATACCTACAAAGCGATCCTGTTCAAGGATGAATTTTTCACGGATGTCCAGCCGGGCGATGTGATTGAGGCGAGAATCCTGAAGTTCCTGGATGACGGCAAGCCATCCCTGACTCTGCGCAGTGAACTGAAGAAGGAACGTCAGGATCTGAAGCAGGAAATTCTCAGTGCGCTGCGGGCCGAAGGCGGTTCAATCCCATACAATGACCGCAGCACGCCCGAAGAAATCAAGCAGCGGTTCAATACTTCAAAGAATTATTTCAAAATCGCGCTGGGCAACTTGATGAAGACGGGGAAAGTCTACCAGGACGAAACCGGCACGCACCTGAAGAAGGGAAACGAAGATGATAAGCGTTAAGAATACGGGATTGACACTCGATCAAAAAATGGACAGCATGGTACGTGTTATCAAAGCGCAGGCTGAAGGGGAATCGGATCCGCTGGCACTCGTGTGCAACGCGACCGCAATCATGGAAGCTTATCTGGAGGATATCAACTGGATCGGTTACTATCTGATCCGAAACCAGGAGCTGGTTCTTGGTCCGTTCCAGGGGAAACCGGCCTGCAGCCGGATCAAGATCGGAGAGGGGGTCTGCGGTACTGCTGTCGAACAGAAGAAGAGCATGCGTGTGGCCGATGTGGATGAATTTCCGGGTCATATTGCCTGTGACAGTGCCTCCCGATCTGAAATTGTCGTTCCCGTCTTCTATCAGGGCGAGGTGATCGCTGTCATAGACTGTGACAGTCCCTCCCTGAATCGTTTTTCCGAGAGGGAAGTGCAGGCTCTCGAGCAAATCGCGGAATTCCTGTCCGACCGGATTTACCGGATCATTCACTAATCGGTGCGACCATCGATAGGATCTATACCCCACAAGAACCAGGAATGAACACCATGGTTTTTTAAAATCAAATAATGATCTATTTTCGACCGAAGAACAGGTGCCGTCTCTCAAATCGGAGATCGGCACCTGTTCTTTTGTTGACGGAGAGAAGTCAATAAGATTGAAGAGACCGGATGCTCAGCATGAGCCTGGAATTCATGCTACCGCCTGCGGGCTCAGACCAGGGGAGGGAATACGGGCTGTGACGGAACGGTAAGTCAATGATACCCACGAAAATGAAAAAAGAATGCTGCCTTGCGCAAGGCAGCATTCACAAAGGATTTGATGTTAGAATTCGTTATCGGAGTGGTCTTTGTCAAAGATCCGCTCAATGGCTTTGATCAGTTCATTGACCGCCAGCGGGATGAGCGCAAAGCCGATGACGATCAGCCAGTCCTTGGCCGGCAGGGCATGTACCCCGAAAGCGTTGGCCAGGAAGGGCACTTCAATAACGACAAGCTGAAGCAGCAGTCCCAAAACAATGGATCCAGCCAGATAGATATTGCTGAACAGACCGACCTGGAATATGCTCTTGATCGGGTTGCGCATGGACAGTGAGTAGAACAGCTGGGACGCAGCCAGCACGACAAAGGCCATGGTTCTGGCATAAACCAGCGCATCATTGTGTTCGAGGTCGGAGGTCATCTGGGAGAAAGGAACACCGCGTTCCATCAGACCCCAGACAAAAGCACCAAGCGTCAGCAGACCGATGAGGGTACCGCCGATAATTGCACGAACGCCTGCTCCGTTGGAGAAGAAGCTGTCCTTGGGATTTCTCGGCTTTTTCAGCATGGCATCCGGATCGCCAGGATCTACGCCCAGAGAAATCGCCGGGAAGGTATCCGTCACCAGATTGACCCAGAGAATCTGAGTTGCCAGCAGGGGAATGGGCCAGCCCAGAAGGACTGCGAAGAAGATCGAGATGATCTCACCAAGGTTGCAGGACAGGAGGAAGATGACAGCTTTCTTAATGTTGGCATAAATATTTCTGCCTTCTTCGACTGCGCGGACAATCGTGGTGAAGTTGTCGTCAGTCAGAATCATATCGGCAGCGCCTTTGCTGACGTCCGTTCCGGTGATGCCCATGGCGACACCGATGTCAGCGAATTTCAGGGACGGTGCGTCATTGACTCCGTCACCGGTCATGGAGACGATGTTGCCATGGCTCTTGAACGCCCGGACAATTTTGACCTTATGTTCCGGTGAGACACGGGCAAAGACACGCCAGTTGTTGATGTTTTCAATGAATTCCGCTTCATCCATTTCTTCAATTTCGGAACCGGTAAGCGCCTGTTCCTTTTTATCCGCGATGCCAAGTTCTTTCGCAATCGCGACAGCGGTGTTTTTATGATCTCCGGTGATCATGATGGTCTTAACGCCGGCCCGCTTGGCGATGGCGACGGAATCCTTGACTTCCAGTCTGGGCGGGTCGATCATGCCGACCATGCCAAGGAATATCAGGTCATGTTCCATTTCTTCAGGTTCAGCCACATGGTCGATGAACTTGTAGGCGGCACCCAGGACACGCAGGGCTTCATTACTCAGGTTCTCCGCTTCGGCCAGATAGGTATCCCGAATCTGGCTGGTCATGGGTACTACTCTGCCATCGACATAGGCTTTGGTGGAGATCTTGAGCAGATTATCCACAGCACCTTTTGTATGGACAACATACCGGTCGTATTCCCGGTTGCAGGTGCTCATGAGTTTTCGGTCGGAATCAAACGGCTTTTCGGAAACTCGCGGGAATTCCTTGTTCAAGGCTTCCTTGGTTAATCCGATCCGGTTGCCGTAAACAATAAAGGCAATTTCCGTCGGGTCACCGGTAGTCTGTTCGGGGTTGGCAGTAGCATCGGAGCACAGAACGAAAGATTTAACGAGCATGCGTTCATCTTCATCGGATTCAACTTGATTGATGTCCGCGTCGATCTGATGCATGTTCTCGTAGGTGTAAGACTTCACGACTGTCATTTTGTTCTGGGTCAGCGTTCCGGTTTTATCAGAACAGATGACATTAACAGAACCTAATGTTTCAACGGAAGGCAGTTTTTTGACAATGGCATTGTTTTTGCTCATTCGGGTAACGCCCAGCGCCAGAACAATCGCGACAATGGCAGGGAGTCCTTCGGGAATGGCTGCGACAGCCAGAGAGATGGCAGTCAGAAGCATGTCTTTGGCTCCGCGATTCTGCAGGATTCCCACAACGAGCATGACACCGGCAACGCCCAGACAGATAAATCCGAGGATTTTTCCGAAATGATCCAGACGCTTCTGCAGTGGGGTCATTTCTTCATTATCTTCTTCCAGAATCTTCGCGATTTTTCCGATTTCAGATTCAACGGCATTGGCAACAACGACACCGACACCGCGGCCGTAGGTGGCAAGAGTGGTCATGAACGCCATGTTCTTACGGTCGCCCAGGGGCAGATTATCGGTATCAGCGACAAAGCTGGCGTATTTTTCCGAAGGTACGGATTCACCGGTCAGGGCGGATTCCTCAATCTGCAGATTGGAGGATTCGATCAGTCGCAGATCCGCCGGAATAAACCGGCCGGCATCGATTTCGACGATATCGCCGGGTACAATTTCCTGTGAGTCGACTTCAACGACCTGCCCGTTGCGGCGAACATAAGCCCGCGGCGTGGTGAGCTTCTTGAGGGCTTCCATGGCCTGCTCGGCCTTGTTTTCCTGGAAAACGCCGATGACAGCATTCAGGAGTACGACGACGATAATAATGACGGCTTCGGCATAGTCGCCCATGAAGGCGGATAAAACCGTGGCGGCAAGCAGGATATAGATCATCGTATCCTGAAGCTGCGCGAGGAACATCGACAGGATCGATTTCCGCTTCTGCTCGGGCAGACGGTTGTAACCGTACTGTTCAAGCCGTTTGGCCACTTCTTCGCTGGAGAGACCTTGTTCAAGGTCGACATTCAGCTCCGACAGGACCTGTTCTGTGGATTTGTTAAACCACATGCTGTTCTTCACCTCTTTCAACTGATTTGTGACTCATCTGAAAACACAATAACTGTATTTTAACACGATGTAGTAATTAATACCATATTAAAGTGTAATTTTTATCATCAACATTCGGGGCGGCGAAGGGCTCTCAATCCTTCATCCAGGCCCTCCAGGTGACATCGGAGGGCATTTTCCAGTCTCCTCGGGGGGACAGCGCGACGGAACCGACCTTGGGACCATCGGGCAATGCGGAGCGCTTGAACTGATTGGTGAAAAACCGTCGGATGAACACGTTCAGCCAGTGATGGATGATGTCGCTGGAATAGCGGTCCCGGAATGCGTGGCCAGCCAGAAAGGCGATTTTTTCCGGGGTTGCCCCGTAGCGCATCATATGGTACAGGAAGAAATCATGCAGCTCATATGGTCCGATCAGATCTTCGGTTTTCTGAGCGATTTCACCATTCTGAGCTTTCGGCAGCAGTTCCGGTGATACCGGAGTATCCAGGATGTCTTCCAGAATCCGGCGAACCGATTCAGGGGATTCATGGACGGCTGCGTAGCGTACCAGATAGCGAACCAGAGTCTTGGGAACGGAGGCATTGACACCATACATGCTCATGTGGTCGCCATTGTAGGTTGCCCAGCCCAGGGCCAGTTCGGATAAATCACCGGTTCCCACCACAATCCCGCCTTCCTTGTTTGCCAGATCCATCAGAATCTGAGTCCGCTCGCGTGCCTGGGTATTTTCATAGGTGGCGTCGTGCTGGGCCGGATCATGTCCGATATCCCGGAAGTGCTGCAGAGAGGCCTCCACAATGTTGATCTCCCTCAGATCGGTTCCCATTTCCCGGCACAGGCTGATGGCATTCTGATACGTCCGGTCCGTGGTCCCGAAGCCCGGCATGGTAACGGTAAGGATGGCAGATGGGTTCGCTCCGTTGATTCGCAGGGCTTTCTGGATGACCAGAAGAGCGAGGGTCGAATCCAGACCGCCGGAAATGCCGATGACGCAGTGGTTGGTTCCGATGGCCCGAAGCCGCTTGGCCAGCCCATGGGCCTGAATGGCAAAGATCTCCCGGCACCGCCGGACCATATCGGAATCATCTCGCGGAATAAACGGCGTGGGATCCACCGGGCGGTCAAACCCGGTCAGGTCCGGTTGGACCAGATCAAAGGAAACCGTCTGATAAGTGGTTCGGGCCACGCTGTCCGCCATGCTGGTGGAGCGCCGACGTTCATTGTTCAGCCGGTCGGCATCAATCCAGCCATGAATCCATTCGCTGTCCAGCTGAAACCGCTCGTTTTCCGCCAGAATCACGCCGTTTTCAGCAATAAGCAGGTGTCCTGAGAACACCACATCCGTCGAGGATTCATGAACCCCGGTGGAAGCATAAAGGTAGGCTCCCAGTAGCCGGGCACTCTGATTCTGGATTAAGCTGCGGCGATAGTCTGACTTTGCAATGAGTTCATTGGACGCTGACAGGTTCAAAATCACCTGGGCACCGGCCAGTGCGAGATCCGTCGATGGGGGAGACGGTGCCCAAAGATCCTCGCACAGCTCGATGCCCAAGGTGACTCCCTGGCTCTGGAACAACAGGCGGCCAAACGGAATCTCATCCGCACCCCAGGAAATGGACTGGATTGGTTCAGCCAGTTCAGCCGGTGAAAACCAGCGCTTTTCGTAAAATTCATTGGAATTGGGCAGATAACTTTTGGGGACGATTCCCAGGATCCGGCCATTCTGCATGGCAACGGCACAGTTGTAGAGACGACGGCCAATCCGGATCGGAGCGCCGACAGCAAAAAACAGATTGCTCCCTGATGAGGCTTTCCGAATTTTGTTCAAGGCCAGATCCGATTCCTCCAGGAGCTGATCCTGTAAGAACAAATCTCCGCAGGTGTATCCCGTGACGCAGAGCTCAGGAAATACTGCGACCGATATTTTCTTCTCATTCAGTTGTTCCAGCAGGGTTATAATTTCCGCTGCATTGGCAGCCGGGTTGGCCACAGATACTTTAGAACAGACGGCAGCTGCTTTTAAAAAATTCATTGTTCACCTCGATTACGGCGGAACCTTCCGCCCGTGTATCCTACTCCATTTCATTATATAGCATCCTGCTCTGACTGGGTCACTCACCGGACGAAAAGAACCAGCCTTCGGACGAAAACAACCGTCATTGGGCGAAAAAGTAGCAGGCGATGGATGGAAGCAAGCAGTGTTCTGAACATAACGAAGCCGGCGCCGAACGGTATGAAGCGGCCAGGGGGAGTTAAGCGCCTGTCGGGAAGCTGATGGGAAGGAGTGATTTACTGAATCACGGTTGGATTCAGCGCGGCATTTCACAGCTTGACCCGCAGATCACGGCGGATGACTGGCTGTTCCTGCAGCCTCATTCGCTCGCTCCTTGTGCTTTTCCGACGGCACAACCTGACGAACCTTGATGGTATCACGGGAAAGGCTTGGGCCATCCGGGGATTTGGTCTGAATCCGGATTCAAATGGAGTCGTTGGGGAAGTTGCTTTCTATGATCTGAATCTATTGGATAAAATCAGTCATTCAGGCAAAATGTGAAAAGAATAAGGTATGTACCGAACGATTAACGAAGATTAGTGGTTTAATGTTGACCTATAGACGATTATTTAATATGATTAATGTGTTAATAGTTCGCTATGTTAAGGAGGAAATCATGCAGGAGCATTTCGAGGTGTATGTCGAAAAAAAACCGGGTCTGGAGATCCAAAGCGACGCCCTGACCAGGGAGTTAAATGATTCCGGATTATGCCGCGCGCGGGTTCGAGTCATTAATCGATATTTAATGGCCAACCTTTCAAAAGATGAGTATCGTGATTCCATATATAAAGTTTTTGCCGACAAGAATGCCGATCAGATCTATTTCTCTTTGGAGGAAGCGGCACAAAACAATCCATATCTCATCACCGAGCTGCTGCCGGGTCAGTTCGACATGAGAGCCAATGCGGCAGAAGAATGTCTGCAGCTGATTTATGGAAATTTCAACGCGAAAGTGAAATTTCAAACTCTGATTGTTTTTGGCGAAGAGCTGACGGCCGAGCAGCGCGCAGCCATCCGAAAAACGCTGATTAATCCAGTGGAAATGCGGGAAGGCAGTCTGGCTGCTGCATTCCAGGATTCTCTGCCGGATCGCAATCTTCCCCCTGTCTATGCCGGCTTCAGCAAACTGGATGAGTCCGGACTGAAGGAATTCTATGACAGCCGCCAGCTGGCCATGAGTCTGGCTGATCTGGCCTGCATTCAGGAATACTTCCTGGCTGAAGGACGCGATCCCAACGAAACGGAACTTAAGGTGCTGGATACCTACTGGTCGGATCACTGCCGGCATACGACGTTCCAGACTGAACTGACCGGCGTCGAGTTCCTTCCGGGAACCGAGCAGGAAGAGGCAGCCTATCAAATGTACTGTGCTCTGCGTGAGAGACTGGGCAGGGCCAGCCGGCCGCAGACGCTGATGGAACTGGCCACCATCGGGACAAAGGCGTTGAAAGCATCCGGCCAGGTGACGGATCTGGATGAGTCAGAAGAAATCAACGCCTGCAGCATCATTCGCTCCCTCCGCACAGAGGAAGGTACAGAACCTACCATTATTCAGTTCAAGAACGAAACCCATAATCATCCGACTGAAATCGAACCCTTCGGCGGGGCGGCAACCTGCCTGGGTGGAGCAATCCGGGATCCTTTGGCCGGTCGGGCTTATGTCTATCAGGCCATGCGCGTCACCGGGGCAATGGATCCGACGCAGGATCCGGCTCAGACATTGGCCGGCAAGCTGCCGCAGAAGACCATTTCCCTTCAGGCGGCTCGCGGCTACTCCAGCTATGGCAATCAGATCGGTCTGGCAGCAGGGGTAGTTCATGAAATTTACCATCCCGGGTATGTAGCGAAACGCATGGAAGTGGGTGCTGTCATTGGATCCGCACCCGTTCACAGTGTGGTTCGCAAACAGCCCCAGGCCGGCGATGTCGTTCTTCTGGTCGGCGGTCGGACCGGACGCGACGGAGTTGGTGGTGCCACCGGTTCTTCCAAGATCCATGACGTGACCTCCATGGAAACCTCCGGAGCTGAAGTCCAAAAGGGAAATGCTCCCACCGAGCGCAAGCTCCAGCGTCTGCTGCGCAACGATGCAGCGCGCCGTCTCATCAAGCGCTGCAATGACTTTGGTGCCGGCGGCGTCAGCGTTGCCGTGGGCGAACTGGCTGAAGGCCTGGCCATCGATCTGGATCAGGTGCCATTGAAGTATCAGGGACTGACCGCCACCGAAACAGCGGTCTCAGAATCTCAGGAACGAATGGCCATGGTCATCACACCGGCTGATCTTGCTGAATTCACCGGCTATCTGGACCAGGAAAACCTCGAATCTGCAGTCATTGCAACGGTGACGGACGACGCCCGGCTGGTGATGAACTGGCGTGGTCAGACCGTCGTCGATCTCAAGCGCAGTTTTCTTGACTCGGCCGGTGCCAGTCAGTATCAGGCGGTTGTCATTGAACCGGCAGGTCTGCTCCCCGGCGAAGCCTCGGGTGAATTGACCCGGGAACGAATTCTGAACGAACTGGATCAGCTGAATAACCAAAGTCAGAAAAGCCTCCACGAACTGTTCGACTCCACCAATGGATGTGCCACAGTCACTCTGCCTTATGGCGGACGTGATCAGGAGACCGAAGCGTCTCACATGGCAGCGCTTATTCCGGTCGGCGATGCCGTATCCAGGGATGCCAGCGTCATGACCTACGGCTTTGATCCTTTCGTTTCTCAGGCAGATCAGTTCAAAGGAGCCTATCTGGCCGTCGTTGAATCATTAGGCAAGATGGCGGCTTCCGGAGCCGGAATTGACAACGCCAGACTGTCTTTTCAGGAATATTTCCAAAAGCTGGGCAACTCGGCGGTCACTTGGGGCAAGCCCATGAAATCGCTGCTGGGGGCATTGAAGGCTCAGCTGGATTTCGGAACGCCGGCGATTGGCGGAAAAGATTCCATGAGCGGCACCTTTGGTGAGATCCATGTTCCGCCCACGCTGATTTCCTTCGCGGTCAACACGATGCCGGGAGAACGGGTTCTGTCCAATGCACTGAAGGGCAGCGGCATCCTGTACCAGGTGGTGACTACCGGGGCCGATGGATACCCCGAGGCGGCACAGTTGCTGGCAGCTTCCCGGCTGATTCAGGCAGCCAATGAACAGAATATGATTCTGGCCTGTGACACCACCGCCCGCGGCAGCGTGATGACGCTGCTCAACATGGCCTGGGGCAACCAGGCCGGGATGGACGTCACCTTGATTAAACCGTACTTTGAACGCCGGCCAGCCGACTTCCTGCTGGAAATCGACCCGGCTCTGGAAGCTCAATGGCTTGTCCTGGCGTCTTCTTATGACATTCAGCCCCAGCGCCTGGGCACTGCGAATCCTTCAGGCAGACTGTGCCTCAACGGAATCGAACTCACCGCGGCTGAAACCCGCGAAGCGGCTCACCGGAGGCTGAGTCCTGTTTTCCGCCGCAGCCGCAAAGATGGCGACGCGGTCGAAAACCTCGCCGGCCCGAAGGTCGCTCCTTCGGATCCAGCACCTGCAGCCATGGAGTGCCCCAGGGTTCTGATTACCGTGTTCCCCGGGTCCAACTGCGAGTACGACCTGGCCAGAGCATTCCGCAAGGCAGGAGCCGATCCGTCAGTGTTTGTCTTCCGCAACCGCGATCAGGCAGACATCCGGCAATCGGTCGGGGACCTGGCCCGCGAGATTCGCCGGAGCCAGATTCTCATGATTCCCGGCGGCTTCTCCGCAGGCGATGAACCGGACGGATCGGGCAAATTCATTGCCAACGTCCTGCGCAATCCGGAAATCGCCTCAGCCATTCAAGATCTGCTGGAGGTTCGCCAGGGACTGATTCTGGGTATCTGCAACGGATTCCAGGCTTTGGTCCGGCTGGGCCTGCTCCCGTACGGCCGCATCGTCGAGCCGCGAGAGGACATGCCGATGCTCGCTTCCAACGAGATCGGACGACATATGGACACAATTTCCAGAGTTCGCGTTGCCTCCAACGCTTCCCCCTGGCTTGCCTATGTCCGGCCGGGTGAAGTGTTCTCGGTGCCGATCTCTCACGGAGAAGGACGGTTCATGGCTCCCTCAGACGTACTGGAGCAATTAAAACAGAACGGTCAGATCATCACTCAGTACTGCGATCCATCAGGAAATGCGACCATGGCCCAGCCCCACAATCCCAACGGATCACTGCTGGCCATCGAAGGCATTATTTCCCCCAATGGCCGTGTTCTGGGTAAGATGGGGCACAATGAACGCTGGCAGGAAGGCCTGTTCCGGAACTATCCCGGAGAGTTTGACATGAAGCTGTTCCAGGCCGGTGTGGATTATTTCAGACGAAAGTAAGAGTTATCCCGGAAGACGAAAACCGGGGGAATATAGCTGCTGTGATCCGAATCGGATTGACGAAAAAGAACATACAGGAGAGGTAATTGATGAAAGTTGGAATCATTTTTGGAAGCCGGTCCGATCAGGACATCATGAAAAAAGCCTATGACATCCTCACAGACCTGGGGATCGAAAGTGAAAGCTACGTGCTGTCAGCCCATCGCGTGCCTGAACAGCTCCATGCCACCATCCGGCGGCTGGAAGAAGAGGGGACGGAAGTATTTATCGCCGGAGCCGGTCTGGCGGCCCATCTGCCGGGAGTGATCGCATCGCTCACGGTCAAGCCGGTCATCGGAGTCCCGCTCAAGGGAGCCCTGGAAGGACTGGATGCTCTCCTGTCCATCGTCCAGATGCCGAAGCAGATTCCGGTAGCGACCGTTGGCATTAACAATGCCGCCAACGCCGGCATGCTGGCGGCTCAGATCCTGGGAGTCAAGTACCCCGAGGTCGCTCAGCGGCTGAATGACTATCGCAGTTCAATGAAAGAGAACTTTTTAAAAGAAAATAACGGAAAGGTGGAATATTAATCATGGCAAAGAAACTGGAGCAGCTCTACGAGGGAAAAGCCAAGAAGGTTTACGCAAGCGACAAGGAAGATCTCGTTATCATTCATTATAAAGATGACGCGACGGCATTCAACGGCGAGAAGAAAGGTCAGATTGAAGACAAGGGAGTGTTGAACAATTCCATTACTTCAGCCATTTTCACCATGCTGAACGAAAGTGGGATTCCGACGCATTTTGTGGAACAGCTCAATGAACGGGAACAGCTTTGCAAAAAAGTCCGGATTATCCCGCTGGAAGTTATCGTCCGCAATCTGGCGGCGGGCTCCATGGCCAAGCGCCTCGGTCTGGTCGAGGGCAGAGAACTTCTGACCACGGTCTTTGAGCTCAGCTACAAGGATGACTCCCTGGGCGATCCGCTGATCAACGATTATCATGCCATTGCCATTGGAGCGGCTACCCGCGAGGAGCTGGATGCCATCTACGCCATCACCGCGAAAATCAATGAAATTCTGAAAGCTTTCTTCCTGGAACAGAATGTGATTCTTGTCGATTTCAAGCTTGAATTCGGCAAGGACAGCCAGGGCAACATCATACTCGCCGACGAGATTTCTCCGGATACCTGCCGGTTCTGGGATGCCGTTACCCGCGAAAAGCTCGATAAAGACCGGTTCCGGCGCGACCTGGGCAACGTCAGGGAAGCGTATGTGGAAATGCTCGGACGCATTACAAAGAAGGTATCCAGATGATTTTTCTCAACAAAGAAGATGATGATAAACTGCACGAGGAGTGCGGCGTCTTTGGAATCAATTCCTTTTCCGGCCGGGATGTCGCGGAGAAAGTCTACTACGGATTGTATGCCCTCCAGCACCGCGGTCAGGAGTCGGCGGGAATCGCCAGCAACCTCAACGGCGAGATTATTTTAAAGAAAAGCATGGGCCTGGTTCAGGATGTTTTCAACAACCAGGACATCCAGGAACTGCGCGGAGATATCGCCATCGGTCATGTGCGCTACTCCACCAGCGGCGAATCCAGCGTCATCAACGCGCAGCCCCTGGTGGGAAAATCCCGCCTGGGCCAGATGTGCATCGCCCATAACGGAACTCTGGTAAATGCCGGAATTCTGCGTGAACTGCTCGAAGATTCCGGAACCATGTTCCAGACCACCATCGATTCCGAAGTGATCCTGAACCTGATTGTCCGCAGCGGCAACAAGGATCTGATCCGAAGCCTGAAGGAAACGCTGAATGTCATCAAAGGAGCGTTTGCCCTGACCATGACAATGGGCGAATATCTGATCGGAATCCGGGATCCCTACGGCATCCGCCCGCTGATTCTTGGAAAGACGGAAGACAATTATGTTCTGGCATCTGAATCCTGCGCCCTTGACGTCATTGGTGCCCGGATCGTTCGCGACATTGAGCCGGGCGAAATGGTCATTATTGAGAAGGATCAGGTCACATCCATCAAATACTCCGAAAAGACCCAGCACCGCGTGTGTTCCTTTGAATACATCTATTTCGCCCGGCCCGATTCGACTATGGACGGCGTCAGCGTTTACGATGCCCGACTGCGCATGGGTGCCACCCTGTATGATGAGCATCCCGTGGAAGCGGATCTGGTCATCGGCGTGCCCGACTCAGGCATAGCTGCCGCCCTCGGCTTTTCCAGACATTCCGGCATTCCGTTCGACACCGGATTTGTCAAAAATAAATACATCGGCCGTACCTTCATCGCCCCCTCTCAGGAATTGAGAGAGAAAGCAGTCAACATTAAGCTCAATGCCATGCGTAGTGTCGTGGAAGGCAAACGAGTGGTGCTGATCGATGATTCCATCGTGCGCGGAACCACCAGCCGCAAACTCATTGAAACCCTGCGCTTTGCCGGAGCCAGGGAGATCCATTTCCGGGTATCCTCGCCCATGGTGCAGCATCCCTGCTACTTTGGCATCGATACGCCCTACCGCGAACACCTGATTGCCGCCGTGAAGTCCAAGGAAGAGATTCGTCAGGAAATCGGAGCTGACTCCCTGGAATTTATCTCCGAACCGGGGCTGCTTAAAGCGCTGGATCATGATAATGGCTACTGCACCGGCTGTTTCTCCGGTATTTATCCCATGTCGATCCCGCAGGAAGAAGAGTAGCCGGCAGTCTGTCGTCAAGGCAGGCAGAGAATTAGGCAGGGAACAGGCAGACAGGCTGTCATTCAGGGATGAAAACAGGAAGTCATTAAGGTATGGAAAACACTCAGATCAACCGGATGTATGAATCATAAAGGGCCATCTGGGCAACCATTTGAAAAATGAGAGGGGAAGACTATGACAGATTATAAATCAGCAGGCGTGGATATTCACGAGGGATACCGGACGGTCGAGAAAATCAAGGCGTATGCCAAGCGGACACTTAACCCGGACGTGCTGTCCGTGTTAGGTTCTTTCGGAGCGTTTATGCGGATTCCGGCAGGATATAAAAAACCCGTGCTGGTATCAGGGACAGATGGGGTAGGAACCAAGCTCAAGATCGCCTTTGCCATGGATCGGTATGATACCATCGGCATCGACGCGGTGGCGATGTGCGTCAATGACATTTTATGCCACGGCGCCCGGCCGATGTTTTTCCTGGATTACCTGGCATGCGGCAAGCTGGATTCCAATGTAGCGGCGGATATTGTCAAAGGCGTGTCGGATGGCTGCCTCATGGGCAATCTCGCTCTGGTGGGCGGTGAAACCGCCGAAATGCCGGGCTTTTACGAGCCGGGAGAATATGATATTGCCGGGTTCTGTGTTGGCGTGGTGGAAGAAGATGAGATCATTGACGGCCGGGATATTCAGGCCGGGGACGTTCTGATCGGACTGCCCTCATCCGGATTCCACTCCAATGGCTATTCCCTGGTACGCAAGCTCTTTACGGATCTGTCCGAGCCATTCCAGGGCAAAACCATGGGCGAGGTTCTGCTGACGCCAACCCGGATTTATGTCAAGTCCGTCCAAGCTCTCCTGGAAAAGGTGAAAGTCCATGGCATGGCCCATATTACCGGCGGCGGTTTCATTGAGAATATCCCCCGGATGTTCCATGACGATCGCTTCCAGGCAGTGGTTGACACCAAAAGCTATGAGGTGCCAGAACTCTTTATGGAGGCGATCCGCCGCGGGGCGGATGAAAAATCCATTTACAACACGTTCAACATGGGCATCGGCTTTACACTGTGCGTCGCCCCGGAAGCCGTGGAGGAAGCACTGGCCATCCTGTCCGCCCAGGGCGAAGCACCGGTCGTTCTGGGCCGGGTGGAGCTTCGCGGTGAGGCGGAGGAAGCCATATGCCTGCAGTAAAGCCCCGCGCCCGGGTTATGGTCCTGACTTCGGGTTCCGGAACGAACATGGAAGCCGTAGTGAAATTCAGTCTGGAGCCTGACGCACCCTATGAAGTGGTCAAAGTCCTGTCGGACCGGCCCTGCGCGGCGCTGGAGAAAGCCAGTCGCTATGGGATTCCCACAGCCGAGCTGAACCGGCATGAACCGGAGTTCAATGATCGCTTAGCCCGGGAGACGGCAGGTGCCGATGTCATCGTACTGGCCGGCTATCTCTCGATTATGCGAAGAGATCTGGTCCGTCAGTTTGAGGGCCGGCTGATCAATATCCATCCCTCCCTGCTGCCCAAGTTTGGCGGGCGGGGCATGTATGGCATCCATGTGCATGAAGCGGTCCTGGAAGCCAAAGAGACAGAATCCGGCTGCACCTGTCATCTGGTCAGTGAAGCCGTGGATCAGGGACCGATCCTGGTCCAGAAGAAAGTCGCGGTTTTGCCGACGGACAATCCCAGAGACCTGCAGGTTCGAATATTGCCATTGGAACATCAGTGCCTGGTGGAAGGACTGCTCCAGGTTGTCAGAGGTCTTGGAACCTCATTGGGTGATTCAACGGAAGAAGAGAATCAGGGAATCGTGAATCAGAACACAGAAGGGGAAAAATAAGCTGATGAATGCATTGATATCTGTTTTTTATAAAGAAGGAGTTCTTGAACTGGCCCGGTTTCTGATGGATCAGGGCTATGACATTCTTTCGTCGGGCGGCACAGCCCGATATCTTAAGGAAGCGGGGATTCCGGTACGGGGCGTGGAAAGCGTCACCGGGTTTCCGGAAATTCTGGATGGCCGGGTGAAAACGCTCCATCCCAACATCCACGGGGGCATCCTGGCCCGCCGGGATGATGCTTCCCACATGGAGACCCTGGCCCGGGAGCAGATTGAGCCGATTGATGTCGTCTGCGTCAATCTCTATCCATTTGAGGAGAAACTGAAAGAGGGTCTGTCCTTCGAGGAAATGATCGAGTTCATCGATATCGGCGGTCCCTCCATGCTCCGTTCGGCTGCCAAAAATTTCAGCGGCGTCTATGTACTGTCGGATCCGGCACAATATCCGGAGTTCATGAAGCGTCTGCAGTCTGGCAAGGAACTGGAATCTTACCGGAGACAGCTGGCTCTGGAAGTCTTCCGCCGGACCAGCGCCTATGATCACAGCATCAGCCAATGGCTGGAAGCTCAGTCAAAAACCGATCAGGCAATGGATGCGGGCTCCGAAGAGCTGTTCCCGGAAACGCTCACGCTCAAATTGCATAAACTCCAGGATCTGCGCTACGGGGAGAACCCGCACCAGAAGGGAGCTTTCTACGGAATAGAGGACCAGTCGGGCTTCATGACAACCCTGACTCAGCTGAACGGAAAGAGCATGGGTTATATCAACTTCAAGGATCTGGAATCCGCCTGGCGAATTGTCTGTGATTTTGACGAACCGTGCTGCGCGGCGGTCAAGCACAACACTCCATGCGGCGTCGCGCTGGGCAGCGATGCCCTGGGCGCCTATACCCGGGCTCATGACTGTGATCCGGTCTCCATTTTCGGCGGCATTGTCGCGGTCAATCGCGAAGTGGACGGACCAACCGCAGAGAAAATGCTGGAAACCATGCTCCACATCGTCTGCGCGCCCGGTTTTACCGAGGAGGCGCTAGAACGCCTGCGCACCCGCAAGAACCTGATCGTGATTCAGATGAATGACCAGCCCAGCCGGTCCCTGTCGGTCATTTCAACGGACGGCGGCCTCCTGCTGCAGGAGGAAGATCAGATGCTGGTGGACGATCTGAAGGTAGTAACGGAGAAAGCACCGTCGCCGGAAGAAATGGAAGAACTCTTATTCGCCATGAAGGTGGTGAAGTTTGTCAAATCCAACGCCATTGTTGTCACCCGCGACCGTGCGGCCATCGGCATTGGCGGAGGGTTCGTCAATCGGATTGACGCTGCCCGCTATGCGCTGGAGCATGCCGGGGAAGGGGTTACGCTGGCTTCTGATGCCTTCTTCCCATTCCCGGACGTTGTCGAGGCGGCTCATGCCCATGGCATCCGCGCCATCATTCAACCGGGCGGATCCGTGAAGGATGAAGCATCCATTCAGCGCTGCAACGAACTCGGACTGGCCATGGTCTTCACGGGCCTGCGCCACTTCAGACATTAGGAGAACTGCGATGAAAATCATGTTGATCGGTTCAGGCGGGCGGGAACATGCTCTGGCCTGGAAACTGGCTCAATCGGATCTGGTGGAGGAAGTAGTGGCAATCCCGGGAAATCCAGGAATTGCGCGGGAACCCAAATGTCGCTGCCTGGAGCTGTCGGAGCACGCGGCGATGGCGGAGTTTGCCACCGCCCATGGGATAGATCTGACGGTTGTCGGGCCTGAAGGTCCCCTGGTCGAAGGGATTGCGGATCTGTTCCGGTCCCGGGGACTGGCCATTTTCGGACCCGGTCAGGCAGAAGCTCAGCTGGAAGGATCCAAGGATTTTGCCAAGCGCTTCATGATGAAGCACGGGGCAGCGACGGCCCGCTATCAGAGTTTTACGGATTCGGTCCAGGCAAAAGATTATGTCAGGACTCAGTCCTTTCCCCTGGTGGTCAAAGCCTCCGGGCTGTGTGCCGGCAAAGGAGTCATCATTTGCCAGAACGAGGCGCAGGCGCTGGAAGCACTGGCTGAACTGATGGAGAATCATTGTTTCCAGGAGGCGGGATCTACCGTCGTGATTGAGGAGTTCCTCACCGGTCCGGAAGTATCAATCCTGTCTCTTTATGACGGCGAGAATATTCATATCCTGGGATCCGCCATGGACCACAAACGCGCCTTCGACGGCGATCTGGGTCCAAATACCGGCGGCATGGGCACCATTGCTCCGGCCCCGTTCTTCAGTCCGGCGGCCCAGGCTGATTTTCTGGAGAATATCCTGAAGCCGACGGAGCGGGGACTCAAGGCTTCCGGGATGAAGGATCCGGCCTGCATCTTCTTCGGACTGATGCTGACCCCCGATGGGGTGAAGCTCCTGGAATACAATATGCGCTTTGGTGATCCGGAAACGCAGTCGGTTCTGATGGTGCTGGAGTCCGATCTGGCACAGATCCTGGACAAGGCTGTCCATGGCCAGCTAACTCCGGCGGATATTCAGATCGCGGATGAAACGGCGCTGTGCGTGATTGGCGCGGCCCAGGGGTATCCTGGCGTCTATGCCAAAGGCATTCCTCTCAAGTTCAATCCCAGTCCGGACATTAAGGTCTTTCTCGCCGGAGCGACAGAACAGGATGGGGAATTAAGATCCAGCGGCGGCCGCATCTTTGGTGCCTGTGCCAGAGGCAGCCGGGAAGAAGCCAGATCCCGGATCATGGATTTCCTGGAGCAGTTCCGGGATCAGCCGATTTTCTGGCGCAGGGATATCGGAGGCCATAAATAGCCCCATATTCCGAAAACCGCCACTTTACATGCAGTCTCATATAGCCTGAAAATAGATTTAACATTCACCACTCGTCGCCAGGCCACGGTCTGGGGACATTTTTTTTGTAACCGTTAATCAGCTTTTAATAAACATCGGTTAGGATGAAGGAAATAGCAGACAGGTGCTGACCTGGACTGGAGGGAAAAACAAATGATGTGGCTATGGGCAGCGCTCATCGTAATCGTCGTAGTCCTGGATATGACCACGAGCAATATACTTTATTCCTGGATGGGGCTTGGTTTTCTGGCAGCCATTGCTGCGGAAAGCTTCGGAGTCTCCCTGCCGGGACAGATCGTAATTGCCTGTCTGGTCGGTTCGGTTTCTTTTGTCTTTGGATCGTACATCAGCCGGAAGTATGTCCGGCGCAATATCGACCAGACACCGATCCTGACCGATAAAATCGTGGGGACCGTACATACGGCAGACCGTGAAATCACAGAGGAAACGCAGTACAAGATTAATGGAATCTACTGGCTGCTGCGCAATGAAGGACCGACCATTCATCCAGGGGAACAATTCCGCATCGTCGGAATTAAAAACAATAGATTATATATCGTAAAGGAGAATTAAAGTTATGTGGGGATGGATCATTGGAGTAATTATCGCACTGCTTGTTCTTGTCATCATTCTCTCGTCGGTCAAGGTTGTCAACACCGGATATGTCTATGTCGTTGAACGGCTGGGGCAGTTCTATCGTGTCCTGCAGCCCGGACTGCACATCATTATCCCGTTCATGGATTTTGTCCGCAAGAAAATTTCCATGAAGCAGCAGATCCTGGACATCGAGCCGCAGAATGTAATTACCAAGGACAACGTCAAAATTTCTGTGGACAATGTTATCTTCTATCAGGTGCTCAATGCCAAGGACGCTGTCTACAACATTGAAAACTATGTCTACGGTATCATGTACTCGACAATCACCAATATGAGAAACATCATTGGTGACATGTCACTGGATGAAGTCCTGGCTGGCCGTGACAAGATCAACTCGAAGCTGCTTGATATTGTCGACGCCATTACCGATGCTTATGGCATCAAAATTTTATCCGTCGAAATCAAGAACATCGTGCCGCCGGAAGAAATCCAGAACGCCATGGAAAAACAGATGAAGGCAGAACGTGAGAAACGGGCCGCCATCCTGATTGCTGAAGGTGACCGGAATTCCTCGATTGCCAGAGCTGAAGGTGAAAAGCAGTCTAACATCCTGCGGGCCGAAGCTGAAAAAGAAGCCAACATCCGCCGGGCAGAAGGTCTGAAAGAATCCCAGCTTCTGGAAGCCCAGGGTCGCGCGCGTGCCATCGAGCTCCTGGCAGAGGCAGACGCAACAGCCATTATGCGGGTAAACCGCTCCATCATTGATTCAGGCACAGATGCCAGAGTCATTGCGCTCAAACAGGTGGAAGCGCTGAAGGAACTTTCCAAGAACCCGGCCAACAAGCTGATCCTGCCTGCAGAAGGCATGGCTTCCCTTGGATCCATCGCCGCGTTGACGGATATCATCAAGAACTCACCGCAGAATGCCCCGGTTCAGCCTCCGGCACAGCCGCTGGCATAAGTCGGGACCAGACAATAAAATAAGACATCTCCCCCAAGACCGCTCTGGCGGCCGGACCTGGAGAACACAAAGTAAGCCTTCCCCATGGGAAGGCTTATCTTTTGCCTGCAACTGCGCTATAATGGTTCTGTTAAGCGAATCAGTTTCCCGGAGATCAACGATCCGGCGGACTGCACTATTTTCGAAACAAGGATATATCATGAATAAAGTAGCAATCATCACCGGTTCCTCGCGGGGGATCGGGAAAAGCATCGCAAGGGAACTCGCCTTGCAGGGTATATTTGTCATCATCAATTATCGAACCGATGAGGACCGGGCCTTGCAGGCTCTGGAGGAAATCCGCCGAATGGGCGGAAATGGTTCAATCTGTCAGGCAGACGTTTCAAAGTACGAGGAGGCAGCCCGTCTGGTAAAGTACACCGTTGATCTGTGCGGACAGCTCGATATCCTCGTGAACAATGCCGGCGTCAGTCATCACGGACTGCTGATGGATACCACGGAAGGGCAGTATGACCGCCTCATGGACACGAATCTGAAAGGAACCTTCAATGTGACTCGCCACGCCCTGCCGCATCTTCTGGCACGCAGGGGGTCGATTTTGAACATTTCCAGTATATGGTCCCAGCACGGAGCAGCCAATGAAGTCGTATATTCCATGACCAAGGCCGGCATCAACGCCTTCACCAAGTCCCTGGCCAAGGAAATGGCCCCCATGGGAATCCGGGTGAACTGTATTGCGCCCGGAATCATTGATACCGAGATGAATCACAACCTGACTCAGGAAGAAAAGGACAATATGGTATGCTATCTGGCATCGAACCGGCTGGGAACTGTACTGGATGTGGCAAAAACCGCGCAGTTTCTCCTGTCGGAGGAAGCCGCCTACATCAATGGCCAGATTATTACCATTGACGGCGGGTTGCTGTAATGGGAAGCAGGAAGCAGGAATTTAGAGCCGGAAGGCAGATTCACACTGCCGGGTAAAAGAAAATTGCCGATTCGGGCACCAAATTAACAGAGAAAGAGTAAAATAGGGATAGATAGAAAATTTGGAGGGAATAACTATGCTGAAAGAAATTAAGATCAACACCAAAGCCCTGGAGACCATGCTGTTCATCTGGGCATCCATCAAGGACCGCGAGAAGATCCACGAGAGATTCCTGGATGAGCTGGCTCACTCCCCGGAAATGGGCTCCGCCTACGACAGTGAATTCAATGCAAGCAGCGTTCGCACGGTTCTCTCGGCGATTTCCAACCGCGAGCGGCTGAACGGACCGACAAAAAAAGAATCCCGGTTCTGGAATTACAATATGTGGATGCTGGAAGATCCGGCCATGACACAGCAGATGCTCACACCCATCAAGACATTGAACATTGATGAGGTTAAGGAGTCCGCCGGAGCGGCGTTCCCCTATGAGACGGTCGAAGTGGTGTTCTACCCCGGACAGTTTGAAACCTCCCAGCAGAAGGAAAATAAGCTCTTTATCAACTTCTTCTCCGTGAAAACGGATATTGTGGATCCCGATACCGTCCTGATCTCGGGCAAGCCGCTGAAGGATTTCGTCATGGATGAAATCCGGTCGATGAAGTAGCACCTCAATCAATCCAGGTATTTCAGACGCACCGGTTGATCGAAAGACAAGCAGGGCAGACACTCCAGCCGGGCAGCTCAAGCAGAGCAGACACTCAAACAAAGTAGCTCAGACAGAGTGGATATTCAACACGATGAAGTGGATAAGATCAACCCGAACCAATCATCGCAACGGAAAAGGCAGCGAACCCTCTGAGGGGAATCGCTGCCTTAGTTTTTTTGAGGATTCGAATTGCTATAAATAGATATCCTTGGTTACGGGTTTGGCCGTACTGATGGCTTTCATTTCCATCAGAAGCTCCTGAATGCCTTTTTCAATGGCTTTCTTCTCGACCCGGGAAAGGGAGATTCGCAGACCCCGGACTTCACGGGTCACCGAGAATTCTACATCAGAACGGAAGCGGAAGCCCCTGGCATCCAGATTGTCCAGCAATTCCATGGTGCGGAAATCCTGCGGCAGCTCGATGTAGGCATACATGCCGCATTGCGGTACCTGGAAGGGGTAAGGGCAGTCCTTGAGGCATTCGCTGAGCAGCGTGCACTTTTCTTCGATCCGCTCTTTCAGGGTGCGGATGTGTTTGTGATAAGCGTCACTGGTCAGATAGCGATGAAGCACATCCTGACTGATCAGGGAAGCCCCGGTGTTCATGTAATTATTGGTGTGGGAGATGTCCTCGACCAGCGTGTCCGGCACGATAATGGCACACAGACGAAGGGACGGGCTGATGGTCTTGGAGAAGCTGCGAATGTAGATCACGCGGTCAGGAGCCTGATGAAACAAGCTGTTTTCATCGGAAAGCTCCATGAGATAATCATCTTCCACGATATAGAAGTCATATTCACGGGCCAGGCTGAGCAGCCGGCTACGCTGTTCTTTGGACAGGGTGGTGCCTAGTGGATTGTGGTTCCGGGTCATCGTAAAAAAATACCGGAACTCGTGATTTTTTGCCTTCTCTTCCAGGGTGTCCAAATCCAGCCCTTGCAAGGTCCGTTCCACGGACAGGATATTTTGGCCAAAGACATCCATGGCCCCAACCAGAAGGTTGTAGGTCGGATTTTCCACGAGGATTTTCTGGCCGTTGCGGATGGTCATGGCAATAATCAGACTCAGAAAATTCTGAGTTCCTGACAGAATAAAGATGTTCTCGCTGGATACCGGCGGATTCTGCGTCAGACCCAGGTGCTCTCTCAGTTTGCCATAGCCTCGGGAGTAACTGTAGTTGATGATGGACATGTTGTTCTCCCGGAAAGACGACGCATAGGCTTTTTCCATGGAGTCGAAGGGCAGGTAGGATGAGAGGGGGATTCCGGAGTAAAAGTCAAAATCCCAGCCGCCGTCCTTGCGCCGGTGGTTGATGAAATACCCGGATTTCGGGGCGGAGTATATGACTCCCTGATCCTCCAGTTCGGAATAGGCTTTAATCACCGTGGAGTTGGAGCAGGAAAATCGGATCGCCATTCCCCGAATTGACGGCAGTTTGGATTGGTACGTTCCCTTCGAAATTTCATTTTTGACATAATCCATGATTTCTGTGTACTTGAAATTCATCATTTGACCCTCCGTTTGCTATGGCTAAAGTATAGCACAAAGGGAGTACAGTTTTTATTGATTGGTTACAGAACACAACAGATTGATTTGAAGCGGTACAGATCATTGACATTCTCCCCATTGCTCAACCGGCAATTTCTGTTAATTATTAGGAATTGCCGGGTAATTTCTGATTACCCGGCAATCCGCACAAATGATTATATCTGCTGTTCGGTTTTAACCTGTTCCAAAACCAGTCGCTGCAGTTTTAGCGCTGTACCGGTTTCGTCAAAGAGTTTGCTGCCCAGGCGACGGACCGGCATGATTCCCATCAGGGAATTGGTGACGAAGCATTCCTGCATTTCGTCAACGGACGCCCTGGTCAGAACGATCTCGGTGACCTCCGCATGCTGCAGCACAAACCGTCTCATGATGCCGGGCAGGAGTCCGCAGAAGACAGGAGGTGTGTAGATTCTGCCCTTTGAGACAAAGAAGATATTGGAAACCGAGCCTTCGCAGATTTCCTCCCGACTGTTCAAAAAAATCAGATCATCGAGTCCGCAGGAGGCCGCTGCCCGCTTCTCCAGAATATTGTCTCCGTAATTCAGGGTTTTATGACGGGTCAGAGGGGAGGTTTCATTGCGACGGACCTTACTGTATCCCAATTGGAAGCCCTTTCTTCGGGATTCCTCCGTGTAGGGATTCGGACGAATGGTAAGTACTGTATTGTGCTCGGAAACCATGAGTTTTACCGCATGATGAGGGAGCAGATCCGTACTGATGCCGTTTGATTCCAGGTGCTGCGTGAGGCAAAGAGTAAAGTCAGCAGGGGAGATGCTCCGCGGAATCCCCAGTTCTTTCATAGAATGATTCAGCCGCTCCAGATGCCAGTTCAGCAACACGGGCTGGCCATCTTCCACAGCAATGGTTTCAAAGACGCCCAGACCGAACTGAAAGCCTTCATCCAAGAGGAGTTTCATTTGGTACCCCCAGTTCCTTCAAAAGCGCCCTGGCTTTCAGCATAGTTTCCTCATACTCAAATTCCAGTTCCGATTCGCAGGTAATGCCGCCGCCGACACCGATGTGATACCGGCCTTGCTGATGCACAGCCGTGCGGATCACAATGTTGAAGTCACAGTCACCGCTCAGGGAAATCCAGCCCATGGAACCGGTATACAGATTCCGCCTGGAGTGCTCCAGTTCATCAATGATTTCCATGGCCCGGTATTTGGGCGCACCAGTGATGGATCCTCCGGGAAACGCGGACTCCAAAAGATCCACAACCGTCAGATGATCTCTCAGACGGCCGGTGATATTGGAAACAAGATGGAAGACTGTGGCGTGGGTTTCTACTGCAAACAGTTCATCAACGATGACGCTGCCGGGAACGCATACGCGGTTCAGATCATTCCGTTCCAGATCGACAATCATGAGCAGCTCGCTGCGGTCTTTCTCCGATTGCTCCAGCTCTTTTTTCAATGCTTCGTCTTCCTTTGCGGTCTGGCCGCGCTTTCTCGTGCCCTTGATCGGACGGGTTGACACCTGACGCTGCTTCATCTGCAGAAACCGCTCCGGAGAAGCGCTGATGATCTGAAAATCTCCATACTGAAAATACCCACCAAAAGGAGAGGGATTGCTTCGACGAAGCCGGCGGAATAATTCATAGGGATCCATCGAGGATTCAACCAGCAGCTGCTGGGTCATATTGGCAATATAGATATCCCCCTCCACAATGTAGTCGATCATCCGGCCCAGGGCGGTCAAATAATCCCTGTGGGTGAAATTGGCTGTGAGACTGCCCGGTCCAAGCCGGACGGCTGCTTCGGATTCGAAAGCGCTTCTGCGGGCTGCCTCGGCGGCCAGGAGTTCCAGTTCCCGCATCTGTTCCAACAGCCATTCCTGGGATTTCTGTTGGGCTGAGGGTTCCGCTGTGCTCCTGGCGGGCCAAGAGAGTTCAGGCGCTTTCGCATGCGCCGCTGGGGAGTCAGTGACTGGGGTATCCGCTGCAGCTTGTGGAATCGTTGCAGTTTGAGGGTCAGTAACAATCAGATGCAGTTTATGCTCTTCATGATCGGCGATGATGAACTGATGGTAAAAAACCAGCAGAGCATCGGGAATCGCAAGCTCCTGATCCATGGAAGAGGCGATGCCCTGTTTTTTTCTGCCGTAATCATAGGAGAAATAGCCGATCGCTCCCGATGCCAGGGGAAGTCCGGCAGGGGTTGCTTCATAGTGGTCCTTCAGATAGCGGCACAGAAAATCTTCAAAGGATTCCTCCTGAAGAACTCCGTTCACACGGAATCCATCCGCCTGCTCCAGTTTCAAGTAAGGCTTTCGACCGATCAACGAATAGCGGCCCAGCTTGCCGGTCTTGGACGAATCCAGAAAAACGGCATCTGTTTCTTCGTGAATCAGATCAAAAATTGAAGCAATCTCCACATCGTGGTCTAGTGTGTTAATGAGCTGCATGGTCTGGCTTCTCCTGGAGGCAGATTTGACAGAAATTGGCAAGAAGTTGTGTTCCGTACTCTGTCAGGACGGCTTCGGGATGAAACTGAACGCCGTAAATCGGCAGCGTTGCATGCTTGAGTGCCATGATCACGTCGTCTTCACTGCGGGCTGTGACCTGAAGCTGAGGCGGCAGATTGTTCTCTGTAACCACCAGAGAATGGTACCGGGTTACTTGAAAGCGGGGCGGCAGTCCCTGAAACAGACCGGTTCCGTCATGGGTAAGGAAAGACAGTTTGCCATGCATCGGCCGCTGGCCTTTTTCCACACATCCCCCGAAGGCCTGCCCAATCACCTGGTGACCCAGACAAACCCCCAGGATGGGAATTAATCCCTGAAATTCGGCTAACACCTTGTGACAGACTGCTGCATCCTGTGGCCGCTTCGGACCCGGCGAAAGAATGAGACCGTTTGGATTCAACGCTTGAATTTGCTCGGTCGTCACGTCGTCTGAGCGCACAACCAGGACTTCATGCCCCATATGTTCCAGATCGGCCGCCAGATTGTAAACAAAGGAATCATAATTATCAATCAAATAAAACACAAAAAAACCTCCCCCTATTTAACGATTTACAGTCGTTATCCTTAAACTGGTTGAGGTCCGTAACCTGTATATGTTGATTATATGAAAGGCCTGACCGGGATGCAAGTCAAACCGTACGAATTACCGGATTCTCCGAATTATTGGATCCTATCTGTTTTTTTCAAGTGCGTGACGAATCGGACAGTTCATGCGATTGTGGATCAGTTTTTATTCCGCTCCTGCCCTGACAGTGACGATGCTGGCCTTCGATCTCTCTGCTCCGAGGTAGAACCCCTGAAGCCGGGTCACGCCTTCAGGGGTTCTGAAATTCAAAGGTTCATTCGTTCAAAGGTTCATTCGTTCAAAGGTTCATTCGTTCAAAGGTTCATAAGTTCAGGTTTCGAATTACCTGCCGAATTCGGGGATCAGTTTTGCTCAAACTGGTCTTTTCCTACTCCGCAGAGGGGACAGGTCCAGTCGGACGGGACTTCTTCCCACGGGGTGCCTGGGTCCACGCCGTTGTCGGGATCACCGGCCACCGGGTCATAGACATACCCGCACACGGTGCAGACATACGTTGGCATCTCTGTGTTCATCGGAGTTGCCGATTCTGAGGGAATGGGCGACGGCGCTTCCGGCACGACTTCGTAACCTGCCGGATCCATCGGATGGGCAGCTTTGGCGGATTCATCCTGCTCGGGCCGGAATTCTTCCGGCAGCTGCTCGGTTGACCTTGTCACCGGTACTGCGGCCGAGGCGCCCATGAACTGGCGGCCGTAGGCGAAGGCTGCCAGATTGGCCTGTATGGTTTTGGGCGGAACTTTCATCTCGATTGCCTTGATGAAGTTCTCTTCCTTGATGTCAACCACTGTGCTGAGGGCGCCGATGAGGATTGTATTCGCCACTTTGATGTTCCCGAGCTTCTTCGCCTCTGCTTCTGAATCTATGGGAATGAGGCGGACGTTGCGGGTGCGGATCTGATTCTCAATGTCGCCGGGATATACTTCTTTTTCCATCAGGACGGGATTGGGATAGATTTCCTTCTGGTTCATGAGAACCAGACCGCCCGGGATAACTTCATCGACAAACCGCAGCGTTTCCAGTTTCTCAAGGCCCAGCAGGACGCTGGCTGAATTTTTTGGTACATTTGGCGTCGGAACTTTTTTGCCGAATCGAACCGAGCCGTTGATTTTCCCGCCGCGCTGGGACAGTCCGATCACGTCATTGGTTGCAACTTCATAGCCTTCGAGGAAGGCTGCCTGAGCAATAAGATCCGTTGTCAGAACCAGACCTTGTCCGCCGACACCGGCGATCAGGATGGTTACGATCTCCATTATGCCTTTACCTCCTCTTTTTTCTGAGCCAGGGGTTTGATCGCGCCGACCGGGCAGACCTGGGAACAGACGGAGCAGCCCACGCACATGTCAGCGTGGATGTGGGATTTCAGAGCTTCAATGCCTTCGTACTTCTGCATATTGATCGGCGGGCAGTTGGTATTGACGCAGCTGCGGCAGCCGATGCAGATTTTTTCATCCACATAGAAGGGCGGATTGACTATCTTAAAGTTGAGGGCACAGGGCCGGGTTGTGATAATGACTGAGATTCCGGGCCGCTTCATCGCGTCTTTGAGTTTCTTGTGGAATTCCTTGACCTGGAACTGATCCACGACCTCGACATCTTCGAGTCCCATGGCTTTGACAATGTTGTAGATCGAGACATAATGCTCCGGAGCTTCCTTGGAATCGTCCGAGAACAATTCGTTGGTCGTCATGGTCTTCTGTCCGCCGGTCATTGCGGTGGTTCGATTGTCCATGCAGATAACGGTGATATTTTCCTTGATGTCGGAGAGCTGGACCATGCCGGAGAGCCCGGAATGGAAGAACGTGCCGTCGCCGATGGTTGCAACCAAGGGTTTATCGATGCCTGCCAGCCGGTTGGCCTTCGCCATGCCCAGAACCATGCCCAGGGAAGCGCCCATGGAAATGTTGGTTTTGTGAACCTGGAAGGGCGGGAGAATACCCAGCGAGTAGCAGCCAATATCACCGACCACCGTGGCTTTGAGTTTCTTTAAGCTGTCAAATACGGGACGGTGCGGGCAGCCGGCACAGAGCATCGGTGTCCGGTCAACGGTTTTCAGCGGCTCCATGACATCGGGTTCCGTGGCGGTGATGACGCCGGCTTCTGCCAGGGCGTGGCGGACCGCTTCAAAATCCAGCTCCCCGGTGAAGGAAAAGAATTTTTTCCCCTCACAGTCAATTCCGCCGGCTTTGAGTTCCTTTTCCATCACTGGCATCATTTCTTCGGCCACCAGGACCTTCCGGTAATGGCTGGCAGCTTCCCGGAGCTTCTCCACCGGCAATGGCCAGACCATGGCCAGTTTGTAGATGTCTGCCGCGGGAGCAATTTCCTTGATAACGCCGGATACGAGCCCCGAGGTAATGATCAGCGTATCATGTCCCTGGCGTTCCCAGGTATTCAGATGATACGTTTCATTGAACTTTGCCAGGTTCTCCATGCGGTCTTTCATGAAGTACTGCTGGGCATTGGAATAGGGCGGAAGCATGCAGAAGTTGGAGGGATCTTCCTCAAAACCTGCAATATGGGAATCCTTGCGCTCATTCAGCACCACTACGCCGCGGGCATGGCACAGCCGGGACATAATGCGCAGCATCACAGGGGTCTCAAACTGCTCAGAGAGCCTGATAGCTTCCCTGGTATAATCCAGTGCCTCCTGCGGGGTTGCCGGATCAAGCACGGGAATATTGGCAAACTGAGCCAGCATGCGCGAGTCCTGCTCGTTCTGGGAACTGGTCAGGCCTGGATCGTCTCCAATGGCGAGAACAAAGGCTCCTTTGGTTCTGGTCTGGGTAAATGTCATAAAGGGATCCAGGGCGATGTTGAGTCCCACGTGTTTCATGACGCAGAGGCTGCGGGCGCCGGTAATGGATGAGCCGATGGCCATTTCCAGGGCTACTTTTTCGTTGGTTGCCCAGTTGGCATCCACTTCTTTCATCTTCATCAGCGTATCGGTGATCGATACCGTGGGTGAGCCGGGATAGGCTGCGGAAACCTTGCCGCCGGCCTCCCAGAAGCCCCGGGCGACCGCCTCGTTTCCGGTGATAACCACTTTTTCAGTCATTCGAAAGAACACCTCCATGTATTCGTAGCATTGTGCAGTCTACTCCAATTATAAACATTTTAAGTAAACAATTTCAATGAATCGAAAACTTTGATCCGTTCATCCATAACGTACTTGTCCCGTCAGGATGGAAAAAATCAGAACGTTTCGTTGCGGTTTTGTCGGCTTCCCTTATTTGATTGTGCAAAATCAAATAGAAAGACTCGGAAAGAATCAAAATCAAGAAACGATAGAATCCGGGAAAAGGAATCATGATGAAAAGGATATCGCAATGATCTTAAAAGAAAAGGAGAAAGCCGGGAAAGTCCAATGAAGTCCGGGAATTGCCGGAAGCACGCGGAAGGATTCGGATTGATTCGGAAGGGTTCGAAAGGATCCGAAAGGATCCGAAAGGGTAAGAGGCTAAGGATTGGTATGAGTGGGTTTGGAAATGGAGCAGTATGAGAATCACCCCGAAAGAACCGGAATGATTCTCAAACTTTTGTTTGTGAACGGGAAAGATAGTAATAATTCTTTGGCTGACTTATAATGGAGGCTAGATTGTGAAAAAGGATGGAACATATGCCTGATATTAAAGAACTTTACCTAACAAACGGTCTGCGTTTGATAACTATAAAAAAAGACAGCCAGATCATGGCGCTGAACCTGGGGTTCCGGGTTGGCTCCATGATGGATCCCCCCAAGCAGAAAGGAATGACCCACGTTCTGGAACATATGCTGTTCACCGGAACGACCCGGCGCAGCCATGATGCCATTAACGAAGAGTTTGAGTTTCTGGGCGGCGACGTCAACGCTTTTACGGATCTGACGCAATTGATCCTTTCGGTATCCGCCTTGTCCGGTGAAATGGAAGCGGCTCTGGACCTGGTGTCCGATCTGGTTCAAAACACCGACCTGACTCAGTCGGAGCTGGACCGGGAACGGTCCGTCATACTCAGTGAATATAAAGAAGGGCTGGAGGATCTGGAGACCATTTCCTATGATCTGCTTTATGCCAGGGCCTGGCCGGAGGAGCCGCTCCGGTACGATGTGATCGGTGATGAAGCATCCATCGCGGCGGTGACGCTGGCAGATCTGAAACGCCACCGGCTTCAGTACCTGACACCGGATCAGGCGACCCTGGTGCTGGCTTCCCATGAGCCACATGAAGTAATGCAGGAAAGGGTCCGTCGCTATTTCGAGAGCTGGCCTGCCCGAGGCGTTCAGTCATTTTATTTCCATGATTCGCCAAACCATACCGGAGAATGGGAAACCCCCACAGACTCTTCGGAAATGGCGACGGTGACGCTGCTTTATCATTTTCCGGATCTGGATCCGGCTCAGGAAACTGCCCTGAAAGTGTTGAACCGCCGGCTGGGCGACTCCGACAACTCTCTGCTGTTCCGGGAAATCCGGTTAAAGCGGGGCCTGTCCTATGATATTTATTCGGGGCTGGATCTGACCCCCCACGTACGGACACTGGAAGTTTATTGTGCCACGGAACCGGAAAATGTTCAGATGGTCCTTCAGATCATTCTGAACATCATCGCGGATCTCAAAGCGGGGCGAATTCCCCTGACGGAGAAAGATCTCCAGCTGTCCCAGAAAATGCATCGAACTCATATCGCAGCACTGCTGGACGATACCCCGGCACTGTGCAGCTATGTGGCGGCCAACGCGCTGGATGACCGGGCGCTGCTTCATTATGAGGAAGAGCTCCGGGAGATGGAAAACCTGTCGGTGGATGAACTGCGTCAGGTAGCCCAGCTGGTGTTTTCTACTCCGACGATCTCTCTGCTTATACCACAGCATGACGAAGAAGAGGCTGATTCTTTCGCTTAGAGTGGCAGTCACTCAGGCAGCCAGTCAGCTCACCGGACCCGCCCGCGGCTGTCAGCGGCACAGGGGATACAGCAAGCTGGCTGGCCCAGGGGTTGGGGCCGGCTGCAATCCACGACCAGGAGGTGGCATTGATGCATATTAAACGAATTGAACCGGCGACCGGAAAAAAAGGGTATGTCAAGGTCTCAGCAGCCTGGGAAGAGCATGAAGCGAATCTGACGCCCCAGGACTGGAGCGATCTGATGGAGGACCCCGAATCTCCCGAATTCCTTTTATCTCAGGAAGTCGCATTCCGAAGAAGTCTGCGTCCGGAATCCCGCATCGAGTTGCCGGAGCTGCGCGAACTGATTGTGGAAGATGAACTGGTGAAAGCCCGGGAAGCGGGACTTCACCTGCTTGATATACGTATGCGAACTCGTAAAGAGGTCCGCGACAAGCTGAAGGAGAAAGATTTTTCCGACCGAGCCATTGAGGCGACCCTGGAGAGCCTTGCTTCGTATGGTTTTCTGGATGACGAAAAATTCGCGCAGGCTTATCTGAAAGAACGGATCCGTCAGCGCGGCTCCAGAGCTATCGAACAGGAACTGGCCCAGAAGGGCGTAGATCGCGAGATCGCCCAGGACCTGCTCGAGGACATGAGCGATGCGGAAGAATCCCACGCACTGGCGGCCTGCCGGAAAAAGGTTCTGAGTCTGAAAAACCGAGGATTGGAAGAGAACAAAATTCGGGAAAAAGTTTATCGGTTTCTCCTCTCACGGGGCTATGATTACAATTTGATCAAAAAGGTTTATAATATGACTTTAGAACAGGCTGAGGAAGAATGATTTAACCTCAATTTAACCATCCGGCTCCACTTGCCTGCTATGATGAGATAATAATATCCGCCATCCGGCCGCTGTGCCGCGGGAGCGCCCGCGCCGCCAACCAGCCGAATGAAACAAACGATAAAAAATTTATAACAAATCTCTGTTTTCTGCACCGGACCCGGGTCTGGCTGGCAGACCATCAAAGAGGGGATGTACATGTCATTAAAATACAGTATTGGCCTGGATGTCGGTTCCACCACAGTTAAAATCATTGTTCTCAATGATGAACACGACATGATTTATTCCACCTACCGCCGCCATTTCTCCGATGTGAGAAGTACAGTCCGGGGCATCGTGGAAGAGGTTTATGAATTATTGGGTGATGTGCCGGTGACCATCAATGCAGCCGGCTCCGGCGGATTTGGCGTCGCTGCACTGTTGAACATCCCGTTTTCTCAGGAAGTGATCGCCTGTACCCGGGCGGTGGAGACCTATATTCCGCAGACGGATGTTGCCATTGAGCTGGGCGGTGAAGATGCCAAGATCACATTCTTTGGCAAAGCCATGGATCAGCGCATGAACGGCACTTGTGCCGGGGGCACGGGAGCGTTCATCGATCAAATGGCCAGTCTCCTGAAGACGGATGCTCAGGGTCTCAATGACCTGGCAAAAAATCATACGACCATTTACCCCATCGCAGCCCGCTGCGGTGTATTTGCCAAGACCGACGTGCAGCCCCTGATCAATGAGGGCGCTCGGCCGGAGGACATTGCAGCCTCCGTGTTCCAGGCGGTAGTGAATCAGACCATTTCCGGTCTGGCCTGCGGCCGTCCGATTCGGGGCAACATCGCCTTCTTAGGCGGTCCGCTGTTCTTCTTGTCGGAACTGAGACAGCGTTTCATTGAGACGCTGAACCTTTCCGATGAGGCTGTCATCAGTCCGGAACACTCCAATCTGTTCGTCGCCATCGGTGCGGCGCTGATCTCGGAAGAATCCGATGCGGTGAACTTCTACACCGTGGTCGAGCGACTGCGCAGGAAGCGGGAAATCACACTGAATGAAGTCGAGCGCCTGCGGCCACTGTTTGAAACGGAGGCGGAGCTGACAGAGTTCCGGGCGCGCCACGATCGCGAACGGGTGAACCGGGTAGCCATCGATGAGGTGGAAGGACCGCTCTTCCTTGGGATTGATGCCGGTTCCACCACCTCCAAGGTTGCCCTGGTGGACCGGGATCGGAATCTGGTCTATTCCTTCTACGGTTCCAATGAAGGCAAACCGCTGGATAAAGTCGTCGAAGAGGTCAAGAAAGTATATGAAGCACTCCATGACAAGGTCTGGATTGCCAACTCCTGCGTAACCGGTTATGGCGAATCGCTGATCCGCGAGGCCCTTGGCGTCGACATCGGCGAGATTGAGACCATTGCCCATTACAAGGCTTCCGATCACTTCCTCCATGGCGTGGACTTTATCCTGGATATTGGCGGGCAGGACATGAAATGCCTGCGCATTAAAAACGGCGTCATTGATTCCATTTTGCTCAATGAAGCCTGTTCCTCCGGCTGCGGCTCGTTCATCGAGACCTTTGCCCGGGGACTCAATACCACGCCGCAGGGCTTCGCAGGGGAAGCTTTGACCAGCCGCGCCCCGGTGGATCTGGGAACGCGCTGCACGGTGTTCATGAACTCCCGGGTCAAACAGGCCCAGAAAGAGGGAGCCAGCGTGGGCGACATCTCCGCAGGACTGTCCTACTCGGTTATTAAGAATGCCCTGTATAAAGTTATTAAGATTCGCAACCCCAAAGAAATGGGGGAGAAGATCATCGTTCAGGGCGGTACATTCCATAATGATGCCGTACTGCGGGCCTTTGAACTGGTTTCGGGTGTGCAGGCCGTGCGCCCGGACATTGCCGGCCTCATGGGCGCCTATGGAGCTGCTTTGATTGCCCGGGAACGGTTTGAGGAAGGCCACCAATCGACCCTGCGGAGCCGGTCCGATATCGAACAGTTCAGCTATGAAACGGATCTTCGCCGCTGCGGCCTGTGTGCCAACAACTGTCAGCTTACGATCAATAAATTTACCGGCGGGAAGCAGTTCATTTCGGGCAACCGGTGTGAGCGTCCGTTGGGCAACCTGGAGAAATCCACCATTCCCAACGCCTTTGCCTATAAATTTGAACGAACCTTCAAATACTATAAGCCATTGAAGAAAGAAGAGGCCCGACGCGGCGTCATCGGCATTCCACGGGTGCTGAACCTGTATGAGAATTATCCCTTCTGGCATACGGTTCTGACGGATCTGGGCTTTTCGGTGCTGCTCTCACCCCAGTCGTCCAAACAGCTCTATGAGATGGGCATTGAGACCATTCCTTCGGAATCGGTCTGCTATCCCGGGAAACTGGTGCATGGTCACATTGAGTGGCTGATTCGAAAAAAGCCGGATCTCATCTTCTATCCCTGCATTCCCTTTGAGGAAAAGGAATTCAAGGGAGCTGACAATTTCTACAACTGCCCCATTGTGACCTCCTATCCGGAAGTCATTAAGAACAACGTGGACAATCTCAAGGAAAGCTCCATTCCCTTCCTGAACCCGTTCCTGAACATTGGTGACCGCGACAAACTGGCTCGCCGGCTGTATCAGATCTTCAAGAACCGGTGCGATATCTCCCTGTCAGAATGGGAAGCGGCCTGCCGCAAAGGCTTTGCCGAACGCGATGCGTATAAGGCCGACATTCGCCGGTTTGGCGAAGAAACCCTGGAATATCTCCGCAAACACCAGATCAAAGGCATTGTTCTGGGCGGACGGCCTTACCATGTTGATCCGGAAGTGCACCACGGCATCCCGGAGGTGATTACCTCCTTTGGCATGGCGGTGCTGAGCGAAGATTCCATCTGCCATCTGGACCAGACCGAGGAGCGGCAGCTTCGGGTCGTGGATCAGTGGACCTACCATTCCCGGCTCTACCACGCCGCCTCTGTGGTCAGCGCCCGGGAGGACCTGGAACTGGTTCAGCTCAACTCCTTCGGCTGCGGGCTGGATGCAGTGACGACCGACCAGGTTCAGGAGATCCTCTCCGGCGTCGGCAAGATCTACACCTGCCTGAAAATCGATGAAGGCAACAATCTGGGCGCGGCCCGCATTCGGATCCGGTCGCTCAAGGCAGCCATGGAAGAGCGTCAGCGCAATCAGTACGTACCGGTACCCGAAGCGATTGACTGTACCCCCATCACGTTCACCAAAGAAATGAAAAGGCAGCATACCATTATTTCACCTCAGCTTTCACCCATACACCTCCAGTTTGTCGAGGCTGCTCTCCAGTATTCCGGATTCCGGGTCGTTCTGCTGCCTGAAGTCGACAAAGGTGCGGTTGAAGCGGGTCTGAAGTATGTCAATAATGACGCCTGTTATCCCAGCATCCTGGTCACGGGCCAGCTGATCAATGCGCTGCAGTCCGGTGAATATGACCTGGACAACACGACAGTGGTCATCACCCAGACCGGCGGCGGCTGCCGTGCCACCAACTATGTGGCCTTCATCCGCAAAGCGCTGCGCGATGCCGGGTTTGCCAATGTACCCTGCGTTCCACTCTCGGTTCAGGGATTTGAAAGCCATCCGGGCATGGCGTTTGATCTGCCCACGCTGTCCCGGGCCGCTCAGGGACTGATCTACGGCGATCTGCTGATGCGGGTGCTGTATAAGGTCCGGCCTTATGAGAAGGTCGCCGGTTCAGCCAACGCCCTCTATGACCACTGGGTCAACCGCTGCATCCGGAGCCTGAAAAAGGGCAGTTTCCTGGAATACGAACGCAACTGCAAGGCCATCGTAAAAGACTTCGATGAATTCCCGATCCATGAAAATCTGGTGAAGCCAAAGGTTGGACTGGTAGGGGAAATCCTTGTCAAGTTCCACCCGACGGCGAATAATTCAGTGGTAGACATTATCGAAAGCGAAGGGGCGGAAGCCGTAATGCCGGATCTGATGGATTTCTTCCTCTATTCCGCACTGGATTCCGACTACAAGCATAAGTACCTGGGAGGCTCCATGACCTCAGCCCTGGGCGGACATGCCGGCATTGCCGGTATTGAGTTCTTCCGCAAGGCGATGAAGAAGGCCCTGAAAACGTCCAATCGGTTTTACCCGCCGGCCTCAATCTATGATCTGGCGAAAAAGACCGAACCAATCCTGCAGCTGGGCAACATGACCGGAGAAGGCTGGTTCCTGACCGGTGAAATGCTGGAACTGCTGCATGAAGGCGTCCACAATATTATCTGCATGCAGCCCTTTGCCTGCCTCCCGAATCATGTTACAGGCAAGGGCATGATCAAGAAGCTGCGGGAAATTCACCCCGAAGCCAATATCGCGGCCATCGACTATGATCCAGGCGCGTCGGAGGTCAACCAGCTCAATCGGATTAAGCTGATGCTGTCGGTAGCGTTTAAGAACCTGGCGGGGAAGGAAATCATTGAACTCAATCCGAGCCTGACCCAAAAAGTCGGCAGCCGCCTGGTTGAAGTTTTAGCCAAAGAAGGCTATAATAGCCTCATTGAAGATAACTAATCCATCACCGATGATGAAGGATTCCTTGCGATTCTGATTCATTGCGGCTTTGAATCATTGAGATTCTGATTCGTGAAACCCAGTGATGCAGGGATCTTTATTCCATGAAGCAGACGGCTCCATGAACTGAATAGCAAAAGCGCATACAGAAAAGAGGAGTATGTTCGGGGACCCTTTGCAGAGAATCGATCCAAGGCTGAAAGATCGACAGGGGAAAGGAACGGAAGGTAGCTTTTCGAGCTGTCCCGGAGAAAATTTAGTAACCGGGAACGGTCCGGATGACCGTTATCTGATGAGAGCCCATCTCAGGTGGGAATTAAGGTGGTACCGCGGGTCTTCGTCCTTATGTGACGAAGGCCCTTTTTTATTTTAATTTTTTTGGGGAGGAGCAACCGATGAAAGAAGAAAAAGTCGAACGGCGGATTATCCAATCAGAATACCAGGATTTGAAGATCAACTGCACCTTGCTGGAAAATCCAGACTCAAGAGGCCTGTGTGTCCTTTTCCCGGGGAAGGGTTATACAGTTGACAAACCGCTGCTGTATTATGCCACCCGTCTGGCGATGCAAAAAGGATACAATCTGCTGATTCTGTCCTACGGCGAATTCAGTCTGAATGAGCGCACCAGGCATGCTATGGGAAATCTGGTGTCAGGTGTCGTGGACGAGGTTCTGACCGGAGAAGATCGAAGCGGCGACCTGGTCTTTCTGGGGAAAAGCGTGGGAGCACTGTTTGCCTCGGACGCCGCGCAGCGCCAGAATCAGCCGGTCCGCTGCGTCTATCTGACGCCCATTGATCAGATGGTGGACACCATGGCCCTTCAGATCGGGATCATCAACTTCATGGCCTTCACCGGCAGCGAAGACCACCTGCTCGATCATGAGAAGGCCCTGGAAACCCTCGGCGAGGCGGCTTCCAGGCTCAAGGTTTATCCGGGAGCTGACCACAGCCTCAACGCCGGCACCATTTCGGAATCAGTTCGGATTCTTTCAGATGTACTGGAAGAGATTGGCCGGTTTATCGAATAAGCGGCCTGGCTGATGAGGCATCAGCGAACCATGAACCCAAGACACTGCAACTGGTTTTAAAGTACAAATTTTTGAAACAGGAGTCGCGAAGCCGTCAATTCAGCAGGATTCTGCTGAATCGGGGCGGTTCGAACAGATTGCCTGAAGGAAGGATGATAAAAGATGGAAGACAAGCGCATGAAAACGGATCTGGCGACAACCTATGATCCCAGGCAATTTGAAGAACGACTGACCAAAACCTGGCTCGAGGCAGGCTATTTTTCCCCGACCGTTGATCCGGACAAGAAACCATATACCATTGTCATGCCGCCGCCTAATATTACCGGCAAGCTTCATATGGGCCATGCCCTGGACAATGCACTGCAGGATATACTGATCCGGTTCCGCCGGATGCAGGGATACTCCACGCTGTGGCTGCCAGGCCAGGATCATGCGTCCATCGCTACCGAAGTGAAAGTCGAGAATGAACTTCTGGCCAAAGGGATTGTGAAATCAGAAATCGGCCGGGAGAAGTTCCTGGAGTACACCTGGGACTGGGCGAAAGAATACCGCGAAAAGATTAAGGGTCAGCTGGACCGGCTGGGCTGCTCGGTGGATTATACCAGAGAAGCCTTTACCATGGATGAAAATCTGTCCCGGGCCGTGCGGCACACCTTTGTCAAGCTGTACAACGAGGGACTGATCTACCGCGGCCAGCGGATAACCAACTGGTGCCCCAAGTGCCTGACCGCGATTTCCGATGCAGAAATGCAGTATGAGGAAAGAAACGGCCATTTCTGGCACATCAAGTACCCATTCACCGATGGCTCCGGCTATCTGGAAATTGCCACCACGCGTCCTGAGACGATGCTGGGAGATACGGCCGTGGCGGTTCATCCGGAAGATGAACGGTTCCGTCACCTGGTCGGAAAGACGATCCGGCTGCCGCTGACGGACCGGGAGATTCCGGTCATCGCGGATTCCTATGTGGACATGGACTTTGGTACGGGCTGCGTCAAGATCACGCCGGCCCACGATCCCAATGACTACCAGGTCGGGCTGCGCCATGGTCTCCAGGAGATCGTCATGATGGATGAGGAAGGCCGGATCAACGAAAAGGGCTACGCTTATCAGGGACTGGACCGCTATGCGGCCAGAGAAGCCATTTTGAACGATTTGCAGGCGCAGGGACTGCTGCTCAAAACCCGGGACATCGTGCACAATGTATCAACCCACGACCGCTGCGGCACGACCATTGAACCCATGATTTCCAACCAGTGGTACGTCAAAATGGAACCGCTGGCCCAGCCGGCCATCGACGCGGTTCGCACCAAGGAGATTCAGTTCATTCCCGAACGAATGGAGAAGACCTATTACAACTGGATGGAAAACATTCAGGACTGGTGCATCTCGCGTCAGCTGTGGTGGGGACATCAGATTCCCGTCTGGTACTGCGAGACCTGCGGTGAGGTCATTGCCGCGGAGGAAACTCCGGACTACTGTCCTTCCTGCCGGAGCGAGCGCCTGCGTCAGGATGAGGATGTCCTGGATACCTGGTTCTCATCCGCTCTGTGGCCGTTCTCAACCTTAGGCTGGCCGGAACAGACTCCGGATCTGGATTACTTCTATCCCACCAGCACCCTGGTGACTGGCTATGACATCATCTTCTTCTGGGTGGCCCGCATGATCTTCTCCGGAATGCACAACATGGGCAAAAAGCCCTTTGATACCGTTCTGTTCCATGGCATCGTCCGTGACGAGCAGGGCCGCAAGATGAGCAAGTCGTTGGGCAACGGCATTGATCCGCTGGATGTCATTGACCAGTACGGCGCGGATGCGCTGCGCTACATGCTCGTTACCGGCAATGCTCCGGGCAATGACATTCGCTACAACGACGACAAGGTGGAATCAGCCCGTAACTTTGCCAATAAGATCTGGAACGCATCACGGTTCGCCATGATGAACCTGGATGCCGACCTGATGAAGCGGTATGAGGGCTGTGAGGAATATTCTCTGGCGGATCAGTGGATTCTGCATCGCAACAATGAAGTGATCCGCGAAGTCAGCGAAAACCTGGAACGCTTTGAAATCGGAATCGCACTCCAGAAAGTTTATGACTTCCTGTGGACTGAATTCTGTGACTGGTACATCGAACTGAGCAAGACTGCGTTCACCGGAGCTGATGAAAAGGCCAAAGGCGTCACCATGAACGTTCTGGTCAAGGTGCTGTCGGATGGATTGAAGCTGCTCCATCCGGTCATGCCCTTTATCACCGAGGAAATCTATACCCATCTGACCGGAGAGGAAACCATCACGCTGGCAGCCTGGCCCATTTATGAAGATCGCTTCTCCTTCGGTGAGGAAGCCCGTCATATGGACCATATCATTGCTGCCATCAAGGCAATCCGGACGATTCGGCAGGAAATGAACGTTCATCCCGGCCGCAAAGCCAAGACCTACATTCTACCGGCAGCAGACGCCAGAGAAGCCTTTGGGCAGAGCGGTGCCTACCTGGAACGGCTGGGTTTTGCCAGTGAAGTGATTTTAGTGGAGTCCAAGGAAGGACTGGCCGATACGGTCACTCTGGTCACCCCGGGCGGAGAAATCTTTCTGCCCCTGCTTGATCTGATCGACAAGGAAAAGGAACTGGAGCGTCTGGGCAAGGAAATTAAAAAATATCAGGGAGAAGTCAGCCGGATTGAAGGCAAGCTCTCCAATGAGAAATTTGTGGCCAAAGCGCCGGAGAAAGTAATTACCGAGGAACGGGTCAAATTGGAGCAGTATCGCGATCTGCTGGCGAAAACCCAGAAGAGTTACGACGAAACGCTGGTGCTGTAACATGGAGCTGATGACGGAACGTCTGCTGCTCCGCCCCGTATGCGAGGGCGACATCGAGGAAATCACCAGAATTTGCCAGGACCCGCAGATCTATCAGAACACCTTGCTGATCCCCCGGCCCTATACCAGAGATCATGCCCTGGCGTGGCTGGGAACGATTGAAACCAGCCGCCGCGAAGGGCGGGCCGGACATGATTTCGCGATCTGTCTGAAGGAATCGGGGAAGTTTATCGGAGTGATCGGCCTGTCGCCGTTCAACCGGCATGATGAAACAGAAGCCGGCTACTGGCTGGATCGAACTTACTGGGGGCAGGGCTATATGACGGAAAGCCTGAAGCGGGTGATCGAGTTTGCTCTGACCCAGGGTGTTCACCGCGTCATTGCCAGGCATTTCTCTTGGAACAAGGCTTCCGGCCGGGTGATGGAGAAGGCGGGGATGAAGCAGGAGGGCGTGCTCCGGCAGGCTGTGAAAAAGGACGGGGCATATCTGGATCTCGTCTGCTATGGCATCCTGAAGAATGAAGTCAGAGTCTCCCCGGGACGCGATCGTCAGGGTGATTACAGCGCCCGGTAGGACTGTTGGCAATCAGAACCGGAAGGGGAACCCACGGACCCCTTCCGGCTCTTTCTATGCTAAAATAGACTATATCAAACGAACCGAATCAGAAAATCGGATCGTGCATTCGGAGTATGAGTACTATGGATATTAAAGAAGCAATGGCCTTCATCACCGGGACCCAGAAATTTGGCCAGAACCTGGGACTGTCCCGCATGGAATGTATGCTCAGCAAGTTGGGAAATCCGCATCTGGATCTGCGAGTGATCCATATCGCCGGAACCAACGGAAAGGGGTCGGTGGCTGCCATCACCTCGGAAGTGCTGATGAAGCACGGGTATACCGTTGGATTGTATATCTCGCCCTATATCGAAGAATTTAATGAACGAATCCAGATTAACCGGAAGAATATTGACGATGCCGATCTGGCCTTCTATACGGAAAAAGTCGCGGGAGCCGTGGCCGAGTGCGTTGCGGAAGGCTTGGAGCATCCGACGGAATTTGAGATCATCACCACGGTCATGTTTCTGTATTTTCAGGCAAAGCAGCCGGATTTCTGCGTGATCGAAGTCGGTTTGGGCGGCGATCTGGATTCCACCAACGTGGTTTCACCGCTGCTGTCGATAATAACTTCCATCAGCTTTGACCACATGAATGTGCTGGGAAACACCATTGGCGAAATCGCTCAGGCCAAGGCCGGCATCATCAAACCCGGGGTGCCGGTGGTGGCCTATCCGCAGCTGCCTGAAGCGGAGCGGGTGATTATGGAACGGGCCCGGCTCATGGAGAGCCCGATTGAGTTTGTCGATCCAAATCACGTCTCATTCCTTGGCTTTGCCGAGGAAACAGGGGTTCAGCGAGTGCGTTATGAAGCCGGAACCTGGGACTTTGAAGCGAACCTGCGGCTCCTGGGCGTGCATCAGCAGGTCAATTCCCTGCTGGCGGTGTCGGCTCTGTATCGGCTTTCTCAGGTCGCGGGCCTGAATTTGTTGCCGGATCTGGTCGCCGAAGCAGTGGAGACGGTCCATTGGATGGGGCGCTTTGAGATCATGAACCATGATCCGCTGGTGATCATTGACGGAGCTCATAATGTCGATGGCATCCGGCAGCTCAAGAATTCGCTGAATTTTTACTATCCGGACCGCCCTTATATTCTGATCCTTGGAATTCTGGCCGATAAGGATACCCATCAGATGGCGGATCTGATTGCCCGCGACGCGAACGCTGTGATCTGCGTGACCCCCAATTCTACCCGGGCTTCTCTGGCACAGGATCTCTATCAATACATTCATACATTCAATGACCACGTAACCTGGGAAGAGGAATACGACACGGCGCTGTCCAGCGCGCTGCGGCAATGTCCGGATGACGGTTATGTCATCGCGTCCGGTTCCCTCTATATGGTGGGTGACATGCGGCGCACCATGCGGCAGAGATTCGGTCTGCCCTATGAGCACTAATCGGTTTTAACAAACGGGACGCACAATAAACGGGAGGAAATTATGATAGATATCAAATTGCTCAGAAATCAGCCGGATCTGGTCCGGGAGAATTTAAAAAAGAAATTCCAGGAGGCCAAGCTGCCGCTGGTGGATGAGGTACTGGAACTCGACATCAATTACCGGGCCGCCCTGACGGAAGCAGAAACCCTGAAGAGTCAGCGCAATGCGCTGTCCAAAGAAATCGGCAAGCTGATGGGGCAGGGCAAACGCGACGAGGCGGAAGCGATTAAGGTGAAAGTACAGCAGGAAGCCGATCGTCTGGCGGAGCTGGATGTCGAAGCGAAACGCCTGGCGGAAGAAATCCGGGTTCGTATGATGGTGATTCCGAATATCATTGATGATTCAGTGCCCATCGGCCGCGATGATTCCGAGAATGTCGAAGTGGAACGATTTGGCGAAGCCCTCGTCCCGGACTTTGAAATTCCTTATCACATGGATATCGTCGAAGCCCTCGACGGAGCCAGCATGGATACGGCCCGCAGAACCTCAGGCAATGGCTTCTGGTTCCTGAAAGGCGACATGGCGCGGCTTCATTCCGCCATCATGAGCTATGCTCGGGATTTCATGATTGACAAGGGATTTACCTACTGCATTCCGCCTTACATGATTCGCGCCAACGTAGTAGAAGGCGTCATGAGCTTCACCGAACGCGACAACATGATGTACAAAGTCGATGGGGAAGATCTCTACCTGATCGGTACGTCCGAACATTCCATGATCGGCCAGTATATCGACAGCATCATCCGGCCGGAGGAACTGCCCCTGACCCTGACATCCTCTTCCCCCTGCTTCCGCAAGGAAGTCGGCGCCCACGGCATTGAGGAACGCGGATTATACCGGGTACATCAATTTGAAAAACAGGAAATGATCGTGATCTGCGAACCCGCCGAATCCATGGACTGGTTCCATAAAATGGCAGACATTACGGTGGAGTTCTTCAGGACGCTGGATATTCCGGTTCGCAAGCTCGAATGCTGTTCCGGCGACCTGGCTGATCTGAAGGTCAAATCCGTAGACGTGGAAGCCTGGTCTCCCCGTCAGCAGAAATTCTTCGAGGTCGGTTCCTGCTCGAATCTGGGGGACGCTCAATCGCGCCGGCTTTCCATTCGAGCCAAGGGATCGGACGGAACATACTTCCCCCATACCCTGAACAATACCGTGGTGGCCCCGCCCCGCATGCTCATAGCCTTCCTCGAAAACAACTACCAGGAAGACGGCACAGTCCTGATTCCCGCAGTTCTTCAGCCTTACATGGGCAATAAGACAAGAATCGTAAAGCCGTAAGCCAGTCGGGCACCCGCCCATAGGGAAAGAACAGGAGCTATTCTGCCATTTGACAGGATAGCTCTTGCTGATGACGGGAAAATAAGGAAAGTCCAACCTGAATCCAACTCTTTGGTCATGCCGAATTTCAGGGAGACGCCTTCAATTCTCACCGAGGGTTGCCGGGAACAGATCATGGGAACGACTCTGCAGAATCGAGGTGGTGCGGGATGAGTAAGAAATTGAGTGAAATGACATTGGAAGAACTCTGGCAGTTATTTCCGATTTACCTGACGAAACACCAATCCTGCTGGTCGGACTGGTATGAAGAGGAACTGAATCTCTTGAGGTCTGTCCTGCCATTGGGTTCTGTTTCTCGGATCAGTCACATTGGCAGTACAGCAGTTGATTCAATCTGGGCAAAGCCGATTATTGATATTCTGGTTGAAGCCCGGGATCATCAGGAAGAGATCAGGCGTTGCCTGGCAGCGGCAGGTTATACCTGCATGTCAGAGAGTGAAACCCGAGTGTCATTTAATAAGGGATACTCGGAGAACGGATTTGCCCAGCGCGTATTTCACTTGCATCTGCGTCGGGAGGGAGACCATGATGAGCTGTATTTCCGCGACTATCTACTGACGTACCCGGAAATTGCCGCGGAGTATGAACAACTGAAACTGGCACTCTGGAAACAGTATGAGCATGATCGGGACGGCTACACCAATGCTAAGCACGAATTCATCGCAAGGCATACCCAGGATGCCAGACAGGCATTTCAAGGCAGGTATGAAAGAGCCGCCCTCCCGGATGGCTTCAAACTTCCCACATAAAGAACCGTGATATTTGCTCCGCCAAAGGCGGCGCAGGTGCGATCCACAGGAACTCTCATTTGTGTCTCAGGATTAAAAAAGAACAGGTTTGCATTCAAACCTGTTCTACAATATTTTCTCTATGCCAGCCAGTCTTTGATTATCAGGGACCGACTGGTATTTATTCTTCCCGGGAAGGGGAAGTTTCGGTATCGCGATTGGCGGTTAGAAGGTTAAGGAATTGATAGTAAATTACTTCCGGATTGCGTTTCCAGTTATCGCAGATATATTCGGCATCTGCCTGACTGGGCACTTCAATACCCAGATTGAAAATCATCCGCCGGCCTTCCTTGGCATGAATCTCAACCAGACAGCGGCCGTCCTCTACCGGGGAGTATGAAGCATGGATCGTGTTCTTCTCAATGAGCTCATTCTTCATTTCTTCCATATAGACATCGATCATGGAACGCTTATGGACATCCAGATTCGAGGAGAAGAGTTCCAGCATGGAACGGCCAGAATCTGTAATCTCAACGTACTCATCCAGACCATCCTTGTCCAGGAGAATGAAGCGTCCGTCTTTCAATCCGTAAATGGAATCCTGGAAGTTATAATAGCTCATCAGGAGATTATCCAGCATAATCATGGACAAGTCATGCTTGGTCATGGCATACCGGGCGTTAACCAGGGCGTACAAGATCAATATTTTATTTTCAGCAATGTTTCTATTGTCCTGCATAATGTCCTCCAAAAAACAATCATATATCCTATAATATCACATCAAACACGAATCCCAGGGCAGGGAACTCTGAAATGAGAGAATAATTTCAGCAAATTCCTTGGGCAGAGCATGCGGCCTGACCCGGAAGAAATGATCAAGTGCATTTCTGTGATAGTCAGGCAGAATGCGCCCGGACAAGAAGTGCATAACAGAAGGAATCGAACACTGATTTAAAAAAACCAGTACAGTCAAAACTGAAAGAATATTGAAATCGAATACACATTTTGCTATTATTAGGAAGTATAACTGGGTCCATGCGATAGTAAAAAAAGAGATAAACATTTTGGGGGAGACCATGGAACATAAGGAAAATTGCAATTTGATCAAACTGGAAGGGACCGTCTGCAGTGAACTGGCGTTTTCGCACGAGCTGTATGACGAAAAATTCAATGTGTTCACCCTATCGGTGCAGCGCCTCAGCGATAAAACAGATGACATTCAAGTCACAATCGCTGAAAAAAGCCTGAATGGGCAAATTCTGACTCTTGGCCAGAAAATAATAGTTCAGGGCCAGCTGCGAAGCTACAACAAAATGGAAGGCGGCAGGAACAAGCTCATTCTGACAGTGTTTGCGCGGTCACTTGGAGAAGTCGCTGAAGGAACACCGGATCCAAACCACATCGAGCTGGAGGGGTATGTCTGCAAGAAGCCTGTTTTTCGGACCACTCCCTTTGGCAGGGAGATCGCAGATCTGCTGGTTGCTGTTAATCGGGCATACAAAAAATCCGATTATATTCCGGCAATCGCCTGGGGCAGAAATGCCCGGTTTGCGGAACATCTCAATGTCGGGGACAAAATTCGACTGGAAGGAAGATTCCAAAGCCGCCAATACCAGAAATGTTTCGGCACAAACGAGCGTGAAATCTGCACGGCCTATGAAGTTTCGATCGGCCGTCTGGAACATTTGGAGAAAAGTGACGAAGACACTGCCATGGACTGCGAAGAAACGATGTCTTCAATGGCCTAGCAGCAGCGGCGACCAGGCATGGACACAAAAAATTAACCAGAAATGACCGAAGGATAACGAGTCTTGCGGCAGTCTTTTCGGGCTATAATGATTGTAAATCAGTCAATGCTCAGGAGGCTGGCGAAGCGGGTTATGCTGAAGAACAAAATTGAAATATATAATAATCAGGATGAAGTGACAAAACGCATCCATGAATTGAAGCAAACAGGATACCATGACACGGACATGTATGTCATTGCCAAGGGGGAGCATCGGATCGACAATATCAAAGGCCGCCTGGAAACACTGGCGGATGAGTCGAAATCCACTGATGTGAGCTTGTGGGATAAGTTCAGGAATCTGGTTGGCGCACAGGAAGAATTTGAAAATGCGTTTACCCGCCTCGGAGTAGAGGACGACGAGATTGAAATCTTTACGAATGCGATTGAGTCTGGCAAACTGCTTCTGATCATTGCCAATGATGAACTGTAAAACAGACGCCTGATCCGATCACCCCCTGATTAAGCAGTGAACGGAACGGGAAAGATATCAAAATCATTCAGACCGTTCAGAACCTGAAGAGGGGCTGGGCCAAAAAGCAATTGAGCAAGCACTCCGGAGCAATCCCAAGGAGTGCTTGCTCAAATATTTGCAGGCCAGTGGCTGATCCGTCATGATCAAAAAAACGAAAAATTATCCGGTCGGAATGACGTCCAAGCAGTCACATTCAAGTGAATCACAACGATCCCGAAGAAAGATCCGGTGGAAGCAGTCCGATGAAATTTCTCGAAGAACCATCCAAAGGATAAATTCAGATGAATCATCTCGAGGATTCAACCGAAGGAAGCAGTCGATGAATCTTCCCGATCCATTATCCTCCAACTTATAAGCCTGGGGTGACATATTTTTGAACTTCGACGTGGTTAACAAATTACGGCACAAATACAAGGTGACATTATCACAGACCATCAACAAACATCTCCGTTAAGTCATTTCCCTGAGTGAATGAATGAGTTATAATAGGAATAGCGCTAATTTTCAATCACAATCAGCGCTGTCGAACATGGAAAGGAACTCATTATGTATCAGGATTTTTCAGCTATCTACGAAGAGAAGATCAAAGAGGATTTTGATTATCAGGCTATGGCTGATTTCATTCTGGGTCAGATGCGTCAATTTCACGTGAAGGGGAAGTACGCCCTGGATATGGGATGTGGGACTGGCAATGCCGGTTTGATGATCCTGCCCAGTCTGGAACGGATGATTCTGTGCGATCCATCTGAAGAGATGCTGACCCTGGCCAGAAATAAATACTCCGGTTCCGGGCAGGCCACTTTTTTAAAAGGGGAGGCTCCCACATTTCTGTATCCGGATCGGTTTGACCTTATTATTTCAGTTCTTGATATTCCGAATTACTTGGACTCACTGGAACTGGAGGCATTTCTGCACAACAGCTACCGGAACCTTGAACATACAGGGATTTTGATCTTTGATATCTCCAGCGTCCATAAGCTGACCAAAGCAGCAATGACCGGAGTGTTCGTCTATGATGACGAGGATTATTTTCATGTTTGGGAGAATCAGCTGGTAGGGAAAACCCTCGAGCTGACTATTAATGCGTTTATCCGGACCAGGGGAAAGAGTGCTGGACGATATGATCCACCGCTTTATCACCGGGTTACGGAAGAGCAGGTCATGCATCTGCATACAGAAGAAGAAATTGATGAAACAGCACAAAATGCCGGATTTATGATTGCCGGGAAATACGACGGTTATACAGAAAAACCCGCTTCTCCGGGTTCTGAGAGAATCGTCTATGTGCTTACAAAAGGAGTTACGATAAATGGATAAACTGATTCGAGCAACCGCCATGAATGGCATGGTACGGATAATTGCCGCGGATACGAGAGAGATAGTTGATGAAGCCAGGCGCCTTCATGAGCTCCCGGCGACCGGTACGGTCCTCCTGGGGCGCATGCTCACCGGCGGACTGATGATGGGCGCGGTCCTGAAGAATGAATCGGATCGCCTGACGGTTCAGATCAAGGGAGATGGACCATCCATGGGCTGCCTTGTCACATCAGGCATGAACCTTGAGGTTAAAGGCTATCTAGGCAATCCGGAGATGGAGCTTCCGCTGAATGAGCACGGCCGCTTTGATGTAGCCGGAGCCGTCGGCAGGGAAGGAAAATTTACGGTGATTATGGATATGGGATTAAAGGAGCCTTATGTCTCCAGTGTTCCAATCTATACCGGCGAGATTGCGGAAGATATCGCCTATTATTACACGGTATCAGAACAACTGCCTACGGCAGTGCTGCTTGGCGAAAGCCTGAATCCGGATCTGACGGTTCAGGCAGCGGGCGGACTGATGGTTCAGATGATGCCCGGACATGATCCCATGCTGGCAGATCTGATTACTTTCCGGCTGGAAGAAATTCCACCGCTGTCCAGTCTGCTGTGCGATGGAAATTCAATTCACGAAATCCTGAACATGCTCTTTGACGACATGGATTTGATCATTAATGCGGAAGCTCAGCCTCGTTATTTCTGCGATTGCTCCAGAGAGCGGGTGGAGCGAGCATTTATTTCCATCGGCTTAAGAGAACTGAAGCAGCTTCATGAAGAAGGACGAACGGAGGAACTGGTATGCCAGTTCTGTAATAAGCGTTACTTATTCTCGAAGGAGGATATTGGCAAAATTATCACTGAGATTTCAAAAAATTAGCTGATAATGTCACCATTTCGTAATCACTAAATATAAAACCAAATTTATAATTTTAATTGAGATATATATATAAAACATTTTTCGAGGGGGATTTGGTTTTGAACAGGACAGATGTAATAGCACTCATCGCTGAAGAAGAATCGATGACAAAAAAGAAAGCAGAGGAGATCGTTCGGCTGATCATCGACACGATGAAAGTCGCACTGATCGATGGAGAAAAGGTCCAAATCACAGGATTTGGCACGTTTGAGGTGAAGGACCGTGCACCACGCATTGGAAGGAACCCGAAAACGAATGAAGAAGTCAAAATTGACGCCTTCAGGAAACCTGTGTTCAGACCAAGTCAAACACTAAAAGAACGGATCAATAAGTAGAATGGCTTTGCCATTCTTCTTTCTTTTTTGTAACGTTGTAATAAACTACAAATTATAACGGTGACAAATTATAATTCGGTGATTGCAGTGATACTCAGATCCTGTCTTACTCCGGTAAGATTCACCTTTCGATTTGGATAGGACACAGACAGTACCGCACAGTAATGCACATCACCGCTCAGCACCGTTCAGCACTGCTCGCTTGGTAACAGATGTTCGAATAAGTTTCGGTTTGTGGTATAATAAAGAAAAGGAAGGAGGTTTTGCTTATTGTCACATTGTATCGTATGCGGCCAGCCAGGGGATAAGCACCATGTAATTCACAAATCAGAGGGCGGATTGGAAACACCGCTTAATTACATTTATCTATGTCCGGAACATCACCGGGGTGGGCTAGGCCCGCATCAAAATCCGGAGACAGACCTGGCATTCAAACTGGAAATGCAGAAGAACCTGGAGAGCATTTTCTCCAATCGGTATTATTCTGCCATGGAAATCCGTTCGATCAGTCAATTGAGCAATTCCAACATGAAAAAATTCATGAAGACCAACCGTCTGCACAAAGAAGGCTATGAGCGCAATGATATCATCTTCTTCCTGATGGGTGGAAACATTTACCGTCATGATTATGCCAATCCTATGTTCCTTGAACGCATTCGTCTGTAAGAGGTTAATACCCCCAGCTCTGATCTTTCATATAACTGGGAATTCACGTAATCAGCTGTTCAAAATATTTGAGTAAAAATTTCAGATAAATTTTCTCGATGGGGGAGGAATGCGTTCCTCTCTTTTTTTCGCCAGATGATTCGGCCGACGGCTGATCATCCTCTGCCATCCTATCGTTTGGATGGTTGATTCTCGCATCACCGCTAAAAATCAAGCGATTGTTGGACTCATATCCTGCAGCGGCGAAAGAATTTTGCGAAGTTCCAATATTTTCTTGACAACAGAGCTGCATTCCTTTATCATAGAAAAGTACGAAGCAGAAACTGCCGTTTCTCACCTGCCGGATATTGTTTTGTCAGGTCATGCTAAACTGGAAATCAAGTATGCGATCGTCGGTCAACCGATGAACGCATAACTGTTAGAGTTTACGAAGGACGGCGTGATGCCGTCCTTATTTATTATCCCCGGAGGTGAAAAATATAAGCAAGAATTACCCGACCAACAACGAGATCAGAGAGAAAGAAGTCAGAGTTGTGACCTACGACGGAGAACAGCTTGGAATTATGTCTTCGAAGGAAGCTCAGCGGATCGCTGATGAAAAAGAAATGGATTTAGTCATGATCGCTCCTACCGCCACTCCTCCTGTCTGTCGCATCATGGATTACGGCAAGTTTATCTATGAACAAACCAAGAAAGAAAAAGAGGCAAAAAAGAAGCAGCGCACGGTAGAGATCAAGGAAATCAGATTCTCACCAAACATTGAAGAACATGATATGACCACCAAGGCCAACAACGCACTCAAGTTCCTGAAAGACGGTGACAAGGTCAAGGTAACAATCCGATTCCGTGGGCGGGAAGCAGATCACAGCCATAAAGGCTACGATCTCATGAAAGAGTTTTTTGCCAAAGTCGAAGAATTCGGAACCATTGAAAAGCCAGCCACCATGGAAGGCAGAAATATGACAATGGTGATCACATCCAACGTAAAATAATCAATTCACAGGAGGAACCTTATCATGCCAAAAATGAAAACTCACAGAGGGGCTGCCAAGCGCTTTGGCAAAACCGGAACTGGAAAATTCAAAAGATCCAAGGCCTTCAAGAGCCATATTCTGACCAAGAAGTCAGCTAAGAGAAAGAGAAACTTAAGAAAGACAGGATATGTCTCCACTGCCCAGGAAAAAGTAATCAGAAGATTACTTCCTTACATTTAGAAGGAGGATCAAGATAAATGGCAAGAGTAAAAAGAGCGGTCAACGCAAAGAAGAATCATAGAAAAGTCCTGAAGCTTGCAAAGGGCTACTACGCCGGAAAATCCAAGCTGTTCCGTACAGCGAATGAAACCGTCATCCGGGCCCTGAGAAACGCCTATGTCGGCAGAAGACTGAAAAAGAGAGATTTCAGAAAGCTCTGGATCGCTCGTATCAACGCAGCGGCCAGATTGAACGGAATGACCTATTCCACGTTCATGAACGGACTGAAGAGAGCGGGAATCGAAATCAACCGCAAGATGCTGTCTGAGATCGCAATCCACGATCCTCAAGGATTTGCAAACCTCATTGCTCAGGCAAAGAGCGTAAGAGAAGCATAATACTTTTTTCAGAAGAGCCCATCCGGGCTTTTTCTGTTTTTTGGGAGGATTTTTTAAGTTAGACAGTTGTCGAACAAGAAGAAGTGATCGGAATATGATAAAATGTAAGCAGATTGTTTCAAAGGAGCATATTATGACCAATAATGACATTTTGCACGGTTTCCGTCGGGTGGGAGAGCAACCCTCCAAGGAAACAGGTTCGACCATTGTGTATTACGAACATGAAACCTCCGGTGCCCACCTGGTGCATCTTCAGAACGAAGATCCCCACATGGCTTTTGGCATTGGTTTCCGGACGCTGCCGGAGGATTCTACCGGTGTAGCCCATATTCTGGAGCACTCAGTGCTGTCCGGATCCCGAAAGTTCAAGACCAGGGAACCATTCATGGAACTGCTGAAAGGATCCATGAATACATTCCTGAATGCGATGACGTTTCCGGATATGACGATTTATCCCATTTCCTCCCAGAATCGCAAGGATCTGCGCAATCTGATCGATGTCTACATGGATGCTGTCCTGTTCCCCAGAATTCATGAAATGAAAGAGATCTTCCTGCAGGAAGGCTGGCATCATCATATTCTCTCACCGGATGAACCCATTACTTACAATGGCGTAGTCTACAATGAAATGAAGGGGGCGTATTCTTCCCCGGAGGCCAATGTAGCCATCCAGGTAGCACGTGCATTGAACCAGGGGACAACGTATGACCACGAATCCGGCGGGTACCCCTATGACATCCCCCGGTTAAGCTATGAGGGCCTGAAGGAATTCCATACGAAATATTATCACCCATCCAACAGCATGATTTATCTGTATGGCGACATTGACCGGGAGGATCTGCTGCGGCTTCTGGATGAAGAATACCTCTGCCATTTCCAGCGGAAGAATCCGGACTCTGACCTGGTTTTAAAAGAACAGGAGCCTGGGATCAAACGCTTTGACTTTGAGTATCCCGCCGATGAGAATCAAACGGCGAAGGAGCACTCTTACCTGTCCTATGCTGTATCCCTGGGGCACGCTGATTCGGTGGATGACTATTTTATCAATACCATTCTCAATGAGGTCCTGATCCAGTCTGAATCTTCTCCGATCAAACAAGCTCTTCTGGAAAAGGGACTGGGCGAAGATTTCATGAGCCTGTCCGGTGACACCTATTACCTTGACTTTGGACTGGCAGCGAAGCACACGGCAGATGGCCGGCTCGATGAGTTTGTCGGTGTGATCGAATCAACCCTGAAGCACATGACGGAGCAGGGGATTGATGAGAAATTGCTGCTGGCCGCTTTGAACCGGACGGAATTCAAGCTGCGGGAAGCCCGCGGAACCCTGAAAGGCATCATCTACTTCATCAATGTCATGAGTGCATGGCGCTATGGCAATGATGCAGCCAGCTACCTCAACTTCGATGATGTGTTTGCCCGGATGCGTCTTGGCATGAAAGAAGGATTGTTTGAACGCATCATCCAGGAGCGGATTCTCAACAATCCGGTGAAGATCCTGGCGATCCATCGTCCCAAAGCGAACCTGTTCGGCGAACTGGACCGCAAGGTGGAAGAAGAGCTGGCTGAGCTCAAGGCGGGCCTGTCCCAGGAAGCATTGGCAGATCTGATTGCGGAAAATGAGAAGCTGCTGAAATTCCAGACAACGGAGGATTCCAAGGAAGACAAGGCAACGATCCCTCATCTTGACCTGTCAGACATCGACCGACACATCCCCCATATCGAGGAGGAGAGTGTCCGTCTGGGCAATGCCGATCTGCTGTTCCATCCCTGGAACTCATCGGATATCAGTTATCTGACCGCTGCGTTCTCCATGGCACCCCTGGAACGGGAAGACATTGTCTGGGCCGGCTATCTGGCTGCTGTGCTGGGAATCATCGGAACTGACAAATATACGTACTCTGAACTCAATAATGAAATCAACATCTATACCTCAGGACTGCATTTCTCTCCCAGCGTATTTAAAAAACTGAGCGGTCCGGATGAATACGAAGCACGATTCAATGTCTACAGCTCCGCAATGGGTGACTACTACCCCAAGATGTTTGAATTCCTGGATGAAGTCCTTTTCCGGACGGGCTTTTCCGATAATAAGCGCCTGAAGGAAATTTTCCTGATGCTGCGGTCCAATTTGGAGTCCAGCTTCGACTTCCAGGGTCATACCATCGTCATGCAGCGCGTTGCCTCATTCTTCAATCAGGCATCCCGCTATCTGGAAGAACTCTCGGGCATTGATTTTTACGATCACCTGAATCTTCTGCTGAAGGACTTTGACGGCAACTCGGATCTGATCCAGACGAATCTTCGCCGCGTCGCCAAGGGCCTGTTCGGTTCTCAGGACCTGGTGCTGAGTCTGACGGGAGAACCGGAACGCAAGTCAGAACTGATGGATGCAGCTGCCGACTTTATCCGGAGACTGCCCCAGGGAAGTGCCCGGCCAGCGGTGCCGCTTGTCTTTGAACTGGGACATCGCAAGGAAGGACTGACCTCCGCCTCCGGAGTGCAGTATGCGGCGAAGGGGTACAATCTGAAAAAGCTTGGTTTTGAGTATACGGGAGAAATGGTTGTTCTGGCGTCGATTCTATCAATGGATTATCTCCACAACGCGATCCGTGCCCGCGGCGGGGCTTACGGAGCCGGAATTTCCATCGATCCGTTCGGCAATGCCGTTACGTATTCCTATCGGGATCCCAATCTGAGAAATACGGTCAATGTTTATGACGGAATGAGTGATTTCCTGCGCAATTTCGCACTGGATGAGGATGATGTCAAAAACTACATCATCGGTACCATGCCGCGGTTTAATCCGCCCTTGACCGCCTCGGACATCAACACTCTGGTACTGGCTCGGCGATTTTCCGGTTCATCAGAAGCGGAAATCGAGAAGCGGATGAGCCAGGCCATTGATACGAGAAAAGACAGCATCATGGCCAAAGCCCAGCTGATGGATCAGCTGATGAAGCAGGATTATCTGTGCGTACTGGGAAGCCAGGACAAGATTAACCAGGAAAAAGATCTGTTCAGCGTGATTCGCCCCATCAAGATCAACCAGTAGCAGCAAGCGTGCCAGTACCAGTTCGATCATGGCTTGGAATGACGCTGTTCCAGGGAATGGCAAATAACGTAAAATTTACATTCAATCTTTAGGGGAACAGTTGAACTTCTGACAAAGTCGGAGTATCCTTTGTTAAGAGATGAATCAGAACTAAAAAACGAAAACCAGTCTGGCCCTTTGGACCGCTGCCTCGCGGCAGCGGTCTATTGAACGGCGCGGATTGGACTTGAATTGAGGAATCACTATGACTTTACCAAAGAAAGTTTCATTGCCAAAAATGCTGAAAATAGAAATGAATCCAGTCCGGGTCCTGGCTATGGGATTCGCCCTGGTCATTCTGCTGGGGGGACTGCTGCTCATGCTGCCCATTTCCAGCCAGGCTGGAACAGTGACACCATTTATTGACTCCCTGTTTATATCCACCAGCGCGGTTTGCGTAACCGGTCTGGTTACAGTGGATACAGGAACCCACTGGACCTATTTTGGAAAAACCGTGATCATCAGCCTGATACAGATCGGCGGGCTGGGTTTTATGACCTTTGCCACATTAACTGCTGTCTTCATGGGCAAAAAACTGGGACTCAAGGAGCGCCTGCTGATGCAGGAAGCGTACAACGCCATGAACCTGCAGGGAATCATTAAGATGGTCCGGTATGTGGTTGGATTCACGTTTGGTGTCGAGCTGGCGGGAGCACTGATACTGATGACGCAGTTCATTCCCATGGTCGGTTGGGCAGAGGGGATCTATTACGGCATATTCCATTCAATTTCTGCCTTCTGCAACGCCGGTTTCGATCTGATGGGGAACTTTGCCTCACTGACTGGTGTCAATACCAACAAGATCATCCTGACAACGATCATGACCCTCATCGCGGTGTCCGGTCTTGGATTCTCAGTCTGGATGGAAATCTGGAACTTCAAGTCCATTACTCGGTTGTCACTCCACGCCAAGCTTGTCCTATCGACAACGCTGTTCCTGATTTTCGGCGGGGCATTGCTGTTCTTTATCTTTGAATATTCCAATTCAGCTACCATGGGTTCCATGAGCTTTCTTGATAAAGTGACCAATTCCATGTTTGCGTCGATTACCCCGAGGACAGCTGGTTTCAATGCAATTTCCATCCCGGATATGTCCATGGCATCCCGTCTGCTGACCATCATTCTGATGTTTATCGGCGGATCTCCCGGATCCACGGCCGGTGGTATCAAAACAACCGCCATCAGTATTCTGTTCCTGACCGTGCTTTGCGTCCTCAAGGGCCGCCATGACCCGGAAGCCTTTGGCCGCCGGATTGATAAGGACAGTGTGTTCAAAGCCTTTGCCGTGGTAGTCATTGGCTTGGGTATTGTATTCGGCGTGACGCTGGTCATGAGCTTTTTTGAGTCCGCTCAGGGAACGTCGATGGAAGCGCTGATCTTCGAAGCCACATCCGCGTTTGCTACGGTCGGGCTGAGCGAGGGGATTACTCCCGATGTTCAATTTACCTCCAAAGCAGCTCTGATTGCCGGAATGTACTTTGGACGGGTCGGCCCCATCACAGTCCTCCTGGCACTATCCCGGCAGAAGACGCCGGCTCAGATCGCTTACCCGGAAGGGAAGATTCTGATCGGGTAAGAGTACTCAGGCAGAGCATCGTGTGTCCCGGACAGACATGAAACGGGAGATATGAAACGGGAGATATTGAAGGAAAGTATAACAGATCACACAACCCACTCGGGGATCGAGAAAAGCAACCCGCCATCATGCGGGATGAGAAAGGTGTTAAAGAATTATGGCAAAGCAATTTATCGTCGTCGGATTGGGCCGTTTTGGCATTTCCGTAGCAGAAACGCTCTCAGAACTGGGACATGATGTCCTGGCCATCGACAAGGATGAAAATGTCATTCAGGATATTGCCGATAAAGTGACCCATGCGGTCCAGCTGGACGCAACGGATGAATATGCCCTGCGCACGTTGGGAGTCCGTAATTTTGACGTTGCCGTCGTCACGATTGGTTCCAATATCCAGGCATCCATTATGATTACCTTGCTGCTTAAGGAAGCGGGCGTAAAATACGTCATATGCAAAGGCCAGTCAGAACTCCATAAGAAGGTTCTTTTGAAAATCGGGGCAGACCGGGTCGTGCTTCCGGAGAAGGATATGGGTTACCGGGTTGCCCACAATCTGGTTTCATCCAACCTGGTGGACCTGATTGAACTGTCCGATGATTACCAGATCATTGAGATGAATGCACCAGACAGCTGGATTGGCAGAACCATTAAGGATCTGGATGTTCGGGCAAACTATGGCATTACGGTTTTGGCTCTGCGCAGCAAAACGGATGATATTAATATTTCTCCGACAGCGGATGTGGTCATCCCGCCGGAATCTGTCATTATTGCGGTCGGAACCAATGAAGACCTGCTTCATCTGGAGCACACGGTTCTGGCCGATGAAGACTAACATTACAAGCCTTCAGAATCCCAGACTGAGAGAGCTGCGAAAGCTCAAGGAGCGAAAATACCGGGAGCGGACGGGTACATTTCTGATTGAAGGACAGCGGTTTCTTAAGGAAGCGCTGCGCCAGCAGGTTGAAATTGACTGCGTTATCGTTCAGGATGAAATACTGCTGGAGGGACTGGATCTCAAGTCGGAGTGTGAGATCCTGATCGTTCCGCCGGACCTGATGAAGGACCTGGCAGGCACGGTGACGCCCCAGGGGATCCTCGCTCAGACCCGAATTCCCGCTCCATCCTCAGACGCATTTGAGAAAACCAGCGGCCTGTGGCTGTATCTGGACGAGATTCGAGATCCGGGGAATCTTGGCACGATTATCCGAACTGCTCATGCGTTCGGCCTGGATGGTCTGATTCTGTCCAAGGGCTGTGCGGACCCTTATCAGGAAAAAGTATTGCGCAGCACCATGGGCAGCATCTTTCAGGTGCCCCTCATGCTGAATCAGGATACAGCATGGCTGAATCAGCGCCTGACCCAGGGAGCGACGCTCTATCTGGCTGACTTTCAGGATGCGGTTGAACTTCCGGCGGTAGATCCATCCGGCGCCAGCATTGTGGTTATTGGAAATGAGGCTCATGGCGTCAGCGACACCATTCGCGCGCTGCCTCACGTTACCATCCGAATTCCCATGCCTGGCGGCGCTGAGAGCCTGAACGCGGCGGTGGCTGCTGCTCTGATGATGTATGATCTGAAAATCCGCTGAACCGGATCGAGGGATGGATGAACCCTCCCGGAGTCATCGGGTTAAAACCGTTTTGGCATCACTGGTAGTCATTGATCGATCGGACATTCATAAGAACATGAATCAAACCGGAAGCAATGACCCAATAATAAGATGCCATGAATCATAACAGAAGTAAGATCCAAAACAGAAATATGATACATCAAAACAGCCTGGACCCTCATTTCGACGATCCAGGCTGTTTTGATGTTTATCTGTCCGATACTTGGAGTCCTTTGGCATTCCCGTCACTCGGCAATTGTTTTTGAATTTCTGTCATTTTTCAGTCATGATACCGCGTGTGACTTACTTAACCAGATCACCGGTGAACGAGTTGACTCCTCCCAGGTCGAAAACCACCGCATACTGCAGTTTCTTGAGCTGCTTGGCGGCAGTAGCCGAACGATTGCCGCTCCGGCAATAGAGGAGAATGGTCTTGTTCTTGTCTGGTACCTGGGAAGCAATGACTTTCTGGATGTCGTTGAGTGGGATATTAAGGGCTCCGGCCAGATGGCCTTCGGCAAATTCCTGAGGTGTCCGCACATCGATGAGCACAGCCGCGTCGCCCAGATGCATCTGAAGATTTGGACCAAGATTAATAGGGGCTATTATGGTTGATGAGTTTTCTTTGATCAAGCGGCTGGAGATTGCTGTTGCCTGGGGCGGATAGGATTCCCGGATGGCATCCTGAATCGTGAACTCCACCAGTGCACCCGGTTTGTAGGACGGAGATCCAGCTGGCAGCTGGATACTCAGCATGTCATTGGTCAGGCGGTACAGCGCGGGGGCTTCCGTCACAAATACGGTGCCATTTGTCAGGATGACGCCCTGGATCGTAATGGTATTCTGTCCGCCGGCCGGCGCTGTCGTGCCGGCGGGCTGTGAGCTGACAGTCGTTGACGGAGTGGGTTGAGCACAGGCGGTCAAACCAAAGGATGTGAGCAGCAGGATCGACAGGAATCGAACCGCTGGATGACTCAGGCGATTGATTTTTTTTAACATAGTTGTTGTCTCCTTGTTGCATCGCAGGTTATTGATTGTTAGCAGGAATGGAATCTTATGATGGATTGGATGGCACATTCCTGACCAGCGGAGTTCTTCCGGATCCGTTGCCGTGCCATTGACTCTATTTTATACCAGAGTGAAGGATCTTCAAGCTTATTTTGGTTACAAAAACAGCGATGCCGTTTAAGGCACCGCTGTTTGACTTTCGAAATATTCTTGACACCCGGAGGAATTTCAGACAGAACATTGCTGCTGGAAAGACCTCGAATAAGCGAAGGCCTGGTTCAGTACAGATAATGGGATTACTTATCCCGGATCTCGGCACCCGCTGCAGTCCGCAGCGTGCTGATGATCTGGTTCATCATGGTTTCAATGTCGGAGGCAGACAGCGTTTTCTCGTCCGATCCGATCCACAGGCGCAGGGTCAGAGACTTTTTCCCTTCAGGAATTTGCGTGCCGCGGTATTCTTCAATGAACTTCAGATCCCGAACCTGATCCTTGATCGCCTGTTCAATCTGATGCCAGGTGACCTGCTCATCGAGAAGCATGGAGAGATCCTGTTCAACCAGCGGGTAGGTCGGCAGATGACGGAACATGTTGTCGCGAGAAGGATAGGGGATCATGACATCAAAGTTCAATTCGGCCAAAGCAGCGTATACCCGTTTAATTCCGGCTGCCTGGGCTGATTTCATGGAAAGAAGTCCCATGGAGCCCATGGTCTGGCCGGCACAGGTCAGATTGAGCCAGGCTTTGCGATCGGCCCAGGCAGGCTGATCTTCCCGGTTGAAGGACAGCGGGAATGCCATGGCAACCCGGGGCAGACTTTCAAGGATGCCTTTCAGTTCGCGGAAGAGCCGTTCCGGATCATCTCCGACCAGAGCAATGCCCAGATGCTTTTCATGCACCGGCAGAACCTCTGAGGGATCCGACGGACTGAATGTCTTGTCCTTGCGGAAGATCTGAGTCATTTCGAAAATTTTGAAGGACTCAAAGTAGCGGCTGTTTTTTTCGATGGCTTCCAGAAGCCCGGGAATCAGAGAGTTCCGGATGCCCGCGGTTTCCGGTGAGGGCGGTGCTGACAGCCGGAGCAAGTCCGACGGTTCTTCTCCGGCTGCCCGGACATAGCTTTCATCAATCCAGGGGTAGGTAAAAACTTCCTGCAGACCGCAGCGGAAAGCCAGGTATTCCCGGGTCTGACGCTCCAGATCCGGCTTCTTCTGGTTGACCGGCCCATCCAGAGAGATGGTGGGCGGGGTAAACTCAAAGTTCTCATATCCGATCATCCGGGCCACTTCTTCCAGAACATCATCCCGCAGGCTGACATCGCCGGTTGCTCTCCAGTGTGGGACCAGAACCCGGAAGGATTCTCCGGCATCTTCAACGCTGAAGCCGAGAGGAGCCAGGGTGGCGCTCATCTGCGCTGTAGAAATATCCTGACCCAGGCGGGTATTCAGGAAGGATTTTTCAACAGTGATGACCGGAGCTTCGGTGGGATTAGGGTATTCATCATGGTAGGCCACGATTCGGGCATCAGGCAGCGTCTGGCCAAGAATAGACTGGAATACGCCCAGGGCTTCATCGACCCGCTGGGTGTTGATGGCTTTTTCGAAGCGCATGGAAGCTTCCGTCCGAAGTCCGTGAATCTGGGTAGTTTTGCGGATTCCGGTGGGTTCAAAGGAGGCGACTTCGAGAATCATTTCGGTAGTCTGGGGCAAGATGGAATCGTTCAGTCCGCCCATGATTCCGGCCAGCCCCAGAGGATCTTTGGAATCGCAGATCAAAAGATCGTGTTCCTTCAGATCCAGGATCCGCCCGTCCAGCAGTTCTAAGGTTTCGCCGGGGCGAGCCGCGCGCACCTGAATTCCTTCCTTGACATGGGAATAGTCAAAGCCGTGGGTGGGCTGTCCGGTGGCCAGCATGACGTAGTTGGTCATGTCAACGATGTTGTTGATGGGACGCATTCCCACCTTCCAGAGCTTGAGCTGGAGCTCCCAGGGAGAGGGGGCGACTTCCAGATTCGTGATGTGGGTCGCGCTGTAGCGCATGCAGCGGCTGGGATCTTCGATCACAACAGGGAAGGAAGGAATTCCTTCGGACGGGGCAAACCGGGGGAGAGTCTTGAGGGGCATCTGGTAAATGGAAGCCAGCTCACGGGCCAGACCATAGTGACCCCACAGATCAGGCCGGTTGGTCATGGACTTGTTATCAATTTCCAGGATGATGTCATCCAAACCCAGAACGTCAGCAATGGGCTGTCCCGGAACCGCGTCAAAGGCAGTAATGTCCATGATTTCAGTTTCAGCTTTGGGGGGGAGCAGTTCTTCCAGTCGGCCGACTTCTGAAGCACCGCAGATCATGCCGAAGGATTCCTCACCGCGCAGCTGGCTGTTCTGAATGGCGACCGGTTCGCCTTCGCCATGCCAGCGCACGAAGGAGCCAGGCAGGGCTGCGACGACCATCTGGCCGGGGGCAAGGTTTGAACCGCCGCAGACAATCTGCACCGGCTCCCCGCGCCCGATGTCAGTCAGAACCAGACGCAGCCGGTCAGCCTGCGGGTGAGGCTTGACATCCAGAATTTTTCCGGCCACGATGTGGTCCAGGCCGTCGGCCGGATTATAGGTGCCCTCCACTTCCACGGTCCGCATGGTGAGGTCGTAGGAGAGTTTCTCCATGGTCAGGTCAGCCGGCAGATCGACATATTCCCGGATCCAGTTTAATGATACTAACATATTGATTCCTCCTACTTGAATTGAGTCAGAAAGCGAAGATCAGCCGAATGGAACAGGCGGACGTCGTCAACGCCGTAACGCATCATGACGAGCCGGTCCAGACCGATATTAATATAGAATCCGGTCCACTCCGTGGGATCCAGTCCGGCACTGCGCAGTACATTGGGGTGGGGCACGCCGCCCGGCATGACTTCGATCCAGCCTACGTTCTTGCAGACCCGGCAGCCGCTTCCGCCGCAAACCAGGCATTTCATGTCAATTTCAAAGCCGGGCTCTACGAAGGGGAAGAATCCAGCCCGCATGCGGACATCAACTTCCTGGCCGAAGACTTTCTCCAAAATGGTTTTTACCAGCAGTTTTCCAGAGGCGAAGGAGAAGTCGCGATCCACGATCAGGGCTTCGTACTGGAAGAAGGCCCGTTCATGCCGCGCATCCGTATTTTCGTTGCGATAAACACGGCCGGGATAGACAAACCGGGCCGGCGCGCCGTGTTCCCGGAGATGACGTACCGAACCTCCGGTCAGATGCGGCCGCAGACACAAGCGCTGTTCCGCTTCTTTATCCTCTGTCCCTTCCAGCCAGAAGGTATCCATGGATTCACGGGCAGGGTGGGAGGGCGGGAAGTTCATGTGGTCAAAGGCAAATTTCTCACTGGTAATTTCCACTTCCTCATATACATGGAATCCCAGGGACCGGAACGCATCATTGAGGTCATAGCACATCTGGGTGATCGGGTGCAGTCCGCCCAGAACCGGCGCAATGCCCGGAAGCGTCAGGTCAAGCTCGTGCTCCATTACGGATCCCTGCGCGATGATTTCTTCTTCCCGGTTGGCAATCGCATCGCTCAATGCCGTTTTCACGACGTTTGCCGCCTGACCGACCGTTTTCTTTTCTTCCGGGGATAATTTCCCCAGTTCTTTCAGAATCCCCGTCAGGGAGCCTTTCTTGCCTAATACCGACTGACGCACCAGATTCAGCTCATCCACATTGGCGGCCTGAGTGATCTTTTGCAGTGCTTCCACTTTTAACTGTTCTAATTTTTCCAGCATCATTTTTCCTCCGTTTCAAAATTAAAAATCCCATGGAATAATCCATGGGACGAAGTTTCGCGGTACCACCCTGGTTGCAGAACTTTTCTGCCACTCATTCCCTTTTCACGGCGGGTTCCCGTCACAGACTACATATCACCTGTGCCACTGTTGGGATGAACTTCAATCAGCTCGATGCCTGGCAGGCTTTCAGCCCCTGACCTGCCTTCTCTGTCCGGCTCTTCTGCGGATCTACTCTTCCCATTCAAACGTGTTTACCTATCTATCATAAAGAAAAGGGTGAATTAAGTCAACGGAAAACAATAAGGTGGATGAATCGGTCGGATGAAGTGAAAAAGTTCAGTTCTTCCAACAGAGATATCAATGAATGGAACGGTGGAGGAAGATAGGGACAGCTGTTGAAAATCAGGAATACCATCTGATCAGGTGCGAATGAGTATATAATCGAATGAACTCTCGAATTGAGGCGAGACAACTCAGCAATACTTAATTTATCTGGTTTTATCCTCCGGATCACAAATCCAGCCAGGGTTTTCCTGTTCTGTGCAGATTACTTGGCGGACTTCTTACGGGTGAAATGAGGCTGTTGACTGATTATTCGGCGGTGAAATTATCGCGACCCGCCAAGTTAGCGAAATCGGTACAATCATTCTTCTCACAGCAGAATTGCGATTTAAAGGATCCATTCCTACTGACAATTAGTTCGATAATCTGGGAAATGTAAATTGTGGATTCCGGTATGGCAGAAGCCGGAGAGGAGCGATGACGATAGCAGAGCCGTGGATTCGGGAGATTGTAATAGTCTTTAAAATCCGTGTATAATTCATACAAAGACTATATCGCGCCTGGATTTATGATTTCGCAAAGATGATTTTTCATCATGCTGAGAAGCTTGTGAATCATATAATGAATTATCCGTCTGTGTTGCCGGAACAGCGATGTTTTTTCAATCGGTCAATCATGCCAAGGTTGTGATTGTGCTGCTTGTATCAACAAATTTGAGGAGGACAAGATAAATGCCTGAAAGTCTAATCCCATTTTCCAGACTATTAAACGACGGGGAAAAGGTTGATTTTATTTCCATTAAATTCGCCGAATATAGCCCCATAATTACAGTTCAAGAGGAATACTGCGTGAATCCTGGCTGCAGTTGTACGGATGTGGTTCTCCGATTTTTTGAAATGTCTGACGAAGGAAAGCCCATTAATGAGTTGTTTTTATTAAGGTTGGACATGAGTACCTGGAAAGTTACTGGGAAGACAATTCTCAACAAAACGATAAAAGCTGAACAAATGATTCAGGAATTTGAAGCTGACATTGACCAACTGAAGTCCAAGTTGCTGTCACATTATGTGCGAGCTAAAGAATATGGAAAAAAGAATTATTTAGATTACATTTCTGGCAATACGATAAAGATGATCCTGGATGGAGATATGGTAACATACGCTGAGATTTTTGGCGGTTTAGACTATGATAATTTTAAATTTGCATGGAATGAAACGGAGAAGTGGACTTTTGATGACCAGTATTGTTCCAATCCAAAATGTCTTTGCAATGAGGTCGTGCTGTCATTCTATAAAATTAATTTATCTAAGCAAACACAGGAGCCAGAGTTTGCTGTCAGAATGAATTTAAAAAATTTCAAATATAATGTTGAGTATAATAATAATGAACAAAATCAGATTTCTGAGATCATTTCATTCCTAAAGGGGAATAAGCCAGAGGTCATTAAGGCTTTACGGAGTAGATACAATGAGGTTAAGCGTGCTTCAAAAGAAATAATTAAGAAATCAGCCTCGAAAGAAAAAGAAGAAGCGCTGCCTAATGTAAAAATTGGGCGAAATGATCCCTGCCCATGCGGAAGCGGTAAGAAATATAAAAAATGCTGCGGAAAATGAAAATAAGGGAAAAACTGACTTATTCAGTTTCTTCGTGATGAAACCACATGCCTGGGGCACTTTCAATATAAATTTTTGCTGGGTTTGGCTAGGGAACTGCAGTCGTCAGAGAGTGTGAAACGGCATGTCACCGCCAGTACACCGAGAGAGGAGAGTTCCCAACTCGAGACTAGCATCCCTTGGGAAGACCGGGTCGAGCTAATACGCTGCCAGGATTTTCAGGCACATGCGACGGATCGACGTGCGAGACTTTTTTTCTTTGAAACATAACAAGCATCAAACGACTTGACTGGATATTAATCAAACGTTTGATGCTTGTTCTTTGTTTCATTCAACTAACAATCTTTGTCTTGGGAATGCGAATTCTTGCGGTTTTATAAAGAATGTGCTCCCAATAAGTCGTTATCGCTCAGAGCGAGGTGATAATGAATCGTAACAGCATTTATGTGGGTTTACGAGCTGATAGCGAGGAAATGACAAACCGGGAAACATAAACCTCAAAAACCAGGGGCTGCTTATGGTTGATGTCTTAGGATTCAGGTGGCGAAGGAGCCTGTTCAGTCAATGGGTGATCATCATCCTCGGGATGGAGCACTTCATCGACAATAAGGGTTTCAAAGGTTCCTCCGGCCGGAGTGACCAGTTCGAGAAATTTCAGGGCTTCGATGTCCAGCCAGGCCTTGCTGATTCGGAAGGTCTTCTGTACTTCGATGGCATGGCTGAATTTTTCGGCTAACCCATGATCCCTGACGTGGGCTGTATTGTCCACATAGATTGCCTGATCAAAGGACTGCTCCGAGGCAATGGATCGAAGGTGACGTAAGAAGGCCAGCGCCGGTTCCTGTTCGGCAAAAGCTGCGCTGAAAATAACGGGCTTGGGATCGGTCAGATCCTCTCCGGCTTCCTCCAGGTCGAACAGTACCATTTCATTGATCAGTCGTACCTTCGTGCGATCGGATGGCATCAGTTCATGGAACGCGCTCCAATCCGTGTCATCGAGGGTCTGGAACTGTACGCTGCCCGACAAGTGTCGCTTCAGCCAACGTTGCAGTTGATGGACCTGCGCCTCTGTTTTGCAGTAGAGCAGGATAGTAAGTGTTTTTTGGGCCGGATCCTGCCGGCTGCCGGCCAGAAGAATGGCATGGTTATTCGAGAACAGAGCCAGGCGGTGATGCAGCGGTTCAGGATCAGCCGCTGACTCCAGATCTGACAAAGTCACCCGGCAGAGGCGTTGGTAGTGTTTGATCGGGAAGGTATCCTGGAGAAACGGATCCACCCGATGAATGGTGCCATTCTGCTCAAAGCGCATGAGTGATCCATGGCGCCGGACACTGTACTGACGCAAAAGCAGAACTACGGAGCTGAAAAAAATGCCAGCCAGCAGAACAATAATCACAAACAGAGGCAATGAACTCTGCCAGGTACGAATCAGAAGCTCAACGATCCCGTACAGGATACCCAGCAGAAGAATACATAAACTCAGGATCAGCAGGCTTTTCAGATAACCCTGATCGAGCAGGAAGATACTGCTGAAAAGCAAGCAAAATCCGATGCCAACGATCCAGACTGCCTGATAGGCATGGCCCGGGAACGGTGAATCGGTTCGAATTCCGCCGAAGATGATCAGACCGACAGAAAGAAGCATTGTCAGACTGGCGATGAAAATCCGCAGGATGCGAGCCGAGCCGGTCAGCTCAAGCAGATTACCCGGCTGGTTCACGGTGTAAGTCATGGCTTTATATTTTTGATGGGTCTCATAATCAACGCCGCAAATTGGGCGGGTTTTCATGCCCTCCTGGTTCCTTCGGATTTCTTCCAACGCGATGGGCGTCTCCCCGGTTAACCGGTGGGTAATCCATCGATCTGCAGCCGGGGGAAGAAACAGCATCAGTGGAATAAATACGATATTGGTGATGGTCGTTGAAGCGCTGTCACCTAGAAAGGTGGGAAGAAGGTGATTTAAGTCAAGCACTAGCGAAAACCCGATGCCAAGCAGCAGCAGAACCCAGTAGAGGAGCCAGCGGATCCCCTTGGCCAGACCGAATATTCGATAGATCAGCGCAATCATCACGGTGCCTGTTCCCAAAAACAGAAGAGCTCCACGGATCAGGGTGTCATCGGTAAAGTGCCAGCCGGATCCCGCCAGTGCGAGGGAACTAAGGATCAGGAGCAGTGCCCAGGGCGTTCTTTTCTGTTCAAGTTTTTGTAGCATATATCAATTACCTTTCAAGCGTGTTGCGGTCGAAATTCAGATACCTGCACCCAGCAGGCGGAAGACCTGGGGGAGAGATCCGTCACTTTGGAAATCCAAATAAGATCAGACGGTGTTATTTAGGCCGGGAGTGGAAGTTCAAAGAAACCGGAAGTCCATGTGGTACTCCTTTTAGAATAATTGAAGCCTTTGTGGTTTACAAGGCGAATCACCGAAGAAAGCTTAGGAATCACCAAATCAGCTCGCGGGGAGAGCTTTGGGATCACCAAATCAGCTCGTGGAGAAAGCTTAGGGATCATTAAGGTGAAGTGATGAAGGGGGTCTTTAAATTTCGCTGATTCCTGATCCTTGGGTGCGGACAGGCAAAAAGACCGGTCAGTTTCCTGAATTTCAGCTGTGGAATGCAGCTGATTAATTAAGGAAGTTCATTGAAATCAAAAGGTACTGTATAGTATGATAAGGATACATGAAAATCGGATCCCGTCGAGCGGGACGCAAAGCGACCCCGTCCAAATTGCGGGGATCGCGGATTCGAAGCGATCAGGAGGAGGAAGACGAGATGAACAAGGTGGCGGTGACTATCCAGGGATTGGATTACAATCTGGTCGGAGAAGAATCAGAAGAACATCTTCAGCGTATCGGAACCATTGTCGATGAACTTCTGGGCACCATGCTGAAGTCCAACCGTAAACTGAATACATCCACTGCAGCCATCCTGACCTCCTGCAATCTGGTTGATGAAAAACTCAAGCTGATGGAACGGATCGAGGCATGGGATGAGGTTCAGGCGAAGGTCGAGGCTGAGAAGGAAGATCTGCGCCGACAGACGGACCTTTTGACCACCCAGCTGGCAGAAAAGGATCAGGCCCTGGCTGCGGCTTCTGACCATGAAGCGGAACGGCTGAAGGAAAAGGACGAGGAATTCCGCAAACTTCAGACAGAAATGACGCTGATGCAGGAATCCGTGAAGGAATACCGAGATGACAATGAACAGTTGTCCAAGTTGAACAAGGAACTGAAATTTGAACTTCAGTCCTACAAATACAAGGTGCTGGATCTGCAGAACAAGCTGTTTGAAAATCAGATCACACCGTCGAAAGACAAAAAAGACGGCACGCCCCGTCCGACCAAATAACGGTCAGGGGAGAGCTGGTTTTATCGACCGGGACTGAGCCAAAACCACAGGGGACGTAATGACGGCCCCTAGGACAAACGCATCAATTCAAACAACATAACCTTAAAGGAAACTGTCCCCTGGCCATTACAGGCCAGGGGACAGTTTCAGCTTGAAAGGTGATTTTGGAGCGCACTTTCCCCAAGGTTTTTGTCGTTTTCTCCAAGATCCCTATTTTTTATTCAAATTTGCATTTTCTAAAGCGTTTTTCAAGACATTCTCGTCAAAGGAATTGAGCAGCTTAGCCAGATTATCTTCGAATCCCCAGGAGAAATCCTTCCGGATCAGCCGGATACTGCTGTTCTTTTTCATCAGTGGCTGGACCAGTTTGAACAGGGACAAGGCCATCTTATTGAGGATGCTCAAATTGGTGAACGCCTGTCGATCCACTGTCGTGTTGTCGTCTTCGTGGAAGGTATAGTCCAGATGCCAGTGCAGCTGGTTTTCCACACTCCAATGCCCCCGGATCGCGTCTCCGCCGAGTTCAACATCATTGAGACTGGTGATATAGTATCGGATTTCAGTGCTCTCTTTGCCGGTTATTGTGCTGAATATCCTTTTCTCGTAACAGATGAAATTACGAAGCCCCTGCCACTCCTTATCCAGATCAATGGCCTTGGTCATATAGAACTGCCTGGTTTCAATCTGACTGTGAGATTTTTCAGTGGTCTCGAAATAATTCTTTCCAGCTTTTCGAATTCTGACTTTATTCTTCTCCGTGAAGGATTCAGCGGCAGCCAGTGCCAATTTTCCCTGATTACCCTTCAGGGCACCAACATAGTTTCCGCCTCGCTCCATGATGATTCCGATGGTTTTGGTCTGCGTGTGCAGAGCATCAAAGGTGACGATGGCATTTTTGAGTTGGAGCATTTTGAGTGCTTCCTGGGCAGCGGGGATCTCATTGGTTTTGCTGTCGATCTGATGAGAGACTATGCAGACGCCATTGGAGGCATCGTAGATATGCAGAGTCTGCAGATTACGGATCTCCTGATCAGTACCGGCTTTGCGTCCCGTACCGCGTTCTTCTTTCCCATCAATGCACAGTTGACGTACCGATGATTTGATGCCCAAAGACTTCCTGAGGACAGCCATATTCTCCATTAGAAACAGTACAGTAGCCTTTTCCAGCTGCTCCGAGGCAATCAGTGAGAAGACCCGGCGAAACGTGTCATGAGAAGGAATCCCATTGTTCAGCTTCAGGAATTTTTTCAGCCACTTGTGCTTGGCATTGCCAAACCGCTCGATCTCATTCCAACTCGAGGCATTGCCAAGCACCGCCAGAAAGGCGATCACCAGGATCTCCTCGAGCGGGTAGTCGGTCATCGCCTGGATCCTGACATCTTCGATCTCCCGGAACAGGCGAATAAACCGCTTCATGATCTTTTGGGGAGGGGTGTACTCGTCAATGGTTATGCCGGTGGCTTTGATGACTTCCCGGTATTCCAGGATGGGTCTGCAAATCTTGCTCATAGCTGGTTCTCCCACTTCAAGTTATATTTCAATCGTAGTTGTCTGGTGACCTCGGGTTCCGCGGAACGGTAAATCCGGTCATTGATGCTGACCATGTAGACCAGAGGAAAAAGGAGCATCACGGTTGGAAGATCCTCACCAAAGTGTCTAGCCATCGTGTCCCGGATCATCAATTGACTCCGCTGGATCCCAAACTCTTGGGGCTTGGTCAGAACCGCGTCAAAATCAAGGTCTGGGAAGCGCCTGGATAGATAGGATTGTTTGAACAGAAGAGAGTCGTAAGTTCCATACAAAAACGAGAGGATGGATGCTGCCATGACCAGGTCACCAGCTTTGGTGAAAGTACGGCGCAGGCCTTTGTGGATGTTCTCGCAGATGGTAAGAACCGTTGTGGACATGCCAAACTCCAAAACAACCGGTGGCTCATTCACTTTGTCCTTGGGCGGGATCAAGCCATCTTTCTCAGTGATCCGACCCAGATAACCATCACTGACCCGGCGAACTTTGTCTGTGCCTTTGATCCGCTCCGAATGGGCAGCATACAGATAGTACTTACCTTTGACGACGTTGATGTAGGTACCTGGTTTCTTATGTTTAAGCACCCAATCGGGATAATCAGCCATTCCTTCACCGCCTTTTGTATTACATAGTATGTAATACAATTATGCGCTAAAAACCGACAAATAACAAGGGGAAGTCATTTGTCGGTTAAAATGAAGGCTAATTGATGCGTTTATCCTAGACGGCCCCTGTTTCGTTCTTTTTGTGCGTCAATTCGTGATATACTTATTCCATATGAAGAAATGAGGCAATAGCGATGAATCCTGAATTATTGAGTCCGGCGGGAGACCGCGATGCGCTGGACGCGGCGCTGAAAGCCGGAGCTGATGCCGTCTATCTGGGCGGCCCGCGCTTTTCAGCCCGTGCCTACGCCACTAATTTCACCGACGAGGACCTGGCTGAGTCGATCCGCCAGTGCCACCGGCTGGGTGTCAAATTATATATCACCATCAATACGCTGTTGAAAGACAGCGAACTTTTTGATGCCTATGAATATGCCGTTAAGGTATGGAATATGGGCGTCGACGCGATTATCATCCAGGATCCCGGACTGATCGCACTGCTGCGTCAGTTTCATCCAGCCATTGAACTGCATGCTTCGACTCAGATGACGGTCCACAATAAAAAAGGGGCGGATCTGATGGCCGGCAAGGGATTGACCCGTCTGGTTCTGGCCCGGGAGCTGACACTTGATGAAATCCGGGAAATTTCGGCAGATCATGAGACGGAAGTGTTCATTCATGGCGCTCTGTGCATCAGCTACTCCGGAAAATGTCTGATGTCCAGCATGCTGGGCGGTCGGTCCGGCAATCGCGGACGCTGTGCCCAGAATTGCCGGATGGAATACGAACTGACCGATGCGGAGGGGAAAACCCGAGCTCAGGGCTATTTAATGAGCCCTAAGGATCTCAGTACGTTGGATGTGATCGAGGACCTGGTTCGTACCGGGACGTCCTCTTTGAAAATCGAAGGTCGGATGAAGCGGCCGGAATATGTCTATGAAACAGTCACCCAGTATCGCCGGGCATTGACCGGTCAGACCTGGAACCATGACGGCATTACCCAGCTGTTCAACCGGGAAGGGTTTAACCATGCCTTTCTCCTGGGAAACGACGGCCGGGATATGATGGCGTTCCATTCCCCGCGCAATTCTGGGGTCGTTCTGGGGCGGGTCCGGCAGGGTCAGATCCGGCTTCAGACCGGGCTCAGTCTGGGTGATGGTCTGGCCAGCGGCGACTCGGGCTTTATCGTAACAAAAATGAAGCGGGGGGAAAAGGAAGTCCGGGATGCTGCCCCGGGCGATACCGTAGAGATCTATCCCAAACACTACCGTGACGGGGATCTTCTCATGAAGACCAATGACGCGGCGCTGATGAAGGACATCCAGGCCAAACTGCGCCAGAAGACCGCAGTCAGCTTTCCCATCCGTCTGCGGGCAGTGTTCCGCCCCGGCGAGAAGCTATTGCTGCGCGCAGACTATGGATCCCATTTCATCGAGGTGACCGGTGAGGTCGTGGAAGCTTCCGAAAATCAATCATTATCCAGGGAACGCCTGACTGAAAACCTCGCCAAAACCGGTGGAACGCCTTTTATTCTGGAAACGTTAGATCTTGAGTATGAGCCAGGCTTCCTTCGGATTTCCTCAGTCAATGAGCTGCGTCGTCAGCTGCTGGCTGACCTTGAGGAAATTTCGCTCCAGATCCGACGAAACCTGACATGCGTCAGCCGCGCAGACCTGGAGGACTTTTTTGCACAGCGGGCAAACGCCCGGTCAAACGGGTTCTTCAGCCTGCCGCCTCATCTGGTCGTAATTACCAGCAAGGAGCAGCTGCTGGCTTGCCGGGAAGTCCAGGGTCAGGGGACAGAACTAACACCAGTTCTGTATTTATGGCATCGGCAGGAAGGCAGTCTTGATTTTTCGGATGCCAGAGCGCTGGATGAAGCAGGCATCCCTTACTGGATCAAGCTTCCTGAGATCCTGAAATCAGAGTTTGAGGCAGTCATGGCGTCCCTGACCCGACTGGAACTTATAAGCGGCATCCTGACGGATAATTACGGTGTTATGGAGCATTTGAAAATCCTGCCGCTTACTCTGGTGGGTGACTATAAGCTCAACCTTCTCAACTCTTACGGCCGCCTCCTGTTCGAGGAACTTCAGGGTGTAACAGCCAGTGAAGAACTCAATTACAGCGAGCTGATCGGCTTGAAGGATAAATCGGACCATTATGTCGTTCTGTATGGACGAACTGAATTAATGCATTCAGAATATTGTCCCATCGGCGCGACGGTCGGCGGACGGACCAGAACAACAGCCTGTTCAGTGCCATGTCAGACGATGAATTTTTCCCTGACTGACCGAAAAGGGGAACGTTTCCCGATCCTGACGGATCGCTTCTGCCGCAGCTATATCCTCAACTGTAAGACCAAGAACAACCTGGATCAGCAGAAGATCCTGAAAAGTCAGGGTTTTTCTCATTTCCGCTGCGATCTGACTACAGAAAGCTACGAGGAGGCCAAGGCAGTGATGCTTGCCCTGACGAAAGGGGAGAGTTATTTTCTGTCGGCCCATACCCGAGGCCACTACAAGCGTGGCGTGGAGTAATATTTTATGAATCAAAAAAGTCTGGAAAAACTGGAATTAAACAAAATTAAAGAAGAAATCAAAAAAAGCGCGGTGTCATCCGCCGGTCAGGACCTGATCGAAGCACTGGCTCCATTTGACAACATTGAACTGGCACAGCGCGCTTTGAATGAAGTCGAGGAAGCGCTGCGGCTGATTTCCATCAAGGGCAGTGCGCCTTTTGAGGGCGTGTTCGATGTGCGCGATGCCATCAGCCGGGCGGGAAAAGGCGGCGTCCTTAATCCTGGCGGACTGCTCCGGATCAGCAATATTCTCCGCAGCAGCCGACTGTTTTTACGCTATATCAAAACGGAAGAATATGATGCGGCCAGCCTGAGGGATCTGACCAGCGGAATCACGCCGCTGCAGTCCCTGGAGGAGGAAATTGCCGATGCCATAATCGGCGAGGACGAAGTGGCGGACCGCGCTTCACAGAAACTGTATTCAATCCGCCGTTCGATCAAAGAAAAATCAGCATCGGTCAAGGATAAAATCCAAAGTCTGGTGCGCGCCAATTCAAAGTACCTGCAGGAAGCACTCTTTACCGTACGGGGTGACCGGTACGTCATTCCGGTCAAAGCCGAACATAAGGGCAGCGTGCCCGGACTGGTTCATGACCAGAGCGCTTCGGGTCAGACCCTCTATATCGAACCAATGAGCCTGGTCAATCTGAATAATGAAATCAAGGAACTCATGCTGCAGGAAAAGGCCGAAGTCGACCGGATTCTGCGCGAACTGTCCGGAAAAGTAACGAATCATCATGGCGCGGTTGCCCGCAATGCAGCCATCATTTTTGAGCTGGACAGCATTTTTGCCCGGGCCAAGTACGCGTCACGCATTGACGCGATGAAGCCGGAAATTCGGCAAGATGGTACATTTCATCTGATCAGTGCCCGACATCCCCTGATTGCGCCAAAAGTGGTCGTGCCTTCCACGATCTACCTGGGAGCTGATTTTACCAGTCTGGTCATCACCGGACCCAATACGGGCGGTAAAACAGTGACGCTCAAAACTGTCGGCCTGCTACACGCCATGGCCTTATCCGGGATCCTGATCCCGGTGAATGATCATTCCCACGTCTCCTTTTTTCGGGAAATCTATGCGGACATCGGCGATGAGCAGAGCATTGAGCAGAGCCTGTCGACGTTCTCCAGTCATATGACGAATATCGTCCGCATCATGAATGAGGCAGACGAAGACAGCCTGTGTCTGTTCGACGAACTGGGAGCCGGAACAGACCCGACCGAAGGAGCAGCCCTGGCTATGGCGATTCTGGAAGAGCTGCGGGAGCGCAGCTGCCGGGTTATCGCCACGACACACTATTCAGAACTCAAAGCCTATGCGCTGAGAACATCTGGGGTTGAAAATGCCTCGGTGGAATTTGACGTCAATTCATTGAAGCCGACCTACCGGCTCTTAATCGGAGTCCCGGGAAAATCCAATGCATTTCTCATCAGCAAACGGCTGGGCCTGTCCGATGAGGTCATCGACAAAGCGAAGGAACTGATTTCAGAGGATACCCTGAAATTTGAGGATCTGATTGAAAATCTGCAGCGATCCAACCTGAGTGCCCGGCGCGATGCGCAAAAGAGCGAAGCTCTGCGGCGGGAACTGGAGGAGAAGGAACAAAAGCTGGACGAAAAACTCAAGGGCATTCAGACCCAGCGGCAGCAGCAGCTCGATGAAGCACGCCGTGAAGCCAGAAATATCCTGCGTCAGGTGAAAGACGAAGCTGATGAAATATTAAAGAGCATTCGCAAACTGGAAACCCAGGGCATGTCCGGAAATATCCGGCAGGAACTGGAAAAGAACCGGCAGCGGCTCCGGGATACCCTGGAATTGATTGAATCCGATCAGACCGGGGAAGAGACGTCGGGAGAAGTCAGCTCCAACGTAAAAAAACAGCTGAAGCCAGGCGCGGAATTTATGCACCGGGGATTTGGTCAGGTCGTATCGATCCTGAGTCTGCCCGATGAGAAAGGCGATCTGATGGTTCAGGCCGGCATCATGAAAATGAAAGCCAATGTCCGGGACCTGGAGATCACGAAAGAAATGAAGAAAGAAGCCAAGGCGGCCCGCCGCCAGGTTAATCTGAACCTTAGACAGGTTGCATCCTCGATTGATTTGCGCGGCTTGGACGCAGAAGAGGCGGCCTACCGGACGGATCAGTACCTGGATGAAGCCGCGCTGGGCGGCTTGAATGAAGTGACCATCATTCACGGCGTGGGAACCGGAGCGGTCAAGAATCGAATCACAGGTCTTCTGCGCAAGCATCCTCATGTCAAGAAGAGCCGCCCCGGTGAATACGGGGAAGGCGGCATGGGCGTGACCATCGTCGAGGTGAAATGATGAAAATATTGGTCAGTGCCTGCCTTCTGGGAGAAGCGGTTCGCTACGACGGACGGTCTAGCCCGGTCGATTGGATTCAGACGCTGGCAGCCCAGCATGAACTCATTTCCTTCTGTCCTGAGGTGGAAGGCGGTCTGCCCGTCCCGCGGGAAGCCGCTGAATTGACCCGTGATGCCAGACTGGTGCTTGAAACAGGTGGCGGCGGCGTCTTAACAAAAACGGGTTCGGATGTGACCGAAGCTTTTGTAACCGGTGCCCGGGCAGCACTGGTCTGTTGTCGGAAATATGGGGTCACCGTCGCTCTGCTCAAAGAGAGAAGTCCTTCCTGCGGCAGTCATGCCGTCTATGATGGAAGTCATACCGGAAGGCTTATCCCAGGTGCCGGACTGACAGCAACACTGCTCGAAGAGAACGGCATCAAAGTCTTTTCAGAAAACGACCGAGATCAGCTGCAACAGTTCGCAAGTTCTTCGAAGGAGTAATACCTGGATCGAAGTAGGAACTCAATAGGGTTTCAGGAAAGGTTTCAGGAAGATTAAATAAGTGATCACAGTCAAGATTACAAAAGAGAATTTAGTGAAGATCACTGCATGCTGGGATAAAGCAAGAAAATTAAAAAGTGAATCGAAATCAATAAATCATAAGAATTCCATCAGAAAAATATATTGGAAAGATGCCAGACTCTTTGTCTGGTCAGGGAGGAACTATGAATCATCAGGAAATCAGAACCAAAGCCAGAGAACTGCTGAAACCTTTCTGCCGGGTCTGTCCCGAATGCAACGGGGTTGCCTGCCGCGGTGAAGTGCCCGGCATGGGTGGTAAAGGAACCGGACGGGCTTTTATGAATAATTATGACGCGATCAAGAAAATCAGCTTAAACATGAAAGTGGTCCATGGAGTGAAAGATCCCGATCTGAGCTGTCAGATCTTCGGAGAAACGATGTCTATTCCTGTGATAGCGGCACCCATGACAGGAACTCAATATAATATGGGGGGCAAGATGACCGAGCCGGAATTTATCCGGGAACTCATTGAAGGCTGTCATCTGGCGAATATTCTGCCATCGCTGGGGGATGGCGAAACCAAGAATCTCTTGATGGAAGGTATCCACACGTTAAATGAATTGAATCATAAGGGACTGGTGTTCATTAAACCCTGGCTCAACGAAGAGCTGAAAAGCCGCATGAGCATGCTCAATCCGGAACTGACTCCAGCCTTTGGCACGGATCTGGATGGATGCGGGCTGGTATTCATGAATAAGAATGGAATGGGAGTGTATCCTAAATCAGAGGCGGAGATCCGGGAAATCAAAAAAGCTTCCCGCATGCCGTTCATCATTAAGGGCATTATGACGGTGGAAGATGCCATTGCCTGCTACAAGGCCGGAGCGGATGCCATCGTCGTGTCCAACCACGGGGGACGGGTACTCGACTGCGCCCGGGGAACAGCCGAGGTGCTTCCGGAAATCGCCAGCAAGCTGAAAGGCAAGCTGACCATCCTTGTCGATGGCGGAATTCGGGACGGAGTGGATGTCTTTAAGATGCTCGCCCTGGGCGCGGATGCAGTCCTGATTGGCCGCCCCTTTGTTACCTACGCGTTTGGCGGCGGTCGGGACGGTGTTGCCCTGTATGTGGAAAAGCTGAGGGCGGAGTTAAAGAGCACCATGCTTCTGACGGGGGCAGCCAACCTTCAGGAGATCACATCCGAAAAGATACATTTACATAATAATTAATATTGGAAATTACAGGCAGAAATACATAACAAAGAGGGAAGGAGATCCTGTATGATTACAAGATTTGAACAGATGAAAGAGGTCAAGCTGAGCCGCCCGGCGGTTTTAGCCGTAGCTGCCGCCGAGGACGAACCGGTGATCGAGGCGGTTGTAGCAGCGAAAAAGCTGGGATTGGTCAGACCAATCCTGTTTGGAGACGAACAGAAGATTCGGGAGCTGCTGGGTTCAGAGACAGAGATTGAAGTTGTGGCAGCCGCGACTCCGGAGGAGTCGGCTCACCTGGCCTGTCAGGCTGCTGATGAGGGTAGGGCGGACATGATTCTGAAAGGGCTTTTAGAAACCAAAACATTGCTGAAAGAAGTTCTGAATAAAGAATTTGATCTGCGTCGTTCACCCGTTCTGTCTCATGTAATGATCTATGATATTCCAACCTACCACAAACTACTGCTGACAACTGACGGCGGAATGGTCGCCTATCCGACACTGGAACAGAAGGTGGAAATTCTCCGGAATGCGGTTCAGGTTGCTCATAAGCTTGAGATTGAATGTCCTAAGGCAGCCTGTGTCTGCGCAGTGGAGAAGGTCAATGAGAAAATGCCCTGCACAGTGGATGCCAGAGCATTGGAAGATATGAATAAAGCCGGTGAATTGACCGGCTGTGTTGTTCAGGGTCCCCTGGCATTGGACAATGCAATATCCAAGGAAGCGGCCGCGCATAAGGGGATTACCGGTGAAGTTGCCGGCGATGCCGACATCATCTTGGTACCGACCATCGAGGCCGGCAATATCATGGGCAAAACCCTGAGCTACTTTGCCAATGCGGTAAATGCCGGAATCATCATGGGTGCCAAGGTTCCTGTTCTGCTCGTTTCCCGGGCCGACAGTGCCGAAGCGAAACTGTATTCCATCCTGCTGGGCGCTCTGGTCAGCCAGGATACCAAGTAGACGTTCCCCAAGCCCACCGTCCAGACAAACCGACACGCCGCAACATCAAACACATTGTAAAAATGAACAGAAGATCTGCCGGATTTTAAGGAAATCCGGCAGATCTTCTGTTATTGATCATTGTTTTAGACCAGTGCAGGCTTATGGAATATGGAATCACCTGCTGGCCACCTTCGTCTGGTTAAACCACGACAAGGATATTTTCCACCTTGGGATCTTCCGTGCCTTGGACGTAGAGTCCGGTTTTCTTCAGATCTTCGACGTAGTTGACAATTTCTTCTGTGATGACTTCTCCAGGGCAAAGGATTGGAATTCCCGGCGGATAGGCCATCAGGAATTCTCCGGATACTTCACCCACGGATTCCTTGAGCGGAACCGAGGTCTTGTTGCCATTGAACGCTTCTCTGGGAATCAGGACCTGTTTGGGGATGGGCGGGATATCCAGGAAGTCTGCCTTGCGGGTATTTTCGTTTATGTATTCTTTGGAGATCTCGCGCAGCGCGTCGAGCAGTTTATCCATATTCTCCCGGGTATCGCCGAAGGAGCCGACGGCCAGAACGTTATACAGGTCAGACAGTTCCATCTGGATGTGATACTTGTTGGAGAGGATCATATCCAGGTCAAAGCCGGTGATGCCAAGATCACGGCAGGTGATGCAGATTTTGGTGGGATCGATGGCATAGACACCGGGCTGACCGAGAAGTTCTTCACCGTAACAGTAAAAGCCGGGAATCTTGTTGATTTCCTGTCGGACATAACCGGCCAGTTCGATTGCCTGATCCAGCAGTTCCTTGCCCTCCAGAGCAATTTGACGGCGGGAGGTATCCAACGATGCCATCAGGATATAGGAAGGGGAAGTGGTCTGCAGCAAGTTCATGATCTGCTGTACGCGGGCAATGTCAACATACTTGGTTCGGACATGAAGGAGTGATCCCTGAGTCATGGCGCCAATGATCTTATGAGTGGACTGGGAGCAAAGATCTGCTCCCGCTTCCATTGCACTCATGGGCAGCTTCTCATTGAACTTAAGGTGCGGTCCGTGGGCTTCATCCACAATCAGCGGAATGTCATAGCTGTGTACAATCTCAGCGATCCGTTTCAGGTCCGTGGATACGCCGTAATAGGTGGGATTGATGATCAGGACAGCTTTGGCATGAGGATTTTCCTTCAGGGTCTCTTCTACCGTTTCGGGCAGAACGCCATTGGCAATGCCGAGGTTTTTATCCAGTTCCGGCTGCATGTAGACGGGCACGGCACCGGAAAGAATGATGCCGGCAGTGACTGACTTATGTACATTGCGGGGGACGATGATGGTATCGCCGGCTCCCACGACGGACATAATCATGGCCTGGATGGCACCGGATGTTCCGTGGATCGAAAAGAATGTCGCATCCGAACCATAGGCGTCAGCAGCCAGAGCCTGAGCTTCTTTAATGGGACCGGTGGGATGATGCAGCGAATCCACCAGCTTGAATACCGTAACGTCTATTTTGAACGGGTTTTCCCCTATGAACTTTTTGAATTCAGCATCGATTCCCTGGCCCTTTTTATGCCCCGGGACGTGAAAGGGAATCGTATCCCTGGCAACATACTCCATTAGAGCATCAAATAGCGGTGTCTCATCTTGGTTGAGCTTATACACCTGGTCGCCACCTTCCTTTAATCTATAAATAGTTGGCCATACCACCGCTTAAGACCGCCCAGGCGGAGAAAGCGATGATTGCCAGAGCCGCACAGGTTCTGCGGGTGAACGTATTTATTCTACTTGATAAATCCATTGAATTCAATGGATTTAATTTTAAGCGATTTTTCAGCGGCAGGTGTAAAAAGTTCTTTAAAAGGAAGCTGGTTTCGGAGCGGTTCGATAAAAAACAGGTATAATGAATGAAAGATAATTGAAAAGCAACCAATCGATGATTTGACAGGGGGAATATCCATGGAATATCGGAAAAAATATGAATCCTGGCTCAGCGATGAGGCCATCGGATCGGAATATCGGGAAGAACTCAGTACTCTTACCGATGAAAAAGAGATCGAGGACCGGTTCTACCGGGAACTGGAATTTGGCACTGCCGGACTGCGTGGCGTACGCGGAGCCGGAACTAACCGGATCAATGAACATACTGTGGGCAAAGCAACGCTCGGACTCGCCCGGTATTTAACCAGACAGAATGGTCAGGCCAGGATTGTCATTGGGTATGATTCCCGGATCAAATCCACCGAGTTTGCCCGGATCTCGGCGCAGATTCTGGCTCATCAGGGTCATAAGGTTTATTTGTTTGATTCGCTGCGGCCTGTGCCGCTGCTGTCCTTTGCCATCCGATACCTGGGCTGTGATTCAGGAATTGTCATCACGGCTTCGCATAATCCGGCCGAATATAACGGATATAAGGTCTACAGCTCCTATGGCGGACAGGTCACAGATGAAGAAGCTGCCGCAATCCTGGCAGAGATTGAAGGAGTATCTTCCTACGGGGAGATTCAGGTCAAAGACTTCGACACGGCTCTGGCGGATCAAAGCATCGAAATCGTGGGTGAAAAAGTAGACCGGGCGTATTATGAATCCATCAAAACGCTGTGCATCAAGAAAGATTTAATTCAGGATCGAGCGGGCGAGCTGAAAGTTATTTATACCCCGCTGCATGGTTCGGGCAATGTCCCGGTGCGGACAATTCTGTCTGAGCTGGGCTACTCCCAGGTCCATGTCGTGCCGGAACAGGAGCTGCCCAACGGCCGCTTTCCCACGGCGCCGTATCCGAATCCGGAAAACCCGGCGGTCTTTGAGCTGGCCTTGAAGATGAATGAAACCATTAATGCGGATCTCATATTCGGTACGGATCCGGATGCGGACCGGCTTGGCGTAGTGGTTATCGAAAAGGATGGCAACACACGGGTCCTGTCCGGCAATCAGACCGGCATGCTGATCACCAGCTACATGCTGAAAGCATTGAGCGAAGAAGGCCGGCTGCCCGACCACGGAGTGGTGATCAAGACCATCGTCACCACGGAAAGCGTCCGGCGCATTGCTGCCAAGTATGGGGTTGAAGTGATGGATGTCCTGACCGGATTTAAGTATATCGGAGAAAAAATCGAAGAATTCCTTGAAACGAAATCCCATCAGTTCATTTTTGGATTTGAGGAGTCCTTTGGCTATTCGCTGGGAACCTATACCCGTGACAAGGATGCCGTTGTAACCGCTATGATGGTATGCGAAATGGCCTTGTATTACAAATCGAAGGGCATGACGCTCTACGATGCTCTCATGGATGTCTATGAGGAATTCGGTTATTTCCGAGAAGGACTGATGTCCTATACCAGAAAAGGCAAGGAAGGCTCGGAAGAAATTCGGGCATCTCTTGATTATTTCCGCACGCTTGATTTGAAAGAGCTGGGCGGAATCCAGGTCGTGAGCAAACAGGATTTTCTCACGTCAAAAGAAATGCTGGCAGACGGTACAGTCAGAGAACTGACGCTGCCGCCCTCCAATGTCATCAAGTTCATGCTGGCGGATGACTCCTGGTTTGTCATTCGGCCCTCCGGTACCGAGCCGAAAATGAAGGCCTATGTCGCCGTACGAGGCACATCGCTTGAAGATGCCCAGCAACGGCTGACTGATTTCACCGCTCGAGTAGAGGAACTGGTTCAGGCATCCTTTGGGTCCTGATTACTGATGTGCCGGCCCGCCGAATCGGACGGTCCGACAAAAGAGGCAGTGCGACAGACCAGACTGACAGTTAAAGCTGACTGATCTTTGAGTGAGCTGAACTCCGGTTAGGTTCCTGATTTAGTCTTTTTCCTCTCTTCGTTTTATGTGTTGCAGTGGGCGACTATGAGAAGCAGCTGGCGCAATCTGCCCGGAGAACGAAGTGCTTGTCAGCGGTCATTGCCCCAGGGGCAGAGCGAGAGATAAAATGTGATATGATAAAACTGGGCCGCAAGCGGTCCAGTTTTATCAATGATTGAGATTTTCCGATCCAGCAGGGATCGAGGCTAATAAAGAGGTGGAGAATGGAACAGCAGAAAGAACGGCTGAATTCGCTTTTATTCCTGGAATTTAACCGGGACAAGGCCGCTGAAATTTTTTCAGCGAAACAGCTGATCAACGAAACGGATGAATTGTATGTTCCGGTCAATCCGGAGTTCTTAGTGCAGAAAATTACGAATAATGAGGTCCCCAAGGAGTTGCCGGTCGCCGAGTTTATCATCGGCATGGCGTTTGCGCTGGCGATCGATCCGGATTTTAAGTACGCCGCGGATTATCGGGCAATGCTGAAAGGCTTTCAAGGAACCGAGCAGATTCTGAAAAAGAAAATCGCTCAGCTTTTCGAGCAGGAGAAACGCATGGACAGTTATCTTCTCCTGAAAGGATTGTATGAAGTCAGCGGAGATGAAGAAACGGAGAATATTCTGCTTTCCACCGGCGAGGAACTGGCACTGGCGGATCCGGCGTGGATGACTGAAGTTCTGCAATGCTGCGAAGAGGCCATTGTCAATGGAAATACCAATGGTTATCTGATCAGAGGTTCGCTGGAAAATGCCCGGGGAAATGAAGTACAGGCTCTGACCGCCCTGAAAAGCTATCTGGAAAAAGGGGGAGAAGCCACAAGCGCGGTTTTGCTTCGAATTGAAGAACTGGAGCGAAACACCCGGGCGGAAGATGCCTACCGGAATATCCAGGAGGATCCCCGGGGCAGTTTGGAAACACTGCTGGAGCTTTATCCCCGGGAACAGACCAATCCTCGGCTTATCTTTGCCATTGCCGTCTGCTATCGATTGCTGGGCAATCATGAAAAGGCCATTTTCTATCTGGAAGAAGCACAGAGCCTTGATCCCAGCTATTTTGACGTCCTGAATGAATTGGGCCTGAATTACGCACTGATGGAAGACTTTGGCACAGCCCGGGATTATTTTAAAGCGGTATTCGATGCCACCAGGGAATTGGAGCCGATGACCAACCTGATGATCAGTCTGTTCCATCTGGGGGAGACCGAGGAGGCGCTGGAACTGTTTCGACGGGCGGAAGAGATCGCCCCGGAAGATGAAATCCTTCAAAGGATTCGTCAGGCTTACGTGGAAGGCGTCTGATTCTGTCCCATCAAAGTGTATAATCAAATCGTGACATCGCCATAATTACTTTGGCAATTGATTGATTTTGTCCGATCAATCCCATATAATGAAATAGAACAAACGTTCTTATGAGAGGAGTTACTATGCCAGTAAACGCAGATAAGCTGAAAGCAATTGAAGCGGCCATGGGCCAAATAGAAAAACAATTCGGAAAGGGTTCCATCATGAAGCTGGGGGATGACGCGAAGATGAACGTCGAATCCATCCCCACCGGATGCCTTGACCTCGACATTGCGCTGGGAATCGGCGGCATTCCCAGAGGCCGGATCGTTGAAGTCTATGGTCCGGAATCCTCCGGAAAAACCACGGTTGCTCTGCACATGGTGGCAGAAGCCCAGAAACTTGGAGGCATTGCTGCCTTCATTGATGTGGAGCATGCCCTGGATCCTCAGTACGCCAAAGTAATCGGCGTTGATATCGACGACCTGATCGTATCTCAGCCGGATACCGGTGAACAAGCCCTGGAAATCACAGAAGCCCTGGTACGTTCCAACGCCGTGGACATTGTGGTAGTAGACTCCGTCGCTGCCCTGGTACCGCGGGCGGAAATTGAAGGAGAAATGGGTGATTCCCACGTCGGCCTGCAGGCCAGACTCATGTCCCAGGCCCTGCGCAAACTGACGGCATCCATCAGCAAGAGCCGCTGCTGCGTGGTGTTTATCAACCAGCTGCGAGAGAAGGTCGGCATTATGTTTGGAAATCCGGAAGTAACGCCGGGTGGCCGGGCACTTAAATTCTACGCATCCGTTCGTCTGGACGTGCGTCGTACTGATACGATTAAAACCGGAGATGAGTTCATGGGCAGCCGGACCCGGATCAAAGTGACCAAAAACAAGGTTGCCCCTCCATTCCGGCAGGCAGAGTTCGACATCATGTACAATGGCGGGATCTCCAGAGAAGGCAATATCATCGATGTCGGTGTCAAAGAAGATATTGTTGGTAAATCCGGCGCCTGGTTCTATTATGGAGAAACCAGACTGGGGCAGGGTCGTGAGAATGCGAAAAATTACCTCAGAGAGAATCCTGAGCTGGCGCTGGTTTTGGAAAACAAGATCCGGGAAAAGCATAATCTGCCCTTGTTGAAGGGAAGTGATTTGCCTGGAGAAACTTCCGGCTCGGAGATGAGTCCTGAAGAAAAGCCGGCAAAAGCTGACAAAGCGAAGACTGTGAAATAAAATAACCGATTGAAAGCAACAGGACGGAAGAAAAACCAGTGATTATGCGGGTTCTGACGTCCTGTTGCTTTTCCTGTGTTTATTGACTTCAAACATTCATTCTAGTAAAATGGAATAGAACTAATTTAGCACTGCCAGTCTGATATTGCGGGTTTTCCCACATCGTAATCAAAATACAATGTTGGAGGATACACAATGGAAGGCATATTCGTGACACCAATTATGGCCATCGGAGGAGACGTCATCCTTACTGCCGTATTATTGGCTGTCGCCCTTGGAGCGGTCGTCTATTCGGGGATCGTTTCTAAAAATAAACTGAAAGAAACCGAAAGCAAGCTGAAAGAAACAGACTTGAAGATCGAGTCTGAACTCTCAGCCGCGAAAGAAAAAGCAGAAAGTCTCAAGAAAGAAGCCTTGCTTGAGGCTAAGGACGAAAATCACAGGCTTCGAATCGAATTAGACCGGGAAATCAAAGAACGCCGTTCTGAGATCGCACGGTTGGAAAAACGTACCATGCAGAAGGAAGAGACGCTCGACCGCAAAATCGATAACATCGAGAAGAAGGAAGAGACGTTAAATCGCAAGCTCAACGACATACAGGAAAAGGAAAAGCAGGCGGATGATCTGCACCAGTTAAGGAAGACTGAACTGGAGCGCGTATCCGGCTACACCTCGGATGAAGCAAAACGCGTGCTGCTGGATGAAATCAGCCAGAGCGCGAAGCATGAAGCCGCCATCCTCGTAAAGGAAATTGAGACCAGAGCCAGAGAAGAAGGCGATCGGCGTGCTCGAGAAATCATCACGCAGTCGATTCAGCGCTGTGCTTCCGATCATGTATCGGAAACTACTGTTCATGTGGTATCGCTTCCCAATGATGAAATGAAAGGCCGGATCATCGGCCGCGAAGGACGCAACATTCGTACCCTGGAAACCCTTACCGGTGTCGATCTGATTATTGATGACACTCCGGAAGCAGTCATTCTGTCCAGCTTTGATCCGATTCGGAGAGAAGTGGCCAAGAACGCTCTGGAAAAACTGATTGTGGACGGACGAATCCATCCCGCCCGCATCGAAGAAATGGTAGAAAAGTCCAAGAAGGATGTTGAAAATGGAATCAAGGAAGAAGGCGAACAGGCTGCTTTTGAAACAGGCATCCATAACCTTCATCCGGAACTGCAGAAATTGGTCGGACGCCTCAAGTTCCGCACCAGCTATGGCCAGAACGTGCTGAAACACTCCATCGAAGTGTCCAAGCTGTGCGGTCTCATGGCAACTGAGCTTGGATTGGATCCCACCGTTGCAAAACGGGCCGGACTGCTCCATGACATTGGAAAAGCCGTAGATCATGAAGTCGAAGGATCGCATGCCATGATTGGAGCGGAGTTAGCCAAGAAGTACCATGAACCACCTGCGGTGGTGAATGCCATCGGTGCACATCACGGGGATCTGGAAATGGAAAACCTGGAAGCCGTTTTAGTCCAGGCAGCAGACGCGATTTCTGCCGCCAGACCAGGCGCCAGACGTGAGACTCTGGAGACCTACATCAGAAGACTTGAAAAATTAGAAGAAATTGCAAATTCATACGAAGGCGTGGAGAAATCTTATGCAATCCAGGCTGGAAGAGAAATCAGAATCGTAGTCAAACCGGAAATCGTTGATGATCTGGGCGCAACACAGATGGCGAAAGATATCGTCAAGCGGGTAGAACAGGAACTGGATTACCCGGGCCAGATAAAGATCAACGTCATTCGTGAGACGAGAGCGATCGATTACGCTAAATAGTTTAAGGGAAGGACACGAAAGTGTCCTTTTTTTAGTCTGCAGAACACACTGACAGTCAAGTGTGTTCATTATGTAGGAAACAGAACGGCCATTGATGATTTCATTTCATATATGGGGTCGATGACAGACGATTTAATATTTTGCCCTCCTATTTTTTTAAGTTCAATCGGACCCCGCATACTGATCTGATGAAGGAAGGGAACTTGCCATGAAAAAAGCAGCAATTGTACTATTGGTTATTCTTATGATAATCACTCGTTTTTCGTCCTGCGCCGATACCAGGACAGTGTTTGATGATATAAAACTGTTTTCGACAGACTCAGTAAAAAAACCGTAAAAGTCTAAATATCCCATCATTTAGATTCCAGTTCTTTGTGCAGACAGTGGGGAGAAACTTGAGCCAGTGATTCTTCTGTTCAGTTATAATGAAATTGAATATTATCGGTTCACGGAAATTAATAGTTTCCCGACCGTTGGAAAAGTTTTGCTCGGCAGGTGGAAAAAGAATATTACTCTAGTTTGTGTCATAATACTGCCAGGCACAGGGGATAAAGGATAATTTGACTCTGCCCGGGCAGTTCACCTGGCATTTAGATAATATTAGGTCTGTCACAAATAATCCGGGAATTTCCGACCGATGGTCTACTCGGAGGGAACGAATGCCGGCTGCTTCTGAATGGAAGCGATGAGGAGGAATGTGATGCGTATTTTGCATATTATTACACAAAAACCATTTGCTACCGGTTCCGGGGTATATCTGACTGGAATTATGACTGCACTGGGGCAAAGACATGACCAGTACCTGATTTGCGGACTGAATCAGGGGGATACGGTCCAACTGCCGCAGATGGATCATCCAGCCCTAGTGGATCCGGTCCTCTTTGAGTCACAGTCATTGCCGTTCCCAGTACCAGGAATGAGTGATGTCATGCCTTATCGCAGTACGCTCTATTCCAAGCTGAGTGAGGAAGATGCAGATTCTCTGGTGCGGGAATTTTTTCGGAAGATCGACAGAGCTTTGGCAGAGTTTGCTCCGGATGCGGTGATCCTGGAACATCTGTATTTGCTGACGGCCCGCACAGCGGCTTGGATCCGGCGGCAGCCCACAGGTGACGATCTTCCTCTGATCGGGATCTGTCACGGGTCTGAGCTGCGTCAATTTGAAAACACGGCTTCCTGGCATCCGGAGATCCAGGCAGGGGTCCAATTGCTGGATCGGGTGATATCCACTCACACGGAGCAGGCTGAGGTGATCACGGATTTACTGGGCGTTTTACCTGAACGAATCCGAATTCTGGGATCGGGCTACAATGATTCAATCTTCAACCGGATCGGCCGCTTGCCTGATCTGCCTGAGTCCCCGCTTCGGATTGTTTATACCGGAAAATTGTCCCGGGCCAAGGGGGTTCCGGAGCTTTTGGCAGCCTGTGCCATCGTTCATTCGAACCATCCGCTGACACTCACCCTGATCGGTTCGGGGGCAGATCCGTTAGAGACTGCGCAGATTGAAGCGAGTGCCGCGTCTCAGACTTATCCGGTGACTCTGACAGGGCAGCTCCGGCAGGAGGAAATAGCCCGAATTTACCGGACCAGTCACCTCTTTGTGCTTCCCTCCTATTATGAGGGGATGCCACTGGTCGTTCCCGAAGCGCTGGCCTGCGGACTGGCGGTGGCCGTGACCCATTTGCCGGGCTACGCCCAATGGCTCGAGCCATTTTCAGATCGGGTGAGCCTGATCGACCGGCCAGCGATGAAGCGTCTGGATGAACCCACCGAGTCAGGCAGAGAACAGTTCGTTCAGTCCATTGCCCACTCGATTGTGGCTTTGGCAGAAGGACTCTCGTCTGCTGGCGAATCTGACCTGGCAAGTCTGTCTTGGGGGGGGCTGGCTCAGCGAATGGAAGGGGTTCTGGAGGAATTGATAAATGGTCAATAAAATTGCGTGGATCTTAAAAATGTTATGTCGGTACAAGGGAATTATTGGAGTAAATTGATTGTTTCATGGGGATTCGGCCCATCGGTCAGGAACTGTGTTATATTTAAATCAACAGATCGACAAATCGAAGGAGAGTTCAAAAAGACATGAAATATGCAGAACGGGTATCTCAGATTACCCCATCCGTCACATTGCAGATCACGGCGAAAGCCGGCCAGTTGAAACAAGAAGGCAAGGACGTCATCGGCTTTGGCGCGGGAGAACCGGATTTCAATACACCAGACCACATCATCCAGGCTGCGATTAAGGCCATGTATGAAGGCAAGACGAAATACACTCCGACTCCGGGCATCAATGAGCTTAAGCAAGCCATCGTCAAGAAATTCCGTGATGACAACGGGCTGGTCTATGAGCCCGCTCAGATCCTGGTATCAACCGGAGCTAAGCAGAGTCTGGCCAATGCCATGCTGGCGCTGGTGGATGATGGCGATGAAGTTCTTATGGCCGTGCCATACTGGGTCAGCTATCCGGAACTGGTCAAGCTGGCAGGCGGTGTTCCGGTCTACTTGAACGGATCTCCGGACAATCAGTATAAAATGACACCGGAACTGATCGAACAGCACATCACTCCGCGGTCAAAGATTCTGATCATCAACAGTCCGAACAATCCGTCCGGTACCATCTACAGCCGGGAAGAACTTTCGGCCATCGCTGATGTATGCAAAGCGCATGACCTGATCATTATCAGCGATGAAATCTATGAGAAGCTTATCTATGGCGGAATTAAGCATGAATCCATCGCTGCCGTGTCACAGGACGCTTTTGACCGCACCATCGTCGTCAACGGGGTCAGCAAGGCGTATGCCATGACTGGCTGGCGCATTGGCTATCTGGCCGGACCGACCGGCCTGGTCAAGCAGATGTCGTCCATTCAGAGCCACATGACCTCCAATCCCTGCTCCATTGCACAGTACGCTTCACTGGAAGCCATTGCCGGAGATCAGAGCTTTGTTGCCGAGATGAAGGATGAGTTCGAAGCCCGGCGGGATCTCCTGGTCAGCCTCATCGAAGAAATTCCGGAAGTAACCTGCATTAAGCCGGAGGGCGCGTTCTATGTCATGATGGATGTCCATCAACTGTTCGGACGCACGTATAAGGGAACACTCATCAGCAATGCCATGGATTTCTCGGATCAGCTGCTGTCAGATCAACTGGTTGCCGTTGTCCCCGGCGAAGGCTTCGGGATCGAAGGGTTTATTCGCTTATCCTATGCAACGTCCAAAGAAAATATCAGGAAGGGAATGACCAGAGTCCGGGATTTCATTGCAGCATTGCACAAGGAGTAATTTATGGCGAGAAAAGTGGATCTCTATATGCCTGTACGGGGCGAGTTAATCCCACTGAATGAAGTCAACAATTACCTGGCGGACGAAACCGTCGACGGACTGGGTGTCGCCATCCTGCCGGAAGAGGATATTTTTTACTCTCCTGTTTCAGGAGAGGTCGTCCTGGTCGGGGAGAACTTCAACACCGTAGGGATCTCGATCACACCGGAACTTACCATCCTGATTCACTGTGCCATCAACGCCGACAAACTCGGGGGACGCGGTTTCTCCTCCTATGTCCGGGTTGGCGATCACGTGACCCTGGGCGATAAGCTGATCTATATGGATCGCGACTACGTTTCCAACCATGCTGATATCACGACACCCATCATCATTTCCAATCGGACCGGAGTCAGTCATGTGAATATCGATTTTTCAGTGACGGATTCATTCCAGAAATTTATGGAAATACACTTGAAGTAAGCTTTTGATTAAACATTTCTTAAAGCAGAATAATGCATTGCAATGCTTTTTTCAATTAGTGTATACTGAGGTTATATTAACCAGTGAGAATGAGGTGAAAGTGTGATTACAAAAGAAGTAACAGTCAAAAACCCCACTGGATTACATGCTAGACCAGCGACATTGCTGGTGAAAAGGGCATCTACCTATAAATCAGATGTAAGCATTGAATTCAATGGCAAAAAAGCAAACGTGAAAAGCCTGATCGGCGTTTTATCACTTGGTGTGGTAAAAGGATCCATCATCAAGGTTGTAACCAGCGGTGAAGATGAGGAAAAAGCAGCTGAAGAGCTGGCCTCGCTCATCGAAAATCTGGAAGAATAGACCGCTTGCTGCGATCAGAATAACTAAATCAATCAATTTTTAAACCCTGTATAACTGGTACAGGGTTTTTTAGCGGGAGAGGATATCATGGAAAAACGAACTCAGTACAACAGTCCCCTGACGAAGAGATATTCCGGAGATGCGATGAGCTATCTGTTCAGCGAGGAATATAAATTTAAAACATGGCGCAGACTCTGGCTGGCACTGGCTGAAGCAGAATCCGAGCTGGGGCTGCCGATCACTGGGGAACAGCTGGAAAATTTGCGCGCCCATCTGGACGATATTAATTACGAAGCGGCCGAAGCACGTGAAAAGGAAGTGCGCCATGATGTCATGAGCCATGTTCACGCATTCGGGCTGCAGGCAGAGAAAGCACGGGGCATCATCCATCTGGGGGCAACCAGCTGCTACGTTGGAGACAACACGGATCTGATCGTCATGCGTGAAGCCATGCTGCTGATCCGGCGCAAGCTCGTGGCTGTCATTCGCAACCTGAAGCGCTTTGCTTTGGAAACGAAGGATCTGCCGACTCTGGGCTTTACCCATTACCAGCCGGCCCAACTGACAACCGTGGGAAAACGGGCTTCTCTCTGGCTTCAGGATCTGGTCATGGATTTTGAAGAGGTTGAGCATGCCCTGTCCATCATGAAATTCCGCGGCGTGAAAGGCACAACGGGAACTCAGGCCAGTTTCATGGCACTGTTTGACGGAGACGAGGAAAAAGTCCGCCTGCTGGATCAGAAGGTTTCCGAAAAATTCGGTTTCAAGCCCTTTGCCGTGACCGGACAGACCTACCCCCGGAAACTGGATTCCATCCTGCTCAATACACTCTCAGTCGTCGCGCAGAGCGCCTATAAGTTCAGCAATGACCTGAGGCTGCTGCAGAATCTGAAAGAAATGGAAGAACCCTTTGAAAAGAATCAGATCGGATCATCCGCTATGGCCTACAAACGCAATCCAATGCGGTCAGAACGCATGGGGTCGCTAGCCCGCTATATCATCATTAATTCCCTGAATCCAGCGATCACGGCCTCCACCCAGTGGTTTGAGCGGACCCTGGATGATTCGGCCAATAAGCGGGTATCCGTTCCGGAAGCTTTCCTGGCGCTGGATGGCGTATTAAGCCTGTATCAGAACATCACAGAGGGTATGGTGGTCTACGAGAAGCAGATTCAGCGGCGCATCATGTCTGAGCTTCCCTTCATGGCCACAGAGAATATCCTGATGGCAGCCGTCAAGCAGGGCGGAGACCGGCAGGAACTTCATGAACGGATTCGGGAGCATTCTATGGCAGCCGCCCGCGTCGTCAAGGAAGAAGGCAAGGACAACGATCTGCTGACTCGCCTGCTGAACGATCCCGCTTTCGGGCTCGATCAGGCCGGTCTGGATCAGATCATGGATCCCACGCAGTTCATCGGCCGCGCTCCGTCTCAGGTGGTCGAAATGATCCGGCAGGAAGTCGATCCGATTCTGGCACAGTTTGAAGAAACCGACGAAGCGACCGACATCAGAGTATAGGAATCAATACGAAATTGAATCAGGATCCATTGACGGAGCATCCACTCTGAGAATCGGCTTCCATGGGCCGGAGCTCATGGTCGAAGCCGATCAGCGAGTCAGCCTCAAATCTGCGGTTTGAGGCTGACTCGTTTTCCATGTGGAAAACAGTCAGATTCTGAATAGGGTCGGATCGAAAGCTCAAGGCCGGCTTGAGTTCACATTTTATTAAAAACTAGGACTTACAATGAAATCAGGTGAAGGCACAGAAATGGCCTGACGCGTTAAGAAAAAATAAAGTATTCAGGGAGATGGATGAAATGATCGTCAGTACGACTCCTTCCATTGAAGGCAAGAAAATCGTCGAGTACAAGCAGATTGTATTTGGTGAAGTGATCGTCGGGGTAAATTTTGTCAAAGACTTTGCCGCGGGTCTGACTAATATTTTCGGAGGACGCTCCAGTTCCTATGAACAGGAATTGATTGATGCCCGCGTGAATGCTCTTCGCGAAATGGAAGAGCGGGCCAGGGATCTGGGAGCCAATGCGGTCGTCGGAGTAGACATTGATTATGAGGTTCTGGGAGCAAACAACGGCATGCTTATGGTTACGGCTTCGGGCACCGCAGTGCTCATCGAATAGTTCAATCCATGGCCTTAACCGGAATTACCGGTTACAGGGTACCGGTTACAGGGGGCAAAAGAAAATAAGAACAGACCTGAATCGGTGATTCAGGTCTGTTCTTATTTCAGATTCCTAATTTGATTGTAAAAATCGCGTGATCGCCCTGGAAGGGGCCTGATTCAGGAGATCCATCAGGCAGAAGGATTCAGTGATTTATTTTTCTGACGTCTGCGCCGGGCGCTTGTGCCAGGATCGATGGCCTGATCATACAGGAAGAGCAGTCCCCACCAGGCAACAACGGAAGCGAAGGCAGTGGTTCCAAGTTTTCCGCCCAGACCGACAAAGTTGATCTGGGTATAGAGGAAGATTACACCGCCAAACAGAGATGCCACATATAGATAAAACTCATTGGAGAGACGATCCAGGATCGTCATGCCGACAAAGGATCCGCAAAAGGCAGCGACTGCATAGCTGGCGCCCACGGGACCGTAGAGTCTGGGCAATACCAGACCGGCAATCAATCCAACGCCGGAGGAAGCCAGAATAGTTCCGGTCCGGTTAATCTTATTGACGTGGTAGGTGAAAACGGCGCCCAGAATGAAGTAGAATACCAGATTGTAATCGCGATTGAGGTCGCCCAGCTGATTGTTGTAGATAAACCGGTCCGATAGGAGGGCGGTCGTGATGGTTCCGAAGAATCCGGCTGCACCTAGTTTTCCACCAAATCCATCATAGATCTCACGCGAAGCGGCCAGCAGCAATCCGGACAGGAATCCAGCCAGACCAACCCACCAGATGTTGGTGAAAATCATGGATGTGGCCATTCCGGCAAAGGAGCCGCAGAAAATAGCGCGCTGCAGTTTGGGTGCCAGCAGGGGACCGAGCAGTCCGACCATGGCCGAAGCCACGACGCCGCCGAGCTGAAGATGGTTGTTCAGGAAAAAGGTGAGCAGTGTACCTCCCAGTGTGGACAGAATGACAAAGAGGTCAAACAGCTGAAAGGAAGCTTTTTTCAGGCGCTCCTTGTCTTCTTCGAGGATCAGCTGGTATTCCCGGTGATGCCCGGAGATCAGTCCGATTAAAACCACCAGAAGGACCGCGGCGAAGAGGTAGGATCCTACCGCTAAGGCGTTGAATAAAGAGGACAGTACCAGAAAAATGCTGATTACAACAAAAATCAAAAAGCTGATAAGAGAAGGAATATACATCATTAGTTCTCCTTGCTGACATTGATAAATCTTTAGTAAAGGTGGGCATTTCATTGGCGGATTTGTCAATATTTCCCCACTCTAAATTGATTATAAGAAACATTGTCCTCCACTGCAACATTTTATTTTCACATAAGGAAGGACGCAATCCGTCGCGATTGTAAGGGTGATAACGAGGGGCAGTTAAATTATGAATTCCGATTGTTAAATCATTATCTATTAACGCTCAGGTAAATATGACTGGATTTTTTTATTTCTTTCCTGAGAACGCGCAGAATCCACTGCGGCTGCAGTGGATTCCAAGAACTTATGCGGGAGATCATGTTATACCAGCTGCCGGGTCCAGCGGTTGCTCCGGTAGACCCAGAAGCCATAGACAATGACTGCGATGTTCGACAGATTCATAGCGATCCAGATGCCGCGCTGGCCAAGCCCGGTAAAATGATCCAGCAGCAGGATGGCAGGTATGCGAATGAGCCAGAGCCGGCCAATGGCCATGAACATGGAATGGTTGGTATGCCCTGAGCCCTGGAACAGTCCCTGGAAAATCGAGAACAGTCCCATCAGCGGGATGGTGGGAAGAATGTACAGCAAGTATTCCATACTATGGGCTACCATCAGCGCCTCAGCAGTGGGCGTGAAAAAGTAGACGAGCTGATAGCGGAACAGGAAGATGAGGATCGATCCGACGACACTGATGGCCATGGACAGACGAATGGCTTTGATGAAGCCTTCGCGAATGCGTTCTTCATTGCCGGCGCCCATATTCTGACCGACGATGGATGTCAGTCCGGAGCCGATGCCCATGGCCGGCATCATGATCATGTCATTCATCCGGTTGATCAGGCTGAAAGCGGCCATCAGGGAGGTACCGTACTTGGCGATGAAGGTGTTCATCAGAATAAAGCCGAAGGCAGATCCGGAATGTCCGGCCGCACTGGGCAGACCGACCGTTACTATTTTTTTAAGCTTTTTGGGATCAAAGAAAACATGGCGAAAGGCAATCGGAAGGGTTACGGAAGTTCGGCGCATGACGTAAAAGCCAAGGATCATGAGGAAGACATGAGCCAGAGAAGTAGCCAGGGCGGCTCCTGCCACACCCAGGCCCAGTCCGGGCAGACCAAGTACCGGAATCCGGCTGAAAATGAAGAACGGATCCATTACGACATTGGCCAGGGCTGCTGCCGAGTTGACCAGAGTGGTGGATTTGGTATTGCCCTGCGCATTCATGATGGCCATAAAGCCCATGAAGACGATCTGAGGCGGTACACCCAGAAAAATATACCGAAGATATACCAGTGACAGTTCACCGAAGCGGCCGGTCCCGCCCATGAAGGAAATAATCCAGGGGGAGGTCAGATAGCCGGTCAGCCCAAGAAGCAGACCCATGCCGACGGTAAACAGAATTACATGCCAGGCATACTCTTTCGCTTCCTGAATGCGGTCCCGTCCAATCAGCTGTGACAGAATCGAGGTGCCGGCGATCTGAATTCCCAGGCCGATGGATCGAAACAGAAACATGACCGGATTGACAAAGGACACCGCGGCAAATTCGGTCGTGCCGAGCTGCCCGACAAATACCGCGTCAGCCATGTTATAGAATGTCATAATTAAATTATTGAGAATCAGCGGCAGGGAGATCATCCAGATTACCTGATACATTGGACCCTGCAGGATCATTTGGGATTTGGTCAGCCCGGAGGCGGAACCTGGTTTATCGATGGACATATATATTACCCTTTCCTGTTTGAGGTTGTCGTTCTGCTCAGCTTTCTTCAAAAGCCCGTAGAGCCGAAGAATTCTGGCAGACCTCAAGTAATTCAGTCATTTCACCGGAATGCCAATTAACACTATAGCATGGACGTTTCACCTCTGACGCCCGGACAGAATACAGATTTGGCGAGAGAGGATACAAAAATCGGTGGAATATCCGGATGGTTCGGATCTGCCCTGAGGACAAACTGCCCATTGACAGGGGTTTCTCTGGATCTCGTTCATCCAGGGCTTCCTCCTCTGATAGGAAATTGTCAGGGCTTCCTATCAGATCGGAAATTGCCGGGGGTTCAACGATTATTCGGAAGGATACAACCGAATAGGGATTTCGTGTACAATAAAATCATTGGACTCATATTGTTTCCATCATCGATCGCAGAATCGTACCCGGCGGAAGCCCGGCGAGGAAGCATTCGGGAACAGATGGCAGCCAGGCAAATTCTATTAAATAATGATCAGTCAGCATTGGAGGAATAAATCATGTATCGAGCAGGCATATTAACCATGAGCGACAAAGGATCCCGCGGGGAACGGGAAGATCTTTCCGTGAAGGTCATACGGGAAATTCTGGAGAAGAACAATTACGAAGTAGCGGCCTACCGACTGATCCCGGATGAGTATGACCAGATTCGGTCCGAGCTGATACAGATGGCGGATGAACAGGGTCTGGATCTGATCCTCACAACAGGCGGAACCGGTTTCTCGCTGAGGGATGTCACTCCGGAAGCGACCCGATCAGTGATGACCCGGGACGTTCCGGGAATCAGCGAAGCCATGCGCTATGACAGCATGAAAGTCACCCGACGGGCCATGCTCTCCCGGGCGGTGTCTGTTTTACGCAACAGTACCCTGATTATCAATCTGCCGGGTTCGCCCAAAGCCTGCCGGGAAAATTTAGAAAGCGTCATTGATCAGCTCCGCCACGGGCTGGATATTTTAACCGGGCGGGATGGAGAATGCGCAGTCCCTGATCCGCATGACCATCATGAGGACGACGAACACCATGTGCACCATGAACACCATGAACACCATGAACACCATGAGCACAACTAATACTGCCATTATTCTGGCCGGGGGCAGAAGTTTGCGAATGGGCTTCGACAAGCAGCTGCTGAAACTGAACGATCAGTTCCTGCTGGAAAAGAATCTGTCGATTTTACTGGAGCTGTTCCCTCAGGTCATTGTTGTCTCCAATGAACCGGCTGAACTGGAGGCCGTCCCGCTGATTGAGCGGACGACCATCGTATCGGATCGGTACCGGGATGCCGGTCCGCTGGCAGGCATACATGCCGGCCTGGAAGCGTCGGAATCAGCGTATGCCCTGGTACTGGCCTGTGACATGCCGGTCATTGATCCGGACTATATCCGGCGCATGAAAGCTATTATGGCACAGGCCAGCGGTGCCGACGGGCTGATCAACCGCAACCGGGTGACGGGTGAACCGGAGCCTTTCTGCGCCTTTTACGGACGCCACCTGCTGCCGGAACTGGAACAGTCCATCCAAAGCTCCCGGCGCTCACTGCGCCGTTTCATCGACAGCCATCAGTTCCTTGATCTGGAATATGCTTCCAAACCGGGGGAGAAGGACATCTTTTTTAACATCAACGACAAGCGGGAGCTGCGGCAATACCATGAACAGAGCGAGCCGCTGGCCCTGCAGCTGAGTCAGCTCTCCGAAGCCATCGCTCCGCCGATTCAGTCTGTCCCGATCATACGCTGCAAAGGGTCAGCCCGGGCCGAATTGGAGGATGAAGTCATTACGGAGGCGGAACTGACGGTCTCCCTGAATGGAGAGTACCTTCAGACCATGTATGCGACCCCCTGCTGCCTGGAGGAGCTGATCACGGGCAATCTGTATGCCCAGGGCCTGATTCAGTCTGCTTCTCAGATTGCTCAGATCAACATCCGGCGGGCGGACGACCTGGGGATTCATCTGCAACTTGAAGTTCAGCTCCGGGAAACCGCTCCCCGAGAGCGGGCAAACCAGCCGATCATCACCACATCCGGCACTGCCCGCCCGGATCTGCCTTTTGCCGGAAGCCTGACCCGGCCCGATGCCGAACTGGTGCTGAATCTTGAACACATTACCCGGATCTCGGCGGCGTTTCAGGATACTTCGGCCTTGTTTGCCCGGACCGGCGGCAGCCATGCCTGTGCCTTGATCCAGCACGATGCGATGGTAGCTTTTCAGGAGGACATCGGCCGACACAATGCATTGGACAAGCTGATCGGTCAGGCTCTGCGGGACGGCCGCGACCTGTCGTCCTGCCTGATTCTTCTGTCCGGCCGAATGGCTTCCGAAATGACCATGAAAGTACTGAAAACACCGGTTACTGCATTGCTTTCCCGGTCTGCTCCCACCGACCGTTCGATTCGTCTGGCGAAGGAGCATAATCTGACCATGATGGGATTTATCCGCGGGGATCGTCTCAATGTCTATCACCTGAACAGGGGCCACCGGCTGGATCCGGGATCGGGAACGATCTCACCAGGAAACCCTTCGACATAGATCGAAAATCATCTGATATCCCTTGTTATTTTATTAACCTGTCAATATTATGCAGAATGAGGTATAATTAATGCAATTGGTTGGGCGCTCTGACGCCCACTCAGCCATTATTAACCCATCGGAGGATATTATGAAACACATCAAGATCACGACTCTGCTGCTCACCGGAATGCTTCTGGCTTCCTGCCAGGCTACTGCCCCGTCGACTACCGCTGGCTCATCCGCTGCCGGAACCACAACACCAGCCAAAGCGGAAGGGGAAATCATTCTGGCAACAACGACTTCCACCCGCGATTCCGGTCTTCTGGATTATTTGCTGCCCGAATTCAAAAAGGCCAAGGGTATCGAAGTCAAAGTCGTGGCTCTGGGTACCGGAGCGGCCATTGACGCTGCCAAGGCAGGCAATGCCGATGTCCTGATGGTTCATGATAAAACCAAGGAAGAACAGTTTGTCAAAGACGGCTACGGCATTAAGCGCTACGATCTGATGTACAATGACTTCCTACTGGTAGGAGCGGCTGAGGTCAAGGCGTCCGTTGGAACGGAAAAGAACATCGTCAATCTGCTGAAAGTCATTTCTGAGAAAAAACTTCCGTTTATCTCCCGCGGAGATGAATCCGGCACTCACAGCTTTGAAAAGAAAACCTGGAAGGCCGCCGGTGTGACTCTGCCGGAAGGAAGCTCCGACTGGTACTTCTCGATTGGCCAGGGCATGGCTGAAACTTTGAACATGGCAGCCGAAAAGAAGGGGCTGACCATTACCGACCGCTCCACCTTCCTGGCGACCAAGGACACCACCAAGCTGGAGGAGGTTTCTGAGCCATCCAAGGAGCTGGTTAATCAGTACGGCATCATTGAGCTTAATAAGGACAAAGTCACCGTGAAAAATCCGGAAGGCGCCAAAGTCTTCATCGAATGGATCCTGTCGGACGAGGCCACGGCGCTGATCAAGGAATACGGCAAGACCCAGTATGGACAGCAGTTATTCTTCCCGGGAACCTTCAAATAAGATTTTCACCTTGCATGGCAATCCTCTCTGGAACGGGCGAAAGAGATACTCAGCCGCAACATCAACCCGGAACCGCTGACAGAAGAAAATGCTGAGCAGCAGCCAATACACGAAGCAAACGACCGCATGCTCCCTGAGTCACTCAGTGAGTGGATCTCAATATCATCCGGGACAGGATCATTCATGGCAGCTCTTCGAAGAGGGCCAAGGGAAGAGAAACCCAGGAACACCGCAAGGAGAGTAGGAAAACAATGACATCAATCTGGGACGGAATTCAAGAGGCATTTGAACTGATTCTCCACTGGAATCCTGAAATAGCCGGCATTGCCGGTCTCTCTTTGGCGGTTTCCGGAGCGGCGACCCTTCTGGCTGCCGCTTTGATGATCCCCCTTACATTGTTAATTTATTTACGGGGCGGGTGGCTGCGGGAATGGACCACCCGCCTGTCCTATATCCTGATGGGAGTGCCCTCGGTCATTGTCGGACTGCTGGTGGTGCTGGTCATATCCGGCAACGGACCGCTGGGAGCTCTGGGGCTGATGTATACGCCCCAGGCCATGGTGATTGCCCAGTTCTTTCTGATTCTGCCGGTGGTCTGCGCACTGACCATGACCATTATCCGGCGGGAGGGACGCTCGATCCTGCGGCTGGCGAAAACCAGCGGAGCGAACAATGGGCAGATCATCCGTCTGCTGATCCGGGAACTGACCCCGGAAATGACCGCTACGGTCATGACCGCTTTTTCCCGGGCCATTGCCGAAGTGGGAACCGTCATGATCGTCGGAGGAAACATCCGGCACAGTACCCGGGTGATGACCACTGCCATTTCCATGTATACGTCCATGGGCCATCAGAGCCTGTCCATCGCGCTGGGCATCATTCTGTTCGTCATGACGCTGGCCATCAATCTGGTGGTTCTGCTGATTCAGGGAGAAAGCCAATGGAAATAACGATCGATGATCTGCAAAAAAGCTACGGCCAGCGCCGGATTCTGGACGTTCCGCATCATGTTTTTGAAGGAGGAGCGATTCATCAGATCTGCGGCGCCAACGGCGCCGGAAAGAGCACGCTGTTTGAGATTCTCTGTCTCCTGGATGAGGAGTACTCCGGCCGGGTCACAGTGGGCCGCACCGATCTTCGCGCCATCCCGGCCGATGGCCGCACGGTGACATGCGTCTTTCAGCAGCCCGTCATGCTGCATCGCTCAGTCTGGGACAATCTGGCCTATCCGCTGCGCCTGAAGGGGACGACTGAAGCAGCCATCCGGCAGGACCTGGCATTTTATCTGGATTACCTGCCCCTGGATCCTCTGCTCCAGCAAAAAGCTACCAACTGCAGTCTGGGCGAAGCACAGAAAATATCCCTGATCCGGGGTCTGGCCATGAAAACACCGGTTCTCCTGCTGGACGAACCGTTCTCAGCCATGGATGCCGCCTCGCGCGAGCGATCCCTGGCCCTTATTCTGGAACATCAGAAACAATACGACACAACGATTCTGATGATTTCGCACCGTGAACTGGAGCATCCGATGATGAAACTGCACTACCTGGAAGGAGGCAAGCTGCGAACATGAAATTCTTAAAAACCGTCAGTCTGGATCAGGCAGTGAATCTCCTGAATCAGCACTGCACGCTCCCCCGCGAGAACGAAATGGTCAAACTGGAAGATTCCCTGGGGCGGTGCCTGTTTGCCGATTTGCTGGCTTCAGAGGATATCCCGTACTATAACCGGTCAACGGTGGATGGCTATGCCGTCGTCTCGCTGACCACCCAGGGCGCTTCGGAGTCCATTCCGGTGGTGCTGAAATCACTGGGCAGCATCCCCATCGGCACAATGACCACGACCCAGGTCACCCCGGAGGCAACTCTGTATGTGCCCACTGGCGGCATGGTCCCCCAGGGGGCCGACGCCATGGTCATGATCGAGGATACCAGGGTGCTGGATGACCTGGTTCTGATTCAGAAAAGTGTTCCGCCTGGCAGCAATCTGGTTCTCCAAGGAGAAGATGTGGCCCAGGGTCAGCTGGTTCTGCCAAAGGGCCATTGCCTCAAGAGCCAGGACATCGCGGCCCTGGCCAGTTTGAACCAGCTGCAGGTGCCAGTCCTGAAGCGGCCGAATGTGATCATTATTTCCACCGGTGATGAGTTTGCCTCCCCCCAGGAGGAACTGACCGATGGCAAGATCCGGGATATTAACTCCCACAGTCTGGCGGCCCTGTGCCGGGAAACCGGACTGAATCCCGTGGGAACAACCCTGGTGCGGGATGATCTGGAAGAAATCCGCAGCGCTATTCGCCAGGGCCTGGATCAGGCAGATCTGGTGCTTCTGTCCGGCGGCAGCTCCGCCGGAGAACGCGACTACACCAAACAGGCCATCCTCGATCTGGGGGGAGACATCCTGTTCCACGGCATCCGGATCAAGCCGGGCAAGCCCACCATCGGCGCTTCGATCCAGGGCAAAGCAGTCATCGGACTGCCGGGGCATCCGGTTTCTGCCATGATGCTGTTTAAAACCCTGGTAACCGACTTTTTCAGGGAACAGACCCGCAGCCAGGTTCCCCGAGTCATGGTGAAAGCCCGGACCCGGGTGAATTTTCCCTCACAGCCGGGACGCCTCACTTGTCAGTTCCTGACCTTATCCGAACAGGATGGGGAATTATTCTGTCAGCCGTATTATTCCAATTCCGCACTGGTCAGCCAGCTGACTCAGGCTCAGGGGTTCACCCTGATCCCAGAGGAAGCGGAAGGCCTGGACGCGGGCACTGTAGTGGATGTGATTTTATTATGATGAATGAAAAGCGATATATCGGAAATACCCGGGAGGAAGAGGCCAGATCGGCTTATCTGGGTGCTCTGGAGCTGCAGCCGGCGACGGAACAGGTGCCGGTTACCGAGAGTCTGGGCCGAGTGACAGCCAAAGCGGTGCAGGCCGTTCTGTCCTCGCCGGCCTTTAACTGTGCCGCCATGGACGGGGCCGCGGTGGTCTCCAAAGTGACCCGCAGCGCCCGCCCGCAGGCACCGGTGCGGTTGGTGGAAGGGGACAACTTTGTGTTCGTCAATACCGGCAATCCGGTGGAAGACCCCTTTGATGCCGTGATCATGAAGGAAGATCTGATCCAGGACGGTCAGGATCTTCTGATTTATCAGCCGGCCATTACCTGGCAGCACGTTCGGCCCATCGGCGAGGACATTGTCGCGACGGAAATGATCCTGCCCCGGGCGCATGTCATCCGGCCCTTTGATCTGGGATCCCTTATTGCGGGGGGCATTTCCGAGCTGGAGGTCATCCGGCGTCCCGTGGTTTCTATCCTGCCCACCGGTACGGAGCTGGTGGAAACTCCGGAAGAAGTCACCAAAGGACATATCCCCGATTCCAATTCCTGGATGCTGAAAGGGCTGGTGGAAGAAGCCGGCGGTGTGGTCCGGCGCTGGGATCCGATCCCGGATGAATATGACCGGATTAAATCAGCCATTGCCCAGGCGGCTGTCGGGTCGGGCCTGGTTCTGGTCGGAGCCGGCTCATCCGCCGGAACAAAGGACTTTACAGCCCGGGCGGTGGCGGAACTGGGAGAAGTCATCGTCCATGGCATTGCTATAAAACCGGGTAAACCGTCGATTCTAGGAAAGGTTGGAACAACGCCGGTCATCGGAATTCCGGGGTATCCGGTATCAAGCTACATCAGCTTCCAGGAATTCGCTGCCCCGGTACTGGCCCGTCTGACGGCCCGGCCGGTGAAAGATACCTTCGTCGAAGCCATTCTGACAGCGGATGTGCATTCGTCCCTGAAAAACAAGGAATATATACGGGTCAGTCTCCACTACGAAGACGGCATTTACCGGGCCACACCCTCGCGAAGTGGCGCAGGTGTCTCCATGAGCCTGGTGCGCAGCGACGGCATCGGCATCATCGAACAGCAGGACGAAGGTCTGTCCCGCGGCGAAACCATCCGGGTCCGGCTCCTGCGGACGTTGGACGAGGTACATGAGCGGCTGACCATCACCGGTTCCCATGATATCTGCATTGACCTGCTGGGGGACCGCATGCCCATTAACTCCACGCATGTGGGATCCATGGGCGGCGTCCTGGCCATGCGCAATCAGGAAGCTCTGCTGGCTCCGGTTCATGTACTGGATGAGACAGATGGTTCCTACAATCTGCATTTACTCAAAAAATACTTCCCGGGTAATACCCATGTCCTGCTGCGCGGTCCCGGCCGAATTCAGGGTCTTATGGTGAAAAAAGGCAATCCGGACGGCATTCATTCGATCCATGACCTGACGCGTCCCGACGTTCTCTTCATGAACCGCCAGCGCGGTTCGGGTACCCGGATTTTCGTGGATCACCTGCTGCGGCAGGAGGCAATCAATCCGGAGCAGATCCAGGGGTACGAGCGGGAGGCGACGACGCATACCACGGTTGCGGCCGCCGTTGCCCAGGGCAATGCCACAGCCGGTGCCGGGGTTCTTTCGGCAGCGCTGGCGCTGAACCTGGACTTCATTCCGCTGGGGCAGGAACATTATGATTTCCTGGTTGCCCGGGACAATCTTGAGGATGAACGGATTCAAGCCTTCCTGGGCTATCTGCGCTCTGACAGCTTCCGGCAGGAACTGGAGGAGCGGGGTGGTTACCTGACGGATGATCTGGGCATGATTTTGGAGGCAGACGATGTTGAAAGATCGATATGACCGAAAACTGAACTACCTTCGCCTGTCCGTCACGGACCGGTGCAATCTCCGCTGCACCTACTGCATGCCGGAAAAGGGCATTCCCATGATCCGGCCGGATGAGATCATGACGAAGCAGGAGATTCTGACACTGGCCCGGGCCTTTCTTGAGCTGGGCGTGACCAAGGTCCGACTCACCGGCGGGGAACCGACGCTGCGGGGAGACCTTTCGGAAATAATCCGGGAACTGAAGGTCATGGGTGCCGAGCAGGTGGTGCTGACTACCAACGGCATTCTGCTCCGGGACAAAGCGAAAGAATACAAAGAAGCCGGGCTTGACCGGGTCAACATCAGCCTGGACACGCTGGACGCGGCCAAGTATCGGGAAATCACCCGGGGCGGAGAACTCAGCGATGCCCTGGCCGGCATCGAAGCGGCTCTGGCAGAGGGGCTCACCCCGGTGAAGCTGAATGTGGTCCTGATGCGGGGCTTCAACGATGTAGAAGCGGATGATTTCATTGAGCTCACCCGAAATCCCGCCATCCATGTGCGGTTCATCGAACTGATGCCCATCGGCCAGGCCGAGGGCAAACAGGCCCAGTTCATGCCCGTGAGTGAAATCATCGAGCGCTATCCGGATTTCATCGAATTGCAGTCCTATGACCACTCGGTGGCCCGCCGCTTCCAAAAGCCGGGCTACCCCGGCATAGTCGGCTTCATCAATCCGGTCAGCTGCAATTTCTGCTCGGACTGCAACCGGATCCGGGTATCGGCTTCCGGCCGGCTCAGACTGTGTCTGCATGCCGGGGAAGTAGGCAATCTGAAGAGCTTCCTGCATGACCCCGACCAGCTGAAACAGGAAATCCTGCGTCTGGTTGATCAAAAGCCCCAGTCCCATCACCTTGATCTGAAAAGCGATGCCGGAACCAACATGAACGAAATCGGAGGATAATCATGGAATTCACTCATCTGAACGAAGACGGCCGCGGCCGAATGGTGAATCTGGCGGACAAGGCCGATACGCACCGGGAAGCGATCGCCAGCGGCCGCATCACTCTCCAGCCTGAAACCATTGCCCGGATCCGCGAAGGTTCCCTGGCCAAAGGCGATGTCCTGGGCATCGCCCAGATCGCCGGAATTATGGCAGCCAAGAAGACACCCGATCTGATTCCCCTGTGCCACAACATTCTCCTGCGCGGCGTGGATCTGTCCTTTGACATCACCTCAACCGGCGTTGCCGTCCAGGCCACTATCCATACCCAGGGCCCCACCGGAGCGGAAATGGAAGCTCTGACCGCCGTATCCGCGGCACTGCTCACGATCTATGACATGTGCAAGGCCATCGACAAGACCATGGAAATCCAGGACATCTGCCTGCTGCGCAAAACCGGAGGCAAATCCGGCACCTTTGAGCGAGACGATAAAACACCCGACCGTGCCGACACCGAAACATAATGATCGAGGGCACGGAATCGACAGGTTGCTGAACTCCCGGAACGAGGAGAAATAAGCCCAGACAAACGGTTCTGAGCTGCAGATCAATTCATCGTGACACCAAAGAGAATTTGAAACCATAACATCCGATTTTAATAGTTTGAATGCTGCATGCGATTCTGAATCGCGTGATAATGTAAAATTCCTCCAAGAAGAAGCTGAAAAAACATGATAACTAAGCAGCAGCTTCTGAACGATAACTCAGCAGAATAGCAGCTTCAACCGACGGGACGCTTGAGAATTATCAAAGGAAATGAGAAACAATGGGAGAAAATAGAATGGATAAGCATGAAAAGAATTCTTTGACTGAGGGACAGGAACCAGACCGCTTCATTGCGCTGGGCAAGAAGCGTGATGTTTCGGAACTGATTGCTCCGGACGCAAAAGTAATCAGTGTCAATATCAGCGAAACCAAGGGAGTTGTCAAAATCCCGGTAGAGCAGGGTGAGTTCGTGGTGGATCTTGGGCTCAAGGGTGATGCCCATGCGGGAGCCTGGCACCGGATGGTCTCGCTGCTGGCCATCGAGTCTTATGGAGCAATGAGCCGGAAGGGGGCCGGCGAACTGGCCATCGGGTCTTTTGCGGAAAACCTGACGACTCAGGGCATCATTCTGCATGAGCTGCCGGTGGGCACGCGGTTGGCCATCGGTGAAACGATTCAGGAAGTAACCCAGATCGGCAAGGAATGCCACACTGGCTGTGCCATCCGTCAGCTGGTGGGGGACTGCGTCATGCCGCGGGAAGGCATATTCACCCGGCTGATCCGGGGCGGCACGATCCGCCCGGGAGATGCGATTCGTCTGGCATCTGATGAAGATAACTAGAATTGCTTCAGGATCTGCCGCATCGGATGAAACGGAACTTAAGGAATTATTCCTGTCGGCGGATGGACTGCGGGACGGTCAGGTGAGTCTGACGGATGAGGCCGTCGTTCGATTCTGTAAATCGACTGATCCGCCCGGATTGTGCACGAGCAAATTCCGGGCAGATCTGATTGTAGATGAGCTGGTGCTGCTGCCATCTGAAAGCCTGGCTGCCTGCGGCGAAGTTCAGTTTCGGGTGGAGGCCAGAAGAAAGCACTGTTATCCTGGCTGCTCGTTGCATCCGGCGAAGTGCCGGCTGAATGGCCGGGTGCTTTATTTAAAAGTGCTTAAGGAAGGCCTGATCCATATTGGAGATGAAATCGTTTTGATGGCTCAGGTGCTGAAATGACACATCCTCCCAATTAATTGTTACCAAATTAACAATTAATTGGTTTTGTGCAATCAGTTTTTCAAGGGTATAATAGATTGTATGGGGTTAACTCCAATTATTTATTAATTTCTTAACAAACAAGGAAAATTCATTAAGACATTGCAAGGGGGAACAAGATGTCAAAATACTTTGATCCGCAGGAACGGGCTCAGGAGCTCCGTGACTTTAAAGACTTTCTGGCACCGCTCAAGGGGAAGGCCGGTCAGCTGATGCAGGCTCTGCATCATGCCCAGGATACGTATGGATTTATTCCGCCGGAAATCCAGGAGCTGATTTCCACGGAACTGAAGATCCCGATGGCTGAAGTTTACGGGGTTATTACGTTCTATTCCCGCTTTACCGAAATCCCGAAAGGCAAGACCCAGATCTCGGTCTGCATGGGAACTGCCTGCTATGTCAAAGGCGCAGTAAAAGTGCTGGAAGAGATTCAGATGGTGACTGGTGTCAAGGCCGGGCATACCAGCGAGGACGGACGGGTGTCAGTATCCACAACACGCTGTCTGGGTGCCTGCAGCATGGCCCCGGTGATGACGGTGGGACATGAAGTGCACGGCCGTCTGCTGCCCAAAGATGTGATTGAACTGCTCAAGCATCTGAAATACGATGAGCAAGCCAAACTGGAAGCGGAAGCGTTTCTGGCCGGGGAGGGGAAATAGCCATGATGACAATTGAACAGTTGAATCAGATTCAGGCCAGAACGCTGGAAGCGATGTCTGCCCGCCTGGGCAAGCGGACTCCCGGCGGCTATAAGTATGAAGTTATGGTCTGCCGTGACACCGGCTGCTCTTCCAACAAAGGAGACAAGGTCATGGAGCGGCTCCAGGATCTGGTCAGAGAGCGCGGACTCGAACACGAGATCAGCATCAAACGGACCGGCTGCTTCGGATTCTGTGCTGCCGGACCTATTCTGGTGGTTTATCCGGAAGGGACATTCTATTCCCGAATCAAGCCGGAGGACGCTCAGCGGATTTTTGAGGAACACCTGATCGGCGACGCACCGGTGAAGGACCTGATCTACCCGGCCAATATCCTGGAAGACAAGTTCCTGCCGCTGCACGAAGCACCGTTTTACAAGTATCAGAAAAAGATCGTCCTGCGCAATACCGGACTCATCAATCCGGAGTCATTGGACGAATACATCGCCATGGACGGCTATCAGGCGCTGCACAAAGTGCTGACAGCCATGACGCCCGAGGAAGTTATTGAAGAAGTCAAGAAGTCCGGGCTGCGGGGACGCGGCGGAGCCGGTTTCCCCACGGGACTCAAATGGCAGTACACCCGGGAAGCGGTCGGGGATCAGAAATACGTCGTCTGCAACGCGGATGAGGGAGACCCAGGCGCATTCATGGACCGGTCCGTGCTGGAAGGGGATCCTCATTCCGTCATTGAGGCCATGATCATCAACGGCTATGCCGTTGGCGCGGATCAGGGATACATCTATGTCCGGGCTGAATATCCGGGCGCGGTGCACCGGCTCAATGAAGCCATTGCCAATGCCAAAGCCTACGGTCTTCTGGGGCAGAACATTTTCGGGACCGGATTTAATTTTGAACTGGAACTGCGTCTGGGCGCCGGCGCTTTTGTCTGCGGCGAGGGCACTGCTCTGGTTCAGTCCATTGAGGGACACCGCGGCATGCCCCGGGTCAAGCCGCCCCGGATGGCTCAGGCCGGACTGTGGCTGAAGCCCACGGTACTGAACAATGTCGAAACTTATGCCAATATTGCGCCGATTATCCTGAAGGGAGCGGACTGGTTCCGAACCATCGGCACCGAAAAGAGCCCCGGCACGAAAGTCTTCGCCCTGGGCGGCAACATCAACAACGTCGGACTGGTGGAAGTGCCTATGGGTACGACGCTGCGTCAGATTATCTATGAAATCGGCGGCGGCATTCCCAATGGCCGTCAGTTCAAGGCAGTTCAGACCGGCGGACCGTCCGGCGGCTGCATCACCGCGGCCCACCTGGATACGCCCATTGACTTTGACAACCTGACCTCCATCGGTTCCATGATGGGATCCGGCGGCATGATCGTTATGGATGACCACACCTGCATGGTGGACGTTTCGCGCTTCTACATGGACTTCATCGTGGAAGAATCCTGCGGCAAGTGCACCCCCTGCCGGGAAGGCACCAAGCGCATGCTGGAAATTCTGGAGAAGATCACAGAAGGCAAGGCAGTGGAGGAAGATCTCACAACCCTGCACGAACTGGCCGAAACGGTAGCTCATGCTTCCCTGTGCGGTCTGGGCGAATCTGCCCCGAACCCGGTCTTCTCAACCATGGCCAACTTTGCCGACGAATATCACGCGCACGTCGTTGATAAGAAATGTCCGGCCGGCGTCTGTACCGAACTGACAACGTATTTCATCACCGATCAGTGCATCGGCTGCACCAAATGCGCCAGAAACTGTCCGGTGTCGTGCATTTCCGGCACCGTCAAGCAGCTCCATGTCATCGATCAGGAGGCCTGCATCAAGTGCGGCACCTGTGCGGAAGTCTGCCCGGTCGGCGCAGTCATTCGCAGGTAAGGAGGGTATTATGGTTCATTTAACAATCAACGGCCGGGCTGTGGAAGCCAAGGAGGGCACCCTCCTCATAGAAGTCTGCCGCGACAACGGCATCGAGATTCCCGCGTTATGCTATGACAAAAATCTGGCCATCGACGGTTCCTGCCGGATGTGCCTGGTTGAAATTGAAGGCCGCCACGGTCTGGAAACCAGCTGTTCCACCGTGGTGCGCAGCGGCATGGTGGTTCACACTGAATCCGAGCGCGTGGTAAAAACGCGCCGGAGTATCCTGCGCCTGTATCTGGACAATCATCCCAATGACTGCCTCACCTGTGAGAAAGCCGGGGACTGCCTGCTCCAGGAGTACGCCTACCGTTATGACGTCAGATTCCGGGAGCATGAAGGCGACCGCCGGGGCACCGGTCTGGCCGGCTGGACGGATACCAGCAGCCCGTATATTTTGCGGGATGAATCCAAGTGCATTCTCTGCGGCAAATGCGTGCGCACCTGCGCCGCCATTCCCGACCGCAATGTCCTGGGCTATGCCGGACGGGGCTTTCATACGAAAATCTCCGCCGATGCCAATCAGTCCCTGGAGGAATCAACCTGTGTATCGTGCAATCGCTGCGTCGTCATCTGTCCGGTGGGCGCGCTGATCGACCGGCGCAGTTACGAGGCCCGCATCCGCAGCTGGGAGGGGCAGCATTCGATTATCAAGTGCAAATCCTGTGATTACGGCTGCAACTTTGACTTACTGGATAAGAACGGGAAAAAGGTCATTCGCCCGCGCAAGCCGACCAACGGCCGGCCGCTCTGCCTGAGGGGACGCCTGTTTACTGAAGCCAGACATAATACGGAGCTGCCCAAAGCCTACCGTAAGGTGGAGACCCCGGACGGACGACGCTTCCAGGAAGTTTCCTGGCCGCAGGCCCTGGAGCTGGACGGACTGCTGGAGCGTTTTTGCACCGAACCCGAACAGGGGGAATAGAACATGCAGATCATCATTGATGGAGTCCATTACGAGGCACAGCGCGGAGAAACGGTTCTCCAGGTGTGTCAGCGCAATGGCATCCATATTCCTACGCTCTGCCATGACAAACGGCTCAACCCCACGGGGTCCTGCCGCCTTTGTCTGGTGGAGATCAAGGGCAAGCTGGATACGTCCTGTACCGTGCAGGTACGCGACGGAATGGAAGTCAGCACTCGGAACGAGCACGTCGTCAAAGGCCGCCGTCAGGTGCTGGACCTGCTGTTTTCAAATCATCCCAATGACTGCCTGACCTGCAAGAAATCCGGCAGTTGCGACCTTCAGGATTACTGCTATGAGTATGACGTGAAGGAAGGGAGTTACCGCAGCGGGGCGCAAAAACACTTTGAAATGGACACCTCCAATAAATTCTATGACTATGACGCGGACAAATGTATTCTGTGCGGCAAATGCGTCCGGGTTTGCCAGGAACTGCAGTGCACCAACGCCATCGGCCTGAAGGACCGCGGATTTGTCACGAAGGTGGCTGCTGCCGGCGGCGGGCTTCTGGCAGACTCACCCTGCGTCTCCTGCGGCAATTGCGTCGCGGTCTGTCCCACCGGAGCCCTGATGGAGAAATCCGGAGGCTACCGGCGCTGGGATCTGAAACGAACTCGAACCACCTGCAGCTTCTGCGGCGTGGGCTGCCAGATCGACCTGTTAACCAAAGGCGACCAGGTGGTCGGCGTGGAACCGGCCTTCGATACGGTGCCCAATGACGGACTCCTGTGCGTCAAGGGACGGTTTGCTTACCATTTCATCAACCATCGCGACCGTCTGACCACGCCGCTGGTCCGGCGTGAGGGAAAACTGGAACCGGCCTCCTGGGATGAAGCGCTGAATCTGATTGCTCAGAAGATCCGACAGGTTCGGACTGAATCCGGTCCGGATGCCATCGCCGGCTTTTCATCGGCCCGGGCGACCAATGAGGACAACTACCTGTTCCAGAAACTCCTGCGCGCCGTGATCGGGACGAACAATGTCGATCACTGTGCCCGTCTCTGACATGCCTCTACCGTTGCAGGTCTTGCAACAACATTAGGCTCAGGCGCCATGACCAACTCCATCGCGGAGACCATGGACAACGATGCGCTGTTCCTCATTGGAACCAATACTTCGGAAAATCATCCGGTCATTGCGACGCTGATGAAGCGGGCGAAGAACAAGGGTGCAAAAATTGTCGTAGCGGATCCCCGCCGCATTGAAATGGCTGACTGGGCGGATGTGTTCCTCCAGCTCAAGCCGGGCACCAACATCGCGCTGATCAACGGAATGGCTCATGTCATCATCCGGGACGGTCTGCTCGATGAGGAGTTCATTCAGACGCAGACAGAAGATTTTGAAGAACTCAAGGAATTCCTTCAGAGTTATACGCCCGAATGGGTATCTGGGATCACCGGCGTTCCGGCTGCGGACATTGTCCGGGCAGCCCACATCTACGGAGAGGCTGAATCCGCCGGGATCTACTATGCCATGGGCATCACCCAGCATGCCACGGGTACCAACGGCGTCATGGCGCTGTCGAACCTGGCCATGCTGACGGGCAACCTGGGCAAGCCAAACGGCGGAATCAATCCGCTGCGCGGTCAGAACAACGTGCAGGGAGCCTGTGACATGGGCTGTCTGCCAGCTGATCTGCCCGGGTATCAGAAAGTGTTCAAGCCGGAAGTTCAGTCCGCGTTTGAAGCCTACTGGGGACGACCGCTGTCCGGAAAAGTCGGTTTGACACTCCCTGAAGTCATTTCCTCCGTGCTCAAGGATGAAGTCCGACTGCTTTGGGTATTTGGTGAGAACCCGGTGGTCTCAGACCCTGATACGAACCATGTGCGCCATGCTATGGAACATGTGGATTTCCTGATCGTCAACGATCTGTTCCTGACAGAAACCGCGGAGTATGCCGATGTGGTACTGCCTGCGGCATCCTTTGCGGAAAAGAACGGAACCTTTACCAATACTGAACGGCGGGTCCAGCGCGTCCGTCAGGCCGTTTCACCGCGTGGTCAGTCCCGGCCCGACTGGCGGATCTTCATGGAAGTCATGAACCGCCTGGGTTATGACAAGACTTATGTGGACGAGTCCCGGATCTTTGAGGAGATCGCCCAGGTGACACCGTCCTACCGCGGCATAGACTATTCCCGTATTGACCAGGTCGGGCTGCAATGGCCCTGTCCCAGTGCGGAGCATCCTGGAACCAAATTCCTGCATCAGGGCAAAATCGCCCGCGGCCGGGGACTGTTTGTCCCGGTGGACTACAAGGAACCCATGGAGCCGGTGGATGTCGAATATCCCTATATCCTGACCACAGGTCGGATTCTCTACCAGTACCACACCATGAGCATGACGGGCAAAACCGAGGGGCTCAATGAACTGACGGGATCCTCCTATGTCGAGATTGCCCCGGAAACGGCTTCGCGCCATGGCCTGGCAACCGGCGACCGGATTAAGCTCTACTCCCGTCGGGGAGAGATTTCCACCACCGTTCGGGTTACGGACATCATCGAGGATGAAGTCATCTTCATGCCATTCCATTTTGCCGAGGGAGCTAATGTACTGACCAACACCGCGCTGGATCCCATTGCCAAGATTCCGGAACTGAAAGTGTGCGCGGTGCGCCTGGAAAAGGAGAAGAACTGATGGATCACAAAGTCATCAATATTCTGAAGTATGCATTGGACATGGAACTGGCCGGCCATAACTTTTTCAAGGAAAAGGCCAGTCAGTTCACCAATCCCACCACCCAGGCCATATTTCTGAACCTGGCTGAAGTGGAGCAGGAACACTATAACCTGATTAAAAAAGAACTGGACCAGTATACCGCCAACCCCGAAGGCTTCCAGGTCAATGAAGAGGTCCTGAAACGGGATGAGTCCACGATTTTCCAGCAGCGTCAGGGATCAGAAGCCCTGGACACCACGCTGGTGGAATCGGATGTACCGGATCTGACGATTCTGCGCATGGCCTATCTCATCGAGCGGGATTTCAAGGAGTTCTATGGGGAAGCCCAGGACATGGTTGAAGACGAGAATGTCAAGACTCTGCTGAAGCGCCTGGCCGACTGGGAGCAGGGGCATGAGACGCTGTTCCGGCGCGAATACGACCGGCTCAAGAAAGAATACCTCAATCTTCCCTGGGGTGGATAGGCAGTCAGCCTGTTCCCAAGGCCAGAAGAATGCGAGGTCCTTACGGGCAACTGAAGCTGTAGCAAGGTCTATGGCAAGATCGAACGTTAAGTGGTAAAACCCCATACTGAGAAGCTGCTGCCTGGTTGTACAACCAGGCAGCAGCTTCTCAGTATTATTTTCTGTGCACTTTTTCTTTTCTTGCACAAATATATGCCTTCGCTTGCCTCATGGTTCTTTCTCTTGAATTGAGTCAATAGACGTGAAGTACAATTCCTATAATAGAAATCTTGACCAAATTGATCGATATACGAAGTTAAGTTTTTCAACGAATCCGTATTTGGTGGTTGGAGGTCATTCGCCCCTGGACCTTAACGAAGAGAGTGGATCAAAATTGGATCGAAATACAAGTTAGCTGATTAAGAAAAGGCTGAAGTGCATTGCGAAATCAAATATGAAAAATGAGCGTTAGAATCTTAACTAATTATTAATATTAAGAATCCCCTTTGAAATAACAAAGAAATAATTTGCGTGTTTGACAACTACTGCGTGCATCTTATGAAAAACTATTCACAAAATTATTTAATAGTGCTATAGTTTGATCAATTTAAGAGTTGTTTTTCAGGCATGGACTATACTCACATTTAATTGATCGTATTGAGTCTTCCCCGATCTCGATTACTGAAGATGTGAATGTATTGTTTTAAGATGAATTAAAAGCCTGAAAATTTGATTCTGTTTATCCCGGTTGCGTTCCTTCGGAAAGACTTCGTCTTCGAATAAAATCCGGATCTGCCGCTGTTCTCTTAGCTGTCTCCAATTCCTTGGCCAGGAATCTTGTTTTTTCAATTAGGAAGGGGGTAGAACACTACCTGTAACGATGGATTCCATAACAATTAATGACTTTGGTTTCATTCTAGAGCACTGGTCTTCACGGTGGTTAACTTCGACCAAAAATGTCATAGAATACGTGATGGTTAAAAGTCCGATTCGTTTCGAACGGAAATATGAGTAAAAAGGAACTTATTAGCGATGAAAATCAATTTTTTCAGAATTATATTGATCGGCATTTGCATAGGCTGTACATCATTAACAGCTGGATGTCAGAATCAACCGGAAATCGATCTTGAAACAGCTGGTTACGCGGATGAACTCATTCTCCCTGATGGCTATGAAAAGTTGACCAACGAAGAAGGTGCCGAAAGGCTATTTCGAACAACGCTGGAAATGAAAGATGGTCAGAAGTCCGGATTAGTTCCGTTTAAAACCTTTCAAACCGGAGATAAATTATCACCCGGCATTATTTATATACCTGCCGAGGCTCATCAGCATGCCATCGAGCAACTTGCAGCTTCCAGAATGGGACCTTTGGAGCAGGGGCTTTACCTGATTCAACAGAACAACGAGTGGAAAGCTTTGAAAATCAACATCGAGTATTTCTATGAAAATCCGAACTCACCGAATGATGACTCCAAAGTCATCATAAATGTTGATGGAACGATTGCTTCGATGCCTTTTAACTATGCTGCGATAGCCTGCTATATTCCAATTAAGAAATGATACCTCTCAATCACATTCTGTTCGATTTCCTGCTCGGTCCTTCCTGCTGGATTTTATTGTCAAGAAATTGTGGTGAATTATGAAAACGGGTCGAATTGCCCCAAGATGAAGTGAGAGACGCAACTAACTCCCTTCCCTAAACATGGCATAAGTCTCCTAAAGCAGAATTGCTCTTTTCGCATGCCTGCTTTAGGAGACTTTTTACTTTAAAATCTCAATTGAAGGATAATATGAGTGTGGATGAAGTACGCGGATGATATTTTCCGTCTGTCGTATTTGTATAAGTTATTTTGGGTCAATCCAAAACCTGTGAGATTGAACGATGAGCTCCAGTTCTTTCTGAGGGTCAAGTTGAATCAATAATATTAACATCATATTTATTTGATCCTATTGTATTTTAAGGGAAATTAATAATGGAAAATAAAATCAATTTATGCAAAATATAGATACCAAGGCTTATTTTTTATTGTTTGCGGTCATCTATAATATTATAGGTTTTTCGGAGTCCATTTTCTGGAATTTGTTGATATTACGTATCCTTCTTATTATCTTTTCGTATGTGGATTGATTTCGATATATATCCGTAAGTTCATCTTATATTCAGAAAGATTTTAGTATTAAGAATTGTTTCATATTAAAATTCGTTAATTTATCTCATAAACTTAATTCCCTGATCCAGTTTATAAAAATATATTAATTACAAATATATAATAGATTGGAATGGTGATAATAAGTTTGCATTGCAGTTGTTTATGATTTCAGCGATTATAGAACAGCTGCCTCTGGCCGGGTTGGACAGGGGATTGCATTTACCAGTTATATGGTATAAAAAGAAGGTAGGGGATATACAAAAAATACTTGGCATCCCATTAGAATTGTCTTTCTTCGAAAAATTACTTCATTGAACATAATAGATCTCAATAGAACGCAATAGAACATAATAGAACGCAATAGAACTCAATAGAATAAGGTTTCAATACTCGGATTCTTCTGATCCTCTTCCAACTTGAAAGAGCATGTGATCAATGATTTAGAATCTTTTTACGGAGTCACAAGGGGGTTCCATTATGAAACAAGCGAATCGAGTTTTAGCCATTTTCTGTTTCCTGATGATTGGTACAGCCTGTACTGGTCCTGCTCCAAATCAAGCAGCAAGTTCAGGAGAACTGCCTGACCGCTCAGTTGCTGTCCAGCCTGCTGTTCCTTCAGCTCCCTTGCCGGTCTCAGCACCTATTCAAAATCGCGTTGCTGTCGTGCCCAAGCCCGAAATGGTTGCCGCTTATTACCCGGCCGAAGATGACATCCAGATGGATCTTGATTTCGATGGAGAACTTGAAACGATCCGATTAAGCACAACTGATTTTACGATTAATAATGTGAGCTGCCGATCGGTAGTTGAGGAAGACTTCTTTGAGGATGATGATCCAATATTGGATGAGTTCCTGATTACTGACATCAATTATCTGGATGAACAGCGGGAAATCGGCCTGATGGTCAGAGGCCCCAGCGATGATCCTGTCACTTACTTCTATACCTGGAAGGAAGGGGCACTTGAAAAAATAGGCGAAATTCCGACGAACATTCCTGATGCGGATGAACAATTTGACGGAGAAGGCCACATTTTTGGAATCATGCGATTCAGTCTTCTCCAAACCTGGTTTGGCAAAGCAACCTGGCGCCTGACGCCGGACAACACCATTGAACCAGTACCGGACCAGGTGTACCCGGTAAAGAAGTATACCTATATGGAGCAGATCTACCTGAAAGTCATGCTGCCCATCTACATGAATCGGGGTGATGCAGCACCTTTCATGAAACTGGCACCTCAAAAGGTCGAGTTCCTGGCCAGTGATAACAAAGAGTGGGTTCAGATCCGAGGCAGTGACGGCAAGGAAGACGGGGAGGGTCCCATCGGCTGGTTCCGGGTTGATGGGTTTGACAGCATCATTGATCTGGGACTAAGACCGGATCATGTGTTTGATAACCTGTCCAATGCGGATTGAGAAAGGACTGGGCTTAACAGTATTAAATTCAGAGTTTTAAATTCGGAAAAAATCAGCCAGCTAGAAAGGCACCGCTCATGCGGTGCTTTTCAGCGTTCCAGCATGATTCTATGAGATTATCGGCTTGAAGGCTCATGATATAATTTAACGTAAGAGACTCATCAGCTCCCATTAAGAAAAGAATGAAACAGGAGACTATCCCACGAACAGCTTGCAGGGGTGAACAATCTCATCCGATGTGGATTCGATGAAGTGACTTCAGGGATTATCAATCGGGGGATAGACCGTCTGATTACTACGAGAGTGAGAAAATATGGAAAAACAACTGATATACGGAATAACAAGGCTGGAACTGGCTGATTGGCTTAAGACACAGCAGCAGAAAGCAGGCTGGGTAGATTCGATCTGGCAGCATTTGTACCAGCATAAAGTGACATCCTTCCGGGAGATGGCGGATCTTCCGCCGCGCCTGGCGGATTTTCTGGAAAAGCATTTTACTTTTCAACCGCTGGAAGAAGTAACGATCCAGGAAGCAGAAGATGGGACAACCAAATTCTTGTTCCGTCTGACGGATGCCTGCCTGATCGAAACAGTTCTGATGCCGAAGGGGTATGGCAAAGCGGTTTGTGTCACCACTCAGATCGGCTGCAACATGGGCTGTCAGTTCTGTGCCAGCGGCTTACTAACCAAGCAGCGGGATCTCACGGCGGGGGAGATTGTTCTTCAAATCCTCCAGGTGGAACGGTGGCTGACCAGCCGCGGATCCAGTGCCGGCGTCTCGCATATTACGGTAATGGGGATCGGCGAACCCTTTGACAATTATGACGAAGTGATGCGTGCAATGCGCATTGTGACAGATCAGAGAGGGCTGTGCATCACGCCATCGCACATCACGGTATCGACCAGCGGTCTGGCACCGAAAATCCGGCAGTTTGCCCGGGAAGGTCTGCCGGTTCACCTGGCGGTTTCGCTCCATGCACCCAACGATGAAATTCGATCCCGATTGATGAGAATCAACCGGGCGTATCCGATCAAAGAATTGATGGATGCGCTGAAAGAATACATCCAGCTGACAAACCGCCGGGTCTTCTTCGAATATATTTTGATTCGGGGCATCAATGATAAGCCGGAACATGCCCTGGAGCTGGCGAAACTGATTCGTCCACTGGGTAAAAAAGGCTATGTCAATCTGATTCCCTACAATCCGGTTCAGGAAAAAGAGTTTGAGCGCAGTGATTCAGAAGACATCTCCAGGTTTTTTGATCTCCTGATGCAAAGTGGAGTCAACTGTATCCGGCGCAAGGAAATGGGCGGAGACATTGAGGGTGCCTGCGGTCAGCTCCGCAGCCAGCAGCTGAAACATGATCAGGTGCTTGGCAAATAGTGGCGGGAACCTCCGGGATTGTTCCAGGGATGATGATCCATCCGAAAAATGAGGACCCAGCGGAGGTTGCTGCATCACCAGAATGGCTTAGGCGGGAGGAATATAATATGAAAATGAAATTCGATCCCCGCATCAGGCTGGTGCGGTATTTTTTAAAAGTGGCAGACGCGCCGCGACTGGCGTTTCAGCAGTTTCATTATCCTGAAGTAACCATAATGAAAAATGTCGGAGGCTCCGAAAAGTCAGATAAAGCTTATCTCTTCGATCTGTACCTACCAGTAAAAAAAGAGAAAGCCTGTCCACTGGTCATTGATCTGCATGGCGGCGGGCTGGTCTATGGCAGCAAGGAACTCAATCAGTGGACTGCCGCGGAAATGGCAGTGCGCGGATATGCCGTGGCGGTGCTGGATTACCCGTTGATCCCTCAGGCCACGGTGACAGAGCAGATTCAAGTCATTCTGTCATCCTTGGCGAGGCTTGAGCAATTGCCAGTCGACATCGATTGGGAGAGAGTCTACCTGAAAGGAGATTCCGCCGGTGGACTGCTGTGTCTGCTTCTGTTGGGGGTTTTGACTACAGGCAAAGGGGAATCAGCTCCGTTATTTAATATCAGGCATTCGTTCCGAATTCGGGCGATCAGCCTGATTCACCCCATGGTAAGAACCAGACGAACAGACATCCTGAATTTCATTCCGCATTATCTCGGATGCAGCCGCCAATCTGAATCAAATCCATTGGGACAAAATCCATTTTCTCAACAGTCTCTACAGACTCAAGCCATTCGGGAGAAGAGCGGGCAACTGACAGACTTTATGACCGACCCCCTGCAGTTAATCCCGCAATTACCGCCTGTATGGCTGGCAACCAGTGGAAATGATGTCATGTTTCACCGTGAAGGGATCGACTTTGCACAAAAAATCAAGCAGGCAAACATCAAACTCCGGTTACATGATTACCCTTTTCGAATCAGAAAACCTTTGAATCACATTTTCATGGTGACACAGCCTCAGCGCAAAGAGAGCCAGGATTTATATGACTCGATGGATCAGTTCTTTCGGACAAGTGAAGGCTAACAGCCCTGAAGCCAAACTCATTTCTTCGCATCATTGACCTTTGGTTGGATGGACATTCCTATGAATCTGAAAGAAGAACAAGGACGACAATAGAGAAAAGTTGAAATACAGAGACATCGACAAGTGAGAAATTGACTAAAGTGAATGACCGATAGAAGAGAAGGGAAAAAGAAGAGTAGAGAAGGGCAGGAAAGGAGGGGATCAGTGCATGGAGCTGACTCAAGTTAACGTTGGATATTCCTGGATGAATCTTGATGCAGGGAATCAATATAAATCGTTCCGGCAAAGCGAATTAAACCGGGAGAATTGGGCAGAACGGATCCGATGGAATCTTTCGGTGCTTGAATCGACAATACGTTACAACCGAGCTCTTCGGATTCCGCTTTATGGAATTTCTCCTGATCTCCTTCCTTTTTCCATCACGGAGAATTTGCCTTTTGATTGGGAAAAGAAACTTGAGAAAGAGTTTGAGTCGATCAAACAGCTTCTCTGGGGGAAAATCCGTATCGTTATGGAAATGGGATCACCCAGTGAACTGAGTTCACCGGATGAAAAAGCTTGGCGGGAGATGGCGCGTCTTTTGGAACATCAGGTCCGGATTATGGAGCTGATGGGAACCGATCCGGATAACAAGCTGATCCTTCGAATCTCTGCAGTGAATGATGTTAAAGCCGTCGTAATGGAACGGTTTATTGAGCGAGCCGCCTCACTGGATGCAACCATTCGTGCACGCCTCGTCCTTGAAAATGACGAAAAAAACTTCAACATCGCTGATGTACTGAAAATCAGCCAGCGAACTGGTTTTCCAGTTGTTTTCAGTCATCTTGCTCATCAATTGAATCCACCGCCGGAGGGCAGGTCGATGGCAGAATGGATCCAACTGGCCGGTCAGACCTGGGGCCCAGGCGATGGCCGGCAGATCATCCGGTACAGTCAACAGGCAGTGGGGAAGCTTCCAGGAACTCAGTCCGATACCATTGCCGCAGACTCATTCATGGAGTTGATCCAGACCCTTGCAGAATCATTGGATGTTCTTCTGGAAGCGCAGGATTCTAATCGATCAGCTGAAAAAATCCAGATGATTCTTCAGCGTGATGTCAAGCTGGCTGAACGATTATGGGCTCGTTCCAAGTATTCAGTTCTGGCTCAATCTCAGCCCATCTATCGGGAGATCCGCATGCTGCTGAAAGATAAATCACAGCCGGACTTTCTTCGGCTGGCCAGACTGCTGGAACAGGCACTCAACCTTCCTGAATCAACCGGAGATGCCGTCAATGCGGCAGAACATGTCTGGGGCTATTTCAAAAATCGGGCAACTGACGATGAACGCCAGGCCTTTCGAACACTCATCGAAGGTCTGGCATCTCGAGAAATACCGGAGCTCACAGTGAGAGAGTACCTGTACAATATGCTCCGAAAATACCCGCATCCTTATCTTCAGGCAAGCTACTATTTCAAGGAAGCAGACAAACAAGCAGACAAGCAGACATGCAATCATACAAGGATGGATCTTAGCAAAATCTATATCGGCCAAAATGAAATCTGATGCATTCCTTCCTGTCAGCCACTTGCACAGGGAAGCATGCGAGAGTAGGCTAAAATAGGAAAAACAATGCAGCCAGCAACATAACTGACTGCATCTTGAAGGAGAACATATTCATGAAAATTGGATTCATCGGGCTGGGTATTATGGGCAAGCCCATGAGCACGAACCTGATTAAAGCAGGACATGACCTCATGGTTCATACCCCGAAAGAACATGTAATGGATGAAGTAGTCGCGCTTGGCGCGAAGAAAGGGACATTGGCAGAAACAGCGGCATTTGGGGATGTCTTGATTACCATGGTGCCGGATTCTCCTCAGGTCCGTCAGGTAGCCTTAGGTCAAGACGGTATTCTCGAGAACGCTCGTCCAGGGACAACACTCATTGATATGAGTTCTATTGATCCCAACGAAACCAGAGCCATCGGTGCGGCTTTACTGGAAAAAGGTATTCACATGCTGGACTGTCCCGTTAGCGGAGGAGAACCGAAAGCCATTGAAGGAACGTTAGCCGTCATGGGTGGGGGAGATCCGGAAGTGTTTGAGCGGTATCGGGACCTATTGATGGCCATGGCCGGATCGGTCACATACGTCGGGCCGCTTGGATCAGGCAACGTGGCGAAACTGGCCAATAACATCATCGTGGCAGTCAACATTGCCGTCGCTTCGGAAGCCCTGATGTTTGCCCAAAAGTCCGGAGCTGATCCGGAACGGGTCTATCAGGCCATTCGCGGCGGTTTAGCCGGTTCCACTGTCCTGGATGCGAAAGCGCCCATGATGCTGTCAGGCAATTTTAAACCCGGATTCCGCATTGGTCTCCACATCAAAGATCTGAATAACGCGATTAAAGCCGGACATGCCGTTCAGTCTCCGCTGCCACTTACGGCTCAGGTCATGGAAATGATGCAGGTTCTGCGTGGTGCCGGTTATGACCATGAAGACCACAGCGCGCTACTTCGCTACTATGAGAAACTGGTGGATACGACCCTGACCCCTCGAGAAGAATAAAACTGATTGCGGAAATTACCAAATTTAACAAATCGCCTGCAAGATTCCTGTGAGGTTGTCTTGCAGGCGATTCCAATTGAACCTGACATAGTTGATGCAGACCTGTCCAATGAACAGGAATTGAAAGAAAAAAACATAGAATTACGGTGCGCCGAAGAACTGTAATGTGGACTCTTTCTCATAAGTGAAATATTTAACATTCAAGGCGAAGAAAAGGGGATAGATCGATTTTATCGAGGTACCAACAGAAGGGAAGTCTGAATTTTGTTACCCGCAAAATTTTAACATTAGCTTAGAATTTGATATTTAAATACCGTATATAACAACAACGCCTGTTGAGAATTCCTGAGTTCTTGGTTAGGATGTCGCATGATAATTCAGCTCAACAACCGCATAATGGCAAACAATCCGATTCAACCAAGATTCCGGTGACATGTCAACCTGAGAATTGAATTATGAAAATAATCCGGATGCCAGGCCATTTCCATCGGATACAGACCAATAATATGCGAAAAAACTTTTCGTAAGATGAAGGATTCTGTGTCAGAAGGTAAAGTAGACGCGATGATTTCGCTCAGAATCGATGAGTAAATTTAATGATAGAAAAGACGGAAGATGTGGGCGAAATTGCTTCATGATAATCTGCGTAGTTTGCGAGTTTTGATTCAAGATCCTTGGATCCTAGGTCAGGCGATCCAAGATTTGAGGAATTTAGATTAGATGATTTATAGCAAGAGGATAAACTGGATATCATAGTGATTAGTGATGGCATGTGCCCAACATAACCCAGGGTTCAACGGCAGCCCGTGTTGCTAAAAAAGGAGGATGGGGGATAAAAAAAATAATGTCGCGAAATATACATTTCGCGACAAATACAGGGAGATTAGTGGAATTCGGAAGGCTGAATCTCATATCTGGGTCCTGAAAGCAAAATCCAGTCGGTTTATTTCAGATTCTCACCCAAGCAAACTTTTCATGTGTTCGCATGATTGCAAACCGAGATTGCAGTTCGATGGAATCCTTAGCCATGTTCTCTCAACTTCTTCAAAAAGAATAACACCAAGTCATCATCATTGACACATTCAGTGTATGGTTCTAATGGTTGTTCCTTATACCAGACTCCGGAACCATCCGGTACGTATTCACGTTTCATATACATTCTCTGAGCAGTCCCATAACCGCTGTGCAGACCCACTGCAAGTGATACCGAGTCACTCATCTCTTTAGCCAGGCTCTCGGCAACATCCATCAGCTTGCTGCCAATTCCTTTGTTCTGATATTTGATCAACACATTAAAATCAACGATTTCAGGGATGTTTCTTTCGGCATATGGCCCAGCGATGGCATTCGCAAGCAAGGTCACGTAACCGGAAACCTCATCGCACTGTTCAGCAATAAGCACGAACCGTACTTTCAGTTCCTGTTGCTTATAATACTTTTCGAACAACTCATATGACTTATGCCAACCTTGTTCCGCGAAACCGCTGACAAGTTTCTCAATGTCACGTTCCGCCATGGAACGTACCGTTAAATCAGCATTTCTATAATAAATCAATTGTAACGCCCTCAATTCCAATTGTACGAATCATCCCGGTTTAATCCTGGCTGGTTGCCTTAAACCCGGTTATTTTTAGGAACTTGATCCCCAGAATCGATTCCAGGTCGATAGTGACTTTGTTATCTGATGGCATTTTGACTGCGATGGATACATACACATCAATGCCATCCAGTGTGATTTTATTGAACTTCTGGAGTTCTTTTGGCGCTTTGTTGCTGATAATGGGTATTTCTACAAAGACGCTTTCGCCGGAAGTCCGGTAATCCGGATGTTCAATGGTGGCAAAGGGTTTATTTTTCTTTTTTAAATATTGAACGGCTTTGTCTGTTATTTTCAATTTCTGATATAATTCTTCAATCATAATAAACTTCCTTTATTCCAATAATCGTGTCAGCTCATGCTGCAGCAGGATTCCTACGGTTTGTGCAAAGCGCTCGGGGGATTCAATATGGGCCAGCGAACGACCATAGATGGTTTTCGCGGCAGGGAGGTCAGCTTCTTTCCCGGTAAACACACACAGAATGCCAATTCCTTCTCCTCTCCCCTTGCGTACTTCAAGGGCGGTATCTGTCACGGCGATCTGATCGGAGTAATCGGTTGATACCGGGCTGTTTCCTTTGGTCCGTGCCATGTCATTGGGCTTGCCATCAGACAGAACGAGGAGAATTTTGTGATCGTAGCGAGTCTGGCTCATGAGCTGCCGGGCTGTTCGAATGGCCAGACCATCCCGATTGAAGCCAGTTGCGCGATAGCGAAAAATCTCCTGATTGTCTTTTGGTGAATTGTAATCGCGGAACAGTCGCAGGATGGTAAAGCCGCGCCGGTTGCAGAAGGAATAGACTTTTACCGGGATCTGACATTTAGTCAGACTCTCTGCAATAATGAAACCCTGAGCGGCAATGATGGACTGACGGCTCAGTTGAGAAGCCGAGGCATCAAGCAGCAGGTCAATGCTTAAATTTCCGAGAGACTCATGGGATTCTCTTGAGAATATTTTGGAATCATCAAATTTCTGGCTCCGCCAGATTCTTGAGGGAATGAGTCTGCCAAAGTCAGATCTTATGCTCTCTGAGGGATCATGGATCAGGAGTGTATTGCTGAGCTGATGGGACAACTGAGCAATACTCTGATGGATTCGTTCCCGATGCTGGTTGTGGTAAGATCGATTTTTCTCGAATTGAGCAGCAGCCTGGCGCTCATCCTCTGTCCCCTCTCCCCCGGAAACCGGTTCCCCACTGGTTAGATGGAGATGGCAAAGTTGATGGTTTTCCTGACAGACAACCTTTTCCAAGGCCAGTGTTTCATCCGGAGTCAGGGAGGATTTGCCAAAGCACGATTCCATTTCCTGCCGCTCCCTGAACTCCTGTTGTTCCTTGAACGAAAACCACTGCAGTGCAAGTTTTTTTCGAAGTCCGGATTCTTCTTCTTCCAGCAATCCTCCACCCTGTTCGACTGATCCGATGCTGATTCGTTTAATATAGGGCAAGCCTTTGGACTGCAGCCGTTTTTCACCAAAATGGAAGATTTTAAAGCGGTGAGTACCAAAAGCGAGTTTTCTGGAAGCAGGCTGAGTCAGATCGATCTGAAACACCCGATGAAACAGTTTGGTCAGTTCATTGACGATGGTCTCGGCAGTCGTTGCCCTCTCAATTTTCAGTCCGCAAAGCAAAGCTTGCCAGGGTTCCTTCAAGTCTGCCGGGTGACCCAATATTTGTCTGAGATAACTCGTCAGGATCAGGGCGTAAATATCACTGGGATCAGGTACTGATATTTCCCGCAGGATCTGACGGGCATAATCCTGACGGATCAGTTCAAGGACCGGGCGTTCTTCCTGACTGGATGAATACAGAGCATGCTCGATGGCGATCCATGAGAGATTGGTATAGAGCTCTCCTCCCGGTTCGTCATTCAGCCGTTCAAAGAAATTCTCCAAAGATGGAAAATCAGGCAGGCGGTGGGTCGCCCCGATGACGTAGTTCCAGTACAGGTCGGCATTGCCGTCTGCATCATAGGCTTCCTGCTGCGGACGAATTCCGTAGTCCTGGGCCGCGGTCCAGATGATGTTTCTGGCCCGCTGTCTCTGGGCGGCCCGGGGCTTCATGATTCTTTGAAGAGCCGCTCACGCTCCATGTTTGGGGGAATTCGCAGGCGAATTACATCCTGAATCAGCGTTCGTTCAAAGGGATCAAACGCCTTGTTGGACAGCCCCAGCTGGAGGGCTGTATTGGCTTCCAGCCCGCGTTCCATCAGATGGATCGATCCCAGAAGTCCCCGCAGATCCACAGCTTTGGTTGAGATTTCAGCGTTTTCGCTTTTTCTTTGAAGATCTTGAAACAAGCCACAGAATTGCTGGATATATTCCGGCCGCATGGTCGGAAATTCACGGCGCAGAAGCTTTTGCAGACTTTCCTGAGACATGCCTGGCATTTCGATCACCATGAAGCGCGAAGCCAGCGCTTCGTTCAGCTCTCGAGTTCCGGCGTAGCCGTAGTTCATCGTCGCAATGAAGCGGGTGGCACCATTCAGTGTAATTTTGTCATACCCGGGAATATCGATGATGCGGCGAAAATCGAGGGTGGCATGGAGAACAGCCAGTGCCTCATTTTTCGCCATGTTAATTTCATCCAGAATGCCGAATCCGCCATGCATGGCACACTCAGTCACGGGGCCGCGTCGGAAACGGACTTCCCCCTGAACAAACGTATCCGAACCAATCAGAGTTTGCGCGTCGATATTAATGTAGAGGGGAATGTCCCAGCTGGGTCGGCCAAAGGCGCAAGCCAGATTCTGCGACAGAACATTCTTGCCGGTAGCCTTTGGGCCCACCATCAGGAGGTGCTCCCCGCACAGCAGTGCGGTAAGGGCCTGTTCCCAGACATCGTTGCCATAGTACAGGTACTTTGGTTTTGGAATTCGATAGGTTAATTCGGCGTCCAGCTTGAAATGATCGCGGAACCGAAGTAAGTCCTGAATCAAAGCATCCTTGATTCCTTCATTCTTAAGAAATTCTATCATGTCATCTCGCCACCCTGTGTTGGAATGAGGTCGGATCTGCTCTTCCCTGTTAATTTAGTTATATCATGAAAAATCAAATGAGTAAAAAATCAATGGCCTGTTTGCGTTGGAACATTGGGAAATAAGTGATCTGAATTCATCGGGTCACAGGGATAGAAAAACCATCGCTGCAGGCTTTACCCTGAAACGATGGTTTTCAACGAACAGATTGATCGGGCTGACTGCTCTTTTCACTGATCAATCCCATGGAACCAGTGATCGAAAAGCAAGAGAGCTTCGTAAGGAAAAGAACAAGTATTATTGGTTTTTATTGGGGTTATTCGCCGAACGCATTGCCCATTTCTGAAACGACAGAAACAAATCCGGAAGACGCTACGTCAACCATATCCTCAGCAACCTGTTCGATGTACCACTTCCCGTCTTTTTTCACCACGGGGATCTGAATGGTTTTTGTTTTGAAGGTTTCTTCGAATTTTGCGGTCTGTTCGTTCATGACCGTTGTGAACATGGTCTTGGCTTCTTCCTCAGAAGGTTCGCCGCCGCTCAGGGCGCTGCCCATCATCTTCATGATCAGGTCGCCAAAGACGGCTTTCAGCAGCGGACCGGCATCGACATATTTCGTATCTACCGTAATCGTAGCCTTGTCCCCGTCGACTTTCGTCTCTTTGATGCTATAAGTCATCTTCTTCGCTTTGTCTTTCATGAAATCTACGAATAATTTCGAAAATGGATCATCTTCGGCCTGGAGCAGTTCCTTGTTCTTTTCGATCCCGTCCGTGTTGGTCGGCAGGATTTGCTTTTCCATTGCAACGGTATCCAGGGTTTTGGCTGCCTTAAAGTATTCGTCCACCGGAACGGCGGCCTCATTCACTCCACTGCAGGCGGACAGTGACAGCGACATGACCAGGAGCAGCATAGCAGATAACAGTTTCTTCATTTTCATTCCCCCTAAACGTTTTCAGACTATTTTCATTATAGCACAGGAATGAAATGATGTTAGTAAAATAATGATCAGCATAGAATTTTCATTCTATGCTGATGCTAACAGAGATTGGGATTGTGGATTACACAACGATGCAGCCGTTCATTAGCCTCCTGTCATTGCCTGAAGCAGCAAGAGGCGGTCATTGTCTGCCAGCACGGTGTCAGGCACCGCCTCCCGCCCGTTGACCAGAATCGTAATAACCTGGCCCTCGATCTGCAGGTGCTCTGTCAGACCCAGGTGGTTCAGCGCATTCTGGACGGTGGAATATTCTGCCAGCTCCAGGGACTGTCGAAGAGATGGCGCAGAATTCAGGATGGCCCAGACCGAAATTATCATTTTGTATTACCATAGAGGAAATCATAAGCGAATTCGAAGCCGCCGAGCTCTTCCAGCCATTCCCTGGGAGGAATCAGGGTATCAGGATCCCAGCCGAGCTCCCGGAAGAAATCATCACCCATCTGGTCACTGGGGATCACCACACCGGCCAGAGGACCCTTGTCCAACGGGCCATTGAGCCGAGGCGACAGGGTCAGATCCTTCTTTGTGATCCCCTCCCGCAGATTAAACAGATGGCGCATGAAGAAAATGCGTTTTCCGGTTCGCAGCTGTTCCTCCAGATCAAATCGGCGGCCGGTGGTATAGCTGATGAACTGATTGATCGTGTCCTTCTTGAACCCACGGCTCGAGAAAGCGCAGAAACCTGCAGAATTCAGGACTTCCACCGCCGTCATCATTTCGACATCCCGACTGGGTCTGTTCGGAGTATCAAGCGGTGACCAGGGATCTCCGCCCTTCATATGGCGGCCCGGAGTCGGATCAAACTGATAGATGCGGTTATACCCTTTGGACCGGCGGCTGTCATGCATGCCGGGTTCGACTCCGCCGGCCGTGGTTTCAAATTCTGCACCCCGACCAAACGCCTGAATGGCGGCTCGCTGTCCGTTCATCAGTTTCTCTCCCGCGCCCTTGCCTTGGATCATCCGGTCGAGAAGTTCTATCATGGCGTCTCCATTGCCCCAGGTCAGGTTGATGCCATCCAGGTCTTCCGGTGTCAGTACGCCGTGTTCCATACACTCCATGGCCCAGGCCAGCGTAGAACCGGCCGAAATGGTATCCATACCGCCTTCATTGCTCATTTCATTGAGTTTGATAATGGCGTCAATATCATTCAGGAGACAGTTCTCCCCAAATGCTGCCAGTGTTTCGTACTCCGGGCGATCCGTCGAGCCACTGAAGTATTTTCCGTCTTGCACCTGATATTGGGCGCCGCAGCGAATCGCGCAATTGGCACAGCCATAGGGTCGAATATTGTAGTTCCCGTCAAAATAAGGTCCGCCTAGCTTTTCGGCATTCTCTTCACCAAAATCATCAATTCCGGAGCCTCCCCAGTTCTTGACCGGTGCTTCCCCTGACAGAATATTCGGGGTGTTGCCGCCCGTTGTTCCGTACTGTTTAAATTTGCGCAGAACCTGGCCGTCTTTCGTTTCCGGCGGGTTTGCCAGGTGCTGAGCCATTTTCTTGTTCAAAGCTTTGAATTCTTCCGGCTGAGCCGGTTCATAATGGGCTGAACCGCGGACAACGACCGCCTTCAGCTGCTTGGAGCCCATGACACTGCCGGCTCCGGCTCGTCCGGCGGCCCTATGCCGGTCATTCATGATCGTTGCCATGAAGGACAGATGTTCTCCTGCCGGACCGATGGCAGCGGACTGCATGCGAGGCTCATTCAGCTCAACGCGCAGAGCGATTTCGGTTTCTTTAATGGATTTCCCCCACAGATGGCCGGCGTCCCGGATTTCGGCCTGTCCATCATGAATCCACAGATAGACCGGACGGGACGACAGGCCTCGGATGAAGACCGCATCGTAGCCGGCTTTTTTCAGTTCTGGTCCGAAGAACCCGCCGCAATTGGAATCATTCCAGCCCATAGTCACCGGGGACTTATGCACGGCCGTCCAGCGGCCGGACATGACAGCGCCTGTCCCTGTACAAGGACCGACCGTAAAGCCGATCACACTCTCCTCGCTGAACGGATGAGTGCCCTGGGGCATCATATCATACAAAATTCGAGCACCGATGCCATAGCCTCCCAGAAAGGTCTCAGCCATCTCCCGAGTCAGTTGTCTTTCTTCCATAGCGCCGGATCCCAGATCGACAAACAGCATTTTTCCGGCATAGCCGTATAATTTATCCATATTTCCTTCCCTCTCCCAGTAATTTATTGCATCACAACTGCCATTGAACAACTAAAACCACTCGCTCAGATCGGATTCTTTTTTGTCCTTTGACTCCACTTCTCTTGGCTTTTCCCGATCCAGCACCATGATGAGACCAATCAGTGAGGCCAGCGTCAGAGCTGACATTCCAAGGAGCACCAGATCCTGATGGATCGATGACAGACCAAGCAGTGCTCTGGCCGCCAAATCGCTCCATTGGGACAGGAAAGGATGGATCGTCATATCCCTTCGTTCCGGATCGGAGAGATAAAGCCGCAGGGCGGATGATGGCACCCAGTAGATGGTACCGAGCAGCAAGGGAACCCATTGGGTCTTCCGCACGGCCAGTAAGCTCAGAATAAACCATGCCGCCGCAAAGATAACTGCCCATGCAAGGGATTCATCCTGGGGCAGAAGCATGCCGGCCAGAGTCAGCAGGAGCATGGTGCCAACCAGTCCCCCGCTCCAGGCTGGATGGATTCGAGGCAGTTTTTTTCCATAGGTTTGATATTCCATAATAACTCCTTGTGTCACAACATATTTTGCATAGTTAAATTATAGCAAAGTTTGAATATTCGTGGAAATGAGGATGAAATGAAGCATGGACAAGAGCTGATGAAAACCTAGTAACTTGATGAAAAGTAAGGACTGATCGGATGAAGAAGGATAGCTCATGGAAATCCTTCGGAATATGCAAGGAATCATGGGGATCGGATCTGGTGAAAATCGATTGTCACCCGTTTGCTGATATTTAGGTTGACAATCAGTCTGTCCGCCCCGTACAATAACAAAGGTGATCACAATGAAAAAAGAAAAAATACTGGAATTATTAAAACAATCGAATGATTATGTTTCCGGACAGAGTCTGGCTCACCAGCTGGGTGTAAGCCGCAATACCGTCTGGAAAGCCATCAAGGCCCTGGAGGAAGACGGTTATGAGATCGAATCTCAGACGAACCGGGGTTATCGCCTGAAGGAACTGACCAGTCAGCTCAGTGCGCTGGAACTGACTCAACTTGCCCCCTGGCTGAAGGATCGACTGATTCTTCATCCTACCATTGGTTCTACGAATACCTGGCTGAAAGAAAATCAGGACAATCTGCCTGACAGAACCATTGTTCTGACCAGCGATCAGACCGGCGGCCGCGGCCGCCAGGGCCGCAGCTTTTATTCCAGCGGCGGCAGCGGCATCTATCTGAGCGTACTGTATCGCGGAGCCAACCTGCCTGATCCGGGTTTTATCACTCTGGCAGCGGGTCTGGCAGTTGCCGAACTTCTTGAAGCAGCGGGGTTTGACCCTTCCATTAAATGGGTCAACGATGTGTTTCTGGGTCAGCATAAAGTCTGCGGCATCCTGACCGAAGGTGAACTGGAACTGGAGAGTGGTCAGATGAAATACCTGATCCTGGGGATCGGTCTTAACGTCAATCACTCTTCGTTTCCACCGGAACTGGAATCCATTGCCACTTCCCTGGCACTCCAGTCCGGTCATCGATTTGATCTGAACCATTTGACCGTTTCTCTGATATCGATCCTGGATCGGATGATGCCCCAAATCAGTCTTTCCCTGGATCCAGCGATTTTCCGTCAGAATACGGACAGCCTGGTGGAACAGTTCAACCGCCGTCTGTATGCCAAAGGGGAGGAAGTCACCCTGTCCGGAGGCAGTCAGACCTTCTTTAGCGGGCGCTTGATCGGAATTGATTCCCAAGGCCGCCTGATACTTGAAACCGTGTCCGGTCAAAAAGCATTTCCCTATGGCGAATATCGCCTGACCGGAACTGCTCCAGACCCGCAACAAAATTAATAATTGTGAGGATATCATGCAACAGACCTTTTCGAAAAAACTGACCACCCGAGAACTTGTTCTGATCCCATTATTCAGCGCTCTGATCTGTATCGGCGCCTTCATCAAAATACCCATCGGACTCGTGCCGGTGAGCCTGCAGACCATTTTTGTTCTGCTGGCCGGCATCCTCCTGGGCGCGAAACGCGGTGCTCTGGCCGTTCTGCTTTATGTCCTGCTGGGCCTGTCCGGCCTCCCTGTGTTTACTTCCGGAGGCGGACCTCAGTATATCCTGCACCCCACGTTCGGCTACCTGCTCGGAATGATTCTGGCCGCCTTTGCAGCCGGCTGGATCGCCCAGATGACACGACGTAAAAACGGGTTCATTCTGTTTGGAGCAGCCCTGCTTGGACTGCTGCTTATTTACAGTTTCGGTGTTGCCTGGCTCTACCTGATCAAAAATATATACATGGGCGGCAATGTTGCCTGGGTTCCATTGATGAAGGCTGGTGCACTGGTGTTTCTTCCAGCGGACACAGTCTGGTGCGCACTCGCCGCCCTGGTCGGCAAGCGTCTGGCAGTCCTGTCAAATCAGCTGGCAGCAAGATAATTCCATTCCCTGTTGAGATTTTTACTGCTCCAGCAATGGTTGTGCCTGATCGCTGAGTCGGTATGAACTCAATGCGGGGATATGGTGTCAAAGCGGGGATATGGTGTCAAAGCGGGCCTCTAAAAAAGTAAATCAAAAAACTAGACATTACCAGATATCGCAGCGGCGGGTGTACATCTTTGTACACCCGCCTCACTTCGCATTGGATTAAATGTTAGCTGGCTTGCAGAATTTGGTTTGAGCAATTGATGCCATGGTCCAGTCCGTGCCGTTTGGCTGCTATCTGGGACTGCGGCTTGAAGGCAGTCTGTTGCTGAACAGGCAGCAGACAATCTTTCATCTGACGTATTTGCATGATAACCTTAAGACTTTCGGACCGGTGTGATGAGAATTTCGGTGATTCGTTTGCCCCGCAGACCCTTGATCTGAAACAGGTAACCTCCGTGAACGATCTGTTCTCCCACCGAAGGAATATGACCCAGCTGTTCCAGCAGAAATCCCGCGATGGTATCAAAATCAACATCCAGAATCGACAATCCCAGTAAGGGATTGATTTCATCGATCCGGGTGCTGCCGCCCACCAGATAGCCATCCTCTGCCTGCCGGATGAATTCCAGTCCACTGCCGGCAGTTGAATCATCCAGTTCTCCGAAAATTTCTTCGATCAGATCTTCCATCGTAACCATGCCGACGGTACCACCGTATTCATCAAGTACAATGGCCAGACTTGTAGGGCTGGCCTGGAATTCAGCGAACAAGTCCCGCACCTGCATAAACTCATAGGTAAATATGGGGTCGCTCATGTAGCGGGTTACACTGAAATCCTGTGCCAGATCATCCTGGAAGAGCAGCCGCTTGATGCTGACGATGCCGATGATGTGATCCAGGTTCCCGGAATAGATCGGAATTTTGGAAAACTGGCGAACCCGGAACGTTTCTTTCAGCTCATCCAGACTGGCGGTATCCTCCAGAGCAATCAAATCGGTTCGAGGTGTCATGACATTCCGGATCGGTAGATCGCCAAACTCCAACACATTGTGGATCATGGTCCTCTCTTTGCTCTCGAGAATCCCTTCCTCATGGCTAAAGTCGATCATGCTGCGCAGCTCTTCGGTTGTGATCACACTTTTTTGCGGATGGCCGCTTCCCATCAGGCGGATCAGAAAATTCGTGATGAACAGCAAGAAGATCAGGATGGGATGAGTCAGACGGATGAGGAGACTGACAACCGGAGCAATTCGAAGTGAGAATTTCTCTGCATGCTGGACAGCCCACGACTTGGGTGTAATCTCTCCGAAAATCAGAACCAGCAGCGTCATCAGGCCGGTGGCAATTCCTACCCCCGCACTGCCAAAGGTTTCCAAGGCAAGCGAAGTAGCCAGAGCGGAAGCTCCAATATTTACGATGTTGTTTCCCACTAAAATCGCGCCGAGCAGACGATCGGGATCCTCCAGCAGTTTCAGGACTTTGGCTGCGTTGGGAACCTGATCCTTTGCCAGATGTCGAAACCGGATCCGGTTTACGGAAGTCAGAGCGGTTTCACAGGCTGAGAAGAAAGCAGAAAAGGAAATGAGAACGACCAGCAGAATCAGTTGCCATGCAGTATTTGGATTCATCGAGATCACCTCGCTTGATTCCATAAAGCGTTATGTAGTTCGGAATATATCCGATGAAGTGCTTGTTCAATTTCATTATAGGCCATTTCAGGAGAAGAAAAAGACCGGAAACCCTTGCAGAAGTTATTCGCTGCAAGGGTTTTCGGTCTTATCTGGCTTAATTTTCTTTTCGTCAGTCTCTGTGAGCCTGATCTGGCTTCATCATGCTAGGTTGTCTCGGTGAAAATGCCGGTTTTGCGGAACCGCTGATAGCGGCCTTCCAGGAGCTCGTCCTTGGACAGGCTTTCCAGTTCCGCCAGCTTAATTTTCAATTCCCGGCGGATTTCCTGGGCAATCTCACGGAAGGGTCGGCCTTCCGCGATGACTTTTTCGCACAGATTCAGTTCCGAGAGATGCTGTGGTGTGATTTTTAAACTCTCCGAAGCTTCCTCGATGCGGCTGGGATCCTTCCACAGGATACTGGCGCATCCTTCGGGGCTGATGACAGAATAAAACGAGTTTTCCATCATCCAGAGGGCATCGGATACCCCCAGAGCGAGTGCTCCGCCGGAGCCGCCCTCTCCTACCAGAATCGATATCACCGGAACTTTCAGCCCGCTCATCTGAAAAAGATTGTCCGCAATCGCCTGGCCCTGTCCCCGTTCTTCGGCTCCAATGCCGCAGTAGGCACCGGAGGTATCAATGAAGCAGATCACCGGCCGGTTGAATTTCTCCGCCAGTTTCATCTGACGCAACGCTTTTCGGTAACCTTCCGGGTGAGCGGAACCAAAGTTGCGTTGGATCCGGGTTTTGGTATTGCGGCCCTTTTCCAGGGCAACGATGGTGACGGGTTTTCCATCCAGCCGGGCCAGGCCGGTGACCATGGCCGGATCATCGCCGAACTTGCGATCTCCGTGCATTTCCATGAAATCTTCGAAGATGCCCGAAACAAAGTACATGGAGGTCGGACGATTGGTGTCCCTGGCTTTTTTTACGGTATCAATGGATGACATTTAAGCACCTCCATGCAGGCTCAGGATTCGTCTGAGATAAGCTTTGATGTTGCGGCGGCTGACAATCTGGTCCAGGAAGCCCTGCTTTAGAACCATCTCGGCCCGCTGGAACCCTTCCGGCAGCTTCTTGCGGATGGTGCCTTCAATGACGCGGGGACCCGCGAAGGCAACCAGAGCTTTCGGTTCGGCCACAATGACATCGCCTTCCATGGCAAAGGAAGCGGTAACTCCGCCGGACGTCGGATCCGTCAGAACCGCAATGTAGAAGAGTCCGGCATCGCTGTGCCGGCGCACGGCAGCGCTGGTTTTGGCCATCTGCATGAGGGAGGTCAGACCTTCCTGCATGCGGGCTCCGCCGGAGGCACAGAAGCCCACCACTGGCAATCCCTGCTGTGTTGCGGTCTCAAAGATCCGGGTGATTTTTTCCCCTACCACCGAGCCCATGGAGGCCATGATGAAATTCGGCTCCATGAAAAAAAGCGCGCAGCGAAGGCCGGAGATTTCACCAATTCCAGTGATTACCGCTTCTTCTTCCCCGGTCTTTTGCCGAGCCTGTTCCAGTTTTTCGGTATAGCTGGGAAACTCCAGAAAGTTGATCGAGCGCAGGTTTGTGTCATGCTCGACAAAGGTTGCGTCATCCACGACAATGTCCAGGCGCTGTCGGGCCGTGATCCGTAGATGATGACCGCACTCGGGGCATACCATGTACCTGGCCAGAAATTCATCTTCAGGCAGATGGAACAGACATTCCGGACAGGTAACCTCTTTTTTCTTGGCGGGGCTCAGTTCTTCCTTCGGTGCAGTTTTTTCCTGCTCCGAGGTAAACAGTGTGCCGGTTTTTTCCAGCGAGTTGATGGATTTTCGGAATAATTTTTTCAGGTTCATCGATTATGTCTCCAGATCCCGGGTTGTAAAGTCACCGGCCAGAAATTTATCATTGTCCAGCAATTCCAGATAGAAGTCCATGGTGGTGTCGATGCCCTCGATGAGGAGCTCCCCCAATGCGGAACGCATTTTGCGGATGGCTTCTTCCCGGGTCGGACTCCAGACAATGAGCTTGCCTACCATGGAATCATAGTAAGGCGAAATAGAACAGCCGGAATAGATGAAGGTATCAAAGCGGACATTTGGTCCGCCCGGACTGTGCAGAAATTCGATTCGGCCAAAACTGGGGGCAAAGCCACGCTCCGGCGCTTCCGCCAGGATGCGGCATTCAATGGCATGGCCGCGCGACTGGATGGTCATATCTTCAATGGAGAGTCCTGCCGCGACGCGGAACTGCCACTGCACCAGATCCAGATCCGTCACCATTTCCGTGACGGGATGCTCGACCTGCAGGCGGGTGTTCATTTCCATGAAATAGAAATTACGATCCTTGTCCATCAGATACTCGATGGTGCCGGCTCCCCGGTAGTTGATATTTTTGACAGCGGTCTCACTGAATCCGAACAGGCGGGCCCGCTCTTCGTCATTGATCTTCAGGCAGGGGCTCTCCTCGATCAGTTTCTGATTGCGCCGCTGTACGGAGCAGTCGCGCTCGCCCAGCACCTTGCAGTTTCCGAATGTATCGCACAGGACCTGAACTTCGACGTGCTTGACGTTCTCCAGGAACTTTTCAACGTAGAGCGTATCGTCCATAAAGCTTACTTTCGCTTCCTGCCGGGCCATGTCCCAGAGCGAATCCAGCTCTTCCTCGGCGCGGACCAGGCGAATGCCCTTGCCACCGCCGCCGGCTGCTGCCTTGATCAGGATGGGATATCCCACTTCCCGGGCAAATGCCTTGGCTTCAGCCGCGTTTTTGATGTCTTCCAGGCCAGGCACGACCGGTACGCCGGCTGCTTTCATGATGCGCCGGGCTTCTTCCTTGTCACCCATCTGGAGAATGGTTTTCCAGTAAGGTCCGACAAAGATCAGGCCTTCTTCTTCGCACAGTCTGGCAAATTCCGGATTTTCCGCCAGCAGTCCGTAACCCGGATGGATGGCGTTGCAGCCCGTGGCCTTGGCAATGGCCAGGATGGCACCGCGGTTGAGGTAACTTTCGGAGACTCTGCCCGGACCGATGCAGTAGGCTTCATCCGCCATCAGGACGTGCAGGGACTCCCGGTCAGGTTCGGAATAAACACAAACCGTTTCGATGCCCATTTCACGGCAGGCCCGGATGATCCGGACCGCCACTTCCCCTCGGTTGGCAATGAGGATTTTTGAAAACATGTCTAGTCCTCCACAACGGCAAAGGAAAGTTCGGCTTCAGAATGGACCGCGCCGTTCACCAGCACTTTGGCTTTGGCGAAATAGAACGGTTTGCGGGCCCGGGTGATTTCGGTCTGAATGGTCAGCACATCCCCGGGGCGAACCGGTTTTCGGAACTTGGCTTCCTTGATGCCGGTATAATATGGGGTTCCCTTGAGGTCCTGTCCCAGGAGCACCGCGCAGGCCTGAGCCATCATTTCACACTGAATGACGCCCGGCACCACCGGATTGCCCGGGAAATGGCCCTGCAGGAAGAATTCATCGCCGCGGACGGTATAGTGTGCGAGGCCTGTATTGTCCGCAGTCACTTCCGCCTCATCCAGGAGCAGCATCGGCTCCCGGTGGGGCATAATTTGCTTCAGCTCTTCCCGGTTCATTTCGTCACCAGGAACAGGGGCTCATTGTATTCCGCTACCTGCTCGTCCCGCTTGAGAATCTTCAGGATGGTCAGATCACTCGGGGCCTTGATCTCGTTCATGATCTTCATGGACTCGATGATGCACAGCGTTTCGCCGGCCTTGACCTTCTGCCCTTCGCGGACAAAGGATCGGGCCTCCGGTGAGGGCTTGCCGTAGTAGATGCCGGCCAGGGGGGCTTTAATGGACTCAGCTTCTTCCGCCGGAGCGGAAGCTTCCGCAACCGTCGGGGCTGGCGCAGCCACTGCCGCAGGTGCCGGCGCAGCGCCGGTCATGACGATGGGGAGTTCTTTTTCCAGACAGATCTTCAGGTCTTTTTCTTCCAGGCTGATCCGGGTCAGGCCATGTTCGGTCAGGAGCCGGGCCAGCAGTGTCAGTTTATCTTCCATCATTCCACTTCCTTAATGCGATTGCTGCGTTGTGTCCGCCAAAGCCCAGCGAAGCTGAGATGGCAAAGTCGATCTCCTTGGCTTTGGCCTGATTCGGCGTGTAGTCCAGATCGCAGTCCGGATCCGGAACCTGATAGCCAACGGTGGGAGGAATTTTATTCTCATTGAGAGCCAGAACCGAGGCAATGACCTCAGCTGCGCCGGCCGCTCCGAGCATATGCCCGGTCATGGACTTGGTCGAGCTGATGGACAGCTGAGCCGCCTCTTCGCCGAATGCCTTCTTCAGCGCCAATGTTTCGGTTTTATCATTGAGACTGGTGCTGGTGCCGTGGGCATTGTAATACGTTCTGGCAGCATCTACCCCGCCGCTCTCGTCCACGCTCTGGATGATGGCCCGGGCCGATCCTGCCGCGTCGGGATCCGGCGCCGTCATGTGATAGGCGTCGCAGGTGTTGCCATAGCCCGTCACTTCGGCCAGAATGGTCGCGCCGCGGCGTCTGGCGTGCTCGAGTTCTTCCAGAACCACAACGCCGGCGCCTTCGCCGATGACAAAGCCGGAACGCTCCGCGTCAAAGGGAATGGAGGCGCGATCGGGATTCGTGGAGGTCGTCAACGCCATGCATGCAATAAATCCGGCTACGGCAATGTCCGTAATGGAAGCTTCGCTGCCCCCGGTCAGAATGATGTCGCTGTAGCCATGCTTGATGTTGCGGTAGGCTTCCCCGATTGCATTGGTCGAGGTCGCGCAGGCTGTGACGACCGGCAGGCTCGCCCCGCGCAGGTTATAGTGAATAGCGACCTGACCCGTGGCCATATTGGAGATCATGGCTGGAATCAGAAACGGGGAAACGCGGCGCGGTCCCTTGGTATCCAGATCGCGCAGACCGGCCTCGAAGGCCAGCATGCCGCCGATGCCGGAACCGATGTAGACCCCGGCCCGGTCATGATCAAATTCCGCCGTGTCCAGTCCGGCCTGGTGGAACGCCTGATCGGCGGCAGCCAGGGCGTACTGGGAGAACAGGTCAAACCGGCGCTGCTCCTTCTTGGCGATGAGATGCTCAATCTGGAAATCCTTGACTTCCGCACCCAAAGTGGCTTTATAGTCAGTGGTGTCAAACCGGGTAATGGGGCCGATGCCATGGCGGCCGGCCATCAGGCTGTCCCGGTATGCTTCGATGGTGTTGCCGATGGGCGAAATAATGCCCATGCCGGTGATTACGACTCGCTTCATAAGGATAATCCTCCGTCGATGACCAGGACCTGCCCGGTGATATAAGATGCGGCATCTGATGCCAGAAACAGACAGGCCTTGGCGACATCTGCCGGCGTTCCTTTGCGTTTCATGGGGATGGCCCCTACCATTTCTTCCTTGGCTTTTTCCGAGATATTCTGCGTCATGTCCGTTTCAATGAAACCTGGCGCAATGGCGTTGACATTGATGTTGCGGCTGGCCAGTTCCATGGCGACGGATTTCGTCAGTCCCAGAACGCCGGCCTTGGAGGCGGCATAATTGGCCTGACCCTTGTTCCCTTTCAGACCCACAATGGAAGACAGGTTGATGATCTTGCCGCTGCGCTTCTTCATGAGGATGGGATACAGGTGCTTCATGAAATTGAACGTGCCCTTCAGATTGACATCGATGACCTGATCAAAATCAGCTTCCTTCATGGAAAGCATCAGGCCATCCCGGGTAATTCCCGCGCAGTTGATGAGAACGTCGATGGTGCCAAAGACTTTGACAACCTCTGCCACGGTTTCCCCGGCAGCTGCAAAGTCGCTGACATCACAGGCGAACTCCCGGAACGAATCTGACAAGAGATCTCTAACTTCCTGGGGCAGTTCGCGGCCCGAATGGATGATCGCCACCCGCGCCCCTTCCCGGTGAAACGCCTTAGCGGTTTCTAACCCGATGCCGCGGCTGCCGCCGGTCACCAGGACAACTTGATCCTTAAACATGAAATTCCTCCATTTTTTGCTTGAATCGTGCCAGGCTCTCCCGATCGGAGATACCGGCCACCAGAATGTCTTCGCCGGGCAGAATCCGGCTGATGAGTCCCTGCAGGGTTTTTCCGTAGCCGGTTTCGATGAAGATCCGGACGCCCTGCCGGTAAAGTTCCTGTACCATGAGCGTAAAGCGGACCGGCTGGATCACCTGGCAGGCAATCCGGCTGCGGATCTCGGATTCATCCGAGGGATAAACCATGGCATCCAGATTGGACAGGACAGGATAACGCAAGGGATGCAGCACCAGGGAGTCCAGTTCTCTGGCCAGCGCGTCATAGGCACTCTGCATGAACTCACTGTGGAAGGCTCCCCGCACATTCAGCGGGATGACCTTACCGCCCAGACTCTTGAGTTCTGCGATGGCAGTCTGCAGCTGGCTGCGTTCACCTGAAATGACGGTTTGTTTCGGGGAGTTGTAATTGACGCACCAGACCTGGCTGAAGTTGGCCAGAGCGGCTTCGATGGCGGCAGGATCCAGTCCGTTGACTGCTGCCATGCCTCCGTCCTGATCGTCACAGGCCGCATACATGGCCTGGGTTCTCACGGCAAGAAGATGGTGCGCATCCGCCGGTTCAAAGGCTTCGGCAAAACTGAGCGCCGCCACCTCGCCCAGGGAGAACCCGGCCAGAACATCCGGCTCGATTCCCTGATCTTTCGCCAGTCGGGCGCTGAGCAGACCGCTCAGATAAACCAGCTGAGCCGCCATCCGGTCGGTATCCGCCGCAGTTTCGCTCAGAACCGCTTCGCGAAGGCCTGGAAACTCTGTCTCCAGAAGATCCTGCTCGGTCTGATCCAGTTCGAGATACAGTTCACGAACCATGCCGGGCTTCTGGCTGCCCTGCCCGGGAAATAAAAAAGCTGTTTTCATATCGATTAACCTCGGAATGACCGGCACCCTCAGGTGCGGATCATGAATTGTGCATAATTGATTGTTGGGCAATTCATAGAGTGCTGCATGCTATCCGGAACAGAAAAATGCAAATTAAAATTCGCTATGGAGATTTTTTACTTGAGATTCTGAACAGAAGTGATGCTTAACTTAACGGAACATCAGGATGATATTTTAACCTGAAATGGATCGATACGCCAAACCATGGCCAGTCCGATGGACTGGCCGGGTTTTGGCGCATTGCCGGGCGTTAAGCCTTCGCTTCGATCGCTCCGACAACATCGCCTACAGTTTTCAGGCTTTCGTCCATTTCCAGCTGGATGTCCAGGGATTCTTCCAGTTTCATGATGAGTTCCACCATGTCGAGGGAATCCAGTCCCAGTTCCTCGAAGCTGGACTCCATGGTGATTTCGCTGGCGTCCATTTCCTTGTACTCCGCAATTTCCTGTGCTACTTTTTCAAATACCATTGTATCTGACCTCCGAATTTTGATTTATTTACGTTTGATGATGGCTGTGTTAGAGATTTTTATAAGGTTTTTATATTAAGTCGTCGTGTCAGTGATTCTTCCGAACGCACCGACCATCCATTCATTCTTTCGTCCACTCCAGGATAGCGCCGGCTGATGTGAGTCCGCCGCCAAAGGCGACCAGACCGAGCATCATGCCTTTTTTAAGCTTTCCGGACCGGTTGAGTTCATCCAGGAGCAGCGGAATGCTGCCCGCGGAGGTGTTGCCCCGGTCGGCGACCTGGTTGATGAACGTCTCCTCAGAGACCCCCAGCCGCTCCCGGGCACTTTCGATGATGCGCGAGTTTGCCTGATGCGGGATCACAAGGTCTAGATCCTGGGCGGTCATTCCCGCTCGGTTCAGACACAGGTTAAGTTCATCCAGGAATGCTCCGACTGCGAATTTATAGACCTCACGACCGTTCATTTCGATGGTATTGCGGGTTTCGGTTTCCTTATGCCAGGGGGTATCCGGAAAGACATTCGGGATATTGAGTACGTCGATGTTGCCTTTGCCGCTGGCATGGATGGCTTTGAGTCCGTTCCCCTTTTTCAGAAGCACGGCTCCGCCTCCGTCGCCGAACAGAATGCAGGTGCGGCGGTCGGTATAATCGAGATAGCGGCTCATGATTTCCATGCCTACGACCAGGATATATTCCGCTTTGTTTGCCTGGAACAGCGCGTCAGCCATGTCCAGACCATATAAAAAGCCAGTGCAGGCAGCATTGAGGTCCAAGGCGGCACAGTCGACACCAAGATCCATGGCCAGGATGGAGGCCTGAGACGGCGTCCGGTATTCCCCGCTGATGGTGGCAAAGAGAATATAGCCGAGCTGATCCGGCGTGATTCCGCCGTCTTTCAGGGCTTCCCGGGCGGATTTTAATGCCAGGTCGCGCATGGTCTCGTCAACCATGACGCGGCGCTCTGAGATGCCGGTTCGCTGGGTAATCCACTCATCCGAGGTATCAACCATTTTTTCAAGAATGGCGTTGGTCAGTCTGAAGTCGGGTTCGCCCCGGCCTGTTCCTATGATTTCAAAACTCATTGTTGCTTCCTTTCTTCTGTTCGGTCGATGGGTCCGGTGCTGCCGGTACGCAGCAGTTCTATGATTAAAGTTTTTTTGAATCTAAAAATTCATCCAGATGTCCGTTCAGCTTGAGCAGACTCTCCCGCAGAGTACGAACTTCTTCTTCCGACAGCCCTGAGGTCATGCTGCGCACCATTCGGATATGAAAGATGTGATGCAGGCGCACTACTTTAACCCCAGCTTCGGTCAGGCTCAGAGTGACTCCCCTGAGATCGCTGCGGCTTTTTTCTTTCAGGACGTAGCCTTTTTTCTGCAGCTTCTGGATCGCAACCGTCACCGTGGCAGTGGTTACGCTGAGCAGCATGGCCAGGTCGCGAATGTTGATCCCGCTGTTTTCTCCGATTTTTTCCAGAATGTGAATCTCATTGATGCTAAGATCCATTTCATTCCGCTCATTCATCAGGGTCTCAACCCGTTCGATCTTTTCATAGACGCTGATGATGACATGATTCAACTGACTGAAAAATCCTTCCATGGCTCTCCCTGTAATTAGTTTGATAACCTAATTATATGCCTATTACTTTGACTGTCAAGATATTTGAAGTGCGAAACAAAAAACCGAAAAAAAACCGGCTGCGCAAGCCGGGTTCAGAAAACACCGTCAATCTCATGACGGGCAACGGTGAGAGGGCCCTGTTCCGTCATGAGAACCAGCCGGGTTGGACGGATGAGCTGTACGATCCCCTGCCGGGTCATTTCCGGTTCATTCGGCCGGGAAATGATCAGGGTCAGGGGCAATCCCTCGGTTTTGGAACGGGCAATGAGCACGTCCCAGTCCTCCCGTTCGGCTTCCGTATGGTATCGGGCCGGTTTCTCGCAGGCTTCCTGGAGCTGGTCCAGCCGGATTCGTTCGTTATGATCGGACAAAAGCATCCCCTGCCATTTAAGCATGCAGCGATCCGGGTAAATTCGATCCTGCGGGCGGCAGGTCCGCGGTTTCTTCCACATCTTATTTCACCTCGCTTAACCCTTTATGGCCGCCGATGTTCTGGCTGCGTTCAAAAAAGGTGGATCCGCGGGTCAGGCTGTGTCCCTTGAATATGGCGGTCTTGCCGAAACGGTCCCGGATCTCGTCAATGACCAGATCCACCGCCCGGCCGTCATCGCCGGTGTAATCCCAGAGGGACAGCTGCCGGCCGAAGTCCTCTGTCAGATCATTCAGAGCGATATTGAACTGCCGGACCGGTTCACCCTGCCAGTGCTTTACAAACAGCGATCGGAAGATTTCCCGAAGGGTCGCTGTGTCGCTGGTTGGAACTTTAAGCCGCTTCGAGACGCCGATTCCGGGGTGGTTGACGCTGGAGGAATAGCCGCAGTAAAAGCCGATGCTGCAGCATAACGATCGGTGGCGGCGCAGCCGCATGGTGACATCATCAATCATTTCATCCAGGATCGTCAGGATCTCCTCTTTCTCATAATAATCCCGCATCAGAATCTGGCCTTTGGAAAAACCTTTGCTTTTCTGAATCCCCGGTTCTGAAATGACGCTGTAGTCCACGCCGTTGGCGTGATAGTACTGCTGCAAGCCCATGATGCCGAACTTCGACTCCAGAATGTGCGGGTCAAAGTGTGCCAGAGAATAGATGGAATGGATCCCCAGCTTGTTCAGCCGCCGTTCCCAGCCCCGCGAGATGCCCCAGAAATCGGTGAGCTTCGGGATTTTCCAGACTGTTTCCGGGATTCGTTCGTAGGACCAGTACGCGATCTGGCTCTTTTTCTTTTTGGCCTCATTGTCCAGTGCCAGCTTTGCCAGAAGTGGATTGTCGCCAATCCCAATCGTCACATTCAGTCCGATTTCCTGCTTGATCTGGTCGCGCAGCCGAACCGCCACCTTGCCGGGATCACCGAACAGATGGGCTGTGCCGGTCACATCCAGAAAGGATTCGTCGATGGAATAGACCAGAATGTCTTCATCGGCAGCGTACTGGCGAAAGATGTCATTGATCTGGCGGTTTATTTCCAGATACAGACTCATGGACGGGTCCACGACCATCAGTTTGGGGTCATTGGGCACTTCGAATTTTCGATTGCCGGTTTTGATATTGAATTCGGATTTGACCTTGGGGGAAGACGCCAGCACAATGGCGCCCGGACGTCGGACATCCGACACCACCACAATGTATGCCTCCAGGGGGTCAATCCCGCGTCGCACCGCCTCCACCGAGGCGAAGAAGGATTTAACATCGATGCACATCAGATAGCGCAGGGGCATTTTACTGTAATCTATGGTACTCATAACACATCACCTTAGAACATTTGTTCGATATCTATATGATACCACAGGATTATAAAACAAGTGCCGAATTCTCAATATTTTAAGAATTCGGCACTTATTATTTTAGTTGTTCTGAGTGGATTAGTCCTGTCCGACGTACTTTTTCAATCCATAGACAAAGTGGGCATCCTGTACATAGATGACACCGGTTGTACGATCCAGTCCCGTATTGTTGCGAATGGCATCCATGATGTCGCCGGCTTTTTCCTTCCGGGCGATGATCAGGACAATTTCGTCATTTCCGTTGGTACCCTTGGAGAAGAGGCTCATTTCCGGATCCACCGTGGACTGGTCTTCCAGAATCGTTCCGCCGGTTGCTCCGGCTGCCCGGGCCGCATCCATTACCCGATCGGCATTGCCGTTGCGGAAGATGGCGGTGATCACCTGAACATCCGATTCATTGCGGTCTTCGGTTTTAACATTGCTCAGCCGTTCCGCATAGACCTCATTGACATTCACCGCATAGGCAATGCCGTGAGCGGGTTTGCCGATTCCGAACTCTTCGGCGACTTTCTTCAGGAAAATCTCCGCCAGATCCGTTGCGGCGACCAGGGATACGAAATCCCGGACTCGGCCATGTTTTTCAAATTCCTTCATCAGAAGCTGATTGGCTGTACCCAGTCCCTTACTGACGGTTCCATTCATGATGCCCTTTTGCTTTGCCATTTTAAGGACTTCTTCACCTTGTCCCTGAGGAACGATGATGGTGATGTGATCCAATTCAACATTTTTCGGCATAGTACACCTCGCTTGTTTGTCGTTATTTTAAGCTGTTTCGCTAAGTTCTTTTCATTATAACATATCAACTTTGCCTATTCGTTACGATCCGGCAAATGTTTACGGCTTATTCTTGTTTATCGAGATCGCCTGAACCAGCCGACTGCTTCGGCTGCAGCCGATGAACCGATCTTGCTGGGAATTAATTTGGTGTATGAAGAATCCCCTGATATTCCAGCAGGATTTCCAGGAAGTAGACCAATTGATACCTCCACCAGGGCCAATCATGGGCGACCTCATATCCCCAGATATCAACCCAGGCAGGAATATTCTTTTCCCGGAGCAGATCAGCTACTTTTCGGGTATCCCGCAGCGACTCGGCTTCAAAGTCCCCCTGACCACAGCACAGGATGAGATCCCCCTTGCGGTAGTACTCCAGATACCAGGAATCCGACAGGTCTTTGAGGTAATCAATGGGTGAATTGATGTAGACGTTGTAGCCGAAATGCTCTCCGACGAAGAAGCGGGCATCATACAGTCCACTCAGAGCAATAGCGCCATTAAATACATCCGGGTGACGCAGGTAGAAGTTCAGGGCGTGAAACGCTCCCATGGAGCTGCCATGGGCAAGCAGCGGCCCCTGCCAGGACGTCCATTGGCGGATCAGCGGCACCAGTTCTTCCACAATGTACAGATCATACTGATTGTGGCGCAGGGCTCGTTCTTCCGGTTCCAGGGACTGGTTATCCCAGCTTTCGGCATCCACCGAATCCGGTGTAAATACCTGGATCAGCCCCGCGTCAATCAGATGGGCCATGGCATCGATCATTCCAAAGTCTTCAAATTCATAAAACCGTCCCCCTGAAGTCGGGAATACGATCATTGGTTTTCCGCTGTGGCCGTAGCGCTTAAATTCCATATCCCGCCCCAGGTGGCGGCTGAATGTTTTATCATACGTGATTTGCATTTGATGTCCTCCCGATTCATTGATCTTGCCAGTTACAGTTCCAAATTCTTTTTTTCCAGAATAAAGCGAACCATTTTTTTCATTTCCTCAAAGTCGTCGACCCGGAAAATGAATGCGTAGTCCCCCATGGCTTTGGCCAGAATTCGCGGCATTTCCCCATGGTATAGAATACTGGAGCTGTAGTTATAGATGATCTCATCAATGGAATTGGCATACTGACTCGTATATTTGCGGCCGGTATAGGCGCAGTAATGCCGGGCTTTAACATGGGCATCGAACGCGTTGGAGGCGACTACTTTCGCATACTGCTCATACAGATCGATGTCGCCGGCAAAGTTCCACATGTCGATGGAATAGCCTCCGGGCGGACGGACATTGACTTCCAGGGCAACCAGGCTGCCCAGTTTCGTCCGAAAGAATTCCATGTGGAAGAACCGTTCCTTGAGTCCGAAGGCCTCCACAGCTTTGGTACCCGCTTCCAAAAGGTCCTCCGGCACGGCAGGAAGCGAGTAGTAGAAGATATCCAGATCAGAATTGACCACATCCATGATGCCGCTGCTGAAGCGGAAGGTTGAAGTAAATACCACCTGACCGTCCTGATCAGTCAGCCCGTCGAAGCTTTCAATATCGCCTTCGATAAATTCCTCCAGAATGTACCGGTTCCCGGATCTGGTACTGAAAAAATCTTCCAGATCATGATCGCTGACCAGCAGCTGTGTATCCTGCGCCCCCACGCCCATATCCGGTTTGATCACGCAGGGATAGCCAAAGACATCGATCCAGTAACGGGCTTCCGTTGGATTTCTGACAACGCCGCCCAAGGCAACGGGGATGTTGCAGGATCGGAACACTTCCTTCATTTTCGACTTGTACTTCAGCGGTTCCATTTCATGCGCTTTCAGTCCCGGGATGTTAAAGTCGGTACGCAGCTGGGCGTCCTGAATCAGCCAATGCTCATTGTGAGATTCGAGCCGGTCGATTTTCCCGTACTTGTGTGTGAAATAGCCCAAAGCACGCAGTACCTCATCATACTGATCCATATGTTCTACCCGATAGTATTCAGTCAGATGTTCCTTCAGATCCTGATTCAGTTCCTGATAGCTGTCCTGGCCGATTCCCAGAACATTGACACCCTGTTCTCTCAGTCGCACGGCAAAATTGGAGTACCCCCTGGGAAAATTGGGAGAGATAAATACGTAGTTCATTGGTTCCCCCTTCCAATCAGTGCATAATTATGCATTAATTGTAATTTTCTTCCAATTATATCACGAAATCATTGGCCTACAAGGAGTTATTACTGACAAAATTTCAATTTCCTGCCGAAGAACCGAAGGCTCCGCATTGCTTTCCTTTTCCGGCTTTCGATTCCTTTCGTTCAGTAACTCAAGACCGTCGACTTTGAACCAACCAAAGCCGATAAAGCCCCGAATCCTTCGAACAGGATTCGGTGCAAGCAGGATATGAACTAGGAACGTACTGTTCCTTCAGGGCAGTCTGTCGCTCGATTCCAGCTCAGCTTCCGGCGATTCCCCTGATCTCGGGATCATCCGGATATAGGGGGACAGGATGCGATCCCACGAAAAAAGTCATGGGATCCTATCATTCCGGCGCGATGACCTCCGTGTGAATGCCCAGGGTCTGAGCTGAGCAAATCAAATCACTGTAAGGTGTTCCCTGTTCCAGCAGATATTCCCGGTAAAATGAAGAGACGACCTGTACAATGGAACGATGGGCCTCTTCGATGGGCAGATTCCGTTTGTCCTGCTTGTCACTGACCAGCCAGAACCAGTCGCAGAAGGTCATATGGACGGTCCGATCCATATAAATATACTGTCGGCAGTCTCCGCCGGCGTAGTGGTAGAGTGCTCGAACGGCCGCCTCATCCGCCAGAGCCGATGCATGCTCCTTGAGAAGGATTTCCCGGAACTTTTCCGGTGATTTGTCCTTTGCCTGCTCGACCCGGCGGCGCAGACGATCCCCGTAGCTGACGTCACCTCTTCGGAAATTCAGGATCGGTTTGTTCAAGCTTGCCCCACTTCCCGGAGTCGGTTCCGCATCCAGATACGCCAGGGCAGCATCCAGTAAAACGCCCGCTTTTGCCAGGGGATGGACCATGCTTTTCAGTACCGTCATGCCGCCCAGGGAATGCCCGGCCAGTGCGATCCGGTTCAGATCCAGCAAGTTGTTCCATTCGTCGGTCTCATTCAGGGCCGCCAGCTGATCCAGGACAAACATCATATCCTTGCTTCGGGCCTCGATCTGCGAAGTCCGTTCGTCAAAGGATGATTCTGCCAGAAGTCCTGGTTTCATGGGGACTGTTTCACCGGTTGGCAGCAGGGTAACATCGGTGTCATACAAATGACCCGTGGTTGCAACGACATACCCTTCGCGTACCAGCGGCTCGATGAGAAATAAATAGAAGTCGCGGTCTGCTTCCAGACCGTGGGAAAAGACGATCACCGGTCGAGGCTGACTCAGATCCGGTGCCGCATCATTCAAAAAAGAAGTTTCCAGCTGCTTCAGATGCTGAATGCGATCTTTCTTGCCTTCTCCGTAAATTTTAACCAGCAGCTCGGTTTGGGGGGCATACAGATCTTCATAATGTGAGGTCCCCTCCGCCATAGTCGGGTAAAAAATGCTGACGGGGATCCGGCGGAATGATTCTCCCGAATAAAAGTCCTGGCGGGAGAAATCGGTGAATAATTTTACCTTGCGGCCAATGCCCATAATGTGCCTCCTGATAACAATAGTTGTAGTATGTGAATAGCCTTCAGCCCTCAGGCGAAGGAAGTTAAAGAGCAATAAGAAGGATTTTAAATAGCAATATAATGCTAAAGTTGTCTCGCCATGAACCATGAATTACAGCCTGTCACTCTGGTCTTGCTGTCCTCCTTTTGAAATGGCTTGTCGCGAAATATCATTTTGAATGGGGTTGTGATATTATTTTGGTACGAGGTGTTAACATGGCAAAATACAGCATCCAACGCGAGAAAGAAATAAAATTGCCGGCCAGAGTCAATGAATTCACGGCCTACCTGCTGACGATCAAAGGGAAAAGTCCGGGAACGGTCACTGCCTACAGCTATGATCTGACCGTTTTTCTGCGTTTTCTGATGATTTACAAAGGGATCGTACCGGAAGAAGTCGAGTTTGAGGAAATTGACCTCTCGGTCATCGACGACCGATTCCTTCAAAGTATTACTCTGCCCAATTTGTATGCCTATATGTCATTTCTGGAGAAGCAGCGGGAAAACTCGGCCACAGCCCGGGCTCGAAAGGTTGCTTCCATTAAGACATTTTTCAAGTTTTTGCACGGCAAAGCCCGAATCATTGATCAGGATCCGGCGTCTGATTTGGAATCACCGCGCATCCGCAAACGCAATCCAATCTACCTGAGCCTGGATGAGTCGGTCCTGCTGCTTCAATCCATGGATCACGCGCACCGGGATTATTACCGGGATTACTGCATCCTGACGCTCTTTTTAAACTGCGGCCTCCGGATCTCGGAACTGACCTCCATACAGCGCTCCATGCTGCGCGAGGATACGCTGCGCATCGTCGGCAAGGGCAATAAGGAACGAACGGTCTATTTGAACAAAGCCTGCCTGGCAGCGCTGGATAATCACCTGAAGACCATCGAGCTGGATGGCGTACTGCCGGAGTACAAGAATTACCTGTTCCTCTCGAATCACAAGCGCCCCATCAGCAAACGGACGGTGGAGCGGCTGGTCAAGAAGCACATCACCAACGCCGGGATCAATGCGGATCAGTACACCCCCCATAAACTCAGGCACACTGCCGCCACTTTGATGTATAAGCATGGCAATGTGGATCTGCGTTCGCTTCAATTGATCCTGGGGCATGAGAATCTCTCCACCACTCAGATCTATACCCATGTCGACGATGAACGGCTTCGGGACTCGGCGGATGCCAATCCCCTGCGCGACATCGACCGCTGGTCCGATCTGACCAGGGGAAAGAAGTAGCCTTACTGCAGGACATGATCACGGGTGTCCGGCTGACATCCTTATCAATCATCCATTGTCATGAATATGAGGCAATTAGCTGGAATAACAAAGGTCAAGCAAATGGAATAATAGTCAGGTAAGCAATTGGAATAACTGTCGGGTCAATCAAATGGAATATCGCTCAGGTCAATCGAATAGGATGTTTTCGAAAGAATGACTTCGAAAGAATGACTTCGAAAGAATGACTTCGAAAGAATGAAAAAAGATCGGAAGTGATAAAACTCCCGATCTTTTTCATGGGAAGCCTAGTCCAGATCGTTGACCTTGACGGCGGTTTCCAGCGCGATCTTCATCATGTCGGTGAAGGTCTTCTGGCGTTCTTCGGAAGTCGTGGCTTCTCCTGTCACAAGTGAATCGGAGATCGTCAGGATGGCCAGTGCCCGAACTCTGGCCATGGCAGCCGCGGTATACAAACCGGCAGCTTCCATCTCAACGCAGAGGGTTCCGGCATTGGCAAACAGACCCTGGGCATTGGTTTCATCATAGAAGATATCTGAGGACAGGACATTTCCGACTTTGGCGTCCAGACCCAGTTCTTTAGCTGATTCATATGCCTTGGACAGAAGAGTGAAATCTGCAGTCGGCGCGTAATCCAGTCCGCGGAACCGGTTTTTGTTAAAACCATTGGTGGTGGAAGCGGATGAGGCAAGAACCACATCACGAATCACCACTTCCGGGATCAGGGCTCCGGCAGATCCGACGCGCATCAGATTCTTAACGCCATAATCATGGATCAGTTCATGAACATAAATGGAGATGGACGGGATGCCCATTCCGGTACCCATGACAGAAACCGGCACTCCCTTGTAGGTTCCGGTAAAGCCGAGCATGCCCCGGACTTCATTAAACTGAACGGGATTCTCCAGGAATGTTTCTGCGATGAATTTCGCTCTGAGCGGATCCCCCGGTAATAAGATCGTCTTGGCGATGTCGCCTGGTTTAGCTCCAATATGAATGGACATAGTTACCTCCTGAGTTCATTTGTATTTTGATCAAAAGCCTTTGATATCATTATAGAGAATCAGCCTGGGAAAAGGAATGTCTTCAAAGAAAGTTAAGAATGATCCCGCCAGGGCGCGCCAATTGCAATTTCCGACTGCCCTGCTCAAGGGGGAAACCCGTAACACATGGAAACGGCGACACAAATAGACGGCATCCTGGCCCCTTCTGCCCCTGAAGCAATCGGGCTGATTTGATTCAGGGCAACTGAATCCGCCTGGCAGGCGGTCAAAGAGTCCGGTCTTTTCCCGAATGTGCTGAAACTGCGGCAAAACTAGAACATATTTACGGAACAAGTGTTTGTTTTTGGGGTCTGTTATGCTACAATGATATTAAATTATTAAAGAGAGGTGTCGTATGTCCGGAAAAGGAGAAAAACAAAGAGAAGTATACCGGTTTCTGCTGACCTACACAGAAGCCAAAGGATACCCTCCATCGGTTCGTGAGATTTGCGATGCGGTGGACCTGAGATCAACTTCGTCCGTCCAGAACCACCTGCAGAATTTAGAGAAGCAAGGCCTGATCCGGCGTGACCCCACGAAGCCCCGGGCTTTGGAAATTCCTGAACTTAATGACCGTCCTGAAATGGTTCGAATTCCTGTGGTAGGCCGCGTAACGGCCGGCGTCCCGATACTGGCTCAGGAAAACATAGAAGACCACTTCCTTATGCCCCTGCACTTTGTAAAACATGATAAAAACCTGTTCATTCTGAAAGTTCTTGGAGAATCCATGATCAACGCCGGCATCAACAACGGCGACCTCGCCATCATCGAGCAGGTGGAAGCCTGCAGCAACGGTGAAATTGTTGTTGCATTGATCGATGAGGAAGCGACCATCAAGACCTTCTACAAGGAACGCAATTACATCAGGCTCCAGCCGGAAAATGACACCATGGAACCAATCATTGTACCGGACTGCCGGATTCTCGGCCGCCTGGTCGGCATCTACCGGAAATACCGCTAACAAATCCTTCCCGAGAGATTGAAGCGATGGGATTTCAGCCAATGAAACGTTCGCTCTTCAACGGAAAAACAGAGGTCAGGAATAACTGAATCGTCTTTATAACAAGAACAGCGAGCTTTCGTAAGCTCGCTGTTCTTGTTATAAAGATGGGTTGTTCTAAAATTGGGTGTTGTGAACCAATGTTTCGGTCAGAAGATCTTACTGACTGAGGTTCGTCTTATTCCGGTCTGGAATTCTTCCTGCCGGTTTTCGACTCGGGATCTTCAAATTGCTTCATGCCTTTTTTATACTCTGAGTAGGTCTCCCGGTGCAGGACGCTGGCACTCCCCTTGCCCCGCTCCCGCGTCGCGTAGAGCAGAATCGTACAGGTGATCAGTACCAGGAACTGAAAAACCAGGATCCAGGGCGAATAGCGTTCCTCGATTCCGCTGTAGAACACCGAAGGAGTGTAGAAAAGCAGTACCAGGAATGAGATGACATAGGAAAAAAACAGCCAGGAGGTGCTCTTTTTTACGAACAGCAGGATCGCCGTCAGGATCAGGCCGATGGCCAGAAGAATCGGGATATAGCGGGCGAAGCCCCCCAGGTAGTCATCGAATATCAGCAGGCTCTGGTGAGCTGCCAGACGGTTGAATGCGTCATACAGGAGATATCCTCCCATGACCAGGTTGACCAACGCCACTCCGTTCATACGTTTCCCTCTCTAAAATTCGTCGTCCGCGGCTTCCGGAACATCAATATCTTTTTTAATGATCTTGAGATCCTTGATCCGACGTCCGCGGATGCGCAGTACTTCCATCCGGATCGCCAGATCATCCACTACATCGCCCTTTTCCGGAACGCGGCCCAGTTTCTCGATGAAGTAGCCGCCGATCGTATCCGCGTTCTCATTGTCCAGGTCCAGGTTCAGATCATCATTGAGCTGAGCGATTGTAACCATGCCGTCGACAATATAGGTGTCCGTATCAATCCGGTTAATTTCAGTGTAGGTAATATCATGCTCATCGAAGATATTGCCTACAATTTCTTCCAACAAGTCTTCGATCGTAACGATCCCTGAGAAACCGCCGTACTCGTCGATCAGGACGCACAGATGATGATTCTTCGCCTGCATTTCCTTGAACAGATCATCAATGTGCTTGGTTTCCGGCGCAAACAGGATTTCGCGCATGACTTTGCGAATATCATTGACGGAGCCCTTATTGATGTATTCGCGGTAAATATCCTTTAGCACGAGCATACCGATAATATTGTCCGACTCGTTCTCATAGACCGGGATCCGTGAATAGCGGCCATTGGTCAGCATCCGAATAATGGTTTCCGGTTTTTCAGCAATATCCACCAGAAAAACATCGGTTCTCGGTGTCATGACTTCCCGGGCCAGTTTATTGTCAAATTCAAAAATCCCATCAAGCATATCGCGTTCCGTCTGGTTGATGACGCCCCGTTCCTTGCCTTCCTCGATTTTCGCCCGAATCTCACTGATGGAGATTTCTTCCTCAATGTTATCCGAGTGGATGCCCAAAAGCTTGCCGAAGAACGTCGTGGAGCCGGAAAGCAGCCGGACAAACGGAATGGTAACCTTCGATATGGTGCTGACCGGTCCGGCCACGGCCAGGGCTATGGCTTCCGGTTTCTGGAGGGCGATGCGCTTGGGCAGAAGCTCCCCGAATACCAGTGTGAAATAGGACATAATCAGTGTGATGAGGATAAACGCGACGACTTCAGAGTATGGCGCCAGAAAAGGGAGCTGGTCAAACAGCGGTGCCAGGCGCGACTCAAAGGACTTGGTCGCCTGACCGGCGGTAAAGAAGCCGGCAAAGGTAATACCGACCTGGATCGTCGCCAGAAAATTGGAGGGCGATGCCATCAGGTGTTCCAGCTTGGACGCTCGCTTGTCCCCTTCGGAAACCAGGTTGTGGATCTTGAAGCGGCTGGCAGAAACGATGGCCATTTCCGACATGGAAAAGAAACCGTTGATGAGGATCAGTACAATGATAATCAATATTTGGGGTAATATACCCGGTTGGTCCATTTTCTACTCCTGTTGTAATGTATTGGAAACGGCAATCAAAATGCCGGTCCTGGCATGATCAAATGTAATCCCGCCTTGCAGGTACGCAATATAGGGTTCCCGGATTGGGGCATCACAGGATAACTCGATGGAAGAGCCCTGAATGAAGGATCCGGAAGCCATGATGACCTGGTCATCATAGCCGGGCATGTCCCAGGGTTCGCATTCAACGAAGGAATCAACCGGTGCGCCGTATTGAATCCCTTTGACGAATCGAATCAGTTTACCCGGTTCGCCAAAGCGAATGGCCTGGATGATGTCCGTGCGGCGTTCTGTTGCCCTGGGTTTGACTTCATAACCCAGATGTTCCATGAGACGGGCACAGAAAATCGCGCCTTTGACGGCTTCCATCGAAATATGCGGCGCCAGGAAGAATCCCTGGAACATCAGCCGCGTAACGCCGAAAGTGGAACCGCATTCTCCGCCGATGCCCGGAACTGTCAGGCGGTATGCTGCCTGTTCTACCAGATCGGCCCGGCCCGCAATGTATCCGCCGGTGGGCGCAATGGAACCGCCTGGATTCTTGATCAGCGATCCGGCGATCAGATCCGCGCCAAGTTCAGTGGGCTCAACGGTCTCGATGAACTCCCCATAGCAGTTGTCTACAAAGATTATGATATCATCTTTTTGATCTTTCACAAAACGAATGATATCTGCCATGACTGTCAAATTCATGGACGGACGCCAGCTGTAGCCGGTGGAACGCTGAATATGTACCATTTTCACGTCATGTTCGGCCAGCATCTGGCGGATCGTTTCCTTATCCGGCAGTCCATCCTTGAAATCCACTTCCAGATAATTAACGCCATAGTCCATTAAGGAACCGACATTTTTCTTTGAACCGATGCCGATGACATTATGAAGCGTGTCATAGGGGCGGCCGGTAATGGTCATGAGCGTGTCCCCTGGGCGCAGATTGCCGAACAGCGCAGCCGTGATGGCATGGGTGCCATTGACAAAATGCGGCCGCACCAAGGCACTTTCAGCACCGAAAACTCTGGCATAGACCGCGTCCAGCTTATCGCGGCCCAGATCCCCGTAACCATAGCCTGAGGACATGCTGAACATGGAATCACTGATGCGCTCCTCATGGAAGGCTCGGGTGACTTTCAGCTGATTGTACTCCCGAATCTCATCATAATAGGACAGTTCAGGGGCGAGCTCTTCCAAAACCCGGTCATGCAGGTCAAGCAGTTCATCGGAAATGCGGTAACGTGTTTTCAACAATTGTCTGGTCTTTTCTATCATAAAAATACTCCGTATCGAAAGATTCTGTTACACAAACCTGTGTCTCACAAAGAAATATTTTATCATGAAATGACACAGTTTTCAAAAAACAACGGTTCCCTGCTGATATAGACAAAACTCTTTCGGATCATTCCATTATCTTTGGTTGAACCTGGGCTGATCTCTGGCTGAAGATCGACTGATCACTTGAGTTGCTGGCATCGGCTGAAGTTTCTCAGCGGACTTCTCTTCGCGAAAGACTAAGTTCGAATATCTCAGTTGATGTTCTTCCCTTTTCGGCGCAGAACGATTTCTCCCGCCAGTCCCATTCCTGAGACAAGCAGGAAACTGATGAGCCAGATCAGCCAGGCATTATTGGTTCTGCCTCCTCCCGGGTCGATTCCATCTCTTTGGAAAAGCATGGCCAGGACATATCCCCCGATATGTCCCGCCAGGACGAATCCAGTCAGAATCCGGCGCTTAAAGCCGATGGCCAGACTAAGAAGAATCAGTGCGATCAGCGCCATCAGATCCGGCCAGGACTTCATTCCATGCAGTCCGAAGGTCAGATGGCGAGTCAATAAATAGAAGATCCCCAGCAATGAGTAAGAGATCAGCACCATCCAAAGGTGGTTTCGGGTTCCGGGGGTACATGGTTCCTTCCTTTGAATTGAATTTTTTGATGTATTTTGATTCATAGGGTGATTCGTTTGCTGATTCGTTTGCTGATTCATGCTTGCCAGCTCCTTTGTTTGGCCGTTTTCAGTTCGAAAAAGGTTTTTTCATTGTCTGAACAGATGGGAAAAGGAAAGGCAGGCCAGGATAATGCCTGTGCCTGCCGGAATGATCTGAGTTATTGAACTGATGTGTTAGGCTTCGGCTCCGGTCATCTCGGTTTCATCTTCCTTGTTGTTGAAGAGGATGGGTTTGGACGGCGTAATGGTGGTGATGGCATGTTTATAGACCAGCATTTGCTTTCCGTCAGAGTCGAGGATGACAGTAAAATTATCAAAACCCTTGACGATGCCTTTCAGCTGAAAGCCATTGACCAGGTGGATGATTACTCCAAGTCTGGATTTTCTTGCCCCATTCAGAAAAATATCCTGAAGATTGTTCGTTGTCTTATTCATAGTTCCTCCCGTCGGGTAGTCCCCGCTTTCTATTTCTTGGGTGTCTGATGCGTTGAAACATCACTTTCTATTTTAGCGACCATTTGTTCATCTGTCATCAATTCTTTTGACAGTTCCGCACAGTTTGGATCATTTCGAAACCAGGTCATCTGGCGTTTGGCATAATTTCTGGATCCCTGCCTGATCTGATCCACTGCTTCCTCCAGGGACACCTTCCCCTCCAGACAGTGAAGCAGTTCCTTGTAGCCGATCCCCTGCATGCTCTGATGCATCGGTCCTAGTCCCTGCGCCTGAAGCGACCGGACCTCTTCCAGAAGACCTTCCGCCATCATGACATCAACCCGGCGGTTGATCCGGTCGTAGAGGCGGGCTCGGTCCATGCTGATCCAGTAATAGTAGATCTCCAGATCCTGGCGCAGCACCTTTTCCTCCCCATATTCCGAGAACGCCCGCCCGGTCATTTCCTGAACCTCCAGTGCCCGGATGACCCGCTTGACGTTGTTGGCATGGATGCGTCCGGCAGAGACGGGATCCTGCTGCTGGAGAAGCTGATGCAGCGCTTCCCGCCCCTGGTCCCGGAGAACATCTTCATACTTGCGGCGAATTTCGTCTGACCGGTCAGCCGCCGTGAATCCCAGCGGATAGATGACGGAGTTGATGTAGAGACCCGTTCCCCCGGTGAGGATCGCAATATGACCGCGCTCATGAATCTGCTCGATGGTCTTCAATGCCAGTGTCTGATATTCAGCGGCGGAGAAGGCAGTGGCCGGGTCAAGAAAATCCAGGAGATGATGCGGAACCCCCCGCATGTCCTCCGGCTTGATTTTGGCTGAACCGATGTCCATGCCCCGGTAGATCTGCATGGAATCACAGGAAATGATTTCACCGTTGAGGCGCTGTGCCAGTTTCACCGCCAGGTCAGACTTGCCGACGCCCGTGGGGCCGGCCAGAACAATAACCCGCCGCTCCATCATTGGATCCTCCGAAACATCTTTTCGATCTCAGTCCGGGTGAAGCGGATCATGGTGGGACGGCCGTGCGGACAGGTGAACGGCTCCTTGAGGTAACGCAGGTCTTCTAAAAGGTGCTGCATTTCGGGCAGGGTCAGTTCGTCATTGGCTTTGACGGAAGCCTTGCAGGCCGCCGTCGCGATCCTCAGATAGCGAATTTCCTGACTGGTCCCCTTCCCCAGGTTTTTCAGATTGTCCAGTATGCTCTTGAAATAGGACTCGGCGTTGCTGCCGCTCAGGAACAGCGGAACTTCCCGTACATTCAACGTCCGCTCCCCGAAGGCTTCAATGGCAAAGCCCGCGGCCTGAAATACCGCCTCATTCTCCAGCCAGACGGCGTAGTCATCCACCGCCAGATCCAGGACCTGAGGCAGCAGGAGCGGCTGGATGGGAAGATCACCCTGGAGCAGATCCTCCATATAGCGTTCAAAGTTGATTTTCTCATGTGCCGCATGCTGATCAATCAGGTAGAGGGCATCGCCCAGTTCCGCCAGAATGTAGGTCTTGCTGAACTGCCCCATTATGCGGGGCATGGGGAACTTCGGAAGGACTTCCTCGGCTGCTTTCGGCAGTTGTATCTCGGGGGCAGAGCCCGTGGGTTGGGGACTCTGGCTGATGGGGTTATCCAGCCGGTGACGGGCCGTGTCGGATTTGAGGTCAACGGGCAGTCGGACTTCGGCGGGCTCTCCCTCCGGCCGGGGCCAGGTTTCCTGAACATGAGCCGGTTCCTGGAAATAGCTTGATGAATCCGGCCGAGGGGAAGCTTCTTCCCGGATCAGACTGTCACGGGAGGTTTTGTCAAAGGGCATAAAATCGGCGGATTGAATGGGCTGGCCCGCGGTTTCGGGGGTTGTCTCCCGGACCGGATCAGAGGCCAGGCCCTGTTCAAAGCCCAGGTTGCCCTGATACATGGTGCGCAGCGTGCCGTGGATTGTTTCAAAAACGGTGTGGAACATAAGCCGTTCATCGCTGAACTTGACTTCCGCCTTCTGGGGATGAACATTGACATCCACCGTATGGGGCGCCAGTTCCAGGAAGAGGACAAAAAACGGGAATTTATTGATGGTGATAAAGCTCTTGAACGCCTGCTCGACGGCGGCGGTCAAAGAGCGGGAGGTAATGTAGCGGCCATTGATAAAGATCGTCTGCTGATTGCGCGAGCCGCGGGCGATCTCCTCATTGCCGATGTAGCCGTGGATTTTAATGCCGTCGGCTTCCCGTTCAAACCAGGTCACCTGCTCGGCGGTCTTGCGATTGTAGACACTGCGGATGACATCGAGCAACTTCCCGGTGCCGTAGGTCCGGAATACAAGCTTCTCGTTGTTGTAGAAGGTGAAGGCGATCTGGGGCTGAGACAGAGCCAGCCGGGTCAGGATATCCGTGACGTTGGCCGTTTCCTTCTGCGCGGTCCGCAGGAACTTCAGCCGGGCCGGGACATTGTAGAACAGATCCCGGACATCGATGATCGTGCCCTGATCCAGGGCCGAGTATTTCCGGAATTTTTCCTCGCCGCCTTCGTAGAACACCTCCATGCCGTCCTGTTCCTCTTTGGCATGGCTTTTCAGCAAAGTGCGCGAGACAGCGGCGACACTGGCCAGCGCTTCGCCGCGAAAGCCCAGGGTCATGATATCGAAGATATCGTCAATTTCCTTGATTTTGCTGGTGGCATGAGGCAGGAAAGCCCGTTCCATGTCCGCATTGCGGATGCCGTGTCCGTCATCGAGAATGCGGATCAGGTCCAGACCGCCGTTGACTACTTCAACGGTAATATTTCGGGCGCCGGCATCGATGGAATTCTCCACCAGTTCCTTCACCACCGAGGCGGGCTTCTCCACGACTTCCCCGGCCGCGATCTTGGAGGCCGTTTCCTGACTGAGCAGGTTGATTCTGAATTCGGGCACGTTAATCTCCTTTCAGCTGATTTTGCAGTTCATACAGCTTCATCATGGCTTCCATGGGACTCATGGCGTTGAGGTTCAGTCCGCGCAGTGCGTCCAGCACTTCCTGGGCACAGCCGCCGCCTTCATCCAGCAGCACATCCATGAAGTTCAGCTGCTGAATCCGCTCGGTTCGCTCCTTGATCTTCTTCTTTTTCCCGGAGTCTTCCAGACCCAGCAGAATCTCGCGGGCCCGCTGGATGACTTCCTGGGGCAGGCCGGCCAGCCGGGCTACTTCGACGCCGTAGGATTCATCCGCGCCGCCGGGAATGATCTTGCGCAGGAAAATGATGGACTGACCCACTTCCTTCACGGCAACGGAGTAATTGCGCACGCCGGGCAGCTGTTTCTCCAGGGCAATCAGTTCGTGGTAATGGGTGGCAAAGAGGGTTCTGGCCTTGATGCCGTCTTCCTTCATCAGGTGTTCGGTCACTGACCAGGCAATGGCCATGCCGTCGTAAGTGCTCGTTCCCCGCCCCACTTCATCCAGCAGGATCAGGCTGTCATGGCTGGCGTTCTTAAGGATATTGGAGACTTCGGTCATTTCCACCATGAAGGTGGACTTGCCGCCGGACAGATCATCCGACGCGCCGATGCGGGTGAAGATCCGATCGGTGACGGACAGATCGGCGGACACCGCCGGAACGAAGGATCCGATCTGAGCCATTAAGGTGATTAAGGCCACCTGGCGCATGTAGGTGCTTTTTCCGGCCATGTTGGGACCGGTGATGATCAGGAAGTTGTTCTTCTTAAAGTCCAGCAGCGTGTCATTGGCAATGAATTCGCCGCGCGGGATCATGGCCTCCACGACCGGGTGGCGTCCATCGGCAATCTTGATGACGCCCTGATTGTTGAACGACGGGCGGACATAGCTGCGATCCAGGGCAACCTTGGCAAAAGCGGCGTAGCAGTCCAGCTGGGCCAGAACAGCAGCGGTCCGTTTGAGCCGTTCCGTATTGGCTTCAACCTGGTCCCGCACCTGGACGAACAGGCTGTATTCCAAATCCTGGAGCTTTTCCTCGGCGCCCAGGATTTTTTCTTCCATTTCCTTGAGTTCCTCGGTGATATAGCGCTCCGCATTGGCCAGGGTCTGCTTGCGCACATAGCGCCCTTCCGGGATTTTTCCGAAATTGGCCTTCGTGATTTCAATGTAGTAGCCGAACACTTTGTTGAACCCGACTTTCAGGGAAGAGATGCCCGTGACGCTGCGTTCCTGGGCTTCCAGCTGAGCGATCCACTGGCGGCCATGGCGCTTGATGTCGCGCAGCTCGTCGACGCCCTTGTCATAGCCGGCTTTGATGATTTCGCCTTCCTTCGACGAGACGCCGGCGTCCTCTGAAATGGCCCGCCCGATCAGATCTGCGATATCGGCCAGTTCATCGAGTTCTTCGCGCAGTTCTTCCAGCACGCCGTACTGCACCTGTCCCAGCAGCTGCTTGACTGTGGGGATCCGTTCCAGCGACTGCTTCAGGCTGAGCAGCTCCCTGGGATTGATGTTCTTCTGGGCCACTTTGCCTGACATCCGCTCGATGTCATAGACGCCTTTGAGCGTCTCGCGGATTTCCTCGTTGAACCCGATGTCCCGGTAGAGCGCTTCCACGGCGTCCAGCCGGTTCTGGATCTCCTGCTGCACAATGAGCGGCTTTTCAATCCAGCGCCGCAGATTGCGTGCCCCCATGGCCGTCATGGTCTGGTCCAGGATCCAGATCAGGCTGCCGCGCTTGGACTTGTCCACGATGTTTTCCGTCAGTTCCAGATTACGCCGGGTGTTCAGATCCAGCGCCATGGTATCGGAGACGGCATAGGCTTCCAGGGTCGTCAGATGAGACAGCGACATTTTCTGAGTGCTTTTCAGATAGTTCACCAGCCCCAGGACGCACTGCTTGCCGTTATAAGGGACGCTGCCCTGGATGTGGGTAAACTCATGATGGAGGACGGCGTCCTCTTCCAGGGGCAGCAGATGCCCCTGCAGGGTGACTGCCGTGCGGACTTCCCGGCGGACCAGTTCGGCCACCTCGTCTTCTTCAAACAGCAGGATTTCCCGGGGATCGTACTTGGCGATTTCCGAACGGAGAATTTCCAGATCATAAGGAAAGCTGGCGGTCAGAAAATCACCGGTGGTGATATCGGTGACAGCCAGAGAGATTTCCGGATAGGAGCCATTGCCTGCGCCTTTTTTGATCGCCATCAGATAGCTGTTGGCATCCTCGGTCAGGAAGGTTTCATCATTGATGGTACCGGGCGTAATGATCTTGATCACATCGCGCCGGACAATGCCCTTGGCCAGGGCAGGATCTTCCATCTGCTCACAGATCGCGATGCGGTAGCCTTTGTCGACCATCCGGCCGATGTAGTTTTTGGCCGCATGGTAGGGAATGCCGCACATGGGGGCTCTCTCTTCCAAGCCGCAGTCCCGTCCGGTCAGAACCAGTTCCAGTTCCTTGGACGCCACCTGGGCATCCTCAAAGAACATCTCATAGAAGTCACCCAGCCGGAAAAACAGGATACAGTCCGGGTATTCTTCCTTTAACTTGAAATATTGCTGCATCATGGGTGTCAGTGCCATGTGAATACCTCTTTTCTGCAATTTGCGCGGAATCCCGCAGGATCCCGCCGTGGGAGCATGGATTGCCCCAGGTTGCGCCGACACCCTTTTCAGGACTGTCCGGCGCGGCTTTCCCGGTTTGTGCGGGAAGCCATAGTATAACTGTAGCACAGGTTCCAGCCCTTGCCAAAGTAAGGGAAACCTGCAGCGAAAAAAAACTATGCGGCCGGTCCGCTGGGGCGAGAAGACCGGGAGACATAGTTTTTTAAGTCATGGGATGAACCGCTGTTTAACTGCTGTGTTCGACGGCTTCTCCATACAGATTGAAGGAATTTGCACGGGTGATGCGGACCGGAATGAACTGCCCCACCAGGGTGGCATCCCCTGGGAAGTTGACGAGCTTCCCGGTCCGGGTCCTTCCGGAAAACACAGTTTCGTTGGTCTTGCTGGGACCTTCCACCAGCACTTCATGGATCTGTCCCACCAGGGCCTCATTGCGCTCCATGGCTTTGCGGTTGACCACTTCCACCAGACGGTTAAACCGTTCATGCTTGACTTCATCGGAAATCTGGTCCGGCATGCGGTCAGCCGGGGTGTTGTTGCGATTGGAGTAGATGAAGGTGAAGGCCAGATCATAGCCAACTTCCTCACACAGGCTCAGTGTTTCCGAAAAGTCTTCCTCGGTTTCTCCGGGGAAGCCGACAATGATGTCGGTGGAGAGGGCGACTCCGGGAAGTTCCCGGCGTACCGTTCGTATCAAATCAAGATAGGTTTCCCGGTCATATTTGCGGTTCATGATGTTCAGAATGCGGCTGGAACCGCTCTGCACCGGCAGATGAATCTGCTCTGTGATGTGTTCTGATTCCTTCATGGCACGGATCACTTCAAGATCGATGTCCTTGGGATGGCTGGTCATGAAGCGAATCCGGCGTACACCGGGGAGGTCATTGACCATGCGCAACAGCTGAGCGAAGCTCACCGGTTCCTCCAGGCCCTTGCCATAGGAATTGACGTTCTGACCCAACAGAGTGAATTCGACATAGCCCTGAGCAATCAGCTCGCGGATTTCCTGCAGAATGGCCTGGGGGGTTCTGGACTTTTCCCGGCCGCGGACATAGGGTACGATGCAGTAGGAGCAGAAATTGTCGCAGCCGTACATGATCGTCACATAAGCGGACAGACCGGATTCGCGTTCCACCGGGACGCCCTCCACAATCCGCTGCTCATCGGACAGAATTTCCCGGACCTGTACTTTGTCCCGCTTGGCCTGGAACAGATATTCCGGGAACTTCCAAGCATTGTGGGTGCCAAATACAATATCAACATAGGGATAGCGTTTCAGAATATGTTCCGCCACGCCCTGCTGCTGCATCATGCAGCCGCAGACTGCAATGATCATCTCCGGATTCTTCTCCTTGAGTTTTTTGAGCATACCCAGATTACCGTAAACTTTCAGCTCAGCATTTTCCCGGACACAGCAGGTGTTGAAAATGATACAGTCTGCCTGATGCTTGAACGGAGTGGGTTCATACCCCATCCCCTTCAGCATGCCGGCCAGCTTTTCTGAGTCTTCTTCATTCATCTGGCAGCCCCAGGTTTCAATGAAGTACTTCAGTCCCTGTCCCATGGGCTTTGCCTTGTCCGATTCCAGTGGTTTATACATAAGGATTCCATGCTCTGCCGAGCCGGAATCAGTGTGATTCAATGCGCTTTGTTCTTCAGATTTGCTATGTTCCATTTCAGTTGTCACGGGAAATCACCTCTTCTATCTCGATATTATAACAGAAATCGACCACCTGTTCCAATTCTATGGGAAGTCGCCTGAGGGTGGTCTTTCGGGCGGCTATTTGAGCAGCGGCAGCCTTTTGAGCAGCAGACTTCAAAGCAATGATCCTCATAGCAACGAAGATAGTCCCTGTCCGATGAGTCTCTCGCTGATTTTACTCACCAACGCCCAAAAATCCTAGAGCTAATTGAAATGCGGCACGGACAGAATTCGATCCACTCGGTTTCACCAGATCCCAGGTTTCTTCCGGGATTGGCTTCCATCATCCACTAGCCAGCCATGAATAAAGATCCTGCCCGTTGGCAGGATCTTTATATCAGTTCAGTTCCTCCGTACCGTCTCCTGCAGGCTTATCCGTCGATTCAGGTTAATCCCACATGACAGGTTAACTTCTCGAGACAGGTTACCTTCTCGAGACAGGATACCTTCTCGAGACAGGTCAATTTCCCAGCAAGGATTTTCAAATGGATGTCCGAGGAGCTTCGCACCACTGTTTTTTCTGGTAGATCCACTGACTTTTATTGTACATGGTCTTGAAGCCGTGTTCCTCATACAGGGAAATGGCCCGGGTATTGTCCTCATAGACTTCCAGCATGATCTGTCGTATGCCCTGCTCTCTGGCAGCGTTCAGCAAGGCGTCCAGCAGGATGTGTGCCAGTCCTCTGCCCTGATAGGGTGGCAGCACCCCGAAGTTGACCAGATAGAACGCAGAACTGTTGGTGATGATCTGGCCATAGGCACAGGGGGTGCCATCCCATCTGAGGAGCAGGGACAGCCGATCAATGTAGCTTTTGTTCTTCATTTCCGTCTGGACGTCGAGCCAGACCAGCGGGGTACGGCTTTTATCATGGAAAACGCCGTTTTGTATATTTACCCGGTCGGTCATGTCCTGAGAGGTTTCGACCGGGGCGATTCGGATGTGCTCCAAGATCTCTTCCGGCAGCGGATGACTCCGGTGAAACTCCAGAGGCAAATTCATGACCCGATGGTTTTTTTTGCGCAGAAATCCGATATGTTCCAGCACGCTTTCATTCAGCGGCCGGTCACAGGTATGATATTCAAATTTATCATGCATCAGCTTCAGACTGACTTTATCGAAGCATTCAGTCCGGATGAAATGGTAAAGCTCGTCCTGAGGCACCTCGACCCGGTCATCGAGAATCATCGTTTCGATGGGATGGACGACAGCTGCTTTCTTATAGCTCAGATAGAATACCGGCACCTGACGATAAAACACCAGCTTGTCCACGGAACGGGCTGTCATCCGCGAGATAAAATTCTGATCAAATGTCTGGGGCTGCGCCGGTTGATTCAGCGTATTAAACAGTGCTGCCCGGGCAAAGAAATCAGGGTACTTCTGGAGATCCTCTGCTTGGGCGTTATGTAATTGAAAATCTGTCATAGCTGTCTCCTCTCCCCTTGTACTGGCCTGGTTCAGGCAGGACACTCAATACTCTTATTCTAAACCAAAATCAGCTTCTGATATATAATTTTGCTCAAAAAGATGACAATGGTGCCGCCTGGTGCTCCAAAGGATTCAGAATTTTGAATTTCATGATGCACAAGCCGGTTGACTGCCTGAATGAGCGGCTGGGGGCTACGCGAAAAAACGCACTCCGGAATCGGAGTGCGTCTGCAATGTTCGGTTTAACCGGGATTATTCGACAGCCTTCACGCTGAGGGATACTTTCTTGTCCTTTTCGTTGGAATCCAGGACCATGACCTTGATGATGTCCCCAATGGTCAGGACATCACTGGGCTTTTCCACTCTGGCATGGGACAGCTGGGAGATATGAGCCAGTCCGTCGACGCCGGGTTCCAGTTCGATAAACGCGCCGAAGTCCGTGAAGCGGACCACTTTGCCCAGTACGATGGATTCATTCGGGTACTTCTCGGAAATGTTCTTCCAGGGATCTTCCTGAAGAGCCTTCATGGAGAGGGACAGCTTTTTATTCTCCTTGTCAATGCCGATGATCTTAACCTGAACCATGTCACCGACCTTCAGAACGGAGGATGGCTTTGGAATCTTGCCGTGAGTGATTTCTGAAATGTGGAGCAGTCCATCCACGCCATTGATGCTGATGAATGCACCAAAGTCTGTGAGGCGCTCAACGCGGCCTTCATGAACCTGATCGACTTCCAGTTCTTCCCAGGTCTTGCCTTCCAGCGCCTGTTTCTCTTTGAGCATATGCTTCTTGCGGGATCCGACAATGCGGGTTGAGCCTCTTCTTTCTTCTGCCTCGATGACGTTGATGTCAATTTCCTGACCAACAAACTGCTTGAGGTCGCGGACTGAGTTAACATCGACATGGGAAGCCGGGATGAAGATGCGATGACCCTTGTAGAAGGCAACCAGACCGCCCTTGACTGCTTCCTTGACTCTGGCCGGGATGGTTTCATCCTTGCCCAGAACGGCCAGAAGCTCATCCTTGGATGCTTCGCGCTGTACTTCTTTTACAGACAGGATGTAGAAGGAATCATTCTCGATGGGACGGCGGATGATCTTAGCTTCTACTTCGTCTCCGATGGACATCAGATCGGTCAGTTTGGCTGAATCATCGAAGGAAACTTCGTCAAGGGCAAGTTTGCCGTCGTTGCCGGCTCCGATGAGCGCGATGATGGCTTCTTTGTCATCCAGCTGAATGACTTTGCCTTTGATGATCTGTCCCATCCGAACCGGATGGTCATATTTCTGCATGAGTTCTTCCATGGTCATTTCTTCTTCGGGCTTTTCTGCAACGGCTTCTGCAACCGGCTCAGAAACTTCCACTGTCGCTTCTTCTGCAACCGGTTCAACAACTTCTTCTGCGATCAGTTCAGCAACTTCCTCTGTCACGGCTTCTGCTTCTTCAGCAACCGGAGCGGCAGTCTCTTCGACAGGCGCAGTCTGTGTCACTGCGGCTTCGTTGGTTGTTTCTTCCAGCACCGGAGTGTTCTCGTCAATTCTCATTTCGTCGTTCATAATAGTTCAATTGCCTCCTTGATGATCCAGTCCGGGGTTGACGCACCGGCTGTGACTCCAATTTTCTCGTAACCTTTGAGCTCTTCGATATATTGTTTTAATTCTTCAGCATTTTCCACAAAGAAAGTGTGATTGCAGTTTGTCTTGCAAATCTCATAGAGCTTCGTCGTATTGGAGGAATGCTTTCCTCCGATGACAACCATCGCATCCACTTCCTTGGAGAGTTTCGTGGTGGAGGTCTGACGCTGCTCTGTGGCGGCACAGATGGTGTTGATCGCAACCATTTCTTTGGTGCGGGTGGCCAGTGTTCCAATGAGTTTTTCCCAGTTGGACTGCCGTTCGGTGGTTTGAGCCACAACGCAACATTTCGTCGGGATGGTGAAGTCAACATCCCCTCCCTTGGAAATCAATGCGCTGTTGCCGCACCAGCCGTTGATGCCGATGACTTCCGGATGCGAAGCATCCCCGAGGATGATGATCCGATAGCCTTTGGCATGATACTCACTGACTTTGCGTTGAATGTTTGTAACGTATGGGCAGGTCAGATTCAGGACTTTATCCGTTATCGTACCCAGTTCTTCCAGTTTTGCCTTTGTCACACCGTGACTCCGGATCAATATGGTGTCATCCTTTGTTACACTGCCGAAGTTTTCTTCAGAAATTGCATGGATTCCGCTTTGTTCCAGCTTCTTAACCACATCGCTGTTATGGATCAGTTCTCCGAAGGTCAGAACCCGTCCTTTGGGATTTTTCATATCCAAAGCGTTGGTTACAGCCCTCTGAACGCCAAAACAGAACCCCGCGTGATCGGCCAGAATAATTTCTCTCATGGCTCTGCTCCTGTCCTCGACTTCGATTGGTTCATCGTGTCAGGATACACTCCGACACTCATACATTATACATGAAAACGGGCTGAATTTCCACCTTACCCATGATAAAACACGGGCTTGTCAGGCGTTGGCGTCCCAACCCGCCGGCCCGCTTTCAGGCCCGGATCAGTCAATCTGAGTCAGATCCGGACGCAGCGAGGCGGCTTCATGCAGATATACCGGGATGGTCCGGCGGTCTTTGGGCAGATCAAGCTGGATCTGAATGCGGATGCACAGAGGCAGGGTTCCGACTACATTCATTTCATTGAAATGCAGAAGGGAGGCTCGCGTCAGACCTCGTTCCAGCCGAACATACTTCCCCGGATAGTCGCAGTCGATGTCCCGGGTGCAGGTGAAAATCACCGACACGATATCTTCCGGTTCAAAGGAGTTTGCCTGACGAATCCGATCCCAAAGTTCCAGTGTCCGCTCGCGTAGGTTTTCGGCTTCATTGGCAGTTACTGTGGTAGCTCCCCGCAGCGCGATCATAGGCTTACCCCCGCCAGATGGCCCGTCGAGATGGCAATCTGCAAATTGTAGCCTCCGGTAAAGGCATCGACATCGATGAGTTCACCGCAGACGGATCCGTTGGAATAGCGGATCAGTTTCATCGTGGAGGGATCGACTTCCGACACATCGACTCCTCCGCGGGAAATGATAGCTTCCGCCAGGGGCCGCGTGCCCTTTACGGTAAAGGTCAGATGCTTGATCGACTCAAGCAGCGCGCGGCGCTGCTGCTTTGTCACTGAATGAACCTTGGTATCGGGCGGAATCTTTGCCCGCTCCAGAATCAGGGGAATCAGCCGACCGATCAGAAGATCGGACAGGCCATTCGCCAAATCTTTGTTCTGATATTTGGCAAAATCGCGCAGGATTCTGGCATCCAGCATTTCTTCCGTCAGTCCCGGTTTCAGGTCAATTTCACAATGCATAGAACCCTGCGTCCGCAGACAGCTGGCTGACAGTACCAGCGGACCGGATACTCCGTCATGGGTAAACAGCATCTCGCCCAACTCCTGATAAAGGACCCGTTTGCCTTCCAGCAGCGTAAATGTCACGTTCTTCAGGGAAACCCCGGCCAGCTGAACAACCTCGGGCTCTTTGACCGTCAGCGGGATCAGACTGGGCGTAAACGGCTGAGTTTTGATGCCCAGACCTTTTAGCATTCCCAGAATGCCGCCGTCGGATCCGGTCAGAGGGTAACTGCCGCCTCCCGCTGCCAGAATGTAATGATCCGCCGTCTTGAGTCCCCGGCTGGTCACCAGTCCGGTAATCTGTCCGCCGGTATGGCGAATGCCCTGGACCTGGGTTTCATATTCAATGGTTACGCCCAGCCGCTCCAGCTCCCGTCGAAAAACGCCGATTACATCCGAGCTTTTGTCCGATAGGGGAAATACCCGCTGACCCCGCTCTGTTTTCAGCTTCAGTCCCCTTTCTCTGAGCCAGTCCATCAGCTGAACATTGGAGTATGTATAAAGCGCGGAATACAGAAATTCCGGATTGCGTGGAATGGATGGGAAAAAATCACTGATATCAGAAGCATTGGTCACATTGCAGCGCCCTTTGCCCGTGATATACAGTTTCCTGCCGATTATTTTATTACGTTCCAGCACGGTCACTTCATGACCGCAGCCCGCCGCCGCGATGGCGGCCATCATTCCGGACGCTCCTGCGCCAACGATCAGTACTTTCAATGAGATTACCTTATCCTTCTTTGAGTTTGAGTCTGCTTAACAGACCTTTCTTTTTCAATATACAACACCTGCTCCTAATTTGCATCCACCGCCTGTCCCAGACGGCTGCTCCATCCGAACAATGTGGTTGAAATCCTTCGCTGCCGACTCAATGGTCGCAGTAGCGGCAGCTCGATGATTCTGCGATTCTGAGCATTGCCAGCAGATTCCGGGGCTTCTCATACAAAAATGGCGTGCAGGTTCATGGATCCATCCTGCAAAAAAAGAAAAACCAGACTTGCGAGAGCCACACCATATGATCTCACGTGTCTGGTTTTTTTGATGTTCTTTAATCTTTAATGGGAAAAATGATTCTTAGTAATCGCCCTGAGCCATCATTGCCTTGGCAACTTTATCAAATCCAGCGAGGTTAGCGCCAGCCACGAGGTTGTAGCCGAAGCCGTATTTTTCAGCGGCGTCCATGGCGTTCTTGTGGATGTTGAACATGATCTGCTTCAGCTTGGCATCTACTTCTTCTTCGGTCCAGGAGAATCTCATGGAGTTCTGAGCCATTTCCAGAGCGGAAACGGAAACTCCACCGGCATTGGCTGCCTTGGAAGGTCCGACGATGAGGCCCTTTTCCTGGAAGTAGTTTACTGCTTCATTGGTGCAAGGCATGTTGGCGCCTTCACAGATGTACTTGATGCCGTTGGCAACAATCTGCTCAGCGTGTTCAATGCGGATGTCATTCTGCATTGCGCAGGGCATGATGATGTCAACTTTTCTGCCCCATGGTTTTTCTCCGGGGAAGAATTCCACGCCGAATTTGTCAGCGTAGTCCTTGACCTTGTTGCGGCCTGAGTTTCTCATCTCGACCATGTAGTTCCATTTTTCCGGGGTGTTGACGCCGTTCGGATCATAGATGTATCCGTCCGGTCCGGACAATGTAACGACTTTACCACCGAGGTGGCTGACCTTCATGCAGGCGCCCCATGAAACGTTGCCGAATCCGGAAACGGCCACAGTTTTGCCTTCCATAGTGTCATTCTCGTGCTTGAGGATCTCATTGCAGAAGTAAGCGATACCGAAACCGGTTGCTTCCGGACGAATCAGGGATCCGCCGTAAGGGATGCCTTTTCCGGTCAAAACGCCGTTCTCGAATACGCCCTTAATTCTCTTATAGGTTCCATACAGGTATCCGATTTCTCTTCCTGCAACACCCATGTCACCAGCCGGTACGTCAACGTCCGGTCCGATGTGGCGATACAGTTCCATCATGAAGCTTTCGCAGAAACGACGGATTTCAGCATCGGATTTGCCAGTCGGGTCGAAGTCAGCTCCACCTTTTCCGCCGCCGATCGGGAGACCGGTCAGGGAGTTTTTCAGGATCTGTTCGAATCCGAGGAATTTAATAATTCCAAGATTAACATTGGGCTGGAATCTTAGACCGCCCTTGTAGGGTCCGATGGCACCGTTGAACTGAACACGGTAGCCTCTGTTGACATGCAGGTTGCCTGCATCATCTCTCCACGGAACCTTAAACATGATCTGCCGCTCGGGTTCTACAAACCGCGAGAGCAGGTTGTTATCGATGTACTCAGGGTGCTGTTCCAGAATTGGTTTCAGTGAATGGAAGACTTCTTCCACCGCTTGGATGAATTCTGGTTCGTTGGCGTTTCTTTTTTTGACATCCTCAAGGACACTTTCAATATATTCTTTTGGTGCCATGATGTTGTTTGCCATGAATGATAACCTCCTAAACATGAATGTTACTGCTTACATAAACATTTTACTATCAAATGTCCGTTTTGTAAGGTCAAAATCAAACTTTACCACCTTTGCATAAAAACATTTACATAAACTACCTTTCTGTAATTTTCGTTCACAAAATTTTAAAAAAGGCTAAGAACTCAAATGTTAGTTTGATAAAATCGGCGAAAGTTATCGCTCTGATAAGTAAATTTCAGAAAATTTAACCCATTACAAATGGACTTTTAATAATAAGCATAAGTTGTCACTTATCGATATAAGCAAAAAACAACGGTGTCCAAAAACCGGGTGGTTTTTGGACACCGTGGAACGACATCAGTTGATGTCCGCTGAACATCAGGTCAGGAATACTTTGTTCTCTTCCCAGATTTCTTCCAGCTTGGAGAACGTTTCGCTGACTGCCTGGCGGCGCTTCAAACCGACTGAGATGATGATGGCGTTGATAATCGACATGGGTGCTACCAGCGAATCGACGAAGGAAGCCATGTTGCTCTGAGCGATGACCGTCAGATCAGAAATGGCTGCCAGTGGCGACAACAGCGAATCCGTCAGGCACAGCACCTTAGCGCCGCGGCCGCGGGCAAATTTCAGGATCTGGACTGTTTTGATTGAATAGCGCGGGAAACCGATACCGATAATGACATCATTGGGTCCCAGATGGAGCATTTGCTCATAAATGTCGCTCATCCCATGCTGCAGCACAAGAACGTTGTTCAAAATCAGATTCAGGTAGAAACCGAGGAATTCCGACAGCGCGGAGGAGCTGCGCAGGCCGATGATATATACTTTGTTGGCATTGACGATATGGTCGACAAAGGCATCAAAGGTTCTCTGGTTTACCTTTTCCATGGTGGTTCGGATGTTTTCCATATCAGCCTTGAGCACACTTTTCAGCGCATTTTCCTCATCCACCAGATCATTGGTCAGTTCCAGGCGCTGAACCGCGGTCAGTTTGGTCTTAACCAGTTCCTGCAGTGATTTTTGCAGTTCCGGATAGCCCTCATAGCCCAGTTCAATCGCAAAGCGAACCACCGTGGATTCAGAGACGCCGACATTCTGCCCCAATTTGGCAGCTGTCATGAAGGCGGCCTTGTCATAATGCTTCAAAATAAAGTCGGCGATCATTTTCTGACCTTTGGACAGTCGCGTAAACTTGGACTGGATGATCCTCATCAGATCCAGGTTGGTAGTTTCCATGCAGATTATTCCTTCCTTTTTTCCACAGTCAATAAGCTGGGAGGCTGATTGCTTCGATTGATAAAGTTGTAGTGGATCACACCGTAGTCACGTTCCGGGAGGGCCTGCACAAAATCAAGCACCGCCCTGGCCTCTTCCCCGCCATCGTGGCCTGTATAAAGAGCGATGGAAATGAAGCCGCCGGGACGGAGGATATGCAGTGCGGCCTGAAGTGACGGGATGGTCCGGTCGGCCGTGGTGGTCGTCTGTTTATCCCCACCGGGTAGATACCCTAAATTATACACGATCAGGTCTGGATTTGCATGAAAACTTTCAATTGCAGCATGGTCCATGCAATATTTCATGACATTCGATTTTGCCGGGTAGTTTTCCACCGCATGCGGCAGAATATCCATTGCAATGACTTCCTCGAACCAGTCGGCCAGAAAATCCGCATCGTGACCATTGCCCAGCGTGCAGTCCATGGCCAGCTTCCCGCCATCGGGAAACAGGCTGCGAATGATCCGGTGAGACAGGTCGCTGACTCCGGTCACCAGGGAAAAGCGGCTCATTCGGACTTCTCCTGGCCCCAAAGCGTCAACTGGGTCTCTTCCCCCTCGTCATCATCCGGAAGTATCTCCAGATCACCTTCCTCAGAGCCTGTTCCTACCCGCCGGAGCAGGGATTGATAGGTTTCATCCTCTGAGAAGGCCTTGAGGTTGGAAAAGCCGAACTGACGCAGGAATTCATCGGTTGTCGCATAGAGTTTTGGTTTGCCTGGCACGTTCTTTCGGCCAATGACCGTTATAAAGCTTCGTTCCAGCAGCTTGCTGAGGACATAGTCAGAACTGACGCCGCGGATTTCATCCACCTCCACCCGGGTTACCGGCTGCTTGTAGGCGATGATGGCCAGGCATTCCAGCGCGCCCTTGGACAGAGTCTGTCGTTCGTTGACCTGGGCGAGCTTGAGCACCGAACTGGAATAGTCCAGTTTCGTGGTCAGCTGGATCCGATCCTCCAGCCGAATAATCTGAAGACCGCGCTCTGCCCTCGCGTAATCCAGCGCCATCTCCTCCAGCAGCATCTCCACAGCATCCGGCACCACGTCCAGCAGTGTGGCCATTTCCCGAACCGTCATGGGATCCCCGGCTGCAAACAGCACCGCTTCCAGCCGGCCTTTCAGCTCTTCCTTTCGAATGAGCGTCCCCTTATTCCCGTGTTCCAGTCGGTCCATGGCTGCTTCCTCCTTGTGGTGCTTCCCAATCATCCGGCAGTTCCTGCTCGGCTCGTTCCTGTATAATCAGCTCGCCGCCCGCCTCGGACTGATAGACCACAACGTCCAGATTTCGAACCATCTCCAGCAAAGCCAGGAAAAAGACGATGATTTCCGATCGGCCGCTGGCTTGCTCCATGATCTGGGAGAAGCGGAACGATTTATATTTTTGCAATGTATCTTTCAGTTCTACGATCTTATCTTCCACCTTGAATGCGTCCGTGCTGATACGGCGTTCAATCACGGTGGAGGTATTCATTTTGTCCTTCTGGCGGTCCAGCAGTTCCATGTAGAGCAGGAAAAATTTGTCCGGTCCGAAATTCGGCGGAATGATGATTTCAATGGTTCGATCCTCCGGCAGCGTCATGGGCAGGCGCGTCACCAGCACATCCTCCTGATGGAACCGGCTCATCAGGTCATAGGCTTTCTCTCGGAAGAATTCATATTCCTGCAGCTTATGCAGGAGCAGTTCGCGGGAAGGAATTTCGGCCTCATCCGCTGATTTTTTGGGCAGAAGTTCCCGGCTTTTGATTTCAATCAGTGTCGCTGCCAGCACAAAAAATTCAGTAGCGACTTCCAGATCGAGCTCTTCCATCGCGCGAAGAACGGCCATGTACTGTTCCGTGATTTCATATATTTTGATGTCGGTAATTTCCATTTTGTTGACCTTGATCAGTTTCAGCAATAGATCGAAGGGCCCTTCAAAATTATCTAAATGAAGATTAAACTGTTCCATGGCAATGTCTCCTACCTTGGAATTATATCACAGAGGCAAGGGCCTTCCCATGCTATACTGAGATCATGGATACCAAAGCTTATATTGAATTTTTAGCAAAGACAACAGAATACGCCCTGGAGGCGGAAGTTTGGTGCGGCCCCAAGCCGGGCCTGGTTGACCGGTATAATTCCGGCAGTCACGAGGATATGGACCTGGACACCTTCCTGATCTCGGCCCGGACGCTGCGGCCATGGTTTGCTCAGTTTATGACCCTGGCGGCGGCCAGTCCGACGGATCTGGTATTGCCCAGGCTGCGCGCTGCCGGCATGGCAGCCGAGAAAAGCATGCTCAAAGCCACCGGGGGGGCCAATACCCACAAAGGGCTGATCTTCAGTCTGGGGCTGGTTTGCGCCTGCATGGTCCGCCTGTCCCTGCGCTGCGAGCGTCCGCTGACTGCCACAGACATCCCTGATTTAAGAGAACTGATCCGGCTGAATGCCTCCGGGTTGACCGGAGAACTCACAGCCGGGGCACATCCCACTCATGGCCAGGCTGTCTACAATCAGTACGGTCTCAAAGGAATCCGGGCGGAGGCAGAAGCCGGCTTTCCGGCTGTGTTTGAAGTGGGACTGCCTCGACTGGCGGACTATCAGACTCAGTATACTGATCCGGACCTGCCCTGCCTGATGACGCTGCTGGAACTCATTCTGGTTACCGGAGACACCAATCTGGTGCGCCGGGGCGGCTTGACCGGGCTACATTTCATGCGGGAGCAATCCCGAAACCTTCTCAAATCCAGTCCTTCCCTGACTCCGCCGGAACTGATCCAGTCGTTTCAGCGCTTTGACGAAGCGGCAACCCGGCAAAACCTGTCCCCCGGGGGCGCGGCAGACCACCTGGCTCTGACCCTGTTCCTGGAGCGGGCACTGTCTCCTGACAGCAACTCAAAGATTGGTGCCATCTAAGGATGATCATCTTATTACCAAACATGTCAAAGCCAGCCATCCGGCCAGAATCATACTGGACGGATGGCTGGCTTTGTTTGACTTGAATGACTTGAATGACTTGAATGACTTGAATGACTTGAATGACTTGGTTGTCTTAGTTGTCTTAGTTGTTTTAGTTGTCTTAGGTGTCTTTCGTGGCGGATCTGATGGATTGGGCAGTCACCCTCATTCAGCCGTCCATAGAACTATTCCATCACGACATCCAGAATATAATCGGTTCGTACCGGCGGCACCGCACCGATCTGAAATGCCTTGCGAGCCAGCAGTGCCGATTCCTCCGGATTCCGGTCATTGTACTTCAGGACACAGAGCACATCGCCTGGTTGTACCGGGTCTCCCACCAACTTTGTTAAATGGATGCCGGCAGCATAATCCAGGTGATCTTCCTTTGTCTGGCGGCCAGCTCCCAGATGCATCGCCGCGTAACCGATATCGGTTGCCGTGATTCCGGTGACATAGCCGGCGACATCGGAGCGGATTTCCCGTTCGTTCTGTGTCTGCGGCAGCAAAGAGTAATCATCCACTATGGCCGGATTTCCGCCTTGATTGGCAATGAACTCCCTGAATTTGAACAGCGCCTGACCGGAGGCAATCACTTCTTCAACCAGGGGTTTTGCCTGTTCCATGCTGGCGGCTTTTCCGCCCAGCCAGATCATGTAGCTGGCAATGGTCAGAGCCACATCGTACAATCCACGGATTTTCTGTCCCTTAAGGATTTCAATGGCTTCGATGACTTCGTTGGCGTTGCCGATTTCATGTCCCAGCGGTTCATTCATGTCCGTAAGCACTGCAACGGTTTGACGACCCAGGTGATTGCCGATCTCCACCATGGTCTTGGCCAGAATTCGCGAGTCTGCCAGATCTTTCATGAAAGCGCCTTCGCCGGTTTTAACATCCAGGACAATGGCATCCGATCCGGACGCCAGCTTCTTGCTCATAATGGAAGCGGCAATCAGCGGGATGGAGTCGACAGTTTCCGTAACGTCGCGCAGAGCGTAGAACTTTTTATCCGCCGGCGTCAGATCACCGGTCTGACCGGCCAATGCAACGCCATGACGCTGAACGTTCTCAATGAACCGATCCAGTTCGATCTGTGTGGAAAAACCGGGAACGGATTCCAGTTTGTCGATGGTACCGCCTGTATGTCCCAGGCCCTTGCCGGACAGCTTGGCGACCGGAATGCCCAGAGCGGCTACCACCGGCAGAACGATCAGACTGATTTTGTCTCCGACGCCGCCGGTGGAATGCTTGTCCACCTTGATCCCGGGGATCGCCGACAGATCCATGGTGTCACCGGATTCCACAAACGCCATGGTCAGTTCGGACGTTTCTTCCTTTGTCATGCCTTTGAACCAGATGGCCATGAGCAGCGACGAGATCTGGTAATCCGGAATGGTTCCTTTGGTGTATCCGTCGACAAAGTAGCGGATTTCCTCGGGTGTCAGTTCCAATCCGTGTTTTTTCCTGCGAATGATATCCGTGATTTGCATGCAGTGCATCCTTTCCCTGAATCTATGAAGTCAGGACGTCCTAAATGAAGCTGATGCCATGAAGGCTGTTTTCGATGCCAAGGTAAGCCAGGATGGATTTGCCAATGTCGGTGAAAGAGGTCCGGACACCCAGATCCTTTGGTTCCATATTCTTACCGTAAACCAGCAGCGGAATATACTCCCGCGAATGGTCCGTGGATTCATTGGTCGGATCGCAGCCGTGGTCGGCGGTGATGATGAGAAGGTCCTCGTCTTTCAGCTCGCTGAGCAGCTGGGGGATCCAGACATCCACTGCTTCCAGGGCAGCTTTGTAGCCCTCCGGGTTGTTGCGGTGGCCAAAGAGCATGTCAAAATCCACCAGGTTGATGAAAATCAGGCCATCCGAATCCTCCCCGACTGCTTCCAGGGTTTTTTTCATGCCGTCTTCGTTGCCGCTGGTCCGGACGGTTTTGGTAATGCCTTTGCCATTGAAGATATCGTTGATCTTGCCGACACCGTAGACCTGCTGTCCGGCTTCCTTGATATAGTCCATCATCGTTTTGCAGACGGGATCCAGGGAGTAATCGTGACGATTGGAGGTCCGCTGGAAGGTTTCGGCGGATTCGCCGATAAACGGACGGGCAATGACACGGCCGACGGTCCAGTCGCCCATGAGCATTTCTCTGGCGATCTCACACATTTTGTATAGTTCCGGCAAAGGGATCACTTCTTCGTGAGCGGCGATCTGGAAGACCGAATCCGCTGAAGTGTAGATAATCGGCTTCCCGGTTGCAACGTGTTCCTCGCCCAGTTCCTTGATGATCTCCGTCCCGGAAGCGACCACATTGCCCAAGGTGCCCCGGCCAATGCGCCGTTCGAATTCAGCCATGATATCCGGAGGAAATCCATCCGGATAGGTGTTCAAAGGCGTGTCCAGAATGCAGCCAGAAATTTCCCAGTGACCCGTTACCGTATCCTTGCCCACTGAAGCTTCGGCAGCTTTGCCGTAGGCCGCGGTCGGGCTGTTCTGGGCAGGCACTCCCTTCAGTTCATGTATGTTGCCAAGTCCCATCTGACCAAGATTAGGCAATTTTAATCCTCCGGTCATCGCTGCGGTATTTGCCAGGGTATTGGATCCGGCGTCACCATACTGGTCGGCATCCGGCATTGCGCCGATACCGACAGAATCTAAAATCAATAAAATCGCTCGTTTCATTTGCTGTCTCCTCATTCGATTATTTTCTATGTTCCATGTCTCAATTGTTCATAAGTAAGCCTGCGCAGAATCCACGAAGATAGAATTTTAAACTTCGGATGCTGTTCAGACAAGACGCTGTTCAAACAGGACGCTGTTCAATCCAGATGAAGCAGTACCTCACAGAATCGGAGCTGACTGCGTCTTCCGGGTACACAATTCTCATTCTATTATCGCATGCAGAAGTGTCGGTTTCATCACGCATTTGTTAACAAAAAGAAAGATTAGCAATTGACACAACAGGCAGTGCACTGTCCTGTTTATACGATACAGCGCTGGAATCATCGTTTTGCACGGTCCATGACAGCGATCCTGCCTAATCGTTGCGCCCAGATTCTCGATTATTCAGCCGTACTCTGCTGCGCGGTATCTTTCGTCTCCTGAGCTGTCAAAAAACTCTCCCTGATGACAGAAATCAATCCGCCGTCAGGGAGAGCTGCAGGTTTTGTGTTAGGTTCAGATTATGGAAGATACTGCTTATAGAAGTTACTGCCTGGCCGGAAACCGATTAAGCCCTGGGATGTGTGTGGTTGTAGATCTCCATGAGCTTATTTTTCTTCTTCAGTTCTTCATAGCGCAGCGTCGCGTTGATATCGGTATGTCCAAGCATTTCCTGAACAGCCTTCATATCAGCACCGTTGTCCAGAAGATGCACGGCAAAGGAATGTCGCAGCGTATTCAAGTTGACTTCTTTGGTAATGCCAACCTGATCCTTATAGGTTTTCAGCAGTTTCCAGATGCCCTGACGGGTAATGGTGTCGCCCTGATTGGAAGTAAACAGGAAGGTGGAGCTTTCATTGGCCATCCGATCGCGGATCGTCAGGTAATGATTCAGTGATTCCACGGCCTTGCTGCCGATGGGAATCAGACGTTCCTTGCCTTTGCTGCCCGTTCCGACGATGTACCGCTTTTCCAGGTTGACGTCTGAGAGTTTCAGGTGAATCAGTTCCGATACTTTCAGCCCGGAAGCATACAGCAGTTCCAGAATGGCCCGATCCCGTTTCCCCTTGTTGGATTCCTGATCCGGGGCTTCCAGAATCTGGCGGATCTCATCGACTGTCAGAATTTCCGGGAGGTCACGATCCAGATGCGGCAATTCATAGTATAGAATGGGCGCTTCCAGAACATATCCCTGCCGACGCAGGAATTTATAGAAATTACGCAGCGTTACCAGGTTTCGGATAATGGAAGACTTGGAGATTCCTGAATCCATGAGGTATTCCGTATAGGACACGATCTGGAGTTCTTCAAACTGCTGCAGGCTCAAGGACTCTTCTTTCATGAAGACTTCGAACTTCCTGAGATCCCGCCGATAAGCATCGATTGTATTTTGTGACTTCCCCTGACTTGCCAGGCTGGTCAAATAGACATGGATTTGTTCATCCATCATCGCATCAGCCCATCCAGGTAGAGCGCGCAAAGACTTTTGGCGTCTTTCAGCTCACCGCTCCGGATACAGGCCGTCACCTCCTCTGGTGTCATTTCAAAATATTCAAAAGACTCATCCGCATCGCCATCCAGGGGATCTTCCCGAAGGTCTTTCGCTCGATAAATGTAGAGGACTTCATCGGAGTAACCGGGGCTGGTCAGAGCTTCACCCAAAAATTCCATGGATCCGGGGTAATAGCCGGTTTCTTCCTGAAATTCCCTGCGGGCGGTATCCAGCGGATCCTCTCCCGCCTCCAGTTTACCGGCGGGCAGTTCCAGTACTGCTTCTTCGAAGGGTTTACGGAACTGACGAAGCAGGATCATTCGATTCTGGTCGGTATAACCGAGAATCACAACGCCGGCGGCGTGTCGGATAATTTCACGACGGGAATGATTTCCAAGATCAGTTTTCACTTCATGCAATTCCAGGGTCACAATTTTCCCTGAATAGAGTATTTCTTTCTTTATTGTCGTTTCTTTGTTGATCATGGAGTCCCCCTTCATCATTTGAATACTGCAAACCAGAAAATAGATATTATTTATTATGTAAATAAACCTTTCCTTCAATTATCTCATAGAATTTGGGACAAAGGAATGGATTGACTGTATACAATCAAGTTTCATTTTGATCATTATTATGTTAATACCATGATAATCAATTCGATCGCAATGTACAAGCCACTTTTGTTAAAACAAAAGAAAAAATCCCACCATCGGCGGGACAAATGCTAGTATTACACGCTGATCAGCCCTATTTCCTAAAGAGCCCTTATTTATTCGGTACCGGATTTTTGCCGGCTGCCGGCTTCTTTCTTTTTTCTGTCGTCTCTACCAGTTCTTTCGCATTGGCGAGGATTGTGGAAGTTAATTCTGAACCGGCCAGCATTTTGGCAATCTCCAGAACCTTGTCCTCGGCAGTGGCAACGGACACCTGGGAATAGGTACGCCCTCCGCGTTCCGCTTTCTGCGCGACCAGATGATGATCTGACCAGGCAGCAATCTGAGGCAGATGTGTGACACACAGGACCTGAGTGTTTTCGGAAATCTGATGCATCTTCTCGCCCACTGCCTGGGCGATGCTTCCGGATATGCCGGTGTCGATCTCATCAAAAATGACGGTGGGAGTTCCTTCCCGATCAATGAAGGAAGCTTTCAGTGCCAGCATGATCCGGGAGAGTTCTCCGCCGGAGACAATTTTTTCCAGTGGTTTTTGGGGTTCCCCGGTATTGGTGGAAATCAGGAAGCGGACTTCATCGGTGCCGTTCTCGGTAAATGCTTCCCCTTCCAGGATCTGGGGCATGAAATCAGCTTTGCCCAGGCCGACGAACTTCAGCTCACGGTTGATTCGGTCGGACAGTTCTACTGCGGCAGATTTGCGCAGAACAGACAAAATGGATCCGGCTTCCAGTGCTTCTCCCTTGAGTCGATGGATCTCCTGCTTGAGTGCGGCGATCAGTTCCTCGGCATGGGTCAGTTCATAGAGTTCGTCTTCCATTCGGCTGAGTTCTTCCAGAACCGCCTGGGTCGTGGGTCCGTACTTCTTGCGCATGGCGTCGTAGATGTACAGTCGACCGTTGATCTCATCCAGCTCATTGCCGTCAAAATATACTTCATCTGCGATACTGGTCAAATCCCGACGGGCTTCCACCAGATTGTAAAACGCATCTTCGATCACCTGCGCCAGTTTGCCGGCTTCCTCAAAGACTTCTCCTACGGAGCGCAGTGAGCGGATGGAATGATTCAGCGCATCCAGCGGTTCATCGGACAATGCCTGTCCGGCATCCTTGAGCGCTTCTCCGATTTTCTGAGCATGAGACAGCATTTTTTCCTTGCTGCGCAGTTCTTCTTCTTCTGTCTCTGATAAGCCGTGTTTTTTAATTTCTTCGACCTGATACGATAAAAAGTCCATCAGCTTGTCCCGTTCGTTATTGCGCGTCAGGACCGCCAGTTTTTGTTCTTTTTCTTTCAATGTGACATACAGATCACGATAAGCCCCGAATTCCTCCGAATGACGGATTCTGCCGTATTCATCCAGGTATTCGAGATGGTTTTCAGGGTCCAGCAAATTTTGATTGTTGTGCTGGCCGTGAATGTCCAGAAGAAACGGACTGATCTGTTTCACGGTGGCGACCAGCACCGGGTGGCCGTTGATGGCCGCGGCGGAGCGGCCCGTTTCGGAATTTTCCCGAAACAGAGTCAGGGTCTCCCGGACCGGGATCTGCTCCCGGCTGAGCATCTCTTCCAGACCGGGAGTCATGTCGAATTCGGCTTCCACTGAGGTTTTGCTTTTGCCTGAGCGGATGAATTCACGGTTGAATTTCGTGCCCATCACATAGCTGATGGCATCGATGAGGATGGACTTGCCCGCGCCGGTCTCTCCGGTCAATACGGTGAAGCCGTCCTGAAACGAGCATTCCAGATGATCCATTAAGGCAAAGTCTCGAACCGTCAGATGGCGAAGCATAGATTCTCCTTATTCGTGGATGCGGACCATGGAATCGATCCGGCGGACGAAAGCCTCCGCTTTCTTGATGTTGCGGAACATAACAAAAATCGTGTTGTCACCGGCCAGGGTGCCGGCTACTTCTTCCAGTCCCAGCTGGTCAATGGCTTCCGCTACTGCCCCGGCGGATGCGGGTAAGGTTTTGATCACCACCATGTGTTCGATGTACTCCACATGAGTGATCGAATTCTGCAGAATGGACATGATCTGATTGTCAATGACTTTGGGTTCATTGACGGACAGGATGTACTTGTATTTGCCGTTCTTTCCCAGAACTTTGGTCAGGTGGAGGTTCTTAATATCCCGGGAGATGGTCGCCTGTGTGATCTTGAACCCTTCTTTTCTCAGTTCTTCCGCCAGTTCTTCCTGTGTTTCAATGTTTTTGGTGGTGATGATGTCAAGGATCTTGTTCAGTCGTTTTGCTTTCATCCGTTTCCTCCTAATAGGTATCCTGGGCTTTATATACTACTTTCTTTCGTAATACATCAAAATAATCGTAACCGTCCAGGCGAACAATGTGGGCTCTGTGCCCGGAATCCGTGATTTCAATGGTTCGGTTGGTGTCGATGTTGAAATTCTGCTGACCGTCCACCGACAGATTATAGCTGGAAACATCTCCCTTAACCTGGACGGTGATCTGGGACTCTCCGGCAATGACCATATTTCGTACCCCCAGGGTATGGGGGCTGATCGCCGTCATGGAGATGGCATTGACTGTGGGATATACAATGGGACCGCCGGCGGACAGGTTGTACGCCGTGGATCCGGTCGGTGTGGCAAAAATGACGCCGTCGCCCCGGAAGGACGTGGCATGATGCCCATCAATGAAGATCCGATAATTCATGATGCGTCCCAGTGAACCTTTGGTCACGACGACATCGTTCATGGCGACGAATTCTTCCACGACATCATCCGCCATGAACCGGGTTTTCAGCATATGGCGATGTTCGATGGTATATCGGCCGTCCCGGATCAGCTGAAAGGCTTTTTCCGCATCCAGATATTCTACGGCAGTCAGGAATCCCAGCGTGCCGATATTGATTCCCAACATGGGGATTTCCAGGCCATGGATGAGCCGGGCAGCGGACAGGAACGTTCCATCCCCGCCCAGCACCACGAACAGATCCAGATCCAGCAGATCCACCGTAGGGTGCTCATAACTGTCAAAGGCAACAATCTCGCATTGCGGGAAATACTGTGAAAGTAAATCCTGTATTTTATTCTGTATCAGTTCATCCGGATCCTTGTCCCGGTTTATGCCGAGCCCGATGACCCGGATCTCGTTTAAGGCTTCCTGTTTACTCATGGGTTCCCCTTAGCCGGTCTTCCGGTTGATCCAGGGCGCGGAACGCTTCTGCCACAATGCTTCCAAGCGGAAACCGGTCTGTTTGGGACGGCCGTGCCGGATCGTTATGTTTTTCAATGTATAAAAGATATTCGATGTTGCCTTCGGGCCCTTTCAACGGGGAGTGGGTCAGTCCCAGCAGCTCAAACCCGCAGGCTTCGCAGCAGTCCAGGACTTTTTGCAGAACCTCCTCATGCTTTTGAGGATCTTTGACGACACCGGCTTTGTTATGAGCTCCCCGGCCGGCTTCAAACTGGGGCTTGATCAGGAGGATCGCCTGACCGGAGCCGCGCAGGGCCTGGTGGAGCGGTTCTGCCAGAAGGCAGACCGAGATGAAAGACACATCCATGGTGGCAAAGTCAAAATCCCTGAGTTCTTCCGTCAGTTCAGGCGGTATGGACCGAAAGTTCAACCCGGAGTATTCCTTCACCCGGGGATCCTGCTGCAGGATCGGATCCAGCTGACCGTGTCCGACATCAATCGCAGCGACATAGGCGGCGCCTTGTTCCAGCATTACCTGAGTGAATCCACCGGTGGAGGCACCGACATCCAGACAGCGGCAGCCTTCCAGAATGGGATGGAACGCCTTCAGCGCCCCAAGCATCTTCTGAGCTCCCCGGGAAACATAGCGGCGGCCTTCGCCCAGATAACGGACCTGATCTGTGTCCTTCACCTGGTAGCCTGGCTTGATGCATAGCTTGTTGTTCACCATAACTTTTCCAGCCTTGATTTCCTCGCTGGCCGCCTCCCGGGCAGGCAGGAAGCCTGCCCGGATCAGGTACTGATCAAGCCTGGCCATGAGAAGTTTCCTCAAAGGCATTTTTTACCTGGGCTATGATGCGATCGACGCTCAGGCCGTATTTTTCATAGATGATCTCCACATCCCCCTGTTCGATGAACGCGTCATCGTAACCCAGGGGCAGGAAGAATCCCTTGAAGCTTCGTCCGGCCAAATCGGCCAGTACGGATTCGCCGAACCCGCCATGCAGGATGCCGTCTTCCAGGGTTACAATCAGCCGGGTGTTCCGGACCTGATCCAGGAAGTCTGAATCCAGCGGTTTGATGAACGGGGCATGGACAGCCTGAGCCCTTAAGCCCTGTTCGCGAAGACGGCGGGCGGTTTCCCAGGCTCGCGCCGTCATCTTGCCCACTCCGATCAGCACGATGTCAGGGGCCGTGTCGGACTCCGGATCCAGCCGTTCCCAGACTCCCGGAGTAAACTGCGTTAGCGGAGGAAGCTGGATTCCCTTCTCATCGCCGCCTCGGGGGTAACGAATGGCCAGAGGACCGGTAAACTGCGTCGACCAGCGCACCATCTGAGCCAGTTCGGCCATGGATTTGGGCGCCATAACCGTCATATTGGGAATCATGGACAGGTAGGCGAGATCAAAAATACCCTGATGGGTTTCTCCGTCGTCTCCGACAATGCCTCCCCGGTCCAGACAGAATGTAACATTGAGATTTTGGATGCAGACATCATGAATCAGCTGATCCAGACTGCGCTGCAGGAACGTGGAATAGATTGCGACATAGGGTCTCAATCCGGAAATTGCCATGCCGGCGGCTAACGTCACAGCATGTTCTTCGGTGATCCCGACATCGAAAAAGCGGTCGGGGTAGGCCGTTGAAAAGCCCTGAAGTCCCGTCCCTTGCGGCATGGCCGCGGTGATGGCGACCAGATCGGGATGATCCGCGGCCAGCTCGGTCAGCGTACTGCCGAATACTTTGGAGTAATTGGTGCTGGAACTGAAGCAGATTTCACCATTTTCACAGTCAAACGGCGCAATCCCGTGAAACTTGTCCGGATGCTGGACCGCAAAGTCATAGCCCCGCCCTTTCTGAGTAATGGCGTGGACGATGACCGGTCCGTTGACTTCCCGGGCTTTCTTGAGAATCTTGCTCATTTCCTTGATGTTGTGGCCATCCACCGGTCCCAGGTATTTGATCCCCATGTTTTCGAAGATCATGCCTTCCTGTTCCACGACCATGGCCTTGACGGAATCCTTGACCCATTTGGCGGTCTGCGAAAGGGAATCGCCCATGGGCAGTTTCTCTACATTTTTCTGGAAGCTTTGCTTGAACTTTTCATAATGCACATCGCTGCGAAGCTTGGACAGATAAAGGCTCATGGAGCCGACATTGCGTGAGATGCTCATTTCATTGTCATTGAGGACGATAATGAGCGGTGTCTGCCGGAACCCGACATCGTTCAGCGCTTCCCAGATCATGCCGCCGTTGAAAGCCCCGTCGCCGATGACACAGACCACGGAGTGGTCCTGCTTTTTGATATCCCTGGCGCGGGCCATCCCAAGCGCTGCCGAGATCGAGGTGGAGGCATGGCCGGTGTTGAAATGATCATAGGGCGATTCGGTCGTTTTGGGGAATCCGGACAATCCGCCATATTTGCGCAAAGCCTTGAACCCGCCGGCCCGTCCGGTAAGAATTTTATGGACATAGCTTTGGTGGCCGACGTCAAAGACAAGCCGGTCCTGCAAAAAGTCGAAGACATTATGCAGCGCAATGGTCAGTTCCACCACACCCAGATTGGGAGCCAGGTGGCCGCCGGTTTTTGACACGGACTGGATCAGAAACTGACGGATTTCGGCTGCCAGCTGATTCAGTTCGTCCAGGCTCATATCAGGCAGGGTCTTGGGACCCCGGTACTTCTTCAATATTTCATACATAGCATTCCTCTAGTGGTCGCGCCGGGCAAAATAACGGATCACGGCTTCGAGCAGGCCGTCTCCGGGATGTTCGGTCAGACGGAAGAGGTCGCGGCGCAATTCTTCCAGTCTAATTTTCGCCTGTTCCAGACCCAGAAGCGACACATACGTTGATTTCTCATCTCTGGCATCTTTTCCCACCGATTTTCCCAGGGTCTCCTGATTCGATTCTACATCGAGAATGTCATCCTGAATCTGGAACATCAGGCCAAGCTTATGCCCTAAAGAGCGCATGGCTTCGACTTCGGTTTCGGAGCAGCCTGCCAGTAGACAGGGCGCTGTCACGGAGCTGGTTATAATGGCCCCGGTTTTGTTGCGGTGCATTTCTTCCAGGGCCGGCAGGTCAATGACCTGTCCTTCCGACTGGATGTCCAGCACCTGACCGGCAATCATGCCGTCCTTGCCCGCAGACTGGGCGAGCTCAACCATGGCCCGGGCTCCGTTTGGAGTTCCGCCATAGGCTGACATTAAAAGCAGAAGTGCTTCATTGAGCAGAGCGTCTCCGGCCAGAATGGCCAAAGCTTCGCCAAACACCTTATGGCTGGCGGGTTTCCCCCGGCGCAGATCATCGTTATCCATCGCCGGGAGATCATCGTGAATCAGGGAATAGGTATGGATCATTTCCATGGCCAGGGCCATGGGCATTACTTCGTCCTGAGACAGACCGCAGCGCTCGGCAGCGCCCAGTACCAGGAGCGGCCGGAACCGCTTACCTCCCGCCAGCAGGGAGTAAGCCATGGCTTCCTGTAATGCGGCTGGGCAGGTGAACGCTTCCGTCTGGAAGCGCAGAGCTGCTTCAATTTGCCGCTGCAGCTCAGGAATCTGATTTTCTGGCGTCCACGGGCTATTCAAAGGCAACTTCCTCGCCCTGCTGGTTGATCAGAAGGATCTTTTCCTCTGCCTCCTTGAGCCGGCTCTCTAACTGGCGGCACAATTTCATGCCTTTTTCATAGTGGATCAGCTGGCTGTCGAGGCTGGTGGCGGGATCTTCCATTAATTTGAGAACTGCCGTGAGCTCTTCCATCAGCTGTTCATAGGAAGCGCCGGTATCAGTTGGTTTCCCGTTCAATTCCATTGAGTTTTTCTCCTTTCTGATAAGTGGCTTCGCCGTCGCGGACTCGGATCCGGAACATATGGGCCGCATCCAGGCTGCTGACGGTTTTCAGTACTTCATTCGATTCATTTTGAATGATCGCATAGCCCTTATCGAGCACGTTGTATGGATTATAGGCGGACAGCAGTGACGTGGCACGCTCCAGCCGGCGTTCTTCCCGATCGAGGCGCAGTCGGATTGCCTGAGCCATCCGTTCTTTGTGATCGGATACGTTTTTCATTTCGTTGACCAGAATGGTCCGAGGATCATTCTGGCGAATAAAGCGAAGGTTCATAACCAGATGGGATTTCTCCTGGCGCATCCTGGCTTCCATCAGCTGTCGCAGCCGACGCTTCTTATCCAGTATCTGGCCTAAATTGTCCATCCGGTTGGGGATGGTCAGTTCGGCTGCCTGACTGGGCGTGGCAGCCCGAAGATCCGCGGCAAAATCCGCGATCGTAAAGTCGATATCATGACCAATTCCGGTGACGACCGGTATTCGGGAAGCCCGAATCGCATAAGCCATTGCTTCGGAGTTGAAGGACCACAGGTCCTCGATGGAGCCTCCGCCCCGGGCGATGATGATGGTGTCAATATCTTGGCGCTGATTGATTCTGGCCAGAGCCGCAATGACCTCTTTTTCAGAAGTTTCGCCCTGAACCTGAACGGGATAAATCACCAGGCACTGCCCCGGATGACGGGTCCGCAGCACCTTGATGATATCCCGAATGGCTGCGCCGGTCGGTGAAGTTATCACCGCGATTTTCTGAGGATTGGGCGGAATGGGCCGCCGTCTGGTCTCATCAAAAAGACCTTCCCGGGCCAGGCGCTCCTTAATCTGTAAGAACTTGGCGTATAAGTCCCCCGTCCCTTCGCTTTGCAGGTCATCCACGTAAATCTGATACGTTCCCCCCTGAACATAGGCTGCCACCCGACCCCGGATGGTGACTTTGTCACCGTCCCGGGGAAGCACCCGCAGCTTTTGCCGCTCCTGGCGGAACATCACACAGTTGATGCGGGATCCTTCGTCCTTCAGCGTAAAGTATAAATGACCGGAGGTGTGGGCCTTGAAGTTGGAGATTTCGCCCTGGACATTGACATTGCGCAGGATGAAATCCGCATCAATGATTTTCTTGATGTAGTTGTTCAGCGAGGAAACGGACAGAACCTTACTGTTCAAGTTCTGAGGCCTCACAGACGTTCTTCATGAGAATCGTCGTGGTAATGGCCCCTACGCCGCCGGGAACGGAAGTGACATATTCAGCAACTTCCACGGCCTCATCGGTTTTGACATCGCCGGTGATTTTGCCATCCAGTTCGGAGGTTCCGACGTCAATGACGGTCTGTCCGGGGCTGAAGTATTCGCTGGTGAACATATTGGGACGGCCGACTGCGGCAACAACGATATCCGCAGCACGGGTAATCGCTGCCAGATTCTTCGTTCTCGAGTGAGCCATGGTGACAGTGGCGTTGTCAGCGAGCAGCAGCATAGCCAGCGGCTTGCCGACGATATTGGACCGGCCGACGATCACGACGTTCTTGCCCGTGATATCGCCCAATGTCTCTTTAATGATGGTATGGGCACTCTTGGCCGTACAGGGAACAAAAGCCCGATCTCCCATGAACAGCAGACCGGCATTGACCGGATTGACTCCGTCAATATCTTTTTCTCTGGCGATGGCAGCCGAGATTTTCTTGCCGTCAATGTGCTTGGGGAGCGGAAACAGCACCATGATGCCGTGGACATTTCGGTCGCTGTTCAGATCATGGATGGTCGCCAGCAGCTCTTCTTCCGTCGTTTCAGCCGGAAGCTGCAGATTGACCTTACCCAGATTCAGAGACTGAGCAACCTTGGTCTGGCTTTGCAGATAGTATTTGGATCCTTCATCATCGCCCACCAGGACGGTCGCAAGAGTTGGAACGGATTTGCCTTCCTTTTCCCGCTGCAGGGCGAATGCTTTGATCTCTTCCTTATACTTGGCTGCCAGTTCTTTCACGTTGATGATATTTCCCATTTACTTATCCTCCGTTATTTCTCAGGATCACTCCTGTGTATTATGGCCGATTGCCACGTTCTCATTCAAAATGCCCACAGCCTTTTCAGGCAGGGCATTCATTCGCATCATCCAATTGTACAGACAGGAGTTGGGCACTTCCCTTTTATAAAGAGAACTCCCATGGACTCCTTCATTCCGCTGTTACCATCCGATGGATGGCTACATTCCGACAAAGAGTTTTCTGAGTACAGTTTTTGAGTACGGTTTTTGAGTACGGTTATGCTTCCGAAGACGTCTCAGAATCAGCTTCAGCAACTGCCTCAGAAACCATTTCCGAACCTTCCTCAGAAATCGTCTCAGAAAATGCCTCAGGATTCATTTCTACGGTCTCTTCAGGACTCATTTCAACGGGTTCCTCAGAACTCATTTCAACAGCCTCTTCAGGACTCTCAGACCGTTCCTCAACAACAACCTGGGTTGCAGAAGAGACTTCTTCGACCAGCTGATTTTCTCCAGGAATCGGTTCTGCATCAGTCGTCTCCGGCTGCGACTCAACAGATGCTTCTTGTTCGTTCATCTTCTGCTGGATCTCAGGCTTGGCCTTCAGGATTCGATCTAAAATTCCATTTATGAAGGCTGTCGACTCTTCATCGGAGTAGGTTTTGGATAATTCCAAGGCCTCATTGAGCGATACGCGTTCTGGAATTCCGTCCGTGAAGAAGAGCTCCAGTACAGCGATCTTCAGAATGGCCAGATTGACGCGGGATAACCGCTCAATGGTCCATTCCTTCAGGTAGGGACGAATCAGATCCTTGATCCAGGTATCTTTTTCCTTGGCCAGCCGGGTAATGGTTCGGATATAGTCCCGATCCAGGACTTCGGTGGTTTCACTGATATCGGAGAACTCTTCGATAAAGTCATCCGTAATTTCTTCATTGCGCGTATTGACCGTTTCGGAATACAACAGTTCCATTGCAATGGCACGGGACTTGCGGCGGCTTGGTTTATTTTGCATCTTTCACTGCCGCTTCCGGTTTCTTCACGGAAATGTTATTAACCATGATATTGACCTCACTGACTCGAAGACCGGTGATGTTCTCAACGGTTTCCAGAACGTTTTCCTGGACTTTCTTTACTACATCGGGAATGTTGTAGCCATATTCAACGGACATGATCATGTCGATGGTTGATTTCTCGTCGCCGATGGTTACTTTGACCCCCTTGGTTACGTTGCGCTTACCGGTAAAGACCTGTGTAATGCCTCGAGTCGTTGTCGGATTTAACCCGGAGACTCCTTCAATTTCGGTGGCTGCGATCCCGGCGATGACCCCTACGACTTCCTCAGAAATCTTCACCGTACCGACACCGGCGACGTCATACTTGCCAGGTTCTCTGGCGGGATTGGTTTGAATATCTTTTTCCATTTTTTACCTCCGGTAAAATGCATAATAACAAAACCCTGTCATATTATTATAGCAAAGACACATTGTTATTTACAATTGAATAACCAGCCTTCTCGGCAGGTTTTGCATAAAATTCACAGGAATTATGCATACACGCTGTAATCGATTAATCGCTGAATTTTATGCAGGATGAACGGAATCACCGCTATATTCAATTAAATCAATGTTCTGCTATCTAAAAAAATAAACCGGTACTGCGGCTGCAGTACCGGTAAGAATCGTATTAAACGCGTTCCATGTATTCTCCGGTCCGGGTATCGATTCGGATCATGTCGCCTTCGTTGATAAAGAAAGGAACCATGACCTGGGCACCGGTTTCCACGATGGCAGGTTTCAGCGCGTTGGTAGCTGTGTTGCCCTTAACACCTGGTTCGGACTGTGTAACTTCCAGTTCAACAAAGTTGGGAGCTTCTACTGAGAAAGCGCTGCCTTTGTAGAATTTGATGGAAGCAAACATGTTTTCCTTAAGATACTTGATGGCATCTTCAACTTTTTCAAAGTTGAGCGGAATCTGCTCAAAGGTATCCTGATCCATGAAGTAATATAATTCACCGTCATTATACAGGTACTGCATGTCTTTCCGCTCGATGACTGCTTCCTGCAATTTATCAGACGGGTTGAAGGTCGTGTCAGTGACGCCGCCCTGGATAACATTTCTCAGTTTCGTTCTGACAAACGCTGCACCCTTTCCAGGTTTGACATGTAAAAAATCGATAACGGTATAGACGTTACCATCCATTTCAAAGGTTGTTCCCTTTCTTAAATCTCCAGCAGATATCATATAAGCTCTACCCCTCCATTATTTACGGCTTTTATCCGTAGAATACACTGTGTCATGCACAAATTACCATTCTTAATTATAGCAGGTCATGCAATCTTTGAAAAGCGCAATCGAAAAAGTGTGCTGATGGTTGTTGGTTGATGGTTGATGGTTGACGGTAACGCTGGGGAGTATATCCCTCTGTAAAAATCGGCGAGAACTCTTCCATCCGCGTGGTGATTCCGAAAAAATGTACTATCCTGAATTTTCTGCCTATGACCTGGGCCGGCTGCAGCTCGTACATTCACACGGATCCGGCACTGTAGTTCTTGGGGACGCGGCTCAATTCCGGAGTATGATCCATGGTCAATATCACTTCAGACTGTTCAGGATCTCCTGATAGCGTCTGGTACCCGCTTCACTGGGACAACCTTTTCGACAGAAATTAAAATCTTTCAATTTTGGATTGACACGCTCTACGATGATCTGTCCGTCGCTCAGTTTTTTTGACAGGCACTGCAGAGCATCCAGGAATCTTGCATCCTGCCGGGCTTTCGGGTAATGCGACAGAACATATACGTAATTGAACAAATTATAGGTCAGGAAGGGATATTCAACCTGCAGAAACAACGAGCCGATTCCGTAATGGCAAGGGCCCAGAGGCAAACGAGTATCCCAGTGATCCAGCAGGAACCCGACGGCTTTGTCCAACCGCGGATCGCTGTCATATTTGGGATTCAGGCGAAAGGCGTCCAAGGCAGCCAGCGTCGGGCCGGGATTCGAAAATTCCGTTTCTGGACCCCGCCCATAACTGAACTTAAGGCAGCGCCAGCCTCCGTCCGTATGCCTGGTATCCAGCAAATAGGTCCAGGTCGAATACAGCCGAGGGTCTTCTCCCTGTCCGAGATGGCACAGCACATTCAATGCATTAATGGTCTGGCAAGGCAGCATTGCTCCTTTGGGAGCAACCTGAAATCGCCCGTCAGGCCGCAGGGTTTCATAAACCAAGTCTGTTCCCGTGATAATTGCCGGATCCGAAGGATCCATTCCCAGCTCGGCCAGCAGCAACAGACTGCCCAGCAGTGAAAACGGCGAGCCCTTGCTGATCCGATGGTCCGATGTCGTCCATAGATCCCAGCCCTGATCTTTTCGATGACTCAAAATCCGCTCAGCATCCTGTCGATATTCTTCTTTCATCTGATCACTCCCATTCTCGGGTATATCAAACCTTGATCCCATTCTTTGTTTTGATCGAGGTTTCTGATCACTATATCAGGTCCCAGAGTTCATAAACATCAGTTCTTAACGGTGCAAATCTGTTTCAGCTGATTTGTTCTATCAGTAATCTGCAAGGCTCTACGTCAATTTTAATGTATCTTTGAGGTAAATAGTAACACTTTATTATAGTGATTATAATATTTTATTTACCTCAAAGGTTAATTTATTATGGGGGGATAATCGCTTCATTGACCCGCTCCCTTCCGCTGTCTTTTAACCCGCTTCACCAATTCAGGAACCGTTATTGCTCCCCTAATTAAACCTTGCGCATATTAAGAGGCATATTTTGTGGTTTTTGAATGGAAGAACCCCCTGATTTTATTAGGACGCAATTGCACCGTTTTTAAATGAGATCGAACATTATGTTCAAGCTCATCATCGCTCCTGGGACTTGGTTTTTTACTTATGCCACGTTTGAGATCGCTGTTGAGCAATTCATCAGGATTGTACTCTGGGGCATACGGTGGCAGGTAGAACAGCTCAATTTCTTCCTTATGCTTTTCTACCCACGCCATGACTTTTTTAGCGTGATGAACCCGCAGATTATCGAGCACCAGGAATACTTTCTTGTTGCTGTCATGCACTAACCGCCGCATAAAATCAATCAGTTTGTCGGCATTCATGTTGTCTTTATAGAGGACAAAGCGCAATTTTCCTCGATTGGAAATTGCTGAAAGCATGTTGATCTTGATATGCTTTGCTTCGGTTCGAACCACCGGCGTTTGTCCGATTGGCGCATACCCACGCAAGCAAGTTGACTGGTTTTGCAATCCGGTTTCATCTCCAAAGAAAATCTCTGCATTCTCAGCCTCTGCTCGTTCAGTAATGCCAGGAAACTCAGTTTCGACCCAGTGCTGCACCTTCTCTGTGTCTTGCTTGTAGGCGCGTTTCATCGGCCGCTGGACTGAGAATCCCCACCGCGCCAAGTAGACCCCTAAAGTAGATACGGGCAGGCTGATTTTATACTTTTCATAAATGAGCTCTGCAATGGTTTTTCTGCTCCACATGCAGTCTTTGAACTTCAATTGATCCGGTGTCTTATCAACCAGGATTTGCTGTATTTCCTTTTCCTGGGCAGGAGTAAGGGTTCGTTTCGCACCCTCTCGGCGACCACGCTTTTGGGGCTTGATCCCTGCGATCCCGCCTTCCTTGTATTGTTTCTTAGTGTTCTGGACGTGCCGCAAGCTTACATCTAAGATTTCTGCTATTTCCTCATTCGTTTTACCTTTTTCTGATAGTCGGATGATGTTCTTGCGAATCTGATATTGTTCTTCCGGACTAAGCCGTACTGCTTGGGTTTTTAAATCATTATTCATACGATTATCATATCAAAAATCATCAAGAAACGCAAGGTTTATTTAGCGAGTCAATAGTTCCCTTATTGCTAATCAGTCTGGATTCAATGTCAAGTGAAAGGACACCTGTCCCTGGGGATTTCTGCAGGCAGTCAGCCAGCGGATCAGAGTCGGTTTTTTCGAGTCGCACATCTGGAATCGATATACCGACTCACCGGAAGAATTGATCAGGCAATGAAGACTGGTCAGGCTGAGACTGTCAACACGGGGCCGGGTTTGAGGGTATTTTTTCATATACGCGAGAAAGGCATCATAGGTTGGGAATCTCGGATCGGTGTTGATCAGGTGTTCGAGCCGCCCGGTCTGTCCCCTGGCTTCCAGATATTGCCGGTCTGCATAGGCGATGCTGGTTCCTGTTCGGAGATCGGCTTCGATCAGACTGAGCACGCCCCAGGCGATGGACAACGACAGGAGCAGAATCAGGATCCCAGCCGTCAGAAATCCTCTGTGTTTTGATGTGATCAAGGCGATAAGTCCTCCGAAATTGATGATCGCCGTAATCGAAGATCACCGTGAGCAGGTTCGCTTCAGCCTCCAGGGAAATGGACTGGACCAGGCTGGACAGGTAATTGGCAGTGATGGTGGTTCCGTTGTAGATGTTGTAGACCAGACGTCCATTGTGAAGGCAGAAGGTGTATTCTCTGAGGCCAGGCGCCGCCTGAACCGCAGTATCATCGAGAAAACTGAACGTGAATGACGTCCGTCCGATCTCAATCTTCTGAACGTCCTTATAAAGATCGTACTTCAGGCGTTCGCTGACAAAGAGAAAATCCAGAGTGACCTCCTGCTGGCGTTGAATCGAACGAAAGGAAAACCAGACTGTCTGAAACATTTTCAGGGAGATCCCCAGGAGCAGGCTGCCAAACACCAGATATAGCATCAGTTCCCGAAGGATGAAGCCGCGTTTTCGAGCCATTGTTCCTCCTTCAGGCAGCCATCTTCCAGCCAGCATAAATGCACGGTCTTAATTCCGTCTCTAAGTTCCAGTTGGGCAGTCAGCCGATGGGAGCTCGATTGAAACGGGCGGAATGACTTGCCCTGATCCAGCCGGATCAGATTCTCCTCAAAGGCCAGCTGGGCATTGACTCTTTCCCGATTACGCCTGGCACTGGCCACTGCCAGCTGCAGTCCCACGGCCAGACTCAGCGAGACGGACAGGGCAATCACCAGCAGCAGCATACTGGAAGCCGACAGAAACCCGCGATGCCGATTAGTCACCATAGTATTCCTCTCGGAAGGTCGAGGTTCCCACCTGAAACACCAGGTTTGCCAGATGATGCCCGTTTTTCCAGATCCCGAGAGTAAAGCCATCCTGGCCTCCCCAGGTTCTGTTCCTGAAGTTTATCGTTGACATAATATCAGTCCGTACCCCCTTTTGAACAAAAACCTGATACGCTGGTCCGCTTAGTTTCCGATAAATGGCAGCACCGCACTTAAAATCCACGCAGCCAGTGCCGTCCACCGTAATAGAATAGCTTCGGCCCGGATCAGTCAGCGCTCGGATCCTCTGATCCAGGATGGCAGATTTCAATCGATGGATAAAGGCTCGATCTGCCACCCGGTCTCCGTAATGAATGCCGGCAAGATGGGGAAGCGTGAAAGATAGAATGACCGTGAGGACTGCCATGGCGATTACCAGTTCAGCCGTCAGAAAGCCTCTGCGGGCAGTTCGATGCAGCTTTTCTGCTTCAAGTTCAGGATCCCTCACTCTTTTGACCGCAGGGCAGACCCTCGCAGATCGTCTTGGTTCAGGCCTCATTTCCACTGATTTTATTTTCCCTGGTCTCATTGAATCCTCCCAAATGCGTCCATCAAAGGTCCCATGATGGAAATAACGGTCAGTCCCACAACAAAGCCAATGACGACCATGGACAGTGGTTCCAGCAGTTTGATACGGCTCTCCATGGTCGAATGGATGATTTTTCGGGAACTGGCCAGATACAATGTAAAACCGGCCACCAGATCCCCTCCTTCTTCATGGATTCGGGTGAGGCCGGTCAGTTCCCTGGAAAAACCGCCTCGTGCCAGACTATTTGCCAGAGAGTCCCCCGACAGCAGCGCGCTTCGAATGGGTTCCGTCCGGATCCCGGTCATATCTCCGGCGATCTCCAGCACCTCAAGAATTCCCCGTCCGCCCCGGAGCAGTTTCGTCATGCGATCCACCGCCATGACCTCGTAATAGAGTCCGTAGCGGCGCCCCAGAACCAGTCGGAGCGCTCCGTGCTGTTTTCGGAACAGAAACGCCGCGCCGATGAACAGAATCACGCCGGAGAAAGAAAACAGAAACCGATGGGTCGAGAGAATCACTCTCAGTTTTTCCAGCGTGAAAAGGAATCCTTCCTGAACACCGAGTGAGGACAGTAGCTGAGTCATCATCGGAACCATAAAGAACAATGAAAACATCAGGTAAGCCAGGATCAGAATCAGCATGATCAGAGGATACACCGCAAAGGAGATCAGCTTCTGGCGCAATTCCCGGTTGTTTCGGCGCATTTCGTGAAGTTCCAGAAATGCCTGGGCCATATGTCCGGTTTCTTCGGCCATGCGCATAATCTCAGTATCTCCGGGATCGATGCCGGGAAGAGACATCATGGAATCGGACAAAAGCTGACCTTGCACCAGTTTCTCTTTCAGTCGGGCGGCATCTGCCGCGAAAGGCCGTTCCATAAAATCGAGTGCCGTCAGCAACGGAAAACCGGTGGCGAGCAGTGTTCCGATTTCATAATAAAAACGTTCTGCCTGGTTCTTCTTCATCGCTCGATCACCTCCTGGCCCCGGTGATCATAAACCCTGGCTTCCAGACGTCGTTCTCCGGAGGGCGAGGCAATCAGTTTCTGATGAATGACCAGGGAGAGAACACAATCGACAAACTCCGGCATGGACGTCAGGGAAGCCAGCCTCATTCGAGTCAGGTCATAATCGCCTGAATGCAGGGTGGTGATGACCGGATGCCCGGACAGTGCTGCCCGCAGACAGTGTTCACAAGTGGACTGCCCCCGAATTTCACCAATGGCAATGTAATCGGGATCCTGCCTCAGGGAGGCGAAGATCGCTCGTTCGTAGTCCAGGCCGATGCTTTCGTTCAAGGAAACTTCCAGCGTGCCTGGGATGCTGATTTCCACCGGGTCCTCCACTGAAACTACTTTGTGTCCGGAATCAATCATCTCCGCAATCAGCGCTTTCAGCGTCGTGCTTTTGCCTGATCCGGTCTCTCCGGTGATTACCAGGAGTGAAAATCCACTGCTCAGACGGTGCCGGATCAGTGCCAGCTGTTCCTGATTCAGTCCCAGCTCTTCCAGGGTCAGGCGATGATCGCAGAACAATCGGATGGTTAGGGCTTCTCCGTAAATTCCTTTGAGGGTTGAGATTCGCAGCTGCCGGCCATCCTCCTGTTCAATCATGCCATCCTGTGGCAGCCGCTTCTCGCTGATATTCAACCCGGCCCGCAGCTTAAGCCGCTGGAGCAGGATCTGGTACTCCTCCCTGCCCAGGGCTTCGCCGTCGACCAGTCCCTGGGGCAGCCGGTATCGGATGAGAATCCGATCTTTCTGCGGAATAAAGTGGATGTCTGAAACCGGTCGGGTTTCCATCTGGTTCAAAAAAAAGTCAATATCCATGCCATCGCCTCCGCAGACATTATGGATATTGACTCTACTTTTTATACCTACTCAAATAAAGGATGCTGACTGTCTTCCTGGAGATCCTGCCGAAAATTTTCATCGCACATGCAGGCCCGCAGGTCGTTCTCGTGTTCCTCCAGCAGCCTCAATGCCTGGCTCAGACTCAGATTGGACAGCCCCATCAGAATGGCAGCCCGGGGATTTCCACCCGACAGCGTCAGAAGTTCTTCCGCCCGCTGATCGTCCACTTCCAGAGCCAAAGCCACGACCTGATTACGCCGACGCAGCAGCTTCGAATTCGCCGGACGCAGGTCGATCATGAGATTTTCATAGACTTTTCCCAGCTTGATCATGACTCCGGTGGAGATCATGTTCAGAATCATTTTGTTCGCCGTGGCCGATTTGAGCCGGGTCGAACCGGCAATGGCCTCGGGACCGACGGCCGGTGAGATAATCAAATCCGCGATCTGGGCACATTCCGAACTGTGCATGCAGGTCAGCGCAATGGTGGATGCGCCCTGACGCTTGGCATACTCCAGCGAACCGGTGACATACGGCGTTGATCCGGAAGACGTGATACCAACCACCACATCCTGATCATTCACGTTGATATTCTTCAGTTCCTCCACGCCCATGGCCTTGTCATCCTGGGCTCCGCTGACGGACTTTGTCAGCGCTTCCGTTCCACCGGCAATAAACGCATAGATTTTTCCCTCTTCCAGGCCGAAGGCGCTGCTGACTTCAGAGGCATCCAGAACACCAATCCGGCCGGAGGTTCCTGCTCCCAGATAGATCAGCCGACCGCCCAGTTTCATCGCATCGGCGATGAGTTCGACCGCCCGGGCAATCTGTGGAATTTCCGCTTCCACCGCACCGGCGACCAGCTTGTCTTCCTCATTCAGCATGTGGAGCATGTCAACCGTCGAAACCTGATCGATGTGAATGGTTTTTGGATTGCGCTGTTCCGTTACAATATGTTCGTCCATCATGGGGCACACCTCCTTCGCTTACCTGAATTATACTGTTTTCTTATTGGATTTGAAACCTGAAAAGAAAACCGTGACAATATGTTAATATAGTAGAGAGGCCTGCCGCATACCGCGTCATTGCCGCTCTCCGGGTGTTCAGCCGGACTCAGAAACACTATTTCCGAATCTTTGCTTCAAAAATTGTGATTCAGAGTTCATGCTCAGAATTCATGCTTCAGAAATAATACTTCAGAAGCTCTCCTTTCCTGGTGCCGCAGCATCAAAATCTGCCGAATGCAACAGGACGCAGCTTTGATCCACCCACAGCATCTCCCTTGAAAAGAATCAAATCCAGTGACCTTCCCCGGACCGGTGGGTCATCCCGCAAATAATCTGGAAGGAGCGTCGGGCTTGTCCCCCCGACTACTGCCATGGCCTTTGATGGTCTTTACTTACAAGCGATTACGAAAGAACTGAAAGAAAATATATTGAATACCCGAGCCGATAAAGTACACCAGCCCGAAAAGGATGAGATCGTTCTGACCTTCCGGGGGCGAACCGGTACACATCGTCTCCTTCTCACCTCCAGTGCCGATCATGCCCGGGTGCATCTGACCGAGGAAGCCAAACCCAATCCGAAGGAAGCACCTTTATTCACCATGGTTTTGCGAAAATACGTACAGGGGGGGAAACTCGTCCGGATCGAACAGCCTCAGGGCGACCGGATCCTGAATCTGACCTTCGAAGCCACGGATGAGATGGGCTTTTACTCCAACTACATCCTGATCTGCGAAATGATGGGAAGACATTCCAACATCGTTCTTGTCAGGGAACGCGATCAGAAGATTATGGAATGCATCAAGCACGTGGGGGCTGATGTCAACAGCTACCGCCTGCTTCTGCCCGGCGCTTCCTATCAGCTGCCGCCGCCCCAGGATAAGCTGGATCCCACGGATTACCTTGATGCGGCTCTCTCCGAACGGCTCACGGAAGACCTGACGGAAAATGATTTTGCCCGTTTGTTCTCCGGTATCAGCAAAATGACCTCAAAAGTTCTGTATCAGGCCTGTGCCGACCGCATTCAAGCGGGTCAGACGCTGACGGAAGCCATTCGCTCGACGCTGGAATCGGCTCTGAAGGCCGATACATTCTTTGTTTTTCTTCAGAAGGATGTGCCAAGAGATATCAGTCTGCTCCTGCCGGAGGAAGCGGCCCTGTCGCAATATGATGAAATTGAGGAATTCTCCTCTCCTTCCCTGGCTTTGGAATTTTTCCTGTCCGAAAAGGATAAATCCAATCGGGTGCGGGACCGCTCTCAGGATATCCTGCGAATCGTCTCCGCCAATTTGGAGCGAGTTCAGCGCAAAATTCAGATCCTGGAAGATGTTCTCACCGAATCTTCAACCAAAGAAGAATTCCGGATCAGGGGCGAACTGATTAAGGCCAATCTGTATCAGCTGAAGGACGGCCAGAATCAGGCCGTAGTGATTGATTATTACAGTGAAGATCAGCCAACGGTTGTGATTGAACTGGATCCCCATAAATCCATTACGGATAACATGCAGCGCTATTTCAATCAGTACAATAAATACAAGCGGAGTGAGGAAAACGCCAGAGAACAGCTGCTCCTGGCTCAGGATGAGCTGAATTACCTGAACTCCGTGGCGGACTCTGTCATGCGCTCCGAGGACCCTTCCGACATTGCGGAGATCCGGCAGGAACTTGTTGTAGCCGGTTATATCCGATTCAAGTCGTCGAAGAAAAAGAAGGAATCCCCCAGCAAGCCCATGCGCTTCAAGTCGACGGAAGGTGTCACGATCTATGTCGGCAAGAACAACAATCAAAATGATTATCTGACGACCAAACTGGCAGATCCCAATGATACGTGGCTGCACACCAAGAACTATCCTGGATCCCACGTCATCATCAAAGGAACCGGATTCTCCGATGAAACCCTGCTGGAAGCGGCCAATCTGGCAGCCTGGTATTCCAAGGCACAGACCGGCAGCAAAGTGCCGGTGGACTACACCTTAGTTCGACATGTCAAGAAACCCAGCGGATCAAAACCGGGGATGGTAATTTACACAACGAATAAAACGGTGTTCATAGATCCGGGAATGCCCCGCCTGGAGCGGTTCTAGCGAACGGTTCAGAAGTTTCACGACAAGTTTTCGCATTCTGCAGAAGTTTCAGTGAATTCAATCCCTGTTCAGCCGATCGGCAGTACCATCCATTTTCAGCTATGGGACAGCCCAATACTATATTAAAACAACCAGGAAAGGCAGGTAATAACATGATCGAACGCAGTATGATCCGTGAGATGTGCGACGCTTTCGGACCCCCGGGATTTGAAGGACCCGTCACCGATGTAGTTCGAAGCTACCTCAAGGACTTCAACATCCGTACGGATCACATGCACAACCTCTACATCGCGCATCCGGGAAATCAGGGCAATCGCCCAGTCATTCAGCTGGATGCACATCTGGACGAAGTTGGTTTCATGGTTCAGTCGATCCGGGCAAACGGAACCATCGCCATCGTGCCGATGGGCGGATGGGTCACCAGCAGTGTCCCCTCCCAGCTGTTCCTGATCCAGACCCGGACCGGTGAACGGATTAGAGCAATTATCGCCAGCAAGCCGCCTCATTTCAAGACCGCTTTGGAAAAGCAGAATGATCAGGTCCACCTGGAAGATCTGGTTCTCGATGTCGGTGCCTGCTCCCGCGAAGACGTGGTTAATCTGATGGGCATCGCCCCGGGAGATCCGGTTGCGCCGCAAGTCGTCTCATCCATCGACCCGTCCACCGGAGTGATCTTCGGCAAAGCCTTTGACAACCGTCTGGGCTGCGTTGCCATCATGGAAATCATGCGGCGCCTGAAGAGTGAACAGTTGCCGGTGGATGTTGTTGCCGCTCTGGCCGCTCAGGAAGAAATCGGCATGCGGGGTGCAACCGTCACCTCCCAGGTGGTAAAACCTGATTTTGCCCTGGTCTTTGAAGGCTCCCCGGCGGATGATCTGTATTTTGACGAACATACCCGCCAGTGTGCCCTGAAACAGGGAGTTCAGATCCGGCACTTTGATGCAAGCTATGTCAGTCACCGCGGATTCATCGATTTTGCCCAATCCCTGGCGGACGGCTCCAATATCAGAACGCAGCACGCAGTTCGGCGCGGCGGTTCGACCAATGCCGGCAAAATATCCCTCACTGGGAAAGCGGTCCCCTGCCTGGTGCTTGGCATCCCCTCCCGCTTCATCCATACCCATCACAACTTTGCCGCCCTCGAAGACCTCGAAGCCTGTGTCAGCCTGGCGGTGGAGGTACTCAAAAAATTCGATCCGGAGGTAATATGCAATGGATAATAAAAAAATGAATCCCCTACTGGTGATTTTTCTGGCTCAATCATAAATTCTGTGGGATGGTGGATTCCTTACGTACGTTTTACGACTCATATCGAATAACTTGAGGAAGAAGTATTCATCATCTGGATAGCCATACCCTTGTCGACGTAATGTCTTAATCTTGTTGTTGATCCCCTCGATTTGACCATTCGAAATACGGTAGGTCGCATAAGCTATAATCCCTTCAAAATGTCTGTCCATCAGGCGCCCAAACCACTGCAGGTGCTCATTCTCCGAGGCATAGCATACTTCCATGACCTCCGTGATCAGACTAGCCATTTCCGGCTCACTGGCGGCCTTGTACGCCTCCGAGAGCATCTCTTTGACGAGGTCAACTGTGAACAGAAGCTGGTTCTCCTGGATGAGCTGGTCGTACTTCTCCTCACTGCCAGGACGACGCGTGATCTCAGCCCTTTGGAAGAGCGTACCGCCCTTGGACAAGGGTTTGCCCTCCGCGGCCTCCCGGTCTTTGCGCTGCAGCGTCTTCCGAGAAGACATCAGGATATAGCGGGTCCTCTTGAGGGACTCAGCAGCTTTGTACTCACCCACCGCCTGAAGACGCCTCTGTTCGTCTTTGCGCACTTCAGCGACCACTTTGTCATTGAAATTCTTGATGATGTGGAAATGGTCGAAGACCGGCTGGATGTGGGGGCACTTTTCCTCAAAGGCTTCTTGGAAGTCTGAGTTCATGTCCGAGGCGACTGCTTCAACACCGTCCATCCACTCGAGACCGACGTGCTCAATGAAGTCATAGACGACCTGCTTGCGCTTGCCATGGGCGATCCAGAGGATATGGCCAGTCTCTATGTCGATGATGTGGGTGGCGTACTGGTGGCCTCGGTGAAGCTTGAATTCGTCGATACTGAGGTACTTTGCCTGCCTCTGGGGCTTGGTGAGCTTGCCGTCCAGGGTGTACATTTCCTCCAGGCGTTTCAAGTCGATCGCTTTGACTGTGTTCTTGCCTAGACCAGTAATCTCAGCGACCTGTTTGAGATTGTAGGTTCCGATGGCGAGAAGGTCCCTGGTGTACTGCAGGAGGGCTTGTGTGATCCGATGACCTTGTGCCTGAAAGGGCACCTGCTGGACTCTGGTGATCCCGCAGGTTGGGCACAGTAATTGATTCTTGTCGAATTCCAGGGAAGTATAAGTGTGCCCGAAGTTCAGGTGCCAAAGACTACATGAGGACGTATTGTTAATGTGCATGAAGCCCCCGCAGTTGGGGCAGGCGCGATCGGTGTCATCTAGCTTGAGGACTCCATGAAACTGAATCACACTTTTACCGGAAACGGCAGTATGCTGTGAACTATGCGTATTAGTAAACCCAATAAGAGACGAAGGGATGTGCAGATAATTTTGGGAATCAGTGATTGTATTAGCTTGTTCATCCTGTGTATAATTCATTCAGAGCCTCCGCTGTGTTTGGATTTGTACATCCGTCCAGATGCATTTCCATCATAGCGCGGGGCTCGTTCTATTATCAAATGTTATGCCGGTTTGGGGAATGGATCTAGTCGGTCAATCCCACAGAATTTGTGATTGACCCATTTTTCTGGTGATCCTGGGTTTGAACATTTTGGGCTTTCTCTTCAAGGTACTCGTTCAAACTGCCATCGTGGCAATCGTAATTTTGGGAGCCTATCTGCTGTACGAGAAGTTCTTCAAAAAGCCGGGCAGTAACTCCGGCGCCGAATAAACCGTTCGTTCGAGATTCGTCCCAGTAAACGAAGAGGCATTAGAGATCCTGTCACACGTTGTACAATCAAATCAGAAATAGTGAGCAGCTGAGCATCCATCAAAGGACCGCTCAGCTGCTCTGTGTTGTTCTACATGTTCCGGACCTGTTCCCCTTGAACGCTGATATTGGATAAAGCTGCCGGTTGTTCTGTCGATCGAAACAGAATACAGCTGGGAACATGAGCAGCCTGGCAACCAAATCACATCATTCATCTCACAATGATTTTCACCGTAAAGCGGTCAATAACCGAACTTTCTCCTTCCCATTCCCGCCAGTTTTTCAGTTGCAGGGTGAATGTACCGGGCTGAGTCGGAATGAACTGCAACTCCCGGAGTCCGGCGACTCCAACGGCTTCTTCAGAACCTTCCGATCGTACGGCCTTGTAGTCATCGCCGATTGGCTGAATTCCCGGCAATGGTTCATAGCTCCAGCGATACCCAGTAGTGGGGTTTTCTTTCAGGCTGATTGTCATGACCTCCCCGCGATCAACTTCAATGGTCGCGGCTGAGTCCCTTTCAAATATGCGAATCATTGGCGTCCCTCCTGCTTTGGGGTTGAAACGGCAGCACGGCGTGCAGCCGTTAAGCCCGACTACCAGACATACATCTCATATATCATACCATCGCTTTCTTCGCGATAGTTTACAGGAGAGCCTTTCACCAAGGCATGACTGGCCAGAATGTTCAGCGCCACAATCGAACTGTCCGAAGTGTTGATCAGTTTTTTCCAGCCAACTCCTTCCACTCCGGCAAAGCAGTTGCGATTTTGATTAATGGACCACAGTCCGTTGATTTTTTTGTTATTCACCCAGACGCTAGCCCCGGCACTTTCTGCGCTGATGAGAGGCGCCGGAACTGCATCGGTTGATATTGCCATCGACGGCAGATTTTCAATACTCATGAATTCGCTCTTAGCCATTGGGGGCGAAAGAAGCGGACTGTCGGCATTCCTGTCGATTTTGTTTTCAGAGCAGCAGCAGCCGGGATCCACGGCAGGCGATTTAAATTCAGTCATGTTAACACCCCTTTCGTTAATATACGTAGATCTGTTTGATTACGCTGTTTTCTTCATAGAAATTGACGGCGCGGCCGCTGGCTTTCGCTGCTGCCAGCTGGGTCAGCATGTTGACGAAGATGTTGTCATTTTCCGAAGAAACTTTCCGCCAGCCCAGACCGTCAAAGTAAGCAAAGGCGTTGCGATCCTGATTATTGGCCCAAAGACCGATCACCCGCTTATTGCTTTGCCAGCCGATATTGGCAATACTGTTTACTCCGTAGTTTGACCAGGTGTCAATACCGCATTCACCATAAGCAATATTGAAGAATCCCTTATCTCCCCAAGCGTCACCCCAGCTGTTTTTACAGATCCAGTAACCGGGATTGTCATTGTAGCCAACAATGGTGACGCAGTGTCCGCCCGACTGACTGCCGCTGACGTGCTTGTAGACTCCGCTCTTGTAGCTGAAGAAATCACCGTACACAACAAAACAGGCAATGACCGGTCCGATGGTCGATACCCAGGTTTTGATGTCTGCCGGCTTCCCTTTCAGATCAGAATATCCGGTGATCTTAATGGCTCGGTCTGCCCAGTTGGAGCAAAGGCCGCTGCAGTCCTTATTGCTCATGGTATACGGATAGCAGGCTTCATCGGCGAGACCCTTGGTTTTAATATCCTCCAGCGCTTCATTTGGCATCCAGCCATTCTCACAGTTACGGCCCCGAGCCTTGCCGTGACAGAAGAATAAATGAGCTTCACTCAAGTCGATGGCCAGTCCCGGATCGTTACGCTGCTTGCGCAGGGTGCTTTCCACCGTGGCGACCGTACCAAACGCTACGCATGAACCGCAGCTCAGCTGATTCTTGATCGGTGTAACAAAGTTCTGTCCACCGACATTGCGCAGATCAAAGGCTGCCGGAGCGCCTGCCCAGGTCAGAGCTTCCTCTTTGATCTGAGCCTTCATCTGTGCGGCATACTCAATAATTTCTGAAATAGTCATATCCCCGGGTCCCGGTGAAAAACCAAGGTGCATTTTCTGCTCTTCAGGTGAAAGCAGGGACATGCTTGTCACTCCGGCTTCCCATGGGTTGTCGAGTTTATTGAGCGATTCCTGGATTTGACTCAAATTAATTTTTTCCGGTATCATAACTTTCTCTCCTCCCTTTCCGTATTTGTCCTGGTACTGATAAAGAAAGACTGATTATGCAATTCAACGCACCGCCTCCCTAGTTTCATCATTTCCCAAATTCAGCCACAGCTAGTCTGAAAGTTAAAAAGATCCAGCCACCAAGTTCTCACTGGCGCACAGGATCTTCAGCCTGAACAAATTATTCTCTCAAGCCGGTTACGTCATGTTGCGCTGCAGTTAAATGATCAGCATCTCATCCGTACAGTATCCTGCTCAACAATTAAAAGTATTTAATATACTTAATTCTTTAATTTAAAAATAGTACTGTATTTTTGTCTTGTCAATTATTGAGATGATACAATTAATCGGCAAATTACAAGGCATTTTTACTTATTATAATAATTAAAACCTCGTAAGTCTGCATACAGTCTCAATTTTAAAAGTTATGCTAATAGGAACAGTTTAATTATATAAATTTAAAATTTAATCATTTATTATTATTTGGAATGTTATTAAATGTGAAGATTTATATGATTATGCCGAAGAATATATATATAAATTAAACTCATAACAAGGGCCAAAAAATAATCCCGCAATAAGCAAGCCCGTTCAATTACGTCACTCCCAGGATCTGTCGATTGATCAACCTATAATTTTGAAGCAAGGTTATATGGATATTTATCTTATTACATAGATTCATCTTGCTGGTTGAAGTCAATGGGTGAATGGCTCAATCGATAATTGTCCCAATGGATAAAGAGCTCAATGGATTAAGATCTCAATGGATAAAGAGCTCAATGGATAAGCCCTTTAACAACTACTGTTCACAGAATTGCGCAAAATACCAGAAGCCGGTTCTGCAACCGGCTTCTGGATGGTTTTTAATTGTTTTATTCTGTCGGGGGCTAATCGTCGATTCGATTCTTGATCTTGTCAACGATCTTAGCGGCTTCATGTTTGGCGTCAGACACTCGGTCGCCTACCCAATTCTGAGCATCTTCCAGGGGTTCACCGACATTTTCGGCTCTGCGTTCGAGCTTCTCTGCCTGTTTTTCCACCTCATGTTTTGAATCCGTGTAAGAATCCTGCATCTTGTTTTCGAATTCATCTACTGGTTTTGCCGAATCATTGAACCCCAGATCGTTATCCATTCGATCATCAATTTTCTCAGCTGCTTTTCCAACTTCATGTTTGACATCAGAGACCCGATCGCCAACCCAGTTCTGGGCATCTTCCAGTGGTTCACCGGCGTTGTCCAGGCGGCGTCCAACTTTCTCCTTCATTTTGAGTGCTTCATGCTTTGCATCGGTTAAGTGATCTTTCATTGGTTCCTCCTTCAGATTGTCAAATTCACGGCCACTAAATCCGGTCGAAACGGTTGGATCCACTGGATTTACCGCGCCGGCTCCAGCCATCAGGTTTTCATAGGAACGTTCGTCCTCGATTCCCGGGGCATTCATATTCTCATTAAAATTTTTGTGTTCAACCAGATTATCTCTTACCTGAACCGGTTCGTCTCCCGTAACCGGAACCTGCAGTGAAGTTCCCGAATAATTGGCAGGATCTGCCATGATCGGATCGACTTCATCCATCGGGTTCAGCTCATAGGAGGTCGGCTGATCTCTCCAGGATCCATGGCCCAGTCTGGTGGAAACATCCCGGTAGCGAACCTCATCACTGTCCACCGTAACGATGATATCTCCAGCCTGGAAACGCTCATCGAGGTATCTGGCATCTTCTTCGCTGACACCTGCGTCAATCAGAGCACCACCGATGACACCAATGGTTCCGCCAACTGTTCCGCCGGTTACAGCGCCTGCCAGAGTAGCCGCGATGGGTCCGGCTGCAAGGATTGGGCCGATTCCCGGTATGGCGAGAAGTCCAAGGCTGGCCAGCAGGCCACCCAGTCCGCCAATGGCTGCGCCTGTTGCGGCACCGCCCTTTAATCCAGTCTCAGTAGCAGTTTCAACGCCTTCAATGCCTTCGATCCGATCTTGATTTCTTGAGATAACGGAGATTTCCTCCGAGGTATAACCCATGTTCAGAAGATCCTCAACTGCCCTCTGAGCATCCTGAGTGGTCTGATAGACTCCGAAAACTTTCTTGTTCATGTTTGTCTCCATATTTGTCCTCCTGATATGTTTTAATCATTTATTTTAGGGATCGTTGGTTTCTGACTCAAGAATAGCATGAGGTTCTTTCAAACTGTCATTAACAATCTTTGATTCGGGTAAGCACTTTCTGAACTGAGTGAACTGAAATTGAGCTATGTATCCATGTTGAAAACAATTGATATTTATATTCATTAATCATTCGTTTAATTAATATAATCTCATGTCAAATGGCTATATTGTAAAATAATTAGAGGAATATGAATAAGATGCTCCTTAATAACAGGAATCTTTATAAGCCTTTATAGATGTAAATCCGCCTGCTGACTGACTTGAGAGGCTACATTTGATATCGGGTTTCTCAGGTTATCTTAGCTTCATTTTTGACTTTTCAGCTCAAGGATCCAGGAAAGAGATCCTGTACGCTTCGTGAACGAAAAGGTTCTGGCTGGGAACCGAAATAAAAAAAACAATAAAAAAAGAACCGATCTTTCAATCAGTTCTCTTGATCCTTATCTATGGAATGAGTATCGCTTCACGCCAGTGGCGTCTCAGGAGTTCTATTTCTCGAGCATATCCATCCAGATCATTGGGGGTTTCCAGATAAAACGGAAGATGATTCAGCCGGGGATGATTGATGATTCGAATCATCGCAGGCAAGCCGATCGTCCCTTCGCCGATTTTTTCATGGCGATCCTTGCGGCTTCCCGGGAGATTTTTCGAATCATTCAAGTGGATCGCTTTCAATCGCTCCAGTCCGATGATCTGATCAAATTCCTGCAGAACGCCCTCCAGGTCATTCACGATATCATAGCCGGCATCATGGACATGACAGGTATCAAGGCACACGCCCAGCACCTGGCGATGGGGCACACGAGCTATGATTTCAGCCAGTTCCTCAAATCGGCTGCCAATTTCAGTTCCTTTCCCTGCCATGGTTTCCAGGAGAATGGTCGTCTTCAGGTCGCGCTGAGTCAGCCGGTCCAGGGCTTCCACGATCAGGCGGGTTCCTTCTTCTTTTCCCTGACCGACATGGCAGCCGGGATGAAAATTGTACAGATTTCCCGGAATCGACTCCATTTCCAGAAGATCTTCTTCCAGTACCAATGCTGCAAAATCCCTCACTGAGTCCGTTCCGGAAGCCGGATTCAGGGTATAGGGAGCATGAGCCAGAATGACCCTGGGCGAATCCTTCAGAAAGAGGGCAAGATCCTTCGGATCCTGCTTCTTTTTCTGACTCCCCCGGGGATTCCGGGAGAAGTATTGATAGGTCGATGCGCCGATCTGGGCCATCGTCTGATTCATGGCAGCAAAACCGCCGCTGGAAGACAAGTGAGAGCCAATCAGCAGCTTCTGCCTGTCCGGCTTATATTCAGCTTCATCGGAAGCGGATGGATCAGAGAAAGTGTTTCTTGGGTTTTTATTCTGTTTCAGGATGGGTGGTCCTCCTTTATCATTTTTTTGAATTTAGGGCTAATTCTTAATTGGCTTATCTGAACTGCTGATCAAGTCCAATGAGCGGCTGCTCCCGTTGATTCCTTCGAATCAGCCGGGAGCAGCCGTCTCTGGATCCTTCCTAGAGCTTAACCACTTTGATGACCGAGCCTTCTTCGCGCCGGTTCTCTACGACAATTTGAATCGGAATGCGCTCTTTCAGTTCTTCCACGTGTGAAATAATTCCCACCAGACGCCCCAGTCCCTGCAGTTCAAGGATAGTTTCCATGGCCGAGTCCAGGGACTCATGGTCCAGGGTGCCAAATCCTTCATCAATGAAAATGGTATCCAGCCGAATCCCCGCATTTTTTTCCTGAATAAAGTCCGACAGGCCCAGGGCCAGAGCCAATGAAGCCTTGAAGCCTTCTCCGCCCGAAAGCGTTTTAACGTCCCGTTGGGAATTCGAGTAGGCGTCGAATACATTCAGATCCAGTCCCTCAATCCTGGATTTTCCGCCGGAGTCCTGACTCTGGCGCAGCAGCGTGAAGCGACCCGAAGTCATCTTCTTCAGTCGTTCGTTGGCATTGATCAGGACGCCGTCCAGATAGTAGCCCAGCACATAATTTTCAAACGTCGTACCCTTGCCGGTGGTTGTGTCCAGCCGGACGGCCACGTCGAGTTTCTCGCGGTAATGCTTGTAGTCGGAAAGTGCGCTTTCCAGTTTGATCAGCGCATTGTCAAGGGCGGATTCCCGCCGGATGGCAGCATTGTTCTCATGACCCAGGGCTGTTTCCCTGGCCTTCAGATCATTGATCTGATTCTGCAGATCCGTCAGATCCGATCGAACTTTCCCTTCCAGCTGACGCCGCATCAGTTCCAGATTGCTTTGGTCATTAGCCAACTTCCGGAAGAAACCTTCCGCGCCTTGCCGCAGAATATCCTCCTGATCCAATTTTGCTTCAAGTGCCAGGAATTCCTCCCGGCTCAGGTCCAGCTTCTCCAGCCCCTCGTTCAGCTGTGTCTCAAGCTGTCCTGCCTCTCCGTCCAGGCGAAGAATCTCTTCCTTCATGGACTCAGCGGAGGCTTTCAGCCGGGCCACCGCTTCCGCTGATGTGTGACGCGTTTGCTCCGCGTGCTGTATGGCCTGACTCAATGAAGCGTCTTCCCGCTTCAGTCCGGCTGCCCTGCTTTGGAGCAGGGCTTCATCCAGCCCCGCCGTCTGATGGTACAGATCATCCAGGCGGGCTTTTAGACTCGTTGCCTGTTCCTTTTGGGCGTCGAACCGGGTCTGGACATCTCCCAGTGCCTGGATCTCCTGATCCGCCCTCTCCCGGTCCCGCTGATTCTGACGAAGTCTGTCCTGGGTCTGTTCCAGTTTCGACTGACTCGTCCGGATCTGACTCACCAGGAGTTCGAGCTGGGCTTTCCCTTCCGCCACACTGCCTTCCCGTGAGGATGGATCCATGGTTTCTTCAAGCTCGGCCAACTCTGCGGATTTTTCCTGTGTTTGCTTTAACAGAAGAGCAAGGCGGCTCTCTGTCTGATCCAGATCGCGCTCCAGCTGGCGGACCAGCTGTTCCTGAGCTCTGATCTGACTTTGGGTAACAGCGGAATGAACCCGGAACGGAGTGGGATGATCCTTGCTGCCGCAGAGCGGGCAGGGCTGGTCGTCTTTCAGATGATGGACGAACTGCCCAAGACCCTGACGTTCGAATTCTTCGCGCAGCTGTTCCAGCCGGCGCCGATTCTCCTGCCCTTCCCTGGTGGAGGGAACAATTTTTTCCTGGCAGATTTGTGTTTCCGCAGAAAAATCTGCCAGGGACTGCTTCAGCTTCTGCCAGGTGATTCGATGTTCCAGTTGGCGCCGCAGGGTCTGATAGTCCTCTTTCCCCCGGGAGACCTCCGTCAGATAGCGGACTTCTTCTCCTGCCAGCTTCTCGCGTTCTTCCGTCAAAGTCTGTCGGGCGCCAGCCCACTGCTGCAGGGATTGCAGCTGCGCGGTCAAAGCCATCAGCTGGCTGGCTGCCTGGTTGTAAACAGTTTTGGCCTGCTGGCATTGAATCAGCCGAGTCAGCTGTTCCTGGATCCGTTCCAGTTCCAGAGTCAGTTCTTTCAGCCGACTCTGCCGCTGCGGGTTCTGAGCGTAGTCAGACTGTGCCGTGATCAGAGCAGCCTCTGCGGTTTCCAAATTGCGGGCAAGATCCTCCTCATCCTGGTGGCGCCGGGTTAAGGTCAGACGATTACTGACGAGACTTTTCTGCAGTACGGTCAGCGGTCGGATTCGGTTGATCTGCCGTGCCATTTCCAGGTCCGCCTGATAGCTTTGTTCCTGGTTCCTGGCAATCTCAATTTTCTGCTGAAGTTCATCTGCCTGAATCAGCTGCTTGTTGATGCGGGTTCCTTCCTCCAGCCGCAGGCTCAGTACATCCAGCTGACTGCGATAGAGATCCAAACTGCTTCGGAACGTTTCACAGGCTGCTTTGGCTTCCTTCCAGTCCTCCTGCAGGATCTGCCGGATTTCATCGGGGTCGGCGGCCTGGCTGGCTCGCGGCGAAATCCGCTTCTCGGTTTCAATGAGATGATGCGCCCGGTCAACCTCTCGGCGGATTGCCGCCAGTTTCTGGCGGATCTTTTCCCGAATCAGGGCATAGTGATCCGTATCAAACAATTTGCGCAGGATATCGGATTTATCCTTGGAGGATGCCGCCAGAAAGTTTCGAAACTCGCCCTGAGGCAGCATGACGATCTTGCAGAACTGGTCCGCAGTCAGTCCCAGAACATCAAACAGCTTCTGTCGGATGTCAGTAATCTTGGTCAGAGCTTCGTCCTCCCGATCATCGACGACCAGGATCTGTTTTGCTCCTCGCTGACCCTTTTGCCAGCGTCGGACACAATATTCATGAGTTCCGGCGCGGAAGCGGAACTCGACATTGAAATCATCGTCCGGACCGATCAGGTGTGAACGCAGATCGTTCGGCGAACGCTGGCTGGTAGTGGCAACGCCGTACAGGGCAAAGCTGATTGCGTCAAAGATGCTGGTTTTGCCGGAACCGGTGGGGCCGGACACCAGAAACAGCCCATCATCTGTAAATTCGTCAAAATGAATCTCAGTTGGTTTTTTGAAGGTCAGAAAGCCTTCCATTTTCAAATAGATCGGGATCATGCTTCCACCTCCATTTCCCGGAAAATATCATCCATGAAGGTCTGTTCGTCCTCCGTCATGTCGCGCTGATTCTTGTCATGAAAGAAATCAGCAAACAGCTTGCGGGTATCCGCTTTTCGAATGGCTTCCTGATCTACTCTCAGCTCATAGTCTGATTCCAGCCGGGAATAGGCCAGACTGATGATATTGGGGTAAAGCTGTGACAGCCGGGCAAAGGCCTGATCCACCCGTTCGGCATCGGTCAGCGTTACGGCAAGAAAGTCATCCTTTTTTTCCAGAAATCCGGTCTGCATCAGTTCAGCAAAGGTTCCCTGGATTTTTTTCAAGTCCCGCAGCAGCCGAACCGGTACCAGTTCAATCCGGCACTGACCATCCTGATCCATTTCCACCCAGGTGATGGATTTTTTGTGATCGGCTTCCGAGGCGGAGTATTTAAGAAGTGATCCGGCATAGCGGACACAATCCCGGCCGACTTTCTGCGGCTTGTGCAGATGTCCCAGCGCAACATACTGGAATGGATCAAGCACTGAATGGTCAATGACATCCTCTCCGCCGATGGAGATCCGGCGTTCCGATTCCGACTCTTCCGGACTTTGCCCGTTTACCCCGAAGTAATGATGGGCCGCCAGGATTTTTCGATGATCATCCGCTGGAACGCAGGTCAGCATCTGTCGTACCGTCTCGGTATGATCCCTGGTATCGGTGATTTCGAAAATGGCTCGGGCACCATGCATGTCCTTATACGGCATGAGATATAAGTCCACCGGACCATGTTCATCATGCCGCGTGATCCGCTCCAGCGGGTTTTTCAGACTGCCGCAGATATGATACCCTGACCGTTTCAGCAGACTGCCCATTCCCTCCAGCCGGCGGGAGGAATCATGATTGCCCGAAATGGCGTATACGGGAATGTTGTGATCCAGCACCAGCCGGGTAATAAAATCGTCATACACGGCAATCGCTTCTTCGCGAGGGACCGAACGATCGTAGATGTCTCCGGCAATCAGTACAAAATCAGGGTTTCGGTCCTGGGCCAACTTGAGCACCTGCTCCAGGACGAACGCCTGATCCTCCAGCATCGAACGCATTTCAAACGTACGGCCAATATGGAGATCTCCTAAATGGATAAATTTCAACGCCAACTTCCTCCTGTGAATTCAATACTTCCATTTTAACATGCAGAGCAGTCATTTCCGGTTGCATTCATGGGTTTGTAAACCTATACTGAAAGAAAAGGAACGAAGGAGGCTGACCATGGCACAGCGGATCAAAATGGTGAAATATCTTGATTCCAATCCGCCCAGCGGGCTCGATATCCGGCCCGTGGACAAAGATCGGATCCGAGAGATTGCAAAAATCATGCTGGATTCCTACATTGACACACCGGACTACGAAGGTGAATCCCTGAATGATACCATCAAGGAGATCTCGATGGTATTCCGTGGTTATTATGGTCAATTCCTCGAAGATGCTTCCTTTTTAATCTGCAACGAAGAAGATGAGATTGTGTCCTGTCTCTTTGTCTGTGACTTTAAAAATGAGGCGACAATCACCTATCTCTTCACCCGCAAGGATCATTTAGGGCGGGGATTCGCGACGGCTCTGATCCACAGTGCCGAACACGCCTTGCTCGACAAGGGCTATGACCGCATTTTCCTGTTTGTTTCCCGAAACAACAACCCAGCCGTTCAGTTGTACCTGAACCTGGGCTTCATGGAAATTCCGCTCAACACCTCCCCCATCGACCGCGAGTTCCTCAAGGAAGTTCGCGAGTGGGAACTGAACTTCAGTCCCATCGGAGATGAACGGACAATCGCCCAGATCATTGACCATGAATTCGAGATCGACTCCACCCGTCCCGTCGAATCCCGCTGACAGGAAATAAAAAAGCCTTGAAACAGGCCTCAAGAACAGGCAGGTACCGTAAGCAACGATACCTGCCTGTTTTATCATTTATGTGTGACGAGGAGACGGAATATCTGGATTCTGCTCAATCAGGGATTTGTCAGCGGATTGCCTTCCAGTGTAAATTCCGCGGCAACCTGCGCCGAATTGTTGTAGGTCTGGACAACCCGGTACTGGCCAGGCTCCAGGATGCCGAAGGCATTCTTGAGCTGGACGGCGAATTCCGCATTGGCTGACGGACCCAGCGTCCGGAGCTTGGTATCCCAAGCATAAGAGGGGTTTTCCGTCAGTTTCTCCCACTTTCCATCTTGCTTTATTTCCAGGCTGACCCGCCGATTGTAGGAAAGTTCCATCTTGCTGTTGTTGCGCAGGGTCACTTTCAGCAGCTGCTCGGCATAGGGATCAAAACTAGTGCTCAGGGTTACCGTATCCGGCTTGATGGCGGGAGCCGTCTCGTCGATCCGGTCAATCTCCAGGCCATCGCCCAGGTTAAGAATGGAATGATCATCATTGAAGGTATTGATGTTATAGAGGATCAGTACGTCAGTAATCAGATACTGATCGACCAGAGCATTGACGTCCCCGGTGTAGTAACGCAGATCCACCATGGTAATTTCGTTGAAATCCTTCGTGACGAAGGGAACAAAGGCATTGGCATAGGAGTCCTTGATGATGAGCAGGCGCCGGTCATTGGTACTGGAGGTCGTGATGCGCACCACCGGGTAATTGCCGCCAAGGAACGTCAGGTATTTGTCCTGCCCGTCCACCAGATCCATCTGATAGAGCGAAGTCAGCTTTTTCTGCTCCTCGGTCAGATTGACAACGAGGTCTTCCGGGACTTTCGGCACATAGAGATTCAGATCATCCGGAGCATCCGGTGCTATGCCGGATTTTGCCGTCAGGGTTCCCAGAAAGTCCTGGGATACCTTGCGGATGTCATATTCCCCTTCCGTCCGCGGAGCCAGTCGAATGGACTTCAGATACTCTTCCTGAGCCAGGAAGGCTCCTTCCTGGGTCCAGTGATGGTCGCTCTTGAAATAGAGATACCTGGCTTTTTGTTCCGAGAAGCGGGGAATCAGATCGATCTTGTTGATTTTGACGGAGAGCTGCTCATAAAACTCCTTGAGATAGTCGGTCTGGCTTGCGGTCGGCGCGAAGGGCGGCAGCTTGTCTTTCAGAATCTCGACTTTGGTCGGCACCAGCATGACGCTGACCTTCTGGGTGGGATGAGCTTTGACAAAAGCGTTGATCACCTGAGCCTTCTCCGAGGTCAGTGCGGCCGGATTGGGGCTGAACTTATCGATCAGAACATCTCCGGCATGAATATATACTTCATTGTTTTCCTGCCGCTGCAGAAGTCGTTCCATTCCCGCCTTGATGCGAATCATTCGATCGCGCAGCGGAAACTGGTCTTCCAGGTAGCCGCCCAGCTGTTTCTGAAACGAGCCGTCCATAAATCCGGTCAGTGTGAAGGCAGGCCGCTGTTTCAGCGACCGGTTCTCCACGGCGGAAAAGGCCTGATCCGGCAGAGCCAGATGGAATCCCAAAATCAACAGTAATCCGGAGATGAAAAAGATCAGCAGCGTTCGACGGTATTGACGCAAATGGAGGTTCATTTTCTTTCTGGTCATTCTGTCCCCTCCTAGAATCCAATGTACATGGACGGCGAAAAGCTCTGGTTCAGCAAATAGGCAATGGACACAAGGAACAGGATCAACAGACTGATCAGGAAAAAGCCCAGGCGTGACCGGTTCATCTTAAGTTTCATCAGGCTCAGGCGCCGGAACAGAGCCGGCCGGGTCAGGACGATGCCCAGAATCAGAATGGGCAGGTAGGTGTAGAGATAATAGATCCCTGATGCATCCCATAGACCCGATCCCCGGCCAAGCAGTGCCAGGAGGTATCCGCCCGCATGGGTCAAGCTGGTGGTATCAAACACCACCCAGCCAATCATGACAGCCGCGAGTGTATAGGCGTTGGCCAGGAATCCGGGAATCCGGGAGAGTATTTTTTTCAGGGCAAAGCGCTCGATCAGGATCAGAACACCAAAGTACAATCCCCAGACAATGAAGTTCCAGGACGCGCCATGCCACAGCCCGGTGGTAAACCAGACGGTAAAGACCGCCAGCAGCAGCTTACCCAGTCCTTCGCGGGAACCGCCCATCGGGATGTAGAGGTAATCCCGGAACCAGCGTCCCAGAGTCATGTGCCAGCGCCGCCAGAATTCAGAGACACTTTTTGAGATGTAGGGAAAATCAAAGTTTTCCTGAAGCTGAAAGCCGAACAGATTCGCCACTCCGATGGCCATATCCATATAGCCGGAGAAATCGAAGTAAATATAGAGGGTGAAAGCGGTCACTCCGACCCAGGCAAAGAGCAGGGACAGATTTCCAGGGTCCGTGGTCTTAGCTACATTCCAGAGAGCACCCAGGGTATTGGCCAGGAATACTTTCTTGAAGAGGCCCACGATAAAGCGCTCGGCTCCTTCCGCCATAAGATTGGGGCGAATCAGCCGCTCGCCCAGCTGAGGCTGGATCTCGTCATAGCGCATGATCGGACCTGAGGCAAGCTGCGGGAACATCAGGCAGAAAAGTCCAAGGCGAAGTGGATTACGCTCCGCCGTGAATCGTTTCTGGTAGACATCAATGTTGTAGGAGAGGACCTGAAACGTGTAGAAAGATATTCCTAGGGGCTGAGCCAGCCGTTCCGCATACAATCGGGTACCGAACAGCACATTGAAGTTCATGAAAAAGAACCCGAGGTACTTAAAGACAAACAGCAGCAACAGATTCAAGGTAACAATTCCGATCAGCATCGTCTTGCGAGCATCGGGTATCAGAATTCGATCCATGACCAGGGTCAGTCCGTAGTTCAAGAGGACTGATCCGGCGATGAGCGCCAGATATTGAGGATTGCCCCAGCTGAAAAACAGGATGCTCAAAAAAAGCATGGTAATGTCCCGTGCTTTAACTGGTGTTGCATAATAGATCAAAAGGGACAGGGGCAGGAACAGGAAAATAAACGAGATGCTGTTAAATATCACGGCAATATCTCTCCATTAACGAAAACTCAGATCCAGGGCTGCTTTGACTTCCTGGACGTTGCGGCTGGAAATAAAAATCAGAAATCTGCCCTGAACCTTCAGGACGGAATCTTCCAACAGCCGGGCTTCTTCCGGCCGGTAATTGCGATACATGTCTGACCGGGCAGTCCGCCGATTTTCAATCACCTGACGGAATCCGGCCAGGCTGGATTCTTCCTTCGCTTCCAAAACAAGGATCTCCGAGGCATCCATGGCGCTCTTGGGCGCGAAATAGACAAATTGCTCCAGATCCCGGTCTGAAATGCCATAATTTTTGCGCAGTGTCTGTTCATCTCCGGTCATCATGACCGTCAGATCGGCTTTCTGTTCCACCGCGGCGCGAATCCGGGCGAAGTCCGGTGAGCCAAAATGGATGATTCCGGCAAGAGACAGAGCGAAAAACATGCTCAGGACGAGTCCGGTGATTACGGATGCGTTGCGCACCCCTTCCCGGTGACGGTGTAAAAAAGATTGTATTTTCATCGTTTTTCAATAAACTCCCGTTTGATGAAGTTGAAGAAATCCGTATAAAACTGCGGTTTGACATGAATTCCATCCGGTTCATAGAGCTCTTCCGTAACGACGCTGGAAATATCCATGTAAATCGCATTGGATTCATCGGCCAGTGTCTGGATGCCTTTATTGAAGGCTTCCCGACGTGTCTTTGCCAGCGCCGGCTGCTTCTGAATTGCTTTGGCATTAGAAGGCAGAATGGAGAGCAGCACGATTTCAGTCTGGGGCAGCTTTCCCCGGATCTGCTCCAGCAAGGTGCGATAACTGGCCGTAAATGCATCGGCCGAGGAGAAGTTTTCCAAATCATTCATGCCATACCAGAGAAAAATCCGGGCCGGCGACAGATTGGACAACAGCGCCACATCCTCTGTGGCTGTCTTGGTATTGCGCCCTACTTTGGCAACCACATTGGAGGGCGGCAGCAAATCGTAGAGGGATATGGACTGAGTGATGGAATCGCCCATGAAAATTGCGTCTTCGAAATATTTCCGGTTGGGAATCTCGGCCACGGCGATCTTGCCTATGCCATACTGCTCTTTGATTGAGCGCAGTCTGGCTTCGATCTCGGTAACGGACTTGGCCTCCATCGCCCGTACGACCTGGCGATTAATTTCAATCTGACGCGCTGCTTCGTTCTTCTGATGCTGACGAACTGCAAAATAGCCCACGATGATCAAAAAAATCAGGGCAGCCAGCCCGATCCGTCCCCACCGGTATTTCATTTTTCTTTTTTTTCGATTATTATATGGTTTATTCAATAGTTTTGCCATGTATGATCGTCCTTTTCTGCCCCGGAATTTGAACTATCTTGTTTTTTTCCAAAACAAAACGGAAACCCAGTCTGCGTTCCTTTTCCTATTATACATGAAGTTGAATGAAAACTGGGAAATGAGCTAAAAAAAGCCAACACAGTCTTATTGACTATCCGATCGAACATCCTCAAACAGCACCATCAGAATAACCAGTCAACGCCAACTGATCTCAATCCCTATGATCCCTTCACTTCATATAAATCTTCTGTTTACCCTGTTACCCTGTTTACCCTGTTTCCTCTGATTCCTTGGTTTATAAGTATCTCTTGGCTCCCTTAATTCCCTTGGTTCTCTGGTTGTCTGCTTTCCAGGTTCTCTGATTTTCCCTTATTCCCTTGGTTCTCAGGTTCTATTACTTTTCTTGAATCACCCAGAAGACAGACAGAAAAAAATCGCCGAATCCCTGACTATTTTGGGCTGGGATTCGGCGTTTAGGGTATGAGGTGTGATTAATATGTGATGTAGTCAAATATCCTTGGATGTCTTATTGATATCCAAGGATGACAGCCCTTGATTTATTCCCGCTTCAGTTCCCGGTTCATCAGATTGATGACCGCGTCGCGAGGCGTAACATCTTCAAACAGGATCTGGTGAACGGCGTCGGTAATGGGCATTTCGACATTGTACTTTTTCGCCAGCTCAAAAAATGCCTGTGTGGCTTTAATGCCTTCCACTACCATGCCTACTTCTTTCGTCGCTTCATCCATGGATTTTCCTTGGCCGATCAGAATTCCGCAGCGCCGATTGCGGCTGTGCATGGAGGTGCAGGTTACAATGAGGTCTCCGATTCCGGTCAGGCCATAGAAGGTCTCGGTCTCGGCGCCCATCTTTTCTCCGATGCGGATGATCTCAGTCATGCCTCGGGTCATCAGGGCTGCCTTGGCATTGTCGCCATAACCGATTCCGTCGGAGATCCCCGCCGCCAGCGCGATGATGTTCTTAACCGCGCCGCCAATTTCCACGCCCATCAGGTCATGGTTGCGGTAGACGCGCAGGCTGTTGCTGGAAAAAGCTTCCTGTACTCGCACCATGGCGAGTTCGTTGCGGGAAGATGCCACCAGCGTAGTCGGGAGTCCCTGCGCCACTTCTTCGGCATGGGATGGACCGGACAGAATCACCGGGTCCTTGTCCAGCACTTCAAAGATCGTTTGGGACAGGGGCTTCAGGCTCTTTGGATCAACACCTTTGGCGATGCTGACGATAATTTCATCTCCGGATAAATATGGTTTGATCTTTCCGGAGACTTCACGAATGGAAGAGGATGGGACGGCCAGGACCACCATATCACGGTGATTCAGTGCCTCCCCTAAATCTACAGTGGCCCGTAAGCTTTCCGGCAGACGGATCCCCTGAAGATATTTCCCATTGGTGTGCTGTTCGTTGACTTCCCGGACGCGTTCCTCGTTCCGTTCCCACAACATAACTTCATGACCGTTCTGAGTCATGGCTTTCGCCAATGCGGTCCCAAAGGACCCTCCCCCTAAAAATGTGATCTTCAACTCTCTTTCCTCTCTCTGAATTCCATTTTTATTCCGGTGCCTTCGAAATCAAAGCTGGCTCGCAGCTGATTTTCCAAGTATCTCATATAGGAGAAATGGAGCAGAGCCGGATCATTTACAAAGAAAATAAATGTCGGTGGGCGAACTCCGGTTTGGGTGACATAATACACCTTGAGCCGGCGGTTGGAGACCACCGGGGGTTCCTTCATCAGAAGCGCCTTGGAAATGACATCATTGAGGATACCGGTGGAAATCCGGCGATTGTAGTTTTCAAATACTCTGGCCACTTCTTTTAAAACCTTGTGCGAGCGCAGTCCGGTCTTGGCGGAAATGAACAGGAACGGAACATAATTCAGGAAGTGGAAGCGCACTCTCAGTTCTTTGGTGAAGCGGTCCATGGTCTTGTCATCCTTCTCCACCAGATCCCACTTGTTTACAATGATCAGCAGCCCCTTCTTCATTTCATGGGCATAGCCGATGATCTTTTCATCCTGTTCGGTAGCTCCTTCACTGGCATCAATGAGCAGAGCGATGACATCAGCCCGTTCAATGGAGGTCATGGTGCGCAGGCCTGAATAACGCTCGATTTCCTCGCGCACTTTCGCCTTGCGCCGCAGACCGGCGGTATCAACCACAACAAATTTGCCTTCTTCGGTTTCCAGGTAGGAATCGATGGCATCCCGGGTGGTGCCAGGAATGTCCGTTACGATGCTGCGTTCCTCACCCAGAAGCCGGTTCACGAGGGACGATTTGCCGACGTTTGGTTTTCCGACAAAGGCGACCCGGATGGTCTCGTCTTCTTCCTCGGCTGCCTCGGCTGCCGGGAAATGAGCCACGACTTCATCCAGCATATCGCCCAGATTCAGTCCCTGGCTGCTGGAAATCGCAAAGGGTTCGCCCATGCCCAGATTATAGAATTCATAGGCATTGGCGGATTCATGCAGATTATCGATCTTGTTGACAGCCAGCACGACGGGTTTGCCGGAGCGGCGCAGCATGGAGGCGACTTCCCGGTCAGCATCGGCCAGACCGGTCTTGCCGTCCACCATGAAGATGATGACATCGGCGGTTTCCATCGCAATTTCAGCCTGACGGCGCATTTGCGAGAGGATCTCATCCTCTGAGGTCGGTTCGATTCCACCGGTATCGATGAGGCGGAAATCATGACTGAGCCAGTCGGCGTCAGCATAAATCCGATCCCGGGTTACGCCTGGCGTATCCTCGACAATGGCGATCCGATGACCGGCCAGACGGTTAAACAGTGTCGATTTTCCTACATTGGGGCGCCCGACAATGGCGACGATTGGTTTTCCCATATGATTTACCTGTACAGAGCGGTTTGCTCTGCCTTTCATTCTTAATAGTAAGGATCTCTTGATCGGATCCAGGAATATCCTGCCTGGCGTTATGGCGCCATTGCCTGATTCATTTGTTCGATAAGGTTTTCCCCCGTGTAATCCACGATGAGGACTTTGGTATCCAGTTCGCGCTCCAGGTCCTGTATCGTCACGCCGTCGAGCATCAGCTCTTCCCCTGAGCGGAACATATTCCGTGGCATAATGAGGTGGTCATGCACAGTTCCCTGCTTCAGAGTATTGAGCACATCCCGTCCGGTCAGCAATCCGGCCACGGTAATGGAGTGGCCGAAAAAGTCGTTCAGAACGCGGTGGGTATTGATCGCCAGCCGGGGATTGCGCTGAGAAATCTGATCGGCGGCCTGCCGAATCTCTTCATGAGCGGAAGTGCCGGTGACGAAGCTGAAACTTCCGCTGCCCGGTGCCAGATCTTCCAGCGTCGCGGCGATGGATTCACGGAACAGCCGAATCATTCCGATTCCGTCTTCCAGCTGACTGTAGCCATCGTAGAAATCTTCATCCGGAACATCAATTCCCGCCATGCAGTAAAACTCATCTGCGCAGCGGGCAAACTCAGAACCGGTGGTCAGACGGAATTCCTGCTGGAGTTCATCCAGCTGATGAATGACTTCTCTGGAGGATTCAGCAGTAAAAGGAATCAGATTTGGCAGTCCCTGTCGATATTTCGTCATACCCAGCGGAACGATGGCCACTCCTGTAACATACGGATGAAGTGCCGCCAGATCGCGGAGCGTTCTTTCCAGTTCCGCCCCATCATTGTAGCCAGGCACCAGAACGATCTGAGCGCCCATCTGAATGCGGGCTGCAGCCAGCTGCTGCATCCGAGGATACAGATTTCCGGCCACTCGATTGTTCAGCATCGTAACCCGCAGTTCCGGGTTCGTGGTATGGACCGAGATATTGATGGGACTGATGCGGTAGTTAATGATGCGCCGAATATCGCTTTCGGTCATATTGGTCAGGGTAACAAAATTACCCTGAAGAAATGACAGGCGGGAGTCATCATCCTTGAAATAGAGGGTTTCTCTCATGCCGGGCGGCAACTGATCGATAAAACAGAAAATACAGTTGTTTGAGCAGCTGCTGGCTTTGTCCATAATGCCGCTGGCAAAATTCAGCCCCAGTTCCTCATACATTTCCTTCTCAATCGATACCGTATATTCCCTGGTTTCCTCTCCCTGAGACCGCTGAATCGTCAGCGTGAAGCGTTCGGCTGCTGTCAGGAAGCGATAGTCCAATATGTCCTTGACCGGAACCTCATTGATTTTAACCAGACGGTCTCCAACAGTAATTCCGGCCCGGTCCGCCGGACTCTTTTTATCTACTTCGGTGATGACGTTGCGCCGGATCGGATCGACCAGCTTACCGTCAATTTGGATGAGTTTGTTATAACTCATGGAAACACCTCATTTCTCTCTACTTATTATATCAAAACAGTTCCCTGACGACAGTGAATTCACGCTCTGTATAGCTGAAATCATCAAAAGCTTCGATTAAATTTCGAGAAGCCGTCAGGTTTACCATAATTTATATTGCCATAATTTATATTATGTAATTAATTCTTGGAAAAATATTATTGAAGAGTCATCGTCGATTCTCTATAATGATCGTTTCAGTCTCTCCAAGCCTGGTTCTTGCGTTCCAGCCGGACTTTCCTTCGATATGTTCTGATCCATTTCAGAGAATCTGAACAATTTGAAATAATATCTGACCAGCCTCTGATTATAGCACTATCCGGATGCATCCGACAAGGAAAACCGTTAACTCTCAACGGCGACTCATCTCTTCCCAGTACTACGGCATGGCACATTATGTAAGAAACCTCTGCCGTTTGCTGTGGCAGAGGTTTTTGGCTTCCGATTCAGATAAACGTCCGGATGGCTCCTGGTACGATGGTCCGCATCCGATCAGACATTCAGTTCTACATACTCACCGGTTACAATATAGATGGTCCACTCGCAGATATTGGTGGCGTGATCTCCGATCCGTTCCAGGTATTTGGCCACAAAGTTCAGCTGCGAAGCCTTAAATCGGCTTTCTTCCACCTGAGCCGCATCGTAATAAAGATGCTTGACCAGATTCATCAGGCCACGGTCTACTTCGTCATCGAGTTTCGTGATTTCATAGGCCCGATCATCGTCCTTGGCCGTATAGGCATCAATGGATTCTCTCAGCATGGTACAGGCGATTTCAGCCATCCGCTCGATTTCTGGCATGGCGTCGGAAATGTCCTCGTCTTTCAGCAGAATGGCGATGCGGGCAATATCAACGGCATAATCCGCCATGCGCTCGACATCAGTCACAATTTTAATCGTCGTAAACAGAGTCCGCAAGTCCGCGGCTACTGGCTGCTGAGTCGCGATCAGTTTAATGCTCTGGTCTTCCACCACCCGCTGGAGATCATCGATGATCCCATCCTGGCTTTTGACCTGCTCGGCCAGTGTCACATTCTTTTCCCGAAGCGCGATAATGGCTTCCTTGATCTGTTCTTCTGCCAACAGAGCCATTCGGACCAGGTGATTGTTAATGCTTAAAAGTCCTGACTGGATATTTTTAACTGACATATGCTGCCCCTTCCCTTAGCCGAATCGGCCCGTGATATATTCTTCTGTCCGTTTGTCCAATGGATTGGTAAAGATCTTGTCGGTGCGGCCGGATTCAACGATTTCACCATTCAGGAAAAATACAGTTTCGTCCGCGGTCCGGCCCGCCTGCTGCATGTTATGAGTAACGATGACCACCGTGTATTCTTTCTTGAGTTCTTCCATCAGCTCTTCGATCTTCTGAGTGGAGATCGGATCCAGGGCCGAGGTCGGTTCATCCATCAGAATAATGGATGGGTTTGTGGACAGAGTACGCGCAATGCATAGACGCTGCTGCTGGCCGCCGGATATGGACAGACCGTTATCGTGAAGCCGATCCTTGATTTCATCCCAGATGGCGGCTTTGCGCAGGGACCGTTCCACCAGCTCGTCCAGCTCCTGTTTCTTCTTCATGCCATGGATCCGCGGTCCGAAGGCGATGTTGTCATAGACGGACATGTCAAAGGGATTGGGTTTCTGGAACACCATGCCGATCTGCTTGCGCAGCACCATGATGTCCATGTCGCGGTTGATGTCGCGCCCTTTGAATTCCAATGCGCCTTCCACCCTGGTCTTGGGAATCAGATCATTCATGCGATTCAGACAGCGCAGGAAGGTGGATTTCCCGCAGCCGGACGGTCCGATCAGGGCGGTGATTTCATTTTCCCGGATATCCAGATTGAGATTCTTCAGCGCCTGAAACTGGTCGTACCAGAAATTCATCTCGCGCACGCGAATGATGGTTTCTCCCGGAATTTCCTCTGGGCTGCGTTCCCGCAGCGCCACCTGGGCTTTCACTTCCCGCTGGGCTTTGGGCAGAACACTTTGGTCAACGCTCTTTGCCTGATTAAACTTTTCCTGTAATTCCTGTTCCATTAGCCAAACCTTCCGGAAATATAGTCTTCCGTCTTCTTGTCCTTCGGATTGTAAAAGATGTTGTTCGTGGTGTCATGCTCAATCAGGCGGCCATTCAGGAAGAAACCGGTGGAATCGGAGATCCGGGCAGCCTGCTGCATGTTGTGGGTAACGATGACGATGGTATAGTTTTCTTTCAGCTCCTGGACCAGTTCTTCCACTTTCTGGGTCGACAGCGGATCCAGGGCCGAGGTGGGTTCATCCATCAGAATGACGTCCGGCCGGGCGGCAATGACGCGAGCGATGGACAGCCGCTGCTGCTGTCCCCCGGACAATTCAAAGGCACTCTTGTGCAGGGTGTCCTTGACTTCGTTCCACAGCGCGGCACCGCGCAGGGCCGATTCAACCAGTTCATCCTGCTCGGCTTTTTTCATCGGGCGATGACGCTTTGGCCCAAAAAGGACATTTTCATAGATGCTTTTGGGAAACGGATTGGCCTTCTGGAAGATCATGCCGACTTTCCGGCGCAGATGGACCAGATTGACCTGGGAGCCGTTGATATCTTCGCCCATGTATTGGATCAGGCCTTCGGTCCGGGTGTCATCAATCAGGTCATTCATCCGGTTCAGACATCTCAGGAAAGTGGACTTGCCGCAGCCGGAGGGCCCGATCAGGGCTGTCACATGGTTCTGCCGGATTTTCATATTGATGTCTTCCAGCGCTCGTTTGTTTCCGTAGTAGAAATTCAGATGTTCTACTTCAATGATATTGCTCATCGGTCTAGTCTCCTATTCATACCGTTTGCCGAATTTTTTCCGGATGATGACTGCCATGACGTTGAAGAACAACAGAATGGCCAAAAGGACGATAATTCCGGCCGATGCTTTTTCGTGGAATTCCTTCAAGGTGCGTCCTGTCCAGTCATAGATCTGGATGGGCAGCACCGTGTACTGGTCAAAGATCGAGGTCGGTACGGCCAGGATCATGCCGACCGCTCCGGCAACCAGCAGCGGCGCGGCCTCGCCAATGCCGCGGGAAATAGCCAGAATGCAGGCAGTTGCTATGCCCGGGGCGGCAAAGGGCAGCACCACGCCGGTGATCATCTGCCACTTGGTTACTCCCAGGGCCAGGGCATTCTGACGCATGGAATCCGGAACGGTTTTGAGTGCCTCCACAGACGAGGTAATAATCACCGGCAGGATCAGAAGCGACAGAGTCAGGGCACCGGTGATCAGGGTTCGGCCAAAGCCCAGGATGTTGGCGAAAATGGAGAGGCCGATCATACCGTAGACAATGGAAGGTACGCCCGCCAGATTGCCGATGTTGAGTTCCAGGAATCGGGTGAGCCGATTCTTCGGGGCATATTCATACAGATAAATGGCAGCCCCTACGCCCAGCGGAAAGGAGATAAGGGCCGTAAGGCCCATGATCCAGAGGGAACCGGCCAATGCCGCCTTCACTCCGGCAGCTCCGGGGCGCCGTGACGGAAAGCTCGTCAGAAATTCCCAGTTGATGTGGGGCAGACCGACGGACAGAATCTGATAAAGCAGCATCGCCAGGAAAATAATGGCAATGACGGTGCAGCCAAAGAAAATACCGTGCCAGATCGAATTGATCCGCTTCCGCCGGTTGATATTGGCCTGTTCCTCCATTTCCTCCCGGGACAGTGAAGGGGCTGCTGCTTGGTTTAGTTCATTCATCTTATCCCCTCCGTTTATTGGATACGAACTGCCGGGCAATCAGATTGAGCAGCAGCGTCATTAAGAACAACACAATGCCCACCGCGTAGATGGACTGGTACTGGATCGTGCCTACTCCAAGCTCTCCGGTACTGGTGGCTACCATGTACCCCGTCATCGTCTGGATGGACTTGAATGGGTTGAAGGTCATCATCGGTTTGGATCCGGCAGCAATGGCAACGATCATGGTCTCCCCCACCGCTCTGGACACCGCCAGAATAAAGGAGGAGATAATGCCGGAGCGGGCAGCCGGAATCACAATCTTCATGGCAACCTCCAGCTTGGTTGCGCCCAGCGCGTAGGCTCCGTTGCGCATGGCATTGGGAACCGCGTTCATGGCATCCTCTGACAGTGAAGCCACCAGGGGCAGAATCATCATGCCCACGGCGATGGCTGCCGACATGATGTTGAAGATTTCAGTGGATGGCACCAGCGTCTGCAGCAGCGGTGTTATATAGTTCAGGGCGAAAAAGCCGTAAACAATGGATGGAATCCCCGCCAACACCTCAAGGATCGGCTTGATGACCGCCCGGACATTGGGGTGAGCGTATTCCGACAGGAATACCGCGCTGCCCAGTCCCAGTGGAATGGCTACCAGCATGGAATAAAACGCCACGCTGAAGGTTCCGACGACCAGGGGCCAGATTCCGAACCGCCCCGGGCTGAACAGCGGCAGCCAGGTATTCTCCAGCAGAAATTGATTGAGAGATACATGTGAGAAGAAAGTCGCCGCTTCCGAGACCAATGTATAGATGATCATCGCCGTGATCAGGATCGTGGCAATGGTAAACACCCGGATGATGTTCTCGATGATGGCTTCATTGAGCCGAAACCTGGATTTTCCGGTCAGAGTGGATCGTTGTTCCATGGAAATTCCTCCATATTCAGTAAGCATACTCATACAGTCTACTGGTCAGACGTAAAGAAAAGATTCTTCTCTTGTTAAGCTTAGGTTAAGTTTAATACACTTCCGGTTCATTTGGAATACCGCTGATCCTGCGGTTTCCCCTGCTTTTCTCAAAAATGTCTCCCTCTCAGCAGTTCCTTTGGACCGGATCTGATATTTTCTCCGAGCGGGTTTCAAATCCAGAAAAAAAGGACCCCGCAGGGTCCCGAGAGTATGTAGACTGATGGGAGTCAGGGAACATGAATACTACTTGGTAAGAGCAGCTTTGGAAGCATCAATGGTGGCCTGGGTAGCCGGTACCATCTGCACTTCTTCGGCCAGCTGGATCGCATTGTCAAGGTAGAAGGTCAGGAAATCCTTAACTTCCGGCTTTTCGGCGACCGCTTTCTTGCTGACATAAAGGAAGATTGGGCGACCCAGCGGGTAGGTTCCGTCAAGGATCGTTTCCTTAGTCGCTTCCACCCCATTGATTTTCATTGCCTTGAGCTTATCCATGTTTTCTTCGTAGTAGGTGAATCCGAAGTAACCAAGACCGCCTTCGGATCCGGCAACACCGGTAACCAGTACATTGTCATCTTCTGATACCTGAACATCAGAGGCTCTCTGCTCATTTTTCGTTTCCAGGGCTTTCTCCGTGAAATACTCATAGGTGCCGGAAGAAGTACCAGGAGCGAACAAGGACAGCGCAACATCAGGGAATGCCGCATTGGCTTCCTTCCAGGTCTTTAAGACCGAATCCTTGCCAAAGATCGCTTTCAGGTCTTCGAAGGTCATTTCATTCACCGGGTTGTTCTTATTGGCAACTACTGCGATTCCGTCGATGCCGACCTGAAGTTCTACGATCTCAATGCCTTTGGCTTTGGCTGTTTCAATTTCCTTGTCCTTGATTTTTCTGGAAGAAGCGGCGATGTCGATTTCTCCATTGATCAGGCGTTCAATCCCCGCTGAAGATCCGGAGGGGGACGCCGTTACAGTCAGCTTTGGCTGAACTTTGACGTACTCTTCGATGACAGCTTCGGACAGCGGGAAGACCGTGGACGATCCATCCGTTTCAATTTTTCCGGTCAGCTGAGCCGAAGTTGTAGTTCCCTCGGTGGTTCCTGGAGTGGTTCCGCCGGCAGTGGTATTATTGGCAGCTGGAGTACATCCTGCTACTGTGGCTGCAACGACGCATGACGCGAGGATTGCTGCAATTCGATTCTTCTTCATTAATTCATTCCTCCTGATATTTCAGCTCATTTCGTTTCTACTGTGTTTTTCTCACAAATCCAATGATAAGCCATCCTTGTTTTGGAATTGTTTTGCTCCTGTTAGTTATGTGTTAAGTTCAAAGCTTTCTGTCCTGGATCCCTCTTATGGGACCCGTACAGGGCGAAAGACAGGTAATGGCTTTCAAGCGAGTGTACCATTGCCAATGAACCGTTGGATTGAACAGCAAGATAGCTCAACCGGTTCACTGCGTCATTGAAAAACAGACTGACAAGCTCGCCAGTCTGTTGGGTTTAACCATTGAATTTAATGGCCTGAATTTTAGTTCCTGGCGACCGGTTTGGTTTACGGTAGGACGGAAGCTGAACCAGAAAGGTCGTGCCTTCTCCGACGGTGGACTGGACCTGGATTGAGCCGCCGAATGAGATGGCTATATGCTTGACAATGGCCAGCCCCAGGCCGGTTCCGCCTTTGGCCCGGTCTCGAGCCTGATCCACGCGGTAGAACCGTTCAAACAGCCGCGGCAGGTGCTCTTCCGGAATGCCCGGACCGGTATCCTGCACAGACAGCACAATGATGTCCTGCTCTTCCTCCAGACGCACCTTCACTTTGGCATGCGCTTCAGAGTATTTGATGGCATTCTCCACCAGATTAATGAGCATCTGCCGATAGAGATCGTCATCTCCCAAAAATGCGGGCTCGCCTTTTACAGTCAGCGACAGGTCAATGTTCTTGTTCTTCGCCTGAACTTCCAGCAAGTGCAGACCGGAAACGGTGGCTTCCACGGCATCGATGATCTCGGTGCCCCGCCGTTCCTGATTCTCAATGGCGGACAGGGATAAGATATCTTCGATCAGCCGGCTCAGCCGCTCGGTTTCCTGATCGATGATATCCAGGAACTTATTGCGTGTCGCTGGATTTTCCACATCGCGCAAGGTTTCGGCAAATCCTTTGATGGAGGTCAGCGGTGTTTTGAGTTCATGGGAAACATTGGCCACAAACTGGCTGCGCATTTGCTCCAGTTTCTTCAGATCGCTGATATCCGACAGTACGGTCACTTTGCCGCGGTGAAAATTCCGATCCGTGATCAGTTCCGTTGTCTTGAAGCGGACGACCGTTCCGGTGCGCTTCAAAGTCAGTTCCTGATACTGGTCGGACAGGGTCAGCATCTGATCAAGATCTGTATTGCGGATCACGCTGTGGATGTCCTTGCCGATGGCTTCATTGTAAATCCCGAAGATTTTGCGGGCAAAGGCATTGAAGATGATGATCCGGTTGTTCTGATCCACGGCAATGACGCCTGAGTTCATGGAACCAAGAATCGCGTCCAGCTGGTTCTGATGATTCATGGAATCCAGGATTGTTCCTTCCAGGCGGTCGGCGATGGTATTGAAATGATTTGCCAGTGGCTCCAGATCCGTCAGTTCATTGACCTGAACCCGGTAAGACAGTTCCCCCTCGGCGATGCGCTGAGTGGCCAGCGTCAGCTGATCAATGGGCTTTGCCAGATTCCGGGACAGGTACAACGTCAGACCCGCTCCCAGCAACACCAGAATTATTCCTAACATCAGAGTTTCATTGCGCAAAGCAGCCAGACTCGACTGAATTCGATTTGCCTGTTCTGCCAGAATGATTCGTTCCCCTTGAGAAGTCGTGGCAAATGCTGCCAGATAGGAAGTCTCGCCACTGACCAGAATGGAGCTTCCCTGGGGCTGATCCAACAGGCGCAATAAGGTCTCGCTGGTCAGAAGTGGAATTGGCGCGCCTTCCGTGGAAGCCACCATCTGGCTGTCCCTGAGCACAAATCCATGAATTCCCTGTTCGGACAGAGTCCTGGTCAACTCCGGAAAATTAGAACCATCGTAGCTTGCGGCGGCCTGTCGGGCCGAGGTTAACAGCCGGTTTTGCTCTGCCTGATGGATTTGGTTTCGACCGAAAAAATAGAAAAAAACCGATGCACCTATGGCAAGACACACGCTCAGTGCGATCAGCGCGATCTGAAACCTGGTTTTCACGGCGTTTCGTCGTTGTTGAAGCGATAGCCGATTCCCCGCACCGTCTCAATATGGCGGGGATTCTTGTCATCCTCTTCCAGCTTCTGGCGCAGATGGCGGATGTGGACATCGACCGTCCGGGTTTCCCCAACGTATTCATAGCCCCAGATTTTATCCAGCAGGACGTCGCGGGTCAGTACTTTTCCATTGTTCTTCATCAGGATATCAAGCAGTTCGAATTCCTTGAGGGTCAGTTCGACCTTGATTCCGTTCTTCTTGACTTCATGCTTAAGGAAATCCACTTCCACATCACTGAACCGCAGGATGTCAGCCTGCGGTTCCTGTGGGTTCGCCCGGCGCAGCATTGCTTTGACGCGGGCCGTCAGTTCCCGAACAGAAAAAGGCTTCGTGATATAGTCGTCAGCGCCCAGTTCCAGACCCAGAATTTTGTCAATTTCCTCGGACTTGGCGGTGAGCATGATAATGGGGACGGACTTAAGCTGGTCGTCTGAGCGCATCCGCTTGCAGACTTCCAGTCCGTCCAGTCCGGGCAGCATGAGATCCAGAAGAATTAAATCCGGTTTCTCCTGTTTTGCCAGCATGAGGCCGTCAATGCCGTTGCCGGCTGAACTCGTCGTATAACCGGATGCTTCCAGATTATAACGGATCAGTTCAATAATATGTTCTTCATCGTCAATGATGAGTATTTTTTCTGCCATGGTGGGATCCTCCTGTTATTCTAGCTTTAAGTTATCATACCGACTGGCATTTTACCAACGCTTCCTGCGCACTTAACCTTTTTTTAACAAGATTTCTCGGGCAGATGCCCCGTTCAAAACCCTTTGAAACGGAAAATCACCGGCTGACGCATCAGCCGGTGATTTTCAGGGGGATTCTTATTCCATTGGATCCATTTCTTTCCCCATCAGGGATTTGATCTCCTCGAAGAAAGTACTGATGTCCTTGAACTGCCGATACACGGAAGCAAAGCGAACATATGCCACCTCGTCCACGGTTTTCAGCCGCTCCATCACCATGTTGCCGATTTCATCCGTGGTGACTTCCGAGATCATTTTATTGGAGATGCTGCGCTCAATGTCGTCGGCAAGATTCTCCATCTGCTGCATGGACACCGGACGCTTCTGAGTCGCCCGCACCAGGCCGCTGATGATCTTGTTCTTATCAAACGGTTCTCTGGATTCATCTTTCTTGATGACCAGGATCGGTAATGTTTCAACTTTCTCGTAGGTCGTGTACCGTCGGGTGCAGTCCAGGCATTCGCGCCGGCGGCGGATGGAAGATCCATCTTCAGTCGGTCTGGTATCAATGACTTTGCTCTCGAGGTAACCGCAATAAGGGCATTTCATATTCCTTACTCCCTCTTATCGATGGTCAGGATCCAAAGTGATGCTTGTTATCTGCGATTTCTGAGGAATGCAGGGATTTCGATCTGTTCTTCCTCTTCTTCTTCCGGACGATAGGTTGGTTCCGGCCGTCTGGATTCATCCCGGTAGGATGATTCACTGCGGTAGGACGGAGCTTCTGCCCGTTCTGCCGGCTTGGCGGCAAAGGGCTTGGCCTCTTCCTTCTTCTCGGAGACCTGCGCCTTTTGGGACTTAAAATCCTTTTCGAATCCGGTTGCGAGAACCGTGATTTTGACTTCGTCATTCAGTTCCGGATCGATGACCGCACCAAAGATGATGTTGGCATCCGGGTCAGCGGCTTCCTTAACGACTTCGGCCGCTTCATTGATTTCCAGCAGAGACAGGTCTTCTCCGCCCGTCACATTGAGCAGAATGCCTGTTGCTCCGTTGATGGAGGTTTCCAGCAGCGGGGAGGAAATGGCAGCCTTGACGGCATCCGTTGCCTTGTTGTCGCCCTTGCCGTAGCCGACGCCCATGTGGGCAACGCCGCGGTTGAGCATAATGGCGCGAACGTCATTGAAGTCCAGGTTGATCAGTCCGTTGTCTGTGATCAGGTCAGTGATTCCCTGAACGCCCTGGTGCAGGACTTCATCCGCCTTGCGGAAAGCTTCCTTGAAGGAAGTTTTCTTATCGACAATCAGAAGCAGGCGCTCATTGGGGATGGTAACCAGTGAGTCCACTTTGCTCTTGAGGTTTTCAATGCCGATTTCGGCATTCTTCATTCTGGCTTTTCCTTCGAAATGGAAGGGTTTGGTAACTACGCCCACGGTCAGGATGCCCATGGATTTTGCGATCTCCGCAACAATGGGTGCAGCACCGGTTCCGGTTCCGCCGCCCATACCGGCCGTTATAAAGACCATGTCGGCCCCTTTGAGTGCGGATTCAATTTCTTCCTTGGACTCTTCCGCCGCTTTCTGTCCGATTTCCGGATTGGCTCCAGCGCCAAGACCCTTGGTGAGCTTTTCACCGATCTGGATTTTATGTGACGCGTTGGACTGGGACAGCGCCTGCTTGTCCGTGTTGACTGAAATAAAGTCAACGTTGGCAAGTCCTTCCATGATCATGCGGTTAACCGCATTGTTTCCGCCGCCACCGCATCCAACTACTTTTATATTTGCCGGGCCTGTTACTTCAAGATCAAAATCTAACATCCTTAATCCCCCTATTCTATTCCGAATAATTTTTTTAATTTTGTGCCGAAACTGTTTTCGCTGGCTTTTTTCCTGAAATCATCATGAGTTTTGGGACGGCGCGTCGGTTCGACCGCTTCGTCTTCCTCATCCAGCCCGATGATCTCTTTCACGGACTTTGTCGCCTTCTGGCGGACCTTGTCAAATACGGAGAAGTAGGCGCCGGCGGATTCATCCGCTTCTTCCAGCTCATCCTCTTTTTCGCACATCTGTGCAATAAGCACCGATTGCAGCTCATGGATCATATTATAAGCTACGCCAGTGGCATTCAGGGAAAAAATGTCGTCGCTCTTGATTATATCAGATGTAATGTAATTTGTGGATATTGGAATCCCATCTTCTACCAGTTCCTCGATCTGAGCAAACCCGCAAAGTCCGCCGCCGTAGACCAGAGCCATATCAATTTCATTCCACTGCGGATAATTCTGGAAAGCTTTGCGGCACAATCCGACGATTTCCGTGGCCCGGGCGGATACGACTTCCCGGATCAGGTCGAACTTGGGATGGTTCTTGCTGAGCTGGCCGGTGCCGAACTGCTTTTTCAATTCTTCGGCTTCATTCATGCTGATTTTCAGAACAATGGATAAGTCCTTGGTAATATTGCGCCCCCCCAGAGGGATGGTTTCCGAGTAAACAATCCGGTTGTTTCTCAGCACAACCAGGTCCGTTTTGCGGTGGCCGGAATCGATCAGGAGCGCTCCGTGGTACCGCTGGCTTCTGGTCATCATAAGATTGGCCATGCCGTGCACGGACAGCCCGGTGCCGATGACGCGGATTCCGTCATTGTCCAGGACTCTGGCCTGGCCTTCCAGTGTTGACTCATCACACAGAATCGTCTGGGATGTAACGTCAATGAGACCGCCCTTGGCTCCGACGGGATTGGCATACCCGACGCCGTCCACCTTGTAGTCACCGATCAGCACGTCACAGATCCGTTCCTCCGAGGTTTTGGCCACCCGCATGGAACTCTTTACTGCATTGAGCATGTCTTTTTCAGAGACCGTACCCTGTTTGAGTCCGGCAGATCCTCTGCTTGACTCCTGTCTGGTGTAAGCCGTATCAACGTTCAGAAAAACGTCGGTCACCGGCGCTCCGGTCTTGATTTCAAGCTGGCGCAGTACACTGCGAATGGATGACAGGAGGCGTACTGAATCGGTCACCTGTCCATCCTCTATCCCGTGCGATTCACCGTAAGCTGAAAATATAATGTCCCCGTTCCGTCCGGTGATGGCGGATGCTTTGATATAATACGATCCCAGATCGAGACCGGTTAAAAATTGATCCATTGCCATAAAACTCCCCCTTTGTCCTCCAATCAGTCGATTTAGTTGATGTATAAATAAATATGTTAACCAAAATGGCTGTAAACGTGCTAATAATCCCATTATACATGGTTCAGTCACGGAATGAAAATACTTTCATAAATTTAGACCATAAGTTTTTAAAAAAGCAGGCGGCAAATTCCTGAATCGGGAATCGGACACCTGCTTACACTCTTTCTTACCCTTTGGAGCACACCTTAGGTTTGATCAGGTACTTATTAGATAATACCATTAAGTCACATTCGTCTGGCTTTTTCTGCCCGAACCCGCTGATCAGACCTTATCGATCTGGTCGATGTGGATTGCCCGGACATGTTCCGTATGATCCCACTCTTTTCGGTTCTTGTGGAGAATTCCCAGGATGGCAATGGGCATCCAGGTGGGAATATACAACGGCAGGAGTGCATAGTACATCAGATTGCGCAGGCTCAGTTTCTTATCAAGCCACAGAATGAACGGAATCAGCAGCAGCTGCAGAATCTGTCCGGCGGCATAGAGCATTTCCTTCAGGGACAAGATTCGACCCAGATTCAGTAAAGCCATTTGCCGAATGGTATCCTGCAGATAGTAGAGATTGTACAGGATGCCGTAACCGGCACTGATCCCGAATATAATCAGAAGGATCGGCTGAATGGAGTAAAAGGCACAGTCAATCATGATCATGCTTCCGGTCCGGATCCCTTTGTTCATTAACGGGAAGAAATATTGGGTAAAGACGTCGGCAAATCCCTGCATCCAGCGCTTGCGCTGGCGCCAGCTGGCTGCCATGGTCAATGGTTTCTCATCATAGATAATGGCTTCATGCGCCCAGCCGACCTTGTAACCGTTGAGGCAAAGCTTGCAGGTAAACTCGAGATCTTCCGTCAGACAGGTCGCATCCCAGCCGTAATGCTCCAGAATATCCGTATCGACGGCAAAGCCTGTTCCACCCAGCTGAGCGGACAGCCCCAGATTGTCCCGGGAAAGCTTGAGCATCCGGTTGGAGATCCAGAATTCCATGGAAATACAGCCTGTCAGGTACGTATCATCCGGGTTTTTCGAATCCAGGTACCCTTGAACAACTTTGTAACCCTGGTTCATCTTCTTGTTCATTTCCTTCAGGAATGAGGGGTGAACCAGATTATCGGCATCCAGGATCACACAGGTCCGATAACCCTTATTCATTTTCAGCAGCTGGTCGAAAAACCACTGCAGGGCATATCCCTTCCCGACTTCTGTCTTATTGAACCGCTCAAAGACGGCCGCGCCGGCCTGAGAAGCGATTTCTTTCGTATTATCATTGCAGTTGTCTGCAATCACATAGACATCGAACAGCTCTTTGGGATAGTCCATCCTCAGGCAGGATTCGACGCTCTGCCGGATCACCTGAGACTCATTATGGGCGGCGATGACAACGGCAAATCTCCGATTGCCGTCTTCCAGCTGTTTACGCTTTTTCTGATACAGTGAAAACAGTGTCAGAAAGATATAATATGATGAAACGGCTACCGCCAGATAGTTGATAATATGCATCAGGCTTATAAAAGCTCTTCCCAGAAATTCCATTGGATCCCCTCTTTTAAAGAAATAAAAAGTCACCGATTCAAGAATCCGGTAAACCAAGGTTTATTATACCACAGTTCCCAGCTGGTGATGACTTTAACAATGAAATCACTGACAAATTCAGGATATTAGCGGTTCAATTTCGCTCCCTGGTTTCGATCGTTCGGGGTTTGAAATCCCCTCATGCCCTGGCGCTGACCCAGGAAAATCAAATTTTCCAGCTGATTGAAGTGTCCCTCAGAGATTGTGTTGCGAACAGCCTGAGTTCCCAGCAGCAGTTCATAATCCAGTTCCATGCCGTTTTCGTTTTTTCGCAGAATCTGACTCTGAATGAAATTGATGGTCTCGCCCAGCTGGAACCGGACAAAATCCCGCTCGGACCCGGGAAACATCTGCAGGATTCTTGCCAGAGTCGTTCCCGCGCCCAGGGAGTGCAGCGTGGCAATGACTCCGATGCCTGCCTCCGCGGCTTCCAGGACCGCTCGCATGCTGGCAGTGTCGCGGATTTCACCAATCATCATGAAATCCGGACTCTGCCTCAGCGCACTGCGGATGCCTTCCTGAAACGTCAGAAAATCTCGCCCTGATTCCCGCTGAGTGACCAGTCCCTTCCCCGGATCGAGCCGATATTCCACCGGGTCCTCCAGGGTAATCAGGTGCCAGGGGCGGACCCGCAGCAGCTCGGACAGCACGGCTGCCATGGTAGTACTCTTGCCCGAACCCGTTTTCCCTACCACCAGACTTAGCCCCCGACGCGATGCCAGATGGTCCGGCAGCCCTGGATTTACGCCCAGCTCGGCCAAGGTCGGAATCTGATCCTTAATGATCCGGATCGTGGCACAAAGCTTTCCCTCTGAGGTATATCGGTTGATCCGATATCGTCCTTTATACTCATAGGCCAGATCCGAGTCCAGACTGCCATTCCCCTCCCGCACCCGTTCCCCGGGACTGATCGATGCAAACAGCCACTGCATAAGCTCCCGGCCGACACAGCCCGTCCCAGGCAATATTTCATCCCGCAGCCGGTAATGCAGTACGTCATCCTCCCGCAGCAGGATATCTGATACTCCCCGCCCCCTGCACGCCGTCAGCAGTTCATGAAATCTGTTCTCCACAATGACTTCCTCCTTCAGAATCTACTCTCGAAATTATGGTTTGAAGTCAACTTCTCATACAGTCTGAACATCAGCTCCTTCGATCAGTGTCCAGTGAAGCCATCTTCTTCGATCAGTGTCCTGTGGATCCATCCCCTTCGATCGGTGTTGGGTTGAGTCCCATCCCGCTTGATGGGAGTTTCGCTGCCTGCTTCGTTGCTTTATTGGCGGAAATGAATCCCACCGGTGAAAGACATCATTTTCCAGGCAAGCAGGATGTGCCCGACTCCTGAATCGTCGCAATAGTAAGTCTGGCGTCTGCCCCTTCGAAAAGATCAGCGGATGATTGCCCTTTCAGTCCGACTTGCCTATAATCAGGGGTAGAACGATACGAACCGATGCCCGATCGGAGCGATTCCATGACAATCGTCCGGTGCAGACATCGCGTGAGGAAAGATGAGGAAATGACATGTCCGTTGAACGAGTAAAGGAATATTTTTTAAGAGAATACGGTCTGGATCAGATCGTTCAGGAAACGGAGGAATCCTCCGGTACGGTACCGGAAGCCGCCCGGGCGATTGGTACGGAAGAATGCCGCATTGCCAAGACCCTGTCGTTTTTTGTCGGGGAAAGCGTTGTGCTGGTCGTCGTAGCAGGCGATGCGAGAGTGGATAACCGAAAGTACAAGGATACGTTTGGAACCAAGGCGAAAATGCTGCCCTTCGAGCGGACCGAAGAACTGACGGGACACGCCGCCGGCGGAGTCTGCCCCTTCGCCGTGCCCGAAGGCGTACAGGTATACCTGGATGAATCCCTGCGGCGCTTCCCTTCGGTATATCCGGCTGCCGGCTCCGCCAACAGCCATATCGAGATGACCATGTCCCAGCTCGATCAGTTCATTCCCCACGGTCGCTGGGTTGATGTGACCAAAATTCCGGAGACCGATTTGTCAGAATAACCGCATCCGGGATATCCCCTTCGGATTCAGCAGAGAAAGCCCGTAAACCATTCAGCACGAAGGTTTACGGGCTTTCTCTTAGGTCAGTGGAATTTGTGAGTGGCAGGTCTAATCTTCAATGAGGGCTTTGACTGAGCGCACCATGACATCGATGGCAACTTTATTGTGGCCGCCTTCCGGGATGATCAGGTCCGCATAGCGCTTGGACGGTTCGGTGAACTGCATGTGCATGGGGCGAACCACCGACAGGTACTGGTCCACGACAGAGGACACGGAACGGCCGCGTTCCTCGATGTCCCGCACCAGACGGCGCAGAATCCGGATATCGGCATCGGTGTCGACATAGATCTTGATATCCAGCAGATCGCGCAGGCGCTTGTCATCCAGAACCAGGATGCCTTCCACAATGATGATGTCCCTGGGTTCAACGATTTTGACCTCTTTGGTCCGGTTATGGATGGTGAAGTCATAGGTGGGCATTTCGATGGGCTGGCCGGCCAGCAGACGCTGCAGATGATCGATGAGCAGATCCGTATCGAAGGCCATCGGGTGGTCATAGTTGGTTTTCACCCGATCCTCGAAGGACAGGTGGCTCTGATCTTTATAGTAGGAATCCTGTGAGATCATGCAGATTGATTTTTCACCGAAGCTGTTATAGATGGCGTTGGCTACCGTGCTTTTCCCTGATCCGGTGCCGCCGGTTATTCCGATTAAGACTGGTTTCTTCATTGTTACATCCCCTCATCAGGCTGATTTGGAACGGAATTTCGGCCAATTCAGGTTGGCCTCAGCCCATTCCGGCGGCTTCTGGAAGCCTTGCTTTCCTTTTCAGTTTACAGGAAAAGGGCGGTCCTGTGACCCCCCTTTTGCTTAAAACACGTATTTCACTTCGCCGGTGGTCTGAATGATCAGATCCCCTGCTTCCAGCTGATCCGGGCAGTCGCAGCTGAAATACATGGCCGCCTTGTTGGCCACTTCAATGGGGCTGCCCTCTACATCCCGGAAATTGGTGAGCGTCGTCCGGAAGACATCGCCTTTGGCGCGCAGCACCTCCACTTCCGTATTGGGGAAGATGCGGTTCTTCTCATGCATGAAATAGCGTCCGTCCGCTTCCCGGCGGACAACGGCAGCGACGATGTCATAATCCCGGACATAGGTCGAGGATTCATAGATCTGCGAGTTGCCGCGGCCAAAGTAGAAGCCGGTATGGTACTTGCGGTGGCTGACCTTTTCCAGCAGTTCCATCCATTTGGGGTCATAGCGGTAATTGGCCGGGTCGGCCAGATAGGCATCCATGGCGGCGCGATAGGCCTTGACGATGGCTGCGACATAATACTCAGACTTCATCCGGCCCTCGATCTTGAAGGATACAATGCCGGATTCCATCAGCTCGGGAATGTGCTGGATCATGCACAGGTCCTTGGAGTTCATGATGTAGGTGCCCCGTTCGTCTTCGAGAATTTCCATCGGCTGATCCAGCCGCTTTTCTTCGACCAGGTAGTACTTGTAGCGGCAGGGCTGGGCGCATTCGCCGCGATTGGCGTCACGGCCCACCATGTAGCTGGACAACAGGCAGCGGCCGGAGTAGGCCATGCACATGGAGCCGTGCACAAAGGCTTCAATTTCCAGCGTATCCGGCGTTCTGGCAATGAGATCGCGGATTTCCTCCAGGGTCAGCTCCCGGGCCAGAACGATCCGTTTCACTCCGTTTTGGTGCCAGAACATGGCAGAACGGTAGTTGACGTTGTTGGCCTGGGTGGACAGATGGAGCTCCATCTCGGGAATGACTTCCCGGCAGGTCATGATGATGCCCGGGTCCGACACAATCAGGGCATCGATGCCCAGGTCCCGGACGCTGCGCAGGTAGTCCTCCAGCCCCTCGAGATCTTCGTTGTGCGGGAACACGTTCAGCGTCATGTAGACCTTGCGCCCCCGGCTGTGAGCGTACTCGATGCCTTCCTGCATCTCCGCATCGGAGAAATTGTCGGCAAAAGCCCGCAGATTCAGGCGGTTTCCGCCCAGGTAGACCGCGTCGGCGCCGTAGTCGATCGCAACTTTTAATTTGGACAGGCTTCCGGCTGGAGCCAGAAGTTCAGGTTTCGTATTTCGATTCATCGCTTATTCCTTACATTTGATAATGAGAAGTCCGTCTCCCACCGGCAGCACCATGGAATGGAACCGCTCGTCCTGAGAAACCTCCTCGATAAACTGCCGCATGTTCATGATAATGGTGGAGTGCTTGCGCTCCACGCCTTCGTGCGCAATCAGACCTCGAACCAGAATGTTGTCGCAGATGATCATCGCCCCGGGTGAGATCAGCTGCAAAATTTTTTCCAGGTACTCGCGATAATGGCTCTTGCCGGCATCGATGAAGACAAAGTCATAGGGACCGGTCAGATCGTCCAGCACCTGGAGGATGTCCCCCTCGTGCAGAGTGATGCGATCATCCAGACCGAAGGCCTTGATATTCTGCCGGGCCAGGGCAATCATGCCGGGGTCCCGCTCAATGGTATCGATCGTTATTTCAGGGGATGCTCCGGCCATGACAATGGCGGAGTACCCCATGGCTGCACCCAGTTCCAGAACGCGTCCGGCTTTCTGCGTACGCAAAAAATAGAGCAGACAATCGGCCGCTTCCTTGTGGATGATGGGAATGAAGCGGCGCGAGGCATACTCTTCGAGGGCGGTGAGCCTGGGGTCGCCTTTGAGCGCGGCGATTTCCCGGAGATATTGTTTTGTTTGTGGATCCGTGATGCTCATGGGTCCTCCTAGGGTACTGATGGAGTGGTTGTGGTGGGCGCAGTCGTCTGAGACGGCTTGGTAGCGGGCAACACTTCAAAGGGGAGCCCGACCGGTCCCGGATAAGGATTCTGCGGCTCGGTCTCCACCGGCTGCGTCCCAGGCGTGGTCACCGGAGTGGTCGATCCGCCGCCGTTAAATTCTTTCTTTTTTGCCAGGAACTCATCATAGGAAGCGGTGAAGAAATGTTTGCCTGTCTGAGGATTCAGAACATAGTAGATGTAGTCCGTGGTAGCCGGCGCCAGGACGGCCCGGATGGAGTCCGTGGATGGATTGCAGATCGGACCGGCCGGCAGGCCTTTGACATGATAGGTGCTGAACGGGCTCTCCAGGCGCATGTCCTGGTTGGTGACCGCCTTGGAATCCACGCCCAGGGCATACAGGATGGTCGCGTCCAGCTGCAGCTTCATGTCGATGGCCAGCCGGTTTTCAATGACCGACGCGACCAGGGCGCGTTCATCAGCATTGTTGGTCTCCCGTTCGATCATGGCTGCCTTGTTGATGATGGCATCGTAATCCGCGCTCGTGATGTTCGTCCGACCGCTCTGGTCCAGGATGGCCTTCAGATTCCGGTCGAACTCCGCGCTGAGCTTGGCAACGATGGCATCCGCCGTTGTCCCTCTGGCGAAGGTATAGGTGTCAGGTTTCAAGTATCCTTCCATTCGGTAGCGCCGTTCGCCCTTGACCGGCACATAGTCCGGCGGGGTGAACGCTTCCACCGCGTTCAGAAATTCATCTTTCGTAACGAGGCCCGACTTGTCGAATCGGGCTGCCATATTGGCAATGGTAAACCCTTCGGGCAGCGTAACCCGGACATTGTCCAGATTTTCCTGCTTCAGGGCATCCAGAAGATCCTTCAGCGATCCGGTCAGAGCCACTTCATGCCGGCCCGGCTCGATGTCCAGATTCAGCCCGGACAGCCGGTAGTAGAGCTTACTCAGCCAGGCATTTTTCAGCACACCGTCTGCCGCCAGCTGATCCACGACCTGATAGAGCGACTCCTGATCCCGCACCAGAATGGACAGTGGATCTGAAGCCCCCTGCAGGGGAGCACCGGCATTGGAATGATAGACGTAGAGGGAACCAAAAATAGTTCCCCCCAGAAGGAGTATGACGATCAACAAGGTTACGAGTACTTTTTTCACAAAGAATCACCTGATCCGCTCTAATGATTTCACGGCCAAGCCGCGATGGGTTTACTCTATTTCCGGGCAGCCCGCTTGCGCATGGTCGTATCAAGGATCCGTTTTCTCATGCGAATGGTTTTCGGGGTAATTTCAACCAGTTCATCGTTATTGACGAACTCCAGACAATTTTCCAGGCTCATGACTCGGGGAGTGGTGAGTTTCAGCGCCTCGTCCGAACCCGAAGACCGGGTGTTGGACAGGTGCTTTTTCTTGCAGACATTGACTTCAATGTCCTCGGCCCGGGAGCATTCGCCGCAGATCATGCCGGCATAGACTTCCATGCCCGCGTTGATGAAGAGCGTACCGCGTTCCTGAGCGTTGAACAGTCCGTAGGTAATGGCTTCGCCGGTTTCAAACACGACCAGTGAACCGCGCGAGCGTTCCTGAATGTCACCCTTGTAAGGACCGTAGCCCTTGAACACATGGTTCATGATGCCGTTGCCCCGGGTGTCCGTCATGAATTCATTCCGGAAGCCGATGAGGCCGCGGGCCGGAATATCGAATTCCAGGCGGGTATAGCCATTGACCGAGGAAGTCATGTTGGTCATCTCAGCCTTGCGCGGTCCGAGCTTTTCCATGACCGGCCCGACGTATTCTTCCGGTACGTCGATGGTCAGATATTCCATGGGCTCCATTTTTCTGCCGTCTACTTCCTTGAAGATAACGGACGGCTTGGAAACCTGCAGTTCATAGCCTTCGCGGCGCATGGTTTCCAGAAGAATGGACAGATGCAGTTCTCCGCGGCCTGACACTTCAAAAGTATCCGGCGAGAGTTCCTTCACGCGCATGGATACATTGGTCTCGATCTCACGCATCAGGCGGTCGCGCAGATGGCGGGACGTAACAAAATCGCCTTCCCGTCCGGCAAAGGGCGAGTCGTTGACCATGAAGTTCATGGACAGCGTCGGCTCGTCGATGTGCATGAAGGGCAGTGCTTCCGGATTCTGAGCGTCGGCAATGGTATCTCCGATGCTGACGCTGCCAAGGCCGGCAATGGCAACAATGTCGCCAAGGCTGGCTTCCTGGGCTTCCACGCGCTTGAGTCCCTCATTGACAAACAGAGCGGACACGGTATTTTTGACGATCCGACCATCCCGGTTCATGATCGCCACATTTATGTTCTTGCGGATGCGACCCCGTTCAATCTTGCCGATGGCCAGCTTGCCCATGTACTCGGAGGAGTCCAGGGTGGAAACAAGAAGCTGAAGCGGGCCTTCCAGGTCGCCCTGGGGCGCTTTGACCTTGCTCAGGATCGTATCGAATACGGGCGTCATGTCACTTCCCGGCTCATTGGCTTCAAAGCTGGCATAGCCTTCCCGGGCCGAGGCATAAAGGACCGTGAAGTCGCACTGCTCGTCCGATGCGCCCAGTTCCAGGAACAGGTCAAAGACTTCGTTGATGACTTCGTTGGGGCGGGCATCCTTGCGGTCAATCTTATTGATCAGAACGATGGGATCGTGTCCCAGTTCCAGAGCCTTCTTCAAGACGAACTTCGTCTGCGGCATCGGTCCTTCATAGGAATCCACGACCAGGAGTACGGAGTCGACCATCTTCAGGACGCGCTCGACCTCTCCGCCGAAATCGGCATGGCCGGGGGTATCCACGATATTGATGGTATGATTCTGGTATTTTACGGATGTGTTCTTGCTCAGGATCGTAATGCCGCGTTCGCGTTCAAGGTCATTGGAATCCATGACCCGTTCGGCCACTTTTTCATTTTCACGGAAGGTGTGACTCTGCCGCAGCAGCGCATCCACCAGCGTGGTCTTGCCGTGGTCAACGTGGGCAATGATCGCTATATTTCTGATATCTTCTCTTGTGTACATAGTTCCTCCTGGTGTGTGGAAAGATCAACACAAAAATTGGATACTCCAGATACAGGGTATCCAATTTTGCATGTTGTATGGATTAACCGATGATGTCAACACCAATGGCTTCGTTGATGATTTTCATGATGTCATTGAACAGAATCGAAAACCGCTGTTCAATTTCCAGGTAGCTGGAAATTTCCGGATTCAGGGTGATGACCGAAACCAGGTTCTCCATCTGCTCTTTGGTCTTGGCAGATACTTCTCCAGTGGTCATTTTATCCTGATAAGCGGCAAACTGGACGGAGCGGAAATCTTCCACCATCCGTTTCTTGGCTTCATCCTGCTCAATTTTCTGAACGGCTTCGCGGTAGGCGATCACCGTCTCGTCCTGCTTCATGGCGCTGGCCAGTTCATGGGCCTTATCATGTACGTTGGTCATTTGGTATGATCCTCCCCGATCTTTGATATTTTTCATATCTTTGATATTTTTCATCTCTCTGAGATTTAACATATCCTGGAGATTCTGCATCTCCTGTCAACTATTGCTGGAGCCGCTCCCAGGGAACGGGACCGGGCGATCCAAGGTTCTTGTTTTTCAGAAAACTCTGCCGGATGATCGATCCGGACTAAATTTCCATGATGATCGGCACGATCATCGGACTGCGCTTGGTGCGGCGGAACAGGAAGTTCCGCAGCTGTTCGCGGATCTGGTTCTTCACGAACTCCGTATTCTTCAGGCGGGTGCCTTCGGCTTCCGTCAGAAGGTTGCGGACGATAATCCGGGAATCCTCCATCAGCTGCTCGGCCTCCTTGATGAAGACAAAGCCGCGGGAGATCAGGTCCGGGCCCGCAATCACGGTGCCGGAAGTCATATCGACCGTCACAACCACCGTAACCATGCCGTCTTCGGACAGATGCTTGCGGTCACGCAGCACAATGCTGCCGACATCGCCGACGCCGAGGCCGTCCACCAGAATCTGGCCGGACTGAACCTTGCCGTTCTTGCGCAGGCTGGTCTGGGACAGTTCAAGGATGTCACCGGTTTCCGGAATCAGAATGTTTTTGGATTCCATCCCCATTTTTCTGGCCAGATCCGAATGGATCTTCAGCATGCGGTACTCCCCGTGAACCGGAATGAAGTACTTGGGCTTGACCAGCGCCTGGATGAGTTTGAGCTCTTCCTGGCAGGCATGTCCCGAAACATGAACGTCTTCCTTGGAATCGTAGATGACCTCGGCTCCCAGTTTGTACAGGAGGTTGATCGTCTTGAAGATCCCCTTCTCATTTCCCGGAATGGGATGAGACGACAGGATGACGGTGTCATTGGGCTGAATCTGAATCTTGCGGTGTTCGCCCAGTGCCATCCGGGACAAGGCGGCCATGGGTTCGCCCTGGCTGCCCGTGGTCATGATGACCAGCTGATCGTCGCGGAAGCGCTTGATTTCGTCCACCGGCACGATGCTGCGATCATCGATGTCCAGATAGCCCAGTTCCCGGGCCACGTTGACATTGTTCTCCATGGACCGGCCGTTGAAGACCATCTTGCGGTTCGTCTTGAGGGCCGCGCCGATGACCTGCTGAATCCGGTCGATGTTGGAGGAGAAGGTTGCTACAATGATGCGGCCCTTCGCTTCCATGAACAGTTTTTCAAAGCTGTTGCCGATGGTGCTTTCCGACTGCGTGTATCCGGGCCGCTCCGCGTTGGTGGAGTCTGCCATCAGGGCCAGAACGCCCTGAGTTCCCAGCTCGGCAAAGCGGGCCAGGTCGATGACATCACCGGCTACCGGAGTCAGATCAACCTTGAAGTCACCGGTATGAATCAGAACGCCGGCGGCAGTATGAATCGCCAGAGCCGACGCGTCGGCGATGGAGTGGTTGGTTTTGATGAACTCCACGCTGATGTGGTTGAAGCGCACGATATCCCGCGGCTTAACCGTCTGCAGCTTCACCTTATTGAAGATGTTGTGCTCGCGCAGTTTAACCTCAATGAGTCCCAGGGTAAGCCGGGTGCTGTAGACCGGTACATTCACTTCCTTGAGGATATGGGGCAGCGCTCCAATATGATCCTCATGGCCGTGGGTGATGAAGAAGCCTTTGACCTTATGAAGATTGTTCTTCAGGAAGGTGACGTCCGGAATGACGCTGTCGATGCCCAGCATCTCGTCTTCCGGGAACTTCAGGCCGCAGTCGATGACGACGATCTCATCCCGGTACTCAATGGCGGTCATGTTCTTGCCGATTTCATCCAGTCCTCCCAGGGGAATGATCCGGACAATGTCCTTGTCGCTGGGATTGGATACCGTGAAGTTTACCGCTTCCGGTCTTGGCTTGTTCCACATGCCCCCTCTGGGGTTGCGGCCCCGCGGGGCTTCGCTCCGGCGGCGATTTTCCGCCTTTGCCGGACCCGGGATGGCTGCCGATGGTTCCGTCTTTACGACAGGTTCGGTTTTCACCACTGTTTCATTTACCGGCTTTGGCTGCTGTTCGCGGCGCGGTCTTGGCTGCCGGCGGCCTTTGGGTGCTTCGACTGCGCCAGTCTGAGCTTCCGGTGCGGGTGCCTGGCCCTTGCGGCGGTTTTTAACCGGGGCTTCCGGCTGCGGCTTCTGGGTCTGCGCGTTGGGCGCTGCTCCAGCTTCCGGCTTGGGCCGGGGGGTCCGGCGTCTGGATGGCTTGGGCGCTTCGGCCGAAGTCTGAGCCTGAGCCGGTGCCTGAGCCGGTGCCTGAGCCGGAGCCTGATCGATATCCGCGATCAGCGGCTTCTGCCGTTTGGGGCGGATCGCCTTTACTACGCTCTGGAGGCGGCTTTCCTTCGGCTCTTTGACTTCCGGCGCGTTGGAAGAATCCTGTTTCTGGATCTTCTCCCCATACTGGTTGCGCCCTCTGTCTTTGGACTGATTGTTTTTATTTTTCTTTGGTTCGTTATTTTGATTTTCGTTCATTCGTTTCCTCGCTTTCATTCAGATAGCAGTCACTGCATAAGCCATAGAATTTCAGCGAATGGTCCTTGATCCGGAATCGGTAATCCTTCTCGATGATCTGTTCGACAGAGTCGAGCAGATCGTCCCGGACTTCTTCCACTTTGCCGCAGGCTGAACACACCAGATGGTGATGCCCATGGAGCTCTTCCTCGTGGTTGAGTTCGTATCGGTAGATTCCGTCATTTAAATCTAATTTCTTGACGATGCCCAGTTCCTCGAAGAGCAGGATCGTGCGGTAGACCGTGGCTACGCCCGTCTCCGCCTTAACTTCCTTGACCTTGTTGTAGATCTCTTCGATGGTCAGATGCTTCCCTTCCTGCTGGATGATGACATCCAGGATGGTCAGGCGCTGCGGGGTCAGCTTGGCCCCGGCTTCGCGCAGCATAGTCTTGAGGTTATCCACATAACCGCTTTCGTTAATTTTCATTAAATCTCTTCCTCGTCAATTAAAGCCAGGCTGTAAGCCTCTTCCACTGCGTTCAGTTCCTCGTCGTCCTCGACGACCGTAAAGACCTCATTGCCGTCATCATCAAGGTCTACCCGCAGCGCGGTATAAACATCCTCTTCTTCCACGGGTCTGACAATAAAGTATTCCTGTCCTTCCACTTCCACGCGGTCAATGACTTCCACTTCAAAGGTTTCGCCGTCTTCTCCGGACAATACGATTAAATCGGTGGTGTTTTCCATTCATTTCACCTTCTTTCCTTGCTGTTCTCAGTCCGCTTAGCGCGACTGGTCCTGTTCTTTCCGCTTTTTGAATTCTATGGAGTCAAGAAAGCCCTGCAGGATAAAGCAGGCAGCGATCTTGTCGACATCATTCTTGCGCTGGTTGATTTTGGTTTTTTTCTGAGCCATGACCATATGAGCGCTGACCGTAGTCAGCCGTTCATCCCAGGTCAGGACCTCGCCGTCCCAGACTTTTTTCAGTTCTTCAATAAAATCCAGAACTTTCCTGGCCTGGAAGCCGACGGTGCCGTCCATGTTCTTCGGCAGTCCGGCTACCACGAGCCTGACATCGTACGCCTTGATCTGCTCCAGCACCTGCTGGACAGCGGCAATATTGCCCTGGGAGGACCCATCCCGTTTAATGACGCCAAGACCCGTGGCCAGAAAACCGGTGGGATCCGAAACGGCGACACCGATGCGGCGATCGCCCACATCAAGACTCAATACTCTCATCCAAAAACCTCTTTTTTCTAAAAAATCATGCAGTGACTGCTGACTAAATCAGTAGCAGCAAACAGCGTGCTTCCACCCGGGGGTGGCTTTGCCGGTCTATTTGTTCCTATTGATCTGGTTCCAGTCACGGGGGTGTCCGGCACTGCCGGCTGGCCAGTCCGGAAAGATCTGGCGCAAATTAACGATTAACTTAAATATAAGGGTGCCAGATTTTATGGCACCCTTAAAAAATCACTCAATATCCAGGTAAGTCCTTAAAACTTCTTCCAATATTTCGTCGCGTTCCAGTTTTCGGATCAGTGCCCTGGCTCCATTATAATTGGTAATGTAAGTAGGGTCTCCGGAGATCAAATAGCCCACCATCTGGTTTACAGGGTTGTATCCTTTCTCAGACAAGGACTGATACACTTCAGACAGGATCTCTTTTGTTAGAGTAACTTTATCCTTTTTGAAGTCCTCAAACTGCATGGTGTTCTGTAGATTATCTTTCTTTTCCATAGCGGTGCTTAAAAAAGTCCCACCTCCTTCGACTAACCTTACATCTCATTATAAAGCTTTTGCGAGCATTTGTATACAGTGAGATTGATTATCATTGAAAATCACGAATTCACCGGAAAGCCCCTTTCAACCGGCCGGTCAAAGGAGGGTCCAAGGGGCTCGGGCGGCGATTTCGAGTCGTAAGTTCCAGCGGCCGATCCCCGGTTTGAATTAGACCAGGGCGTCAGCCTTAACCAGAGTATTCAGCAGCACATTGGCGCCGTTGGCGCAGTCTTCCAGCGGAGTGTATTCATCCGCCCGGTGGCTGTAGCCGTTGACGGAGGGCACAAAAATCATGCCGATGGGACAGAGTGGTCCAAAGTGCATGGCATCGTGGCAGGCGCCCGACGGCATCCGCAGGCTGGGCAGCGAGAACTCGCCGGCGGTCTCTTCGATGACATTCATCAGAGCGTCGTTGCACAGGACCGACGGGGTGCGCACACGGTCACTGAACTCGATGGTCACGCCCATTTTTTCCTCCAGAAGTCGTGCTGCCGCCTTGATCTCGGCTTCCGCCTGATCACGGTCTGCCATGCTGACGTCCCGCAGGTCGATGGTAAAGTCCACCTGAGCCGGAATGACGTTGGTCGTTCCCGGGTCAGCCTTAATGTAACCGGTGGTGGCGACGGTGTCCTGGAACTGGCGTGCGATGCGGTCGCATTGATCAATCAGGCGGGCGGCCGCAACCATCGGATCGTGGCGGATCCGCATGGGGGTTGATCCGGCGTGGCCGGCCTGTCCTTTAATGTTGACAGCAAACCAGAGCGGTCCGGCGATACCGGTGACAATGCCGATGGGAATCTGCATGGTTTCCAGAACACGGGCCTGTTCGATATGAAGTTCGAGATAGGCGGCGTAGCTGCCTGGCTCTACTTTCGAGTTGAAAATGCCCTGGGGATCATAGCCGGCGTCGGTCATGGCCTGGCGCAGCGTGATGCCATCCCGGTCGGTGCGGTCAAGGAATTCTGCCGGGAGGGCTCCGAGCATAGCCTCAGTTCCGAACATGGTGGAACCAAACCGGGTGCCCTCTTCATCCTTGGAAATAAAGATCACAATGGGGTGATTCAGTCGAATCCCCTGCTCATGGAGACACTGGACTGCCTCCAGCGCGCCGAGGACGCCCAGGTTGCCGTCGTAGCGGCCGCCGTTGCGCACGGAGTCGATGTGCGATCCCGTGACGATGGGCTTCAGCTCCGGATTGAGTCCTTCATAGCGGGCAAACAGATTCCCGAGCGGATCTTCCGTCACCGTCATGCCCAGAACGGCAAATACTTCTTTGAGGTAATTCTGCGCATCTTTCTCTTCCTTGGTGTAGGAAAAGCGGTTCATCCCCTGCTCGCTTCCTCCGAACTGTGCCAGTTCCTCCAGGCGTCGTCCCAACCGTTCCTGATTGATTTTCAACATAATCGTTCCTCCTGTTGTCTTTCATCGTTGGATTCATCGTATCCCCGGCTGTATCAAGATTTTGCCCTGACGCAGCCCCGGGGATGGAAACGGCTTCTCTCCCGCCGCACCACTACCTCCAATTATGACACAAAGACCTTGCCCTGGGCTGAAATTCCTATGGCCTGTCTCAAAAATAACGATTTATCAATCCAATCCGATCTGCCTTTTCACATGCACGAAAACCGCCTGATAATCAGGCGGTTTTCTATCAGTCTATCATGATTTTCGCTTACGTCTTGTTAAGCCCGTGACATTTTTCCGACCAGGCATTTACTTTCCGCCCGCTGCGGCAGTCACTGGATCCTGACCCCGGTCCCATTCCTGCATGGCCTGATTGATCAGTCCCGTCAGTTTGCGGGCTCCGGCGGCATTGACATGGTCGGCATCGTAGAAGTCAGATTCGGCAAAGTGCGGATCCTCCAGAAAGTTGAGGTAGATCACCTCCTGGCTGGACCGGTCCAGGGTTTCGGCTAGCTCCTTCATCTGTCGGACCGCGGCCGGATCGAGCCGCCCGACATATTCGTCGTGTCCCGGCGGCGTGTATAGAATCACCCGGGCGCCGATGGAACGCGCATCCTGCAAGAGCGCATCCAGAATGTGCCGGTTTTCGGTCTGATGCACCGGATTCATAGCGTTATGCCGTTTGGCCGCTCGGATTCCGGTTGCTTCCAGATCCTGCGGATCCTCGGGCGGGCGGGCAAGAAATCCCCTCTCGTCGCAGTTCACGCCCTGCCCGGTCCTGAGGTAGTCGGCCACCCGCTTGAAATTGGTAAAGCCGTCGTTGCCGGTCACTTCATACAGCGGCGTGATCCCCTGGGGTACCGCCAAATCATAGTACAGGTGATAGCTGCGCACCCGCCAGGCTTCGGTCCCGTCTTCAATCCGATGGGACAGCGTAAAGGACGAGATGGGCAGCAGAATGTATTTGAGCTGAGTCATGTCGTCCTTGAATTTATCCAGAATACCCAAGTCATAGAACAGCGACTGGGAGACATGGCTGGCGTTGAAGGAGGGCCGGTCAAAATAAGCCGGATCAATGCCGTAGTAGCTGTGGGAGGACCCCAGGCTCAGCACTTCCAGGGAGGAGGCATGCTCTTCCAGGTAATGGTTTTTATAAGCGTAGTCATTGGGAATGCTTCGCAGGCCCAGCTCCAGCGCGCCAAACAGGGCGGCCAGGAGCAGAATAAAGCAGCCGGATCGCAGTAAAAATCGCTTCATGAATTGTTCCTCCCCCTAAAACTGAAAATAGATGAACTGCTGCGACCGGCCGCTGAAAAAGTAAATCACCAGCACCAGCGAGTAGTACAGCGACCAGCGGGCCGGCCAGGGCCAGTGGAATCCCGCTCCCTCCAGGGGATGGGCCTTCGTCCGGCCCCGCCACTCGATCACGACGAGCAGCAGGATCAGTCCCAGGGTATAGATCGTGCGTTCCGGCAGCAGCGGCATGGTAAACAGGCTGGGCGAGAAAATCCGGTCGATATAGGCGAAGGCATCGGACAGGTGATCAGACCGGAACAGGATCCACCCCAACACCGTCAGCAGAAAGGTGCGCAGGATGGCCGGCAGATCGCGCAGCGTCGCGACAACCGCCTCGTTCCGCTTAACAGGAACCCGGCGGCCCATGAGGGATGGAACCATATAAAACGCATGGAGGGCTCCCCAGGCGATGAAGGTCCAGTTGGCGCCATGCCAGAAACCGCTGACCAGAAACAGGATCAAGGTGTTGACAGCCGTACGGGCCAGGCCGCGCCGGCTGCCGCCCAGCGGTATGTAGACATAGTCCCGGAACCAGGTGGACAAAGAGATATGCCAGCGGCGCCAGAACTCCGGAATACTTCGCGAAAAATACGGATTGGCGAAGTTGCGCATCAGGCCAAAGCCGAACAGGCGGGAGGTTCCGATGGCGATGTCCGAGTAGCCGGAAAAATCCCCGTAAATCTGGAAGGCAAAGAGAATGGCGGCAATGGCCAGGGCACTGCCCGGCTGATTGGTGTAATTGCCGTAGACGCTGTTGACATACTCGGCGCAGTTATCGGCGATGACGATCTTCTTGAACAGTCCCCACAGGATCTGACGCAGACCGTCCACTGCCCTCTCCCGGTCAAAGGTACGGTCCTTCTGGAACTGAGGCAACAGGTTGCTGGCTCGTTCAATGGGGCCCGCCACCAGCTGCGGAAAAAACGAAACAAAAGCGGCAAATTCGACAAAGCTCTCCGTCGGCTCGAGCTCCCTTTTGTAGACATCAATGGAATAGCTCAGGGTCTGGAAGGTATAGAAACTGATGCCCACCGGCAGCACAATGTTGAGCACAGCCGGTGAGAACGGCAGGCCCAGGAAGGAAAAAGCCCGGGCAAAATTCTCGCTGAAAAAATTATAATATTTAAAAAAGCCCAGTGACCCCAGATTAAAGAGCAGGCTTACGCCCAGCAGAAGCTTTCGCCGCACGTTATCTTCAGTCCGTGACAGAGCGACCCCCACCCCGTAATCCAGCACCGTACTCAAAAAAATCAGGATCAGGAATTTCCAGTCCCACCAGCCATAAAAGACATAGCTGGCCACCAGAAGCAGCGCATTCTGCAAGGTTCGCCGGGGCAGTACAAACCAGTACAGCAGGAACACAATGGGCAAAAACACCGCAAAATCGATGGAGTTGAACAGCATCCTGCCACCCCCTTTCAAAAAATTACCATTCTGATTCTACCACTTTTCACCCCAACTGCAAGGCGGGAGAAAAAATGATACCTCACCAAAAATGATTCATCCTCAGATTTGACTTAAATCCTTTCCTATTCGGATTAAATCAGCCTCAGATTCGCTCTCAGATTCGCTCTCAGATTCGCTCTCAGATTCACTCTCAGATTCGAAAGTTGGGTTCAATCTCAGATTCGCCTCATATTCGAAAGTTGGGTTCAATCTCAGATTCACTCCCAGATTCGAAAGTTGGGATCAATCTCACTTTCGAATGCTTTGTGTGCTCACCACTAGTTTCAAAGACCTGTTCGAGCAGTCAGGTACTGGGCCGATCCAGCTTTCGGAGTGAAAAAGAGCAAAGCAAGACCGCTGCGGTCTGAATCCGTTCAGTCCACAGCGGTCGAAGGTTTATGGGATTGTCAAACCAAGGGATATTACCCTTAGCTGACTAGAGCAGTTCGAAGATTTTGTTGACTGCTTCCTGCGCTTTCTCGGGGGACTTGCCGCCGGCCTGAGCCATATCGGGGCGTCCGCCGCCTTTGCCGTCGGCAACCTGAGCAATCTGGCCGATGAGTTTGCCGGCATGGGCGGTTTTTCCGGCCAGATCCTTGGAGACCATGACGCAGAAGGAAACCTTGTCTTCCTGGCGGGAAGCCATGACGGAGACACCGGATACGATCTTGTCCAGGGCTTTTTCAGCCAGGTTGCGCAGGTCTTCTCCGCTCATGTTGTCCACGACACCGGTGACGACCTTGATGCCGTTGACTTCGCTGATGTTGTTGAGGATGTCCTGCAGGCTGCCGGAAGCCATGGTTTTCTTGATGTCGGCGATCTCCCGGTCCTTGTCCTTGAGTTCAGCGGTGAGCTGACGGGCCCGCCGCACCAGTTCATGGGGATTGGTCTTCATGATCTGGGCAGCTTCTTCCAGGACGTCCTCCTGGTTGCGGACAAAGTGCAGGGCATTGAGTCCGGTGACAGCTTCGATCCGGCGAATGCCGGAGGCTATGCCGGTTTCGGAAATAATCTTGAACAGACCGATTTCCCCGGTATTGGCGACATGGGTGCCGCCGCACAGTTCCTTGGAATCCTGACCGGCTGACACGACGCGGACGGCTTCGCCGTACTTGGCGTCAAACAGGGCCATGGCACCGGCTTCCCGGGCTTCATCCAGGGTCATGACGTCCGTCCGGACCCTGGAGGCTTTCAGAATCATTTCCATGACCAAATCTTCCACGTTACGGATCTCTTCTCTGGTCATCGGGGTGAAATGATTAAAGTCAAAGCGGAGCCGGTGGCTGTCCACCAGGGATCCGGACTGGTTGACGTGGTCGCCCAGAACCTGTTTCAGCGCTTTGTGCAGCAGATGGGTGGCGGTGTGGTTCTTGCGAATAGCATCCCGGTAAGGTTTGGCGATGGTACTGACCACCGGTCCGGTGACGGCGGTGCCGTCGGTGACTTCTACCAGGTTGACGGTTTCGCCGAACAGGTTTTTCTTGGTGTCCAGCACGTTAAGGGTGAAGTTCTCGCCCCGGATTTCTCCCAGGTCGCCGACCTGGCCGCCCATTTCAGCATAGAACGGAGACCGGTCAAGAAGGACATAGCCGCTTTCACCCTGCTCCAGGGTTTCCACTTCGCCGTCTTCGCCAGCCAGCAGGAGCAGGCTGCCCTTGGAGGATTCTTCTTCATATCCGGTGAATTCGAAGGTGGTGCCGGTCTTCAGGGTATTGATGATGTTGGCATCCTGACCCATGAAGTTGCTCTGACCGCGGGCGGCCCGGGCGGTTTCCTTCTGATTTTTCATATTGGCGTGGAACTTGTCGTAGTCGAGCTTGAGGCCTCGTTCGGCCACGATCTCCTCGGTCAGTTCCAGGGGGAAGCCAAAGGTATCATACAGCTTGAAGGCATAGTCGCCGCTGAATACATCCCCTTCGGTCTGCTGAATGTAGTCGTTGAGCACAAGCGTTCCCTGATCGATAGTCTGGTTGAATTTCTCCTCTTCCAGGGACACGATCTTCTTGATGTATTCCAGTTTTTCGACGATGGCCGGATAAGGCTGACCGTAGTTTTCAGCCACGGCATCCAACATCTGAGCCAGGAAGGCTTCCTGCCGGCCCAGAACACGTCCGTGCCGGGCAGCCCGTCTCAGCAGGCGCCGCAGGATGTAGCCGCGCCCTTCATTGGAGGGCAGCACACCATCGGAAATCAGCATGGCGGCTGATTTAATATGGTCGGTGATGATGCGCAGGGACACATCGGACTTGGCATCGGTTCCGTAGGATACGCCGGTCAGTTCTTCTGCCCGGGTCATGATGGCCCGGATGGCGTCCGTTTCAAAAATGCTGCGCACGCCCTGCATGATGGTGGCCAGTCGTTCCAGGCCCATGCCGGTATCAATGTTGGGGTTGGCCAGCGGCGTGTAGTTGCCCTCTTCATCCCGGTCAAACTGCGTGAAGACCAGATTCCAGACTTCCACGGTCTTGTCGGCTTCCGAAGCCGCTTCAAATTCTTCCCGGGTGGTCAGAACGCCGGCATTGCCGTAATCATAGTGGATCTCGGAGCACGGTCCGCAGGGTCCAACGCCGATTTCCCAGAAGTTGTCCTTCTTGCCCAGGCGGAAGATGCGGTCTTCGCCGATGTCGGTCATGGTGGCCCAGATTTCGAAGGCTTCATCATCATCTTCGTAGATGGTGGCATAGAGCCGGTCCTTGGGCAGTCCCAGCACCTGAGTCATATATTCCCAGGCCCATGGAATGATCTCTTTCTTGAAGTAGTCGCCGAAGGAGAAGTTCCCCAGCATCTCAAAGAAGGTGGCATGACGCGAGGTCTTACCGACATTGTCGATGTCCAGGGTTCGGATGCATTTCTGGCAGGTGGTGACCCGCTTGCGGGGCGGGACCCGGGCACCCGTAAAATATGGTTTTAAGGGGGCCATGCCGGAGTTGATCAGCAGCAGGGATTTGTCATCCTTGGGGACCAGCGAAAAGCTGTCCAGAGCCAGATGGCCCTTTTCCTCAAAAAACTTGAGGAAGCTTTCGCGCAGTTCATTCATCGTCGGTTTTTTCTGTTCCATTGATTATTCCTCCAAATCAAAAAGTCCTTTTGTCCCTGATCATAAGGGACGAAAGGACAAAACTTCCGCGGTACCACCCTGCTTACGGTACAATCATACCGTCACTCACAAAGCCAGGACTCCAAAGCTGCTTCCCCTTCAGACTCAACGGAACATTCACACCGGCGGTTCCTCTCTTTAGTCTACCTCTCAAGGCTACTTCTCTTCTTCAACGTCCATATGTAATTACAAGTATTATAGGGAGCGAAGGCTTTCTTTGTCAATGAGATTTCGATGAACAACCTCTAAATAATCCGGTATTTTTTCGCAAGGCCGTCCGGTGCTGCCTCCCACGAGTCGGGTTTCTCCTCCCCGGGCGGGACCGGATGACTCGCTCCGTCCCGCCTGAAAAGCCCTGAGTGGACGAACGCTAAGCCATGACCCGAATCAGAATCATATAGGCCGCGGTTCCCAGCGCGATGGATAAGAGCGTATTGCGCTTCCAGGCATGAACTGCCGCCGTCAGGCCAATGCCGATGAATTCAGGCAGGCCATGAGTGCCCGCCAGAAGATCCACATGGCGCAGGGTCATCAGGATGAGGATCCCCATGATGGCCGGAGGCAGCACACCGCCCAGGAAACGAACCGATTCGGGAATGCGGCGTCCGCGGTGAAACAGCGCAAAGGGCGCAAAGCGGATGGCCAGGGTCACCAGACCGGCCACCAGAATGATCCAGAATGCCTTATTCATTAATCCACCCCCGTTTCCGGCCGATCAGGAGCAGCCCCACCGTTGCCACAAGGGCCGGCGGCAGAAACTGCTCCGGACCAAGCACCACCAGCAGCAGCGTGGCTGCCCCAATGCCCATCAGAGCGGGTAGGTGATTTTTCGCTTTGATCCACTGCTCTTCAAAAACCACGGTAAACAGCGCCGTCATGGAAAATTCGATGCCGGCCAGATCCCAGGGAATGGCCTGTCCCAGCAGCGCGCCGGCTAAGGAACCGGCCACCCAGTAGAACTGATCCAGGGCACTGACCAGCAGCATGACGCCGTGCCGGTCGGTCTCCGGATCCGTTTCCAGTCCGGTAAGCAAGGAATAGGTTTCATCGGTCAGGGTATGGATCATATAGGGCTTCCAGGCTCCCATGGCTGAAAATTCATCCAGAAAGGAAAAGCCGTAGAATAAGTGTCGGATATTGACCATAAACGCCAGCACCGCCGTTTCCCAGAGCGACATCCCGCTGACCAGCAGCGGAATCAGAAGAAACTGCAGCGCTCCTGTATAAAGATACGCACTCATGAATATTGCCCAGATCCAGGAGAATCCGGCCTGGTTCAGCACCAGCCCGAAGGCTACCCCTAAAAACAGGTATCCTGTCATCACCGGCAGTGTCCAGCGCAGGGCTGACTTCCATTCTTTTTTACTAATAACCATACTTTCTGACCTTTCTCGTAAATCATTGTATAATTATACATTTAAAAGAACGAAAGCGAAACCCTCCTTAATGTTTATTATTTTAGAATTAATTCGTTGTCCTGTCCTATGATCGTTCCGATCCTGGAACAATTAGTAAAACTCCCCCACAAGAGCCTACAGCTGAGTCCTGTCCAGTCGCATCAAATGCCTGGCATTCCTTTGGTCCTAATACTGAAACTGAGAAAACGAGAATATTTTAAGAATGATCCTTTGGATTGCAGGCGATAGTAAAACTGAAAGCCGACCTTTCATCCTACGGGGAAAAAGGTTGGCTTTCAGTCAAAGCTATGGTTCGTCCAATGAACCAGACTCGCTGCATCTGGTCTTAATAGATCTCCCGAATGATTCCGCCGCCAAAGACCTTCAGCCCGTCATAGAAGACGGCACTCTGTCCCTTGGTGATGGCGCGCTGCTTGACGTCGAATACGGCTTTGAGGCGTCCGTCAGGCAATGGGTAGAGGGTACAGGCCGCCGGTTTGGCAGCATAGCGAATCTTGCCCATCAGGCGGACAGGCTCGGTCAGAACATCGGTCAGAATCAGGTTGACCTCATCCATAATGAGGGTATCATGCATCAGGTCTTCATCCGAGCCGATGATGACTTCATTTCGGTCCTTGTTGATGCCCATGACGAACACTGGTACGCCCAGGGCCAGTCCCAGGCCTTTGCGCTGACCGATGGTGTAATAAGCAATGCCTTTGTGAGTGCCCAGCACCTTGCCGTTCTTGTCCACGAAATTCCCGGGATTCTTCTTTTCGGGAACCATGGAATAGACGAAATTTCCGTGATTGCCGTCTTCCACAAAGCAGATATCCTGAGAATCCTTTTTGTCAGCGACAATCAGCCCGATCTCATGGGCAATGGCGCGGATTTCCTCTTTGGTGTAGTCGCCGCAGGGCATCAGGGTCTTTTTCAGCTGCTCCTGGGTCAGGTTGTACAGCGCATAGGTCTGATCCTTATGGTCATCTGCCGCTTTTTCCAGAATATAGCGGTTGTTCTCTTCATAGATTCTCGCGTAGTGGCCGGTGGCGACATAGTCGGCACCCAGCCCTTCGGCTCTCCGAAGCAGCTCGTCGAACTTGATGTACCGGTTGCAGGCGACGCAGGGGTTCGGAGTTTTGCCTTCGAGGTAGTCCTCGACAAAGTAATCAATGACTTTCTCCTTGAAGATCTCCTTGAAGTTCATGACGTAGAACGGGATCCCGATGCGGTCGGCGACCATGCGTGCGTCGTTAACGGAAGAAAGGGAACAGCAGCCGCCTTCCCTCTCCGAAAATTCTTCATTTTCCTGCCATACCTGCATGGTGATGCCGATGACATCATAGCCCTGCTGTTTCAGAAGATAAGCCGCAACGGACGAATCGACTCCCCCGGACATGCCGAGGACTACTCTGTTTCCCATTGTGCTCTCCTTCTTTCATATGGTTTGATTATGGCTTGTATTTGGTTTGATGGTTTGAATTTGGCTTGATGGTTTGAATTTGGCTTGACTTTGTTGTTTCACTTTATCCGGGCTTTCGATTAAACCTCGTCATCCACTGTGGTCGGTTCTTCGGCCTCGTGGTGATCATGATCATGTTCGGTATAATCCCATGGTTCACGCCCCTGCGACTTGAGGTAATTGTTGATGGCGATATGGATCGCGTCCTCCGCCAGAACGGAGCAGTGCATTTTTACAGCCGGCAGGCCGTCCAGCGCATCAGCTACCGCTTTGTTGGTCAGTTCCCAGGCTTCTCTCAAGGGCTTGCCCTTGATCAGTTCCGTTGCCATGGAAGACGAGGCGATGGCCGAGCCGCAGCCATAGGTCATGAATTTCACATCAACGATAACATCATTCTCCACCTTCAGGTAGATTCTCATGATATCGCCGCATTTGGCATTTCCGACTTCACCGATGGAGGATGGGTCTTCCATCTCTCCGACATTTCTTGGATTTTTAAAATGGTCCATTACCTTTGGGCTGTAGATCATCATATATAGTTCCTCCCCGAATCGATTCAAATTCTGATATCTTAAAGTTTAGTTAAAATAAACATGGTGCGTTTGCCCGGACCCAGTGCATGGTCCGGCGCAGTTTCTGAGGCTGCCGGCAGCTGTCCCAATGGTGGTTACTGGCCCTGCTGCTTCAGTTGCTTCAGGTGGTTGTTCCAGAGCGGGGAGTAGCTGCGCAGGGTCTCTATGATGCCCGGCAGGACAGAAATGACTTTTTCTACTTCCTCATCGGTGTTGAAATCTCCCAGAGACAGGCGCAGGGAACCGTGTGCCAGTTCGTGGGGCAGTCCGATGGCCAGAAGGACATGGGACGGATCCAGAGAACCGGAGGTGCAGGCAGAGCCCGAGGACGCGCAGATTCCTTCGAAATCGAGATTCAGCAGGATCCCTTCCCCTTCGATGAATTCAAAGATGATGTTCACGTTGTTGGACAGACGGCGGTCGCCGCTCGGTCCGTTCAGACGGGAATATGGAATCTGGAGGATGCCCTCGATCAGGCGGTCCCGCATGGCGCTCATGCGGCGGGTATGGTCTTCCAGCTGCTCCGTGGCCATTTCAATGGCTTTTCCCAGGGCAACGATTCCGGCGACATTCTCGGTGCCGGCCCGGCGGCCGCGCTCCTGAGCTCCGCCATGAACCAGATTGTCGATGCGCAGTCCCTTGCGGACATAGAGAACACCGATGCCCTTGGGGGCGTGGATTTTATGCCCGGACAGAGATAACAGATCAATGTTCATCGCCTTGACATCAATGGCAATCTGGCCGATGGCCTGCACCGCGTCGGTGTGGAAGGCAATCTTCTTTTCCCGGCAGAGGGCGCCGATTTCCGCGATGGGCTCAATGGTGCCGATTTCGTTGTTGGCTGCCATGATGGAAACCAGAATGGTGTTGTCCCGGATGGCTTCGCCAACCTGCGCAGCCGTGACAAAGCCGTCTTTATCCACTGGCAGATACGTTACTTCAAAGCCCTGCTTTTCCAGCCACTGGCAGGTATGCAGGACGGCATGATGCTCGATGGTGGTGGTGATGATATGGTTGCCCTTCTCCCGATTCTTGAACGCGATGCCCTTTATGGCAAAGTTGTCCGCTTCGGATCCGCCCCCCGTGAAATACACTTCATCCGGTGAACAGTTCAGAGCTTTGGCGACCCGCCGCCGAGCCACGTCCATGAGCGCTTTGGCCCGGCGTGACTGGGAATAGATCGATGAGGGATTGTAGTATATTTCGTTATAACAAGGCAAAAGCTCCGCGATGACCTCATCTTTGACTTTGGTCGTCGCCGCATTGTCCATATATATAATCGGCTGCTGTTCCATTGGTTAGTTATCCCCTTTCCCCGTTGTCATAAAATTGATGGAATCATTGTTTTTATGATAGTCATTCACAATATCCTGCAGCGTAATGGCGCCCATGACGCTGTCGATGGAATCCTTCAGCTTCTTCCAGACGGTCCGCGTGGCACAGCAGTCAATGTTGCTGCAGGCATCGCTGTCCAGACAGTCGGACACCTCAATGGGACCCTCCAGGATGTTCATGATGTCCAGCACCGTGATATCCCTGGCCGGTTTATTCAGTTCATAACCGCCCTGGGCTCCCCGGATGCTCTTGATGATTTCTGCCCGACGAAGCGGTGCGAACAGCTGTTCCAGATAATATTCCGAGATATTCTGGCGCTGACTGATACTTTTAATGGATACCGGTTCGGTTCCCTGATGAATCGCCAGATCCACCATGGCTTTGACCCCATATCTTCCTTTGGTAGACAGTTTCAATCCGACCCACCTCCTCAACAATACAATTATAGGTATTCCGACTATTCATGTCAACATTCGATTCTTCATCGAATCCAAACATTTGCTGAGCTTTTTTTACTCCGGATTTCTTCACGCACAAAAAAGCAGCGACGACCCAGGCAGCGAGTCCCTGAGTCGTCTGAAATTGAATGGGTTAAGCCATTTTATTTTTATTCTTTTGAGCGTAGTCCATGACCATCTTGTTCAGAACAACCGATCCTTCATAGTGAATGTCATACATCACCAGATTCCCCCGATCCAATTCGGCCTGAGGGGCATTGGCAAAAGGCACGGACTTCAGAACCGTTAACCAGGCATTCTTCATGATCTCATCCTGTCCAAACAAATTAATGACCGATACCCCGGACTGGGTGGTTACTTCCAGAAAGCGATAGGCTGCTGCAGGATCCAGCAGAACATTCCAGCGCCCCTTCTCGTAAGTTTTGCTGGCGCCGGCCAGGCCGTTCAACTGTTCTGGAACCAGCTGATTCATCTCTTCCACAACGCGATTGGACTCCTCCAGTGAAAGCTCCACCAGCTGATTCTCCTTATTATTATAATTCAGGCTTTCGCACACGCGAATCTTCACGATTCCATCGATTTTAAGATCCCCGATTCGAATGGCACTGATCCTCTCTGCCGTAGCCGCAGACGATTGTCCCGCAGCCAGGGTTTGCGCGTTTGAGTTCACCTGTCCTCCTGAGCTGCTGGCATTTGGCATCTGGTTATTGGCGGAGCCAAACTTCGTGCAGCCCGTCATCGTTAAAAAACATAACACAACAATCAAGAATTTCATCAGAAGTTCCCCTTTCTGGAATTCAGCTCTGATCACAGTTTCTACCGGATCGTCCCTTCCCTCGACATCTGAAGCAGTGAACCGATCGAATGGGATTGCAATTGGTCTAACCGGAATCCCTGATCATAATCCTATTGCACAATCCAATTGCGATCAATTTCTTATACCGCATCCTTCTTTTATGTAAATTGTATTACTATTATCATTTATTTCTACAGGTACTTAAAAATCGATCCGCTTCGCCCATTGTTATCGACAAGCAAAAATCGAGCCCCAGTGAATGGGGCTCGACGCAAATTCTTGCTTTAGTTTTTGAAGGTTGGGTTACATGATGGTTCCCATCTGGACTTTGGCATCGACTTCGTTGGCGATGATGGCTTCGATGGAAAGCTCCAGCGCTTTGGCAATTTCTGCCAGAGACATGAATGGGGTGCCCACCGGCTTGTCAACCGCCTGCTCGGTGGCAAACGGAACGTGGATGAAACCGGCGCGGATGTTGGGGTATTTCGTTTTGGTCAGATGCAGCACATTGTACATAATGCTGTTGCAGACATAGGTTCCGGCGGTATAGGAAATGCTGGCCGGAATCTTATTGTCCTTCAGATGAGCCACGATGGCTTTTACCGGAATGGTCGCAAAATAGGCGGTTTCGCCCTCTTCCACCAGCTTGGCATCCAGCGGCTGTTCGCCGTCATTGTCCGGAATTCTGGCTTCGGCTAAATTGATGGCGACTTTTTCCACGGTAATGTGAGAACGGCCGCCGGCCTGGCCGATGTTCAGCACAACATCCGGCTGATGGAGCAAAATCGCATCCTCGACAACCTTGGTGCTGCGAGTAAAGACGGTGGGGATTTCCAGCTTAATGACCTGTGCTCCCTTCACTTCCTCCGGTACCAGCTTGACCGCCTCAAATGCCGGGTTCACGCTTTCTCCGCCAAACGGATCAAATCCTGTAATCAGTATTTTCATCGTGTTCTCCTTTGTTCAACGTATTTCAGTTTCATAGTTTCATAGTTTCATTTTTTCATAGTTAGGGATCCTTTCTCCGAAAGTACTCTTCCGGGAAGGGATTGCAGGTTCAGTTACAGTTTCAGTCTCTGTTCACTCTACTTGAACAGAATCATGTAGCCGATCTGGAAGGTAACCATGATCAGAGCCGGGATGACCTGGTTCTTGATGACGCCCATCCGGTCCTTCATATCCAGCATGGCCACCGGAACAATGTTGAAGTTCGCAGCCATGGGGGTCATCAGAGTGCCGCAGTAGCCGCAGGTCAGAGCCAGCATTCCGATGAGTACCGGGTTGGCGCCGTAGGCGAGTACGAAGGGAGCTCCGATTCCAACGGTCATGACGGTGATGGCGGCAAAGGCATTGCCCATGATCATGGTGAAAAGCATCATGCCAAGAGCATAGACGATGATACCGACGTTCACATTGCCCTGGGGAATGACGTTTCCAACCAGCTTGGCAATGACATCGCCAACACCGGCTGCCGTGAAAATAGCACCCAGGGAAGCCAGCAGCATGGGCAGCATGGAGAGGGGTCCAACCGTTGACAGCAGACGCTCGGAATCGTTGAGGAAGGTCAGCGGCTTGTTGTTGGAGGAGTACACCATCAGAAGCAGAATGGCAGCAAAGATGCCGGCCCCGACTCCTACCAGTGCGCCGAGCTTGGTGAAGATGGCGAACAGAATGGCGAAGAAGCCGATAGCCAGCGCCGGCAGGAAGATTTTCATGCCGATGCGCTCAAAGGACGCGCCGGTCTGCTCCGCGGTGGGAACATTCTGCTGGCCTTTGCTGACTTTGCGCAGAATGGCGGGCAGGGTCATGATGATGATCAGAATTCCATTCACCAGGTTCGGAATCCAGCGGCCAAAGGCCAGAACGACGCCCATGGTGATCCAGAAGACGCCCGTGCCCAGCGGCGAAGGATTGGTTTTGTCGGTCAGATTCTTGACTCCGGTATAGACGGCGATCAGACCCATGACGATAAAGAGGACTTCCAGCAGTTTTGCTCCGATCAGTACGTTCGGATCCGTAAAAAATGTCATCGCTTCGATCCCCCTTATACAGTCGTTCCGTAATACTTCTTACGGAGCTTACGGTCTTTCAGATAGTAGTACACAATGGCCACGGTGACCGCGGTGATAGCCACCGGAATTTCCACCTTGACCAGATCCAGCAGGCTCACTTCATAACCCAATGATTTGAGGGTCGACTGAACCAGCAGACCGCCTGAACCACCGACAAACAGAACCTGACAGAAGAACCAGGCGATGTTTTCCATGCCGGAAGCCATCCCCTTGATGTCTTCCAGGTGTTCCGGGTGAACTTTCGTTCCCTTGGACTCAATGGCACCGGTTGCCATGGGCATGATGATCGGACGAACAAATCCGGCGACGCCGCCAAAGCTGACATTGAAGGCTCCGAAGATTCCGCGCATGATGCCGTAAAGGCCAATGACAAATCCAGGGGAAGCCCCTTTGAATCGGCCGATGAGTTTGGCGGCAGCTTCCTTGAGCCCATTGCGCTCGAGGGTGCCGGTTACCAGCATAATCAGAATGAAGATGGCCATGGCGCGGTTTGCGACAAAGGACTTGCCCAGTGTCTCGAGCAGCCCGTTCACGCCAATTCCCCCGACCAGTGCCGTCACAACGGCGGCCGCCAGAACGATGAGGATAGAATCCAACTTCAACGCGAAACCGACGATCACGATCAGGATCCCTAGTAATTTGATCAGTTCCATAAAATAACTCCTTTATATAAATATAAATTTCACATTCATTATACCCCAATAAACCGTTGAAAATTGCCCATTTTCGATAAAAAACGGGCTGCCTCCAAGATTTCAGACATCCGCAACCCCCCTTACCTCCTAATCGGTTTCAGTTAACATTCTCATAAACGGTCTCATGATTGACAACTTAACATCAAGCCTCCGGTCGGGTACTGCCACTGCCCCTCCGGTTGGGTAAGGCCACTGGCCAGCCGGTTGGGTACGGCCATTGCGAGCCCCAGATAGTCCGACCGCTGAGAGCCCGAGAGATCCTTTTGCCGAAATGAACCGTCCGTCCCCATCACCGGTGGGAACGGACGGCAGAAGTAGTTTTTAAGAATGGATTGAACATGGTTGATCCGGGGGCGTCAAATTGCGCCAAGCCGATCTTCTCCCCGTTTACTCGACCGGGCGGGAGTCGGGGTCCGAACGAAACCGGAGGGGCCGGTGCCGGATGTCCTTCAGCCGGAGGACGCCGTCCCGGAGGGAACATTCTGTTTCATAATGGCTGACGGCATGGCTGAGTTCCTCAATGACGGCCAGGTCATGGGTGAGATGCGCTCTGGCGCAAAGTCTCAGGTACTCTCCCTGGGCGGTTTCATCGGCTACTTCGCTGGTATAGGCCACGCTGGTGATCCAGGGGAAGCGGACGGAGGGATAGCGGTGAGCCGGATCATGGTCAAAAGCGATCCAGTAATTGATCATATTCTTGTAGTAATCAGCCGGGAACAGGCGCGGCATCCAGCGGTGGGCATAGATTTCAAAGATCTCCTTCCAGGCTTCGTTGTGAGCGGTCAGTTCCGGCTCAGCCAGGATGGCCTGGGCGATGACGTCTTCCACCGAGCGGTTGAGCCGGATGTTCTCCTGCCAGGTCTCATCCCGCACAGTCCAGAAATAGCCGTAGAGCAGGGAGCGAGGAATCCAGAATCCCTTGTAGGCGGGTGAGGTATAGCCTGAGAAGGGCTGTTCCCATTCATGACTGGGAACGCCATGATTGTCGATCATCAGGTCCGGCAGCATCCGGTGCCACAGGCGGGTCAGGCCCATGGCTTCGGTATGGATGGTATCCGGATTGAAGTGATCGCGGTAGAATTCCTTGCCAATGGAATTGAAGCGGGCGACATGGAGCTTCCAGGTCGGATGTTCCTTCTGCAGCTCATAGTGGATGGCTGTGCCGTCGGGATTTTCCAGGGGGACCACCACCAGATTCAGGCGCTGAGCCAGACCCTGCCACCGGTCGTCCGTCAGGAGTTCCCGCAGCAGCATCAGGGCTGCGTTGGTGGAGGAAACCTCATTGGCATGATGCCGGGCATTGATATAGAGCGAAGGATAGCGGGTCAGCCGCCGGGTCCTTGAGGTATAGCCCGGTTCCTCCGTGGTCAGTTCAAAGGCATAGATCGGGCGTCCTTCATAGGAGGTGGCGATGGGGTAAACACTCAGGCCGCCAACCTGGCGAAGGGATTCCGTCAACGCTTCAAAGTCTTCGACTCCGATGACCCGATCTTCCATGAGGTCCAGCTCCGTGATCTTTACGGTTTTCTCCCGAACCAGTCGGGCGGGCAGGACGGTGCTCCACTCCCCCGCCGGCGTAGTCAGGCTCAGGGCATTCACGCCGTCCAGGATTCGGTTGACTGACAGGCTGCCCTGTGCCAGCAGCTCCAGATAGGCCTGGAGAAAATCCCCATCCGTATAATCCGTCTGAAGATGGGCCGTCAGCCGGCCATCGGTCTGGCTGAGTCCCTGCAGCCAGAGGCCGATGTCTTTTCGTTCCAGGGGTCCTGCGAGGATCTGTCCGCCCTGTCGGATGCAGGGAGCGACATCCGCTGCCTGAAGCAGCTGAACCGTCAGTTGCGGCTTCCCCTGCCCCTGATGAATCAGCGGCAGGATCAGTCCCGGCGCATCGATGCCCGCATCGCCATGCTCCAGTCCCAGCTGTCTGAAGTAATCGCTGCCGACAAAGTAGAGGTCCTCATGCAGGGCATTGAGCGAGGAGATCATATCCTGGCGCCAGGGAAGGGCAAAATCGGGCTCACTCAGGGTCACATCCAGCTCGAGCCGGGTAAAAAACGGCTGATCCTGGGCCCTTACCGTGCCATTACGAGTCAGTATCGTTTCCCGGACCCGCGGCAGGATCTCATTCTGGTAACTGTCCCAGACTTTCTCCAGATCGGTCGTGATTCGCTGATCCACGGTCCTGGTGCCGTTGATCCAAACCCGCAGATGACCGGTGGGCGGATGAACCAGGCCCATTCCCGGATACCCGGTCAGGTACGGGCGCTCGCTCCAGCTGGCGGTATAGGCCGCTTCATGCACCATGTCACCGGCTTTATTCCGGCCGACAAACTGATAGGTTGCTCCCTCTGAGTCGGTCGAATCTTCCATCGCCTCAAACCGGACCGAACCCGGGGCCAGGCCCAGAGCATCGGTCACCAGATCATGGGCCGGATATAGTTCCTGCAGATGGCGGATGGGCAAATCCAGCCAGCGCTCCGGATTCCCGCCGCCTAGCTGGTAGCTTGGGACGGCCCCGTCGACATCGCCCCAGTCACTGATTCCGGGGGCCAGTAATGGCCGAAACCGAATCAGCACCTCATGGATCGGCAGGTTTCGGACTTGGGGCAACACTGCTTCTTCCAGCCAGGAGTAGCCCTGCTTGTAGGCGCACAGCAGCTGGATCCGACACCCGGCTCCCAGCGAATGGATGTGATCTTGAATCAGCTGGCTGGTTGTGGCGCGGACGGCATAGTCCTCACTGAGACAGGCTTCCAGCACCACCTCATCTCCCGGTGTTACCCTGGGATACACGTCCCGTTCCAGAAGATCCAGCAGATCCTGAACTTCCCAGGTCAGGTCAACGGATTGTTCCCACAGCGAACGAGGCGCCTTATGATCGACAAACGTTACCCCGGGAAAATCCCGTTCTGTTTCCTGAACTCGGCTTCGCAGCTCAGAGGAAGCCGACACCTGAAGATCATCCAGACCCTGTTTCTGCAGTGCCCGCACTTTCGCCAGCTGACCATCCAGATCCCGCAGCGCCAGGCTGTCAGTCATCTGCTGCAGGAGCTGGATCCAGGGGATCCCTGGCCCTGCCTCGGGGAAGCGGCTGCATATTTGAGCCATCAGTTCCACCAGGTCTTCCCCGTCCCCTTCGATGAGGACCCGACAGCCGGTTCCCTCCTCCCAGGTCAGGCGGCAGACTTCCCCGGGGATGAATTCAATCACATTCCCCTCCCAGTCCGGTTCCGCCAGGATGGGACCCTCATAGGCAGTGGTATCCATGCCGAAGCGATAAGCCAGGTTGGCCGAGGCGGCGGCCTGATGCCAACTGAACTCCAGGGGCAGGCGGATTTTAAAGTTCAGCTGGTCCGCCAGCTGATCATGATTCTGATCGATCAGAAATTCCCCGATCGAGAAAAGTGTCTCAAGCCCCTTGCGCCTGCGCCAGTCCAGCTCCGGAATCGGTCGAGCCTGACGGGTGGCGGACTGAAAACCAGTCGGCACATCCGCTGTCCGGTGACTCCGCTCAGCTACCAGCTCCGCCAGCGACACAGCCTTCCCGTCCCCCTTAGTCGCAGTCACCGGAAACACTGCCTGTTCCGCCTCAAATCCCAACAGGAGACAACATTCCAGCAGCTCCCCGACCTGTGCCCGGGTCAAATTCGGTTCAATCCTGATTCGATCTGTTTCCTTCATGCCCTTTCCCTTTCCTTCCACTGACTTGCTCATTGACCATGCGCTTGTCCACTAAATCTGCAAATTGATCAATGATTGTGTAACTCACTGATCATTATACAGAACTTATGTCCTTGGCGCTCATGAAGTTGCATGAGATTCCCCTGCGGACTTCCTGACTGTTTGGACTTGTGGATGTTCTAGATGGCGACAAAAGCCAAGGAATACCCAGGATTCCTGCTTCAGTTCATCCCGCATTTTGGATCAGCAGGCCATTCTCTATATCTGAAAGAGCTTGGCTGACGAACGAGGCAATAGAGTATGGGATAAGAATAAGGCAAAACACCGGCTGCCTGTCTTATGGACTGGCTGCCGGTGCTCCTGCTCTGTTTAGTTCTCTTTCGGATAAAACTACTCGTACTCAATTCCAACTGCGGTCAGAAACGCAGCGTGGTTGACACTGTGCCAGAGCTCGGCGGTCAGGGGATAATCCCGGACCTCTGCGGGCTTATACTGGATTGTTCTCAGGCTGTGCTCAAAGCAGAGCAGGATGAGATCGTAGGGATTCGCTTCATCGGACTGGACCTGCTGGATAAACGCCTGGACTTCTGAATCCTCCGCTCCGATCATGGAGTAGATGAACAGACCATTTTTCTCAAAGCTGCCATAGCCTTCTTTTTGCATGCTCTCCACTTTTTTCTGATAGGCTGCGGCATAATCCACCGTAGGCCCCCAGAGCGCAAAACCAGGGAGTGTCATTCCCTGCCAGTCTGAATCATTCACATGATCCTGTCCCAGATAGGCGGTTTCATGGCGGTTCAGTTGATCCCGCGTCTTTCCCGTGATGCGGCTGACCATGGCCAGATTCTGCCTGACCGGCCGAAGGGTGGCATCCGTCACTTCGATGCCGATTCGCCCATCCTTGGTCTGAATGTCAGGCCGATCCGACAAGACGGTATCCGTCAGCTCCTCCGGAAAGATCTGAGCCAGGATGAGCCTGGCCCGTTCCTCATCGAACTTTTTTCTGACCCCATTATCCAACTCTGCTTTTTTCCGCTTTTCTTTTTCGATCTGTTTGATCAGTTCCTCTTGATCCATGCATAACCTCCGTGATCGTGTTCCTTTGAGATGTTTCTGTTTCTTTCAGGTGATTATGCCTTCCCTGCCTTTTTCTATACAGCAGGTTTTAACGATTGTTTTCCCTCATCGCTGCCCGATTCACTGCTGCTGCAAATCTCGACGTTCCTTTTGCCTGAAACTAATTTCCGGCTCGACTCGTCTATTCTTCATCCGTCTCGATGGAATCCTTCCAGTCTTTGGTAATAAGGTTTCCCTGGCGGTAGTTGCTGACAACATCGCTCACCACCGCGTAATTCAGGTTGACGCCTCTGGAGCTGTTGGTGAATTTCACGGCCCGATCCCGCTCAATGCCGAACTTGGCAGCCTCTGCCACCGCATCAATATTGGCGCCCAGGAACAGGAACTCCCACCCGTCCTTCTGCTTTTTCTCCAGAATGAGATTCCGGATCTTGTCGTAGGAATACTCCCGGCTGGCATTCTCGTACCCATCCGTGGTAATGACGAACAGGATCCGGCTGGCTCGGGCCTTGGCCGGTGCCAGTTTCTGGCTCAGACTGACCTTCTGGATGGAATAACCGATGGCGTCCAGCAAAGCGGTGGAACCTCGGACATAGTATTCTTTATCCGTTATCGGCAGCATTTCAGCCAGGGGGATCCGATCATGGAGCAGTTCCACCCTGTCATCGAACAAAACCGTCGTGATCCAGGCCGTGCCCGGTTCTTCCGTCTGTTTTTTCAGCATGCTGTTGTATCCGCCGATGGTATCACTTTCCAGTCCGCTCATGGATCCGCTCCGATCCAGAATGAAAACTACTTCTGTCTGTTCACTACCCATAGCCGCTGCCTCAGTCCTTTTCTTTTTCCCTTCATTTTGCTGTTTCATTGATTCTTTCCTCCTGGATCTTTCAAAAATTCGTCGTTCGTTGTATTCACTGTAGCAAAGAACCGGAGGGATCAGGTCGCCTGCCAGGCGACATTTGAGAACCAAGCACGGAGGGATCAATGAAAAGGCAGTGAATCCTCCGGATCCGCCTCGTATCGGCCAGATCCGCAGAATCCACTGCAAATAGTATATGATTCATTATCAACAGGGCTGTTTTTCTGGCTTTCCTGTGCAGACTGTCTGGGTCCCAGCTCTCTTAATGCCTGGATTCCAGCTGATACACTTTCGGGATTCTATTTGAAACACTCCCTTGATTCTATCTGGAACACTCCCTTGATTCTATCTGGAGCACTCCCTTGATTCTATCTGGAGCACTACCTGAATTCCAGAACAAAGACCTGAGCCAATGCCGGCCCAAAAGGAAAGGTCCGTCATGAAGAGTCCGTCATGAAGAGTCCGTCATAAGGAATCCGTAAGGAACAGTCCATTCCGGAACGTCAGTCCTTGAGAAAATGGATCAGGATGGCTGGGGCATCCTGCCTTGCCATGGCTTGATAGAGTTCCTGTTCCGATTGGGGAAGATCCTCAAGATCAACGGCCGTGAGGCGTTGGCTGAGTTCGTCATCCATCAGGATCTGCTTGATCCGATCCATCTTTTCTTCCGGGGTCTGTTCCGGGAAGGTCGCTTCGCGCTCCAAAGCTGTCTTGGTAAACAGCAGATACCGGATATTGAGCCGGGTGGCCAGCTGGTCGTTCCAATAGGATTTCAGCACTTCTTCCAGCCGGTGCTGGACTGCCTTGCGCACTTCATACAGATGGCTTTCATGGCGGTGAACCAGTGATTGAGGATGGATCAGGTAATGGTAAAGCGGCTGATGAACCAATGCCAGCTTCGGTAGTGGAAGGAATAAGGTCATGGTAAACAGCAGATCTTCCATGATGTGCAGATCCTCCGGAAACCGCAGCCTGCGTCGGGTGATCTCCTCGGTTTGGATCATCAGCCGCCAGACGCTGCCCATAAAGACGGTGGGTGTTCCCATCAGATGATCCGGACCCAGGAGAGCCGGAATCACCTCATTCTGGATCTGGACCTGATTCAGCTCCGCTTCGGGCCAGGGGATCTCCATGGTTTTGACATGATCCGGATACTCCTTTTGGTAGCCGCACAGCGCGGCATTGCTCCCGGTTCGCTGAAGTGCGTTCCACATTACTTCCAGCATGTCGGGTTCGATCCAGTCATCCGAATCCACAAAGCACACGGTGTCCCCGCGCATGGCCTCAAGGCCTGCGTTGCGGGCAGCACCTGGCCCCCGGCCATCCAGCGTCAGCACCCGGATCCGCGGGTCAAATTCGGCATAGTTGAAGCAGATCTCCAGGCTTCGGTCAGATGAGGCATCATCAATCAACAGGAGTTCCCAGTCAGTCCAGGTCTGTCGCAGAATGCTGTTGAGGCATCGGTTCAGAAACGATTCGCTGTTTCGGATGGGGACGATCACACTGCAGGTCATGGAGCACCTCCCGGTCTGAATTGGAGTTGACAAGAGTTCAAAATGGCCAGCTGGATCGGACTCCAATGAATGCCAGCCACATCGCATCAATTAAAAGCTTCTGCAATGTTAACCCTGGAATCAGGCGCCCAGCAGGGCCTGCCCAAAGTAGAACAGTGCCTGGTTGATTTCGTGAATGTCGTAGATTTCACTGCGAATAAAGTACTCCACGATCAGATCCGACCGGCTGGCCGGAGACAGGGCATAGCCGGCGGTGCGAAGCAGTTCCCGGGTTTCCTCCAGCGACAGCTTCAGAGAAATCGCAAAGGCCAGCACGGTGGCTTTGCTGGGCTGATAGTTGGGATTGCTGCGAATCTTGGAGAACAGCTTGCGATCCAGGTTGGCTCGTTTGTATGCCAGTACGTCGCTGATTCCCCGGTCATCGATCAGGCGCAGCAGTCGTTCGGAAAAGCTTTCCCAGGGACGGTTCAGGTAGTCCTCCAGGGTTTCCGCCTTGCGGCGTGGAACCTCATAGTGTTCCCTTTGGCCGTTCGGTCCTTCCGGCGGCCGGCTCTGCTCCACCCGATCCAGGGTAAGCAATGAAACCGGGTCCTCCAGATTTCTCTCCTGCAGGGAGCGTCGGCGCAGCTTGCGGGCTGCATCCTCCGGATGTTCCACGATTTGGGCAGCTTCTGCCAGCTGGTCCTCAAACTGATCTTCCAGATAGGAGCTGATGTCCTCCACCAGATCCGGAGACAGCTGAAAGCTCTCCCGATCATAGATGATCAGATCTACGGCCAGGTCCGTCTCTTCCAGGAAGTTTGTGATTTCCGATATCGCCACTTTCAGGACTTCGGCTTTGGGGTACCCGTAAATGCCTGAGGAAATCAGGGGAAAGGCAACGGACTCCAGTCCGTTGTCCCGGGCCAGTTCCAGTGACCGGCGGTAGGCCGAGCGCAGGAGCAGTTCCTCCCCTTTCCAGCCCCCCTGCCAGACGGGCCCCACGGTATGGATGACATGACGTGCTTTGAGCCGGTATCCGCCGGTGATTTTCGCTTCGCCAGTCGGACAGCCTCCCAGGGTGCGGCATTCCGCGAGAAGTTCCGGGCCGGCTGCCCGATGAATCGCTCCATCCACTCCGCCGCCGCCCAGCAGGGAGTTGTTCGCCGCGTTGACGATGGCATCGACATCCTGTTTTGTTATGTCTCCAAATTTGATTTGTAACGGCATGATTTCCCTTCCCTTTCGTTATTGATCTGGATTGATCTGGATTGATCTGGATTTCTGCTTTCATAATACCAAACGAGTCGGACAGCTTCGCCTATAGTCTCTACCTGATTAGCGCTTGATTCGCCCCTGCGCTGCCAGCCACTGCCAGGTGTCATAAAGCGTCTGCCGCATGTCTCTGGTCTGGAAGCCGAGTTCCATGGCGGCTTTGTCATGGGAATAGTGATTGTCCGCCGTGAGAGTCTCTATTGAATAGCTCGTGAACAGCGGGGACTCATGGCGCAGACGGTAATACAGTTCCGCCAGCGGGGCGGTTCGCCGGATAAACCAGGTGGGGAGATAGGACCGGATCTTCTGTTTGCCTGTGATTTCACTGAGCAGATTCAGGATCTCCCTGATTTCGAAATAACGATTGGACAGAATGTAGCATTCTCCGGGCCGGCCCCGGTCGGCACAGGCGATGATGCCTCGGGCAACATCGCGGACATCCACGAAATCATAGCCGCCGCTCATGCCGGCAATCAGGCGGTGGGCACAGTAATCCAGAACCATTTGGGTCATGTGGCCATGGCCATAATCATAGGGACCGATGATTCCCGAAGGATGCACGACCTTGACAGCCAGTCCGCGGGAGGCTGCTGCCAGTACATAGGCGGAGGCTTCTGCCTTGGTTTTGGCATACTGGCCCACCACCTGATCGGGCGAAAAGGATGTGATTTCCCGGATGATGGATCCCCCCACAGAGTCCGGGATGGCATGAACCGAGCTGACATAAATAAGCTGCGAAACCCCGAATTCCACGCACAGATCCACGATGTTTCTGGTACCGCCCACATTGACTTCCTTCAGTTTGTCGGAGTGCTCTGATCGGATCGACACAATGCCGGCGCAGTGAATCACTACTGCCTGCTCCCGGGCCAGGGCTTCGAACAGCGGAATCAGGCTGGAGCAGATTGTGACATCTCCGGAAAAGATCCGCTCGGTACCCTCGACCACGCTCTGCTCGCCTTCCAGAAGAAACTGCCAGACCCGCCGCTTCTTCGCCAGAAGTTCTCTGACCACGACATTGCCCAAATGACCGGCCGCTCCGGTGACCACATATACGGGTTCCATGTCCGGCCTCCTTGTTCTTTGATGCTTCTATTCTACCGCTAATTTTTGAACAAACCGTGATTGAACCCGGGAGGGGCGAAACACAGAAATTGGAAACCCGGATGCTGGAAACACGGAGGATGGAAACTCGGAGGATGGAAACTCGATTCGTCTAAGCTGGGATGTCCGACGGTGCAGATATTTCCTGACCGAACGAATCGGGGACTGATTTCAATGAATTGAAATCAGTCCCCGGTGGCATTGGTTTTATGCTGCAAGCAGATTAATCAAGCTTTTTTCCAGTAATATAAGCGTCGATGTGCATGCTGTCCACGGCCTTATGCTGAAAGTTGAGCTTGAAACCATCAAACTTGATGTCAAGCTTTTCGCCCTGATCGGTTGCTGTCCAGTGATCCGGATCTTCCAGATAGGCGTACAGTTCCTGGTTGTCAAACTTTTCGGTAAACAAGCCAACCAGGAAGGTCATCCGATTCAATGCCTCATAGTCTCTTAAGTGATTGGAGAAGATTTTGGAGATTTTGATCTGGAACTCACTCATATCCGGAGAACAGGTCAGTTCCAGCGGTGTGGTGGCGCTGCTGTAGAAATATTGTTCGATGTAGAGATGAATTTTGCCCTCCTTGAGTTCAGCCTCAAAGGGAGTCAGTGTATTGCTCCCACCTGTTTCGATATCGAAGGATCCGATGCGGAATCGCTCCAGGCTGGCCATCGCCTGTATGATCGTATTGGTATTCTTATAGCCCTCGCATTGATCAAACCATGTCATTGCTGCCTTACCGAATTCTTCCGCTTCGTAATAATCGCCATTCAGGGCTTCGAGATAGTCGTCAAATTTTGCCAGGCCCCTGGTGTAGTAATGGTTCAAAATGATCTCATTGGCATCTTTATAGTCTTTGCATTGCAGAAGGGTCTCTATTCCCTCTTCTACTCTGCCCTGTTCCATTTGCTGTTTGCCGATTTCATACTGACACTGCTGCACTTTCTGGAGAGCGTCCAAATAGTCACCTGCCTCCGAAAATTGTTCCAGGGCTGACTCATATTCTTTCTGTTCGAGGGATTTCGATGCCAGGTCATAATGCCATGCCAGGATGATCGTGTCTGCGTCCTTGTATCCCGCGGCCTGATCAAAATATGGTCTTGCCTGATCGGCCTGGCCTTGCCCCAGCAGTTCAACCCCCAGAAGATAATTGCACTGAATCAGGTGATCCTTCGCGTCCTGATAATCTCCCGCTGTTTCAAAATGGAGAATGGCCCCCTGGTAATCCTTAATTTCCGCCTTCTGCTTGCCTTGAAGGTAATGATATTCCGGAATTTTTCCGGCAGCATCCTGATAACCCGCTGCGGCCTTGAAATAAACGGCTGCCTCATCAGCCAGGCCGGAAGTCAGCAACTGCTCGCCATAAAGATAATTTGACTCCAGGAACTGATCGGCTGCGTCCGAATAATTTCCGGCATTTTGGAAATGCGGAATTGCCTTCTCATAGTCCTTAAGCTCTTTGTACTGCACGGCAAGCAAATAGTTGGATTCTTTCAATTTCTCCGCACTGTCCTGATAGGACATGGCTTTTCCAAAGAAATCGATGGCAGACGCGTAGTCCTTTTCTTCGAGCTTCCCTAAGGCTGCTTTATAGTAAACTTCCAGTTTCCGCTGAGGGGCATCACGGTAGGAACCAACCTTATCAAAGTATTCGGCCGCTTCGGACAGCTGGTTTGATGCCAGCAGCTGTTCCGCTTTCCCATAGAAAGCCTGAGATTTGCGGTCATCATTCAGCAGCAGACGGTCCATCAGCAGTATGGTGCCCTCATAGTCTTTTTCCTGGAGATAGCGGTCAATCAGCCGAGTCTGGAACGTTCCTGTGGTATTCGGCGTCCAATAGAAGCCCGCTTTATAATCTGATTTGCTGATGGCTGTGATGGTCAGCTCCAGGCCGTTTTGTGTTTTATTCATCTCGTACAGCAGCTGATCCTGGAAGAAGGCGGGATTGTTAGAAGGAATCAGGTCTTTGCTCTCCAGAATTCTGGCCAGGATCTTTCCAGCTTCCTTGTCAGTCATGCCAGTCAGGGTCCTGATCGCTGAACGGAACACTCCATTGCTGGTCTCTCGGTACTCCTCGCCGGTTGGATTGTAGTTCGAAACACCGGTGGTAACCGCGGAAACATTTCCCAGGGCTGAGTCAGAATAAATCCCGATGACAACATCCTCATTCACAAAGCTCGACATCAGTAAGTCCTGCGTTTTTGTCAGATGAATGGTTTCATCCGCGATCATCGTCCCATCCGGTATCATCACGCCCTCAATTTTGGATTCCATCGGATGGAGTCCGAATTGATTCATGATTTTCAGCACAGGAATACTCGAATATTCCTTCACTTGACTGAACGTCGAGGAGTATTCGAAATTCCCTTTCTTGTCCATTTTGGTAATGCAAACGTAAAAATCATTCCTGGCGTAACCGCCAAAGGCATTCTGCCCGGATACATCCAGGTGAATGATTGCTCGCCCGTATGGATCCTTCTCGAGGACTCTGGATTCATTGTAGACTGCTGTCGACGGGTTTAGCAGAGTCCCTTCCAGTACTTTTTTGGCCGAACCGATATAGTAGTCGTCCCCCACCTGATCCACTTTCTGTTCTGTGAGAAATTGTGCTCGGATTAACTCATTGTACTTGGAGGTATATTCATGGACTTTCATGGACAGATTGGGCACCCCCTGGTACCCGTCCGGATTGCTGCCTACATTTACCGAGTTAACTGTGGAGGAATCAAGGGAAGAGCTGCAGCCAGTCACCAGGAACAGACCGACCAGAAGGACCAGAAAAGTTTTTCTCATAGAACACCCCTGTCATATGTATTTATATTTAAATATATGTTATCATTTCATCGATTATTTTTGTAATCCTTTTAATAAAATCAATATGTTTATAAATTACATTACAAACACCCACTTTCTTTAATAATTCAAATGATTCATCACGATTAATAGCATCTCCGTTTATCAAATTGAATTTTTCTGTCGTCTAATGATTTCTTAAAGCAAAAACTGATGGAAGTCCCCGGGAAACCTGGTTCAGATTTCCCGGGGACTTCCATTGAATTCTGCGATGACCGCAGTTTGTCTTTTGTTAATGTTGGTTGTTTTTATCTTTTGATATTCCAGAGCACTTTTTCTTTGAATTATCAGCAAACAGCAGCTGCATCACTTTCCAGTGATTACAACAAATGCCAATGAATCAACCCTTGCTTTGGACTATTTCAGCAGATCCAGAGCCGCTTTGACAAACAGGCCGACACCGGAGGGGAGCAGATCCTCATCAATCGCGAACTTCGCGTTGTGGTGGGGATAGCAGACACCGTCAATGGCCATCGGGTTTTCAAAGAAGATAAAGGTTCCGGGTACTTCCTGCAGGTATTCAGCAAAGTCTTCTCCGCCCATGACCGGTTTGGTCATGTAGAGTACGCGGTCTTCGCCGAAGAGTTCCTTGGCGGACTCATAGGCCTTGGCAGTAATTTCGCTGTCATTGATCAGCGGAGGAGCGCCGCGGAAGTATTTGAATTCCACACTGCCGCGGAATGCTTTGGCAATGCTTTCTGCAATTTCACCGATGCGGGTTTCCAGCATAGCACGGGTTTCTGCGGTCACTGCGCGGGCGGTTCCTTCGATTTCAACTTCACCGGGGATGACATTGTAGGTGGTTCCGGCATGGAATTTGCCGATGGTAACAACGCCTGGCTCAGCCGGCTCGATTTCACGGGAGATGATCTCCTGCAGAGCGGTTACGATGTAGCTGGCGATGACAATGGTGTCCTTGGACTGGTGCGGATAAGCGCCGTGTGAACCTTTGCCCTTGACTTTCAGGGTAAAGCGGTCCAGAGATGCCATCATGGGGCCCTGCCGGAAGGAGAACGTGCCTGGTTTGCTGTCATCGCTGAGATGACCGATATGCAGACCCAGGATGCAGTCAACGTCGGGGTTCTTGAGCACGCCGCCTTCAACCATCGGACGGGCTCCGGCTGAGACTTCTTCACCCGGCTGGAACAGGAACTTGATGGTTCCGCCGAACTGATCCTTCATGGAATTCAGGACTTTGATCGTTGCCAGCAGGATTGAGGTGTGACCGTCATGGCCGCAGGCATGCATGCTGCCGTTAGTGGAAGCAAAGGGCAGACCTGTGTCTTCCACAACCGGAAGAGCGTCCATGTCAGCGCGCAGGGCGATGACTTTGCCGTTGCCGGCTCCGGTTCCGGTGATGGTGGCCACGATTGAGGAATTCACGCCGACATTGGTCTTGTACTCAATGCCCAGTGAATCCAGGACTCCAGTGACATATGCCACCGTCTGGGGCAGTTCGTTTCCCTGTTCCGGAATCTGATGCAGATCCCGTCTCCAACGAATCAGTTCGTCTTTGACTTCATCCATTAATCTTGTGATGTCCATTGAAACCTCCTTATGGTCAAAAAAAATATCAGGATCTTCTCCCGGGGGTAACCCGGGAGAAGATCCTGTAATGGTTACGCTTTTTTCGCCTGCTGGCTGTTGAGGAAGAATCCAAAACCAACCGTACTGAAGACAACGATCGGAATCATGAAGTAGACCGGAATAACTTTGACCACGACGACCAGGAATAATCCAAGAGCCAGAGCAAAAACGGCCAGAATCGGTTTCTTGACAGCATACATGCCAAAGGCAGCGGCGAAGATGGCAGTGGATACATACTTGAAGCCTTCGATCACGATGGGAGGCATGACGCTCATGATGGCGGCTCCGCCCACAGCTGCGATGGTCACAACGATCAGGTTGGTGATGATGGATCCGGCGATACCCAGGGTGGAAACGAGCTCTGCCCGCTTGCTGCCTGGCTCAACGCCGACAGCTTCCTGAGCCACGGCAGAACATGGTACACGCATGTTTCCGATGTTTCCCGCGAGGAAGGACATGTAGGTTCCGGGCAGACCCAGTACCGGGAAGTAGGAAATGGGTTCAACGATGGCGTAGATGCCATAGATGGATGCGATCAGGACCCAGCCCTTTAAGATGTCAGCGACGGGAGGCATTGCTCCGAACACCAGAGCCATGACGCCGGCAGGAATGAAGCACAGTGGGATGGCGATCAGGTTCGTCAGACGACCCCACTTGATGATCTGTTTTGTAAAATGCTGCTCGTATAAAGCTTCTTTGTTTTCCATGTTCTTCCCCTCCTACATGTGGTTGTAAGCAACTGCCGCGATCATACCGATGACCATGGCGATGCCCAGATTGAATTCGACCAGTTTCGGGATTTTCTTAGCGATCCGCTCAAGGACGAGCATGGACACGAAAGCGGCAACTGCGGCCACAATGATTCCGCCGGCACCGGGTTTGAGTCCCTTGTTGATTTCATTGGAGACGAGGAATCCCATGGCTCCGAGCATCGCTCCGGTTCCGAGGATACCGATCTTCTTGGCATCGCCGCCGGATACTTTATGAGTGATCTTTTCCAGCTTGTCTGAGAATAGAGCGGTGGTCAAAAGCCAGGCGCTGCCGTTCAGGGCCATAACCCAGGTTGCATTGGCAAAGTTGAGGAGTCCGTAGCCTTCTCCACCCAGTGATACGCCCTGAGCCTGAGCTGCCATGTTGGCGGCTGCCAGTTCTGTCGGAGCGGCACCGATGATGGCCAGACGCTGCCAGGCCAGCGGTCCGCCGATGGCTGCCATGAGGCCGAGCATTACGACGAATACGCCGAGAGCCGGTCCGATGGCTGACGTTGCGCCAACCCGGAACGCCTTCATGGCTTCATCGTGGGAGAGGTCCGCGTACTTGGCGCTGTCCAGAGCCTTGCGCACGAAAATGATGGCCTGCAGGGCTACGATCAAAACGACCGGGCTTACAGCGAGCCAAAGGTACATGCTGTTCGCTTTGCTTAAATAATCCATAACAATACCCCCATATGATTAGGTTATCCGCAAACTTAATCGTTTACGAATTTACAAGTATTATTATAGAATGCCCACAATCCGAATACAATCGTTTTCCCAAAAATTGATAAGTTATGAATTTAGTTGTATTTTTTTCATAATAAGGTCACTCCTTCCCAAAAATGTCGCCTCCAATTAAATAATTCACAATAATTGAGAAGTTGTAAATAACACTTGATTTTTCAGTTTTCATCACAAGTTGATCCACATCAAGTTATTATGTTATCCCAATGGTTTTTCTATCTTCATGTTAAAGTGCCCTATTCGTCTTTTTTCTGTATCCATGCTGAACATCATCTGTTTATCATCTGCATCCTAAGTTAAGGCACTGGCCAAAACCCTGTTTTTCCTGATCAAAAATACCCAGGCAATCCGTCCGAACGGATCCCTGGGTATTTTTGATTCAATTGATTTTTTTGTGTTCTTTAGGGCAATCGGTCCACCCCCGCTGCCCAATCGATGGGTTCTATTTCTTCCTGCTGTCTTTTTCCTGACGCAGAACTTCCGCCTTGAGCGCCTCCCAGTATTTTCGGGTGGTGTCCTCCATCTTGTTGTCCCCGTACTCGTAGAAGGTCTGGCCGGTCAGTCCCGTCGGCATGTACTGCTGGGCGACCCAGTGACCGGGAAAGCTGTGAGGATACTTATAGTGCTGAGCCCGTCCCAGGGACTGAGCGCCGCTGTAATGGCCATCCCGGATATCCGCCGGGATTTCTCCGATGTTCTGCTGCTCAATGGCCTTGGCGGCGGTCCAGTAAGCCATGGGAGCACTGTTGGATTTCGGTGCGGTGCAAAGCAGTACGGTGGCATTGGACAGTGGCAGCAGCGCCTCGGGCATGCCCAGCTGGAGCGCGGTGTCCACCGCGGCCTTGACGATGGGGATTGCCATGGGATAGGCCAGGCCAATGTCTTCGTTGGCAATGCACAGCAGCCGGCGGGACACGGACAGCAGGTCCCCGCCCTTGAGCATCATGGCCAGGTAGACAATGGCTGCGTCCGGATCGGATCCGCGCACGGATTTATGGAAAGCAGACAGCAGATCATAATGGCTGTCCCCGTCGGAGTCATAGTTGAGCATCTTGCGCCCCAGCAGCGCCTCGGCATCCGCTTCGGTCACTTCCACCACCTCGGAGCCCGCGCCGTACCGGCTGATAAAGAGCATCTCCAGGGCATTGAGGCCTTTTCTCATATCGCCATCGCTCTGCGCTGCGATGTTGCCCAGGACTTTTTTCGGCACCCGGAACTCCTTCAGGCTGTTTTCCCGGCGCAGCACCTCCATGCCGCGATCAAGTCCTTTCAGGATGTCCGCCGGATCCAGGGGCTTGAACTCAATGACCAGACAGCGGGACACCAGCGCCTTGAACACCGCAAAATGCGGATTTTCCGTCGTGGATCCGATCAGTATGACGCGGCCGTCCTCAATGTAGTCCAGCAGTACCTGCTGGTTCCGTTTGTTGAACATATGGATTTCATCGATGTACAGGATGATCCCCTGATACCCCATCATGGTATTGAGCTGATCCAGGACTTCCCGCACATCCTTGAGCGAATCCGTGGAGGCGTTGAGCATGAAGAACTGGCGGTCCGTCAGATCCGCCAGAAGCCTGGCAATCGTGGTCTTGCCGGTCCCCGGCGGTCCGTAGAACAGCATGTTGAGCAATTTTTTATTCCCGATCATGGAGGACAGGATCTTCCCCTCCCCCACAATATGTTTCTGCCCGATGACCTCATCGATGTTCGACGGACGCAGGCGTGACGCTAAAGGTTCCATGGTATTCCTCTTTTCTTGGCTTCAAACTCTTGTTCTAATTATACCACACCCAGTCAGCTCCGTTGGCAGCACTCGGAATGTACTTCCTGCATCCCCCGGAATCATCTTCCTGCATTACCCGAAATCCACTTCACAGCATCCCTCAGAGCACACTTCACAGCATCCCCCAGAGCACACTTCATTTCATCAAGGGAATGTACTTCGCTCATCGGCCGGATGGCATGAGCAAGCCACCCTGATGCGGTTGCAGGGTGGCTTGCCTTTTTAAATTGGAGTGGCTTGCTGTCATCACTCCAGGGTAACTTGATGCCATAATGTCTGATTGACTTCACCGGATTTGCCTGAAGCCGGAGATCTGGCTGCACACCGCCTGTTCAGAGTTCCCGCTTTCAACCTCCGATTGTCATCCGTCCGCTCTGCCTGCAGTCTGTTCTTTGACCCGTGGACTCCGTCATAAGACCATTCCGGCAGCCGAATCCCGCTAACGGGACTGTTCCACCAGTTCAACGAACAGGCTGTGATAGATGGTGTTGCCGTCGCTGTACATGCGTTCCGGATGGGCGTCGATGCCCAGGAAGAAGGTTTTATCGGTGGCTTCGATGCCTTCGATGCCGCCGTCGGTGCTTCGGGCGCTGATTTTCAAGTCCTGGCCCAGGGTCTTGATGATGAAGCGGTGGTAGGAGTTGACGTTGTCGCGGCCGGCGCCTACCAGACTGGCAAGGCGGGTACCGGACACAATGTCGATGTCATGGTAGTAGAAAGCATTCTTGCTGGGATCGCGGTGGATCAGGGATCGTTCATAATCGGTGGTGACCAGATTGGTCAGGGATCCGCCGGAGAGCGCGTTCATGAGCTGGAATCCGCGGCATACGCCCAGGGTGGGAAGATCCCGGTTCATGGCTTCGCGCATCAGGTGGTAATCGGACACGTTGTTCTCGCTGCCCGGTACCTGTCCGTCGCCATAATACGCCCCGTAATAGTAGCGGGAATCCACCGCTGCGCCGCCGGGGAAAATGATGCCGGATACCGAATCCAGGGCTGCTCTGGCCTGGGCCCGGGTCGTCACTTTCGGCAGAAGGACGGCTTCACCCCCGGCCCGGGTCACAGCATCCACATAGTACTTCAGGGGATAGGTTGATCAGGCAATGCCGATGCGGGGTCTGGCCGATGTGCTGAGAGCCTGGGGCGAGACAAACGCTGTATTCATGTACCCGGTCTGCCGTCCGGCTGTCGTTTCATAGACAATCTTTGCCCAGGAATCCGCCAGGGAGACAACGCCTACTGCCGTGCCGGGATTGAGGCGGGCTATTCGGCTGAAGCCGGTCCCGGGACCGCTGCGGACATCGCCCTGAGCGTTCAGAACATAAGGCTTGGCGCCTTCAAACACGGCGCGGCGGGCAGCGGGCTGCTGCAGCAGCACCGGCGTGATGTAGGACAGGGTCAGATAGCCGGTGCGGCCGGCGGTGCGGACCTGGGCCCAGCCTTCCTTGGCCAGGCCGATATAGGACAGCGTGGTCCCCGCCGGCAGGTTGCGGATCAGCGGGTAGGTCGACGCCGGGCCAGTCCGCAGATTGACCGTAGTCCGGGTCACATAAGGCACGATGGAGACTTCCCGGGTCGGATCCCCCGGATCTTCGGGACTGCCCGCCTCGGCCAGATATCTGGCAAAGGCATAGCCGGTACGTCCGCCATAAGAAATCTTGAGCCAGTCTGCTCCGGCGTAGCCCAGGAGCTGAACCCGGGTGCCTGATGACAGGTAGCTGATCAGCGCGTAGCCCGACCCCGGACCGGTGCGGAAATTGACGCTGGCAATGGTGACATAGTCCTGGGAAGGCACTTCCACCTCAATGGCCTTGAGGTATTTGGCAGAGAGATATCCGATCTTGCCCTGAGACCGGACTTTGTACCAGGTGGAGGTGGTTTTGGCAATCAGCTCCACTTCCACGCCCTGTTCCAGCTTCTGGATCACGGCATAGGCGGTCCCCGGACCAGTCCGGAAATTCACCGAAGAGGTGGTGACATAGGATCCATAAGTCCGGATATTCTCCGACGGGTTGATCCAGCCGCCGGGCTGACCTTCCTCCCGGGAAACATTGACCATTCCGTTGAAGGTCTTGTAGAGATAATAAGTGCCGGCTTCATAGGTTCCGGCCGGGTCAGCCGTCTGGGCTGCCTGATAGGAATCCAGATAGACGGGGATCCGGGAGTGAACGGTGTAGACGGTGGCGGCAAATGCCGGCGGCGCGGCTGCGAAAATCATCAGGAAAAACAGGGCAAGGGCCAGCGTTCGTTTCTTCATGGAAATCTCCTTTGATGCATCAGTTCGTTCAGTCCGAAGCCAATGTCCAGGCGTACCGTGGGATCCGATCGGGATCCAGGCCGCATGGACAGGGGTTCTTCCTTATTTTATGGGATTTCATGAGGCGCCGCAATGCTTCAGGAGCATTTTTCCTATGATACAGCACAGTTTTTCACATTTCCGACCGGTTTATTTCCGGGCCCGCGCATCCAGCTCCCGGGCAAACCGGGCAATGCGCCGGGTCTCCTGCCGGACCTGTTCCAGGTTCTGTTCCTGATCCAGCGTTTTCATCTTCCGGTCCTGCATCAGGATGCGGCCGCTGACCATGGTCAGCGTAATGTTGTGAGGGTGAGCCGCATAGACGATGGCGGAATATGGATCATAGATCGGCTGGATGTTGGGCGCTTTGGTGTCCAGGAAGATCAGGTCAGCCGCTTTGCCCGCTTCGAGGGAGCCGATGAGGTGATCCAGCTTCAGGGCTCTGGCTCCGCCGATGGTGGCCAGTTCAAGAGCTTCGGCGGCCGGACAGAGGCGGTTGTCCAGCGCCTTCTGCTTGTGGGTCCGGGTATAGGTGCTCAAAAGACTTTGGATATCCTGGTGGTTTCCGCTCATGGGGCCGTCGGTGCCCAGTCCCAGGGCGAGCCCGGCCTGATGCATGGCCGGCGCCGGTGAAATGATGCGCCCGCTTTTGGCATTGGCGGCCACGTTATGGGCTCCGCCCACGCCATGGCGGACCAGGGCGCGGATATCGGCCTCGTCCACATAGACCAGGTGGGCGGCGATGAGCCGGTCCGTCAGAAGGCCAATGGCTTCCATCTGCTGCACCGGGCTTTTGCCATAGCGCCGGGCAAACTCCTCCACCTCAAAGGTCATTTCGGCCAGGTGCATGACTACGGGAACGCCATAGGATTCGGACAGCTGATTGATGATCTGCAGGTGCTCCTCATCGCAGGTATAGGGTGCATGGGGCGCAAAAGCTGGCGTGATCAGAGAGTCCCCGCGCCAGGCTTCGACAAACTGACAGGCCCGGTCGATGCCGCCGTAGGGCTGCGGAGCGTCCGGCGCCGGCTTGCCCAGAATGGTCTGCCCCAGGACGGCGCGGACTCCGGCCGCCTGGACGGCTTTGGCGACCTCTTCTTCAAAGTAGTACATGTCACAGAAGGTGGTGACGCCGCCCTGGATCAGCTCCAGCAGGCTGAGCCGCGCACCGGCTGCCACCATTTCCGGATCCAGCAGTTCTTCTTCCAGGGGGAACATGTAGCGGCGCAGCCGGTCGGGCATGTCCTCGCCCAGGCTGCGGAACAGGGACATGGAGATGTGGGTGTGGCAGTTGACAAACCCCGGCAGCACCAGGCTGCCCCCGGCATCGATCCAGTCGATGGTCTCGTCCCGGACCCATTCCGACGGTTCCCCCGCCCCCAGGGCGGCAATGCGGCCCTCCTCGATGAGGAGCCAGCCGTTCTCATAAACAGTCCGTTGGGGATCCATGGTGATGATCCAGCCGTTTTTGATTCCGGTCTTCATGCGTCTGCCTCCTCGCATGCCTGTGTTGCTTCCGCTGAAGCGGGATCGGCTTCCGCTGAAGCGGTCTCTGCGTCCGCTGCGATGCCCAGCCAGTCGGCCAGATACTGCTCCCGGGTCAGGCGGGGCGGATTCTTCTCCAAAATGGTTCGGGCCAGAGTACCTTGTTTCATCACCAGATCAACAATGGTGCCGGTGACGGCTTTGGCGGGAATGAGGTAGGCCATTTCTTCATCGGCGATCTCAAAATTAGGTCCATGGACGTTGCCGGAAAAGCCGCCGAACCCGAACTGGATGACGGGCATCAGTGCGCCCAGGTCGCCGATGTCGCCGGAGGCAAAGGAGCGCTGGCCGTCGATGATGGCATCTTCCCCGATGAAGCGCGTCAGATTGCCGCGCAGCACGGCGGAGAGATCACGGCACTGAGCCAGGGGCAGGTATCCCGGGGTGTCTGTGATGAGGACCTGAGCGCCCATGGCATGGGCTCCGGCCTCAAAGGAGCGGTTGACCTTGCGGCTGGCATCGGCCATGGCTTCCAGGGTGCGGCCCCGGACGTAGTAATCCAGGCGAACCCGTTCGGGGACGGAATTGACGGTCTGGCCGCCTTCAGTGATGATGCCGTGCACCCGGATCATGTCGTCTTCCCGGAAGGTCTCGCGCTGGGCATTGACGGCCATCAGCCCGATGTTGGCCGCCTGAAGGGCATTTACCCCCAGATGCGGGGTGGCGCCGGCGTGGGCGGCCTGGCCGGTATAAGTGATCTGCTTGGACAGGAAGCCATTGAGGGAGGAATTGATGTCTCCGGCCCGGTCCGGCACCCCGCCCATGGTATGGCAGGAAATGGCCAGATCGATGTCGTCGAACACGCCGCAGCGGATCATATCCTGCTTGCCGGACATGTGGCGGATGAGGCCCTGTTCCATGAGGCTGCGGCGGAAGGCAAAGTCGGTGAACTCCTCCGCCGGAGTACCGATGAGGCTGACGCGGCAGCCCGTTCCCGCCAGGACGCCGGAGTCATGAATGGCTTTCATCACCCCCAGCATGATCGTCAGCTGATTGGAGTGAGCACAGGCATGAGCGGCCCCCTGATCCGTACTGGCGCAGCGATGCCCCGGAGTGGGAATGGCATCCAGTTCCGCGATTAACGCGATGTGCGGCCCCTCCCCCTGCCCCAGCGTACAGCGAAAGCCGGTCATGGACAGTCCGGTTTCCAAGGACATGCCGTGACGCTCCAGGAACGATGCCGCCTGATCTCTCGTTCGGAATTCTTTGAACCCCAGTTCCGGGTGTTCAAACAGATCCCGCCCCAGCGCCAGAAGCTCCTCCCGGATCGAATCGATGATCTTTTCCATCTCCTCTTTATGGTTCTTTTTATTTTCTCCGCTTTTGAGTTCTTCCCTGCTTAGGTTGTCTTCCCTGCTTTGGATGTCTTTCCTGTCTTTCATGTCATTCAAATTTTGTCTGTCTTTCATTTCATTCACGTCTTCCCTATCTTGTATGTCTTTCAATGCTCTTCCTCCTCCCCTTCCGGTTATTCCTGATGTACTGCTCTGATTCCTCTATTGCGGCATTCGCTTCCTTGTGGATCAGATGTTCTGATGCCTCTTGGCTCGTTGGAACATATGGCTTGTTCTTGTTCTGTTATGCATCGCTCTTCCCAGTTTATGAGGCCGAGGTCTTATGGCACTGGGGTCATCGCTCCTGGTCGTTCGTGGTTCTTATACGGGAACAGGCCGCTGTCCTTGCGGCAGCGGCCTGTTCCCTTTGTCCCGTTGGGAGGCGGGTCATGGGGTTCATGCCCGCTGCCCGTTCAAGCAGTCTGTTTCCAGGGCTTGCTGTCAGTATCATTCATGTCGGTTCCGTTGATGTCGGTTTAAGCGGGATCTGTTCCTGTGATGGACCGTTTGTCGCTGTGGGTTGACCGCTAGTCCATGGAGGCTGCCATGACTTCATCCAGGTATGGGATGGAGACGGCGGCGCCTTTGCGGGTGACGGAGATGGCGGCCGCTTTCTGGGCGACGGCGATGGATTCAGGCATGCCTTTGTATTTGGCGGTCATGCCGATGAAGTAGCCGGTGAAGGCATCGCCGGCGCCGGTGGTGTCCACGGCTTTGACCCGGAAGGCACGCTGGTGGCCGGAACCTTCCACAGGGGACGTGTAGTGCACGCCGTCCGCGCCCAAGGTCAGGATGATGTTGGAATTGGGATACCGGCTGCTCATGGCGGTGAGGATCGCATCGGGTGCGGTCTCGCCGGAGAGGAGCTGTCCTTCCACTTCATTGACGATGAGATAATCGCACAGGTTCAGGGGCAGGTTCTTGATGGTTTCATCAATGGGTGACGGATTGAGGAAGATTTTGATGCCTTTCTCGTGGGCCCGGGTGATCAGGTAGCCGAGGTTGTTGACTTCGTTCTGGAGGACCAGGAAGTCGCCGCGGTGGAGCTGATCGAGTACCGTATCGATGAAGGGGGTGTCATTTTGCTTGTTGGCACCATCGTAGAGGATGATGCAGTTTTCGCCGGTGTCGTTGACCTGGATGACGGCGGTGCCGGTTCCGATGTCCAGGGTGCGGACAAGGCTTCGGTCCAGGCCGTTCTCATCGCAGACTTCCAGGAGCATGGCACCGTCGGGTCCGACCGATCCGGCCATGAGTACGGTGGCCCCGGATTTCATGATGGCCATGGCCTGATTCAGGCCTTTGCCGCCGGGGTACAGGGTAAGGCCCTTTGACTGGATGGTTTCCTTAGGTTGCACGAATTCGTGAACCGAGAAAACCATATCGATATTCAAAGAACCGAAGCAGCAGATTTTCATTCTTTCACTCCTCGCGTATCGGGTTTTCGTTCAAATGCAGTTGATGGGCCATGGGTTCGGTGAACTTTTCCATAAACCAGGCGATCAGCGGTCCGCCGGTGAGTACCGAGATGACGGAGCCGAACCCGAACACGCCGCCCAGCAGGATGCCGGCGATGGTATAGATCAGGTCGGACAGCATCTTGATCACCTTGTACTTGAGCCGGAATTTTTCGCACAGCCGAACCAGCAGGGAATCCACGGTGCCAAAGCCAAACTTCACCGACAGGTTCAGGGCAATGGCATAGCACAGGACCACCTGCCCCAGGAGCATCATGCCGATGCGGGTGCCCAGGCGGGGGTCGGCACCGAAGATCTTAAGGATGACGGGATCGAACAGATTCATCAGGGGTCCGGTCACAACGGCGCCGATGACGGTGCCGATGTGGATGTACTTGCGAGCAAACAGGATGGCCAGGGCCAGCATGACCAGGTTATTGTACAGCGAAGCGGTACCCATGGGGAGCGCCAGCGACAGGCGCAGGCCGTCAATCCAGACGGTGATGGGGTCTGAGCCCAGGCGGCTTTGCAGAAACAAGGTAATGCCCAGGGCAATCAGCACCGTGGAGAAGCTGATCAGGATCGATTTCTTCAGGATTACGTCGGATGGTTCTTTTCGGATCATCTTCCCTCCTCCTTTCGGATCGGCGGTTCACCGGATCGCGGGATTATGCTTCCACTTTCTTTTTCTTTTTGACATTCCGTTCCCGGATGATGGAGAAGATCACCAGTCCCACGATGGTGGAGACGTAGGGGATCATTTGAACAAACTCGGCGGGAATCTTCAAGGCCTGGAGGGAGTTGGCCGCCACGTCGGCGCTTCCGAAAATGACGGAGGCCAGGAGGCTGCCCAGGGGGGAGCCGTTGCCCAGGTTCATGGCTGACAGACCGATGAAGCCGCGGCCGGCCACCATGTCGCGGGCAAACCAGGAAACATAGCCCATGGACATGTAGATGCCGCCCAGGGCGCCGATGAAGCCGCTGATGACGAAGGAGCTGATCTGGATGCGTTCCACGTCGATGCCGACGGATTCGGAGGCATTGGGATTTTCTCCGACGGACCGGATGCGCAGTCCCTGGGGCGTCTTGAAAATGAAGAAATTGACGAGGAAGACGGTCAGGAACGCGAGGTAAGTCATGGCATTGTGGTTGGAGAAGACCGCTCCGAGGAACGGGATCGAGGACAGCAGCGGGATTTGCAGTTCGGGCACCACCAGGCTCTTCAGGTTCGAAGAAGTTCCCTTGTCGCCGGAGGCGAGGAACATGACCACGATGGTGAGTCCCGATGCCAGGAGGTTGGCCGCGATGCAGGTCAGGACCATGTCGGCCTTGAGCCGCAGCGACAGATACGCGATGAAGAACGCGAACAGGACACCGGCTAACAGGGCAATCAGAATGCCCAGCACGAGGCTGCCGGTGGCAGCGGATACGACAACGCCGGTAAGGGCGGAGATAAGCATGATACCTTCCACGGCCATGTTGGTCAGGCCGGCTTTGCGCGAGACCAGGGCGGCCATGGCGGCAAAGATGATGGGCGTGGAGACGCGGATGATGGAATACAGGATGCTGGCGATGGTAGTCAGATTCAGATCCATGCTATTTGCCCTCCTTCAGTTCCAGTTCTTTGCGGGATGCCTTGGTGATGGCGCGGTGCTTCATGCCGGAGAGGAACATCTCGGCGGCGATGAACATGATGACGATGGCCTGGATGACCTGGACGAATTCCACGGGAATGTCCGAGGTCCGGGAGATGACGTCGGCGCCGATGCGCAGGTACGCCAGGAAGAACGCGGCAAAGGGTACCAGGGCCGGGTTCTTTTTGGCCAGGATGGCGACCAGCATGCCGTCCCAGCCGTAGCCGGGCTGCTTTTCCCACTGAAAGCGGGTGTACATGCCGAGGATCTCGGTGGCGCCGCCCATGCCGGCCAGGATTCCGCCCAACAGACTCGCCAGGAGAATGACGCGGTTGACCTTGATGCCGGAGTATTTGGCGAAGTTCTGGTTTTCACCGGTCATGCGCAGTTCATAGCCCCATTTGCTCTTGTAGAGGAACAGGTAGACCAGAACGATCATAACGACGACCAGGAGGAGACCGGCATGGATCCGGGTCTTGGAGATCAGAACCGGGAGCTTGGCCGTCTTGGGGATGAGATACGAGGCGTTGAAGCCGGAAGCCATGTCTTTCATATGATACATCAGGACGTACATGCCGGCAAAATACAGGACATAGTTCATCATGATGGAGGAGACGACTTCACTGGCCTTCCACTTGACCTTGAGCACGGCCGGGATCAGGGCGATGACACCGCCGACCAGAGCGGACAGGATGATGACCACAGCGGCATGCAGGCCGGTGGGCATGGAAATGTTCAGGGACAGCCAGGCGGCAAAGGCGCCGGAGAAGTAGAAGACCCCTTCCCCGATCAGGTTGAACTGGGCGGCCTGGAACAGGATGCAGATGCCCAGCGCCGTAAAGGTGATGGGGATCATGAGTTCGATGACGTTGGCAAAGCGCCGGAAGGATGAGAGCGGACCGATCAGAAAGTTCTTCATCGCCTCAAAGGGGGCATCACTGATGGAAGCGATGACCAGAAGGGCCAGCACCAGGGCGATGCCGATGGCGATGAGGGTCCGCAGCAGATCATATCTGCGCTCAATTTGTTTGGTGTTCATAGACTGCCCTCCTCAATTCTTCCGGAGTCTGTTTGTTGATGCCCAGCATGTATTCACCCAGGGTGAATTCGGTAATCTGCGAGGCATCCTCAAAGTAGGCGACGATTTCGCCGTTGTGCATGACGATGATGCTGTCGCTGGTTTCCAGGGCCTCGTTGAGGTCCGCGGACACCAGGAGCACGCCGACGTTCTGTTCCCGGGCGATCTCAATGAGCTTGCGCCGGATGAACTCGGTGGCGCCGACGTCGATGCCGCGGGTCGGCTGGTTGGCGACGATGACTTTCATGTTGGCGGTGAATTCCCGGGCCACGATGACCTTCTGGATGTTGCCGCCGGAGAGCATGCGCACCGGCTGATCCTGGTTGTCGCACTTGATCTTGTAGTCCTTGATCAGGCCGGCGGAGAGCTCTTCGATTTTCTTGTGGTTGAGCAGTCCCCGGTTGAATTCTTTCTTGTAGTAGCGGTCCGAGATCAGGTTGTCCTTGACGCTGGCGTTGGCGGCCGCGCCGAAGGTCATGCGGTCTTCGGAGATGTGGGAGATGCCCGCTTCGCGGATCTGGCGGATGGACAGTCCCCGGATGTTTTTGCCGTCGATGATAACTTCTCCGCCGTAGCCGGTCATAAGGCCGGTCATGACCTGGGTCACTTCATTCTGGCCGTTGCCCTCGACGCCGACGATGCCGACGATCTCGCCCTGACGGATGGTAAAGCTGACGTCCTTGATGACGTCCTTGCCGTCAGAGTTCTTCAGGTAGAGGTGCTCAATGCTGGCCACGACTTTCTTGGGCTGAGCCTTGTCCTTCTCGATGTTTAAGATGACGTCGCGGCCCACCATCATGCGGGAAATGTCCTGCTCGGAGACTTCATCGATGTGCTTCTTGCCGATCATGCGGCCGTTGCGCAGCACGGTGACGCGGTCGCAGATCTCCTTGACTTCGTTGAGCTTATGGGAGATGAAGACGATGGTGTAGCCGTCGTCGCGCAGCTTCTTGAGCTCGACGAAGAGCTCTTCGGTCTCCTGGGGGGTCAGTACGGCGGTGGGCTCATCCAGAATGAGCACTTCAGCGCCCCGGATCAGGGCCTTTAAGATCTCCACCTTCTGTTTCTGGCCGACAGAGATGTCCTCGACCAGATCCATCGGATCCACGCCCAGGTTATATTTCGTGGAGACCTCGCGGGTCATGTCCACGGCTTTTTTCATGTCAAATCGAATGCCTTTTTTGGGCTCCATGCCCAGTACGATGTTTTCGGCCACGGTCAGTGACGGAACCAGCATGAAGTGCTGGTGGACCATGCCGACGCCCAGGGCGATGGCATGCAGCGGGTCCTTGATCTTGACTTCCTGGCCTTTGATGAAGATCTGGCCCTCTTCCTGATTTTCAATTCCAAACAGGATCTTCATGAGGGTGGTTTTCCCTGCACCGTTCTCACCAACCAGCCCATGGATCTCGCCCTTTTCAACGGACAGCGTGATGTCCTTGTTGGCGACAAAGCCATTGGGATAGACTTTGGTAATGTTTTTCATGAGGATCATTTCCTGTGGCAAAATAGCACCTCCTGCTAAGTGTATGGCGAAGTTTTTTCAAAGATTCAGGGAGCCATCAGCGGCTCCCTGAGTTCCAAGCAGCCAGATTATGGCTTGATGCTGTTCTTCAGTTCGACAAATTGTTCGTTGGTCATGGTGAAGGCGCTCGGTACGGTGTACTCGCCGTTCTTGACCTTGTTTTCCAGTTCATCGACCCAGGTCTGAACCTCAGCCGGAACATTCTTCTTGTAGTTGTCATTTCTGGCCAGGCCGACAGCGCCTTCCTTGATACCGAAGGATTCCAGCTTGCCCCAGTTCAGGGAGCCTTCCTGGTGCTTCTTGATCACGAGGTAGAGGGTGTCGCCGACGTTCTTCAGCGCGGAGGTCACAATGGCATTGGCCTTGGCGGAATCGCCTTCAAACATCAGGGTCTGGTCGGAGTCAACGCCGATGGCCCACAGTTTCTTTTCCGCAGCGGCTTCGATGACGCCCAGTCCGGCTCCGCCGGCTACGCCGTGGAGGACATCCGCACCCAGGAGAACCTGCGCGAAGGACATTTCCTTGCCCTTGGCGGAGTCAGTCCAGTTTCCTACGAAGGAAACGGCCACTTTGATGGCAGGGTTCGCCTGCTTAGCTCCGTCGATGTAGCCTACGAGGAAGTCGTTGATGATGGGGTTTTCCTGTCCGCCGACAAATCCGATGACGCCGGATTTGGACATTTTGCCGGCAATGGCGCCAGCCAGGAAGTCGGCTTCATTCTGCTTGAAGATGATGCCGTACAGGTTGTCGTTTTCTACAGCGTAAGACGGGCTGACGTCGAAGGAAACGAATTTGACATCGGGATATTCCGGAGCAACCAGCTGAACGGCTTCGATGAGTCCGCCGGAAGCAACCATGATGATGTCGGTACCGTCATCGGCGACGTCGCGAACGGTGGGTTCCTGCTTGGACGGGTCGCCGCCCAGCTCGATGACCTTCACTTCGGTGCCCAGCTCGGCTTCGGCTTTCTTCAGTCCGGCCCAGGCAGAGTCATTGAAGGACTTGTCGCCCAGGTTACCGCCGACAATCAGGGTTACCTTAAGCTTTTCGCCGGATGCCGTGGTGGTGGCAGGCGTTGTTTCAGCTGAAGTTCCGGCTGTGGTGGTTCCGGCAGCAGTGGTTCCGGGGGTGGTTCCGCCGGCTGTGGTGGTCGGTGTGGTCGGAGTGCATCCGGCTACGAGGCCGATTGCCAGGACGGAGGTGGTCAGGATGGACATGAGTTTCTTCTTCATTTTGTTCTCTCCCTGTTTTCTACAGATTTTTTTGATTGAATCTTTTGTCTTTGGCTTTGAAGAATTTTGTCTTTGGGTTGTCCTGAAGGGTCATCTTGGGTTCTTGGAGTTGTCTCAGGTTCATCTTGGGTTCTTGGAGTTGACTAAGGTTTCGTCTTTGGTTGTTTGAGTTGTTCTGAGGGTCATCTTTGATTGGTTTTGGTTCAACTTTGGTTTCGTCTTTGGTTCAACTTTGGTTTCGTCTTTGGCTGATCCGGAGCTCATCTTTCAATGGATCCGGAGTTCAACTTATGTTCGGGTGCTGGAGTTCCCTCCTGCTGCCGCTTACGGATGACAGATCAGGTATTTTCAGATCAGGTATTTTCAGATCAGTTCTTGTAGAACTCGAGCATGGACGCCAGCATCTGCTTGAACAGATCCCGGTTGGTGACCATGGCAACCTCCACGTTGGGGGCTTTGCCGCACAAGCCTTTGAAATCACAGACGGTCTGGCCGTAGGTGTTTTTGCCGGTGTACTCGCAGGTCACATAGGCCGGTTTGGTCTGGGCAAAGGATTCGTCCATGAGGTAGGCGACGGTGATGGCATCATGCAGGGTGATGGTGCCGCCCCAGTCCTTGCCGTCGCGCAGGCCGAACACGTAGTGGTTGATGCCGGCGATGAGACCGCGCACGGAGGTGTCGGGCTGTTCCATCTCATACATTTCCTCGGAGGTCAGAGCGGACTGGCGGGTTGCGTTGAGTCCGAACATGGTCACGGGGATGCCGGAATGGAAGACGATTTCGGCGGCGTGGGGATCAACCCAGATGTTGAATTCGCCGTACTGGGAGTGGTTGCCGACGGTGGCGGAGCCGCCCATGATGACGATGCGCTTGACGTAGTCTTTGAGATCGGAGTATTTCATGATGGCGATGGCGACGTTGGTCAGGGGTCCGACGGCGATGATTTCGAGTTCGCCGGGGAATTTCTTAGCTTCTTCGTACATGACGTCCCAGGCTTTCATGGGATCGTAGTCCCGTTTGGCCATGGGCAGCGTGTAGCCGGCCATGCCGTTGCCGCCATGGATCTCCCCTGCGGTCTGCAGTTCGATGATCAGCGGGCGGTCTGCCCCTTTGGCGACGCGGGTTTCAATGCCCAGCATGTCGGCCAGGTCCAGGGCGTTGCGGGTGGTGTGCTGGTATTCGACGTTGCCGGCTACCGGGGTGATGGCCCGGATGTCGAAGCCGGGGAAGCTGTGAGCCAGCATGATCGCGTAGGCGTCGTCCACACCGGGGTCGCAGTCAATGATGATTGGAATCTTAGGCATGGGGCTTCACCTCCTCGGTCAGCGCGGTCAAGGCTTCGACCATATAGTCAACGAAGGCGGACCGGTCCACATCGAGGACCACTTCCACGTTCTTATGGGCTTTGGTGACGTCATCCAGATCGGTGACGGTGCAGCCTCTGGTGTATCGTCCGTCCAGGTCGATGACGACGTTGTAGAGAGCGGAGGTAAACAGCTCGGGGCGCAGAATCTTGGCGACGGCCACGGCGTCGTGGACGGCGATTCCCTGATTGCCGCGCAGGGCAATGGCATGTCCGTAGAAGTCAAGGATCTCGCCGGTCAGGGTGGAGGCTTTGTTGCCGATGGCCTTGATCCGGGCGACGTCCGCTTCGGTCAGGCTGGACTTGTAGGTGACGTCCAGACCGCACATGGTGAGCGGTATGCCGGAGGAGAAGACGATGTGGGCGGCTTCGGGATCCTGCCAGATGTTGAACTCGGAGGTCGGGGTTTTGTTTCCGCCCAGGGCCGCTCCGCCCATGATGACGATCTCGTCGATGCGGTCGCGCACTTCCGGGGCCGCGGCCAGGAGGGTCGCGATATTGGTCAGCGGGCCGATGGCAATGATCTTGATGCGCTCGGTGGTTGCCTTGAGTTCATTTTCCATGAACTGGACGGCGTTGATGGCTTCCGGTTTGCCCTGGCACAGGTCTGGCAGACTGGTGCCGTCCATACCGGATTTGCCGTGGATGTCCTCGGGCAGTTCCTGGATCTGAACCAGCGGCCGGCCGGCTCCCCGGTAGACTTTGATGTCACGTCCGAAGTGTTCGAGCAATCGCAGTGCGTTATTGGTGTTATTCTCAATGGTGTTGTTTCCGGCAACGATGGTGATTCCCCTGATATCCAGCTCCTTGCTGGCCAGGGCCATCATCAGAGCGATGGCATCATCGTGTCCCGGATCCGTATCAATGATTACGGGTATCCTGTTCATCCCTATCTCCTTCAAGTTGTAATATCGAATCAGCCGAGGGCTGCTTTCTTCTTTGGCTTGGCGGTGCTTTCCCTGGGGATCAGTTCGAGTTTGATCACCATGGTGGAGTCACTGTGGTCCACGCCTTCGATGACATCGATGAGGCGGCGGACGGTGGCATAACCCAGTTCATAGCTGGGCTGGCGGATGGTCGTCAGGCCGGGGGTATTGATGCTGGCCAGGTAGATGTCGTCAAAGCCCATGACGCTGATGTCCTGCGGGACTTTGATCCGGCGCTCCTTCAGCGCCTTGATGGCGCCCAGGGCAATGAGATCATTGCCGCAGAAGATGGCGGTGACTTCGGGATCCATCTCCCAGGTGCGCATGGCTTCATAGCCGTATTCAAAGCTGAAGGGGCCGCCCAGGAGCAGGTTCTCATCGTATTCAATGCCGGCTTCGGTCAGCGCCCGGCGATAGCCTTCCAGACGTTCTTTGGAGACGCGGATGGTGAGGTCGCCCGACAGGAACAGGATGCGGCGGTGGCCCAGGCTGATCAGGTACTTCACCGCGTCGTAGGCGCCGGATTCGTTGTCCGAGTGAATGTGGCCCCGCACGCCGGGGAAATAAACATCACGGTCCAGCGTGACAATGGGCACGGAGATTCGAAAGCCTTCTTCCAGCTTCCGGTTGCGCTTGACGGAGGCCGCCAAGGCGATGCCGTCCACCTGTTTCTGGGTCAGGGTGTCAATGTATTCCATCTCTTTATTGAGATCGTCGTCCGAGTTGCAAAACAGCAGACTGTAGCCCCGTTCATGGGCACTGTCCTCTGCCCCCCGGGCCAGATCCGTAAAGAAGGGGTTTCGTACATCCGGAATGATGAGGCCAATGGTCCGCGTGACCTTGGTCTTCATGCTCCGGGCCAGTGAATTGGGCCGATAGTCCAGTTCCCGGGCAATCTTGCGAATTTTTTCGATGGTCTTTTCCCCGATGTCCTGATGCTTTCCGCTGATCACTTTGGAAACCGTTGCCGTCGATACGCCGGCGATCTGTGCGATGTCTTTCAATGTGACTGACATGCTGTCCGCTCCACCTCCTTCCTTAATCGATTAAGTAAACCGTTACCATCATATTAATTTACCGTCTTTCCCGTTGTCAATAAGAAAGCGGTAACATTTTCAAACTAATAAAATACCGTCATTTCCTGTTTCCCTTTTACCATTATTGTTGATATACCGATAAAAAACTTCTCTTTCATCCACTGTCCACAAGCCCCTCAGAAATCCCTTCCGACCGAAATTGCAGTTTCGCACCGATATTTCTCAACCGAATTGTTCAATCCGTGGAGCAAACCCAGAATTCTGGTCTGTCCCTCCTCGAACAACTCCCTTTCCAAAAAAGAAAAAAACGATGTCCCATTCGAACACCGTCCGCAGCGAACCATACGCTTTGTCTCTTATTATGTGGTTAAGGTAGTCAAATGGTACATCTCATGCTGTTCCACCTCCGCTTTGACAAACAAGGAGTGTCTGACAAAACCTTCCACCAGGGCATTGCTGGGAAAGCAGAGATTGACCTTATCCAGCTTCAGATTCTCTGCGCCGGACAGAATCAGCGAAGTGGCGATGCCTTGATGCCGATGCTGTGGGCTGACCCAGAGAAAATTGATTTTTCCGGCGGGGCTCATGGCCAGTGCCCCCACCATGGTTTCCCCTGCCTGAACGCTTAAAAACTGGTGTCCCTCCTGTTCGGCATAACTTTCTACATCACTCTGCCAGTTGATATGCAGATCGGGCAGGCTTCTTCTCAGGTTAACAATGGCTTCATAGGTCGTGCTCGTGACCGGCCAGTCTGAGGTTACTTGCCGCTGTAAGGTCTTAACCTCCGCTCCGAAGTACTTCAGGTCATACACCGGCTCATAGCCTAAGGTCTTATAGAATCGAATTGCCCGATCATTGCCTTTGATCACTTCCAGAAAAAGCTGCCTGCAGCCCTGAGCTTTCGCAGCCTCCAGGTGGTATCGATACAGCGCCTGGGCAACGCCTGTTCCCCTGTAGTCTGGCGCGATGCAAAGCGTGCCGCAGCGCATGGTAAGCATGCCATCCCAGTTTCGGATGCCGCCCAGGATTAGCCCCACCGGGCGATCCTGATCATCCGCAAGAAAGGAGACCTCTCGAGAATTGCCTTCCGGTCCGAAGAATCGTTGTTCAAATTCATCCTGGGACATGGTCAGGGGTACGACGTAATCCGAAAATCCGATGGAGAACGCCTGAAAGATGTCCGAAATTGAAACCTGGCTGCAGTCCTTATAAGTGATCATGTGTCAAAATCTCCCCTCTCCTCACGCTTTATCCTGCACGTACTTTGTTCCCTGCTGCATGGACAGCTCTGCTCTGGTCAGCTCCTTGCCCAGATAAGCAGCATGACTCAGTTCGGTGACCCATCCCTGGTCGATGATGGTCCAGTAGATGTCCCTGGCATTGTCCCCGCGGATCATCCGCAGGAACTCATTGGTATTGGCATAGTGCTCCACCAGAATTTTCCCGACCTGAGGCTTTGGCACAATGACAAAGTATCCGGCCGGATCCAGCTTCACACGGTGCGGATCCTTCCCAGCAGCCTGAACGACCTGTGCCGTCGAAGCGGTCATAGCGGTCATAGCTGTCGAAGCGGTCGAAGCGGTGGGAACTGTCGAAGAAACAGTCTTTACCGATCCTGGCGGTGTCCTATGCTGCAATGAACCGACCGTTGAGCCTTCCCGATCTTTCGTCCAGGATTCAGTCATGGGCTTCTCCATGGGCTTCTCCATACGATTCTCGAAGGAGTTCTTCATCGAATCGTCGATGGAATCAGATGCTGCATCCGAAGCGGAGCGAATCCTGTGAAGCTCATGGACTTCCCTGAGTTTCTCCAGGATGATCTCGGGATCGATGCAGCCGATCCGATCAATGAGAGTGATCTGCGCTCGGAAGGCATTGACTTCATCGATCGTCACATTCGTCAGAACTGGCTTTCGCCCTTTGGATCCGATCACTCTCCGGTGTTCATCGACTCCGTGATGGATCAGGCAGGAAATGGTGTTTCCGCTGAAATGGCCGTCGGATTCCTCCCCGCAAAGGATCAGATATCGGATCGAAGGAACGGCCAGGACATTCCGGATGATCTTATCAATGCCGATATTTTCTGTTTCGGCTTTTCCAACGATGCTCAATCCCCGAGGCTTGGCCTCATAGATCTGATCCGCCAGGTCTGGACTGGCCAGGGTTGTTATCGTGACCGGGCAGTTCGCTTCCAGGGACAGCACATGATACTCGCCCATGGCTGGCAGCCGCCCGAAGTAGTCATTCTCCCCCGATTCATTCGCAATCTCATGGGTACTGTTCAGTTCTGGAAAAATTCGATCAAAACCATTGGTAATTTCTGCTGACCAGCATTGCTTGCAGCCGAGTCAGTTGTACTCGCTTTTCTCCATCAAGTCCAGGAACCGCTGCACATCGGTCAGCAGTTCTTTGGGCTCATCTCCCGGAAGCTTCCGAAGTTCCCGTTTTACCGTCTCCAGGGTCCTCCCCATGCATTTGCATTTTATGCATTTCTGAACGTCTGCTGCACCAAGAACCAGCTCTCTGAATCCGGCAATTGATTCTTTTGCTGTCATATTAAGATCACCCATCTCCCACAATCGCCTAATCATATACGAAAGGACATTTATTTCCAGGCAAATCTATTCAGACTCATACTATTCGCCAATGCGCTGAAATATCCCACTTATTTGATGAAAAACAGCTTCTACTTTTGACCAATCCTGTGGTTCATCAGAATATAAAAGATTTTTATGGAGACTTTCATAATTCAATCGCACATCCCGATCCAATTTATGTTTCCATGACTCAAAATCATACGATCCACATGGATCATATCCATCGGGACACGTTCTCTTTAATAAATAAAACGAATCATTTTCTTTCGTAATCATTACAATTTCTTTTAGTGAGACCGGATCATTCAAGAAAGTTTGAATCTCCTTCATCGAGTACAACCTTACTACATCATATAAATGCCTGGCTTTCAAGCTTAAGGAATCCGAGTAAGCATGACGTTTTACAGCCATCACTTTGTCTAAAAAGGTTCTTTCTATGTTCAACACATTAATTGTCACGCTTTTCAGACCAAACTCCATAACATCATTGGAGTGATTATTAGACTCCAAATAGTCTTGAATGTAGGAGTTGAAGATTTTTTTCTGGAAAGGGTGGGGTTTGGTTTCTGAACCAATTTCCAACTTAACTCTCTCTATAGCTTTATGTTCCGGCGTAAACCAGATATAACAACTTTTATTCCGTTTGTTTCGTTCTGTAAAATTCTTTTCAGAAAATGCAGATCCGATTAGACATTGTTCAATTTTTTTTAGATTCTTTTCAATTGCATTAATGTTAATCTCTCCCGAAGGAATATAAGTCAAGTCGATATCTTCAGAAAATCTTTCAATGGAACCTGGATAACATTTACTCAGAGATGTTCCACCTTTAAAAACCAAGGAATCCCTGTATTCGCAAGTAGCAATATTGCTTAGTATTTCAGTAATAAAATAATCTTTTCTAATTGCTGTAGAAGGTATTTTTCGCCATTTACTCGTCAGACCAATCAGATCTTCAAATTCTTTACTTTCGTGGAATAACATTCAGGTCCTCCAATATCTTCAGATTATACTTGGAATTTTTACTCAAATACTGATCAAGATTATGATTGACCTTCTCATTGTCTAAGATGGCTTTCAGCGCAGCCAATGTGCTTTTTTTGAATGAAATATCCTTCAGTATTTTTTCGAGGTATTTATCTTCGTATTTTACGATCGTGCTTTTTATGTACTCCTGCAGCTGATTCGTCTGAATATCCTGTATTTCCTTTAGATGTTCAAGAACATCCAGCAGCTGGATCAGTGATTTGACCGGTTCGCTAAATGTTAGATTGGACTTTCTGATTAAAATATGCTGAACTTTACTTTGCGTATAATCTGTCTTATTCGAATAAATCAATATGGACTTGGCTAATTGTGTAGTTAATCCAAGTTGATTGTAAAGTCGATATCCTAACAGAACACCTTTGGTCTGTTTCTTCCCAAGAAAATACTCGATGATCTGATTTTCATCAGAATTGAGAGAACCAAAACGTGTCTGTTTTGGTTTACAATAGAGACCTTTTGATACCTTATATACTACCCCGGCTTCAGCCATCCTGGATAAATTTTTATGAAACGCTGCCGGAGTAACTCCGCATTTGTGAACTTCATCGAAAACTCTTCTTGAGTTAAAGACTTCTAGATCTTTATATTTTCCAATATTACTTCCCAATATATTTTTTGTTGACATGATTCAAGTGAGAAACTCACTCTTCACCTCGCTTTCTATTAACATGAAATGATGCATGATTTGACGGATGCGATGCATTATGTTAACCCTTTCATTCCATCCCTTTCAGATCTACTCAGCTTTTCTGACCCGAATACAGCAAGTAGTAAATCGAATTGCATTGTATTACTTTCACCATACATAGAATCGAAGGACACGTCAAGCTTTTTTATATTTTACTTGACATATATACCGCTGGAATCAGCTTAAATTGCTGACTCACAGCTTTAACATTCCATTAGTTCAAGGGTATAGCCACATCCCTCTGAATTCTTTGACTGATCCTTTTCGTTATTTTTTACCAATGTCTGACCTTGTGATGACTGAGTTCCGTGAGGTCTGATGGCCCTAATGAAAGATATTTTATACTTCAATTCGTAGTACCATGGCTCTCCTCTCAGGATTTCCTCTAATGCCTGCTCCACCCTTTCATCAGTATTTTCTCTTAAAGACGCATAAAAAGACAACAAGTCCACCTGGGGCTTATATGTAAATATTCCGGGGTTATAGTCCCAAAGTTCCAGCTCCACCAGTTCCTCATCTTTCATAAGATCCTGATTCGTGATTGGTTCCAATTGGCCTATTTTCAGTGCTTTTCGATCGATTGCCAAAACTGGATGACTCGGTGGATTGATCATGGATAAATCTGCCAACGCTTCCAGTACGGCACTAAATGCAGTTGAAGGCTTGGCGCAGGTTTTCCCGAACATCGAATTCTTGCTCTTTTATTGCAGCATCACTTCATTCCATTTGATCCGTACCCCTACCCTTTGGGTGGGCAGGGATCATTGCCATAGGAGTCCTTTGCACGGATTCTGCCTGTCTGCCCATGGATCACGACCTCTGATTTTTGGTTGGCTGCAATTTTCCGAGCTGATTTGACAGCCTCAGCCTGAGTTCGAGTTCTGACTGTCGCTTTCGAGTTACCGCTTCCTTTCACCTGCCAGCCGCCTTTCGGATGCGGCGTAACATGCTTGTTTTTTCCCATTTTTTGTTTCATCTCCTTTCGACTATTCTGTCATCCTTCGTATTCAACAAGGACCTTACTCCTGAAATTCAATATCCTGTTCCGCAATATTATGAATCTCAACTCGATTTTGAACCTCGATGACATTCACCAGCCACATCCGAGCATAGCAGTTCTTTATGAATTCATTGATGCGGTTGACTCCATCGATTGATTTAAGAGAGACCACCACCCCGAACTTGATCCCTTCGCCGAATTTATCTTCCAAACGCTCCATTGTCTTCAGACTGATCCCCCAGAGACCGCTGTCATAGCGTTTTTTGTCACGATTGTTGGATGTTTGGACTTCCCGGGTATGCTTCACATTGTCCCATTTACGATATAGTTTTCTCGCATCCTCTTCCCAGGTATAAGTACTCGTATCCATCCCCTGGTAATTGTTATTAATGGGCTTTAATATTGTTTTTGAATTTTTCTGGGTGATTCGACCCAATTGCAGATCCAATTCCGTATTCGTATAATCTACGCCCTGATTTCGTGAGCAGCAGGGAAAATAACACAAGGTTGCCTTTGCAATGAACGGGTGTTTTTCATTTTTCACGGGAACTGGAATATTGAAATTGTAGGTATCATATTTTTCTGAGGTACCATCCAAAATGAACTGAATCTCGTCATCCTGACTTTGAGTAACTTCCTCGATTCTGATCGGCACAATTCCGTGTCCGATCAGATTCGGATCATATTCCTGGCTGGACCAACCGGTTGCAGAATGGATCAGCAGCGCTTTCGCTACCTCTCGGTTAAATCCCAAAATATCGATAAGATAGGACATTTTTCGAGAAATCCATGGTGCTGCATAAGAAGTACCGCATACCTGTGCTTCGCCCACAGGAGTACAAACCCTGATTCCCTGCCTGCGATCCCCGCCATAATAGCTGATATCCGGTTTCGTGAAAAATGACAGGACTGGTCCGCTTCGGGAGTAACTGGCCGGTTGTTGATCAAAGGATACCGCATTAACTACCAGAGAATTTATGGAATCCGCCGGTGCGCCAATGGCCATTCCTTGACCTGCCGAGTTGGGAGGTTGATTGGTTCCGGCAATTACAAAGATGATATTGTGGTCAAATTGGAGCTTATCAAGGAATGCTGCTTCAGGCGAGATGAAATTCGGATTGATTTCGAGCATGGAACCTAGTGACAGATTCCATACTTTAATATCTGTATTTGAACGGACAATATCCCTGATATTTCTCAGAATTGAAAAGGAACTGAATTGTCCGCCGGTGGCAACTCCAAAATGGCGAACTCGAAATCTGCCGCAGCCATCATCCAACTCACGGTTAAAGGACGGACCATCCACAATGATCGAAGTTACGGCGGTTCCATGAGTAAAGTCATTGTTGGCGATTTGAATGGCAGGATCCACACAACTCTCAAAGGATACCCACTCAGAGAAATAAACCGATTCATCGAACATCGTGTCAATTACTCCGATGGTTGGTTCGTTATTCGGCGGTGGTATGCTTAATTTTCTATCCCTCAAGAATTCGAAGTCATCCTTCACCATCCTGGATATATCACTCACAGCCATAGATATCAGGTAAGGGGCTCTTTCCCGTAAAAGAGCCAGTTCATCCGGCCTGAGCTGGATCGTTGTTTCGTCCATCACCTTTTCAAAGGATAGATCAAGACCAATCTTCTCCAACACCGTTTTTACGTTATGATCCGTCTGAAAAATTGTGATGATTGAATTGTTCTGAACTGGATTGTCATTAACGAATACATCAAATTTTTCAATATAATGCACATCTGTAATGACGTACGTGAAATTTGTTTTCCTGATTCCTTCAGCCGGCAGTTTGATTTCTCCGGACTTAATTTTTTCCAGATCTTCATGGCTTATTGATCCCTGAAAAATCTGATTGACGATCTGAATACATTCATCCAGCCGTTTTATGGATTCTTCAATGACATCCAGTGACACATAATGAGTAATAATATGTTTTGGTGACTGATCCAAGGTAAACCGCGCGCCAACGATCGTTCTATTTGCAGTATTCTGACCTTTTGACATAAGCCCTTTTATCCGGTTGCTTTTAGTTGCGACTTTATTGTAATAAACGCTGACCAATGCTCCGTCGATATATCGCTCCTGACTCCAAAATTTGATCTGATGCTGCAGTTCATTTCTTAATTTTTCCATCTCAGAAACTTGAACCGATTGACTTTTTGGAAGGCTGGGCAAACCAGGCCGGGATGAATTAGGCGCCTGTTCAAAACGTCCTTTAAGCTGCAAGAGATTATTCATTCCTTAGACTCCTTTATCTCCCGTGATACCTGGCTTTTTGATATTCCGGTCAGTAATTCGATCTCACGAACAGTGAAACCCTTACTCTGCATTTCTTTGTAATCAGCACTACGGTTCTTTCCAAATGTCGATGCATACAATCGCTTCAAATAATCGTATTCGTTATTTGGATCACTGAATGCCAAACTAGTTTTTATCAAATTTTTCAATTCTCCTGGATAAGGGATCGGATCCATGCAATTTAAAATCTTGCGGTATAACCTCATATTCCTGCCGGCTTTTTTGAACTTAACCAATAGATCATTGAGAATAATTTCTCCTATCTCCACCAAATCTTCCCTGGTATATCGACTGAAATCGATCACGGAATCAAATCGTCTGATTAACGCTTTGTCAAAGGAACGAAACAAGTTCGTTGTTGCAATTAACATGACCTGATCACTGAGCCCGTCCAGGCCTTTTAAAACAGCCGAAGTTGCCCGCCCCATCTCCCTTAAATCATTGGAATTGATACGATCAATGGCAATGGCATCCAGTTCATCAAGTAATATCAGAATGCGCTCGGGGTGCGGAAAACGATTGATCTCATCAAACAATGCCGCTATATTCTTGGAAGTCTGACCCAATTTGCTGTCAATTACGGTATCGAAATTGACAGCAAACAATTCCCGGTCCAAGATTCGAGCCAATTGCTTGGCTGTTTCCGTCTTGCCTGTACCTGGCGGTCCTTCGAACAGAAACTTATTAACGCCAACATTATGGCCTGCCGCATTGATTATACCTACTACATTGTCTTTAATGGAATCTGGCAAGGGAAGCGGATCGGTGGTTACATTCACTTTTTTGAAATATCCGGATGTCGTTTCATCCATTTGCGGAACGAATGTATTCACATCCGATAATAATGCAATAATATACTCGGAGAGCTGATAATCATTTACGGTATCAAAGTGTTTTGCTATTTCATAAGCTTCATTGCGAAATGCAGCATCATTTTTTTCTGCGTGGTATTTAATCAAATTTAAAACGTTCTTCTTTTTCATTTCTCTTCACCCCTCACCTAATGATACCACTTCGGGACAACTTTGCAATATTAGGGACAAAATGCTATTTTTAACACTTAGATCCATTAAAAATTCGACCACGTTGAGATAACATGCGGTGTCAAAGGAACAGCCCGACTTCATCAAGCTGATGCTGAATGAAGTCGGGCTGTAAAGAAATGAATAATTTTTCGTATGAGTCAATCCATGACCAGAACCTGCCGGTCCGATTACTCGTTTGCGCCAGGGTTAAGGCATGAAGTGCAGATTTTTGGCGTAAACATAGCCAATCTTTCCGTCCACATAGACCTGCCACCAAGTGGAAGAGGTCTTTTTAATAATAATGAAAACGGAACTGCGGGGGAGCTTCGTGATGACGGAGTAACTGGTGGACGGACCGGTTCTGAGGTTGATGGGTTCCAACGTGATGTAGCGTTGAACCGGGGTAACAATACCCACCAGGTATTTCGCAGAAACATAACCAATCCATTGATCATACTTCACCTGCCACCAGGTATCATTGACTTTCTGTAGCTGTTGCAGCAGCGTTCCTACTGGTATCTTATGGATGATGGTGTTGGCTGTGGACGGACCACTGCGCAGATTCACTGCCGTTTTGACCAGATAGATCGTTGTATCGGCGGGCTCAGGCGGAGGCGTTGGAGCCGGCTGATCGATGACTGGCTTCAGGTAACTGCCGGAGACAAAGCCCTTGGTTGTGCCTGCCAGTATCTGATACCATGTGGTGCTGGGCTTACTGACCAGTTCGACCAGTGTGCCGATGGGCAGCTTCCTGATGATGCTGTAGGCAGTGGATGGGCCGGTACGCATATTTACCGCGGGGTTTACCTGATGAACCAGAGCAGAGTCAATTTTTTGCAGATAGTTGACTGATACATATCCTTTCTTTCCAAGATGTTCGATGAAATACCAGTTATTATCGCGATAGTTGACTTTCACAATGGTTCCCTTAGGTATGCTGCCCTGGGTGGAATACCAGGTGGACGGACCGCTTCGGAAATTCAAGGAAGTCGCGGTCACTTTGGCATAATAAGGAAATTCCGGCACTTCTACCGGCTCGCCGGCCGGAACCCATTTGGCATAGAGGCTCTGGGTGTATTCGTCGGCTTTGTCTTTGGCAAAGTCCCAGCATCGTTCGTAGGTATTGGTGTGGTACCAGCCCGCGAAGGAATAGTTTTCTCTGGTAGGAGGTGCTGGTTCAGCCAGATACCCATTGGAGGTAAATTGATTCGGAACAACGGTCCCACCCATTGAATCAAACACAATGTCGTATCCACGTCTGATGTCATATTGTGTCAGGTCGGTTCCATTGGGGTTCAGCTTGACGTTTTCCAGCCTGGTTTCATTACCGGCCATATCCGAAATGGAGACGTAGTCCAAGATATACGTGCCAATGGCTGAGCCAAGCGCCGGGTGCCCTTCATACACTCCCGGGGATTTTTCTCTCAGACTGAAAGAAAATGTCTTATGAAGAGTATTCATTGCCCAATCCGGTGCAGCATAACTTCCGGTAACGTCGCCTTTTAGACCCTGATCATCAGAAACTCGCACTGTCATGATGATCCCGTTCGTATAGCTGACCTTATTGTGAGAAATTGTCAGAGACTCTATGACCGGCGGTGTCGTATCCGGCGGTGTGATATAGTTCACCGTAATGTCACAGTGATCCAGCTTCATGGTCTGCAGCTCCTGCGGACCTCTGGTCGCGTTATGCAGCACTACTCGGTTGCAGCCTTTATCCTTCAGTGAAATTTGACTGATAAACCACGTTCCGGCCGGAGCCTCCTTGGGCAGGATCAGCTGTCCGGTGTATGTTCCATTGCCCTGACTGGTCAGTGCCACGTCCTGGTGTCCAAAATTAGGCCCTTCATAGTCGACCATGATGCTGCCGTCAATGCCCAGTCCGACATCACTGGCTTGAACCGTCACATTCACGGTCTCGCCCTGGAGCACGCTGGTTTTATCTACGGACACGGCTGTGACCACCGGTGGCGCGATGTCCTGGTTGGGATTGCTTACGATAAAATCCGCTCCGCTTAAATCCTCCGAATCCGACAATTCCGGATCCAGCACCAGGTTGTAGATTTCACCGAAGGATCCATCCGCAAATGGGATCAGTATATTTGTCAGAATATAGGTTCCGCTTTTTGCGGTCTCATCGATGGTTACACTGCCATGGTAGAAACCATCTGACCCGACTGCGAGTGTGAAGCGATAACTCGACTCATACTCCAAACTGGAAAAACCTGCCTCCAGTTCACCTGACACGCCGGTGACCCGATCGTCCAGATCCAGCGTCACGCTTACTTTGTCCCCTACTTTTGCTTCTTTCGGACTGGAGGTCACCGATACCACTCGCTTGAGCGGGACAGGCTCCGCCTGAGCGACCGACGCTCCACTCAATCCTTGGAACAACCCCAGAAACAGCACCAGTGCCAGCAGCGTGCTGATGCTTTTCTTTCCACATTTTTGGTTCATAGTACAAACCCCTTCGTTTTTTTCGCTGATGGGCCAAACCACAATTCTCGCAATGATTCAGCCTGCAGAACGATACTGTAATTATCTCTGAATTAAGGACCATTATCAAAGCAGTTCCGAATAATTACTATAAATAATTCTCAACACGTTAGGATTAAATCAAACTACGTTCAAATCTTTGATTTCTTTGTAGGATGTTCATGAAAATACATTGTTTTTTAAATAGTAAAAAAACTGCCCATCCCAGTTCCCAACACGCCGATCATGTCTTATGCGCCTTGGCGACCTGGTCTGATGGTTGTTCGGGAATCCCGGATCTTTGTGATTGCCGCTTCACGGGCTACTTCAGTGACTACTTCAATGACTGCTTCAATACCAATCTGACAGAAAATACAAATGACTGCGGTCCGCCCCATTCCTGGCTTTGCCAGGATATAAGGCGGACCGCTGAATACGCTGTTGGTCCGGTTGCGACCGTCAGACAACGCTATGTTTAATTCTAATTGCTTGGTGTCACATTTTCGTTCCGTTGCGTCCTTATGGCATGAGGTTCAGATACTTGGCTGAAACATAGCCGATCTTACCGTCTACGCAGACCTGCCACCAGGTGGAGGAGGTCTTCTTCATGAGGATGAAAATGGAACTGCGGGGCAGTTTGGTAATGACGGAGTAACTGGTGGAGGGGCCGGTTCTGAGGTTGACGGGATCCAGGTTGATGTAGCGCTGAATCGGGGTGACGATGTCAACCAGGTACTTGGCGGATACATAACCGGTATGATCCCCATCCTTCACCTGCCACCAGGTATCGTTGACTTTCTGCAGCTGTTCCAGCAGTGTGCCGACCGGCAGCTTGCGGATGACGGGATTGGCGGTGGACGGACCGCTGCGCAGGTTCACCGTTGTTTTGACCATATAGATCGTGGGATCGTTGGGGGCTGGCGGTGGAGTCGGTGCCGGTTGAGCGCTGACGGGCTTCAGATAGCTGGCGGAGGCATAGCCTTTGGTTGTTCCTGCCAGAATCTGATACCAGGTGGTGCTGGGTTTGCTGACCAGTTCGACCAGTGTGCCCACCGGCAGTTTTTTGATGATGCTGTAGGCTGTGGACGGGCCGGTGCGCAGATTGACTGCGGGACTGACCTGATAAACCAGAGAAGCGTCAGTCTTTTGCAGGTAGGTAGCTGATACATAGCCTTTCTTTCCCAGATATTCAATGGAATACCAGTTGTTGTCGCGATAGTTGACTTTAACAATGGTTCCTTTGGGGATGCTTCCCTGCGTGGGATACCAGGTAGATGGCCCGCTGCGGAAATTCAGGGATGTGGCGGTAACTTTGGCATAATGCGGGAACTCCGGTACTTCCACCGGCTCTCCGGCCGGAACCCATTTGGCATAGAGCTTCTGGGTGTAGACATCGGCTTTGTCTTTGGCAAAGTCCCAGCGCCGTTCGTAGGTATTGGTGTGGTACCAGCCGGCGAAGGAATAGCCTTCCCGGGTGGGAGCGGGCGGTTCCGTCAGATAGCCGGTGGAGGTAAACTGCTTCGCAACCCCGGTTCCGCCCATGGAATCAAACAGGATGATATATCCCCGCTTGACGTTGTACTGGCTCAGGTCAGTTCCCTTGGGGTTCAGCTTGATGTTTTCCAGCCGGGCTTCGTTGCCGGCCGCATCCGAAATGGAAACGTAATCCAGGATATACGTGCCAATGTCTGATCCAATCCCCGGGTTCCCTTCATAGACGCCCGGAGTTTTTTCAAACAGCATGAAGGAATAGGTTTTGTGGAGTGTATTCAACGCCCAGTCCGGTGCCGCATAGCTGCCGTACACGATGCGTTCCAGATCCTGATCATCGGAGACACGCATGGTCATGGTGAATCCGGTGCCCGAGGTGACCTCATGGTTGGAGATTGTCAGGGACTCAATGACCGGAGCGGTTGTATCTTCTGGCGTAATGGAACCTACGGTCAGATCACAGTGATCCAGATTCATGGTCTCAAGCGCTTCCGGATCCCTGGTGGCGTTTCCAAGGAACACCAGATTGCCGGCCCGATCCGCCAGGATGATCTGACTGATATACCAGGTTCCGGCTGGGGCATCCTCCGGCAGGGTCAGCTGACCGGAATAAGTTCCGTTGCCTTGACTGGTCAGCTCCAGATCCAGGTAGCTGTCCTCGGGTCCTTCATAGCTGACCAGGATGCTGTCCTCAATGCCCAGGCCGATGTCACTGGCCTGCGCCGTAACGGTCACGGTCTCCCCCTGCAGCAGGCTGGTCTTATCCACGGAGACAGCCGTGACGACGGGCGGTGTGATATCCTGATTGGGATTGTTCACGGTAAAATCAGCCCCGCTTAAATCTTCGGCTTCCGGCAGTTCCGGATCCAGCACCTGATTGTAGACTTCCCCGAAGGAGTCGTCTTCAAACGGAATCAGGATATTGGTCAGGATATAGGTCCCGGTTTTCGCTGTCTCATCGATCAGTACGCTGCCTCGATAAAGACCATCGGTCTCAGGTGCCAGAGTGAAGAAATAGACGGCTTCCTGTTCCAGATTCGCCACCGCCGCGAATAGTTCACCCGCTATGCCGGTGACCGTATCGGCCAGATCCAGCGTTATCGTTACTTCATCCCCGACCTCAGCCGTCTTCGGGCTGGAAGTCACGGAACCGACCAGCTTCGGCGCAACGGGTTCCGCCTGAGCGACCGACGGCACGCTCAATCCCTGAAACAGCCCCAGAAACAGCACCAGTGCCAACAGCCAGCTGATCCGTTTCTTCCCACATTTTTGGTTCATAGTACAAACCCCTTTGTCATATTCGCCCATGAGCCAAACCCTGATTCAATCAATGATTCAGCATTCATAACGTTATCATTATTATCTCCGAATTTATGAACTTTATCAAAGCTTTTCCGTATAATCAAACGGTTTTTCTTTAAAACAAGAGTGTTAAATTTTATATTCAATCATAAAGATGATTTTTCCGCCTGAATGTTACCCTAAAAAGTAGAAAACTTCAAAAAAGCACCTGCACCCGTCAGATCCTTGGGACAAGGATCTGACGGGTGCCTTAATAGTTCGACTATTCAATTCTTGGAGTATGTTCCTCTTTGAATATGTTCCTCTTCGAGTATATTTCTCTACGGTATGTTCGGCTTCGAGTGTTCCTCTTGGAGTGTTCCCCTTCGGCGTTCATCATTGACTATATCAATTTCGATTATTTCGTTTTTGGGAACAGGTACTGAAGACTGCGGTCCTCGGTGTAGGTCTTGAGGAACTCCAGGTCGTAGATCGTGGAGAGGACCTCGGGATTGATGCACTCGCCGGGCTTGCCGACTTTGACAACTCTGCCCTCATGGAGCAGGATGATCCAGTCGGAGAAGTCTCGGGCCAGGTTCAGGTCGTGCATGACGGCGACCACGGTTCGCTGCGGGGTCATTTCCTTGAGGCTTTTCAGGATGCCTATCTGATGGCTGACATCCAGATGGTTGACGGGCTCATCCAGGAGAATCCAGGGGGTGGCCTGGGCGATGGCCCGGGCCACGGACACCCGCTGGAGCTCGCCGCCGGAGATCCGGCTGACGGGCTGATCCTTGAGGTGGGTGGTTTCCGTGATGCGCATGGCGTCTTCGCAGATGCGCCGGTCCTCCGGCGTGGGATTGCCCAGCTGCTTGATGAAGGGATATCGTCCCATTTCCACTACTTCCCGGGCGGTGAACTCATAGTCGTTCTGGAACACCTGGGGGACGTAGGACAGCTGTCTGGCTTTTTCCAGGGGCCGGTAGCCTTTCAGAGGCCTTCCCTCGAGCAGGATCTCTCCTTGCGTGGGCTGGAGCAGTCCGAGGAGCAGTTTCAGGAGGGTACTCTTGCCGGACCCGTTGGGTCCCAGGATGGAGATGAACCGGCCTTTGGGAAAGGTCACGCTGATGTCTTTGAGTACGGGTTTGACATCGTAGCCGAATCCAAGATGCTTAACTTCCATCAGCTTTTCTCCCCTCCCCGGCTTCTGGCCAGGAGCCAGATAAAATACGGTGCTCCGAACAGTGCGGTGACCGCTCCCACCGGGAGCTCCGCCCCGTCGATGAGGGAGCGGGCAATGGTATCGGCCACCAGCAGGAAGATGGAGCCTGAGATCATGGCAAAGGGAATCAGGCGCTTGTGGGAGGGGCCCACGATCATGCGCATGATATGGGGCATCATGAGCCCGACGAAGCCGATGACGCCGGTAAAGGCGACGCAGACGGCCACAATCAGGGAGGAGTAGATCAGGATGCGGATCTTGACTCGTTCCGTCTCTACGCCCAGGGAACGGGCGACTTCCTCGCCGGAGGTAAGGATGTCCAGTTCCCGCCAGTTGGAATAGAGCAGGAAGGAACCAAGAATTACCACCGGTGCCAGGATGGCGATCTGGAGGTAGCTGACGCTGGCCAGGGAGCCCATGGTCCAGTAGACGATCTTGGAGACGTTCTGTTCGTCGAAGACCAGGATCAGGGACACGATGGAAGACAGAAAGTAGCTGACGGCTACTCCGGACAGGAGGAGCGAAGTCATGGAGGTACGGCTGCGACGCATGGCGAGGCTGTAGACCAGGAAGGTCGAGGCCAGAGCGCCGGCAAAGGCTGCCAGGGTGACTGCGCCGAATCCGGCAACGGACTCATTAATGCCCAGACTGATGGCCAGGGCGGCGCCCAGGGTCGCTCCGGAGGAGATGCCCAGGATGTAGGGATCAGCCATGGAGTTGCGGAAGACGCCCTGATAGGCGCAGCCGACGCCGGCCAGGCCGGCACCGGCGAAGATCGCCGTCAAAATCCGGGGGATCCGGATATTGAACAGAATGATTTCCTTGGATCCGCCCTGTTCCTGGGCCAGTCCCAGAAGTGCCAGGAGCTTGTGCCAGAGAATGGCGATAGTTTCGTCGACGCGAATGGCCGCATCGCCCATGGTGACGGATCCCATGCTTAATAGCAAAAGGAGGACCGCCAGCATCAGAAAGAGCGGCAGATAGCTTTTCTTTTTCTGTTTCATGGCATCCTCCTTGTGACCCTGGATCAACCAGGTTGATATGTCTAGTATCATGATACATCCATCAGCTGGTTCAGTCGATGAATGACACGGTTTTGATTTTCTTCGGGTTCTCTACTTGAACAGCTCCGGGTGCAGGATCCGGGCGATGGCTTCGACGCCTTCGGCCAGACGGGGTCCTTCGCGGTTCACCAGGTTGTCATCCACTTCCATGACGCGGTTTTCCTTGACAGCCGTCAGGTTCTTGTAGGGTTCAGTAGTCTTGAACTCCTCGGTGAGCTTGGCCATGGAGCCGATGACAATGTACTGGGGATCCTTCTCGGCCAGTTTCTCGGTGGTGAAGTTCCAGCCCTGTACGTCTTTGGCAATATTGTCGCCGCCGGCCAGAGTAATCAGTTCATGCAGGAAGGTGTCGCCGCCGGCGGTGTAGTCGCCGTTCTTGCCGAAGCCTGCCACGTAGTAGATGGAGACCGGAGCCGCATCCTTGACTTTTGCTGCCACAGCGGCGATGTCTGTCTGAATGGTTTCGGTCAGGGTCTTGGCTTCGACGTTGGCATTGAGCATGCGGCCGATTTCTTCCATGTTTTTGTAGGATCCGTCAATGGTGTTGCCGGTGAAGATCTGTACCACTTTGGCGCCGCTTTTTTCGATCTGTTCGACGACTTCCTGTTCCATGAAGGAAACCAGGATCAGGTCGGGATTCAGCTCAACGATCTTTTCCACGGAAGGTTTGGTCATGGAACCGACGGATACAACATCCTTGGTTTGTGCCGGGTAGTCACAGTAGTCGGTGCGTCCGACCAGCTGAGCGCCTTTGCCCAGAGCATAGACGACTTCGGTATAGGTGGGTGACAGGGATACGATCCGCTGGGGTTCTTTGTCAATGATGACGTCCTTGCCGTCAGCGGTCTTAAAGGTATAGGGATAAACCGTTTCTGCAGCAGCCTGAGCGGCTGTCGTGGACGGAGTGGTGGCTGGCTGGGTCACGGCCTGGGTGGAACCGGATGTGGTATTGGCTCCAGTGGCTGGTGACTGAGTCTGGCAGCCGGCGACGCTGAGCATAAGGAACGTAAACAGTGCGATGATTCTTGAGAATTTCTTCATGGTTATTTTTCCTCCCGGATATCTACATAATCCTGTTTGTTGACTGAAACATCATGAAAGGATGCCATGGTGCCGAGGGTGAACATCGAGCACTCCATGAGGTTCATGGCCAGGGGGCAGCCGGAGCCTTCGCCCAGGCGCATTTCCAGGTCGAGCATGGGGCGCAGGCCGAAGGCCTGCTCCACCGCCCGGGCACCGGACTCTTTCGTCTTGTGGGACGAAAATGCATAGTCCAGGATGCCGGAGTGGAAGCCGCGGGCCAGGGCCAGGGCGGCCATGGATATGACCCCGTCGAGTACGAAGGGAATGGAATTGGCGGCGCAGGCCAGGTAGGTTCCGGCCATGGCGCAGATGTCCGCGCCGGCCAGCTTGGCCGCTGCGTCCAGGATGTCCCCGTAGGGTCCGTTGATGGCCAGGGCATCGCGTACGACATTCACCTTATGTCGTACGCCGTCCCGGGTCAGGCCGGAGCCAAAGCCAGTGGTTTCCTCAGGGGGAACTCCGGTTAAAAGACTGATCACCGCCGAGGAGGTCGTGGTGTTGCCCACGCCCATTTCCCCTGCTCCGATCAGGTTGTAGCCGGAGTCGATCAGTTCCTGAGTTCTCCGAATGCCGGCCAGCACGTACTGGGCGGCATCATCCCGGCTCATGGCCGGACCAAGCCGCATGTTGTCCGTGGAGCGCCGCACCTTATAAGTAGTGTGGCCCTCAACATCTTCCAGTACGGCCAGATCCTCCAGGAACACCTCCACGTGGTAGAACGCGGCGATGCAGCCCAAGCCGGAACGGCCGCTGAGGATATTCAGGCATACCTTGTAGGTTATGTCCTGCGGATTGGTCGAGACGCCTTCCTGACAGACCCCATTGTCCCCGGCATATACCACAACCGCTTTTTGAAACGGCTGAGGGTTGCCCCGGGTGATGGCCCAGATCCTCTCCCGGATCTCCTCCATCTTTCCCAATGAACCCAGCGGCTTGCACAGGGAGTCATTGTATTCTCGGGCTTGAGCCAGATACTCCGCTTCAATCGGAGCAATCCGGCTTACGACCGCAGCGATTTCTTGTTCGAAGGCGCTGCCGTTGGGTTGGAAATTAAAAGAATTCATCGTATCACGTTCCTTGTTGAATTAAAAGCAAAAAGAGCAGTCGGTCGCCCTACTGCTCATGAAGTTAATCATTTCAACCAATAGTATTTTCCACCCGAAAATTTTTAGGATCCACGGAAGGCAGGTCTCCTGGCTCGTGTCTTCAGGCCTTGCCTCAACCCTTCCCCATCGGACTTCCCGATGAGTGGTTTTCTTGAGGTTCGTAGACACATACAGTAGCGGGGGCTGCTGTGGTTTTTCACCACATTCCCTTTTCACCCAAATTCTTGGGCACCTTCGATGATGGTTATTCAGTTACATTCCCATATTAGACTCCCACCCGAGTTCTGTCAATGCAATTTTCCCGGTTTATGATATATATCAGGCAAGCGGACATAGAACAAAAGAATCATAGCTATTCAGTGGTACTATTGAAAAAATGTTTGAATTACTGGAATAAAAATCGTTTCGATACATAAACGTTATCAACAAAAGTATTGCTTATAAATGCTATCCATTTCACTATGAAAGTTACCCCATGACGGATTTTCATTCTTCTCTCGGTCAGTAAGATAGTATTGGTATTTGTAAAGCATTTTCAATGCCGTCTGATCAGACAATTTTTTTCGGTAGAGGTAATAGATCAGTTCAAACATTCTAATTGCGTGAATGTTGTCCAGACCCGTTGACCACTCTTCTGCCTTTTCAATGAGCTGCAATGCATTATGATCATGAGCCGCAAAATATAGAAGTTCTTTTACAGCAATATACGCCAGCGACTTAACCTCTCCACGATCATCTTTATTGTCGAGTAATGGTTCGTATTTGGTTCGGGGTACAATTCTTGATTCAATTGCGTCCCTTAACATTAATTCTATTTCTGTCAAATCTGTATCTTTAAGCAGGGTTAAACGGGCTGCTTCAGGATCCATTTTCTGATCTATATAGTTTTGAGGTGAATGTCCGACCAGTTCTGCATAGACCGCCTCGTGGATAGCAAGGTTTGGGAAAGCTTGAAATATCGGTTCCAACCAAATCTCTTTAAACTGATCGAATTTAATTGGGCTCTTTGTAATTGGCGTTCGATCGGGAGGGATAAGGAAGTTCGCATCCAGGGTGATGGTTTGCTTCGGATTTTTAATAATACCTATAAAGGCGGTATTAGGATCAGACAGATGAATCTTCATTCTCATGCTCCCCACTAAAAAACGCATCAAGTTCATCAACATCTTCTTGTGAGGCTCTGATCTCAAAGCCAAATTCATCTGGAGTTCGATTAAATAATCGTAAAGTTTCTGTAAAATGGTCCTCATCAATAAGGTTATCTTCAAAATTCCGGATAATAATCTCAATCTCATTTGGTGAAGTACCAATGTTAAATGTTTGTTGGTTTAATTTTAGAAAAACGTCTTTATTAAATGCCTGACCAATTTTCCAATACTCCCCTTCAGGATCACGTTCTTTAACGGAATAAAGGTCTTTGTATTGATCCGGTGATATTGCTTTTATTTCTTCAAGCCTTCTGACCAAAGAACGGTACGGCAGCCACCATGTACAATGAAGTCTGGCAATGAACCTTATAAGGATTTTTGTTGGTATTTTTTGAAGTGATGATGTTCTGAATTCTTCTAGAATGATACTTTCAAGTACCTTTTTAGGCAATAAAAATTCTGCTGCAAAGCGATTAGCTTTCACTTCAATCAAATTACTTCCTTCAACTTGATCTCTGCTGAGATGTGATCCAGATTTTGTGTAATAGTGATATAACTCATGAGCAATTGCAAAGATTTGCTTATCAAAATAGTCTGCCGTATTCAAACCGATAAATGTTACTCTTGATTCGTTATCTTCAGAATGCATCAGTGCTGCTGAAAAAGCTGGACGATCACCTTCCGATTGGATGGGATATTCCAGCAATTTAATCTCTAAATTATCCAATATAGTGAATATGTCATTGGCAATAACTGTATCCCCTACATAGCCTTGAGTTTGGCGATTCTCTTCAGCCAGTTTTCGGATTTCTTCTATCTGTAATTCATTTAGCGTGATTGGATTCATTTTCAAATGAGCTCCTTAGTTTAATCTGTTGTCTAAGCGATAGCATCATAGAAAATAACCTTTCTACGCCCTCTTCTTCCCGTAGAGTCAAAGCTTCACTTCGAAGTGCAACAAAAGAATTGGTTCTATCTTTCTCAACAAACATTTCGGTTAGATCAAATCCCAGGGTATTTGATAAAGCTTCAAACTGAGTTATCGAAGGAGTATATTCCTCTCTTTCTATGCGACCAATTGTAATTCTGTTAATTCCTGTCATCATTCCCAGTTCTTCCATAGTTAGCCCTTTCTCTTCTCTTAATTCTCGAATGGTTTTAGCTAATCTTTGGTGTGATAATTCTTTCATTTGAATCCCCCCTTTCAGCAATCGACTTTATTTCTACTTTCATGATACAAATAATAACGCGGTAAGTCAATTTTCGTTATTATTATATGTCAATGTTATTATTTCTAACGCGAAGCCATTAGAACTGCACTAATCTTCTTCCCGGTAATAATTATGCTATCTATCATACATCGGCAAACAAATTAGCATCAATGAGGCCTAAGAATCCTGTTTTTCTAGATAATACCTCACAATCATCTTTTTCAGCATAGATAATCAAATGTATCATTAGATTATATCCACATAAGGACTGCCACATTTCCAGACAGCGCAAGTCATGAAGTGTGGCAGTTCTATCGATGGAATACTAGTTTTCACTTTTAGAATCGAAGCATGATGTTCGCTCTCTTGATTCGATCAGCGGGGCTGAACCTCATCCGGGATATAGCACTTGTAGCGCTGGTCACCTAGGCGTTCGTCAAACTCTGCTTTGGCTTCGAGGCGAGCCTGGGGATCGTTCAGAAGATCCAGGGCGGTCATGGCCATGACTTTAGCGGCGTAGAGCATGCCTTTATGGACCATGGGGGACTTGCCGCAGGCAACCCACTGCCAGGAATGGGGTGCGGTTCCCAGCGGATAACAGGCAGAGGTAAGCTGCACCGTAGGGGCGTTGAAGCTGGCATCTCCGACATCGGTGGAGCCTGGAATCGCCTCATCGGTCACTTTGTAGGGTGCCAGCTTTCGGGCTATGGGGCTGGCCATGATTTCTTCAAGTTCAGCTTTGTCGGAGTTGAAGTAGATGTTGCGGACAGAGCCTTTGGCGTTATTTTTGGAGGCTTCGTCCAAGCTGTTCCAGTAGGCCTTGGCATAATCCAGCTCTTCCTGGGTATAGTCGATTTCTCCCAGTTCCTCCATGTTGGCATACATCACCCGGCCCAGGCGGTCATTGACGATGTATTCGGAGCAGGCGCTGTCCCAGACGATTTCAAGCTGGGTTTCGGTCATCAGGGCTGCGCCCTGAGCAATCTTGACTACCCGATCGTAGATTTCTTTGACTTCCAGGGATCTGGGGGCCCGGATGAAGTAGAGCAGGCTGGCGGTTGGCTGAACCACATTGGGAGCTGGTCCGCCGGCATCGACGTAGGCATAGTGGACTCGGGCGGTGGGGAGGATGTGTTCTCTGAGGTAGTTGACTCCGATGTTCATCAGCTCGGCGGCATCCAGGGCACTGCGTCCCTGATGGGGAGCTGCTGCGGCATGAGCACTGGTTCCCTTGAAGTTGAAGTATACCTGGAAATTGGCCAGGCTGCTGGTTCCCCAGATCCGGTTCTCGCTCATGGGGTGCCAGGTAATGATGGCATCGAGGCCGTCGAAGACGCCGGCCCGGGCCATGAAGGCCTTTCCGGATCCGCCTTCTTCGGCCGGGCAGCCGAAGAAGCGGATGGTCGCCTTTGCTTCATCCCCTGCCAGAGCTTCCTTGACGGCCAGGGCGGCGGCCAAAGCACCCGCACCGAGCACATGATGTCCGCAGCCATGGCCGCTTTCTCCCGGGATCTGGGGCTGCTTTTGGACAAGGTCGGCGACCTGGCTGAGATTCGGCAATGCATCGTATTCACCCAGGAAGCCGATCACCGGCTTGCCGGTGCCCCAGGTGGCGATAAACGCGTCAGGCATCCCGGCGATCTCCCGCTGGATCTCAAATCCAGCTTCCGTTAACGCATCAATCAGTGCCTGCGCCGAGATGGGCAGATGGAACCGGGTTTCCGGGTTGTCCCAGATCAGATCGCTGAGCTGGGTGAACCGGCCTAAATTGTTATCTAAGTACTGAACTGCGGTTTCTTTCTTTGTCATGGATGCCTCCTATGGAAAATTGAAACAAATGGGGTAAATCTTGTTTTCGTAGTAGCCTCGATTAATCTGAACTGGCCTCGATGGATCTGAATGATCAGGAATAAAATGCCGATTGAAGGATAACCGGCTTACTTGTTGAATCGGATAAACCAGTCATACCATCAGAATACTCCGATCATGGCGGATAAGCCAGGGGCTTATCCGCCATGATCCATCAACTTTTTTTGACCTGTTTTGACCTTTTGACCTTTTGACCTTATGATCTTTTGATCTTTTGACCTTTTGAGCTTATGAGCTTATGAGCTTATGAGCTTATGAGATTTTGACCTTTTGAAAATCAGGCCTGAACTTTTCTCTTATCGTTGAACCAGGCCAGGCCGACGGACAGGAGCATGACGCCGATGAGAACGTAGCTCTGTACTTTGCCGAACTGAGCCGGCCCAATGACCAGGTAGGCAAGGAGTGCCAGCGCCAGGGGGAAAAGTGAAAGCTTAGGCTTGCGCACAAGATTTGGGATGGCAATGGCTCCCAGGATGGCTGGGGTGATGTTGTCAAAGCCGGGCTTGAGAACCGGGGTCTGGAGGATGGGGAGTATGAAGCTTCCCAGGACGAACATGCCCAGGAACAGAATAACGGTGTTTACAACAGAGGACACTCCAACGGCCAAAAGTGCAATGGCCTCCCCTTCCCGGCTGCCTTGTTCTACTTCGGCGATCTTCATGCCGGAGATGGCACAAGGCAGTTTCATGTTGAGGATGTTGCCGGTGATGCTGCCTAAGTAGATGCCGCCGGCTCCCAGGACGGGATAATAGGAAATATTTTCCACTACAGCCATGGGCAGGAACATGGCAATGAGGCTGGAACTGGCAAACAGAATCTCGGAGACCTTGATGTCCAGTTTGAAATAGATCTGAATTCCCAGGGGAACGGCAATCATGAAGGCCAGGGCGATGATGCTGGTGATCCGGCCTAGCCGGTTGATGGAACGATCATAATCCATGGATGACTGATTGAAGTCTTTCGATGTCATGAGTAACCTCCTTTAGGCCAGATTGCTGAACAGGATCGCTGCTCCCATGCCTACTATGAGGGCAATGGGCAGGGAGAAATCCTTGATCAGGCTGATTTTTGTTGTTTTGCTGAGCTGTTCCGCTGCCAGGACCGCCAGTCCGGAGACAAGGAAGGTCACCATGGCAGTCGGCTTGGCGGTGTTGGCCATGTAGGGAATGGACAGTACGGCCAGCATGCCGGCAAAGAGCGCCGCTGAAAAAATCGGCATGAAATTGCTTTGCTTGGATTTGGCTTTCTTGGTCATGGCATCGAGCTTGCCCATAAAGAAGATATTGAAGACAATGCCCCAGATGATCCCAAGAGTCATGACCCACATGACGATTCCGAAGATGTTCGGAGTCAGTCCAGGGTCAGAGATGTCTTTCAGTCCCATATTGACGACTGCTACATTGGCAGCCATGCTTTCATAGACCGCGGAGCCAACCACTGACAGTCTCAGCCAGGGGAAGTATTTGCCCAGGGGTATGGCCAGGGCAAACATCATGACCAGGATCGGGAGTGAAGGAACGATGGAAAAAATAGCGCTGTTGGTAATGACTTTTTTCACGACAGGTTTCTCGATTCCCAGTTCATCGGCTCGCTTGAGTGCTTTCTGGATGAACAGCAGGGATTGCAACGCGACCATAAGGATCGTAAGCGCAACCAGGACAAACATGATGTTTGAATTGGCCAGTTCTAAATACTTCATCTTTTGTTGCTCCTCTTTTGATTGAATAACGGATGCGCCTGGGCATCCCCAAAAGTACCTATATATAATTATAACGGAAAAGCAAAAGAAAGAAAATCAGTTTTTTGTATTATTTTCACCAAATAGCACGAATATTTCTCATTATAGTTATCACCCTCATAACGAAACGATTGTTCCATTGCAAATCAAATCGATTTCATGGATAAGCATTTCTTTCACTATTGCCCCTATTTCAAACATCAGCTTCGAGAGAAAGCCCGCCGGGGATCGTCCTTAATTCGGACGTTCCCCGGCGGGCTCACTGATGCATGACATTGCAGTCACGCGGTTTACTATGCTATGTTTGATTGGTTTGATTGGGTATGAATGGTTGTCTGGCTTTTGGCCGGCTGCACCCGCAGCCGGAGAAAGGTGTCTACTTGGCTTTGTTGGCCAGAGCTTCTACGTTTTCTTTAAGGGCTTCGTCTCTCAGGCGAGCATCGGGATCGAAGCCGTGCTCAAGGAGGAAGGACCGAATGCCGGAGGTAGCGTCAAGCAGCTTGGATACGCTCTTTTCCTGGGCCAGGGTGTCAATGAACATGGCCATGTAGGTGGAGAGGTCTGCCTGGGAGAACCATTCAGCAGCTTTGATTTCTTCGGGTACGAAGTTGAGGTTGGTGGAGAAGACTTTGTCGATGATGCCCTGTTCGTATTTTTCATCGAACTTGCCCCGGCCTTCGGTAAAGAAGGCGAAGGTGGAGGCAACGAAAATCTTCTTCGCTCCGCGGACGCGCAGTTCGGCGGCAACGTCGAAGACGGATCCGCCGGAGGCGATCATGTCATCCACAATCAGGACGTTCATGCCCTTGATGTCGCGGCCGATGTACTCATGCTGTACGATGGGGTTCTTGCCGTTGACGATGCGGGAATGATCGCGCCGCTTGTAGAAGAGACCGATATCGAGGCCCAGTACGTTGGCGTAGTAGATGGCACGGTCCATGGCACCGGTGTCGGGTGAGATGACCACGAGTTTTTCCTTGGGGTCAAACAGCCAGTTTTCGGTGGTAAGGAAGTGCTTTAAGATATCCAGGGTCGGATAGATGTTGAGGAAGGATACCAGGGGGATCGCGTTCTGGATCGTGGGATCATGTGCGTCGAAGGTGACGATTTCGTCAACTCCCAGCTTTTCCAGATCCTGCAGCGCCATAGCGCAGTCCAGGGATTCTCTGGCTTTTTTCTTGTGCTGGCGTGAAGCGTACAGCAGCGGCATAACAACAGTTACTTTGTTGGCCCGGCCGTTCATGGCGGACAGCACGCGCTTGATGTCCTGCAGGTGCTCATCGGGTCCCATGTTAACTTCTTTGCCGTACATCTTGTAGGTTACGCCATAGTTTGAGACGTCTGCCAATATGTAGATGTTCTTTCCGCGGACGGTCTGCGACAGGCGGATCTTCCCTTCTCCATTCTGAAAACGGGTCTGTTCCACGGGAATCAGGTAGCTTGTGACTTCCTCTCCATTACGGTCGAAGTTTTCTCCTCTGGCCCTGCGGCTTTCAACGATGGTCTTGTCCACCAGCTTTGCAATATCGGTGCAGCTGTTGAGTGCGATGATCCCGAGATCTGAGTTGGGATTTCTAAATTGATCAGACATTCATTTACTCCTTTGCGTTTTACTCCTCATCTATTCTAAATCGAAACGATGAAAATTCCAACAATGATTTCGGCCAATTCTGCAATAAACCCAAGGTTATCTCCGACCAGGCCGTTTATTTTCTGCCGGCAGATTCCATTGAACAGCAAGGTAACCAGAATAACGGTCAGGATTCCGAGTCCGGCGCGAACCGGGAGGTGGAAGGCAAACCCGATGGCCAGGGGCACCAGGACGTTGGTCAGGAGTGCCAGCGGCATGATGTTGGCAATCAGGAGATTGGCGGAGGAGTTTTCCTTGGCTCGTTTCCCCACATAGGCTAACAGAACCAGGGCAAACTTTCCGGTGGCGGCCAGCAGCGGCAGGAAATAGATCTGATTGGCATCAATCAGCTGATACAGAATGTAGCTTTTCATGGCGAGGTTCAGGAAGATCCCGGCGGTACCGTAGGATCCCATGGTGGGATCCTTCATGATTTCCAGGATGCGTTCCCGGCTCCGGCCGGAAAAGAGTCCGTCCAGGGTGTCGGCAAAGCCATCCAAATGAAAGGCTCCGGTCAGAATCAGATAGAGCGTCAGGGTGAGCAGTGCATTGAGCAGCGAGGGAACCCGGAGGTAGCGCAGTCCCTGGGACCAGGCCAGGGGGATCAGGGCGACAAAGGCAGCGTGCAGGGATGACAGGCACATGGCCTGTCGGACGTTCGCCGGAGAGTAATCCAGATTCCGCTTTACCGGAATTCGGGTAAAATACTGGGTTAACAGCAGGATCCAGTGCATTACTCCACCCTGCCCTTCAGTGCCAGCGGCAGTCCCGACACCATGAAGCAGACGGTGTCGGCTTCTCTGGCGATGTACTGATTGATAAAACCGGCAAAGTCCACGAAAATCCGGCCGAGCTTGTACTCTGAGATCAGCCCCATGCCGACTTCATTGCTGACGAGGATCAGGGTTTTGTCAAACTTGCGGGCAGCAGTCAGGAGTTTTTCAAACTCCGCCTGCACCCCGACATACAGCTGATCCACTTCCCCCGGATTCATGTCCTCCGGGTTGTCGGATCCATAGAACAGGAGGTTGGAGATCATGTTGGTGACGCAGTCCAGCAGGACATACGAATGCGGAGTCTGGCTCAGCACCTCATCCAGGTCCCGGTAGCCCTCATGGGTCGTCCAGAGCGCGTTTCGGGACTCGATGTGATGTTTGATCCGTTCCTCCATTTCGGCGTCCGTACGGACGGCAGTGGCGATATAGAGCACATCGTCGGAACCGGTTAATAATTTTTCAGCATAGGATGATTTCCCGGAGCGTGCTCCTCCGGTGATCAGGATAATTTGTGACATGTCAGCTCCTATCAGACAGCGGCAATGAACCACTGATTCCAAAGAAAGTTAAAAAAATTCAGTTCCTGCAGCATTATCCAAAAACAAGTCATAAAGCTCATGCAGAACCCGTGAGGGACACGAAAAGTGTTCCCCGTCTATCAATAAATATAACATGGATAAAATGGGAAGCGGCAGAAGAATTGAAACAATTCTTCTGCCGCCCAACAATCAGTCGAAATTTCATCACCCTTAGGAGCCAAATACTTTCATCAGTTCGATCGGATTATAGATGGCATCCATGACCAGTCGGTCTGTGATGTACCGGGCCCGGATCATGGCGCAGTTGTTGAAGTAGACACTATGGAACACATCCAGATTATCCATGTTGATGTAGGAGTATATGCTGCGCATCACGCCGCCATGGGTTACGATCATGATCTTTTTCTGAGTGTCTTTTTCTTTGGCAATGAGTTCTTCAATGAAGTGCTTCACCCGGTTGTACATCTCCAGGTGGCTTTCCCCACGATTCGGTTTATAGTTGTTGAAATCAGCATTCCACTCATCAAAGGCCTGAGGGTACTTGGCTGAGATGTCCTGGAAGGTCAGGCACTCAAAATCTCCCATGTTCTGCTCGTTGATGCGGCCGTCGATTTTGGCCGAAGCAGGATGAAACCCCATGAGTTCCAATGTTTCGTGGGTTCGGGTACGCTCTGAGATATAGATCTCATCCGGCTGATAGTTCAATTTATTGATGAAAATCCCGGTGGCTTTGGCCTGTTCCCTGCCTTTTTCGGTGATGGGCGAGTCCGTAAAGCCATAATAGAAATTCTTTGAGTTGGCGACGGTCTGGCCATGCCGGATAATAAACAGTTCCATAAAAATAACCTCCTGCGCTGTACCAATATTATATCAGCTGCAGGAGGTCCATATTTAAGCACTTTGTTAATTCATGACAAGCAATTCGTTAATCTTCCGCGTGGTAATGCACCCGGAAGAACTCCGAGATCTTAATCAGGGTACCGGTCAGAATTCGAGCTTCCTCTTCATTCAGCTCACTCAGTATCTGGGAAATCATCTCTTCATGATAGGCCTCATGAAGATCATAGGCTTCCTTCCCCTTTTCCGTCAGATGAACACGCACCACCCGGCGGTCTTCTTCGCCTCGGTTTCGTTCCACATAGCCCTTGGATAACAGCCGGTTGATGGAAGTCGTCAGCGTACCCACCGTGATGTTCAGCTTATCCGCCACATCGGTCATCTTCATGGACTCTCCAATCCCAATGGCATCGATGGTATGCATCTCACTCACGGTCAGATCCAGATCCGACTGTTCCCGAATCACCCGCTCTTCAATCCTCAGGATCTTATTAAACACATTCACGAATAAATGGTTAAGTACTTTCCGCTCTTCCATTATGGCAAACTCCATTCCATATACTAATTACTATTATCTTACCATAACTTAAAGCATTCCAAGTCTTTATCACCAAATTCTGAGACAGATTGCTCACCGAACTGCTGATCCTTCCAAATACAATTTATCTCTTCCAATGTGATCTGACACGTTTTGAACAAACAATGATGAAGTCGAAAAGCATTTGGATCAGAAAACCTCAAAAAAACTTTTAGTTATCAGACTTTGTAGTTCACCATGATCACATGATTCGGTGTATTTCTTTTGCCAAGCATTATCTCAAATACTTGCTGATAATGTTTATTCCACTCAATCTCATTAGTAGGAATGTATGAATCATTGACGAAATTCAGAAGCACCAATTTGACACTTCTTCCCTGGTTGATCAAATGGCTGAGAAAGGTTAATCGGTTGCCTAACTGGTAATACTGATTCATCCAGATATTTTCATCGAATGCATGTAATTGTGCCGCGAATGAGTCATGGGTGTTTCGCATGGATTCTCTGATTAAATCAAGACTTTTCAAGCTGGTGGCTGTACAACGTGACTTGGTTTCAGTCAGATGCCCTTTCGCTTCTACCAATAGAACGCATCCATGCTCATCCTTCCCGATGGCATCCCACCACGGGCCACGACTTGGCCAAAATTCAAAGTCAGCGCCCTTTAAGCCAGGTACTTGGTGAATTCTCATTTCTTCGTATGAATCAGCCAAAGGGGACAGCCACGTTATTTTCCCAATACTGGGATCCTGCTTCTGAATTTCATGGGATAAATTTATTCCAGAGTTGGAATTTACAAGAGTCTGAATCCAGTACTTGCTCCCCTTGATTCCTCTGCCTTTTGAAGTATTGCTTGTCATAACCGTCGAGTTCCTTCTCGACTCACCTCACTTCACATAAATTTCAGTTACATGGCTGATTAATCACGCGATATTAACAATTTTGCTGTTCGAATCTCCAGGCATCACGAACCATGTCTTCGATTCCAAGTTCAGCCTTCCAGCCAAGTTCTGTTTCCGCTTTGGCTGCATCAGCAAAGCAGGTTGCGATGTCGCCAGGGCGTCGGCCGACGATCTCATAAGGAACATCGACTCCGTTGACTTTCATGAAGGCATTGACCAGTTCCAGGACGGAGGTGCCGTTGCCGGTTCCGATGTTGTATACTCTGGTACCCTTCGTCAGGTTCTCGATAGCTTTCACATGGGCTTTTGCCAGATCCACGACATGGATGTAGTCCCTGACGCCGGTTCCGTCTACTGTATCGTAGTCATTTCCGAATACGCTGAGTTTCTTCAGCTGCCCCTTGGCAACTTTTGTCACAAAGGGCATCAGGTTATTGGGGATTCCATTGGGATCTTCTCCAATCAGACCGCTTTCATGAGCTCCCACCGGATTGAAGTATCTCAGCAGGACTACTGCAAATCCATCATTTGCTTTCACGGTATCTGTCAGGATCCGTTCGCTCATGGCCTTGGTTTCGCCATAGGGATTGGTTGTTTTCTTCAGTTCCATTTCTTCTTTCAATGGGGATGGCTGATCTCCGTATACGGTCGCAGAGGAACTGAAGACGAATTTCTGAACTCCATACTTGACGCACAACTTGCTTAATACCATGGTTGATACCAGGTTGTTGTAGTAATACTCGATGGGTTTGGAAACAGACTCTCCGACTGCTTTGAGTCCGGCAAAGTGGATGACGCCGTCGATCGGATGATTTTGAAAGATCGGTTCGAGCTTTGCTTCGTCCGTTACATCGATCTGATAAAAATCGGGTCTCACGCCAGTGATGGCAGCCAGCTTGTCCAATACTTCGATTTTGGAATTAACCAGGTTATCGGCAATGATGACTTCATGATGGTTCTTCAGCAGTTCGATGACGGTATGACTGCCAATAAAACCTAATCCGCCGGTCACTAAGATTTTCATATGTAGGGGGCACCTCGCTATCATTTATTTTATTGAAGGGGTTATGGCGACATTCTTATTGACCTTCTCGCCAAAGAGCACCGACTGATTCTTAACTTCTTGGATATATGCCGCCAGTACCTCATCCGAGATATACGTGATCCTGCCTGAAGTCACAGCTTCATCATAGTCTACCTTCTGGACATCTTGAAAGAGATCCACCCCTTCAATTTCCGCCAGGATCTCAGCGGCTGCTTCTGTAGTGATCTGACAGCCATCCGCTCCGTAGACCTTGTATCTGTTATAGATGGATGGATTATGGGTGGCCGTAATCATGAGTCCCGCAGATATCTTCAGATACCGGGTTGCAAAGGAAATGGTGGGTACTGGATTTAGGCGTGGCCAAAGATGAACCTGGACTCCGTTGGCTGCCAACACCACTGCAGCAGTCTGGGCAAATTCATCGGATTTTACGAGAAGCAGATTACGTGTTGGATAACCCAATTCATGCTTACTGCAGATGGGCTTAAATTATATTAAATAAATAGCATAACTGCTTTAATCCGATCGTCGTATGAATATTGGTTATTTCACTCTAATGATACCGGCCTTAGCGGAAGCTAAGACCGGTAATATTCACTTTGAAGTCCACTAACATTGGGTTTAGAGTCCAGTTAAGTCCAATGTTTTTTTCCCTGAGGCAATTTCTCGCATGTTGATGATCCCAGTTTCTATGAAAACGGCATTGTGTATGATTCGGTCCATAATAGCATCCGCATGGACGCCCCCTCCGAGTTTGTTGTGCCAATCTTCCTTCCGAAATTGGGTACAGAATATAGTCGAACCAGAATCGTATCGCCGTTCAATAAGTTCAAACAGGAAATGCTGTTCTAAGTCAGAAATCTCATCCATCAGCCACTCATCGATAATCAGTAATGGGATTCCAGAATATTTCTTTAAGAGCTTATGTGGTCCACCGGTTATTAGTGGACTCATCGTATTCCATGAGCAAATCAGGCATCCGGATATATCGAGTCCGAAATTGCATCTTACAGGCTTGTTTTCCCAGCACACACCCCAGATATGTTTTGCCGGATCCTGTGAAACCCTGCAGAATAATGTTCGTGTTGGTTTTAATATATTGGCAGGTCGCGAGCTCCAAGATCATTTGTTTTTCCACACCCCTTGGTACGTAGAGGACATCAGCGATATCTGCAGAGGGTATTCTCAGTCGGGCAGACTTAAGAAGACGGTGAAACTTGGCTACAAATTTTTCCTGATAGAGGTAGTCGATCATCATCTGCAGACGTTCATCGAACGTCAGGCTGTTGCTATGAGCCTCAATATGCTGCATTTCCAAATAGCTGATGAGTTCCAACAAGTTCAATTCATTTAGCTTTCTGCGCGTTTCTTCGTTTATCATTTGTTTCGCCCTCTGTAGTATTCGGCTCCTCGTACATAGCCTTTCGGAGTAACTTCGGGAGCTTGAGCGCTCTGTTTACCGTTTGAGTATAGAACGTCTTGATTGGCTGACAGGATTGCTTTAAGATGGTGGTAACGTGGAACCCTGACTTTAGTCAGTGCTAGTTCACAGGCGGTCTCCAGCCTAATGTAACTAGTAAAATAAAGTATACCAATTTCGGCCATCAGAAAGGGACCAGTTTTCGCCAGAAAGTATACCACTTTGTGCCACTAAGGAGCCCACTTTCATCTGTTGTATGGTAACCTCTAGGGTATCAATGACCATGGAGGATTTTCAATAAATGAAGGAGTTTTCAATGTACAGTAAGATTAAAAACCTGGAGCGTATTGGGTTCACTCAACGGCAGATTGCCAGAGTCCTCAATATTAACCGTAAGACCGTCGCTAAATACCGAGCAATGCCCTTGGACGAGTTTATGGACTATCTTTCTGCCAACCGCAAGCTTAGCTCACTGGACGAGCTCAAACCAGTCATTCTTGATTGGCTTTACGCTTTTCCCAGCATGACAGCTGCTCAGGTCCATGACTGGATTTTGGAACACTACCCGGAAAGAGAGACGTCCGAACGAACGGTCAGCCGCTATGTTAAAAACCTCAGGCTTGATTTCGGAATCCCTAAATCAGCGCCAGGCAGGTGCTACGAGGCTGTGGACGAACTGCCAATGGGCCATCAGATGCAGCTGGACTTCGGCGTCAGGAACATGCCCTTGCCGGATCGGCAAGGTTCCCGCAAGGTATACTTTGTGGGGATGGTTCTGGCTCACTCCCGATACAAATGGGGCTATTTCCAGACTCGACCGTTTACCTCCATCGATTTAGTCCGAGCCATGACTCGCGGATTCCAATTCTTTGGGGGATCCCTAAGGAGATCGCTGTGGATCAGGACAGCATCATTGTCGTCAGTGAGAACAAAGGCGACATCATCTTCACTCATGAGTTTGAGCAGTTTAAAAACCAGATGGGCCTGAATATCTGGGTCTGTCATAAAGCCGATCCAGAGTCCAAGGGGATGGTGGAGAGCACCGTTAAGTTCGTGAAGCGCAACTTCCTGCCCCATCGTTTCTTCATGGAGGAAGAGGATCTCAACGAATCATTTCTGGCCTGGCTGGCGCGGACTGGGAACGCCAAAGTCCATGGAACGACAAAAAGTACCGGCTCAAGTGTTTGAATTGGAACGCGAACACTTGCGAGCGGTACAGTCTAAAATAAATAACCTTAGCCCAAGTATAATGCGAACGGTCCGGAAAGACAACACCATTCTCTACAACAGCAATCGGTATTCTCTCCCTCAGGGAACATACACAAAACACCCGGAAGTGACTGTTACCGCCACCCAGGACGAGCTGGCCATCTATGATGCCTTCGGCAATGATCTTCTGGCTAGGCACTCCATCAGCCCTTTGCGCGGCACTCTGATCAAACTGACCGAGCACCGCAGAGACAAGTCGGCTTCTTTGGATAAGCTGGAAGGCCAGATTCTCGAAGGGTTGGACAGCTTAGTCACTGACCAGTGGAAGGCATACCTGCGAAAAATTCGCGAGCACAAGCCTCGATACTATCGAGATCACCTGACGATGCTCAGACAACTGACCTTGGAACTGCCATTTCCGACACTGGAAGAAGCGATGCACTACTGCGCTGATCGTGAGCTGTACAGCATCAATGACCTGAAAAGCGCTGCCGAATATATTGGCCAGCAAGCCACAGTGGTTCAGCCTCCACTACTGGAGATCCAGCCCATCAGCAATCCCACCATCGTAAATCTGAACACCCAAAAGCGAAAACTCTCGGACTATCAGTATCTGGGAGGTGACACCCATGAATAAGACCCAGCAATCCGTTGTGCGGCTTGCCACCGCTATGCGGCTCAAGCCGCTAAATTTCCACGACTTGTTCCGGGATGGGCTGACGCCCCTGGAGAGCGTCGAGGTCTACCTCCAAGCCCAGTTACACCTCAAGGAGGAGCGCACCACTCAACTTCGGCTCAAGCGCTCGAATCTTCCCGTTAAGAAAACCCTCAAAGAGTTTGACTTTGGCTTCCAGCGCAGCGTCACCCGAGAGCAGATGCTCCGGTTGACTGACTGCTCCTGGATCGACGAGGCCTATAACATCATGTTTCTGGGGCCGCCCAGCGTGGGCAAGACTCATCTTGCGACCGCATTGGCCTATGAGGCCCTGGAACGGGGCTACAGTGTGTCATTTGTCAGCCTGGATGATTTAATCCGGCAACTTAAGACAGCAGACATCGCACCCTCCTCCAAACGGAGAGTGAACTACTACAGCAAATGCGACCTGGTGGTGATTGATGAGGTGGGCTTCCTTCCCGTTAACAATGCGGAGGCAAACCTGTTTTTTCGGTTTGTCAGCTCAATGCACGAGAAGACCTCCCTGGTAATCACCTCGAACAAGGGATTCAATGAATGGGCTGGCTTTCTGGGTGACGAGGTGATCACCACCGCCATTCTGGATCGACTGGTCTTCAAGTGTGAGATCTTCAACATGAGTGGAGATGGCTACCGGCTGAAGCACCGCAAATCAATTTTATAGTCTAAACCTAACATCAACAGAAAGTGGGTGGAAAACTGGTATACTTTCTGGCGAAAATTGGCTTATTTTACTTGACTGCTTACACCTAACCTCTGAATAGCTTTTGGTGAGACGAAGAACGGACAGGGAAGAATTATATCCCTGTTCTTTGATTTTTACCATCGAGAAGATCAAATCAATAACTTGCCTTGTGGATGGCCCGATTTTAGCCGCCCACTGCTTTATGCGCACATCGTCCCACTCGGTATACTTAAGCTTTTCAGGCATGTCCTCTTCATGGGTTGAATATTTGTTTGTGACATAGGCTGGAAATTTCGGATGCGTTTGGATCCGCTGGTTGTTGCAGTAAATGGCCAGCTGCGTGTCAGTGATCCTCAAATCCACTTTTTTTCCAAAGTATTGGAAGGGACATGAGTAGTAGTTTTTAGCATATACCACGTGAGAGTTTAATCCGATCGAGCGACTGTATACCCATTCAGCTGTTTCATAAGGAATGTCAGGAAGACGGTGCAAATACCGCTGCTCTTCTTCCAGGAATACTTTGATCCGACTACCTCGCGCTTTTGAAAATCAGCAGCATTGTATTCTTCAGAGCTAACCAGACGTCCTGCCTGAGTTCCTCAAAAGAGGTGAATTTTCGATTCCTAAGTTTAGCGATGACCGCAGTGGCGATATCACCCACTGTGCTTTCAATGCTAGGCTTATCACGTTTATCGGAAATTACCGATAAAAGAGATAAGCCTTCTGCCGAGGGCACGGTCAATGTTATTGAAACCTGGATCATGGCAGCGCTGAGAAATTACAAGTTCTTCTCCTTTGAAGAGCTGAATGCGGCCATCAGGGAGAAGCTGCTTGAGTTCAATGCCAAGACTTTCCAAAAAAAGCAAGGAAGCAGACTTACTGCGTTTGAGGAGGAAGAAAAGGACTTCCTCATGCCGCTGCCTGCTTCACCGTATGAAACGGCTATCTGGTCAAAAGCCACCATACAACCTGATTATCTCATAGCGGTCGGAGATTGCAAATACTCTGTGCCCTATGAGTACATCGGTAAAGAAGTCGAGATTCGCAGCACGGAGAAGACGGTTGAAGTATTCTACCAGAGTCATCGGATCGCTTCCCACATCAAGAAGTCCTATTCTCCTGAACCCATCTATGTCCCAGAGCATATGCCCGAAAAGCACCGAAAGTTCATGATGTACAATGGCGAACATTTTGAAGACTGGGCAAGAAGCGTGGGTAAATCAACGCTGGTCGTCACCAGGCACTTCCTGACCATGCACAGGGTGGAGCAACAGGGCTATAAGCCTTGCGCCTCATTGATGCGTCTTGCTGACCGCTACTCCACGGAACGCGTCGAAAATGCCTGTGAGAGAGCACTGATCTATACGCCCAATCCAAGTTTGAAGATCATCTCAACGATACTAAAGAACGGGCAGGACAGAGTAGAAAGCCACATCCCTGATACTAGTCCAAATCAATCTCGGGGGATCACGCGAGGAGCTTCTTATTTCAAGGGAGGTGACCGCTCATGATCCGTCAGTCCACCATCGATAAGCTGCATGATCTCCGCCTTTCCGCCATGGCAGAAGCCTTTGAAGCTCAATGTAATGACCAGACGTTTGATCCGCTGGCCTTTGAGGATCGTTTCGGCATGCTGGTCGATAAGGAGTGGGACAAACGCAAGAGCACAAAGCTGCAGACCCTGATCCGAACAGCAGATTTCCGCTTTCCCAATGCCTGCATGGAAGATATCGAATATCATCCCGACCGTTGCCTCGACAGAGGCCAGCTGTTACAGCTGTCCACCTGCAAATATATCTACAACAACCACCACATCATCCTGAAAGGAGCTTCCGGCAACGGAAAGACCTACCTTGCTTCTGCTCTGGGGATTGCTGCCTGCAGAAATTTCATCAAGGTTCGTTATATCAGATTGCCGGACCTTCTTAATGAACTGGCAGTAGCTCAAGGTTCGGGCACATTCGAAAAAGTCATCAAAGCCTATCAAAAGGTAGATCTGCTCATCCTGGATGAATTCCTCTTGTCTCCGCTGGGGAGCGATCAAGCAAGAGCACTGCTTGAGATTGTAGAAGCCTGAACAGTTCGGGGTGCTATTATCTTTTGCACTCAGTTCGAACCAGGAGACTGGTATGGCCGGATCGGAAGTGAGAGTGACGCGACTGTATCGGAAGCTATCATCGACCGCATCATCCATAACTCCTATGAGATCATGATTAAGGGTAAGATCTCAATGAGAGAACGTCACGGTATAAAGGCCTCGAACAAGGGAGACTATACACCATAAGTCCACTTGAATAAGAACTAATCAATAAACAGTTGCACTCCTTCCGGAAGCCCTGCACATTTATTCCGGAAGGAGTGCACTAAAATACCGGAAAGATCGCACAATTTAACTGGAATATTCACTTCTGCTGGAATTGGATGGCCGGTTACTTTTCTTGTTGTCTCAATTACTTGTTTCACTGAGTAGCCATTCCCGTTTCCAAGGTTAAAGATATCACTATCATTTTCTTTTCTTAGATACTCGAGCGCTTTATAATGAGCTGAAGCAAGATCCATAACATGAATATAATCTCTTACGCATGTTCCATCTTCAGTTGGATAGTCATCTCCAAACATAAAAATCTTCTCGCGCTTTCCAAGTGGTACCTGAAGAATAAGTGGAATAAGATGTGTCTCTGGTTGATGGTCTTCACCTATTTCACCTGTCTCATAAGCTCCTGCAGCGTTGAAGTATCTCAGCGATACGTACTTGGTACCATAAGCCTGGTCAAACCATTTCATCATTTTTTCCATGGCAAGTTTTGTTTCGCCGTAGGTATTTGTAGGACTTGTCTCTTCTGACTCCATAATTGGTATAGTCTTTGGCTCTCCATATGTAGCTGCAGTTGATGAGAATACAATCTTATTTACACTATTCTCTTTCATCACGTCAAGTAGACAAAGCATCCCATAGACATTATTATAATAATATTCATATGGCTTTTCCATGCTTTCTCCAACTAGAGAGTTGGCTGCAAAGTGAATAACCGCCTCAATATTATGGTTCTTGAAAACTTTGTCCAGTTCACCTTTATCTCTAATATTAATTTTATACAGATGATTCACTTCAATAGAAGTCTCATGGCGCTTTGCATATTATCAATAACGATTATTTCTTCATTTTGTTCCTGAAAATATTTTACTGTATGTGAGCCGATATATCCTGCTCCACCGGTAATTAGTATTGGCATTACTAGAATCCTCCCTTTCATGACTGATATCAGCTATAATATCACACCGATTTATCATTCTTTAGAAACTGCAACATCCTCAATACTAGAATACATTGATTCATAATATTTCATATAGTCACCAGACACGATATTCTTAATCCACTCTGTATTATTTAAATACCATTCAATAGTTTCTCTTATGCCTTGTTCAAAGGTATATGCCGGACTCCACCCCAATTGAGTTGTAATTTTAGTGTTATCAATTGCATATCTTCTATCGTGTCCGGGTCTATCCTTAACATACTTAATTAAATCTTCTGATTTACCTAAGGTTTCAACTATTAATTTAACAATTTCTATATTAGCCTTTTCATTATTTCCACCAATATTGTAAACATCTCCATCTAAACCTTTATGTAGAACTGTATCAATCGCTGAACAGTGATCAGATACATGGAGCCAATCCCTTACTTGCATTCCATCGCCATATACAGGTAAGTCTTTTTCCATAAGACAATTATTTATCATAAGAGGAATTAGTTTCTCTGGGAACTGATATGGTCCGTAGTTATTGCTGCAACGGGTTATATTAACTGGCATTCCAAAGGTTTCATTATATGCTCTAACCACCATATCTGCACTAGCCTTTGAAGCGGAGTAAGGGCTGTTAGGCATTAAAGGCATTGTCTCTACAAACATACCTGTTTTACCTAATGCTCCATAAACTTCATCGGTCGAAACTTGCAAAAATTTAACTCCTTCTTTGTATTCCTTGCAATACTTATCATTAGGATTAATCTTCCAATGTTTCTTTGCTACATCAAGTAATGTCTGAGTACCTATGATATTTGTGGTTAAAAATACCTCTGGCTCTTCAATACTTCTATCAACATGAGATTCTGCAGCAAAATTTACTACATTATCTATGTTGTTTGATGAAAATATCTCTTCAATCTTTTCTCTATCTCTGATATCCGCTTTGATAAATGTGTAGTTGGGGTTATTTGATACTTCTTCCAAGCTTACTAAATTGCCTGCGTAAGTCAATACATCTATATTTATAATTTTGTAGTCAGGGTGCTTTTCTAACATATGCTTTACAAAATTGCTTCCAATAAATCCTGCACCACCTGTAACCAAAATAGTTTTCATAATCTCTTCACCTCTATATCATTTACATTCAATTTATTACTATATTTCATCTAATTCCTTAAGAAATCCCTTTAAATAATCTAAATCTATAATATAATCATTTTCATTTATTAAATCAGCATTCAAGTATTCACTTTCCAAGCCATTTATATATGCTAAAGATGAAACCATATATTTATTTTTCTCTTTTGGAACTATACATATTACTTTAGAATTTTTAGGCATATAAATCAAGTTAGTGAAAGCTGCTCCTTCTGCTCCTGCTAATACACTTACTTCAGAAAACAGCTTTATTTGATTTTCATAATCTAGCTCACCGGGAGAAATAATTTCAAATCCATGTTCACTAAATATTCTCGCAACATCACTTTCGTTTTTCAGATAATTTCTACTGACATCTTTCCTTGAAATAAAAACCTTCCTTTCCTGAAATTCTCTCGCACTGCTTATTTTATTTTTTATTTCTTTATACATCGAATATGGTTTGTCTGCATAATAGTTTCCAGAGTTTTCATAATTACTTGAAACCCTATATATTGGATTCCACGAAACCATAGATGGATATACTAAATTAACGACATTGTACATGACATCTCTTTTTATGGGAATAATTTCTCTTTTATTTTTATTAGCAGCATTAATTAAACTACTATAGTATTCACATGCTCGTTCATCAATTAATAGTGGGTAATCTTTATATTCTTCTACTTGATCTATGTAGTACAATCTTGCTAGCAAATCTATTGTGAAATGATAGTAATTATTGGCAGCATGACCAACTATAGTAATACCTTTTTCAATGGTAGTTCTATCATATATATACGAAATTTCAATACTTAACTTTTTTTTGTCAATTTGTAACACAGAGCCATAATTAAAGTTATAGTTTTTAGAATTTCTTTGAAAGGGAATATCATACAAACAATAATTCTCAGTAATAACGAAGTTATTGCCGCCTATAACACTAGCATTATTTATCTCACAATAATAAATTTCAGGTAATAGCTCTTTTTTAATAAAAGTTTCACTATCATCATTATAGTATTTTGGTATATATGATTCCCTATAGATTTCTTTTTCTAAAACTATATATTTCAGTTTTATTTGATCACAAAAACTTTTGAAAGTTATTAGATTATATTTTTTTTTCTTTCCAAGTAAAGCTTTTTTTGCTTCGTGGAAATTAATATACAACCTAAATGCAATTTGATACGCACTTTTATTTTTAAGTTTTTTCTTTACGAAACTTCTCACGGAACCCTCCTCAATATTTTTGTTTTCTTGAATTCTCGTACGCGCTTCAATTACTTAATTAAGAAACTATACCAAACATTCAAGACCCCTATGCTACTCTACTATACTTGAAACATATTGAATTATCTAATTACACCCTTCTATATTTCTTCCAATAAAGACAGAATGTACTGTCCATAGTCTGTCATCTTGAGACTTTCACCAACTTCTTTGAGTTTATTATCGTCGATAAATCCTCTACGCCATGCAATCTCTTCAAGGCATGCAATATAGAACCCTTGTCTTGATTGAACCGCCTCTACATATTCTGCAGCTTTCAACATTCCTTCTGGCGTACCTGTATCTAACCATGCCATTCCTCTGCCTAAAAGAACAACATTCAAATATCCTTTCTCTAAATATGCATTATTAATTGAAGTAATCTCTATTTCGCCACGGTCTGAAGGTTTTACGTTCTTAGCAATTTCCACAACTTTATTATCATAAAAGTATAAACCTGGTACAGCATAGTTTGATTTTGGATGTTCAGGTTTTTCTTCTATAGAAAATACTTTTCTATTCTCATCAAATTCTACAACACCAAATGATCTAGCATCTTTTACAGGATACCCAAAAATAACTGCACCTTCTTTTGCTGAAATAGCTTTACTTAGTACTTTTGTTAAATCCTGACCATAGAAAACATTGTCACCTAAAATCAAACAAACACTGTCATCACCAATGAAATCTTCTCCTAGAATGAATGCATCCGCTAATCCTCTTGGCTTGTCCTGTATTTTGTATGAAAATTTCAGCCCGAGTGATGATCCGTCACCAAATAATTTCTCATATACTGGTGTGTCTTCTGGAGTCGAAATAACTAATATTTCCCTGATGCCCGCCAACATAAGTACAGAGAGCGGATAATATATCAATGGTTTGTCATAAATCGGCAACAGTTGCTTTGAAACAGCTTGAGTCATCGGATACAGTCTAGTTCCTTTTCCTCCAGCAAGTATAATACCTTTCATATTCGTCCCCCTAACTCTTTATGATTTCACAGATTCTATCCACATCTTTCATATCCAAATCTGCGTACAATGGTAACGTCAGCACACGTTCAGCAACATATTTAGCAACTGGTGTTTTTCCCACATCGTATAGACCTTTATAACACTCAAAGCTATTTGTAAGTGGATAGAAATATTTTCGTGCAACTATATCATTCTCTTTTAATATTTCAAACACTTCATCTCTTGACATTTTATAACCATCAAATACTACTGGAAAATATGCATAGTTGCTTTCTATTCCATCTTGTTCTTGTGATAACTTAATACCAGCTATTCCTTCTAAATTTGCATTGTATCTTTCAACAACTTTTTTGCGCTTAGTGATTTCGTTATTAACATGCCTTAGATTGCAAATACCCATAGCAGCTTGGAATTCGTTCATCTTTGCATTTCCACCTACATACTCAACTGACTCAGGACCAGTAATTCCAAAATTCTTCAAATCATTTAGAACTTGCTTTATTGAAGAATCATTATATGTGACGGCGCCACCTTCTATAGTATTAAAAACCTTTGTGGCATGAAAACTAAACATAGATGCGTCACCAAAGGTTCCTATTCCTTTACCATTTACTTCTACCCCAAAGGTATGAGCTGCATCATAGATAACTTTAAGATTATGTTTCTTAGCAATTCTATCAATGTTTTCTACGTTACAAACATTGCCATAAACATGAACTGGTATAATAGCTGAAGTCTTTTCAGTAATTAAACCTTCAATCTTATCCACATCTATCGTATAGTCATCTAGGTTTATATCACAAAACATAGGAGTTAGACCATTACGAACAATTGCATGGGTTGTCGATGCAAAAGTAAAGGGAGTTGTGATTACCTCTCCAGTTAAACCTAATGCTGCTATTACACCCTCAAGTGCTAAATGCCCATTTGTATATAATGTTATATTTGGAACTTTTAAGTATTCTAACAATTGAAACTCCAATGCTTTATGCTTAGAACCCATATTAGTAAGCCATTTGCTTTCCCATAAATCTTTTATTTCTTCTATATATTCTTCAATATCAGGCATTGAAGATTGAGTTACTTGGATTTGTTTTTTCATTGAACCACCTCTCTGGAAAAATCTTCTTTTAGTATCGCCATAATAACCATATCTACAAAAGTTCCGTTTTTGTAAACTGCTTTACTCTTAACACCTTCTCTTTTAAATCCTACTTTGTCATATAAAGCTATGGCTCTTTGATTGCTTCCTAATACAGATAACTCAACTCGATTTAAATTCATGTCTAAAAATGCATGTTTTAAAATCTCATTTGTAGCGTAATACCCAACGCCTTTTTCTCTATTAGAAGAATCGCCTATCATAATATGAAAAACAGCAGTTTGGTTGAAACGATCTATATTAGTAAGGCTTACTAAGCCTATTATTTGATCTTTGTCATTGAGAATAGAACACCTTATGGCATTACCTCGATTTGACATATAACTGTCGTACCATTTATAATCTACTTCCTTATTGATATATCTAAAAGGAGCACCCAGTTTATCAATAAGTTCTTTACCAGAACGCCATGAATTAATTATTGGCATATCATCTCTTTCAAGCTCTCTTAATCTATACATTGTTCCAGCTCCTTTAATAAAATTTTCATATCCTCTGTCCCATATCTCTGATCACAAGATAATGGTAAGATATTTGCTACATAATAATATTCAATACTGTCTTCACGATTTTCTTTTAATACATTAGGCCATAGAGTAGGAATGTATATTTTCCTTTGAGCTAGTTTTTTTTTGACTTCAATTCCATTCTCAACATAGTATGGATAGGCAAAAGGACCATATGGCGACTTAATGTCTAAAATATTTGTATGCTTTAATCTACCGTGAAGATATTCTAAGTTTCTATTTCTAGACTCTATAATCTTTTCGTAATCAATTGCCCCTAAAATATTTCTTGTAAGCTTTGACATTTTTTTGATAGGTAATTCCTTGAAAGATTCATCATTTTTCTTGAACTCATTATAGAAATCTGATGCTTGTCCTTCATACCTTCCTAAAATATGTTTCATACGAGAACTCGATTCGTCTTTTTCTAGTCTTTCATCCCAAATAACATCGGTGGATAAATAAGCTCCATCCGGTACACCAAAGAATTTTCTGCAGGAATAAATGGTATCTATACCTGGAATAGGTTTCTGAAAGAAAGACTGAGTATTATCTAAAATGATATTATTATATTTATCTTTAAATTTCCTGATTACACTATCAATAATTTGTCCATAGTAATTAACTATATATAAGAATTCATCATTTCTTAATTCTTTGTCAAAAATAGGCAAGAAATCTCTTCCGATATGGTAATACTCATAATCAATCTTATTTCTATTTAACATATCCGACACAGAATTACATAGAAAATATGGTAAATATATTTTTCTTATTTTCTTTGCATTTACTAAATATAATAAGGCATTACGCCCTGTATTAAGTTCAACAAAATTTTCATAATAAGGTTTATCAATCAATTGATCTAATTGAAAATAGCCTCCAATTTCTCTCATCAAATCACCTACTCCACAATTACTTCAATCCATTTTTCAGGATTGGAAACAAATTCCATCTGTTCTTCTTGAGTTTGAAACTTTACAAACAGTATTCCTATAGCTTTATTAGCTGCATCAAAGTACTGGACAGAATCTCCTTTTTTCTTATATATTACTCTCTTAATAATTTTATCTTCAATTCTGTTTTTATATCTAATATCTATAAAAGATCCATTGTTGTCTGTGTGTATGTTATGAGTTGCATAAAAACCAGGATTTACTTCTGCGTCTAAAGTTAAACTATTATTTCCAATTGAAGTTTCTACTGTACCTCCAATCAAATCCACATTGTTTATTATTCTAAGTAAATCAGGAATCATATTTCCACCATTACGTGGACCCATTTCAATTAAAAACACTCTGTCCCTTTCATCAATCATAACTTCAAGGTTAAATCCACCGAACTTTATATTTAATATGTCAACAACTTTTTGTATTTCTTCTTTTACTTTATGTATTCTAGATTCACTTATTAATAGTGGATAACTTTTACCAACAGGAACAAGCGTATTTACTTTTGGATCTCTATGGCAATTAAGTAATCCCCAATATACAACTTTACCATTTAATACAAAACAATCTCCGCCGATCATAAATTCATGGTCTTGTACAATAAACTCTTCAACAATAATATTTTTATCTCTTGAATTATCTAATGCTATTTTATATGCTTCTTCAAAGTCTTCTAGCTTTTCAACCTTGCTCACACCTTTACTTCCTGAGGAATCAATAGGTTTAACCATTACCGGAAATGTAAATTGACTTATTTCATCCTTGGCACTTTCAAGTGATGAAAAACCTTTGGCTTTTGGACATTTAAAGTTATTCTCTCTTAAAAACTGTCTAAACTTGTCCTTAAAAGCTAATATTTCAACAGATTTATATGGGTTTGTTGGAAGTCCAAGTTTTTCCGCAACATAAGCTGCTGTTGGTGCGGCTGGATCAGACGCATATGCTACTATTCCATCTACTTTTTCATTTTTTGCAACTTCCAGTATTGCATCTTTGTCAGTTGTGCTTACACAATAGAACCTTTTAGCATAGTTCTGCCCTGGGTTGTCTGGTAGATAGTCGCATAAAACTGTATAATACCCTTGACTATTTGCATATTCTATTGCGGGAACTTGTTGGGTAGAACCACCAAGTAATAGTATTCTTTTCAAAATTAATCACCTCAATCTAATCTATAAAATTTTTTAATTTCAAATTTTATTATATTTATCAGTTTAATCCATTAGTTAATAGAGATTACTTTTTACGAAACTTCTTTATATAAATTATAAATTCAAAATTGAATAGTAAATAACCTTTCTTTTATAACTTTAGTTCAATAACTTATGCTTCCTAAATGCATCATAATAGGCTTTAGCAGTATAAGAATTTTTCCTATCTTCTACTAATTTTCTACTTAATTTCCCATGTTCAATTAGTTTATCTGGATTTTCAATATATTCCGATACGGCATTTACAAACTCATCAATATTTAGGCTACAGATAAAACAGTTTTCTCCATGGATTGAATGCTTATCAATATGGTTAATTTTAGTACTAATTACAACACCCATGCCTGAAGCTCTCGCTTCTATAATGGTGCCGTTACCGTTTGAATAATTAGCTGGTAAAATCAAAATATCTGATTTTTTATATATCAAATGCATATTATTCCAAGAGTCAATTTTGTCCAAAAAATGTACATTATTTAATTTACTGTTACTGATATAATTTATACAAGCTTCCTTTAAAGGACCATCATTATTCATATATAATTCTATATTAGGATACTTGGCAAGCAACTTCTCAAATACTTCTAATGCAAATAATGGTTGATATCTATCTACTAGCCTATTTGCAAATAAGATTCTGAAAGTATTACCTTGTTTTTTGTACCGTAAGGGATGATTATAGTATTCTTCAATATCTTGAGGATACTTACCTATTTCAACTTTTTCAACTGGAAATCCAATTTCCTCAATAAATTGTTTAGCAGCAACCTCTCCCATTCCAATATACAAATCAGCGCCACTACACATTTTTCTAATTATCTTCATCTTTATTGAGGAGTTTTCATTGCTAGCAATCTCAGTGGATTTATATCTTAAAGGTTCACTCATAAAAGCTACTTTAACTTTTAGTAACTTAGCAATTCTCATTAGCAACCAATGCCATGGCATAAAACCTCCAAACAATATCACATCAGGTTTAAATTTAAATAGCTCATATATGACACCAAAAGATATGTAACCAAGTTTAGGAACCCTGACGGATAATCTCATTATTTTGCACTTATTACCTAATGGTATCTTCCACCATTCAGGTCTTCCTTTTTCTATATACTCATAAAACCAAAACTCAGTATCAAGGAATTCCTGTAATGAATCACAAAGTTTTACTTGGTAAGGTGCCGCCATATTGCTAATAAAAACATATTTTTTTTTCACTATTTAACTCCCTCATAACATAATATCTGATTCTGAACACATTATTTATCATCAATTGTCATTTCGTTTTAATATTAATTTCATTCGTGTAAGTAAATTTCTAGCAGTATCTCTATCAATTATAGAGTTTAATATAACTAAACTAATGCCAAATGTTAAAGATACTTTAAGTGCATAAATTATCCAATCATAGAAACTATCACTAGTTAATCTTGTAAATACGAAACTTAGCAAATACACAGCCACTATATTTAATAATATTTGTATTAAATACTTTCTTACTTTTATAGTTAATAAATTATCATATACATAAAAAACAAATATAGCTGTTCTAACTGTCGCCGTGATAGCTGAAGAGATCAAAACCCCAGTAATACCTAACTTAGACACAAGTAAAACTGATAAAATAAAATTAACTATAGCCTCAATCAGATTTGGAAACTTATTATCATTAAACATACCAGCACTTTCTGATAATGTTTTTGCAGGAGTACGTAACGCTCTTGCAATTCCGCTAATTACAAACATAGATCCTAGAAGCGGTAGTAAATAGTTTACGTTATCAGCATCTTGTACATAAACAGATATAAAAGGTTTAATTAATACTAATGAGCACCCATATGCAAAAAAGGTTATAACTGTATATAAAAACTCAAATGACTTATAACTTTTATTCAAGACTTCAAGATTTCCAGAAGCAATGATACTTCCGAAACCTCCTTGCAATCCAAAAGACATAACTCCAATTAGACTTATTAAGCTACTAAATACAATATTATAAACTGAATATATGCTAGCTTCTGTTAACCCTAGCATAATTGCAATAATTATTACTGGAGTATATGTTATCAATATATCTGGAACTTGATAAATAAAAGCATCCCATCTTTTGCTTATTGCTTTATAATTAGGAGGGACATTCAAATTGATAAAAGTATAATGCTCATTAAAATATCTTTTCATCAGGAATAATCGCAAAATATACGACGATAATAGCGCAATCATTACCCAAATTATCGAAAGTTTTAACTTAATAGCTAATATAGCTAAACAAGTATATAATATAAACCCATAGGTTTGTTGTTTTGATTGTATATTAGCTTGTTGATCCGCTATTAGATAAATTCTATAAGTACTTATATAAATATGTTCAATAATGGAACCCATGCCTGCAATGATGATAATTTTAGTAATTAACCTAGGATCTAAATCCGAATTGGTTAAATTAGGAAAAACAATTGCCATTATTAATATAAAAAAAGCAAATATATATCCTGAACTCTTGTATGTCCTTTTTGTTGCTGATAATATACCATTTATTTTGCTTATTTCATTATTATAAATTGGTTCATATAAGGCTACTGATGAAGCTGCTCCTAATCCAATTACTAAAATACTGCCGTAGTTAACCATTTGCTTAATTGTACTTACAAGCCCATTAATTTCAGATCCATACGTCTTGATTAATAATCTTGGTAGAATTAACCCACTAATTATTAAAACAATCTGATTAATAATACTTGATCGAACATTTATAAATGCCTTTTTTGTTCTCGACATTGCATACACCTAATTCCTTCGAGTTATTCTTCGTAGAAGTTTCTTTTTTAAGTTCTTAAATCTTAATTCTATAAAATGCCAGTAGAATATTTTATGTTTACACATCTTTTTAAGAAAATTATTGTTTATTTCAAACCATTCTTCATATCTATTAGGAAACATGATAAACTTATCAACATTAGAAAAATCTTCAATGTTTAAATTCATTTTTCTTTTTTGAAAATGAACATACATCGATTCTGTAACTTCAATTCTATCACCATCTAATACATTTTTATAAAGTTTACCCTTATTAAATATATATGCAGCAGGTCTTTTGATAAATTCTTTGCTCTCTTCAACATCTCTGTATGATACAAAGTTTGAGTACTGAATGCAGATGTCATCAAAAAATATCTCATTATAACACTTTTTATTTTTAATTTTCACCAATTTATTCATTCCTCCCCATTTTAAAGAACCACCGCCTTCATCAAAAGCATAAGAATAATCGCTTGTAAATACAGTTTTATAGTCAATACCATTACATTTACCAAGGGTCCTGTACCATGAATTCACATTACTATTATTTCTGTATAAAGTACAATGTCCTCGGGCAAATATTCTATCGTAGTTGTCTAATACCTCTGGAGTAATAAATACAGAAAGATCACCCCAAATTAGATCGATATCACAATGACCCCAAAAATCATATTCCTTTATGTATTCTTGAAATAAATCTCCATATGCTGGTTTATAATCACACAGTTTATATGGACTATTTAAGCAAATTTCAAAACTGAATTTATTCTGAAGTAATTCTTTTATTTGTTCAAAAGTTTTATAAATAACATGAACATTTGCTGGATAATTATATTGAGTCTGATCATCAGTAAATATAATCCAGTTAAAATTCCTATTATATGAGCATGATATAAGCCAAAGTTCAAATTCCTTTGGTAATTTTCCAAAATACGGAATTATAAATGCAATTTTATGCATTATCCTTACCTCCTTATAGTTAAGTTATATCAAAGTATTTTAAGCTAATTACTAACAGATACACGAGTTATTTTTTTTATTACAACAATTGGCAAAAGTAAAAACAATACAAAATATAAGTTACTTGGCAAGTAACCTCTAATTAATAACTGTAGATTTGCAGGTAAAAACAAAGAATATATCATTATATTCATTATGTCATTTTTTCTATCCAAAAATTTATTTTTAAAGTAGTATGCAATACGTCCATAGATAAACATAAAAAATACTACACCGAGTATACCGAAAGAATAGTAGAATTCTCCTAAATTTGGATATGCTTGTCCTGCTGCTGCTGCATACTCAGAAATACCAACCCTCATAGCTTCAATTCCAGTAGCTCCAGGTTTTCCTGGCCAAATACCTCTAGGAATTAACATTACTAGTGTATAGATTAACATTTGATCAAAATACATATAAGGTACTTGATTAGGAACTGCTTTTATTACACCATAATAAGTTTTATAAATTCTAAAGTTGTAAAATACTGATTCAACAGAATTTTTAAAAGAAAACATATCTAAAGTGGCTCCACTTCCTCGTCTAATGTCACCTCTAACAACTTCAAGCAAACCTATCAATAAAATGGAAATAAATAATCCTATGATGATATATCGTAATTTTACTTTTTTATTATTACTTATTAAATACATAATAATAATTCCAGCCAAGTAAGTTAAAATTATAAATCTAAAACCCATAGTAAAATGCACTGCTAATGTCATCCAAAACATAACTACTTTTAATATCTTAGATTTGCCAATTTTTAAGTATACTAAAGAAAATGGTAATAAACTATAACTAAAAATGTATAAAGAACCTAATGCAATATCTGAAGTTATACTTTTGTCTATATTGCCATAAAATCCCATTCCTAAAATGTACACAATATTAAAACCCATGTTTAGATAAAAATATATCATAGATATTATTAGACATCCAATCCAACCCACCACTGATATTATAATCGCTTCATTATTTTTATATTGATATACTTTGCCAGAATAAATTTTTTCTCCAATAATACTATTAGGTTTATATTTATAGGTAATAAAATAACCAAAAATAAATCCACAGAAACCCAGTAATGCAATTAGTGTGCCTTTTACTCCATATTTAAAAAGATTAACTCCAAACCATAAAATTTTATTATTAAGAATATCATATATAGGAGTTACAATGAACATTAATATATATATTGTTAAAATAAAGACTACGGGGTCAAAAATACTAACTTTATATTTATAAAATAAAAATAACACTACCAAAAGCATCAGATCTAATGTAAATAAATTTACGTAGAAATTAATTAATAAAACTGAATCATTTATACTTAGCGATGAAAATAAGCTTATCGCATTAAATATAATTATTATGAGAAATATTATTAATGGTGTTGATTTTTTCATCTTTCACTGAACCTCTCATATTACTAAAATTTTTTATGCAGTTTTAATGAGTAACCCTCCTATTAAATTTGGGTTGATTTTTCTTACTATATTATGTGTATTAAGATTACAATTGTATTTAAGTACTTCTCTATATATAATACTCTAGAGAAAAATAAATTAATCATGTCGTTAATATTTTTCTTTCCTCTAACCTAGATTAATTTATAGAGCTTAATATATAGATTAATACATTTGTTCTTATCAAATATTTTACTCCTATTTAAGCATTCTTTTCGGATTAGTTTACCACCTTTAATCTTTTGAATATGAGTAAACAATTCTAATGTACTCTTATTTTCAATACTGAACCCGCAGTTCAAACCTATACTTTCAGGGCTACCACCGGTATTAAATGTTATTACTGGAGTTCCACAAGCTAGTGATTCTAAATTAGTCGTAGGAAAATTATCTTCTAAAGTTGGATTGACAAAAACATCTGCAATAGAATAAATGCTAGCTAATTCAGAAACATTATTCGTTCGTGTAATACCAATTATGTTATTAGGTAAACCCTTCTTTTGCTTTTCAGATAACCCTACAAGGATAATTACTTCATCTTCATGTAACATTTTTGCTAATTCAATAAAATACTTTAGGCCCTTTCTTCTATCCCAAATACTTGCAACGCCTAGAATAACAAATTTATTTTCAATATTATTCTTTTTCATAAAATCACTCTCAGTTGGTTTGAAAACATCTAAATCTATTCCATTATTTATTACTTTTACTGGATATTCTTTAAGAAACGATTGTTGTACTAAATTAGCTAACCATTGTGATGGTGTGACGATATTGAGATTTTTTATACCAGTGAAAATTTCTTTTTTCCTTCTATAGTTATCTTTAGAGTTATCATAGATTATACTACTAGGATATGCCTTCTTTTCAGGACAGCCATAACAGCCTCTCTTCCACTTATTACATCCAACGTAATCAAAATAAGCACAATGACCTGTAAAACTCCAACAATCATGAAGAGTCCATACTACAGGCTTATTTGCTTCTTTTAAATAGTCAAATAGAATTTCAACATTTATATAATAACCATGAATGTTATGTAGATGAATAATATCAGGATCAAGTTCTTTAACTTTATCAATAAATTCAATAGTAGCTTTTTTAGATCCAAACCCATGTTTATCAAGTACTCTTGTTTTTGCCACATGAGTGTAATTGTCAATTCTTGTCCCAATTCTTATCGCATTATCACAGTTCTTTGGCAGATCTCTTCCGTATGCGATATAACTCTCATGGCCTTGTTCAATTAAGATATTGTGAATATCTGTAGCAATTCTTCCAGTGCTACCAATTCCACAAACGGAATTAACCTGCAATACTTTCATTATCTATTTCCCCCAAACAACTCTATTCACATAATCTGTGTAAGATAAAATAATTCTTAACACTTTTTCTGACACATTAGGCATACTATAATCTGCAACCAGTCGCAATGTATCTTTTTCTTGAGTCTCTAAAATCTCTAGTCCCTGAAGAATTCTTTCTTTCTTAAGTCCAACCATCATCACTGATGCTTCTTCTATTGCTTCAGGACGTTCATGAGCTTGTCTAATATTAAGAGCTTTAAACCCAAGAATTGATGATTCTTCACTAATTGTCCCACTATCACTTAAAACAGCTTTTGCATACTTTTGAAGTTTCACATAATCATTGAATCCAACCGGCTTCATAGTCTTAACCAATGGATTAAACTCAATTCCTTTTGATTCAATCATCTTTCTAGTTCTTGGGTGGGTACTCACGATCAAAGGCATCTGATATTTATCTGCAATCGTGTTTAAGCTATCTACTAAATCCATGAAATTTTGTTCAGAGCTGATATTCTCTTCTCTATGAGCAGAAACCACAAAGTATTTCTCTGTTTCAAGTCCTAACCTTTGAAGCACATCCGACTTCTCAATATCATCTTTTCTTGAATTAAGAACTTCAAACATCGGGCTACCTGTTTTAATGACTCTATCTGCAGGAAGACCTTCTCTTAAAAGATATTCTCTAGCAATATCACTATAAGTTAAGTTGATATCTGCTGTATGATCAACAATTTTTCTGTTTGTTTCCTCAGGTACTCTCTGATCAAAGCATCTATTTCCTGCCTCCATATGGAATATAGGGATATGTCTTCTCTTTGCTGCAATAGCGCATAAGCAGCTATTTGTATCTCCAAGTACTAGAAATGCATCAGGATTCACTTCTTCAAGGATAGGATCAATCTTTACTAGAATATTCCCTATCGTTTCCACTGCTGTACCAGTAGCAGCATTGAGAAAATAATCTGGCTTCTTTAAGTTAAAGTCATTAAAAAACACTTCATTAAGTTCATAATCATAGTTTTGTCCTGTATGAACAAGAATATGGTCAATTGCTTCAGATTCATCTAATTTATTTATAACAGCTGATAATCTGATTATCTCTGGCCTAGTACCAACGACTGTCATGACTTTTAATTTCTTCATCAGTTATACCTCCAAATAATAAGTATCAGGCTTTTCAGGGTCAAATGGCTCATTGGCCCACATTATGGTAACCATATCTATATCACCAAGATTCTCTATGTTGTGTGTATAACCCGTTGGGATATCAACGACTTCCATTTTTTCACTACTTACGAAATACTCTAACACTTCATCTGAATCTATTTTTCTAAACCGGATAACACCCTTACCACTTACAACTAGAAACTTCTCATTCTTCGTATGATGCCAGTGATTACCTTTTGTAATTCCAGCTTTTGATATATTTACTGAAACTTGACCACGTTCAGGTGTCTTAATGAATTCAGTAAATGATCCTCTCTGATCAACATTCATCTTTAAATCATAACTAAACTGGTCTTCTGGCAAGTAACTTAAATATGTACTGTAAAGCTTCTTTGTAAATGCATCAGACATGTTAGGTACTGACCTATTTTCTCGACTTTTTTTGAATGAATAAATCAAGTTTACTATTTCACCTAGAGTACTGGTGTGTACTACGGGTACTTCACAAAACTCTCCTACTTTATTCTCATTTCCTTCAAGTGAACCAATCAGCTCATTAACTACATCATCTATATAAACAAGGTTCATTCCTACGCTTGGATCATTCACTTTAATAGGTAAGTCCTGAGCAACATTATGACAAAAAGTAGCTACGGCACTGTTATAATTAGGTCTACACCACTTACCAAATACATTTGGAAATCTGTAAACAAGGACTTTAGATCCAGTTTCTTTGCCGTAAGTAAATAAGAGATCTTCTCCTGCCTTTTTACTTTCACCATAAGGATTGTCTAGCTCAGCTTGAATGGAAGACGAAATCATCACTGGGCAGGTGTTGTTATGTTTCTTAAGAGAATCTAATAGAGCGGAGGTGAAACCAAAGTTACCTTCCATAAATTCAGACTGCTCTTTTGGACGGTTAACTCCCGCGAGATGAAACACAAAGTTCGCTTCTTTGCAGTATTCATCAAGTAAAGAAGGATCTGTATCCCTGTCATACTCGAAAATATCATCGTACTTTCTATTTCTCAGCTCTGCTATTAAGTTTTTTCCTATGAAGCCCTTTGCCCCAGTGACTAAAATTTTCATTATCTATCCCAACTTTCCAATTGTTCTCTTACATAATCAAGCTGCAGTAGCTTTTCTTTAATCTGCTCCAAATTGAGTCTTTCTGTATTATGAGAATTGTACTCATCTTCAGATGAAAGTTTTTGATCTCCTTCAACAAAATACTTGTCATAGTTTAGATCTCTCTTATCAGCTGGCACTCTATAGAATCCACCCATGTCTTTTGCTACAACATGCTCTTCTTTCGTTAGAAGTGTTTCATATAGCTTCTCACCGTGACGAGTACCAATTACTTTGATTTCATTATCTGCTATAAAAAGCTCCTTAACTGCTTGAGCTAAGTCCCCTATGGTTGAGGCGGGTGACTTCTGGACCATAATATCGCCAGCTTCAGCATTCTGGAATGCAAACACAACAAGCTCAACAGCTTCTTCAAGACTCATTAGAAACCTTGTCATATTTGGATCAGTTACTGTCAGTGGTTGTCCATTCTTAATCTGATCAATAAACAACGGAATAACAGATCCTCTAGATGCCATTACATTCCCATATCTTGTTCCACAGATAAGCGTTCTGTCAGGATCAACGGTCTTTGCTTTTGCAACGAATACCTTCTCCATCATAGCTTTGGAAATACCCATAGCGTTTATAGGATATGCTGCCTTATCTGTAGAAAGACAAATGACCTTCTTAACGCCCATCTCGATTGCGCCTGTAAGTACATTGTCTGTTCCTAGTACATTGGTTTTAACTGCTTCAAGTGGAAAGAACTCGCATGAAGGTACCTGTTTGAGGGCAGCTGCATGAAAGATATAGTCAACTCCGTGCATTGCATTTTTTACGCTTGAAAGGTCTCTAACATCGCCTATATAAAATTTTAATTTATCGTTTTTGTATAACTTTCTCATATCATCTTGTTTCTTCTCATCACGAGAAAAAATACGGACTTCTTTTATATCTGTATCAAGAAATCTTTTCATAACAGCATTCCCAAAAGATCCTGTCCCACCTGTTATTAGTAAAGTTTTTTCTTTAAACATTATTTATCCTCCAATGCTGCTCTGAGTCCAAAATAAAGATCCATTCGATCTAACAGAGCTTGTTTATCAAAGTTTTCTTCATAATACTTCCTAGCATTATAGCCTAATATCTTAAGTTCTTCTCTGGACTTGCTTGATAGCTTTATAACATTATCAGCTAGTTCTTCTGCATTCCCTGGTCTACCACATAAACCTGAGTCAGATTCTTTGATAATCTTGGCTGTCTCTCCAGCTGCAGATGCAATGTTTGGAATTCCGCAAGCCATATAGGATTGAAGTTTAGCAGGTATAGTCATTGCAAATAAAGGGCTATCCGTCAAACTAAGAAATGCAGCATCACTAGCAGCCATGAACTCTGGTATTCTAGTTGCCGGTTGCTTTGGGATGAAATTAAACATATCATCCAATCCCTTAGCATTGACTATATTTACAAACTCATTCTTATATCTGCCATCTCCAACGATATTAAATCTTATCTGTCTTTCAGATTTAGTCTTTATGATTTCTGCTGCTTTTGGAAGAATATCTAGTCCTTGGGCTGCTCCTATATTCCCTGCAAAAATGATATTGAACGCATCATCTTTAGGTATCTCTGGGATACTCATTTCCTCAATCGGAATATAAAAATCTTCAGCATATTGCGGCCAGTACTCGATTTTATCTAGTGGAACTCCACGATCATTAATAGAGTTAACGAAGCTTTCTGACGTGGTAAATATCCTAGTACAGCCTCTATATATGTAGTCAACCATTTTACCAATGGCACCAATAATTTTCTTATTCTTGATTCCGGTTATTATTTCAACATTTTCGGGCCATAGATCTTGAACATACAAGTAGCAAGGAATCTTCCTCTTCTTTGCATACCAAACACCAGGAAGCGCCTGTGTCATTGGAGAAACTTCAAATATAAATACATAATCCGCTTTAATCTTAGTAAACATCTTCCAGAAGAAACCTGATACCACAAATGACAAATAATTAAAAGCAAGCATGATTGAATTATTTCCTCTCGGAACTAAAGGAATTCTTATGATATCCATACCGTTATAGGTTTCTTTTCTTTTCTTGAATAGTCCATATCCATCATAGTATTTACCTTGAGGGTAGTTTGGAATGCCTGTGACTACGGTTACTTTGTATCCTCTTCTCACCCACTCAGTGCATATATCATTGATACGAAACTGCTCAGGGTAGAAATATTGCGCGATTACTAATATATGTTTTTTCAAGCTCTTATCCACCCTTCCTACTTATTTCTCAGTCAACTCAATAGATTCTTTAAATGTTCTTATTCGGTAATTCGCCTTATCGTAGTCACTCATGGACTTCTCATAAACCAAATTGCCGAATACCTTATTCACTATCCCAATCCCAAACATAAATCTAATCAGCCAATTCAACCAACTGATCATCCATATTTTCTTCCCATGTACATCAGCAATCGTCTTAACTAACTCACTGGTCTTCACATACTCTGCATTTTGTGGAAAGAACAATCCGTTATCTTCATAATCAATCATTACCTTAATGAACTCACAAAGATTATCTATATGAAGCATACTGCGCTCATTATCGATATCAGGAAATATTGGTATCTTCTTAGCCATGTTAGCAAGTCTTGGATAGTTCCCTTTAGACCCTTTCCCATAGATCATAGGTGGCCTTACCACAACTATTTTGAAACCATCAGATTCTAAGTTTTTGATACCTTCCTCAGCCTGTAGTTTACTGTTTCCATAAAAGTTACTCGGTGTTGGAACGGTATTTTTATCAATAACTCTCTTGCTACTGCTGCTGTCTCCATAGACAATAATGCTACTCATAAAAATGAACTGCTTTACACCTTCTGCCTTGGCCTTCTCAGCAGTTTGAATTGTTAGATCTCTATTTACATTATAGTAGAGGTCTTCCATCTTTGGATCAGATGATACATGAGCAATCCCAGCCACATGAAATACCACATCATATAAGCTGAAATCCTTCTCTTTCCATGACCCATCTTTCATGTCAACCGTATCTACTTTATATTGATCAGGTTCTCTCATGAGCCAATTCTCTAGAGATGTACCTATATAACTGTTTTTTCCAGTAATTAGAACTCGCTTCATCGTTTCACCTCTTATAAGTTGGAATGACTCGAACCTTTACTTTCTTCTTTATCCTTAGTCATCTTTGCAATAACCCCAGTTCCACCTTCAATTACACCTTTGCTCTTTAGAACAGCTGTAAAAGTTCCTATGAAACATATAAGGTCAAACCAAAGACTTCTCTTTTTAACGTATTCCCCATCCAACCTAGACTTTTCTTCTATAGGCAATTCATCTCTACCATTAATCTGCGCCCATCCAGTAAGACCAACTGGCACATCATTAGCACCGTACTTATCTCTTTCTTCAATCAGATCATACTGATTCCAGAGTGCTGGTCTAGGCCCGATGATGCTCATCTCACCTTTAAAGATGTTAATGATTTGAGGGAGCTCATCTAGAGATGTTTTACGTAGGAACTTCCCTACCTTTGTAATCCACTGATCTGGATTTTCAAGAAGATGTGTTGGAGTGTCCTTCGGTGTATCAATTCGCATGGTGCGAAACTTCAATATATGAAAATGACTCTTATGGATCCCGACTCTCTTCTGTTTAAAGAGAACAGGTCCAGGGGAGTCAAGCTTAATTGCTATAATAAGCACTAAAAAAACAGGAGATAATATGATAAGTCCGAGTGTAGAAAGTATGATATCTATTAATCTTTTGATTTTTAAATAAACCATGATAGTTCCTCCTGCTCAATGTAAATGTATATTGGTGGTGTGTAGAACACCTTGATTTTCTTGTTCTATATGTAGTGTTTCGCATTATTTCCAGCGCTATATATTGCATAATTCCATCTCATGATTGGATGGAGAGACGTGTAATGTTTCTGTAACATTAGTACATTTTGCAGTTATGCTGAAACCCTTGATATTACAGCCTTACAGTCTCTTTATCCTTTCGCCATACTCACGTCGAATTTCACACCCAAATCAAAAATGCTATTTTGCTTCATGGCGTCATTCAGTTGTTATACTTCAGTAACATATATCTATTGTCTGCCGTAGCTCTTCATCTTTTGTTTCCACATATAAGGTAATACACGATTAAATTTGTCATTCTTCCGTCTATATTTTACTATTAAAAAATAACAATCCTAATGTTATCCATATTGGATTTAAATTGCTTACTAAGATGCCTTTAAAAAACTGCTAAGTTTAAACTTAATCGTTCATTATAATCATTTATCTCAGCTATTGAGATTAATAATTTAAGCGATTTATATTTTCAGATTATTGAATGTCGGACAGTGTTTGTTCGGAATGTTCCAAGCATATTTGCCCACAAAAAAACTTAGGGCGAATTAGTGAGTATGCGTTTATTTTTGATCGGGCTTTTAGAACAGATCCTGCATCAACATGCGCAAATGCTCCAATAAATGAATCATGGTCAATAACTGCACCAGGGCCTACTATCGATCCCTTCTCTATAATTGTTTTTGTATTCACTACCGCTTTGGGAAGTACTATAACACCTTTTTGAATCGTAGCAGATGGACTGACATAAGATGATGGATGTATCAGAATTGGTATTTCAAATCCATAATCATGGATCATTACATAAAACCTTTCTCGTAATTTGTTATCTCCAACTGCTGGAAAAGCAAATTGATACATTGATTTGTACTTGCCAACTTCATCACATCGATCCATTGCTAGCGGAGAACTATCATCCAGGAAATCAATTCGATCAAAGATACCCATAGCTTCGGCAGTTTCTTTAACCACTAATCCATGGCTCCCTGCGCCAAGTATTACTAGGTTACAGTTATCCATTCGATAACATTTTGTTTCCATAATATCTACAACTACCTTCCTTTATTACTTTTTCTATTCTATCTGACGAAAAGGACTATTTAATGGCAAAATAAATAAAGCCGTACAAAACCCAGGATCTAATCGCGTTTATGAGCAGCTTTTCTATTTTGTTTAGTTGTGAGAATTAAAATGGTAGAAGCCTGATTGAATGTCAATTGATGCCTTTGAATCCTTTACCTCTGTTTTTATATCTATGGATTCTTCTGGTACTTTGCTCAACTGACTAAATGATACTAGATCATGGTCTTCATAAGATGTTCCAAAAATGATCGCCCTGTTGAATTAGCTTAGAGGCAAATATGAAGTCTAAAAAAATTGGGTCAATCACAAAAATTGTGGGATTTTCCCAAGTTGACATGGAGCCTCTGTCGGCGTGGTTCCGCCAGACTTGCCGCTATGCTGCATAAATGCTGGGCTAGTCGGCCAGTCAGGCTACCACGTCGACCTCTCCGTGTAAACAGGGAAAATCATAATCCCACATAAAAAGTGATTGAGCCAAAAAATTCCATATAAATATTGATCGATCAAACTCAAGCAATTAAGTCGCCTCCAATAGTTATATATTACGTAAATAAACGATAAAATTTCGTTAACCATTTAGTAACTTTATCATTATAACATATTAATCTGAGTTTTACAGAGTTTTATACTAGAAACTATTCCTTAACGACCAATTGATTTTTACGTGGACGTCCGCGCTTACCCTTGTTCGTCTTTTTCACCACGTAGTCCGGGGCGCATCCCTCAGGGATCTCAAGGCCAAGAGCCTCGCATATGTCCACCTGTTTCCCCACAAATGGGGTAATGTACGCCTTCGTGTTGGGGTGCTCGATATAGCGAATCGGCCTCATCTCGTTTAACACATCCGCTACCGAATGAAACTGTTCGCCCAGCTTTGTTTTGCGGACATGGCTTAGGTAACAGCCCATGATCTGGGCAACAAAGAGAATAAAGGAACGACCAATTTTTCCAGTTTCCGTTGATGTACGCTGGCGGTCGGCTCCCAGGACCCCTTTCATCAGGGCAAAATACTTCTCCTGTTCATCCCGCAGCCTGTAATGCCGGTTAGCACTCAACGCATCCATGTCCAAACCATGGGTCGTGTTGGCAAAGAAACCTGCTTCTCGCCGACACCGGATGACCTTGGTCTCATCCAGGCTGAAGTCCTCCAGGATTCGACTTTTCGCATTATACTTCAACCGATAAAACCGGTAGACCTGTTTCAGCGTTTCATCATCATCCAAGGGGATTTGGTTAACAAGGGACGCTTCCAAGGCTTCTTTTTGAGCTGCCAGAGCAATGTCCAGATCCGTCAGTTCATTGCCTCGGCGGATGGGATCAAAGTACAGGTTCAGTTTCAGATTATCTGCTTTCTTAAGGTTGTCACGCTGCCCTTCGATCTGGTAATCCATATCTTTCTGCAGATAGTAGATCCGTTCCTCCGGATCCACTTGCATACCCTCCGGGTGGTGGCCGAAGTTTCCGAATTCATCGATCAACTGACGAACGTGTTTCTGGCCGGTTTTGGTTCCCATGATCATGCGTTGCTGCTGGTCGATGTATAGTTCCAGATTGCGGATCGATTCATACCCCCGGTCAGTGATCAGGATGATTCGTTTCATGCCAGCCTGTTTCAAATCCTTCAGGATCACGGCCAGGCTTCGGGAGTCAGGGGTGTTTCCGGCAAAGCTTCGATAATAGACTGGCATGTGGCCATCCAGGGTGTAGACTACTACTTCCAGGGTCTGTGGAAGGGGCAGATGTTCTTTGTTCCGCCCGTAATGGATATCCGCCAGCGAGTGTCCGTAGCTGGAACAGCTTGTGGAATCGACGGCACACAGCTCATTGTCGTGGAGTCGGCGTGCCCGCAGACGCAAGAACGCCATGCGATCCTGCTCTGTAATGGACTGGGTAAACCTGGTAATATACGGAGAAGAGAGTGGCTTTGCCCAGGGGGTCTTGGCTATGCGCTGCCAGGAAGCCAGCTGGTTATAGGTCTCTCGTCCACAAAGAAGATAGAGGGCCAATGTCATGAGGGTATCAACTTTTTCCTTGTCCCCATCAAATGTGCTCATTAGGTCGAATCTCAGGCCGGTCTGTTCCGCAATCTTCTCCAACAGCCATATGTCGCCATAGAGCCGGTTCTCATCCTGACTTTCAATAACCGGCCTTCCCGCCTTCCGTCGTCCTGACAGTTTGTCAATTTCACTTAGATCCCAGCCTTCCGGGAAGATGAGTTTACCTCGTTCCTCAATAGACTCCAGAAGATAATTCTTTCCCGGAATAAACTTAAGATCATCTGTTACCGTCCCCCAATAAACGTAACGGTATTCCCGTTTTCCGGTCTTTGGGTTCACTCTGGCCGGCTGTGTACTGGCATAGTGGTATCCATTATTGTGATGAATCGATACCCGGTAAGGGCTGTTAGAATCCGTGGGACGAGCCATTGTTATCCCCTCCTATTATTAGTATAATTATACTAATAATAGGAGGGGATAACAAGATGGAAAGGACTGATTTTCTCAGACATTACAATGGTTTCAGGAGTTTGCAGATCGTTACTAGTATAATTGTTTGCAAAACTTAGAATATTAATGGTTTATGAATTACCTAGAAAACCATTTTGGAAAATAAAATATTAATCTTTTTCAGTTCCTGTTTTTCTTTTTACATCCATTCAAATTTAAATTTTGTTCAGTATTATCTAAATCGCGATTGGAATTATCATTCCGTCAATATTGAGTGATAATTTTCTTCTATCTGAATTATACTAACATCTTGACAAGACATTTTTGACCAATTACTCAATTTATGGTTGTTTTTTACTGCCATTTTTTTATTTAGTGTTAAATTGATTAGATCCTTTACACACCCCCAGATCCTTGAAGTCATTACTGCTGCACATTCTCATCAATGCACTTTTTACTCACCGATTAAAGCTACTTTCTCTACATTGGGCTGTATCTCATTACCTAGACCATAGAATCTGCATCATTTCAAATGTCCTTTGGACTAAAACTCGTCTACTTTGATTTTCTGGAATCAGCGAACGACCAATCGGGATGGTAGTTAGTTTAAATATTATTTATGAATTGCATTCAATCTTGACATTCTGATGAAATCTTTATTGCGTATAATGAATTAACTAAAAAGATTTACTGCCATTATGCGAAGGCTCAATCGTCACACTATGAATCCTCTATTGACGGATCCAAGCATATCTGGCTGGTTGTCGATAATGAAGATCTTCAACCTGCCAGCTGCACAATCAGTCAGGCTTTCCTCTGAAAGGAATAAAAATTAAGGAGACACTTTGAGCATCAAGATCAAGACCGAACTTTCTGATCCCATTTTTTATGCTTACTGAACACTGGAGAAACATTTAGGAAAACACTGATTATTTGAGGTTAACGTTTCCCAGTTCGTTCATTATGTTGTTTTTTTGCTCATGGGTGCACAAAAATGCTTGATTTTAGTGCGATTTCAGCCCGTTTTGTGGGCTACCCCCCAATTTTGGGCGCACTTATCCCATGCAGAATTCTTTCGTTCGTTTTGCACGAATACAATTCAACAAATTGGCGCTGGCAAACAAGATGTTGAATCTATTCAAATTTTTGCTGATCCCCCGATAAACTACTTTGGCATAACCAAAGAACCGTTTGACGATCAAAAATGGGTGCTCCACTTTGCTTCGAACGGATGATTTGCGTTGTTCAATTGCCCGGTCCCACTGGATCCCGGGATAGTTCTTATTGGTCTTGATCTTAGAAGGGCGAACATTGCTGCGAAATTCAATAGTAGATAAGTGCGGATCCTCGGTGAATTCTTTTCTTGACTCGACTCCATTATAGCCGGAATCTCCGTAAGCTACTTCATCATCGGGACGAATCAGTTTGTGTGTCTCGTTTATGTCATGGACATTGGCCGCAGTCCCTGTGACTGTATGGACATACCCACTGCCGGCGCAAACTCCGGTATGAACCTTCATCCCAAAGTACCACTGATTGCCTTTCTTTGTCTGGTGCATCTCAGGGTCTCGTTCTCCCGTCTGGTTCTTGGTAGAACTGGGGGCTGCAATAATGGTGGCATCCACGATGGTGCCGCCATGCATCATTAGTCCGGCAGATTCCAAGCGTCTGGTGACATCATGAAAGATCTTCTCCCCAGAGAGATGGCTTTCCATTAAATGGCGAAAGTGAAGAAGCGTGGTTGCGTCAGGCACTTGCTGCGAGATGAAGTCCAGCCGCATGAATTTGCGCATGGCATAACTGTCATAGATGGCGTCTTCCATTGCAACATCGGAGAGGTTAAACCAATTTTGCATCAGGTACATCCGAAGCATTGTTTCAATTTCGATGGGCTTTCTGCCGCGTTTTCCCTGAGGATAGTAGGGGCGAATCATCTCGACCCAATCTTTCCAGGGAATGATAGTTTCCATAGAATCAAGAAACTCTTCTCTCTTTGTAGTCTTGCGGCGATGTGCGTATTCAAAATCACTGAAAGTCTGCTGCTTCATAAGAAAAACCTCGCTGGTAACGTAATACTTAAATTATATCGTGAGAGCGTTCCTTAGAGTTACAGAAAACAGAATTAATCAGCGTTTCCTTAGATAGAAACCTCATGATTCCTGCTTCACCAATTGTTTAACGCCCTACATTGATTTACCGCTGTCAGGATACCTCACTTCACTGAGTGCCTCAGCCTGGAGGCACTGATCTAATCAATCATATCGATACAAGGAGGTAGCAAGATGAAACATACATCGAGACGACTGCTCATTGTTGTTCTGGTACTTCTGCTTCAATTTGGATTGGGATCCCTTGCTGAGAATTTGAATATGAAGTTACTTCCCCCTGCAGGTGGACAGACAGCATATGCCGCGGAAAACAAAGTAACCACGGTGAACCTGAATCTTCGGACAGGTCCCGGTACCAGCTATTCCATCATTCTGACGATCCCGAAGGGATCTACGGTGAGTGTACTCTCCACCTCCAATGGATGGTCCAAAGTAACTTACAAGGAAACCACCGGATATGTTTACTCCAGTTATCTGGCTTCACCCACTGGAACCCGTTATTACACCACGGCTGCGCTGAACCTTCGTACCGGTCCAAGTACCAATTACTCTATTATCCTGACCATGCCAAAGGGAGCAGCTGTCACAGTCTACAGCATCTCCAACGGCTGGGCAAAATTAAGCTACAGCGGAACGAATGGGTATGCCAGTACCACCTATCTGAGCAAAACAGCTCCCAGCACAGAACCCACTACCTTAAGAAAGATCTTCAAGGGCGTCACCAGCTACTCCGGCCGACGGATCGCCATTACCTTTGATGACGGAGCTACCGCCAGCCAGGTGGATCGAGTCCTGACGATTCTTGATAACTACAATGCCAAAAGTACCTTCTTCTTTACCGGCAACTGGATCCTGTCACACCCCGTAACGGCTCGAAAAATCGTCAGCCGCGGCCATAAGATGGAATCCCATACCATCAGTCATCCGGATCTCACCGATCTCAGTGATTCCTCGGTTCGTTACCAGCTGACCCGCTCCCGTGAGATTATCAAAGATACGGTGGGCACGACCTCCTACCTGATCCGGCCACCGTATGGTGCTACTAGCTCACGAGTAGAACGCATCGCCGGAGAAGTCGGCTTCAAGTACATGGTCATGTGGTCCATCGACACCGATGACTACATGAGCACCACCTCCACCTCAGAGATTATCTCCCGGGCCGTCGCAGGAGCTTCCAACAATAGCATCCTCCTTCTCCACCCCTCCCACACCAAAGTCATTGATGCCCTGCCCAGTATTCTCCGCCAGCTCAGAGACAGAGGCTACATCTTCGTCACCGTCAACTCCATGCTGCCGTAACTTAACATTTCATACAGGACTAGTCCCCCAGGCAGCGCCTGAGGGACTAGTCCTGTTTTATTGTATTGTGAGCATTCACTCGAGTATGCCTTGCCCCGATATGCCACTACTCCCCTCACCATCCAGCGTCTCAAAAGTCCTTCTCATTCTTCTTTGACTTGCGATCTTTCGCTCGATTGTCTTAACGTCTTAGCCTCTTTAAGTCTAAGGTTTTATAGACCTTAATCTCTTTAGTTCGTAAATCTTGAGAAATTAAGGCCTGGATGCAATGAGGGTGTCTGCTTTCCAGATGAAATGACACCGCATTCAACATTCCTGATCTCACCACTGTCGATAGCAAATGCATTTTTCAGTTATTTCTGAAGTTCATATTCGTATTAATTCAGGGAATTTATTCGCTGAATGTGTAAAATAAATAGACTCCCTCGAGTATAATAAAAATGTAAAGGAATACATTTTGAAGTGTCTGGAGTGGATATTGGAATGAAGAAACGAAGTCTGAAAGAACGTCTGAGTTATCAACTGGATCTGATCATGTCCCGTGGAACCACTTCCCTGATTCTGTTCTTATCCCTCATTACACTCTTCCTGGTGGTTCTGGCAGGAATCATTGTCATTCTCGTGGAGAGAGCCTGGGCCAATGGCTCTGTGCTGTATGCCGTCTGGAAATCATTCACCCTGACCCTGGATCCGGGCAACCTGGCCAGTGTCGAGGGAAGTCTTGGCCTCATCATCATTGCTGCCATCAGTACCGTGGGCGGTATCTTTATCACCAGTACCCTGATCTCCATCCTGAATACCGGTTTATCCTCGCGCATTGAAAAGCTGCAGCGCGGCAATGCCACAATCATCGAGCAGAACCACACAGTAATCCTGGGATTCAATCAGTCGGTCTTCCCCATGATCCGGGAACTTCAGATTGCCCAATCCAATCAGAAATCCGGCTGTATTGTCATCCTGGGCAATGAAGACAAGCTGGACATGGAGGAACAGATCCAGCGTCGGATCCCCGCCGCCAAAACGACGCGTATCATCTGCCGCAGCGGGGATCCGACCTCCCGTACCGACCTGGAACGATGCTCCATCGAGACCTGCAAGTCCATCCTTGTTAATCTAGATGAGGATCATGAAGTGATTCGGACTCTGCTTGCAGTGTCCAGCTACTTGAACCAGGAGACCATACTGAAGGAATACCCCAATGTCCGTAAGATCCACATAGCCGCCTCCATCAAGGAATCCGTCAACCTGAGTGTGGCCCGCATTGCCGGTCAGGGCTATGCGGATATCCTCCACTTCAAGCTCATCATCTCTCAGATCATGGCTCATACCTGCTATCAGCCAGGACTGTCCTCCGTCTATATGGAACTGTTCAATTTCTCCGGGGATGAGATCTACATTGAATCCTTCCCCCAGCTGGAAGGACTGTCCTTTCTGAAAGCTCAGCTGGCCTTCTCCGATTCCACAGTGATCGGAATTTCAAGAAACGGCCGCACCCTGATCAACCCGGATCCCCGCACGAAGATCGAAAAACAGGACCAACTGATCCTCATCGCGGAAGATGATCACTTCGCTCAGCTCAGTGATGACCTTCCCCAGATTGCTCAGATCAGCGATCCCGAATCCGTGACCAGATACCGCATGGCTTCGGCCGGCAAGCTCCTGATTCTTGGTCACAGCGAAATCCTCCTCGATATCATGAAAGAACTGGATGAGTTCCTCCCCAGGAATTCCCAGGTCACCATCGCCGGCAAACGCCGAAACGGCATCAGTCCGACGTTCCTGAAAGACCACCCCTTTCACCACCTGGTCATTGAATGCATCGAAATGGACATCACCGATCGTTCCAACCTTGAACAGCTCCTGTCCCAGGATATCGAACACATCCTGCTCCTGAGTGACTCCGACCTGACACCCGATCAGGCCGATGCCAAGACCCTGACCATACTTCTTCAGATCCGCGACCTCGAGAAAAGCTTCAATCACCGCTTCAGCATTACCAGCGAAATGCTCGATGTCCGCAATCAGGAACTGGCTCAAGTCACCGATGTCAATGACTTCGTCATCAGCAGCAACATCACCGGACTTATTATGGCTCAGGTCTCAGAGACCCGTGACTTGAATCCGATCTTCACGGAACTCCTCGACTCCGACGGATCCGAGATCTACCTCAAACCAGCCTCCAGCTATCTGGAACCCGGTAAGCCCATCAGCCTCTATACCGTGACCCAGCTGGTCAGCCTGCGCCATGAAGTCTTCATCGGCTTTAAACGCAGCCTCACCGGATCCAACGGCCAGCGCACGTATGATCTTCAGGTCAATCCACCCAAGAATCGATCCATCACCTTCTCTCCTGAGGACTGGCTGGTTGTCCTGGCTCAGGACTAACACCAAGGCACATTAGATAAATTAAGAAGGACCCAAAAGGTTAACACCACCTGTTCAGTCCACGTCCCACGAAAAACAACGATTCCACCCGTTCGACCAGCTCCAAATCTTTAGTTCACGAACTCCCCCTATCAATCAAACTTATATTCCCCTTTTCAATATTTCCCTACCCATATTCCGATCGGCTATATGTTAAATCGCCTCTAATGCGCTCAAAGAGACCTCAGACCATATGGCCTGAGGTCTCTTTGCTGCCGGAGCATCATTTTTGATGATTTATTAAGTTGACTCAATCGTCAATTCTGTACGAATACTCAATAGATACCCCGCATCGCTTAGAACAAATAGTTGAAGAGCCCGAAGACTTGACCAAAGGAATCTGATAGCAATGTGTTGCCTAATATGCTGAATAAGACCGCCGTCACCAGGTAGGAACCTAAAATGGCATGAATCATGTCTATCGCAGGTTCTTCTTTCATCTGACTCCTGATGCTGAAAAGAACTCCTGCATTCACTACACTGGAAGCCAAAACGATCAGCATAACCATCAAACCGAACAGATAGTAATTCTTAATCAGAACCGCAAAGAATGAAACCACGAGCAGAGCCACCGGCAAAACATACAACGTGCCGTACGCTCCGAATACTTCCTTGTAGGAAACCCCGGCTTTCATCCAACGGCCAACCAGCATCAGGACACCGACCACAGCTGCAGCAATCGCAGCAAATGTCAGGAACGGAATGAGCACCATGTCAGTAAAGGATGGTTTGAAAAAACTCAGCATAAAAAAGAGCAGCAACGGAAACAGGAACGAAAAAATACCAACCGTCACCATGCCGAACATCTGTACCTTCGGTTCCGCCATATCCTGGCTCACTTTAAATGGCTGCTTCATCGCCCGTAAGAAATATTGGAAGTAGTCCTTTGCATAAGCCATACTTTTTGCCACAAACTCATTGTTCTGCACTACTGACAGGTCTCGACTAAACACCTCCGCGCCCGAGGACTGCAAACGGTCTGACCCGTCTATGGCTTCATCGATTTTGTTTTGGGCCTCACACCTTGAACAGACAACCTCGTTGTCTGCCATTTTGTTCCCGCAAGTCTTACAATACATACACCTTCTCCTTCTGAATGTTACTATTTAAGTAATGGCAGGCAATTAACCCTACATGCGAAGCCTACCCCATTTTAGTAACTTCGCCATTCATCATCTGTTAAGTTTGTGGTTGCAGGAAACTCTTATAACTCTATCATATCGTCTTGAGACAATTGTTTACAATTCTTTTTTCAATATTATCGTATGTAATATCAGAATATAAAGCTGTAACCTTGACGCAGCGCCAGCTGAGTGATAAACCAAGATTAGATCAGCGTTCGAAAGGCCCTGATTCGCTGGCGAATCAGGGCCTTTCAACGACTGAAATTTCATCCCAACCAGGGATCCAACGAGGTATATCATGTATATTGACTTAGGTGATATTGTCATTCGAGATTTTGAGCGAAAAGACGCTCCCTCCCTGCACCGCATCGTCCGGGAAAAAGGCATCCTTCGCTTCATGAGAGACTGGTCCGAAGGCGGAGCCCAGCCGGAAGGCTATTATGGATTCATCGATTGGATGCAAAAGCACAAAGATAATACCAACGTCTGGCAGAACCGGCGGTTCGCAGTAGTCCAAAAGGAAAACGATGAACTGATCGGAATGGTGGGCATGGGAGAAGAAGACCTGCTCCACGAAGTAGAAGTAGCTTATTTTATGAGCGAAGCCTGGCAAAGAAAAGGCCTGACCGTCCGAGCGGTCAATGCCCTGGTCGACTGGTGCTTTACTGTTTCCGACATCCCCTACCTCATCCTGACAATCGACCCTGCCAATGTTCCATCCTGTCGCCTGGGCGAAGCCTGCGGCTTCGAGCTCTTCGAAAAAAGAACCCCCATCGGACATAAGCAATCCGTCATGGAAAGCGACAGCTACTATTACTACCGCAGATACCGTCAGCCAACAGCCACTAACTAAATCATTTGACCCAGGCGCAACGGACTGGCAGGCATAAAACCGCTCCAGCAGCCGAGTACAGGTGATCTGCCTGCCTGACCAGTAACCTGAGCACCTTACCTGTAAGTTACGTACCGAATTTTGAAATATTTGCTCTTTTTGATTCGCCTGCCAGCATCAACAGTCCACTCAGGACAAAGGAGCGGAACAGCCAAAAGCTGCTCCGCTCCTTTGTTACGATTCCAAACAGATAACGCTGATAACCCTGATAACCCTGATAGACCTAATAAGCCCATTATCCCTGATGATCCTGATGATCCTCAGGATCAACAGGATAATGTGCAGCTTAGGCCAGGTAATCCCGTACCGTCTGAACCAGCAGGGCGGCGCCGTCCTTGAAGAAGCTCTCATCCAGGTCAAACCGGGAATTGTGGTGTGGGTAGACCTCTCCGTCGATGGCTCCGGGATTGTTCAGGAAGAAGAAGGTTCCTGGGACTTTTTCCAGGAAGTAGGCCATATCCTCTCCGCCCATGACGGGTTCTTTCATCTCCAGGAGACGGTCTTCTCCGACTACTTTCTTTGCAGTTTCCTTGAAGAAGTTGGTAAAGGCTTCATCATTGATCAGCGGCGGGTATTTGAAGTCATATACCACTTCGGCATCTCCCCGCATGGCCCGGGCAATGCCCTGAGTAAGTTCTTCAATCCGGCGGGCCGTGCGGCGACGGGTCTCGTGGTTCAGTGTACGGATCGTTCCTTCGATCTCCACTTTGTCCGGGATGATATTCTGATTGAATCCCCCGTGGATCCGGCACAGTGACAATACAATCGGATCCACCGGCTTGGTTTCGCGGCTTACCAATGTCTGGAGAGCGGAACCCACCTGCATGGCAATGGAGATGGGGTCAACCGCGTTATGGGGATACGCCCCATGGGATCCCTTTCCCTTGATCGTCAGCAGGATCCGGTCCATGGAAGCCATCATCGGTCCCACCTTGTATCCGATCATGCCCTTGGGGATCTCCGGGAAAATATGACCGTTATGCAGACCAATCACTGCGTCAAGCTTCGGGTTCTCCAGCGCGCCTTCCTCGATCATGGGCAGAGCGCCGCCGGGATATTCCTCACCCGGCTGGAACAGCAGCTTCACGGTACCCTTGAACTTATCCCGGTTCAGCTGCAGCGCCTTGGCAGCGCCCAGGAGCATGGCTGTATGTCCGTCATGGCCGCAGGCATGCATATTGTCATTCTCTGAGGTAAACTCCAATCCTGTTTCCTCCGGAATCGGCAGCCCATCCATATCAGCCCGCAGACCAATCACCTTGCCCTCGCCCGTGCCATGGATCAGCCCCACAATGGCATTCCCGTTGACCAGCGTTTTAAATTCGATCCCCAGTGAAGTCAGCACATCCTGCACATACGCACTGGTTCTGGGCAGCTCCAGTCCCAGCTCCGGCATCCGATGCAGATCTCGTCTCCAGCGGATCATATCCGCTTCCACTTCAGCTGTAATCCATGATTGTTCCATAAGTACCTCCGCATTTCATTCAATCTTTTGTTCATTTGGTTTTTCTCGTTCTGTTCGATCAACTATCTGCTGTCATATAACTTCCTGTCAAAATCATGACTCTGTCTGACACACTGACTTGATATGACTCATTGACATTCTCCACCTCATTGACATTGTCCATCTCTTTGACTCTATCCACCTAATTGACTCTGTCAGATTCACTGACTCTGTCAGATTCATTATCACTGTCTGAGTATTTGAGCTGATTCGTTATATATGCAATTAGTTATTATTTATGAATTTTTATACATAAGGTATTATACCTTGCTTGCATTGCAATATCTATACCTTATCCCTATTTTCTCTACCTGTATTTTTCATTATAACACGTATAATTATGCACTTCTTTTCGATATCCCACCTGAATAGTTCAATACTGTTAATCCATGCTAATTTTCACTTTCTTACTATGAGGCCCAATCAAATCGTTTTACATGCGAGACTCTTATATTTCTCCAACCTTGGCATAGCCCTGACCAGGGCAAGGTGATTTAAAAATTAAGTGAACCAAATGCCCGCTTAAAACCGAAACGACCACCATTCAGCTACGTGCGCTGAATGGTGGTCGTTTCAGTGCTAATAATTTTCCTGATCAGCATTCCTGATCGCAAAGGTAAGCGCTTCAAAGTGCTTCAGTGCCGGGAACCTGCTATGCCTGCAGATAGTCCAGTACCATCTGAACCAGCAGAGCCGAACCCGTTGCGAATGTGCTTTCATTGAGATCAAACCTGGAATTATGATGCGGACAAATGTGACCGTCAATGACTCCGGGATTGGTAAAGAAGAAGAAGGTACCGGGAACCCGTTCCAGGAAGTAGGCCATATCCTCTCCGCCCATGACGGCTTCTTTCATCCAGTAGACCTTGTCAGCTCCCACGATCTGTTCAGCCGAGCGGCTGAACAGATTTGTAAACTCCTCATCGTTGATCAGCGGCGGATACAGGTTCTCATAGATAATCTCGGCATCTCCCTGCATAGCCTGGGCAATGCCCTTGCACAGTTCCTTGATCCGTTGAGCTACCCGGATTCTGGTTTGTCCGCTTAAGGTCCGAACGGTACCTTCCATGACCACTTCATCCGGAATGATGTTGAAATTGGAACCCCCATTGACTTTACAGATGGAGAGAACCACCGAGTCCGTCGGCTTGGTTTCTCTGGAGACCAGCGTCTGAAGCGCTGAGCCAATCTGCTGGGAAATGGTCACCGGATCCACGGATTCCTGCGGGTAGGCTCCATGAGCCCCCTTGCCTTTCACCCGGATCTGAACTTTGTCCGTGGAAGCCATCAGCGGACCGGCCTTAATGCCGACCATGCCATGAGGAACCTCGGTCGAGATATGCCCGTTGTGCATGCCGATCACCGCATCCACCGGTGGATTCTGCAGTACCCCTGCCTCAATCATAGGCAGAGCTCCACCCGGATATTCTTCCCCCGGCTGGAACAGCAGCTTCACGCAGCCCTTCAGCAGATGCCGCTGCGACTGCAGGATCTTCGCCGCGCCCAGGAGCATGGCCGTGTGGCCATCATGGCCGCAGGCATGCATCCTCCCATTTTCAGAAGCAAACGCCAAACCGGTTTCTTCGACAATCGGCAATGCGTCCATATCTGCCCGCAGCGCGATCACCGGTTTGTCCATATTCCCCCGAATCAGGGCCACAATGGCATTGCCGTCCATGACCGTGTAATATTCGATCCCATGCTCATTCAAAACCTTCTGAACATAGCCTGAAGTCTGCGGCAGCTCGATGCCAAGCTCCGGGATGCGATGCAAGTCACGCCTCCAGCGAATGATATCCTCTTCGATTTGTTGTACTAACGTTCTAACATCCATGTAAAAATCCTCAAGAGTTCAAATTTTTCAAGGCTCCGATCAAGCAACCCGATGAATGATCCCTGTCCCCATACTTCCCAGACTTTCAGTTCAAGCAACCCTGCCCAAATCACTCTGTCAACCCTCTGCTGTCATGCCCTGTTGTCATACCCTGTTGTCATACCTTGTTGTCATGCCTTGTTGTCATGCCTTGCTGTCATACCTTGCTGTCATACCTTGCTGTCATACCTTGTTGTCAAACCCTGTTGTCATACTTCATTGTCTACTTTGCTGGCATGCCTGATGTTACTTTCCCGTTCTGTTTTTATGGAATATCCTTCGAACAAGTTTACTTCTTCTGATTCTCTGTATGTGACCAACTCATTGAGAACTTAAGAAGTGAACATTCAAAGCTTCTGGCTTTATCTTAACATAAGCTGTGTTCTTCGGATGATTGTCTCTGGTTACTGTTACCTTGAGCATTGCCTTCATCATTACCCTGAACATAGCTTTGATCATTGTTCCCTGCTTCCGATCCCTGTATCAGGGGATCGGAAGCAGGAGAACTGAACCTTCGGGTCAATCCGAAATGGGTGCTAAACTCGTCTCAGTGAACGATTGACAGAGGGAAACTGAAGGAAAAAGAGGGAAAAAGAGGGAAACAGAGGGAAACAGAGGGAAACAGCGGTTTCATTTGAGATATCCTCTGGGCTGATTTAAGTATCCCCTGGTGATTAGCTCCTGGCGTACTCGATGACCAGCCGGGTGTTGTTCTCGATGGCATCCCAGTGGGTGCGTTCGTAGTGGTGGGTGCCGTCGACCCCCATGCCAATGCAGGCGAAGTTGACATCCGCGCCCTGGAGGACGGAGATGCTGGCATCGGAGCCGTAGCGGAAATGGACGTCGACTCGGTAGTCGATGTTGTTCTGCTGGGCTAATTCCACCAGACGCTTGCGGAAGCCGAAGTCATAGGGGGTGCGGCTGTCTTTGGCGCAGATGGTGACGGCGTGCTCATGGGAGGTATGTCCTTCTCCCACCGTTCCGATATCCAGGGCCAGCATTTCATAGACGGCATCGGAGATGCCGGATACCCCATGGCCCAGCTCCTCGTAATTGCTGATGAACAGATCCAGGGTATGGGACGGCGTGATGTTGTTGTCCACCATGTACTTGACGGCGCCGAACAGGACGGCGACGCAGGCTTTGTCATCCAGGTATCTGGATTTGACATAGCCGCTCTCGGTGATGATGGTTCTGGGATCAAAGGTGACAAAATCCCCGACCCGGATGCCCAGATCCAGGGTTTCCTGTTTGCTTTCCGTCGGCTCGTCAATCCGGATCTCCATGCTCTTGGGCGTTCTCAGGGTTTCTCCGGCGGATTCGGAATGGATATGGATCGATGCTTTCTCCGGCAGGAACGAACCGTTGTAGGTGGTTCCGTCCATGGTTTTGATGATCAGGTTTTCCCCTTCGTAGGCATTCCAGGGGAAGTTGCCGATGTTCGCGATGCGGCAGCGGCCATTGGACTTGATCTCCGACACCATACCGCCCAGAGTATCGATGTGGGCCGCGATCAGGCGGTGGTTCTCATGATCAGTTCCCACCATCTGTCCGATCAGAGCGCCCTTCCTGGTGGTTCTGGTCGGGATGCCGAGGGACTCGAATTCCTGCTGGATTCGCTCCATGGCGGCACCGGTGTCACCGGCCGGGCTCGGAATGCTCAGCAGTTCCTGCATCAGATCCAACACGTACTTTTTGTCAATATTCATGCTTATGCCTCCGCCTTTGCTGTATGTAAATGACAGGCGACGTAGCTGCCGCTGTCCGTCTTGATTAACTCCGGGTTCTGGTTTTTGCAGACATCCATCCGGTAGCGGCAGCGGCCGTAGAAGCGGCAGCCGTCGGGCGGGTTGATCGGACTGGGCACATCGCCCTCCAGGATGATCCGGTTCTTGACCGAATCCAGCTTCGCGACGGGAATCGCCGACAGCAGGGCCTGGGTGTAGGGATGCAGCGGATTCCTGAAGATCGACTGATAGTCCGCCATCTCCACGATCTTGCCCAGATACATGACCGCGATTCGGTCACTGACGTGCTTGACCACACTCAGGTTGTGCGAGATAAAGAGATACGTCAGGCCGAACTGCTTCTGCAGGCTGTTCATCAGGTTCAGAATCTGAGCCTGAATGCACACATCCAGCGCCGAAACCGGCTCGTCCAGCACAATGAACTCCGGCTGCAGCGCCAGCGCCCGGGCAATGCCGATGCGCTGCCGCCGACCACCGTCCAGTTCGTGAGGGAATGCATTGATTAAGCGCTCCTCCAGACCGACGACCTCCATGACCTCACGCACCCGAGCCTGAGTTTCCGCGCTGGTTTTGTACACGCGGTTGACATAAAGCGGCTCGGCAATGATCTCCGCCGCGCTCAGCCGCGGATTCAGCGAGGAATACGGATCCTGGAACACGATCTGCATCTTCTTGCGCATGTTCTTCATATCCCGGCTGCCGTAAGGCACGATGTCCTCGCCTTGGTAGATGACCTGCCCGCTGGTGGGCTCATGCAGACGCATGATGGCCCGGCCCGTCGTGGACTTACCGCAGCCCGATTCTCCAACCAGCCCCAGGGTTTCCCCCTTGTTGATGTAGAAACTGACATCATCGATGGCATGGAGCATCCCTTTTTTCGTCTTGAAATACTTCTTGAGATTATTGACTTCAATTAATTTTTCTGCCATACCTATCTTCCTTTTCCCATCACGGCACTGTCTTCATACAAGAAACACCGGACATAATGACCCGGTTCCACTTCAAACTTGCCCGGCTTGGATTCCGAGCACTTCGGCATCACCTTCGGGCAGCGCGGATGGAACGGACAGCCGCTGGGCAGATTCGTCGGGTCCGGGGTCAGCCCCTGAATGACCTGAAGCTCCTCCTGATCCGTTTCCAGATCCGGAATCGAATTAAACAGGCCGTTGGTGTAGGGATGCAGCGGATTGGAGTAGAGAGCCCGCTTATTGGCGTACTCCACGGCATTGCCCGCATACATGATGGCCACATGGTCGCAGATTTCGGCCACGATGCCCAGATCATGGGTAATCATGATCATGGACGTCTGATACTGCTCCTTGAGCTGTTTCATCAGTTCCAGCACCTGCGCCTGAATCGTAACATCCAGGGCCGTCGTCGGCTCATCGGCAATCAGCAGGCTGGGGTTGCAGGCCAGCGCGATGGCGATGACCACGCGCTGCTTCATGCCGCCGCTGAACTGATGCGGATAATCCTTGGCCCGCTCTTTCCGGATCCCAACGGTCTCCAGCATGATCTCGGCCTTCTTCCCGGCTTCCACCTTGTTCACCGACTCATGCAGCTGGATCATTTCGGCGATCTGATCGCCGACCGTCATGACCGGGTTTAAGGAGGTCATGGGATCCTGGAAGATCATGGCGATCTTCTCGCCCCGGATTTTCTGCATCTCCCGCTCGGACTTCTCCAGCAGGTTCTCTCCTTCAAACAGAATCTCTCCGCTGGTGATTTTCCCCGGAGGATTCGGAATCAGCTGCATGATGCCAAGAGCCGTCGTGGTTTTTCCTGCGCCCGTCTCGCCGACAAAGCCCAGGGTTTCCCCGTAGCCGATGGACAGATCCAGATCCTCCACCGCGTAGACAATGCCCTCGTCGGTTTTGTATTGAATCGATAAATTTCTGATATCCAATAATTTTTCTGATTTATTCAATGCTATTCTCCCCTGGTCATTCGCTTAGTTTTTCAGTTTCGGATCAAGTGCGTCCCGCAGCCCGTCGCCCAGGACATTCAGAGCCAGAATCGTCATGACGATGGCCAGTCCGGGGAATAAGGTCATGTAGGAGTAATCCCGGATATAGCCTCTGCCGCCCGACAGCATCGAGCCCCACTCCGGGGTTGGCGGAGCAATGCCCAGTCCGATGAAGCTCAGACCGGCCGCCGTCAGGATCGCCAGGGCAACGCCCAGAGTCGCCTGAACAATGATCGGCGCCAGCACATTGGGAATGATGTGCTTGAAAATGATCCGGGCGTTGCCGGAACCGGCGGCGCGGGCTGCCTCCACGAATTCCTGGCCCTTGATCGAAAGCACCGAAGCTCTGACGATCCGGGCATAGCCCGGGATCGAGGAGAAGCCAACGGCAATCATCAGATTCGTCAGACTGGGTCCCAGAGCCGCCACGATGGCAATGGCCAGAAGGATCTGCGGGATCGCCAGGGCCACATCCATCATGCGCATGATGATGTTGTCCGTCATGCCGCCATAGTAGCCGGCCACGGCGCCCAGCACCCCGCCGATGACCACGGCAATGCTTACGGCGATGAATCCGACCTGGAAGGAGATTCTCGAGCCATAGACGACCCGGCTGAAAATATCCCGGCCAAACTCATCGGTACCGAACCAGTGCGCCGCGCTGGGCGACTGGAACGCGTCCTTCAGACTCTGCTTGTCATAAGAATACGGGGCAATGACATCGGCAAAGATCGCTACCAGGATCAGCATCACAATGATGAAGAGCCCGGCCACCGCCAGACGGTTCTTCTTCAGCCTCCCCCAGATTTCCTTCAACTGACTTTTTTTCTTCTTTCTGGTTTCCGGTAGTCCGGCTGCTGTTGTGTTGGCAGCCGCTTTTTTGTTCGTTTCACTCATGTCTGTTTACTCCTTTGTCCGACTAGCTGTACTGAGATCTGATTCTTGGGTCAACATAGGCATATAGCAAGTCGACAAGAAGATTCACTATGCTGAACATGATGGCAATGAACAGTACACCGCCTTGAACGACGGGGTAATCCCGCATCTTGATGGATTCCACCATCAGCCGGCCGATGCCGGGGATGGAAAAAATCGTTTCCGTCAGAACCGCACCGCCCAAGAGACCGCCAAACTGCAGTCCGGTGATCGTGATGATCGGAATCAGGGCGTTGCCCAAGGCGTGCTTAAGAATGACCACCCGCTCGATCTGTCCCTTGGCTCTCGCCGTGCGGATGAAATCCTGACGGATGACCTCCAGCATGCTGGAGCGGGTCATGCGGGTGATGATGGCCACCGACTGCGCCCCCAGGGACACGGCCGGCAGAATCATGTATTTAAAGCTGCTGAACCCAGAGGATGGGAGCCAGCCCAGATTTACTGAGAACAGGATAATCAGGAGCAGCCCCAGCCAGAACACCGGCATGGAGATCCCGACCAGCGCCAGAATCATGGTAATGGAGTCAAACCAGGAATACTGCTTGACCGCCGAGAAAATTCCAATGGGCACGCCCAGAAGAACCGCAAAGGCCACGGACAGTCCCGCCAGCTTCAGCGTGGCCGGGAATGCCGCCGTCAGTTCCTGCATGACCGGCCGCTTCGTAACATAAGATTTTCCGATATCCTGGTTCACCACCAGTTTCTTGATGTAGTTGCCATACTGGACCAGATACGGATCGTTCAATCCCATCTCATCCCGCAGTTCCTGAACCTGCTCTTCCGAAGCAGATTCTCCCAAAGACAGCCGCGCCGGATCCCCGGGCGTGATGTACATGAGCGTAAAAACAATGAATGATACCCCCAACAGAACGGGGATTAATAAAAAGATTCTTCTGATGATGTATTTAATCAAGATGATTCCCCCTGATATTTCTAAGTGCCTTATGATCAACGGGGGGTATATTGCTATACCCCCCGTTTCATCCCGTAGATTATTCGAACTTTACATTGTAGAGAACGTGGTATCCAAAAGGACTTGGAGTAAATCCTTTGACATTCTTGGAAGCTCCTACAACCTGCTCACCATTGGAGAGGAATACCCATGGTGCCTGTTCTTTGACGACTTTCTGAATTTCCTTGTAGACCGCTTCGCGCTCTGCGGAGTTCTTCATGACACGGCCATCCATGATCAGCTTGTCCACGGCGTCATTCTTGAAGAAGGAGTAGTTTCCGCCGGAACCGGCTTTGGAGGAATGCAGCGGGGCGTAGACTGCGAGATCCGGATCAGGAGTCTGGCAGGTCCAGCCAATCATGAACATGTCCTGCTCGCCCTTTGAAAGGCCATCCAGGTAAGCGCCCCATTCCAGAACCTTGATCTCGACATCAATGCCGATTTCCTTGAGCTGGCTCTGCATGATGGTCGCCATGTCCACACGCTCTTTCTTTTCATTGGTCCAGATGGTGGTTTTGAAGCCATTCTCAAGGCCGGCTTCCTTCATCAGGGCCTTGGCTTTTTCTACGTTGTATTCGTGAACTTCCAGGGATTTGTCCGAGTAGAGTACATTCGGTCCGATGGGTCCGACCGCTACGCGGCCAATGCCCTTCCAGACGGATTCCACAATGGACTTGGTATCCAGCGCATAGCTGATGGCCTGGCGTACCTTGCTGTCGGTAAAGGGTGCTTTCTGGTTGTTGAATCCCAGATACTGGGTGGAGTTGTCAACGACTCTCAGGATCTGCAGCTTGTCATTTTCCTGAACGCGTTTCAGGTCATTGGCTGAGATTTCATACGCGATATCCACTCCGCCGGACTCCAGCTCGATGGTACGGTTGGTCGGCTCCGGAATGACACGGATGGTCATCTTGCTGAAAGCGGGCTTGGTGCCGTAGAAATCAGCAAAGCGTTCCAGTTCGACTTTGTCGCCCTTGGTCCAGGAGACAAACTTGAAGGGACCGGTTCCTACCGGTTTCATGGCATAGCCGTCTCCGGCTTCCTTGACTGCCTTCTCGTTCAGGATGTTGCCGCCGGTATGAACCAGGCCTGCCAGGAAACCGGTCACCGGGTTCTTGAGCTTGACAACCAGATTGTAGTCATCGGTGATTTCAAACTTGGTGGTATCAATATCTCCAAAGATATGAGAAACGGTGGCGGATTCAGCAGCTCTGGTCAGTGTGAACTTGACATCGCCGGCCTTGAGCTCTTCGCCGTTATGGAACTTGACGCCCTTCTTCAAAACAAACTTGTAGGTGACATCGTCGACCTGCTCAAAGGATTCAGCCAGCATCGGCACAACTTCGCCCTTGTCGTTGAGCTGAACCAGGGTGCTGTAAATCTGAGCCATTACGTTGGATGAAGCGACGTCATTGACTGCGTGAGGATCCAGAGACTTTGCATCATAGGCGGTTGCCACAATCAGTGCGTCCTTGGCAGTTCCTGCCTGAGTTGCCGGGCCGGACTGAGCACAGCCTGCCATGACGGATGTCGCGAGCAGCAGGCTCGCAAAGATCGCCGTGATTTTTGCATTCTTCTTTAACATTTGTTTCCCTCTCTTTTTTTGGTTGATTGTCGGTTTCCCTTGGTTGAACTGGTTCTGATACTCATTGGTCGGATATTGCTTTACTGTGTTTCAGATTCCATTGAAGTACACTGCTTCCCGTGTCGCAGCCGGATCGAATGCCTGAGCAGATCATGCCGCAGGTCATACATGAAACCGACAGCGGTTAGTCGACCCTCAGCATGTGCGTCAGTGCCACGGTGGTTTTATACATGTCGCGAATGTTGATCGTTTCATCGACGGTATGAACCTGGTCCATGCCCACACTGATGATGGCACAGTGGTACCCCTTTGAACTCAGGATGTTCGCATCACTCCCTCCTCCCGTGATGATCGGTTGTGGTTCTATTCCAGCCCGTTGAAAGGCTTGAAGACAAGTTTGATAGATCGTGGACTCCTTGGACAGCTCAAAGGCCGGATAGCTGATATCCGACACGAACCGGTACCTGGAACGGTACTGTTCCGAAATCAGCTCACAGCACTGCATCATATGGTCCGTCTGCTCTTCCAGCTTCTTCATGGAGTGCGACCGGACTTCCGCGATAACAGTGACTTCGTCGGGCACGATGTTGGTGGCCAGGCCGCCTTCGATTTTGCCCAGGTTGACCGTGGTTTCAAAATCGATCCGCCCCGTATTCATCCGCGCGATGCTCTGCGCCGCCACCATGATGGCATTGATGCCCTTCTCCGGTTCAATCCCGGCATGGGCTTTCCTGCCGTAGAATTTCATTTCGATGTGGCGCATGGCCGGTGCCTTATAAGCCAGGATTCCGGCAGGACCCGCCGCGTCAATAATGACCATGTTCCGGGCCGGCAGCATGCCGGTATCGAAATTCTTCGATCCCTGCAGCCCCTGCTCCTCACATACCGTAAACAGCAGATACAGATCCGGATGCTCCTGGTTTTCTTCCAGGATATGCTCCACCGCCTCAATAATAGCGGCTACTCCCGCCTTGTCGTCCCCGCCCAGCGTCGTCGTCCCATCGGTCCGAATCAGATCGCCATCGATGACCGGCTTGATCCCCCGACAGGGCTGGATCTGATCCAGGTGCGCCGAAAAGCAAATCGGCTCCCGGCCCGGAACCCCCGCCCGGAAAGCCACGATATTCCCGCAGTTGCCGCCAATCCGGTTCCCCGCGTCATCCATCGTTACTTTGAACCCCCGCTGACTTAAGTGACTGCTTAACCACTTGCCCATTGGGAATTCATCAAGAGAAGGACTCTCCTGCTGTAATAACTCTAAAAAGGTTCTGACAAGTCTCTCTTCATTAACCACGCATATTTCTCCAATTTTCATCGTTCAGTAATACGGTCAGACACGTCACATATTTTCGGCAGTTTCCTAAATATGTCCGATATGTACAAAGTGTAAACCTTATCGTTTACCAAGTCAATATTATTATGGCATCCCATGATTTATTCGCATTTTCGCAACAATCCTCCCAAAGATTGCTATTTTCCTGCCAATAATTCATCGATGTTGTCCCCCTTTCTCCAAATTACTAAATCTACGGAAGTTGTCACTGAATACTCAAACTCACTCAGCCAGTCATCCCAGTTCTTTTTTAATGATTCGGAGTAAATAGTCCATCTCGGTCGACGATGTACCTCGTCATTGATGACTCTCTGCGTTCTATGAATGAAGGTCATTGATCGTTCCATCGATAATGTAGATATAGGAGAACCATTCCACCTCCAGCCTGTGATATTATTAAAAGCAATAACTAGCAGCTTATTTGGATCACTGCGGGGAGGAACCGGCTTTGTCTCATTATGTATACGAATTTAATTTTCCGATTCAGTATGATTTAGCTTTTGAAATCACAAGGAATACAGCCACTGGGATGGGCGGTTCGGTAGAGACTGATCTCAGTACCGGACTCATCAAAATAGAGCTGGGCATCCAATGGGATGTGGATGCAGTATCCTATGCAATCGGCGTTCGGACTGCTGGAACCAGAACCTTCCTCGAGATCGATGTCACTCCCCTCACCCGTAAATCCCTTTTCAATAAAGATGCGGAAAGCGTGCTGGGAAAGAAAGCGCTCCGGTACTACGATATCTTTATTTCCAGGCTGAACGACCAGCTGGAACAGCCCAAAGCATCCGAACCCTTCAGTTCACTGATTGGGACTCTCACTTTTCAATTTACAACCGAGCCAGATCCGGCCTATGACTTTATTCATCAAGTCTTATCCAGTTTCGCGGAAGTGAAGGCTTTGAATTCAACCAGTGGTTCCATTCAGGCGAACAGCATCGGAGCGTTTTACCAGATCGACATCAAATCGTCAGGAACCTCTTTGGCCTATGATGTTTCTATTGATCCCTTCATTGATCCGGCACTCCCCGTCAATAAAAGAAAGGTGGCTCTTGAGTATTACAAGCTCCTCAAGCAGCGAATTGGCGAGGGTTTAAAATCCTTTGATCAACTTTGGGACTTAATCCCGCCGGATGAATATACAGCAGCGATTCACCGGCCACTCGCGAAAGAGGACATTTACGAGGCCGTTCTGCAGACCGCCTACGTCTTTGGCTCTGTACTTCATACAGACTCGGATGCCAGCGAAGTTCATGTGGTTCGTGAAACGAAACCTGATTTACCCGGTTTCGAACTTCGAATCAAAGTGATCCCTTCTGAGCCGGAAATAACACTGGATATCAAGACACTCCCTGGAAAAGACAATGACCTCTTTCAGACAACCAAATATTCGAAGAAACACTACCAGGAGTTCTTGGAATTACTGAATCAGGAATTTAAGAAACCTCAATATTTGTGGCCGGAATTTCACGCAACCCAGAAAGCTGGCCTCCTTTTAGCGATCAATGAGAAGGACAACACGTTCTTTTTGCCGAGTTTACCGAAAGAAAACTCGTCTGCCGGACACAATCGGATATTCCATTTTGAAGATCTAATTGGATATGAGTTAATCGAAGATGAGGAAATCAAGTCAAAGAAGAATAATCTGCTGACAATTACCGGAGGGCTGGCTTATGGCCTGCGAGGGTCTGTTGCCGGATCCATGATCGGAAGACATAATAAAACGGTCTGCAACCAGATGCAAATTGCACTGCGATTTAATAATCTGAGTGACCCGATTCAGTTTATCGTTCTGAATAATCAACCGGTCAATAAAAATGGGGTTCGCTACAACGAGCTTCGCCATATCGCGTTGCAGTGCACTGCGCTGCTTGAAATCATTTTGAACAGCAACAAAAGCAAAACCCAGCCACAGCTTGTTCAGCCGCCGTTCCCTGCTTCTGATGCGGATGAGCTTCTCAAGTTTCATGAGTTGATGGAACGAGGAATCCTCACTGCTGAGGAGTTTGAAATGAAGAAAAAGCAAATTCTGGGCCTTTAACCAAAAAGAGCGATCAGCCATCCGAATCGGATGGCTGATCGCTCTTTTTGCTATTGCGGTTATTTCAATTCTCTTTTTTCTATTCCTGGATATATTCTTTGCTTGGATTTTTCTATTCCCGGATTATTTCTGATCCTGGGTTATTTTGCATTTCGACAGGATGGATCATAACCTGTTTCTGATCCTGCCCTGCCTCACTCCAGGTTGATCTTGACGATTTTCTTGGGACGGCCGACCCCTTTGGCGACAGCAAAGGATAGGACCTCGGCATAGTGGGCATCCAGGAACTTATCCAGGATCCGGCGGGCACTGCGTTCGGTGATGCCCAGGTACTGGCCCAGGGTATCGGAACTGAAGGACTCCACCTGATGCTTGCTCATGATGGAGAGAATCTTGGACAGGTATGTGGAGCTGATGCCGATCTGCTCGGCCAGTTCATTGATCCGGCGATCAGATACCTGCAGCGAGTAGACCTGTTCCTTGCTGTCCCGGATTGGTCCCCGGACATTGCTGTTCTCGTCCACGATGTAGAAGGCGGCACCCGAGTTCTTCTGGGCGATTTCCAAAGCAGTGGTGGCATTGTACTCCGCATTCCAGCCCGTGTTGCCAAACCCCAGTCCGGTATGGATAATGATCCGATCCTTTTCAAACTCCGACAGGATCTTGATGTAATGATCCATGCTCTCTTCATCGGCCAGAGTCCGACGGGTTCCGAAGATCATGTACTTGTCGTTGCCCACCTGGAACATACTGCCCTGAACTTCTCTCAGGTAGCTGATCAGCTTTTTCTCAACCAGGTTGCGCTTAATCAGGTTATCGTACTGCGCCGTTACGATGCTCTTCATGTTCTTGATCTGAATCAGAAGGATCGCAATCTGATTCGCGGTAATCTCGCTGGTGCGGATTTTACTGATCAGGTTTTTCATGGACATCATGATCAGCGGCGTATTCATGTTCAGACGAAACACCGGCGCACCCCGCCGAAGCAGTTCATCATAAACGGCCCGCAGGGCACTCAGGATGACATCGACCTTTCCTTCCTGCCAAAGAGCCAAATGATGCTCCACCACATCCGTTTCATTCATGACCGAATCATAAGGCATGGCGTAGATCGTCTCGATCTCCAGACTGAACTCCTTGGCCACCATGCGCACCAGATCTTCATCAATAATGTCAACACTGAGCCGCTTGAAAGGCACATTCTGATCCTTGATTTCCCAGAAGGCCTTGATCAGGCTGGAATCATTCCGGGAGATCGCCTCGTAGGGCTTGGTAATCCGCCCCAGCTTCTCCGCTTCGCCCAGCAAAGCCGTACCGGTAAAGAGCAACCCCTCCGAGCCATTCAATGCTTCATCCAGCACCTTGCCGACATCTTCCACCTTTTCACTGATATAGACCCGATACTCCATGCTCGGAAAATACTCATGGATAACCGGCAATACTCTCTCCACTGATTTAACAGGACCAATGATCCCTATCTTCATGAATCTCCTCCGATGTCAGATCGTTCACCCAGAGCTGTCCTGGAATCCAGGACAAGCCCCATTAGATTCACGCGGCCTGTCCGCGCAATCGAAAGACCTGATTTAATAAAAAGCTGAAAGCATAGCAATTGATCCATAAGAAGCCTATTTCCACCTATGCTCCGTGTAATAATCATTATACTAAGTAAAACTTAAGAACGGAGATATATTCTGATTCTTTTACGGTAAAAAAACAGCGGCAAGCAACAACCCGGAATTTTTCCAGGACCGCTACTGCCACTGCCACTGCCACTGCCACTGCCACTGCCACTGCCGATAATTATTTCAAAATCCGGATCATTTTTGCAAACAAAAAGGCTCAATCATAAATTCTGTGGGATGGTGGATTCCTTACGTACGTTTTACGACTCATATCGAATAACTTGAGGAAGAAGTATTCATCATCTGGATAGCCGTACCCTTGTCGACGTAGTGTCTTAATCTTGTTGTTGATCCCCTCGATTTGACCATTCGAAATACGGTAGGTCGCATAAGCTATAATCCCTTCAAAATGTCTGTCCATCAGGCGCCCAAACCACTGCAGGTGCTCATTCTCCGAGGCATAGCATACTTCCATGACCTCCGTGATCAGACTAGCCATTTCCGGCTCACTGGCGGCCTTGTACGCCTCCGAGAGCATCTCTTTGACGAGGTCAACTGTGAACAGAAGCTGGTTCTCCTGGATGAGCTGGTCGTACTTCTCCTCACTGCCAGGACGACGCGTGATCTCTGCCCTTTGGAAGAGCGTACCGCCCTTGGACAAGGGTTTGCCCTCCGCGGCCTCCCGGTCTTTGCGCTGCAGCGTCTCCCGAGAAGACATCAGGATATAGCGGGTCCTCTTGAGGGACTCAGCAGCTTTGTACTCACCCATCGCCTGAAGACGCCTCTGTTCGTCTTTGCGCACTTCAGCGACCACTTTGTCATTGAAATTCTTGATGATGTGGAAATGGTCGAAGACCGGCTGGATGTGGGGGCACTTTTCCTCAAAGGCTTCTTGGAAGTCTGAGTTCATGTCCGAGGCGACTGCTTCAACACCGTCCATCCACTCGAGACCGACGTGCTCAATGAAGTCATAGACGACCTGCTTGCGCTTGCCATGGGCGATCCAGAGGATATGGCCAGTCTCTATGTCGATGATATGAGTGGCGTACTGGTGGCCCCGGTGAAGCTTGAACTCGTCGATGCTGAGGCACTTTGCCTGCCGCTGGGGCTTGATGAGCTTGCCATCCAGGGTGTACATTTCCTCCAGGCGTTTCAAGTCGATCGCTTTGACTGTGTTCTTGCCAAGACCAGTAATCTCAGCGACTTGCTTGAGGTTGTAGGTTCCGATGGCGAGAAGATCCCTAGTGTATTGCAAAAGTGGTTGCGAGATCCGATGACCTTGTGCCTGAAAGGGCACCTGCTGGACTCTGGTGATCCCGCAGGTTGGGCACAGTAATTGATTCTTGTCGAATTCCAGGGAAGTATAAGTGTGCCCGAAGTTCAGGTGCCAAAGACTACATGAGGACGTATTGTTAATGTGCATGAAGCCCCCGCAGTTGGGGCAGGCGCGATCGGTGTCATCTAGCTTGAGGACTCCATGCAACTGAACAACACTCTTACCGGAAACGGCGGAATGCTGCGAACTATGCGTATTAGTAAACCCAACAAGAGATGAAGGGATGTGCAGAAAATTTTGGGAATCATTGATTGTGTTAGCCTGTCCATTCTGTGTATAATTCATTCAGAGCCTCCGCTGTGCTTGGATTTGTACATCCGTCCAGATGCATTTCCATCATAGCGCGGGGCTCGTTCTATTATCAAATGTTATGCCGGTTTGGGGAATGGATCTAGTCGGTCAATCCCACAGAATTTGTGATTGACCCAACAAAAATAGAAATAAGTTTCTGAGCTTTATTCTCATCACTTATTTCTATCAAACGTTTTAACGAGATAACATTCGTTTTAATTTAAGTTCACCTCGTCTCTCTTTATCTGGCGAAACTAAATTTTTGCGAATCTTTTTTCCTTTGTTTTTTGGGGTGGAAATAATCCTCACGAATGATTCCACTGCTTCTTTTGTTGTCAATGTAAAATCCTTCGTGAATGATGAAGTGGCCATCCTGATCCCTCCTGTTTTATATAATATGCTTTACTCTCATAGACTTTATACTATTTTAACATACTTAAGGATATGACTAGATTCAATCATACCCTTACTAAAAACGTATCAATGAAATCAATGGAAATACAATCAGCAGTATGTCGACTCAGAGTAATGAACAGCTGATTCGGCAGTCTTACTCTGAGTCGAATCAATCAAAATAAGTCCCGTTTGATTATTCCTGAATCCGTTCAACCAGAATCTCCGCCAGAAGGGGATCTGCTCCGAATGGCCGGCCCAGCTTAATGAGGCCGCTTCTGTTTTTAAGGAACTTCTCGATTTCTCCAGGAATTTCCTTTTCCAGATGCATGCCCGAGAATAAGAAATACGGGACTACCCGGTTCTGCGTGACTCCTTTCTCCAGGAGTCGGTTCAGTAGCCATCGAATAATCTATTCCTGCCATAATGTTTTATTCGCTGGATCAAAACCCCGTATCCTGGAAGGTACTCCCAGTTATTCGTTTGGTTTTGCAAGCAGAATCGCCGGTTCACCGGTGAGACTGCGCCGGCGAAAGCGCAGGAACAGGAAAATGGCCCGCATGGTGATATCGATCAGAATGGCCAGCCAGACACCGGCGATATCCCAGCCCAGGCGGATGCCCAGGAGGTAGACGCCCACGACCCGCAGGCCCCACATGCCGATGATGGTGCTGTAGAGCGGGGATTTGGTGTCCCCCTGCCCCTGCAGGGCACCGGCATAAATCAGATTGGCAGCCAGAGGCACCTGGGCAAAGGTATCAATCCTCAGAGCTGTGATGATCTTGCGAATGGCCTCGGCATCCCTGGTAAACCAGGTGGCAAACCAGGGAGAGCCGATGAACATGATGATGCCCAGCACGGCCATCACACCCGCCCCCAGCCGGAAGGACAGAACGCCATATTCATAGGCCGCTTTCCGGTCGCCTTTGCCCGTCTGATTGCCCACCAGGACGGAAGCAGCGGCAGCCAGGCCAAAAGCCGGCATATAGTTGAACGCCTCCAGATTGCCGGCAATGGAGTGAGCGGCATAGGTCTTGACGCCCATCGAGATAATCATCCCGAAATACAGTACCTGCCCCAGCCGCATCACCAGGCGCTCGAGAGCCGCCGGCACCGCCAGCCGGACCAGCTCCGTGTAATTGGATCGGGCAAATACATCAGATACTGAAAATCCCACCTTCGACTGCCGGATTTTCCGGTACATCAGGATCACTCCGACCAGACGAGCCAGAACCGTACCAATGGCCGTTCCCAGAATCCCCAGGGCCGGAATCGGCCCCAGCCCAAAAATCAAGATCAGATCCAGCCCGACATTCAGCACATTGACCAGACTGTTGACCATCAGCGGTGTTCTGGCATCGCCCGTTGCCCGCAGCATGGTGCCAAATACCGTCAAGAGCGAGATCAGCACCGAAGCAGCTCCCACCACCTGAAAGAACGGCAGCGCCTGAGTCACCACCTCTGCCTGAGCTCCCAGGAGCCCCAGCAGCTGCCGGGAAAAGACCAGGGACGCCGCCCCAAACAGAGCCCCACTGACCAGCGCCAGACCGGTGGACTGAACCGCGATGCGCCGGGCTTCCTCCGGCTTGCCCGCTCCCAGATAGCGGGAGATTAAAGAGGACGTACCAACCCCCAGAGCAATAAACACCGCCAGATAGATGGCAAAGATATTGCCCGGATTCCCACCGCCGTTACTGCCAGCAGCCCCAGCCGGGAAATCATCAGCGTATCAATGAACCCCACCAGCGTCTGCAGGATGCTCTCCACTGTAGCCGGCACCGCCAGCTCCAGTATTTCCCTCACCTTGTTATTCCGCATTATCTAATTCTCTCTTTCCCCAAAATATAGTTTCGTTGTGGGTCCGTTCAGACCCGTCCCAGCAGCACAGATCTTCTACCTGTGAGTGCATCTCCGATTAAAGAAACTTATCGACAGCCCGGCCGAGATCCTCCAGCACCTGATCATCGCCTGACTGCACGGCATCCACGACGCAATGCTTGATATGGTCTGCCAGTACCAGCTTGCCGACATTGTTGATTGCCGAGCGGACCGCCGACAGCTGGATCAGCACTTCACTGCAGTCCCGTCCTTCTTCGATCATCCGCTTGATGGATTCCATGTGTCCGATGGCCCGGGACATCCGGTTTACGATCCGCTTGGTATCCTGGTGAGAATGAACCTGTTCGCTCATATAGTCCTCCTGCGTTCTGTTTTCTTTCAACTGAAGTTTCAACTGGATTATTGACTGAAGTATCCACTGGATTATTGACTGAAGTATCTACTGGATTTTTGACTGTAGTTTCATTTGTTGTTTCATCCGAATGTTCAATGATCGCTTCCTGTGGTTTCAACCGGTCAAACAGCTGAGATTTATGAATTCCTGCCACAGCTTGCCACAGCCGGCCTCAAATGCCGGTCTTACTGAACCTATCCCCCCAGGGGGGATAGGTTCAGTATAAGGCAAAGCGGGTGCCAGTGGCAATCCCCGGGAAAAATAAAGGATCGGCAGCTGGGTTGCTCTGATGTTCCGGCTGTGCATTTTCACTCTGCTTTGTCTTCCTCATTCTTCAGATTGTGCTAAACTAAAGTGAAAGTTTATGAGTGAAATCGAGAACTATGCATCGGAAAGAACATTCAGGGTCGGGATAACACCCCGAAGAGCGCATAATCATGTGCTTTGCCCTGTCCCTATTCCTGGTTCACTTTGCCTGCCTGTTTTTGCCGATTCACTCAATGAGGCCCGCACCGGCCGCACCGATATTTGCTTCTGACAACGCGCCCTGCGCTGAGGAGTTTGCCATGGATCTTTTGGAAATCAACTATTTTCGACTCTCCCCCATCAAACTGAATCAGGAACCGCTGAATCTGCCCTACAGCAAGGCGGAATGGATTCTCTATCTGCTCGGGATGGAGGAGACCATGACGCGCACTCAGCTGTGCGAAATTCTCTGGGGCGATATGGATGAGGAATCGGCGCGCCGGAATCTGCGCAATGCCATCTACGTCATCAAAAAAGCCACCGGCCAGCCCCTGGTGCAGTCCATGGGCAAGCACCTCCTCGGCCTGGAGCCTAACCTCCATGTCCTGACGGATCTTAACGCCCTGCGCCGGACCGGCGAGGGCCTGCCGGCATTCCCGGACTTCTATCATGAGGACTTCCTCCAGTCGCGCCTGCCCAAGGAAGAATCCGGGCTGCGCGACTGGATCCTGCAGCATCAGGAAACCTGCCGCGACCACTATATCAACGGCCTGATGGAGCGCATCCGTTCCCTGACCGACGACGACAGCAAAGGCATGGTCTGCCGCCGCATCCTCGAACTGGATCCCTTCCACGAAGGCGCTCTCCTGGAACTGTTCCGCCTCACCCTGAAGAAAGGCAAGACCAATCAGGCCATAGAACTCTACAACGCCTACAAGCTGCGCCTGGGCCTGGAGTACGGCATTGCCCCCTCTGATGAATTCCAGGACATCTTTCACAGCCTGACTGACCAGTGCTGCGATCCTGCGCAGATGGGCTTCCAGTTTGACTATGTCGACCGCAATCAGGAGCTGGCGACTCTGCGCCAGTCATTGACCGACTTCTGTCAGGGCCAGAAAGTTCCTTCACTGTATCTGTGCGGCGAACCGGGTTCGGGCAAAACCCGCCTGCTCTCCGAGCTGGCTTTGCCTGAACCCGGGGCCGGCTCCCCCTGCGTGGCTCTGAAGCTCGAATGCTATCCCCATGAATCCGGGTACCCCCTGTTCCATCTGTCCGCTCTGCGCGACAGCCTCCTCGACGGACCGTACCGTCAGAAAGTCCTCTCCGCCCTGACCCGCGCCGGCGGCTTCGCCTCGGAATTCTGGCTCTATTCCACCCTTCAGGGACAGGATCCCCTGACCCTTGGTGCCAGACTGGTCCAGGCCCTGCGGGCCATGGATCCCCCTCTGCGCCTGGTTCTCCTGGTGGACAACTTCGCCGATCTGGACGAGTCCACCCAGAAGGTGCTGGATTATCTGCTCAGTGCTCAGAGTGACCGCTTCTTCTGCGTCTTGACCGGCCGCAGCCCGGACATCCTCGACTCCCCCCTCCTGGTTCATCTCCAGGAACGGGGCAATCTCCAGAAAATCCTGCTGCCCCGCTTTTCCCGGACTGAAAGCGAAGCGCTCATCACCCGCTACGCCACCCCCGAGTCGGATCCCGAAGCCCTGATCCGACTGAGCCAGGGCTCCCCCTTCTTCCTGCGCGAAGCCATTTATCGGACCAACCAGAAACTCAGTCTGTCGGAACTGTCCGACTGTGCCCGAAACCTGACCACCAGCCTCTACCGGGCAGCAGCCCCGGCCGAGCGCCGGCTCCTGGAAGCCTGCGCCCTGTCCCGCCGCCCCCTGACTCTGGAGGACCTGTCTCAGGTTCTCCAGCTGGATCCGGTAGAGTGCACCCGCCTGGCCGAATCCCTGTATGCCAAGCAGCAGATCGAGTGGAGCGTTGATCCCCTGGGCAGTCTGACCGTCCGGATCTGGCACCCCGCCTATGTCATGGACCTGCGCGGACGCCTCAGTGAATCCCAGACCCGGGCCCTGCACGGAGCTCTGTTCAGCCACTGGTCCGCCCGCTTCCTGGCCGAACCAGACAGTCGCGGCCTTCTGGACGAAATGATCTATCACGCCACCGCCTGCCAGAACCGGAAGCAGATCCTGTTCTGCAAGACCACCCGCATGGAACTGGATTTCGATATCTACCATGAAGTCTTCCCCGTACTCCGGGCCGGCCGCGTTCACGACCTGGTCTGGCCCACCGCCACCGTCGATGACTTCAGTCAACGCTTTGATGAGGTGATGGCCCTGTATAAGTCCATGCCCCAGCTGCGCCAGCCTGACATGATCCACCTGTACCTGCGCCTGCTCTACATTCATGGCCGCTTCTACAAGGATCGCGGCATCTACGACTCCGGCCTTGGCTCCATCCGCAAAATGATCCAGATCGCTCAGCTCCATCAGTTCCACGCCATGGCCTTCAAAGGCTACATCCAGCTGATCCACCACTGCATCAACCAGGCCGACTACACCGGCATGAGCGAAATCATCAATCTGGTCCGAGACAGCCTGTGGGAACAGCTGACCCCCTTCGACCAGATGATGCTCAATAAATTCCACGGCTTCTCCCTGCTGCTGTCCGGCCACCAGTCTCAGGGCGAAGTCCTCCTGTCGGAAGTCCTTGATTTCTACACCCGGCAGGACATCCTGGAAGAGTATGCCCTGTGCCAGGCCTCCGTCCACTTCTTCCTCGGAGAAGGGGCCCGGGTCAACGGCGATCTGCCCACCGCCCTGGACCACTACGAAGACGCCATGAGTCTGTGCAACGAAGAAAGCGACCTCGCCACTATGGCTATCCTCCTCTCCCGCATCGGCACCCTGCAGTACCAGCTCGGAGAAACCGACGCAGCCCTGTTCTACCTGCGCCGCAGCGTCGCCTGCTATGACTCCGTCATATTTTCATGGGGCCGGCAGGAAGCCCAGGAACTGCTCAGCCGCCTGACCAGCTCCCCTCCCGCCCACCGCTGAGACAGCCAAGGCATCCCGTCAGAAGCGATCAGCACTGCAGCCCTGCCGCTCCTTCGGCAGAAAGTTCAGTCCTGACTGCCGCTCCTTCGGCGAAGAATCGAAACCCATCGGCAAACCCGTCAATTCATTCCGTCGAATGTTTGACGGGTTTTTGACGCTGGCTGGCTATAATGTGAATAAGAAAACGATTAGACCTGGAAAATGAAGAATGTACGACAGGCGCAAGGCAATCATGTTTCGGCCGGAGGGCTGGGCTGCCTGACAGCGTCCCTGGACTCTACCTGTTATCAATCTTCTTCATCGGGTGGAATCCTTCGACATGAGTATCCTGGATTTTAATAATATCCTGTGACATGCGGATCCTGGAATTGAATATCCTGGGTAAGAATATCCTGGATAAGAGTATCCTGGATAAGAATATCCTTCATTACCTGGGGCACACCGGAAGAACCCCTGGCCATCTCCTCCGGCAATCCCGACTCCTCCTACGTCGGCATGGAAATGGACACCGCCGCCATCGCCGCCGCCATGGTGGCCAAAATGTCGGAACGCCGCACCAACCGCCTCATTGACGGCTCCATCTCCGGCAACCCCTACTTCCTGGTCTCCCAGCCCGGCCTCAACAGCGGACTCATGATCACCCAGTACACCCAGGCCGGCCTGCTCAACGACATGAAACGCCTCTCCCTGCCCGCCGTGGTGGACAACATCCCCACCTGCGCCAACCAGGAAGACTACGTCGCCATGGGCTACAACGCCGCCAAGAAGGCCCTGGAATGCGCCGAAAAGCTCGAACAGATCCTGGCCATCGAACTCCTTGCCGCCTACCAGTCCTATCCCTACCTGCCTCAGGATCTGGCCCGCTCCCAGACCACCGAAGCCCTCTGTCAGCTGATCGCCACCAAAGTCCCCCTCCTCCGGGAAGATGTGTTCCTCTACCCCCACATCCAGTCCCTCATCTCCTTAATCAACTCCGGAGCCCTGCGCCGCACGGCGGAGACCATCCTCGGACCACTGGCATAATAAGGAAGCAACCAGAAGCCTTTGTCACCACAAAGACTCCTGGTTGCTTTTTTGATTCTTAATATGAATAGAAATCAGATTGCCCATTCCCGTGTCCCTTTTTTAATGCGGCAGATATTCTAATTCATTCACCAACCCGACCGCTCAATCCTTCAGTTAAAAATCAGGCTCCTTCTTAAACTCTGTAAGAAGAACCCCTCCTCCAGCCCAGATCAGGGGACATCCAGATGTCCCCGAAAAGAATTTTCAGTTTCAGGACATTCAGCACACCTGCTCTGTGCTGATATTAACTTTTTGCTGTCACCTCGACCTAATCACTGGATATCCGATTGATAGCAAACAATTTCACCCAGATTGGGTGTTAATTACAGGAATAATGATCATAAGGTACCCATGGATATAAATCATTTGAGAGCTCTCGAATCAAATCCGGTTCCTAACCTTCACCCAAAAATTCCATAGTTACGATACATTTTCAAAGAAATATAATGGTAATGACTCTGGGTTTTAGCTACTTTATTGATCAACATGCTTCGAAAAAAGAGGGTTCATCTGAGGCACAAACTTAAATATTACAAACCGAATTTAAATTCTTTAGTGATAAAAAAGGCTCAATCACTTTTTATGTGGGATTATGATTTTCCCTGTTTACACGGAGAGGTCGACGTGGTAGCCTGACTGGCCGACTAGCCCAGCATTTATGCAGCATAGCGGCAAGGCTGGCGGAACCACGCCGACAGAGGCTCCATGTCAACTTGGGAAAATCCCACAGTTTTTGCGATTGACCCATAAAAAACTTAGGAAATATTTCTTTACCAACAAGCATTTGGTCATATTTATGAAAAACGGTGATTAAAAAGTCAATAGGATAATGGAATAATTCAAAATGGTATTACGAATTGATCTCGCTTTTGGGTCTACCTGGATAATTCTACACTGGCACGAATAATAGAGAAGTAGAAAAATTCAAGTAATGCGGAATAATCATTTTCTTTATCGGCCAGTAAGAGTGCATCAATATATTTCTGTTTGTCTTCAACCTTAACATAAACGGGTGTAAGGTTATTACGAACCATCATCAGGTTTAAAAATGCTCTTATTACTCGACCATTTCCATCCGGAAAAGGGTGAATAACGGTTAGCTTGTGATGAATAATAATACTCTCTTTTATAAACTCGCTTATTTTTATCTCTTTTCTTCTTTCAAAAACCAAATGAAGTTGCTGATCTAACACAAGCAATTCAGTTACGATCTGATTGGGTGGAATCGGTTCGATTTTTGCACCCAGGACCATAGTATTATCCACTCTAAATTTCCCGCCGTACTCTGGATAAGGATAAAAGCTATATAATTTGTTATGCAGGGTCATAATATCAAAAACACTGCAGCTATTCTTCATCGGCATCTCAAAAATTGATGAATACATTTCCGAATGTCCTGCTACTGATAAAAATGCCTCGTTCTCTTCTTTGCAATATTGACTATTTTGCATCTTTAAACGTAAGTCGCTGACAATCTCAGCAGCAGCTTCTTGTTCGATATCCACTCCTTCCATCCGACTGTCATTATAAATATAGTTATTTTGAAAAACATAAGAGGCATAAGCATTGCTAGGCAAAGAAAGTCCGTGTTTGTAGTTGTCAATGAGTTGTTCAAACAAAACAACATAGTGGAATCCGCGTAATTTTCTGTGCGCTTCCGGTTTATATTTTTTTATTTGCTTCCTAAGTTCTTTCAATTCGGTGTTGCCTTGTAATGTATGAGTACAGTAATTAACCCGGATCGCGCATGATTCAAAACTTACACCGAAAAAATCCGCAATCTCAAGGATGTCATCGAAATTTACATAATCGTCTTTTATTCTTTGCTTTACCTGTTCCTTAAGCTCAGGTAATGGCATAAGGAGAGCAGACGCAAAGCGATCAGCGAACCATTCGGCTTTATTTTTCTTCCCGATTGGACAATATTGCTCTTGCGCTCCCTTTAAAAAGTGACATAATTCATGGGCTGCAGTAAATCTTTGTCTTGTAATCGGTCTGTTTATGTTAATACCTACAATCGGTATATCATCTGGATCTTCCGCAGGGATAAAGACCCCCTCCAGTTTTCCGAAGTCTCTAAGGAGGAACTCGAGACCTTCATCTACCAGCATCTGAAAAGGGTTAATGGGATATGTGATTGAACGGCCTTTGAATGATTCAGCTAAGTAATACTCAGCCAATTGTTCAGCATCATTTCTAAATTTTACAATTTCGTGAAAATCAATCATTGTTTCTTCTTTGTTCCTTCATAAGCTTTTTAAACTTCATTAGGCTCAGTATTTCCTCCTGATCTCGTTCATCAAGCTCGCTAAAACTTCTGGCAAACATAGTCTCTGGCATTTCAGAGTTATTCCCATAAAGGAGACTGTCAGCAGATAACCCGAATAAGATGCTGAATTTAGCAAGTTCTTCTGCGCTCACCTTTCTATTTCCCAGTTCGATTTGTGTAACAGTTGCGCGGTTCATCGACATGTAATTTGCAACATATTCTTGAGAAAGGTTCAAGTTTGTTCTACACTCTTTGATACGATCGGCTAATGTCTTCATAATGGTCCTCCTATATTTATTAACCAGTACCTCATTTAACTAAGTATACGAAACATCGATAGGTTTTGCAACATATAATGTTATATTTCCTAACTTTACATATCCAATAATCACTACATCCACCACAGACATATTCTTTTTTAATTCAAACAGTTAAGCTGATACACATCCTGTCACATGCTGAAACTTAAATTCACTCGCAGGCATTCCTGCTTTGTTCGACCTGAAATTTTTCATTTTTTATAAACATCATAACGAAAAAGCGTTCTTCTGGGGTGTATCAAATCCAGGATGAATATATCATTTCACATCATAAACCTTGGATTTGATCCGGTAAGAATGTAAAAAAAGGGATCCCAGGATGATGAAGGGCATCCGGGGATCCAAGGTTTGAGTTGAGGATTTCGTTTTGGAGAATTTATTTGGAAATTACGAGGGAGTCAATGGGGATGAGCTTGGGTTCCGCGTTGGGATCCACTGTAATCTTGTTCTTGACGGCGTTGACCATTTCCTCGAGGGACTTGGCGCCGATCATGGCAGGATCCTGAGCGATGGTTGCGGCCAGCTGTCCGTCTTCTACCGACTTGACGGCTTCCGTGTCTCCGTCTGTTCCGACTACGAGGATGGAACCGAGCTTGTTGGCGTTGATAACGGCCTGGAGTGCTCCCAGAGCCATGGTGTCGTTGGCACAGTAGATAGCCTTGAGGTCAGCGTTCTGCTGAATGTAGCTGGCAGCTACGTCCAGAGCTTTCTGGCGGTCCCAGTCTCCGGGGAGTGATCCGACGATGGTCATGCCGGCTGCGGTGAAGGCTTCGGTAGCGCCCTGCTTTCTGGCTTCACCGGAAGTGTTTCCGGCTTTTCCTTCGATGATGGCAACTTTGGAGCCCTTTTCAATCTTGCCGTTGATGAACTCCGCGCCCTTCTTGCCGACGGCTACGTTGTCCGTGGTGGCGAAGCCGATGACTGCGCCGCCCTGAGCTTTCAGCTGAGCCATGTCGAGTTTTTCATCGATGTTCATGACATAGATGCCCTTCTGGTTGGCCGAAACGACCGCGGGAATCAGGTTGACCGGTGACAGCGGAGCCACACCGATAGCGGCGTATCCGCCGTTAACGAGGCTTTCCAGAATCTTGAGCTGTCCTTCAGTATCTTCCTCGGACTGAGCGGCCAGGATGTCAACCTTGACATTGAGTTCCTTGGCTTTGGCTTCTACGCCCTGCTTCATCTTGACCCAGAAGTCAGAGGACTGGTTCTTCAAAAGAACGGCGTAGGTGACTTCACCGGCAGCAGCCGTGGTGGTGGAAGGCGTAGTTCCGGGGGTGGTTCCGCCGGCAGTCGTTGCCGGAGCGGCAGGCGTGCAGGCAGCCAGGAGTGAAATCGAGAGCACAGATGCGGAAAGGATGGATAATGCTTTTTTCATAGTAAGCCTCCTAAATTTTTATTTATAACCCTTGGGTATAAATCAGAATGATGGACATGGACTGTTCCATGGGCAGTTCCATGGACTGCTGCATCGGGGATCTTTGCGCCTGTGGCGCGGATCCGCTGGTTCCTGGATAGTCAGGCCCGCGCTAACGGGAGCGCTGCTTGATGAGATAGGCACCGCCCAGCACGCCGCTTTGCTGATTGTGGGCAGCAAACACGAATTTCACCGTACGGTACGGGAATGGCTTTCTCAGCCGCTTTCTGATTTCCTCCAGGAGAGTTTCCTTGGGGAAATCGGTCATGAAGAGCACCCCGCCGCCCAGGACAATGGTGTCCGGGTCCAGGATATTGGCCTCCGTCGCAATGGGCATGGCCAGGTTCTGAACGTATTCCAGCAGCAGCGGGTGCGTCTGATGCTGGGAGAAGATGCTTTCAATGCGGGCTCCGGGGATCATGGCCACCAGTTCGGTGAGCCGCTTGCCCGAGCACAGCAGCTCGGCGCAGCCGGAATTGCCGCAGCCGCAGGCAGCCGTTACGCCCGGGAACGGGATATGTCCCAGTTCGCCGGCGGCTCCGTGGGAGCCCTGGTAGCTCCGCCCCTGAATATAGATGGCGTTGCCCAGTCCGGTGCCGTAGTAGAAGCCGAGAATCGTCTGGTCCCGGTCCGGGTCCAGCTCCATCTTGTGGATGTCGTGGTAGAGCAGGAAGTTGACATCCCGGTCAATGTAGACCGGAAGGTTCAGCTCCTGGGACAGCAGGTTGCCCAGATCCAGCTCGTTGAGCACGGGCAGGTTGGGCGTAGAGTACACATAGGATTTATCCTTGCTGACAATGGACGGCAGTCCGATGGTGATGTGCTCCACCTGATCGTCCAGGCCGTGGGTCCGGATGTAGCCGCCGATCACTTTCACCAGCTGTTCCACCGGGCCTTTGGAGATGAACCCGATGGGGCGCTGTTCAAAATGATGCAGCTGATCCTGGTCGTCGATGGTGCCGATCCGGAAGTTCGTGCCGCCGATGTCGATGCCGATGATATTTGTCAAGGTGCTTCACCTCTCCCTTATATCTCGACGCCGGTCTTTTCTTTGAAAGTGGCCGCCATCTTGTCCCAGGCCCGGTCGACGTCATGATCCAGGTTGAACAGCCCGGAGCTGCCCACGATGAAGACTTCGACACCGGCTTCGTACATATCCTTGAAGGTCCGTTCGTTGCAGGAGCCGTCGATCTCGATCAGGTAGCCGTAGCCGTTCTCATCCTTGAGCCGCTTCGCCTCCCGGACTTTATGGAGCATTTCGGGGATGAAGGGCTGGCCTGCGAAGCCGGGGTCCACGGACATGATGGTGATTTTATCGACTTTATGAATGTACTCTTTGATGTAGTCCAGGGGAGTGGCTGGATTGAGTACCACGCCGAACTTGCAGCCCAGGGACTTGATCTGGTTGATGATGCGGAAAGCCTGAGAGTTGATGGTCTCCGCCTGGGGACAGATGTAGGTGGCGCCAGCCTTGGCCAGGGCTTCGACATAATCCGCCGGATCCGTGACCATCAGATGACAGTCGATTTCCAGATCCGTGGCCGGGCGGATGCCCTTGACGAAATCCGGGGACAGGGTGATGTTCTTGACGAAATGGCCGTCCATGATATCTACGTGGAGCAGATTGGCCCGACGATTGAGCACATCCAGGGTTTCCTTGACCCGGAGAATGTCCATGCACATGAGGGAAGGTGAAAATTTAACCATAAGCGATTCCTTTCCAGCCGCGAGCTGGCAGTAAGTAGTGGCGCGGGCTATTTCTTGCGGGCCAGCAGCATGTCGATGGTAACGGAGATGATGATCAGGCCGCCCATGACGATCTGCTGATAGGAGCTGGGAACGGTGAGTACCGTCATGCCGTAGTTGATTAATCCAATGATGAGACCGCCGATGACGACGCCGAAGATCTTGCCCTTGCCGCCGAAGAAGCTGGTACCGCCGATGATGGCAGCCGCGATGGCGTAGGTTTCAAACCCGGTGCCGGCGGCCGGTTCGGCTGCGCCGACCCGACCCAGCAGGACGATTCCGGCGATGGCGGAAGCAGTTCCGGAAATGATGAAGACCAGCAGCGTGTGCAGCTTGATGTTGATGCCGGAGTACCAGGCGGCTTCCTTGTTGCCGCCCAGCGCGTAGATGTTGCGGCCGACCTTGGTCTTGGTGGTGAAATAGATCAGCACCGCAGCCACTGACAGCGCGATCAGAACGGGTACGGGAATGCCGAAGACCCGGTTGGATATGAACTTGGTGAAGGACACCGGGAAGCCGAAGACGGACCGGGCGTTGGAGATGATCAGCGTGATGCCGCGGAAGATCGCCTGGGAGCCCAGGGTGATGATGAAGGGATGGACACCGGTCTTGTTGATGACCGTTCCGTTGAGGAAGCCCAGGAAGGCGCCCAGGAAAATGCCCAGGGCCACGGCCAGCACCGGATTAACCCCGCCGACCATCAGCTTGGCGGTCACCATGCCGACCAGGGCAGCGACGGATCCGACGGACAGATCGATGCCGGCGATGAGGATGGCGAAGAATTCACCCAGGGCCAGCAGGATGTTGACCGAACTCTGGGTCAGGATCTGCGGCACGCTGGTGGCGGAAAAGATGGCAGTAGGCTTGATGATGGCCAGCAGCGCGATCAGGATGATCAGGATCGACAGCGTGCCATACTTGCCCCACAATTCATTGAAGGATACTTTGCGATTGGTTTCCATAGGTTACTCCTTTACTTTTGGTTCTCGCCAGTGGTGGCCAGTACGATTTTCTCTTCGGTGGCGTCCTGATTGCGGAAGGTGGCGACGATATGTCCTTCCCGATACGCATGGATCGTGTCACTGACCGACAACAGCTCAGGCAGTTCGGAGGAGACCACGAGGATGACCTTGCCTTCATTGGCCAGGATCCGCATCAGTTCATAGATCTCGCTCTTGCTTCCCACATCGATGCCCTTGGTAGGCTCATCGAAGATGACGACCTGGGAGTTGGCGGCCATCCATTTGCCCAGGATGACCTTCTGCTGATTGCCGCCGGACAGTTCCACGATGTTCTGGTCGATGTCCCGGCATTTGATGCGAAGCGCTTTCTTCTGAATCTCCGCCTCGGACCGCTCGTACTTGTTGTCCACATGACCCGTCATCCCGAACAGACTGGAATTTTTCAGAAAGGAGATGATGGAGATGTTCTGCTTGATGTCGAAGTTGTGCATGAAGCCTGTTTCGCGCCGGTTCTCCGTGACCATGGCAAAGCCATTCCGGATGGCGTGATATGGGGACTTGTTCTCCACCGCTTTCCCTGCCACTTTGATGGTTCCGGCCTTCAAGGGAGAAACCCCGAACAGGGCATTCATCAGTTCGGTGCGGCCGGCGCCGATCAGTCCGGCAAAGCCGACGATCTCGCCGCGGCGGACCGTAAAGGATACATCCTGGACCGAACCGTCTTTTGTGGTCAGATGATCCGCCTCAAAAATGACCGGTTCGGCGGAAAAGTCCTGAATGGCTTCATTGAGGTAGGTGCCGGAGATCTCCCGCCCCACCATCATGGTAACCATCTGGTCGATGCTGGTGTCCCTGACCTCCCGGGTGCCGACGTAGGTGCCGTCCTTGAGCACCGTGACCCGGTCGCCGATGGCCTTGATCTCATTCAGCTTGTGGGAGATGAAGACAATCCCCTTGCCCATCTGCTTCAGGTCGCGGATGATCCGGAACAGGTTCTCCGTCTCCACATTGGTCAGCGACGTCGTGGGTTCATCCATGACGATGATGTCGGCGTTGCTGACCAGCGCTTTGGCGATTTCCACCTGCTGCTTTTCCGAGGTGCTGATGTATTCCACCAGCGCCATGGGATCCCGCTTCATGCCGATCTGTTCCATGACCGCTTTGGCTTTCTGCTTCATGGTGTCGTAGTCCACGATGTCAATGCCGAAGCGCCGCTTCACCGGCAGCCGGCCGACAAACAGGTTCTCGGCGATAGACAGTTCCTTAATGACGCTGAGCTCCTGGTAGATGACGCTGATGCCGTTTTCGTAGGAATCGGCCGGCGTCAGCCGTTCAAACTCCTTGCCCTTGATGGTGATGGTGCCCTCGGTGGGCTGATACACGCCGCTGAGGATCTTCATCAGGGTAGATTTGCCGGCGCCGTTCTCGCCCAGAAGGACGTGAACCTCACCCGGCCGAATGTCAAAGGATATGTTATTCAGCGCGGTGACTCCGGGAAATTTCTTGGTTACATGATTCATGCGGACTAGTTCTTCCATCATTACCTCCATACGTTCAGTTCGTGGGATGCTCCGGCGCTCTGCCGAAGGTTCTTCAAGGGGCGACCCGTCGGGTCGTGCTGCCCTCGACCAACTTCACCGGGATCACCACGGTCTGAAGAAAGTCGTGTTCATTTGAAATCAAGTCCAGCATCTGCCGGCAGGCTGCCTTGCCCATCTGTTCATAGTCCTGGGCAATGGTCGTAATCTGCGGCCTGGAGTACTTGGTCAGCGTATTGCCGTCAAAGCCGATGAGCTGAATCTGTTCCGGCACCTGAATGTCCGCGTCCTGCAGGCCGTGGAGAGCTCCCAGGGCCATGACGTCATTGGAACAGAAGATCCCGTCCACCTGCGGAAACATCTTCAGGACCTTCGGGATGGCGTCATAGGCACTTTCATAGCTGACCGCCGTCTCCACAAAAATCTTCTCCGCCGGTTCCAGTCCAGCGTCGCTCAACGCCTTGATGAAGCCGTAGTAGCGCTGATCCACCGTGCTGATCCGCCGGGCATCCCGAATCATGATCGGATACCGGCAGCCCGCGGCCAGCAGGTGCTGGCCGGCCATATAGCCACCCTGATGATTGTCCGAGTGCACCAGATTCGAGGCATTGCGCGGGCTGCGGTCCATGTACAGAACCGGAATGTCATACTCGGTCTCGAGCTTGGAGACATCCGACTGACCGGAGATGTAGATGATGCCGTCCACCTTGCGCGAGATGAAATTCTGAACCAGCTGATCTTCCCGCTGCTCATCTTCATTGGTGTCGCAGACAAACACGGAATAGTTCTTTTGAAAGAAGGAATTGACCAGCTCCCGTACCACCCGGGAGAAGAAGTCATTGGTGAGATCCGGCACGATGACCCCCACAGTCTGAGACAGGTTGGTCCGCAGACTCTTGGCATTGCTGTTCGCCACAAAGCCGGTTTCCTGGATGATGCGCCGCACCTTTTCTTCTGTTTTGGCTGAATATCCCCCGCTGCCGTTAATGACACGGGAAATGGTCGCGATGGATACCCCGGAAAGCTTGGCCACTTCCGTCATGGAAAGCTTCTTTGCCATGGTCTTTCCCCCTTTCAAACGTAAACCTTTACGTTAATTTACTTAAATTTTACGTTAAAAGTAAACGAACGTCAACCCTCCCAAGGGAAATTTAATCCATAAAAATAATTATCCAAAAGTATCAATCCGACAGGAATGATTCTAAACTCAAACCCGAAAAAAAGAAGAACCCCACCATCAGGGCTCTTCTCAAGGATTATGAAACTGATATCAGTAGGGGTAACCTTCTACTTGTCTGAGAAGGTTAGCATTACGTTCTTTTAAAACATAAAAGTGGTTTGGGTGTCGAAAGTGAGGTTTAAGCGATCTGAGTTCTCAATTTAATTTCTATGATTGGATTTTTGATGATGATTAAGCTGAAAGCTTGTTTGTGATGTCGAGAAAACAAGACAGAGAGTGCCTTTACCAGGACTCTCTTAACATTGATCGCCCCGATTTTCAGGGTGAACCATGTTTTTGAGCGCACGAATCCCCGGACGGGTATCTGGTCTACGTGGTATCTTCTTCGCAGGACCGATGGAATCCCTTCCACTGCATTTCTCATCCTTGTGAGTTTTTTATATTCCTCTGTGGATAACTTCCTCAAATACTGAGCTCTGGCTACGGTTTTGGCACTTATCGTGACGACGGCATGCTTTTTCTGGTTTTTTACCCGACAGGCTTTGCGGTTTTTGCAGCTATTGCAATGCTCTTTTAAAAAGAACATGCGATAGCTGTCCTGGTTGGCGTTGTAGGTGGTTTCAACGGGAACGCGCCACTGTGGGCAGTAGCGGACCTGATGGTCCTCTTCGTCAATCAGAAAGTCACCCAGGATGACATCCGGATCTTTCCCGAGCAGCGTTGTGGTGACCAGCCGGATATTGTTCTCCCTGGCGTTCTGGATGTTGTCTTCTCCCCCATAGGCCCCATCAGTTATCAGCGTCACTGGTTCTTCCTGCACGCCAAGTTCATTCACCACTTCCCGGCAGAAGGCTGAATCGCTGTGGATATTTTGCTCATAGCCAAACTGAGTGATGATGGCTCCGTTTTCGTCGATTGTTTCCACGATGTTGCCGACATAACCCTTATGGCATTCTCCTGCTTTTCGGCGGAAAGTAGCGTCGGGATCGGATGGGTTTTGAAGACTGTCCGTCCGGATCTCCTTCTTGTTCTTGGGCTTAATGGAACCATCCTCACCATATTGGGCTTGTTCTTTCAAGACTCGTGTTAATGTCTGATATTCCGGGGTTTCTTTGTAGGACCCGGCACTTGATCTGGCAAGGGATTCCGCATCGGCCAGGGCCTTCTCAAGGTTCAGTTCCAGATCTTCGGTTTTGCTCCGGTATAGGGTGTTATTCTTGTGTCCGTCCTGAAGATACAGGGAAAGTCTTGGTGTCAGTACCTTTTCTCTGCCATCGGCCTGGATCAGCCGTGTCAGATTACTGATACTGGTATAGACGATTTCAAGTCGAGACATCTTTTGCAGCTGGAAGCGATCATGACACTATCCATTCGTTTCAGCGAAGGATTGATGTCCATGAAATCCACCATTTTTTCAGCCATGGCCAGCATCTCTTCTTTGAGCAGATCCACACCCGTCTCCATTTCATAGTAATAGAGCCGTTTTCTGAATCGGCTCAGTGTCCGGTCGCTGATGGGCTGTTCCAGGTAGCTGGTGGTATTGAGGGCATACTGGTACTTAACATCCGTAAGGATATTTAAAAGCAGCTCATCATCCGTGAGCCGGCACATCTCCTTCAAGAGGAGGGCAGCGACCACAATATTCACCGGAGTATTCGGTCTGGAAAAAGCATTGCTGCTGTAAAGAACAGCAAATCGTTCCTCATTGATGAGAGGAAAAATGGTCTTGGCAAAAGCACCAGCCCAGGAATTTAAAATGAACTTCTTGGTTCTGTCGGTCAACTGATTGAAATTGTCGTCCAAACTCAATTGCTGATGTTTGTTTGCTGAAAAACCCATTTATAAACCCACCTGTTACTAAAAAATTTCTATTATATTTTACCATAACGCATTCAGTCAGACTTTAAGTGGGTTAAATTGCCACTTACATGTTTTGACACCCTAACCAAAAGTGGATTTCTAAATTCTGTAACTTTATTCAGAATCCCAGACCAGAGAGGCAGATAACCAGCATCGCGGGTGCGTCGATACAAACAAAGAATTTAGTTTTATTAAACCAACATTTTACAAAAATCAGAGTGAGGCGGGACTTCGAGAAATCAATCAAATCGCAAACGGTCCATAGTCTTTGGAATATGCCGTTTCTTTATTCAAAGTCTAATTTTGTTATAACTATACGAAAAATTTTCAAAATCTCGGTCACATGTCTAGAAAAACTTAAAATAATTAAATCATCACTAAATTTTAGATTAGATATTAATAAAGGATGAAAATTGTCTTACCAATGAGTTATAATTTAATTAAAACGTTTTCTGATTGCGAAAAAATTGATGATTGATTCTTCCAAAAAATAACTTTGAGTCTTGGAGAAGGGGGTTACTTTTGAGTTTATTTGAAAAATTCAAACAGCGGCAAAAAATTCGCAGCAATATGGATTTGGGGACTATGGACCAAATCATCTTGGAAGCTTTGCCCAGCTGCCGCATTTGGGGAGACCTGGACATCACTCGGGAGGAAGCGGAGTGCATTAAGCAACGGATCTGTGCGAGACTGCACAGTACACCTCAGTTTGTCCAGTTAAAAAACCTGGTGTCAAAATACCCTGCAGTTTTTATCACGGATATGACCAATTTCGTCCTTTATGAGTATGACAATATCAATTTTTGGGAAGCCTGGTCTGATCGTTTCGGTCTAAAAATCACTTCCGCACAGCAGGGTGAAATCGGTCGGATGACCCATGCGCTTTTGAATGAACGAGGCTTTCGAATTCTCCGCGATGAGGGTTATATTTATGTCAGTACTTTTCTATATCAGGCAGGCATACCTGGCGTAAGTTATCACAAGCTGTTTGATATTCTGGACAGCACTTTGAATATTCCTTATGTACAGGCCCAGGACATCCTCGAGGAAATTACCGGATACCGCAGTTCTCTGGTTGACGTATCCGTCCGACGGCATTTTAAAGATCACGAGGCCGGAGTTGAGGTCATCCAAAATCTGCGAGATATGATGCGTGAACTGGGTAATATAGCCGAGGAATCAGAACTTCCTGAAATCCCAGGTATCCCCCAGCGGGTTGTAGAACAGTACCAGATCTGGTGTGTCAGTCTTCACCATGGTAGTCTTCGGCAAAGATCCAGCAGCCAGTATTTCGTAGCGCCCAAGATTATTCACGATGAAACGAGGGGAGTCTGTATCTGGATACCGGAGCAAATCCTGCACAGTGACGCCATCTATCGACTTCGGTGGGAAGTAAGGACAGGCGATCATCGACTGATTCGAAGCGTTCTCCAGGATGTTTATGCCCGGGAAGGCGTCAACCGGACACTTATCAGCTTCGTTCAGGTACCGCCAGCCGATGCTTATCAGGTGGTTCTCTATGACGATGACCGAGATGAACATCCCATCACTGAACCGTGGCAATTACCTGGTCTGGATCCCCTCTCGCCGATCCTTTTCTTTGACAAATCCGGTTTGCGGCTGGATCCCGCACGAGCCAGCCTCAGTCGCCAAGGTCTAACTGTAGTATATGATTCGAAAGCTGTTGTATTGTCCCCTCAATCTCTGATTCAGGAGGAACGATATCTCCACCGAGATTGGAATTCCTGCAGAGCCATTCGCTTTTTCTCCGTTTTACAAGACAGCGTTCTTAAAGTTTCTACAAAAAGATCAACCCTGACTATCGAAACCAATACAGCGCTGGAATTAGATCTTTCTCCGCTTGGCACCCTCTTTGATGAACACTGGCCAGACCAGCAGATTCCTGTTTATACCAAATTCCCGCAAATTGAAATTCGAGGAGCTAATGGCAGCGAAACATCTTCTCTGAACGGTTGGCAGCTGGTTCTGATTGACGGGTATCGCAGGCGAAAGTCAGTCGTCAACCTGACCGATCTGCCCTGTGAGCATCTGGATGAATGTCTTCGTTTTTCCCTGACCGACTGGGCTAAGAAGCACTTCCCCGATGATCATGGCAAGTATGAGCTTCGCCTGTATCAGGGCTCGGTGAACCGACGTCAGGTCTCCTTCTATCTTGTACCCTCTGTTCGCTGGGATTCTCAGTTCCAAAGCCTGACTCTCCATCCGTCCGATCCATTCGCTGATGCGATCTTATGGATACAGTCTCAGGATGCGGGACCATTTCAATTTGATAGTAATGTTGAGACGAAAGAAGTACTGCGTAAAGGAAAGACTTGGCTCCAGATCCGCCTGATCACTCAGACATCCATTTTAAGGGGGGTGTGGACTGGATCTGACGGCCAGAAGATTCCGTTTCGTAAAACCCTTCGGCCATTGGAGTGGAATCTTTGGGAGGAAGGTTCTGATGTTTTGGATCCCTCCGGACAGCCGAGAACTTTTTATCTGAACGAATTCAAGACAGGTGCCTGGAGATTGCATCTGGATATTACTGATCCCGTCTCTTTTGATCAGATCCGACTCCAGTTGGAAGCTGCCGATGGAACCATGCTGCAGTTCCATGATCTCTTACCTGATTATCAGGGCATTGCCCACTCTTCCCTGCACCGGTTTCAAGACACAATAGCTCATCACCCTCTTCCCCAACGGCTTGTCCTGAGACTTGCTAAGGGAACAACCGATTTTCGCCCCATGTTGATTGCCTCGGTAGTCAACTTTGTGCAGTTGAAAGAACCCATGTACCGGATGGTAAGTGATAAGCCGGCTATTCTTTGGAAATATGATCCCGCCAACGATTTTACCCATCATGAGTTGAAGCTTATTCCCCTGCATAATCCGAAACAACCGGTACTGCAACGTCCCCTTTCTCCCTTGAAAACTTTTTCAAATCGTCAATATCAAGGCATTTTCCTGACTGATCCACTTCCCGACGGAGTCTACCACATCGATACCGTGGATCAGGAGGAACTGAGTTTCTTTACTCTTCCCGAAGAGCAAGTTCCGATCCATGACCGAGATCATCTCCTGGTTGTTAATGGAAAAGAATATCTTGCCCGCCATCAAGCATCTGATACCAGAAAAGTCTCTGACTGGCTGGCAGCAGCCCGTGTCGCTCAAAGCAAGGACGAATGGATTGAAGATCTCAGGAATCATTTGGAGAAAGCTCTGCGAAACGGCAATTGGGAGTTTGATCCTGAGCGATCTGCCCAGCTACTGTTCTCACTGGTCTTATCTACTTCCGTCAGATCGGGACTGTCCCCTGCAGTTAGAACTGTCATCGAGGCTATCCTGCAGCTGATCAGCGAACGACTCATAACCAACACCCACCGAACCGTCCTGCTTCGTCACCTGCTTGAATCTTCCCTGGACGATGAGTCAGCCCAGACCATCATCCAAACCTTGCAACTCTACCTGTTCCAGCCAGATGGAAAAACCCTCTTTGAGCGTACCCATCTCTCTAATGCCTGGAACTTAAATGAATCACTTGCTGTCCTCATTAATCTGCGCGACAGTTCCGCCAAAGTCAGCATGGACGTTGAACGCGTGATAGACCGCATTGGCGACGATACCCTGGCCAAGCTTCTCTTTTTCCCTGACCACAAAAAATGCAGCAGTGATCATTTCGATGAATGTTTTGAATGTTTCCTGGCAAATCATGGTGGCTGTCCCAGCGTGCGCTTTAAGCATTCCTTTGATGTCTGGGGCGACCGCAGCGATTATCAGCGTCTGATCTGTTATGACCGCAATGACGTCAAAATCCGCGAACCCAAACCAGAGGATACAACCGGTTTACCGGTCCTGGGTAAGACTTATCTGCGGCTGTATTATGATGCAATCAATAAAAATCGGGAGAATCTGAATCATTACTCCCAAGCTGCAGAAGGCGAATTCGCTATCATCGAAGACCTTGCAAGAACCCATCCCGAGACGCTACGCGAGGTTAAACCAGCGCTTCAGGCTCGCAGCTCCCAAGGTCAAGATCTGTATTTTTACTATAACGCCCAAGCAGCCGTAATTCAGGCACTGAGCCATTCCCATGTCATCGCCCCGCATGAAGTCAGGAAACTTCTGCCCTTCTGGCGTCATTCCCACAATGCCTGCCCAGATCTGGTCTATCGCGATCTCATATTGGCTGAACTCTATTCCATGACACTAAGGAGGAACTAGCACCCATGGCCATGAATCCTGTCCACACTACTCACCGCATTGAATCAGACTACCTCAACTACCTGCGCTCCATCTTAAAAGTTAAAAGTGCTGAGCTTTCACGAAAGGCCAATCAGGTTCTTACTGCCACGCCCTTCGTCAAGGGCCCTTTTCTGGAATCGACACCACCTTTTGTAACTGGTTCTTCTTTAGCTGAGCTCATTGATGAAGGGGTAGCCTGTGTTGATTTCCGTCGTCTGGAGGAATCAGCCGAGATTCATCGTCCTCTCTACGCTCATCAGGAAGCCTCCTTTCGCCAGATTGTCAGTGAAAAGCGCAATTTGATTGTTGCCACTGGTACCGGCAGTGGAAAAACAGAGAGCTTCCTCTATCCAATCTTCAATGAGTTGATGCGTGCGAAAAAAGCGGGAACCCTGGGTCCTGGAGTTCGTGCTCTACTGCTCTATCCCATGAACGCTCTGGCCAATGACCAGATGAAACGACTGCGAGGACTTCTGAAAGATTATCCGGACATTACCTTTGGGCGTTATACTGGTGAAACTCTGGATTCAGAGCGAAAAGCCCTAGATGATTATCAGCTGAAGAAAGAAAAGGATCTGCGCAGTCATGGGAAAGTGCGTGGCAGAGACTATACGGCAGCAGATCTGCGCCCTCTGCCAAATGAACTGATTTCACGGGAAGCCATGCGTAAAACACCACCGCACCTGCTCCTGACAAATTATGCCATGTTGGAATACCTCCTGCTTCGACCGGATGACACGACCTTCTTTGATGGAGAACTGGCAAATAACTGGCAATTCATTGTCCTGGATGAGGCGCATACGTACAAGGGAGCAAATGGGACAGAGATTGCCCTGCTCCTGCGCCGACTCAAGGAACGAATCCATACCGACCATCCGCTGCGTTGTATTGCCACCAGCGCTACCCTTGGAAGCCCTGATGCTTTGCCCGATCTGGCACGCTTTGCCCAAAATATCTTCGATGAACCATTTGAAGTCTGTGACATCATCACTTCACAGCGTAAAAAAAGGGTCATCGAACCTGATATGGATCGCTTCGAATTGGCTGATTATAAGCGCTTTGAAACTGAAGTAGCAGCCATCACTTCTGAAGACAAAGGTAACGCCTGGCTTCATGAACGCCTGGTGAAGGATGAGAGAATCATTATCCTTCTGAATTATTTGGAGAGCCGTCCGAAAAATTTTCAGGCCGTTGCTTCGCACGTCTTCTCAGACCTGTCAAATAAAGCTGATCAGCAGGCCGCACTGGTCCTGCTCATTCAGCTGGGAGCCAGAGCCAAACTAACTCCTGACAGCAATTCATTAATCCCCGCTCGCTATCACCTCTTTGTCCGAGCCCTTGAAGGCTTCTATGTCTCTCTATTTCCCGACCGCCGCGTATACCTTGACCGAAAAGAGTTCGTCTCCATCAGTGGACGGGACATCCCGGCTTTCGAACTGGCTGATTGTCAGGAATGTGGTCAGGAGTACCTCATCGGACAGACAAGGGACAGCATGCTTCGACCACCCAGGGAAGGCGAGCCGCTAGAATATTATCTGCTTCCCCATGAAGCAGTCGAATCCGATGAGCCTGAGACCAATGGGGACGATGTTTCCTTTGAAATTGCCAACGTTAAAAAATTGGAGCCTTATGATCTCTGTACAGCTTGCGGCAGGATCCATCCGGCTGGCATCAAGCAGCGAAAGTCATGCTGCGATGTACTTGAATCGAGCAAAATTCTAAGAGTCTACCGCCTCCAAAGCAGTGCTCGGGAAGTAAATACCTGTGTCGCTTGCGGTGCTGTTGGGCATGGCAAAATAAAACGATTCATGACTGCTAATCAGCCCTCAACATTCATCCTGGCCAGCAGCCTCTATGCAATGATCCCACCGCAGAAGATCGATCAGAAAGGCCTCCCAACCGTTGGAGGTGACGGCTTTTTTGATCTTCAGGAGGAGGTGCGAGACGAAGCCTGGTACGATGAAAGCGGCCGAAAACTCCTGGTTTTCTCGGATAATCGCCAGGAAGCTGCCTTTTTTGCAGCCTACATGGAGAATAAATACAATCAGCAGATGTGGCGCAAGCTAATGCTAAAGGAATTGCGTCAGCATCCCGAGGGCTTCCTCCTGGTTGATTTTCTATCCATCCTGGTAAGGCGAGGCAAAGAAGCCGGTCTTTTTGATGATTCCCTGACCCAGGCAGAGAGAGAATTTATCGCCGGCGTATACCTGATGAAGGAATTCACTGGCTTTGAGAGAAACAAAGGATTAGAAGGCAGCGGCTATATTCACTTCATGCCTTATGACCTGAAACTGCAACGGGGTGCCTGGGGATTTTCTTCCGAAGAACTCAGTGAATTATGCGCGGTTCTCCTCGATACGTTCCGGTTCACTGGAGCAACCACCTATCCCGAACACGTCGATCCGGAGAAGGAGCAGTTCAGCCCTCGCAACCGACAGGTTTATTTCCGGAAAGCGGAAAGTGGTTCAGTCCGAAAAAGTACAATAACCAGTTTCCTCCCCACTGGCTCAGCCAGTAACCGACGCCTCGATTATTTAAGCAAAATCCTTCAGGTGCGCGGCCTGAATCCCAAATCAGCCCGGGAAGAAGCGCTTTCCATCCTTGCAGCCATTTATGACCAGATTATTCCCGGTCTGCTTCAGATGAACTACCTCTCCACCACCACCCTCGCCGGAGAAGGTGCTCTGCTTTGTCTTAATCATCGGAAATGGCACATCTCTTATTATAAGGATCATGATGAAGCTTGGCAGTGCAATCGATGCGGCCGGATTACAAGCCACAATGTACATAAAGTTTGTCCCGAGTTCCGCTGTCATGGCAGTCTGGAGCGAATGAGTGCCCATCAGTTCAGGGACGATCCCTATTATGCACCGCTCTATGCAGACGATAAACTCCTGCCAATGATTTCTCGCGAACATACGGGACAGCTGACCAAGGATACCGCCGGCTCCACTCAGACCCAGTTTGAGAACGGTGATATCAACGTTCTTTCCTGTACCACAACTTTCGAAATGGGCGTAGATGTAGGGCAGCTGGAAGCCATCCTGTTGCGCAATGTCCCACCGGAAACCGCCAATTACGTCCAACGGGCTGGCCGAGCCGGCCGGCGTAAGTCTTCCACCGCCTTTTCATTAACCTATGCCAGACGTAACAGCCATGACCTGAACTACTTCCAGGATCCCACTGAAATCATAAGCGGCAAAATAAAGGCCCCCTATATCGAACTCAACAATGACAAAATTGCCTCAAGACATGTCAATTCCATCGTTTTGGCCTGGTTTTTCCGATCTACCTCATCAGGTCGGGAATATTTCCGCGGCAACGCAGAGGCCATGGTGGGAAGTCGAAATGGCCTTTCGGCTGATATCGTCGAGCTGTTAAACCTTGAACTGTCCAAAAGGCCTGAAGAATTGATTTCAGCCATCGAAAAAATACTGACCCCTGCCATGATGGAGAAGCTTCGCATTCGAGACTGGAAATTCGTAGACCAGCTGGCAGGCGAAAATGGTGTCCTATCCCTGGCGGTACAGGAGCGAAAGGACGAACTCGACCAGCTGGATGAACACTACAGGGCGCGTATTCAGAAAAAAGAACGGACAGACGATCTGCTCCGTCTGATCAAGACCCTCGAAGATCAGGGAACCATCGCGTTCTTAGCCTCCGGCGGAGTGATTCCCAAATATGGTTTCCCCATTGATGTGGTTAAGCTCGATATCCTCGCCAAATCAAGTGAGGCTCGTTCTGTCGACCTTTCCAGAGATCTCAAGCTTGCTGTTTCAGAATATGCCCCGGGCAGCGAGATCATCGCCGGTGGGAAGATTTGGACCAGCTACGCCTTGAACCGGGTTCGAGACAAGGAATGGCCGGTACACTACTTCTGGGAATGCCCCGACTGTCATCGTTCCACTTTTCCCGAGGAACTGACTACATTGGAGGACGTGTCAGATCAGGATCCTGTACGCTGTGAATGTGGTATGACTATGAAGCAACGTAAAATGATTCGGCCGATCTTCGGATTCTCCACAGCCTGGGATGATGAGGGTCGTTCCGTCGGGGAAAGCCGTCCTCAACGATTCTACCCAACACGGGTTCAGTTCGGTGGGTTTGATCAGGCGGATCCCCTTAGTCTGGAAGAGAACCTTCAAAGGGAGATTCCCATTGGAGACCGTATCGTGAAAGCCCATTATGCCCCGCAAGGCAAGCTGGTTATTATGAACCGGGGTCTCAAGGGAGCCGGTCTGCTGGTCTGCAAATATTGCGGCTTTGCTACCACTAATTACGGCGGTCCACCAGAACACCAGACCAAAATGGGCAGGACCTGCTCAAACAAGTATCTAATCAACACCGCCCTGGGGCACATCTTCAAGAGTGATGTCCTGCGCCTGAAGTTCCCACCTCTGAGTCTTCGTCAAATTGAAGAGAAAGATGCTTGGATTACTTTGCTCTATGCCATTCTTGAAGGAGCCGCTGACGCCCTCGGCATCGCCCGAGATGATATCAATGGTTGCATGGACTACAGTGAAGAACAGCCTGTTCTAATTCTTTTTGATGAAACACCTGGCGGAGCCGGCCATGTCAAGCGCATCTACCATAAGCTTGATGAGGTATTGCGGAGCGCATGGCTACGAGTCGATGGCCACTGCAATTGTGGTGAGGAGACCGCTTGCTACGGCTGCCTGCGCAGCTACTCAAACCAGCTGGATCATGACCGTCTGGCCCGTGGTTTAGCGCGCCAATACCTGGAGTGGCTCCTTCTCAGTTCTGTCAACATGACGGCAACCCCGCTAGCAGCCCTGAGTGATAATACGGAAAAGAATCCGACAGAAACTACAATTCCAATCCCAGCTCCATGGCAGGAAACCCTGAAGCAGATGATGCGCCCAAGCAGCGATGCCAGTCACCGATATGCCATGGAACTGATCCGATCCGGCAACGTACCGTCACCGGATGCAATTGGCTATGAATTGGTTTCTGAAGAACGCGGTGTCTTAGGCTACGAAGCAGAGATGGCTTGGACCGAACGCAAGATCGCATTGCTCAGTCATGACGATCCCGACCTCATCACAGCTGCTCAAGCAGAATTCAACGCTCAGGGGTGGCAGGTTTTCACCATCGACCAGCCCCCCCAGGATCTGATTCGGATCCTGCAATAAGGAGTAAGACATGGCAAATTTCAAAAACAATCTGGCCGTGGCATATGCTGACACGTATTTCCAAGCCTGTAAAAAACTCCCATCCAGTGTACTGCGCGATGAAATGACATTCCGACAAAAATTTTCCAGTGACCCGACTTCTCCGGGCCTGAATTATGAGACACTCCACGCTACTGATGACTCCCTTCGATCCGTCCGTGTCAACCGTTCCTACCGGGCTATTGTCAAATCGCCGGCCAAGGACGCTCCTAATGTTTATACCCTGCTCTGGATCGATTCTCATGATGAGGCCTATGCCTGGGCTGAAAAAAAACGATTTGGCGTTAACCCTGTGACCAATGCGATTGAAATCTATACAGTGGTGGAGCGAACGGAAGTCGAGGAGACAAAAGAAGAATCGGATCTCTTTCATGCCATCCGAGACAAGGACTTCCGCCAACTGGGCATTAATGAAACACTGCAGAAAATGATCAGATCAGTCTCTACCTGGGAAGAGCTTGAACAGATTCAGCCTTACCTTCCGAAAAGGATTTACGAAACTTTGGCTTTCCTTCACGAGGGCATTCCCGTGGAGGAAATCCTTGATGCAGTGACCGAACCAGCCGGTGAACCTCTTAAGTTCGAGGAAGCGGTGCGCTCACCTCAAAATTCCGATCAGTTTCTGGTGGTGGAGACCGACGAACAGGCCGCCCTGGTGGATCAGATGGTCGCCGCCGGCATCGAAGACTGGCGAGTGTTCCTGCACCCCCAGCAAAAGGAGCTTACTACTCGATCTTTTGACGGTCCAGCCCTGGTGCTCGGCACAGCCGGAACCGGGAAAACGGTCGTGGCAATGCACCGGGCATTGATGCTTGCAGAAACTGTCTTTTCCAATTCAAGCGATCGGATCCTTTTTACGACTTTTACCTCCAGTCTGGCCGACGACATTTCAGATCAGCTCAAGGTGTTATGTCCCCCTGAGATCCACCGCCGAATTGAGGTCATTAATCTGGATAAATGGGTCAACCGTTTCCTGAAAACTCAGGGTCGCCGGGAATCCATCCTATATGGATATGACCTTGCAGCAGCCTGGCATGAGGCTTTGAACAAAGCAGCAGTCCCATTGAACCTGCCCCCGGCTTTTTATGCCGATGAATATGAAAAGATCATACTGCCACAGGGCATTAATGCCCTGGAAGACTATCTAAGAGTCCGGCGAACCGGTCGTGGAACGGCACTGGACCGAGGGCAGAAAGTCAATGTCTGGTCCGTGATTACCACCTTCCGCCAATTCCTGGAATCAAACCACACCCTGGATCCAGGAGGTGCTCTGGTCCTGGCATGCGAACTGATCACAGATTTATGCCCACAGGGGCTATATTCCTCAGTGCTGGTAGATGAGACCCAGGACTTCGGAGAGAATGCCCTGCGCCTCATTCGAGTCCTGGCAGGCCCTGAGAAAGCCAATGATCTCTTTCTGGTGGGTGATGCGCACCAGCGGATCTATGGCAGAAAAATTTCCTTGTCACAATGTGGTATTGATACCACAGGACGTCGGGAAATTCTGCGTGTCGACTATCGCACAACCGAGGAAATCGGCTGCTTTGCACGGTCGCTTCTGAAAGGAATGAGAATGGATGATCTGGATCAGGGCATCCAGGATCCCCGCGGCTCCATGTCGCTGCGTCACGGTCCTAAGCCACTGCTCCAAAACTGGTCAAAGCAGAATGAAGCCTGGAAGGCTTCTATGAATCAGATCCAGCTCTGGCTGGAGCAGGGTTATCCTGCTCATTCAATCTGCGTGACTGCAAGACTGAATAAGCAGATCAGCCAGATCAAGCAATACCTGAATAATCAGGACATCGCAACCTATGAAGTGAAGGCTGGACGACCGGATGAAGGGTCTATCCGCGGGATTCGACTGGCAACGATGCATCGGATCAAGGGCCTGGAATTTGACTGTATTCTCGTTATTGAGGCCAATCGGGACAGCTTGCCTCTCCGATCATTCTTGGAAAGCGCTGCTGATCCCTTCGATGCCAGGGAACGCACCATTTCCGAACGACTGCTTCTCTATGTAGCGGCAACCCGTGCCCGAAAAGAACTGGTTATTCATAGTTGGGGTGAACCATCAAAATTTCTGGATCCAATAATCAGTAAATGATCCAATGAATGGAAAACTGCCTGCTGGATGATTATTTACCATGATCTTTCCCAGATTCAAGACCCCAGGATTTCCCCTGCTCAATACATCCATAATGAAAAAGCCTCAGTGAAATACAGGATTTCACTGAGGCTTTTTTTTGTTATGTCCTTATCCGATTTACTCAGTTTCCTCTCTTTGCTCGATGGCTGCGATGCCTGATGGGCTATTGAAACCTGAGCTGGATCCTCTGAAGCTGCTTTGCCCTCCTATCGCTGCTGATAGCTCGGGCTTATCTGCTTTCGTTAAGCCTGTTGATCGGTTACAGATCATCCCCGAAAGAACGTCAAACTGAGGTTTAATTGCAGATCTGCTGGATCGCAGTCTGGGTGGCTGTGCTGATGGCGGAAAGACCGCCCAGGATGAAGACCTGATCCGGGTTTTCATCAATGAGGTAGGCTTTGGTGTCGGCATGCAGGTAGGCTGCCGGGGTCAGGACGACCGGCCCATGATTGACATGGCACAGCAGGGTGCCGGTCAGGGCATCGTAGGGCTTTTCCCCGTTGGCGATGACGATGGTATTGGTCGAATTGAAGAATTGATCGGCAATGACGGCAGCCGTAGCGTAGCGGTTGGCTCCGGCCAGCCGGACCACGGTTCGTCCGGGTGCCTGGAGAGCCGCTTCCACTTCTGCGGTCTGCACCAGCTGTCCGCCCGTCAGATAGACGGTATTGGCCCCTTTCAGGGAATCCTTGATCATATCAATGGACTTGCCATCATTGAAGAGAATGCCGCAGCCGTTCTTGGCGGCGCCAGGACCGGCGGTCAGGGCGTCAAACATGGTGTAGCCGTTGGCTACCACGGCCCGGTCCGTCCGGCCGGTGATGCTTCGAATCTTCTGGTCGACCAGGATGGAGGTTTTGAAGCGGGTGGTGCCGCCGATCCGCTCCACGGTCAGCCCCATGCCTTTCAGCGCTGTGACAATGCCGGCCGGAACCGCCTGTTCTCCGCCCAGGATGATGGCGTGCTTCGCCTTCAGCCGGGTGATTTCAGTCTTGGTCACACTGCGCAGGGCGGCGGGTTCTGTCAGCAGGATCGGAGCGCCCATGACGGCGGACAGTGGTCCACCCAGCAGGGCGTCAATGCCGCTGACGCCGTTGACCAGGATGATGGTGTCAGCCGTGACGAAGGTCTTTTTGCTGATTTCCACCGCGGTGGAGTACCTGGTATCCCCCGCGATGCGCTGAACCACCGGCGGAGCCGGTTTGCGGCTGCTCTGAAGAATGGACGTGATGCTCTCATTGTAAAGATTGTCGTAGGCGTAGATATAGATACTGGTCGATTTGCCCAGCATCCGCCAGATGTCAATGCGGTAGCGGTTGTTCACCGTTTTCTCCACCGTCATGTCGTAGGTGGAATCCGTCTTGCTGGTGGAAACCACAAACGCATTCACGCCAACCCCCAGATCCGAGGCTCCATCTGTGGCGTCGAAATAGAGATAGTTGCCTTCGATCCGGACATTGGAGACCACCGGCGCTTTATGGTCGATGAGCACCGGAATCTGCCGGGCCTGGGCAGTGCCCTGATCGTAGTTGATTTTGGTTTTGATCTCATAGAAGTACTTGCCGTCGGGAAGCGGTCCGGTGGGCAGATCATCTTCCCAGAAGCCCTCCTCCATGAGGTAGCTGGTGGGTGCTCCGGCATAGATCCGGCTCATCTTGGGAACGCCCTGATAGCTGCCGATGGTCTCCAGACGGGTTTTGGACGAATTGAGCAGCGAGAAGGTCACCTCATCGGCGCTGCGCAGGAAGGACAGGCTGGGCAGGATATTGGACCGACCGGTGAGGTAGGACACATCATTGCGCGGGTTTAGCTCCACGCGTCTGTTTTTCAGCCAGTAGGCTTCGTCATAGTAGGGCGAATAGCAGATCAGTCCGGAAGTGTCAAAGAAGGAGGTACCAACCGGATCCTGGCCGCGCCCCAGGGTGGCGCCGAAGGCATCCAGCACCAGCGGCTTGTTCCAGTCGCCGTAGAAGCCCATGAAGGGTACGCTGGTCGTGCGGCCGTCTGAATCCGTCAGGACAACGAAGCCCTCAATAAACTGCTCCTTGCTGACACCGCCCTGAGCGAAGTCGACGGTCAGGCTGACGGCACGGGACGAGCCCGCCTCCACCCGGAAGGCTTCATCGCCGCTGAGGCTGTGGGGCACTTTGCGGGAGCGCTCGGTGTAGAGACCGTTGTCCATGGCATCGGTCAGAAGGTGTACTTCGGCGGTATAGTCCAGTCCCTCGCCGCCGATGTTCTGCACCGTCAGATTCAGGTTCAGCAGCGGGCTGGTCACTTCCTTGAGTTCCAGCTTGGCTTCCCGGGTTATGGGCTGATAAGCCAGGGTCCGGGCCTCCAGGGCTTTGCCCAGATTCATCAGACCGGCTCCCTGCACTCGCGGACTGCGGGCCGTGCCCTGTTCAAACAGGACATCGGCTGAGTTCATCAGCAGCTGCTTGGAGACGATCATCTGGTCAGCTCGGGAGAGAGCCTGGAAGGCCGGGCTGTGCTCGAAGTAGTCCCGGATGACCACGGCTCCGCCCGCCAGATGCGGCGTGGCCATGGAAGTGCCGGACATCACGCCGTAAGCCTGGCCGTTCTGGGTCGAAACGATGTTCAGACCCGGCGCCGTGATCTCCGGCTTCAATCTCAGGTCATTGGTGGCCCCCCAGGTGGAGAAGTCCGCCAGTTTGATCGTGGGATCGGAGTTGGGGATGCCGCGGAAGGCGACGGTGCCGCCGTTGAAGCGCAGATCCGACAGCTTGCCGGCGGTTTCAAAGTCCACTGCCATAAACGGGATCGTGGCGTTTTCGCCGCCAGCCATGATCATCAGCTCCCCGTCACTGTAGTGATCGCCGACAATCAGCGCAATGGCTCCACCGGACTGCGCCAGCTCCAGCTGCTCGGCTAAGGGATAGGAGCCGGGCCAGATCATGACGATTTTGCCCGCATAATCAACTCCGGCGAAATCCTCCGGTGAGCCCAGTCCGGCATAGACGACGGGATAGCCTCCCTCACTCAGCGCCGTGACAGGATCCGGGCTGTTCGGTGCCGGCAGTACCACCGCCGAACGGAACCCGTCCGGGGTTGTCACATCGATCAGGATTTTCTCCCACTGCGGGATCACCTTGTCCGAAGCGGCGACCACCATGCTGTCCCTGGCCACGGCCGGATCACTGATCAGACCCTGATCCGGCATCCAGGACGCGGCGTTGGTCGGTGCCCCTTCTGCCAGATTCTTGTCGTTGCCGGCTGCCATGGCAACCAGAACGCCGCTGGCCTTGGCATTGGACACCGCGGTTTCCAGCGCGCTGGGTCCGAAGCTGGTAAAACCGGCCGGTGCTCCCAAAGACAGGTTCAGCACATCCGCTCCGAGCAGAACGCCGTCTTCCAGCGCCTCCAGATAGATGTCCTCGTAGGTGGTATCGACGGTGGGATCGGAGGAAAAGACCTTCAGCGCCAGCAGCTGGGCTTCCGGCGCCACTCCCTTGAGCTCGCCGTTGGCCGCGATGGTTCCCGCCACATGCTGGCCGTGGCTCTCCCCGCTTTCCAGAACGGAGTTGCTCCGGTCAAAATAGTTGTACGCGTAAGGGAACTTGGCGCTGACATACTGGCCGGGCATTCCCTGGGCCGCCACTTCCGAAGCATCCAGTTCGGCATTGGCGGGATTCGTCAGCACGAAGTCCGGATGCGTCGGATCAAAGCCGGAATCAATGACGCCGACCACGAGCCCTTCCCCTTTGTAGTTGAGATTCCAGGCCTGCGGTGCCCCCACCAGATCAGCGGATTGAGCCATCAAGGGCTGCGGCCGCGCATAAGTCCGGGCGATGGAAACCGACTTGACCCCCGGCAGCTGTTTCAACGCTTCCAGGTCCTTGCGCTTAACTTTGCCGCTGGTGCCGTTGAACACCTGGCGGAAGGTCTTCAGCTTCGAAAAGGCAATGCCGGCCCGGCGGGCCTCACTGAAAAACGCCGACTGTTCCCGGTCGATCTTTGCCAGGGTCCCCTGCCCCGTCTTCCATTTGGCCAGCTGATGGGGCTGAACCGACAGTTCAATAATGACCCGGACTTCTTCCTCCGGATCCTGCGCCTCTGGCCGGGTGACCTTCGCCGCCTTTTCCTTGTTTTTCTCCAGCAGGTTCTGCAGCTTGCCCGACACCTGCGGCACGTTCTTCGCTGAATTCGCTTTGGGCGCTCCACTGACCCGGATCCCCGTCCCCGACAGCACCAGACCAAGTGCCAGAACAGCCGATACAACTCTTTTCAACATAAATCCCCTCAAACTCATATTTTTTCTCTTCGCAATGACGACAGCAGCGACCACTCCCTCGCAAAGGGTGATCAAACCAGCAGCAAGAACCAACAAGACCGCTTGCGCAAACCCAGGACGCCAATTTCTCAGTCCGTACTGCTCCATCCTCCGGTATTCCGCCGAACACCCCGGAAAACAGGACGGCACAGACTGAATGCACTGGCGCTGCAATGGATTTGCTGTTTATGAATATATAGTAAATGTATCATTTTTTATCCACATTTAGAATGGCAAGACCCCCAGATTCCGAAATATATTTTACAAAACCTTTATCATGGAAAAAGCGGCATGCCCAGGCACACCGCTTCGGATTCAATCCGTTCTTTTTCTTTCGGGTATTCATGGCAGCTGATCCACCAGGAGGAACAAACTGGACCCATCGACTTCCTCCATGTGATAAGAACAGCCGGTGGCTTCGGCCAGCTGACGCAGGTCATTCTCGGTATAGGCGATGCCGACAAAACCGTCCCGACAGACGATCCTGCCGTCTCCGGTCTGCACTGGGTCAATTTCACCCAGCAACCCTATGTCCGCCTGTTCCTGAAACCAGGCCAGCCGGTGGTCCCAGAACCTTGGGCTGTAGGTGCTGAAATAGGCCCGCCCACCTTTCTTTAAAACCTTCAGGCACTGCCGGATCAGCGCCAGGGGCTGGCCTTTGATCGCCGACAACCCATTCTGCAGGCAGATCACCGCGTCAAAGGGTTCCTCAAAATCCAGGTGAAAAGCATCCATGACCTGAAAACTGCAGTTGGGCTGGTCCTTGCAGTACGCCTGGGCCAGCCGGATCGAATCGGCCGAGAGATCCACCCCGACGGCAGTTGCCACGGACGGCGCCAGCTCCCGCAGGATCCGGCCATAGCCGGCACCAACCTCCAGGATCCTGAAATCCGGTTTCAGCTCCTTTTGGACAAAACGGATTTCTTCGTCGAGATACTGCCTGATTCTGGGCAAATCGGTCTGATACACCTGGAACAGACTGGTCGAATGCAGATGCTCCTCATAGTAATTGGACAATGGGATCCCTCCTGTGAAAAAGTGGGGCTTACGCAGAGTGATTCTCCGGCTGATGGCTCCCCCGGTTAAACGACTGACGGACGAATCAGCGTTTTCCCGCCAAGCTGCGAAGGACGGGTCGTGATTCTCTGTTATGGTGCTGCGTCATGGTTCTAAGTCATGGTTCTAAGTCATGGTTTTCCGTCCCGGCTCTTCGTCGGACTGCTTAATGGACTGGCAGGGCAGCCTTGATCAGCCGCAGGATGTTGTCAGCGGTGGCGGCCAGATTTTCCCGGCTTTTATAACGGCTGACTTCCAGGGGTTCGGGGAGGCGGTTAATGGTAAAGATGGCGGTGACGCCGCCTGCATAAGCTGGCTCCAGGTCTCCGTCCGCGCCGCCGGCTATGACCAGAACGGGTTTGTTCTGCGCTTTGGCCCGGCCGGCCACGCCCATGACGACTTTGCCGCGCAGACTCTGGCTGTCGATTCTGCCTTCTCCGGTCAGGATGTAGTCGCAGTCTGAAATTAGCCGATCAAACTCCACGGTATCCAGGACAATCTGAATGCCCTGGCGCAAGGTAGAACCGAAGAAGGCAGCCATCCCGGCGCCCATGGCCCCGGCCGCGCCGGCTCCGGGCAGCTTTGACAGATCCCTGCCCAGATCCCGCCGGATTACTCCCGCCAGATGAATCAGTCCTTCATCCAGATCTCTGACCATGGCCGGATCCGCTCCTTTTTGCGGACCGAAGATATAGGCGGCACCCTGCGGGCCATGCATCGGATTGTCGATATCGCACATGGTAAGGATCTCCACTCCGGTCAGTTCGGGAGACCGGGCTGAATCATCGATCCGGGCGATGTCCTTCAGGGTGGCGCCGGTGGGGTGAAAGACCTCGCCGCTGCTGTCCAGAAAGCGGATGCCGGCGGCCGCGGCGGCTCCGCAGCCGCCATCGTTGGTGGCGCTGCCGCCCAGACCGACAATGATTCGCCGCACGCCGCGACGGGCGGCATCCAGCAGCAGTTCTCCCACGCCATAGGTAGTGGTCAGTCCGGGATTCCTGCGTCCCTCCACCAGGGGCAGACCGGCGCAGGCAGCCATCTCAATCACCGCCGTTTCTCCCCCGTCCAGCAGACCATAGGCTGCTGTCATGGGTTCTCCATAGGGACCGGCCACCGCCGCCTCAATCGTTTCGCCGCCCAGAGCGCAGAGAAAGGCGTCCACGGTGCCCTCCCCGCCGTCGGCCACCGGGATGGATCGGACCTGCGCCTCACTGAAGCGGCGATGGATTGATTCTTCGAGTATTTGACAGATCTCTATTGATGTCATGGTTCCTTTGAATGAATCCGGGATCAGGACAAATTTCATGTTGATTCTTCTCCTTCCGGTTCTGGCCAGCCAGACCGATCAGCTTGCTCACCGGCGGCTCTTGGAATCCGCCCGGAACTCATTGCTGTCACTGTCTCAATTATTGATGTCCGTCCGGTCCTTGTCAACTCAGGAGCAGACACCGGATCCGCGTCTTATCATAACTTCATTCCAGGCTTTTCCTAACTTCATTCCCAGTCTTTCTTTTCACGACCTCATCTCCAGTCTTAATCATGAATACATCCCGATCTTTTCCTAACTTCATTTCCAGGCTTTTCACGAGCCCATCACGAGTCTTTTCATGACTCCATCTCCAGTCTTTGGTACAATACGAGTAAGAACCATACGCTGGGCAAAGGTCCGATGAATTCGCCGCAACGTCTGGAATCAAGGGAGGATCGCCGATGAAAATACTGTTATTGAACCAGGAAGAAATGAAACGGGTCATCACCATGGCGGAAGCCATCCGCGCCGATCAGGATGCTCTGGCGATGTACTCCAGGGGTGAGAGCGACATTCCGCTGCGCGTCAATCTCAACATCGAGGAGTTCGAGGGCCAGAGCCTGTATATGCCGGGCTACGCCAGGGCAGGCCACGCGCTGGGCGTCAAGATCGTATCGGTCTACCCCCGCAATATTGAGAAAGGCATTACCAGCGTTCCCTCCACCATGGTGCTGCAGGATGATGCCACCGGCCAGGTCATCGCTCTGATGGACGGAACTTACCTGACCCAGCTTCGCACCGGCGCAGTGGCTGGTGCCGCCACGGATCTGCTGGCCCGGCTGGATGCCCGCAACTTTGTTCTGATCGGCACCGGCGGACAGGCAGCCACTCAGCTCGAAGCCATCCTGGATGTCCGGCCGATCCGGGATGTCCGGGTCTATGATGTCAGTCCCGAACGGGCCAAAGCCTTTGCTGATGCCATGGCCAGGCGCTATGATGTCGCCATCCGGGCCTCGGAGGATCTGTCCCAGGACATCCGGGAAGCTGACATCATCACCACGGTCACGACGGCCAAAGTCCCAGTCTTTGACGGCACGCTGCTCAAAAAAGGCGTCCATATCAACGGCGTGGGCTCCTATACGCCGGAAATGAGCGAGATTCCGCCGGAAGTGCTGCTCCGGGCCGGCAAGATCTTTGTGGATACCAAAGACGCCATTACCGAATCCGGTGATTTCCAGAAACTCATCCGATCCGGTCAGTTCGACCCTTCCCGAATTACGGGAGAGCTGGGGGAACTGGTCAGCGGCCGAAAGCCCGGCCGGGAATCCCTGGATGAAATTACCTTCTTCGAAACCACCGGCAATGCCATCCTGGACATCGTCGTGGCCCGCAAGATCTACGAGAACGCCCGGGAAATGGGCATTGGCACCCTGATCGATCTTTAGCAGCTCCATCCCCTCTTTTCAGAATCAGACAAGAGCGGGAGCGCCCGGCATGCACCGGGCGCTCCCGCTCTTTTTGATGGACTCCGGCATCATTCCGAAACCACGGGCTCCGAGGGGGAAGGCCATGATTCCGGGATGCGCGAGAGTGTGAGTTGATGAAGCTTAGTTGCCGAACAGGGTGATCCAGTAGGGGAACTGGTTGACCTGCACACGAGCGATGGCTGATTTGCTGAAGACGGTGCGCAGCATGTTGGCGTTATGTCCTTCCGACTGGCTGTAGGCATAAATCACAGCCTCCGGGGTCGGATGACCGGCAGCCGCATTTTCTCCGGTCAGATTCAGATCCGGCCCAATGGTCAGACAGTTGCGTCCGTCCGGCCGGGTGTGGCTGAAGAGAATGGAAAGTTCCACTGCGCGGACTTTCGCCGCGTCGTAATATCTTTCATCCCAGGCCAGCGGCACGCGGCCGTTTTTGACCCGATGCTGGTTCTGCAGATCAAAGGCCTGTTTGGCGTATTCCTTGTTGACCCGGGCGCTGATGTACTGGTTGGAATAGGTTCCGTCGGTGTTTTTCACCCGGATGGTGAAGGTTTCAACCGCGATCAGATCCGCCAGGCGTTCCCGGACGGGGCTGCTGACAACCAGGTCACCGCCGGCGACAAACAGGTCGGTGCATTCGTAATAGGAAACATATTCAATGACTTTGTCGCTGAGGTCGTCCTGTTTTACCAAAAGGATCGGCGCATCATTCTTTGCGGCAAAGGGAGTAGCTGCCAGTGCATCCACAAAGCTCCAGCCGTTGGCAATGACTGCTTTTCTGGTGCGGAAGAACTGATCGGCAATCATGGTGGAGGTTTCGATCCGATCCGCTCCGTTGATGCGGACAGCGGCAATGCCGGCGTCGGTCAGAATCTTTTCCATTCCCTGATCGATGGCCAGATAGCCTCCGATGATGTAGACCGTTTTAATGCGGTTGCTGACGAGGTGATCAATCACCGACTTGGACAAGGTTTTGCCGTCCGTCAGCAGAACCGGATAGCCTTTCTTGGCTGCCATGCTGCCGGCCGACAGGGCATCGGCAAACTGGTCGCCGGCGGTCAGAACGGCCGCGCTGGTGATGACATTGCTGGCTCGCAGGCGAATGGCAACCTTCAGCGCCGTTTCATAGCGGTCGCTGCCGCTGATGCGCTCGACATTGTATCCCAGGGAATTGAGCTCGGATTCAACCGAGGAACTGATGGCCGACAAGCCGCCCAGGATAATTACCTTGGTTGCTCCCAGGCGAACCATCTCCTGGCGGGTATCCGCCGAAAGTTCCGTGGTGGAGGTTAAAAGAATCGGCGCGTTCAGCGCATAGGCCAGGGGCCCGGCTGACAGAGCGTCGGGAAAGTTCGTTCCCTGAACCAGAATGACGGTATCCGCCATAGTATAAGTCGCTTTGCTGATATAGGTCGCGGTGGCGTACCGGTTTGGTCCGTTGAACACTTTCAGGTTTCCCGGATTCACCGTGGAGGCCAGCGTCTAGATTGACTTTTGCGGCAGGCTGGTTTCAACCACCGGCGGGTTAAATACCGAGCTGGTGGTTTGCGCCATGGCAGAGTGACTGAAGAGCGACACCGGCATGACTTGAAGTGCAAGGGCCATAACCAGAGATGATGTGAGTCCACGAAGTACATGTTTCCTTTTTTCCATAATGTCCCCCAATTGTCTAGTTTTTAAAGAATCGTTTTCATAATAACATATTAATTCTAGAAAATAAATATTTATGTAGGTTATTTTTACTTTAACAGTTCAAAAAACTTCTTGGGTACCACCCTTTTATATTCATTCTAAATTTAAATGCCGTTCAATACCCCTTAAAAATAGCCAAAAAATCAAAAAACCCACATTCAAATGTGGATTTAGCCCATTAATTTTCGACTATAATAGTTAATCAATAAAATGCAATAATATAGTATAATTATGAATTTACGGTTTGCCTCTTGCCCTGACCGGCTTTTCGTCCGGCTTCCCTCGTGCCGGATCCGCCACCAGAGCCGACTTGGATGCCAACCGGGGATCTGCAGCAAGTTGCCCCAGTCCCCTCTGCCGATGAAACCTGCAAACGGACCGTCGTACAAAAAATCTGTTTTTTTTCATGAATCCCAGACAGGAAATGCGCCGGAATCAGCGGTTGATTCCGGCGCATTTCCTTAGTCACTCGAAGATCAGAGCTCTCAGCCTTCTGCTGGTTTGCAGGTACAGGTCCCGAAGGTCCCCGGTGAAATTTCTGTTTTAGATACTTGATTCGAATCTGTTGAAGTCCAGTGCTGCAGATCCCTTTGTGTGGGCTGCTGCGATCAGCATCTTCGTCGGATTGCTCCCAGGTTGGGAGCAATCCTTCACCTTACTGAGCCATGGCTTCCATCAGCTGGGTCTGCACCGCGGAAGAAATCACCAGTTCGCCTCCGACCACTTTGATGTCATGGACCGGTGAACTGGCCAGATAGTCTTTCACGCTGGTGTCGATGGCGGTTTTGCTCACCAGCAGGATCGGCACATTGAGCTTGGCGGCATAGGGTACGGCTGCCAGCGCGTCAGCAAAGGTCCAGCCGTTGGCCACAATGGCGCCGGTGGCTTCCGGATAGTAGGTCTTTGCAACCAGGGTTGCGGTCTCAGTCCGGGTCGCTCCGGCCAGACGGGTAACGGTAAGTCCTTTGGTAACCAGAGACTGCTCCAGTGTGCTGCTCAGCACCAGGGTGCCGCCCACCATGGTGACTTTGTTGATGCCCTTGTTCTTGAGATAAGTATCATTCCCCAGGCCCAGACTCTTGCCATCGGTCAGCAGGATCGGAATTCCGTTCTTGGCTGCGTAGCTGCCGATGGCTAGCGCATCCGGGAAGGAGCTGCCTGAAGCCGGGATGACCGAGGTCGGTTTCCCCTTGATCAGTTCCAGACGCTCTGCCGCTTTGATTGCGGTGTCGTAGCGGGTGGTTCCGGCAATCCGCTCTACCGTCATACCGCTCATTGCCTTGAGGCTGGTTTCAACGGCGGCATCGATGGCGGTGGTGCCGCCCATGATGATCACCTTCTTGACGCCCAGGCGGACCAGTTCCTGTTTGGTCACGGCGGTCAGCTCCGTCTTCGAGGTCAGAAGGATCGGCGCATTCAGTGCCGTGGCCAACGGACCGGCAGCCAGAGCATCCGGGAAGTTGGCCCCTGATACCAGGATCGCCGTGCCGGCAGAAGAGAAGGCAGCTGCGCTGATAATATTCGCGGTCTCATAGCGGCTGGCTCCGGCCAGTACCTCAACCTTGTCAATGGGGTTGTCCACGGCATAAGTCATGAGGGTTTCCTTGCCAAAGCTGTCGACAAACCGGAAGTTCAGGCTCTGGGCTTTGCCCACCTGGACATTATCTACCGTAAAGGTTCCGTTGTAGTTCAGCGGAACGGACTGGCCATTCAGGGTCAGCGTTCCGACTTTCACCGTTGCGCCCTCAATCAGCGGCAGGATCCCGTCGGGATTGACCTGATTCTCACTCATGATCTGAATCGGGATCGACGGTACCGGCTGAGCCGAGAGGTTTGATTTGAGGAAGCTGGTGGTGCCCCCGGCCACATACAGCGCGCCCTTGGTGCGGCTGGTCATGGCGCCCTGTCGCACGGAAACGGCATACAGGTTGGTCGCCTTCAGGGACTGGCTGGTTTCCACCGTCCCGTAGATGTACAGATTGCCCCGGATGTTGACATCGCCGGTTTTGAGCACAGCGTCCGGTGCGACATAGACATCCTGATCCACAACCTTGTAATTCCAGGTGGTATCCTTGTCGATGACGATGGCATTGATCGGGTTTTCCGGCAGGAGCGATTCCTGGACAGTGAAGGATCCCTTGGACAGATCCGTGTCGTAGAACCAGTTTCCGGTGTAATTGTCATTGTTGTCCACAGCGCCGATGCCGTTGACATACCATTTGCCGGTGTGGGTGACATCCGTGATGTCCAGATCCATGGAGTAATAGCCATAGGAGTCCGGCGTCGTATCCTTGAATGTGGCCATGCCGCCGTATTCGTTGTGCAGATCAAATTCCACGGAGCGAACCCCTGTCTGGGAGTCCGAAGCCTTGACCTTGACCCGGACGCTTTGGCCCGGATAGGCAGTGGTGCGGTTCACTGACAATGTTGAAATGTCAATGGTCGGAGGTGTCATGTCCGCCCCGGGATTATCCACCGTGAAGTTGCCCTTGCTCAGATCCTCGTCATAGCTGGAATACGCCCGGTAGTTGCCGTTGTCATCTACAACGCTGATGTCCTGGAGCGTCCACTTGCCATGGTGGGTATTGGCATCAATCACGAAGCTCGCCATATAGTAGCCGTTGATGTCCGCCTTAGTAGATGACAGAACTTTGGATCCCCGGTTCTCGTTAATCAGCGTATACTGAACCTCTTTCACCGAGGTCTTTTCATCCGCTGCCAGAGCCCCCATCCGGATGGTATCCCCAGGCTTGGCTGTGGTCTGATTAATCTTCAGAGTTCCCACCTGAACCACCGGCGCCGTCATATCCGCTTTGGGATTGACCACCGTGAAGTTCCCGCGGCTCAGATCCACTTCCCGGCCGTTATAGAACCGGCAGTTGCCGTTATTGTCGACGGCTTCCAGGAAGGACAGCGACCAGCCTCCGTCATGGGTGTTGGAATCAATCGGGATCTGCACCGAATAATAACCCGAAGCATCCGGCCGAATCGTCGTCAGGTAGCGATAGCCCCCGTTGACATTGTCGAAGGTGAACTTAACTTCCCGAACTCCGGTATTCTCATCCGTCACCTTGACTCGGATCGTGACCAGTCCACCCGGCGTCGTTGCCGTCTGAACCACCGACAGCGTCGACCGGTCAATGACCGGTGCCGTCATATCCGCCATCTGCGAAACGATGGTCCGATTGGTCTCAATCCCGATCGCCGGGTGATACAAGGTGGGACGAACATAGTCCGAGCCTTGCCGGAACGGATTCGCCAAAGCAACTCCCCCAGACAAACCAATTTGCAATGAAAACGCCAGAGCAGCCGACGCAAACCGAATCAGATTTTTGTTTCGATGCATAATTTCCTCCAATAAAATCTAGTAAAATACGAAAAACCAATACAAAACTCATTTTAACAACAAAGGGTCAATCACAAAAACTGTGGGATTTTCCCAAGTTGACATGGAGCCTCTGTCGGCGTGGTTCCGCCAGCCTTGCCGCTAGGCTGCATAAATGCTGGGCTAGTCGGCCAGTCAGGCTACCACGTCGACCTCTCCGTGTAAACAGGGAAAATCATAATCCCACATAAAAAGTGATTGAGCCACAACAAATCGAATAAAAAAATAGCATTGATACCAATAAAAATTTCTTTCTCCCCTCAATTTTTCTTTCTAAAACAAAATAATAGAAGCATTCGAACTTGATAACCATTATAAAATTAAATCGCACCCCACTAGTTTTCACGACCATTCACTCGCCCTCCTCTTGGTTTCCCCTCCCTGAAACTTGTCCCTTTAGACATAAAATCCTTCGAATACCCGCCTGATCAGCCTGAACAGCCCGATTCGGCCGATCACCTTCGCCAACCTGATCAGGCAGCTGCCCCACAACAGCCTGTCCCCCCTGTCAGATCAATCTTCAAAAACCATTTGAGCAGAGCTCTGTCAAAGTGCTCTGTTCCTAGAGCTCTGTCCATGGAGCTCTGTTCATGGAGCCCTGAATGATCTTAACGATCTCAGCAAATCGAAAGAGGCAGCAAATCACCTGGGTGATTTGCTGCCGTTTCAATGATTCATGTCCTTAAGGTCTGGCTGACTTAATAACTGACCATTTGCCATATATTTTGGTTGTGCCGACCATGCGGTAGGCTCTGACTTTGTAATAGTAGGTGCGACCCCTGGTCAGGCCGGTGTTGGTATAGGACAGCAATGAAGTGGTCCGCTTCAGGCTGTAGGTACCGGTGCTCGAAGTCGCCCGATATACTTCATAGCCGCTGGCTCCGCTGACTTTTGACCAGGAAGTCTTGATGCTGCTGGATGTGACTCGCAGCGCGCTGAAGTTCGAAGGAACGGATGGCAGCGGTTTCGTGCTTTTGACCGTTGAGTAGCTGCTGTAGACTCGGGTGGATCCCACCAGACGATAGGCCCGGACTTTATAATAATAGGTTTTGCCGGTCGTCAGACTGCTGTTTTTGAACGACAGTGCCGTTGTTGTTTCGCCAGCCAGTGTATAACCGGAGCTGCTGGAAGTGGATCGATACACCTGGTAGCCGGTGGCTCCGGCAATGGCGTTCCATTTCACCGTAATACTGTTGTACCCCGAGGACGAAGGCGTAATCACCGGAGTCGCCGGCAGCGGTTTGCCCGAAACCGGGGCTGAGAATCCGCCGTATAGTTTCCCATTCGCTCCGCTCTGGTATGCTCTGACCTTGTAGTAATAAAGAGATCCCGTAGACAGCCCCGTGTTGAGGTATGAGGCGGCAGTCGTTGTGCCGACCAAAGAATACGTTCCGCCACTGGTGCGTGAACGCCAGACTTCGTAACCGCCAGCACCTGCCACACCGGACCAGCTCACTGTCACGCTGTTGTAGCCGGAGGATGCAGTTTTCAGTGAAGTGGGTGCAGTCAGAACGGGGATGGCGCTGGCAACCTCCGAATATTCCCCGTAAGTCTTCGCAGACTCCAGATTGCTGTAAGCCCTGACTTTGTAGAAATACTCAGTGCCTGTCGTCAGTCCGGTATGAACATAGTTCGTATCTGTCCGAGTACTCAACAGCTTGAACTCTCCATCCGGTGAAGAGGCTCCCCAAATCTGATACCCTGATGCTCCGATGATCGGCGACCATGTGATGCGGCTGCTGCTGCCGGAAGCCGATTCAGCCTTTACGTTAACTACTCTTGGCACCATGGATTGCGCTGCCGAGTATGTTCCAGGCACCTCCACCCCGCCAATCAGGCTGTATGCCTGAACTTTATAGTAGAATGCGCTGTCCTGAGCGACATTAGTCAGTGTGAGCGCTGGTTCGGATGTATGTTCACAGCGATCCAGATCGGTCAATGCGTTGCCGTAGGAAACGATATACCCCGCCGCGCCAGGGACTTCATTCCAGGTCAGCTGATGGGTGGTGGGTTCCGGAGCCGTCGCCCTGAAGTTTTCCGGCGCATTGAGTACCGGCTTGACTGCCAGCACACTGGAATAATTGCTGTAGACTTTCGTGGTGCCCGCCTTGACATAGGCCCGGATCTTATAATAATAGGACTTGCCGGTCACCAGATTCTGATCCTCATAGGAATTTCCGGTCAGATCAATCGTTGTAAAAGGACCAGTCTGGGATTCACTCCGGGCCAGTTCATACCCGCTCATGTCAGAATCCAAATTCCAGCTGAGATGAATGCTGTTCGGGGAACACGAGGATCCCGTGAAGTTCTGGGGCGCTTTGGGCTTCACCGTGAAGGTCTTGGCTTTCTGTGCGAAGCCATCCCCGGCGTCAATGACTCCGGCATAGAGCTCGTAGGTCCCATATTGAGACGGTGTCCAGGTCGCGGTGTTGCTTTTCCCGAATTCGCGGATCACCTGAGTATTCCCCTGAGAATCAAGACAGATGAAACCATACTGATAGGAACCTGATCTTGTATTTCCTCCGGTGGCCGTTGCTGACAGAGATACTGTTTCTCCCACTGAGCATTCCGTCTTTCCTCCCGTCGAGAAGGATGAAACGGTGAGATCCGCCAATCCCGGATCCGCCTTGAAGACAACATTGAAGTCCGGGTCGTAGAAAGGATTGAAGACGATATAAGGACTGTCGCCGGCCGGAGCAAAGATATACGCCTTCCCTTCCAGGACTCCCCCATTGTAGACATTTCCGCCAAAATCATTGTCAAGTACTATGGCGTCTGTGTTGCTGTACTCCGCTTTGGTACTGGTGTACCCGGTAAAATCCCAATCAGAGACATACATCGGCTGTTCATCGCTGTAGTTTAACTGGAAAGCCACGTCGAAGATAAATAACTCCGCTCCGGAGGGAACGGTGTTGTACGGATTATTTACCTTGGCATAGTCTGCCGCCTCCTTCCCTCGGATGACATTGCCGATAGTAATCACATATTCAAAGTCACCGGAGTAATTGCTGCCCGTAAACCGAACGCCCTCCCCTGGGTAGGCCGGATTCGACATCGACCCGAAGTTGTCCGGGTTGAATGCGAAGGTGTTGATCGGATTCAGTCGAAGGGACTGAGTCTTGTCCGGGAAATGTTTTGACAGGACCGCTGCCTGGGCGGGAATCGCCCCGAATAGCAGTGCCAGCATCAGGACAAGAAACAGACTGATTTTTTTCGATTTCATCGAAACAGCTTGTAATGAGTTTTTCATTTCATTCTCCTAAAAATTTTTTATATGATCCAGGTGTATTCTTCACCTTCATTTATCATTTGATTCTCCTGTAATCGACTGGATGAAACTTGATTTTTTGGTCGGATCCACTGTCTGCATCCGGTAGCACCAACCTTTCATCCGACAGCTCCAACCTTGCATTCTTCCACACGAATCTTGCATCTGCCGCTTCGAATCATTTGCACCGTAGCTGCCGCTTGATTATTGCTGTATGGATCGTGCTACGCGAATGTATCCTATTGATCTTTTCGAATGCATTTTGTCATCTGTTAAGCGCTGTGGTTTCTCGTCACATCACTCTATAGCAGGTGCTTTGCGAGCTAGTTTAGAGAAACGGTCTCATTCCTAACACACCCCGTTCGTTATTTCGTGCCCTGAACTACCTCCTTGATGCATTTTCAGGCTGGTCATAATTATCAGACAGCAATTAGTAATTATTGGCGGAATTTTTCCAATTGATCTATAATAATTATCCAACCATTTACTTCTTTCCTAGAGTAACATATCGACTGGACAGTCTGTACAACAGGTGTTACCCAATTAAAAAAATAACCCTGCCCTTCTTTTTCATGACGAATCGCCCATGACAGGCTCATCTTCAGGAGATCGGTAAAAGCCAGTCATAATGTTTGAAGAAAAAAACATGACCGTTTATCGCATCCCTGAGGAACGATAAACGGTCATGTCTGTCGATCGGATTTAGATCGAATCGCTATGGAGCATTGGCGAACCAGCCTCTGGCACATGGAGCAGTTCGGATTCCCTCTGCATGGGAACTTCAGCCGGTCCGGCAAAATCCCAGAGGAGTCCGGGAAGAATGAAGAACAGGACGATCACCGAGGAAACATCGACCACCGGATTCACGAAAAACACCAGATGAAAGGAACTCAGGGCCAGCAGGAAGGTCCAGCGGCCTTTTACCGGCAGATTCCTGGTCGTCAGGATCACCAGGAACAGCCAGGTCGAAAGGAACAGTATAAATCCGACCAGGCCGTATTCAGCCAGAAGATCGAAGTAATCCGAGTGATTGCCCAGGTCAAAGAGGGTCCGATCCGGCAGCGGCGAAATTCCCAGCAAGGGGTGCTCCTGAAAGATCACAACCGACTTAAGATATACCCGGAGCCGGTTCACCAGTTTGGTCAGTGCAGCCAGCTGGCGCAGATCCATCAAGTAGATCAGACGGTCAATGGGCGCTTTGAGAAGCAGCAGCAGAACCGCCGGACTCGAATAGACCAGAAATGCGGTCAGCCAGCCATTCGTTCGGATCCAGGCCGGCCAGCCGGCGCTCCGGTTCGGATCCGGAAGCTCCTGATCCTGATTCTTGCGATCATCCGGAGCCTCGGTTCGGATTCGCTGCCTGGAGCTGCCTCGCGTTTTGGTCTTCACCAATCGCCAGATCACAACCAGCAGCAGTCCCCCCAGATACAGCACCAGCGTGAGCATGGCAATGTCATACTGGGACAGCAGGACGAAGGCAGATAAGGCCAGTGCCAGAACCATAGCTGCCATTCGCTGCCTTTTCTCCTGAATCAGGAGCAGGCCGCCGGCTAGTAAAACAGTCAGAGGAATCGCCTCATAGACCGTATGGAAATTGCCCAGCAGCGGACTGGCGCGGAAATACCCTTTTTCAATCCCTGCCAGATCCCGAGCAATATTGGGCGTGAAAAAGAACTGTGTCAGTGAAACCACCGCGATCAGACCGATGTACCCGACTGCCAGTTTGGCGATCAGAGTCATCTCCCGGGTACGGCGGAACAGAAAAAACCAGCACGGAATCAGCATCGTGAACGCAATGGAAATCTGGCGGTTGTAGAACGCGCCGACCCCCAAAGTGCTCATGACCAGATTGTAGAGGGGCCACAGCATCAGGATCCAGATCCTTCTGCTGAAAAACTGCCGGATCACGTCCCCACCGGTGGCCCATACCGCCAGGCCAAGCCAGAGCAGCATCAGACCGCCCCATACCTTCCAGCTGTAGTAGAGGCTTTGGGGATTGACTGACCAAAGTACCAGCACCAGGGTTAACTGGTAGAAAAGACTCAGGACCGGCTGGCTCTCATTCAGAAATATTTCTTTCAGATCTTTCCATTGAATCATTGTCCGACCCTCTCAGAATTTCGCGTCACCCGGTACCAGACATAGAAGACGGCAGCCTGAAGCAGCATCAGCCCCAGTGAAGTGGCCGACTTGATGTAATCGACCCATTCCACCTGATTCAGGGATGTCTGGAATCTAGCCTGGGCGTCCAGTCCGCGTTGGCTGTACTCTGCCATCAGACGCTGTTTCTGGATAGAAGCCTCAGGTGATGGCAGCACTTCCAGCTGATCCCCCCGATAGCTGATCCGGTGAATCTGAGTATCATACAGAGAACCCTGTTCGATCAGATTCACTCGTTCTGCTCCATACAGAGACAGCGTATCCGTTGTGACAGCTGCCAGGTAAGGTCCGGCCAGCCAGATCCTCTGCACGGCGTCATCCGCCAGGATCTGCTGAAAGAGACTCCGGGCCTCAGCCTGTTGCAGATCGTCCCAGGGGCCGCCGGCTCTGGGCGCCAGCGCCTGATTCAGATAGTAGTATTCGATGGCCCCGCCCCGTCGAATTTCGAGCACTGGCCGGTTGACCAGCTTGGGAGACGCCAGATTAAATCCAATCTCGTCCTTTGAAAAATCAATGGTACCGGGCAGTTTATGTACGGTCATTTCCTTCCCGTCGTAAGCGGCGGTAAACAGATTGCCGGAGGGTTCAAAAAACCAAAAATAGATCCAGCCGTCTTTCACGATCAAATTTCCGTAAAAGTCCCCCTGAACGAGCCTGGGATCGCCAAATTGCGTGACTTTCCGGCTCTGGGGCTCATAGTGGAACAGCTGAATCGACTGATAGCGCAGACCATTTTCCTGGGTGGCAATGACATAGCCATCTGCCACCGGAAGAATCTGCTTCAGGTCTTCTCCCACGGAATCCGAGTGGATCAGCCGGGCGGGAGAATCCGAAGGAAACCGGTAGGCATACCGGGACGTCATGGCAAAGCCCAGAACATCGCCCTGATCCAGGAAGGGAACCATCTGGCTCGTAATGTCGGTATAAAACTGAGCGGATAGAATCTCCCGGTTGATGTTGGCGGGATCCGGCCGGTGAATCGAGAGATTCAGTAACCACAGAAAAGCCGGCAGCAGCAGGAGTAGCCGGAAAGTTGCCTTCATGACTGATTTCAAGATTTTGTTCATCCTATGACCTCTGCTTTTCGGTAACCAGGCTTTTCACCAGCTGATCCAGCTTTTCGGCAACATTTTTTGTTCCGTAGCGCTCGACACTGCGGGCAGCGCTGAATTTGTACAGCGCCTGTTCCTGTGCCGGCAGGATCAGATACCGATCCAAAGCCTGGGCCAGAGCCTGAGGATTCAGGCTGGGAATCAGGAAGCCGTTTACTCCCTCGACCAGATATTCACGGATTCCCCCCAGTGCCGAAGCAATTACCGGGGTGCCGCAGGCCAGGCTTTCAATGCCAACCAGCCCCAGAGACTCATCGTAGCTGGTCGGGAAAACAAACACATCCAGACTTCGATAGAATTTCGCCAGCTCCTCGGAATTCAAAGCCCCCAGCACCTGGACCCGATTTCTGACCGCCGCATCCGGAATCCCCTGTATTTTTGACAGCAGCCGATCGTCATCTGCGCCGGTACCGGCAAACACCAGGTTCAGATCCCGGAACCGCTCCTCCCGGGCAATTGTTAAAAAGGCTTCCAGCAGCACCTGCCAGCCCTTCCCCTCAACAATCCGCCCGCAATAGCCGATTCTTCGGATATCAGGATTCTTCAGTTCCTCCGGCCGACGCGCCGGGTGAAAGACTTCCAGGTCGATTCCTCCCGGGTGGCACACGCTCACTCGATCCGGATCGATGGAAAACCGGCGCAGAAGCTCGGCTTTGAAATATTCCGACGGCGTGATCACCATCTGGCTTTTTTTGATCAGATGACGGGTAAAATAACCCGTGGCGCGTTTAAAGGCGGTATTGTACTTGACATCATGACCATGGACGGAGGTAATAATCGGCGCCCGGGATCTGATGAAACGAAACGGAATCGCTGCCAGGAAAGGATACTGCACATTGACAATGTCGTAATCCCCTCGCCGCAGCCGACGGCTGATCTCCGTCAGAAAGCGGAACTGGGCCTTCAGCTTCTGTACCTTGGAAGAACCACTTTCATAGATCAGCAAATCCACCTCATAACCCAGCTGGCGGTAAAGCTGATAGATCCGGTGCACGTAAATCCCCTGGGTCGCAGCCCCTGGCTTCGGGTATATCGGTGATATCATTAGTATTTTCATTTTTTACCCCATTTTTCAGAAACAGTTCGACAGCAGCAGACAAGAATAATGGTAAACAGGATCGGAAGAAAGAATTTGGGTGCAATCAGGTTGAGCAGAAATCGAATGGCCGCGGCCCTGGGAATATAAAATATATCCAGCAGGATCCTGATCTTGACCACATCAATCAGACTGTTCTTCCAGGTGATATTGGACAGCGAGCCCAGCAGAAGCCCCAAAAAGCCGCTGAAGGCAAAAACGCCGGGAAAGCTGAACTCACTGAAGATTTCGATGATGTAGGAGGAGCCCATGCCCATCCCCTTAAAGTACTGGCTGCCCAGCAGATAGTACCCCAGATCCGCCGCCATGCTGTCACCCCGTTCAATGTATTCCGGCGTGTAGGGATTTTCCGGCAGGTCATTCACATACTGATCCAGAAACGGACCCAGCGCGTAATTTTTCTGATCAAAGGGCGGCAGTTCAATTAATTCCTGTCCCTTGGCCAGGGTCTGATACGACACCCCCTGACCGTAGATGAAATCAATCACCACTGGGAACCCGTTATCCAGACGATCCACATTCCAGCGGTTGATGCCAATGCCATAAAATACGGGGATCAGGAGCAAGCCCATCAGCACAAATCCACCGATCAGACGCTTTTTCACCTGCCTGGTCAGCTGGCTTTGCGACGCCAGCAGCTGCAGGACTAAAAAAACGCTGAACAGCAGGCTGCGGCTGAAGGTGGAGCGAACCCCGGCAAAAAGAAGAATGGCGGTAGAGCCCAAATAGGAAGCCAGTGTGATCAGGCTGTACTTCAGCTGCGGCCTGGTGGCAAGATACAAGGCCAAAAAGGCAGCGCCCACTTCGGCAAAGCCGATGACCACAAAGGGCAGTCCCGTTTTAAATTCAGCATAGAGTGCCGCATAGCCGTAGCTTCTGCGAAAGATTACTTTTTCCAGATTGACGGCTGTCATGGCAGCCAGGCTGATCAGGTATCCAGCCAGAGCAATCCGCCGAATCAATCCTTCCTGAGACTTCAGCAGTGCCGCCACTCGATTGCTCCTTGAGCCCCCCATCTTTTCAGACCTGTGCTCATACAGCCACTGGCCCAGAAACAGTCCCAGCAGCGCAACCAGCAGCATGCGATTAGCCCCCAGTCCCGTTTCGAAGGTATAGCGGTTGGGCACGTGGTTCACAAATCCGGTCATCAGATCGATGACGGGACGAGCCAGCAGAAATAGAAAAATGGCCAGGTTGAAGAACAGCAGACCCATTCTCTCTTTCAAGGAAAAGAGACAGTATGCTGAAATCCCCAAATTAATGAGGAACGGAAGAATCGTGGAAACCGAAAAATTATCACTCAGAAAAATCGTGAGCACAGATACCGCACTGATCAATGCAATCGCTGCCACTTCAATCGAATCTTTCCCTTTCGGGAACGAACGGATCTTCTCAGAGAATTTCCCCATGTCACGATCTATCCCAAAGCTGCTTGATTAAAGCAACAATACGCTCCATTTGCTTCAGGGTCATTTTTGTGTCTGAAGGCAGACAGACCCCCGTTTGAAAGAGCCGTTCACTGACATCGCTTCCCCAGAAATCATACTTCTGGAAAATCGGCTGCAGATGCATCGGCTTCCATAATTTACGGGCGTCAATGTTGTGATCCGCCAAATGCTGAATCAGCTGGGAAGCAGACACCGGACCGTCAAGCAGAATGGATGTCAGCCAGTAATTGGGCGAATGCCCCTCAACTTCCGGCATGAAGCTGACCCCTTCCAGACCCTGCAGATGTTCCCGGTAATAATGGTAAATTTCCTGCTTTTTACTGACCCGGTCCGAAAGAACCTTGAGCTGGCCCCGGCCAATTCCGGCCAGGACATTGCTCAGCCGGTAATTATAGCCCAGTTCGCTGTGTTCATAATGCTTTGCCAGATCCCTGGACTGTGCTGCCCAGAACTTGATCTTATTGATGGCCTTCTGGTTATTGCTCAGCACCATGCCGCCGCCCGATGTGGTGATGATCTTGTTTCCGTTGAAGGACAGGATACCGAAATCACCGAAGCTGCCGGCGGGACGGTTCTGATAAACCGAACCCAGCGCTTCCGCGGCATCTTCAATCAGAGGCACATTGTACTTTTGGCAAATGGCTTCAATGCGCTCATAATCCGAGCCCAGACCGTAAAGATCCACCACGATGACCGCCCCGACATGATCATAAGATTTGAGCGCTTCCTCCAGCAGGTCCGGATCAATATTCCAGGTATCCGGTGAACTGTCAATAAAAACCGGCACTGCCTGCTCATACAGGATTGGGTTCGCAGACGCCGAAAATGTCAGCGACTGACAAAGAACACGGTCTCCCGGTCTGACCTTGGCGGCTTTCAACGCCAGATGGATTGCGCTGGTACCCGATACCAGCGCTGCCGCCGCTTTTCGGTCAATCAGCGCGGCCAGCTCTATTTCAAATTCATTGACATTTTTCCCAAGCGGAGCGATCCAGTTGGTTGCAAATGCCTCTTCAATATATTCTTTTTCAAAACCCTCGTCGCTCATGTGCGGCGACGCGAGCCATATGTGCTCATTTTCCACGTTTTCGTTATTACTCATTATGTATCTCCAAAACAAAGTCCCATCAGTCTGTCAAAGCAGCCCTTGGGCTAAAAACTGGCTGCTTTTCTCTTTTCGTATAAATATCACCTGTAATTTTACCACAGAGTGTCCGGGGAGAAGGTGAATTTTTGCTTACATGCCAAATAAGATCAGTCCAAAACCACTACCCGCTGTTCCGGTCAGTCCCGAATTCATTGAGTGACTCCATGATCCGGTTCATGTCATCCATTCCATAGCGCTGGTCAATGGGGATGCACAGACAATTTTCCTGGATCCGCCGTAAGTCGTCCGAAGCAGGGATGTTCACCTGTTCGGGCACCGGCCAGATCACCGGACAATAAATTCCTTTTTGAGCCAGGAAGGACTGCAGTCGCTTTCTGATCCCATTCTTCAATTCAATCGGGAAATAGAGCGGAACACTTCCGCCGGTCAGTCCAAAGTAAGGCCGGCCCAAATCGCTCCAACCCGAATAAGCGGCCAATCGGCTGAAATTCTGTCTGCGCGATTCCATCCAGCTATCCTTTGCTGGCGCAGCCGTCATTTCATCCCATACCGCCTGTGAAAAAGCGGACATTTGGTAAGATTCATCCATAGCGGCAATCCGGTTGCCCGCGTTGGCAAACTGACTCAAAAAATCCGCTTTATTTCCTTCCAGCCGTGATAAAAATCGATCCTTGGCGCGGTAGGCGTCCAGCGTCTGTTCAAGGAGAATGCTGTCCTCCCTTTGGGGAGGATCCTGCCAAAACAGACCCGAACATTTTTCTGCAAAGGCTCCATCCGGCAACGGCCCCCACTTTCTTAAGCTGGCAACCACAAAGTCAGCATAGGGATAGCTCAGGCCGGAGGCCCAGCTTTGGGTCATGTCATAAATGATTTTTGTACCCTGCTTAACCAGCGGTTCATCGGCGATGATCGTATCAAACCCGAAAAACGGATGGAACAGCATGGCATCCGGCTGGTATTGCTCAATCAGCCGATTCCAGACCGAAACACGAACGGTCAGGTCCGATTCCAGCGGATAGAAGCTCAGCTGCCAGCCTTCCCGTAAAAAAGGCTCGGGCACACTGGCACAGGTGTATTCCGGCACCAGGGCAGATTTACGAAGGACTGACCTGGCCCGAGTTACAGTCTCTGCCACCTCCTTCAGACAGAACCGAATCGCTGAACGACCGCTGCTGAAATAGATTCGGGAGTTTCCGAAATTCTGCGGGTTCACCGCATCGATCCGACCATCCGGTTGGACGGATCTGTTCCCTTTCAATTTGTCCTGAATTCTCTGAATCGCAGATTCCTTCAGATGAAAATGACTGCCAATTTCCTTCATGTGTTCCTCCCTTCTTCGAAAGTATCTCGTGGTCGCAATGTTTCTTGTTCTTCAGTCACCGTGTTTCCAGAAGCATCGGAAACACCCGGACGCGGCGAAACAGGATGAGATGCTCCCCTTCCTGGTCCATCGGTTGTGCCTTAGGAAACGTCTCCGGTGTTCAGTTCTTCTTTGCCCATGATGTCCCCGTTCGGCTTGAGTTCCGGACCGGTTTTAACCGTATGCTCCGGCTGAACCGGGCTGGTTTTCAATCCGGCTGGTTTTTTGCTGCCGCGAAGCAGCAGCACATAAAACTGAAGCCATAAAGTGACTTTTGAAATGGCTACCCCGTAGGTGAATCCGGCAAGTCCGAACCATTTTGCGCCAACGAGCGAAAGGACCAGAAACACAACGATCTGAGTCAGATTGATGTATTTTAACAGCTTCAGGTCAAAGTAACGCAGGAATACCACCCGCAGCAGGCTGGCGGAGATCGAGAACGCCGCAATCATCGACAGGGGAACCAGAATGCCCATGACCTGACTTAAGAACTGAGGATAGAGAAACCGGATCATGAGATACGTTATGGGAAAACTGATCAGGAAAATGATCCCGACCAGAATCATGTTTACTCTGACCTGGGTTTTGATGACCAGGGACTCATCCGTATCCCGATCGGATGACAGCCAGGACAGCAGGACGGCGTTGATGGGATTCACGACCAGGAACAGCATCTTGGAAAGAACCGTTCCGGCGTAATAAACGGCCATGGTGATATCACCCAGCAGCGGCAGAATCAAGAGCTTGTCAAAATAGTTGGGAATATTGGATAAGATTGTGGCTCCCACCAGTTCAAGGTACTCCTTGCGGTTTTCCTCATAGTAAGCGCTCTTGCCCGCTGGAATCGCCCGCATGGGCTTCGTCTGCGCATACAGATAGACAAAAGAGAAAATTTCGGACAGCAGCAGCGGCAGCCAGTAGATCACCGGAGAGAACCGGAAGATCAGAATCGCGCTGATTACGCCGGCCAGATACATCAGATTGCCAACACCGATGAACTGGAACATTTTTTTCTGACGCAGGTACCCCTGAATGTAGAACCGAATGTTGGTCAGGATCGTTGTAATCGTCAGGGCCGCAACTTCTGACGGACTGAATCCCAGCACCCACAGAATCCCGACCATCAACAGGCCTAGTATTGCGTTGGTCCAATTCATCAGGTAGCGCAGATCCGAAATATTGCCCGGTCCGGGCCGGCGGCCTGTCAGCACCTGATAAAGTACCCCCAGTTCATTGCCCAGCGACAGCGTCAGGATATTGCTGATCATGATATAGACCAGAAGGCTGGCATTGACACTGGTTTCCAGGGTCCGGGCAAGGTATGGCATCATCAGGAGATGGAACGATACAATGTAGATGCCAAATGCCATCGTATTGAGAATGATATCGTAATAGAATTTTTTCTTTTTAAACATAGCTTACCTTAACGTCCTGTAGATATCCGAATTGACAATCAGACTCTTCAGGGTCTTCTCCTCTTCTGACATTCTGGCCCGATCCAGCAGTTCCGTGATCGTAATGAATTCAAATCCATTGGCCTGAAGCAAATCCAGTGTGTCTTTGTAATAGTCAAACTTGGCATAGGTGTCATTATTTTTCAGGTTCACCGGCTGCACGGAGAGATTCCTCCAATACAGGATGAGCAATGCCTCCTTCTCCTTGGCCAGTTGAATCTGGCTGGCGATATACGGCTGGCGGCGGCTCAGATTCAGATCATTAATGCTGGCGTTGAGTGAATCCAGCTTGTACAGATCATTCTGAGTCACGCTCTCATAGGTAAAGGAATCCCGGCGTCTTGATTTTAAAATCATCGCATCCGATTGCTGGCGCAGATACTGCAGCATGTCCGGGTGAATGTTTTCCACAGTGGTAGACAGAGCCAGAGCGCCGCTGCGGCCGCTGTCACTGAACTTATTCCGGCTCAGTTCCAGATACTGCTCAATGGGCGGGAAGCTGTCGAGTCGCAGCGGCCGATAGTTGAGCCCCAGATGCAAATCGGCTTCCGCCAGGCGGTCGAGTCCCTTGATTTCCTGAACCGGCATGACTTTGGGATCCACGAAGACGCTGGCGGAAAGACCGCGGCGAGCCAGTTCGGTGACCCCCATGTGCAGGGCTTTGCCATTCATATCCTGCAGCGCAATGATGACAGTCGGCCGATCAAAGACAACCGGTTTGTACTTCTGGTTGGCAACAGCCTGATTGACCACCACTACCAGCAAACCCAGGTTGAGCACAAGTCCCAATCCGGTCAGCAGCCAGAATCCACGCCGCCCTTTCAGGAATGCCCCTCCGCGGTATTTTTCAGGTCCAACCGTTGCTGCTTCCCCTGATAATTCCGGAGGCTGATCGGTCTGCTCAGACAGCACCAGCACAAGCCCGAGCAGAGCCCAGAAAAAGCTGGAATGCCAGAAACTGTCTGAGATCAACAGCTTCGCGTTCATGGCGATCATGATCATGAGCAGGAGTCGACCACTTTGGGACTGACAGCGGATAAACTTCCGGCCAATCAGCCAGATCAGTCCTCCCAGGAAAACAAGTCCGAAAATCCCAAAACTGACCAGCAGTTCCAGGGCAATATTATGACTGTACCCCCAGCGGAAGAAGGAACCGACGAAGGGCCGGTCACCATATACCCCATACCCCAGGGGAAACTTTTGCTGAATCGCCCGGATGGCAAGATCCCAGATCTTGGTCCGGCCGTTGTCATCCGTAAAGGCGCTGCTTAGCAGCATGTCGAGATTTCTGATGCCCGTGGTAATGGTTCCACCGGTAAATCCTCGCAGCAGATTCCATCCCAGAATCAGCGCAGCCATCAGGATTCCTGCCGCTGCGATCCGGATTTTCCAGGTACGATTAAGCCGGAAGAAAAAAACGAAAACCAGGAAGGTACCCACCGGCAGAATCACGCCGCGTGATCCAAACAGAAACGCGATCATCACGCCGGCGATGCCTGCCGCCCATTCGCTTCGTTTCCCGGATTCCAGTGCACTGCCCAGAAACACCAGGGCGGCGAACATCATCTCATAGCCAAAGGACAGGTTGTACATCAATGTACTGGACTGCTGATCCTCCATAATGTAATAGTTGGCCCAGCTCCCGGTCACAACAAAGAGTCCCAGCTGAAAGAGCAGGTAAACGAAGGATATGCCGGCAGCGATCCGAAGATTCCTGAGCAGATTGTCCGGCCGGCGCACCATCAGTATGACAAAAGCACCGAACAAGCCTTTGCGCACATCGAAAGTCTTGGTAAAAATCCCATAGTTGAAATCCATCATCCATTCCATCGCCTGCTGATTAAACGTCATGGTACCCAATATCAGAACCATCACCAGCAGAACCAGCAGGATAAAGGTGCGGATTCCCTTCAGCGACCGAAGTCGCCAGGCCTCGAGCAGGGTCATGGCGTAAAGCAGCGCCAGGACACCCATTGACAGCAGGATCCCCTTTGTTCCAATAACAGCGCTGAACAGCGAAGTGAACATCCGCTGACCGAAGAAGTAGATCATTGCCCAGTCTGCCCACTGCAGCTCTTTCAACAGCTGGAGCGCTTTGGTTGCCTGATTGCTAACATTTAACTTTCCCAAATAATTAGTTCTCATAAGATGCTAACAACCTGGCGGGGTCCATCCGCTCAACAATCATGTCCTGTCCTGAGGTATCAGTAATCACAAGGAGGTCATACACCTGCTGCAGCGTCGCTGCCGCCGCCTCCAGAGTGGGCGCGGTAAAGAACACCCGGGCAATAATCTGCCCCAGAGTCCCCACCATTTTGTCCGTAATTGAATCTCCCACTGCAGATTTCAAAGTCAAGTCCAGCATCCCGGGCAATGTGCGGATTGCTTCTTCACCGGCAATGGATCCGATGGTTCCGACCCTGCCCAGAATAGTCGCGTTAAAGCCATACCCTTCTGCCGGCTGATCCAGAGCCAGAACCCGGCCTGACGGATTCATCGTTCCGCTCAGAGCGTGATGAATCATCATTTCCAGGGGATTGATCCCCATCATCTGCTCCATGAGCTTGTATTCCTGAGTTCCGGTCAGACGATACCCCAGGTCATAGACCTTCGGAACCCCCTCATGCAGGAAGCACTGGGCAAACAGCATGCCGTTCTTCAGTTCCAGATCGCGGAACAGTCGCATCAGTGCCGGAGCCGTGTGCTGGCGGAATAACTGGTCATCGCTGGCGGGCATGCTGTAAAGCAGTGGCAGCCCGATTTTCGTATCTTTGGTTCCCGACAGAAACCGGTTGGCAGTCCCCGTCAGATAGACCTCCCCATCCACAAACAGGAAAAAGGCGGTCATCTCCCGACGCTGCGTCAGATAAGGCTCGATGATTATTTTCGCCGGGTCCACCAGAAGCTGGAGTTCAGACTGGGCAGCGAGGAACTTCTCATAGTCGGCGATCACCCGAAGGCCATTGCCGCCCGATCCTTCCGCCGGTTTCAGCAGAATTGGAAAATGGGCGAATCGTTCATCGATTTGCCCCGGATCATAGGTTTCCAGCGTGGGAACCTGATATTGATTGAATAATTCCTTGTACTTCGCTTTATTGGTCAGGATCTCGAACTGTTCCCGCGTGCCGTAACAGAACAACCGGTTTCTGCTGCAGATCTCAGCATACGGAATCAGATAGGAATCGGTGAATCCTGTCAAAACCCCGTCGTAATGATGCTCCCGGATCATTCGGTCCAGCTTTTCCTCGTCCAGAATGCTGATATCGAAAGACTCCTCCGCCAGCAGTTTCACCGGGGAACGCTTCACGTCATACCAGTCCGTCACGCCAACCGCAAGATCCAACTTATGGGCTGCATCCAGTATTTCTTTCATGTTTCTGGTTCCGCCAAGCAGCAGTAATTTCTTCTTGTCCATTCATCAGACCTCATTTTCGAGTAATATACATTCGTGTCTTATGCATTCGTGTCATTTAGATCAAGTTACTTATTTTGAGCCTCTTACTTCGAGTCTCTTTCTTTGAGTCTCTTACTTCGAGTCTCTTTCTTTGAGTTTCTTACTTCGAGTCTCTTTCTTTGAGTCTCTTACTTCGAGTCTCTTTCTTTGAGTTTCTTACTTCGAGTCTCTTTCTTTGAGTCTCTTACTTCGAGTCTCTTTCTTTGAGTTTCTTACTTCGAGTCTCTTTCTTTGAGTCTCTTACTTCGAGTCTCTTTCTTTGAGTCTCTTACTTCGAACCTATTATTCGAATCATTTTTTTCTAAGTAATTCAGGCCGGCGTACCGTCCGAATTTCATCCAGATCCCCGACTTTTCCCGTTCCCGAAACCACCACATCCTCCTTGCGCACCACTTTTAAAAAGGTCTGCACCAGAATTCGAAGATCATTTCGGAATGTGATGTCACGGACATACGCCAGATCATAGGCCAGTCGATCATCCCAGTTTAAGGTGTTGCGTCCGTTAATCTGGGCCAGCCCCGTGAGACCTGGGCGAACCGAGTGACGCAGGGCTTCTTCCTCGCTGTAGTAGGGCAGGTACATCACAGACAGCGGTCTGGGACCGACGAAAGACATGTCGCCCTTTAAAATGCACCACAGCTCCGGCAGTTCATCCAGTGAAGACGCCCGCAGCAGCTTGCCAAAACGGGTCAGCCGCACTTTGTCCGGCAACAGCTGACCATTGGCATCCCTGGCATCGGACATGCTGCGGAACTTGATGATTTCAAAGATCCGTTCGCCTTTACCCGGCCGGCGCTGACGGAACAGAGCCGGCGACCCAAGCTTGAGGCGAACCAGAATCCAGACCACCAGAAGCACCGGGGACAGCAGGAACAGCAGCAAGGCTGAAAGAACGATATCAAAAAGTCGTTTAAAGAATAAACTATACATTCAAGCCATTTCCTTTCGTACGGGACAACGAGTCGTTGTTCTGGCGCAGCTGAAACTTCACTTCATCCCGGATGATGTCTTTCAGGCTGAACTTGGCCTGCCAGCCGGTTCGCTCCATGAAATCCAGGCTGTCCAGGGAACTGTTCTCCCCATTTTCCGGAGCCGGAGCCTCGTGAATGGTGACCGTAATTCCCTCTTCGGCGCAGACTTCACCGATGGCTTTTGCTACATGGGTCAGCGGATAACTTTCCATCGAACCCACGTTGTAAGTCTGGTTCCAGAAGGCAGGATCTTCCATGCACTGTGCAATCAGAATCGCATCTGCCACATCCCGGACATGGGTATAGGAAAACAACTTGCCATTCAGATTGATTGATATCTCCCCCTTGGTCAGGGCGTTTTGAACTAGCCGGGTGGTAATTCGCTGTGGGAAATTGTTTCCCACCAGGCTGGCTATGCGCAGGTGGACAAAGTCCCACCGGTTTTTCACCGCAAACTCCGAGATCCAGTGTTCCAGATAGTATTTGCCAATGTCATACAAGTTCGTTGGCCATACCAGATCTGAAACTTTGGCCGGTGCGGCGCGATGAACATCATAAAGACTCTGGCTGGATATGTGGATGATCCGGCGGACTCCCATGGCCTGTGCCGCCTGCAGCAGCCGGACACTAAACTGAATGCTGTCTGTAATCGGCTCCGCTTCATGACTGCGGGCATACGCCAGATGAAGCAGCGTGAAGCCGTTGAGATCGAGATTTGATTCAAGAAATGCCGTATTCGACAGAATCCTGACCGGTGCCGCGCAGCTTATTTCTTCGAGTTTCCTGACATCCGAGGTCAGCGCGATGACATCATCATCTTCCCCAAACAAGGCCAATAAATTTCTGCCCAGGAACCCGGAAGCTCCTGATATAATTACTTTTCTCATTTTTTTCCCCTGTACTTCGGAAAATAGCTCGATTCCGCCATGCCGCTTAATTCCACCATGTTCTGATATACATTCTCGTCGTGAATCTTTCTTCCGATAAAGAATCCCAGTGGTTCGCTTTTCGTGAACCGCAGCTTGAACTGCAGCAGTGGATCCTCCGGTGAGTTGGACACCCCGCCGCCGTGGTGAACCTTTGTGATTCCGTGTCGGTTGGCCCAGTCAATGGCACCATACCGCAACAGATACGCCGGACTCAGATGCAGAAATTCCCGGTAAGTCCCGGACAGATGAACCTGCATGATCTGGTCGTTAATAAAGTAAATCCCGGAAGCGATGACTTTCCCCTCATACCGGATGCTGACATTGATGATATGATCTCTCAGGTGATCGCAGATGTATTGAAAATATTCCGGAGAGAAATAATAAAAGTCTTCCGCCTCATTGCGATCCATCGTGTCATAGTAGATTTTCGAAAATTCGGTCAGGTCCGTCGGTCCTTCCAGGATCTCGATCTGTGCCCCTGATTTAAGGCCATGCCGTATGATCTTGCGGGCACTCTTGGAAAACTGATCCGTCAGCGGATCCCCCGTCCCATCCAGTTCAGTCACTACGCAGCGGCGAATCTGCTCCGGCTGGTAGTAGTCGCTGAAGGTTTTATGATTCTTCAGAATCGGGTGAAAGCGAATGAATTCAGAGACAATGTTATGCTCCTGGCAATAAGCTTCAAATTCTGAGGCATACTGATCCAGCAACCTGGTCTGATCTCCCCGCAGCTCCGTAATAATCGGCCCCCCGTATCCGTAGGGCGTCGTGATGTCAAAATAATTCTGCTCCGGATCCAATTCTGGCGGGAGATGTCGTTTTAGAAACTGATGTCGGATTACTCCGTCCGGCGTATCAAGTTCGAATACTTTGCAGGTTCCGCCCTCAATCAGCTGACACAGCTTCCCATATTGCTCTTCAAAGTATATATCCTGGAATGACATTAAAATTCCTCCGTCCTTCAACGAAAAAAAGGGACAACGTCGTGGTTAATCCCTTTGATCGATTTCAACAGGCAGCCTCACTCATTCAAAGTCTCAAGGGTGGTTTTCAATCGGCAATCATTCGTATTGATTGCAGGAACTGAGTGGTGGTCAAGATGAACCGACGGTTCATCGTTCGAAACATTAAGGCTTGCCCGGTTTGGTATTCTGTTCTGGGTTTAAAGCTTTCCCGGTGGCCGGATCCACATCCTTAAAGATAAAGGCATGAAGCTCTTCTACGGTTTTTGCCTTGTCATAAAGCAGATGCCAGCTCTTGGCGTTGACTTCAGTGGCCGTTCGTTCGGAAGGGAATCGGGTGCCATGAACCGTCATTTTGGGATCATTGGCTTTCATCGCCAGATCAAAGATCTGGAATTCATTCAGATTCGTTTCCACATGCTGACTCATGTCGGCAATAAACTTCGGCAGTTCGGTTGGATTGATCTGCTTCATTTTGCTGTAAACTGCCATGAGCACCTTACGCTGTCTGGCCGCACGGGCATAGTCCGAATCCAGATAGCGAATCCGGGAAAAAGCCAGCGCCTGGGTTCCATCCAGGTTGATGGTCTGATCCTTGAGTTCCAGCAGCGGAACGGAGGTCCGATTGGACTTGTTGATCTGTTCGATGACGATATTGGTATAGCGTGCTTCAGCCTTGGTTACGGCCATCTCCACACCACCCAGGTCGTTTACAATGGTAATCAGATCTCCGAAATCAACCTGAACGTAATCCGTGACATTCATGTCAAAATTCTGGTTGATCGTCTTCATCAGCAGGCGAATTCCGCCATAGGCATAGGAATGGTTTAATTTGTCCTTGCCGTGCCCGTCAATATTAACATAGGTGTCCCGCATCAGAGACGACATCTTAATGGTTTTATGAATATCATCCACTGACAGGATGATCATGGAATCGGATCGCTGCGGTCTTGTATTATTCACCGAAGAGTCAATCCCCACCAGCAGAATGTTGGCTACCTGATTATTATAGGAATTGATCTTTTCCACGACCTGCGAGTTAACCGCAACTTCTTCCGGGGTAATTTCTTCGCCCTGAATATTCAGCATAATCAGATTCTTGTACTGGAAGCCCATCAGGACTACGACCCCAATAATCAAAAAGAACACGATGGAAATCGCAGCCAGCAGACCCCGTCTGGTTTTCCTGTGAACAGTTATTCGGTCTTCAAATAAATCATCGTTCATACTTTCTCCGCTCATTCCCCATGCCTGGATGTGATTCTAATCATCGGCAGCTGCTGCCTGACCGTCTTCCTCCAGTCCATATGAACCGTATGGTTCACATCTCGTTCCCCGGGGTAATATTCAACTGCGGAAGATCCCCGCATAACGTTTATTTTAACAAGAATCTGCATAATTAACAAACCATCCGGTTCAGAAATAATCAGCTGATGGCTCAAAAACAGAGATAGACAGCTCCCTGAGCCATCTACCTCCATGAAATATCATTTTTTCAAGTCTTAAATCCACTTTCCCAGGTCAGTCCGCTTGATCAGTTTAAATTACGATATCAGACCATACCGCGTCGTCAGATCAAGCTCCTCAGATCAAACTTCTCAGATCAAACTTCTCAGATCAAACCGCTTCGTCAGAGTAAGCCCTTCCTTCAGAGTATCCTGAGTATCCGGTGGATCCTGCCTTTCTGGTGGATCCTGACGGAACTCTAATCGCGCTTGTAGGCTTCGACAATTTCCCCGTAATAGATGTTGTGGTAGTCTCCATCGCGATAAGATGTGCGCAGGACTTCGTCTGCCAGAATATCCGGATCGATCTTGTGCTTGTAGATAATGCGGCATTCATAGACGATGTCAGACTCCAGGACCGTGCTGGTATCGACACTTTTTGCCTTGGCCCGGGTAATAATGCCCTGCTCAAACTTGTCAATCTCGCGGCCTGAACGAGTGCCGGCAAATGCCAGTTTGTCCTTCGTGCTGGACTGGGTGGGAATGGATACCGTAAACTCCTTTGCGTTTTCAATGAGTTCAAAGGTATAGCGCGATTTGCGCACGAGAACCGTAAAAATGGGTCGACCCCATTCAAAGCCGATGTTGCCCCACGAGATGGTCATGACGTTTTCCCGTCCGTCTTCATCTTTCACAGTCAGGAATGCGCCCTGCCGGTGCAGGTATTTTAAACTGCGATCCAGGTATTTCATAAATTCGATAGCCATAAGTGACCTCCGCTGTCATCAGTAAGTTATTGGTACACAATACAAACTATTGTATCATATTCCTTCTTATCCTAACATTTCCGAATCACGGATGGGGCATCTTGTCCAAATATAAACAAAAGGTTTCAAAAAGCTTCATAATTGAAAAACGGACTGCCAGGCAGCCCGTTTTTTTGTTGGTCCTTGATTGTCGATCATCGGGTCGTTTGAAGACCGATGACTGTGGTTCTTACAGGCTCTTCAGCAGTTCCTTCATGAATTCCCAGGTCCGCTCCACGGATTTGATGGAGAGGTGCTCGTTGGGCGTATGGACATCGGCCATATCCGGTCCGAAGCTGATCATTTCGGTATTCGGCAGCTTCTTCTTGAGCAGACCGCACTCGAGTCCGGCATGGATCGCCATGATTTCGCCGGCCTTGCCCGTGACTTTCTCATACACGGAGAGGCAGGTGTCCTTCAACTGCGAATTGGGCTCGTATTCCCACTCCGGATAATCGGAGAACGCTTCGGCTTTGGCACCCATGGCTTTCGCCAGGGTTTCCACCTTCTGTGTAACCTGCTTCTTGCGGGTGGGTGAGGAACTGCGGATGGCATGGGTGATGATCACCTGGTCATCCTTCATTTCCAGAACCCCGGAGTTCAGGGATGATTCCACCATGTTTTCCATGGTCTTCATCATGCTCTGCACGCCATCGGGCATGATCACCAGGTAGTCAACGATGGCCTGAGAGGTGGTCTCGTCCATCAGGCGGCTGACCTCGACTTCCCGGATTTCGCACTGAATCGGATCCTCCTGGAACTCACGGCCGAAAACATCCAGGCAGAAGGACTTGACCGCTGCCATGTCCAGATTCTGAGCCGTGAAGACGGCTCTGGCATCCCGCGGAATCGCGTTGTGCTTGGCTCCGCCGGAAATTTCCGACAGCGTCAGGCTGCCGATTTCCTTCAGTGCCCGGCCCAGCAGCTGAACGGCATTGCCCCGCTGCTTAATGATCTCCATGCCGGAGTGACCGCCCAGCAGACCGAAAATGCGCAGCTCATAGCCTGTTTCCTTCACTTCCCGGAAGGTCGGGCTGAACGTAACCTTGGTCACATTGCCGCCGGCGCAGCTGACAAAGAAAATGCCCTCTTCCTCGGAGTCAATGTTCAAAAGACGAGTGCCGGACAGGTGCGCCGGATCCACTGCGGCCGCTCCGTCCATGCCGACTTCCTCATTGGTGGTGACCAGAAGCTCAATGGGCGGGTGTTCCAGATCATCCGAATCAAGCACCGCCATGCCCATGGCAACGGCAATGCCGTTGTCACCGCCCAGCGTCGTGTCCGTGGCATAGAGATGCTCGTCGATGACCCGCAGCTGAATCGGATCGGTTTCAAAATTATGAGCAGACTCCGCCGTCTTTTCACCCACCATATCCATGTGACCCTGGATGATGACCGGTGCCTTATCCTCGTACCCCTTGGTGCCGGGCTTCTTGATGATGACATTGAGTGCTTCATCCTGGATGGTTTCCAGTCCCCGCTCCTTGCCGAAGGCAACCAGCCAGTCGCTGATGGCTTTCTCATTGCCGGACGTCCGCGGAATCTTGGACATTTCCTCAAAGAAATGGAATACTTTTTCAGGTTTCAAATTTAAACTCATAAAGTTCCTCCTTGGTTTTCTTTTTCACATTCAATTATACTCTTTTCTTTTCACCAGCCCGTGAATAGACCGTGAAAGGATTGCAACATCCAGTCCACTTTTTTACAAAAGCTGTACAGGGATCCCGCCCCGTCTGACCATTCGCAAATCAGGGACGCGATTCCTTGCAGATGTGCCAATTTTCTATGATACAGCCCATTTTTTTCATTCCTCTTCCCTGCATCCCGTCACTTTGCGGGCCAGATCCTGCCCGCAGGGAACCGGATCCGGCATTCTTACAAATCTTCAGGGCCTGGAATGATTTGGCACAAGTCCCAGGCGGCTGACCGGTAAGCTTGGTTATCAGAAGTCCGACTGCTGCCTGACCGGTTGCTGTTTTATGCCTGCTGTTTGATGCCTGCAGTATTATGCCTGCTCTTTCTCGCCCTGGCCTGCCAGGTCCTGCTTCAGCAGCTGTGCCAGGGCATGCCAGGCCAACACGGCACATTTGACCCGGGCGGGGATGTTCTGGATGTTCTTCAGGATATAGGCATCCCCCAGTTCTTCCAGCTCCGCCTCGGGAATCGGCTCCCGCTTGATCATGCCGATGAAGCGCTGGGCGGCTTCCAGTCCCTCCTGGACGGTCCGCCCCTTCACCAGATCCGCCATCATGGAGGCGGACGCCTGGCTGATGGCGCAGCCGGCTCCGGTGTAAGCCAGATCCTCGATCCGGCCGGCCCGCAGGATCGCCTCCACCGTAATCTCATCGCCGCAGCTGGGATTATGGCCATGCTCGGCATGGGTGGCACCTTCAATATGCCGCTTGTTCTCGCGATTCTGGTTATGCTCCAGAATCAGCTCCGTATACAGTTCATTCAGTTCCAAGACCCATCAGCCTCCTGATTCGTTTCAGTTCCCGCACCAGCCGGTCGCAGTCCTCTCTGGTGTTGTAGAACCAGAACGACACGCGGGTGGTGGCGGTGGTGTTGCAGTACCGCGCCAGCGGCTGGGCACAGTGGTGACCCGCCCGCACACAGATCCCCTTGCTGTCCAGGATGTGCGCCACATCATGAGCATGGACGCCATCCAGGGTAAAGGTCACGATGCCGGCCCGGTTCTTCGGGCTGCTGCCGCCGATAACGCGCACCTGCGGAATCTGAGCCAGCTGCGCCAGCAGGTATTGGGTCAGGTCGGCATCAATGGCTCCGATCCGGTCATAACCCACTTCCTTGAGATAATCAATGGCCGCCCCCAGGCTGATGACAGCCTCCGACAGCGGGGTGCCGGCTTCAAATTTATATGGCAGCGTATTGTAGGTCGTCCGCTGTTCCTCGACATACTCGATCATGTCGCCGCCCAGCAGGAAGGGCTCCATGCCCTCCAGGATCGACTCCCGGCCGTACAGCACGCCGGCTCCGGTCAGAGACATGATCTTATGGCCGGTAAACGTATAGAAGTCCACATCCAGCTCCCGGACATCCACGGCCAGGTGCGGCACCGCCTGCGAACCATCCACCAGGATGACCGCCCCCACGGCATGGGCCGCCCGGGCCAGGGCTGCCACGTCGTTGATGTGTCCGGTGACATTGGACACATGGGTCACCGCGACCATTTTCGTCCGCTGGGAAATCTTCGCCAGTTCAGCCTCGGGCAGCGACCCGTCCTCATCAATATACAGGTAGACCAGTCTGGCCCCCGTGCGCTGAGCGGCCCGCTGCCAGGGCACCAGATTGGCGTGATGCTCGGCAATGGAGATGACAATCTCATCCCCGGGCTGCAGCGTCGCCTCGGCATAGCTGCGAGCCACCAGGTTCAGCGCCTCCGTGGAGTTTTTGACAAAGATGATCTCCGAGGTAGACCGGGCGCCGAGAAAGGCGCGGACCTTCTCCCGCACCCCCTCAAAGCGGGCAGTGGCTTCCTGGGAGAGCCGGTAGGCCCCCCGGTGCGGATTGGCATAGGTGGTCTCCAGATAGTCCGTAACAGCGGCAATGACCTGGCGCGGCTTCTGAGCCGTTGCGCCCGAATCCAGATAAGTCAGGGTCTGGCCGTAGTATGGGGTTTGGAAAATGGGAAAGTCATCCTTCCAGTTCAAGAATTCACCTTCTTCATCATCATCGCAATGCGGTCCAGGATCCGCTCCCGGAGCGCTTCATCCGGCATCTGGTCGATGATCGGACGGAACGCCGACTCCACGATGATGCGCTTGCTTTCCTCATGGGAGAAGCCGCGGCTCATCAGATAGAACAGCTTGTCCTCGTCGATCTGCCCGGCCGAGGCGGCATGGTTGCCGATGACATCATCCTCACCGCACAGCAGCAGCGGAATGGCAAAGGACTTGACGTCCTTGTTGAGCAGCATCACCGTCTCCACCTCGCCGCCCTCCGACTGGGCCGACCCCCGCTTGAAGTCCAGGGTGCCCCGGAAATACTTGCGCGCCCGGTCCGTCAGCGCGCCCCGGATCTCCATGTCGCAGCGGGACTTTCGGCCCCAGTGCGACATCTGGTGCGACAGGTCGATGATGCGGCTTTCATGGCCGACATAGATGCTCTTCAAATGCCCCTGGGACTCATCGCCTGCCAGATCCGTCAGGTAATGGACAATGGTTTCCCGGGCGCCCAGCTCAATGCTGTAGTAGTTGACCGTGCCCCCCTCGGCCACTTTGGCATAGCGCTGCTCAATGTGGCGCGCCCCCGTGGGCAGATGATTGATCTTATAGAGATTCAGCACCCCGCCCGGGGCCACCCGGATCAGGTTCAGGACGCTGGCCAGGGTGGCCGCCTCATCGCCGACGTACTCCATCAGCACATTCAGCGACTCATTGGCCCGTACCTCGATGACGTTAAGCTCCAGCAGGGAATGCTCCGCGCCGGACAGGTCATAGTGGAACCGGACCATCTCCCCCGCCGCCGAGGACTGGATATAGTGGGTTACGCTCGCCTCGTTCACAATCCGGGCCAGCTCCGCTTCATTGGTCCCCGGATAGGAACCCAGCCAGTCCTCTATATGGATCTCTTCAAAGGGCCGGAGCAGCTCCTGACCGCTCACCACATGGGCACGGCTGTAGACCGCCCCATCCGGCTCCACCTCCGCCAGGCGCAGGTCATTGGCCCGGACCCAGCGGAAGGTGATCACCGGCAGTTCATTGTATTTCAGTTTCTTTGCTTCCATAAAGTCCTCCTAACCAATGGTTCCTTCCAGCTCCAGCGCAATGAGATTGTTCATCTCCACCGCGTACTCCAGAGGCAGCTCCTTGCTGATGGGCTCCACAAAGCCTCGGACAATCATGGCCTTGGCCTCCTCCTCCGAGATGCCGCGGCTCATCAGATAGAAGATGGCCTCATCCGAGATCCGGCCGATTTTGGCTTCGTGCCCCAGATCCACGTCATCGTTTTGAATGTCGATGACCGGAATCGTGTCCGAGCGCGACTGGTTGTCCAGCATCAGCGATTCGCAGGTGACGGTGGACTTGCTGCCGTGGGCATTCGCGTTGATCTTGAGCAGTCCCCGGTACAAAGCGTGTCCGCCCGACTTGGAAATGGACTTGGATACCACATTGGAGGTGGTGTTGGGCGCGGCGTGGACCACCTTGGAGCCCGTATCCAGCACCTGGCCATGACTGGCGAAGGTGATGCCGGTGAACTCACAGCGGGCGCCCTCGCCCTTGAGGATCGACATGGGATAGAGCATGGAAATCTTCGAGCCGAAGGATCCGGAGACCCACTCAATGGTCCCGTTCTTTTCCACCGAGGACCGCTTGGTGTTCAGATTGAACATGTTCTTGGACCAGTTTTCGATGGTGGAGTAGCGCAGCGTCGCGTCTTCCTTAACGAAGAGCTCGACGCAGCCGGCATGCAGATTGTTGACGTTGTACTTCGGGGCACTGCAGCCTTCGATGAAGTGCAGCTTCGCGCCCTTTTCCACGATGATCAGCGTGTGTTCGAACTGGCCTGCCCCCGGCGCATTCAGCCGGAAATAGGACTGCAGCGGAATGTCAACCTGCACCCCTTCGGGCACATAGACAAAAGAGCCGCCGGACCAGACCGCCCCGTGCAGCGCCGCAAACTTATGGTCATTGGGGGGCACCAGGGTCATGAAATACTGCTTCACAATCGCTTCATGCTCCTTCAGGGCTGTTTCGATGTCCATGTAGAGCACGCCCTGACGCACCAGTTCCTCCTTCATCGAGTGATAGACCACTTCCGAGTCGTACTGCGCGCCCACTCCGGCCAGAGACTTGCGCTCCGCCTCCGGAATGCCCAGCCGTTCAAAGGTCGTCTTAATGTCCTCCGGGACATCATCCCAGCTGTGCTGCTGGCCGATCTCGGGCTTGACATAGTGCACGATATCCTCGATGTCCAGCTCCGACAGATCCGGTCCCCAGGTCGGTGCATCGATCTTGTAGAAGTGCTCCAGGGACTTGAGCCGGAACTGCAGCATCCACTCCGGTTCGTTCTTGCGGGCGGAGATATCCCGGATGATCTCCGGCGTCAGTCCCGCCTCCGATTTATATTTGTACTTGAATTCGTTCTTAATGTCATAGATGCCGCGGTCGAGGTCATCTACATAAGTTTTATTTCTTTTTTCCATTCCGTCTCCTCCTCTTCCGGCTTGTAGCGGCCGAATCCGTCCCGTTCGATCACTTCCACCAGTTCCGGTCCGCCCGTCTCGACGATGCGGCCGTCCACCAGGATGTGGACAAAATCGGGCTTCAGGTTGTTCAGAATCTTATTGTGATGGGTGATGACCAGAATGGCGTTGTCCTCCCGGAAGAACTTGCCGACGCCTTCTGACACGATCTTGACCGCGTCTACGTCCAGTCCGGAGTCCGTCTCATCCAGAATAGCCAGCTTCGGCTCCAGGATGGACATCTGCAAAATTTCATTCTTCTTCTTCTCACCGCCCGAGAAGCCGTCATTAAGATAGCGGCCGGCATAGGACGCATCCATGCCCAGTTCGTCCATCTTCTCCTTCAAGAGCTTGCGGAAAGCCAGGGCTTTCTGCGGCTCGCCGCTGACGGTGCTCTTGGCGGTCCGCAGGAAGTTCTCCACGGTGATACCCTGGATTTCCAGCGGCGACTGGAAGCTCATGAAGATCCCGCGCCGAGCCCGTTCATCCACGGCTTCCTCGGTGATCTCCTCCCCGTCAAACCAGATCGATCCCTCCGTCACCTCATACCTGGGGTTCCCCATGATCGAGTTGGCCAGCGTCGACTTGCCGGCTCCGTTGGGCCCCATGACCACATGGATCTCTCCCCGGTTGATGGTAAGATTCAGACCTTTTAATATCGCTTTATCCTCGACTTGCGTTTTGAGGTTTTCAATTTTCAATAATTCTGACATAGTCTCTCCTTCTGATATTGATTATCATTTATCCATCTCTTATTGTAATTTCTTCTTCCCTCATAGTCAACCAAAGTACTCGGGATTCAGCAGAGTTCATAGTGTATTCATCATTGTCCCCCATCCCTTTCGCCAAATCAGCCCCCGACACTGTATTTTCCTGCTTCATCCGCGACCAGGAAGCCCCCCATGGAGAAGCTTCCCGTTCAGACTGTGATATCATGAAATCAAGACGCTGAGAAAACGAAACAGTCGAATCCCTTTCCCGATCCAAACCAATGCGAGGCAGTCGAGGTAGTTATGAAACAACAGCCCACAGAATCAAACAGAAATCATCCAGTCCCACATCCGGAACCGGTCCAGATGCTCAACGCAACTCAGCTGAAAACCCTGGCCCTGATCGCGATGCTGATTGACCATATTGCCTGGGCCTTTGTGCCCACCCAGTCCGTCCAGGGGCAGATCATGCACGCCATCGGGCGGCTCACCTTCCCCATCATGGCGTTCTTTCTCGTTGAGGGCTATTTCCACACCCGGCATTTCTGGCGCTATCTGGGACGAATGGCGGGATTTGCGCTGGCCTCCCACTTCGCCTTCCAGTATTTTCAGTTCGGCCGGATTCCTCTCCTTTCTCCTCAGCCTCAGGACACTTTCCTGACCTTCACCCAGACCGGCATTCTGTATCCCTTTACCCTGGGTCTGCTCGCCCTCTACCTGATGCTCAACTGGAAGGGGTCCGACCTGGTGAAATACAGTCTGATCCTGATCCTGATCCTGCTGGCCACCCCCGGTGACTATATGTTCTTCGGACCGGTGCTCATCCTCCTGTTCGGCCATTACTACCCGGATCGGACCGCCCAGCTCCGCAACGGATTTCTCATCATCGGCTTTCTCGTCATCATGACCCTGCAGGTGGACTGGCAGGAGAGCTTCTTCATGATCGCCACCTTCCTTCCCCTTCTTCTGCTCCGCTATTACAATGGGCAGCAGGGCGCAGCCCGCCACCCTCTGATCAAGTACGGCTTCTACCTGTTCTATCCGCTGCACCTCTTCATCCTGGGGTATCTGCGTTATGCCGTCTTCCAGCTCCCACCCCTGGCCCAGTTCTGATCCCATGGAGACGCCAGCATCCGCCTGAGCCATCCGCCTGAGCCATCCGAAGCTCTGCCCGCAACAGTCATTCAATGGACGGTTGCGGGCGGAGCTTTCCTCTTGCAAACCAGAAACCAAGTGGAACCTGCCGGCAGGGTCCTGTCTCCAGATCCGCAACTGCGCAGGCAATCAACACAAAAATCCTTTGGCTTTCAAAGGAAAACAGCTTTCATTTCAGGGGTGTCCGGCTGAATTTTCAATGATGAAAAAACCTTCGGGAAGCGTTGCTGAATCGGTACTAAAATTGCGTTATTTTTGAATCAGTTACTAAAATATTGTTGTAGTCCAGTCTGTTTTTCAGAATCACTCAATCGGAGGGCTATGCCACCCAAGGGTCAGGTTATGACAAGATTTCCCCCGAGTCCAATTCATTCCAGGCGAATTCATATCAAAGTCCCTTGCCAGCCTATTATATGGAGGAATTTGAAAAAATCCGGCAATCCAGTGAAACCTATAAGGGAAAATTCAACTTCGCCGCTTTTTTATGGGGACCCTTCTGGGCTTTTTACCGGGGCCTTATTCTGCCAGCCATTATTGCCCTTGTCATCAGTTTATTAACCGCCGGATTAGGAGCGGTAGTCTATTGGTTTATCTTCGGGGTGCGCGGGAATTGGATGGTGTATAATTTGCACACTAAGAACAAACAGCTGCCGTTTTAAGTAAATAACGACTGCACAGCTCAGCAATAATAACCGGCACATGTTCGAATTCTGAACGAAACACCCTCCCTGACGCAGCGGCGAAACTGGCGAGTCAGGGAGGGTCAATTTTTGCGCTGTAAATATCATTTTGGATAACTGATTTTTCTATTTTATAAGCAATCCGGTCCGGTGGTGATCCTGGGGCTTCGTCCAGCCCGCCATTCCGGTGAGTCCACTGCTTTGGGCTAGCCCGTCACCTGAGGCTGCGGACATGCGGCGGCTTTGCCCGGATGTGGATCCATCTGATAATCCAGCAGGGTCATTTCCTCCCGAACCATGGCCCGGGCTCCTTCGGTGATCTCCCGGGGATAGCCTAACAGATCCAGGATGCGGATGGCATTGGAGGTCCCGCTGGTGCCGACGCGCAGCTTATGGTCGAAGGTCAGGCCCTGGCTTTCCACGGTCTCGGTGAAATAACACTTGCGGAAATTCCCCGTCGCGTAGCGGATAATGTCCCGGTCGTGGGTTGCCAGGATCAGCAGGCAGTTGCGGGCCTGCAGGTAATCGATGATGCGGACGGAAGCACTGATTCGTTCGGTGGGATTGGTTCCCCGGAACATCTCATCGAGGATATACAGGCCGGGGAACTCGCTGTCTGCGGAGCCGATGATCCGAAGTACGGCCTCGGCCTCCGCCATGAAATAGCTTTTCCCGGTGATGACGTCATCGCCCGGATCGATGGAGGACATAATTCGGAACGGACTGGCTTCATAAGATGAGGCCAGCGCCATATGAAGTGTCTGAGCCAGGATGGCATTGAGCCCCAGTACCCGCATAAAGGTCGACTTTCCGCTCATGTTGCTGCCTGTCAGGATCATGCCCTGGCTGGTCAGCTCGATGGAATTGGGCACGCAGTCCTCAACCAGCGGGTGTACGCCGTCCACTAGTTTCAGGCGGGCACTCTGACCGGCCAGGACCGGCCGAGTCCAGCATTCACCATACTGATCCAGGTGATCACGGTAAGCCGCAACGGACACCAGGGCGTCGACATAACCCACCGCCCAGACAAAGCGCCTGAGGCGGTCATTGTCCTGCCTTAGCCGGCTCTGAGTCCGGTAATACAAGACGTGCTTAACCAAAAAGAGCTGAGCGATGTAATCCAGCAGATCCACCCGAGCCAGCCAGGAGAAGATCCGAAAGCTGTCAAAGAGCGGCTTCACGGCCGGCAGATGCTCCCGAATCCCCGGCGACAGTTCGGCCAGCTCCGGTTCCTGAGCCAGCCGCACCCCCGCCCGAAACACGCTCATCAAATTCATCATCGACGCCATGTGCAAAGCGATGCCGCCCTTAAACTTCAGGCCTTTAATTCGGCGCACCTTGGACTGATCTTCTTTTCGTTCGACCACTCCACCCAGCACCGCGTTGATCATAATCACCGGCAGCACCAGCATCATTGCATTTTCCATGCTCCGAGTGATCAGGCTGAACACGATGGTGCCCAGCAGCAGCAGCCCGCCCGCCGACATCAGCCGAAGCATTCCCGGGGCCACGGAAGTTTCGGTCAGAAGAGGCAGCATGTAATCCGAAGCCACCTCGTAGCCGCAATCCGTGAGGATTCGCTGAGCCTTGCCCAGCAGCCTGTGATCTTGCCTGAGCCGCTCGATGAAAGCATCCCGTCTGGCCAGTTCCAGTGGATCGGCCAGCGGATCCGTCATCAGGTTCCACAGCACATTGGCTCCGGGCGAGGTATAGGTCCGATCCACATCGGCATAGACGTCCTCCAGTCCCAGATCCCCCACCGTGATCCCATCCAGGGCCAGCTCGCCCTTCACCCCAAATTCTTCCATAAACAGCTCATTGCGTTCATAGTGCTGAAAATCATGGGGCCTGCCCGGCCATAACGCCTGTGCCCGTTTCAAAAATGTCTGAGTCATGCCACCCTCCGTCCGTGTAATTCTCATCTACCCTAACACGCTTTCATTAATCCTGGATTCCCGGAACACATAACTATGATGGGGTCTCAACACCCATGAATTCATAGATCAACTTCTGTTTGTTGAGAATCTCACCAACCCTCAAGTCATGGCCTGGGTTTTCAAAGCACTCTATGACATCCAGCTTGTCCAGCAGAGACTGCATTGTGTAATCTTTGAACATTCCTTTATCCTGCATCTGCTTTTTGAGGTAGGACAAATAGATGAGCGCGACGAAGGCCACAAAGAGTTTTCCATCCAGGCTTTTTTCTGAGGAAACCAAGAGTCGCCTCAGATTGAGCCGTTCCTTGATATTGCCGAAGGCCTTTTCCACCAGATCTTTATTCCGATACAGCGTCAAAGCCGTGATGGCATCCATCTTTTCATTGGTCATCAGCGCAAAGAATCCAAAATAGCGCTTCGTCTGTTTGACCACATCTTCTTTAATGGTAACCTTGATCCCCCTCACCGGGGTATCTGTTATCTCAAAGTATTTCTTGTAGAACGTCTCGTGATCGGGATTACGTTTTCCGCTTAGGATTTCCCCCTTCATCGACAGCAGTCGTCGATCAAAATGAGCTTCTTCATCCGCGTATTTTTCAATGTTGAAGTAAGCGTGCAGGTAGACCCGGCGTTTTTCTCGGATGACATCTTTCTTGTTGGGGCGTTCTTTTTGAAACTCCCAGTCAGTCAGAATGGTTGAGGAGTATAAGCCATATTGCTCATCCAGGTTTTCAAAGGATCGGATGCTGTCATAGATCCCGTCGATATGTCTTCGGATATAGGCCAGATGCGTGCCAGCGGCAATGATGAACTTCAGTCGCTCCCCAAGAAGCGCATTGATATTGGCTTCACTGTAAAATCCCCGATCCATGACCAACTTGACTTTATCGAAGCCCAGCACTTTGAAATCAGCCAGCAAATTTTTGATCGTGCTGACATCTGGAATGTTGCCAGAGAGCTTTCTGTAATAAAACGGCAACCCTGAGTCTTGTCCAAAGACCAAGGCCAGGTTCAGCTGCGCCAGGGGGTCACTTTCTTTGTTTTTCCCGTACTGGACCTGACGAAGGGTTTGGGAATAACTCGACACCGAGGTGGTGTCATAGGCCCAATACTCATCGGGCTGATGGCGCTTGGCAAGACAGCTGAAAAAACGTTGTTTGGACTCTTCCGAGATGCCCGCAAACAGCTCGCTGCTGCGCTGAGATGGGATATTGGCTCCATAGGGATGCCGGTGGAGCGTACTCCATTTTTCAAATCGAAACAAGGGGGAATCGCTCTCCAGGATCAGATAATAGGCGATGGATTGAATCTGCTTGTAGAGAGAGGGAAAGCAAGCCTTGAGGTCCTCTGTAAGCCCGAGAGAGTCTCCGATTTGATCCAACAGATACGTGGCACCGTAGAACTTACGATCAGCTACGGTAAAGGGCACAGGGCCAGGATTGACTTCAGTTGTACCCGCCTCTGGGTTCCGACGTTTTTTACCCCGTCCATCCGTTGGGATGATTTCGCCGGTGACCGGATCTCGTTTGCCGATGAGCGACCGTTTGGACCGAGGCTGTTGTTTTTCCTTATCCCAATGGGAAACTGATTCATAAACATAGGTAATTCCGTTGCGCTTATCGAACTGATTAACAATGGCCATAATACGCCCTCCTAGTTATGTATAGTGTAACACATAACTAGGATATTCGCAAGGCTTTATAGCTGTAAAGTAAGTAATATCAATAGTTTTTGAGAAAATACAAAGGATTCCTCGTTAGGTGAACCGGGAATCCAGGATTAATCCGGTCTGAAAACACAGGTTGAAGACCGGTCAGAACATACCGATCGAATGAAATAAGCCCCGTCCTGTCAGAAATTCAAATGCCTAAAAGCCTGTAATCTTCCGATGTGCCGATCCTCATTCGAGCCAATGAAAAAATGACAGGCTGATTCACTCAGCCCGCCTTGGTTACCAGACAAATGACAGAATTCGCTTCAGAAAGCTTGTTATTACATCTTTCATGTTGTTTGACTATATATCCGAATTGCCTCTGTTGATTTTCTTTCTGTTGATCAGCGCTGCCAGGACAATACAACCAATCCCGGCAAGAACCAGATTGTTTTCCCTGGTACCGGAGTATGGCAATTTTTTGCCTTTATGCTTTTTATCCTTTTTCTTCTTTTGGGGATTTTCCCGCTTCACTGGATCCTTGTGAGCTTCAGTTTCCTGCGGTTGTACCGGTTCTTCCGATTGAACCGGTTGTTCCGGATCTTCTGGTTGAACCGGTTGGTCGGGAATTTCCGGATTTTCCGGGTTCTCAGGAGTCACTGGAAGTTCAGGATTCTCTGGTACTTCGGGATTCTCCGGCACTTCCGGGATTACCGGCACGTCTGGATTCTGCGGCACTTCGGGATTCTCAGCATCTTCGGTTTCGCTGTTAATTATTCTTTCATAAACGAACTGCACTTCCGTGGAATCATTGATGTATTCTTCAATTGGGAGATACTGGGTAAAAGGTCTCGCCTGATCCTCCGATACATATTGATATCCTTTGATCTGATATCCCGGGATGTCCTTGTGATACACTCCAAAGGATCTGGCTTTGGCCCAGCGATAGGCCAGAACCGAGTAGCCTGGAGCGATTTCATTTCCCTTCGTATCCAAAAACCGAACGGCCAGATTCGTCGTGTCATTCGGATCATGCTTGGGGGGTTCCTGATCATCAATAACCGTGGCAGTGACAAAAATTTCCTGATCATAATTCACACCATCGATTGCGGCATAATAACGGTAGGTTCGATCTGTCGCGATGTTTCTTGGGCAAATCACTTCAATCACCTGATGATTGCCGTCGCCGGCAATTCCGTATCCGTCAAAGCCTACCATAATGAACTGGTCCATGCTGTCCGAGGTGCCCTCATGCACCGGATACCAGGCTACACCCTTTTCGTCCACGATTTTTATTTTTGTCTTGTGATGATCCAGATTGATGCCATAAAGGTGTACCAGGGTTTTCTTGCTTTCCTGGTTGGTTGGAATGTTGGTATGGGAATTATCCGGCTTGTCTTCGCCGCCTCCCAACGTGCCGTAGGATTGAATGTACATATGGCTCAGTGAAGGCTGTGCAGGATCTCCCGCTTCAGGCAGAACGGCGGCAACCATTCTTTGGCCGCGCTCAATGACACCTGAGAACCCTGCCTCAGAAGAAAACACTCTTCCATCGGTACTTACCATCAGCGAATAGGTCTCGGTCCGGGCAGTCGTGTTTTCCGGCAGAATAAACGACACGATGCATTCTGAATCATTCACGAAATCGATCGATGGTTCAATGTCCTCCGAATGACTTCTCGAATTTTTGATAACCTTTGCCTGAATCCCCTGGAGGTAATGGCCAAGCAGCTTCACTCGCACCGTTCCCCCATGATAATCCATTATTTCGCCTTGAAGGAACTGGTTTCCTGTAACTACCGTCTGATCTCTCAGAATCGCCCATTGAAAGGCTTTGGCCTCATACTGGTTTTCATCCTTGAAGAGGCGTTCGGCAAAGCGAATCTGCGTGGTTTCCTTGGGCAATGGATTCTCAAACTGAATGATCATTCGACTGCCAATGATCTCCACCTGATCCTTCCCGGATAGTCCGGAAAAATTCGCGCCGTCAAAGTTGAGTGTAATTCCCGATTTCAGGAAGTTCAAGTCTTTTACCGGAAAAATATCCGAGGAAAATTGAAGTGTCAGCACTCTTCCGGCAGGATCAAGCGTCGCGCTGTCCGGCTGAATGACATGAGTCAGACCACTTGCTTCATTTCCTACGGTAACAATTCCCTCATGGGTCAGATCCTTGCCAATCCCGGCCTTTACCAGATAGACTTCCTCCGCATCTCCACTGATCGCCGGGAATTGCAGGGTGGCTGTCTGAATGGACTCCAGTCCATGAAATGATACGCCTTTTGTCAGTTCCGGCATTTCAGTGTGAACCTGACCTTCCACCTTGAAGATCTTCAGGGACAGATTTTCCGAACTCAGTCCTTCCCCCTTGATCGTGACAGCTGTCTGTCCACCCTCTTTTCCAATGAACGGGGTAAGAATTTTCAATTCACTGATTCTGGACTGTATAACTTCCATCGGTTCAACCTTGACCGTTACAGTCGGTTCTGACTGAAACCGCTCCGTTGAGGCAATGGCATTAAACCTTAATTGATAGGTCTGAACCTGCGTAGTTTGATTTCCTGGAATTTCAAGAGTTATCTGCTTTTTGGATTTTTCCCCGACGACAGTTGCAGCCTCTCCCATCTCGGTATCCTTACCATCCAAGGTTACCTTGACTCTCACATCCCCCGGTGAGACAGGTTCTGTCGCAATCAGCTCGATCTGTACGGATCCTCCTGAACAGGACAGTGTCCGGTCAAAGTTCTCTCTGCTGATTAAAATGTCCTTCAATTCATCCGGTTCTGTTTCCGGCAGAGCCACTTTTTTGGGAATGATCACTGCGATTTGATTCTTCTCGGAATAGAAGTCGCTGCCATTCCCATTGAATGCAACGTGGTAAATCTGATCCGTCTCTGTGGTATTTTCATTGAAGTTCAGTTCAGCAGTCAGGCCTTCCGGATGTTCCGAGACCTCAAGAGTCTGTTCGACTTCCATTGCTCGGTCGGTGCCGAAAAGAACCTGTGCCTTGATCAGATCTTTTTTCAGATTAGTGCCCGACAGAGAAAACTTCACTCTGGTATGGTCTCCCAGGTTAACTTGCTCCAGTTGGACGATCTGAATCAGATCGTCCTGCGGATGCTCCGGTTCCGCTGGTTTGGTTTCAGGTGTCGTATTCTTCATCACTTTGATGACTTTAACAAACTCATCGGCAAAGTTCTCCTCTCCCTGGCCGACACTGAACGATACTTTGTAACTTTTTGACGCAGCTTCCCAATTCTTCGGAAAGCTGAGGGACACCTGCTGAAAGGCTCCGGAATTCTCGAAGTTCTCCACTTTGCTCAAAGAACTTTCAATCCGTTCCTGTCTGACTCCTTCCAGTGTCACTTTGGCCCTCCAGTCGGCCGAATCCAACCCCGTTCCAGCTATTGAGAACAACACATTGCCCCCCTCAAACGGCAGAGTTGCCACACTGCTTTCCACTTCAAAAATACTGCTGGCATAAGCATACACCGCCTCCGGAGTAATGCCGGAAACCAGGATAGCAGCCACAAACACTGCAATCCACCTTCTTAAATTTTTCAAATTGACTCTCCCCCAAATCGTTAGTCTTTCGATGTTTCACTCTTATCTAATAATATTGTTTCTTCGAAAGCTAACGTTATTTTAACTGCAGACAGACAATCGTACAAACCCAGGAAAATCATCATATAAATCAACTTATTAAAAATCGATTATAAATTATTCACCTTAACTAATTATTTTTATGTAATTCATTCATTCTAAGCAAATTCATTTCGATTCTGATCAATTTATACCTTCGAAAGACTATTTTCTTGATTTTCATTTTTGTAACTATATTCAGTTTTATTTTTAATAAGGTTGGCTTTTATCTCCCCATTCACTATCCTTTTATTTTGTTTCATATAAAAAACAGCCTGCGGCAAAGCAGGCTGTTCGGAGGATCGTTGACTTATTTGTACAGGGGAAACCGATCGCACAGTTCAACGACCTGGCGTCTGACATCGGAGAGATCCTCTTCCATATGGGTCAGAACGTAGTCGATGAGTTCAGCGGTCTTCTTGAATTCTTCTTCCTTGAAGCCTCTGGTGGTCATGGCAGCGGTACCGATCCGGACACCGGAGGTGACAAACGGAGACTGAGTTTCCTTTGGCACGGTGTTCTTGTTAACGGTGATGCCGACTTCATCCAGCTTGTTCTCAGCGGCTTTGCCGATGAAAGCATCCCGTCTGGCCAGTTCCAGTGGATCGGCCAGCGGATCCGTCATCAGGTTCCACAGCACATTGGCTCCGGGCGAGGTATAGGTCCGATCCACATCGGCATAGACGTCCTCCAGTCCCAGATCCCCCACCGTGATCCCATCCAGGGCCAGCTCGCCCTTCACCCCAAATTCTTCCATAAACAGCTCATTGCGTTCATAGTGCTGAAAATCATGGGGCCTGCCCGGCCATAACGCCTGTGCCCGTTTCAAAAATGTCTGAGTTATGCCACCCTCCGTCGGTTCAATTCTCCACTACCCTATCACGCCCGGATTAACCGGATATGAAAATATAGCCATCAGCGCCCCTGAAAATTTTATGTTCAATTGTCAATCCTGCGTATATCATGCCGTTCCTCGCAGAATGATAAGCTGAGTGAACTATCCCGATAATAAAAGAACAGCCTACGGCTAAGCAGGCTGTTCGGAGGATTATTGACTTATTTGTACAGGGGGAACCGATCGCACAGTTCAACGACCTGGCGTCTGACATCGGAGAGATCCTCTTCCATATGGGTCAGAACGTAGTCGATGAGTTCAGCGGTCTTCTTGAATTCTTCTTCCTTGAAGCCTCTGGTGGTCATGGCAGCGGTACCGATCCGGACACCGGAGGTGACAAACGGAGACTGAGTTTCCTTTGGCACGGTGTTCTTGTTAACGGTGATGCCGACTTCATCCAGCTTGTTTTCAGCGGCTTTGCCGGTGAGTCCCTTGTTGGTCAGATCCAGCAGGATCAGATGGTTGTCGGTTCCGTCGGATACCAGCTTGTAGCCTCTGGCCATCAGCTCATCGCCCAGAACTTTACAGTTCTTGACAACCTGCTGCATGTAATCCTTGAATTCAGGCTTCATGGCTTCCAGGAAGCAGACTGCCTTGCCGGCGATGACATGTTCCAGCGGACCGCCCTGCATTCCGGGGAATACCGTCTTGTCCAGAGCCTTGGCGAACTGTTCCTTGCACAGAACCGCTCCGCCTCTGGGTCCTCTCAGGGTTTTATGAGTGGTGGTGGAAACGAAGTCCGCATAAGGGATCGGGCTTTCGTGAACTCCGGCTGCGACCAGACCGGCAATGTGGGCCATGTCGACAAACAGGTAAGCTCCGACTTCATCGGCAATTTCACGGAATTTCTTGAAATCAATTTTTCTGGGATAAGCGGAAGCGCCGGCAACGATCATCTTCGGCTTTTCTTTGAGTGCGATTTCGCGAACCTGATCATAGTCGATCATTTCATCCTTCTCAGATACCCCGTAGGAGATGAAGTTATAGAGCTTTCCGGAGAAATTGACCGGTGAACCGTGGGTCAGGTGACCACCGTGGGACAGGTTCATGCCGAGGATCTTGTCACCCGGCTCCAGAACGGACATGTAGACTGCCATATTGGCCTGGGATCCGGAATGAGGCTGAACATTGGCATGCTCCGCTCCAAACAGTTCCTTCATGCGCTCTCTGGCGAGGTCTTCAATCTTGTCTACCACTTCACAGCCGCCGTAATATCTTTTATTGGGATACCCTTCGGCATATTTGTTGGTCAGAGCTGTTCCCACCGCTTCCATCACTGCCCGGGATGTAAAGTTCTCCGAAGCGATGAGTTCGATGTTGTGCTCTTGCCGTCTTTCTTCCTCTTCCACCAGATTAAAAATCTCGGGATCTGAATTTTTCAGGTATTTGCTGTCCATTTCGATCAATTCCTCCTGTGTATTGAGTTCTATAGTGAATGCTAATAGATAATCTAATTATAATACACTTTCACACTGAATGACATAGACAGACTCTTAACAATGAAAATTTCAGGATTCAGAATGGAAAATTCAAAGTTACTCTGGTTTTGACAACGTTCTTCCATGTTATAATTTCTTCAGAAATTAAAGGAAATAAGAATTATGAATAATGAGCAAATTATAGAATACGCCGCCGATGCGGGCCAGATTATTCTGGAAGCCGGCAGTGAGACCTACCGGGTGGAAGACACCATCAATCGAATCCTGACCGCCTTTGGGATCGAACAGCCCCAGAGCTTTGTCACCCCCACAGGCATCGTGATCTCCGGCAAGCGCTCGGATGGTTCCTCCATCAGCGTAGTGCGCCGCATCACCGCCATAAATGTTGATCTGGAGAAGATCTCCATGGTCAATGACCTGTCCCGCCTGATCCAGGAACAGCAGATGACCCCCGCCTCCTTCAAGGACGGTTTGAATGCCATCATGCTGCGTCCCCAGTACCCTCTGTGGCTTACGCTGTTGATGGTAGGATCGGCCACGTTCTCTTTTACCATGATATTCCGCGGTACCGTGCCAGAGGCTGCCTGCGCCTTTGCAGCCGGCATTGTGGTCTTTATCCTGCGCCGGCTGGCCCGGGGCCTGAAACTCAACCCCTTCCTGCAAAACGCCGCCGGCGGTCTCACCGCTGTGCTCTTAGGCAGTCTGTTCGTTACGTTGGGACTGACTCAGACTTTATCCCTGATCGTCATCGGCACCATCATGCTTCTGGTGCCCGGTATTACCATTACCAATGCCATTCGTGACACCTTCCAGGGAGATTACCTCTCCGGCGTGACCCGGGCTGTGGAAGCCTTTGTCACCGCCTCCGGCATTGCCTTTGGCACTGCCCTGGGCTTTCTGATCGTGGGGGTGATGTAGATGGCGCCGCGTGCTTTAGTCTCCGTCCTGTTCGCCTTTGGCGCTGCCCTGAGCTTTGCCGTCCTGCTCAACATTGAGCGCAGAAAAGCCCTCTATGCCGCATTGGGAGGTGCCCTTTCCTGGTTTGTCTATGAAGCGGGACTCCACACCCTGGACAATGTGTCCGTTGCTCTGTTCCTCGGCTCTATGGCCATGGGACTGTATTCAGAGATTCTGGCCCGGAAAATGAAAAGCCCGGCTACGATATTCTACATCCCCGGCTTTGTCCCCCTGGTACCCGGTTCCAATGCCTACTATGCGGTTCTGGCCGCCGTTCGCAATGAACTGACCGAGTCCACCACCCAGCTGTTCAATACCCTGATTTATTCCGCGGCCATCGCCCTGGGCCTGATCTTTGCCTCTGCCCTGGTCGCCATCTATATCAATGCCCGAAAAATCACCCTGAAAAAACTGTTCAAGGAGATCAAGTAACATGAAACGCACCAAGCTCGTCTCCGTCTCCCGCGGAGAAAAATCCATCCAGGAACGCATCCAGGATGCCCTCAAGCAGTATTCCATCAAAGAAGAAAGCCTCATTGACATCCGCATCAGCGAAGAAGAAGAAGGCCGCACCACCGCCCTGATCATCTACGATCCGGACAAGCGGGCCATCTGACCGACCCGATGATACAGCCCCGGGTCGCTCGCAGTGAGTGACTTCTTCGCTGCGCCCCTCTGAGCGAACGGGATCATTAACTACAGACCCTCCGCCCAGAACAACTTTCAAAGTAAATAATCGCAAAAACCGACCCATGCTTCTCGGATCAGCAGCATGTGTGAACTTCCCATGATTTCTCCTACTCAACACTAATTGATGCCATAATGAACCTATTTAAAGCAACGAATAGAGCCTGTTCCCCGCGTTTTCGGCTACGGAAATACGGGGTTTTGCAATACTTAATTGAGTAGGATATCATTCTTAAAAAGGAGCAAAAATGTACTACGATTTTCTCGTAAAGATTCCGGAAAATACAGGCAAAATTACGGTTAACCGGCGCGGTGAAACCACTTATATTGAAAACACTTATGCCCGTCATTACAACCTGAAGTCCCGGAAAATTATGCCTATGTAGGGCACTCTACCGCCATGGCGACGTAGAGTGCTTTCTGCTTTTCGGTGATCTCTCCTATTTGCGGCTTTCTGGAGGGGTGATAGAAACGCTCAAAGACATCCAACTCATCAAGCAGTTCCTGCATCGTCCGATTTTTAAACAGGCCGCCTTGATTCATGGCTCTTTTGATGTAAGACATGAAAATCAGCGCGATGAATTGCACAAAGAGCTTGCCCTCAAGGTTCTCCTCTGATGCCACGGATTCCCAGCGCATGCTGAGGCGTTCTTTCAGATCGCCGAACGCCTTCTCAATGAGGTCCTTGGCTTGATAGACGTGCAACGCCTCCATAGGATCCTTAATGCCATTGCTCATCAACACGAAGCAGCCACAGTCCTTCAGGGCCGCATCGATGGCTTCCTGGTTCGCTTCGGTCTTGGTGCCACGCACTGGAGTCGTGACGGTGTGAAAGTACTTGTCATAGAGTTTTTGATGCTCGGGGACCCGCTTGCCTGATGCAAGTTCTTCTTCCAGCTGGTCCAATAACTTGTTCATCCGAATCTTGTCATCCGTGGCGTGCTGGTCATTAAAGTAATAGTGAACGTAGATCCGTCGGATCCCTTTGACCACTCCGCCTGCGGGGCTTGGTCTCGGAGTAAGCCCAATCCATGGTGAATGACTGCAATCGATGGGTGAAATTATCCCATCAAATGCCCTGGGATCTCATCGAAGAAATCTATGCCACTAAGTTCAATGGGCCTCGTGGCAACCGGGCATACTCATCCAGACTGGCCTTTGGCGCTCTTTTTCTCAAACAAGCCTTGAATGTCTCTGATGCGGATTTGATTGAGCTGGTTCGTGAAAATCCCTATCTTCAGTTTTTCCTTGGATTCGAAGAATTCTCAAGTGAATTGCCCTTTGATACCAGCTTGATGTCTTACTTCAGGCAACGCTTTACAGCCGCAGAAATTTGCCAAATCAATGAAGCCATTATTGCTCAGAATCCCTTAAAGAAACCATCGTCCAATGATGATAGTGATGATAATTCGAGCAGCGGCCATTCGGGGGAAAGCGATCCCCAAGGCTCTGAGTTAAGCACTTCTTCGGTCAATGACTTGGTACAGACAAGCAGCGGTACGTTGATCCTGGATGCTACCTGTGTTCCACAAGACATCCACTTCCCGACGGATATCCGCCTCCTGTATGAGGCGGTCTGTCAGCCATGCGTCATCTAGAAATAACACGAGGAAAACCCATTACCAAAACTCAGAAGTCATTGTTGAATCGTGCCAGACAGGCTTATTTGAGCATCTCCAAATCGAAAAAAATACTCCAGCCCAGTTCCGAGAAAAACAGGGTATTCTCTTGAAATTGCTGAAACGCTGCCTGGGATACTTTGACTCACCAGCCATGAACAAACCCATCAGCCCAAAGACGATCGATGCACTCAAGACACTGTCTTTGATTCATGATCAGCAGTTTGAGATGTGGAAGTTAAAAATTAACCGGATCGAACGTCGAATTGTCAGTGTGTCCCAGCCCTGGGTAAGGCCTATCAAGCAGGGCAAGTCATCCGTCAACACCGAGTTTGGTTCGAAAATTGCCCTCTCAACGGTAGAGGGGTATGTGCGAATGGAGTACTTTTCGTTTGAAAACTTCAATGAAGCCCTGACCTTGCAAGAGAGTGCTGAGCGTTACAAAGAAAGAACAGGATCATATGCTGAAAGGATCCTGGCAGATAAGATATATCGAAACAAAGCCAACCTGGCATTCTGCAAAAGCAAGAATATTCGAATGAACGGTCCGGCACTTGGCAGACCCCCAAAGGATCCTCAGGTGCGCCAGCAGCAGCGAGCAGCAGAGGTCCAGGAGGTTGGCGATCGCAATATGGTGGAAGCCAAAATCGGAGAAAGCAAACGGAAGTATGGTCTAGACAGAATTATGGAGAGAACACAGCAAGCCACTGAGGTGATGATCTGTGTTAGTTTTGTTGTGATGAATTCCTTCCGCAACCTGAGGAAGCAGCTTGCTTCTTTTTTTGACAAAAACCAAGTCTTCAATTTCTACATATCTTTCGAGGTTTATGCAATTGCTTCCTGAAAAGTAGCAATTATTCATAACCCTCTACTTAACTGGAATAAAAATTATTATTCCCTGGAATGTAAAGGGCATCATAGCAATAGTGCCATCCACGTTTATGATGGCTTTGTCTTTAGGTGAAGAAGAGCTTTCATTATAGTGTATAATCGGTAATTTCAGCACTTTCCATTCGTCGTTTTGCTTTATCAGATAGATTCCCTGACCATCATAATTTATATTGGAGGCTAGAGGAACCTTGGCTTTATTGTAGTCTTCTTTCGAAATATAGATGATCCCAGGTGAAATTTTGTCCCCTTTATTATAAACCTTAAATTGAACCAGGCCGGACTTTTGTCCATCTTTCATTTCTAGATCGGTTCTAAAGAGTTTTTTTGCGCCTTCTTCGAGGCTTAAATTATCAAAGCCATCCGGAAGGGCTAGTTCATCTGCATAGCTTAACGATTCTGGATCAAATTCAGGCTCTTTACTACAAGCACCGGCTATTGATAGAGTAAACAATAGTATTATCGTTAAAAAATTAATTCGTGCATTTCGAGTCATATTAATAGGTACCTTCAACCACTAGTACTCGTTTATTATCATAGTTGGAGTCTTCCACCTTAAAATTAAAGTTATATTGAGTTGGTGATGTGCGTCCTATTACCAAAGTTCCATATCGATAGGGGGAAGCCGGATTATAAACATAAAAACCCATTATAATTGTACTGTGCCCCCAGGCACTAGTATTACCAAATTGAACTATATCTCCCAATGAAAAAGGATATTCATACCTTTCATCAAAGATTTTATATTGTACTGAGGAAGCAACTGGACCTTTGGAATGGGTTGTAGTTAGAAATGAAAATAAATAGTTGACCGACGGCCAAGAATAGCTTCTGCTATTCAGCGAAGCATACCACCATCCTGTTGATGGATTTCCATTATTAAAAAGATTAGCCCCACCTGCTAATAATGCATGTAATACAAAGTTTGTGCAATCATAACTTCCTGAAATTTTACTAAAATCATAATATGGTACAATAGATGAACTACTTAGAGACTGCTGAATGGGTCCGGAACATAGTGTTCAAGCCACTTTTAACTGGTTTCTGGTATAATAAAGTTATAAGTTTTCATTAAATTTCAGCATTTTTGCTCGTATTCAGGAGATTTTTATGGGTTTTAAGAAGAGAAATCGTCAAATTTCGGTGTTTGAATACCCAAGTGGTTTCCATGGGGTCAGCATTGATCCCTCCAATCGATGGGTGAAATTATCCCATCAAATGCCCTGGGATCTCATCGAAGAAATCTATGCCACTAAGTTCAATGGGCCTCGTGGCAACCGGGCATACTCATCCAGACTGGCCTTTGGCGCTCTTTTTCTCAAACAAGCCTTGAATGTCTCTGATGCGGATTTGATTGAGCTGGTTCGTGAAAATCCATATCTTCAGTTTTTCCTTGGATTCGAAGAATTCTCAAGTGAATTGCCCTTTGATACCAGCTTGATGTCTTACTTCAGGCAACGCTTTACAGCTGCAGAAATTTGCCAAATCAATGAAGCTATTATTGCTCAGAATCCCTTAAAGAAACCATCGTCCAATGATGATAGTGATGATGATTCGAGCGGCGGCCATTCGGGGAAAGCGATCCCAAAGACTCTGAGTCGAGCACTTCTTCGGTCAATGACTTGGTACAGACAAACAGCGGTACGTTGATCCTGGATGCTACCTGTGTTCCACAAGACATCCACTTCCCGACGGATATCCGCCTCCTGTATGAGGCGGTCTGTTCAGCCATGCGTCATCTAGAAATAACACGAGGAAAACCCATTACCAAAACTCAGAAGTCATTGTTGAATCATGCCAGACAGGCTTATTTGAGCATCTCCAAATCGAAAAAAAATACTCCAGCCCAGTTCCGAGAAAAACAGGGTATTCTCTTGAGATTGCTGAAACGCTGCCTGGGATACTTTGACTCACCAGCCATGAACAAACCCATCAGCCCAAAGACGATGGATGCACTCAAGACACTGTCTTTGATTCATGATCAGCAGTTTGAGATGTGGAAGTTAAAAATTAACCGGATCGAACGTCGAATTGTCAGTGTGTCCCAGCCCTGGGTAAGGCCTATCAAGCGGGGCAAGGCATCCGTCAACACCGAGTTTGGTTCGAAAATTGCCCTCTCAACGGTGGATGGGTATGTGCGAATGGAGTATTTTTCGTTTGAAAACTTCAATGAAGCCCTGACCTTGCAAGAGAGTGCTGAGCGTTACAAAGAAAGAACAGGATCATATCCTGAAAGGATCCTGGCAGATAAGATATATCGAAACAAAGCCAACCTGGCATTCTGCAAAAGCAAGAATATCCGAATGAACGGTCCGGCACTTGGCAGACCCCCAAAGGATCCTCAGGTGCGCCAGCAGCAGCGAGCAGCAGAGGTCCAGGAGGCTGGCGATCGCAATATGGTGGAAGCCAAAATCGGAGAAAGCAAACGGAAGTATGGTCTAGACAGAATTATGGAGAGAACACAGCAAGCCACTGAGGTGATGATCTGTGTTAGTTTTGTTGTGATGAATTCCTTCCGCAACCTGAGGAAGCATCTTGCTTCTTTTTTTGACAAAAACCAAGTCTTCAATTTCTACATATCTTTCGAGGTTTATGCAATTGCTTCCTGAAAAGTAGCAATTATTCATAACCCTCTACTTAGGGGGGAATACTTGTTATAATTAGCTTTCGCCCAAGTTAGACTTTTGGAGGAACTTATGGGATCCAACGAAGTGCTGCCTTCAATCCCATATACATCTTTTTCAACCACTTGAGCCGCTTCAATGGATTTGAGAAGTCTTTCTTTATACTCCTTTGCTCGAAAATTGATCGAATCCACGTCTAATGAATCGAGTCTTTGACTTTTTGATAAGTTTATCTTTTCCGAAGTACCCCTTAACTCTTTTTCTATAGGATCATTTGGAAATAGTACATCGACGATTATATTTTTACTGCCAATCACCACAACTTCATCGGAAACTACGGTAGGACTATCAATACCTTCATAAGTGAAATCACGTCTAACTCCATAAGTAAGATAATCAAGAGAATCGCGATTCTCCTTATTTATCAAAGTAGCGGTAATTTTATAATCAAATTTGATGATATGAGCTGCTTTTTTAACAGAGCTTTCAATGTCAATACGATTGTTTATATAATTTTCGATGTTAACGTTCTCATACTTGGGAGAAATATAATTGGCATCGACATTATCTCTGGTTAAGAAATAAGTTTTAAGAAAATTAACGGATGTATTTTCAAAGTCATTCTGAACTTCAGCAGAAACCTGGGTTGGATTTATAAAAGTTGAAATAAAAATTAGGACCATTAGAAATACACTTATGTGGTTTAGTTTTTTCATAGCAAACTCCTTTTATTTATATTTTCAATAAATTTTTTTTAAGGTATTTAACTTCAAGATGTACAATGATATCTCCATCTGGTCGTAAAGCATCTTAAATTAACCCCTTATTACCCCTCCTTCATTTTATTTATTATCTGTTCAATATCACTATTAATTTTTATTTTCTACCGTTTGTTAAATGCTGTTATTTGGGATGTACTAAAAGCAATCTAAAAAATAAATTGAAGGTGTAGAAGCAGCCAAAACCGGCACCAGCTTAAGTTTCAAGTACAACTCCGGCGACCTGAGTACCAAGAAAAGTGTCAATGGGGTTTCGACCAAATACATCTAGCTGAGCGGAAAATTAGCCTTTAAGACCACCGGAATCACTTATGCAATCATTAAATTGTATCAATCTCTGAAAGATTATTTCGGTCTCATTTACTTTACTATCTCAGAAATTCCCTCTTAGACGATTTCCTGGCGATAGTCCTGGTACTTTTGAAAATCCTTTGTGGTCTCCAGCTCTTTCAGCCGCTCCTGTTCATTCTTGATCATCGTTTCAACCCGTACCGGCACTTGAGCCATTTCTTCCTTGGTAAGGCCCTTGGTCTCCACGACCGGAAGAAAAGACATCCAGACTCGGGGCCGTTTCGGCCGCGATAAGTCGAACAGCTGATGCGATCCTTCGATCACTACCGGAACAATGATCGCCTCTGGCTTTGTCGCCAGCTTGAACGCGCCCGGCTTGAACGGCAGCATATCCCCGCCGGAACTGGTCGTGCCTTCCGGATAGATCACCATGGTGTAACCCTGACGGACATTTTCAATGCCTTCCAGAATGGCTTCCATGGCCCGCCTGGGTGTGGACCGGTCAATGAAGGTGCAGTTGGCCATCTTCATCCAGTCCCGCAAAAAAGGATAACGCAGCAGCTCTTTCTTGGCAACAAACCCCAGCGGCTTATCAATCAGACCTAGCATCATGGCAAAGTCAAACTCGCTTTGATGGTTTCCAATGAATACGCAAGGCGTCGGCTCCGGTGGAATGTTCTCCTTCCCCAGGACATAGAAGTCAGCGCCGATGAGCTTCAGCTTGGGCTGAACCCAGCGGTGGGCTACTTTTGAAGCATAAAGAAACGAAGCCCGGGGATTGGTTTTCCGAAGATCCCTGGCGGTTTTCAGCTTCGGAGTCAAACCAATCAGAGAAAACGCCAGTTCAGCAAAGAACAGGATCGTACGCAGCAAAGGATCCACCTCCATGCGGCACCTGTGGCCGGTGCCCGTTTGACTAAATTATACCACGACACACAAAGCGCGAAGCTTGAAACCCAAGGTTTCAAGCTTCGCGCTGTTGGATTGAGTACCTATGATTGCGGGCGGCTTCAGCGTCGCTTAGTTCCGCGATTGACCAGCCATAGCACAATAATCGCACCTATAACACCAAGAACAATACTTCCCAGATTGAAGCCGTCTACCGTGCCCACTCCGAGAAAATCACCGATAAAGCCGCCGACAGCGGAACCTACAATACCGATGATGACACTCTGGAACGTTGACATGCTGCGGCTGGTCTTCGTGATCTTTCCTGCGATCCACCCAACCAAGGCTCCAAAGATGATCCAATAAATCCAGGTCATTTCTTCTTCCTCCCAATGAAAAATTTTCTGTCTATCAAAAGTCTATCAGCTTTCATTTTCATTGGCCCGAAATCCAAGACATTTAAATATTATTTTATAAAATATTCATCAAAGACATGAAACTTCTTTATCATGGAACATTATACCGGGACCACCCCTTTTCAAATGCTCCCGGCATGATGCATCATTTTCTCATTTGATCACCTGTCTGGATGGTGGCGGACGCCTTGGTACAAAAATGACCCAACTCTCAGGTGATGGCTGGATCATCTGCATGCTGGGTCATTCCCGTAACGGGTCATTCGCATAAAGGGTCATTCGGGTAACGAGACATTCGGGTAACGAGTCATTCGGGTAACGAGTCATTCGCTTGCTGGATATTGGAATACTTGGTTCATTGGTTTGATGGACTCTTTTTTGGCGGTGGATTATTTGCACCATGGATTATCTCATTCTTGGATCATCCGTCTCTTGGATCTTCCGTCTCATGAGTCACCAGGTGCAGCTGTATTACTTGCTGGGATCGATGCTGGACCAGCCCTTCATAAAGTAGTCAACCCCGGAGTAGATGGTCATGAAAGCGGCGGCATACATCACCACATCAGGCAGTAGCCACAGGATCTGAGCATTGGCTTCCAGCCAGTTTTTGACTGGTAAAAACCAGGCGTCGGTGTGGATGATGAGCTTGAGGAGCATCATGATCACCGCAACCATCTGCAGGGTCGTCTTGAGCTTGCCCAGGTTGGAGGCTGAGATGACGTTGCCCTCATTGGCGGCGATGGTGCGCAGGCCGGAGACGGCGAACTCGCGGGCGATGATGACAATGGCGATCCAGGCCGGAACCAGTTCCCGGGCTACCAGCATAATGATGGCAGATGTAACCAGGAGCTTGTCGGCAAAGGGATCCATGAAAATGCCGAAGTTGGTGATGAGATTGTGCTTGCGGGCAATGCGGCCGTCCAGGTGATCGGTAATAGATGCCACTGTGAAGACGATGAGGGACAGCATGGCCCAGTGCGGGATGAATTCAAAGGACATGAACAGGATGAACACGGGGATCAGCACGATCCGGAACAGTGTCAGCTTATTTGCCAGATTCATGATCAATCTCTCCTATCAAATCATACTCCAGGGCATCGGTAATGCGGACATTCACAAAGGTTCCGGCGATCAGTTCCTTGTCGGAGCGAATCAGCACTTCTCCGTCAATTTCAGGGGCCATTTCAAAGCAGCGCCCGGTAAAGCCGTCTTCGTTCCGGCCTTCAACCAGAACCTCATAGGTCCGGCCGATCTTCGCCTGATTCTTGGCCAGGGATACTTGCTGCTGAACCAGCATCAGCTCGCCCCGCCGCTTTTTCTTGACAGAATCCTTCAGCTGGCCCTTCATGTGCCAGGCCGGGGTGCCCTCTTCCTTGGAATAGGGGAACACACCGACTTTTTCCAGCTGCATCTGAGCCAGCCACGCTTTCATCTCCTCGAACTCCTCTTCGGTTTCCCCGGGGAATCCGGTAATCAGGGAAGTCCGGATCACCGCATCGCTCATCAGCTCACGGATGCGCCCGATGATGCCTTCAATGGCCGCCCGGCTGGTCCGCCGGCCCATGCGCCGCAGGACGGTATCAGAAATCTGCTGAATCGGCATATCGAAATAGTTCAGGATCCGGGGGGATCCGGCGATGGTCTGGAGCAGCTCCTCATAGATGCCTTCCGGATACATGTACATCAGGCGAATCCAGTGAATTCCCTCCACCCGGTCCATGGCCTGAAGCAGTTCATGGAGTGTCTGGCGGCCTTCGGTATCCCGTCCGTACATCGTGATGTCCTGAGCGATGACGATAATCTCCCGGACCCCCGCCTTCGCCAGTGTCTCCACTTCCCGGAGGATGTCCTCCCGGCTGCGCGAGCGGTAAGAGCCGCGGATCTTGGGAATGATGCAGTAGGTGCAGTTGTTGTCGCAGCCTTCGCCGATCCGGACATACGCCGTCGAGCCGAAATTGGTGGTCAGCAGACGCCGGCCGTCATTGACGCCCACGTCCGACCAGGCTGTGTCAATAATGCGCTGCCGGTCCACAATGAATCGTTCCACGTATTCATCGAGTTTGCCGTAGCTGTTGACACCCAGGATGACGTCCAGTTCCGGCATTTCGCCCAGAAGCTCCTCGCCGTAGCGCTGCGTCAGACAGCCTGTGGCCATCAGCAGCTTGCAGCTGCCTTCGGTTTTGAACCGCGCCATTTCCAGAATGGTATTGATGGATTCTTCCTTGGCCGCGTCGATGAAGCCGCAGGTATTGACAATGATGATGTCGGCTTCCATGGGTTCCTCGGTCATCTGATATTTCTGCCCCAGCGAACCCAGCATAATTTCAGAGTCCACCCGGTTCTTGTCGCAGCCCAGGCTGACCAGTGCCAGCTTGTAGCCCTGGCCGGGCGTAAATTCTTTCTCGTTTTTCTGACTGATTGAAAAGTCTGTTCGGATCATAGGATGGCTGATGCCCCGCTTTCTTTGAATAATTTTCACTTAGGTTGTCTTATGTTACACACCGCTGCCTGGCAGCAGTTCATTTACAGCATGTCGTCCGAAGTCCAAAGCACCCGGCGGGGCTTGGCTCCGTCCGGGCCGGAGATAACGCCGCGCTGCTCCAGATCATCCATGATCCGGGCGGCCCGGTTGTAGCCGATCCGCATGCGCCGCTGCAGGAACGATGTCGATGCCTGATTGTATTCCATGACGATACGCACGGCTTCCTCGAACAGATCATCCGATTCCTCATCCGCTCCATTTGTGCCGGAACCGCCCTTTTCAATGTGCTCGATAATCGATTCATCATAGCGGACTTCCGACTCCACGACCTTGATATGGGCCACGATGGCCTCCACTTCTTCTTCACTGATAAAGGCTCCCTGCACCCGCTTGGGTTTATGGGCGCCCATGGGCGAGTAGAGCATGTCGCCCTTGCCCAGAAGCTTTTCCGCGCCGCCCTGATCCAGGATCGTCTTGGAGTCCACATAGGAGGATACCGCAAAGGAAATGCGCGACGGAATGTTGGCCTTGATCACGCCGGTGATGACATCCACCGACGGCCGCTGCGTCGCGATGACCAGGTGCATGCCCGCTGCCCGGGCCATCTGCGCCAGTCGGGCGATGTAGCTTTCCACTTCGCCGGCGGCAACCATCATCAGGTCCGCCAGCTCATCGACAATAATGACGATGTAGGGCAGCTTCTCCTCGATTTTGCCCTTGGCCTTCAGATCATTATACCCTTCAATGTTGCGGACGGAATGTGTATTGAACAGGTCATAGCGCCGGGTCATTTCATTGACCGCCCAGTTCAGGGCGCCGGCCGCTTTTTTTGGATCCGTCACCACCGGGATCAAAAGATGCGGGATGCCGTTGTACACGGACAGCTCCACCATCTTGGGATCCACCATGATCAGGCGGACCTCCTCCGGGGTGTATTTATACAGCAGCGAAACAATCAGCGCATTGATGCAGACCGATTTGCCCGAGCCGGTGGCTCCGGCGATGAGCACATGGGGGAATTTGGCAATGTCTCCGATGATGATGTCCCCGGAAATATCCTTGCCCAGCCCCATGGCCAGTTTCTGCGTACTGCGGGTGAACTTTTCAGAATCGATGACCTCCCGCAGGAACACCGGCACAGTTTCCTTGTTCGGAATCTCAATGCCTACTGCCGCCTTGCCCGGGATCGGTGCTTCGATGCGCACGCCCGTAGCAGCCAGCCCCAGCGCGATGTCGTCCGACAGATTGGTCACTTTGCTGACCTTGATGCCGGCCTTAAGCTGCATTTCATAGCGCGTGACCGACGGCCCCTTGCTGACATCAATCACCCGGGCGTCCACGCCGAACGTCGCCAGAGTATCCTGCAGCTTGCGGGCATTTTCCAGGATTTCATGATGATCTTCTTCGTCCATCATGCCCCGCATGTTCTCCTTCAGCAGCGCGACGCCCGGATACTTGTAGACCGGTCGGGCCGCGCTCTTAGGTTCTTCCATGGCAATCTGCCGGCCCTTGTCGGACTTTGGCTTGTCCGTCGCCGACAGCTTTTTTCTGCGGTAATCGGAGAATTCCTGTTCCGTCAGAGGATCCGCCTGCGGTTCAGTCCCTGCACCATCTTCTGCTGCTGGGTCAGCATCAGCGTTGGCTGATGTTCCCGGTTTGGCACTCGCCTCAAATCCATCGCCAGCCGAATCCGAAGAGGCTGTCGGGCCGTTGCCGAACACCCGCTCGAAGGCTTCCTCCGATTCACCACCAATCGGCGTTCCCTTGGGATCGGTTGAGTCCGGCCGCGGATTCTTCTCATCGCGGACCTTATTCCAGCTCTCCAGGTACGGCACCGTAATCGGATTCTGGACAGCGGCCGCGCCGGCAGGGGGTGTCCCCGCTGCAACGGTGGTTTTTTTGCTGGGAGAAGCCGCTCTAGGCTGCACTTCGATGTTGAACCGGCTTCTGGACACTTTGGTGCCCTCCAGCCGATGGGCTGACCGGGGCTGTCCGTTCAGGAACGCCGGCAGGGACAGCTTGCCCTGAACTTCTTCCGCTGCCGGCCGTTCGACCGGCCCAGACTGCGGTTTTGCCTGAATCTGATTTTTAAAGCGCCGGGCGGAGGGAATGGATTCCTCCGGACGTACCGACCGGACCCCTTCCGCCGGTTTGACTTCCAGCGCCTTCAGTTCGTTGTTCTTCTCCCGGAAGCTTGAAATCTTCGTGGAAACCTGAGAGGAAACTTCGTGCCCTTTCCGAAGCGAGTCGTACAGGGTGGTGTTGAAGATCAGGACGCCGCCCAGAATGATTCCCAGTACGGAAAAAATGTAGGCTCCTACTTCCCCGAACAGCTTGACCAGAGGATAGCCCAGCAAATAGCCGAATACTCCGCCGTGGGTCTTGCCGCGCAGCCCTGAGATTTCCTGCAGAGCGTCGCTCAGGCTGTGGGAATCCAGCAGATACATATGCCCCACTGACAGAGCAATCAGAAGCGACAGCACAGCCAGGATGATCCCCAGGGTGCGCCGGTTCATCAAAAATTCTCGTTTTCGTAAAATAAAGGCAAATCCGAGGGCCAGAAACAGCACCGGAAATAAATACCCTAAACTGCCAAATGTGGCAATGGCCAGATCCTTCAGGAACTCCCCCACCCGTCCGGTCTGATCCGTAAAGATCCCCGCGGTGAGCAACAGGCCAAAACCGATCAGGATCACGCCTGTAATTTCATTGCCATACCCTTCAAAAAACCGGCTGGTTGGCTGACTGGCCTTTGTGGCGCGCCTGGTCACGGTTCGCTTCTTAGCCGGCCGCTTTACCGCCGGACGCTTTCGTTCCTTTTCCGCCATGGGCTGCCACCTCCTTCTTTCTTTTGATATCCATATATTACCAATATACATTTTAACACAACCAGTCGTTGAATAGTTGCACCCCGTTGCGCCATGTGCGCTCGCCCGCAATTTTTCTTTGATTAATCAATGGCTCAAGGGCTGAAAGCTCCCCTAAAAAATGATTGTATACGATTTCCGGAGCGTTATAATTTAATTATAAGTATGCGACTATAGTTAATTTATGCACATTCTATCCCCGTGGCCTGAACACTTTTTTCAGACGAGCCAGGCAGATCCGTTCTCACTCTGAAAACTTGTCTGAATGTTTATTCACCTTTGTCCGGGTCGCTCATTGGCCATCCTGTATCGTTTCTTCTGCCGTACTGACTGCCTTGGACCCATTGCCGGCACTGACCGTTCATAACCCTCACTCCGGCCCATCTGGAACTCCCTTCGACCCAACAGCTGTACTTGATGAATTCAATCTGTAAACTAGTGAAAGGGGAGAAATATCAATGAGACCACCAAGAAGAATCTCTTCACTGCTGATTAGTCTGCTGCTGATCAGCGGCCTGCTGGCCGGATGCACACCGACCACACCGACCACTACTGCCGGATCAACCCAGGCATCCACCACCACTCCCGCTACTCAGCCTCCGGCCACCACAGCGCCTGCCACGCAGCCGCTGGCCACGCAGCCGCCCGCTACCTCTGCACAAATCAAGACCTTTGACGTCGTAGTAGTTGGAGCCGGAGCAGCCGGACTGGCTGCCGCCATTGAAGCCAAAGCCGCCGGTGCCTCCGTAGCTCTGCTGGAGAAGCAGAGTATGACAGGCGGCAGCACGATCCTGTCCGGTGGCATCGTCTACGGCACAGGCTCCAAGATTCATCAGAAAGCCGGCGTCAAAGACTCCGTCGATGATCTGGTGGACTATTGGAGTGAACGCGCCCAGGGTAAGAACGACAAGGAATTCCTGCAGTTTGTTGCCGAAAATTCCGGCGGTACCATCGACTGGCTGGTCGATCAGGGGATCCAGCTGGGAGAGCCCTATCCCACCGGCACCAGTCCCGTTGCCCGCGCAGTATCCACCCCCAATCGCGGAGCCGGCATTATCCAGCCACTGGAAGCCAAAGCAAAATCCAGCGGCGTGGAATTCTTCCTGGAAACTCCGGCGACGGATCTGATTCAGACGGATGGAAAAATTACCGGAGTCAAGGCAAAAACCAAGACGGGCCAGGAATTGCAGTTTAACGCCAAGGCCGTGGTGCTCACCACCGGCGGATTCGATCACAATCCAGCCCTGATCAAAGAATACGCCAGCCGGGCCGAAGGGGACTTCAGCTTTGCCAGTGCCGGCAACACCGGCGATGGCCTGACCATGGCTAAGAAAGCAGGAGCCGACGTCATCGGCAACGGCAGCGTCATCGGATTCCGTCGAGTGATTGGCGAACCGGCCTACGTGACGGAAATCTGCCTGCTGATGTGGATGCCCTATCTGTATGTGAATAAAGACGGCAAGCGCTTCGTCAACGAAACCATTGACTACCCGATTTTCTATGAAGCCCTGATCCAGCAGCCCGATCAGATCAGTTATCTGATCTTTGACGGCAATACCTATGTCGAAACGCTGGACAAGGCCGTTGAAAAAGGCTCCGCCTTCAAGGCTGACACCCTCGAAGATCTGGCGAAAGCTGCCGGCATCGATCCCGCCGGCCTGAAAACCACGGTGGAAGCCTATAACAAGATGCTGGCCTCCGGCGAAGACAAAGAATTCGGCAAGGTCGTCAAGGACATGAAACCCATCGACAAACCAGCTTTTTATGCCCTGAAAGTCGAACCGACAATTCTCGGCACCATGTCCGGCATTCGGACCAATCTGGACTGCCAGGTTCTGACAGCCGACGGCAAACCCATCCCGGGACTCTATGCCGCCGGTGAAGTCGCCAACGGCAGCTTCTATAACCTGGAATATCCCGCCAGCGGCACCTCCATCCAGATGTCCCTGACCTTCGGCCGCGTAGCCGGCATGATCGCCGCCAAGAATAAGTGATGTCCCTGATGGGATCCCTGGATGAGATCACACCAGTATCTGCCCCAGACTGAGTTCTCTCGCCTGATCGATCAATTGAATCATTGACCGACTCCTTCATAAATCAGGATACTCTGGAATGAATATCGGCAAGAATGAGTATCCACTGGATCAGTTTTCAGATGGATCATCCCATGGTCAGGCGACCGATATGCAAAGAACGCTCCATTGTTGGAATATCCAGCAACGGAGCGTTCTTATACATTGTAAAACCTGTTTCCTGACGCTGATCACTACTTGATTATCTCAGAATATCGATCAGATCCTTCTGAGCGGCCGAGTTGGCCGGCATAACCGAGAAGAAGAGGCCGATGGAACTGGAGATGATTACTGTGAGCAGGACCGAGAAGGTATCGACCACAGCAGTAAAGGGCAGGAACTGGGAGGCAATGCGCGAGATCAGAATTCCGACCAGCAGGCCCATGGCTCCCCCGATCAGGGTGATGGTCAGGCCTTCCAGGAGGAACTGGTTGCGGACGGAGGATTTGGTCGCACCCAGCGCGCGTCGGATTCCGATTTCCTTGGTTCGTTCGGATACGGAAATATACATCATGTTCATGACGCCGACTCCCGCGATGAGCAGGGAGATTCCGGCGATGGCGGAGATGAAGTAAGTAATCATGGTGAGGATGTTGCCGATGCCTTCCATCATGAGCGCCATATCGAAGACCATGTAGGTGCCTTCTGATTTCATGGAGCCGCGCACTTCCAGCGCTTCCATAACCTGATCCGCCACATCCTTGGGCACATAGCCTTCCCGGATGGTCAGCATCAGATTGTTGCCGGAGTTCTTCGGGGCATAATACTGCTCATAAGTGGTTTTTGGCATGTAGATGTCAAACCGGTTGGCATTCAGATTCACCGCAGTTCTGGGCTGTCCTTCATAGACCCCGACGATGCGGTGCAGGATCCCCTGAATCTCCACGCTGCGGCCCAGATAGGATTCCACATCCCCGAACAGATCCTGACCCGTCGCTTTGGAAATCAGCACCACCCGGGATGTGGCGTCCACATCGGCCTGGTTCAGGGTCCGGCCGGTCAGGATCGTCTCTTTTGGGGCATCTGTATTCAGCATCAGCGCGATGCTCTTGTCTTTGAGTTCATTCTTATTGGTCGTGGCATTGATCGAGGTGAAGCCTCGCTCCAGTTCTCCGATCTCGGCCTTCTCCACGCCTTCAATGGCACGGGCCATTTCCAGGTCCGCCATGTCGTAAAACGAGCGGGAGGAATTGGACAGATCCCGGGTTCTGGGCTGGAAGAGAATATTGATGACCACATCGCTGGATTCGGACTGGGTCAGGTTCTGAACAACAGAATTCTGGAAGCCCTTGCCTAAGGCGATGATGGTGATGACCGAAGCGATGCCGATGATGATGCCCAGCATGGTCAGGATGGTCCGCCGCTTGTTCTTCACCAGTGCCTTCACGGAGGATTGCAGAATCTCAATGAATCTCATGTTGGTGTTCCTCCTCGGAGACAATGCGTCCGTCAAAAATGCGAATGATGCGATTGGCGTAATGAGCCATATTGTCATCATGAGTGACCAGGATAATCGTGACCTGTTCCTTCTGATTGACATCGCGGAACAGATTCATGATTTCAGTGGAGGTATGGAAATCTAGGGCGCCGGTGGGCTCATCCGCAATGATGAACTTGGGCTGGTTGATCAGCGCCCGGGCAATGGCCACGCGCTGCTGCTGGCCGCCGGACAGCTGTTTGGGCAGCTTGTCCCATTTCTCGGCAATGCCGACTTTTTCCAGGTACTCCATGACGATGGGCCGGGCCTGACGCTTGGACAGTCCCTTGTAGAGCAGCGGCAGTTCAACGTTTTCCAGGACTGTATCCGTCTCAATCAGCGAAAAGTTCTGAAACACGAAGCCTACCATCTCGTTGCGAACCTGGGAGAGCCGATTGTCGTTGCGGATATCCAGGACCTCTCCCTCATACAGATACTCCCCGGAATATTTGGAATCGATGAAGCCCAGCAGGTTGATCAGCGTTGATTTTCCGGACCCGGAGGGTCCCATGATGGCGACGAACTCTCCGGAGCCGATCTCCAGAGAGAAATCCTTCAGCACATGAAGGGTTTCCTCGCCCATGGTGTAGTATTTATTGATATTATTCAGCTTGATCATTTTGCTTCGACCTGTATCTGCAAGCCTTCCGTCAGGTCTGCGTTGGGATCCACTACGATCACGCTGTTTTTTGCAAGGCCTTCGCTCAGAACCCAGTAGTTGCCCCGCTGCTCCAGCTTGACGGGCTTTCGGGCGACTTTGCCCTCGGTTACCACCCAGAGGAATGACTGATCCTTGTCCTTCACAATGGCACTGGTGGGGACGACGATCTCATTGAGGGCCACTTCCACTTCCACGGAGTATCCGGGCTGGATTCTGCGCTCCGGAATCACGCCGAAGGCGTAGTTGACGCTGCTGTCCACCGCCCCGCTCAGCTTCAGGTTTTCCGGGATCGGGTTGAGTTCCACAATCTTGCCCGGGATCCGCTCATCCGTAGCAATTACGTGAACAAAGACGTCCTGGTTCAGCGCCAGCCGGAAGTAGTCATATTCGGTCACCATGGCATTGATTTTCGTCTGTTCCGACAAAATGTCCACTAAGGATCCCTGAGGATTGGTCTTGTTCTCTTCATGGACCAGAACCACTCCGTCAAAGGGTGCGGTTTCGCTGTTGGTCTGGTTGGACTCGGCCCGATCCAGCATGATTTTTGCATCATCCAGTGCAGTCTCTGTCTGCTTGACCGATTTCTCCAGGGCGGTGATCTGGCCGGGCCACGAATCCTTCTTGGCGGTCAGCCGAGAAACATCCTGGGAGTATTCCTGAACTTTTTCGTTCTGCTCGTAGATCGTATCATTGAGATCTTCGATCCGATCCTTGTCCCGATCGGCCTGAGCTTCTTCCAGATCCTTCTGGGCGTTTCTCAGCCGGCTCTTGGCTTTGTCCAGATTGGCCTCCGCTTTGATCAGGCTGGATTTATCAGCAGCCTGATCATCTTTGGCCTCGGCCAGATCAGCTTTGGCTGTCTTCAGTGCGTCCTCGGCCTTGTCCACTGCCCGCTGGGCGTCTTCCAGGCTGTTCTGAGCCATTTCGTTATCATAGGAGAACAATGGATCACCGGCTTTCACCCGCTGTCCGGAGGTCACGAGGAGGTCCTTCACTTCCCCTTTGGATGGGTCGATGAACACGGAGGTGGATTCGGTTACTTCCGCTGTCCCTTTGAGCATCAGGGGTTCCCGCTCGCTCAAGGTATAAGTCCGGTAGGTAATCTTATCCCGGGCGATCGCCGCCTGCTGATTCCAGTAGAAGAATCCGGCTCCTGCCAGAACCACTGCCAGAAGGCCCAGCAGCCATTTGTGTTTCAGTTTGCCTTGTTTCATGTTCGTTGCTCCTTCAATGTCACCCGCTTCATCGGGGTTGTATTTTTTGCTCTGCATTCGAATGAGGATTGTTCCTGTGTCTAATTTACAGGATGTACCCTTAAAGGAAAATTAAAAAAAACGCCAAAACAGGCCGTTTCCCGTGGCTGCCACAGTTTTGCCTGACATTTATGTCACAAAACGGGCACCACAGGGGTGCCCGTCTGTATTGTCAGTTCTGATTCCTTTATCGTAGCCGGAACATTTTATTTCATATTGTGATCAGAATGTCCGCCCAAGTTCGAATTAGGAATGGGCAGGTGCTGCCGCATCCGTTGCTTCGCCCTGTTCTTTCTTGTCGGCATCAAGGATGGCATCCTTGCGCGAGAGGTTGATCCGGCCCTGGGAATCGATCTCAAGCACCTTGACCAGAATCTCGTCGCCTACGCTGACCACGTCCTCCACTTTTTCCACGCGTTTTTTATCCAGCTTGGAGATGTGGACCAGACCTTCCTTGTTCGGGAGGATCTCGACGAAGGCACCGAAGTTCATCAGGCGGGTAACCTTGCCCAGATAGACTTCGCCCGGCTCAACATCGCGGGTAATGCCGTCGATGATGCTGTAGGCCTTGCGTGCCATTTCAATATCGGCACCGGCGATGAAGACGGATCCGTCATCATTGATATCGATCTTAACCCCGGTGTCGGCGATGATCTTATTGATGACCTTTCCGCCGGATCCGATGACATCGCGGATCTTGTCCGGATTGATCTTCATGGTGAGGATCTTCGGAGCGTACAGAGAAACATCCTTTCTGGATTCGGCGATGGCGCCCTTCATCACATCGAGGATCTTCATCCGGGCAGCCCGGGCATTTGTGATGGCCGTCTTGATGACATATTCGGACAGACCGGCAATCTTAGTGTCAACCTGGATGGAGGTAATTCCCTTTTCGGTTCCGGCTACCTTGAAGTCCATGTCGCCGAAGAAATCTTCAACGCCCTGGATGTCGGTAACTACTTCTTCCCGGGCCAGATCATCCGTGGTGAACAGACCCATGGCAATTCCCGCGCAGGGACGCTTCAGGGGAACACCGGCATCCATCAGAGCCAGAGTGGAAGCACAAACCGCTCCCTGGGAAGTGGAACCATTGCTGGAGAGAACTTCGGAAACCAGCCGGATGGTGTACGGGAATTCTTCCTCGGACGGAATCAGCGGCTCTAAGGCGCGCTCCGCCAGGGCTCCGTGACCAATCTCGCGGCGGCCCGGTCCACGCATGGGACGGGTTTCACCGACGGAATAGCTGGGGAAATTGTAGTGGTGGATGTAGCGCTTGAATTCCTCTTCGGAAATTCCGTCAAGCTTCTGGATTTCACCGATGGATCCTAACGTTGCCACAGTCATGACCTGAGTCTGGCCTCTGGAGAACAGACCTGATCCATGGGTACGGGGCAGAATGGCAACATCGGACTTCAGCTCGCGGATCTCATCAAAGGCGCGGCCGTCAACCCGGCGATGCTCATTGATGGCCAGATCCCGGACGAGTTCTTTCTGCATCTGGTAGACTACTTCGGCAATATCGCTCTTCTTGGAGGCGAAGTCATCGCCGAATACTTCCTTGAAGTGCTCCGCGATTTTTTCCTTGGCCAGATCCATTTCAGCGTTGCGCTCGGTCTTGATGGCCTTGGAATAGACCTGACGGATCAGATCACCGGCAAACTCACGCACCTGGCGCTCGGTCTCGGCATCGATCTTGTGCATTTCAACCACTTTCTTTTCCTTGCCATACAGACGGCGGGCCTCTTCCTGCATTTCCAGGATGGGCTGACACTTGTCAAAGCCATAGGCAATCCCGCGGATCATGGTGTCTTCGTCAATTTCCTGGGCTCCGGCCTCGATCATCATGACGCGCTTGTTCGTTGCGACAACGGTCAGATCCAGCGTGGAAACCTCGCGTTCCTTGGACGTCGGGTTGCAGACAAAGTTGCCTTCAATCAGGCCGACTGAAACTGCGGCCACCGGCGTAGTGAACGGAATCGAGGAAATATAAAGGGCAGTGGAAGCGGCGTTGATCGCCAGAATTTCCGGCAGGTTGTCCGGTTCAACGGATACTACCGTGTTGACGACCTGAACGTCATTGCGCAGACCCTTAGGGAACAAGGGGCGCAGCGGACGGTCCGTCGCACGGCCGGCCAGGATGGCATTTTCCGTGGGACGACCTTCCCGCTTGATAAATCCTCCGGGAATCTTGCCGACAGCATACAGACGTTCTTCATAGTCTACCGACAGCGGGAAGAAATCAATCCCGTCGCGCGGTGATTCACTCATGTTGACATTCGTCAGAATCACCGTTTCGCCATAGCTCATGAACAGCGCGCAATCCGATAAGAATCCGATATTGCCCAGTTCAATGCCCATGGAACGGCCGGCGACTTCAGTCTTTAAAATAGGTTTCATATATTCTCCTTTTCATTCCTGCCTCGCTAAAAGCCCGCTGCATACTTAATTATAGTTCAGGCGCCACCTCTGCCCGATCGGCGGGATGCCGTCTGAATTATAATTAGATACACAACCAGCTCCTCTCGGGCATAGTTTTGATTCTTACATTATATCAAATTCACCCCCGCTTTGTCCCGAATTTTTCACCCTGCAGGCCTGAATCAGAAGATAATTTCAATCCCCAACAGACCACACTCTCTTGTTAGATTCCCATACCGCAATTCATTCAGTATATTACAGTGAACCAATTTCCCCCACATTCTCCGCTTGAGAATCCTATGGTTCCTATCCCTATGGTTCCTATCCCTATGGTTCCTATCCCTATGGTTCCTATCCCTATGGTCAAAGATTCTATCAAAGCCGGTGCACTCATCGAAATAATTAAAATAATTGGAGATAAAAAAAATTGCGCAAAATCAGTAAATAATCGAAATTTACTCTGAAGCGTCTAAACATTATAGTATAATAATAACAAATTACAGCTTGGGGAGGTATCTATGAAAGAAGTCAGGAAACGTTCGACTTCAACGCCCACATTGGCAATCTGGAGGGCCCCGTTCAGGTCGTGAACGGCCAGCCTCAGGTGAGTGTCTCATTTACTAATTTGAATTATGGTACCATCACCGGACTCAAACTCAGAGCCAGGGCTTTCAACTCATTCGCAGAGCCGATTCAGTTCGGCGGCGGCCGGGAATCCTTCCAGATTCTGCTCCAGGACCTGAACGTTCCGCCGCAGACTCCCTACGTCGGCCGCCCCATCAATCTGCCCCATCCTGATATCCGAAAACTTGTTCTGGGCGAAGAAGCCGTCAGCCTCTCTGACGGCCAGATTCTCCCTTACCAGGGACCCTTTCTTCAGGAGGCCGCCGTTCCGGTTCTCGATCCCGTCAATCCAGCAGATTTGGAACTGTTGAATTACCTCCGGATCCAGCATCCGAAAGCTCATAACCTGCCTCTTGATCTGGGCGACGACTGGCTCTGCAGCTGCTCCCAGCTCAATCCCAAAGCTATGGATCAGTGCATGGCCTGCGGGTCCACCAGGGATCGACAGATGTTTCATTACTCGGAACCTCAGCTAACGCAGGGATTGGAAAAAATGCGGCAGGATCAGGTCCGCAAAGCCAATGAACAGGCAGAAGCAGAGCGACTCGCCTCAGCAAAAGCAAAAAAACGAAACCTTCTGATCGCTGCAACAGTGGTGGCATTTCTCATGGGAGCCTACTTCTTCAATCACTTCCAGGAAATGAAGGGCAGGCAAACTTTTACCACCGTGGAAGAAATGAAAACCTACCTCGAGGGTTTCTGGAGCTATAAGACGGAGTACGGATCTGTAGTCTCCATTGAGATTACATCCGATGACAAAGCGAAATGGAGCCTCGGAGTTGGTTTGCCCATCGACTACAACGTCACCTATAAACCGAAACAAGGGGAAGTGAAGAGGGGGGCTACCGAACTTGTACTGAAAGACAATCGTCTGATCGAAGGCAAAAATGAATATACCCGAGGCAAGCTCGCCTCCTATGAGCTGACCTCCCCGACTTCCAAGGACAGTGCTTATGAAAGTGCCTATACCGCTTTGAGCATTTACGGCTTCGTGACCCACAACACTGTGTTCACGCAATACCAAGGCACGATTAAGAACAATGGCTCCAAGACGTATTCATTTGTGGAGGTCAAAGCGTCCTTCCAGTCACTCACCGGGGATGTCCTGGATACCGACTGGACTTACGCTGTGGGCAGCGAGGGACTTGCTCCGGGAGAAACCAAGACCTTCACAATGTCGGTTCCCCTCAATAAACGCATCGACAAGGCTTCCGTTTCTATTCTGGATTATAATTAACCCTCAGAACATAACCAGACGCACTTTCAGCCTAAAAAATCAAACTGAAGGAGAAATATTATGAATTGTACCAAATGCGGCAGCACCATTCCTGAACAAAGCAATTTCTGTCCCACCTGCGGTCATAAAACCACCCCAGGTCAGGCTGAACCTCACGGCACGGTCATACAGGCATCGGATTCCCCCTTGGCCGGCGACAGACCTCTGGTGGTATCAAGCTCTGAGGCTCCCGGACCGATCCAGCCGGTTCAATCATGGTCCGCTGTCCCCTTTAAAAAATATCTTCCGGTGATTGGCGTCGTACTGGCACTGGTCGTTGGCTTTCTCCTCTGGCAGAACCAGGGAAAAGCCGAACTGAAAAAACTCCTGCTTAAAGACTGGAGCCGCATCGAGACAAGCGATACGACTACCTTCCAGCTGGAACTGGACTTCTCCGAGGACGAGATCGAATATAACTTCAATTCCTCTTACGCATTTCTAAATTCCAAGATCGCAACCTACGACTATGATGTAATCGGGAAAGATACCATAAAGGTTACCAGCAGTTCGGTCGAGCGACTCATCAAAATTGAATTCAATGACGACAAAGACATGATGACCATGACACCGGCACTGACCAGCACCGATGACAGTGAAAACTGGTTCTTCCACGATTAGCCCGTATTCTGATCAAATTGATCCGGAGGGATACCGCCCAGGCGCGATCCCTCCGGATCTTATTTTTTGGCTATGTTCTGAAACCCAAACCGAAAGACTGAATCCTGCCGGAAGAATGAATTCTGCCGGAAGACTGAATCCTGCCGGAGTGAATCAGTCACTCCGTTAAAAAAACTTGTCCGGGTTCTTCGCTTCATAAAAGCCGGTGGTGGCAACATCCCTCTCCATTTCAATCCCTCTTCCGATCGAATGATTGCTCAAAAAGCCGCAACCAGACACTGGTCATCTATTTACTCCAAACTGCATCGATGCTTAAATAGAAACAGGACAGTACGTTCACAGGAGGGAAAAAATGCGCAGATTACGATCCATATTTTTACTATTTCTCATATTCTGTCTGATTTCCTCCTGCGTCGTATCTGATGCCAGTTCGAAAATCCCGGCAAGCTTTCATTCCTCAGACATCGTAAAGAATGTCCCCTATCGCTACAATCTGCGGGTGAATCCGGACAATACGGCCCGAATGCTTCGGGAAACCCGGGAAGCTAAAGGTCAGCGAATTGGCGTCGGAGACAAGGCAGTCATCGCGCTGCGCTTTGATGACTGGCAGAACACGTTCCGAGCCCAGGTCTTCCCTGAATTGAAAAAACGGGAACTTCCCGCTTCCATGGCTCTGATTTCCGAATTTCAGAATATTCACTGGGGAGCACAATGCACCTGGTCTGACATCATACACTGGAATCGAGGCGGTCTGGAAATCTGGTCCCATGGTACAGATCACCGTGACTACAAAGACTTTAACCGACTCGTCGAAAATATAGTGGGATCAAAAAAAGAAATTGAAAGCCATGACATCAAAGTCCAGGGATTTATTCTGCCCGGCGTCACCAAGTATTACAACCAGCGGCCGTACGGACTGCTGGTCCGGCCAGAGGACTACAGTGAAATTCCCGGGCGGCTGATTCAGCAGACCTATGCCCTCAGCGAAGCCTATGCCTGGGGTTCGATCCGCCAGCTGCCCAGCACTCGCTATCACGGAGCCAACCATCTGACCATCAGCGACGGTTGGGTTCAATATGATGAAATCATCCGCTCCATTGACGAAGTGATTCAGGACAAAACCGGACTGGAACTGATGATTCACTGCGGCAATCTCGGGCTTCCCGGGAATCTGAGCCTGGAAGACTTTTTGAAGGTGCTGGATTATCTTCAGGCGAAACGCTCCGACGGTATCCTGGAAATTTTAACCCCCTCCGGTCTGATGTTCGCCGATCACTCCGAGCACCGCCTGCGGCTTCTTGATTTGGATCTGACCCTGCCCTATTCGGCCAAACCGTCCTTTACCCCGGACCGGTTCCAAAATGACGGCAGTCAGCTGGCCGCTTCGCTCCGACTGTCCGGAGACGGCACCTCCCAGCTCAAGCTGGAGATGGATCGCCTGATCCGAAAAAAAGCGGATGGCGAGAGCTATGAAGCCCTGGTTCAGACCGCCGGCTCCACTGGAAAACTCACCTTGAGGATCCATGACGGCCGCGGCAACCTGCTCAGCAAAACAACCACCTCCGACCTGGAGGACAATGGCCAGAAGCGGCTGGTGTTCATCATCCCTCCCGGCTGTGACAAGATCACGCTGACCATCACCGCAGAGAGCGCACAGCCGATGGATCTGCTCTGGACCAAGGTACAGAAAATATAATTGAAAGAGAGACTTCCAATGATAGATTTCAGGCGGATTTCTCCCCTTACTTCATCATTTAGTTTTCGCCAAGAACAAAAAAGCCCTTTCCGGTATCGCAGACGATGCCCGGAAAGGGCTTTTCTGAAGCATATGAACGCGGTCAAAGACACCGCTCAGTCCTCTGTATGCGGTGACTGAATCTTTTGCCAGGCAGTCAACGAGCATTTTTAACTGTAACAGCATAATAAAACGATCCGGATCTTAATGCCGGGCTTGAAGCCCCAGCTGACGGAGCACTCCGCTTCGGTTCAGGGAGAAAATCAAAGTGCCGGCCAGGAGGGACCCGGCGACCGTGGAAATAAGAAAGGGCAGGATGTAGACCGTTATAGCCAGGTGGGCGGATGATTTGCCCATCAGCAGAACTGCTGTGGGATATGCCAGAAGTCCGCCGAGAATTCCGGTTCCCAGGATCTCCCCCAGAAGCGTCAGCGGCAGACTTTTTGTTTTCTGATAAATCAGGCCGCAGACCAGGGCTCCGCACATGCTCCCAGGAAATGCCAGAAGACTGCCCAGGCCCAGCAGATTGCGCAGAAAGCTGGAGGTGAAGGCCACGGCGAAAGCCCCCCAGGGACCCAGCAACAGCGCGCTGAGGATATTGACCATATGCTGGATGGGCGCACACTTGCTGCCAAGAACCGGGAAGGAAATGAGGCTGCCTGAAACGGCTAAGGCACTGAACAGACCAGCCAGCGCTAATTTTTGAACGGATGCGTGTTGTTTCATATTCTGACTCCTTTATGATGAACTTTTCAGAAGGCGGACCTGCGATACCGCCGCCCTTTTTTCGGGCACAGCAAACTCACTGCTGTTCGGTCGAGACTCCCTGGTCTCCTCTCACGCCGGAACACGGCTTCCCATCGCTGTCATTGCACCGCCCTGGGGCGCTCCCCCCAGCGGCTCCGGCCTTCTGAACTCATAAGCCGGCTGCCCGTCCCGGAGTTCATGCACTCAATTGTTCCAGATCTGTCTTTTAATCAGCCAGTATGCATCTCCTGTCCTGCATATTAATCCCGGCAAGAGACGACTTGCCCTCTGACTTCCCGGATCATTTCACTATCTGCTCCACCAGGGCCTTCAGCCGCTGTGTGGCCAGGCGGATATCGGGCTGAGCAAAGAGGGCGCTGATGACCGCAACGCCATGAACGCCGCAGCCAGTCAGTTCCATGATGTTGTGTTCCTGAATCCCGCCGATGGCCACGACCGGAATCTCAACCGCCCGGGTGATTCCCGTCAGCGCATCGCGGGTGATCGAATCGGCATCCTGCTTGGACTGCGTCGGAAAGACGGCGCCCACACCCAGATAAGCTGCTCCTGCTGCCTGAGCTTTCAACGCCTGCTCCACAGTTTTGACCGATACTCCAATGATCTTATCCGGTCCCAGGATTCTTCGGGCCGCTTCTGCCTCCAGATCCGACTGACCCACATGGACCCCGTCGGCATCGAGTTCAGCCGCCAGCTCCACATTGTCGTTGATGACAAAGGGCACCCGCCAGGACCGGCACAGATCCCGGATTCGTCCGGCTTCCTCGCGATAGGATGATTCCGCCAGTTCCTTCTCCCGCAGCTGGACAAAGGTCGCTCCGCCCTTGAGCGCTGCTTCCACCTGATCATAGAGTGTCGCACCATTCAGCCAGCTGCGGTCAGTTACCGCGTACAGCAGCAAGTTCGTCTTATCGAAGTTCATAATTTGCTCCTTGTTCCAGGTCTTCCCCGGTCATTTGATCCACCGCATCGATAAGCCGGCTGCGGTAGGTAGCGTTGCCTTCACCGGCCAGCAGTCGCTTGTGCCCGATTTCCCCGGCCAGGCCCATGGTGCATACCGCCGCCGCGCAGGCTTCCAGCAGATGAGCCGGATTCGCCGCCGCAAAAGCAGTCATCAGTCCGGAGAGCATGCAGCCGCTTCCGGTAATCCGGCTCATCCGCGGATGTCCGTTGCGAATGACATAACAGCGCTCTCCGTCGCTGACCAGATCAATGGCTCCGGTGATGACGGCGATGCAGCCCCACTGTTTCGCGAAATCCCCGGCAAAGTGGATCATCTCCGGCAAATTGTCTTCGGTGATGACATCCCCGGGATCCGCGTCCACTCCGCGGGTTGTCCCTGATCCCTTCGCCAGTGTCTTGATTTCCGAAATGTTCCCCCGAATGATGTCAAAACCAATGGCATCCATCAGTTTGATCGCGGTCTGAGTCCGCAGGTCACTGGCCCCAGCCCCCACCGGATCCAGCAGCGTGACATGGCCCAGTTCTTTGGCTCGCAGACCGGCCGCCAGCATGCCCTCAATGGTCCGGGCATTGAGCGTTCCCAGGTTGATGTTCAGCCCGCTGCAGAGCGCTGTGATCTGCGCTGTCTCCTGCGGTTCATCCGCCATGATCGGACTCGCGCCGCCAGCCAACAGCATATTCGCCACATCATTGACCGTGACATAGTTGGTTATGTTATGAATCAGCGGACGAACCGCCCTTACCCGTTCCAGATAGCTTCCGAACATACAATCCCCCAAGACTTCTTAAATTCTTCTCGACAATGCAAAAACGAACAATGCGGACAGGCACGCCCTCGGCCCATTCACATTGTTCGCAAATTGTTCCTACGTTGGCATTACCCACTTCAGGTATAAGGGTCGAAGATCCCATCTTCCTCTCAGCCTGTCTACAAGCTCCCCGTTGAACATTATTCATTTTCAGCTGGAACCCTCAGCACAGCTGCGTTCCAGAACCTATTATACAGGAAGTTCTGCACTCCTGGCAAAACGACAGCTACTCTGAAATGCCCCCGCTTTCCTTCGGATTCCTGATAATACAAAATGATTTTCCTGAGATTATTTCCATAGTCGAATCAACTCCCCTGGTGAATCGACAGTTTCATATTCCTGACTTCGATTTATTCCATGGCTGGATCATTCGAACAGCTTCATAATCCAAACAGCTTCATAATCCAATTACCTACATGAGCCAAACAGCTACATGATCCAATTACCTTCATGATCCAAACAACTTCATGATCCAGTTACCTTCATGATCCAGTTACCTTCATGATCCAGTTACCTTCATGAGTCAACTATCTTTTTGATTATAAAATGATACAGGAACATAAGCAAAGGAAGGCTCTCTCTCCATGCATGATACCCTTCATGTTTGATTCATCCTGGAATCGGATGGATCGGTAATGATACGTTTTGCTACACCAGGCTTCACTTCAGACATCAAAGGATCAAGTTGAAGTGGTTCTCCGTGATGAAGGAGATTCCTTCATCAACAGAAGCCGAATCCGGCCTTATCGGGTCTTTGTTCAACATTAAAAAAACTGCCGGTTAAGGCAGTTTCTTTTTTAAAATTACTTTCTGATGTTCAGTTTAGCGATGATGTCGCGGTATCTCTGGATATCTTCCTTCATCAGGTAGTTGAGCAGTCCTCTTCTCTGACCGATCATCATGAACATACCTCTTCTGGAGTGGTGGTCTTTCTTGTGTTCTCTGAGGTGTTCGGTGAGGTCGTTGATCCGTTTGGTCAGGATCGCGATCTGCACTTCCGGTGATCCGGTGTCTCCCTCATGGCGGGCATGAGTTTCAATGATTTCCTGTTTGATTGCCTTGTCTAACATAGTAATTCCTCCTGGGATGTTTAATCGCCCAAATCCGAGAGCCGGGACGGCTTTCCCTTGTCACAGAACTGGGTTCCGTTCTCTATATTAACTGATTTGCTCCATCATTGCAAGAAAAGAGCGCCTCATTTGGTAAGTTTTTTTGGTGATTTCCGATGTTTTTCGGTTGTTTTGCCGGCTGATTTTCTGATGCCGGCAAAGCAGTCCAGCTTGAGCCTGTCGCCGGTTTATGCTCTGTGACAGGTCGTTTCCCGGATGCCGGCGCTGCCGGTGTCTGGGAAGCCTTTGGATGACTATTTTTCCTGTCTCAGGTTCGCCATATTCCGGGTGGCTGCGTAGTTGTTGTCGCGGCGCAGCTGCTCTTTCAGCTCTTCGATGGATTCGTACTTGACCATCTCGCGCATCCATTCCAGGAAATACAGCTTGACCGGTTCTCCGTAGATGTCGCGGTCGAAATCCAGGATATAGGTCTCAACGGTAACCGGGTTGTCTGCGGAAATCGTCGGGTTGTCGCCCACGGAGGTAATGCCGCGGTAGAGCTTGCCGTCTACTTCAATGTTGGTGTAGTAGACGCCTTCCCGGGGCAGAACGGACTTGGAATCAATGGTCATGTTGGCCGTGGGGAAACCCAGGGCTTTGCCCTTTTTCTTGCCGCCGACAATTACGCCGCGCATCATGAAGGGTTCAACCAGGAGGCGAGCTGCCTCACCGACCTTGCCTTCCAGAATCAGGTTGCGAATCCGAGTGGAGGAAATCAGTCCCTCTTCGTCGGTTTCCGGCTCGATGACAATGAGCTCAAAGTCATACTTCTGCGCCAGTTCCCGCAGGAATTTGACATCGCCCTTGTTCATGTGGCCGTACTTGTAGTTAAAGCCGACAATCAGCCCCTGGGCATTGTACTGATCCAGGAGAAGCTTGATGAAATCTTCCGCGCTGGTCTGCATGTACTCATAGGTAAAGTCAATGAGCGCGACCATATCGATGCCGGCTGTCCGGAAAATGTGCAGCTTCTGCTCATTGTCCATGATCAGACGGGGCATCCTCTCCGGTGCCGCCACCGACAGCGGATGATTGGCAAAGGTATACACCAGGCTCTTGCATCCGTTGAGCAGCGCTTCGTCCACGACCCGGTTGATCAGGGTCATGTGGCCTTTGTGCAGCCCGTCAAAGCTGCCCAGTGCAATATAGGTTTTTTCGGTCAGCTTTTTCGTGTTGTTGTTATCTAAAATAATCATTCTACCACCCTATGCCCGCCAGCTCAGAACCAGTTCTCGGTCCTTGTATTCTGCCAGTCCGATGAGTTCGCCTTCCGTTGATTTGATCCGATACAGCCCTTCTGTCAGGCCGGCGGTTGCGCCGGGATCCTTCAGGCGGACGCCGTTGGTGAGAAGTCGCAGGTATTCCTGCGCCAGCTGGTGTTCCGGATAATGCAATAATGGTTGTTCAACCTGTATTATTCTACCAATTATTCCTTCTCTGTCAAGGGCTTCCAGTTCATCGAGGCGGTGAGCCGCTTCGATGGGGAATCCCCCGGTCAGTGTCCGGCGCAGCGCCGTCATGGTCCCGGGGACGCCCAGTGCCCTGGCCAGATCCCGAACCAGGCTCCGGACATAGGTGCCCTTGGAGGTCACCGCCCGAAAACTGATGCTGGGAAAGGAATAGTCGGTAAGTTCCAGTTCATAGATTGTAACGGGCCGCTTCTCCAGCTCCAGGGTGACCCCTTGCCGGGCCAGATCATACAGCCGGACACCGTCTTTTTTCAATGCGGAATACATGGGCGGTTCCTGCAGAATGTCTCCGGTGAGATCCGCCAGGGCGGCTACCACCTGTTCCCGGCTGATCCGGTGACCGGACAGATCCGCTTCCTCCGTGACCTGCCCGGTGCGGTCGAGAGTATCGGTGCTCTGACCCAGGACCATGGTGGCCAGATATTCCTTTTTGGTGTCCATCAGGTAAGGCGACAGCTTGGTCGCGCTGCCCAGCAGCACCGGCAGAACGCCGGTGGCCATGGGATCCAGCGTTCCGGTGTGGCCGCACTTTTTCTCGCGCAGCAGCCGGCGTACTTTGGCCACCACATCAAAGGAAGTCAGCCCTTCGGCCTTGTCAATGACTAAGATCCCGTCCATCAGTACAGATACGCCTCCAGTTCCCGGAACAGCATTTCCCGCGCCTCCGCCATGGAGGGCGTCATCAGGGTGCAGCCAGCCGCACGGGCATGGCCGCCGCCCTGAAACACCTCGGCGAAGAGACCGGCATCGACTTTCCGCTTGGTCCGGATCGAAACCCGGATCTTGCCTTCATGCTCCTTCAGGATCATGGAGACCTCCGCTTCCTTGGGCGCCAGGCCGTAATTCACAATATCGCCGGTATCTTTGTCCGGCAGGTTCAGCTCCGTGAAGTCCTTGTCCCGCAGGCACATCAGGACCACCCGGCCGTCGAAATGCGATTCCATGGTCGCCAGGGCGCGCTCAATGAGCCGGATCCGGTTCATCGGCCGCTCATCAAACACCTTGCGGGCAATTTCCTGATGGGGGATTCCCACCGCCAGGAGCTTTGCCCCCACTTCCATGGTTCGCGGCGTCGTGCATTCAAACCGGAACGAGCCGGTGTCCGTAGTGATGGCCGTGTACAAGGCGATGGCGATGTCCCGGGTGATGGTTACGTTCATCTGACCGAGCAGATCAAAAATAATCTCTCCCGTGGCCGCCGCCTTCGGATCCACATGATTGTAGTCCCCGAACTGGTCGTTGGACTTGTGGTGATCGATGATCATCATCGGCGTCCGGCCCAGAGTCTTCTGATCGAAGCTTACCCGGTCGAAATTGCCGCAGTCCAGTACCATGACCAGGTCCGTACCGGGGCGGACCAGCGCGTCGGACGCGTTGGTCTCCTCGGTCAGGGGCAGAAAGTCCAGGGAATCGAGCACGACATCCTTGGTCAGAATGTAGGCCTCCCGCCCGATCTGGCGCAGGGCCAGAACCATGGCATGGACCGATCCCAGGGCGTCTCCGTCCGGGAAGGTGTGGCAGGCCACACCGATTTTATTGCTTTGCCGGATGATTTCCGGAAATCGATTCATCATGCTAGAGATCTTCTTCCGGATCCAGATCCTCGTCCGAGTCAGCCCCGGCGGAGTTATCCTCCTCCAGGTCCTCATCGTCCGCCTCAAAGTCCTCATTGTCCGCAGCATCCGTTGCCATCGGCGCCATCGCCGGAGCGGGCGCTGCCTTTTCCGGCAGAACCTTACGCAGGATGCTGTCGATGTGCATGCCGTAGTCAATGCTGGTATCTTCAATCAGCGTCAGCTCCGGCGTATTTCTTAAGTTCATGGTAGCGGACAGCTGACGGCGCATGAAGCCCTTGGCCCGGTTTAAGGCAGCCAGGGTTTCTTTCTCCTCTTCCTTCGTCTTGCCGAAAATCGAAAGGTAGATCTTGGCGTACTTCAGGTCCGAGGTCACATGGACGCCGGTCACCGACACCATGGCGCTGATCCGGGGATCCTTGATCTCGTTCCGGATGATGTCCGCCAGTTCCTTCTTCATTTCTTCATTGATTCGATCCATACGATGTTTTGCCATGTTAGAGTTCCTTCCGCTTGACTTCCTTCATTTCAAAGGCTTCGACAATGTCCCCTTCCTTGAGGTCATTGAACCGCTCGATGGAGAGTCCGCATTCGTAGCCCTGGGCTACTTCCTTGACGTCGTCCTTGAACCGTTTCAGGGAAGCCAGCTGACCTTCGAAAATGATGACGCCGTCCCGGATCAGACGGATCTGGGCATTGCGCACCATTTTGCCTGAAGTGACATAAGCGCCGGCAATGGTTCCGATGGCTGAGATCTTGTAGATCTGACGGCATTCGGCGGTACCAAGGATTACTTCCTTGATGTCCGGCTGGAGCATGCCGATCATCGCCGCCCGCACATCGTCGATGGCGTTGTAGATGACGCGGTAGCTCTTGATTTCGACCTTTTCTTTTTCGGCCAGTGCCTGGGCATTGTTGTCCGGACGGACATTGAAGCCCATAACGATGGCATTGGAAGCAGCCGCCAGGATGATGTCGGTTTCGTTGATGGCACCGGCTCCGCCGTGAATCACGCGAACCTTGACCTCATCGGTGGACAGCTTTTCCAGGGAGCCCCGGAGCGCTTCCACGGAACCCTGCACATCCGCCTTGACGATGATGGGCAGTTCCTTGACTACGCCTTCGGAAATCTGGGAATACAGTTCCTCCAGGCTCATGCGGCCGCTGCTCTGGCTGTGGGCCCGATCCTTCTGGACTCTGGCCTGAGCCATGCCCCGCGCCGTCTTTTCATCCTTGACTTCGCTGAACCGGTCACCGGCCTGCGGAACATCGGACAGACCGAGTACTTCCACCGGAATGGACGGACCGGCGGACTTGATCTTCTTGCCCTTGTCGTCAAACATGGCACGAACCCGGCCGTAGGTATTGCCGACGAGGATGGAATCCCCGACCGACAGCGTTCCGTTCTGAACCAGCAGCGTGGCCACCGGGCCTCTGCCCTTGTCCAGCTCCGCTTCCACCACTGTTCCCTTGGCGCGACGCTTGGGGTCGGCCTTGAGTTCCATGACTTCCGCCGTCAGAACGACCATTTCCAGCAGCTTGTCGATGTTCATCCGCTTCTTGGCTGAGACTTCCACCATGATGGTGTCGCCGCCCCAGTCTTCGGAAATCATGCCGAACTCCGTCAGCTCCTGCTTGACCCGGTCCGCGTTGGACTGCGGCTTGTCCATCTTGTTGATGGCAACCACCATGGGGACACCGGCTGCCTTGCAGTGGGAAATGGATTCCCGGGTCTGCGGCATGATGCCGTCATCGCCGGCTACTACCAGGATGACGATATCGGTGATCTGTGAACCGCGGGCCCGCATCTGAGTAAAGGCTTCATGGCCCGGGGTGTCGAGGAAGGTAATCTTCTCACCCTGGACGTTGACCGTATAGGCGCCGATATGCTGCGTAATGCCGCCGGCTTCCTGATCCGTCACATGGGCGGAGCGGATGGCGTCCAGTAGTGAGGTCTTGCCGTGGTCAACATGACCCATGACCGTCACGATGGGCGGACGCTTGACCAGGTTGGCATCGTCAGACACTTCCTCATCGAGGAGTTCATTGCCCAGAACCGGCTTTTCTTCCCGGTCGATCATGACATTGTACTTCTCAGCGACCTTGGAGGCGGTTTCATAATCAACTTCCTGATTGATGGCCGCCATGACGCCGTTCATGATCATGGTCTTGATGACCTCGTTGTAGGGCTTGCCCAGCTTGTCCGCCAGTTCCTTCACCATGATGGTTTCACCCATGGTGATGATGCCGACGGCCTTGTCTTCCATCTGCTGGTCATTCTTGCGGCCGCGCTTCTTCTTCTTGGCCTGGTTGTTGACCTGCTCCGCAATTTCTTCTTCGTAGACTTCGACAATGCTCTTGGCCTTATCCGCCTCGGCTTTTGCCTGTGCTTCGGCATTGGCATCAGCCTGGGCCTGTTCCTCTTTGCTCAGGGGCTTTTCGGGAACAGCCTGGGGAACAGCTGCTTCAGCTGACTCAGCCGCTGCCTCGCCTTTCTTGGCCTCGCCGCCCATCAGTTCCTTGATCAGGGCTGCGTCTTCATCTTCTACCACGCTCATGTGGTTTTTTACTACAATGTCAAATTCCTCAGCCAGGATGGCAATCAGTTCTTTGCTGGTAATATTCAGTTCCTTGGCTAATTCATATACTCTGAGTTTGGACATTCTTTCCTCCTTGACCTACATAGCGATCCACAGCTCCTTCAGTTTTTCGGACATCTTCAGATCGGTTACCCCGATCACGGAGATTTCTCCTTTTCCTATGGCGCTGCCCAGTTCGTCCATGGTCGAAGCTTCGATCAGTTCCACGCCGAAATGCGCGGTCATGTCCTGAAACTTCTTCCTGGTTCCGTCACTGGCATCCAGGGCCAGGATCACCAGACGCACACGGCCGTGTTTCACGGCCGCTTCGGTCAGGTTGCCCCCGGCGGTCAGATTCCCTGATTTTCTGGTTAATCCCAGGAAATTCAAAAATCTATTCATGCTCGATGATCTCTCGCATGGACTGGTATATTTCTTCGCTGATATTGGTTTCCAAATTTTTATTTAATCGTTTGGTCTTGAACGCCTTCTCCAGACAAGCGATGTTCTTGTCGATGTAAGCGCCGCGGCCCGGCTTCTTTCCCACCAGGTCCAGGGAGACCTCCCCGTCTTTGTTCTTGACAACCCGAATCAGTTCTTTCTTGGGCTTCATTTCCATGCAGCCCAGACACTGTCTCATTGGTATTTTTTTCGGTTTCATGGAACCTCCTGCTTGAGCACCCATGGCCGGATCTAACTCTCTTCCGAAGGAACTGGTGCCGCTGCGCGCGGTGCGTCCCCCGGATGATACGTCGTCTCGGCATGCTGCTCAAATCCGGCCATGGCCAGCGGATCGCGGCTGGACTTGATGTCAATCTTCCAGCCCGTGAGCTTGGCTGCCAGGCGCACGTTCTGCCCTTCCTTGCCGATGGCCAGGGAGAGCTGGGAGTCATCGACAATGACCCGCGCGGTATTGTCGTTGGAGTTCACCGTCACGGATTCCACCTTGGCCGGAGACAGGGCATTGGCGATATAGCGCGCCGGATCCTTGTCCCATTCCACGATGTCGATCTTCTCGTTGCCCAGCTCGGATACAACCGTCTGGACCCGGGCGCCGCGGTTGCCGACACAGGCTCCGGTGGCGTCCACGTTGGAATCATTAGAGAATACCGCGATCTTTGTCCGGGATCCCGGTTCGCGCGATGTGCTCTTGATCTCCACGATGCCGCTGTAGATCTCGGGTACTTCCCGCTCAAACAGACGCCGCACCAGTCCCGGATGGGTCCGGGAAACGGTGATCAGAGGGCCCTTGGTATTCTGGCGCACTTCCACGATGTACAGGTCAATGCGCTGGTTGAAGTCATAGGACTCCCCGGGAATCTGCTCGCTGGGTCCCAGCACGGCCTCGATCTTGCCCAGGTCCACATAAACGTTGCCCTTATCCTTACGCTGAATGACGCCGGAAATCAGGTCGAATTCCTTCTCCGAGAATTCATTGTAGATAATGGAGCGTTCCGCTTCCTTGATGCGCTGGGTTACGATCTGCTTGGCATTCTGAGCCGCTACCCGCATGAAGTTCTCCGGTGTCACGTCTTCCTCGATGACATCGCCCACTTCGCAGGACGGCTTGATTTTGCGGGCATCCGCCACCAGGATCTGAGCGGTCTCATCGGTGATCTCATCGACCACCTGTCGCAGGTTCACAATCCGGATTTCACCGGATTCGCGATTGACGCTGCTCTTGATCTCCTGACTGGAGGTGTCGTTGTAGTTTTTGCGGTAAGCCGCCGTCAGGGCGTCTTCCAGAGCGGTGAAGAGAAGATCCTCATCTATCCCCTTCAGTCTGGATATGTCTTTCATCGCCTGGATGATTTCATCCTTGTTTTTCTTACTCTGCTTCAATTTGTTTTTTTCTATCCTCCTTATACCTCGGGTTCCAGATGGATCAGCCGGACCCCGTTCCAATCAATGCGTTCCTGCTTTCCCTCGACTTCCAGCACCAGCTGGTCCCCTTCCAGGGCAGTCAGGATTCCCAGAAAATTCTTCTTGCCTTTCTCACTGTCCGCCAGGCGGACCCGAACCCGTTCTCCCACCGCTTTCGCCGCATGCTCCAGGGTATAGAGCTGCCGGAACAGACCCGGGGAAGAGACCTCCAGAAAATAAGCGCTTTCAATGGGATCCTTCTCATCAATCAGAACGGAGACGCGCCGTGATACCTTTTCACAGTCATCCAGCGTAATCGGCTCCCCGGACGGATTCTCAATGAAGAAGCGCAGATAGTTCTCGCCCTCTTCCGTTGCGAATTCCAGATGATACAGCCAGTAGCCCAGCTCCCTGATGCTTTGTTCGGTCATTTCCTGAATCACGTTGAGCTTTTCTTCCATGACGACCTCCTTTGATCAATAAAAATTTCCTGTTTCAACAAATAGGAGCGGGTCCCTTGACCCACTCCTAAGTACCTTATTCTCAGTACGAATACTATACCACAAATCAGATGTAATATCAATGAATCCGACTGCTTCCCCCAAAGTTCACACCCGAGCCTTAATTGAAAAAGTAAATTCCATGGCTCACTGTCCGTTGTATAGAAGTTACTTGTGCAAAAGTCGAGATGGAACTTACTTATTCAAAGATTTAGGATGAAGTTGATGGTGCCTCCTCTTTTGGAGGTAAGAAAAATGGCTAAGTACACTCATCTGATTTTTGATGAACGGTTGAAGATCCAAGCCCTATTGTTAGAATCGATATCCTTCCGTCAGATTGCTCGCGAACTTCACAAGGATCCTTCCACAATCTCCAAGGAGATCAGGAATCACCTGCGCTTTGTCAAGATTGGTAGCCACGGCAAAGTGTTCAACGACTGCCTCTACGCCAAAGAATGCGCTGCTCAGCATCTATGTCAGGATAAAAATGTCGAGCGTACTGCAAATACTGCAATGTCCACAAATGTCGGATTAAATGCCCTGACTACAAGGGATACATTTGCGCCAAACTGTCAAACCCGCCTTATGTCTGCAACGGGTGTAAAACAAAGACCAAATGCACATTGGAAAAGCGCCTCTACGATGCCAAATCAGCCCAGGCCGAATACGAAACTGTCCTCTCTCAATCGCGTAAGGGTATCCAACTGACTGAACAAGAAGCACTTCGGCTGGATGCCATTATCAGTCCCCTTCTGCGAAAAGGTCAATCGTTACACCATATCTGTATCCATAACCGGGACACGATTATGCAGAATGAGCGAACCCTCTACACCTGGATGGATTTAGGCATCTTCAGCGCACGTAATATTGATATGCCACGAAAAGTTCGAATGGGGTTTCGCAAACCCTTGAAACAGGGATACCTGGTCGACCTCAAATGTCGGGAAGCTCGTACCTATGACGATTATCTGGTCTTCCTTGCGGAAAATCCGGACATCCTCATCAGTGAAATGGACTCGGTGGAAGGCACCAAAGGGGGCAAAGTATTACTGACGATCCACTTTGAAACACCCAAGTTAATGCTGGCATTTATTCGTGATGCCAATACCTCCCAGTCCGTGATCGATATCTTCGATTACTTGGAGAAAATCTGGGGCCTGGAGGCGTTTCAGCGAATGTTCCCCGTGCTGCTCTCTGACAACGGCAGTGAGTTCAGTAATCCTTACCGCATCGAAACAAATGCGCAAGGGTTGTCTCGAACCCGAGTGTTTTACTGCAAACCAAGAGCTCCTTACCAAAGGGGACCTGGAGAGAATAACCATGCGTTCTTGCGGCGAATCATCCCCAAAGGAACGTCTATGGATGGTCTGACTCAGGCTGATATTGACTTGATGATGAGTCATATCAATTCCTATAGCCGCAAGGATCTGGGGAACAAGTCGCCTTATGAAGTCTTTGCAGCACTGTATGGGGAGGAACTCCTAACAGCGTTGGGTGCAAAGAAGATACCACCAGCTGATATCACGTTGCGCCCAACACTGCTTAAGAAATAGTCTGACCGGAGGCACCATCGCTTCGGGAAATATCGACGGCGCGAGGGGTCGAATTTACTCCTGCAAAAAATCGGACAAATTTGACCCTCGGATTGCCATTGCCAAAAATGAAACGAAATGGGTACCGATCACCATAATTGTACAGCTTTGGTGAACAAAGTTCATTCTGAACTTCATTTTTAAAAGACAAGACCAGGAGAGAATCAGTTTGATTCTGAAAATCTGGAAATAACTTCTGCAAACTGGAAGTTAGTTTTTCAACTGGCCGTTCACACCCGAGGGCGGATGGTCCCTCTCCGCCAGAAATGCCGCCGCCTGGGCCGGAGTCTGTCCGGTCCGGGTTTTAGCCGAAAAATGAAATCTGGTTGGTATCTCCCAGTTCGTTCAGACAGCCCAGGCGTTCCAGGGCTTCCATGACGGTGCGGGTGGAACGGGTCCGGTTCTTGAAGTCCTCCTTGGAGAAGAACTCCCCCTTCTGAGCTTCCTCATAGATGGCCAGACCGGCGTTTTCGCCGATGCCGTTGACCGCCGAGAACGGCGGGATCAGGCGGTTGTCCGCCACGATGAATTTCGAGCCGTGGCTCTTGTAAATGTCCACCGGCGCAAAATCATAGCCGCGCAGGAACATTTCGTAGACCAGCTCCAGGGTGGCCGCCAGATTCTGATCCTTGGGCGTCGCCTCGTTGCCCATGGCGGCGATCTCATCGAGCTTCGTCTTGACGGAGGCCTGGCCCTTGAGCACGACTTCCGCGTCAAAGTCCTTGGCCCGCACCGAGAAGAACGTGGCGTAGTAATGGAGCGGATAGTAGACCTTGTACCAGGCGATTCGCACCGCCATGGTGACATAGGCCACGGCATGCCCCTTGGGGAACATGTACTTGATCTTCTTGCAGGACTCGATGTACCACTCCGGCACCTTGTACTGCCGCATCTGAGCTTCCTCTTCGGGTTTGAGGCCCTTGCCCTTGCGCACGCGTTCGGTGATGAAGAAGGCATCCTTTGAGGGCAGGCCGCACTGGATCAGGTAGAGCATAATGTTGTCGCGCAGCGAAATGCAGCCTTCCAGGTCGGTATCGCCGTTTTTGATGTAGTACTGGGCGTTGTTCAGCCAGACATCGGTACCGTGGGACAGACCTGAGACCCGGACCAGGTCGGCAAAGGACTTGGGCTTGGTGTCCATCAGCATCTGCCGGACAAAGCGGGTGCCAAACTCAGGCACGCCGATGGTGCCCACCGGAGAACCCAGCGCTTCCGGATCCACGCCCAGCGTTTCCGTGGAGCGAAACAGGCCCAGCACTTTGGGATCCGTCAGCGGCAGGCTCTTGGGGTCAATCCCCGTGATGTCCTGCAGCATGCGCAGCACCGTCGGGTCGTCATGGCCCAGGATGTCGAGCTTGAGCAGCCGGCCCGAGATCGAGTGATAGTCAAAGTGGGTGGTAATGATGTCGGTGCTGGTGTCATCGGCCGGACGCTGCACCGGACAGAAATTATGAATGTCGTTGTCAGCCGGTACGACCATGATGCCGCCGGGATGCTGGCCGGTGGAGCGCTTGATGCCCGTGCAGCCCGCGGCCAGGCGTTCCATTTCCGCTCGGGTCATGGACAGGTTCTTCTCTTCCAGGAATTTTCGGACGTAGCCCATGGCAGTCTTTTCCGCCACCGTCGTAATGGTGCCGGCCCGGAAGGTAAAGCCCTCGCCGAACAGCACTTCGCAGTATTTATGAATGGAGGCCTGGTTGTCGCCGGAGAAGTTCAGATCGATGTCCGGCTCCTTGTCTCCCTCAAAGCCGAGGAAGGTCTCAAAGGGAATGTCATGACCTTCCCGGATGTATTCGGTATGGCAGGCCGGACAGCGCTTGGCCGGCAGATCGACGCCGGAAGACACCGAACCGTCGGTAAAGAACTCCGAATGTTTGCAGTGCGGGCAGACATAGTGCGGTGGCAGACCGTTCACCTCGGTGATGTCCATCAGGGTCGCTACCAGAGACGAGCCGACCGAACCGCGCGAGCCGACCAGATAGCCGTCGCTGAGGCTCTTTTTGACCAGCTTGTGTGCGACCAGATAGAGCACGGCATAGCCGTTGCCGATGATGGATTTCAGCTCGCGGTCCACCCGCGCCTGAACGATGTCCGGCAGCGGATTGCCGTAAATGGCATACGCCTTATCCAGCGTCATGCTGCGCACATCTTCCTCGGCCCCTTCCATCTTGGGCGGGAAGGTTTCCTTGGGAATGGGCAGGATCGGCTCCACCATGGCCGCGATCCGCCGGGTATTGTCGATGACCACTTCCCGGGCCAGCGCGCCGCCCAGGTAATCAAACTCACGCAGCATCTCGTCCGTGGTCCGGAACGGCATGGGCGTCGAATTCTCCCCGGCACCGGCAAAGCCCTGGCAGTACGTCAGAACGTGGCGGAACACCGCATCCTCCGGCCGCATCATATGGACGTCGCCGGTGGCCACCACCGGCTTGCCCAGGGCTTTGCCCAGCTTGACGATCCGCCGGTTGATGTCCTTGAGCTGCTCGACATGGCAGCGGTCCTCGACCAGCAGATGGGCGTGATTGCTCACCGGCTGAATCTCCAGATAATCGTAGAAATCAGCCAGCGAGGTGATGATATCCGGCCGCCGGCCGCCCAGGATGGCCCGGTACAGCTCGGAGTTGGTACAGGCTGAGCCAAGGATCAGATTTTCACGGCTGGCAGCCAGCAGGCTCTTGGGCAGCCTGGGATTGCGCTGAAAGTGCTCCAGATGCGACTTTGAGACCAGTTCATACAGGGTCTTGAGGCCCTTCTGATTTTTGGCCAGAATGATGACATGATCCGGCATCTGCTTGGTAATATCCACCCGCGACAGATAGTCGGCGTTGAGACCGGCTGTATCCGTGATGCCGTTCTTTGTCAGGTTCTCGAAGGAACGAAGCAGAATGTTGGCGGTGGTTTCGGCATCATCGACGGCCCGGTGGTGGCTGCCCATGAAGATGTTGAGGTATTTGGCAATGGTATCGAGCCGATGGCGCTTCAGTTCCGGATAGAGATAGCGCGCCAGGGTGACGGTATCGAGCTGGGCATTGTCAAAGGGCAGTCCCAGATCCTTCGCGTTCTTGCGGATAAAGCCCATGTCAAAGTTCGCATTGTGAGCGACCAGGACGGAGCTGCCGCAGAACGCCAGAAATTCCGGCAGTACCTGATCAATGGTTTTCTGTCCCCGCGCCATGGAATCCGTGATGCCGGTCAGCTCAATGATCTTGGCCGGCAGCGGTCGCTGCGGATCGACAAAGGCGGAGAAACGCTCGACCACGCGGCCCTCGCGGACCTTGGCCGCGCCGATTTCGATGATCCGGTCGTTGACATGGGAAAAACCGGTGGTTTCAATGTCAAAGACGACGTACTCCCCATCAAAGGGCACATTGACCTGTGAGGTGCAGATCCCCGTCAGGTCATCCACCACATAGGCTTCCATACCGTACAGCACTTTGATTTTGCTGCCGGCCGCTTCCATGGCTTCGGGGAAGGCCTGCACCACGCCATGGTCTGTTATGGCGATGGCCTCATGGCCCCACTGGATGGCCTGGCGCACCAGATCACCGGCGGACACCATGCCGTCCATGGTGCTCATGGTGGTATGGGCATGCAGTTCCACCCGGCGCACCGGGGCGTCATCGATAATAACGGGCGCTTCCAGGCGCAGGCAATGCGCCACCCGCACCGTCATTTCCTTCATGTACAGATCCACTTCGGTCTTGCCTTTGATCATGACATGCATCCCGGCCTTGATCGGCGGGACTTCATCCTTGTCCTTGGCGAACAGCTTGCAGATGATACTGGAGGTCGAGTCCGTCAGATAAATCGTCAGGAGAATCTTGCCGGTACGCAGCTCCTTCTCCTCCAGCTTGAATATCTGTCCGGCCACAGTCACGCTGTACATGCCCTCCGCCACGTCGGCGATGGGAATCGGTTCATCCCGAAACAGCTTGCCGTAAAGAACGGGATCATCCCCGGCCGGTTTCGGCGGCGGAGCGGGCTTGGGCGGAGCAGGTTTTGGCACAGAGGATTCCGGCGCAAACACCGCCGGCGCGGGTCCCGGCTGCGGGATCTCTTCCAGCGCAATCTGAGCCGGAATCGCCTGGGCATCGTAGACCAGCCGGATCTGGCAGGTCATATCGTAGATTTCCCGCAGGAACTCCTCAATCAGTTCCACGGTGCCCTTGCGCTGGAGATGATTGACCAGAACCGGGTTGGAGTGGGCAAAGCTGAGCTCATTCTCACTGCGCTCGAGGCGGGCATCCCGGAAAAAATTCATGGCAATGGGATCTTTGCGGAAAATTTCCGCCAGAAATCCCCGGATCGCTTCCTCGGTATCGAGCACATCTCCGTTGCGGCGCATGACGGATATGTCCTTAATGACCTGACCGCCCAGAATCTCATCGGTGACATGGCCGATGCATTCCTCATCTTCGATGCACAGCGGTCCGTCGGCCACGCAGAAAATGCGGAGCCGACAGTGTTTTTTCAGGTATTCCACTTTCAGCACCCTCAGGTGTTCTTCCCTGAGCCGACCCTGGAGCTTATGCTCCAGTACTTTTCGAAATTCCATAACCTGCTCCCGCTTACATGTTCTCGATTTCGGCCATCAGGGCCTCCACCAGCTCTTCTTCCTTCACCCGGCGGACAATCAGTCCCTTCTTGAAGATCATGCCGACCCCTTTGCCGCCGGCAATACCGATGTCGGCATCCCGGGCCTCGCCCGGTCCGTTGACAACACAGCCCATGACGGCCACCTTAATTTCCTTATCCAAGCCTTCCAGGCGCTTTTCCACTTCATTGGCAATGCCGATGAGGTCAATTTCGGTGCGGCCGCAGGTCGGACAGGACACAAACTCGATACCTTCCTTCAGATGACCCAGGGACTTCAGGATCTCCCGCCCCACCTTGATTTCTTCCACCGGATCTCCGGTCAGTGACACCCGCAGCGTGTCGCCGATGCCCTCGGCCAGCAGCGTGCCAATGCCGACGGCGCTTTTAATGGTGCCTCGCCACAGGGTGCCGGCCTCGGTCACGCCGATGTGCAGCGGCAGGTCGGTCTTCTGCGCCAGCAGCCGGTAGGCTTCAATCGTGCGCAGGACATTGGAGGACTTGATGGAAATGATGACATCATGGAAATTGACTTCATCCAGAATGGCCGCGTGGCGCAGGGCGGATGCGACCAGAGCCTCCGGTACGGGACCGCCGTACGTCTCCAGCAGATCCTTCTCCAAAGAGCCCGAGTTGACGCCGATCCGGATCGGAATGCCCCGGTCCTGGCAGGCGCGCGCCACCAGCTCCACTTTGTCGCGGGAGCCGATGTTACCGGGATTGATGCGCAGCTTGGCAATGCCGTTTTCAATGGCGCGCAGAGCCAGGCGGTAATCGAAGTGGATGTCCGCCACCATGGGCATGTCCACGCCGGCTGTGATTTCTTTCAGCGCGTCAGCCGCCGCCAGATCCGGCACGGCCAGCCGGACGATGTCGCAGCCGGCGGTGCGCAGGGCGCGAATCTGGGCCAGCGACGCCTCCACGTTCCGGGGATCGGTGTTGCACATGGATTGAACAGCAATGGGGGCATTGCCCCCAATTGAAATATTGCCGATTTTCACTTGTCTGGTTTTATTTCGTGTAATCATAGATTTCCTCGTTTGTCTTCCGTGATCCCCTCTTAATAGGCGATGGGGAAGAATATATCCTTGAATGTAATAAACAGCATGAACAGCATGAGAATGGTGAAACCCGCCATATTCCAGCCGGTCATGAATTTTTCCGGAATTTTGCGCCGGGTGATCAGTTCAACGAACAGAATCACCAGCCAGCCGCCATCCAGTGCCGGGAACGGCAGCAGGTTGAAGATGGCCAGGTTGATGGACAAAAAGCCCAGAAAGCGCAGGAAGCTCAGGAAATTGACCTTGGCCACCTCGGATGCCATGCCCAGGATCGCCACCGGTCCGCCCATCTGATCCACGCCGACCTGGCCGGTGAAGAGCAGCTTCAGGGAAAAGTAGGTCTGACGGATCATGGCCGAAGCCTCCACCAGTCCCTGGCGGAAGGACTGACCCAGATTCGGCTGCGTTTCGACCTGCGACTGGAAGCCAATGAGATACTGGCCGGTTTCCGTCTGTTTCGGGACAATATCATATTCAGACACCACATTGTCGCGGCTGACCTTGATTTTGGTCGGAGCCCCTTCCGCGACGGCCATATAGGTAATGACATCATTGAACGTCGTCACCTTGTTGCCGTTGACTTCGACAATGGCATCGCCGGGCTGAAGGCCGATGGCGGCAGCGGGTGAATCCGGGAGAACTTTTTCTACCACGTTAGTCTGGAAGCCCAGGCTCTGGGCCAGAATGGTAAAGAACAGGAAGCCGGTGATCAGGTTCATGAGCGGTCCGGCAAAAATAATGCTCATGCGCCGCAGCGGGTGCTTGGACTGGAAGGAATCGGAGGAGCCGTCTTCTTCTCCGGTGTCTTCCCCTTTCATCTGGCACATGCCGCCAATGGGCAGCGCTTTGATGGACCAGACGGTGCCGTTTTTTCCCTTGCGGGAAATCAGGGACGGCCCCATGCCGATGGCGAACTCCTCCACGGTGACCCCGTTCAGGCGGGCGACGATAAAATGGCCGAATTCATGGACCAGGACTAAAAAACCGAAGCCCAGGATCGCGAGGATAATACTCATATAATTTGTTTCTCCTAATGTTGTAGATTCGGACGGTTCGTCAGGCGAACCGGATCCGGATGGTCTTATTCACCCTATATTATGACACATCAGGTTAAAATGAAGTGAAAAACGGACCGAATTATCGATTTCGATACATTTGGGCCAGATCACGGCGCAACATCGCATCCAGCTCCACCACGCCGTCCAGAGTCAGTTCCCCGGACCGGCCGAAGCGCTCCATGGCGAACTCAATGAGTTCGGCGATTTCCAGGAATCCGATGTCTCCGGTCAGGAAGAGTTCCACCGCCACTTCATCGGCGGTATTGACAATCAGCGGATAGTATCCGTCCAGTTTCAGCGCGCGATAGGCCAGCTCCAGGCAGCGGAAGGTCTGGCGGTCCGGCTTTTCAAAGGTCAGTCGTCCCACGGCGAACAGATCCAGCGGCGGGGTTACTGCCTCCCGCCGTTCCGGATAATTCAGGGCATACTGGATCGGCAGCCGCATATCCGGGTTGCCCAGCTGGGCTATGACGGAGTGGTCTTTGAACTCCACCCCGGAATGCAGGATACTTTCGGGGTGAACATGGACGATGATCTGCTCCGGAGCCACATCGAACAGCCAGCGGGCTTCGATGACCTCCAGCCCCTTGTTCATCAGCGTGGCGGAATCCACGGTAATTTTACGGCCCATGCTCCAGTTGGGATGCTTCAGGGCGTCTTCCACAGTCACAGCCTCCAGGTCCTGGCGGCTTTTTCCGCGGAACGGCCCGCCGGAGGCGGTCAGAATGATGCGGTTGATGTCGCTGGTCTGATAGCCCTGCAGACTCTGGAAAATGGCGGAGTGCTCCGAATCCACCGGATAGATCCGGACGCCATGGCGGCGCGCCAGATCCATAACGAGAGATCCTGCCCCCACCAGCGTCTCCTTATTGGCCAGGGCAATATCATGTCCTGTCTCAATGGCCGCCACCGTGGCCTTCAGCCCCGCCAGCCCTACCACCGACGTCAGAACGATGTCGCAGTCCTGCCGGGCCAGTTCCTCCATGCCCGGGGCGCCGACCAGCACCCTGACCCCTTCCCGGGAAAAGCCCCGGGCGGCCGTCTCATCCGTAATGCAAACCAAAGTCAGGTCAAATTCTTCAATCAGCTGGGCCAGGCTGGCCACATTCGAATGAACCGAAGCACCCACCAGTTGCAGGTGAGGACTCTGCCGGATAACATCCAGGGTCTGGCGGCCGATGGATCCCGTCGCTCCCAGCAGGATGATCCGCTTTCTGATCGAAGGTGCCGCACTCGTCCGGTTTTCGGCCAAGGCTGAATCGGTTGAGTCAGCCTTACCCCCCGCTGTATTTTGATTTTTATTAACACTAAGTTCCATTTTAATATCCTTCTTCAGCCTGATATTTCCTGAATCCGGCATAGCTCCAGATTCGGTTCAGTGGCGCAATGCTTCGCCGCCGGATGATGAAAAGGCAGTACCTTACGAATCTCAGCAGCAGCATACTTCATTATAACAAAGTTTATTGATTGAACGCACAGTTTCATCGGTTAACCGCCTAAAGAGAAGCCTGACATCGCAGTAGTCACATAGCTAGATCTCATCCTGGCTCCGAGGTTGGAAAGACAAAAAGACATCTCAACACAATGACAGCTGAAATGTCTTTCGATGATACTTAGGTCATTCCTTTTACGACGTTCATAATTTTTTGGACTTCTCGATTCGGATCCTTCCACCAGTTGGAACTCCAAATTCGATGGATCCTCCAGCCTCTGGACTCAAGATACTTCTGGCGATGATAATCCCTTTCACGAGCCGTCTTTGAGCTATGATACAGCCGCCCATCACACTCGATCCCCAACACATATTCGCCCCCTTGCTTGATCGCCAGATCGATCCGATAGCCTCCAATTCCTACTTGAGTGGCTACTTCAAGTCCCTGTGAGGTCAAGGCATCGTATACCAGATTCTCAAAGTGGCTGTCAAACGACTGGGTTTCAGCCGCCGCCTGATCGCCAAGCGATTGCAAAATCATTTTAGCACCGTTGCTGTCGCCGCTGCTTACAGCATATGCATACTCCAAATATTTTTTTAATAAACGCGGTCCATCGTTTTTAGCATCCTCTACCTGAAGTTCTTTGGGATGGAATGATGTAACGATATGAATCTTTTCTCTGGCTCGGCTGATCGCAACATTCAAGCGGTTTTCCCCGCCTTTCTGATTCAGCCAGCCAAAATTTCGGACTAGCCGGCCATTTTCATTCTTGGCATACCCAACCGAGAAGATAATGACATCGCGTTCATCGCCTTGAACACTTTCAATATTTTTAACAAATAATCCGATATCCTCTCCATTCTTTTTTCGAGACTGCTCAACCAAAACCGCAGCTGAGAATGATGGATTCACGGCACACGCTTCATCAATCAAGTCTTCTATCAAATCTCGCTGACTGCTGTTGAATGTAATTATCCCCACCGTTTCCTCTCCGGCTCTTTCTTCGAAAAATTGCTTAAGCAATTTCACGACATATAGACCTTCCGCCCGATTCGTCCGGTTGATCCACATTGCCTCTTCCATCTGATGAACCTCGATTGGCGGCTTATCTGCCACGCTGAAGTTGGGGGATACATACAGTCGCCCTTTATAAAATGCATAATTGGAAAAAGCAATCAATTCTTCATATTTCGAACGGTAATGGAAGTTCAGCATGATATCGTCATATTTGAATCTGGCCAAATCCAGCAAACTCTCTTCTTCCAGGGCAGCAGGGAGTTCCTCAGCTTCTTCGAGATCGTCCTCATCAGTGGAGATCCTTCCGCTACCCAGACTGGATGGTCGTAATTGCTTGTGATCTCCCGCAATGACTACTTTTTTTGCCCGATGAATCGCCGGTATTCCTTTTTCAACATACATTTGAGAGGCTTCATCGAAGATCACCAGATCAAATATTCCGGATTGCATCGGAATTATTTCAGAGACGGCTTCCGGCGTCATAAGCCAAATTTTCACACTGTTAAACAGTTCAAAATCAAATTTGTGAATGAATTTATTAACACTCCATTTGCGCCGGCTATCAAGAACTCGCTGTATTTCGCCCCGGCGCTTGGTAGTATTCAGCGAGTAAGCTCCCTTTGCCAGGCGATTGCTCAGAAGTCTCCGCGTGTACTCCTTCTTTTGATTGATCAACTGGCTGATCTTTCTAAATATTGACTCGAAATCAGATATTTCCTGAAAGATGTTTCGATGATTCTGTTCAAAATAGCTTATGTGTTTATAAAGCAAATGATTATACAGGACATCGTTCGCCTTGATCAGAGACCCATCAGAGTATTCCTTCGCTTTTATCAAACTGTCCAAGTAAACCCGTTCATCGGGTGTCAGCTTATCATATAATGTCTTTAATTCCTGATATGATACATAATTCGAAAAGCCTTCAATGATATCATCGATCTCTTGAATTATCAGATCACGAACTAATTTGGGTTCCATATTGAAGCAGTCAATAAAGGATTTGCCAATCAGCGAGTTTTTCGTGAGAAACTTGGAAATAAAATTCCTGTTTTGCCACTCTTGAATATCCATCTTTAGCTTTTTCAAATCCTCAAGAAATCGTCGAGCTTCGTAATCACTCAAATTTGACTTTGTCTTTTCTAACCAAGGAAAAGTTTTTTCAATGTTACGATATCGATCAAGTTGAGTTGAGAAATGCTGGTTCTGAAAATCCTCATGAAGTTTTGAAAGTGGTTGATATTTTATGCCCAGCAGATCGGGACAAATGCATTCTTCGAATTTGGTCAGCTGCTCCACTTTGCCTTGATCAGATAAATCGATTCGTTGGTTGCGCTGATATAGTTTATATGGCGCGACGCCAAAATCACCGACCGTGTACATCGCTTGAGTAATGGCTTCAAGTCTTGCAATAAGTGAGTCTATCTCAGCTGCGAGCAGTTCCATCTCATACTCATCTGGCTGCGTTGGTTTACTGGCCGAGATCAAACTGGACAGCTGGTTATAGAATCCCTCTTTATCGCCTACATCATCAATTAACAAAGCAAATTGAGATAAATGACCCAGTCGAGAATATACTACATCCAAAGCGGTCCGCTTTTCAGAAACCATCAGAACATTCTGATCACGGCTGACGAAATCTGCAATCAGGCTGCTTATGGTCTGCGATTTTCCCGTCCCCGGAGGGCCTTGAACAACTAGTTTATCCAGTTTGTCAATCGCCGCCAACACATTCTCTTGGGAACTGTCCAGATCATTGATATAGTTTATTTTTTTCTCAGAAATGACCAGTGGTCTATCTTTTATAAGTACTTCGGATTCTCCGACGTATTTATCTGAGTAGAAATCGGTATTTTGGGAGGGATTTAACAGATCCGTCAGGAGAGCGTTCATTTTTTTCTCTTCCAAAAGTTTTTCAAAATCGATTTGAATTGAATTGGAGCATACAGAAAATTTCCCAAGAATAATAACAGGCTCAACAAATAGTTCACCACAAAGATAACTGGGGAACTCCTCGGCTTTATATTCCTTAAACCCCCCGATTGTTTCGCCCCTGTTTTGGATCTTCAAATCATTTTCTTCATAAAATGACAGAACTGACTCGAGAAATGACTGTTCCAAGAACTGATCCAAGGAATCTGTAGGGAGCGGTCTGCTCAGACCGCTGAACTTTTGATTCGCCAAAATCAGGGTGTTATTATAAAGGACATCCCTGGATTCATCCAATGAAATTCTTACATTAGTCGAAGTTCTCTCTTCTGATACGGGGAATAAAACCAGCGGCGCTCTGACATCGAAGTTCTCTCCAGCCAGCCGACCAATCACAAACGGATATCCGATATAGAGATCGTTCTGCCCTTTATCCCGCATATCTTTATTCGTTTCCCGAAGAAGATGTATGATCCGTTTATGTTTCACAGTATCAATATCGATAAATTTATCATTCCCAAATATTAAGCTGATTGCCCTGGAGCCAGTTGATTCAAAAAGGTCAAATGCATATTTATTTGTCAGTTTGGGAAGGTACAGCAACCGATTTCTCCGGTTAAGACTGACCAATTTCTTCTCCAGTTCTCTTAGCGTTTCCTCAACCTGAGGCTCCATAGTGATGTTTAAATCAGCTGAACTTTCATCATAGTAGGAGATCACCTTCAAAAATTCCTCGCCATATTTTTCAATAAAAGTTGGACCCACTCCTGGGACCCCTTTAAAATCACTCAATTTCTTAGGTTTCAATTCAATGATCTGCTGTAGTGCTTCATCACTGCAAATAATTTGCCTTCGGCCTTGTTCATTTTTAGACTCAGATTTTAATCTTACCCGTAAAGCTTCTAATTCCTTAATCATCATTTTATTGGAAGCCAATGACCATCCCCCCTAAAAAACCTCATAAGGTAAACGTCAGTTAATTCTATCATTTATATAAGTCAAACTCCGCGTTAAATTATTCGCTTATAACTTTGAATAACAGTCATATATTACTATGAATAATTTCAGCATATTAGTCAAGAAGAGGTAAAGCAATTCAAGATTATTAGATGATAGTTTTAAGTTCTGCTTATCATGATGTAAACTTCCCAGGCCATTACTGATAAAAAAATAGGAGCTCCTCCGGAACGGAAGAGCTCTTTCCTGCTTTACGCCTTAGTCAGGCTTTGGATTCTAATGGCCAAAGATGATGGTCAGATACAGGAAGACCGAAACAGCTGCCAGAAGGACGGAATCGAACCGGTCCAATATGCCGCCGTGTCCCGGGATCAGCTTGGGATAATCCTTGACCCCGCAGTCCCGCTTGATGGAGGACGCGATCAGGTCGCCGATCTGGGAGAAGAAGGATCCGATGAAGCCCATCACCAGAAAATGGAGCGGATTCATCACAGGCTGGCCGGTTAGAAGAACGATCCAGCCATAGATCATGGTACCCAGTGCACCGCCTGCCAGTCCGCCCAGCGCACCCTCCACCGTCTTTTTCGGGGAGACTTCCGGAATCAGCTTCCGCTTGCCGAAGAAGCGGCCGGTGAAGTAGGCTGCCGTATCGCAAACCCAGGCGATGGTAAAGATGGCGAAGACATAGTGCCTGCCTCCGGGCATCTCGTAGATCAGCAGGATCAGCGAGAAAAAGGCAATGGTATAAATAAAGCCCATGACGGTGACGGCTGCATCCATGAAGTTGCAGTCCTTGCGGAACACCGAGATGATCAGGGCGGCCACCGTCAGAAACAGGATAATGACGGAAAGCACCTTCAGCTCGGTGCGGCCGAAAAAGAACAGGGCAAACTGGATCAGGGCAAAGCTGTAGCCGGCAACCTGAATCGGCCGGAGGCCTTTCTGCTTGACTACTTCATAGAATTCATACAGGGCGCGCAGTCCCATCAGGACAACAACAACCTTGAGCCAGATCCCTCCCACAATGAAGGCGATCAGGATCGGCAGGAGCAGCAGAGCGCCAAAATACCGGTTATCCTGCAATGGCTGGCGAACATCATCAAATTTATCCTTCACTGTTCACCCCTCCAAAGCGCCGATCGCGCTTCTGACAATCCGCGATGGCCTGACGCAGGTCAGCCGGTGTAAAATCAGGCCAGTTAATCTGTGAAAACCAGAATTCGGAATAAGCTGACTGGTAGAGCATGAAATTGGACAGCCGCAGCTCGCCGGAGGGGCGGATGATCAGATCCGGTTCCGGGATTGCCCCGGCATACAGATACCGGGAGAAAGTCGATTCGGTCAGGTCTTCCGGCTTCAGTATTCCGGCCTGGACATCAGCCATGGCTTTCTGGACGGCTTTGACGATTTCACGCTGTCCGCCGTAATTCAAAGCCAGGTACATGTGGACTCCGGTGTTAGAGCGAGTCCGCTCATAGGCGGATTCGAGCTCCTGCCGGCATTTGGCCGGCAGGGCCTCGATGTCGCCGATGGAGTCAATGATGACGTTGTTTTCATGCAGTTCCTGGAACTCACTGCGCAGATAGCGCACCAACAGATCCATGAGAAAACCGACCTCGGCCTCAGGCCGCTTCCAGTTTTCGGTGGAAAAGGCATACAGGGTCAGATATTTCACGCCCAGGCGATTGCACTCTCTGACGATGCTGCGGATCGTTTCAACGCCGGCCTTATGACCCATGGAGCGAGGCAGATTCCGGGCTTTGGCCCAACGGCCGTTCCCATCCATAATGATCCCGATGTGCGCGGGAATTCGGGATAAATCCAGTTCCTGCCCGGCATTGGCTGCTTCTGACACCATGTTTTCCTCCTAGATGGTCATTACTTCTTTTTCTTTCGTTTCAAGGGCCTTATCGACTTTGACGATGAACTGGTCTGTCAGCTTCTGCATGTCTTCTTCGCCCTTTTTGATCTCATCTTCCGGAACGTCCTCTTTCTTGAGGTTCTTGATCTTGTCATTGGCGTCACGGCGGATGGAGCGGATCGCTACCTTGCTTTCCTCGCCGTACTTCTTGACCTGCTTGACCAGATTCTTTCTGGTTTCTTCCGTCAGTTCCGGCACGACCAGCCGGATCATGGTTCCGTCATTGACCGGATTGATGCCGAGCTCGGATTTCTGGATTGCCTTTTCGATGACTTTCAGCATCGGTTTCTCCCAGGGAGTAATGCACAGCATTCTCGGCTCCGGGACCGTGATGTTTCCGACCTGATTGATCGGCATCATGGAGCCATAGTAATCCACTTCGACCCGATCCAGCATGTGAGGATTGGCACGGCCCGCTTTCAGCGTGTCCAGCTCCGCCTCCAGGTTATGCAGGGTCTTGTTCATTTTCTCTTCCGCTTTTTTGTAAATGTCCTTGATCATGAGTAGAAAATACCTCCTATGAAATAATGGTTCCGATGTTTTCGCCGGCTATGGCGCGTTTGATATTGCCTGGTTCATCCAGTGAAAATACGATGATGGGAATATTGTTGTCCTTGCACAGAGCCATGGCCGGTGAATCCATGGCCTTCAAGCCCTGTTCCAGCACTTGCTGATAGGTCAGGGTGTTGTATTTGACTGCGTCGGCATACAGATTGGGATCCTTGTCATAGACTCCATCGACTTTCTTGGCAAACAGAATCGCTTCGGCTTCAATTTCCGCCGCGCGCAGAGCCGCCGCTGTATCGGTGGAGAAATACGGATTGCCTGAACCGGCCGCGAAGATCACGACCCGGCCCTTTTCCAGATGCCGCATCGCCCGCCGGCGGATGTAGGGTTCGCAGATCTCCCGCATTTCAATGGCAGACTGAACCCGGGTCTCGACTCCGATGTCCTCCAGGGAATTCTGCAGCGCCAGGGCATTGATGCAGGTGGCCAGCATGCCCATGTAGTCCGCTGTGGTCCGATCCATGCCGCCGCCCTGACGTCCCCGCCAGATGTTGCCGGCTCCGATGACGGCGCCGACTTCCACGCCCATGTCCACCAGTTCCTTAATTTCCCGGGAAATCCGTAAAGCGACCTCAAAGTCGATGCCGTACCCATTCGTTCCGGCCAGAGCTTCTCCGGACAGTTTCAGCATGACGCGCTTATATTTGCGATTCGTATTTTCTTCCAATTGTTTGTTTCCTCCGCAATGTCATAGACTGTATTCATTTTACCACACTCTCCGTTTAGACTCGAAGCTTTTAACTGTTTTTCTCGCCGCTGAACCGGAGAGCGCCGCTGTCGCTGGTGCCGTTCCATAAAAATGGTGCAAAGACCGCTCCGGTCGTTGCACCATTTTGCTTATATCGATCAGCCCTTATGAGCTTTCTCATCATTGGTTTTCGGTTTCCTAGACTAAACCTTGTCCCTTAAGCCAGGCTAAGGGGTCGGCGCATCATTTGCCCTGGTTCATCTGGGCTGCAACTTCTGCAGCGAAGTCTTCTTCCTTCTTTTCAATGCCTTCGCCCTTTTCAAAGCGGACATAGCGAACGACTTCCATGGAACCGAGGTTCTTGGCTTCGCCTTCAACGAACTTGGAAACAGACAGATCGGGATTCTTAACAAAGGGCTGCTCCAGAAGAACGGCTTCCTTGTAGTATTTGGAAATACGGCCCATGACCATCTTTTCTACGATATTTTCCGGTTTGCCTTCGTTTCTGGCCTGAACCCGGTAGATTTCCTTTTCTTTTTCCAGGGATTCCTGGTCAACCAGGTCCTTGGACAGGAACGCCGGATTGGTGGCAGCTACGTGCATGGCAACGTCCTTGGCCACTTTCTGAACCTCTTCGTTGGCATTTTCGGATTTCAGCTGAACGAGAACACCGATTTTGCCGCCCATGTGGATGTAGCTGGCAATCGCGCCGTCCTGAGCGTCGAATTTCACGAATCTTCTCAGGTCCATGTTTTCGCCGATCTTGGCAATCAGAGCTGTGATGGCTTCGCCAACGGTGGATCCATTGTAAGCTTCCGCCTTGAATTCTTCCACAGTCTTCGCGTTGGTCGTGGAAGCGATCTTGGCGAAATCATTGGCTAATGTCTTAAATTCTTCATTCAGGGAAACGAAGTCTGTTTCGCAGTTGAACTCAATCATGCCGCCCTGTTTCATGTCTTCAGAAACATAGGTTGCAACGACTCCGTCAGCAGCGATCCGGCCGGCTTTCTTGGCAGCAGAAGCCAGTCCCTTTTCTCTCAATATTTCAATGGCGCGCTCCATGTTTCCTTCGGCCTGTGTCAGAGCCTTCTTGGAATCCATCATGCCGGCACCGGTCTTGTCTCTTAATTCTTTTACCATCTGAGCAGTAATCATTATTTTTCCTCCTGATATAGTTGGATTTGCCTTTAAGGCTGTTCACCTTTCGGATCAGCGGATCCGAAACGAATGATCATTTCATATTTAAGCCCGAACAGGGCTTCCCCTGCCGGATTATGTTAAATCTTCCAGATTTAAGTCATCTCCAAACATGAACTGTTCTCCCTTGTTGACAACAACAAAAGGAATTCCAATGCCTCCGGCATCACGCACCCGGTCGAACATATCCAGACTTTCCCGATACTTCAGGAATGCTTTCAGGTTCCCCAGATTATTCGTGATGGACGCATAGGTGAAGCGGATTCCCGCTTCTTCCAGCTTATGCTTTAAGACTTCGCAGCCGGGTCAAAGATCCGATCCGAATATTGTAATCTGTTTGTGTGCAGTCATCTTCCACTCCTTGTCAATGATGGGAATGTGAAAGTTTCAAAAGAAAAGGGCAATGGGAAACCCATCGACCCTTTCTACGTTTCCTACGCTTCGGTCTCTTCGACAGCAACTTCTTCCGCCGCAACAGCCTTTTCGACTGCAGCTGCTTCCAGCTGCTCTCCCTGTCTGCCTTCGATGACAGCGTCGCTGAGCTTGGCAGCAATCAGCTTAACCGCACGGATGGCGTCATCATTTCCAGGAATGACATAGTCGATTTCATCCGGATCACAGTTGGTGTCCACGATGGCTACGACCGGAATTCCCAGTGTGTGGGCTTCGGCAATGGCGATGCGTTCCTTTCTGGGGTCAACAACAAACATTGCGCCAACATTGTTGATGTCCAGGTTGCGGATTCCGCCGAGATTCTTTTCCAGTTTGTCCATTTCATTCAAGAGGGCTGCTACTTCCTTCTTGGGCAGAACATCCATGGTTCCGTCTTCTTCCATGACATGAAGTTCTTCCAGTCTCTTGATTCTGGATTTGATCGTCTGGAAGTTGGTGAGCATTCCACCCAACCAGCGGTTGTTGACAAAGTGCATGCCAACGCGTTCTGCTTCTTCCTGGATCGCTTCCTGAGCCTGCTTCTTGGTTCCGACAAAGAGAATGTCCTTGCCTTCAGCCGCGGTGTCACGAACGAAGTTATAAGCTTCCTCGACTTTCTTTACGGTCTTCTGGAGATCAATGATGTAGATTCCGTTCCGCTCGGTAAAGATGTAAGGAGCCATTTTGGGGTTCCATCTTCTGGTCTGATGTCCGAAGTGGACACCTGCTTCTAAGAGCTGTTTCATTGAAATAACTGACATGTTGTTTCCTCCTGGTTTTTTCCTCCATCCACCGAATCTATCAATCGAACATTTCTGCACCAGAATTCAAAATAGGCGGATGTGTGTATTTTGTACCATACGATTATATCACGGACCATCAAACTTGCCAACAGCATTTTTTTTGCGGAACATGTGATATTTCGCAGCGATATTTTGACTTTCCGGATTCTCCGGCGGCGATTTGCCCGACATGCTACATGGCGCGCTTAATTTCTCCCAGACGCCGGCGCAAAGCCCGGACATCGGCTTCCAGATCCGTCAGCTCTGCCCGGACTTCATGAATCCGGCTCTGTGTGATCAGATCTGAGAATATGTTGTCAAAAGCTATGTCAAACAGCATGTTCATGCCGTTGGGATTGACGGACAGCTCGATCGCTCCCGACACATCCCGCAGCTCTTTCTGGAGCGTGCGCAGATTATACTGCACTTCCATCAGACTCTGCTGGGCGCGGCTCAACCGTCCGTGCTTGACCAGACTCACGATGAAGCCTCCGCCCAGCAAATCAAAAATACCCCAGTTCTGAGCGCCTTTCAGATCATGCATCGCCGCCTCAATTCCGTCCAGTACCTGATCGCAGGCTGCGATTGCCTCAGTGATTTCCCCTTCGCGCATGTTCATCTCTCCTCTTAATCCGGATCAATCGACGGGAATATTTCTGCTTCATTCCCTCCAATGGATTGATTTCCCAGACTACATTTGGTTCATCATGGATGTTTCTTAAACAATACGGTTCTACCAATAAAGCAGACTTAAAATCATGTTAACAGTTTGTTAATTTAACGGCAATCTCATGGCTTAATCTTGGCAGCGATCTTTTTCTTCCGCCTGGCGAATATACTTGCTTCCGCCTGGCGGGAATCTGGCTGCTTCCGATTGGCCGGAATCTGGCTGCTTTCTCCTGGCAGTCAGCTCTTTCATCGGGATCATCTGCGATGGTCCATTCGAAGCGAAAAGACTGTCCCGATGACAGTCTTTTCAAATCTGCGTTGGTCTGATGAAACGACGGCGTACAGAATGCCGGTCTCCTAGTAGACGATTCCTTCGACAATCAGGCTTTCCTTGAACAGGAACTTGGAATGTTTGATTCGGATTCCATCGTCTCCGGCCTGTACGTCGACCCGAACATAGACATTGATGCCGCTGGTCGGGTATACGTCGTAGTCTTCAATATCTTCTCCGGGTTTTCCCATTAAAACTAATGGTTGCGGTTCCCCGGTGCCTCAGGCTGAGCAGCCTTTGACATAAACGGTCAGGTCCTCAAATCCGGCTTTCTGGATATAGCGGACCGCTTTTTCATCTAATGTGATCTTCATGATGATCCTCCTGGTTAATTATTTAAATCCCGGCTCATGCCGGTGGAATGCTTATTCTTCGACCGTCGGCTGATTGTACTGCTCCAGATTCAGTTCGTTCATGGATTTGGCGGAAATGACGCCGGCCAGCAGGGAGTCGGATACGTTCAGCGCAGTCCGTGCCATATCGATGAGGGGCTCAATCGCGATGAGCAGCCCGGCCAGCCCAACCGGAAAGCCGAGGGCCGACAGAACAACCAGCGCGGCAAAGGTCGCCCCGCCGCCGACACCGGCAATGCCGAAGGAAGCAAACGTAGTGATGACGATGAGGCGGATCAGGAACACCGGATCCAGGGGGTTGATTCCCAGGGTCGGCGCGATCATGACCGCCAGCATAGCGGGATAAATCCCGGCGCAGCCGTTCTGGCCAATGGAAGTTCCCAGGCTGCCGGCCAAATTGGCGGTGCCTTCCGGTACGCCCATGCGCTCTTTCTGAGCACTGATGGTCATGGGCAGTGTTCCGGCGGAAGAACGGGAGGTAAAGGCAAAAATCAGGGCATCCATGGATTTCTTGACAAAAGTCATTGGATTCAGCCCAAACATTGCCAGAATCAGCAGGTGAATACCGAACATGATGGCAATGGCCAGATAGGATGCCAGGATGAACTGAAGCAGGCGCAGGATGTCCGATACGTTGGAGGTGGCAGCCACCCGTGTCATCAGAGCCAGAATTCCGTAGGGGGTAAAGCGCATAACCAGATTGACCAGACGCATGGTGACATCATGGAGCGATACGACCATCGTTTCAAAGAACTGCGCGGATTCAGGCTTGAATTTTCGAATCTGAATGGCAGCGATGGCCAGGATGGTCGCAAAGAAGACGACGGACAGCGTGGCGTTGGATCCCTGACCGGTCAGGGCCGCGAAGGGATTGGTGGGAATGATTTCCATGATCTGCTGCTGGATCGGGGTCTTGGCAAAATTAGCCAGAGTCTCTTCCAGACCCGTCCCCCGGGCCGCCTCAGCCTGACCCACCTGGAGACCCTGAGCCGACAGCCCGAACGCCGCGGTGGTCAACGCTCCGACCAGGGCCGAAATAGCGACGGTGATCAGCAGAACGCCTAGAACGCGAACGGTCATCTTGCCCAGGTTTTTCGAGCGCTGGGTAACAAAGGCATACAGGATGGAAATAAAGATCAGCGGCATGACAATCATGCGCAGCAGCCGGACATAGCCGGAACCGACTACCGAGATCCAGTCCATGGCGGATTTGAGTATCGCGCTGTTGTAACCCAGCACGATCTGGAGCAGCGCTCCGAAGACCAGACCCAGAATCAGGGCAGCCACCACCCGGAAGGTGAAGGATTTGTTCTGTTTCTTGAGCATGGTAAGACCGCCGATGAGGGCGGCAAAGACAACAAGGATCACCAGCGTGATTAAAAGTTCTGTCATAATAGATACCTCCGTACGTAATAATAATTCCAGCCACTTTTTGTTATTAAAAGTAACTACTATTTATTTTATCACATTCGGAGAAGAAAAAAAACGAGTGTTGCCACTCGTTTTTTTAACATTTCATGTCGCCGTTCACGGCTGATTCATATTAGAAGCGCCGCTTCATTTCTTCCAGCAGCTTGTCATTGAGCACCGTGATGTGCGTGCCCTTCATGCCCAGGGACCGGGATTTGATGACTCCGGCGGACTCAAATTTGCGCAGTGCGTTAACGATGACCGAGCGGGTAATGCCTGCCTGATCCGCGATCTTTGACGCTACCAGCCGGCCTTCATTGCCGTCCAGTTCATTGAAGATGTGCTTGACGGCTTCGGCTTCGGAATAGGACAGCGTATTGAGCGCCAGTTCCACCACCTGACGTTCCCGGGTATCGACTTCAAGTTCCGCCTGTTTCTGCCGGTTGATCTCAATGCCCATGATGGTGGCAGAGTATTCCAGAAGAACGAGGTCCTCGTCCGTGGCCTGACGGTCAAACAGGTTGATCACCAGGGTGCCCAGACGCTCGCGGTTGCCGATGACCGGAATGATGGTGGTCATCTTGTTGCGCAGATCCAGACCCTTTTCCATATTCAGAACCAGCTCATGGGTCGAATCCAGATTAGTCAGGGTTTCATTGACCGACAGCAGCTTTTCATTATAATCCTCCGGTACCTGGAGCTCCCGCAGCAGGTTCTTGTAGGATTCCACCGGAGTGAAGGCCAACGCATGGTCGTGCCCCAGAATCTTGCCCTTGCGGGAAATCACATACACGTTGCAGTCCAGTTCCTCGGACAGGATCTTGCAGACCTCGTCAAACTGGATCTGTTCGTAGCCGCTGCGCTGCTGAATTTTATTCAATCTTCTCGTTTTCTGTAGTAATGACATCTTGTTTACACCTCGAATTACGAATTGGCTGTTTGAATTTTCATACATTTACCTTCCCAATATTAGCATAATTCGCAGTGCTTTTCCATTCCAATTCCACAAAGTTTAAATTTCACAACGTGAAATATTGTGAATTTTTGTTAATATTTAGAATGTTTATTCAGCGTCGTCTTCGGTTTTCTCAATGACCCGCGTCGCTTTGCAGGCATCATTGGAGCAGGCCAGGTAAGTCCCCTTCGCCTTGGAATAGCGCTTATGCATCATGGAGCCGCATTTCTGACAGATTTCCGTGGTCGGTTCATACCAGGACACGTAATCACACTCCGGATATCGGGAACAGCCGAAGAATTTATTGCCCTTGCGGCTCTTCTTGGCAACCACGTCGCCTTCGGAACATTTCGGGCACTTGACGTCCAGCTTTTCGACGATGGGCTGAGTATGCTTGCATTCCGGGTAGTCCGGGCAGGCCAGGAACTTGCCATAGCGTCCCCGCTTCACGACCAGGTTCTTGCCGCAGTTAGGACAAAGCTCTTCCGAGATTTCGTCCTCGATGGTCACTTTTTCCACATCCTGCTCCGCGAACTCAATGTCTTTCTTCAGCGGCTCATAGTAATCCCGTACGACCTTACGCCAGGGTTCGCTGCCTTCTTCGATGGAGTCCAGCCGTTCTTCCATGTTGGCCGTGAATTCCACGTTGACGATGTTCTTGAAGTACTCCTTCATGATCTGATTCACGATTTTGCCCAGATCCGTCGGCAGAAGATTCTTCTTTTCCCGCTCGATGTAATCCCGGGCCAGAAGCGTCGAGATGGTCGGAGCATAGGTTGACGGACGGCCGATTCCCAGTTCTTCCAGAGTCTTGACGAAGGAAGCTTCGGTGAACCGGGCGGGAGGCTGGGTGAAGTGCTGATCGGCCCGGACTCCGCCGTTTTTCAGTGTCTCCCCTTCATTCAGTTCCGGAATGGAGGTATTTTCTTCCTTGTCGTCCTTGTATTCATACAGCTTCATGAAGCCGTCGAACTTCATCTTGGAGCCGGTGGCCCGCAGGGTATACTTGCCGTTTTCGAAAATTGCCGTAATGGTGTCGAAAACTGCGGATTCCATCTGGCTGGCCAGGAAGCGCTGCCAGATCAGCTTATAGAGCTTGTACTGTTCCGGCTTCAGGGAATCCTTGATGGATTCGGGATCCAGGTGGACGTTGGATGGGCGGATGGCTTCATGGGCATCCTGGATGTTCTTCTTGCCTTTATAGATTCTGGGCTGCGCCGGGCAATACCGATCGCCGAACTCTTCCTTGATATATTTCAGGGCTTCTGCCTGGGCTTCGGGAGAAACCCGGACCGAGTCCGTTCTCATATAGGTAATCAAACCGATGGAGCCCATCTTCTTGATATCGACGCCTTCATAAAGCTGCTGCGCGACGCTCATGGTCCGTCTGGTCTGGAAATTCAGCTTTTTCGAAGCATCCTGCTGCAGCGTGGAAGTGGTAAAGGGCGGCAGCGGGTTCCGCTTCTTCTCGCTCTTGACGACTTTGCTTACATGGAACTTGCCCGCATCCAGATCAGCCTTGATGGCCAGCGCGGTGGTCTCATCCTCGATCCTGGCCTTCTTGCCGCCGATCAGGGTCAGCCGGGCGGTCACCTTGGTTTTGTCCTTGAGCAGGTCCGCGTCAATGGTCCAGTATTCTTCCGGCTTAAAGTTTTTGATTTCCTCTTCCCGATCACAGATCAGTTTTAAAGCAGCGGACTGCACGCGGCCGGCCGACAGGCCCCACTTGACGTTGCGCCACAGGATCGGGCTGATTTCATAACCCACCAGCCGGTCCAGGATACGTCTGGCCTGCTGGGCATCGATGAGGTCCAGCTTGAGCGGGCGGGCTGCTTTCAATGAATTTTTCACCGCGTCTTTGGTGATTTCATTGAACTCAATCCGGATCTTGTCATTCCCGTCCAGCTTCAGAATATTCGCCAGATGCCAGGATATGGCCTCCCCTTCGCGGTCAGGGTCAGTTGCCAGATAAACTTTGTCGGCTTTTTTCGCTTCCCGACGCAGCTTGTTGAGCAGTTCGCCCTTCCCCCGAATCGAAATATATTTCGGTTCAAAGTCCTTTTCCACATCGACGCCGAGCTGACTCTTGGGCAGATCCCGGACATGTCCCATGGAGGCTTCCACGGTGTAATGACTTCCCAGGTATTTGCCGATGGTCTTTGCTTTTGCCGGGGACTCCACAATGACCAGATATTTTGCCATGAACAGTTCTCCTCGCTTTAATAATTGCTTTGTTGCTATGAGTCCATGACTGCCGCTTCCTCCGGGACTTGGTTTTTCTTCCTCCGCTTCATCAGAAAACGGAATAAAACGACCCATCCGCCGAGTCCGTCTGGTCAGACCATGTGACAATTACAAATCTTATATGGAAAGTTTCACCTTGTCAATGAATCTTCGTTCGAACTGCTCCATCGGAGAAAAGAATCCGGCAGGTCATCGCGGACACAGGTCTCCAAATCCGCCGGATCCGTCAGGAGGCGGGCTCCGCCTCCGGCCAGGAACAGACAGCCCTGACCCATCGGATCATCCAGTTCATAGGGAACCGTAGCAATGATATGATCATAATCCATGGCGCATTCCGCTGTGATTAAAGCGCCGGAACGGCGGGCGGCACTGGTGACAGCCACCGTCCGGGAAAGCTGGGCAATGATCCGGTTGCGCTCCGGAAAAAAATATTTTTGCGGACCGGTCTGGGGCGGATACTCCGACAGCAGCAGATGATCCCGACCTATCCGATGAAACAGTTCCCGATTTTCCGCCGGATAGGCCCGGGCAATGCCGCACCCCAGTACACAGACCGTGGGCAGGCCGCAGGCTATGGCGGTGGTGTGGGCCACTGTATCGACCCCTCTGGCCCCTCCGGACACAATTGTGACCGGCAGGGTCCGGAGCGATTCCACCAGGCGAGCCGTCACCCGCCGGCCATAGGCAGTCAGGCGCCTGGAACCGACAATAGCCACGCCATAAGCTTCCAGCAGCGTCGGATCCCCCTTCATATATAATATGAAAGGCGTTGGCGCGCCAATTCCAGCCAATTCAGAAAATACCCGATGATACCGCTCATCCGTGGGCAGAAGCACCTGAATGCCCTGATTTCGACATTGCTCCATCAGCTCCTTTACCTGCCCCAGGGATGTCCCACCCGGCTCCGCCGCATACTGCCGCTCAATCCTGACCACATCCCCCTGCAGCTGCCTCCGAAGCTGCGGCTTCAACTTCGCCAGACTCAGCCACACCTGAAGCAATCGCTCTTCCATTTAAACCCCTCCTGCCCGGTCACCTGTGTGACCTACCGTGATGGTGGCGAGAAAGCAGTCAAATTATACAAAAAGTCCCGGTTTCCCGGGACTTGCTGATGGATTCGATTTTTCTGATGGCTGCACTTTTTCTGATGGCTTCGACTTTTCTGATGGAATCATATTTAATAATGAATTATCCTAGCTGATCAGATCATGTGAAGCCGATGAGCTCAACTGATCCGGATGTGTACAACCGATCCAGCCAGCCCATTATTCCAGGGACAGAGTCAGCTGCTCCGGTTCCTCTTCCAGGATTCGGGTGAGGAAGGAACGGCGATGAATCGCACAGGGTCCCTGAGCGCGAAGGGATTCGATGTGTTCCCTGGAGGCATAGCCCACATTGCCGCAGAAGCCGTAGCCGGGATACTTCTTATCCAGACTGATCATCAGCTCATCCCGGTAGACTTTCGCCAGAATCGAGGCACAGGCGATGGCCGCGGATTTGGAATCCCCCTTGATGACCTTCTCATTCCGGAGGTTGATATGGCGAATCGGATAGCCGTCGGACAGGACGATCTGGGGCTGGACACATAGCTTGCGCACCGCCTGAACAAAGATGTTGTTGTTGCAAAAGGACAGCCCCAGCTCATCGATCTCCTGGCTGGAGTGTTCAAATAAGGCCCAGGCCACTGCCTGTTCCTTGATCAGCGGTACCAGCTCCTGTCGCTGTTTCGCACTGAGTTTTTTCGAATCGTTGATGCCAAGGATCAGCTCATCCGACAGGCAGTCGCCCGGCAGGATCACTGCTGCGCCGACAATCGGCCCGGCCAGGGGGCCCCGGCCCACTTCATCGACTCCTGCCACCAGCGTGCCGTAGTGGCGGTCAAAATCATACATGGCGCGAACTCTGGCCACTTCAGCCTGGTGGCGTTCTTCGAGGCGCTGGAAGTGCTCACACAGCTCCTGCACGGATTTGCGCCGGTCACTCCGACACAGGCTCAGAACTTCTTCCCGTCGGGCTAATAACCCCTTCAGCTCGCGCTTCAGATAGGACTTCACATCCTGAGGCTTCATGGCCGTGAAATCCGGCAGCTCGAGCATGGGACTATTCTGCTGACTCATGATCCACCGGTTCTTCCACCGCGCGGCCCGGCCATTCCAGGGAGATGCGGCCCAGCTTCCCGCCCCGGAACTCGTCCAGCAGCATGACGGCAGTTCTGGTCCAGTCCACTTCCTGGCCCTTCTGAAGGTAGCCTCGTTTGCTGGCAATGGCCTCCATGGTAGCCAGACCATCTTCAGCCACTTCCACCTGGTAGCGGTCCGCCAGGCGATTGGCGTAATGGCGGCTCAGCCGCTCGATCAGCCGCAGGGCCAGTGTTTCGATATCCATAATGGTATCCTTGATGGCGCCGGTGAAGGCCAGGTTCAACGCGACCTGGTCGTCCTCAAATTTCGGCCACAGGATTCCAGGGGTATCCAGGAGTTCAATGCCCTGACCCGTCTTAATCCATTGCTTGTTCTTGGTGACGCCGGGGCGGTCTCCGACCTTGGCAATGGAGTTTTTCGCCATGCGGTTAATAAAGGAAGACTTTCCGACGTTGGGAATGCCTACTACCATTACCCGCATATAATATTGCTTCAATCCCTTATTGGCCATGCGTTCCAGTTTTTCCGCCAACAGGCCCTCCAGGGCAGGCTTGATCTTATTCAGCCCTTCTCCCGTCAGGCTGTTGACCTCGAGAATAACCGTGGTCGCATTGGACAGTTCCTGCTTCCAGAGCCGGGTTACCCGATCCTCTGCCAGATCTGCCTTGTTTAACAGGATGATCCGGGGCTTGGTCCCGACAATGCGGTCCACTTCGGGATTGGCGGATGATTTGACGATCCGGGCATCCCGGATCTCTATGACGGCATCGCACAGTTTCAGATTTTCTGTGATTTCCCGCCGGGTCCTAACCATATGCCCAGGAAACCAGTTGATCTTATCTGCCATGACAGCCACCTCCTTGTGGTTCGATTTTATGATGAGTACTTCTCTAATTATATCCGGATTGAACGGCCGCCGTGAACCCTCGCCGGAACAGCGGATAGTGTCAACTTACTTTCGGTTCAAAAATTGAATAGGCCTGCCGTGCGGATTCCAGGTAGCCCGGGTTTTACGATTTATACCACCCAAAATGAGGCGTTGCATAGCTGATTGAACCTTGTTTTACTGGGTAGACCCGGCTCTTCTTCACGATCCGTTTTTCCAGCCTCAAAAGTCGGGCTTCCTTCTTCTTTTCTTTCTCTTTGGCAGCGAAGTAGCCCATGAGATCCCCGCCATTGAGCACGAAAACTCGCATGCGCGCTATATTCTCAGCACCTACTGTGCTCCACCCCATCGGGCGTGAAGATAACCGTGAGGAAAGCACATGACTGACATGCCCTTCCGCACTGCAGCCCTGATAGCCCGACTTGGCCGCGTTCTGGATCGATTCCCAGTTGGACACAAGATAGGTTTGCATCTCGCCTAACTTCTTTTCCTGGGTCTTTTTAAGCGGCAATCCCGCCGCTGATTCGAAGAATGTGTTGATGTCCTCAAGGGAGTCCATGCTGATGGCGTCTTTGAGGTACCAGTAATATTCATCCTTTGTCCCTTTGTAGGAATCAATCGGCGTTGCCGCCTGGCGCAGGGCCTTTTCCAGGTGGAACTTATCCAGATAGAGCTTGCATCGAGGCAGAATCTGGGCACCCATCTTGATCCAGGTCGCCCCATCCCCTGATAAGGAGATTTCCTCGATCTTATCCACTTCATAAGCCGAGTTCAGGTAATCGAACACTTCGTACCACAGTTCATCCGAGTTGCCCTTGTAAAAGCCTGCAAATCGACGTACACCCATCAAGGCCTTGCGTCTCTTCCCGACACTCTGCTGCCCCTCATGGACGTAGATCAGCCGCATCTGCTGATTGGAACCGTCCTGCATAGCTACATGATCCTCATCGGCCTCAATATAGATCCGAGATACCACTTTTTTCTGAGGCAGGGGTCCCTCAGAAGACTCAATGTTCCCCAGTCGATGGACCAGATTCATTACCGTAGTGCGGCTGGTAATTCCGCTACTTGCATAGCGCTCCACCGTCCCCTGGTAAGAAATATCTTTAGCACTGGAGAGAAGACACGAGGCTAGTTCCCGGCTGATTCTCTGATGGGGCTCAAGGCCCAGAAGACGATCCACCAGACACACATGGTGATTAGTCTTTTTATCCCGAAAGTACGTCCGGTCAAAGACCACAGGTCCGGCTGTAGTAGCGATGGTTTTTGTTTGATTACGCCGTTCGATGGAGTAATCCTTTTTCCGTAACTGTGAGTTCCTCAGGCGCTCATCGAGTACCTGAACATAATCCTGGATCTGCTCACGGGCAATCCGATCCGTCAGCTCGTGAGTCTCCTGTACCACTTGATCCATGGTGAGAGTACCGCTTGCCATTCTTGAATCAAAACCTTGTCTGAGAGAGGTGAACATTGAGTTGAAATCTGTTAAGATAGGCATGAGAATAAGTCCTTTCGTGTAGTTTGTTTGTTGTTGTTACTAACATTCTAGCACTTGGGCTTATTCTCTTTCATTTTCGACCTACAGTAACTTTACACTAACGGAACAGCGAATCGTTCCTCCGTTTTGTCAGACCGTCCCGGAAAGAAAAAAAGTAAAAAGGGATCATGCAGCATGATCCCTCGATACACTAAATTCTTTCTTTGACCTTGGCAGCCTTACCCACACGGTCTCTGAGGTAGTAGAGCTTCGCTCTTCTGACCTTACCCTTGCGGATAACTTCCACTTTATCAACCGTCGGTGAATTGAAGGGGAAAGTTCTTTCCACTCCGGTTCCCATGGCGACTCTGCGAACTGTGAAGGTTTTTCTGGCTCCACCATTCTGAATCTTGATCACGGTTCCTTCGAAGATCTGAATTCTTTCTCTCTTTTCTTCCTTGATTCTAACGTGGACCTTAATGGTATCTCCCACATTGAAATCAGCCAGCGGCTCTTTCCGAAGTGTTTCGGTTTCGATCAGTCTGATCAGTTCATTCATTGTGCATTCCCTCCCTAATTTTTATTTGACGTTCATAGCCATCTTCTGCCAGCGGAGCGCCAGGTGTACTAGCACAAAATTTAGTATAGAGGATTCCCAGGGTCATTGCAAGAAATTTTTTTCCGCCTGTCAACCGGGTTTATCGCAAGATCCGCCCGATGATCAACCGCTGGATGGAGCACTCACGCTCAGGGCGTATCCAATGGTATTCAGCCGCATCCAGTAAGGCAACGGCCACTTCATCCGGCACAGCCTCTGCCTTGTCAGCAAGGAGTCCGGTCGAAGTCTCTTCTTATATTATACGCTGAAATTAACCTGCCGGCTCACCGGCTTTTTTATCCGCTTCCAACCACCGTTCTTGAGACGGTTCCTGCCAGTCTGCCCCCATTCAGCCGCTAGTGCGACTTCCTTCGGTGTTCGCTCCGGTTTTTTAGTAATCTTAATAAACCTGGCGGATCTGATAGCCGGCAGCATTCAGGTCCTGGACAATGCCGCGGATGTGTTCGTGACCGTTGGTTTCAACGGTGACCTGAAGCTGAACATGGCTGAACCGGTCAAAGTTCATGAACTGGTCGTGATCCAGCTTGATCACGTTGGCCATCTGCCGGGCCAGGATGCTGGAGATGTTCACCAGCTGTCCGGGAGTATCCGGCAGATCAACGGAGAAGCAGAAGATCCGGCCGCGCCGGGTGAGCCCCTTGTTGATCATGGCGGACACCGTTACCACATCGATGTTTCCGCCGGAGAGAACGCTGACCACCTTCAGGTTTTTCCCCTGAATCTTCTTCAGGGCAGCCAATCCCAGTGCTCCGGCGTTCTCGGCCACAATCTTGTGCTTTTCCAGAAGCATCAGAAAGGTATCCATGATGTCGTAGTCACTGACCGGGATGATCTCATCCACGACCTGGCGGCAAAATTCAAAGGTCTGGTCTCCGACTCGCTTGACTGCTACCCCGTCAGCCACCGTATGAACCGCGGGCAGGCTGACCACGCGGCCTTCCCGGAGGGCCGTATGCATTGACAGCGCTCCTTCCGGCTCGACTCCGATCACGCGGCACTTCGGCGCCACGGTTTTGACATAAGCGCCAATTCCGCTGATCAGGCCGCCGCCGCCCACCGGCACCAGAATGACGTCGGCATCCGGCAGTTCACTCAGAATTTCCAGCCCGATGGTGCCCTGTCCGGCCATAACGTGCACATCATCGAAGGGATGGATCATGACCTGGCCGCCGCTTTTTTGCAGTTCCAGTGCATGGTGCCAGGCATCGTCATAGGTATCTCCGTGCAGCACGACGTTGGCGCCGTACTGCCGGGTGGCATTGACTTTGATCAGTGGTGTCTGGGAGGGCATCACAATGGTTGCCTCAATCCCCAGCAGGCTGGCGCCGTAGGCGACTCCCTGGGCATGATTTCCGGCGGAGGCCGCGATGACCCCGGCCTTTCGCTCCGTCTCATTGAGCTGAGCTACTTTGTTGTAGGCGCCGCGCAGCTTGAACGCTCCCGTCTTCTGAAGATTCTCCGGCTTGATGTAGACATCGTGGCCTGATTCCTGACTGAAGAAATCGCTGTGGATCAGCTTAGTCCGGCTCAAGACCGGTTCCAGCCGCTGTCTGGCTGCCAGAACCGACTGATAGAGATGATTTACGTTCATGCCAGTTCCCCCTTCCCAGTCTCCTGTCCGGTGATCATGTCCGTGATGGCTTTTCCCGGAGGCACGATGGGATACACATTTTCATCCCGTGACATCAGGCAGTCCACCACCACGGGTTCTTCCAAAGCCCTGATTTCATTCAGCACGGCCTCCAGTTCGGCAAAGGTCGCGACCCGGTATCCCCGGATGCCGTAGGCCTGGGCCAGTTTCACGAAGTCAACGGAATCATCGCCGTCGGTTTCGCTGAAGCGGCCGTCGCAGAACAGTCGCTGCCACTGCCTGACCATTCCCAGCGCCTGATTGTTGAAAACAAAAGTCTTGAGCGGTACCCGGTATTTGCTGACGGTGCCCAGCTCGTTGCAGTTCATTTTGAAGCTGCCGTCGCCGGCAATGTGCAGCACCTGCCGGTCCGGATTGCCAATCTGAGCCCCGATGGCCGCCCCCAGACCGAAGCCCATGGTGCCCAGTCCGCCGGAGGTTATGAACCGCCGGGGCCGGTCAAAGCCAAAGTGCTGCGCCGTCCACATTTGGTGCTGGCCCACTTCGGTGGCGACAATGGTTTCATCGCCAAAGGCACGGTGGATTGCCTCCAGGAGCGGTTGAGCCGTGAGTTCCCCTTCCCCCGATGCCGACATTGGCCGCGGAGCGGGTTCTGCCATTGGCTGGCGACCGTTCCCCAGCTCCTCCCGAAGCACCTGGAGCACCGCCTTGAGATCTCCCTGAACCGGGAAATGGGTGTCCGTATTCTTCCCCAGTTCATTGACATCGATGTCGACCTGAATGATCCGGGCCTGCCGGCAGAACTGATCCGGAGCCCCGATGACCCGGTCGCTGAACCGGGCGCCCAGCGCCAGAACGAGATCTGCTTCCGACAAAGCCCGATTGGCCTCTTGCGAGCCATGCATGCCCACCAGGCCAAGGGCAAGCGGGTGACTCTGCGGAAACGTTCCGGTTCCCATCAGTGTGTTGGCCACCGGGATGCCATAGGCCATGGCAAATTCGGTCAGTTCTTCACTGGCATTGGCCAATACCACTCCGCCGCCGGCGAGGATCACCGGACGCTGGGCCTCACGCAGGGCCGGCAGCGCCTGCTCCAGCTGGCTCCGGTCAAAGACCGGCGCTTCCGGAACGGTCAGATCAAGACCAAGATATTCGGTCTCCTGCAGCATCAGATCCTTGGGCAGATCAACCAGAACCGGCCCCGGCCGGCCGGAAGATGCGATGGCAAACGCCCGCAGGATCGTCTTCTCAATGTCCTCCACCCGCCGGATCATCTCGCAATGCTTCGTGATGGTCAGCGTCATGGCCGTGATATCCACTTCCTGGAAGGAATCCCGGCCAATCAGCGGCCGCCCGACCTGTCCGGTGATGACCACCAGAGGAACCGAATCCAGAAACGCCGTGGCAATCCCCGTGATCGTATTGGTGGCTCCCGGGCCGGAAGTAACCAGACATACCCCCGGTTTGCCGGTGGTCCGGGCATATCCGTCGGCCGCGTGGACGGCTCCCTGCTCATGGCAGGTGCGATAGTGCCGGATGGGATGTCCGGTGTCATACAGCGCGTCATACAGCGGAATGACAGCACCGCCGGGGAAGCCGAAAATCGAATCGACCCCCACTTTATTTAAACAATCCAATACGATTTGAGCTCCGCTTCGTTTCATAGATCTTCCCCCCATTTTTTAATTCAGCGAAATACAGCTCCCTGTGAAGCTGATGTGGTCAGTCTGGCATAGCGTGCCAGATATCCTTTTACGTTCAGTTCCCTGGCACGGAATTCCCCCCGGCGCCGCGCCAGTTCGGTCTCGTCCAGGTCATGGTCAATGGTGCCGGCATGAATGTCAAGCCGGATCCGGTCGCCGTCGCGCAGCAGACCGATGGGTCCGCCTTCCTGGGCCTCCGGTGAAATGTGTCCCACCGCGGCCCCCCGAGTTGCTCCGGAAAAGCGTCCGTCTGTGAGCAGCGCTACGGATTCGTCCAGCCCCATCCCCGACAGGGCGGAGGTCGGAGTCAGCATTTCCGGCATGCCAGGACCGCCCTTGGGTCCTTCAAACCGGATTACGACGACATCGCCCGGCTGGATGGCACCACCAAGAATGGCCTGAACAGCCGCTTCTTCCCCGTCAAATACCCGGGCCGGGCCTTCATGCACCATCATGGCAGGAGCCACCGCTGATCGCTTGACGACGGCACCATCCGGCGCGATCGAGCCCCGCAGCACCTGGATTCCGCCCGTCGGGCTGAAGGGATCACTGGCCGGGCGCACAACGGTGCCGTCTGCCTGAGGCTGGCGATGCCGCAGCAGCCCTTGCGCCTGAGTCAGTCCCTGCACCGTAGCTGCCTCCCCCCGGAAACAGCCTGCCTGCTGCAGTTCACACAGGACCGTCTGAATTCCTCCGACCCGGTACAGATCCTCAATGTGATGCGGTCCGGCGGGACTCAGCCGACACAGGTTCGGCGTCGCCTGGCTGATCCGATTGACCAGTTCCAGATCCAGATCCACGCCCGCCTCATGGGCAATGGCCTTCAGGTGGAGCACCGTGTTGGTGGAGCAGCCCAGTGCCATATCCAGATGGAGCGCGTTGACAAAGGCATCTTCTGTCAGGATCCGGGAACTCTTGAAATCTTCCCGCACCAGCTCCACGATGCGCAGGCCGGTTTCCTTGGCCAGGCGGATTCGTTGGGAGTAGACGGCCGGAACGGTGCCGTTGCCGGGCAGAGCGATGCCCAGGGCTTCAGTAATGCAGTTCATGGAGTTGGCGGTATACATCCCCGAGCATGAGCCGCAGGTCGGACAGGCCGACTCTTCGTAGTCCTGCAGCGTTTCCAGCGTCATCAGTCCGGCTTTCACCGCTCCGACCGCCTCAAACACTGCGCTCAGGTCAACGGTTTTGCCGTTGGTTTCCCCCGCCAGCATCGGTCCGCCGCTGACCAGGATCACCGGCAGATCCAGCCGGGCAGCCGCCATCAGCATGCCGGGCACGATCTTGTCGCAGTTGGGCACCAGCACCAGCCCGTCCAGACTGTGCGCTCGGGCCATGACTTCCACCGAATCGGCGATCAGTTCGCGGCTGGCCAGCGAGTAGCGCATCCCTTCATGGTTCATAGCCAAACCGTCACAGACGCCGATGGCCGGAAATTCCAGTGGCGTACCGCCGCCCAGACGGATTCCAGTCTTGACAGCGTCCGTCACGTTTTTCAGGTGCGCATGACCAGGCACCACTTCACTGAAGGCGCTGACCACTCCGATCAGCGGCTGCTTCATTTCCCGGTCGGTGAGACCCAGCGCCCGCAGCAGAGAGCGATGCGGCGCCCGCTCGACTCCCTGTGTCAGCTGATGGCTACGCATGATCTTCCACCTTGGGCAGCCAGGACATCATGGACCGCAGCTTCTTGCCCACTGCCACAATCGGGTGTTCCTTCTCCTGGCGGCGGCGGGCCGTGAACATCGGCCGATTGGCCTGATTCTCGAGAATCCAGGACCGGGCAAAGTCACCGCTCTGGATCTGGCTGAGGACCCGCTTCATTTCCTCCCGGGTTGCTTCATTGACGATCCGGCGGCCTACCATGTAGTCTCCGTATTCCGCCGTATCGCTGACGGAGAAGCGCATCCGCTCCATGCCGCCTTCGTAGAGCAGATCCACGATGAGCTTCATTTCATGGAGGCACTCAAAATAAGCGACTTCCTCCTGATAACCGGCCTGCGTCAGTGTGTCGAAACCCGCTTTGATCAGCTCGCTGACACCGCCGCACAGGACGGCCTGTTCACCGAACAGATCCGTTTCGGTTTCTTCGCGGAAGGTCGTTTCAATGACACCGGCCCTGGCACAGCCGATCCCAGCCGCGTAAGCCATCGCCAGGTCCCGGGCATGGCCGGTTGCATCCTGGAATACTGCAAAAAGTGCCGGAACGCCGTTTCCTTCCTGATACACCCGCCGCACCAGATGACCCGGGCTTTTCGGGGCAACCATGAACACGTCCACCTGAGCGGAGGGCACAATCTGATTGAAGTGGACGTTGAAGCCATGGGCAAAGGCCAGGGCCGTGCCGGGGCGCAGGTTGGGCCGAACCGCTGTCTCATAGACTTTGGCCTGTTTTTCGTCCGGCAGCAGCATCATCACCACGTCCGCCCGTCGGACGGCTTCCTCGCACACCAGCACTTCCAGGCCGGCTGCCTCGGCTGCCGCCCAGCTGCGCGATCCCTCGTACAATCCGACCACGACCTGAACGCCGCTTTCCTTCAGGTTCAGCGCATGGGCATGTCCCTGACTGCCATAGCCCAGTACCGCCACGGTTTTCCCAGTCAGTACGCCCACTTTGCATGAATCCACGTAATACATCTTCGCCATTTTCATATCCCCCTGTTTATTACACTAAGTATTTTCCTGTTTTCCCGATCTGCCGCACACTTGCTGCTGACGGGATCTGATATTTTGTTTCATTTCCCGGAGGCAGCGCAGCTTGTTCAGCACCGATCCGATGCCAGCTGATTCTTTTCTGCCGCTCCTTCTCATCCAACTCCTGACCAGCCCTTGGCTCAGCTCAGGCTCTCTCCGCTATTCCAGCGAGTGGCCGAAAATCCATTGCCTGTTTTTGCCTGAATCAGGGCTTCAGTACTTCCTCCACGGTCCGGACATCCACCACTTTACCCACCGTATTGAGTGCACCGCTGAAACGCGGTCCATCCGGATTGAAGGTGATTTGGAGCCACGCTCCCATTCCCAGTTCTGCCTCCTCCATGAGGATCTTGCGCATCTGATAGCCTTTCCGCTTCAGCAGTGCCGTCACCCGCATCATGACTTCCGGTTCGTTTGGGATCAGTGCTCGTAATGTTCGTTCCATTGTCTTCTCCTCCTTGACTGTTCAGATTATCAAACGCGCAAAAAGCCCCTCAACAGGAAACATCCTGTCGAGGGGCGTGTAAACATACCGCGGTACCACCCTGCATTTTCGCCTTTCGGCTCTCCAGATCGAACGACGCCTTGGCTGTCGTTGAATCCTGACTTGGTAACGTAAGTCAATCCGGCGCAGTTTACTGGGAAATCCGTTCAACCTTGCTGCTCTTGAGTGATTATTGAATATCCGGTTCAGTCTGCTTCTCACCATCCAGCAGCTCTCTGTTCTGTTCCTTGGACATGTTTGTCTCAGTCGGCGCATTTGCTTGAAATCTGTTAGTCATGATATTACGCCAGTCCCGATTCAATGTCAATCCCGTTCTTTAAAAAAACTGTTATTCATATCCACTCATCACTGCAATACCGCTAATTTATCCCAGTCCTTTTATCGATATCTTTACAGAATTTCAGATTTCATTATTAGTTTAATGTTCATCGAATGTTTATTTGATGATTATCTAAAGTTTAAAATTCTGATGCGTTTGTCCTTACTCGATGCTTTCCAGGTCCCGGATCGACCCCTCAAAATCCTTGTTTGGATACTCAAAGATCCGGCCTTCCCAGGTACGCAGGGTCAGCTTGTCTCGTCCCCGGGATACCGTATATTCCGGCAGCATCGGCGTCTTGCCGTACCCGTCGGGCGCATTCACGATGAACGTGGGACGGGCCATGCCGGAGGTGTAGCCCACCAGATACTCCATGATCTCGATACCCCGGTCCACACTGGTGCGGAAATGCTCCGTCCCGATGACTTCCTTGGCATGGAAAATATAGTAAGGCTTGACCCGGCAGCGCAGCAGATCCTGATTCAGCTTCTTCATGATATGCGGATCGTCATTGATGCCTTTCAGCAGAACCGCCTGATTGCCCAGCGGGATCCCCGCATCGGACAGCCTGCCCAGAGCTTCTTTCACATCCTGAGTCAGCTCCAGTGGATGATTGCACTGAATGTTGATGAACAGCGGATGGTGCCGGCGCAGCATGCTGGTAAGTTCCGGGGTGACCCGCTGCGGAATGGTGATGGGCATCCTGGTGCCGATTCGCTTGATTTCAACATGGTCAATGGCATCCAGCTCAGACAGGAGCCAGTCCAGCCGCTCATCGCTCAAGGTCAGAGGATCTCCGCCGGTAATCAGAACATCGCGGATTTCAGGGTTGTTCCGGATATATTCCAGAGCCTGCTCCAGCGCCTCCTGCGAGGAGGGCCGGTCAAATTCGCCGATATTGCGCCTTCTCTGACAGTGACGGCAATACATGCCGCACTGATTGGTGGCGTAGATGATCAGCCGATCCGCATAGCGCCGCGTGATGCACTCCGCCGGATTGGTATACTCTTCTCCCATGGGATCCGCCTTGCCATGGCTGTCGGTCAGCTCCAGTCCGATGGGGATGGATTGGAGGAACACCGGATTCTCATAGTGAGCCAGCGGATCCTCATCTCCGATCAGTGACAGGAAATGCGGCGAGATGGCCCAGCGGAATTTCTTCCCCACCCGGTCAATCTCTTCCTTCTGTTTTGGCATCAGCGGGATGATTTTCTCCAGTGTTTGAGAATCACGCACCCGGGCACTGACCTGCCAGTGCCAGTCATTCCAGTTTGCTTCCTCCGCGCCCAGCGCATCCATAATCCGACGTTTTCGCTCCGCAATCAGCGGTTCTCTGGTAAGTCCCGATGGAATCGTATCTTTAATATCCAGATAATCCTGAATCTTCGACTTCAAAACATCCGCTCGTTCCAATGAAATATCTCTTGCAGTTTTGTCCAAAATGAGGTGCCCCCTTGCAGATTATTTGCCGGAATCAGTCCCTGGCCATTGCCAGCAACTTCGTCTCGACCGGTTGACCAACCTTTACAATCTGATTTTACATTAAAGCAACCTATTAATCAATGATTAAGTTGTCACTTCTTAAAAGACGCACAGGTCAATGACAAAACGGTAACAAAACAAAAACTCCGCATCGCAAATTATCCCCGCTCTCTCCAAACCCCTCTGCAATTCCGGCAGCCCCAGCCTCAAAAACCAGCCTGCATTCAAATTGTAAGCAAATCCCCTTATGAATTATTTCCTGCAATTTCCTCCGGCTCAGCCTCTCGTTTCAACATTCAGCTGCCAGTCCCATCCCCAATTTTCTTCTGTATAAACTCAACATTTTCTTCCCTCATCAGATTTCTAATACATCCTCTGCTCTCTCTCCATCCGCTGCCTTCTTCCATACTCTGTCTTCTTCTATAATCTGCCCTTTTCCACACTCTGCCCTCTTCCACACTCTGCCCTCTTCCACACTCTGCCCTCTTCCACACTCTGACCTCTTCCACACTCTGACCTCTTCCACACTGTACCTTTTCCATACACTCTGCTCTTTAAAGAAAAAACTCCGGAAAGTATAAAACTCCGGAAAGTATATGCTCCGGAAAGTATATGCTCCGGAAAGTATATGCTCCGGAAGAAAAACAGTGAACGATCCACGGAACTACTCATTTAAAGAGGAGCCATATATAGAAAAACAGATCCCCGGTTCTGCCTATGCCGGGAATCTGTCCATCGATGAAACCTATTCAGTTCAGCCGCTTTGGCCGGATTATCTTTTATTGGGACTCACTCGGAGAAGAATCACTCGGAGAAGAATCACTCGGAGAAGAATCACTTGATGGTTTCTTTCCCTGATTCAGGCCCGGACGGACGGACGAAGCGGCATCATGCTCTTGCGCGGCTGCCTGTTTTTCCCGCAGGATGGCTTTGAAAATTTTCTGATCATCCCTGGTCAGGGTCAGCCGGGCATAGAGATCGGGGCGCTGCTCCCGGGTGAGCTCCAGAGACATGTAGCGCCGCCATTGCCGGATTTTTTCATGATGACCGGACAGCAGCACCTCCGGTACTTTCATGCCCTGATATTCCGCGGGCTTGGTATATTGCGGATATTCCAGCGTGTCCTCGGAAAAGGACTCTTCCAGCGTGGACTCATGGGATCCCAGAACTCCGGGAATGAGCCGGACCACTGCGTCAATGAGGGGCAGGGCTGCCATTTCACCACCAGTCAGGATGAAATCCCCCAGCGAAATTTCTTCATCAATGACCGAGTAGATGCGCTCATCAATTCCTTCGTAGTGACCGCACAGGAGCGTAAAACCCTCCAGCTGGGCCAATTGCCTGGCTTTTTCCTGAGTAAACGGCTTGCCGCGGGGTCCCAGAAAGATCACCGGCCCTGGATTTTCTTCCTTCACTGCCTTGATGCCATCCATGATCGGCTGGCAGGCCAGCACCATGCCAAAGCCACCGCCGTAGGGAGAGTCATCCACTCGGCGATGCCGGTCGGTGCTGTAGTCCCGGATGTTGTGCGGGTGCAGGGAGTAAAGGCCGGCTGCTCCGGCCCGGCCCAGAATGCTGTGCTCCAGCACCTGAAACATTTCCGGGAACAGGGTCAGGACATCAATCCTCATAGTTCCATTCCCTGGCCGGACGAATCACCATCTCACCGGCTTCCGGATCCACGCTGGTGACAATGGTCTTCATGGCCGGAATGAGCAGCTGCTTCGGTTCCTTGATCCAGTAGACATCATTGGCACCGGTCTGAATGACGTCATAAATGCGGCCCAGATCATTGCCTTCGGTGTCCTTGACGGCCATGCCGCGCAGCTCATCGATAAAGTACTCGTCTTTTTTCTTCTTGACCGCGTCTTCCTGTCGAACCTGAACATACTCATCCTTGAGCTGTTCCAGAGGCTCGGGCGTATCGATGCCCTCCAGCTTCAAAATGGCCCGGTCAGCCTGGAGCTTGACGAATTCGACTTTATACTCCACTCCGTTAATGACGACATAGGTCAGTCGCCGGAACCGGCGGATATCATCCGTCAGCGGGATGACCTTGACTTCGCCTTTAAAGCCATGCGGCTTACCCACCTGGCCGATGGCAATATGTCCTTCCTGTACTTGTTTCAATGTGCTTTCTCCTTTCCCTCGAGGTTCGAAACCGGATCAAAAACATCAGTCATTGACCCGAATAAAGAAAAACCGGTACAACGTACCGGCTTGCTTTGCCTTGTTCTGATTAAACGATCTCCACGTTGACCCGTCTGGAGTCCTTGGTGGAGGCTGCCCGTACCAGCGTCCGGATTGCTTTGGCAATCTTACCCTGCTTGCCGATTACTTTGCCCATATCATCGGGAGCCACCTTCAGTTCGAAGATGGTGGTATCTCCTTCTGTACGCTCTGTAACCATCACGGCTTCCGGATGATTGACCAGGGATTTAGCCAGAAATTCTATGAGCTCTTTCATAATTACGCCTGAGTTTCTTCAGCAGCTTCTTCAGCAGCTTCTTCAGCGACCGCTTCTTCAGCCGGTGCTTCAGCAGCGCGTCTTGCAGCAGCCTTTGCCTTTCTCTCTTCGATCATGGCGTTCTTGGCTGCATCAGCCTTTGCCTTCTTTTCCCAGTTCTTTTCGGTCTTTTCAATGATGCCCTGTGCCTCAAGCAGTCTTACGACGCCTTCGGTCGGCTGTGCACCCTTGGCGATCCAGGCCTTGGCCTTTTCTCCGTCAATCTTGACAACTTTGGGCTCAGAGACCGGATTGTAGTAGCCGATTTCTTCGATGAACCGTCCATCTCTGGGGGCTCTGGAATCTGCCACGATCAGTCTATAAAAAGGTGCCTTCTTTGAACCCATTCTTCTTAATCTGATTTTTACTGCCATTGTATTTATACCTCCAATTTATATCGAATCCTGCCTAGAATGGCAGGTTTCCGCCAAATAATCCGCCGCCCTTGCCGGAAGGCAACTTCCCGCCCAGGCGTTTCATCAGTTTCTTTGATTCTTCCATTCCTTTAATCAGCCGGTTGACGTCCGCAATGGTGACGCCGGCTCCTTTTGCGATCCGCTTTTTGCGGGAGGAATCGATGAGTTTCGGATTCCGCCGCTCTTTGGGGGTCATGGAGAAAATGATCGCCTCATTCATCTTCATGCTTCGTTCCCCTTCTTCCATATCGACGCCCTTGAGCTGCGCCTTGTTCATCCCCGGGATCATATCCATGATCTTGGTCAGGGGTCCCAGCCGCTTCATCTGACGCATCAGCGACAGATAATCCTCAAAGTTGAAATCCTTGGTGAGCATCTTTTCGCCGAGTTTCTGAGCTTCTTCTTCGTCCAGCTCGGTCTGAGCCTTTTCGATCAGCGACATGACATCGCCCATGCCCAGAATCCGCGAAGCCATCCGGTCCGGATGGAACGTCTCCAGATCATTCATTTTTTCACCGACACCGGCCAGCTTGATCGGCTTTCCGGTAATCTCCCGGATCGACAATGCGGCTCCGCCTCGGGTGTCGCCGTCCAGCTTGGTCAGAACGACACCGGAAATGTCCAGCGTCTGATCGAATGTTTCCGCCACGTTGACCGCATCCTGACCCGTCATCGCATCCACCACCAGCAGCGTTTCCTGCGGATTCACCTCAGCCTTGATCAGCTTGAGCTCCTCCATCAGGGCTTCGTCAATGTGCAGACGCCCGGCGGTATCAATAATGACCAGATTCGAACCGGCTTCTTTGGCTGCCAGGATTCCCTGACGGGCAATTTCGACCGGAGAGACCTGATCGCCCATGGAGAACACAGGAACATCAATCTGCTTGCCGACGATTTCCAGCTGCTTGATGGCGGCCGGACGGTATACGTCACAGGCAATCAGCATCGGTTTGCGATTCTTGGTTTTGCGCATATGTAGCGCCAGCTTGCCGGCCATGGTCGTCTTACCGGCACCCTGCAGGCCGCAGAGCATGTAGACGGTCATGCCTGAATCCCTCAGCTTAAGCGGGGATTCTTCATCTCCCATGAGGTGGGTCAGTTCGTCATGAACAATCTTGACCACCATTTGTCCCGGGGTCAGGGATCTCATGACATCCTCGCCAATTGCCTTGGCGCTGACGACACGGACAAAGTTTTTTACGACTTTGAAATTGACGTCCGCTTCCAATAAGGCCAGCTTGACCTCTCTCATGGCTTCCCGGATGTCCGCTTCGTTAATGGAGCCTTTGCCCCGAAGCTTCTTTAAACTTTCCTGGAGGCGATCTCCAAGACTTTCAAAAGCCATGCACCCTCCTGTTCCTGGATGTTAGAGACTCTCGATCAGACGGATTACCGCCTCATCGGACCAGCCCCCGGCTTCCAGTTCCTGAATGATTCGTTTCTTCTTTTCTTCGGTTTGTTCACTCAGCCGTTTCATGCCGAGTTTTTCCTCGTACTTCAGGAGCTGTCCATGCGTCCGCTTGATCAGATCATGGATCGCCTGCCTTGAAGTTTCGTTGAGCTCGGCAATCTCAGATAAGGAGAAATCTTCATCGAAATACAGATCCATGATCTTCTGCTGCTTATCCGTCAGCAGTGAACCGTAGTAATCCATCAAGAGCGAGATTTCCACTCGGTTTTCCATCTGCCTCACCTACCCACTGGATTATGATACCAGTCACAAAAAGACCTGTCAAGTATTTTTACTTAACAGGACTGCTCTCGGTGAAAAAACTGCGGCGATTATTCCGGATTGAACCAATATTCCCTCCTCACAATCGATTCCATCATCCCCTGCATCATCGCGATCTTTTCACGATAGTCTGTTTCGTTATATTCAACGTATCCGACGGTCATCGAATTTCCCGGACGAAATGTCTTTTTCTGAAAGCCTGGCACCTTACCCTTGATGTAGTCAAATAAGCTCCATCGAACCTGTGTGGAGCGTTCCCTCTTGCCGCTCAGTTTGACGGCAATCACCTGGTCTTCAATCTGCAGGTATAGATCTTCGACATATTCCTTCAGTAAGTTGCATCCATTCAATTCGTCATTGCTTAAAAAGTACCACCATAAAGCCCGGAATCCGCCGGATGGATTTGCAACATAACTCCAATCATACGTCCGCCGGATATCAATTACTCCGTCTTGAATCAGGTGCGAAAAGAATCCTTTGTATGCATGATCGTTGCCATCCGTCCACTTTTCAATGGGATCCGTCGCATATCGCTTCACCTGGCAGTCGATGGCACGGAGATACTCATAGTAATCCTGAAAAATGTGGTTTTTCGTTTTCTCTTTATATTTTCCGAATAGTTCCAGCAGATCCTGCCGGGTAATGTTGACGACATCCTTCTCAGGAAACGCCTGTTCCATGATTTTGTAATAAACACATATTATTTTATAATTGTCACTTTCCGCTTCCAGCTCCTCTTTATATTTTTTGATCTGTCCCCCATGCTGACTGGTAAAAGTTTTATCTTCCACAATGATCCGGTACTTGTGACTCACATCAAGCAGAACATCAATATTCTTATACTGTCTTGAGATTTTGGTAATGACAAACGCTTCCTCGCTGCCGATCATTATTGCAAGCAGTTCCCTGGCACAGTCTGTCAGATGAGGATCTACGCTCAGATACTCCTCGTGAGCGAAACTCATCAGCCAGCAGATGAACGCATCCTGGGACAGTTCACTGGTTGCGTACGTGAACAGATTGTTCTTCATTAAGTTTTTCTTCAACCTCCCATTTCCTCAATTCCTTCCTCGTTCCGGTCTTCTCATCGGATAGGATAATTTCGCACTGCAGTTCAAATTCCTTTGAATAAGGAATACTCATTTCTGCCTTTCAGGAATGGTCCAACGCCTGATCAGCTCCGTTCATGCTGAAACCCTTTATCTTACCGTCCAATGGAAGCTCCCGCTGCCGCTTTGTCTGATGCTTCGCAGCATCCCTGGGATGATCAACCCAGGCAATGGTTTATATTATGGCTTCATCAGGCTGTTATCAAGGGCCAGCTTTCTGTCCCTGACAAGAGGACCCGAATGGTTAAAAGATCCGGCTCAGTTCATTGAATGAGCCGGATCGTGTCCGGAATTACTGACTATGACTGGATCTGCTGCAGATTACTGGCTGGGACGATATTTACTCAGACGGACAAAAGAAGGGGCGACGGAAGCGCTAATCCCGGTACAAGGTATAGGTTTTATCCGCTTTGTAGGAATAGACCTTGAGCGTGTTCTCTCCGACCAGAGTCATGCGATAGACATTTTTCCAGCCGGCGCTGTCACTGCCAAATTTCATCACATCACCCAGAATCTTGAAATATTTGCCGGTATAAAAGGGCAGGTTGTAGGTAATTCTCGGATCGCCGTCTTTTTCAAAGTACAGTTTAAAATAATTGGATCCGGAACTCCACCGCCCCACAATCCGACTCCAGGTGAAAAAGTCATCCTCCAGAAACTTTGCCATGTCCTTAAAGTCAGCATGCTCTTCTACATGCTGCAGCAGGTAATACATGGACTCATCATAGAACGTGAAATAATCGGTCTGCTCTGGCGGCAGTTTATATTCCTCGGACTTCATTTCCGCGGCACAGTAGACAAAGTACGAAATCGCATCCCGGAAAGGAACCAAATCCTTATAGCTGTAAGTTTTATCATAACCCACCACTTCGTATAACAAATCATAGCAGTCCTCTTTGTTCCCGGCCTGGAAGGCTTTGATCGCGTCACCGTATTTTCTGATCTTGCGAGCCAGATCAGCTTCGCCTCCCAGGGAATAGTATTGGGACGCCTTCGCGTAATCCTCTTTCTCATCGAAGTCCCTGGCAATCTTCAAATATAAGGTATTCGCTTTCTCCTTGGCCTCTGGATTGCCGGTACCGGCGTTCCAGTAGTACTCGGCGGCTTTCACGAGATCTCCAGTGGCTTCATATTGCTTTGCCAGCGTAAACGACAGATTCTGATACTTGGCAGCACTGTCCTTATAGGCGGAGCGGAACCGATACTCTGCCAGGGCACCCTCCAAATCGCCGCTCTGTTCCAATGACTGAGCCAGGGCATAGGTCAGTTCGTTGACTTTTGCCGGGCTGTCCTGGAATGTCCCGGCCAGCAGGTATTCGTCCCGGGCTTCCTTGATTTTTCCGGCAGTTTCCAGCTCCCCGCCCAGCCGGTAGGCCGTCTCCGTTTGCAGTGCTTGAACAGCCGGCGAGATCGTTTTTAGTTTATTCAGACTTTCCCTGGCAACGGCAAGTTTCCCCTCTTTCAGCAGCCCCTGGACATACGGTACCAGTGCCTCTTCCAATTTTTGCTGGGATCTCGGGTATCCCGTAATGGAGCCCAGCACAGCAACCGCTTCCGGATACTTTTTCTCCCCCAGCAGGATCACTCCGGCCTCATAGCGAGCAATCCGGGATTTATTCGACGAATCCTTGTGGCCGCCCAGTTTGTCGTACAACGGATAGGCATTCAGATAATCGCCGGACGTAAACAATTCCTCGGCTCGCAGATATCTGACTTCCACCGTTTTTGCCGGACTGTCTTTGTAATTGCCCAGCTGTTCAAACTGATCGGCGGCTGCCTGATATTTCCGCTCATTCAGCAGGGCCGCTGCCTGCAGGTAGTTGGTTTCCTGGACATTCACCGCACTGTCCTTATAGGTTTCAAGCTCCTTGAACAGTTTGGCTGCCTCTTCATAGGCCCCTTCCCCGCGCAGCTGCAATGCGTGACGATAGCTGGCTTCCTGTGCCAAATTCCTGCTGTCAAGAAAATCATTCAGCGCCCGGAACCGCACGGCTGCCTCTCCGTTGTTTCCGGCATCGAGTTGACGGACCGCTTCATTATACCGGTATACCGGAATCCAGCGCGTCAGTGCCAGGAATCCGACGACCGCAATGGTGATCGCCAAGGCACTCAGAATCCCGTATTTTTTCACCGCCTGAAGCCTTCGAGTCCGAAGAGCCAGCCGCTCCGCCTGTTCCCTGGCTTCACGTTCCCTGAGTTCCGCTTCTTCCTGAAGCCGCTTCTGCCGCTCGGCAGCTTCCCGCTGTTTCCGTTCCTCCGTCAGTCGGGTCTGCTCTGTCTGATGGGCCTGCTGCTTTTCCGTCAGCCGAGCCGGATCAGCTGTCTGAAACAGCCAGTCGCGCTGCAGGCCGCACCGTCCGCAGCTGTCCCATGAACCGGGATTGGGGAAGGCGCAGGCACAAACCCAGTAAGCAGCCTCCATCACCGGCAGGTACTTGTGGCTGGCAGCATTCTGAAAGTGAGGTTTATCCGTGATTTCCCGGTCAAACTGCTCCAGCGCTTCCTTGGGCCAAAGCTCAGCCAGCAGCGGCGTTCCGGGACTTACCTCGGACGAATCCTCCGATTCCCATCTCGAGCCATCCCCGAATACCGCCTTCTGGACTCGTACTTTGACCTGCCTGGTTGGTGCTGTTCCCAAAAGAATCGGCTTGCCATCTCCAAACAGCGAACCCGGTTCCGAGTTCAAATCCTGATACATCATCGCCTGATCCGCCTGATCTGCTATCGAGTTGCCTTGTGCGTCAAGCCGCGCGATCGCGATTTGAGCGGCCCGGATGGTTCGACGGGAGACATTGCGCAGCCTCAGCTGCAGAATCATCTGGCGGCTCAGCGTGTCATACAGCAACGCCCCCTTTTCGATCTCCAGCGGAGCCCCCAGAATCCACTCGTCCTGCTTCAGTTCCCCTATTCTCTGGTAACGTTCATTCCCCATCGGTTTGTCCTCCTGCCCGGTCTCATCTTCTGTTGCACTCAAGTTGTTTTCCTGCCTGTACACTAAAGACCAGGCAGATCATCAAATACAATCTGGTCAGGCTTTGCCGCCGTATGAACCGAACCGGAACTCAGATTTTTCTCCATCATATTTTTAAGCTGAACGGAATTCAGGAAATTTCGTTCCAGCAGTTCAATGACTTCCGCGGCTCCCATCAGCAGCAGACAGGTAATAAATCCCGCCAGCCAGAAATAAAGCATGACCGGGAACGCCGAACCGCTCCCCCCCAGTGCATCCATTATATCAGCCACATCCAGTCCAATGAGCGCTCCCCCGATTAAAAACACGACGCCCGCTCCAAAAGCGGTATACTGGAAAATTTTCGCGATCTGGTTCTTGTACTCTCTCATTCCTTCTCCTCCTAATGAAAAATTGCCGTTTGCGGCTGTCAGTCTGTCCCAGGGAACTTTTCTTCAGCTTCTCCCAGAATCCTCACTGACACACCGAGTCATAGTTCCGGATGACTTTAAGAATATCCTGAGAATACTCAGAAACTTAGTTCTATTTTAATCGGTTACGCCGTCATAGTAAACGTTTTTTGATTGTATCATCGCGATATATGCGCAATAATTCTACTAATTCGACATTGGCCGGTTCAATCATTCGAAAACTTTTAATTGCTGATCTTTTATATAACTTGAGATAATTCTAATCACGGCCTGTTGCTAAACAATTGGATGAGGGTCGAGCAGGTTTCTGAAAACAATATCGCTGGCAGTAAGAGGATATGAAATTAGGGTGCGCGTCAAAGAACGCCAAAAAGAGAGACAGGCACAATTATACCCATCTCTCTGGTTCAACCAGTTAAGAGCAACGAACCGAATTAATTGATCTATGAGCTTTCGGCGACTAATCCTATCGATACAGTTCCGGACGCCGGGAACGAAGCAGCGGCAGTCCCTGCCGAATGGCTTCACAGTCATCCAGATCAATGGCCGCGGACAGCATGCCCTCCGTTTCGTCCAGCTGGGCGCGGATATCGCCCCAGGGGCCGGTGATCAGGGAATGGCCGTAGGCATGGTAGGATGCGGTCAGATCGCGGGCCGGTGAACAGCCTGCCAGGAACAGCTGATTGTCCAGCGCCCTGGCCCGGAAGGACAGATCCCAGTGGGCCGGACCCGTCGTCAGGTTGAAGGCGGCCGGAACCAGGACCAGCCGGGCTCCCCGCTCCGCCATGATCCGGGTCTGTTCCGGAAAGCGAATGTCAAAGCAGATCATCAGGCCGATCTTGCCAAATTCCGAATCAAAAACGGTGATTTCATCCCCCGGGGTCAGGGTGTCCGATTCCCGGAAGCAGATCCCCCCCGGGACATTGACGTCAAACAGGTGAACCTTTCGGTGGCGGGCTACTTCCCGGCCGCTCCGGTCAAACACATAGGAGGTGTTGTACACTTTTCCCCCGTCCAGTTCCGGGACAGAGCCGGCACACAGCCAGATCCCATGCTGCCTGGCCAGGTCGGACAGCCTCTGCCAGACGGCTTCCCCCCGCGTTTGGGCATATCGGGGAAAATTCGGTGTTTCATAAGGACAGACAAACATCTCCGGCAACACCACCAGATCCGTACCCTGGGGCAGCTGGCCCAGACGTTCTGCCAGTTTTGTCAGATTCGCTTCCACATCAGATTCCACTTTCATTTGCAATAAAGCCAGGTTTACTCGATTCATCGGTTTCCCCTTTCCCTCTTCAGCGTGATCAATAATACTGTTGTTATCTGCTCGTCTCTTGATCCGTTGCTGTTCATCCATGGATGCTGTTCATCCACGGTTGCTGTTCATTCATTCGGTTCAGCATTTGATGCTGTTCCGAAGTTGCTGCTGTTCAGCCTTTGCTGCTGTTCAGTCTTGCTGCTGATCAGCACACGGTAGCGTTCAGCCACGGTTCAGTCTGTTCCGATTCCTACTTCGTTCCTGCCGGATTACTCGGGTTTGACTTCATGCTCGAACTGTTCCAGATCCAGATCGCTGTCTAACAGCAGAGTGGCAAACTGAGCGGCGTCAAATTCCTGGACGTCGTCAATGCCTTCACCGACGCCGATGTAGCGAACCGGCACGCCCAGGGTCTGGCTGATGGAGAGGACGACGCCGCCTTTGGCTGTACCATCAAGCTTGGTCAGGATGATGCCGTCAATATTGACGACGCTCTGGAATTCCTGAGCCTGATTGATGGCATTCTGGCCGGTGGTGGCGTCCAGTACCAGGAGCGACTGCTTGTGGGCCGATGGATATTCCCGGTCGATGATCCTGTTGATTTTCTCCAGCTCTTTCATCAGATTCTTCTTGTTGTGCAGCCGTCCGGCCGTGTCAATCAGTAGAACGTCAGCCTGGCGGGCCCGGGCGGCGATGAGCGAGTCATATACGGTGGCCGCCGGATCAGAGCCCTCCTGGTGACGGATGATGTCAACGCCGGCGCGGTTCGCCCAGATTTCCAGCTGGTCGATGGCGGCAGCCCGGAAGGTATCTCCGGCGGCAACGAGGACTTTTTTCCCCTCTTCCTTGAAGCGGTAGGCCAATTTGCCGATGGAGGTCGTCTTGCCGACGCCGTTCACTCCGATGATGAGCATTACCAGCGGGAAGTCAAGCGGAGCGGGTTCCTGCTGATTCAGCGTTTCCGCGATGACTTCCGCCAGAGCGGGCTTCACGTCCTTGACCCGGCTGATCTTCTGCGTCCGGATCTTCTCCCGGAGCCGTTCGATGATTTCATCGGCGGTGCGCGCTCCCACATCGGATGTGATCAGCGCCTCCTCCAGTTCATCATACATGTCGTCGTCGATGTAGACCGCGACCTGGAACACTTCATTGATCCGGTCGGTAAAGCTGTTGCGGGTCTTTTCCAGCCCCTTCTTCAGTTTTTCAAAAAATCCGGCCATTATACTGCCTCCTCCTGTGCTGGTTCCAGATCGACCGAGACGATCTTGGAAATTCCTTTTTCTTCCATGGTAACACCGTAGAGGATGTCAGCTGCTTCCATCGTCCCCTTGCGGTGCGTAATCAGTATGAATTGAGTCTCCCGGGCGAATTCCTTGATGAAATTGGCATAGCGGTAGACATTGGCATCGTCCAGCGCGGCCTCGATTTCATCGAGGAAGCAGAACGGTGAAGGCTTCATGCGCAAAATCGCGAAGGTCAGCGCAATGGCCGACAAGACCTTCTCCCCGCCGGAGAGCAGATTGATGTTTTGGAGTTTCTTGCCCGGGGGCTGCACGTTGATGTCGATGCTGCCCGTCAGGACATCGCCTTCGGACAGAATCAGCTCGGCTGTGCCGCCGTTGAAGAGCTGATGGAACGTATCCTTGAAATTACGGGATAAAATAACGAAGTTTTCCTTGAACAGCGCCCGCATTTTTCCCGTCATGTCCTGAATCAGCTTTTCCAGCTCGGCTTTGGACCGGAGCAGGTCATTGCGCTGGGAACTGAGGAACTCATAATGCTGCGAGATCTTCTCGTATTCTTCGATGGCGGCCAGGTTGACATTGCCCAGAGCGGTGATTTTGCCTTTGATTTCGCTGATGCGCTTTTTAGCTTTGGCCTTGGACTCCAGCGGTTTGGCCAGATCCCTGGCCTGGGCCAGCGTCAGGTCCAGGTCTTCATTGAGCCGGGTAAGCAGTTCTTCTTTGTCCGATTCATATTTTTCCAGGTTCAGGCTGGCTTTGAGCAGTTCCTTTTCCAGGCGGTAATACTCGTCCCGGACGGTGTCCGCCAGACGCGAGGCTTCCTTGATCTGCGACCGGATCTGAACCTCTTTTTGGTCCAGTTCATCCATGGTCTGATCCAGCGCCTGCATCCGCGTCTGATGGGCGTCCCGCTCCGTCCGGATCTGGGTGGTTTCCTCTTCCAGACTCAGGGTCAGTGCTTCCTGGGTTTCCCGGTCTGCGATCAGGCCGCTGAGGCGCTCCTCATACGAGCGAAGCTGTTCCTTCAGGCGGCCAATTCCCTGGCGCTGACTGGTCAGGTCCGTTTCCCAGCGGGTCACCCGGATCCGGTGATCGGCCAGTTCCTCCTTGCGGCGGTCATTAATCCGGAACAGTTCCCGGCGCCGTTCGCGCAGTTCGGTTTCTTCCAGCAGAGCGTGCTCCATGGCAGACTGATTCGCTTCGATTTCCTGACTGGTGGCGGTCAGCTTCTCCCGGGCCAGATCCAGTTCTGATTCCAGAGAACCGCCCGCCGCGGTCTGCTCGGTCATCAGCGTCTGAATCCGGCTGATTTCCCGGACAAATCCTTCGATTCGTTCGGCCAGACGCGTTTCTTCCAGCTCCAGCTGGCGCAGCTGGTCATCCGACCGGGCCAGCTCCTGCTTTTTGGCATCGAGCTGTCCGCTCAGGGCTTCCAGCTCGAGCTTCTTTTGGCCGAACTCCTGCCGGCCCTGGGCGATGGTCTGCCCCAGAGTCTCCAGCTCCGCCTTGCGCGACATGACTCCGGAGGACTGCCCTTTCTGGCTGCCGCCGGACATGGCGCCGCCGCCCAGAATCATATCCCCCTCAAGGGTCACGATCTTGATCTTGTAGCCCGTCTCGCGGGCGGCCAGCACGGCATCATCCATGTTCCGGGTGATCAGGGTCCGTGCCAGCACGCTGTCCGCGATTTCCCGATAGGCATCGTCGGTTTCGATCAGGTCCGAGGCAAAGCCCAGAACCTCGGCATTCTTGAACTTGGGCATGGCAATCCGCGAAGCGCGGATGACATTGCGCGGCAGGAAGGTCGCCCGGCCCAGCTTCTGCTTTTTGAGAATCTCAATCAGGGCTTTGGCCTGGTCATCGGTAGCCGTGATGATATTGCCGATGTAGCCGCCCAGGGCCGCTTCAATGGCTACGGCATATTCCGGCCTGGTCTGAATGACATCACCCAGTACCACGGCCTGATCCAGGTGCGGCGATTTGCTGCGCTTCAGATACCCGAACAGATCCCGCACGCTGCGGGCATAGCCCTCGTGGGTTTCCTCCAGATTCCTGAGCATGGCTTCGCGGCCTTCGGCGTCACGTACCTTGCGCCGGATGATCTCCAGCTCATTGGTCAGCTCTGCCGCCGCGCGCTGCAGGCGGGTTCCTTCCTCCCGCAGCGTGCCGTGTCCGGTCTGACGATCCGCCTTCTGATCCAGCACAGCGGTCAGTTCGGCTTTGAGCTGATCCCGGCCCCGGGTATTCAGGGCCAGAGACGCTTCGTAGTTGCCGCATAAGTCTTTTAGGCTGTCCTGCCGGGACTGCAGCACCTTTTCCCGGACCTGCTCCTGCGAAAGGCGCTCATCCAGCAGCCGGCGCTCTTTGCGCAGGTTCTCCTGCCGTTCCTTCAGCCGTGTGCTGTCCTGTTCACTGCGCCCGATCCGGGCCTCCAGCTCGCCCATGGCCGCTTCATGCGCCCTCTGGTCTGCAATGGCACTCTGATGGCCCAGACTCAGTTCCTGTTCCCGGGCCTGAGCCTGAGTCAGCTCATCCCGGGCTTCCTCGATCTGAGTCGTCAGAGCAGCAGCTCCGGCTCTTGCCTGGGCTGCGCGTTCCTGGCAGGACCGGGTCCGCTCCGCCAGCAGAGCGATCTGTGAGGTGCCCTCGTCGAAGCGCCCCTTGCGTTCATAGTATTCTTCGCGGGTCCTGGCCTTTTCCTCCGCCAGATCATCCAGCGCCTGGGACAGATCCTCCTGGGACTGTTCCGCCGCGGCCTTGGCTTCCCCGGACTGAGCAAAGGCTTCAGAAAGTTCCTGATGCCGGGTGATGGAGCCGGCGTTGCGCTCCTCCAGTTCCTCCAGCTCCTGCAGAATCACAGCGATCTGCAGGTCCTTCAGTTCGCCGGACAGCGCCAGGAAGACTTCAGCTTTTTCCTTGTCTTCCTTCAGAGGCCCGATCCGTTCCTCATAGGTGCTCAGGATATCCTCCACCCGCACCAGGTTGTCATCGGCCGCCTTCAGCTTCTTTTCGCCTTCTTCCTTGCGGGCCTTGAACTTGGTAATGCCGGCAGCTTCTTCCACCAGGCCGCGCCGCTCTTCCGGCTTGCCCGAGAGAATCGCGTCAATCTTGCCCTGGCCGATCATGGAATAGCCTTCCCGGCCGATGCCGGTGTCCATGAACAGCTCATGGATGTCGCGCAGACGCACGACGTTGTTGTTGATGAGATATTCCGATTCCCCGGAGCGATACAGCCGCCGGGTCACCGTCACTTCGTTGTAGGGAACGGACAGCGTATGGCAGGAATTGTCCAGAGTCAGCGAAACGCTGGCCTGGCCCAGCGGCTTGCGAAACTGAGTGCCGGCAAAGATGACATCTTCCATCTTGCCGCCCCGCAGCTGCTTGACGCTCTGTTCGCCCAGAACCCAGCGCACGGCATCGGAAATATTTGATTTGCCGGATCCGTTGGGCCCCACCACCGCGGTGATGCCCGAACGGAATTCCAGATCGGTTTTATCGGCAAAGGACTTGAAGCCCCGAATGGTCAAATTTTTTAAATACATAGGCTGATGTCGAGGGTTCCCTCTCTCCTTAGGATAACTTGTCCGCGCCGGATCTGGTCCGTGGCGGTTACCCGGCTGATCCTGGCCTGATTGCGGCGGTAATAGCGCCGGCCGGCGGCATAGAGCACTGACTGGTCTTTGGGATGGAGCAGCAGCTCCCAGGATCCGGGGGCATCGGACAGTGACCCGGCGATGCGCTCATGCAGGCGCCGGGACAAGACCAGCTCCCGGAATGCCGGATGGTGCGGCCCGGCGATCAGATCGGCGCCCGCGGTCAGTTCCTGATTGGCCTGCAGACCAACCCGCAGCACCTGAATGCCGGCTGCCTCATACAGGGTCAGCAGCTCGGCGCACCGGGCGACGGCGTCTTCCAGCTCCAGAGGAAGATAGCGCCCGGCGGCATAAAGTTCGGCCAGGGGTGTGCCCCGCACCACCAGTGTCGGATAGATTCTTACCTGGTCCGGCTTCATGGCAATACTGGCTCTGGCGGTGGCCAGATCAGATGCCGAATCAGCCCCCGGCAGCCCCGGCATGATCTGATGGCCCAGGGTGATCCCCCGGGACCGGATGAGCCGCGAGGCCTGTTCCACATCTTCTGCGGTATGACCGCGGCCGCTCTGAACCAGCACCAGGTCATCCAGGCTCTGAACCCCCAGTTCGATGATGTCCATACCAAAGGATGCGCAGCGCTCCAGGACTTCATCATCGATGAAGTCAGGCCGGGTCGAGCAGCGGATATGGGAAATGGCGCCGGCCTGGCGCAGGTCCCGGGCTGCCCCCAAAAGTTCCAGCTGCTGGTGGACAGGGATCCCGGTAAAGCTGCCGCCGAAAAACGACAGTTCCACCGTCTTCTCCCCCGGTGGGAGCGTGGCCAGATGGCGTGCGGCAATCGCCTGGACGTCCGCTGCGCCAAGACTCTGGGGATCTGCCGCCTGACAGCCGCTGATGCGGGACTGATTGCAGAAGACGCAGGTATGCGGACAGCCCAGATGGGGAATGAAGACCGGAATGATATAGTGCCTCAAAGGGTTTCCTCCCGGTGCAGGGCCAGCTTGCTCAGCGCGTCCCGGGCCGCTTCCTGCTCGGATTCCTTCTTGCTCATGCCTTCGCCCCGGCCCATGGTTATTTCATCCACGGCGACCCGGGAAAAGAACTTGCGCCGGTGCGCCGGACCCTCGAATTTGACCAGATCATAGTGGATATTGACCTCGCCGGACTCCTGGAGGAGTTCCTGGAGCCGGGTCTTGTAGTCCAGAACGATTTCATGATTCAGGGCGCGCCGGATGATGTCCTCGAAATGTTCCAGGATCAGCCGGTCCGCCGCTTCCGTGCCCTGGTCCAGATACAGCGCCGCGATGACCGCTTCCACCGCATCCGCCAGCAGCGACTGGCGCTTGCGGCCGCCGGTGGCTTCCTCGCCGTGGGACAGCAGAATATAGCGCCCCAGGTTCCACTTCTGGGCCACCTCATACAGGGAAGGCTCGCAGACGATGAGGGCGCGGATTTTGGTCAGCTCGCCTTCACTGCGGCTGCCGCCCCGCTCATACAGCGCCCGGGTGATGCACAGCTGCAGAATCGCATCGCCCAGAAATTCAAGTTTTTCGTTGCTTTCCATGCCCTGCTGCTGGTTGGCATAGGAAGAATGGGTCAGGGCCTGTGTCAGCAGCTTCTCATTGGAAAAGCGGATTCCCAGTTCGTTCAGTTTCATGATTTGACTCCTTTGTCAGCTTGAGTCCATTCCTCAGCCAAACGTAAGCCTGGCTCAGGAATATACTCGCATTGTCCAACTGTTATTATACCAAAAAAGCTGCACCCTTATCGGATGCAGCATCAATCCATACTTAATCTTATTCTTCGCCAACCAGTGTATTGATGTAGTTGACTACATCGCCTACCGACTGAGCTCTTTCAGCTTCCTCGTCGGATACCTGGATATCATATTCCTCTTCAATGGCCATAATCAGTTCGACGATGTCGAGGGAATCTGCCCCTAAATCTTCAAAGGTCGTCTCCATTTTGATCTCGCCCTCGCTGATTCCCAGCTTATCGGCGATGATGTGTTTTACTTTGTCAAATACCATATAAAAAACCTCCACGTCTTTTGTTTCTACGTATTCATTCAATGATTGGTTCTGTCACGCTGATATCACTTGTATCATAATATGGCATCATCAACTCTGCAACTGGTTTTTTTCGATTTCCGCCCGGAAATGGTCAATGAAGCCGGCTTCCTTCACCCGGGCCGCCTGGCGGATCGCGTTTTTGAAAGCCATGGCATCGGATGAGCCGTGCGCCTTGACGACGATGCCATTCAGACCCAGGAAGGCCGACCCTCCGGTCTCGCGGTAATCGTACTGCTTCATCATTTCCTTGAGCGAGGATTTGATCAGGAGTCCACCCAGTTTGCCTCTGGCTGACTTCATAAGCGACGCCTTAATCAGTTCCAGCATGGTCTTAACCGTTCCCTCGAAGGTCTTCAGGATGGTATTGCCGACAAACCCGTCGCAGACCAGCACCTGGACATCGCCGGTGATGCAGTCCCGCGGCTCCACATTGCCCACAAAGTTCAGAGCCGGGTCACCGGCCAGGAGCTCATAGGCTGCTTTGGTCAGCTCGTTGCCTTTTTCCGCTTCGGCCCCAATGTTGACCAGCCCGATCCGGGGCTTGACATAGCCCAGGATGCTCTCAAAATAGACTTTTCCCATATGGGCGAACTGATGCAGGTTCACCGGCTTGCAGTCCGTATTGGCTCCCACATCGATGACCATGAACCGGCCATTCTTGCCCGGAATCAGCGGCGCCAGCGCCGGCCGGTCGATTCCTTTGATCCGGCCGATGATGAAGAGCCCTCCGGCCAGGAGCGCGCCGGTGGAACCGGCGGAGACCACGCCATCGCAGTCGCCGTCCCGAACCAGTTCAATGGCGCGGCGCAGGGACGAGTCTTTCTTGCGGCGAATGGCCAGAACCGGGCCTTCATCGGTGCCAACCACTTCCGTTGTATGCAGAACGCTGATCTTTGACCGATCCACGTCGTATTTTGCCAGTTCGGCTTCAATGCGGTCGGACGGGCCCGTGATCGTAATGTCCACGCCCAGCTCCTTGACTGCCTCGACACAGCCTTTGACTACTTCAGCGGGCGCATGGTCGCCCCCCATTCCATCTACAGCAAATCTCATGTTCGATTCCTCCTTGCCTTCCAATGTCACTATTCTATCACAGCCAGCGGCTTCTTAACTTTGGTTCATAAAAAAGAAAAAGAACACATGCAAACATGTGCTCTGATCTTTTCCATTCGGAATTAGTTGACATCAACCTTAGCGATGATCTCTTTGCCGTCGTAGTGTCCGCAGTTCTTGCAGACTCTGTGGGAGAGCATCATATCGTGGCAGTTCGGGCATTCGATGATGCTGGGTGCACTGGCTTTGAAAGTCTGAGCTCTTCTTCTGGCTGTTCTTCCTTTAGAGAATCTTCTTGCTGGATTTCCCATTACTTACACCTCCTTGAATAAATCCTTTAATGCGGCGAATCGTTCATTCACCTGTTCCTTATCACAGTCACAGGTTTCTCGATTGAGATTAGCCCCGCATTCCTGACACAGTCCCTTGCAGTCTTCGCTGCAGAGCGGCTGGATCGGCAGACTGGATATTATATCTTGTACGAGGAGGTCCGTCAGATCAACGGTGTCCCCTTCAGATAACGGCATTGTGTCCAGATCGTCATCCGAAACTTGCTGGGCCCAGGTTTCATCGATGGAGAGATCAATCTCCTGCTCGAATTCATCCAGGCAGCGGCTGCAGACCTGCCGGACCTTTGAATGGACATCTACATCCAGTTCAATTTGTCCAGGCTGGATTGTAACAGTGCCTTTGACTTGGACCGGTTCAGCGAACGCAGTCCCTTCTTTTTCCAACGACTCAAGGGAAGGAGCATCAAATGAAAAATCCAGTTCTTTGATCACGGCCTTTTTCATTGAGTCGGCAATTGAAATGATCATCTCAATCCCCTTTCCATTTTACGCATAAAAAAGAGTTCCTTTGACGAACAACATTAATAATACCAATAAAGGATAAGAGTGTCAACAATCTGACCCGGCATTTCAGTTGAAATTGACGGAAAAATAACCAGAAATTACCACATGGAATCCGAACGACCCCTGCCCAATTAGCCTGAGTCCACGATCCCCGTCGCTGCATGAACCACGTCAGGGATACTCCAGCTGGATCAGAGGATCGCGCGCGGGAACCCGGCAGCCCCCGTCGGGTTCAGCTTTTTCACCCGCCGGCCCCCTTCCACCTTGCCCTCCGTCCGACCGGGCCACCGAATACTGCCAGATCCTTTACCCGAACAATCCAGCCGCGCCAATGCCCGGGCAAAGAATAGCTTGCAGAAAGAGCCTCGGCCTTGATAAAATGATATCAAGAGAAATCCAACCCATTCAGACAGCGAGAACTGCAGCAATCGCTCTCCCTCCAGGCTTCCTGGAGACCCTGCTGAATGGAGTCAACCCTCACTGCCATCCAGGCCCATGAAGGAGATCCCATGAAACCATCCCACCTGATCCCCGGATTCCTTGTGCTTTCCGGTGCCATCTTTTCCATCGCCGATTATCTGGACCGACTGGGTCACCCCGAATGGAGCGCGTCGCGCAGCGTCGCGCTGCTCTACCTTGGTCTGTCCGTTCTGGTTGCCCTGTTCTATTATATCGTGATCCGCCAGTGGGAGCATCACACGCATCACGATTCCCCGCTTTAGCGGCGACACCCAGGTGACTCCCGCCAGGCCCGGCTTAAGACCGGCCCACGGAGCATCCCATTCCTTCTAAATCAACAGACTCCACCGCCCAGTCAGACAGGACCAGGCAGCGGAGTCTGTTTTTCGTTGATTGCTATCCATGAACCGAACTAGAGCCTACCCAGCAGTGTCGTGAAACTGAACTGATCTTTGTCTTGGGCGAGGCTCCCGCACTCGCTTTGACATTGGGTTTGTATTGGCTGGCATTGGCTTTGGATTGGCTGGCACTGTCTGGTACTAGATAGCACTGGCTTTTTTTCACTGGAACTGTTCCTGACCATCCGCTTGCCGAACCTGTATGAATCCGCTGGATGCTTCGTTATTTTAATTCGGTCTTGTGCTGCAGGAACCAGCTCATGATCAAGAGCGCAGTCAGAGAGACCAGCAGGCTGAACCAGTGCTGGAGGGAAATACCCATCAGGTTGCCCTGGAACAGAGTGATCCGTTCAAACAGCTGCTCTTCCAGGAATCCCAGACCGATGCCTGCCGCTGCGGCAGCCAGGAACGTGATCGGGGTAGCGCCTTTGATGCGGTGGCGCAGGACAGACTGCAGGGTAATGAAAAAGGTAAAGAAGACAGAGCTTATGGTCATTCCCAGGGCAGATCCGATCAGATACCGGCCAAACTCAAGCACCGCGGTGAAGGAGTTGTGGTTCTGCTGACGCAGGGTTTCCAGAATGGTATTGTCGATTTCAAACCGGATCTGTTCCGGAGCCCCCTGCTTAATCACAAGGAATGTGCCCAGGGCAATCAGGCCGGAAATTATGATTCCAGCCAGAATCAGCAGGAAATAGCTCACATACTTGGCTGTGAGGCGTTTCAGGCCGGACTCAGGAATGTAGGCCTCAAATACGGCGTGAGGGGCATTGAGATCCTTGTGGTAGGATACGATAGAGATCACAAAGGGCGCAAAGAACAGAACCAGCATCAGCATGCCCAGTCCCATGAAACTCACCATGGCGAGGATCTGGGACGGCAGGCTGTCGTCCCAGACCAGGCGCTGACTGCCAAAGTAGCCGCTGATCAGGAAGAAGACGCTCAGCACGGCAATTGCTACCAAAGCCCACTTGGTATTCTTCAGAAGTTTCTTCATTTCATAATTCATTAAACTCATCATTTCCGATAAACCTCCCGGTACAGCTCATCCAGGGAAACCTGACGGTCTGCCCGAATGGCTTCCACATCCCCCATAGCCCGAACTTGTCCATCCCGGATAAAATACACTTCGTCCAGCAGCCGCTCCAGTTCATGGATCAGATGACTGGTGACCAGGATCGTAGACTCCGGCGAGAAGCCGGCGGCAATCAGATCCAGGATCTCTTCCCGGGCCACCGGATCCACGCCTTCCAGCGGTTCATCCAGCACAATCAGCCGGGCGCGGCGTGACACAGCCAGAGCCAGGGCAAACTTGCTCTTCATCCCTTTGCTCAGCCGTTCAATCCGAAGCGTTGGCTTTAAATCCAGTTCCTGAATCAGCCGCAGGAATTTTTCTTCATCAAAATCCTGGAACATGGAGCGGTAGGTTTCTGACGCCTGAGCGATGGTCATACCCTCCGGCATGAAATCCGTCCGGGTCAGTGCCGATATTCTGGCCTTGCTTTGATGCGACAGCGGCTGGCCATCCAGTTCAATGGTTCCGCCGTCCGCCCGCAGTTCTCCGGTCAAAATGCGCAGCAGTGTCGTTTTGCCCGATCCATTGGGACCGAGCAGGCCGATGACTTTGCCCGGCGCCAGTGTCAGCGTTGCGTCCACCAGGGCCGGCGTCCTCTGGTAGCGTTTTGTCACATTCGAAATGTTAATCATTTTTTTCTCCCCCAATCCATTCTTGCTTAATATCCCGGATGACCTCATCCAGGCCCAGACCAAGCTTTTTCGCCTCGGTGATGAACCTGGCGCGAAGCTTGACGGCTTCTTCCTGCTTCAACCGATCCACCATGAAAGAATCCTCTCGGAGAAACGTTCCGACTCCCCGTTCGGTGTAAGTCAGACCCTCCTTTTCCAGCTCCATGTAAACCCGCTGGACTGTATTGGGATTGACCTTGAATTCTTCCGCGATTTCTCGAACTGACGGCAGTTTGGCGCCCGGAACGAGCTGACCGCAAATCAGACGTCGCTTCAATTCACCAGCGATCTGCTGGTAAATGGGAATTCCATCTAGAAATTGAAACATGGACATGATCCCTTCCTCTCGTCATAGTGTACTATCATAGTAATACACTATGACACTAATTGCAACCCCGCTTTCGAAATATCAGAAAATATTCCCCGCCTCTGAGGATCGTTAGAATCAGGACCACTCAAAGATGGCTCCCCGCCCAATTTTTGACTTGAGGCAGCTTATGAGAAAAAGATTCCCTGAAGTCTGTACTGTGGAGAAGCTGTTCCAGAGAGAATCGACGGGAGAGAATTGAACGGGAGAAAACTGAACGGGAGAATTCGAGGGGAAGAAAGCAGCGGCAGATTCAGGCAGAGAATTCCGAAGTGATCGAAAAAGCACTCCCCGAGACGATCAGAAAGTGCTTTACGAGAAATTATTCCATTGGATCCATGAGCTGATTTTCCTGTTCCAGACGAATTCTGTGCGCCGCCAGGTATTCAATGCAGTCCTTGCAATCGGTCAACTCTGGTCGCTCCCGCAATGATTGCAGTTTTGCGGCATATTCTTTGGTGGTTGTCTGAACCAGCGTCTCGAATCGCTGCAGCTCTTCCAGACTCATGCGATACGGCTGAATTCCGGGGTTGATTTCCCGGCGCAGTCGAGCCAGCATGGTAAAACCGCCATAATCAATGTCTCCCCAGTGCAGCCACTCAACCTGAGCTGAGTCCGGGTGATTCTTTGACATGGCCTGGCAAACTGCCTGGAAAAACAGCTTTCGCGCCGGACTGTAGACGCCGCCATGGTAAATGACCAGTTCCTCCGGTCTCTTGGAGTCCCGGAGATAGCTGAAGTAATTGGCCCGATTCTCGATGCTGAGGATCCGACGGATCTGAGGCTGAAGTTCCAAAGAACCTGTTTTTAGATCTTCCGCGGACAAACTGGTACCTGCCTTGAGCCCACCAAAGTCCACCCGCTGCGAGCCGCTGATCCATGTCAGTCCGCCGCAGAACTCAAACTGCTCCGGGTAGCGGACAAGCCCCACCTGCCGCAGCAGATCCTCCTCCCGGGCGTCCTCGTCATGCTCCAGATATTGCCGCAGCACCCGAACCAGACGGGATCGGACATTCGTTTCAAACCGCTTGGAGTCCCCCAGAATTTTGACAGAGAAAACCCGCTGTGTCATTTCATCGGCCCCCAGGCCTGCCAGGCCTTTGATAACGGCAAACAGATCCTGCCGATCCTGAGCGTCCTCCGGCACAATTTGCGGCACGCGGCCTTTCTGTTCGATAACCGTCAGGGACTCCTGGCAGTATTCCCGAGCCCAGTCTGATGAGGTGGAAACCTGCTCCAGTTCAAGCAAATCCAGGGACACCTGGAGTAAGATATCTTTTTTGGGCGTGCGTCGGCACAAAGCATAGGCTTCATCCAGCCGTTCCGGCTCCAGCCAGACCTTTGCCAGAATATGGTTCTCCTCTCCCCTCATCCAGCTGAAATGGATCAACCCCTGTCTGGCCAGTGCAGTCACCGCCCGATTGATCTGAATCCGGACCTCGGTCTGCTCGATGTCATACTCCGGAAAGTCGGTGATTCCGCCGTCATAAAATTTCAGGAGAATCCTTCGACTGGATGTCGTTCCGCTTCGATAGGCACTGCTTTTCTCCAGCCGGTCGAGGAGACCGTTTACGATTCGCTGCTCAATCGAGCTCTTCATATACTACCTCCATATGACGGGGATCAAAGGACTGAACGGTGGTGCCATGCCCTCTGCGATACACGCACAGGTTGCGGTCAACCAGTGTGGCAATGTCCGCCACTTTGTCCGGCGGGGCGGACAGGATCACCTGGAAATTGAACCGGCGCAGCAGCTGAATGCTCTGGATAATTCGTTCACCGTCCATTTTGGAGAACGCTTCGTCAAACATGATGAGCCGGATGGTGGAATTTGTTTTTTCCCGACCGGATCGATACAGCTGAGCAAAGGATGCCAGCACGGCAATATAGAACGGCGTCTGAGTCTCACCGCCGGACTTTTTCCCCAAGGTTCGCGACAGGCGCTGAATTGTTCCGTCCTTGCCCTCAACCTCCAGGTCAAAGGTCAGGTAAGTTCGATAATCCGTGAATTCGTGAACCTTCTTTTCGTAATCCTGGCCGGACAGGCCGTGCTCGCCGGTGTCCATCACGATGGCAAACAGGTCGTTGATTTCATCCTTGTACTTGTCATTGAAACTTTGTGACAGCAGACTGTAGCCCCGGCTGAGCATATCGTCCATAATCATATCATAGTACCGCTTGTACTCCGGTCGGGCCACCATGCGGAACCGATAGGCATCTTCCCCGAAGGTCGCCCCTTTGATGGCGTAATTCAGTTCCTCGATCTGATGTCTGGCACTGGTGATGTTATTTTGCAGGCGGCTTAAAAAATCCTCCTGGAATTGCTCAAAAGCCTTGGTTTTGGCATCCTGAATCCGCTCTTTGAACTCGGGCAGCTTGTTCTCGCTCAGTTCCAGCCACGCATCTTCAAAACTGGTGTTGTCCGGGGATTGAACATCAAAACCCATTTTATACTGATCGTTGTAGCGCCGACGCCGCTCCGTCAGATCATTCCAGGACCCCTCTTTCAGATTTCTGGCTTTGGACAACTCCCGGGGAAAAGCGTTGGCGACTTGGCGCGGGGTACCGCGCTGACTGAGTTCCCGCACATAACGGGGCGCTCCGGTTTGCTCCATCCATTCCGCATCGAAATCTGCCTGCAGCGTCCGGAACTTATGATCCACGGCATCCCTCAGGCCCGGGATGATCAGTTCGCCCGCAGTTGCCGCCGCCTGCTTCAGCCCGCCGATCTGACGCGATAACTCTCTGATCTCCTCGTCCCGAACCTTGATGTCCTGCTCCAGAGAGCGAATCTGAGACTGAATCCGTTCCAGGCTCGATACATCAATCGCGTTTCGTTGTGCCATCAGTTCGTTTCGCCGTTCCAGAGTCTTCGGGAGGTCCCTCATCGCCTGAGCCGATTCGGCAAAACGTTCTACCTCCAACGGTTCCATCCCCTGCAGATGGGCAGGCTCCTCCAACAAGCCCAGAATTCCGTGACAAAGGGCTCGCTCGGCTTTGAGTTCTGACAGTTCCTGGCGCAGGGTCTCCAGCCGATGCAGGATGGCAGCGCGGCCGATGGCCGGCTTGCGCCAGCGCTCGGGCGACAGTGCGCGGACGACGTAGCCGGAATAGAGCATGCATTGCGGTGTAATGGCGGTAGCGTGCTGGCGCAGCTCTTCGACCTGTTCGCTTTTATGAACCCTTCCCAGCACATGGTTCAGGAATGCCCTGGCCTGCTCGTCCTCCGTAATGATTTCTTCAGCCAGGGAGCCCGTTTCGGGCGGAGTCGACTGACGCATCAGTTTCGCCGAATCAATGATCCCGGCGCCGTATAATTTCTGCTGATCTCTGACCTGATCATACACTCGAGCGGCTTCCTGGAAATGATCCGGGGGAACCAGCAGGTAATATTTCTGACTGTGCAGAAACCCTTCCACGGCATTGCGCCACTTTTCATCTTTTAAATCAGCCACCTCCGCCAGGATCCGAACATTCGGCTCGGTTCGGGTGACGACCCGCAAGCGGGAGGCGATGGCTTCCTTCAAATCCAGCGTTTCTTTCGGGAAAGGAAAAATACCGCTCTGCAGCGACTTTAGTTCAGCATCCATTTGAGCCAACTGTTGATCCTGCTCATCCAAAAGATCCTTCAGACGATCCTGCAGACTGCGAATCTGCTGCTGAATTGAGGTGATGGCTTCTGCCAGTTCCGTCAGATGATGCCGCTCCATTTGTCGGAACTCTTCCGGCAGGAGCTGCCGGATCGGCCGAACCTGCTCCGTCAGCTGCTGAGCCAGTCCGGCGGTATCCGTCAGGCGCTGAGCGATCAGCGGCGGGAATGAACTAAAATCCATCTCCCTGAGAGCCAGGGCAATCCGATGGGACGCATTGCCCCATAACTCGGCCAGGCGGCGCAGATTGTTGACCGATTGCTCACCTCGAAGCCTGATGGTACGAATCTCCTCTTCGACCTGAGCAATCTGGCCATCCAGCCGCTCCAGCAGCTGGGTAACCCGATCTGATACTTGCCGTGCGACCAGCTCATCCCGATCCAGACGCAGCTGCTGTATTTCCTGGTTGAGTAGTTCTTCCCGGATCAGACATTCAGCCAGGGTCTGTCGGGTCTGAGCGAGGCGGGTTTCCTCCTGAGTCAGGGATTCCATGCTGCACTCCAGCTCTCCGCGCTGAATCAGATAAGAATACATCTGTTCGCTTTCCCGATATTTCTCAAAATCCTGATGGGCGGTGACAACCGCTTCCAAGTGCTGTGTCTTCTCCGTCAGAATCAGAGATTCTTCTTCCAGCTGCCGATAGCTCCGAATGTTTTCCTGCATATGGCTGATATCCACCGGCAGCTGATCATCGCAAACAAACTCGGTGATGAATTTCTGCAGATCGACGTCGGGATTGAAAGACACCGCCTTTTTCAGCAACGCGCCAAACCGGCCCTTCAAACCGCCCAGTCTTCCGTAGAGCTTTTCTCGAAAGGTCTTGCCGGTGTCGGTGGTATCAAAGTTCCCGTCATACTCCTGACGAAGGAATCCCCGCAGACGGGTGATATCCATGGGAACCTGATCCCTTAAAAATCCGCCTTCATCCAGGGGACCCTCGTAGGAAAAGAACATTTTCTGGATATCCGACTCTGCATAAACATCAAAAACGGCGCCCGCGGTAAAGTCCCGATCTTTCTCTTCATCATGAAATTCCAGGACGATGTAACTGGTAAACCGGCCATCGCGCAGATACCGAAAGCCGGACTGTTCGTCATCGCCCAGCTCTCCCATCAAATAACCTTTTAAATTCCGGTTGGTGCGGCCGCCCGCTGATTTATTAAAGAACGATCCGGAAAAATCACCCAGCAGCACCAGCTGGAGGGCATCAATCAGCGTGGATTTTCCGGAAGCGTTCTGACCGGTCAAAAAATTGAGCTGATCAAATTCCACCAGCTGGTAATCAAAATAATGCCAGTGGATGAGCAGGAGTTTTTTCAGCTGTTTCATTCCTCTTCTCCTTGTGCCGGATCCATCGCGGCCTCTGTGCCGGTTTGAACTTCCTGTCTTAACTCTTCCAGTTCCCGAACGATGTTGTTGATTTCATGATTGGGTAGAATCACCAGAATGGACGGCAGAATCAGGATGCTGTTCCCCTCCGCCGACCAGGCGGTTGCTTCGAGTTTCTGAATGATATTAAAATGGGACAGCGTACGCTGCGCCTCCATTCTCTCCTTCTGGGTGGATCGTCCTTTGGACAGAAGGCCCAGACTCCTCATCTTCTCCACCACCGTCCCGGTATCCGTTCGGACATGATTCAGCTGGTCCCCCAGTTCCCGGCCTTCTTCGAACATCAGGCGGCAGGTATACAGAAAAAGCGTAGTGAACCGGTCCAGGCGCAGGCGATTCTGATCAAATTCGCTGGTCAGGGAGACAATGCCGTAGGTATCGTCTTTGTCCAGACGCCAGCCGGCCACCGCGAAATATTCCTGAAACAGTTCAAAGTGACGACTTACCAGCCGATAATCATTGCCCGGTTCCAGCCATTGCTTGTCCGGCCGGTATACATCCCGAACCAGATAGGTGTGAGAAAACAGGTAATTGACCAGTCGCCGAAACTCGGCTTTATCCGTGCTGTTTAAATTGTCATAGCGTTCATTCCACTTCATGGTCAGACTCCTTGTTCATGGCTTCGATCAGATCAAAACCGCTGATCTGGTCACTGCTTCGATTGACGGCCTTGGATTGAGACTGTCCGGTGCCGGATTTCGTCCTTTGACTGCGGATCCCGGATTTTTTTCTCTGGCTGGCATTGGAACGCCCATCCCTCCAGGGATCACTAACTTCCAGTTCGCTCTGCGGCAGTCTGATTTTTGGATCCTGAGTTTTCTGCTGAATCGTCAGATCCGGAATCCAGTAGCCGTTGCGCAAGATCCGCCCCTCTCCGGGAACGATGGTGTAGGGCATCCGGGGGTCCTGATGTCGGATCACCGCCAGAATCAGCAGAATGAATTCTTCATCAGACTCCAGCGGCAGATCCGCCGCGCGAATCATCGGACCGGCTTTTTCAAACAGATCTTCCACAAACCGGCGGATTCTTGCGACAGGGTACGAGGTTTTCATCTGGTCGAGCAGAAAAGCTTGAGCCATGCCAGAGAGCGGATCTTCCGTGTCAACCGGCAAAGCCGGACGAACAACTCGCCGCGCCCGGATCGTTTTATGATAGATCGAGCTGGCATCCAGCGATTCCTGCCGCGAAGCCTGAATCCCTCGCTCCAGCCGATCCAGAACCCGATCCTGCTCCGAGCCGTCTGCAGCAGCCACTGTCTTTAAAATTTGAGCCAGTTTTCCCCGAATGGACTGATCGGCAGTCATCAGATAGCGGATCTTTTCCACGGAACTTTTGGTATAGCTGCTGTTCTTTCGGTCGATCTCATTGATGAGCCGGTCCATGCCGGAGTAGGATCCGGCCACATAGTCCAGAGCCGTCAGAACTTCCTGGCGGGCCGCCTCTTCTGAGTCGAGCTGACGCAGAGACATCGCCCGGGCAACCATAGCCTCGACGAACTGCTCTTCCCGGCTGATGGAAGCAATCAGTTCCTGAATCGGACCCATATAGCGATACACTGAGTCCAGCGTCTTGATCGGATGGTAGTATCGATCCGATAACCGGCGAAATTCCATGAAGTGCTCTGTCAGTAATGCGTTGACATCCTGAACCTGTACAATGCCGCGCAGAAAACGCCGGATTCCATGATAAAGCTTGCGCATAGAATGCTGCAGCCGCTCCGTGTTGGCTCTGGCCGACTGCACTGCCTCATACAGGTGTTCCTGATCCACTTCCATGGCCTGTTTTAACCCCGAGAAGGTGGCAAACACCATGGAGGAATACTCTTCCGATTCTTCCGATCCCAGTTCGCTTAACAGCTTGATAACTGGAACGGCATAAGGTTGGAGCGAAATAATTTCGATGAAGGAGTTCTCAATAAATTCTCGCTCTATCCAGCCCGTCCGGGTCAGCCGTTCCATAATCAGGCGAGCCTTCCCGCTGACCGATAAAGCGCCCTGCGGTTCATCATCGGACTCCAACTCAAATTGGCGGTCTTCCAGCAGAAAAATGAGGGACGACAAATAATCCTCCACTTTGATGTTCAACTTTTCCTTGAACTCCTCATGCAGGATCATCAGTGCGTCAACATAGATCTCCCGATTGGGCGAGACCAGAATCGAAAAAAAATTAGCAGGGACAATCTCAAAAAGCTTCATAAAATTTATCTCCGGATTCCATCGAGCCAAGTCATGGAAATCTGTAAATTAGTTCTTCTATCATCTTATCAAATCCAGCAGACAATCACCATTCAGAATCGGGCCAGGAGGATCTGCCATGAACGGCTTTAATCCGTTTTAAATCCGCCTTGATCCGCTTTAATTGGCTTGATCAGATTGATCTGATTGATCCGGTTTATTCAGCTGACCCGGGTGAGCCGGGTGAACTGCGAAATCGGTTATTTGCTGAACATGATGAATCGGCACTTCGATTCTGAAAACTGGAAAAGCGGATCGATCCGCAGTGGATCGACCCGCTTATTCCTGAATGACGGATAGTCTTAGTGTTTGGCTTCCTGCACCAGAACTTTGGTGTCGCGGGCAATCATGAGCTCTTCATTGGTCGGGATGACCATGAGCTTCACTCTGGAATTGTCCGAGGAGAAGATGACTTCCTTGCCGCGGACATTGTCCTTGGCCAGATCCACTTCAAAGCCGAGGAATTCGAGTCCCTTGAGGATCTCTTCCCGGGCCATCGGGGAATTTTCTCCCAGTCCGGCCGTAAAGACGATGGCGTCAATTCCGCCCATGGCTGCTGCATAAGAGCCGATGTACTTTCTGACCCGGTAGTGGAACATATCCAGAGCCAGCTGAGCGCGCTTGTTGCCTTCGGCAGCGGCTTTTTCCAGGTCACGGAAGTCGGAGGAAACACCGGAAACACCAAGGACTCCGGACTTTTTGTTCATCAGGTTGTCAACTGCTTTCGCGTCCCAGCCTTTTTCAGACATCAGGTAGGTAACGATGGCCGGATCCATATCTCCGGTACGGGTTCCCATAACCAGACCTGCCAGAGGGGTAAAGCCCATGGAGGTGTCAATGGCCTTGCCGTGCTTGACCGCGGTGACGGAGGATCCGTTGCCCAGGTGGCAGGTAACGATCTTCATGTCTTCAATGTTGCGGTTGAGCATTTCAGCAGCCCGGTTGGCCACATACTTGTGGGATGTGCCGTGGAAGCCGTAACGGCGGATCTTGTCCGATTCATACAGTTCGTAGGGAATGGCATACATGTAAGCTACCGGATCCATGGTCTGATGGAAGGAGGTGTCAAACACGGCGGTCATCGGTGTGTGCGGCATCAGTTCGCGGCAGGCGCGGATACCGATCAGAGCCGGCGGGTTGTGCAGCGGAGCCAGCTTGGAAACTTCCTTGAGCTCTTCCATCAGCTGATCATCGAGCAGTACGGAGCTGGAGTATTTCTCTCCGCCGTGTACGATCCGGTGTCCGACTGCGGTGATTTCATCGACGTTCTTGATCACGCCGACCACTGGATCGACCAGCGCATCCAGCACCAGCTGAATTGCGATCTTGTGATCGGGCATTTCTGTCTCGATCACATGTTTGTCTTTGCCTTCCGGCCGATGGGTCAGAAGCGATCCCTCGATGCCAATGCGCTCTACCAGGCCTTTGGCCAGAACGGCTTCGTTGGACATGTCATAAAGCTGATACTTTAATGAGGAGGATCCGGCGTTGATAACTAAAACTTTCATATTTACTACCCCTGTTCTCTATAATATTTTTTTGAAGTTAATCTTTTGTTTGAGTTGTTTCCCGATGGTCGAGATGTGTCCCGCTCACACGCTGCAATATCTGCGATATCAGCTATTCTTGCGACGGTGTAATATCTGGTTTGTTTGCGTGATTATCTGGTCTGAGCCTGTACCGCGGTTACTGCCACAACATTGACGATGTCTTCGGCGCTGCAGCCTCTGGAGAGGTCATTGATCGGACGGGCAAAGCCCTGACAGATCGGGCCGATGGCTTCGGCACCGGCAAACCGCTGTACCAGCTTGTAGCCGATATTGCCGGACTGAAGATCCGGGAATACCAGGACGTTGGCTGCACCGGCCACTTCCGAGCCGGGTGCTTTCTGAGCGGCTACCTTGGCAACCAGGGCGGCATCCGCCTGAAGTTCCCCGTCGATTATCAGATCCGGGCGCTGCTCATTGGCTTTTTTCACAGCGTTCTGCACCTTGGTTACTACTTCATGTTCAGCTGAACCCTTCGTGGAGAATGACAGCATGGCTACTTTCGGATCAAAGCCCATCAGATGTCTGGCGGTATCCGCTGTCGAGATGGCGATGGAAGCCAGCTGGTCCTCATCGGGCATCGGGTTGACCGCGCAGTCGGCAAACAGCAGCGTGCCGTTGTCGCCAAATGCTGAATTGGTTTCCATGATGAAGAAGGAGGAAACCACGGATACGCCCGGGGCAGTCTTAACGATCTGCAGACCCGGCCGCAGAAGGTCGCCTGTGGTGTGAATGGCTCCGGAGACCATGCCGTCCGCGTCATTGCGCTTGACCATCATGGTTCCGTAGTACATCGGATCCTTCATGATTTCGGCAGCCTGTTCCGGCGTGACCCCTTTCTTCTTGCGCAGTTCGTAAAACTCATTGGCGTATTCTTCGAAATTCTCGGCCGTCAGAGGATCGATGATCCGGCATCCGGAGAGGTCCAGAGAAAGGTCAGACGCTTTGGCCCGTACCTTCGCTTCATTGCCCAACAGGACAATATGCGCAATGCCGTCCCGAGTAATTTCAGCTGCCGCCGTCAGATTCCGTTCTTCCTCGCCTTCCGGCAGGACGATGGTTCTGACATCGGCTTTGGCCTGGTTTTTCATCTTTGTCATGAAATCCATGGTAGTATTCTCCTTTTTTTACGACTTGGCTGAACCAGTCGCCGCATACTATTTCTATCTTATATATTAACGTATTTGATTGCATATTATCAAGGTTTGCTGTAACTTAAAATAACAGAAGAAACGAAAGAATAGAACAGGTGAAGCCATGAAGACTGTTTTCATCATCAGCGAATACAATCCCTTTCACAAAGGACACAGCTACCAAATCCGCCGGATTCGGGAAGAACTGGCTCCGGATACCGTCGTCAGCATCATGAGCGGGCATTTTGTCCAGCGCGGCGCACCGGCTATCCTGGACAAGTTCAATCGGGCCCGGCTGGCTCTCGCGGGAGGCTGTGACCTGGTCGTGGAACTGCCGGCGGTCTATGCCACATCCTCTGCGGAATTTTTCGCCCGGGGCGGCGTTGCCATTGCCCAGGGGCTGGATCCTGCCGGCACCCTGAGTTTTGGGTCGGAGTCCGGCAATCTGACACAAATTGAGACAGTTGCCCGTCTGCTCACAGAAAATAAAGAATCCATGGAAGTCCATCTGAAAGAGCTGCTGGCTCAGGGTTTGACTTATCCCAGGGCCAGAGCCCTGGCATTGAGTCAGCTCAGCGGATCACCCGGTCTGGAGAGCGCCATGGAATCCCCCAATGATATTCTGGCCGTAGAATACGTCCGGGCCGCACAGGAGATGGGCTCCAGCCTGAATTTCCATACAATCCGCCGTCAGGGTCTGGGCTATCACGCCACCAGCCTGGAAACAGGACAGTTCCCATCAGCCACCGCACTGCGCCAGGCTCTGCTGGCCGGTAACACCGGCCAGACACTGGCCGGACTACCCGCAGAGGTCGCCGCCCTCTTTGCCGGACTCAGCGACGAGCTCCTTTTGGACGAAGACCGCTTGAAACTGATTCTGCGCTATCGACTCAGCCTGTTTCCCCAGGCCATTGAGTCGCTCCCGGAAGCCCGAAACGGGGTTGGGGAGCGCATCGCCAATCAGGCTCCGCTTCTGAACGACCAGTCCATTCAGGACTTTGCCCTGGCCATGAAAACCCGGCGCCTCACCTACACCCGAATTCGCCGGCTGCTGCTCCACCTTGCCCTTGGCTTTGACAGCCTGAATTACGACCAGCGGCGCAGGCAGCTGCCAAGCTACACCCGAATTCTGGCGCTGAACCGCCAGGGTGCCCGGTTTCTGGCACAGACCCGCAAGACCCGCACCATCCAGGCAATTCAAAGTGCCACGGAAGTATCAGAAGCCGACTTCCTCCCGGATCTCATGGCTGCCCGCCTCTACAGCCTGCTTTCCCCCACCCTGGCTCCGAATTCTGATTATACTCATCCCCTGCGGATCCAGGATTAAGGATTAAGGATTAAGGATCAGAAAAAAGCGAATCAACATAAAAAGAAGACATCCCGCCCTCTGCCGGTTCAAGTTGTTCCGGCGAAGTGGCAGGGTGTCTTTTTTGCGCTTGGTCCAGGCTCTATTTCGCGGACTGACGCGCCAGGTAGTCTTTGACTAAGGACAGCCCGAGGTACTGGTGGGTGATCCGGGAGGGATCAAAACCAGTGACAGAAAAGGCCAGCTTAACAAAAAAGCCCATGGAAAGGGCGGTAATTACGGTACCAAGCCCCACTGGGCCGCCCAGAATGAATCCCAGAAGCGTGACGATGATCTCGATGGCATTGCGGATGAGGGCCACATCTTTCCCCGTGACTTTCGTCAGGGCCAGCATCATGCCGTCGCGGGGACCTGCTCCCAGGCCCACCGAAATATAGATTGCCGTGGCAAAGCCGATGATGGCAAGACCCGCCAGCATCATGGGAATTCCGGTGAGATAGCTCTGACTTTTCGGGATCAGCGGCAGCACTACATCGAGAATGATGCCGATCATGACGGCATTGGCGATGGTGGCAAAGCCGATGCGTTCCTTCCACAAACTGTTGAATAAAAGGATGACAATGCCTACCAGCGTGGACACGGTGCCAAAGGACAAACCGGTGTGGTTTGAGATTCCCTGATGCAGGACATCCCAGGGGGAGAAGCCAATACTGGCGCGAACCGTGACAGAAATTCCCACCGCGTAGAGGGTCAGGCCCACTGCCAGTACCAGGAGCCGGAGCGGAAGAGCGCGTTTGCTAAAGTCCATTTGGATCATCCTTTATCGTTGGATTTGGTCATAATGCAGAGGAAACCCGCGGTTCGGCGGGTTTGAACTGATCAATGGGGATCATTCGGCTTTGTCGGCCGTATTATTTCATGGTGGACAGTTCCTGGATATTCTCCCGGACCGTCTGGGTCGTTGAATCAATGGACTGGCGATAACCGGTCACAAAATCCTCCATATCTTTCTTAAAGGCTACCATGGCGTCATTGGACCGCAGCTGGAGCTCCTTTTCCAAATCAGACAGGAGGCTGTATGCGTAATCCCGGGCAGCCAGGCGCATGTTCTTGGCTTCGGTCTGGGCCTTGGAGACGATCTCGCGCGCCTTATCCTCCGCTGCCCGGACAATGGTGTGCTCATTGACCTGGCTGCGCATGATTTCCTCCGCTTCCATTTTGATGCGGTTGTACTCGTTGTTGGCATCATCCAGAATCCGGTCCTTTTCGGCAATGACATACTGAGCCGTGTTGAAGTCCGCCGGCACGCTCTGGATGATCTCGTTGATAATGTCTGTCACAATCTCCTGGTTAACCATGACTTTGCTCGAGAACGGGACCTTGGATGAGCGATCGATTTCATCCTGGAGAATCTCCACCAGCCGGATCAGTTCGATCTTATGTTTTCCCATATCATTTCTTTCAAATTCCATGTCATTCCACCTTATCCTGGCCCGACGGGCTCATCATCCGCCGCGGGCTGATTATTTGATTCTTGCCGGCCCGCCGCTTCGACGAACCGTAATTGATTGCTCTCTTTCCTATTGTACGCTATTTATAATAATTTTGCTTGAGCCGCTCGATAATTGGTCCGGGAACAAATCCTTCCAAGTTGCCGCCAAAGTGCATGACCTGACGTACCAGAGAGGATGACAGATAGGAATAATTCGGACTGGTCATCATCATCAGGGTTTCAATCTGAGGTTCCATGGCCCGATTGGCATTCGCCATCTGCAGTTCGAAGTCAAAATCCGATACGACGCGAAGTCCCCTAACTATAACCCGAGCCCCCGCTTCTTTCAAGAAATTGACTGTGAGGCCAGAGAATCCTCTGACTTCAACGTTGGGCAGATGACTGGTCACCAGCTGGATCATCTCGATCCGTTCCTCAATCGGGAAGAACCCTTTCTTATCGGTATTGATGAGGACCGCCACAATGACTTTGTCAAAAATCGAGGAAGCCCGCTCGATGATATCCAGATGTCCTAGACTGATCGGATCGAAGGATCCGGGATATACTGCTGTTTGAACCATTATTCTTCCTTTTCTTCGTATTGATAGAATACCAGCGTCGTATTGCCATAGGTTCTCTCCAGAACAATGGACAGGTGCGCGCAGCCGGGGTCAATATCCTCCCGCGTGTCAATCTTGGTCACGATCAGCCCGTCTTTGGTCAGAAGCCCGGATTTGTGGATCTGCTCCACCGCTACGGGGATCATTTCGTTCAGATACGGCGGATCAATGAAGATCAGGTCAAAGGGCTTGCCCTCTGCGCCAAGACGCTTCAGCGCTTCGCGATAGTCTATGTGAAAGGATTTACACTCTTCATTAAACCCCAAGTTTCTTATATTTTCAACCAATAAATCATAGGTTTCGCGGAAGGCATCCACCAGAATGACCTGGCCGGCACCGCGTGATGCCGCTTCCAGTCCCAGAGAGCCCGTCCCCGCGAACAGATCCAGAACCCTGGCCCCTTCGATTTTATACTGAATAATGTTGAACATGGCTTCCTTGACCCGGTCCAGTGTCGGTCGGGTCGCCCGGACTTCCCCGGTTTTGGTGTCACGCCCTTCATTCTGCGGTCCCAGGATCTTGCGACCCCTGGCTTTGCCTGCAATGATTCTCATCGTTATTCCTCCTGGCATTCTATATATGATCCGTCACTTCCTCTGACTGCTTTCGATCCCTCGGCCGATCCCTCGTCCGATCCCTCTGCTGATCCCTTTGCTGATCCTTTTGCTGATTCGTCAGACTGTGATCCCTCTGCTGATCTGGCTGACTTTGATCCCTCTCCTGATCCGACGGGTTTCGAACCGTCGATTGGTTCGCCAACCTTCGATCTGTCGGTTAATCCGGGTTCCTGTCAATTGCCTTTCGGTCCGGCGACCGGCAGTGGATTAATTCAAGCAGATCAGGTGGATGTTCTCATCCAGTCGGGAGAGGATCTCCTCTTTGATCCGGCGGTGAGCCGGTTCCTCGGAGCGGAAGATACGGGCTGCCCACTTGCTGGCTTCTAGGAACAGATGATAGTCCTGAATGAAGCTGGCCAGGGTCAGTCCGGAGTCCCCGCTCTGGTTGGTGCCGAAAATCGCACCGGTGCCCCGCATCTTCAGGTCCGCCTCGGCGATTTTGAAGCCGTCGTTGGTGGATGTCATAATTTCCAGGCGCTGCCGGGTGTTGTCCGCGTTGGACGCGGCCAGCAGCAGACAGTAAGACTGATAGCTGCCCCGGCCAACCCGGCCGCGCAGCTGATGCAGCTGCGACAATCCGAAGCGCTCGGCATTCTGTACAATCATGACGGAGGCATTGGGCACATTGACCCCCACCTCAATGACGGTGGTGGATACCAGCACGTCAATGTTTCCCGTCTTGAAGGAGTCCATGACGGCTTCTTTTTCTTTGGGTTTCATCCGGCCGTGGATCATGGCCACGGTGTAATCCCGGAACGGACCGGCGGAGAGCTCCTGCGTCAGCTTGCCTACGGAAGTCAGATTCGGTTTGTCATTATCCTCAATCAGCGGACAGACCACGTAGACCTGCCGTCCCTTTTCGATCTCTTTCAAGGCCAGGGCATAGGCCTTTTCCTGGCCGGGACCGGTAAAGCTGCGGGTCAGCACCGGTTCGCGCCCCGGCGGCAGTTCGTCGATGACCGATAAATCCAGGTCCGAATACAGGTGCAGGGCCAACGTCCGCGGAATCGGCGTAGCGCTCATGACCAGGACGTCCACATGGCGGTTTTTGCCGATGAATTTCAGGCGCTGGTTGACGCCGAACCGGTGCTGTTCATCGGTGACCACCAGTCCCAGATTGGGAAAGGCCACATCCTCTTCCAGAATCGCGTGAGTTCCGATGACCACCATGGGGCGGCCGGACGCGATGGCTTCCTTGACCTTCTGCTTTTCCCTGGCTTTGAGCGATCCGACCAGGTAGCGCACCTCAATGCCGAAGGGTTCCAGCATGGTCAGGAAGTCCGCGTAGTGCTGGGCCGCCAGTATTTCAGTAGGTACCATCAGTGCGCCCTGATAGCCGTTTTCCACCACATTGAACAGCCCGGTCAGTGCCACAATGGTCTTGCCCGAGCCGACATCGCCCTGAAGCAGCCGGTTCATGGGCAGATCCTTCTTCTGATCCAGCAGGATCTCCCGGATCGAACGGGACTGGGCCTGGGTCAGTTCGTAGGACAGGGCTTCCTTGAATTCCCGGAGCCGGGGACTCATGGAAAACACGATGCCTGAATGATCCTTGGCCCGGAGTTCCCGGGCGGCCTGGATTTTCATGGAATAGGCAAACAGTTCCTGGAACTTGAGCCGTTCCAGCGCTTTGTCAAACCGGTCTGATTCCGGATTATGGATCGTCCGGATTGCTTCGTCCAAAGCCGGATAGGCGTAGGCGGCAAGCACTTCCGTCGGGAGATTCTCCGCGATGCGGATATTCGCCAGAACCTGATTCACGAGCTTGCGCAGTAGGTTGTCCGTCAGATCTTCCTTGAGCGGATAGCGGGCAATGATTTTGCCGCCCTCCGGTCCGCCGGTTTCCTCCTCCTTCATCACTTTGGGATTCGTGATGGACAGACCCGAACCCACCCGCTTGAATTTCCCGTAGAGGTTCACCGTCTGGCCGGCCGTGAAGCTTTTGGCTGCATAAGGCATGTTGAAATACATGGCTTTGACCGGCCCGTAAGCTGAGTCAAAGGTCAGCGTCGTCATGGTCTTGCCGGTGCGGGTGCGCACGGGACGCGATGCGCTGAGGTACTGTGCCCGCACCAGGAACTTTTCTTCCGTGTCAAAGGCATGGGGATCCATCTCGCTGATCCGTTCATAGTCTCTGGGAAAATACAGAATCAGATCCATCAGAGATTCAATGCCTGCCCGGTGGAGAAGCTGCGCCGTCTTCTCTCCTACGCCCTTCAGGCTTTTGATGTCGTCATCCAGCTGCATGTTTGCCTCCTTCCATTGGCGCCGGCCGAGCGGCGAATGGGTGATGCCCGCGCTCCCCTGGGATCGTCCGGGCTCTGGTTTCTCCTGGAAGCCGGGAACGGCCTCCGGTTGAATATCGGAAAAACCGGGAACAGTCGATTCCCGGTTTTTCTGTGTGTTCGCTTGCCGGTGAAGTCGCCGGTTTATTCGACAGACATGATGAGATAGTACAGCGGCTGCATGCCTGCGTAGCTGATGATCTCAAAGTCCGGATAGGTTTCTTCCAGTCGCGCAACGAACTCCGCCACTTCCTCTTCCCTGGTGTCCTTGCCGTAGTAGACCGAAATGATGGAGGAGTCTTCCGAAATCATCATTTCAATGAGCTTTTCGGCCATGGGATATATTTCGCGTTCCACCAGCTTGATCTTGTTTTCCAGCAGTCCCAGGTAGTCCCCGGCTGAAACCTTCTTGCCTTCGATTTCCGTGTCCCGGACCGCGTAGGTAATCTGCGCCGACTTCACGGAATTCAGGGCATCCTCCATCAACGTCAGATTACGCTCCAGGTTCACTTCCGGATTGAAGGCCGCCAGACAGCCGATCCCCATGGGGATGGTCTTGGTGGGAATGACATGAACGCTCTTTTCGGTCAGATCCAGGCACTGGTTGGCACTTAAAATAATGTTCTTGTTGTTGGGCAGAATGAAGATCTCCTCGGCGTTGAGCTTCTCAACGGCATTGAGGATGTCCTGAGTGGACGGATTCATGGTCTGTCCGCCTTCAATGACATAGTCGCAGCCCAGATCCTCGAAGATCTGCCGCAGGCCCTCCCCGGCAGCTACGGAAATGAACGCGTAAGGTTTTCTCTCCCCGGCTTCTGCAGCCTCAGCTTCTGCCGCGGTCTCCTCGATGAGATTTTTCTTCACGAACTCCGATTCTTCATGCTGATGCAGCGTGCGATTCTGCTCCCGCATGTTCTCGATCTTGATTTTCAGAAGTTCTCCGTGCTTCTGGGCTTCCTGCATGACTTCGCCCGGATTCTCCGTATGAATGTGGATTTTGGTCACATCATCCATGGTGACGAAGACGATGGAGTCGCCGCGCGCCTCCAGATAGCTCTGGAAGTTGGGATCCCGGACTGCCCCGGCTACGATGAATTCCGTACAGTAGCCGAAGGTAATGTCGGTGGGAGCGGCGATGGCGCCGCGGCCTTCGACGGCTCCCGACGGAGTGAGTTCGGAGCGCAGGACTTCCTTGCGGTCGCTGAGCAGAGCTTCGAGCATGCTGCGCAGAATGATGACCAGACCCATGCCGCCTGAATCCACGACCTTGGCTTCCTTCAGCTGCGGCAGCAGATCCGGCGTCTTGTCCAGTGTGTCAGAGGCGACCTGATTGACATAGTCAAGGAGTTCGACGATCGAGTCGGTATCATGCTCCACCGCCTTTTCACCGACCACGCGAATGACCGTCAGAATGGTTCCTTCGGTGGGACGCATGACCGCGCGGTAGGCGGAATTGGCGCCCTCCTTCAGAGCTTCTGCCAGCTGCGGAGCCGTAGCTTCGTCCTTGTGCTCAAAGCCCTTGGCAATGCCCCGGAAGATCTGAGACAGAATGACCCCGGAGTTTCCCCGGGCGCCCATCAGAGCTCCCTTGGCGAAATCGCGGGACATTTTGCCCAGAGACGTTTCGGTGGACGACTTGATGGAATCCACCGCCGAGCGCAGCGTCATGCTCATGTTCGTTCCGGTATCCCCATCCGGGACCGGAAAGACATTCAAAGAGTCCACATAGGCTTTGTTCTCTTCCAGCATGTTGCTGGCATGAACCAGCATATTTAGAAAATGTTGTCCGTCAATTACCGTGTTCTTCATACAGCCTCCTAGAACCTTACGCCTTCGATGTTCACGGTAATGCCGGTCACCTTCAGACCTGTGAAATTTTCTACGTTATATTTGACTTTCTGGATAATGTTATTGGCGATGACGGAAATCTTGGTTCCGTATTCCACCACCACAAACACTTCAATGGTCAGTTCGCCGCCCTTTTGAAGGACTTTGACGCCTTTATTCAAATGCTCGATCTTGATCAGTTCCCAGAGTTCATCACTCGTGTTCTTTGCAGCCATTCCTACAACGCCATAGCATTCCATGGTCGCCATGCCAATGATGTTGGCAATGACATCATCTGAGTAATTGACTTTGCCAATTTCAGTTGTGTATCCGATCATGTTGTTCCCTCCGGATTCATTTATTGCATCTTTTTGCTTCAGACGGTTTGGAGCATCGGGATCAACGGATCCCTGCCGGCTTCTTTTCATGGTATCTACCTTTTCCTGTGCGATTTTGCGATTAAATACGGTCCTTCATCAGGGGTGGACCCGCCTGAAATCGGGACCAGGAGCTCATGATAAAAACCTATGTATCTTAATAATATTATTATAAAATCGTCGAATTATCAATGAGTCCGCTCAAAGAGGCATCCGGCCGGATCCGCTTTGCGGATGACTGATTCGGGGAACCCGGATTAAAACAGATGCTTGTCGAAGGTTCCCGTCACATCGACCCGTTCCGAGTCAATCATGAATACCTGGGGATCCAGCTCTACCAGCTCTTTCTTCAGATTCCGGAACTCGTATTTGTCCACAATGGTCAGAATCACGTTCTTCCTGGAGCTGGAATAGATGCCGGTGGCTTCCCACTGGGTGACGCCCCGCCCCACCCGGGCATTGATAAACGGTGCAACCTTGGGTGACTCCGATACAATCAGCGCAAACACCTTGACGTTCTGGTAATGTACCCGGTCCAGAACCAGGGAATACACCACGGTAAAGACCACGGAATAGATCAGGATCTCAATGGGAAAGCTGACCGCCACATAGAGCATGACGATGCCTGACACCAGCAGCGATACTTTTCCTACGGAGAAGCCGCGGAATTTCAGGGACAGGTACACCCCGAGAATATCCAGACCGCCGCCTGATCCCCCATGACGCAGGGTAAAGCCGGCACCGAAGCCTGACACCAGTCCGCCAATAACACAGAGTGTCAGCCAGTCATTGATGAGCGGCTGCCCTGCAATGGGAATCACCGCCATGGCAATGGACTGAGCCGTCAGCGTCAGCAGTGTCTTATAAAAGAAACCCTTATGAATGACCCGATAGGTCAGAACCAGAAGCGGAATATTGATCAGAAACAGCAGCGGTCCGGTCATCGCCAGATTCAGATTGCCCAGAGAATTGATAATGGCCTGAACCATCTGCGCGATTCCCGTGATCGTTCCGATATACAGTCCCAGCGGAAACACAAACAGATTCAGACCGGTGGCATAAAGGATGCCCCCCAGCATGGAATAAACCGTCTCCATCAGCACACGTCCCGTAAATTTCTTCTTAATATCCTGCATTTGCCCCATCCCTTCGACATTGAGATCATACCAATCATGTCCTGTACATTGATCCGACTGAGGGTCAGTTTCCCCCGGGCAGAACCTAAACTATACCCCAGAACCCGGTAGTTTTCAAGTCAGCCCATGGGAAATGATCCAGTCTGTCTCAAAGCCATCAATGAAAAAAGGGCATTCCATGGCTCACTGTTCCCGGATGGCAGCTGAGCTGTCCATCCCGTGGTGATTGAGGCATCCTGTCCGGATTCGAGACTCTTCTGGGACTCCTTCGCGACTTACTGATCGAATTGCTGAAAATTTCCCCTTTATAATGTGGTTGATTCAAATTTTTAGGTTGGGTGAACCCGCTTCCTGTGATATAATAACTCCGGCAGGTCCCCTGCCCGGATGGAGTGCCTTGCGGAGCTGCTACATAAATATCAAAAGTTTCAGGTCTAAGGTTGAAAATAAAACACCATTTGTGATATACTAATTTATGCTGTAAAAAACACTCGTTAAGGAGGTGTTGTAATGTCAAGAAAATGCGAATATTGCGATAAGGGCGTTGTTTCAGGTGTCTCCTACAGCCACTCACACAGACAAAACAAGAGAACCTGGGCTCCTAACCTGATGAAGGTCAGAGCAATTGTCAACGGTACTCCTAGAAGAGTTGTTGTTTGCACAAGATGCTTAAGATCCGGAAAAGTAGAAAGAGCAATATAATCTGAAAGGCCAGAATATAAATTCCGGCCTTTTCGTCTTTTTTGGGATTCGAAACCTTCCGGATTCCCTTCGGTCGAATTTCCATTGAACGAAATCCCGTTGAACGTATTCCAGAAGGAACGTATTCCAGACGGTGCTGTTCCCCTTGGACGTATTCCAGACGGAGCAATTCCCGTAAAATAAAAGCAGAACCATGAGCTGATGAGGCTCACGGTTCTGCTTTTTTGTTTTTATCGTACCGGTGCTCCGGCGAAGCCCTGAGTCTGCCCGGGCTAACAGCTCCCTGCCTGCACCTGCGAGTGAACGACTGCGACCTGGTCCCAGCTGGTCGTGCCTGGAATCAGTCGCGGCTGATGCAGACGAGAACCTGGCCGCGAGAAAATCGGATGCGGGCAGGACCCTCCAGAAACTCATTGGAGACGGTCAGGGTGGTGGCGAAATCCAGGGTATGGCGATCCAGGGGGTATTTCACGTTTTCCACGGTGAAATCGGGAATGGGTCTTCCCAGCGGGAAAAAAGAGATGTACCAGCCTGAGACAGCGTCGATGCTCTGTGGGGCATCGGCCAGGAAAATCCGGTTGTTGTCATCGCGGATCAAAAGCTTTGCTCCCAGAGACCGGGCTTTCTGGAGCAGGCCCAGGTTGCCGATAAAGTGATCCAGCCGATTGCCGGTGGCTCCAAGGAGCGTGATGTCCGTGGCCCCCCGCTCAATGGCTTCCTCCAGCGCTGCCTCCGTGTCGGTAAAATTCTTGCGCACCTGGTAGGTGATCACCGGGGTCTGGCTGCGGATCTGTTCCAGCAGTCCCGGTTCAATGGAGTCAAAATCTCCCAGGGCCAGGTCCATGGCGATGCCTTCCCGGAACAGGACGCCGGCTCCGGCGTCCGCTCCAATGATGAGATCCACCCCGCCGGCCAGCACTTCATCGAGGAGTTCCCGCGACGGAATCCGGCCGCCGGAAACAATCAGGGCTTTCATGCGAGCTGTTCCCGCAGCAGGTCCATGTTTTCCTGGATGGCGCGGTTGCGGAATACGGCAGAACCCGCGACAAAGCAGTCCGCGCCGGCCTGGGCCAGCATCCGGATGTTGGCGGCATCAACGCCGCCGTCGATCTGGATCACCAGATCCGGGTTTGAGTCCAGCGCCATTTCGCGGAGTTCCTTGATCTTGTTGACCGTGTATGGGATGAATTTCTGTCCGCCGAAGCCCGGATTCACACTCATGAGGAGCACGTAGTCCAGACAGGGCAGGATGTCCTTCAGAACACTGACCGGAGTGGCCGGATTCAGCGTAATACCTGCCTTGACGCCCAGTTCCTTGAGCATGGCTACGGCCCGGTCGATATGCGATACCGCCTCCCAGTGGAAGGAGATCATGTCCGCCCCGGCTTTGGCAAACTCAGCGAAATACTGCTCCGGATGAACGATCATGAGATGAACATCAAAGGGCAGCGTGCTGTACGGCCGGATGGCCTTGACCACCATGGGTCCGATGCTGATATTAGGAACAAAGCTGCCGTCCATGACGTCCACATGGACCCAGTCGGCTCCCGCCTGTGTAATTGCGGTGATGTCCTGTCCCAGAGCGGCAAAATCCGCTGAAAGTATCGATGGTGCGATCAATCCCATTTGTATTTGTCTTCCTCCTTGAGTTTTAAAAACATGCGTTGGTAATAGTCGTAGCGTTCGGGTGAGACGGCGGTGCCGATCTGTGCCTTTACGGCACAGCCTGGCTCCCGGTCATGCAGACAGCCGTTGAAGCGGCACTCGCCTTCAAAAGGCTGAAATTCCGGAAACAGGTCCTTCAGCTCCCGGTACGGGATCCCCTGGGGTTCGATGTTGGAAAAGCCGGGGGTATCCGCCAGGAGTCCTTCCCCCACTTCGACCAGTTCCGTATGGCGGGTGGTATGCTTGCCTCGGCCGATTTTTTCCGAGACCACGCCAGTCTCCATTTTTTCTTCCCCCAGCAGCTGATTCAGCAGAGTGGACTTGCCGGCTCCGGAGGGGCCGCACAAGACTGTCACTTCATCCTTCAGCCGGCCCGTCAGCAGCTCTCTGACCAGCGGATCGAGCGCTGAGATAAACAGCAACTCATAGCCAGTGCCCAGAAACCGCTGGATGATAGCCTGTCTGGTTTCCTCCGGCACCAGATCCTTTTTGTTCAGCAGAATCAGCGGCCGGATGGCTTTCTGTTCCATGACCAGAAGAAAATGATTGAGCAGATCCCAGTTGATGTCCGGTTCAGCCAGCGCAAAAACCAGGAAAGCCTGCGTAATGTTGGCGATGGCCGGGCGGATGAGATCATTGCGACGCGACTTCAGTTCGTTGATGATGCCCTCGGGGACGGCCCGTTCATAAGAAACGAGATCCCCGGGCAAAGGGGCTGTCTGGCGCCGGAATTTCCCCCGGGCCCGACAGGGTGTCACCGTGCCGTCTGTCAGATCCCTGACATAGTACAGCCCGCCGACGCCTTTCATGATGATTCCTTCCATGGCTACCTCCCATGCGATGCTTTTCTGGATCCTTCGAGTGATTGATCCTTCGAGCGATTGATCCTTCATGGAAAAAGCCCGTTGCTACGGGCTTTTTCCATTTAATCGATCTGAACGTTGCTCAGTACATTGACCAGAATGCGTTTTCCGGAAATATCGACTTCTTTGATGATGCCATCGATTTTCCCCTGATTGAGCAGCTTATTTTTCTTGGCGGTGGATACGACGGATCCATCCGGATTATGCAGATTCAGGATGCTGATGGTGTACCCTGCCTTCAATGCAATCTCTTCAGCCTCATAGTAATCCTTGTTCAGGATGTCCTTGGAGGTTACTTTCGTGTTGGAGGTCGGCGGAGTTGTCGTTGACGGCGGCTTGGTCGACGGCTTGGTACTTGGCTTCGTAGCCGGCTCGGTGGAGGGCTCGGTCGAAGGAGTCGTCGTCGACGGCTTGGTGGCCGGCTTGGTCGCCGGGACATACCGGCCGATCTCGACATTCACCACGGTATCCTTGGCAACCAGCGTGCCGCGGACCAGGCTCTGCCGGACTACCTTGCCCTCAAAGGCCTTGTCGTTCACCGTCACCGGGCTGGCTGTACCCAGCTTCAGGCTGGCAGCAATCAGCGCGTTGTTGGCTTCATCCAGGCTCTGACCCATGAGGTCCGGCACAATCAGATCCACTTTGACCGGATCCTTGCCCTTGGACACCGTCAGGTTGACGGTCGTGCCTTTTTCTACCTCACGGCCGGAAATCGGATCCGCGCTGACAATGACACCCGCCAGGATATAGTCATGGAAGCTTTCGGTGACCGTGCCGACAACCAGATCCGAAGCAGCAATGGCTCCCTGGGCATCTTCCAGTTTCATGTTGGAGAAATCAGGCACCTTCACCATTTCACGGGTTTTGCTGATCTTGGCTTTCACAGTTCCGCCGGACTGGATGGTCTGGCCGGCGGCGGGATCGGATTCCAGAACGATGCCGCCCGGGGTCTCGGATACCACATATTCTGGTTCCAGCTTGATCTGGAACTTGGAGAGCTCCAGGCGGGCCTTGGCTTCGTTCATGCCCACAATGTTGATCATGGAGATGGACTTGGGCGCGGCTTCCACCTGACGCTTCTCATTGAGGTCTTTGAAGTACTTGATGCCAAAGACACTGACGCCGGTCAGCAGCAGCACCAGGAACACCAGCAGTGCCAGGAGACCTTTGTTGCGCCGCTTTTCCTTTTCCTCTTCTTCCACCAGTTCGTCATACTCAAACTCATCCTCTTCCTCCGTGGGAGGAATGGCTGAGAATTTCTTCTGCACGGTGACCGGGCTGGAGGTTCGAACCGGTGCCATGACCTGAGTGGAATCCATGCGCACCTTGGGCTTGGATTCCTCGTCCTCAGCGGCACTGGCATGGGCGTAGACCAGCGGACTGGATCCCTTGATGCGCTGAATGTCCGTCAGCATGTCATCCATGCTCTGATACCGGTCGATGGGGTCTTTCTCCACCGCCTTCATGATGACCGCATTGAGCTTGTCGGAGATGCCGGGATTAATCGTTTTAGGCGGAATCACCGGTTCCTGCATATGCTTGAGGGCAATGGTCACCGGGCTTTCCGAGTCAAAGGGCAGCCGGCCTGTAATCATCTCATACATTACAATTCCCAGGGAATAGATGTCCGAGCGCAGGTCCGTCGTCAGGCCCCTGGCCTGTTCCGGTGAAAAGTAGTGAACCGAGCCGATGATGCGGCCCGAATTGGTGATGGTGGATGATTCCGAGTGCTTGGCAATGCCAAAATCAAAGATCTTCACCCGATCATCGTCCGTAATCAGAATGTTGTGGGGCTTAATGTCCCGATGAATAATTCCGTTGATATGGGCATGCTGCAGTCCCTTGGCGATCTGCTCGGAATAATTGATGACCTGGTCCTGAAACAGGCGGCCCTTTTCCTTGATGATCTTTTTCAGGGTCTTGCCCTTGATGTATTCCATGACAATATACTGCAGGCCGTTTTCGGATCCCACATTGTAAATATTTACGATGTTGGGGTGATTGAGTCCGGCGACCGAATTGGCTTCCTGCCGGAACTGTTCCAGAAACTCCTTGTTCTGGGCAAACTCTTCTTTCAGAATCTTGACGGCGTCATACCGTTTCAGATTCATGTCCAATGCCTTATAGACATTGCTCATTCCGCCCATGGCGACTTTTTCTACGATTTGGTATCTTTTTCCCAGTACTCTTCCAATCATCTGCGGTCTCCTCCGAATATCAGCAGGGAAATATTGTCCTGGCTTCCCCTCTCTTTGGCCAGGTTCACCATCATTTCCACAAATTTCTTATTGTCCGGCTCATTCAGATGAGCCTGGAGCATTTCTTCTTTCGTTACATAATCTGTCAGGCCGTCCGTACAGAGCAGCATATAGTCAAAATGGCTTTTGTCCACTTCCAGTATATCCAGTTTCAGTTCATCTTTGGTTCCCAGTGACCGGGTGATGATGTTTTTCTGGGGGTGACGGACCATTTCTTCCTCCGTCAGCGTCCCGATGTCCACCATTTCCTGGACCAGGGAATGATCCCGCGTCAGCTTGGCAATTCGGTCATCCTTGATCAGGTAGGCCGAGGAATCGCCCGCATGAGCGAGAAAGACCTCGCTGCCCACATCCAGGGCACAGGTAATGGTGGTGCCCATCCCGCTGTACTCCGCTTTTTCAGAGGACATGCGGTACACTTCCCGGTTGGCTTTCTGAATCGCCGACTCCAGGATCTGCGGGGCGATGCTGCGGTTGTAGTATTCCCGGATATAGTTTCGGATCAGTTCCACCGCTTCCCGTGAGGCGATTTCGCCGGCCCGGTGGCCGCCGATTCCGTCGCAGACGATGTAGAACCCGTAGTCTTTCGTGATGTCATAATCCACGAAATCCTCATTGGTCTCCCGGTAATTGCCAATATCAGACATCTTCTCCGCCAACGTCATCACCTCCCTGATCCAGAAAACTTCGCTTGAGCTGACCGCAGGCGGCATCAATATCAGAACCCATCTCCCTGCGGATGGTGGTGGGAATGTTGAAGCTCTCGAGCCTGGCCCGGAATGCTTCGATTTTTTTGAGATCAGGCTTTTTATAGAGCCCGTCTTTAATTTCATTGAGCGGAATCAGATTGACGTGGCACTTGAGGCCGCGCAGCAGGACACGCAGAGCCTGAGCTGCCTCGGGGGTATCATTGACCCCGTCCACCAGGGCATACTCGAAGGAGATGCGCCGGTTGGTTTTGGTCTGGTAATAGCGCAGCGCCTCGAACAGCGAAGTCAGATCATGCTGCCAGGCCACCGGCATCAGCTTCTGGCGCTCGGCCTGAGTGGGCTGGTGCAGGGAGATTGCCAGCGTGACCTGATTGTCCAGATCGGCAAAGTCCCGGATCCGCGGGGCGATGCCGCAGGTGGACAGCGTGATGTGGCGCTGGCCGATGGCCAGCCCCCAGGGCGAGGACACCATGCCCAGGAACCGGGCCACCTCGTCAAAGTTGTCCAGCGGCTCGCCGGACCCCATGAGCACGAGATTGGAGATTCGCTCCCCCGCAACCTGCTGCAGAGCCAGAATCTGTCCAATCATTTCACCGGCGGTCAGGTTGCGGATCAGCCCTTCCTTGGTAGAAGCGCAGAAACTGCAACCCATCCGGCATCCGACCTGGGTTGAAATGCAGACGGAATAGCCATGCTCATATTTCATCAGCACAGCTTCGATGATATGCGAATCCTTCAGCTTCAGAAGCCCCTTGCGGGTTCCGTCCACCGATTTCAGAAGCTTGATGATCTCGGGGACATCCACGGAAAACTCCCGCTTGAGCAGCGCTCTTGTTCCCTCCCCCAGATTCTTCATGTCGTCAAAGGAAAACACGCCCTCATAAATCCAGTTCAGGATCTGATCGGCCCGAAACGGTTTTTCACCTGATTCTTTCAGTTTTTGTTTCAATTCCTCTGGTGTGAGGTCCAATATATTAATCAATGATTCTCCGCCCAAACTGTATAAATTTCTCAATTATTATAACATACATCCCTTGGGATTTAATGACAAAATGAAGTGTCTCCCCAGCTTTCCCGTTTCCGGGAAAATCAAAAAATCCGATGGGACAGGATCATTACCCGCCCGCTGGCCGGTTGAATCAACAGTCGGCACCCCTCCCATCCCGAAAGAAGTGCCGCAGCCGTATTTCAATGAATCCTAGTTAAAATGGTCTCCCCGAACTCGCCGGGCAGTGCCGCGCCGATCCGGGGAGATATTAACACTTCCAGGCCAGGCAGCACCTGGCCCTGCCAGGTGCCGGCAGGAGCGAGCTGCATGATTGCCGGGAAGCTAATTCTTCTTGAGGACTGCCACAAAAAAACCATCCAGACCCGCTCCGGGCAGAACGGTCAGCATGCCGTCATGAAGCAGCAGATTGTCCAGTCCCCGGGCACCGGCCTGTTCCGCCAGCCGTTCCAGGGGCTGAGCCTGCAGCGCAAACTCCGGATGATCCGCCAGAAACGCCCTGACGTTGTCCTGATTCTCCGCGGGGTTCAGGGTGCAGGTGGAATAGATCAGGCAGCCGCCGCGTTTCAGATAGCGGGAGCCGTTACGCAGAATCCGGGCCTGGATCTTCGCCAGTTCCTGCATGCCCTTCTGATCCATGTTATGCCGGATGTCGGGCTTTCGGCCCAGCAGTCCCAGCCCGGAACAGGGAACATCCAGCAGGATGCCGTCCGCCGATTCGGCCAGGTCCGGCTGAAACTCCGTCGCATCCCCGATTCGGGTTGTAACGGTCAGCCCCAGTCTTTTAAAATTTTCTTCCATACGGTCGAGCTTGCGCTGGGACAGATCAAAGGCCGTGATCCGGTAATCGCCGGGAGTCTCGGCCAGGTAAGCGCTCTTGCCCCCCGGAGCGGCGCACAGGTCCAGGATGGTGCCGTCCGGCACCAGCTGATGCAGCAGCATGGGCGGCAGCGCGGCCGCCTCATTTTGAACCGAGAACCAGCCAGCGCGGTATCCCGGCAGATCACGCAGTGCGCCCTGCCGCGTCAGGTAGAGGAACTGATCCGAGAACCAGCCCGGTCTGGCTTCCAGCCCGACTTCCTGCAGTCGGGCTGTATAATCCGGCGAAGCGATCTTTTTCTGATTGACCCGGATGCACAGTCCTTCGGCCTGAATTAAATCAGCCAGGATGGACGGTGCCCGATCGCCAAAGGTCTTTTGAAAATGGCGGACCAGCTCGGGCTTCAGGGAATACTCAAAAGCCAGGCGGTCGGTTTCACCGGCAAAAGCCACGGCTTTTTCCTCCCGCAGAATGCTGCGGAGCATACCGTTGACAAAGCCGGCGGCCTTCGGACTTTTCTTGCGAACAATGGTAACGGCCTCGGATACCGCAGCAAAGGGCGGCACCCGGTCCAGGTACTTCATCTGATAAACCGCCAGGCGCAGCTGACTGAGCACCTGATCTTCCATTTTGCTCAGCCGGACCTTGGAATAAGTTTCCAGAATCCGATCGATGCTGTAGAGTCTGGCCAGCGTCCCGTAGACCAGTTCGGTAATAAATGCCTTGTCCTGCTGCGTCAGCTTGGCGTTAAAAAGGGCCTGATCAAGCTCAGCGCCTGAATAAGCCCCTTCCTTGGTTATTTTCGTCAGCAGGTCACCGGCAAGTTTTCTTGCCTGATCCATCAGTCACGCCTCCGGGAAAGCAGGAGAATTCTCAGAAAGCTGAGGATTCCCGTCACGGCAGCCGCCACATAGGTCAGAGCGGCTGCGTTGAGTACCCGCTTGGCTCCCTCTACCTCAGTGGGTGTAAGGATACCGGTGTCCAGAATTCGCAAGGCCCGTTTGGAGGCATCGAATTCAACCGGCAGCGTCACCAGCTGGAACAGCACGGTGAACAGGAACAGGAAGGCACCGATCTGGACCAGTCCGGTTCCGCCCAGGAACAGACCTGCCAGCACCAGAACCATGGAGAGATTTCCGCCGATGGCTGCCAGTGGCACGATAGCACCGCGCAGGCGCATCGGTCCGTAGTTGGTGGCATCCTGGATGGCATGGCCCACTTCATGGGAGGCGATGCCCAGGGCCGCCACCGACTGGCTGCCGTAGACGCCTTCGGACAGGCGCAGTACTTTGCCCTTGGGATCGTAGTGGTCGGTCAGCTGTCCGCGAATCGGTTCAATCGTAATATTATTCAGTCCGCTGTTATCCAGGATGTATCGGGCGACCTGAGCGCCGGTCAGACCGCGCTGGTTGCCCACCCGGGAAAACTGCTGATAGGTCGAGGTTACCTTGGACTGGGCCCAGGCAGCCAGAAGAATTCCCGGAATCAGGATCAGCATGGTGGAATCCATATAAGGAATCATTGCCGCGATGGCAGAGATAATGGTCATTCTGACACACTCCTTTTCATTTCTTTTGCTTCCAGCCGGTTTCCGTTCAGGAAATCGGCCACGGCCATGGGCCGCTTGCCAGGAAGCTGAAGCTCCTGGACACTGATGGCGCCGTCGCCGGTCCGAATGAGGATGCCGGATTTCTCCTGCGCCAGGATGGTACCGGGCTTCTCAGAACCATGGGCCTCCCGGGCGCTGGCTTTTAAGATCTTGACCATGACGTCCCCCGCATAGGCATACGCCAGCGGATGGGGATTCATCCCGCGGATCAGATTCAGAATCTCCCGCGTCGGCCGGCTAAAATCAATGGCGGCATCTTCCTTCTTTATTTTCCGGACGTAGCTGACCCCAGTCTCAGGCTGCGGCACCGGGGTTACCGTTCCGTCAGCCAGTCCGTGGATGGTGCGGATCAGAAGAGATCCTCCGCCCTCCATCAGAACATCATGCAGTTCGCCATAGGTCATGTCCGGCCCAATCGCCACCGGATCAGTCAGCAGAATGGCTCCGGTATCCAGACCTTCTTCCATCCGCATCGTAGTATTGCCCGATTGGGTATCTCCCGACAGAATAGCCTGCTGGATCGGTGCCGCTCCCCGCCAGGCCGGCAGGAGACTGGCATGCAGGTTAATGCAGCCAAGCCGGGGCAGTTCGAGAATTGTCTTTGGAAGCAGCTGACCGTAGGCTACCACCACAATGACATCGGGTGACAGCGCCTTCAGCTGATCCAGCACCGCAGGATCCTTCCGGATACTTTCCGGAGTCAGAACCGGGATGCCCAGAGATTCGGCCAGCGTCCTGACGGGCGTCGGCAGGAATTTCTTGCCCCGGCCCCTGGGCCGGTCCGGCTGGGTGATAACCAGCGCAATCTCGTAGACTTTCGCCAGTTCCTCCAGACTCTTTGCCGCATAATCCGGCGTGCCCATGAAGACCAGGGACAGCCGCTTCGTGTTATTCGTCAATCCCTTCTTCATCCTCCTCTACGGCTTCTACGAACTCCGGCTTGTCGATGAAAAGGATGCCGTGGAGATGGTCCACTTCATGACAGATGGCCCGGGCGAAGAAACCCTCGGCGTCCAGGGTTCTCTGAGCCCCGGTTTCATCCAGATATTCCACGGTGATCTTCTCCGGCCGGTCAACGAATCCAAATAGTCCGGGGACTGAAAGACAGCCTTCCGTGCCGTTGCATTTGCCTTGTGACCGGGTGATGACCGGATTGATGAACACATGGGGCTGTTTTTCTTCCATCCCCACATCGACGACGGCAATCCGCTTTAAGATTCCTACCTGCGGCGCAGCCAGTCCCACCCCGTGGGCGTTATACATCGTATCCAACATATCGTCGATCAGCTGCTTCACCCGCGGCGTCACTTCTTTTACTTCTTTGCTGATTTTCCGAAGGACGGGATCCTGTTCTTCCCGAATTTGTCTTAATGCCATATTACTCTCCTGTTGTGTATGGTCCGCACTCCCCATGAATCAGGAATCCGGATCGATAAAATGATTAGTGCCTAGGTTTCGTTCTGTTCGTTCTGTTCTTTCTTTTCTGTACTTTCTGTCTGGTTGATCCATCTACTTTTGGTTTACATTATATTGTAACAGATCGACCTTAAAACCAGTTTAAATTTGCTGCTCTGCCCCAACCAGAAGCATCGACAGCTCTCTTCATTCCAACTGTTTTTTATTGAGCTTTTCATCGGTTCATCCGCTTTTCTGCTCAGCTGGTTTACTTTTCAGCTGGTTATTCTGTTCAGCTGGTTATTCTGTTCAACTGGTTATTCTGTTCAACTGTTGATCATCCAGCAAAGAGTGGAGAGTCTTTTCTGATTTGCTCCATTTCATCTGCTGGCTTTTTTCAGCTCTTCATTGCTGAGCTCTTACCTTGGCTGGAAATCCAACTGAGGGCTCTAAACCAGATTCATCGGGTTGGCATCCAGGGAGACCCGGATGTCCTTGCCCCGAACCGCCTCATAGACCAGATCTTTGCAGGCCATGGCGAAATCCTGTGTCAGCTGACCCTTAATGATGATCTGCTGGCGGAAGTAGCCTTTGATTCTGGAAATCAGACAGGCGCTGGGTCCCATTACAGTAATGTTAGCATAGCGCGAACTTAATTCCCTTAAGAGCTGTGCAACAAACTGTATATTTTTTATTAATTCGGCTTCCTGCGTCCCGGACAGGACGATGGCAAGCAGGTCTCCCCGGGGCGGATAGGCCATGGCCTGGCGCACCATCATTTCCTGCTCAAAGAAGCCGAGATAGTCTGCCCGGGCCGCCATGGTGACGGGATACGCTTCGGGCTGGTAGGTCTGAAGGACCACCAGTCCGCCCTCATCGCCCCGGCCGGCGCGGCCCGATACCTGGGTGATAAGCTGGAAAGTCTTTTCGTAGGCGCGGAAATCCGGCAGATTCATGGACAGATCCGCTGCCAGAATTCCCACCAGATCGACGCCGTGGAAATCCAGACCCTTGGCGACCATCTGTGTTCCGATCAGAATATCGGCAGCCCCATCCCGAAAGGTATTGTATATCTCTTCGTAAGCTTCTTTATGACTGGTGGTATCCCGGTCCATCCGCAGCACCTGGGCATCGGGGAAGCGCTTTCTGACTTCCTGTTCGACTTTTTCCGTCCCGATGCCGAATTCCCGGATAAAGGACGAGCCGCAGGAGGGACAAAGTTCCTTCTGATACTGGCTGTACCCGCAATGGTGGCAGGTCAGGCGGCCGCCCTGGTGCTTGGTCAGGGAGACCGAACAATTGGGGCAGCGGTAAACAAACCCGCAGGCCCGGCAGGATACAAATCCGGACATGCCGCGGCGATTGAGAAACAGAATAATCTGCCGGCCTCTGGCCAGACTTTTTTCCATTTCCGCTGCCAGACGGCTCGACAGAATGCTCCGGTTGCCCAGCCGCAGTTCCTTGCGCATGTCGACGGTGACTACCGTCGGCATGGCCCCCTGACCCGCCCGCTGCGTCAGCTGAATCAGATGATACTGACCCTGGCGCGCCCGGTCAAAGGCTTCCATGGAGGGCGTCGCCGAAGCGAGCACCACTTTGCCTCCGGTCTGTTCCATCATAAAAGCCGCCACATCGCGGGTGACGTACTTGGGACTGGTCTCCGACTTGTAGCTGGTTTCGTGTTCCTCGTCCACCACTACCAGCCGGAGGTCGCGAAAGGGCAGAAACAGCGCAGACCGGGCACCGATGGCAATGCGCACCTTGCCCTCGCGGACCCGCATCCATTCATCATAGCGCTCCCCGTCGCTGAGCCGGGAGTGATAGACGGTGATGTCCCGGCCAAACCGGCTCTTGACGCGTTCAATCATCTGCGGCGTCAGGGCGATTTCCGGCACCAGAATCACAGAGTCATGCCCCTGCTTCAGCATATGGCTGACCAGGTGCAGAAAGACCTCCGTCTTGCCCGAACCGGTGATGCCGTGCATCAGGTAGGTTCCGGGATCCCCCTCCACAATGGCGCGAAAACCCGCGGCCTGCTCCTGATTCAGCACCCGGGCGCCATCCTCGGCATAGCGTACCGTGGAATAGCGGTCCTCGACCCGGTCTTCGACCTGGAGAAATCCGTGTTTGATCATGGTCTGAAGGGAACTGGCGGAAAATCCGGCCCGGACTGCTTCCGCCTTGATCACGCCGCCTTCGGCCAGGCTTTCTCTGACAAAATCGCAGATCACTCCATAGGCTTTGGCTTTGGGGTGATCGGGCGGAATGGGCTGCCCCGGCACCAGAATTTTACGGTATTTATGGCCCACCCCGGTCAGTTCTCCCCGGGGGATCAGCAGACGCAGCGCGTCCAGATGGGTGCACAGGTATTCCCGGCGCAGAAAATCAACCAGTGCCAGTCCCCTGACATCAAACAGGCCGGAGGCCAGCACCCGCTGAATCGGTTTGACCTTGTCCGCCGGAACATCGGGATCCAGGTTGTCCCGGATTCCCATGACAAAGCCCTGAAGGTGGCGGTTGCCTCCCCCAAAGGGAACCTGAACCAGATCCCCCACTGCCACCGTCAGATCCTGCGGCACCGCATACAGAAACATTCGATCCAGCGTCTGGCTCGTCGAATTGATAATTAGATCGGCATAAGCCATGGCGTTCCCTCCTGTCATTTGAAAAAACCCGCCTTCAGGCGGGTCCTTCGTCCGTTTGGCTAGTTATCTACTTGGCGATGTCCTTGATCGTTTCGTACTGAATGAGGCCTTCGTTGACTTCGTCGATGGCCGTTGACAGCGGCTTATCCGAATCACCGTCATCCGTCAGGGGTTCCTGCTTGGCAACAATCTGACGGGCCCGGCGTGATGTCACGGTCACCAGACGGTAGCGGTTGTCCACTTTTTCCAGAAGGTCCTTGATGGACGGATTGATCATAGTCTTTTTATCCGATGATTTCTTTTCCATTGTGTTTTTCTCCCTGTAAGTCTTTGATATTGGGCAATACCCTGGCAACGCGGCACTTTTCCGCCTGCACGATCGCCCGTACATTGGTCAGCGCCTCTTCCACCGTGGTATTGATGACGGCATAGTTGTATTTGGAAATGTAGTTGATTTCCTCAAAGGCGGATTCAAACCGCCGGATCAGCGATTCCGGCGTTTCCGAACCGCGCTTGATGATCCGGTTCTTCAGCTCCTCCATGGAAGGCGGCAGAACGAAAATGAAGATCCCTTCCTCCGTGTTTTCCTGAACCTTGAGTGCCCCCTGGATATCGATCTCCAGGATGACATCGATGCCCTGGGCAAGCTTCTCCTCGACGCGGGAGCGCGGCGTTCCGTACAGATTGCCGTAGACCTCCGCGTGTTCCAGGAAATCGCCCTGAACCAGCTTGGTTTCAAATTCCGCGCGGTCCAGGAAAAAATAGGATACACCCTCAGTTTCTCCCACCCGCGGTGAGCGGGTGGTGGCGGACACGGACAGCCAGGTGTTTTTGGCTTCCTTCAGATACGCGTTGCAGATCGTTCCCTTTCCGGCCCCGGAGGGTCCGGAAATGACAAACAGCAGGCCTCTAGTCATTCGGATTCTCCTCCACTTCTTCCTCGCGGGCAGTGATCCGATGAGCTACTGTTTCCGGCTGAACCGCCGAGAGGATCACATGATCCGAATCCGTGATAATGACGGCGCGGGTTCTGCGGCCGTACGTCGCGTCAATGAGCATGCCGCGGTCCCGGGCTTCCTGAATAATGCGCTTGATGGGCGCCGATTCCGGTGACACAATGGCCACCAGGCGGTTGGCCGATACAATATTGCCAAATCCGATATTGATCAACTTGATGTTCATTCATCTACTCCTGTCTGTTCAATGCTGCTATTCGATGTTCTGGATCTGTTCCCGGATTTTCTCAATCTCATTCTTGATATCCAGAACGAGACTGGTGATTTCCAGGTCCACAGACTTGCTGGCCATGGTGTTGGCTTCCCGGTTCATTTCCTGAGCCAGAAAATCCAGTTTCCGGCCGATCGGTTCTTCCAGGTTGACCAGATCCTTCAACTGATCCATGTGGGAATACAGTCGGGTGATCTCCTCGTCAATGGACGCACGGTCGGCGTAGAGGGCGACTTCCTGCGCGATTCGGTCATCATCGGCATAGAGCTGATCCAGCTCCGCCAGACGTTCCCGCAGCTTCTCGCGGTAGCGCTGCGTCATGCCTTCGGCCAGCCGGGCAATGAGTCCCAGCTTTTCCAGAATCACGCCGCGTTTTTCCAGCAGATCCCGCTTTAAGTTTTCTCCCTCGGCCCGGCGCATCGCTTCATGATTGGTCATGGCTTTGCCCAGAACGCCGGAGATCAGTTCCCAGACCCGGTCCAGGTCCTCGGTTTTTTCCTCCAGCGTAATGACATTGTCCAGCTTCAGCAGAAAGCTCGACGCGATGTCGTCCACAATGCCCAGTTCCTGGGTCAGCTGACGCAGAGCCTCGACATACTTGCGGGCTGCGCCCTCATTGACCCGGACCTCAAGGTCGTTTTCATTGTGATTGCGGTAGGTCAGGAAGACATCCACTTTGCCCCGGGCAATGCCGGAACCCAGCTGCTTCTTGATGCGGTCCTCCAGAGCCATCAGTGCCTTGGGCATCCGGATATTGATGTCCAGATACCTGGAATTGACGGATTTAAATTCAAGATCCAGCGACCGGCCATCCAGTACATCGGAGGCTTTGCCAAATCCTGTCATGCTTTTGATCATAGGTTCCCATCCTCATTTCATATCTATCTATCCATTATAGGGAAAGGACCCCATAAATTCAAGAAAAAGCGAGAAAACAAAAGATAATCGATCAAAACCGGCCCTGACAGCGGATAGATCACCCCTGCTGCGGCAAGGCGCCTGCCAGGCCTGCAAGATCCGGCTGATTCTCCGGTTTAATACCAAAATCCTGTTGAACCCCAACGCCGCGGGAGTGCATGGCCCGGTCAGCTATCCTTGCCAGTTCAGATGCCTTTCCCGGCAAAGACCGGGATCCCTCCAACCATGGTCGGAAGGATCCCGCCTGTTTTACAGTTCGCTGTACAGATCCCGTTCAAACCATTCCTTGACCGTTGTCAGATCCTCGGTGGCAGACAGAGCGACCATCAGCTTGATTCGGGCCTTCTGGCCATTGAGGTTGTCCCCCAGAATGACGCCCAGCTCCCTCAAATTGCGGCCTCCTCCCGGATAGCCGTAGGAATCAAACACGCGGCCTTCAAAGCAGCGCGAGACAATGACCACGGCCACTCCCTGGGAAATGGCCCGCCGGACGCCGGCCACCATCTGAGGCGGGATGTTGCCGCGGCCCATGGCCTCAATCACAATGCCCCGGTCTCCCCTGTCCAGACAGAAATCCAGGAACGCCGAATCCATGCCCGTGCAGGTCTTGATCAGGGCGACCCGGCTCTCGAGATGGTCGATCTCATGGGATTCGTGACGCAGCGTCTGACGGTAGAAAATGACCTGATTGTTGTCCACAATGCCCACCGGACCGTAGGTCGGCGTGCGGAAAGCGTTGAGAGCCATGGAATTGGCTTTGGTTACTTCACTGGCCGTATTGAGTTCTCCGTTGAGACAGACCAGCACACCGCGGCCCTTGGACTTGTCGGAAGCCGCGGTACAGATCGAAGCCGCCAGATTGGACGGTCCGTCATAACCCAGCTCCGAGCCGGACCGCATGGAACCGGTAAAGACAATGGGCTTTCTGGTATTTACGGTCAGATCCACCAGATAGGCCGTTTCCTCCAGTGTATCTGTTCCATGAGTGACAACGACTCCGTCATAGTCTCCCAGGGTCAGTTCGCGAATCAGCTTGGCCAGATCCATCATGATCTCCGGTGTCATATGCGGACTCGGGAATGACGAGAACTGGAAGGAATCCACCTTCGCGTAATCCTCGATTCCCGTTACCAGCGTCATAATCTCTTCGCCGGTCAGCGACGGCACCGCCGCTTTCAGCTTCGGATCCACCTTCATGGAAATGGTCCCGCCATTAAAAATCACAGCAACTTTTTTCATCTTTGTCTTCCCCCGTCATGGGCCATGCCGCGGCTCTCAGCGCCCGTCGCATGAGCTCATTGTTAAAATACAAGTTTTGCAATACAAGTTCGATATCGGAAATTCGTCTGTCTAAAAAAGGTTTCTAATACAATGATTGATTGATTGATTGATTTCGGGTCCGGCTCTCGCATTCCTTCGAATATTCTGTTTCCCCGGTTGGACGCGAAGTTCCAAGGCGGCCTCTGAACCCTGGCGGTTCACCGATTCTTCCTTTGAAATCCGGGCAGGGAATTATTTTTCCTGATTGGCTTTGGCTTCGGCCTTGCGAAAGTACTGATACATATAGCACAGCAGCCGGCCGTTATAGAGCTTGCGGTTCTTGTCGGATTTCTGGCCAAAGTATTTCTCAAAGTCCTTCAAGGCCGTGAAGACGTTGATGTCATAGGCCGGATACGCTTTCCGGATCTTGCCCAGAGCATAGGACAGAACCTGGGCCGTTTCCTCTTCATCGAGGCGTTCGCCGTAGGGCGGGTTGGTGATGATGGTGGCCGGAGTCTGCTCTTCCACGAAATTTCGGGCGTCCCGTTCCTTGAAGAAGATATCACGGAACACTTCGGCTTTTTTGGCGTTCGCCTTGGCGGTATTGAGCACCCAGGAGTTGATGTCATAGCCCGTGAGCGAGAGCTTCTTCTCCCGGTCGATGGCGGAGCGGGCTCCGGATCGAACCATTTCGAAGGGATTTTCCTCCAGGAACTGCGGCCAGGCTTCACAGGCAAAGGTCCGGTACAATCCGGGCGCCATGTTTCGGGCGATCATGGCAGCTTCGATCAGAATGGTGCCGGATCCGCAGAACGGATCGAACAGCGGCACTTCTCCCTTCCAGCCGGAGAGCATGACCAGGGCCGCCGCCAGAGTTTCCTTCAGCGGAGCCGCTCCGGAGTCCTTGCGGTAGCCGCGCTTATGCAGGCCCACGCCGGTGGTGTCCACCGACATCGTCACCTGATCTTTCAAAATGGCCACTTCAATTTTGTATCTGGGGCCGTCTTCCTGAAAATCCCGGCCGGGATAGGTCCGGCGCATCGCTTCCACAATGGCCTTCTTAGTGATGGACTGACAGTCCGGCACCGAATGCAGCTGGCTTTTCACCGATTTTCCGTTGACATGCATGAAGGCATCCGGCGGCATCAGTTCGCCCCAGGGCAGCGCCAGCACGCCCTGATAGAGTTCCTCGAAGGTGGTCGCGGAAAACTCGCCGAAATTGATGAGTACCCGGTCGGCACAGCGCAAATGCGTATTGGCAATGGCAATGTCCATTTCGTCTCCACTGAACTTGACCCGGCCGTTTTCCGTCACCAGGTCATCGTAGCCCAGCACTTTCAGTTCTTTGGCAACCAGGGCTTCCAGGCCGAAGGTTGCCGTTGCGATCAGTTGATAATCCATGGACTATTCCTCTCCTGCGGCGAAGGCGTCTTCGCTGGCCCCAACAGTGGACAGACCGGTCGTCGGCCAGTCCAGGGTGAGGGTCAGCGGACAGTGGTCCGAGCCCATGTACTCATTGAGAATCTGAGCATCCAATACCAGCGGCAGAGTCGCTTCATCCACGACAAAGTAATCGATGCGCCAGCCGACGTTGCGGTCTCTGGCCCGGAAGCGCTGATCCCACCAGGTATAGATCACCTGGTCCGGATTCAGGCGGCGGTATACATCAACAAAGCCGGCATCCAAAAACCGGCTGAACCAGTCGCGTTCCTCCGGCAGGAACCCAGACGTCTTCTCATTGGACTTGGGGTTGGCCAGGTCGATTTCCTGATGAGCGACGTTGAAGTCGCCGCAGACCACGACATGACGGCCTTGTTCCTTGAGGGTGCGGAACAGTTCCAGGTAATGGTCATAGAAGCGCATTTTGTAGGCCATGCGCTCTTCCCCCCGTCCGCCGTTGGGAAAATAGATGCCAAATACCGACAGCTTGCCAAAATCGACCCGGATGACCCGGCCTTCTTCGTCAAACTCGGAGCCGGTGCCTAAAAACACCTGATCCGGATCAATGCGCGAATAGACGGCTACTCCGGAGTAGCCCTTGCGCTGCGCCGGGTGGAGCATCAAGCGATAGCCCAGCTCCTCCAGATCCATCTCCGGTGTCCGCTGGTCTTCCTGCATCTTGATTTCCTGCAGGAACAGGACATCGGCATCCAGCTGAGCCGCCAGAGCGGCGAAATCCTTCTTCATGATGGCCCTCAGGCCGTTGATATTCCAGGATGCGATCTTCATTTAAGCTTCCTCCTGCTGATAAAGCAGCACAGCGTCCTGCTCGTCAAGTTCGCGGATCTCCACCGCCACCAGTTCATTCTTGGCTGTGGGAACATTCTTTCCGACATAGTCGGCCCGGATCGGAAGCTCGCGATGGCCGCGATCCACCAGAACCGCCAGCTGGATGCTCTGCGGACGCCCCAGCTTGACGACCGCGTCAATGGCGGCACGCACCGTCCGGCCGGTATAAAGTACGTCATCCACGAGAATAATCTTGCGGCCGGCCACGGAAAACCTGGTTCCGTGATCAACGACCTTGGGATATTCGCTCATCTCGGTGAGATCATCCCGGTACAGGGTGATATCCACTTCCTCCACCGGCAGGCGGACGCCCTCAATATCCTCAATCAGACGGGCAATGCGGTGCGCCAGCGGAACCCCGCGGCGCTTGATCCCCACCAGACTGATGTTTTCAATTCCCTTGTTTTTTTCTATAATTTCATGGGCGATCCGTTTCAGGGCCCGTTTCATAGCCATTTCGTCCATTAGATTCGATTTTAAAATCACACTCGTCGACCTGCCTTTTCTGCAGCCAGTTTTTCTAAAACCAGCCTGAATTCTTCGGGAACCGGCACCGAAAATTCCATCGGCTGCCCGTCCCGGGGATGTAGAAAGCCCAGGAGCCTGGCGTGAAGCATCTGGCCCTGGTATTTAACTCGCTGTTTTTTGAACCCGTAGACCGGATCCGCCGCCACCGGGTGATGAATTGACGCCATATGCACCCGGATTTGATGCGTCCGTCCGGTTTCCAGCCGCAGCCGGACCAGGGTCATGTCCTGATAGCGCTGCTGGACTGTATAATGGGTCACTGCCCGCCGGCCATTTGGAACAATCCCCATGCGCAGTCGATTTCTCGGGTCGCGCCCGATGGGCGCGTCAATGGTTCCCTGATCCATCTTGACCAGCCCCTCGCACAGAGCGACATATTCCCGGGTCATGGAATGGTCAGCCAGCTGTTTGGACAGGGCCTGATGGGCTTCATCGTTTTTTGCGATCACCAGCAGACCCGAGGTGTCCTTATCGATCCGATGGACAATGCCCGGACGGATCACGCCATTGACCGAAGACAGGTCCGTCAGATGATACAGCAGCGCGTTCACCAGCGTGCCGTGCTCGTTTCCCGGCGCCGGGTGAACCACCAGGCCCACCGGCTTGTTAATAACGGCCAGATACTCATCCTGGTAGATAATCTCCAGGGGAATGTTCTCGGCCTCAACTTTCAGCTCCACGGCCGGCGGCAGTTCAAACTCCACTTCATCGCCCGCTTTGAGCTTATGGGAGGATTTGACCCGGCGGGCATTGACCAGCAGCCGGTCATCCTCAATCAGGCGCTGTACCTGTGACCGGGAAATTCCTGGGAATTTGCCGGACAGATAGACGTCAACCCGCAGGCCGGCCTCCGCTTCCTCGATCAGGTAGTAAAATTCCTCGGTCATGAACGGTCGCCCTGCCTTCCTTCAATAAAGAGAACATAAAGAATCATCAGGCCAGACCCGACGACGACACACGAGTCCGCCACATTAAACGTCGGGAAATGCCAGGTGCTGTTGAGGTGAAAATGAATGAAATCCACCACAAAGCCATAGAAAAACCGGTCATAGGCATTGCCCAGCGCTCCGGCGACAATCAGGCTCAGCGAGATCTTCATCAGCGGATGGACTGACCGGTTCTTCACCAGATACAGCAGCAGCAGGGTACCCATGACCAGGGAAATGACCCCCAGTACCCGAATCTGCCCCTGGAAAATCCCAAAGGCCGCTCCGCGGTTCTCCACATAGCTGAAATCCAGATAACCCGGAATCAGATCTATCACCTGACCCGCGGTCAGGTTGGCCAGCGCCCAGCGCTTGGACAGATAATCACCGGCGATTCCCAGTATAATGATAATCCAAATCATAGAATTTACCTCTTTCTTGTACGGACCATTCGGGTCCGCCTGTTATTTCCGGTATACATACCAGAGTCCACTGGATGTCCTAAACGACCCTCTCGATTCCTGCGGAAGTGAAGAAAGCATCAGGAAACCATCCCCCGAATCTGCTCTGGTTTCTCTATTAATTTATCACAGTGAGCCCCTGTTTGCCACTGGCGGGCGCAAAAGGAGGACTCATGCTCTTGATCTTTTACGCTCGATGGGTCCATTCATTCTTCAACAGAACATTCAGAACGGATTGCAAGGTCGTTTCTTGACCTTTCTTGAACAGGAAGGATCGAATGAGTCAACCTGCGGCAGCTTCCGATCAGCTGATTACGAACCGAAACGTTCCTCAGGACCGATGATGCCGGAACATCCATCGCCTGTCCTGTTTCCTTCTACCGGGTCATTCTGGCGAACCCCCCTTATCCATCCATTTTTTCAATTTAAAATCATTCATTGACAGTAACCTATTTTATGATTATTATTAATGTTAACCAATTCTATCTTTAATTGATTAATTTCTCCATCATATAAATAACCATTATTACAATTGAAACCGCTTAATAATTCAAATTTACATTGGGAGAACTCAAAATGAGACACAGCATATCAGCCATCTTACTATCCGGCACACTTCTACTACAAGGCTGCAGCATCCTGGGTACCGGAACTGGCACTGGTGCTGGAACATCCGGAACTGCTGCAGCGATCGGAACCTCACCCACAGCAAATACCTGTGCAAATGCAACTGCTGCGGAATCGGACAAGACAACAGCCCAACTCAACACAACGACCCCAGAGTCAGTAAACCCATCAAACGCATATGATTACCTTAAAATGACTAAATTATTTAATTTTGTCAAGTCGAATTTATCTTTGCCCAATTTGGAATTGACTGAAGAATATGGATCAGCCTACCGATTATACTTGGATCCTGAAGTCACTTTTGATGGTCGGGGCATCGTTGCCAGTCAGGATGAAACCAGACCCTATAAGATGTACTTAGAGTATGCTCAAAAAGACAGCTCCCAGAAGAAAATCCAGCTCAGCATCTATTTTTATTATAATGACCCTGAGCTAAATGCATTTACTTATGATAATTTTGACTCGTTTGGCAATGGGGACTTCATTGAAAAATCTTATTTCATGAAATATGACATGGCTTTTATTCGAGTAACCCAAAAATTCTATGACCCATCAATGAAAGAAAATTCCGATGAGTATTATCTCGAGCAGCAAAAGTCGGCTTCAGCCATTACAGAGGAAATCGTAAAGTTACTAAAGAAATACCGGAATTAACCGGAAAGGAGTGCGTCCTTTGTTGCCGCAGCTCCTTTTTTTCGTTTGATACCCCTAACCAGGCACCTCAGGCAGCACCATATAATCTTTGCCTGGTCTGACGGTACGGAAAGTTTCATCCTGGTTCCTGATCCATCGCTTGATTCGTCCGGCTTGGAGCTTGCCACCTAAATTAAGAAAAAACGGGATCCGGCCGGATCCCTGTTTTTTTTATTAATATTGCTCTACCGTGAGGCGCAGCCGTCCCTTGCGGGTCTCCCCCGTGATTTCTCCTACCCGGAACTTGCCTGAACCGCGAATGGTCAGAACATCCTGAGTGTGAACGTCCTGAGCGCGGTCCTTCACTTCCCGATAATTCAGCAGGACCTTGCCGGACTTGATCAGCGCTTCCGCCTGGGAGCGGGATATTCCGGCGATCTCCGCGACCAGAGCATCCAGTCGCAGGGAGGCCACCTGAAGCGAGCGTTCCCGAACCGGACGCGGCAGAACCGATAATTCTTCCAGTCCCACTTCCCGGCAGCTGACCCCGTTGGAACCGACCTTGGTCAGGTTTTCCAGAATGTAGGGCATTATTTCCGGCAGCATCGGAATATAGCAGCAGTCAGAGACTACCATCAGGTCTGAGAACTTCTCCCGCCGCACGCCCAGGCTCATCAGCGCACCCATGTAGTCCTGATGCGCCAGCGGGCGGGCCGGATAAAGGTTTTTCACCTCCAGAACGGCAATCGAGCCGTCTGCCTGATCCAGCGGCGAGGCAAACAGTCGCCGATCTGCCTCCAGGGGACCGTAAAAGCCGGCCTCGGGCGGAAGGCAGCCCTTTTGAGCTTCGATCCGGGACCAGACGGCCGGCGTATAGAATTCGTTGGAAACCAGAGGGCGGCCCGACCAGGCTGCCTCGATGCAGCCGTACAGGCGGGCCAGCAGAACCGGATCCTCCCCCGGAAAAAGGGCCATAAAACGAGATTTATCCATTATTTCATGCCAAACAGGTTCTTCATGACCGATTCCGTGCGGGCGCTGTTTTTCAAGGACACGCCGCAGGGGGTCACTACATAGACCGCTTCCATGACTTCCTGGATATCCCCGTCCAGGGCAAAAGCCGCTCCGGACACAAAATCCAGCAGGCGCTGAGCGCTCTTCAGGTCCATCCGGGCAGTATTGATCACAATAATTTCTCCGGCCCGAACTTCATTGACAATCGCCATGGCATCATCAAATGCTTCCGGACGGATAATATTCACGGCCTGTTCCTCGACAGCCGGACGGATCGCTGCCGGACCGGCAGTTTCCTTTTCCCGACGCTTGAAGAAGGAAGGTTTTATAACATTATTCTCCTGCGGGCTGACCTCGGCTGCGTCCACTTCATCCTGAAAGCTTTCATAATCATCTTCCAAGCTAAACGTCCGTTTGAAACTATCTAATACGCTCATCCTGATTCCTCCATTCCCATGATACTCATTTGATATGTTCTTTTTTTATCTTTTCGGTTATTTCTTATTCTGTTTCCGCTGCATCAGACGGATTCGTACAGTGCGGACTGCAGATCACCCGAAGCCATCTGCCAATGGCCTGGGTCAGGTCTCTCGCCAGAGGTATGCTCTGGCCAGTTCCCGTTCCGGAATGGCGGGGTGAATCAGACCTCTGCAGGGTCTCCGGCGGACAGAGAGGTATTGGCGGAATAATCGCGGGCTCCGAAGATGGCGCTGCCGATGCGCACCATGGTGCTGCCGCAGGCCATGGCGGTCTGATAGTCTCCGCTCATGCCCATGGACAGAATCTCCATCTCATAGCGGGGTCCTTCCTTGGCCTTTTCCTTCCGGAACAGCTCCTGCATGGCCTGGAACCAGGCCCGCTGTTCCGCTTCATCCTCGGTCTCGGGGATGACGGTCATCAGCCCTTTGACATGCAGTCCCGGCAGTTCCCGGACCGCTGCCGTCAGCTCGGGCAGATCTTCGGGCAGCGCGCCGCCCTTGTTCTCCTCCCGGCCGATGTTGACTTCGAGCAGGATGTTCTGGATATAGCCTTTTTTTCGGGCCTGGCGGTCGATTTCCTGTGCCAGACTGATCCGGTCCACGGAGTGGATCAGATGAATCCGCTCATCCAGGTATTTTACCTTGTTGCGCTGGAGATTGCCGATGAAATGCCATTCAATGTCGGCGGGCAGCTGATCGATTTTCCGCATCAGCTCCTGCACCTTGTTTTCGCCAAATGCCCGCTGACCGGCCTCGTACGCTTCCCGGACGGCTTCGGCCGGCTTGGTTTTCGACACGGCGATCAGACGGACATCCGGTGCCAGCGTTGCCCGGATCTGATCCAGATTATGCTTGATTTCCATTACGATTCTCCTTTGGGACGGATGACGGGATCCGCATTGAACTTCAGATCGATGATGGCCGGTTCTTCCTGGATTTTCACCACCTTCAGGATATTGATCGCCCGGTTGACCTTCTGTTCCAGGCTGGCGCCATCCCCCAGCTCCACAACCCAGCCCCCGGATTCGAGTTTCAGGTCGGCCGGATCCGTCAGGATGAGGCGCGAAAAGCGGATGTCCGAGGTGTTCTGATCCATCAGAGCCATAAACTCCACCATCACATTTTTCTTGATGCCCTCTCCATACATCGTATGACCGGGCGCCAGGGGTTTGGTGTCATCAACCAGTTCGACGATATTCGGCGGAATGATGATCTGACTGGACAGGACCCGGCCCTGGCGGTCCAGCACCACCACCTGCCCCTCCTGAATCAGGGCATATTCCTGGGGATATTCCTCCGCCTCAATGGTCAGGGTTCCCAACAGGGAGCTTTTGATCCGCACATTGCGCAGGTACGGATCCGCCAGCACGTCCTGGCGCAAAGCACTTCTGCCGACCAGCAGCGCATGGCGGCCGATCTCGGCATTGGCCCGGGCAGTGATTTTCGCCTGATCGGCATGGGCAAAGCCCTTGAGGCTGACCTGGCGGATCTTGAACAGCGGCGAGAAAAAAAAGATGACGATGAGCAGCAGTCCGATGCCGCTTCGGGTCAGGATCCGGAAGAGCCGACTCTGTCGCTGCCGCCGGGCCTGATCACGCCGGACCAGCAGTTCCGATACCCGTTCCGGGCTCTCCTGCCGGTTGTTTTTGAATCTGGTGTTTGTCATGACATCACCTTCTGCTTGGAAATATTCAATAGAATTCCCATGGCGGCCAGGTTAACGATCATGGAGGTACCGCCGGCCGAGATGAAAGGCAGCGGCACGCCGGTGACCGGGAACGCTCCCATGACAACGGCCATGTTGATGGCTGCCTGCAGTCCGATAATGGACACAATGCCGACACTAAGCAGCTTGCCGTAAGAATCCTTCGCCTGCCGACCGATTTTCAGTCCGGTCAGAACCAGGAAGGCAAAAATACTCAGGACCGTCAGTCCGCCCAGCAGACCGAGCTCCTCACAGATAATGGCGAAGATAAAGTCATTTTCGGCATAGGGCAGCCAGAATGCCTTGAAGCGGGAGTTGCCGAGCCCCCGGCCCAGCAAGCCGCCCATGGACAAGGCGTAGAGCGACTGAACCAACTGAAGCGTATTGCCAGTGGGATCGGAGAACGGATGAAAAAAGCCCATCATCCGGTCAAGACGATAACCCGTGGTCCGAACCAGGACAACGCCGGCCAGTCCGCCGCCCACGAAAGGAAATATGTTCCACCACATCGGCACCTGGGAAACCAGGATGACCAGGAAGGCTGCCATCGCCAGAATGGCGCTGGTGGACAGATTGCTCTGCAGCTTGGCGATGATCAGGATGAAGACACCGACAAAGCTCCAGACCAGAAGATAGCGATAAAAAATGGTTCGCCGGGGGGTGGTTTTGGGAAATGTCATCAGACAGGCCGTAAGGACGGCAATGTAGTACTTGGCGATTTCGGAAGGCTGCAGGGTAGTAAACCCAAGATCCAGCCAGCGATAGGCTCCGTTGACCGGTGTTCCGACCAGTCGCGGCAGAAGATTCAGCAGAATGACCACAGGTGCGAGCCCCAGCAGCAGAGACCAGTTCAGACGATGATAGTCGAAGGAAGCCATGAACCACATGGCGCCAAACCCAAGAACCGTCAGAAGAATCTGCTTGCCGATAAAACCAAAGATGCTTTCCTGGCCGCGCCGGATAATGGTGTAGGAGGCCGTGGAGGTGACCATGACCAGTCCAAAGAGCACCAGCGTCAGGAGCAGAAACAGGAGTGTCCGGTCAATATGACTCAGAGAGAAGTCAAAGGACCGGTGCAGGTTCCGGAGCGTCGAACCAAAGGATGGTTTCCGGGCGGGACGGACGGGCGGCAGCTGTGGCCTGGGTGCTGGTTTTTCCTGATGCTGTTCCATTATGTCCCTCCTTTCCCGGATAATCCGATATACTTCAGCCGGATTCCCTTTGGGGCGGATCAGCTGATGAGATAAGCGATGGCAACGCAGACTGCGGTAATAAGCGAGAAGATGCCGACGATTTTGACTTCGGACCAGCCCTTCTTCTCGAAGTGGTGATGGATGGGCGACATGAGGAAAATGCGCTTGCCCCGGGTCTGGAAGGAAATGACCTGGATAATGACGGAGGCAGATTCTATAACATAGATCAGGCCGACCAGAATGAACAGCAGTTCGGTCTGAGTCATGACGCCCAGCGTCGCCAGAGCGCCGCCCAGAGCGAAGGAACCGACATCACCCATGAAGACCCGCGCCGGGTGCCAGTTGAAAAACAGGTAGGCGGCCAGCGCACCGGCCAGAGCGGAAGCAAACAGGATGACGGCAGGATCTCCCCGCCTGACGCCATACAGAATGTAGAATATGGCGACAATCAGCGATACCGAGCCGCACAGGCCGTCGATGCCGTCCGCCAGATTCACGGAATTGGTGACGGAAGTGAAAAATACGATCATAAACAGGAAGTACAGGACAGTCCCCAGGGTGAGTGTCTGATTCAGCAGCGGCACCTTCAAAACGAAGGGAGCCAGAGTCTGGTTCATCACATAGGCTATGCCAACGGCAAACAGCACATTCAGGCCGATTTTCTGGCGGGCGGTCAGTCCTTCCGACTGATGTTTGCGGATTTTGGCGCGGTCGTCAACGAAACCGATCAGACCAAACAGCAGCAGGCCGATTACGGGCCAGAGAACCCGCAGAAGATCTCCCGATGGGGGATAAATCAGGTTCATAATCAGATAGGAAACCAGAATGCCGACAATAAAGATCAGCCCGCCCATGGTGGGCGTCCCCTGTTTCTTGTAATGCTCCACCGGTCCGTCCTGACGGATCATCTGACCCTGGCGGTATTCCTTGAGTTTCCGGATTATGACCGGTCCGGCAGCCAGCCCGCTGATCAGGGCAATCACTATGGCTAATGCAATCTGCATGGTTATATCCTCTCCAATACACTTAAGAATCGTTCGAATTTCATGGACCGGGATGCCTTCAGATAGACCAGGTCCCCTTCATCCAGAAGATTGGGCAAAGCAATGACGGCATCCTCATAGGTCGGATAGCCATGGAAATCCTGGCTGCCAAAGCCCTCGCCGTATTCCTTGGCGAAGTCGCCCACGGCGATGAGGACATCAACCCGGGAGCGGGCATAGGCCCCTACTTCGACATGAGCCTTGGCGCTGTAGTCGCCCAGTTCCTTCATGTCACCCATCAGGGCAACCTTGCGTCCGCCGCGCAGAGCAAGGGTATCCAGTCCGGCTTTGGCGGATTCCGGGCTGGCATTGTACGCGTCGTTAATAACCGTCAGATGCTCAAACTGAGTCTCTTCCAGCCGCATGACCGTGCGGTCGATGGTCATACGGGTCAGATCCGCGGCGGAAATGCCCAGCTGATGGGCACAGGCGAAGCACAGGATGCCGTTGGCCACATTATGCATGCCGGGTACTTCCAGCTTGATGTGACCCAGGGTTTCCTCACCCCTCAGAGCGTCAAACTCAATGGTGCCGGGCTCCAGCGAGATGTTTTTGGCTCGATAGATGCCGGTGGCGATTCCGGCCGTCACGATCTGGTAGGTCTGGTGCTTGATACCGGCCAGGTAGGGATCATCGGCATTGAGGAACAGAACCTGGTCCGGCCCGAAAAAGTCCGTAATTTCCAACTTGGCTTTCAGGATATTTTCCCGGGTCTTCAAAATTTCGATGTGGGAGGTGCCGATGTTGGTGATTAACGCCAGATCCGGCCGGACAATGTCTGCCAGGAAATGGATTTCTCCCAGGGAAGACATGCCCATTTCCAGCACGGCGAAATCATAGCTGGAATCCATTGAAAAAATCATCAGCGGCAGTCCCAGTTCATTGTTGTAGTTGCCGCGGGTCTTAAAGACCTTGTATTTGGCGGACAGCATGCCGCAGAGCATGTCCTTGGCCGTCGTTTTGCCCACCGAGCCGGTGATGGCGATGAAACGGGTATTGGTCAGCGAGCGGTTCTTGTAATATTTAGCCAGGGCGGCCAGGGCATCCCGGGTGGAAGGCACCCAAACCAGACCTTTCTGTCCGGTCGGGATCACGTCCACGTCTTTTTCAATCAGCGCAATCGTCGCCCCCTGCTCGAAGGCGGTTAAAAAGTAGTCATTGCCATCGACCTGTTCGCCTTTAATACCTATGAACAGGGCGTTTTCCGTCACTTTGCGGGAATCCATTACGACGGATTCGCAAGTTACATCGTCATTGCCGAACAGGATCTTGCCACCTGTGGCCTGGGCTATTTCTATCAGTGTAAGTTTTTCCACGATCATCCATCCTCATATTTTTAGTTAACTTGAATATTATATCACGGAATGATCAATTAGTTGCCAGGTCCGTTCAGGTAGCTGATGGACTCCTGGATGATCCGCTTGGCCAGCGGTGCTGCCACCTGGCTGCCGAACGTCCGGTCCGTACCGGGCTCATCCACTGCGACGAAGACGGATATTTTGGGATCCTCCGCCGGCGCGGCGCCGACAAAGGAGGAAACGTAGAACTCATATTTTCCGGTCGCTGGGTTAACTTTCTGTGCGGTTCCGGTCTTGCCCAGAACCCGCAGTCCGTCAATCCGGGCTGCCCGGCTGCCGCCGTTGGCGACCGAGTTTTCCAGCATGGCCAAGAGGGTCTCGGCGGCCGAATTCTCCAGAATATCTTCGGTGCGCTGTTCCTCATAGGTGCGTACCACTTCAGTGGTTCCGTCGCCCTTGATCGTGCGGATTTCCTTCATCAGATGCGGCGTGGTCAGCTTGCCTTTGTTCACCACGGTGTTGAGATCATTCAGCAGCTGGAGGGATGTGGTCATGGTAGCCTGCCCCATGGATTTATTGGCCAGAGCATAGTCACTGGTGCCGGCCTTGAAATCCATCTTGCCCGAGGCTTCTCCGGTCAGATCAACACCCAGTCTGGTTCCCAGGCCGAACTTTTCAGCCCATTCGCCCAGCCGCTCCACACCCAGGCGGCGGCCCAGCTCAATGAAGCCGGGATTGCAGGAATTGGCCAGGATGTCGAAATAATTCTGATCGCCGTGCCCTTCCTTGTTGGTGCAGTTGATGCGGATGCCATTGACGATGGTGTAGCCGGGACAATGGAATACGTCATCTTCATCGACCACGCCTTCGGACAGTGCCGCGGCCATGGTCACAATCTTGAAGGTGGAACCCGGCTCATAGGCATCGGAAATGGCCCGGTTCTTCCAGGTTTCCTGTACCGTCTGACCTTCACTGACTGCATAGGGCTGGTTCAGGTCGAATCCGGGGCTGGTGACCATGGCCAGAATCTCCCCCGTCCGAGGAGCCATGACGATGATGTGAACGCCTTTGGCCTGATTGGCGGTCAGACCCTCCTGCGCCGCTTCCTCCGCGATCTGCTGAATCTTCTCGTCAATGGTGGTGACCAGGGTATGGCCATCCACCGGCAGGGTAACGATGGGTTCGGTCAGGAGAATGTCCTCACTGAGCTTGTCGACTTCCGAGATCTTCAGGCCGTCAATGCCGGCCAGATCATCTTCATAGACCGATTCCAGGCCGAACCGGCCTTTGTTGTCTTGCCCGACGATGCCCAGCGCCTGCGCAAGCATGTCCTGATTGGGGTAATACCGCTGAGTATCATCCAGGATCCTGAGCCAGGTCAGTTCATTGTCCCGGCGAAACTGTCTGAATTTCTCCAGATTGGTCAGATCTTCCTTGCTGCCCAGCAGCCCGTAGGACAAAAAGTTGCCCTTTGAGCCTGTGGCAGTCAGAATCTTGTAGAGTCCTTCCTGGGTCTTGCTCAGATATTCATCCAGACGGGCTGACCAGTCCTGGGCATACGCCCGGACAGCAGCCTGATCCGCTTCGGTCAGAGTATCCACATTTTTACGCCCCAGGGCGGCGCGTCTCATAGCCACCAGATCCGCCTCCACCGTAAAAGCCGAAACGCTGCTGGCCAGAAGACTGCCATTGCGGTCCACGATATCCCCCCGCCGGGCTGGCAGAACCGTCTCATTGCGCAGCTGGGCAAACGCCAGCGTCCGGATCGAACCGGCATCGTGCAGCATGACCAGGCTCAATTTGATTGCCAGAGCTCCAAACATCAGCGAGAAGATCAGAATCGGGATTCGGTTATTTTTTTTCAAGTCTATTTTCATATTCAGTCGCTCCTTGCGGGTCTTCCCGGCCGATGGACGGTCATTTAGAAAAAAAGAAAACTGAAATCATGCGGTTTCAGTTTTCTTTGCCTGTTTATTGAAAGAAGGCGAAAAGCTTTCCCCACCATGATACCTGATCTGCTGTCTGCGCAGTTCCGGTGAAGTTGTTGTAATCAAGATCCACACTCAGAGCCGTCTGGGCTGATCGTGACACATATTCGCCCGCCAGGGCTACCTGCTTGGTCTGATCCAGGTCCTGTGCCTTGAGGACGGTAACCCGCAGCGTTTCATTGGTCCGCTTCAGCTGAGTGATTTCCCCGTTGACGGATGCCAGATTGCGCTGCATGGCGTAAATGGCAATGGACTGCATCAGGATCACAAATACAACTGCCAGGGCAGCCAATGCCACCCAGTATTTGCGCAGGGCAGCTTCCAGTCGAAGGGCGCGTCGCCGCGACCGTTCCTGTTCGATCACAAGGTCCATGGTGGAAGCAGCATAGCTGCCTCCGGCCAGACTTGAATTCATTCGTTTGATTTCTGCCATTGATATTCCCCATTTTACTCAGAGTGAAGTGAAACTGCGGCCAGGCACCTCGGTTTTTCTATGTGTTGTCGCTGGCTGGCGGTGCCGCTGGAAGTTTTTCGCAGAGCCTCAGTTTGGCACTGCGCGAGCGCGGGTTTTCCCCCAATTCATCATGGCCCGGTTCAATGGCTTTGCGGGAAACCAGTGAAACGACGGGTACTTTGCCGCAGACACATGGGAGGTGTCTGGGACAGGTACAGGGATCGGCCTGTTCTCTGAAGACATTCTTCACGATCCGATCCTCCAGGGAATGGAATGTGATGATGGCGTATCGTCCGCCGGGTTTGAGCCGGGCAATGCCCGCCTCGATGGTTTTCTTTAATATGGTCAGTTCCCGGTTGACTTCAATGCGGATGGCCTGGAACGTTCGCTTGGAGGGGTGCGGGCCCACTCTGCGGTCCTTGGCCGGTATGGCGCGTTTGATGATTTCATTGAGGGCGAAGGTTGAGGTAATCGGACCTTCTTCACGAACCCGAACGATGTAGCGGGCAATGCGGGAGGCAAACCGCTCTTCGCCGTATTCTTTAATAATGCGGTAGAGATCGTTCTCGGTATAGGCGTTGACCACATCATAGGCGGTCATTTCGGCTTCCTGATCCATGCGCATGTCCAGCGGGGCATCGTTCATATAGGAGAACCCCCGGTCCGGATTATCCAGCTGATAGGAGGAAACGCCCAGATCCATCAGGATCCCGTCGACGCCGTCGGGTGCGTGCTCATCGATGATGGCTGCCAGATTCTCAAAGTTGTCATGGACGTAGGTGACATTGTCATGGTCACTGAGCCGTTCTCTGGCGTGCCTCAGGGCTTCCAGATCCTGGTCGATGGCGATGAGCCGGCCTTGCGGCAAATGTCGGAGAATTTCAGAGGAATGTCCCCCGCCCCCTAAAGTACAGTCCACATAAATGCCATCCGGTTTGATGTTCAACCCTCGGATCGCCTCGGACAATAATACGCTTTTGTGCTTGAATTCCATTGTCATAGCCCTAAATCAGCCATCCTTTCCGCCAGTTCATCCATATCCAGTTCTTCATTCTGGTACTGATCCCAGCTTTCCCTGGACCAGATTTCCAGCTTGTCCTGCATGCCGATGGTGACGACTTCATTGACCAGATTGCCAAACTCCACCAGATGAATCGGAATCAGGGCTCGGCCCTGTTTGTCCATTTCCACCTGGGTGGCACCGGCCAGGAAAAACCGCTTGTAGCGGCGGGCTTCATTGCGATTCCCCGGCAGTTGAGCCAAAGTCTCCTGGAACTGTTCCCAGGCCGCCATGGGGAAAGCATAGAGGCAGTGGTCCAGCCCCTTGGTCAGCATGAAGGGAGAACCCAGCTCATTGCGAAGCTTGGTCGGGATCATGATTCGATTTTTCGGGTCGATGGTATGCCAGTGCTCACCAATCAGCATGATCTTCACCACTTTTCTCCACTTTTTACCACTTTAGGTTCATTGTATAGAATATTCATCAATAATTCAACAAACGAAATCCCCTGCCTGGCCACTTCCGGCACGGGATTATAACAGAATATTTCTAAGAAAATAAACAAAAAAACTGCCGGCGGCAGTTTTTCAAAATCTTGTATTTCTTTTTATTCCCAATGTTTTTTCGTGTTATCACCAAAAAGGTGATTCCATGCCAGCATTTCAAAACCAAAACACCCGTTCTAAGCGCTGCGCACCATGGTTTGTTCAAAAAAACCTGTAAAGAATATTTATTAATAAACTATTTACATTTAAAAAGATCCGGTTCCACCGCAGCTCCCCAACTCTCAGTAAATATCCTTGTGTCCCAATGCCTTTTTCTAACCATATCCAAACACCTGGTTGCCAGGCTGTATGAAATAAAGTCCCAGTGCATACCTTGTCCGCAAGTACTTCCCGGCCGGTCTTTGGAATCCTCTAGTTGTCCTGACTCCACTCCCCCACCAGGTTTTTGATAATGATGGCATTGAGCCGTTCCAGTTCCTCCCGCTCCGCAGCGGTCAGACCGGCAAAGCAGGCCGATTCCCACTCAGCCAGGATCCGGTGAAGAGCCGGCAACTGTTCTTCCCCCGCTTCCGTCAGGAAGCACAGCTTGTTGCGCTGGTCCTTTTCATCCGGTGTCCGATGGATCAGTTTCTCATGCTCCATGGCTTGAAGCAGCTTGGTTACATTGGCCTTGTCGGTCTGCAGAAAGGGCTTCAGCTTCGCCTGGGAAATTCCGGGCCGCTGCTCCAGAACGAACAATACCACCAGTTGCCGCCAGTCCAGGCTGCCCGGAGCCAGCATCTGATCCAGCTTTATTTTTCCATATCGATTAAACACACTGATATCACAAATAAACATAATAACTCCAATTTTGCTCAAATTTCTTTATCCATTATACACCGATTTCCATACTGCACTGCTCCATTAACACAGGGAAATCCTGCGATTCTCAAAAAACACTCTCCCCTGAAGCGTCGAAGTGTCTATTCCGGCCGCCGGCAGCAGTGAAATAATCAGCCTTTCCGTGGCGGCCAAACAGCAATCAAAAATACCCGAAACCAAATTCCTCTCCGTCAAAAAACAGTCACCTGACATCCTCAAACCGGATCACCGCCAATGGCAAAGCGGCTGGTGATCCGCAGATCACCGGCCGCTCGAAGGTTCCTATCATAATAAGGCTTGGTTCATCACACCTTGCGCCACTTCACTTTCCGGATGGGTCGGGGTGGCTGGATCCGGAACGAGGCGCGCCTGCCCATCGTAAAGGACAGACCCCCGGATGTCTTTCAGATATAGATAATCTCGATGTTCTCGCCGATCAGTTCGGCTTCGGCGTGGTTATAGATGTAATCACTGATCCGGGCAGCTTCATTCTCAGCTACCACCTTGGAGGAGTTGATCACCGAGATGGATATCTCGATGTCCCGGATGGAATCGTTCAGTCCGGTTTCGGAACAGGAGGCATTGAATTTGTTCCGGACCCGATCAATGATAGACTTTGTCACCATCCGTTTGTCCTTGAGCGAATAAGCCGTATGCAGCTTCAGTCGGAATACTCCGCATGCGATTACCACTGTGATCACCTCGTTTCAGTTTTGGTCGGACAACCGCTGTCTCCAGCAGTTCCGCTTTGGAATCACCTGAAGGGGGGCTTTGCGAAAGAATGGATCCAACACCTCCTGGATGACCAGACAGCGGTTCCGGCAGCCGGAACATGAACTGATGCCGCTTTATTCCTGATAACCATCCAGCTCCTGATATTGCCGGCTGGCCCAGATCTCATGCTTGTAAACCGGAGCACGGTCATTGAAAATGGACCGAAGCGAATGATGTCTGAGGTAACGGATTGACGCGATTACCATGACCACACCGAGTACCAAAAGGACACCGCCCAGAATCATTTCACTGGGCTCTCCTTCCACCAGAACTCCGGTGGACAGCAGGATCGCCTGACCGAAGGCAACTGCATTGTTCACCGCATGTCCGATGATGGCAACTTTCAGATCACCGGTGATTTGATAAATGAAGGCCAGCACCAGTCCGATGATTGCAGTCTGCAGAAAGGTCGTTCCATGAAGGATACCGAAAATAACGGAACTGATCAGGGCTGATACCCACAAGGGCAGGGTTTTATTTAATAGATTGTAAAGGACGCCGCGAAAGGCGATTTCCTCCACGATCGGTGCCATGACAACTACAGATAAAAACAACAGCAACAGGGAGACCGGATCCGGGGAACTCATGAAATTTTCCGGCAGATTGCCGGCCTCCATCATCCGTTCCAGAAAGCTGGGAAAAAACCGTTCCAGAAACAGAACATAGATCACATTCACCGGCAGAGCCAGCAGAAACGGTGCCAGATAAAAGCCAAACCGCTTGGGGCTGTGGGCGGGCGCTGGTGTCAGAATGCGCTGACGGTCTTCCCTGGTCAGGCTCAGTCCCCAGATAAAGATCATAATGCCAAGATAAAGTCCCAGCGAGGACAGGAAGATTTCCCAGGATCCGGTCATGAGGATTTCCCCTTCTGCCATCTGAGTCATGGTATAGGGAATTAACAGGGCTACGCTCAGGCCGATACTCAGCAGGAACATCAGAATGAATTTCCCGATCCCAATTTTCTTAAAATATTCTGTCATACGTCTCCTTCTAGGCGGCGGTCATCATGCCGTGCCGCCGACAGTCACCGGTGGCATCCCAGGCTCTTCCGATCAAATACCTGGAAATAGTTCACCTCTTTATTAACTCAATTATAGCTCAATTCTCTCCCTGATTTGTTAAAACCAGCTTAATTTCAGTTTGGCTGGTCACTGTCGGTTGAAGCACACCTGAGAATGAAAATAACCGCAGCATAAAATCCATTCCGCCCCAGGGCTTTCTTTCCGCCGCCGAGAAAAAGTAACAATTTGGTAACGAAAAATAGATTGCCTCTTGCTACCCCATTTGATAAGCTATCTTTATAGATTGTAGAACGATTTCAATTCAACGTAAGATGAGGCAACCACTATGAAGCTGATCAATGCTCTATTGCCGCTGTTACTGACTTTAACAGCTTTTTTTTATAATAGCGCCAACGCATCCCAACCCGAGATCGTGATGACTACCGGCACTGCCCTGGCTGTGCTGTGGCTACTGTTCATCCTCCTGGTTCGTACCCGCCGCGTCCTTGATTTTTATTTGCTGAGCTGGTTCATCATGACCATGCTGGTGCTGCTTCGAATCAAGATCAAAATCGAAGGAGTGATTGAACTGCCCGCCGTCTTTGACTGGCTGTCCAATACGATCATTCTCCCGTTTTTGGGTCTGGTCAATTATTTCGGGGTACAGTACCAATGGGAAACCGCGACCCTGCTGGGAACGCTGTTTGTGACAGTCATCCTTGTTCGGATTCAGCTGGTGAATAAGCCAATCCTCACAGGCCGTCCAGTGAAGACCCGATATTGATGTAAATGAAATTTATTGAAAACTAGATAATGCAAATCAGACAGCAATAAACTAGACCGTTCAAACCGGTCAGTTAATAACCGGTCAGTTAATAACTAGACAGCAAAAAGCAAGATAACCTGCCATGCCGGCAGGTTATCTTGCTTTTTCAGAATCCATTTGAAACATCTTCACCATGGGTTGTTGATACCTATGGATGTTCTATTTGGTCCCTACAGAATCCCCACGCTGTATTTTCAGATGTCCTTTGGATTTTCTTCCGAATTGTCTTCCGAATTGTCTTCCGGATTGTCTTCCGGATTATTTTCAGGTTCCCGGCAGAAATGCCTGAACGACCCTAGACGTTGAACCGGAAGTTCACCACATCGCCGTCCTGCATGATGTATTCCTTGCCTTCCAGGCGGAACAGCCCCTTCTCTTTGGCATGGGCTTCCGAGCCGCAGGCAATGAGATCATTGAAGGAAACAATTTCGGCCCGAATGAAGCCTCGTTCGATATCGGAATGAATTTTTCCGGCTGCCTGGGGCGCTTTGGTGCCTTTCTTGATGGTCCAGGCTCTGGATTCCATGGGTCCGGCGGTCAGGAAGCTCATCAGCCCCAGCAGGTCATAGCTTTCCTTGACCAGCTGGTCCAGCCCGGTTTCCTTTAATCCGTACTCTGACAGCATTTCATGTTTCTCGGCATCGGACAGACCGGACATGTCTTCTTCCAACTTGGCGCAGACGACAATAACGCCAGCCCCTTCCTGATGGGCATAGTTTCTGATTTTTTCCACCATGTCATTATTCAGGTTGCCTGCGGCCAGATCATCTTCGGAAATGTTGGCGACATACAGAACTTTTTTCGAAGTGATCAGGAAAAACTGGCGGACAATCTCTTCCTCTTCCGGTGTGAATTCTAATGTCCGGACCGGTTTCTCCAGTTCCAGATGAGCCTTGATTCGTTCCATCAGGGCATACTCGACCTTTGCCGTCTTATCGCCTGAACGGACCTGGCGCAGGGACTTATCCATGCGTTTTTCCAGCACTTCCAGATCGGCCAGAATCAGTTCCAGATTGATGGTCTCGATATCCCGGATCGGATCCACGTTGCCGTCCACATGTACGACATTGGGATCTTCAAAAGCCCGGACGACATGGACAATGGCTTCGACTTCACGGATATGGGACAGGAACTTGTTGCCCAAACCTTCGCCTTTGGAAGCACCTTTTACCAGACCGGCAATATCATAGAACTCGATCGCCGTTTCAACTTTCTTTTTGGAATGATATACCTCGGCCAGGCGGTCCAGCCGCTCGTCCGGCACCGCGACGACACCGACATTGGGTTCAATGGTGCAAAAGGGATAATTGGCTGACTCTGCGCCAGCCTGCGTAATGGCATTAAAAAGGGTGCTTTTCCCGACATTGGGCAGCCCCACGATTCCTAATTTCATAAATTCAACTCCTCACGTTTACCACTGCTCATTATAACCCATGGACTCCCTTTTGTTCAAGGCAGACCATCCCATCGAGAATCTCCGGCCTCTGCCAGGCAATTCCGTCAGGGTCTGACCGGCGGTTCGACGGAGCCGTTGAGAAACAGCGCCAGCTCATCCAGAGCGCGGTGTATGCCTTGATCCTCCCGGGCCGGTACTCGATCGGTATCACTGGCGGTCACCGTGGGCCAGATGGATTGTACGCCCATATTCTTCAGCAGAATGTGGCAGCTGTGTTCAGGATAAATCAGGTTGCAGTGGCCGGCATAAGCTAACAGAAGCGCGCCTTTTTTCGGGTTGGGAAACAGTGTCTCCTGCCGGAGAAAGCGGGCGCTCCAGTAGACCTGAACCTTGGACAGAACCCGCAGGAGCTCTCCGGTCACTTCACTGAAATAGATCGGCGAGGCCAGGATGATATTATCACAGGAGCGGATCCGGTCATCCAGCTCCTGAAAATCCGGAAACACGCAGTGCGGATGGGTCCAGCAGTAGCGGCAGTCCACACAACTTTTCACGCCGCAGGTATAGGCGTCAATGACATGGACTTCACCGCTGAGGCGCTCACTCAGATAATCAATCATAAACCGGGTGTCTCCCTGCTTACGGGGAGAACCGTTGAATATCAGGGTTTTCATTTCAGTATTTTCTCCAGCTGCTCCCTGGCGCTGAGCGTCAGGGTCCGGATCAGCTCCGGCGGAATCGGCTCCTCATGCGGAAACTGAATCGCGCCTTTGCTGGTTTTATAGGCTGAGAGGGCCTGCGCGTGATCCAGAATGACCTGGGGTCCGGGATAGAATCCGATGTGCTGTCTGGATCCTCCGATATGGCACATATTCTTGCCGCGCCATTGAAAGGTGGGAATGCCATAGGCAATTTTCTCGGTTACCTCCGGCACCAGCTCATGAATCTGGGCCCGGATCGCTTCCAGGCGGTCCCGGACCGCTGGGGGCATCGCTGCCAGATATGCGTTGACGTCCTGACTGTATGTTTCCTTTGGCTGCATCGCGTCATCCTCCTTGTTCTTGATCACTTATGATTTATCAGATTCAGGTCCCAGCTCCTGGGTCAGCCGCTGCTGAATGTGGGCGATGAACTGATCGGGATCGGGCACATTGACCGGATCGGGAATACAGATCCGTTTCAGCCGGTGCGGATAATATTCGTAGAGCTCCCCGCCCAGCTTTTTCAGTTCAGTTTTGATATAGGCGTCATAGAGTGGACTGTTCAGAAGCCGGCACAGCCACTCCAGATCGATCTCTGTCCGATAGGAGTAGATATCCGCCGAGTGAAAGACATTTTGTGAGGGCACAAACAGGCTCCCGGCTCCCTTGTAGGGAAACAGAACCCGACGGGATTCAAACAAGGCGCGGTCTCTGCCCCACTGCAGCTGATAAAAGCGGATCATCCCTTTTTTCACTTCGCGCCGGCCGGACAACCGGTCCCGGTGCTGCTCAATGTACCTCATGAAATTCGGACAGTCTCCCGCCGCCGCGTCGGCATAGATCAGGCGGTTGATCCGGCGAATGCCCCTCAGATCCGTGGACTTGATCCAGTCCACCAGCAGTTCATCCTCGATGCGCAAAGCGGCAGCTTCCTTTGGAGACAGGACAAAGGCCTTGTCAAAACCGGTGATGATCCCCTGGTAGAATTCACCCGCCTGGCCCAGGGTCATGGCACATTCCTGCTCCAGAATGCGCCGCATGATCCGTTCCTGCCGCGTCAGCAGCTTCATGGAATCAGAACTCAGCGCGTCGGAAGAAATGACGAATTCTCCGACATCTTCCCGCCACACGGGGATGTCATAAGGGACTGCTGCCTGTCCTTTTGCCAGGACGATCAGAATCGGATCCACCCCGGCCCCGAAGGGACGGCTGCCGTACCAGTCATGCAGATAAAGAATCCGGAAATGGTTCAGCACAAACCGGCGCAGGTCCTGGCCTGAATCCGCTTCCAGCCAATAGCGCGAGACCAGAAGGGACAGAATGCCTCCTTCGGGCAGAAGCTCCCAGGCCTTGGCAAAAAAAGCAAAATGGAGATCAGCCTTGTCTCCCATAACGTGCGGAAAAAGCGATTTGACCCGTTCCTTCTCCGCCGGACTCATGCCCTTGTGACCTTCATAGGGCGGGTTGCCGATGATCACATCATACCGTCCGGCGGCCTCCAGAAAATCACCGGTACAGACCCTCACCCCGGGGTGTTCCATCTCGGCAATGGCCAGCGCGGTGACATCGCGGTCCATCAGCTGCACGCTGGCACCTGCCTGAACGAAAGGAGCGGCCAGATCACCGGTCCCTCCGGAACAGTCCAGGATTGAATCCGTCGCCTGCCAGGGAGTGCGTTCAAACAGGAGTCGAGCCAGTTCCGGCGGTGTATAGACCGAGCTGTTGACTTTTTCCCGGACGCGGCTGGCGTACAATCCCGACAGGGAGGGCTCCCGTTTGGAACCGCCTCGGCCTCTGGGCCGCCATTTCTCCAGGATGACCTGTTTTTGCGCCTCATAGTCAGAGAAGGGAGCCTTATCAAAGAGCTCCCTTAATCTGACGATATCCAGTTGAAATTCGTCCGGACTATGCATCCAGCTTCTTGGAAACAGAACTGTAGATCTTGTTGACCCGCTCGGTGGATTCAGCCAGCAGGCCATTCATCCGCTCCACATATTCCACTTTCTTCGCTTCGTCCTTCACCATGGGCAGATTGATCTTGACATTGAGCAAGGCAGCCTTGATGGCGGCATCCAGCATCAGCGCAGCCACTCCGGCATCGGACACGGCATTGGGGTTGCCATAGTTGTTGGCCAGTTCAATGGCGTCCCAGGCTTTGGCAGCAGACACGGCAATTTTTTCCGGGGTAGTGATAATATCAACCTTGGCCTGATCCAGCGCTGCTTTGCGGACCGCCTTCTCTTCCTCGGTTGCTTTCGGCATTTTCAGAGCGCTCATGAAGCGGTTGAAGCTGGCGGTATCTTCTTCGACCAGGTCGATGAACTCCGTTTTCAGTTTCAGCATCTCTTCCCGTCTGGTCTTCATCTCTTCGATGATTTCCGGAGCCAGGCCTTCGCCGGCTTTATTGTCAATGGTCAGATTGAATACCATGCTGGTGAGGGCTGCGCCCAGGGAAGCGGCCAGACCTGCGGTGGAACCGCCGCCCGGTGCCGGTGAAACCGAAGCCAGTTCATTCACAAACGTATCCAAATTCATTTCTCTTAACATTATTTTTCCTCCAGAATTTTAATTTCGCGTTATCTATCTGCATTATAACAGGAACTTCCCATGGATGGAATTGGATTCCCCCAGGTTGGAAAGGTTGTCAGTTCGCCCCCAAAAAACAATCGCCATCTCCTCCGGATCAGACCGTCCGAGGACAGGCCCGGATCTATGATTTCTCTGTGCTTGATCCGGACAGAGAGGCAGGAAAAGCAAAAAGCCTGACTGCTCAGGCTTTTTGTGTTTCCATTATTTTTGCTTACTGGGGCTTGCCCTGCGCGGAACCGGCTTTGGCCTGGGTCTGACGTCTGGCTTCTTCCGTGGCTTTAATCAGCTTAACCGGTTTCGCCCGTTTCAGGTCCTTGGCTTTGTCATCCGGTTTCTTTCTGGGTGCCGGTTTCTTGTCGGCCTGGGAGGAAACCAGGACACTGCGGGAGGTTTTAAGGCGCTCCGCCAGCAGATCAATGAAATAGTTCTGGGATTTGTCGGACACGATGATCAGTTCCAGCTTGGGATCCTGAGAGCCCTCAACAATAATGGAATCTTTGGAACGATGCATTTTTTCCAGATGGTCAAACGGGATTGCGTCGGTTCCGACCACAATTCCGTCCCGATACTGTCCGGTCAAGGTTCCCAGAAAATCAAATCCGCCCAGCATGCCTCCGGTGGATTCCAGCCGGAAAGCCCGCTTCTTCTGCGTGAGGAGCCGATCCGGAAATGCTCCGCCCAGCTGAGCCAGAATGGCGGCAGCCACCCCGGCGATAATCACGCCGGCAACCAGATAGGACGGCAGCCGGTAATTCGCCAGGCGGGCCATGACGATCAGGAAGGCTGCATACAGGATCAGCATAGCCACCGGATAGAGATAGTAGGCATAGGACCTGAGCCGGACTCCGGGCAACTGCAGCACTTTCAGAATGCGGAAGAGACCCCGGAGCACCAGGATCAGGATGAAATAGTTCAGCACAAAGAACAGGATTCCGCCGATGACACGGTCCGTCAGATCAATTTTCTGAGCCGACATCAGATACTGCAAAATAACCGACAGCAGTGCCGTGAGCACCAGGGATGGGAGGTTTATCGCTTTTTTCATTCCTGACTCTCCTCCCGGACCGGTTCAGACTTGGCCAGGGCGATGCCCAGTTCTTTCAGCTGCTTGTCATCCACCACATTGGGAGCTTCGGTCAGAGGACAGAATGCGTTCTGATTCTTGGGGAAGGCAATGACATCCTTGATATTGTCTGTTCCGGCCAGGAACATGATCAGCCGGTCAAAACCGAAGGCCAGACCGCCATGGGGCGGTGGACCGTACTTGAATGCTTCCAGCAGATAGCCAAAGCGGGCCCAGGCTTCTTCCTGGGTAAAGCCCAGCAGCTGGAACATGCGTTCCTGCAGATCCTGACGATGGATTCGGATGGATCCACCGCCCAGCTCTTCGCCGTTCAAGACCATGTCGTAGGCTTTGGCCCGAACCTTTCCCGGATCGGAAGCCATCAGCTCGATGTCTTCATCCATGGGTGAGGTAAAGGGATGATGAGCTGCCACATAGCGGCTCTCTTCCTCCGAATATTCCAGGAGCGGGAATTCAGTGACCCAGACAAATTTAAATACATCCTGCGGGATCAGTCCGTGCTTTTTCGCCAGTTCCAGACGCAGAGCACCCAGGGACTGGAATACCACGCTGTCCTTATCTGCCACAATCAGAATCAGATCGCCGGTTTTGGCGCCGCAGGCCTCAGCGATGCGGGCCAGTCCGGCCTCATCGAAGAACTTGCCGATGGAAGCCTTGATGCCGTCGGCCTTCAGCGCCACGGTAGCCAGCCCCTTGGCTTTATAGGTCTTGACGAATTCACCCAGACGGTCGAGATCCTTGCGGCCGGTGTCGGCACCGTCCTCCAGGACCAGAGCGCGAACCGATCCGCCATTGTCAATGGCCTGACGGAATACGACGAAGTCGGTATCCCGAACCGCGTCGGTTATGTTTTTGATTTCCATGCCAAAGCGCAGGTCCGGCTTGTCCGAACCGAACCGGTCCATGGCTTCCCGATAGGGCAGGCGCTCAAACGGAACCGGAATTTCCACATTCAGGACATCCTGGAAGACCTTTTGAATCAGGCCTTCGTTCAGGGTCTGGATTTCCACCTCTCCCAGGAAGGAGGTTTCAATATCGATCTGGGTGAACTCCGGCTGACGGTTGGCCCGCAGATCTTCGTCCCGGAAGCATTTCACCACCTGGAAATAGCGGTCGAAGCCGGCCACCATCAGCAGCTGCTTGAACAGCTGAGGTGACTGGGGCAGTGCGTAGAACGTTCCCGGATAGTTTCTGGACGGCACCAGATAATCCCGGGCGCCTTCCGGAGTGGAACGGGCCAGGGTCGGGGTTTCCACTTCAATAAAGCCGTTCTGGTTGAAATACTCACGGACCGAGTGAGCGGCCCGGGAACGCAGGAACAGAATCCGCTGCATGTCGGGGCGACGCAGGTCCAGATAGCGGTACTTCATGCGAACGTCTTCCCGGGCATCCAGATTCTCCATCACCTGAATGGGCGGAGTTTCCGATTCAGACAGAATTTTCAGCTCCGTCGCGTTAATTTCGATTTCACCGGTGGGAAGATTGGGGTTGACGGATTCCCGGGCAGCCACCTGGCCGGTGATTGCCACACAGTATTCCCGGCGCAGTCCCTTGGCTTTTTCCAGAGCTGCCGGCGCCACTTCCTCGCGGAACACTACCTGACAGATGCCCGCGCGGTCGCGAACGTCGCTGAAAATAATGGATCCCTTGTCCCGGCTCGTCTGGATCCAGCCCATGACGGTCACGGTCTGACCGATGTGTTCCCTGTTCAGTTCGCCGCACATGTTCGTGCGTCTGACATTGCCTAATGCCTCTCCCATATCCGTTACCTCTTTTCTTAAAATCCTTGATGAGGACGCTTTCGTCCGCTGGTAAGCCCTATGCCGGAGAGAACTCTGTTTCGATGCTCTCCTGACTGCCCGAACCGGCGGCGGCATTGCGGCCTCCGGGCCCGGCCGAGCGCTGGGCTGACTTCTTAATCATTATAATAGCTGTCTGGCCTTTCTGACAAATCCAATCGTTCCCTGGCCCGGGACAGTACCCCGGCTTTCGCGGCCAGACTCTCATTCAGAGAACGCAGATAGAGCTCCAGATCCTTGTACCCGTTATGTCTTAACAGGAGCGGAGATCCTGACTCACCGGCCGCCCCCGTCACGACCCGGGTAATGCCCGATGCCCCGCAGGCTGCGATGGTGTCGGTTTCCTCGATCATGGCGATGTTGTAGCGGCTGGCATGATCCCCCCGGGTAAATCCGACGTTCTCAAGATTGCCCAGGGTGTTCTTGTTTCGGTAGAGATAGTACGGCTCATAGCCGGCCCGTGCCAGTTCGTCATAGACGATCCGGTACATGGCACTCACCCGGTCCCGGATTTGGGAATCCACCTGAGTCAGGCTGGCGCCTTTTTTCAAAGCCAGACCGTGAATCGTGATGTTTTCCGGCCCCAGGGCACAGGCCCGCCGGATGGAGGCGGCCGCCTCTGCCACGGATTCACCGGGCAGCCCCAGGATCAGATCCATGTTGATGGACTCAAAATTCAGACTGCGCGCCTGGTCAAGACACGCTTCGATATCCCGGCCGGTGTGAGTCCGGCCCATGGACTGCAGCGTCCGGTCGCAGAACGTCTGTGGGTTGATGCTCAGCCGCGTGACGCCCAGTTCCTTCATCAGGCTCAGCTTTTCCGGGGTAATGGTATCCGGCCGACCGGCCTCCACCGTGAACTCCGTCATGGGCGAAGCCGAACGAAAGGTCTGGATGGCAGCCGTCAGGATCCGGCGCAGCGACTCGGCGGACCCAGACGTCGGCGTCCCGCCGCCGAAATAGAGGTAGCCCGGTTCCAGGCCCAGTGTTTTCAGAAGCTCTCCCGTTCTTTGGATATCCTGCAGAAGCGCTTCCTCATATCGCGCCATGGCCGCCTGATTGGCCGAGGGATAGGACAGGAACGAGCAGTAGAAACATTTGGTTGGGCAGAACGGCATATCCAGATAGATGCCGATCCGTCCATCCTGCCAGCCCTGCAGCAGTTTCTGTTCCGTTTTAGCCACCCGGATCGCCAGATCCAGCTTTTCCTCCGTCACCAGGTACCGCTCCAAAAGCTGGGCACGGATCGCTGGTTCCGACCGGCCCGCCGTCAGTGCCGTCAGGACCAGCTTGGTGGGACGAACGCCAATGAGCGTACCCCAGGGAATGCGTTGTCCGGTCCATTCTGACAGGAAGGAAAAGACGGCCCGCTTGCAGCTTTCCTTATCCGTTCCCGGATATTCCCGTTCCCGGCCCGACGAGCGGTCCTGGATCCGGATGACATTCATCGGGCGATCGGCCAGCACGGCCAAATCTGGTTTGGATAAAGAAGTTTCCACTTCCATCGAGCCGCTGACAAAGAGCCGGGCGGTATGATAGATGTGGAAAACATAAGATTCTTCATTGGTGCTGATGCGCAGATCCGATATCCGGACGAGACTGACTTGCCCGGTCATGGGATTACTTATTCCCCTTGACGAACATGTTGTACTTCTTTTCATGGGCAATATCGGTCTCATCTTCATGTCCGGAATAAACCCTGGTATGATCGGGCAGAGCATACAGCTTTTCCCGGACAGAATGCAGGAGCGCGTCGTAATCTCCGCCGGGCAGATCGGAACGCCCGATGGAATGGCGGAACAGCGTATCGCCGGCAAACAGATGATCTTCCAGCAGGTAGCAGACGCCGCCCTCGGTATGCCCCGGGGTTTCAATCACCCGGATTTCATGGCCGGCAAAAGGAATGATCATGCCGTCGAAAACCGGAAGGGTTTCACTGACCAAATCTCCGAAAATCCGGGTATCCTCATCAATGGCCTGGCGGTCGGCCGGATGCAGGTAGACCGGAACCGGACGGGCTTTGGTGATGCCGTCGACGCCGTTGACGTGGTCCAGGTGCCCGTGGGTAAGCAGGATGAACCGGAGGTTCAGCCCATGCAGGTCCAGATAATTCAGCACTTCCACGGGACGGTCGCCCGGATCCACCAGAAAAGCGTCGTGGCCTTCCGAGACGATATAGCAGTTGGACTGGAACATGCCCAGTGCCAGTTTTTGAATATTCATGTAAGACCTCCTAGAACAGCTTGGTTGAGTCAAGCAGGATCGTCACCGGTCCGTCATTAACGATGGTGACTTCCATTTCCGCGCCGAATTCGCCGGTATCCACCCGCAGACCGCGCTGGCGCAGCCGATCACGCAGTGTTTCATACAAGACCTTCGCCGCCTCGCCTTTCTGAGCGTGAATATAGGACGGCCGGCGCCCCTTACGGGCATCCCCGTACAGAGTGAACTGCGAAACGAGCAGAACCTCTCCCCTCGCGTCCTCCAGGGAAACATTCATCACGCCGTTTTCATCATCAAACAGGCGCAGTCCCGCGATTTTATCCTCGATGTATTGCAGATCCTTTTCGGTGTCCTCTGTGGAAATACCCAAAAGGACCGTGAACCCGGGTCCGATCTGTCCGATCACGTTCCCGTCGACGGAAACGTTGGACCGCTTGACCCGCTGAACGACTGCTCTCATATGATTCTCCTAGTTGTTGCCCATGCGCTGGACATCCAGCACCGAGGGCAGTTTTTTGATGCGTCGGCTCAGTTCGTTGAGCAGCGCGATATTGGAAACCAGCAGGGACAGATTGACCACCGCCTCACCGTTTTTCTTGTTTTCCGCGTTGACCGAGTTGATGGCTACCTTCATTTCGTTGAGAACCAGCATCACGTCTGTCAGCAGAGCGGGACGATCCACCGCCTCAATCTTGAGACGGGCAGAATAAAGTTCCTGAGACTGCGATTCCCACTCCACGCCCACAAAGCGCGAGGGCTCCTCTTTTTCCCGAAGGGTTTTCAGATTGCTGCAGTCCGCCCGATGAACTGAAATCCCCCGGAAATTGGTAATGTAACCGACAATGTCATCCCCTGGCAGGGGATTGCAGCATTTGGAAAAGCGGACCTCGACATTGTCCATGCCGGTGACGGTAACGCCGAAGAAATTCCGGGCCTTCTTTTTTTTGCGCTCTTCAGCCTTCTTTTTGGAATCTTCCACCAGAGCGGCGGCATTGGCCAGTTCCTGTTCCAACGTGGGCGGCTTTTCCTGTTTTTCCTTTTCTTCCAGGCCCTGGATCAGAAAATTGACAACAAACGCCGGCGTAACCTGACCCGTACCGACAACCACCATCAGGTCATCAATGCTGTTGCCGTGGTATTTCTCAATGATGCGGTGCAGCGGAACGCCCCGGGCAATGTCTCCGAAGTTGCGGTCACGCCGCTTGGCTTCTTTTTCCAGAAGCTCCTTGCCCTTGGCAATGTTCTCTTCCCGCTTTTCCTTTTTGAACCAGCCGCGGATTTTCGATTTGGCCTGGTTGGATTTGACAATGTTGAGCCAGTGAATGGACGGGCCCTTGTTGGAATTGGAGGTGACGATTTCGACGATTTCTCCCGTTTTCAGGCGGTAATCCAGGGAGACCATGTTGCCGTTGACTTTGGCACCCACCGCCTTGTGCCCAACATCGGTATGGATCCGATAGGCAAAATCGATGGGGCTGGAATCCGACGGCAGATTGATGACTTCACCTTTGGGCGTGAAGACAAAAACTTCATCCTCAAACAAGTCGACCTTGAAGCCTTCCATGAATTCATCGGCATCCGTCGTATCCTTCTGCCACTCCAGCATGTCGCGCAGCCAGACGTAGCGCTTGTCGACCGAGGCCTGGTCATTGCCTTCCTTATAGTTCCAGTGAGCCGCAATGCCGTATTCCGCGGTGCGGTGCATGTCAAAGGTGCGGATCTGGATTTCGAATGGCTTGCCCTGAGGGCCGATGACGGTAGTATGAAGGCTCTGATACATGTTGGGCTTGGGCATGGCGATGTAGTCTTTAAACCGTCCGGGAATCGGCTTGTAGATGGTATGGACGATACCCAGCGCGGCATAACAGTCCTTGATGGAATCCACGATCACGCGGATTGCGGTCAGATCGAAGATCTGATCGATGGTCTTGGACTGATTGTTCATCTTTTTATAGATGGAGTAGAAATGCTTGGGCCGCCCGTCGATCTCGCATTCAATGCCGGCATCGTGCAGCCGCTCGACGATTTCGCCCATGACGCGGTGGATATATTCCTCGCGCTCCTTGCGTTTTTCGGCGATTTGATCCACCAGGTCATAGTACTCGGTCGGATTGAGATAGCGGAACGCCAGGTCTTCCAGTTCCCACTTGATGCGGAACAGACCCAGCCGGTGAGCCAGCGGGGCGTAGATGTCAAAGACTTCCTTGGCCTTTTCCTTCTGCTTTTCCGGGCTTTTGAAGCGCAGGGTGCGCATATTGTGCAAACGGTCCGCCAGTTTGATCAGAACGACTCGAATGTCCTTGGCCATAGCCAGGACCATCTTGCGGACATTGTCTGCCTGTTCTTCCTCGCGGCTTTTGTATTCGATTTTACCGAGTTTGGTAACCCCTTCCACCAGTTCGGCTATTTCCGTGCCGAACTCGCGCTCGATGTCCTCATACGTATGGTCGGAATCTTCCACCACATCATGCAGCAGCGCGGCCGCAATCGTATTGGTATCCATTCCGATGTCCACCAGTATGGACGCTACTTCAATGGGATGGATCACATAGGGCTCTCCCGACAGGCGCATTTGTCCCTGGTGGGCCTCACTGGCTAAATTATAGGCTCTGATGATGACTTCTTTATCGATATTTCCCGCCCGATCAATCTTGGACAATAATCCCTGGATCACCTCTGGTCACCTCCCGGTTGATTTTGAGTTCGAAAAAAGCCCTTTTCCAAGGGCTCACCTCATGAAAACAATGAGAATATTATATATGATCTGTGATGAACTTGTCTATCTTTGGTCGATCCCGACTAAAATTCGTAGGTTACCATGCTCTCCACGTTGTATCCGGCGAGCTTGTCACGGCCTTTGAGGCCTGTCAGTTCAATCACAAAGTCCACGGAGACCACTTCGGCGCCGGCCAGCTCAAGCAGGTCCTTGCAGGCAGCTATGGTACCGCCGGTGGCCAGAAGGTCATCAATGATGGCTACCCGCATTCCGGGCCAGATGGCGTCCTTATGGACTTCCAGCGTATCCTTGCCGTATTCCAGGTCATAAGTCAGAGAGTAGGTATCAGACGGCAGCTTGCCTTTCTTGCGGATCGGCAGAAAGCCGACTTCCAGGGCATACGCTACCGGGACACCGAAAATGAATCCCCGGGCTTCCGGACCGGCCACGGCATCGATTTTCAAATCACGAAGGCGGGCCGCCATGGCGTCCACCATTTCTTTGAACACCGGACCGTTCTTGATCACCGTTGTAATATCCTTGAAGCTGATTCCGGGCTTCGGGAAGTCCTCAATGACTCTGATATGCTCTTTAAAATCCATAACGTTCTCCTTTTGTCCAATGCGTCAATTGATTTGACATCACTCCTATTTTATCACGGTTCGATTAAAATGATTCAAAACGGGCGTATAATTTGTCGTTCTGGCATCAGCTTGCCGGCTCCGTCATGATAATTCTTTGACAATGCCACCTCTTTTTACATTTTTCTGAAAATATGTTATACTATATTCAGATAAGTCGCTAAACGTGGTTTCGCCACGTTTTCCTTTTTACTGCCACAGGAGGAATTGATGTTTCATAAAAATGATTTGGTGCTCTATCGCACCGAGGGGGTCTACAGAGTGGAAGACATCTGTGTACCCGACATTTCTGGCACCAGTGACAGGCTTTATTACGTGATGCAGTCCCTATCCACCCAGACCACGGCGTATACCCCCGTGGACGCGGAGGTTAACATGCGGCGGATCTGTTCCCGGCCCGAAGCGCTCAAGGCGCTCAGCGAACTCCGTGAGATGGAGGCCGTGGATCTCTCGACCCTCAGCCACAAGCATTTAAAGGATTTCTACGCCAAAGCCATTAAAGACCAGAATTTCACCAATCTGCTGGCTCTCTACAAATCCATCAATCAGAAGAAAGATTCGCTTGAGGGAACCACCAAAAAGCTATGCCAGACCGACACCGCCTATTTACGCAAAATTCTTACCCTGCTGACGGAAGAAATCGCACTGTGCTTTGACATCAAAGATGATGAAGCCGTCCTGATGCTGGACCGGGCTCTTTCCCCTGACCTCAACTGATCCGGCCTGTTTCTCATCCGACAGATTATGGAATGGCATCAGCCAGAGGCTCAATGAATCTGCCCCTGACTCCCTTCCAAGCTGACCAGGAATCTTTTTTTCAAACAGGCAATCGCTGCAACTCACTTATAAGCCATATTTTCATATGAAATGCATCAGCCCCGGCCGTCTGGCCGGGGCTTTTTATTCGCACACGTCATGTTTTCGCTTTTCTCTCATCCGGACGATTAGCGAAACTATATTTCTGTATCATATGACGTCAGCAGTAAAAAATAAAAATCAAATCAGTGGATCAGCTCGTAGATCCTGATATTCATGCCCTCGGCAATCCATATCGGCTCACCGTTTAAAAAGAAGATCCGATATGACAGGCTGTCCTGGTTGTCTTCCGCATAGTATGTATACACGCTCATCTCCTGGGCATCGCTGAACTTTGGCACGGCCTTGCCCTTGCCCCAGAAGAACGACGGGTCTCCCAGCTCTTTCTCCAAAGCGCTTTGCGAATAGTAACTTCTTGTCGCGGACTTGCTTTCGAAGGATACAGTTCCATCCTGTTTGACCAGTTTCAGAGCGGTGGGCGAAAGGATCTGAATCTGACCCAGATGTTCTCCGGTCATGGGACGGTAGGACACAACACCGGCACAAACCAGCGGCCCGGCCCGGAAGGTGCCAGTCTGAATTCCCTGGGTCAGTGAGGTCGCCGGGTCCGTCAGGAAACAGCCTGCCAGCATGAGGGTGGCCACCAGGGCAAGGACCGTCATCGACCGACGGGGTTTCTGATAGCGCAGGATCTTCACGATTCGTTCTCTGACCCCCACTTCGCCAAAGGCCAGCGGACCTGCCGCCAGACCGTGCCGCGGCAAGCTCAGGGTCAGCAGTCCTCTGGCATAGTCCTGGCGTTGGGGCACCGTCATAGCTCGAATCACTCGTTCGTCACAGGTCAGTTCCAGATCCCGGCAGAACAGGATATAAGCGGTCCAGACCAATGGGTTGAACCAATGAACAGACATAAGGAGAAAGCCAAGCAGTTTCCACCACTGATCCCCTCTGGCCAGATGTGACTGCTCATGGGCTTCCACCAAAGGCAGCGTCCTTGCTTCCAGCTGGGAGGGCAGATAAATCCGGGGGCAGAAATATCCCAGGATAAACGGACTCCCCACCTCATCGCAAAGCCACAGGTTATCCCGCAGCCGCACGGCCGCGCGGACTTTTCGCCGAAGATTCCAGTAACTGGTCAGGGCATACAGCAGCATCAGTGAAAGTCCGATCAGCCAGATCAGTCCGAAGAACGACCAGGAAGATGATGCCACCAGGGCAGTTCCGGACAGATCCTGAGCCACAGGATTTCCTGCCGACGGTTTTTGAGTCAGTCCACCGATAGCACCCTGAGCAAGGGGCTGAGCCAGACGCTGGACAGGAATCAGGCTCCAGCTGCTTTTTACGGACACCGGCAGCATCAGTCGAAGTGCTGTCAGTGACCAGAGGATAAGCCGAAATGACTTCGGCGTCTCCCGCAGCAGACAGCGCAGGAACAACACTCCGATGATAAGCCAGCTGGCCTTCAGGCTGAGCGATAACACTTCAAAAAACAGACGATCCATCCCTATTCCTCCCCGCTTGATTCAATCAAACGTCTGATTTCAGCAATTTCCGCCTCAGACAGTGCCTGGGTTCGGGTAAAGGCAGCGATAAACTGCGGCAGTGACCCTTGAAAGGACTCCTTTACGATCCGCTCAGTCTGTATCGACTGAAACTCAGAGCGCGAGATTCGGGAGCTAACGGTCCCCTTCAAATTTTGAAAAAGTCCCCGCTCCGATAATTTTTTCAGCACGGTGTAGGTTGTAGATTTTTTCCAGTTCAGCTGAGCCTCACATAATCGGACCAGATCCTGCGATGAAATGGGTTCATGGTCCCAGATCAGATCCGCAAACCGAGATTCAATCACGCCAAGTTTCAAATCCAGCGTTGATTGATTTTTTGTCTGATCCATTGTCTGATCCATTGTCTGATCTGATGATTGATCCGTTGATCGATCCTTTAATTGATCCTTTGTCTGATCCATAGATTGCCTCCTCACCGCCTAATTACCAATCGGCCCTCTTTGGTCTATTCACTATCGACTGTTTTCAGTCTACTCCGAATAGACTGAAAGGTCAACCAATTTCACCTTGCCCTGATATAGCAGACAGCCCGGGTCGATCCTCTGGATCGGTCCGGGCTGTCTGCTTCACCATCATTCACTGTTCAGGAATGCGGTAAGGGCTTATTTGATTCGTGTGGTATTTTAATACTCATCCTCATCAAACTCGATTTTCTTCAAAGACTCTGCACTGGCTGAGCTGAATTTGAAGTCATCGGCCAGAGGGATTTCACGCTTTACCACTTCTTCGGGCGCAACCTCATGGAGTGATTCACCGACATTTCCTTCGACTGGTCGACTGGTCTTCTTTTTGGCATAGCGGTTGGAGTAGCGCAAATCCGACTTGGCCGCCTTGACTTTTGCTACGGCGACAGGTTCTGCCGCGCCAGTCTCAGTCTGAACTATCTTGGCCGATTTGACGGATGCGGCCGGCTGAACGACCTTGGTTTCTCCCTTGCCCTTCAGTTTCTTCTCCAGCATGACATAGATCGGAGAAGCAATGAAGACGGTGGAGTAGACACCGGAGAGTGTTCCAAGAAGCAGCGGGAGTGTGAACTCACGGATCTGCGGAACAAAGAAGAAGACCATAAGCAGGACAACAATAACCGTCAGACTCGTATTAATGGTTCTTACCATGGTCTGGCTGATGGATTCATCCGTCACTTCATCCAGGTGGCGGGAGCCTTTCAGCGCCAGATTTTCACGGATCCGGTCAAAGATAACGACCGTATCATTAATGGAATAACCGATGATGGTCAGAATCGCCGCGATAAAGGGCGAGTTGATCGGAATCCGGAACAGGAAGTACATCGCCAGGGTAAACAGCACGTCATGGATTAAGGCTACGATGGCGCCGACTCCCAGGGTAAAGTTAAACCGGACTGCGACATAGGCCAGTATGGCGAGAACTGACAGGGCGGAAGCCAGAATGGCTTTGCCGCTCTGCTCGGAACCGATGGTGGCTCCGATTTCATTGATGGATTCCACAAACCCGGTTCCAGGCTTGTATTTGGTCTCAAGTTCCTTGATGGCATCGTTGAAGGTTTCGGTAGTCAGCTTTTGGCTTCTGGCTTCCAGTTTGTTTGAGTTGATGACCTGAGTAATCATGGAATCATCGTATTTCTTCAGAATTTCATCCACTTCCACCTTATTGACGGCAGCAGGGAAATTCAGCGTCACCTGGGTTCCGCCGGCAAAGTCGATGCCGACATTCGGTCCCCGGACAATCCCGATGACCAGACCGAGGCCGATGACCACAGCGGAAGCAATGAAAAAGATGTTCCGCTTTTTGTAGAATGGGAAGCGGAAGGTTGTTTCCTTTTCCTTAAAGCCGAAGGCTGCCTTGGTTTTGAGCAGTCCAGCAGAATAAGCCAGAACCATCAGGAAGCGGGTCACAATGATTGCAGTGAACATGGATAGCAGCACACCGATGACCAGGTTGAGGGCAAAGCCTCTGACAGAGCCCGCTCCAAAATAGAACAGGATGAAGCCGGAAATCAGGGTGGTGATGTTGGCATCCAGAATGGAGCTCATGGCATGGCGGAAACCAAGGGCGATGGAACGCTTGATGTCAAGTCCGGACTGAAGTTCTTCCTTGATGCGTTCGAAAATCAGGACGTTGGCGTCAACTGCCATACCGATCGACAGCAGGAAACCGGCGATACCGGCCAGGGACATCGAGATTTTAAGCCCGGCTGTTACCAGGATCAACCCCAGACAGAAAATGACAAGTGCCAGAGAGGCCAGAATACCAGGTACGCGGTAGAACCAGACCATGATCAGGAAGATCGCGGCGATTCCCAGAATACCTGCCAGCTTGACGTTGGGCAGTACGGAGGATCCGAGTGTTGCGCCGACTTCCTGTACCGACAGGGTTTTCACCGGGTAAGGGAGTGCGCCATTGTTAATCATGGCAGCCAGCATTTTGGCTTCATCTTCCGTAAACTGGCCGGTGATGGACGCCTGTCCGTTCTTGATGGCTTCATTGACCACAGGATTGGACAGCATTTCATCATCCATATTGATGGAGATGGATTTTCCGACATTGGCGGTCGTGGCATCCGCGAATTTCTGAACGCCGGAGTCTTTCATCTTCAGGTTGACCACAATTCTTCCCAGATCGTCGTATCCGGGAGTAGCTTCCTGAATATCCTTGCCTTCGAGAACGACTTTGCCGTCGGCATCCTTAAAGGTCAGGACACCGGTCTTGCTCAGCTGTTCCACGATGTTGGCGGACTGGTATTTTCCGGGGATATCGACCCGGATCCGATTAGTGCCTTCGGTGGTGATCGTCGGATCAACCGCACCGGTGGCGTCAACACGCAGGTTGATGAGGGAGCGGACGCGGTCCAGGCCGGCAGCATCCAGGTTCGGTGCCTGAACTTCGAGTAGTACGGAAGTACCACCCTGAAGATCCAGACCCTTGACGATCTGCTCGCCGAAGGTCTTAACCCGGTAATCTCCTAATTTCAGTCCGAAAAGACCGGAAAAACTAAGTAACCCCGTGATGACGGCGATTACGATCAAAGCAATTAGTGCTGATGGTTTACCTTTCTTGTTCATTTAGTTATCCACCTGTTCCTCTTCCAATATTTTAGATTTCAATGCAATGGCCGACTCGATCCGTTTTTTCTGCAGTTCGCAGCCCAGTTCATAGGGCTGATTAATGTCTCCCGTGAAATTAATGTTATTGGCCTGGCAGCCGCCGGAGCAGTAAAAGCGTGCCCAGCAGTCCCGACAGACAGGTTTATTATAAATGTGTGCTTTGCGGAATTTATCCACCAGATCCTGACGCTTGATGCCATCCGTCAGATTGCCCATGAGATACTCCGGGTTTCCGACGAACTGGTGGCAGGGATAAATGTCACCGGAAGGTGTCACTGCGACATATTCAAACCCGGCGCCGCATCCGGAAATCCGTTTGTAAACACACGGCCCGCCGGAAAGGTCAATGTTGAAGTGGTAGAATTTGACCTTCTCCCCTTTGCGATGCGATTCTAATAAATCGTGATACAGCAGATCATACTGTTCCTTGATCTTTGGAACATCTTCCCAGCGCAGGGACAGCGGATGGTCATTGGGCAGAACCACGGGTTCGATGGAAATTTCATCGAAGCCTTCGTCCTTCAGGAACTTGTAATCATTGTAAAAGTCCAGATTTTCCCGGGTAAACGTCCCGCGGACATAGTATTGCTTGGATGGGTCCCGCTGCTCGACCATGGTCTTGATCTTTGGCATGATCTGCTGAAAAGAACCCTTGCCGTCAAACCGAATTCGGACCTTGTCATTGACTTCGGGCCGGCCGTCAATTGACAGAACCAGATTGCCCATGTTCTTGTCAAGATACGCCATGTTTTCTTCATTGAGCAGGGTGGCGTTGGTGGTCATGGTAAAGCGGATATTCTTTCCGGTTTCAAGCTCCCGCAGTCTGGCATAATCAACAATTTCCTTGATCTGCCGGAATGCCATAAGCGGCTCGCCGCCGAACAGGTCCACTTCGATGTTATGGCGCGGTCCCGAAGCTTCGATCACAAAATCGATGGCCTTTTTGCCAATTTCAGCGGACATCACCTCGCGCTTGCCATGATATTCTCCTTCATCGGCAAAGCAGTATTTGCAGCGCAGATTGCAGTCATGAATGACATTCAGGCACAGTGCCTTCACATAATCCGGACCATCATCTGTCTGAGCGATCTCTTCATAGAGATCTTCTGTATATAGCATCCCTTCGTTTTTCAGTTCCAGGATCTCGCCATAGGCTTCTTCCAGTTCGACCGGATCTGCCGTGCTCAGGCGTTTTTTCAGGTCTTCCAGGCTTTCCAGAGCATTTTCATCCAGCATATCGTAGATGAACTCATCCACCAGGTGGACCGATCCTGAATTTACATCGAGCACATAGCGCTCGTTGTCGTTTACAAATTTATGTATCAGTGCCATTCAGGCCTCCTCAAAATGAAAGGGCAACTTGTTTAGTTGCCCTGTTTCCACCGAATTTTAGTTTTCGCAAGCTAAGTTAGCAACAGTGCAGGATGTTTTACAGGCGGACTGGCAGGAGTTTGCACATTCCTTGCATCCCGGTTTTGAAAGGCTCTTCTTGAGATTTTTAGCGTTGACAGTTTTGATACGTTTCATAGTATAACCCCCATTTTTTTATATTCGATTGTTTACATTTCCTTCATGATTATTTTATCTGATTCCAAATCGCAAATCAACTGGAAGGAACGGATTAGGAGCGCTCCACTTTCACGGTTGGCTCAGTTTTTTCGACTTTCGAGAAAATCGCGTCACGGACCATGCGCAGTCTGACGCGGTCAGGACCAGTTTCGACGACCATATAGTCATCTTCCAGCTTGATGATCTTGCCGATGACTCCGCCCTTGGTAATGATCTCATCATTGACCGAAAGCTGGGTCAGCATCTGACGATACGTTTCCTTGCGCTTCTTTTCCGGTTTCAGGATCAGAAAATACATGATGGCGAACATTCCGAGCAGCGGCAATAAAGACACCAGCATGCTCCCGAGGTCACCCCCGGCTGCTAAAAAAAACATCTATTCATCCTCCTTTTTGTATTTCACCGCACCGCGAACCCGGGATCCGGCAAAATTGGTTTTTATGCGTTTAATTATACTCGTTCCCGCCATGGATTGCCATTCTTATTTCAACACAAGTTTGATTCCGGAGTTGTCAGTTCATGGCCGGTCGGTCCATCGAAATCAGTGGGGCTCGGGCTGCTTCCACTGCGCCAGCTGAGCGGCCTTATACTCGGCAAAAGTGCCCTCTTCGATACGGCGGCGGATTTTCGCCATCATATCATTGTAAAACCAGAGGTTATGCAGCACGCACAGTCGCATGGCCAGCATTTCCTTGGCCTTGAACAGATGCCGGATATACGCTCTGGAGTAATTCTGGCAGGCCGGACAGCCACAGCCTGGATCAATGGGGCGCTGATCCCGCTCAAAGCGCTGATTGCCCAAGTTGATTCTGCCATGAGCGGTAAAGACGTGGCCATGGCGGCCGTTGCGTGCCGGAAGGACGCAGTCAAAGAAATCAACACCCCGTTCAACGGCTTCCAGAATATTCTCCGGCAGTCCGACGCCCATAAGGTAGATGGGCTTGTCTTCGGGTAAATGAGGTACCACCGCATCCAGAATCCGGTACATCTCTTCATGGGATTCCCCGACAGCCAGACCACCAATGGCATAGCCCGGCAGGTCCAGTTTCGAGATTTCCTTGGCATGGGTGATTCTCAGGTCATCAAAGACCCCGCCCTGATTAATGCCGAACAGCAGCTGGTCGGGATTGATGGTCCCTTCCGCCTGATTCAGCTCTTCCAGTTTTGCCATGCAGCGCTTCAGCCAGCGGGTGGTCCGCTCTACGGAAGCCTCGACGTATTCCCTGGGAGCGGGATTTTCGACGCACTCGTCAAATGCCATGGCGATGGTCGATGCCAGATTGCTCTGAATCTGCATAGATTCTTCCGGTCCCATGAATATGGTCCGGCCATCTACATGGCTCTTGAAGGTCACTCCCTCTTCTTTGATCTTGCGCATCTGGGCCAGGGAAAACACCTGGAACCCGCCTGAGTCAGTCAGAATCGGCCGGTCCCAGTTCATGAAGCGGTGCAGTCCGCCCAGGTCCCGGATCAGTTCATCTCCGGGCCGAACATGCAGATGGTAGGTGTTGGACAGCTCCACCTGACAGTTGATCGCTTTCAGGTCCTGCGCATCCACAGCGCCTTTGATGGCCGCCTGAGTTCCGACATTCATAAATACCGGAGTCTCGATGGTGCCGTGCACGGTTTCGAAGCGTCCGCGGCGGGCTTTTCCCTCTTTTTTGAGTAAAGTATATTTATGCTTGCCTATCATGATTTGGTCCCTCTTTAAATCGGCTGCTCCGGATGAACATGGAATCCCCGAAACTGAAAAAACGGTAGCGTTCCCGGACTGCCTCGCGATAGGCCTCCATGGTATGGTCATAGCCCAGCAGAGCACTGACCAGCATAATCAACGTGGATTCCGGCAGATGGAAATTGGTAATGAGACTGTCCACAATCCGGAACTCAAATCCGGGATAGATGAAGATATCCGTCCAGCCCGAGCAGGCTTCGATTCGACCCCGGTCGCGCATGACGGTTTCAAGGGTCCGCGTTGTGGTTGTGCCGACACTGATAATACGCCGACCCGCGGTCCGCGCAGCTTCGATCCGCTGAGCGGTCAGCTCATCGATGGAATAGTATTCGCTGTGCATCAGATGCTCGGTGATCACTTCGACCTTGACCGGTCGGAACGTGCCGAGCCCCACATGAAGGGTCAGAAAGGCGGTCTCCGCGCCGCGGCCTCGGATAGCCTCCAGCAGTTCCGGAGTGAAATGAAGTCCGGCAGTGGGTGCCGCGGCAGACCCCTCGGCCCGGGAGTACACGGTCTGGTACCGCTCGCGGTCCTCCAGCTTTTCGTGGATATAGGGCGGCAGCGGCATTTCACCCAGGTCATCCAGCACTTTTTCGAAGACACCCTCGTAGTGGAAGCGGACAATGCGGTTGCCGTCCTCGCGAACTTCAAGAATTTCAGCCCGCAGCCGGCCATCGCCAAAGCTGAAGAATCGTCCCGGTCTGGCTGATTTGCCAGGCTTTGCCAATGTTTCCCAGGTGTTCAGGTCAATCCGGCGCAACAGAAGCAATTCCACCTGCCCCCCCGTTCCTTCACGCACGCCCAGCAGCCTGGCCGGCAGCACCCTGGTGTCATTGAGTACCAGTAGATCCCCGGGTTCGATGTATTCGATCAGATCCCGGAACACCCGGTGAGTAATTCCCCCGGTGGCCTGATCAATGACCATCAGCCGGGACTGGTCACGCTGAGCCAGCGGATGCTGCGCAATCAGCTCCGGTGGCAGATCATAATTAAAATCACTAACTTTCATTGTTATCGTCTCTTTCCCGTTAGATTCCGTTATTCCTTTCCGTATGAAAACAAAAAGGAAGGGACTAACATCGAGTCCCTGTTGTATCATATCTTATTTTTCCGGTCTTTGCACGCCTAAATGATCGTAGGCCCGGTCCGAGGCCATCCGGCCGCGCGGCGTCCGCAGAATGAATCCTTCCTTAATCAGGTACGGCTCATAGACATCCACGATGGTGTCAAGATCCTCGCCGATGAAATAGGACAAGGTTTCCACGCCCACCGGTCCTCCCCGGAAATTGTGGACCAGGGATTCCAGGATCCGGTTATCCACCCGGTCCAGCCCCTCGCCATCCACATCGAGCATCCTGAGAGCGCCCTGAGCGGCTTCGAGATTTACCCGCTCATACTGCTTGACCATGAAGTAGTCGCGAACCCGGCGCAGCAGGCGGTTGGCAATTCGCGGTGTGCCCCGGCTGCGCTTGGCGATTTCAAAAGCGCCGTCCTCGTTGATCGGCGTATTCAGGATTCCGGCAGAGCGCAGGACAATTTCCTTGAGCTCCTGCGGCGTGTAATAGTCCATCTGACATACCACGCCAAACCGGTCGCGCAGTGCGTTGGTCAGCATGCCGGCACGGGTTGTGGCACCAATCAGGGTGAAATGTTCCAGGTCCAGCCGGATGGACTTGGCCTGGGATCCTTTCCCGATCACAATATCAAGAGAATAATCTTCCATGGCCGGGTACAGCACTTCTTCCACATTGGGATTCAGGCGATGGATTTCATCGATGAACAGCACATCCTGAGCCGACAAGGAGGTCAGAATGGCAGCCAGATCGCCGGCCCGTTCAATAGCCGGTCCGGAGGTGATCCGCAGATTCCCGCCCATTTCCAGAGCGATGATATTGGCCAGGGTGGTCTTGCCCAGCCCCGGGGGACCGTACAGGAGCACATGATCCAGAGCTTCGCGCCGCATCCGGGCCGCTTCGATGAAGATCTTCATCCGTTCTTTAACGGCAGACTGGCCGATGTATTCGGACAGCCGCCGGGGCCGAAGCGAATATTCCTGGACGTCCTCTTCCGGTATTTGACATTGGCTTAAAAAACGTTCACTCATGTTGCTCTCCCTGTTCCCCGCGGCCGGCTAGCTCATCAGAGCCTGCAGCGCCTGTTTGATAGTCTCTTCAACGGTAAGATCCGGCTTTACCGTTTTCAGTACGGTGTCGGCCTCCTTCTGTGTATACCCCAGGGACAGCAAAGCTTCCACTGCCTCCGCCTGACTGGCGGAGATCTGGATGTCCCGGTCGGGAGCAGTCAGGTTCAGTTTCTTGAACTTGTCCTTCAGCTCCAGAATAATTCGGCCAGCGGTCTTTTTTCCGATGCCCGTTGCCCGCAAAAGGAGTGTTTCCTCCTCAAAAGCCATAGCTTTCTTCAGGTTATCCGGCGTGGCGATGGACAGGAGTGACAAAGCGGATTTCGCGCCGACGCCTGAAACTGTCAGAAGCTGATTAAACAGCTCCAGCTCAGCCCGGTCATGAAATCCGTACAGACCGATGAAGTCCTCCCGCACGATCTGATGAAGGAACAGCTTGGCTGCTTCCCCCATAGCCGGCATTTTCGCCATGGTATTGCCTGAAGTATATATCTTATAGCCAAGGCCCTGGTGGTCGATCACCACATAATCCTTGAAAATGCCCATGAACCGTCCTTCAATATATTCGTACATAAGGGTCCTCCCGCATTTTTCTAACTTCTCCAATCATAGCATATTTCACCCTCAAATCAAATATACGTTCGCTTTCCGGGCGGCATAGCGCAGACAGCCCTCCGCGATACGCGGAGGGCTGTCTGCCGGTCTGAACTGGTTGCCCGGTCCCATTCATGCTGGACTGGAATGGATCAGCGGCTGTCTGAAGAACCATTTTCTTCTGTTTCTTCAAACGGGACATCCAGCACGGTATGGTCCTTTTCCCAGAATTCATCATCCCGGACGCTGGCCGGACGTTCCAGCACTACATCCGGTGCTTCGACCTCTTCGCTGCCACGGAACGGACCGGACTGGTCCGGGTCCGTGTACTGGATGCGCCGTCCCGCGGGAGCCTCTTCCTCAAAGCGTCGTCTGCCAAGGAGTCCCCGAAAATTGGCAAACAGCGCGATGACAGCAGCCACTGCGATTAACGGCAGCAGAAACGGCACAAGCATCATCAGGAACAGAAGAATCAGGATTAATATAATCAGCTGCATGAAAAAGTCTCCTCTAAATGGATCAGTCGTAATCATTCGTTGGTTCAATTATAACCCGAATGTCATCATGAAACATTATGAGGAGACCAGATTAAACCCGGCTTAAAATGAAATACTTATTCTGCTTTGGCCAGTTCAACGGCAATGTCGGATGCGACCGCGGCGTTGTTGTAAACCAGCTGGATATTGGAATCGAGGGATTTGCCCTTGGTAATTTCCTTGATCCGGGAGAGCAGGAACGGGGTGGTTTCTTTTCCCTGAATGCCCTGGACTTTTGCCTCGTCCAGCGCGTTCTCAATGGCCTGGTTGATCAGTTCAGGATCCATGGAATATTCCGCGGGGATCGGATTGGTGACCAGAACGCCGCCGGAAAGATTCAGATCCCATTTGGTCTGAGCGATGGCCGCGATTTCGCGGGCGCTATCCACTCGGTAATCGACTTTGAATTCCGAAGTGCTGGTATAGAATGCCGGCAGGCTGGCTGTCTGATAGCCCAGGACAGGCACGCCGCGGGTCTCCAGGTATTCCAGTGTCAGTCCCAGGTCAAGGATCGCCTTGGCGCCGGCACAGACGACGATCACATCGGTCTTGCCCAGTTCTTCCAGATCAGCTGAGATATCCATGGTGGTTTCAGCTCCGCGGTGAACTCCGCCGATGCCGCCGGTTGCAAAGACCTTGATTCCGGCCAGAGCCGCGACAATCATTGTCGCTCCGACGGTGGTTCCGCCATTGCGGCCCTGTGCCACGATATAGGGAATGTCCCGGCGGGAGGCTTTGATGACATCCGTTGCCTGGCCCAGATATTCGATTTCTTCGTCAGTCAGTCCGGCTTTCAGCTTTCCGTTGAGAATGGCGATGGTAGCGGGCACTGCGCCATGGTCTCGTACGATCTGTTCCACCGCCCGAGCTGTATCTACATTGGCAGGATACGGCATGCCATGAGAAATAATGGTGGACTCCAGGGCGACGACTGGACGGCCCTCTTTCAGTGCAGCTTCAACTTCCGGTGACAATTCAAGGTATTTTACAAATTTTTCCATTCGATCTGATACTCCTTCTTCATTTGTTTTATGGTTTCGCGGGACAAATCCCGGTTAATCGTGCTCTCGGAAAGGATTGCGCTGATGGCAGCGGCAGCTCCGTTGATCGTCCATTCCCGGATATCATCGGTCTCCAGCGAAGTCATCAGCATGGCGGATGTGAAGGCATCGCCGGCGCCGTTGGCGTTGCGCATCGGAACTTTTTTGCTGGTCACTTTCCCCATCACCTTACCTCTGGCGGCAAACGTTCCTTCGCTGCCCAGCGAAATGATGACATTTCGGACCCCCTGGTTGAAATACCAGCGGGCGCTGGCCTTCAGGCTTTCATCATCCGTGATGGGAATTCCGGTCAGAATTTCCGATTCGATCCGGTTGGGTTTAACGGTGGAAAAACTGCCGATGATCGATTTGACCCGCAGAGCCTTATTGCTGGAAACCGGATCAAGGAAGAGTTCCCGGTCAGACAGATTTTGTGCGATGTACGCCAGTGCTGCCTCCGACAGATTGGTATCGACAGCAATTCGATCCGCCGAGCGAAGGACGCCAAGCACGGACTCCGGGTAGCTTTCATCCATCTCATCATAGATTGACATCTGGCTGATGGCGGCGATCATTTCACCGGTTTCATCCTGAACAGATAAATAGATGCCGGTGGGATGAGATCGGTCGCGCCGGATATGACTGACATCCACTCCGGCTGAACTTGTGTCATTGAGGATCCACTCCCCATGCGAGTCTTCTCCCAGGACCGTGAGCAGACGGACCGGAATGTTCAGTCGAGCCAGGTTTTCGGCAATGTTGCGTCCGACGCCCCCCATGGACTGCAGCACAGAACCGGGATTGGAGTCTCCCGGCTTGAACCGTTCCCGCGGGAAGCCCAGGATATCGACATTGGCGCCGCCCAGGACTGCTACGAACTTTTCCTCACGGATCACGTACCCCTTCCCCGCGATAATGTCCTTTTTCATTAAATTGGTGATATGAACCGCTACCGAGCTTCTGGAAATCCCCAGTCGCCCTGCCAGATCATTTTGATTGATCATCGGTTCTTTCTTGAGAATTTCGATGATTTCCCGTTCGCGTTTCGTCATTGCGCTCCCTCTTTCTTCGTAACTCATGTTTTTTCCTTTGATTGTCCGGTGCCAGATTCAGCAACTGCTGCCCCGAATCACTGCTTTAATCATATTATATCCAGCGGAAAGAAAATAAGCAATACCTTATCACCATAACCTTTTGTTTGTTTTTGGCCGAAACTGAATCCTTACCCTTAACCATTCCCTATCGTTTCCAGAGCCTTTGTTTCTCAGGCCTTCATCTCTCTGATTAAAAAAGTCACTGCCGCTTACGGATTCAATCCGCAGCGGCAGTGACAGGTACCCGATTATTATGAAATGGGATTGGTCATCCATCCATCCCAAGTGACTGATGATCAGGCAAAGCTGATTCGAAGGTTAATTTCTGCGCTGTCCTGGCAGGGAGTCAGCCGGATCGCTCGGGGGTTTTCCGTCGTTTGGACCGGATGAGGTAGCTGCGGCTCGATTCCCGTCATAATGCCGCGCGGGCATTTTCCAGGATTTTCGTATAATCATCCAGCCAGCCCTCGATGTCAGAAATGGTGGTTTCACCCATTGTTTCTGAAAATGCTCTGGTTATTTTGCGGGATTGATCCCGCAGCTTGAGGGCATGGGTTTTAACTTTTTCCAGACCGGCCGGCGGCTCTTCCAAAGCGGTGAAGACATCGCCCATGGCAGCATTGCGGTTGGTCATGGTTTTAAACGTCTCGCTGTCTCTGAATTTATTAACCATGGAATCATAGAAGCCGTCCAAAAAGATATTATTGAGCCAGCTCCAGTTGCTGATCCGGAGAAGCTCATCCAGATTGGTCTTCAGGGTGACTTCCTGGGATTGAGCCAGTACCAGGAGTTCCCGGTATTTACGCAGATAAGCATCCCGCTGTTCCTTGATTTCAGCTTCCTTCAGCTGTGCTGCCTGGCTGGCTGCGAGTGTTTCCCGGCTCCGGCGTCGTGAGGCGATGGTCTGTACCCCAAATGCCGAGAGTCCGATGATCAAAAGAAGCAAGGCCAATAAAATCAGATGTTCTTTTCGCGCCGGTCTGCCGGTCGAGGCTTCCTTCATCGCAGACAGCGGATGATCCCGATCCAGAATCGGATCATCGGATAAAGGGATTTCTTCCGGTTCATGGTCAAAGGCTGTTACCTCATAGTCCCCCAGAAAAATCCGCTGGCTAACTGGCTCAAGCGTTTCTTCCTGGGTTTGTCCACAGAAATTGCAATATTTCGATCCGTCCATCAGTTCGCTGCCGCACTGGCGACATTTCATCCCTTTCACCTCCCCTGTCTGACATTCAAATTAACATTGTTCTGATTTTGGTTTGATTGTAAAAAATACGGATAAAATTCAGATTAAAAAAAGATCCCGAACGCCTTGGCAATCAGGATCTTTTTTCATCTGATTCTCGAATGATTAGCCTTCAAATTCGTCCGGGAAGTCCGTATTGTGATAGATGTCATTGACATCATCATCCTCTTCCAGAATATCAATGAGTTTCTGAATCTTGACGGCTGTTTCCATGTCCACTTCCGTATAAAGATTCGGGACCATTTTGATTCCCGATTCGGCAAACGCATAGCCGGCCTGTTCCAGAGCTTCAGAAACCGCTTCATAATCTTCGGGCTCGGTCAGAATCTCAACAGTCTCCTCATCGCGGATGATGTTTTCAGCTCCTGCCTCGATGGCAGCCAGTTCGAGTTCGTCCAGATCAATTTCATCGGTCACTTCCAGGATGAACTGACCTTTTTTATTGAACTGGAAAGAGACGGAACCTGGAGTGCCCAGATTGCCGCCGACTTTGTCAAAAGCATGGCGCACATTGGCCGCGGTCCGATTCTTATTGTCTGTCAAAGCCTCAACAATGAATGCCGGTCCCCCCGGACCGTAGCCTTCATAGGTGATTTCTTCATAACTCGCTCCGCTCAGCTCACCGGCGGCTTTCTTGATTGCCCGCATGATATTGTCCATGGGCATATTGGCTGCCTTGGCTTTAGTAACGACGTCCTTCAATCTGGAATTGGCATCTATATTGGGGTTATCCTTGGCTGCGACCATCAATTCCTTGCCCAGCTTGGTAAATACTCTGGCCCGGGCTGCATCGGTCTTCCCTTTTTTCGCCTGGATATTATGCCACTTTGAATGTCCTGACATGTTGTATCCCTCCTGTCGTATAACAGAAAGATTATAGCAGACCTCCCTGGCTTTTTCAATTTTCACTTTAACCGGGTCATCAACTCAGGATCCCCGACGAATGAAACGCTGAATGAAAGAAAGGAAGGCTGCAGAGTACCACTCCGCAGCAACGGCGGGCGATATTGCTCCACTGAAAATCCGGGAAAGATGCTTTCATCCAATCAATTGGAGCTATAATAAAAAAGAAGAAATGAAATTAAATTGACGAGGTGATCACCATGAACACGCAGCTCATTCAGAAACCTGCCTTCGCGGTGGCTGGTCTTTCCATGACCGGCATAGCAGGAGCAGATTTCCCCGGCCTGTGGACCCGACTGATGGGAGAGATCCCCTTCCCGGATCTGCTTCAGCTTGGTTCCGGAGAAAGTTTCGGGGTATGCTACGATTATCAGCCGGATGATACGTTCCGCTACATGGCCGGTTTTGATGTGAAAGATCGAGCCCGGGCCAGCGAACTGGGACTTGAGATTCTCGACATTGCTCCCGCTCAGTACCTGGTGGTAGAGCTCATCGGACCCATGCCCGAATCGATTCACCGAGGCTGGCAATGGCTCATGACGGAGTACTTCCCTTCCAGCCCCTTCACTCATGCCGGCACCCCTGACTTTGAAGCTTACCTGGAAGGTGACATGTCAGCGACTGACTACAAAATGGAACTATGGGTTCCAGTTCGTGAAAAATAAAAACCCACAGCAGTTTCAAACCCCTGTCAATCCGTTATAAGGATTGATTGAGAAACAGAAAGCTCTCATGGCCGTTCGCCATGAGAGCTTTCTGTTTCCATTTCATTTGGTGTTTTTTTAGTCCTGGTCCACCGGTTCCAGCATTCCATCCTTGCTGAGGAAATAGCGACCTGCCGTAACTTCAGAAAAGATTGCCTGACCCTGGATCTGGTTGGTCAGTTCCGCCATCACGCCGTCCACTTCTTCCTCAGTGGTCAGAAGATGCAGCGTTACGGACTGACTAAAATCGGTCTGCGTGACTTGAAGTTCTGACAGGAAGCTTTTCAGCCGGGCATGGAGATCGTAAGGCAGGGTGACCATGAAAGCGGCACCTTGAATGACCTGCCAGTGGGTAACTGATGCCGCAGCATCGGCTGCCGCCTTGCCGTAAGCCCGGGTCAGTCCCGGAGCGCCCAGCAGGATTCCGCCGAAAAAGCGGCTGACGACCAGACAGACGTCGGTGAGGCCATGCTGAGTCAGCACGTTAAGCACCGGAAGTCCGCCTGTGCCCTGAGGTTCTCCGTCATCCGAATATCGCACAATCTGATTTTTTTCGCCGATGACATACGCAAAGACATGATGCCGGGCCGTTCGTTCCTGTTTGCGGATCCCTTCAATGTACTGCCGCGCTTCCGCCTCACTGGAGCAGGGGCAGATCCGTCCGGTAAATACCGACTTTTTCTCTGTGTATTCCCCCAGTCCTTCTTCTCGAATTGTATAACTCATATGAAGTACACATTCTCTCGAACCAGGGTTTCGGCTCCCTGTGAGAGCAACTCACGGTGATTTCGCTTAAGCAGTTTCTTTTCATACAGCAGAGCCAGAATTGCCTCCATCTCGATCCGGTATGGAAACAGGAGCGGATCCTCCTGAATCTCATTGGCTGACAACGGCCGGTCCTTGTCCCGCAGGTACTGAAACAGAACTTCGGTCAGATCCCGTAGCTTCCGGTCCATTTCCCTAAGAATCCAGGAAACGGTGTCTTCGACCCGCTTCTTCAGGTCGCCCCCGGCCACCAGGTTCGTGAATGCCTGCCGAAAGTCCGGGAACAGCTCCGCGGCAATGTTGATATTGTCCTTGGAGACCATATAGCCGCCCTCATTGATCAGCACCATTGCGTACCAGTTCATGGTGTCCATCAGCGTAACATAGGCTGCCAGCTCGTTGCTGTTCTTCAGGGACTTGCGGATCGAATCCGTCCCCTTGATCACTTTTCCGAAGTAAGTCAGGGTCCAGATTTTTCTGGACTGATCGGTATAGGCCCGACCGGCGTTGAACCGTTCCTCAATGTCACGGTCGCGGCAGTTTACCAGCCGGCTGGAAGCAAACAGGCGGTGCAGGAAACTGCCTTTCAGGTCGAAGCCCTTGGAATTCATGAATTCCTTTTTGGAGAGGAATTTATAATGAACCGGTTTGCCAAGATCCGTGGAATGAACATTGGTCATGCCCGGCGGCCATTTCTTCATGATGACAAAAAAATCAATGTCGGATTTCTCCCAAAGATCGCCGCTGACCATGGAGCCAAAGACAAAGATCGCCAGAACTTCCTTGTTGGACTGAAGTGATTGCACGGCCAGGTTATAGGTCCGTTGATACTCTACGATCTGATCTTCCATTGATCTACTCTTCCTCCTGACCCTCAACGATGTACTCTTTCAGTCTTCCGGCCATGGCGTCCGACAGCTGAGCCCTGAGTCGGGTCCCCTCTTCCACATAGTCTTCTTCCAGGACGTTCCCCTCGGCATGAACCAGGCTCACCTGCTTCTGGTCAGAGAATGGAATGAGCAGATCGTATGTTTTATATTGCTGGGGGAGCAGCCGGCTGATGGTCCAAAGCAGTTCTTCCAGATTCTGGCCGGTCCTGGCGGAAATTGCCAGGGCGCTCTCAGCGTCGGACTGAGTCACCTGCAGACGTTCGCCGGCCATGCTCAGGCCCAGATCGACCTTATTCAATGCCAGAATCATGGGCTTATTGACTGCACCCAGATCTTCCAGCACTTCGTCGACGGCTGCGGCCTGGTCATCGGCATCCGGAGAGGACGCATCGACCACATGAACCAGAACATCGGCATAAATGACCTCTTCCAGGGTGGATTTAAATGCCTCCACCAGGTCATGGGGCAGCTTGCGGATAAAGCCGACCGTATCCGTGAGGGATATGATCCGGCGATCCGGCAGCTCAATGGCCCGGGTCGTGGTGTCCAATGTGGCAAACAGCATGTCGGCCTCAAACACTTTATCTTTTTTCCGGGCATCCCGGGCACTGCGCTCGGCCAGCGCGTTGCGCAGCGTGCTTTTGCCGGCATTGGTATAGCCGACCAAAGCAACCTGAGGCATGTCCTGACGGTGGCGGTTTTCCCGCTGGGTCGCCCGGATCTTCTGGATTCCCTTGAGTTCTTCTGCCAGATCGTGATACCGGCTGCGAATGCGCCGACGATCCGTTTCCAGCTTGGTCTCACCCGGTCCGCGGGTACCGATGCCGCCGCCGGTACGGGACATGACAAGTCCCAGTCCAAGCAGACGGTTCATCCGATACTTCAGCTGCGCCAGTTCAATCTGAAGCTTAGCTTCTCTGGTCTTGGCGCGCCGGGAAAAGATTTCCAGAATCAGCGTGGTGCGGTCAATGATTTTGACCCCGGTCAGATCTTCCATGTTTTTAATCTGAGAACCTGACAGTTCATCATCGGCGATGATGACATTGCTGCGGGTCAGCTGGCACAGATTGGACAGCTCTTCCAGCTTGCCGGATCCCATGTAGTACTGGGAATCTGCCTTGTCCCGAAGCTGAAGCACGCTCTCCGACACTTCGATATCCGCCGCGTCGGCCAGTTCCTTTAATTCTTCCAGGCTTTCCCAGGATTCGATGCCGATGAGCAGAGCTCGTTCCGTCTCATCTTCCCGGACTTCTGAATCCTTCAGCAGTTCCTGGTTATATCGGACCTTGTCTTCGATATTAACTTCCAGCGCATCCTCCCAGGTCAGTTCCCGGGTGATCTCCGCCACCAGCGCTCCCTCCGATACGGTAGAAAATCCGATGGATATCCGCGAATCCTCGGTATTACAGGCAACAGCCGCCATGCAGTCGAGCCTCAGTTTCAGAAGCGCCGACAAATCGAGGGCGGACAGCCTGGACAGTCCGTTGGGATGGGTATGCACAATCCGGAATCCAGACAGCTTGCGGGCCGTCGTATCCATGACCGGCAGCGACACGCTGGCCGAGTCCCCGATGGTCACTTCTGTCACGTTCCCGCGTCGATCAATAGTCACTGAGACCTCGCGATCAATCCGCTCCGTCACCGCTCTCACCAGATCCAGAATTTCCCGGCTCGCAATTTCATACTTCTGACTTTTCATATCATAAAGGGTTTCCAGCTGCTTTAACACAACATCCCTTACACCTTCTACATTGCCGTAGATCAAATGATTCACCTGCCTTGTCCCTGATTCACAGGACGTTTATTCCTTTTATCATATCAAATAATCGCCCTGCCCGCTTACATTTTCCGCAACATTCGATGGAACCCAGCCACCCCGCCGTACATAACCCGGGACTGCCCCCGTTTTGTCCGGACAGTCTGCTAGAGTGAAACAACAAAGTAAATTTTTACAAAACTCATCCAGGGAGGTTTTTTTCATGAAGCACTCATTATCCAAGAATCGAGTCCGTCCGGACAGGCCGAACCGGATCCCTCTGAAGACTGAGAGAGTGTGTCCGCAAGCACCCGATCCGAAGATTAGCCATCGACTCCTGTATCATTTGGAGCATTCGAAACAGCCTGATTCGAAAACCGCTGCCGTCGGCTTTGGGGATTCAGGATCGCTTCAGCCGGTAGTCAGTTCAGTCTCGCTAATTGCTGAAGAAACGGGCAATTTCCGATTGATTTGTGAACCCCCTGTGCCAGTTTCGCGGATTCCAACTTATGCCAGGCGGCTGGACATCGTAGCCCAGCAGTCCGGTGACATGCAGCTGCTGCTGGCTCTGCTGGGATTGTGCGGCCTGACCTTCCGGGAAACGATATCCTTAAGACGGCGCGATATCGACTGGAAGCGGCAGACGCTGCCTCTGCGCCAGCACGACTCTGGATTACCCGTAGTGGATGCCCAAGAGAGGAATCGGGAGATTCCACTGCCAGAAGCGGTCATGGAACTGATCCGGCAGCGTCCGGTAAATTTGAGCGGTCAGCTGTTTGAGAACCGACACACCCGAACGGAACTGAATACCCTGCTCAGGCCCTATCATCTTTGTTTGGCCGACCTGCGCGATGCCTGCATCCGGGACTTCATTGCCGCGGGAGCATCTCCGGAAGCGGCTGCGCACCGATTTGCAGAGCCGCTGACAAGAATTCAGGCACGTTACGGCTCCTTGTTTGACAAATCCTGAGAATCCCGGATTCAATTCCGGTCAGGCAGGATATAATGGTCCAATCAAAAAACTTCTTGCAATCAAAGCCCGAACTGAAGAAAATGATTATAATAGATACATCGGTTCATATAAGCGGAGGATAACCCATGGAAGATCGCAAGAAACATGTTTTAATCACGAAGGAAGAAATTGATGCACAGATTCGCCGGCTGAGCCAGGAGATCACCCAGCACTATCAGGGGAAGAATCTCTATGTTCTGGCCTTGCTGCGCGGAAGCTTCATTTTCGCATCCGATCTGGTACGGGCAGTGGACCTCCCCATGAAGATCGGATTTATGACGACAGCTTCCTATGGCAATGCCGAGCATTCATCCGGCAACGTCGAAGTCGTCAATGACATTCCCGACAGTGTGGAAGGCTACGACGTTCTGGTCGTTGATGATATCATCGATACGGGCTACACGATGAATTTCGTTTTGAACCATATCCGGAACAAGGGAGCCAGATCCGTCAAGTTCTGCACCCTTTTGGATAAGCCGTCTCGCCGCCAGGTTGGAAGCCTGACACCGGACTTCTGCGGCTTTACGATTGAAGATGTCTTTGTCGTAGGATATGGACTTAATTACGGAGATTACTACCGCAATGTTCCCTATATCTTCAATTTCGAATAGAATAACAGAAAATTTGGATTTCCCCTGCGGGATCAGCCAAAAAGACTTTGCCGGAACAATCCGGCAAAGTCTTTTTTGTCATCATTTCTTCATCTTATTTTCTCAGGATTCACTATAATAGGAATACGGATTTCAATTGGAATCCGCGCTTGTGATATAATGAATCCGTTATTCCTATCCCTTTTAACAAATGGAGGTCCTTCATGGCTCAAAAAGTGAAAAAAACAGCCAAAAAAACATATACCCGACACTCCGGACTGCAGGTCTTTGGGAAAGTTCTCAAAGGTCTGGTCATCTTCACCCTGGTGGTGATCCTGATTGCGTCCGTCTTCCTGGGAACGAAAGTTCTGGCCATTGCCAAGGACGCCCCGGAAGCTGACATCGAAAAGTTTCTGTCCTTGAATTCTCAGAGCGTACTGCTGGATGACAAGGGCGAAATCATGGACCGGATCATATCCAGTGAAGTCCGTCTGCCCGTGGAACTGTCCCAGATCAGTCCAAATCTTCAAAAGGCCTTAATCGCCATTGAGGACGAACGCTTTTACGAACACAACGGGGTTGATTTCAAGCGAACCATCTCGGTTACGCTGCGCTACGCTCTGAGCAAGCTGGTCGGCGGAGATTTCGATCAGGGCGGCTCCACGTTGACGCAGCAGCTGATCAAGAACACCTTCCTGACGACAAAAAAGGAAGAATCCCGGAAAATCCAGGAAATCTACATGGCGCTGCAGATTGAAAAGAACATTCCGAAAGAAAAAATCCTGGAAACGTATCTGAACTCCATCTTTCTGGGCGGACGTGCCCACGGTGTGGAAGCCGGTGCCAGACAGTACTTCTCCAAGTCGGCAAAGGATCTGACGGTTATTGAATCCGCCTACCTGGCTGGCGTGCCCCAAGCGCCCTCCGTTTATTATGCCTTCACCAAGGCAAACCAGAAGGATCCAACGCCCTACATCAACCGGACCCTGCTGGTTCTGAGCCAGATGCAGAAAAATAATTTCATTACCGAATCTGAATACGAGACGTATCGAGATGAAATCAAGGAAAACGGCATCCCCTTCAACTACACCGCTCTGACCAACGGCGGTAAATACAATTACGAGTACTTCACCCGCCCGGTCGTGACCCAGGTTCTGGATGATATGGTGGAACAGCTTGGCATCACCCGGGAACAGGCGCAGGAGAACCTCGCGCTGAACGGATATATCATCTACACGACCATGGACCGCTCGTTCCAGGAACATACCGAAAAGGAAATCAACAATAAAGACAACTACCGCTTTAAGGAATACGTTGATGCCAACGGCATCATTCAGCCTCAGGTCTCCGCGGTTGTCACCGAGCCCTCCACCGGGTACGTCAAAGCCATTGTCGGCGGTCGCGGCAATCAGGTTGCTGCCGGCCCCAACCGGGCTGCCTCCTCCAGTTTCCTTCGGGCCATTGGTTCTTCGACCAAGCCGCTGACGGTTTTCGCGGCAGGCATTGACTCCAAGACCTTCAATTCCGCAACCGTCTTTGAGGATTCTCCGCTGCCCCTGGAAGACCGCAAAGCCTACTTTGCCGGCAGTGATGTCGACTATAACGACCCCTCAAAGCCTGGTAACTCCTATGACCGCTGGTGGGGTTACACCAACGCCCGTGATGCCCTGAGACGCTCCAGCAATATGGTAGCGATCAAAGCCCTTCAGGCTGTCGGTCAGCCCACCGCCCAGACCTATGCGGAAAAATTCGGTCTGGTTCTACCGCCGGCAGGCTATCGCGGACTGTCCATGTACGCACTGGGCCAGTATGCCAATATCAATGGAAAAGACGGAGCCAATCCTCTGATTATGGCCTCCGCTTATGGAACCTTCGCCAATAACGGCATTAAAAACGACTCCCTGCTTTATACCAAGGTCGTAGATGCTGCCGGGAATGTCATTCTGGAGAACAAGCCCAGAGGTGAGCAGATCATCAAGCCCGGAACGGCCTACATCATGTGGGATCTGCTGAAGAATGTTGTGGATGGAAACGAAAGCATTTCCAAGCTCAAGTTCGGCAAAATGCCCGTGGGCGGCAAGACCGGAACAACCCAGGACAACAAAGAGCTCTGGTTTGCCGGCACGACGCCATATTACTCCGCAGCCATCCTGATCGCTTCCGACGATCACAAGCCGATCATCGACAAGGCCACCGGCGAAGGCATGAGCTCTGCGATCGGCGGAATCAAGGCCTGGGGAGCCATCATGGCGTTCCCCCATGAAGGAAAAGAAGTGAAAGACCTTCCAGTACCCAATGATATCGTCAAGGTACCCGTCAGCTATGATTCCGGAACCCTGCCCACCGATCTGACCCGCCGGGATCCCCGCGGTGACCGGACTGTTTCGGAATGGTTCTTCCGGGATATGGTTCCGACGACCTTTGATGATATCCACGTCGAAGTAGAAATCAACAAACTTACCGGAAAACTGGCCACAGCCTGGACCTTCCCCATGTTTATTGAACGGAAAGTATACATCACCCGAAACTATGTCCCGGAAGTCAAGCTGGAGGACCAGAAATATGTTCTTCCCAAAGAATATGACAAGGGTCCGGACGAGGACGGCTACACTGTACCGGTGACGCAGCCGGCGACTCAGCCTGGAACAGTGCCTCCCGCGACAACAGACCCACAGACATCCGATCCGGCAACGAAACCGACAACCAAGCCACCGTCGACGAAACCGCCGGCAACCCAGCCCCCGGCAACCCAGCCGCCCGAAACTCAGCCGCCTGAAACTCAGCCGGAAGAACCGGCCGAACCGTAAAGGAGTCCGCAATGGCAAGTTCGATTATCTCCAGTCCGCTGGGAGCCATCCATCTGGAATCCAATGCACAGGGTCTGACCCTGCTTGAGTTTTCATCTGAACGACCAGCCGCTGAACCACCCAGCGATCCCTTCCTGTGTCAGGCAGCCAACGAGCTGGCCGAGTACTTCCGGGGAGAGAGAACCCGTTTCACGGTTCCCCTGGCTCAGATCGGCACCCCTTTTCAGACCAGAGTGTGGGACGAACTGAGCCGGATCCCCTACGGCTCCACCATCTCCTATGGCGAACTGGCCCGACGCGTCGGACAGCCGAAAGCCAGCCGGGCAGTCGGCGGAGCCAACGGCAAGAATCATATCGCCATCATCGTCCCGTGTCACCGGGTCATCGCCGGGGACGGCACCCTGGGAGGCTATGCCACCGGTCCGGTCCACAAATCCTATCTGCTGGAACTGGAAGGCGCGCCCTTCAGAAAACCGCAGAACCGGTCATAACCAGGCACCGGGACAATTCCAAAAATCAATTTAAACTATACTGAAAGGCTCGATTCGCTTGTTGCGGATCGAGCCTTGTGCTTTGCGGATTCTTTCTCAGTCTGTTTGGGTTTGTTCCAATCTGTTTGGGTCTGTTCCGATCTGTTTGGGTCTGACTGAGTATTTGTCAGTTTCTTCTGGTCTGCAAGAAACCGCCCGGCTGAAGCCGGGCGGTTTTCTGATTGGTTGAACTAATTGATGTTGGTCTGCTTGAATGGTCTCATTCTGCCTGAGAATATTATTTTTCCAGGAGAGAAAGAGCCTTGGCAACAACGGACTCCGAGTTGATGCCGAATTTCTCAAGCACAACATCTCCAGGAGCGGATGCTCCAAAATGATCCAGTCCGATGACTTCGCCTTTGCGTCCAAGGTAGGGTGACCACATGATGCCAAATCCGGCCTCCATGGCGATGCGAACCTTCACGGACTTGGGCAGAACAGATTCCTTGTATTTCTCATCCTGGTCATCAAACAGTCTCTTGCAGGGCATGGAGACGACACGGGCATCGATTCCCTGCTCAAGCAGTTTCTCCCGGGCGGCAACCATATGCTGAACTTCTGAGCCGGCTGCCATGAGAATGAGGTCTGGCTGAGCCTTGGTCTCATGGACCAGTACGTAGCCGCCTTTTTCCGCATTGATTCCGGTTCCCTCAAGGACCGGAAGATCCTGACGGGACAGCGCGATGCTGAACGGAGAAGTTGAGATTTCCATGGCTTTGATCCAGGCTGCAACCGTCTCCCGGTAATCACAGGGCCGGAACGCATACAGATTCGGGATCATTTCCAGGGATGCCTGCTGTTCGATGGGCTGATGGGTCGGACCGTCTTCACCGACTGCCACCGAGTCATGGGTCAGGATGAAGAGTGAGCCGATGTCCATCAGGGCCGACAGCCGGACAGAAGGTCTCAGGTAATCGGAGAAAATCAGGAAAGTGGAACCAAATGCCTTGAATCCTCCATGCAGAGTAATGCCGTTAACAATCGCTGCCATGGCATGCTCGCGAACACCAAACCGGATATTGCGTCCGGCCGGAGTCTGTGGCTGGTAATCCCCCTTGTCTTTCATGTAGGTCAGGTTGGACCCTGCCAGGTCGGCGGATCCGCCCACCAGATTGGGAACCTGATCAGCTAGAAGATTCAGGATGTCATGGGAAGCCTTGCGGGTTGAAACCTTGGCTAATTCTGTGTGATACAGCGCAGTGGTATCCACATCCTTCAGCAGTTTGCCGCGCATCCACTGTTCGTACTCTTCATAGAGTTCCGGCTGTGTTTTGGCGTAGCGCTTCAGCATGCTTTCCCACTTCTTGTGGACTTTTTTCTTTTCTGCCACCAGTTCGCTGGTATGGGCAGCCACTTCCTCCGGAACGGTGAACGGTTCATAGTTCCAGCCCAGTTCCTGTTTCATGGCAGCAATTTCCGCGTCTCCCAGGGGAGCACCATGGACTTTGCTGGTTCCCTGCATGTTCGGGGCTCCGAAACCGATGATGGTCTTGACTTTGATCAGGGTCGGTTTGTTTTTCTGTGCTTTCGCCCGGCGAATCGCAGCATGGATTGCCGCCGTATCGGTTCCGTCCTTGACTTCGAGAACCTGCCAGCCATAAGCTTCGTATCGCTTCTTCACATCCTCCGTAAAGGAGATGTGGGTCGTTCCGTCGATGGTAATGTTGTTATCATCATAAAGTACGATGAGTTTGCCCAGTTTCAGATGGCCTGCCAGCGAAGAGGCTTCCGAGGTAATGCCTTCCATGAGACAGCCGTCTCCGGAGATGACATAGGTGTAGTGATCCACGACCGGGAAGCCGGGCCGGTTGAATTTTTCAGCCAGCATGGTTTCCGCGATGGCCATACCAACGGCAGAGCTCAGTCCCTGTCCGAGCGGGCCGGTGGTCATCTCAACGCCGACGGTGTGACCAAATTCCGGATGTCCCGGAGTCTTGGAATCCCACTGCCGGAAATTCTTGATGTCTTCCATGCTCATGGGATAGCCAAACAGGTGGAGCAGGGAGTAAAGAAGCATGGAGCCGTGTCCGGCGGACAGAACAAACCGGTCCCGGTTGTCCCAGTACGGCAGTTCCGGATCAAATTTCATGAAGTCCTTATATAATGCATATGCCATCGGGGCCGCACCCATGGGCATCCCGGGATGGCCTGATTTTGCTTTCTGCACGGCCTCCGCTGATAATACACGAATGGTATTAATGGTCAGTTGATCGATGTGCTCATTATTGTTCATGCGAACCCTCCGAATATGTGTTTTTTTATTCCTATAGAATATTACCATAAATCAAGATAAATATGGAGACGCATTTTTTATTCTCCAAATTATTCAGACGGCTTCGAACACCCTCGGATCAAAATGGGCTATACGCAGAAAAACGATTGGGATTGGCTGATTATTTTGTTTTCAAGCCTTTAATTGACTCCTCACGGGTCATTTCCTGGTACCGTGTAATCGTATGCTCATTGACTAAAACCATGATTCCATTTTCGCGATAAAACCGCCTCCCTGTTTTTTCAAACTGCTCAATGGCCCGTTTCAGATATTTTTCTTCCGTTGTGATATTCATATCCTTTCCCTCTCTTTCATTCTGTTCGTACATACATTCTAACAAAGAGTGAGGACACATTTGGTAGCCTGCCAGGAGATTGAATAAAATATGATACAATTAGAATCGAATGAAATCAGGAGGAATTGAATCATGATTGCCGTATTGTCCCCCGCCAAAACCATGCGGGAAGAAACGTTTGAGATCGAGATGACCAGGCCAAGATTCGCCTCTGATGCCAGCAAGCTGGTGTCAGTTCTTAAGAAAAAGGATGTCTCTGATCTAATGAGTCTGATGAAGATTTCGGAAAAGCTCGCTATTCAGAATTATGATCGCTTCCATGCCTTTTCCCGTTCAGCATCCTATCCAGCCGGCTGGCTGTTCAACGGGGATGTGTTCAACGGTCTGGCCATTGACGAGTTCGATGCGTCCGATCTGGATTACGCGGAAGACCACCTCCGGATTCTGTCCGGTCTGTACGGCATCCTGCGCCTGCGAGACGGCATTAAGCCTTACCGCCTGGAAATGGGTACTCGCCTGGTGACGGACAAGGGCAATGACCTGTACGAGTTCTGGGGCAATAAAGTGTCAAAGGAACTGGTCAAAAGTCCTCAGGCGGATCTGCTGGTCAATCTGGCCTCCAAGGAATATTCCCGAGTTCTTCATCTGCCCGCTCTCCCGATTCCGGTACTGACGGTAGAGTTCATGGAAATTCGCAGTGGCAAACCGGTAGGTATCCCGCTTTTTTCCAAAAAGGCCCGCGGTCTGATGGCTCGCTATATGGCCAAAACCAAAGCAGCCGTGAAAAAGGATCTGAAAAGCTTTGATTATGAGGGTTACACCTTCTCGGAGGAGCTGTCCGATGACTGGACTTATGTTTTCACCAGATAAGCCTGATTTTCAACCGGACTTTCTCCCCTGCACCGAGGCTGACTTGCCGATCATCCTGGCACCGGTTGCCGAATTGCTGGCCACTGTTGAGACAGAACGGATGGTTGATCTGACGGTGGTAAGGCTGGCCATGGAAGAAGAAATCCGCAGCGAACTGCCTGACTACACAAAAATATCAGTCGGGGGAGAAATTCTCGGGTGGTATCACCTGATCCACTCGGATCAGGGGGTGGAACTGGATGACTTTAATATCCTGAATGAATTCCAGTCCCGCGGTCTGGGCAGTCTGGCCCTGAATCGCATCATCCGGCAGACTGCACTGGTGGAATATCCCATATGGTGCACTGTCACCCGAGGCAATGAAGCTGCCATTCGATTCTACCAGCGCCACGGATTTAAACAGACCGCAGAAACCGATCAGGTCATCACGCTGTCATTGACCCAGGCCCCATAAAAAATAAATTCCTGACCATAGCAAAGCACCCGGACTGATAGTAATCAGACCGGGTGCTTTGCTATGGTCGGCATGAATCGTATGATTTGCCTCTGGATTTGTCCTCTGCATTTGTCTTTTGGATTTGTCTTCTCGATTTGTCTTCTCGATTCGTCTTCTCGATTCGTCCTTAGGTTCACCTTCTGAATTGTCTCAATCATTCCTGGTTGATTCCACATCCGCAAGATCTGCCTGGTCTTCCTGGCCATTACGAATCCTGTGGAGAAGTAAGGATGAAATCCGACAGGATGTAATTGCTCAAATCCAGTCCGCGGGTTGTGAGGTACAGCCGATCGCCCTGTCGGACCATGAGTCCGTTGGCAATGAAACGATCGCACACCCCGGGGTAAACCGAGTCAAAGGACTCGCCGAAGCGCTCGAAGAATTGCTCCATCGAAATTCCCGCTGTTTTCCGCAGACCCATGAAGACGAATTCCTCCATCGTATCTTCGCGGCTGTTGCGATGGACCGACTCAGAAACATCCTCGCCCGATTCGATTCCGTGAATGTACTCCGAAACTGAGGGCGTGTTGATCCAGCGCAATCCTTCGCTGAAACCGGCAGCGGCCACCCCGCAGCCAATGAACTCCCCAAGATCCCAGTAATTCAGATTGTGGCGGCATTCCAGCCCGTTCCTGGCATAGTTTGAGATCTCATAGCGATGATAGCCGGCTTCTTCCAGACGCTGGCGAAACAGATCCTGAAACTGACGGTCCGTTTCGTCATCGGTCAGCTGAAGCTGCCCTTCCTCCACTTTCTTGTAGAAAGGAGTCCCTTCTTCCAGGATCATGCTGTATACTGACACATGTTCCGGTGCCAGGGCCAGACTTTTCTCGATGGTATCCAAAATCACGCTCTGGTCCTGTCCGGGAAGTGCTGTGATCAGATCAAAACTCAGATTGGTGAACCCTTCCTGGCGAAGCAGGCTGTAGCTTTTCAGAAATGTCGCATAATCATGTATGCGGCCGATGTTTTTTAGAATCAGATCATCGGTGGACTGAAGCCCCATGGATACCCGGTTAATCCCAGCCTCTTTCATCAGGCGCACCTTGGTCAGTGACAGAGACTCGGGATTGGCTTCCATCGTAACTTCCTGCTCCGGTGAAGTAATCTGAGACTTCACTATGGCCATCAGATGCGCAAAGCTGGCATCATCCAGGCTGGTCGGTGTTCCCCCGCCGATGAAGATGGTTTGAGCCTGCTTGCCCTGCATCTGCTGCCGGACTTCTTTTTCCAGCGCTTTCACATAATCGGGCATCAGCCCTTCCAAACCGGTATAAGTGGTGAAATCACAGTAGTAACAGCGCTTTTTGCAGAACGGGATATGAATATAAAGGCCTGGCATTACTCCACCTTAAGGACTGCCATAAAGGCTTCCTGCGGAACTTCTACGGATCCGACCTGACGCATCCGTTTCTTTCCTTCCTTTTGCTTCTCGAGCAGTTTCTTCTTCCGGGAGATGTCTCCGCCATAACACTTGGCCAAAACGTCTTTACGCATCGCCTTGACGGTCTCGCGGGCTATCACTTTGCTGCCGATGGCCGCCTGGATGGGCACTTCAAACATCTGCCGGGGAATAACTTCCTTCAGCTTCTCCGCGATGTTTCGTCCCTTGAGGTAAGCCCGGTCTTCCGGAACGATCATGGACAGAGCATCTACCGTTTCGCCGTTCAGAAGGATATCCAGCTTGACCAGCTTAGTCTCCTGATAGCCGTGCAGCTCGTAATCCAGGGATGCGTAGCCGCGGGTTCTGGATTTCAGGGTATCAAAGAAATCATAGATGATCTCATTGAGCGGAAGAATATAATTGAGCTGTGCCCGGGTCTGCTCGATATACTCCATCCCTAGGTATACGCCGCGGCGGGCCTGGCAAAGATCCATGATGGAACCGACATATTCGCTGGGCGTGATCACCGTTGCTTTAACCACGGGTTCTTCCATGTGGTCGATTTCGTTGGGCGACGGCAGGTTGGTCGGGTTGGTGATTTCCACTACAGATCCGTCCGTTCGAAAGACCTTGTAAATAACGGAGGGAGAGGTAGTGATGATATCCAGATCAAATTCCCGTTCGATCCGTTCCTGAATAATTTCCATGTGGAGCAGCCCGAGGAATCCGCAGCGGAATCCAAAGCCCAGGGCAACGGAGGTTTCCGGTTCGAAGTCAAGTGCTGCATCATTCATCTGCAGTTTCTCCAGCGCTTCCCGCAGTTCGTCATAGCGGGCTCCATCCATCGGATAGATTCCGGAGAAAACCATGGGGACAGCCTTTTTGTATCCCGGCAGAGCGGTCTCAGCTGGAGTATTGGCCAGCGTAATGGTATCGCCCACACGGGCATCTCTTACATTTTTAATGGAGCCGGTAATATATCCGACATCGCCCGACTTGAGCTCATCCAGGGGCAGATATCCCGGCGTAAAGACACCAAGTTCAGTCACGTCGTATTCTTTCTTCGTGGCCATGAATCGGATCTTGTCTCCCGGGCGGACGGTTCCTTCCTTGATTCGGACATGAGCGACTACTCCGCGGTACGGATCGTAATAGGAATCAAAGATCAATGCCCGCAAAGGCGCGTTCTCATCGCCGGTTGGAGCTGGAACTTTTTCAACAATTGCTTCCAGCACCTGTTCAATGTTGAGACCGGTTTTGGCTGAGATCTGAGGAGCGTCATGAGCAACAATTCCGATGATGTCTTCGATTTCCTGAATGGCTTCTTCCGGACGCGCCGAGGCCAGATCCATTTTATTGATCACCGGCACAATCTCCAGATTGTTTTCCAGGGCCAGGTAAGTGTTCGCCAAAGTCTGCGCCTGAATGCCCTGCGTGGCGTCAACGACCAGGATCGCTCCCTCGCAGGCCTGCAAGGAGCGTGATACTTCATAATTGAAGTCTACATGCCCCGGTGTGTCGATCATATTCAGATAATACTCTTCACCGTCTGCCCGGCGGTAAATCAGACGGACAGCCTGTGCCTTGATCGTGATTCCCCGTTCCCGCTCCAGATCCATGTTATCCAGGATTTGCTCCGCCATTTCCCGTTCCGTCAGGGTCTGTGTCGCTTCGATCAGGCGATCGGCCAGAGTCGATTTGCCGTGGTCAATGTGAGCGACGATGGAAAAATTACGGATGTTGCTTTGTCTTCTGCTCATTTTTTTCTCCTATTCAAACGGTTCGACTCAGTCGAACAAAAAATTATCCCATTTTCTAACATTAGAATTATATCATATCCTTGATATTATTTCGGATTTGTACTATACTAATTTTTGCGATGCATGAGAAATCCGTTGAATTTCAGCAGACATGATGATATAATTTGTCTGTTGTCTAAAAAACGGAAATTAAACCCAGGAAATGGTTAAGGGGGTGAAAACGTGGCAAACATTAAATCATCAATCAAACGGATTGCAACTACCGAAAAGAAAACATTGCAGAACAAGTCCAAGAAATCTGCTTTGAAAACGACTTTGAAGAAGTTTGAAGCAGCTGTGAGCGAAAGTGCAGAAACTGCCGGAGTTCTCTATCAGGCTGCTGTTAAGTCCCTGGACAAAGCTGCTTCTAAGGGTATTATCCATAAGAATGCTGCAGCCAGAAAGAAATCCAGACTGGCAGCTAAGTTGAACAAAGAAAACCAGGCAGCAAAGTAGTACAGCTAGTCAAACTGCATGGATAAAAACCCCCGTTTCACGGAGGTTTTTTTATTTTTTGCTGATTCATGAATTTTCCAGTTTGGCTTACTCCCCCTGCTTCCTGTTCCCTGATATGAAAAAAGGATGAGCCGATTCGGACTCATCCTTTTTGATATGATTCGAGCTCTCGGGAAGATTGTTCTTTGCGCCGCCCAGACTTCCAGGACGGAGCACTACATGCCGGCAGTACCTGCCAGAGCCAGAATCAGCATTTCGATCTCGCGCTCCGGATTGGTTGGTGTTCCCTTCATCCGCTCTTCCGAATCAACCAGGAGCTTGAACATGGCATTGAGTCGGGTCAGACTGATCGGTCGAATCATGGCGACCTTTTTTTCAACCAGCCAAGGCATCCGCTCATTCAATTCCTCCATGAGGGTTTTCACCGGAAGTCCTGCCGCGATCCGGATTTTATAGTTGTAGGCCTCTCTCAGGCGATAGCCGCAGACTTCCAGGATCTCATGCGGTTCGGTTCGCTTATAGATCAGTTCATTGTACAGAAGCACCGCATCCCTGGCTTTTCCCTGCATAACCATATCCAGCAGATCATACTTGTGGCGTGTCCCGGATTTGATCATCAGCCGGTCAATATCGCTTTTTTCAATGGAACGGCCGGTCGCATAGGCTAAAATTTTATCGAGCTCCTGACGAAGTTGCAGAATGTTGCCTTCAAAATTTTCCCGGATGTAGGTCAGCATGGGCCTGGAGATTTCCATTCCTTTCTCGCGAAAATATTCCTCCAGATATTCCGAAACATTTTCCTTTTTCAGGACAGGCATCTTCATTACCAAGGCGTCAGTCTTGTGAGCTTTTTTTTCAAGCGCTTTGATCTTCGTATCTTTCTTATCCTGATCCGTTATGTAGTAGACCAGCAGAAGCGTATCCTCTGGCGGATTTTCCAGAAAGCCGGAAATCAGCTTGATCTTTTCCTGCCAGTCCCGCATGGCCTGATTGCCCGTAAAAAAATCAGCCCGAAACACCTCGACGACTTTTCGTTCCCCCATGAAAGGCAGCGTCATCAGCGCAGCTTCCAGTTCTGCCAGCTCCGCTTTCTGTCCGTCAATTCGAATATAGTTAAAAATATCATTCGGAGCGATCCCAGTTTTTTTCTGAATCGCCTCCACAACTTCTTTAATAAATCCTTCATCTTCGCCATAAAGAGCATAGGCGCGGCGCAGCTTGCCCTGATCAATCTCTTTTTTTAAATCACTGTAATACATAGGCCTCACTTCAATCGGATCCACTGGTGAAAGATCCACAGGTATTCTTCATCTATTATATCAGATGATGGATCAGTGACCGGAACCAATGCTGTCTCATCGGCCGAAACCTGCGGAAAGACATCACCCGGCTCCAGGAGGATCGTCCCTGCCGACAGAGGCTCTTTCACCAGTATCACGCGCTCGCGGACTCTTTCCTTGAACATCTTGTCCGTCACAAACTCATACTGCCTCAGATCCTTCTGCAGCACGATTCTGGCCTGACCCATGGCCTGATGAAAAATAACTTTTGTTGTTCCCGGCAAAAAAGCCAGTACAAACAACAACCCGTAAAACAGAAGAAGCGCTGCCACGCGTCGCCTGGCGCTGATGCAGTATCGGCCGCTCAGGCATGAAAACACCACCAGCCATAAAAAGATATATGCCCCGCTCCAGGCAACCCTCAGACTGAGCCATTGGGACAGGATAAATTCCGAAAAGTTCATCAAACGGAGCAACACGCTCATCCCAATTCCGACCAGTCGACCAGGGAAATCGAAGGGCAGCAGAGTGACCGGAATCCCAAGGAACGATAGAATGCAGAAGATGCTGTACACCGGAACCAGCACCAGATTGGCCGGAAGCATCGCCAAATTGATGTCAAATGACATTCGAGACAGAATAGGGATGCAGGGAATCATGGCAGCTGCACTGAGCAGCAGTCCGTTCTTCAGACGGCCCTGTGGAAACCAGACGAACAGATGCTGCAAGGGGCGATTCAGACAGATCAATCCCAAAGTCGCGGCATATGTCAGCTGAAAACTGGTATCAAACAGCAGGTACGGCCGCAGGCTAAGCAGGATGAGACAAGAGAAAAGGAGCTGGTTGAATCCATCGCTGTCCCGCCGAACCATCCGGGCAGCAGTCTTGGAACCTTTCATAAGACAAGCCCGCCAGGCCGGAACACTGCCAATCAGACAGGCATAGAGCAAAATCAGCCAGAAACTTATGCGCTTTAGTCGAATTCGATCAAGCAGCATCTCCAGAAGGTTCACATGGAATCCAGAAATCGACAGGATGTGGATGATGCCAAGAAACTGGAGCGTGCTGCTGCGCTCCGACAGAAGCGGATCCTTGAGCCCAAGAACCAGCGAAGAAGCCAACGCTCCCTCCTCCGCACCAAAGGATGCCTTCATCCGATCAGACACACTGATTTTCCACTGATCAAACAGTCTGAGGAAGGAAAAACTATCAGGATCTGGCTCGATCCTGGCCGCCTCACATTCAAATAAAACTCCGGTTAACTGATAGGGCGTTTTATGAAAATGACCTTCCAGCGAACATACTTCCCCATGCTGCAGGGGGTCTTCGGATTTTTTACGTCTTTGCCGGACGGATACAATGCGGCCATGGTATTGAAAATAGTCCGTCATTCCCAGTGATCTGGTATATGTGCCTTCTATTTTATTAACATAATTATTATTACTATATACCTCAAGGTCCATTTGTTGATACATCCAGCTGGTTGTCATGCCCATGAGCAGCCCAACAATCATCAGGCAGAAAGAACCCTTCTTAGCGTTCATAACAGCCCAGACCAGGCCGAGAATCAGAAATAGGCCAAGAATCCATTCAATATTCGTACCAGCATAGGCGGTTATGATGCCACAAATTTGAGCGATGACCAGGATCAGTAAATCCCGCAATGCTTTTCCCCAAACAGCAGTCGCAGGCGGGTCTTCGCTCTTTTTTCCTCCCGACTGACATCGACCTGATGCATGCCCAGCAGCTTTCCGATGTCTGCCTGGGTCATGTCCATGTAATACCGGTATAATAAAACCAGACGCTGACGAGGAGTCACATGCTTCAGACATTTTCGAAGCGTTTCTCGGTTTACCACTTCATTTTCCAGTCGATCCGGGCTAAAGTCCCCCGAGACCGAACGGTGGACAAATTCCGCGATTTCTTCCGCCACCATATCAGAATCCTGACTTCCGAATAAGTCCGTATAGGTGGAATCCGTATGCATGATGGCATCCGCCAGCCGAACTATTTCACCATGGATATAGCGGTAGGCAAAGGTGCTGAACAACGTATTAAACTTGAAATCAAAGCGGTTAAGAGCCTTCATGAGGCCCAGGCACCCAGCCTGAAACAGATCATCCTTATTATCCTCATTCCGCAGCAGATAGCCAAACTCCCCCATGATTTTATAGATCATTCCCCGATTGTTCTCTAATAATTCGACTTTCATAGCCTCATTTCCCTCACGGATCTTTCGAATCAACTCTTCGTTTGTGAATTTCATCATTATCGGACAGCGCCCCATCCATCAGGGAACGGTTTGAGTTCATGATGGATGACTAAGTCCTTCTCCTTTCGCGTCAATGTGTCCTGTTGGTCATTTTTTCCTGGTAAGTGGTGATTTCATTTCGAGTCACTGTACAAGCATTTTGTATGGAAATTGTCTGCAACTTTCCAACCCAATCTCTTCAAAGGGCTGGCGCATTCCTTGGAAAAACGCTTAGTCTCCCTGAACCTGCTAAATGATCCTGTATAAAGCGACCAGCCTCTTTGAACTTCGAACCAGCCTCCGATAAAAGCAGAAGCCCACCCCATGCCGTTGAAGCCTATAGTCATTATCCGGGATTCTCGAGAAACTATAAAATTTTATGCGAGCAATCGACGAGCAGTCGCATAAATATACTTTTGGCTATCTGTTAAGAAACCATCGAAAAATCAGTGTATGTTATTTACGTATTATTCAATTGGGACACAGAGTGCATCAGTCCACACCTATTGTCGTTTTGAAGTTTTTAACCGCCTTTTCTTTCAACATTTTTCCATGATTCCAATTAGTGAACCCTTATAATGGTTATTTTTGAAATAGATGGAATATTCATTTCAGTTAAATGATTGTCGTTAAATTTTTGTTAATGCATTATGACGTATAAAAGCGGAAGTTATGCACCATTTTGCATAACTTCCGCTTTTATTTATTAGGCTACCCCATTATATGTTCACAACAGAAGCGTTTCAAAAACCCCTTGTTTTTCATTGCAGCTTCATACAGCAATATAGTAGTCGCAACACCAACATTCAGGGAGTCCATATCTCCCAGCATGGGGATCATCACATCCTCATGAGGCGCTTTGTAAAACCAGTCACTGATGCCATACTTTTCCGCGCCCATGACCAAGGCGACTTTGCCCACATAATCCAGGTCATAGTACTTATTCGGACTGTCTGTGTCTGCCAGTATGATTCGATATCCCCAGCTCAGGAGCTGGCGTATCAGTTCCGGTGGATCCGGAGCCTCAATCACCGGCACCTTGAAGACAGACCCCATACTGCTCCTCAGGAGTTTGGGATGGTTCAGACGCACTTTTCGATTGCTCAGAAAGACTCCCTGGGTACCAGTCGCCTCCGCGGAGCGAAGAATCGTTCCGACGTTTCCGGGGATTTCCAGACCATCCAGAACAAGAACCAGAGAGTTTTCTGCCGGTTCAAAGTTTGCCAGATCCATAAAGTTCAGGTAGAAAACACCCATGATGCCCTGGCCATTTTCAGTTTCCACCAATGTGCTGAACACTCGTTCAGAGATCAGGAATGTTTCTTCTGCCCGTTCGATGAACCAATGGATCAACTGCTGACTCTCAATAGTTTTCAGCTGGTCGGGACAGATCAGCAGGTACTTGATCGGAACTTCATATCTTTGTGCCAGATTCATGGCCCAGATACCGCCCAAAGCAGCCAGCCGCTCTGGATTTGGTTTTGTGTTCTTATTCAATGCCAGTACTTTATCAACGACCGGATGCTTTTTCCCGGCGTTTTTAATTTTTCCAGGATAACGCTCCCGGAACAAGACTTCTTTTTGCTGTGGATCCAGGGATCCGATATCATAAAAATTCATGTTTCGCTTCCTTCCGCTGTTCTTTCCATTCATTGACCTGACTAACCCATGCTGCAGAAGTCAGGCAAAGCCGGACTGACCTCCGTTGGGATCGGGAAAATACCAGCCAAAATCTTCCAAAGCCGCTATCATCGACTGAGCCAATTACAGTTTATCATATCTGTTTCTATTTCATTATATGAGAAAAACCGGATTTACATCCGGTTTTTCTCTATTTTACGATTCGACCCTTGGCTGTCTGACGGCCAAGATTTGAAATTCGAGCTTTATACTGGGTATTGGTTTCTCCCGATTTTCTGGGAATAAAGACATCCAGTCGATAACGGTTATAGAAGTGAGAACCGCCCCGGTCTTTCACGGTCATTGTCCCCCAGCCTTCCAGGTAAATTTTCGTGTAGAGCGGCCAGACATTGTTGGCAACCACTCCGTAAACCAATTTATCGCCTGTCGCCGTGATGGTCCAGCCGCCGTTTTCTTCGGGCAGGTCTGTGTAAAACGAGAGATAGAACGTCAGATTGTTCTCCGAGGAGGAACCTGAATTCTGATCGGCAATTTCTTTCGCCTGATCGGCGGCTTCCTTAACCTGAGCTTCTTCAGCGGCCAGTTTTTCAGCAGCGTCTTCCTGCTTGTCTTTTTCACTTTCCAACGCGTCCGCTCTGGCCTCAGCCTCCAGGCGTTCCTTTTCCTTCCGGGCAGCCTCTTCCTTGGCCTGTCTGGCTTCGTCCAGTTTCTTCTGACGCTCCAGTTCACGGGCTTTACGTTCGGCTTCTTCTTTTTCTCTGGCCAGTCGCTCCGCTTCTTCACGGGCTATTGCCAGCTTCTGTGACAGTTCCCTGCCTTGGGACTCAAGCTGTCTTCCCAGCTCCACAGCTTCTGCAGTAGAAACCTGCGCCTGGATGGTCTCAAGGATCGCCAGCGCGTCGTTAATCTCTTCTTCTGTGCTGTCCTTGGAATTCAGGATGCGCTGGATCTCTTCAAATAGTGCTACTTCCTGACTCATCAGCAATTCGCGCAGCTTTGACTTCTCCGTCTTCAGCGCATTCAGTTCCTGTTCCTGATCCTGTTTGTTTTGTGACAGCTGGTTCTGATTGTTTTTAAGATCCTGGGTAGCTGTTTCCAATCTCGTCCGAGTCTCTTCCAGTTGATTTCTCTTTTCTTCCAGTGTCCGCTTAAGTGCTTCGATGGAATCAATCAGCTCTTTATCGTGCCTGGCAATGTTATCCACCGCCTTGAATCGAAGCAGCAAATCAGACAGATTCCTGGCACCGAGGATTGTTCCTAAAACAGAGGTATTTCCATTCTTGTAAACTTCCCGCAGCCGTTTGCCATATAGTGCTTCTTTATCCGACAAGTCACCCTGGGCATCTTCAATTTCAAGATGAGTTGCCTCGATCTGTCCGTTTAATCCGGTGATGTCCTGTTCGTTCTTTGAAATGTTCTCGCCCACCATCGTAATGGCATCTGATAACTCCGTTATTTTATCTTCTTTCTGATGAATCGAATCCGTCATCGTCATGATCTGTTTCTTTGTCTGATCAATCGCTGATTCCGGTTCTGCTGATAGGGCCTGATAACCCGGAAATGAGGTTAACAGGATTCCGGCACCTAATGCCAGCGACAGTATTTTCATTTGGATTTTTTTCATATTTTTACCTCTCCATGCTGAAACCTTCTGCACAAGTTGTATCTTACGATTGAGTTGTGAAGTGAGTATAAAGCAGGCGAGCTCGTATTGACTCATAAACCTTCAGTCAGTCGATATCCTCTCTTCACATATCATTCAAATTCTAAGGGGTAAAGCTTTCAGGGCAAGGATCACTCAGCCATGAAAGCAAATCCATAATTTCAGACTTGTGTTTTCTTTGATTCAAAATGAAAAGAAAAAATCCGGGGAATTCCCCCGAATTTTTTCATCTTATTTTGTTGACTCTTATCCGTTGTACAATGAAACGTTGCCTTGGCAGTAGATACAGAGCTACATGAGTCAAGAAGATTTCATCTGAAACTATTCATCAGTCCGGATCTCTTTTTAGCTGTTCAAGTCAATATGACAGTAGCCGCCAGGATTTTTTTCGAGATAGTCCTGATGATAGGCTTCTGCCGGCCAAAAGTTTTCAAGGGGCATCACTTCCGTTACGATAGGTTTGGCATAGCTGCCCTGGATCGATTCAATGAAGCGGAGAATCAGCTTCTGATCATGCTCCGTCTCATAGTAAATCCCCGTGCGATATTGTGAACCAACATCATGTCCCTGACGGTTTATAATCGTGGGATCAATGATATGAAACAGCGTTTCAAGGACTTTGGTCAAATCTCCCTCATACATAATTTCAACTGCTTCGGCAGCTCCGGTTGTTCCGGTGCAAACCAGCTTGTAATCCGGCTGCTCTACTTTGGAGTTCACATAGCCAACCGTTGAGTCGACTACAAACGATTTTTTCTTAAAGTAAGCTTCAACACCCCAAAAACATCCTCCGGCGACAATAATTCGATTCATCTCATGACTCCTTCTTAGTCTCAGCATGTGGTTAATAGAAAAACCCTCTTAAATATTAACATATTATTTAGTATGTAATTAAGTGATATGGAGTAAACTAGTTTCTGTTGTCTTTTTCCCAGAAATCCAATAGGAATGATACCATGTCTTCATAGCTTTGAACGCCAGTCTCCTGACCATTGCTCTTCAGGTACTGGTCATTCACCGCTTCAGCCTGCTCCTGGATCGGACCCTCAAACCGATCCCAATATGCATCATAGTCGGCCAGATCCAGTAGCATTCCCTCCGAGTATCTCTCATATACTTCCCGGGCAGCGGCTGGATCCTGTGCGGTCAGCCGGTTCATGGTATTGATCAGCGCCAGCATGGTTGATGAATAGCGCAGGGCCATGTCATCACTGGAACGCGAGGCAAAATAAGCCAGGAAATTCGCTTCCTCTTCCCGGGCAATGCCTTTCAGATGGGCCAGTTCATGGAGAATCGTCGAGGGAATTAGCAGCATCGGCTGATCCTTATTATAATTTGCTTCGCCGGTGTAGGGAAAAAAGATGCCTGAGATTCCCATCTGGCTGAACCAGCGACTGGTGGCGAGTGGTTTTACCCTTCCCTTTGGCTGAAGAAATGCCGGATAGTCCTCGGCCATCGTCTCATACGCAGCCAAACTGGCTTGGTGCAGATCCCCCGTATAATGGAACACTTCGGTATCCTTCAATCCCGTCAGAGCCCGTTCTGTTTTGGCCTGCTCAACCAGATCCAAGCCAAGCCGCTTCAGCTGGACAGCATCCCCTTGTACCGGAGATATGCCAACTGCGGCGGAAAGTCCCAAGGCCCGGTAATTGAATCCCCATATGAGCAGGAATCCGATCACAAGCAAGGCGATCAGATCTGTGATCCGGGTGAGAGCGCGAATGCGATCTGTCCCCTTCATGACTGAACGGATTCCTGACACGAAGAACATGATAAACAGGAGAACGATTCCCAGAACAAAGAATTCTGCCAGGGAAAAAGGCAGCCAGGATGTCAGGGCTGAGAGAACCAGCAGAATCGCTTTTGAGATACCATTCGTATAGTATGAATCAATTGCTCCATTGGCCCCAGTTCGTTGATAGACCGAAAAAAGAATCAGCGCAGCGAAAGGCAAAAAGATGCCCCTGGCCACGCTGCGAGCAATCGGCTTCATTGTTCCTGCAGAACCGAAAAGTCCGCCGCGATCGATTTGTCATAAAGAACCAGGGTATCGACGCCCTGGAAAAACTCCCTGAAATCCTCATAGGATTCGGCCTTTTCTTTGAATTCTCCAGACTTAATATACTCAGCCAGATGCACCGAATCGCACTTTTCCTTCAATTCTTCCAGTGAATCAAATGGGAGATCCATCACATCGTCTTTGTTAATAAAGGATAAGTAATAGCTGCGGTCGGTTTCCTGACCATCCTGGTCCATATCAATAAAAGCGGTATATTTTACAAGCATTCTCATTTTTTATCGCACCTCGTTCATTTTTATTCTGGTCAATCCTGCGCTGAAACTGTCTGAATGGCCTTCCAGTCTGCGCCCTTGCTGTACTCAAACGGACTGAAATCCCTGAGTAGAAGTTCAGGGGGATACCCATAGAGTCACTGACATATAGAGCAGGTAGAAGACTATACTGGAAAATAATCCAATCAGTACATAAAACAGACGTCTTTTAGGGGGCGGATCTTTCCGCGTTTCTGCTTGATTTTCCTTGTTCATTGTAATTCCTTTCGGTCTCTTGATCAGATCTTTCCTTTATTTTACTATAATCCAGGCTGAATGGTCCCATTCTCAGTTAAAAAAACGATGGAATCGGCTGGAGAACCGCCAATCTCCCTTTCCGGGAAGCCTGTTTCACGGGGCGCCAGTGCTGTTCTCACCGGAATTTCATTGAAAATTTTCTAAGAATCAAGAAAAAACGGATTGCAGAAGGGTTTCTTCTGCAATCCGTTTTCCTTGATCAGCTTACGCTGATTAAGTCCTGAGTAAGTCTGTAAGCCGAGTTCTGTATTTGATGATCATCTGTCTAGACCTGTGATTTCTCACAAGTTCAAGCGGCACACCCGGGGACGGAACGGGCCGCTCCATCTGTCCCCCTATTCGGCCTTGCACCAGGTGGGGTTTACATAGCCATAAAGTCGCCAATATGCTGGTGAGCTCTTACCTCGCCTTTCCACCCTTACTGACAAAATTGTCAGCGGTATCTCTCTGTTGCACTTTCCTTAAGGTCACCCTCACTGGGAGTTAACCAGCACCCTGCCCTGCGGAGCTCGGACTTTCCTCTTCTATTTTTCAATAGCAGCGATCATCTGGCTTACTCAGTACTCCTTATATTACCAAATATCCGAAGATAAATCAACCTTCGCCCCGTCTATTTAACCCTCTGCCATTTCTGGTTCGACCCCTGCTGATATGGTGCGGTAGGGATCACGGGCGGTACGGGAAATAATAAATTCCACATTCCCCAGCTCCTGTTGGGCGTGCTGGGCAACGTCCTGCATGATCAGTTGAAAGACTTTCCACTCCGATGCAAAATGCCCTGGATCAATGATGGCAATCCCCGCTTCTGCCGCGTCGAGCACTTCATGATATTTTGTGTCCGCGGTAATTACGCAGTCTGCTGCCTGAGCGGCTGCCTCCTGAATCATATCAGCCCCGCTGCCATTGATGACGGCTACCCGTCGAATTCGGGCAGAAGGATCCCCGCAAGTCCGGACTGAAGACAAGTCCAAAGCTCGTGCCGCGCGCAGCGAAAGCTCGCCCAGGGTCAGCCCCTCCACATCACAGATTCGCCCAATACCGGTTACTCCATCGGCACTGCTTAGTATCTTCCAGTCTGTAAAGCCTAACAGCTGCATCAGGCGATCATTCATTCCCTCCTTGGCCACATCCAGGTTGGTATGGGCGGAATACGCGCTGCGCCCGCTGCGAACCAGTTCCAGAATTTTCCGGCCGGCAAGGGTTTGTGGAGTAATGGAGTCCGGTCGCTGAAACAGAAGCGGATGGTGAGTCAGAACAAGCTGGGCACCCACCGTTTCAGCCTCCTGAAGCAGTTCCAGGGTAACGTCCATTCCGACCAGAACCCGCTCGATCATTTGGGACGGATCCCCTACTGCCAGACCAGGATTGTCCCAGGCTTCTTTCAAGTTCAGGGGTGCCATCGTCTCGATCAGGCCGATTAGATCCATTAGTTTGACAGCCATATCAGCACCTCCTCATAGCGATTTTTCTGATCATTCAATTCCTCAAATTTCTTTTGGGAAGAGGGATAGCTCAGATTCAATTTGGATTGGATCTGGGAAATCTCCTCCATCTTGGCGCGCAGGAACTCCGGCAGCAGCGGATGGTGTTCAGCTTTCAAAACAGGACTGATCAGGTGGTCAAAATCGGTCAGGTCACACAGACTGAGATCCGGCTGCGGAGACACCAGGAAATACTCGTAGAACCGCCCGTCACTTTCTCTCACCAAATCTTCACTTAGAATCCGGTAATCTCCGCTGTAAAGATATTTTCGGAGGACTTCCGGATTCTGAGCCGGCTGCAACACCAGAAAATCCAGCGCCTGAACCACCTCCGGGGAGTTCGCAAGGAGATCCTTGATCAGTTCTCCACCCATACCGGCCAGAACAGCTCCCTGGACTTCACCCGGTGACAGCACCGCCAGACCCGAACCCAGACGGAAATCCATCCGATCAATGCATCCTTGACCCTGAGCCGTTCTTTTCGCTTTATCCAGTGGCTTCTGATTGATGTCAGCAGCTATGGCCCGCTGCACCTTCCCCTGCAGCAGCAATTCACAGGGAACATAGCCATGGTCTGTTCCGATGTCAGCGATCACCGGACAGGCTGGTATTATTTCAACGATTTTTTGCAAACGCACAGATAATTTCATTCTATCTCTACTTTCAAGTGTATTTTAATTCATAAGTTAATCAGGGATTCATTCCAAGTCCCTGTTCTGCCGGTCAACCGTGAGCTCGACTCTGCCAGTTTGCTGTGTGCTCTGTTAGGCCAATCAACCGTGAGCTCAGCTCTTCCGGTTAGCTCTGAATCTGGTTATTTTAATTTTTGCTCTGTTTGCTGGATGAGCAGCCGTCACTTCGGTCGACCGCAGTTGAACAGACATTCAGCTGGTTTTCCGCAGACTCTCATTAGAAATTAAGCAGAATATTCAGGTGGGTGTTGATCTCCAGGAACAGCAATGTAACAACCATAGCCAACGGCACATACATAATCCGATAATAGAACTTGCCCTGAGAGGTGGAGAGCAGAACGACGATGCCATACGACATCAGATTCAGCAGTAAAACCAGCAGCCCTTTCGTAATGACGGTTTCCAGGTAGGCATTTTGAGTAATGTACCGGTTCATTCCCTGAGGAATCCAGGCCGGCAGGAGGTTCATCAGATACATCAGTACCGGCAGCAGCAGCAGGATGACCGTGAGCAGAATGCCGTACAGCATCAGCTGATTCAGCGGAGATCGTCCCTGATTGTCATCTGATTTCATATAGGATCGTTCATTCCCAAACATTTGGGGAATGCCCAGTTCTTTTAACTGTTCAATGAATTCGTCGGCCAGCTCCGGAGAAATACCGTAATTGCCCCGTTTCGTCTTCAGAAAAATCGCCTTCTTGGAAGAAGTGATAAACAAATCCGCAGAGTCGCCGTTGCTGTCCAACCCCTTCCCCAGAGCGAATCGAGCCGTGTGCAAACTGGCTCCCACATTTTCAAGCAAAGTGATTCGCCGGGACCAGCAGGTGATTTCACTGACCGGAATCCGGGTCCGTTTCATGTCAAAAGCTCCGGAAATTGCGAATTCCTCGGCCGATAAATGGAACTTCAGCGAGCCCAGAAGGATGAGAAAATATCCTCCATACAGATTTAGCAGGAGGAATAAAAAGACTAACAGTCCTTTGATGCTGACTGAATGGGCAATCAGGAACAGAGCGATGACGACCAGGTCAATAAACATGAGCCCCGCCGTGATAAAGATTCGTATATTGTTTTTCTCCGGTACGTATTCCATGGTGATCCCTCCGCTGTTCCATTATACCATTTCAGGCCGGGGTCCCTGCCCCGTCAATTGTTTCAAATCAATGAATTGTGTCCGCTAAAAAAAGACTGCCCGGAGGCAGTCTTTTTCGGCTGGAACCTAGTCCAGGTAATCCTTCAGCTTCTTGGACCGCGATGGGTGCCTCAGTTTGCGCAGCGCTTTCGCTTCAATCTGCCGAATCCGCTCGCGAGTTACGTTGAACTCCTTGCCGACCTCTTCCAAGGTTCTGGCCCGACCGTCATCCAGGCCAAACCGAAGGCGCAGCACTTTTTCTTCCCGTGGTGTCAGAGTGTCAAGCACGCCCATGAGCTGTTCCTTGAGCATGGTGAAGGCAGCTGCCTCCGCCGGCGCCGGCGCGTCATGGTCCTCAATGAAGTCCCCCAGATGGGAATCTTCTTCTTCACCAATCGGTGTTTCCAGAGAAACGGGTTCCTGAGCGATTTTCATGATTTCCCGCACCTTATCGGCCGGCATGTCCATCATTTTGGCGATTTCTTCCGGCTGCGGAGCCCGGCCCAGTTCCTGAATCAGCTGTCGCTCAATCCGGATCAGCTTATTGATGGTCTCCACCATGTGCACCGGAATCCGGATGGTTCTGGCCTGATCCGCAATGGCACGGGTAATTGCCTGCCGGATCCACCAGGTGGCGTAGGTTGAGAATTTAAAGCCCTTGGTGAAGTCAAACTTCTCCACCGCTTTGATCAGACCCAGGTTGCCTTCCTGAATCAGGTCAAGGAACTGCATTCCCCGCCCAACGTAGCGCTTGGCGATGGAAACAACCAGTCTCAGGTTGGCTTCCGCCAGTTTCTGCTTGGCCACTTCATCTCCGGCTTCAATCCGCTTGGCCAGCTCCACTTCCTGCTCGGAGGTCAGCAGCGATACTTTTCCGATTTCCTTGAGGTACATCCGAACCGGATCATCGATGGAAATTCCTTCCGGAACAGACAGATCGACTTCTTCCTCTTCCGTTTCCTCATCCTTGCTCTCCTGGATGACTTCAACCCCCATGGCTTCAAGCCCTTCATAGATCCGCTCGATCTGGGCCGGGGTGACTTCTACATCTTCCAGTTCATCATTGATTTCGGCGTAGTTGAGCGAATGAGTCTTCTTCGCCTTGTCCAGCAGTCGATTGACAATGGAATTGAGAAAATCCCGATCCATGTCCTCTGCCTTGTCCAAATCAATTTTTTTGTTAATGCTGCCTACCATCTATTTACCTCCAAGTTCCTTCTGGATCTCCAAAAGCTCGCGGACTGCTTCCAACGACTCAGCCAGTCTGCCTTCTTTTTCCAGGACTTCAATTTCTTTTACCATGGCATTTTTTCTTGCCTTTAAATTGTAATAACGAACGGTCCGGATATAGTCCGTAATCAAACGATCCACTTCAATATCCGCTGGCAGATCCGATATGCCATAGATCTGCGCCCATTCCGACTGGTCCTCCACCTGAGTCAGCTGCGACATCAAAAATGCGTTGGCATTGTCTCCATCGTATGCTAACAGCAGTTCGAAAATCTTCTGGTGGGACCGTCCTGTGAGCTCCTCGACCTGGATATTTCGCCCTACCTCGTCATATCCCTGAGCCATCAGTTTGAGTAAGTAACGCTGAGCCTTGCGATGCCCCGATTCCACAAACCCGGCCGGACGGCTCGAGCTCATCCAGAGCTTACGGTCGTAGCCGGAATGAACCATGGACGAGATGGCTTCGCGGGAGACACCAGTCTCATCGGCCAGCTTGCCAACCCAGATATCCTTTTCGATCCCAGTCAACTTTTCCAGCACCGGTGCCAAATTCTTAAAATAAGTTACTTTGTCCTCTTCCCGGGAAAGATCCAGTCCTTCTTTGGCCAGATTGATCTGAAATTCGGTCAGGGATAGTGCTTTCTCCATCAGTTTCAGAAACGCTTCCCGGCCATGAGTTCGGATGTACTCATCCGGATCTTTGCCGTCCGGGATCAGAAGAATCCGGACTTCAAACCCTTCATGAACCAGGATCTCCAGTCCCCTCAGGGTGGCCTGCTGACCCGCCGTATCGGCATCGAAGGCGGTGATGACGCGCTTGACATATCGCTTCATCAGACGGGCCTGAATCGGAGTCAGCGCTGTTCCCAGGGCAGCCACGGCCTGATGAATTCCGGCCTGGTGGAGCGCAATGCAGTCCATGTAGCCTTCTACGATCAGCAGAGTACTTTCATCCCTGGCCATTTTCTTCAGGAAGAAGTTCATGCCGTACAGGTTGGTTCCTTTATGGAACAGCAGCGTCTCGGGTGAGTTGAGGTACTTGGGCTTGGAATCGTCCAGCACTCTGGCGCCAAATCCGGTGATGCGGCCCCTCGGATCGAATACGGGAAAGATCAGCCGGTTGCGAAACCGGTCATAGCATTTTCCCCGGTCCATGCCGGACATCAGACCGGAGGCCTTGATATCGGCATCCTGAAAGCCTTTCTGAATCAAGTGCCGGTAAAGGGCATCCCAGGAATCCGGAGCATACCCCAGCCCAAAGCGAGTCATGGTTTCCGGAGTAATTCCCCGCCTCAGAAAATAATCTCTGGCGGCTGGATTCTGACGCAGGTGATCAAAATAGAAGCGTGCGGCCGTTCGGTTGATGTTTTCCAGGGTTTCCCGAGCCTGCCTCTGGTCGGCCTGCTCTTCGTTCTCCTCCGGGATCTCGATGCCGGAACGCTGGGCTAAATGACGCACCGCTTCATCAAAAGTCAGATTCTGCGTCTTCATCAAGAACGTGAAGACATTACCCCCTTCGCCGCAGCCGAAGCATTTATAAATCTGCTTGGTTCTGGACACACTGAAGGACGGCGTTTTTTCCGAATGAAAGGGACAAAGACCGGTATAGTTGGCTCCGGTCCGCTTCAGTCGTACTTTTTCCTGAACGATTTCGACGATGTCACTTTGTTCTTTGATTTGTTCGATAATTGCTTCCGGTATGAATTTCATGGTTCTCCAGGCGCCATCGGACGGTGCCGATGGTCGTCGACATAGTATAACCCGCCAAATATATATTATAGCACAGACAATTTAAAGTGTGAAGCCAGGAATGAAAATCTGCTGGAAGACCGAGGTGGCAAAATCGTCCGTCATCCCGGCAATATAATCCGCCACCGCTCTTTCCCGACCTTCCTCAGCCATGATTTCCCGGTAGAGTGTCGGGAGTTCTTCTTCGTGGCTCATATAATGCTCAAACAGATTACTGATGATGAACTGCGCTTTATCCTTTTCCCTGGTCTGAGCCGGACCCAGATAGATATTCTCAAACATGAACCGGCGCAGTCCGATGAGAGCATCCCCCACCGCCGGACTGAGTCGAACCAGCAAATTCCCCTGAGCGATCTCAGCGGTGGTAGCAGTGACGCAGTCCCGCACCAGGGTGTCAATCCGCCTGGAGTGAGTCGGTCCCAGAACATCCAGAAATTCCTGCGGTACATCTCCGGGATCCATCATCCCGGCCCGTATGGAATCATCAATGTCATGATTGACGTAGGCAATTTTATCCGCGTATTTCGCAATCTGCGCTTCCAGACTCGATACAGCCACCTTGCCGCCCAGTCCTGAATGCTTCAGCACACCGTCCAGGACTTCCCGCGTCAGGTTCAAACCCTTCCCATCCCGTTCCAGGCGAGTCAGCACTCGGACACTCTGCTCAAAGTGGCGAAATCCGCCAGGCAGCAGCTGGTTGAGAATATCTTCCCCGTTATGTGCAAATGCCACGTGACCGATATCATGACCAAGGGTAATGGCTTCCACCAGATCCTCGTTCACCGCCAGCCCACGGGCAATGGTTCGGGCGATCTGACTGACTTCCAGGGTATGGGTCAGACGAGTCCGGTAATGGTCACCCGTAGAACGAATGTAGACCTGAGTCTTATGCTTGAGCCGGCGAAAGGATTTGGAGTGGATGATCCGATCCCGGTCGATCATGAAGCAGGTCCGAAAGTCATCCAGAGGTTCCGGACGCTCCCGCCCGAGAGAATCCCTGGAGTGAACCGCCTCGGGGATCAGAATCAGATTCTCATTGTGTTCAATCCGTTCTCTGATGTTCAATGTCATCCCTCCCATCAACAATGGTTTGTTCTATTATGACCGCAACCGTCCGATTTTATCGGTTTATTTTTTGAAAGCAGCCTGATCCAGGCCAAACCCGACGCCCGGGACATACTCCCCGGCCGGCAGTTCCACCCGGTCGCTGACCAGCCAGGCTGTATCATCCACAAACAGGGGCAGCATGGGCAGATCCCTGAGCAGAAGGGATTCCATTTCGGCCAGCTGATTCAGGCGCAGCGCAGGATCGGCAGTTCCTTTACCGGTCGAAGCTGTCAGCAGGTCGTCAAACCGTTGGTTCATCCAGCGATCCAGTTTGCCGGGGTAAGCACTGCCAAAGGCTGCCAGGGAGTTCCATGGATCCAGCGGATCCTGACCCATTCCGCCAAACCCCATATCATATTCGCCTTTCTGCAGCCGGTCATACAGCTGCTGCAAGGGCAGAGCAGTGATTCGAATGGTGAGTTTCCCTGAAAACAGCTGTTCCCAGCCTGATTTCAACAGTTCCCCCATCGCCAGCATCTGCTCATCTCCAGCCGGAATCAGTAGCTCCAGCTCTTCAGGTTTTGACCGGGCAATCACAGCTTCTGCCATCGTCCCTGCCTTATTGGGGTCGAAGACATTGGCCTGGTCCACATTTTTCTTGCCCTGGGCCGTCTTGCGGAAGGCTGTTCGCCTCCCGTTAAGTTCCACTTTAGAAATCGGTCCCAAAAACCCGGAACAGGAGCGATAACTGCCGAACAGTCCGACCGCGATTCCGGTTCGGTCTGTTCCCAAGTACAGGGTTTGACGGAAGTCCGGATCCCGGAGCAAAGCTGACTTCTCGGATGTCAGGTTTAAATAGATTCCCCAGACTGTACTGGATGGGGCAATCTGAAGGTTCGGGTCATTCTTCAACTGCTTATAATTCGCCCCGGACACCGGTAAAAGATCCAGAGTCCCGGCCCGGAATGCTTCCATTGCCTGCGTTCTGGATGCATAGATCCGCAAGACGAGGTAGTCCTGAGTAAAGTAAGCCGCATGAACCGGATCAAGTGCTGGGTCCTCCCGCCGCTTCAGGCGAAGCCCGGCTCCCGGGGTGTAATTCTCAATCACATAGGGTCCGGAGCAGATCAGCTCTTTCCAGCCATCGCCTTTGTCCAGGCTGGAGTGCACCAGAAAAGGCGTAGTCAGGCGAACCTGGATCTCATCAATTTTCATCGGCTGGTCCAGTGTAAGCCGCAGCGTCAAATCATCAACCGCCTGGAATCCGACCTGCGCGTAAGATGACAGGCTGCCGCTGAAAAATGATTTTCCATTCAAAATAGGCAGCTGTGTCAAAAATCGCGCTCCCGCATCCAATGCCTGTTTCGGATCCAGCAGGCTCTGCATGGCGGCTGCGTAGTCGTCAGCAGTAATGGAGCTGCCATCTGAAAAAGTCATGCCAGAGCGCAGCTTGATCAGAAAATGAGTTGCATCCTCTGCCGCAATCTCCGCGGATGCGTGGTAAGGAGCCGCGGTCGCTTCCCCTGAAACGGAATTCACCGTCATCACAAACAGTGAGCCATACAGGTACCGGGCCAACTCTTCTTCCGAGGACAGTCGGACCTGATGTGGGTGCAGAGACCCAATCGTTCCCAGGAGTCGTCGGCCAATTACTGAACCATCGGGAAAGTCCCCTTCTGACCAGGCTGTCGGCTGCGTCTTCGTGGCAGGCTGGCTGGATCCACCAGAGCTCTCCGTAGCGGTCCCTGACGCTCCAGTTGAACCCGGAGCCGAGGCAGACCCGCCTGAGGTCTCAGGGGGCCTGGATGAGGATATAGGGGCTGCCGGCTGACATCCGGTAAAGAAGACCAGTAAGGTCAATAAGATCATTAATTTTTGGAAGCGGGAAGTTAATTTCATGAGAGCCCTCTTATTCACAGAAATATCGATAGTTATTTTCATTATATGCTAATTCAGACAGAAACACAGCAAATCTTGATAAATCCCCCAGAGAGGCAGTCGACAACGGTTCCTCCTTCCGCCTGAAACAGCTCACCCCGACCGGTCAATTTGGAGCAGTGGATCACAGCTCGATACCTCCCAGACAATGGTTTGTCAGCCTCAGAACAATGGTTTGCCGGTCCTGAAGAATTAGGTCCCTTTTCTCAACGAAAAAAGATTCGCCGTTCCGGTTCTGCAGTACCGGGACGGCGAATCTTATGGATTAGAACTGATTGGTTTCAGTTATTTCTTTTCTCTGGGGAACTTGATCTGCGCCTGTGCAGCAGCCAGTCTGGCAAGCGGTACACGGAACGGTGAGCAGGAGACATAGTCAAGTCCGGTTTTGTGGAAGAATTCAACGGAAGATGGATCTCCGCCGTGTTCTCCGCAAACGCCAAGCTTGATGTCCGGTCTGGTCTTGCGGCCCAGCTCAACAGCGATCTCTACGAGACGGCCAACTCCGGTCTGGTCTACTTTCTGGAAAGGATCAAATTCGTAAATTTTCTTTTCATAGTAATCCTTCAGGAAGTTGCCGGCATCATCTCTGGAGAATCCGAAGGTCATCTGAGTCAGGTCATTTGTACCGAAGGAGAAGAATTCAGCTTCCCGGGCAATCTCATCAGCCGTGATGGCGGCTCTTGGGATTTCAATCATGGTACCAACGCTGTACTTCATGTCCTCTCCGGACTGTTTGATGATGGAATCAGCAGTGCGGACAACGATATCCTTGATGTACTTCATTTCCTTGACTTCGCCAACCAACGGAATCATGAGTTCCGGAACGATGTTCAGGCCCTTTTCCTTACGCACTTCCAGAGCTGCTTCGATGATCGCTCTGGTCTGCATTTCAGCGATTTCCGGATAGGTAACGGCCAACCGGCATCCTCTGTGTCCCATCATCGGGTTAAATTCATGAAGGGAAGTGATGATATCCTTCAGTTCCTGTACTTCCATCTCCATGTCTTTTGCCAGCGCCACGATGTCTGATTCATGGGTGGGCAGGAATTCATGCAGTGGTGGATCCAGGAAGCGGATGGTTGCCGGGCGGCCTTCCAATGCCTCATAGATGCCCTTGAAGTCTGCTTTCTGCATCGGCAGGATTTTGTCCAGGGCTTTCTTTCTGGCTTCCACAGTACGGGAAACGATCATTTCGCGCATTGCCGGAATCCGATCTTCGCCGAAGAACATGTGCTCGGTACGGGTCAGACCGATTCCTTCCGCTCCGAAGCGGACAGCCTGCTCGGTGTCGTGGGGTGTATCGGAATTGGTGCGAACCTTGAGAACACGAACTTCATCAGCCCAGCTCATAAAGGTTCCGAAATCACCGGAGATTTCCGGATCAACGGTTGCAATCTGCGCGCCATAGACATTTCCGGTGGATCCGTCCAGGGAGATGTAATCCTGATCGGTATAAAGCTTGTCGCCAGCCTTAACCGTACGGTTGGCTTCGTTGACAACAATGGAACCACAGCCGGCTACGCAGCAGGTTCCCATACCTCTGGCAACAACCGCTGCATGAGAAGTCATTCCGCCGCGAACGGTCAGAATTCCTTCAGCGGCAATCATGCCTTCGATATCCTCGGGTGAAGTCTCAAGACGAACCAAGATAACCTTTTCGCCTTTTTCTACACGTTCCTTGGCTTCAGCCGCAGTGAATGCGATCTTTCCGGTAGCGGCTCCGGGAGAAGCCGGCAGACCCTGTGCAATAACCTGAGCATTCTGCATCGCAGCTTCATCGAAAGCCGGGTGGAGAAGGGTGTCAAGCTGCTTGGGATCAACCTTAAGGAGTGCTTCTTCCTTCGTGTTGAGTCCTTCTTCAACCAGGTCAACCGCAATCTTGAGTGCTGCCTGCGCAGTTCTCTTGCCGTTTCTGGTCTGCAGGAAGTAGAGTTTGCCTTCTTCAATGGTAAATTCCATATCCTGCATATCGCGATAATGTTTTTCCAGCGTGTCAACGATGGAGACAAACTGCTGGTAAACTTCAGGCATCTGCTTATTAAGTTCTTCGATGGGGAACGGTGTCCGGATTCCGGCAACAACGTCCTCGCCCTGAGCATTCATCAGGTATTCAGCAAAAATCTTGTCTTCGCCCGTGGATGGGTTTCTGGAGAAGGCAACGCCAGTTCCTGATGTTTCGCCCTTGTTTCCAAAGACCATTGCCTGGACGTTGACTGCTGTACCCCAGGAATAAGGAATGTCATTGAGTCTTCTGTAGACATTCGCTCTGGGATTGTCCCAGGAACGGAAAACCGCAGTGACGGATTCAATCAGCTGCTCTTCCGGATCCTGCGGGAATTCCTGACCCTTGGCGCGGCTGTAGAATTCCTTGAACTTTCTGACCAGTTCCTTTAAGTCGTTGGCATCCAGCTCGGTATCGAGATGAACTCCCTTGGCTTCTTTCATGTGATCCATGATATGTTCGAAGTTTTTCTTTTCGATTTCCATAACGACGTCCGCGAACATCTGGATGAATCTTCTGTAAGAGTCATAAGCAAAGCGCTCATTTCCGGTTTCACGGGCCAGTACTTCAACTGTTTCGTCATTCAGACCCAGGTTCAGGATGGTATCCATCATGCCGGGCATGGAAGCTCTGGCTCCCGAACGTACAGAAACAAGGAGAGGATTGGTCTGTCCGCCGAACGTCTTTCCGGTGACTTCCTCAATGTTTGCCATGGCTTTGCGGATCTCTTCTTTTACTTCCTGTGCCAGCACTCGGCCGTCATTGTAGTACTTATTGCAAGCTTCCGTTGTTACCGTGAACCCCTGGGGGATCGGGATCCCCAATCCGGTCATTTCAGCCAGATTGGCGCCCTTGCCGCCGAGAAGGTTTTTCATTTTGGCGTTACCTTCTGTAAAAAGGTATACGTACTGTTTGTTTTCCATTCTCTTACCTCACTTATTTTTACTCTGAAACAGAGTGATTGATGAATGCCTAACATGGACTCATTAAAGTCCACAATCCACCACAAATTATACCATGAATTCCCACAGGATTAATCAAGTTTAACGATTATTCACGGATTGATGGGGTCGTTTATGATATTATTTTAGTTTCACCGCTGATACGTTTTCATTTTTTAGTTTTTTTCGATTTTTGACAGCTCAGTTGGCAATTTTTTGATACCTTGCCCATTTTATGATGAACTGTCATTTTCTCTTCAGAATGGAATGTTCCAGCTCCACCGCATCGATCCAAATGAATTCCTGTCATCGCGTCCCGCGTAATCTCTGTGGCTTTCTGTCCGAAGGACCTCCCACATGAAGTCTCATCGCGAACACTGAACTTTCTGCTTTCCCCGTCCAATTTCCACAGGTCTTCGCGGGTCTGTCCCCGGAAGTCCTGACATTCATCAGAATAATCTCTCTCAAAATAATCTCTCATCAAAAATCGTTATTTCAAGACCGGTTTTTCGATTCTGGATGTTCAGGACTGAATATCCTTGGACCGGAGGTTCAAGACGGATCACAAAAGGCAACCGTCCCCGAAAACAGCTCGTGGGTAGGTTGCCTTAGATATAGCTTGTGATGACAATGTTTTACAGCTTGATGGTAAAGTATCGGTCCCCGTGACTGGGTCCCTCTTTCTGGAATGCCTGATCTTTCATGTCCTGCAGGCGGTCATCCAGCCGTTCTCTCATCTCCTGAACACTGGCCGCTGCCTTACGAGAACGGCGAAAGACTGATTCATGGAGGCTGACTTCCCTCCCCTGACAGGTAAGCGCTGCATCCGTTCCGGACAGAAGGAGTGCTGCCCCGGCACCCAGCAGCAGTTTAGGGCGCTTCAGGCCGATCAGAGTGATGGCCAGGACAACGACTGCCGGCACTGTAACGAGATCTTGTCCTCCGCGGCGGAAAGTCACGGTCGGTCCGGTCAATCTGGCTCCGGTCTCCTCGACCTTCTCCCTGATCGGAATGCCGGAGCGTTCCTCCAGATCATCCAGGGCTTCCACGAGATTAAACTGATTCCGCTCCAGGGCGGCCTTGGCATCTTCATATGAGACACGGAGACGTTTCTTGATTTCATCGATGAGTTCCATCAAATCTTTGTTATCCATGCTAAGCTCTCCTGTAGATTATTTTATCGATACTCTCCTTAATAGGATGACTGAAGTATTTCCAGACTCTTTGGCTTGCGCTGAAAGTTTTCATCCAGCAGCTGTTTCGTCAGCTGACCGGCGATGGCCAGATCCGCCGCTTCACACACCTGCTGCATCATCTCCTCGAGAGGCTTGTTCAGAAGGTTTCGAATCAGCAGTCGGGCCGATTCGGGCATCCCCTGTGCCAGAGCCGGGTCCGGCAGGTTTCCGGTGCGCACCAGAGTCTTCATTTCGAAGGCTCGGGCCAGCTGTTCCACCGCAATGCCGGGCTGATCCAGAAGATACATTGCCTTCATCAGATCGAGAAAGAATCGTTCATTGACTTCATGATCGGGCATGGCGATATCGGTCAGTTCCAGAAAGTAGCTGCCATAGGCAATCCGGTCAAAATCAGTTTTCACGTGCGAAAACGAGTGGATGACAACCGCTTCGTTCAGCTGATAGAGACTCTTGCCCGGAAACAGTACAAAGTCACACAGCATCATGGGCTGTGCCGCCGCCTGAAACCGCCCCTTGGTGCCGCGAGTCCCGCGGGCCAGGACGGAGATTTTACCGTACTCGAGGGTGAAGACATGGAGCAGGCGGTCTTTTTCCTTGTACTCCATGGTATTCAGGATTACGCCCCGGGTCTTGACCAGGTTCATGGCTACTTGCCTTTTTTATAGCCGTATTCAGCCAGGAAACCCGGATTGTCCCGCCAGTCCTTCCTGACTTTGACAAATGCCTTCAGGTTGACTTTCGTGCGGAAGAAATGTTCCAGATCTTGCCGGGCGTACATTCCGATTTTTTTCAGCGTCTGCCCGCCGCGACCGATAATAATGGGTTTATGGGATTCTTTTTCAGTCACAATATCCACTTCAATATCCAGGGTGCCATCCGGCCGTTCCTTCATGGAAGTGACATTGACGGCGATGCCGTGCGGTACTTCCTCATTGAGCAGGCGCAGAGCCTTTTCACGGACAGTCTCAGCCACAATGAACTTTTCCTGGACATCGGCCATAATATCTTTGGGATAGTAGGCCGGCCCTTCCGGAAGGTATTTTTTCATCAGGTCCATCAGCCGGGTGACATTTTTTCCGTGCAGCGCGCTGATTGGGATCATTTCGTTGAAATCAGCCAGTTTCTGATAAGCCAGCAGAGTCTGGGCCAGATTTTCCGGTTTCTTTTCATCCATTTTGTTGATGACCAGGAATTTGGGCGCGGAGCGGTGTTTCATCATTTCAATGATGAATTCGTCTCCCGGACCGGGTTCATCCGAATCGGTCAGAAAGAGAATCAAGTCCACTTCATTGGTGGAATCCGTCGCCCGGTTGACCATGTATTCTCCCAGCTTGTGCTTTGGTTTGTGCATTCCAGGAGTATCTACGAAGATGATCTGAGAATCGTTGTCGTTATAGATGGCCTGCATGGTGGTACGGGTTGTCTGAGGCTTACTGGACACAATGGCCAGCTTCTCGCCCATCAGGTTGTTGAGGAGAGTTGATTTGCCCACATTGGGCCGTCCGATGATCGTAACATAGCCAGATTTAAACATGGTCTTCCCTGCCTTCCAGATCCTGTTTGGTGAACGCCCCGGGAAGAATCTCCCCCAGGGTATGAAGATGATATTCCGAGCGGTTTTTGGCAACAATGACAACCATGTCTGGATCCCCGAATTCAGCCATTACCTGACGGCAGATCCCGCAGGGATAGGTGTAGTTTTCAGGATCGCCAGTGACTGCCAGGGCTTTGATTTTTTTAGCTCCCCCCTGCAGTGCGCAGAAAATGGCGGTGCGCTCCGCGCAGTTGGTGGCACCATAAGAGGCATTCTCAATGTTAAACCCTCCGACCAGCTCCCCGGATTCGGTCTGGACTGCCGACCCTACCGAAAACTGAGAATACGGCACATAAGCCTTCTCTTTTTTCGCAAGAGCCAGGTCAATCAATTCTTGTATCTTTATTTCCATGAAATCAATCCTTTCTGATGTTGAAAATGATGTGTCTGAATTAACAGTGGCAAACCGGTGACTGATGGCGTCAGGGCCGCTCCAGAAGCTGGCAGGCATCGCTCACGGCGTGCCGCCACTCTTCCTTCGACTTGACCATCTGAGGCTCTAGAAGCCGAACAGACGGAACAGGAGCAGGGTGCTGGCAAAGCCAAGCAGCGCACCCGCGAAAACCTCCCAGAAGGTATGAACGCGGGTATCAATCCGGCTTTGTGCCACGACAACTGCCATGATAAAGGACAATGTGACCACAATCGGATTCTCTGTCACGTAGCTCATCATCGTGGCCAGCGCGAAGGCAATGGCCGTATGGCCTGATGGCATGCCGCCGCGCAGCGGGGTGCCGTCACCGACATGAGCTTTGATATAGAGAACCAGGAAGGTCACGATCCCGAGGATTGCGAAGGCAAAATACGGGCTTGAAGTCTTAATCAGGACGATTCCGCCATAGGTCATCTGCGTGATCGGCGTCCAGAAAACCAGGACGCCGATGCTGACCGCGTTGATGGCAGTAACCAAAACAGCGGCTGCCGCCGTATTTTTGGCAATTTTAACAAGCGGGTGGTAATAGTTGGTCGTCGCGTCCACGGCCGATTCCAGCGCTGTGTTGATCAACTCGGCTGTGATGACCAGTGTGACGGCTATGAGCAGGATCAATATTTCCACTTTGGAAACCTTGAAGACCAGTGAAGCGATCAGAACTACAATAGCGGATAGCACATGGATGCGCATATTGCGCTGCGTCCGAATGGCGTAGATCAGTCCGTGAATCGCATAATTAAAACTGTCAGTCAAACCCCGCTTCACGATCGGCTCACTCCAATCAATGCCATATAATGCTGCTCCCTGGCAACCATTCGTTCCCGGTCGGCGGCGTTCATATGGTCGTACCCCAACAGATGGAGCAGCGAGTGTACAAACAGGAACACCATCTCCCGCTGGATCGAGTGGCCATAATCCACCGCCTGACTGATTGCCCGCTCTGTCGAGATAATGACATCGCCCAGCAACAGACGGTCATCCAGGAACAGATCGTCCGTCAGATCATGTTCGGTATACTGCTCCGAAAAAACCGCTCCTTCTTCAAAGGCCAGCACCGGAAAAGACAGGACGTCCGTTGCTGTGTCGAGGCTGCGATAATCACGGTTAAGTTCCTGGATCGCCTGATTGTCGACGAGATACAGACTTACTTCCGGTTCATAATCCACGCCTTCGCCTTCAGCGACGACATTGAGTGCTTCATTCAATTTATCGATCAGTTCACGTGCAGGCTCAAGCAGAGTCTGATCGTTTTCCAGATTCAGCATAAGCTTCCTCCCATCCAGTGTATTTCGCTTACTTCTATGATACACGAAACCGCATCCGTTCACATCAGAAATTCAGTCTTGGCCAGTGATGCAAAAGGACAAAAAAAGACTTACCCACGAACGGGATAAGCCTAGTTTTGTTCATTCAGATACTTTTTAACGAGTTCACTCACCAGTTTGCCATCGGCTTTCCCTGTTGTCAGGGGCCGTACCGCACCCATGAGCTTGCCCATATCCTTTATGTTATTTGCGCCCAAAAGCGTAGCCTGCTCTTTAATCAATGAAGCGATTTCGGATTCGGTCAACTGTTCCGGCATATAGCGCAACAGTGTTTCAATTTCGAAATTAGCCTGATCGACCAGATCCTGCCGGTTGCCCCGCTGGAATTCCGTGAGAGCCTCACGACGCTGCTTGATTTCTCTGGCTAAAATTTGAAGGGCTTCGGGATCTTCAACCTTACGGTTATCAGTTTTCTCTACCTGCAAAATTGCAGCCTTCGCCATATTCAAAATATTGCTCAGATTCTTGTCTTTCTCCTTCATGGCCTGAATCCAGTCCCGTTGGAGCATCTCTTTTATCGTCATTTTTCTCTACCTCGAAGTTACTTGAACTTTCTCTTTCTGGCAGCTTCTGACTTCTTCTTTCTCTTTACGCTCGGTTTCTCGTAGTGCTCTCTCTTCCGGACCTCACTGAGAACTCCGGCTCTGGCACACTTCTTCTTGAATCTTCTGAGAGCTGACTCTAAAGTTTCGTTCTCTCCAACCTTGATTTCTGACATTATTTATCCCTCCCTCCGCTAGCAAAAAATTTAAACATTTCAGCCCTGCGGGGCAAAATAACACATCAGTTATTATACCCCGAACAGAGCTAAACGTCAACACCTAACCGGGAGGCCAATTCATACTTCTTCCGCCTAATATGTGGAAATGAAGGTGGGGCACCGTCTGCTGGGCATTCCGACCAACATTGGAAACGACCCGATAGCCGTTTTCGTTGAGACCTTTGTCATTGGCCAGGATCGCTATGATCTTCAGAACATGTCCCAGAATCCGCTGATCCGCCTCAGTGATATCTGCGATGGATGGGATGTGATGTTTGGGGACAACGAGAAAATGAACGGGTGCCTGGGGATTGATGTCATTGAATGCGACACAGTATTCATCCTCATGGATGATTTCTGCTGGAACTCGGCCATGTGCAATTTCACAAAATAAACAATCCATTGTTTCACCTCCTGTCATAGTTCTATTATACTACCTAATTCTTTTGAAAGCATTAAAATAACAGCAGACGAGAATCTCGTCTGCTGTTCATGGAGTTAACCAAGACTCAGAATCAGTACAACCAGCAGGATGATGCCCAGGAACAAGGGAAGGAAAAACTTGTAAGCGCCCAGCACCATGGCCAGGAAGTCGCTTCGCTCCATTTCTTCTTCCATTGTTGTCCGGAAATTCTCCTCGTCGACCGGATGATCTTGATCTTTAACGGCATCAAATGCCTCATCAATTTTTTTCTTGAACATGCTTCTCCGATGAATCGATTATTGAACTTCGTCCGCGAGAGTGATGTCAATGGTCTTGGCCCGATCTTCCTGCTTCAGCAGCGGGAAGTGGCAGGCAACCATGTGATTGGGGCGAATTTCACGGAGTTCAGGCACTTCTGTCTTGCAGCGTTCCTGAGCGAACTGGCATCTGGTGTGGAACTTGCAGCCTGCCGGTGGGTTGATCGGTGAAGGAATATCCCCTTCCAGGATCTTGATCTCCACTTTTTCCTTCAGATCCGTTGTCGGGATAGCCGACAGCAGAGCTTCCGTATAGGGATGGAGGCGGTTTGCGAAAAGTTCCTTGGTGTCCGTCAGCTCGACCAGGTTGCCCAGGTACATAACGCCGACACGGTCGGAAATGTACTTAATGACAGACAGGTCATGAGAGATAAACAGGTACGTCAGCTTATGGCGTTCCTTGAGGTCCAGCAGCAGGTTGATAACCTGGGACTGAATGGAAACGTCAAGTGCGGAAACCGGTTCATCAGCGACGATGAACTTGGGATTCAGTGCGACTGCCCGGGCAATACCGATACGCTGACGCTGTCCGCCGGAGAACTGGTGGGGATAACGGTGTACGAAATAGGGCTGGAGGCCGCATTTTTCCATAACATCCAGGATATACTTCTGGCTTTCTTCATCATCTTTTTCGATAATGCCATTTGCCTTCAGTCCTTCTGAGATGATCTGACCAACCGTCATTCTGGGATTCAGTGATGAATAAGGATCCTGGAAAATGATCTGAAGATCTTTCCGGTACTTTCTCATCTGATCGCGGTTCAGCTTCGCCAGGTCGATTCCTTCCGGATGTTCCGGGTCACCGTAATAGAGGATTTCGCCTTTGGTCAGGGGATAAAGCTGAAGCAGCGTGCGACCAAGGGTTGATTTTCCGCAACCTGATTCTCCAACCAGGCCCAGTGTTTCTCCCTCGAAAATATCCAAATCAACCCCTTCATTGGCCCGGACAAACAGGGCTTCCTTCTGGAAGATGGATGATTTCTTTAATGGGAAGTATTTCGTGAAATCCTTCAGACGGAACAGCAGTTTTTTTCCATCAGTCGAGTTCCCCGCAGCAGCGGTTTCCGGCTGATTGTTCTTAACATCATTCATTGGTTTATTTTGCATTTTGCTCACCTGAACGGACCCCCTTTTCCGGATAGAAACATCTTACTTCATGCTGATCTTCCAGCAGAAGCAGTTCCGGTTCTTCGTTTTGGCATTTTTCTGTCGCATATTTGCAGCGTGGTGCAAACTTACAGCCCTTAGGCAGATTCAGGGGATGCGGAACCGCTCCCGGGATCGGCTCAAGTCTCGTATCTACCGGGGTGTCGAGCCGCGGGATGGAGAACAGAAGGCCTTCGGTATAGGGATGTCTGTATTTGGAGTTGGTTTCATCAAAGATGGTGCGAACCGGGGCTTTTTCAACAACCTGACCACAGTACATGACGACAACGTCATCAGCCATTTCGTTGATAACCGCCAGATCATGAGTAACAAAGATGATGGAAGTTCCCTTGCGGGCCTTCAGATCATTCATCAGCTTCAGTATCTGAGCCTGGATTGTTACGTCCAGCGCGGTAGTAGGTTCATCCGCGATCAGCAGCTTCGGTTCGCAGGCCAGTGCCATAGCGATCATGACACGCTGACGCATACCGCCGGACAGCTGATGAGGATACTGCTTGGTTACTTTGGCAGGATTCGGAATCCGAACCTGTTTGAGCATTTCGATGGTCTTTTTGGCTGCTTCGCTCTTGTTGAGTCCCTGATGAATCATCAAAGGCTCAGAAATCTGACGCTCAATGGTGAACACCGGGTTCAGCGAAGTCATGGGTTCCTGGAAAATAACTGAAATGTCGTTTCCACGAATTTTTTCCATTTCTTTCAGCGGAATGTGAACCATGTCTTTTCCGTCGAATGTGATGTCACCCGAATCAATATAGCCATTTCCATCCAGAAGACGGATGATGCTCATAACAGAAACGGATTTTCCGGAGCCTGATTCACCAACAACACCTAATGTCTTCCCTGCTTCAACCACATAGTCGACATCATTAACTGCTTTAACAACACCTTTTTTCGTTTTGAAATAGGTATGTAAATTTTTAATCTCTAATAACGGCATAACCTGTTCTCCTTTCTACCTTTCCTGCGATTTCGGATCGATGGCATCGTCCAGTCCGGTTCCGATGAGGTTAATACAAATGATGCAGATGGAAAGGATCAGCGCAGGGAATACCCATCTCCACCAGAAATTCTGAATAACCGTGGAGTTGTTGGCACCGAACAGCATGTTGCCCCAGGTTGGCTGTGGCGGCTGTACCCCGAAGCCCAGGAAGGACAACGTTGCTTCGTAGAGCAGGTAGCCGGCAAAGTCCAAAGTGGCGGAAACAATGATTACTGAGATAACGTTAGGAATAATGTGCTGGAATACGATTCCCAGTTCCTTAATACCCATGGCTCTGGCCGCGGTAACAAACTCCTGTTCACGCAGTGACAGAACCTGAGCACGAATCAGACGCATCAGGCCGGTCCAGCCGAGGAACCCGAGAAGAACCATGATCAGGTAAACTTTCTGAGTTGAGGTGAACTTATTCCCCCAGACAGAGTTTAACAGAATGATCGTTGGCAGGAAGGGGAACGAGGAAATGATTTCCGCGAACCGCTGGATGAACATGTCGACTTTGCCTCCGAAGTATCCGGAGATGCCGCCCAATGCCATACCAATAAGTGTGGAAATAATGACAGCTAACGTACCGATGGTCAGAGACAGTCTGCCGCCGTTGATGATACGGGTCAGAACGTCACGGCCGAATTCATCCGTTCCCAGGAGATACCCTTTCATACCGAAGGAATTAAGCTGACCATCAGCTGTTATGTAGTAATTCTGATAGAATCCGGAAGCGATCATCTTCGCGTTTGTAACACCTGAAGGAACAGCGATCTGCCGCTGGTCATCTTCACCCCAGGCAACGATTGAACCATTTTCCAGAACGGTGGCGTAATGGTAAAGTCCACCTGAAATTGCCACTGGCTTGGAAGTGAATTCAGGAAGTTCCTGACCCGTCCGATAGCTCAGATTTCCCCAGTCGATGACCTTTCCATCTTCACGGATGGCTGCGAAAGACTTAGAGGTGGCAGCAATATCAATAAACTTGCCTGCCGGCGGTTTGGAGAATGTGTTCGCTTGAGTTCCAAGGTAAACAATCGTTCCATCTTTGGTCAGGGCTGACACAACATCGGTGGTAATTGCCACTTTGTCGATCTGTCCCTGATACTGATGGAAGTCGTTGTAGTCAAAGTTCATCACATTGCCCCAGGCTGCGGTCGTACCGTCTTCCAGAACAACCAGTGAGAACTTGTAACCTGCATGAACCGATTTGATCTTAGCATTTCTCAGCTGAGGCGGAATCCGGGTCTGTCCGTTTCGGGAGTTGCCCCATGCCCAAAGCTTGCCATCGGCACCCAATGCCAAAACATGGTCATAGCCGGCAGCTACCTGAACCAGGTTATTCATGCCAGCGGGTTTCTTTGCTTCAAGGTCAGGCATGGCGAACAGCGCTTTCTGCCCCCAGGCATGGAAATTTCCATCCTTGTCGATGCCAACACCGAACGTGCTTCCGACAGCGACATCTCTGGCACCGGTTTTCATGATTTCCGGGAACTCCATGAAGTTCTGTGACGGAGGCAGATCCGCCTGCATCGGTTCATTGTATCCAAGATCGATGCGGTAGAAGTACGGTGCGATAAACATGAAGGCCGCAATCAGTACGAACACAATCAGCGCGCCCATGGACAGTCTGTTTGAGGCAAAGGTTTTGACTACGGTCCGCCATGGCGTCTGGATCTGTTCTTCCTGATAGATGTTCAGGTTCTTTTTCTTCTTGCCGAACAAGCCCTTTTTGGGCGCAGCGGCTTTCTGCTCATTATTTCCGTTTGTTTTTTTCAATTCTTCTGACATTTGTCTTCCCCCTACGCGTTGATCCGGACACGTGGGTCTACCAGACCGAATGTCAAGTCAATGATGAGATTGGATCCCAAGGCCAAAAGTACATAGAACATCTGGATACCGAGTCCAACTGACCAGTCCTGATTTCTTAAAGCCGTGATGAAGGTATTTCCCATTCCGTTCAGTCCAAACATGCTTTCTACAACGATGGATCCATAGAAAATGGACAGAACCCATCCGATCAGAAGTGTTACGACCGGCAGGAGCGCATTGCGCCAGGCGTGGGAGAAAATGACGGCCTTCTCAGAGAGACCTTTTGCGCGGGCGGTTTTAATGTAATCCATGGAAAGTGAGCTGACCATGGCAGAACGGATATACCGCGTGGTGCTGGCCATGGAAGACATAACCAGGATTGCAACAGGCAGAACTAAGTGCCAAAGAATATCCTTGGTCTCAGCCCATTGCGTGGCTGCCTGCAGATTCGGGGTTTTCCAACCACTGACAGGGAACCAGCCGAGTTTAACGGCGAAGAAGTATATCAATACCAAAGCAGTAACAAAGGACGGGATCGAAACACCTACCAATGTTGCTACTTGGATAATTCTGTCGAAAACAGTGTTTTTCTTGACGGCCATCGCGATTCCCAGCGGAATGGTGATGAGCAATCCGAAAAAGACAACGAACAGGTTCATCAGAACCGTATTCTTCAACGGCACCTTGATGACATCCATAACTGGTTTGTTGTAGAGTGTTGAAGTTCCAAGATCAAGTGTGATCAGTCTGGAAAACCATTTCCAGTATCTGAGTGGCAGCGGGTCGTCCAGACCCATCTGGGCTCTTGTGATCGCATACATCTTTTGGAACGCTTCCGGAGACATGGTGGATTTTAAAGGATAGACCTTAGCCATCGCTGGGTCACCGGGAACGCTGTTATACATGAAAAAGATGATAACGGACAAGGCAACGAATACAAGTACGATATACATGAATCGCTTCAGTATATATTTTGCCATATTTTTCTCCCCCTCGTTTTAATCAATTTCTCTTTTAACGTGCAAATGAGGCCTTAAAAAGCCTCATTTGCTTCGTTAAAAGAATTATTTAGGTCTTAGTCCTGAACTGTTGCGTAGAGGATGGAATCCACTAAGCCACCGGTTGCGGAGGACTCGTAATTCTGAATCTTCGCATTGAAGAAGTCATGGATCTGGTTGGAATACAGTGGGAGGTCCGGAAGCAGTTCGTTCCATCTTGCGATGTAGTTCTGCCATCCTTCAAGGAATTTTTCCTTTTCGGTCGGAGCCACTTTCCAGAATCCTTCAGCCAGTTCTTCGAGCTGCTTGTCAACGATGAAGTTGGTGTTGTAGCCCTGAGCCAGTTTCTTCTCATCGGTTGTGTACTCATCTCTTGGTACATAACCAACTGGGAAGTTGGAAGCGAAGTTGAACATGTTGAATTCCTTAGCGCCGTATTTTTCACCCTGTGAAGCATCTCTGTAAACATAGTTCAGGAGTTCTTCGAAGGTCATAACGGTCTGCTGGATTTCCATACCGGCAGCAGCCACATCAGTGGACTTCTGCAGCTGGGTTACAAGCAGTTCGGAAACAGCGTTGTTCTCAGAGGATCCCCATTTGATGATGAGCGGCATGAACTCGCCCTTCTTGTCCGGGTTCTCTTTGTATCTGAGGCCAGTTCCGGAGTATGGTTTTCCATCCTTGTCCAGGTTCCAGCCGGCTTTGTCAAGGAGTTCCTTGGCAGCATTCAGGTCGTATGCATACTGGTTCAGTCTCGGTGCCAGGGCAGCCTGAGATTCTTTGTAGAACCACTGGCCTTCGCCGTAAGGTCCGTTAACAACAGTTCCAAATCCGCCAGTGAATGCCTGGGTGAACTTGTTTCTGTCCAGCAGGTGAGCAATCGCCTGTCTGACTTCTACATCCTTGGTCGGGTATACGTCAGCTACGAAAGCAAGCTTACCGTATCCTGCTCTGGGATATGCGAAGTAGTTGAACTTGTTGGATCCGTCTTCAACCAGGGTAAATCCTGCGTTGATTTCAGTTCCGGACATCATGTGGGTCAGAAGGTCAACTCCACCGGTTTTCAGCTCATCCATCGCGGTTGCGGATGTGATGTGTCTGAAGATTACAGTGTTGATGGAAGGTTTCTTGCCTTCCCAGTTTCCAACGTACTTGTCATTGATCTCAAGGACCATGATCTTGGAAGTCGGATCCCATTCTTTGACCTTGTAAGCGCCTGAAGCCGGTCTGTCTGGGTTGTTCTTCGCGCTTTCAATCGCCTTACCAAAGTTTTCTTCGGTGAAGTTGTCGCTGAAGTATGCACCCTTGCCGTCATCCTTGATCTCAACCTTGCCTGCTGCTGAATTGTTCAGCCAGTAGTCCAGATGAGTCGGTCCAACGGAAGCCTGGGTCAGTTCATAGAAGGAAGGAACGTATTCCTTATCGATGGTTACGGAGAACGTTTTGTCATCGATGAGGCGAACTCCTGAGAATTCCTTTGTTTTGCCTTCGAGGAAGTCAGCGTATCCTACATAGTAGTTACCATAGGTAGGCTTCGCATTAAGTTTCTGAAGGACCGGTGAGGAGAAAAGAAGGATCGATGCAACATAGTTGGTTGCGGTGATCGGAGTACCATCAGAGAATACCATACCATCATTGATTTTGAACTCGTAGGTTTTGGTACCATCTGCATTTTCGGTCACTTTGTGCTCTGCTACAACAGATTTGTTGATGAGCAGTTCGCCGTCCATTTTGGCTTCAACAGTTGCAGAACCTTCAACAAATGTCTTGATGTCGTTGTCGGTTGCATTGTTCTGCCACCAGGGAGGAGCAAAGTCACCCGTCGGCTCGGTTGTTGTTCCGATGATGACGGTGTTCTTGCCAGGGGTCTTGATGATGTCCGGTCTCTCGACCAGTGAGGCTGCCGTCAGCGGAGTCGTGGAGTCTGCAGTGGTTGTACCTGCAGGGGTTGAGTCCGCGGTTGTGGTTGACGGAGTTGATCCACCTGTTGTCGGCTGGGTAGCTGGGGTTGATGGTGTACAACCGGCAAGCACTGAGGCAGCCATAACGACAGGCAAAAGAAGTGATACGATTCTTTTCTTCATTAACTAATCCTCCTTAAGATTATCAAAATGAGTTGGTCCCATTAAAGATTAAACCTATATTAACACATCGTTCGACCTTTATACAATATTTATAAATCACTTTTTAAAATTACGGCCAGTGTAACGTTTAAATAAGCCCCATTCTATACATTCTTGTTTATAATTATGCATCTTCGCAATCCGGAACAAGCCGTATTTTGCTTTCATTGATAATTTCGTCGTAAATTAGCGAAATATCCATGCATAAATGACGAATTGGAAATCTAAACGCCTCGATTAAATCTGTTTGATAACGCTCAACAGGCCGTATTGTTCGAAAAGCCAAAACAATTCAATGGTTATTTAATGAGTTGTCATTTCTTTAAATAAACTGTTCGTTTTCGAGAATATCAGGGCCTTTTCCTCTTATTTTTTGATCATTACGATTCATCCAGCAGGATCCCTGTGCAATGAGTCGAAACTGAAGATACGATGTACACCTTACGGATTTGTCCGGCCAGATCTGCTTCGGTTTCAACCCGAACCTCGACAAAATGCTCAGTGAGTCCCCTCCCCATTGAACTATCACTGTGTTCAAACAGGATGGCCTGAACAGTCCCAATCAGACTGGCATGAAACAGATTCTCCATTTCATCTGAAAGGCTGGTCAGCTCATGGCTGCGGCGATCCTTGTCCGCCGGAGAAACCTGATTCGGCATGCCGGCAGCCGCGGTACCTGCGCGAGGGCTGTATTTGAAGACATGAGTCTTGGTCAGCCGCAGCCTTTTCAGGAAATCCAATGTTTCTTTGTGCTCATCCTCTGTTTCTCCGGGAAATCCGGTGATCAGATCGGTCGTAATACTGACCTGGGGAATTTGAACCCGAAGCGCATTCACAACTTCTTCATATTCCCGGGTAGTATAGCGCCGATTCATCCGCTTCAGAACTGAATCAGATCCGGACTGAAGACTTAAATGGAAGTGTGGACAAAGCTTCCTTAAGCGAGCGATCCGTTCCAGACGATCCCCTTTGAAAAACATTGGTTCGATGGAGCCGATACGAATACGCTTCAGCCCTTCAAATTGTTCCAGATCTTCAAGCAGCTCAATCAATCCATAGCTTGAATCACCCAGCAGAACGCCCTGATCTGGTTTATCCAGTCCATAGGAAGCAATATGAATGCCGGACAGTATCACTTCCTGAAAACCAGCCTCGACCAGCTGATGAATTTCCTTCAGGACAAGATCCTTTCTTTTGCTGGAGATCCCACCCCTGGCATAAGGGATCATGCAATAGGTGCAAAATCGGTTGCAGCCATCCTGGATCTTAAGAAATGCCCTGGTCTTGTCTTCAAAATCGCTGACATTCAGCGGCTCAAACTCATGGGAAGCCATGACGTCCGAAACCTCCACAATCCGCTCGCCAGTGGCCAGGCTGCGGTTAGCCAGTTCTACGACCCGGGATTTGTTGCGTGAACCCAGTACGATGTCAACTCCGTCAATGGCGGCGATTTCTTCCGGTGCAATCTGGGAATAACATCCGACCACGGCGATGACCGCATCCGGGTTCATCCGACGGGCGCGGCGGATCATCTGGCGGGACTTCTTGTCACCGGTATTCGTCACAGTGCAGGTATTAATGACATATACATCAGCCTTTGATTCAAAGGGAACTGCCTCGTAGCCGTCTTTTCGGAACAGCTCCAGCATGGCTTCCGAATCATAAATATTGACGCGGCAGCCCAAGGTTTCAAACGCGACTTTCATGAAGTTCCTCCTTCGCCGGACGAACACCAGCCATATCTCCGGCAATATACTGCAGGATCGATACAACACTAAGGGCACAGGTTTCTGTCCGCAGGATCCTGGGGCCCAGTGTAATTATTCTGGCTCCGTTCTCTTGCAGCCATTGGATTTCAGAAGACTCAAACCCACCTTCCGGTCCGACCACAATGCCAATTCGCCGCGAAGCGCGTATCTCATCCTCGCATCCGGCAAGACCGGTACCTTCCTGATTTTCATAAGGGACGAGAATCAGGTCCAATCCCCGCATTTCCTGTTCCAGTTCCGTCAGCTCGATGGGCTCAGCTACCTTCATAATCCTGCTCCGCATCGACTGTTTTCCGGCCTCCAGCGTAATCCGGCGCAGCCGGTCAAGTTTTTTATATTCCGACCGCACTTCCGGTATGACCCGTTGAGTAATCAGCGGCACCAGCCGCACAGCGCCAAGCTCGGTCAGTTTCTGACATACCAGTTCCATTTTCTGACCTTTGGGAAGTCCCTGAAAGATTGTCAATTCCAAAGGACTCTCATTGGTCTGGGCGATTTTTTCATCCAAACTCACCACAACCTCGGTCTTATTGATGGATCGAATCTCCCCCTGGTAATCCTGTCCGTCCAAATCGTTAACCAGTACCCTGTCCCCTTCCTTGAGGCGCAGTACCTTCCAGGCATGCTTGACGTCATCCCCGGTAATTCTGGCTGTCATCTCCGTAATATCCTGTGTAAAAAATTTATGCAATCATTGGCCTCCCATCGATCTTTTCATCAATCATATCGTATTGTCCGGTGATCCATGACGGATCGTTTTCAAATCCAATTATAACATGCATATTATTGGATTATTCACATCCTGTTTTCCTGCCTATGTTATAATACTCCGTAACTTAAACAGTACGTTTTTATTAAGGAGATGTTTTTTCATGAAAGAAGGAACCGTTAAATGGTTTAACCAGGAAAAGGGCTATGGCTTCATCGAAGTACCTGGTGAGAAAGACGTTTTCGTGCACTATCGTGCCATTATCTCAGATGAAATGAGAAAATCCCTCGATGAGGGCGATCGCGTCGAGTTTGAATTGGAAGAAGGCCCAAAGGGTCTCCAGGCAGCCAATGTTAAAAAACTGAGATAGCCCAGCAAACGAAACCACCCGACTCATACCGGCAAGACGGTATAAGTCAGGTGGTTTTTTTCATTGCATGGACTTGCGACATCCCCTCTTCCCGATCAATCAGTCAATGAACATTCAGCGTTCAGTGCCTGGATCGGCTGACGAATTGCCTGAATGAAATCCTAAGTCAGGGATTATTCGGCTGCTTTCAATCGAGCCACTACCGCCCGCCAGTCGTTCTCATTGCGCACTTCAAGAACTTCAAAGCCGGATGCACTCAGCTGATCGAGCACATCCTGTTCCCGCAGATGGATGATGCCTGAGCCGATGAACAGACCGCCCGGTTTCAGGACCCGGTCCAAGTCCTTTGCCAGGAAGATGATAACGTCGGCAATAATATTGGCGATAACTACATCGGCCTTGTCGCCGGTTTCATCCAGCAGGTTGCCTTCCTTAACCGTCACCTGGTTCATCTGATTGAGCCTGACATTGATATTTGCAGAATCCACGGCAACCGGATCCAGATCAATGGCCAGGACTTCCTTCGCCCCAAGCTTGGCTGCTGTGATTGCCAGGATTCCAGAACCGGTTCCCACATCAAATACCGTTTCTCCGCCCTTCACATAATCCTGAAGGATCTCAATGCACAGCTTGGTCGTCTCATGGGTGCCGGTACCAAATGCCATTCCGGGATCCATCTCCACCACCAGATCTTCCGGGGCGGCATTGTAATCTTCCCAGGTCGGCTTGATCACGATTCGGGAACCGATCCGGATCGGTTTGTAGTACTTTTTCCAGGAATTGGCCCAGTCTTCTTCGAAAACCTTTTTGCCCTCCACCCGAAATGGTTCGCTGCTGATTCCGAATTCTTTCAGTCCGACGATTCGTTCCCGCAAAAAGGACATGTGCTCTTCCATATTTTCGGTATCCGGGAAATACGCGGTCAGAACCGCTGCTTTTTCCCCTTCCGGGAACAGGTTTATATCGGCAAAATCCCAGGATAACGGTCCTGCTTCTCTTGTCAGAAGATCGGTGGGATCCTCCAGTGAGATTCCTTTGACATTCATTCCATACAAAATCCCTGTCACAGCCTCAATTGCCTCCAGAGGGACAACGATTCTGATTTCATTCCATTCACCATTCATGCTTTTTTTCCTTCCATTGATTCAAAATATCGTAGCGGGTGCGATCAATCCCAATCGGAGTGACCGATACAAATCCATCTTCCCAGGCCGCCAGGTCAGTTCCTTCAGAAAAAGGACGGTTAAGAGACAATGCCTGACGGGTGATCCGGATTCCTTTGGATTGGCTCCGGCTGCCGCCGGGGAAGTTGACATTGAGGACCGAATCGTCATGCCAGAGATTTTCCTCAAACAAAAATTCCAGAACCCGGGCCAGCTCCCGACGTGTCAGCGGATCATCACCCAGCGCTGAGGAGAAGGCCGCGGAAGGGATCCCATAAAGCAGTGCTTCGCTGGCCGCTCCGACTGTCCCGGAATAATTGATGTCTATGCCAAGATTCGTTCCATGGTTGATCCCGGAAAAGACGAAATCAAACGTCAGTCCCAGCCGGTCCATTGCCATAATCACACAATCCGCCGGCTTGCCAGTCACCTGATATGCCCGGATTCCTTCCAGAGCATGGTATTCCGTCACATGCAGCGGTTGGCGAACTGTAATGCCATGGCTCATGGCACTCTGCTCCTCCGCAGGTGCCACGACGGTAACATCGCCGAACCGGGCTGCGGTCTGTGCCAGCAATCGAATGCCGCCAGCGCTGATTCCGTCATCATTCGTGATCAGGATTTTCGGTTTTTCAGTCAGTTGTTTCATCTCCGCTCCTTCCAGGCAGTAGGAAATTGGATCTCTCCCGATGGGAGGGCACGGGTTTAATTCTCTGTGGTGTTCCCATTATAATCCAACTCCGGCTTTCGCAAAAGCCAGAGTTGCTCATACTCCAGCTCAAACTCCTGCTCAAACTCCTGCTCAAACTCGAACTCACGCACATGCTCCGCCTCCGAACATTAACGCCTGCTCATCCTCTTCAGGATTCTTGATCATGCATCAAGATTGAAGGTTCACTGTCCAGCCATCTGGAAACGAAGTAATTCTTCGGTCCGGCTCGAACGTGCCTCGGGCTCGAACGAGCCACGGCCCATGGAAATGGCCAAAGGGGCAGCGGCGCTGTTCCTTTGGCCATTTAAGCATTTGCCGTCAAAGCAATTTAGAATATCCCGAATTTTCGTTTTTTGTCGGCGGATTTCTTCTCACCGGCTTTTTTATCGGAGGCTGAGAATCCGGATGCTGCCAGATAAGCCTGCAGAGCTTCCTTCTGGGCATCATTGAGTTTTTGCGGCGTATCCACAATCACATTGACAAACTGGTCTCCGCGCTGATCCGATTTGGAATTGACCAGGGGAACTCCTTTGCCCTTGAGCCGGAATACCGTGCCGGATTGCGTTCCCGCAGGAATCTTGTAGCTCACTTCGCCATCCACTGTCGGGACACGGGTTTCCATGCCCAGGGCAGCCTGTGCAATATCAATATGCTTATCGATGAAAATGTTGGTGCCTTTGCGGACAAACGTTGAGCTGGGCTTGACCCTCAGCACCAGATGCACGTCTCCGGCGGGACCGCCTTTAAAGCCGGCACTGCCCTGGCCGCGCAACGGAATCACATTGTTGCTGTCTACGCCCTTGGGGATGTTCACCGTGACTTTGCGCTGGGTTCTGACCCGTCCCTTGCCGCGGCAGGTCGGACATGGTTCCTCAATTACCTCGCCTTCGCCATGACACACATCACAGACAGTTTCCGTCATCATATTGCCAAACATCGTCTGGCGCTGGGTGCGGATCCGGCCGGATCCCTGGCATTTGGAGCAGGTCCGTTTCTTGGATGGATCCTTGGCACCTGAACCATGGCAAGTATCACAGGTATCGTCCACTGTGAGGTTGATTTCCTTCTTCGTTCCGAATACGGCCTCCTCAAAGGTCAGATCCAGGTAGTATTCGATGCTTTCACCGCGACGGGGCGCATTGGCACTTTGCTGCCGACCTGATGAACCGGTGAAGCCTCCGAAGAACTGGCTGAAAATATCGCCCATATCGAAACCTTCAAAATCATATCCGGCATATCCTCCGCCCTGTCCGAAGCCACCATTGAAATCCGTGGTTCCGTACTGGTCGAACTGAGCTTTTTTCTGCGGATCGGAAAGAACCTGATACGCTTCATTGATCTCTTTGAATTTTTCCTCTGCCGCTTTGTCACCCTGGTTTCGATCCGGATGATACTTTATTGCCAGTTTGCGGAAGGCGCGCTTTATTTCTTCTTCGGTGGCATCCTTGGTCAGGCCAAGGAGCTCATAATAATCTTTATTGGCCATATTTACTCCCGTTCGTCAAGATTTTGAGAACCAGGCAGCCTGGTTCTCAAAATGACTTGTTGGTTATGATTTTTTCTGCTGCATGGATCACTCCATGACATTCCACTGAAACAGTGTATCAGAAATTACTGCTTGTCTTCAACCTCGAAATCTGCATCAACGACATTGTCGGGACCGGACTGTGACTGATCAGCTGTTCCCGCTTCCGGGCCGGCACCTTCCTCCGCAGAGGCCTGAGCGCTTGCCTGGTAAACCTTGGAGGATACCTCGTAGAAGGCCGTGGTCAGCTCATCCTGGGCTTTTTTAACCGCCTCCAGATCTTCGGAATCGGTCAGTTTCTTCAGCGCTTCGAGTTTCTCCTCGATGCTCGCCTTATCAGCGGCATCTACCTTGTCCTCGATATCCTTCAAAGCTTTTTCAGTCTGATAAACAGCCTGTTCCGCGTTGTTTTTGATTTCAACCCGTTCTTTCTTCAGGCGGTCTTCTTCCGCGAAGCGTTCTGCTTCCTGAACAGCCTTGTCGATATCAGCTGAAGTCATGTTGGAAGAGGCGGTGATCGTGATATTGGCTTCCTTGCCGGTTGCCTTGTCCACAGCGGTTACCTTGACGATACCGTTGGCATCAATGTCAAAGGATACTTCAATCTGCGGGATGCCGCGCGGTGCCGGAGCGATTCCGGAGAGCGTGAAGCGACCCAGTGTCTTGTTGTCCATGGCCATTTTGCGTTCACCCTGAACTACATGGACGTCGACTGAAGTCTGACCATCTGCTGCCGTGGTGAAGATCTGGCTCTTTTTGGCCGGAATCGTGGTGTTCCGTTCGATGATCGGGGTTGCAATTCCGCCCATGGTTTCAATTCCCAGGGTCAGCGGAGTAACATCCAGCAGGACAATGTCTTTGACGTCTCCGGTCAGAACACCGGCCTGAATGGCGGCACCCAAAGCGACCACTTCGTCCGGGTTGACACCCTTGGTGGGTTCCTTGCCTGTAAATTCCTTTACGATATCCTGAACTGCCGGGATTCTGGTGGATCCACCGACCAGGATTACCTTATCAATGCCGGATACTTTCAGTCCTGCATCCTCAATGGCCTGCTTCATGGGCTGCATCGTGGCCTTGACCAGATCGTCGGTAAGTTCATTGAACTTGGCTCTGGACAGTGACATATTGATATGCTTGGGTCCGGTGGCATCCGAGGTAATGAAGGGAAGGTTGATCTGAGCCGTTGTAGCGGAAGACAGTTCAATCTTTGCAGCCTCAGCAGCATCCTTGAGGCGCTGCATGGACATTTTATCATTGGTCAGATCGATGCCGTTGGACTTCTTAAACTCTTCAGCGATCCATTTTACGATTCTCTGATCGAAGTCATCTCCGCCCAGCTTTGTGTTTCCATTGGTGGAAAGAACTTCGAAAACGCCATCTCCAAGATCCAGGATGGATACATCAAATGTTCCGCCGCCCAGATCGTAGACCAGAATCTTGTGAGCGTCATCGGTTTTGTCAATACCATAAGCCAGGGATGCGGCCGTCGGTTCATTGACGATACGCAGGACTTCAAGTCCGGCAATTTTTCCGGCATCTTTGGTTGCCTGGCGCTGGCTGTCGTTGAAGTAAGCCGGAACCGTGATAACCGCCTGGGTAACGGTTTCGCCCAGGTAGCTTTCCGCGTCACGCTTCATTTTCTGAAGGACCATTGCTGAAATTTCCGGTGCGGTATACTTCTTGCCATTGACGTCTACTTTAAAGTCGGTTCCCATCTGGCGCTTGATGGAAGCGATGGTGTGGTCCGGATTGGTGATTGCCTGCCGCTTGGCTGTTGCTCCTACGAGCAGGTCTCCGTTGGGCTGGAATGATACGACGGAGGGTGTCGTCCGGGCTCCTTCGGAGTTCGGGATGACTACCGGGTTTCCGCCTTCCATAACCGCTACAACTGAGTTTGTGGTACCAAGGTCTATTCCAATTACTTTTGCCATAATAAGCCTCCTAAATATATCTTGAATCTAATATTTTGCTTGTTGTTTAAAATCAGCCTCGGTGAAGCATCCGCTGATTAGTTTGCTACTTTGACGACGGTATGGCGAATGACTTTATCACCGATCTTATACCCTCTTAAAAACACTTCCGAAATTTCTTTTTCTCCCTTATTATCATCCACTTCATGCATTACGGCCTCATGGTAATGGGGATCAAAGGGCTGATCCGTGGGAATTTCCTCCACCCCGAACCGCTGCATGGCCTGAACGAACTGGTCCAGCGTCATCTGAACGCCATCCTTTAATCCGGGCAGGTCATCCGTTTCCGAAATAAGCGCACGCTCCAGATTATCGATGACCGGGATAATATCCTTGAGCAGATTGGAAGTACACTGAGCGGAAAGCTCTTCCTTTTCCCGGGCAGAGCGCTTCCGGTAATTATCATACTCCGCAGACAGCCTGGTCAGGCGATCCTTGAATGCATCCAGCTCGTTTCCAAGCTTTTTATTCTCATCTTCCAGGTTCTTGATTTTTCGTCTGAAGAATATCATCTCATCCTCTTCTCCGGCGGAGGAAGCGGCTGCTTCGTCCTCACTGATTGTCGGGGCTTGCTCGTTCGATCCGTCGGATTCCGAATGAACCGGTTCCATCGGTTCCGGATCTTTTCCATTCGCTTCAGGGCTTTGACTCGCCATGGTCTCTTCTGCTCCGGCAGCCTGAGTCATTGCCTCTTCTTGCTTCAAAAGATCCTCTTTGTCTTTCCACTTATCCATCGTCCGTCTCCTCTGTGATATTTCTCAGTTTGCGGTTTAATTCATCAACAACACTCTTCAGGATTGAGCTCATTTTGGAATAATCCAGTCGCTTTGGTCCCAGGAGATTGATTGTTCCCACATCCTGTCCATTCAATTTATATTTAGCCGAGATAATCGACCAGTCTTTCGTTTCCGGTAAATTCGTTTCCTCGCCGATCACAATTCGGAATTCGTCCTCGCAATCTTCACAGGACTCGACATTGACCATCAGTTCATCGGGATTTTCCAAGACTTCCAGTACTTCTCTTGCCTTTTGGATATCATTGAATTCCGGATAGTCGAGGATATTGTTCTTGCCTTCTACGATGTAGCCATTGCTTTCATCGTAGAGCGCATCATGAACAGCGGCCATGATGGAGGCAAACAGTTCGGAATGTCCGGCCAGATCACGACGGATTGAATCCATAATTAAAATATCGATTTCCGAAGCTGCCAGTCCGGACAACTTGCCCGTCAAAAGATTCGACAGCATCAGAAGATCCTGCGGTTCCGGGACATCCTTGGTATCGAGAATCGTATTTTTCACCTGGTTGTTGCCAAGTACCAGCACCACCATGATGTGATGCTCACCCAGCGAGACCAGCTGAACCGTTCGGATCTGGGAAAATCGGGTAGAGGGCTTTCTGGTAATGATAGCCAGATTCGTCAGCTGCGACAGCATCTGCGAGGTTTGGCGGATGATCTTGTCTATTTGAAAGGAAGCGATGGACAGGATCTGCTTTTCAATCAGAGCAATTTCCTCTCTGGTAGCCTCTCCCCGTTCCATCAGCTGATCCACATATACCCGATACCCTTTCGAAGATGGGATCCGTCCGGCTGATGTATGAGGCTGCTCGAGGAAACCCATCTCTTCCAGATCGGACATCTCGTTGCGGATGGTGGCCGGACTGATGCCCAGGTCATATTTTTTCGCCAGGGTCCTTGATCCAACCGGTTCACCGGTTGAAACATAGTCTGAAATGATGGCTTTGAGTATTTCCAGCTTCCGATCATTCATTCCGTCTTCCAGCATTCCCCCACCTCCTTACTCTGTTAGCACTCATCTTGTTCGAGTGCTAATTAACCCATAACTAGGATATCATTTGAGGGAAACCATGTAAACCCTTTTTATTAGATTTAAATATTAAAAATACATGAAATCCAGGATTTCCTCACCCGATTTCTCGCTTCCGATTTCCTCAACCAATCGAACGCAAAAATAACCCTGAGCTCGCGCTCAGAGTTATTTTCATGAATTGAATCAAATGGGGTGATCGACAGACCAGCCCGATGCCTGCATGGGTTCGGCTGAACGGGTTCGCTGCACGAATTCTCATCGGCGTGTTGAATAAATTCTTACAGACTCTCCAAAGAAAATGATCTGGCTGTTTCGGTTTCTTCATTATATATATTTCAATCATCCGAAAGCCCGCGGAAAATTATGCAAAGTATTCAAATTCTTACTCAATCAAGGAAATCCTGTCCTTTTTTTCTGCTTGCATAGCTCTGCACCGATGTATGCCGGATTACGATTCGGAATGGGACTGATCCTCGACGACTTCTCTGGCCATCTGCCTTTGCTGCTGGGCGGCTTTTCTCTCCCCGAGAAAACGATCCACCTCCACCTGAGAGATGTCCGGCCAGGCATCCAGAATATAATAAAGATTGACTACATCCATGCGATTGTATTCCAGCAGGCGGCTCTTCTTTTCAGTCGGCATGCGCAGGATATAATTCGGATCGGCCATGACCGCGGCAAATGTCTTGGCTATGGTGGACCCTGAAATCGACGGACCCGTCCGTTCCACACCGGCGAATTGTTCCAGTGCGTTCAGACCGATCATTGCTGAGAAATCTTTATGGAATCGAGTCTGCAGGTCCACAACTTGAAACACCTCCCGCAGATTGGTGTTCAGTCCAAACTTGTGAAACATGGCGTGAAGAACCATCAGATCATTCCGGGCAGCGAAGGCAACCAGATGATCGTACCCTTCCCTGCGCTTGCGCATCAGATACTCGTGACTGCGGAGCACCATGGTCTTTAAATCCGTTTTATTTTCCAGGAAATACTGAGTGCAGATGAGTTCGTCGTTTTCCCGGACCGCAGCCCCAAAAATGCCCAGTGCAATGGGTTTATGATAAATATAATGTTCCAGGTCCAGATAAACGGACCGGGATGTCAGTTCTGTTTCCTCCGGCCCAGCCCCGGGATTGGCCGTCAACTCCCGGAGCTCCGGGCCATACAGCTTATACCGTGTGATTTGTTCGATCATCGACCAGCTCCACCTGACTCAGATTCATTCGATAAATCACATCTTTGCGTTCCACGATACAGGTTGCCTTGGCCATCAGCTCCGGATCATTCCGGACCAGGTTAATCAACTCCCTGGTTGGATTGATCAGATTGGGATAGCCAGTCAGGCGGAACATCGAGATATCCGCTGCCGTATCGCCGTAAGACCAGGACTGACTCAGATCGATATCATGGGTAACCGCCAGTTCTTCCAGTGCCTGCTGTTTGCTTTCGGCGGTCCACATGGGAATGATTTCTCCGGTATACCGGTGATTCCGATCCATCAGATAGCGGGAACCGCGAAAATCATCAAAGCCATAGAATTTCGCCATGGCTCCTACCAGTTCATACGGACTGCCTGACACGGTGATGCACATGTGGCCCTGTTCCTTATGCCACTGAATCCGCTGTCTGGTATACACATAAGTCCTCATGGCCTTATCTTCAATGACCCGCTTTACAATATGCTGAACCAGAGACCGATGATGTCCCATGATCGCCTGGGTATACATGCTGGACATCTTCAGCAGATACATGTCATATGTGCCCAGCCGGCGATCCCAGTTCACAAACTCCGGACGGACTTCATCATACCATTGCTCATAGCTGATGATTTCACATTTTACAAGCATCTTAAAGAGGTCAGCGATGAACCCTTCCCGGTATAGCGTGCCGTCAATGTCAAAAAATGCTGCAGTTTTTTTCATTCAGACCCCTTCTTCCATCTTTTATTTATTAACTCCTGTTCTCCTGGGCGGGCGAACTGGTTTAATATTCCATAATTTCTTGTCCGTGGACTCTTTCTCATCTTGTTCATGGCGTCTTTCAACAAGGCAACTCAGACTTAAGAACACATCCAGGGATAGCAACGTAGGCTGGTCTGCAGGCACAACAAGTCAGCCCCAATCGCCAAACCCAAATTGACCACAGGTCATCTCCCGAGTAAAGAATGAGATCACCAGGCCATCCGATCATCGGGTATTATATATATCTTCATTGTATCGATTTTCAGTCAGCCTGTCTTGCCAAAGATGATCTACCTGGTACGGTTATAGTAATTTTGCTTCAGATCCATCATGAGTTCCAAGTCACTGACAAAGTCATAGAGCGTAGCCCGACATTCAAACTCTTCTTTTGAAGCAGGCAGATCCATCTGATGGAAATGCTCCTGATACTGTCTGATCTGCTCGGCGGTGGATCCGGAAAACTCCATCTGATTCACCTGAAGTGCCAGCAGCTCGGTTAATCGGCCGACAATGGCAGTTTCCTGACCCGACCGTTTAATTCGGAGCAAATATCGCTCCAGATGCTTCATGACTTCCAGCTGACTAAGGCGCATATCCAGGTAACTGATCCGGTCCTCCAGGTTCCGCCTCTCGAAATTTGAGGATTCCTGTTCCACCCGCTCGCGGGCTCTCTCAAGCAGATTGGTCAGTTCAGCCATCAGATGCGGCCGAGGCGCCACTTCATCTGACTTCAGGCGGGAAGCCAGGTGAAGCAAAACCTCCTTCAACTTCTCCTCAATGGCTGCTACGTCTGCCTGCAATTGAGTTTCGATACTGGGAATGTGCAGGTTCACCAGCAGTGCACATCCAGCACCGATTACCATCTGCATAAACTCATTGCCCAGCCAGCCGGGCGCAACGGATCGAATGGCCAGCAAATGAGTCACCAAAACTGAACAAGGCACAATGGCTTCGTGGAATCCAAATCGAACCGCGATGGGTATAAACATTAAAAGGTAAAGACCGAATGCTACTGATGTGAACCCAAAGGTTAGAAACATCAGAGAACCGATGCTGAGAGCTACCAGTGTCGCGATGAGACGCTGCCTTGCCAGGTTAATGGATTTCCGTTTTGTATTCTGGACACTCAATATGGCAATAATTCCTGAGTTCCCTGCGTAACTCAATCCAATGAGCTGAGACAGAAATATCGCCGCGGTAGCCGCCACTGCTGTCTTCAGGGTTCGAAACCCAATCCTTGTTTTTATTAATTTAGTGACTTCCATTTTTCCCTCTTTTCCCCTGGATCCTCTGATCCCGCTGATCGGACTGTTTTAAAATGAATTGAATGTGCAGAAGCCGATGATTCCGGCGATTCTGTTCCGAGGGATCAAGCAAATTCATCGACTTGCAGAATACGTTTTCTCACAAATCAGTCCGATGTTCCTGAGACACCCGCTTATCCATTCGTGCTAGCCCAAGCTTGGCTGGAATCGCCACAACAGAGTCTTCCTGGTTAAATTTTACCGCATGACAAGGAATCTCGCTCACTTTTTTTCTGTGAAACCAGCGCTCCCGCTTATTTCTTGTCCAGGAACCCGGGGCTATTTGATCCGAGCAGCTGGTTCAAACAATCGAGGCAGCTGACGGTTACGTGTCCCGAGTGCGATTATCACTGTTGCTCCAAGGCTTCCGCTGATTATTCACTACCGTTGTAATGGCGAAAGATAAAATATTAACATTCGAAATGTTTTATTGACACGAAATCTTTGTAAAGATATAATGAACTTGAAGTTAATGATAATGATTTTCAATACTGATTAGTTCTTAAGGAGTGACCTTCCATGACAAACATAAATCGACTGAATATAGGCCAATCCGGCAAAATAGTGAAAGTAGAGGGCGATGCCCGTCTAACCAAGCGTCTGCAAGCTTTGGGATGCATTCCCGGCACGGTGCTGGAACTGGTGCGTATCGCTCCCCTGGGAGATCCGCTGGTGGTTTCCTTCCGCGGATTCAATCTGGCCATCCGTAAAAAGGATGCCTCTTCCATCTTTGTGGAGATCTAGGCTCTATGGTCATCGCATTGCTTGGGAATCCCAATGTGGGAAAAACGACTCTGTTCAATCTTCTGACGGGCAGCAACCAGTATGTTGGAAACTGGCCTGGCGTCACAGTAGAAAAAAAGGAAGGCTGGCACGGCGATATGAAAGTCGTCGACTTGCCAGGTATCTACGCGATGGATACTTACTCCAATGAAGAGAAAGTATCCAAAAACTTTTTAACCGAGGAAAAACCCGATCTGATCGTCAATATTCTGGACGCCTCGAACCTTTCGAGAAATCTTTATCTGACGAGTCAGGCTTCCGAATTCGGCATCCCCATGATCATTGCCCTGAACATGCTTGACATGGCAAAGAATAAAGGGATTCAGATTGACCCCGGCAAACTAAGTCAGAATATTGGCCTGCCGGTGATCCCCATCGTGGCTGCCAAGGGTCAGGGCATTGATGAACTGGTGAAACAGATCAAGTCAGGCGCAGGCCAGGTGACCTCCCTCCTGAAACCCCAGGCCAACGAAGCCAGAACTTACGAGAAGATCGATGCCATTGTCGCTGATTCACAGACTGGCGAAGGCAAAGTCCATGCGCTGACCGACACCATAGACCGGATTGTGCTGCATCCCGCAGCAGCTTACCCCATTTTCCTGCTACTGCTGTTTCTGGTCTTTAAACTGACCTTCTCCTGGGTGGGTGATCCCCTGTCCGGTGCCTTTGAAGAATACATCATCGGCCCCTTTGGAAGCCTGATTGACCACTTACTGGTCAATTCGTCCGACTGGTTCCGCAGCCTGGTTATCGACGGAGTCATTGGCGGAGTCGGTTCCGTGCTCGTGTTCCTTCCCATCATCATGACACTGTTTTTCGGGATTTCAGTTCTGGAAGAATCCGGCTACATGGCTCGGGCAGCCCTGATCATGGACCGTCTGATGCGCCGGGTGGGTCTTTCCGGAAAAGCGTTCATTCCCATGATTATCGGATTTGGCTGCTCGGTACCTGCGATCATGAGTGCCCGAACCCTTGAATCGGAAAAAGATCGAAAACTGGCGGCGCTGCTGGCACCATTAATGTCCTGCAATGCCCGACTGCCCGTATATATGCTGTTCAGCAGTCTTTTTTTTGCCAGGTACCAGGAGCTTGTGGTAATGAGCCTGTATCTTCTGGGTGTTTTCATCGCATTTATTGTGGGCCTGATTTTCAAGAATACTTTGTTCCGCAAAGAAGAAGAACCCCTTCTGATCGAACTGCCTGACTACCAGATTCCCCGCCTAAAGTCTCTGGTCCGAAACACCTGGGACAAAGGCAAAGGATTCATCCGCAAAGCTTCGACCATTATTTTCTCCTTATCCGTTCTGGTATGGTTCCTGTCCAACTTCAACTTTACCGGTATGGTTGACATCCCGGACAGCCTTCTGGCCGGACTGGGTACGGTGACAGCCCCCCTGCTCGCCCCCCTTGGTTTTGGCACCTGGCAGGCTTCGGTGTCCCTGATTGCCGGTTTAATGGCGAAGGAAGTCGTCATCTCCACCATGGAGATTGTCTACCAGGGTGATCTGACACAAATTCTGCCAACCGTCTTCAACCCGCTGTCCGCCTATGCCTTTTTAGTCTTCGTCCTTCTGTACACGCCCTGTGTGGCGGTTATCGCGACGTTCAAGAAAGAATTCGGAACCCGCATGATGCTTCTGTCCGTCAGCTACCAGCTGGGACTGGCATGGATCGTTTCATTCCTGGTGTATCAGCTGGGACAGCTCATCTTTTAGGAGTCCAAACATGAAAACTTTTGAAATTATCATGGCCATCGCGCTGCTGATCCTGGCCGTCTGGCTCTTTCTTCGGGCAGTCAGCTCCAAAAGCAAGGGAGTCAGCAATTGCGGCACCTGCGCGGCCAAATGTCCCAACCGCGATACCGGCGAAGGCTGTGGCGAACTTGTGTTTTTGAACCGTCCGGCAAATGATAAGACTTCAGATTAACATCAATCAATAGTCCTTCTAATCTCTCTTCGAGTGAACATGTCAAAGATTCGAAAAGACCTTAAATAGCCACACTAGCCGGCTAGATTCCAATCCACGACAAATTGTCTGGCCTGCCCGCATATCAAAAAACCAGAAGAGTCCATCAGGGCTCTTCTGGTTTTTTGATGTTAGTGAATGTCAGGGCCTATGGTCACTGCCATTACTCTTCCACAACGGACAGCCCCATCAGTCGAAGCAAATTCTGGGCTTTGGTCAACAACTCGACTTTGTCCTGGATGGAAATTCCGGTGGCATCGCTTTCCAGAAACCGGAATTCTTGCCCAACTATGCTTTTTCCGGCTTCGATTGGTTCCAGAAACATGTCCCGCGGTCGAACAAAGAGAGCCGGTCCCGGCAGATAGAGCGGAAAGTAAGTCACGAAAACTTCCCTGGTTTCAGTATGTGTCGATTCCCCGATCACAAAATACCAGTTATTTTTATAGTGGCGGTACAAACCGCCGGGAATAATCCGTCGTTCCATTATTACATCCGTTCCACAACATCGATGCCCAGAAGTCCCAGTCCGTTGGCGATGACCTGGCAGGTGGCTTCCACCAGTTTCAGCCGGGCATTGCGCAGTGAGGGTTCGGAGTTGCCAATGTTGATGTTGTTATAGAATTTATTGAATGTCTTGGCAACATCAAGGATGTAGCGGGTGAACACGCTGGGTTCGTATTTTTCTAATGCTTCCCGTTTCGCGTCATTGTAATGCTCCAGAACTTTCGCCAGTTCGAATTCCTCTTTCTCCTTCAACGCAGTCAGATCGCCCTCTCCGGTTGAAACATTCTTGCGCAGAATGCTGCGGCCTCGGGCATAGGTGTACTGAACATAGGGCGCAGTTTCGCCGTCAAAGTTCAGCACCTCGTTGAGGTCGAACATAATTTCCTTTTCCCGGGAGTTTTTCAGGTAAATGAACTTCACCCCGCCGATTCCGATCTTACGGGCTACTTCTTCCTTGTTTTCCAGCTCCGGGTTCTTTTCCTCAATAATATCGCGGGCTCTCTGGATGGCTTCCTTCAAAAGGTCGGTCAGATAGAACACCTTGCCTTCCCGTGTGGAGAACTTCATCCCCTGGAACTTCACCAGACCGAATCCGACATGGATCAGGTCCTTGGCCCACTCATTGCCCATCAGCTCCACCACTTTGAATACCTGGCGGAAATGAAGCGACTGGGGCGATCCCACCACGTACAGACATTTGTCGAAATCATACGTCTGTTTGCGATAGATGGCAGCGGTGACGTCCCGGGTACAGTAGATGGTAGATCCGTCGCTCTTCAAAATGATGGCAGGAGGCATGTTCCATTCATCCAGCATGACCACCTGAGCTCCCTGAGATTCAGTGAGCAGACCCTTTGCCCGGATCTGGTCAATCACCTGGGGCATGTAGTCCGAATAGAACGCTTCGCCTTTGAGCGAGTCAAATTCGATATTCAGGATATCGTAAACCTTCTGGAAATCCTTCAGGGACAAATTCTTGAAGCGGTTCCACAGGCCGGTCTCGTACTCAGCGCCGGCTTCCAGATTCTTGAAGTGACGGCGGCCTTCTTCGTCCAGGGCAGGATTTTTTTCAGCCTCATCGTGGAACTTGACGTAGATCCGAAGCAGCTCCCCAATTGGATCGGCTTCCAGTGCGGCTTCATCTCCCCACATGCGATAAGCGTAAATCAGCTTGCCAAACTGTGTGCCGTAATCGCCCAGATGGTTAATGCCGACAGTATCGTAGCCTTCTGACTGGTACATCCGGTACAGGGCATTGCCCAGACAGGTCGTGTACATCAGCGCTACATTGAAAGGTTTGGCGATATTGGGAGAAGAATATTCTACCAGGATCTTTTTTCCGGTGCCGGTATTTTCATTTCCGTACTCTACTCCCGATTCCAGGATCTTCTTCACGATATTGCCGACAAACTCGCCCTTATCAAGGAAAAAATTCAAGTAGGGTCCCAGGGCTTCGACTTTCTCGAGTCCGGCCGGGTCTACCTGATCGGCCAGTTCCTTCGCAATGACCGGCGGTGCTTTGCGCAGCTCCTTGGCCAGCGTATAGCAGGGAAAGGCGAAATCGCCCATATCCGAGCGTGGCGGGATCTCCATTAAGGCGTAGATTTTGTCTGCATCCAGTCCGGATGCCTGGGCAATCTTGTTTGCCACCATCAGTTTATAGTCCATTTCTTTATGCTCCTTTGACAGGATCGCCGGGGATCCCCAAAAATGAAACCCTTCACTTTGAAGGGATTAGTCTTGCCGGATCAAGCATTTTCCGGATCAACTTTACCTCTTATTATACTGTAATCTGCCGGAACCTTCAACGGATCGGGAATCGGCTTGCCATGTACTGCCCTATGCTGTCATGGGTTGCCATTGTTCCCATGGGTTGCCATTGTTTCCATGGGCTGGCTAAAGCTGGCATGAGCCGCCATGGTCTTACCATGAACTTAGAATGAGGTAGTCTGACCTACCGGATATTTCCTGCCATTTTTCTCCATCTTGTCCAGGAACACTGTGCTGAGATCGATCTCCAGCACATCGGCCAGATTGAGCAGATACGCCAGCACATCTGAAATTTCCTCCCCCAGATGCTCCCGAGTTGCCGGATCCTGACAGATAGTGCCTGATTCTTCCGGCGTTTTCCACTGGAATATTTCCATCAGTTCCGCTGCTTCAATTGCAATCGACATCGCCAGATTCTTCGGAGTATGGTATTCCTGCCAGCTGCGTTCCTCGGCAAACCGACTGGCCCAGCTCTTCAGCTGACTGATGGTGACTGTTTCATCCATTGCCTGGTCCTCTTTTTCCCTGATATTCAAATCATCTATTGCTTTGCCCATTGCGATGTGCCCTCCCTTGTTGATCATCTATTGTCATATTAATTTATATTTCTAGTAGAGAACGGACTTTTTGCTTATTCATTGACATAGAAGTTTTTCTATTTTTCGATGAACTGCCAACAGTAGTATGAGTTTATTTTCTTATAAACTCCATAGTATCAAACGGCCGCCTCTCCCGACCCTGAACAGATCCAAAAAATCCGGATCATGGAATCCCCTGATTAACCGTGGTATAATTATAATTTGAAACCATGATTCGTTCAATGAAAGGGGCGTTTCGCCATGAGGCTTGGAATTATCGATATCGGATCCAATACCATCCGTCTGGTCGTATGGGAATTGTACGGCAAGGGATTCTACCGAATTATCGAAGAAATAAAAGAGAATGTCAGAATCGGTCAGGATGGTCATATTCCGGTGATTTCCGAAGAAAAAATCATTGCCGCGCTTGCGGTCCTGAAGAAATTCAAGAAATTCGCCGCAAACCTGCAAGTCGGCCGAACCATCGTTGTGGCGACTGATCCGGTTCGTCGGGTGGACAATCGGGAAGATTTCCTGGAGCGAATCCGATTGGAAACGGGCTATGTGCCTATCGTACTCAACGAGTATGAAGAGTCCTATATGGATTTCCGGGGCGTTACCGGCTCCATGGAGGTCCAGAACAGCCTCATGGTGGATATCGGTGGCTCTTCCACCGAACTGGTCTGGATCCGCAACAATGAACTCATGGAATCTGCGTCCATTCCGTATGGAACGCTGACCTTGACCGAACGGTACCATCTGGAAGACATTGTTACCAGTGCCAATCATCAGGCCATGGATCAGCTCCTGGACAGCGAGTTCCGCCAGATCCCCTGGCTTTTCAGCCAGCCGTTCAAAACAATGATCCTGGTAGGAGGCTCCGCCCGTGCCATTGGACGCATGGACCGCAACAGAAAACATTATCCCCTGAGCCTGACTCATAACTATACGTTGCTGGATCTTGACATCAACGTGCTCTACACCCAGCTCATGACCAAAAATGCCCATGGCCGGGCGAGACTCCCTGGTTTGGAGATGGATCGGGCGGATGTCATCCTGGGAGCCATGGCGATCATTAAATCCCTGTGCGGACTGACGGGTCTGACAGAACTGCGCGTATCCGGAAACGGTCTGCGAGAAGGTATTCTGTACGAGCACATCCGGTCAAATTACGAATACTATCCGGAACGGCTGGACGCCTCCATCTACTCAATCCTGGCCCGTCACAACATGGATGTAGCTCACGCCGAGCACGTCTATAAGCTTTCGAACAAGCTGTTCCAGGCGCTGCAGGATGAAAAGCAGTTCCCGGCGGAATGGGGCGATGTTTTGAAATGCGCTGCAATGCTCCATGATACCGGAATGTCGATCCGATACTATGATCATGAGCGTCACAGCTTTTATCTGATCCTGAATTCGGAAATCAACGGGTTGAATCATCGGGAAATCCTGATGGCCGCACTGGCTGCCAGCTTCCACCGCAAGAACAATGATGACCTGCCGCTGGCACCTTACAGTCACCTGATCAACCGACTGGACATCAATATTGCCGAACGGCTGGGGCTGCTGATCGCCCTGGCGGAAACATTCGAAAAAAACCTCAATGGTCATATCTTTGACCTGGACGTGGAGGTTCGAAATGATCAGATCACTGTGTTCCCCATTTCCTATGAAGATCTCGAAACAGAACTGGCTGAAGCAAGCAAGCTCATCCCCAGATTCAGCCAGGTCTTCCGAAAGAATCTGGAAATTATACCACGGATCCTGACGCAGGAACCAGAACGTCAGGATACCTGATCATGAGAGGGAGTAGATCCCTCTTTTCTTTTTTTTGATAAGAGCAAGTAAATGAATCATAACCAATTTGTAAAAAAATCAACATTGTGCCAACCGCCCGGTCCATCGCCGTATAATATAAGAATAGAGGAGTGATATATTGGAATTTGAGAAACTGGACCTGAAACATCAGGCCATATTTGATCGATATCGACATCTGGGCAATCCTCTGTCTTCGGTCCAAAACTTTACAGCCCTATACATGTGGAAGGATGCACTCGGCATTGAAATCTGCGATACCGGAAGCATCATCTACTTCAGACGAACTGTCCCCCCGATTTTCGGGTTTCTTCCTCCTCTGACCAGCACCGATCAGGAGATTGTCCGTGCCGTCCGGGAAATGAAGCAATTTTCCCAGGAACATGAGTTTCCCTGTCAGATCATCGATGCAGAGCAGTGGATCATTGATCAGCTCGCCCGGTATGATATTCCCCACGAAGTGATCGAAGACCGGGATAATTCAGAGTATCTCTACAGCGGTGAAAAGCTTCGGACTTTGTCCGGTAAAAAGATGCACAGCAAGAAAAATCACTACAATCATTTTGTCAAAAACCAGAATTACGAGATTCGTCCCCTGACAGGGAATACCGGAGCGGCTCTGGCTATGGCAAAACGCTGGCTGGAAAACAGAGAATCCCCGTACACGCTGGGCGAACTGGAAGGCATCCAACTGGCATTCGAACATCTGGAAGCCTTGCCTGTGAAAGGCATCACCGTATTCGTTGACGGCGTCTGCCAGGCATTTACCATCAGTGAAGACCTCACTGAAGATGCTGTCCTGGTCCATGTTGAAAAAGCCAGCGACGAGGTTAACGGACTGTTCACCTTTGTGAACTCGGAAAACCAGAAAATCAACCATCCCGATGCCGTAACGGTAAACCGGGAACAGGATCTGGGGATCGAAGGTCTGCGCAAAGCCAAGCTTTCCTGGAAGCCCATCGGAATGGTTGACAAGTTCATTGTTCGGCTGTGCAGCCAGACCCAAACCCCCAACTAAACACAAAGACAGTAAATAACATATGAGGTGAAACAAGCATGAAAATTACTTTCGGTGGAAAAGAAGTCACTTTGATCGGAACTGAACTGAAAGTCGGCGATTCGCTGCCGGAGTTCAATCTGACCGCAACAGACCTGTCGACCTTCTCCTCCCGGGACATGAAGCTCCCCGCCATCGTTCTGACGTTCCCTTCCGTTGATACCAGCGTCTGTTCTCTGGAACTGCTGACGTTCAATGATCGCCTGGAAGGCCTGAACTACAACGTTTATGGCATTTCCTGCGATCTGCCCTTCACCCTGGATCGCTGGATCAAAACCAACGCCGGGGACTATATCACCATGCTTTCGGACTACAAGCACCACGATTTTGGAGAAGCCTCCGGCACTTTGATCAATGAGTTCCGCATTCTGGCCCGTGCTGCCTTTGTTTTTGACAAAGACGGGATCTGTCAGTATACCGAGTATCTGGCTGAAGTCGGAACGGAACCGAATTATGACCGGATCATGGAAGAGGCAAAAAAGTATTTTTAGTCAGACAGAAATCCCCAAAAATTGCTGCCCCGGACATCTTCCGATCAGGAGATGTCCGGGGCAGTGTTTATAGATTATTCTTCCTCTTTCTCCTGTCTGGCAACAGGCTCTGACTCCTCCGGCAGGCTGTCCCTGAGAGTTTCGTCAAACGCCAGCAGATCGCCCGGCTGACACTCCAGCACCCGGCAGATTGCATCAAGGGTTGAGAACCGGATTGCCTTGGCCTTCCCAGTCTTCAAGATGGAAAGATTGCTTTGGGTAATCCCAACCTTATCACTTAGTTCATTCAGCTGCATCTTTCGTCTGGCCAGCATGACATCCAGATTGACGATAATTCCCATTAAACCGTCAGCTCGTTTTCGGTGCGGAATTCTACTGCCCGGGCAAACAGATCGCGCAGAAAGAACATGACACTGGAAGCAGTGAAAAAAAACACCAGAAAGATCATCAAATAAGCTCCGACCAGCCCGACTTCATCCCCCAGCTGAGTCAGTGCATAAATCCATATTCCAAGAATCGCGGCGGTGGAGACCGCCAGACTGCGCCCCATCCAGCTTAAGGTTCGAACTGTTTTCTGAGAAAAGATCTTCTGCTCCGTCTGAGCTGCCGCTCTGATTCCCAGGAGCAGGGCGAAGAGCGCTCCGGTCAGCATAATCAGGCAGCCGATCAGAATCGGCCAGCGCATGTAGGCAATGGACGGATTACTCTCAGCAAAAGATTTCGATAAGTTCCACAAGAACAGATAGCTGTATAAACAAAGCAGAATGCAGACAGACATGGCACTTAAGAGAACACCCCGTTTGAAACTGGTCATAACAACCTCCTGAATATCTTACTATCTGCATTATATCTGTTTATTTATTGTTTTACAATATATTATTCACGATTAACAAGCATCCGAGCCCACTTTGGGTCCCGGATGCTTGTTAATCCCTATGGAATTTTAACCCGTTCAATGATTTCCGGATCGGATGCCCGGTTAGGTTTCCGGATTGGGTTTACGGTTCTCGCGGTAAGTGGTCCAGACTGCCCGTCCGGTCTTCTGCTGAGATTTTAGTTTCCATTCCAGCAGTTCGCCAAGACGCTCTTCCGTGATTGGCTGCTTCACGGCATCAATTCGATAGATCGGCATCCCGAAGCTTCTGAATTTCGACTCATATTCTGTCTGGATGTTGTCCGGATGATCCGCCGGGAGATTATCGGAGTGGTATACCATCTCGTAGCCGGCTTCCGGGAAATACTCCAGTGAAGTGACATAGAGCTCTTCGTCATCCGTTTTAAATTCCAGCCGGGACTGGTCTTTGGTAAACAGCCGGTAAAGCGCCAGGAATCGCGGATGAGTCAGTCGGCGCTTGTGGTGCCCGGCTTTCGGCCAAGGATTGGCAAAATTGATATAGATCTGATCAATCTCCCCTTCCCCGAATACCCGGTCCAGCTCTTCGGCTTTCACTGACAGGACTCGAATGTTCGTGAGTCCTTCTTCGTTTATTTTTCGAAGTGCATACACCAGCACTTCGTTTTTGAGATCCATGGCAATATAATTCCGCTCCGGGTGCCGGTGGGCCAGCTCACGGATAAAATCGCCTTTTCCGCAGCCAATTTCAAGGTCAATGGGGGCATCGTTGCCAAATTCGAGCTGCCACTTATTCTGTTTATCGTAAGGTTCGAGGTAAAATTTTGGGTCCTGCAGCATTTCCGGCAGTGCCCAGGGTTTATGACGCATTCGCATGGTACGATCCTCCCTGATCCATCCGGCCGTAGGATCCTACGGCCGGTTTTTTTCACTGTACTATAATACCACATCCCGAACCGGGATGAGAAATGAGGCAGGTCATAATCTCAGCACAGTTAGTATACTTTTGGGGTGACATAATCCTAGATCGTTGACAAATGAGGCAGGTCATAACGACCTGCCTCGAACAATGAACTTTATCGGTTAATTAACCCAGGCATTCCTTCATATCAGCTTCCACGTTGGAAATCGGAGCGATATTGAAGTTGTCTACCAGTACGTTGATGACATTGGGTGACAGGAACGCCGGCAGTGAGGGTCCGAGCTTAATGTTTTTCACGCCCAGTGACAGCAGAGTCAGCAGAATAACAACCGCTTTCTGCTCATACCAGGACAGGATCATGGACAACGGCAGATCATTGATGCCGCAGTTGAAAGCTTCGGCCAGGGCTCCGGCCACCTTGATCGCAGAGTAGGCGTCGTTGCACTGTCCGCAGTCCAGCAGGCGGGGCAGTCCAGCGACGGTTCCGAAGTCGAGCTTGTTAAAGCGGTATTTTCCGCAGGCCAGCGTCAGGATCACGGTATCCTGAGGAGTGGAAGTTGCAAAATCGGTGTAGTAGTTTCTGCCGGACTTTGCTCCGTCACAGCCGCCGATCAGGAAGAAGTGGCGGATTGCTCCGGACTTGACCGCTTCGACGATTTCACCGGCGTGAGACAGTGTAGCGTTGTGACCAAAGCCAGTAAGGATTTCCCTGGGTTTTTCATCTTCCGGGAAACCAGCCAGCGACAGTGCCTTCTCGATGACCGGGGTGAAATCCTTATGTCCGGTTTCATCTGCCAGGATGTGGAGGCAGTTGGGCATCTGAACCACTCCGGAGGTAAACATCCGGTCTTCATAGGAAGCGCGGGGGATCTGGATGCAGTTGGTCGTCATGAGGATCGCACCAGGCAGATTGTCGAATTCTTTCTGCTGATCCTGCCAGGCTCCGCCGTAGTTTCCAACCAGATGGCTGTATTTCTTCAGTTCCGGATAGCCGTGAGCAGGCAGCATTTCACCATGGGTATAGATGTTGACTCCCTTGCCATCGGTCTGTTCCAGCAGCATCTTGAGGTCTCTCAGATCATGACCGGATACCACGATGAACGGTCCCTTGACGCGGTTGATATTGACCTTGGTCGGGACCGGATTGCCATAGCTTCCGGTATTGGCGGCGTCAAGCAGTTCCATGACCCGCAGGTTTTTCTGACCCAGGTCCATGTTGATGTTGACCCAATCCCCTACCGTCAGGCTCTGATCCAGCGTCTTGGCCAGGAATCCGAGGAATGCCTTGTCAGAGGCTTCGTCCCGGTATCCCAGGACAGCGGCATGATGGCCGTAAGCCGCATATCCCTTCAATCCGTAGATTGCCAGTTCGCGCAGAGAAATGATGTCTTCTCCCAGTACGTCACGTCCGGACAGTACATGGAACTTCTTGCCATCCCGGATCTGGTCCTCGATGGACGCAGGCGCGTCGTATTCCGCTTCAGCGGGTCCGGTCACACCGGCTTCCTTCCGCAGGGCTTCCTTCACGGTCTGAGCTTTGATGATCAGCTTGTGCAGTGTTTCTTTATCAAAATTGACATTGGTCAATGTGGTAAACATAATATCATAGGCAAACCGGCCCAGCGTGGCGTCGATTTCTTTCCCCTGTTCAATCAGACGAGTCGCATAGTAACCAAGTCCCTTGGCCTGGTTGACGAGAAGATCCTGCAGTGAGGCGACTTCCGGATTCTTGCCGCAGACCCCCATCTTGGTGCAGCCTTTTCCTCCAACGGTTTGTTCACACTGATAACAGAACATATCGGTTGAAATGGTCGTGTTTAATTCGATCATGATTAAATCCTCCTGATTACGATTCATTTTCGGTTGCTTACATCTGTCATTATAGACAACTCCGGCGGCCTGCCAGTGTAACCCATGTTACACTCTGCCAAGTTTTATACCTAATTCATATATAGATTTTCTGCGCTCGTCTGCACTCGTCTGCACTCCTCTGCATTGCTCTGCATTGCTCCGAACACTGCTCTTCACTCGCCTGAATTTATCCTCATTCACATCTACCGCAAAATACTATGTAATCTCAATGTTTTTTTAGGATTCTCCAATTCCCGGCATCCGATCGGATTATTTTCTCTCCAATGGGGTAAATCGTCTTCATTCAGAAAAAATATTCATACACTATTTTGTTGGTTTAGAGAAAAAAATAGAATGCTGAAATACCATATGTATCCCAGAATGTATATTATTCAATATATATTAATGAAACTCCCGAGCCGTACTTACGGGATGCAGTCGCTTACGGGAATTCCCTGCATAAATACTGTTATATTTTTGCATAAGTCCAGATTCCCGCCAGTGCATTTTTATGTAACCTGATCTTAGCTGAACCCTTACAGCTACTGGATTCAAGGTGGTTTTTTATTTCAGCATCCACTATAATGTAAAAAGTAAATGGAGGTAATTAAATGCATATAGATTTAATTAAAGCCCCGCTTTTCTATGGCTGTGATAGAGAAGGGGTTGAACATGGACCTCAGACTTTGATGGATCATGGATTGATAGATATCTTACAGTCAGCCGGCAATCAGGTTCGTGATCGCGGTTTCATTCCAGTACCGGTCATTGAGCCGGAGAATAAATACCTTGCTCATTCCCATATGAAATATCTCGATGGCATCATAGACACCAACACTCACCTGGCAAACCAGGTTGTCTCGTCCCTGACCGAAGGCAGACTTCCCCTCGTGGTGGGTGGAGATCACTCGCTCGGACTGGGTTCTTTGGCTGGAGTAACCAAAGCGCTCGGCAATGAGGTGGCGGTCATCTGGATCGATGCTCATGCCGACATCAACACCCCGGAAACCTCGCCCTCGGGCAACATCCACGGCATGCCCCTGGGTGCTTCAATGGGCGAAGGGCATGAGTCCCTGACCAATTTCTACTACAATGGTCAGAAGGTCAATCCGCGCAACTGCTTCATCATTGGTGCGCGTTCCGTTGACGACGGAGAAGTCGAAATCATCGACCGCCTCGGCATTAACGTCTGGTACATGGAAGAAATCCGCGAAAAAGGCATGGGGATCATCATTCTGGAATTGATGGAACTCCTTCGCCGGCGCAATATCAAGGACATCCATATCTCTTACGATATTGATTCTCTGGATTCCGCCCTGGTTCCCGGAACCGGTACCCCGGTTGTTAACGGCATGGAATATGATGAGTCCGAAAAACTCATCCGAGCCATCACTTCCACCGGAATGGTCCGCTCCGTCGACATCGTGGAGTACAACCCTAAGCGCGATCATGAAGACCAGATCACTCTGAAATCCGTCCTGCACATGGTCCAGGTGTTCAGCAAAGCCCTGGCAGAGGTCGGAACCGAGCAGAAAGCAATTTAATATTTTCTCGTTCCGGCACGTACGCACCGTGCCATCATGAAGAAGGACGAGCGATTTGCCCACCGGGACTATCGCTCGTCCTTCCTTTATGTCTGTCTGGCTTTGGCAATCTCATTCGACTGCACAGGCCTCTCCAAGCTTGTGCTGCAGAGTTCTGAACTGTTCAGATTCATCCGTTGTTTTGCTTCTACCGTCTGACATTGTCGACCTGAAGATACTGGTCTTCCGTCCATTACCGAACCAGTCAGAAATTTCATTAAAAAAATACACTATTGCTCCCCTGATTAAACCTTGCGGATATTAAGAGGCATATTTTGTGGTTTTTGAATGGAAGAACCCCCTGATTTTATTAGGACGCAATTGCACAGTTTTTAAATGAGATCGAACATTATGTTCAAGCTCCTCATCGCTCCTGGGACTTGGTTTTTTACTTATGCCACGTTTGAGATCGCTGTTGAGCAATTCATCAGGATTGTACTCTGGAGCATACGGTGGCAGGTAGAACAGCTCAATTTCTTCCTTATGCTTTTCTACCCACGCCATGACTTTTTTAGCATGATGAACCCGCAGATTATCGAGCACCAGGAACACTTTCTTTTTGCTGTCATGCACCAACCGCCTCATAAAATCAATCAGTTTGTCGGCATTCATGTTGTCTTTATAGAGGACAAAGCGCAATTTTCCTCGATTGGAAATTGCTGAAAGCATGTTGATCTTGATGTGTTTTGCTTCGGTTCGAACCACGGGCGTTTGACCGATTGGCGCATACCCACGCAAGCAAGTTGACTGGTTTTGCAATCCGGTTTCATCTCCAAAGAAAATCTCTGCATTCTCAGCCTCTGCTCGTTCAGTAATGCCAGGAAACTCAGTTTCGACCCAGTGCTGCACCTTCTCTGTGTCTTGCTTGTAGGCGCGTTTCATCGGCCGCTGGACTGAGAATCCCCACCGCGCCAAGTAGACCCCTAAAGTAGATACGGGCAGGCTGATTTTATACTTTTCATAAATGAGCTCTGCAATGGTTTTTCTGCTCCACATGCAGTCTTTGAACTTCAATTGATCCGGTGTCTTATCAACCAGAATTTGTTGTATTTCCTTTTCCTGGGCAGGAGTAAGGGTTCGTTTGGCACCCTCTCGGCGACCACGCTTTTGGGGCTTGATCCCTGCGATCCCGCCTTCCTTGTATTGTTTCTTAGTGTTCTGGACGTGACGCAAGCTTACATCTAAGATTTCCGCTATTTCCTCATTCGTTTTACCTTTTTCTGATAGTCGGATGATGTTCTTGCGAATCTGATATTGCTCTTCCGGACTAAGCCGTACTGCTTGGGTCTTTAAATCATTATTCATAAGATTATTATATCAGAAATCATCAAGAAACGCAAGGTTTATTTAGTGTGTCAATATCTGCACTGATGATACCGAATGATCTCCTCAGTCAACACTTTCAATTACTCTTCAGAGATCGCTGGGTGAGACAGGTTCAGCTCCAGAGTATCTCCCCAGCCCTTCTGCTTGAGCTGACGGTACGCTTCCTTGTGTTTCCCCTTGCTCAGGCGAATGGAGGTGATGCCTTCAGCCCGACACAGCTCGACTTCCCGGAAGCCCTTGCTGATGAGCGGATGACGGATGATTCGTCCGAGTTCTTTCGTTCTGATCAAGGGAATCGTCGTGTCATCCTGACCCCGGCTGACGATCAGGTACGAGAACTTTTCATCCTCATAGGCCATCTGACCGGATTTCAATATCCTGAGCAGACGGGAGCGGGCAACCCTGGTATAGAAATGACACCAGTCTGCTTCCTCCTCCATCGCACAGGGGCCCGTAAAGGTGCAGGGAGCCAGAATGGAAAGGCCGGCTGCCACCAGCTGGCTGCGCACTTCAGTCAGCCGCCGGAAATGCTCCGGAGTACCCGGCACAATCAGGACGGCCATGTGTCGGGTCAGAGCGATCAGTTTTCTGGTAAACCGGCTCAGTTCTTCGCCATTCAGCTCGTTGATGGAGTAGCTGGCCAACACCAGATCAGACTCGGGCAAATCCGTTGTAAGAAAATCCGCCGCTTCCATAGATACGTTGAACTCCGGCGAGAGAAAGGGAGCCAGTTCCTTCAGCACAGTCTGACCGGCCTGGCGCATCGCCCCCTGTTCCTCCGCCAGGTGAGCGACCCGCAGCGAAGGAAACGCCAGGGAGACCGGCAGCACGGATACCGCAGGTCCGGCTCCCAGATCCAGAAAGGTTTCCGGACGAAACTCCGGAACTGCCTCCAGGAGGCGATCCATCACTTCATGGATCACCATGCCGGTAACAGGCAATCTCCAGGCCAGATAAGCCTGAGCCCCCGCTTCGTCCCGGATCTCCAGATCCCTGGTCCTGCCCTGCTTATCCCGATAACTGCTGCGGATTTCTTCACTCCGGCTGCGCAGAGCGGTCATGTCTGCCTCTTCCAGCAGGCTTTGACTGATTTCGTTGAACAGCTCATTCATTTGTGTCTTCGTCATAATAAATACCAGCCCCTAATTGCTAAAAAATCATGAATATATTGTATTTGTACTTGTTCTCAACCCAGTTGTAACCTATAATTTCATCAGGACAGGATTTTATCCTGCAGCCCTTGATGAAAAGAACACAGGAGGATAAAGTATGAAGAGTTATGTTTGTACATTATGTGGATATGTTTATGATCCGGCCGTAGGCGACGAAGACAACGGAGTTGCTCCGGGAACCCCATTCGAAGCCATTCCGGAAGAGTGGGTCTGCCCGCTTTGCGGAGCCGGCAAGGATCAGTTCGAAGAAGAATAAAAAATTCTCACAGCAGGCACGAACAGTGCCTGCTGTTTTTTATTGAACGTCGTGAGCTTCCAGGCTGTCCGGTTTCCGGCCGTTTACTCTGGCGGTCTGCCTGGGTCGGGTTCCCGATTCCCTCGCTGACCGCAACTCCAATGGCCATGGTTTCCTGATGCAGCACAATGTCCTGCTGCTTTCGACACCAGCGGAACCCGGCTTCTGAGCCCTCCGTGTCTGACCACTTTACAGGGCCGCCCGCTCCAGCACCAGGAAGTTGACCCGAGCACTGGATTCAGCCAGCAGCTGCGCAGCAGACAAAATTGTCGTGCCGCTGGTCATGATGTCATCAAACAGCAACAGGCGTTTTCCCCGGCATAGACCGTGCCAGTCTTTTATCACCGCAAACCCCTCGTCTGCGGCGATCCGGCGTTCTCTGAGATTCATGCCTTTATGCTCGGCCTGTCCCCGGTTGTCCAGACAGCGCAGAATGGGAATGCCGCTGAGAGATGACACCCGCCGCGCAATTTCAAAGGCGGGGTCGAATCCCCGCTGCCTGACTTTGCGGGGAATCGAGGGAATCGGAACCAGGTAATCCCAAACCGGTCCATCCTTCGAAATCAGGATCGACTTGCCCAGCTCCTGCCACCAGCAGTCGATCAAAGCATTGATTCCATCCAGAGCATCATAGGATAGCGATTGCTTGAATTTGTTGATCAGCTGTCGGGCCGGCCCCTGATAATGAAACATCGCCCAGCCGCTGAGTTCCTCGATCTCATAGGCACCCCAAAATTCCAGCTGGCTCATGCAGACGGAACAGATCCCCTGGCTTTCACAGCCGCAGACCGGACAGCTGATCCGCTCAAAGAATAAATTCTTTATGTGCTCAGTTACTTCATTCCAGCGGCCGGCCCTGGGCTTTACAGAAACAACTGGTCGCTTTCCCATATGATCCTGTTGTAATTCTGAGTCAGTTCCTTGGTCCGTTCCATATCGAAGGTGTGATGATGAGATACCAGGATTACTTCGCCGTTGAGGTCATCGCATAATCCGCTGCGCAGGCAGAGGAAAACGAACTGCCGATATTCGAAGCGGGGGGCATCGCTGTGGATCACAAGAAACTCAAAATTACCCGGCAGGTCCCGGTAATCCTCGATTTGGGTCGTGAACAGAATTTTTCCGGTTTCCGGCCTCGTCACCATTTCTCTGAGTCGGTGAGGGTCAACTCCATCGATAAAGTGAATGGACGAACTGTATACCGGATTGACGCGGCAAAGATACCGGGTCATGGAGGCAGCCGTTTCTTCATCGGGTACTACAATCACAACGGTCCTGCGGTCCTGCTGGAAGAATTGGATATACTCATAGACCGAGCTTGGGATTTCGGTTTTGATTTCCCCTTTCAGATCGATAAATCGCGGCTCCGTCACAAAGCTGCGGTCCCGTTTCAACGGCAGCTCGAGATTCATCACCTGACGGAACACCGGTTCCATCGAATAGGCCATGATGTGATCCGTTCGATAATACACATGATTGAGCAGCTCCTGCATCTCACTTTTGCGGTGAGTCGGGAATGTATTGACATCGTCATACACAATCAGATCATACCGGTCCCGGGACTGGAACGCCTGATCAAAGTCCAGCACAATCGTCAGGCAGTCGGGATTCTCCTCATGACAGAATTCAATGCCCCTTTCCCCCAGATACGCTTCGACGGACTCCGTTTCTGGCGCCGGTCCGGTGATATAGAGGACACGGGACTTCCCCAAAACATTATCCAGCAGGCCGGCCAGCGGTTCAAAGCCCCGGTAGGGGACCGTGACCACATTGATGGCCTTGACCGTCGAGCGATGATACCAGTTGATCAATTCACCGGTCAGCAGTTCCAAATCAACGATCATTCCTGATATTCTCCTTTGCGCACGGCGACGGACTTTCGAATACGGAAGCCCAGGGAAGTATAGCGTTCCAAGGACCGGTCATTGGCAATCATAAAGCGCAGGGCTCGCTGGTCTCCGACCAGCACCACCATTTTCCGGGCCCGGGTAACCGCCGTATAGATGAGATTGCGGTTGAGCAGCATGGGCGGACCCATGAACAGCGGGATCAGCACCACCGGGAACTCCGATCCCTGACTTTTATGAATGGTAATGGCATAGGCCAGTTCCAGATCATCCAGCTCCGATGGCGTGTAATCCACATAGCGCTCGTCATCATACAGCACCGTAACGATCTGGTCTTCTTCCTCAATTCTTACCACAAAGCCAACGTCCCCGTTAAATACCCCCGTCTCTTCCTGGTGCGTGCCCGGGGTCAGCTCCGGTGTCAGCCTGGATTTCAGCTGATAATTGTTCCGGTTTTGCATCACCTTGTCTCCGGTTCGGAACGAGGTGAATTTATAGTCCTCGCGGGACGGATTCAGCATTTCCTTCAGGAGCTCGTTGAGTCGGGTGACCCCCAGATCGCCTTTGCGCATCGGCGACAGGATCTGAAAATCCCGGACTTTGTCCCAGGCTGCATTGTAGCGGGGCAGTCTGGCATTCACCAGATCGATCATGGTTTGCACCGTAGAGGCGCCGTCCTTCGTGCTCATAAAGAAGAAATCGCTTCCCTTGGAGTTGAGAACAGGCTGATCCCCCTGATTGATGCGATGGGCATTGATTGTGATCATGGATTCCTGCCCCTGACGGTAGATTACTTCCAGCGCGACCACCTTGACCGCTCCGCCGCCGATCAGATCCGACAACACTCGGCCGGGACCGACGCTGGGCAGCTGATCAGCATCTCCGACCATAATAAGCCGGGTTCCCGGTTTCAGGGCTGCCATCAGCTTGTTCATAAGCAGCACATCAATCATGGAGGCTTCATCGATGATGACGCAGTCACAATCCAGTTCCCCGTCGCCTTCGACTTCCTCCCCATCCTCGGTTACACCAAGATCCAGCAGCCGGTGAATGGTTTTCGCTTCCTCTCCGGTGGTTTCGGTCATCCGCTTGGCGGCCCGGCCCGTCGGAGCTGCCATCCGGACAGACAATCCGGCTTCCTTGAGCATGGCCAGAATGCACTTGATGATCGTAGTTTTTCCCGTGCCCGGACCCCCGGTGATAATCTCAACCCCATGGTCCAGGATCCCGCGGATGGCCTCCTTTTGCAGCTCATGCAGCGCCATGCCCTGGGCGGCCTCATAGTCCTCGATGAAACGACCGGCATCCAGCGCCAGCTTGCGATAGGGATAGTCCGCCATGGCAAACAGGCGTGAGGCGATGTTGATCTCAGCATGCCAGTAGGCCGGCACAAAGACACATTGGACCCCATCCACTTCTTCTACCATCATTCCATCCTGCAAAACCAGGCTGCGCAGATTATCCAGCACCAGTTCAAGTGCCACTTCCAGGGTCTGGGCGGTTTCCGTCAGCAGCTTCTCCACCGGCATGCAGGTATTGCCCAGCCCGGAAAAGGAATTGACAATAAACTTGAGCCCGCTCTGGATTCGGAACGGAGAATCTTTTTCAATGCCCAGATTCGAAGCAATCCGGTCCGCGGTACGAAAACCAATGGAGGAAACCTCCTCGCACAGAATATAAGGATTCTCCCGTACGACGGTGATCGAATTCTGCCCGAACCGGTTGTATATTTTCATGCACTGATTTGGCGTAACGCCGTAACTCTGGAGAAACACCATGATGTTACGAACTTCACGGCTTTTATCGTAGCTTTTGCGAATGAGTTCCAGTTTCTTCACACCGATGCCTTCTACTTCAATCAGCCGATCCATGTCATGATCCATGATTTCAAACACTTCGGAACCGAACCGCTGGACCAGACGACGGGCTGTCACCGGACCAATGCCGCTGATGATGCCCGAAGACAGATATTTTTCCATGCCTTCCCTTGATTCGGGAAGGATCTCTTCACTGACGTTCACTTTCAGCTGGCTGCCGAACGACGGATGCTCCACCATTTCTCCGGACAGCGAAAGCAGCTGGCCTTCAAAGATCCAGGGAATGGTTCCGGTAAAGGTCAGGATTCCCTCATCTGTCTTCAGCCGGCCTACCACATAGCCCGACTCATCATTATGAAAGATGATGTCCTTGACGGTTCCTCTAAATTCCATGGTCATGTACCCTGCCTTCCATACGTTCTGTATTTATTATACCCTATCTCTGATCCAACCTTGGGACTTTCCTCGGCACATTAGGACTTTCCTCGACTTAACGAGACTTCCCTGGGCACAGGGACTTTCCTCGACTTGACGAGACTTCCCTCGGCACAGGGACTTTCCTCGGCTTGACGAGACTTTCCTCGAGTCAATACGACGTTCCTCGGCTTTCCGGGACTTTCGTCGACACATTTCAGTTTGATTATGGCCCTGCTGGGCTCTTTCATACATCGATCGCCAAGATTCACGATTTATTCAGTGCTTTGTCCCAAAATGAGCCACATCCCTTTGCTATAATAGGGACACTCTGAGCTGCGGTGTCGAATGAGAGACCAATGTACAGCCTCCCGGTGCCGTCAGCCTGAAAGGAGCCAATCCTATGATATTAAAAGATTATCTTCTGATCTACCCCGACCGGATTGAAAAAGGCACCCTGCGCCTGGAACAAGGAATCATCAAACGAATTAATCCCGACCAGATCCGACCCGATGAAACGGTCCGGGATGGCGAATCCACCCTGTATGTTTCCCCCGGCTTCATCGATCTCCACGTCCATGGGTCGGGCGGAGCCGATGTAATGGATGGAGATCTCCAATCGCTGCGGACCATCAGCCGGACATTATGCCAGTTCGGTACTACCTCATTTCTCGCCGCCACCATGACTCAGGCACCGACGAATATCCGTCAGGCTGTGCGTACCATCAAGGAACACTCTCTGGCGCTGGACGGAGCCAGAATCCTGGGAATCCACCTGGAAGGACCCTTCATCAACCCGGAGGCTGCCGGAGCCCAGTCTGAGGAACATGCCCTCCCCCCTTCGGTTGAAGCCTTCCGGAACTTGACCGGAGAGGACGCGGATTTTATTCGCTTGGTGACACTGGCACCGGAACTGACCGGATCCATTCCACTGATCCGGTATCTCGCCAGCCAGGATATTACCGTATCCATCGGCCATACCAGGGCAACTTATGAAGAGGCTCTGGCGGGGATTGAAGCCGGAATCAGCCATGCGACCCATCTGTTCAATGCCATGCCGCCCTTCCACCACCGACAGCCAGGTGCTGTCGGAGCTGTCTTTGATACGCCCGTCAGTTTCGAGATCATCCCGGATGGAATCCATGTGGCGAATCCGGTGCTGCGCACCGCGTTCAAGGTCAAAGGCGTGGAGCATTCCATTCTGGTTACCGATGCCATGATGGCCTGCGGCATGCCCGAGGGCGAGTATCGGCTTGGCGGTCAGATCGTTACGGTCAGAGACGGCGCCGCCCGTCTGAGCGACGGAACCCTGGCCGGATCAATTCTGACCATGGACCAGGCGGTACGTCACGTCCTGAGTCAGACCGACCTGACGCTGTATGAGGTGATCCGGATGGCAACCTGGAATCCGGCTCAGCGCTGCGGGGCATCCCGGAATAAGGGGCGGATCGCCGACGGGTATGATGCAGATCTGGTCATTTTCGATGAAGAGATCCGGATCCAGGAAGTCTACATCCGCGGCCGGAAAGTCTGCTGATTTATCCCGTCACCGGTCATTCAACCGCAGATCCATATCACCAGGAACTGCCATTTTGCGAGGAAGGGAGCGAGGTTGTTCATCGCTCCCTTCCCTATGCCTTGATGTATCACGCTGTGCCGTGTTTCACGTCTCATGCTTAACGGGTCTCACGCTGTGTCAGGCACTAAATTACACTCCATGTCACGAGCTTAATCACACGCTGTATCATGTGCTGTATCGTCCGTTCTGCCTTGCTTAATTACTCACGCTGTGCCTGCCGTTACTTATCCATTCTATCTCCGGCGGTGCGTTTATCTGGCTGCGATCCGTTTCATCCGGGGATGTGCTTGTGTGCCTCGCCGCAGAACGAGCAGCGCAATTTCCGGCTGGTTATTCACCCGCGGGATCGGCCAGATCTGACCCAGCCCGGAGGTTACATGTAGACAGGCGGCGCCGTGAGCAAAAAGCCCCTGATCCAGCTCCGGGAAGAAGGATCGTTCCGGAGCCAGCAGCCCCTTGCTTCCGATTCGAATCACTCCGCCATGGGTATGGCCGGACAGCATCAGATCAAAGCCATAGCGGGCAATGGAGCGAAAATAATTCGGCCGATGGACCAGCGCCACATTGAAACAGTCCGGGACCGGCGCCGGCAGATGGTCCGCGGGATCAAACCGGGCTTCGTTGAAGCCCAGCCCCTGGTAATGCTCCTGCCGGTCGGGCAGGCCGGAGAAGATCAGAGGCAGTCCCGGCACCTGCCAGCTCTGGCCGTCAAGCAGCCGGACATTGTATTGTGTCAGTGAGTCAAACAGGGTGGCACGATTGAGCGATTCAATGCCCGTAAGAGTCCGCCGGCCATTTTCATGGTTGCCGGAGACCATCAGCTTCACCAGCTTCTGATCCAGGCCGGAAACCAGGTTCCTCAGGGCTTCCCCGTCGTCAGAAGAGCCGTGGACCATGTCCCCGGTCATGCAGACCACATCCGGCTCCAGCGCCATGATCCGCCGCACCAGCGACTGGTTCTCCCGGCCGAAGCGAGCCCCGTGAAGATCGGATATGTGCACCATCCGATAGTGGTCGAGTTCCTTCGGCAGGTCCGGATAGAACAGCTGGGTTGCTTTCATCTTGATTGTTCTGGACTGGCCGGCCTGGATCATTACCAGGGACAGCAGACCGGCAGTCCCCCATAGTATTGTTTTAAATCGCCTGGTCATCCTTTCTCCTTTCTCTGAAAAAGACGAGCCGGCTCCAGGGGCCGGCATCGACTGATTCTCCCAGTCTGCTAAGCCATCAGCTTTTTGATCTGGTCAACTTTATTCAGTTCTTCCCATGGCAGATCCAGCTCCGGCCGGCCAAAATGACCGTAGGCAGCGATCTGGCGGTACAATGGGCGTCTCAGATCCAGATTCTGGATGATGGCACCGGGCCGCAGGTCGAACACCTGGCGGATGATCTCAATGATGCGTTCTTCCGAGAGCTTTCCGGTTCCGAAGGTATCCACCTCGATGGAGACCGGTTCAGCAACGCCGATGGCATAGGCCAGCTCAATTTCCAGCTTGTCAGCCACGCCGGCGGCAACCAGGTTCTTGGCAACCCAGCGGGCGGCATAGGCACCGGAACGGTCAACCTTGGTTGGATCCTTGCCGGAGAAAGCGCCGCCGCCGTGACGGCCGTATCCGCCGTAGGTGTCGACGATGATCTTACGTCCCGTCAGTCCGGAATCAGCTCCCGGTCCGCCAAGAACGAAGCGTCCGGTCGGATTGATCAGGAAGCGGGTGTTCTCGTCCATCAGATGAGCGTCAACCACCGGCTCAATGACATATTTCTTAATGTCCCGGGTGATCTGTTCCCAGCCGATTTCCGGTGCGTGCTGAGCGGAAATCACAATGGTGTCCACCCGGACCGGCTTTTCATTTTCGTACTCCACGGTGACCTGAGTCTTGCCATCAGGCCGCAGGTAAGGCAGGGTTCCGTCCTTGCGGACATCTGCCAGCTTCATGGCCAGCTTATGGGACAGATACACCGGCATCGGCATCAGGCTGTCCGTTTCGTTGGTTGCAAAACCAAACATCATGCCCTGATCTCCGGCTCCAAACTTTTCTTCCTGACTTTTCTGAGAAGCACCGCGCTTTTCCAGAGCATCATCGACACCCATTGCGATGTCCGGGCTCTGCTCGTTAATTGAGGTCAGAACGGCACAGGTATCAGCATCAAAACCATATTTGGCGCGGACGTAACCGATCTCCGACACCGTCTGGCGGACAATTTTAGGAATATCGACATAACAGCTGGTCGTGATTTCTCCCATGACCAGGACCATGCCGGTCGTGGCACAGGTTTCGCAGGCGACACGGGCATTGGGATCCTGAGCCAGGATGGCATCGAGCACCGCATCAGAGATCTGATCGCAGACTTTATCGGGATGTCCTTCCGTCACGGATTCCGAGGTAAACAGTTTCTTCATTTAATTCCTCCATCACATTTGATTTTTGCAGTTTGCTGAAATAACAACAGTCGGGTTCAGTGGCGCGGATCGGTGTTGTCAGGCCGATGAACGCATAAAAAAATTACCTCTTGCAACAAAACAAGAGGTAATTCAGTGGAATACTTCTCTCATCTTGCGCCATAGCGCAGGAATTGGCACCGTACATACTGCCGGTTGCCGGGTTTCACAGGGCCTTATTCCCTCCACCTCTCTGGATAAGAGTCAATATTTAATTATCGGATTGGTGGAGGAGAGTGGATTTGAACCACTGAAGTCTGTGACAACAGATTTACAGTCTGCCCCCTTTGGCCACTCGGGAACTCCTCCGGAGCTGGTGGTCAGAATCGAACTGACAACCTGCTGATTACAAATCAGCTGCTCTGCCTTTGAGCCACACCAGCATAGAACCGGCTTAGCCGGTTAGTGTCAGTTTCATGGTGGAGGAGAGTGGATTTGAACCACTGAAGTCTGTGACAACAGATTTACAGTCTGCCCCCTTTGGCCACTCGGGAACTCCTCCATAAGTAAACTGACAAAGACTATTATATACGGTAACCGGTCGATCTTACAAGCCTTTTTTTACGTTAATTTTCAAAACCCGGAAAAAATCTGCAAAAAACCCGATTTCAACCCAGCCAATCCCATTACTTCGCTTCAGGGAGCGATGTGGTGACCTCATTGTATCACATACCGGCGGGTAAGCCGGCTAAAAATAGTGATTTCCAGCATGAAAAACATATTTATTCATATTCAGATACTGACGTTCGTTTACTTAATCGATTATTTTGACGATCAGTTCGTTTTCATATCATTGCAGGCAAATCATTGATAATCCATCAGTTGACTCATTCACTTTTTATCCATATGATAGACATATTTATACAATCTTTCTTCAGGAGGTATCGTTATGTTTTTCTCATCCATCGTCTCTTCCCTCTTCGCCGATCCTGTACTCAAGCCAATCATCGCACTCAGTTTTGTTCTGATTGTGTACACCATCGGTGACATCATTTCGGTGAAAACCAAAAGTATCGTTTCCATGATGTTTACCTGTTCCGTCCTGTTCCTCATCGGATTCTGGTCCGGAGTACCCGTGGATCTGTTTGCCAGTTCCCAGCTCTTTGCCATCGGCGCTCTTTTGATCACCATGCTCCTGACCCATATGGGGACCATGCTGAATTTTCAGCAGCTGGTGCAGCAGTGGCGCACCGTCCTCATTGCGCTGGCCGCCATCGTTGGAATTGTCGTGCTGCTTCTGACCGTTGGCAGCCTGGTGATGGATCGAAACGCCGCCCTGATCGCAGCGCCGCCCATTGCCGGCGGAGTAATTGCCGGAATTCAGATGGCTGAGGCTGCCGCTAAAATCGGCAATGATTCCTATGTGGTTCTGGCAACTTTATTAGTTGTGGTTCAGGGTTTCATCGGCTATCCGGTGGCTTCCTTCTGTCTGAGAAAAGAGGCTGCCGCCATTCTGAAAAGAAAGGGCGCTCTGAGCAGCCCCGAAGCTGTTGCTGCTCCCACTCCCGCAGCTGAAAAGCCCGCCTTCCTGGCCAAATTCAAATCCGATAACATCCTGCTGGCAAAGACCGCAATCATTGCTCTCCTGGCCACTGTGATCTCTTACGCTGCCCAGAAAGCAGCCGGCTTCAATGTTCTGGATAAAAACATTCTGGCCCTGCTGTTCGGTGTAGTGGCTGCTGAAACCGGATTCCTGGAGCGCGGCGTTCTCTCCAAGGCCAATTCCTTTGGACTGGCCATGGCTGCCTTGATGGCCGTCATTTTCAACAATCTGTCCAAGGCTACCCCGGAAATTGTCATCAACTTGCTGCCCGTTATCGTAAAAGCCCTGGCGATCGGTGCCATCGGCATCGTGATCTTCTCCTTCCTGGCCGCCAAACTGCTGAAAGTTTCTCCCTATATCGGCATTGCCATCGGAGCCTCCGCTCTGTTCGGATTCCCCGGAACCTATATCATCTCCCATGAAGTTTCCAATACTGCGAGTGATGATCCGCTAGAGCAGAAGCTGGTTTTGGACCAGATCCTTCCCAGAATGCTGGTTGCCGGCTTCATCACCGTTTCCATCGCGTCAGTCGTTCTGGCGGGCTTGCTCAGTCCGATGGTCCGCTGATGGACCTTCGCCCATCCGGCGTTTCGATCCCGCTGCCAAAAACCATTTCGCTGCGCAGACCATTTCGCTGGGTGAGCCATCCCGCTGCGCAAATCCTTCCTGATCCCTCTCAATGAAAGGAGACAACATGAATATCAAAGAATTAGCCAAAAAATATGAACAATATATTGTCGATTCCCGACGTCACTTCCACATGAACCCCGAGCTTTCGGAACAGGAATTTGAAACGACAGAGTACATCGCCAAAGAGCTGGATCGCCTGGGCATCCCCTACATCCGCCCCACGGCCACCGGCTTGATCGGAACCATTCAGGGCGCTGCTCCGGGTCCCTGTGTTGGTCTGCGCGCCGACATCGACGCCCTGAACGTCACGGAAAAGAATGAGGTGCCCTACCGTTCCCAGGTCGAAGGAAAAATGCATGCCTGCGGGCATGATGCGCATGCGGCCATGCTGCTGGGCGCTGCGTCAATCCTGTCCGAACTGAAGGGCCAGTTCAACGGCAGCGTCAAGCTGATTTTCCAGCCCGCCGAGGAAGTCGGCCGGGGAGCTTCCCAGCTCATGGCCGCCGGCGACTGGTATCAGGAAGTGGATAACTTCTTCGGGGCTCATATCTGGTCGGTCATGCCGTCCGGTCAGGTCTCTGTCGAAGCCGGCGGCCGCATGGCAGCTGCCGACTGGTGGGAGGTCACCGTCAAGGGCAAGTCAGGCCATGGCTCCATGCCGCAGCAGGGGGTGGATGCCGCCCTCATCGCCTCGGCCATCGTCATGAACCTGCAGCCTCTGGTCAGCCGGGAAACCAGTCCGTTGGAATCCCTGGTCATCACCGTCGGAACCATTGAAGCTGGCAAGCGCTTTAACATCATTGCCGGCGACGCCAAGCTCTCCGGAACCAACCGCTACTTCTCCAAAGCTATTGCTGGCTCCATCGAAGGCGATATGAAACGAATCATCGAAAATACCGCCGCCATGTACCGCGGCGAAGCCACCCTGGATTACAAGTTCGTCACCCCGCCGCTGATCAATGACCCGGCCTCCTCTGATCTTGCCCGGGCCGCCGCGCTCAAGATCTTCGAGCCGCAGCAGATTGTACTGGAACCGGCAACCACCGGCGGCGAAGACTTCGCCTACTACATTCAGAACAAGCCGGGCTGTTTCGCCTTCATCGGCTGCGCCAATCCGGACAAGGGGACCCACATCGCCCATCACCATGAATGCTTCAACATTGATGAAGACGTTCTGGCCAACGGCGCTGCCCTGTATGCCCAGTACGCAGTGGACTTCCTGAACCAGAACTAATTCTTACCTTCAACCAAGGGGAGGTCCCTGGCAGCAGTCAGGGGCCTCCCCTTCTGATACTCCAGACAAATATTACTGAGAGTGGGAATTGAAATCTCCTGAGATTCCTCTTTCAATGAGCGGGAAGTCCGGCAGCAATCCGGCAGAAATTCCAGCCAGGCCAACAGCAGCCGGGTAAACAGAAACCGGGTCCCAGCAGCACACCAGCAGCAAGCTCCTGTGGTAGAATGAAGCCAGAGCAAACAATCGGCAAGCGAGGTAACAACATGCAGAATGAATTGAAGCGAGCCCTGGAGGCGGGGCATACCACTTATGGCACCTTCCTGGAAATCGGCCATATGAACAGCGTGGAGGCCATGGAAGGAACGGGTCTGGACTATGTCATTCTGGACGCGGAGCACAGTGCCATGGGCGCTGAAACCATCCTGGATTTAATCCGGGCATCGGAGATCGCCCGACTGACTCCCCTGGTCCGCATCGCGCAGATCAGCCACCGTGAAATTCAGCGCATCCTGGATTCCGGCGCACAGGGACTGGTTGTGCCGGGCATCAAAACTCTGGAAGAGCTCAGGCTGCTGGTAGACTTTGCCAAGTTCCCGCCCATCGGAGAACGCAGCTTCTGCCCCACCCGGGTCTCCCGCTGGGGGGCTCAGGAGTGGGCCAACGGCACTCTCGACGAGTACATGAGCCACTGTAACCAGGAAGTTCTGGTACTACCCCAGTGCGAAACCAGGGAGCTCCTGGAAGTCATCGAAGACGCCAGTGCCCTGGCCGGAATAGACGGGTTCTTTATCGGCCCCTACGATCTGTCCATCTCCATGGGCATTCCCGGTCAGTTTGACCATCCGGATTTTAAAGCCGCACTGCGCCGGATCTGCCAGGCTGTCCTGGCGAACGGAAAACTCCTGATGGTGTTCACCGGTGATCCCGCAAACGTCAAGGACATGACCGATTTGGGCATTCGGGGAATTACCCTGGGAATGGATACCGCCGTTCTGCATCAGGGTTATCGCAGACTGGTCCGAACCGCCAGGCAGAAATAACAAACCTCCCGGCTGACCCAAAGCAATAAAATCAAACGAAAAATCCGCAAATAATAATTTAACGAAAAAATCCCGAAACAAAAAAGGACCAGACGGTCCTTTTTGTTTCGGGATTTTTATGTGATTTTTTCATTCGGGGTTCATTGAGGCAGTCCCTGCTCAACGCCCGGCTGCCTTCCTCCCGGAAGCTATTCCGGCAGCAGCGCAGTTTTCAGCTGAGCGGTCAGTCGGATCTTTTCTTCCTTCAGGTGAGTGGGCGCACCGGGGCTGGTCAGCTCCCGTTCAACCGTTGCCAGCTGGGCACGAATTCCCGTTGCATCCAGAGCCTCTTTCCACTCGGCCTGATCCGTAATGAAAATGACTTCATTGTTCAGGACACGCAGAATACCGTCTCCGGTATAGAGGATCTTCTTCTGCCGGTCAGACAGCGTCAGAACGGTCGGGGACGGAATCGTCATCGCAATCAGCGGGGCATGGTGACTCAGGATGACGAACTGCCCGGTCGGGCTTTCCGCCTGAATGGAAAGAATCTCTTCGTCCCACAGGGTCTGTTCCATCGTGACAATTTTAAGATGCATCTCCGGTCATCTCCCTGGCTTTTTCCAGCACATCCTCGATGGTTCCGCAGAACAGGAAGGCGCCTTCCGGGATGTGGTCATGTTTGCCTTCCAGAATTTCCTGAATGCCGCGAATGGTTTCCCGGACCGGGACAAACCGGCCGGGCATACCGGTAAACTGTTCGGCTACCCGGAACGGCTGGGAGAAGAAGCGCTGAATCCGCCGGGCCCGGGCTACCAGAGCCCGATCCTCGTCTGACAGTTCCTCTACGCCGAGAATGGCGATAATATCCTGCAGTTCCTTGTACTTTTCCAGAACCTGAATGACCCGGCGGGCAACATCATAGTGCGTCTGCCCGACGATCTTCGGATCCAGGATCCGGGAATTGGACGCCAGGGGATCCACCGCCGGGTAGATACCCAGCTCCACGATTTTCCGATCGAGAACCGTGGTCGAGTCCAGATGGCTGAAGGTCGTTGCCGGAGCGGGATCCGTCAGGTCATCGGCGGGCACATAGACAGCCTGAACCGAAGTAATGGAGCCGCGGCGGGTTGAGGTGATCCGTTCCTGGAGCGCACCCATTTCCGTAGCGAGGGTCGGCTGGTAGCCTACCGCGGACGGAATCCGGCCCAGCAGCGCGGATACTTCCGAACCAGCCTGCGAGAACCGGAAGATATTGTCGATGAACAGCAGCACATCCTGTCCCTGATCGCGGAAATGCTCCGCCATGGTCAGACCCGTCAGAGCCACGCGCATGCGCGCTCCCGGAGGTTCATTCATCTGACCAAAGACCAGGGCTGTATTCTTGATAACCCCTGACTCCTGCATTTCCCGGTAAAGGTCATTGCCTTCACGGGAACGCTCGCCGACTCCGGTGAACACGGAGAGTCCGCCTGATTCCTTGGCGATATTGTTAATCAGTTCCTGAATCAGGACGGTTTTGCCGACCCCGGCACCACCGAACAGACCGACTTTACCGCCCTTCATATAGGGTGCCAGCAGGTCGATGACCTTGATTCCGGTCTCAAACATGGCCGGTTCAACCGACTGTTCCTCGAAGCTCGGAGGCTTGCGGTGGATCGGCAGGTACTTGTCGGCATAGACGGCGGGACCGCCATCAATGCTCTGGCCCAGTACATTGAAGAGCCGGCCCAGGGTCTGCTGGCCGACGGGCACCGTGATGGGCGCGCCGATATCCAACACTTCCATGCCGCGCTTCAGGCCTTCGGTGGGTTCCATGGAAATGGCCCGCACGATGTCGCCGCCTATGTGCTGCTCTACTTCGGCATAGAGCAGCCGATCGCCCAACTTGATCTCCAGGGCATTGAAGATCTGGGGCATGTTTTTCGAATTGAACTGGATATCCAGAACAGGTCCGATGATCTGTACGATCTTTCCTGCATTCTCTGCCATATTTCCTCCTATTTCAAAGCTTCCGCACCGCCGATGATCTCGGTGATCTCCTGAGTGATGACACTCTGGCGGAGGCGGTTCAGCTGCCGTGACAGATCCCGCAGGATGTCATCGGCATTTTTATTGGCACTGTCCATGGCCTTCATCCGGGTGGAGTGTTCCACCGTCTTGGCATGGAGCAGCATGTGATACATTTTCTCTTTCAGGTACATGCCAAGGATTTGATCCTGCATCATGGCCGGATCCGGGTCAAAGTCGAACCGGGCAGCAATCTCGTCGGACTCCCGCCGGGGGCGCGCAAAGGGCAGCAGCGTTTCCACCCGGATCTCATCGCGCAGGGCGGAGAGATAATGGTTGTAAATGATGCGAACCTCACTGACCTGACCAGTCCGATACAGTTCCAGCGGGTCTCTCAGCAGCAGTGCCGCTTCCCGCGGTCCCGGCAGATCACCCAGAGGAAACTCCTTCAGCGATCCCGCCTCGAGGTGTTCGTTGATCGGGGCGGTTCCCCGGTACCCCGTCGTCAGAATCAGAGGTTCCTTTGATTCCTGGGCAATGATCGCGATCGCCTCATGGGCCAGGCTGGAGTTATAGCCGCCGACCAGACCCTTGTCTGAGTTGAGCATCAGGTATAACCGTCGGGCCTGAGGATTCGGACTTTGAAGGAACAGCCCCGGGGTCTCCTCCGTGGGCGGAATGGAATTGAGGATCTCATTGACAATTTCACTGAAGGATTCATAATGGGCTGTATTTCCTGTCAGCAGGATTCGGGCCCGCTGATACTTGGAAGTAGCCACCAGCCCCATTGCCATGGTGATCTTGCGCGTCGACTTGACGGTCTTCAGCCTCCGCTTCAGCGCGATCAGAGTCGTTCCTGCCATGGTCTACACCTGCTCTCCGCTGTAGTATTCCCGGGTGAACTCCTCAATGGCTTCATCCAGTTCGCGCTGCAGAGCCGGGGATAGTTCCCCCGTGCTGATAATGGCTTTGCCGATGCTGGCATGGTAGGTGTCCATAAAATCAAGGAATTCGCGCTCGAAGGTGCGAACCTCGCGCACGGCCACCTGATTCAGCTTGTTGTTCATGACGGCATACAGGATCATGATCTGCTTTTCGTAGCGCATCGGTTCAAACTGCTGCTGTTTCAGGACTTCCACAATGCGCTGCCCCTTGTCCAGCAGACTGCGCGAGGATTCATCCAGGTCTGTGCCGAACTGGGCAAAGGATTCCAGTTCCCGGTACTGCGCCAGATCCAGTCTCAGTTTGCCCGCTACCCGCTTCATCGCCTTGGTCTGGGCATTGCCGCCGACGCGGGATACCGAAATACCCGGGTTGATGGCCGGACGGATGCCGTTGTAGAACAGATCCGATTCCAGAAAGATCTGGCCGTCGGTAATGGAAATGACATTGGTCGGGATATAGGCGGTAATGTCGCCGGCCAGGGTTTCAACGATGGGCAGAGCCGTCATGGAACCGCCTCCCAGATCATCGGACAGACGGGCTGCCCGTTCCAGCAGACGGGAGTGGATGTAGAAGACATCTCCCGGGTAAGCTTCCCGTCCCGGCGGACGCCGGAGCAGAAGCGACATGGCCCGGTATGCCACCGCATGCTTGGACAGATCATCATACACGATCAGGACATCCCGTCCCTTGTTCATGAAGTACTCCCCGATGGTACAGCCGGTATAGGCCGACAGGTACTGCAGCGGAGCGCTTTCTGCCGCCGTGGCTGCCACGATCGTGGTATAGTCCATGGCCCCGGCCTTGGTCAGAATATTGTAGATATTCGCCACGTTGCTCTGCTTTTGGCCGATGGCCACATAGATGCACAGAACGTTCTTGTTCTTTTGATTCAGAATCGTATCCAGCGCGATCTGGGTCTTGCCGGTCTGCCGGTCGCCGATGATCAGCTCCCGCTGACCCCGGCCGATGGGTACCATGGAATCGATGGCCTTGATACCGGTTTCCAGCGGAACAGTGACCGATTTTCGCTCAATGATGCCCGGCGCCTGGATTTCCACCGGCCGGAACAGCTTGGGCTCAATGTGCCCCTTGCCGTCGATGGCTTCACCTAAGGAGTTGACAACCCGGCCGATCATTTCTTCTCCGACGGGAACCTCCACCACACGTCCGGTTTTACGAACAAAATCGCCTTCCTTGATGGAATCTGAAGGACCGAGCACAACGGCTCCGACATTGTCATATTCCAGGTTCAGCGCCATGGCTTTGATGCCGCCCGGCATTTCCAGCAATTCGCCTTCCATGCAGTCATCCAGCCCGTAAATACGGGCGACACCGTCGCCGATCTGGACGACGGTGCCGGAGTCTACCGTCTGGACTTTCTTGTCAAACCGCTCGATTTCTTTGCGGATGACGGAAGTTATTTCTTCTGGTTTAATTCTCATTCTGCATTTACCTCAATGGTGGTGATCATGGATTTTTTCAGGTCATCCAGCATGGACCGGACACTGCCGTCGATGAGCTGGTCTCCCACCTGAATCAGAATTCCGCCGATCAGGTCCGGATCGATGGTCTCTTCCAGTTCGATCTGTTTCTGATAACGGTCCATGAGTTTCTGGCGCAGCGCGGTTCGCTGGTAGTCCTTTAAGGGCTGAACCGTGCGAATTCTGGCAACCAGAATCCCGCGCTCGTCCAGGTCAGTCTTTTTCAGTTCTTCCAGCTTTTCGCGCAAAAACAGAATCCGGTCTTTTTCAATCAGGATCAGAAGGAAGGTCAGCAGGTCTTCATCCATTTTGCCTTTAAACAGCTGAATAAAGAACTTCTTCTTTTCCTTCAGGGAAATTTCCGGATGCTTGATCAGCTGCTGAAACTCAGCGGACTCATCGATGACCTGGACGACGGCAGTCAGATCCTGGATGTACTTATTGACCTTATCCTTGGACTTTGCCACATCGTAGAGCGCCTGTGCATACCGTTTGTCTAGGAATTCATACATTATGCTTCATCCATCCTTCCCAGGATGTCATCGATGAGGCGGTCATGAGTCGCTTCCGTCGCATCTTCTCCGATGGCTTTGCGCGACAGCGTGCTGGCCAGTTCCACGACACTGCGTCTGGTTTCTTTTCTGGCCTGTTCGCGTTCCCGGTCTGCGTCAAGGGTTCCCCGCTGAACAATCAGGCGGGCTTCGGTGCGGGCGTCCTCTAAGATATCGTCATACAGGACTTCGGCTTTTTTCTTGTAGTCATTAATGATCCGGACCCCTTCCTGCTTGGCGGTCCGATGATCCTGGGTCGCCTTGGCCAGCAGCGACTCCGCTTCCGTGCGATCGGCTGCTGCCTGCTCCATGTTTTCCTGGATCATGGCCGTGCGCTGATCCATTGCCGCTTTGATTTTCCCAAAGAAAAACTTGCGGACAATGAGATAGAAAATAAGGAAATTCAGTATGCTTACTACAATTTCCGACAGATGAATACTCATGGTTCATTCCTCCCGTTTTAATGGATCGTCTGATGAATCGTCTGATGAATCGATTAGCTTACTCCGACAAAAATCAGAAGGATGGCAACCAGCAGTCCATAGATGGCGGTTGCTTCCGCAAACGCGGATCCGATAACCAGAACTGTAATGATCTTACCGGATGCGTCCGGCTGGCGTGATACGGATTCAACCGCCTTAGCCGTTGCCAGACCTGTTGAAATTCCTGCGCCCATACCTGTTAAAACCGCAATGGCTGCTGCCAGCGCTCTCAATCCTAATTCCATAATTTGTTAACTCCTTGTTCCTTTGGTTTGATTTCAATGTGTGTTCGAATTGTTCTGAATGTCAGCTATTGTAAAGTGTCCGATCAGGCGGGCACCCTGTTTTTCATTGGTTGCATCAGCAGGTGGGAACTTAGAATCCCCGGGCATCAATGCTCATGTTCTTCCGAGGATTCCTCTGCGATCAGCTTGATCTGGATCATGGTCAGGAACGTGAAGATCACGGCCTGAATGGCTCCGTCAAAGATGTCAAAGTACATGTGGAACGGGATCGGAATCACCAGACCGATAGCGGTCTGAATTTCCAGCAGCGCTCCATAGATCAGTGACATAATGACCGTGGCAGCCAGGATATTTCCGAACAGCCGCAACGCCAGACTGATTGGGAAGATGAGCCGTTCCAGTAAAGTAATCGGCAGCAGCAGCGGCATCGGCTTGATGTAGGATTTCAGGTACCCTTTCACTCCCGCCGATCGAATGGCGTGGCCATGAATAATGGTAAAAGAAATCAAACCCAGTCCCAGAGTGGTGGAAAAACTGGAAGTCGCCGGCTTGAAGCCGAACAGACCGACAAAGTTCTGTCCCATCAGGTAACTGATCAGGGCGCCGATGAACGGAACAAACTGAAAGTAGCCTTCTCCCATATTTTCTCGAACCAGTCCATAAACAGCGCCGTAAATTGTTTCTGACAGAATCTGGCGCCGCTCGGTCGGCAGCACACTCATTCGGTGACCCAGATAGATAAACAGCAGCGACAGCACGATCATTACGCCGGTGGATACCAGCATGGGCTTTGTGACAGCCAGTTCCAGACTGCCTATTTTGAGTACGTGTAGTGGTCCTTCGGTGATGAAGTCGACCATATGCATGTAAGCATCACTCCCCTTTTTAAAATTTTAAACTGCGCGGTCCGATGGGTATGGCCAACGACAGGTCCTGACCGGCACTGTCCCGAAAAATGTCAAAAAAAACAGAGACAGTCCTGTCGGAATGTCCCTGGTTTTATCTGAATCCTCTTGAGGGGCAAGGCGGCTTTTCATTATTCGGTCTATGACCTGATCTATTGAGTTTGAATAATAAGATCAATGATTCCAGTATGTTCCACATCCATCGTTTTTCAGCTCAAACATACAAAATTATATGCCTCTTACTGAGTCGAATCAAGGAGTAAATTCAATTTGATGCAACTGAAAACGTTGTAACGAACATTATTTAAACAATACTTAACAATTCCTCTCCCGTAATATGAAAAAACCGGTCAAAGTGACCGGTTTTCCAACAAATGTTGATAATTGGTCGGTTTCAGGCCGGATTCCGCCCTGTTCTGCAGTCCAGCGCAGTCCAAATCGAGTATTATGTCAACTTTTTCGTGTACAGCAGGATGCCGCCAAACAGCAGAGTGTAACCTACAAAGTAGAAAATTCCCAGCACTGGCTGAATACTGATCAAAAGCCAGGCCACTAGAACGGTAATCAGGATCTTCCCGAAATGGAGCAGTACGGTGAGAAATACTCCGCCGGAGCGGATGGCTGCTGCCGTCATCCGGACACTGAGCAGAAATCCCCCCGTGGCAACCAGGCTGCCAAGCAGCAGGGCCAACCCGGCCATCCCACCCCAGATCAGAGCGGACAGACCGGCCAGTGGCAAAGCGACAAACAGGCTGACCTGAATGACGCTCCTCAAAAGTGGCTTGAATTCATGATCCATGGTTCCCACTCCGTTCCCGGTCCGGCTGATCCGGATCCGCTTCTGAAAAAAATGCCGGCGGCAAATGGAAAAGGGATCTGATGCAGATCCCCTGTGTTCTCGTCGCGGACCGGATCATTTGGTGCCGAACAGGCGGTCGCCCGCATCGCCCAGACCAGGAATGATGTAGCCCTTCTCATTGAGTTTCTCATCAATGGATGCCAGATAGATGTCCACATCCGGGTGAGCTGCCTGAAGAGCTTGTATTCCTTCCGGGGCCGCGATCAGTCCGACAAAGCGGATGGAGGTGGCCCCCCGGCGCTTCAGCAGCGTGACTGCATCGGCGGCGGAGCCGCCGGTGGCGAGCATGGGATCCACGAGAATGATGTCCCGTTCGTTGATGTCCTGGGGCAGCTTGCAGAAGTATTCCACCGGCTGCAGGGTGGTTTCATCGCGATAAAGACCGATGTGACCGACTTTGGCCGCCGGAATCAGCTTGCGCATTCCTTCTACCATGCCCAGCCCTGCTCTCAGGATCGGAACAATGGCCAGCTTCTTGCCCGAAAGCATCTGGCACTTGGCAGGTCCCATCGGGGTTTCGATGACTACCTCCTCGGTATGGATGTTTCTGGTCACTTCATAAGCCATCAGCATGGCAATTTCTTCCACTACCTCACGGAATTCCTTGGATCCGGTATCTTTATCCCGGATAATTGCCAGCTTGTGCTGGATTAACGGATGTCTGATCTCTGTCACTGTACTCATTGGCTGTATCCTCCCTGCCTATCTGAATGTCGGAACAGGCCGGCCGATGCGGCGGACTCTGCCCTTATTTTGGTACGTCGTTCTTTTTTATTATATATCAAATGAAATATCATTTCATTTTTCGTGCGGAACTTTTCTTCTCCGGTTATTTTTCGTTAATTTGCTTCCGGATCCCCGATGCCCTGTTCCCGGGAATTCCCAGGATTCTCCATCCTGACGTCCGAAGTTTTCATTCGGCTCAGCCCATCTCCTGATCGCGAAGTCGTTTCACCACCCGGATCATCAGATCAGTCAAGCGGTCAAAGGTGGCTTCGTAATCAGACAGTGGTCCCCCAAAGGGATCCGGGATGTCCCCGCTGTCACCGGCATAGTCCGCCAGGGCATAGACTCGGGGGCAATCCGTGAGATTGCGGACAAAATCTGCCTGATCCCGGGTCATGGTCAATACGAGTCCGGCATCCCGGCAATCGTCCCCGGAGAGCTTGCGGGCAGGCTGATTCAGCTCCAGATTCAGGCGCTGCCGGAGCACCGTCCGGGTGTTGGGGTGGGTGGAAGTACCCGGTGCAATGAATAGTCCCCGCGACTCGACCTCAAGCTCCGGCGCCAGGGCTTTCAGGATTCCTTCTGCCATCGGGCTGCGGCAGGTATTGCCGGTACAGACAAAAATCACCTTCATTCCTTCACCTCCACCACGTCATAAGCCGCCGCTTTCTTGAGGCGGTTCATCAGTGACAGGCCCAAACCGGTTTCCGCCACGGCTTCCACCCAGATTCCGGTATAGCCCTGATCGTCAGCCCAGCGCAATGTTTCAAAAATCTCTCGGGCAGCTTCTGTCACGGATCCAAAGCGAACAACGGATGGATCCGAGTCGGCTGCGTCTGGCCCAAAAACGGTTCCGGACCAACTCGTGGTCGGATTCTGGTCCAAGCCGTCCGCGTCGATCAGCACGGCCAGGGTCTGCTCGTCCTTTCGGGTCTGCAGGTAGAGCTGCACCGCCTGCCGGGTTCCGCGCAGCAGCGTAACCTTGGCTCTGGGCGCATAATGGCGATACTTCATGCCCGGGGCCCGCGGCGACTCATCCCCCTGGAGGGTGGCCGACGGAACATAGACCACCTCGCCCAGGACCGCCCGCAGTTCTTCCAGCGTAATGGCGCCGGGCCGGAGCAGTTCCGGGACAGTGCCAGACAGGTCAATGATGGTGGATTCAAGCCCGACCCGGGACTGATCCATTCCAAGGATCAGATCAACCCGGCCCATCAGGTCCTCCTGGCAGCGGCGGAAGGTGGTCGGTGAGGGCCGCCCCGAAATATTGGCCGACGGCGCCGCAATGCCGCAGCCGGCCGCCTTGATCAACGCCAGCGCGGCCGGCTGATCCGGCATCCGGACCCCTACTGTATCCAGTCCGCCCGTGGTTTGGGCCGGCACACCGGGATCTTTCTTCATGATAATGGTCAATGGCCCCGGCCAGTAGCGATCCATCAGCCGGACGGCGGCCGGCGGAATTTCGGATACTATACCCGAAAGATCGCGGTCTGCCACGTGGATGATGAGCGGATTGTCGGAGGGGCGGCCCTTGGCCCGATAGATGCCCTGAACCGCCAGGGGATCCATGGCATTGGCTCCCAGTCCGTAGACCGTCTCCGTCGGGAAGACCACCGTTCCGCCGGCTCGAATGACGGCTCCGGCTTCCTCATATACCTTTTGACGCGACGCTTCATCCATTGCGGTCAGATCATAGCAGCGTGTCGGGATGTTCAGTTCTTCCACGGTTACCTCCTGTCGATTGATTCTGAAAAAAATGCAGTCTTCCGAGGAAGCTGCATTTTTTGAAACCTATCAGTTTCCACTATTCCCCATCAGCTTGAGCTTTTCGCTCTGATCGTAAGCCGTCAGGGCATCCAGCATTTCATCGATATCGCCATCCATGAAGGTTTCCAGCTTGTATAAGGTCAGTCCGATGCGGTGATCCGTCACGCGCCCCTGCGGATAGTTATAGGTCCGGATCCGCTCCGAGCGGTCTCCGGTTCCAACCTGGGACCGCCGCTCATCCGCGATGTTCTGGCTGCGTTCCTGCTCCGCGATCTCGTACAGTCTGGCCTGAAGCACTTTGAGCGCCTTTTCTTTGTTCTTCAGCTGGGATTTTTCATCCTGCATGGCCACCACCAGTCCGGACGGAATATGGGTAATCCGGACGGCTGAGTCGGTCGTATTGACGGACTGCCCACCGTTGCCTGAGGACCGGTAAACATCGATGCGCAGATCGTTGGGATCGATCTGGACGTCCACATCATCGACTTCCGGCAGAACAGCCACCGTCGCGGTGGAGGTGTGAATCCGACCGGAGGATTCCGTTTCCGGAACCCGCTGAACCCGGTGCACGCCGGACTCGTACTTGAGCCGGGAGTAGGCTCCCTCTCCCTTAATCATGAAAACGACTTCCTTAAAGCCGCCGATATCCGTTTCATTCAGGGACATCAGCTCCACCCGCCAGCCTCTGGATTCCGCGTACTTGACATAGAGTCGGTACAGCGAATGGGCAAACAGAGCCGCTTCATCACCGCCGGCACCGCCGCGGATTTCCACAAAGACGTTTTTCTTGTCATTGGGATCCGTCGGGATGAGCAGGATCCGAATCTCATCGTGAATTTTCTCGATTTCTGCTTCCAGGATCTTGTTGTCTTCCTGGAACATTTCCTTCATGTCCGGATCCAGTCCGTTTTCTGACAGCATAGCCTTGTTTTCTTCCAGCTGCTTCTCTCTGGACTTATATTCCCGATACTTGGTTACGATATCTTCCAGATCGGAATGCTCCCGCACCAGCTTCTGCCAGGCAGCCTGGTTCTGCATGATCACCGGGTCCGCGATCTGATGAGACAGTTCGTCATATTTATTTTCTATAAAGCTGAGTTTTTTCAGCATATTCATCACTCCATTTCGATTTCAACTTTGATTTGTCCGCCACTTCGATCTTGTTTGTCTTTCCTTGGTGTCCGGCGTCGCTACAAATCGCGGATCCAGGTGGCCCGAACCACACGGTCCTGTCCGGCCAAGTCCCCGATTACCTGAGGATCCTGCCAGTTGAACCGCCGCAGCAGATCTGCCACCGCCGTTCCCTGATCGGCTCCGATCTCAAAGAACAGGACGCCGCCCTGGGTAATATACTGCCGGGCTTTGTCCGAGATCCGTTCATAGAACTGAAGTCCGCTCTCGCCGCCGTCCAGGGCCTGTTTGGGCTCAAACTCCCTGACATCACGGGGGAGAGTTCGAATCTCCCGGCTGCGGATATAGGGCGGGTTGGAAACGATCAGATGGAACTCCTCTGACCCGTCAATGGCGTCAAACAAATCGCCGACCAGGAACCGAGTCCGGTCTTCGACCTTGAGATTCTGTGCATTCATCCGGGCAACGGCCATGGCCCGCGGGCTGATATCAGCCAGCACCAGACGAGAGTTGGGATAAAGGGCAGCCAGGGACAATCCGATGGCCCCGGAACCGGAACAAAGATCCAGGATTCGGACGGGCTCCCCGGTCTGAGGCAGTAATTTCAAGGTCAGGAGAGCCTCCTCGACCAGAATCTCCGTATCGGGTCTGGGAATCAGTGTGGACTCATTGACGATGAAGTCCATCCCCATGAATTCCTTGTGCCCCGTAATATAGCTGATGGGCATATGGCTGCGCCGTTTGCTGATGACATCCCGGAACCGATCGTACTCTGAAAAGGTGACGGTTGCCTCGGGATGAGCCAGCAGATAGCTCCGGTCATGTCCGGTCACAAAGCTGAGCAGGACATCCCGGTCCAGCGCTGCGCCTTCCAGTCCTTTCAACCGTTCATCGGCATAGGCTTTCAGTTCCTTGATCGTGAAGGGCAGATTTTCCGAACGCTTCAGCGCAGTGATGGCCACTTCGATCATGGCATCATCGGGTTCCGCAGTCGTAATGCGCTGCATCAGGCGTCCCGGCAGACTGATGGCGCGGGACAGCGGGGTATCATTGGCTCCCAGCCACAGAATCAGTTCAAACGTCAGACCGGCAACCACCGGGATCAGCAGAACTTTGGAGACAACCCGAATAAACGGATCAAAGCTTGGGACGAAGGAGTAGACAACGATGGACATGATCAGAACCAGAAACATAAAATTCGTGCCGCAGCGGGCATGATAGCGGGAAGACTGGCGAACATTGGCCACGGTCAGTTCTCGGTCGTTTTCGTAGGCATCGATGACCTTGTGCTCCGCCCCGTGATACTTGAACACCCGGCGAATATCCGGGATCCGGGAGATGGCCAGGAGATAGAGAATGAACAGAACCAGCTTGATGACTGCTTCCAGAAGGTTCAGAGCCAGCCGGTTCCCCTCCGGCCGGATCAGGAATCGGGCCAGCAGAGTAGGCAGCACCGTAAAGAAAATCAGAGCCAGCCCCAGAGACAATCCAATGGTCAGGGCATTTTCGATCTGCTCTCCGCGTCCGCCGGAGATGCGATCCACAAACGCGGCAAAGCCGGTCCGCGGCGTGGAAGGTTCCTCGTAAAAACGGGCCGCATAATTCATCATGCGCAAGCCCGTCGCCAGGGAGTCAACCAGGCTGAATACTCCGCGCAGCACAGGCGTCTTGCGCCATGCAGAACTGTTGTATTGAATTGGTTCCGTCAGCGTTTCAATCACCCCGTCCGGAGTTCTGACGCTGGTTGCCACACAGTGGCTGCCACGCATCATTACGCCTTCCAGGACCGCCTGTCCTCCTACATTTTTCATGCTTTTCATTCCTTATCTTAAAAATTACTTTTCGTGCGATTTTTCTATTCCCCAGACTGGGACAACCAACCGACTGCCTGGCAGACCTGCTCGGGCTGGTTGTCCTGCGGCCGCTTTGCGGCTTCATACTCATCTTTCAGGCGAAAGTAGCAATCCGGGCAAAGGGACTGGTATTCAATGTCCGCCTGATTGTCGATGGCCACCTGCTCGCCTTCGAAAACAAATCGGCCGTTGACCTTGCGGCCGTTGAACGTTGCTTTGCGGCCGCAGGTGCAGATGGTCTTCATCTCCTCAATGCTGTGAGCCAGCAGGAGGAGCCGCTGTGCGCCCTCAAAGCCATTGGTGGAAAAGTCCGTCCGCAGGCCATAGGCAATGACCGGAATCTTCAGGCGAATCGTCACCGCCAGCAGTTCATCCACCTGCGCCGTTTTCAGGAACTGCGCTTCATCTACCAGAACGCAGTCGATGGGCTGGGTCTTCAGCCGTTCTTCTATGATTTCAAACAACCGGTCGGTGCCCTGTACCATCAAATCCACATGGCGCGAGACGCCGATGCGTGAGATCAGGGTATCGCCCCCCTTGGTGTCAATCTGAGGCTTGATCAGAAAGACCTTCATCCCCCGCTCCTCATAATTGAAGGCGACCTGCATCAGGGCGGTGGATTTTCCTGAGTTCATCGCGCCATATCGAAAATATAATTTAGCCATGGTTTCCTCTTCAGCAGTGGATCCGAAAAATCGCATCCGTTCTCAAGATAATATTATACTGTAAAACATCGCGGATTACGAGAATTTTATTGACTTTGAATCGGAGGTTCTGATATCATTGAATAGTTAATTGATACAGTTCCTGACAAATTATGATTTGAGGTGAAAAAAATGAGAGAAGGCATACATCCAAAGTACAACCACGAATCCGTTGTTAAGTGTGCATGTGGAAACACTTTCGTCACCGGCTCGGTAAAGGACGAACTGAAAGTTGAAATATGTTCTCAGTGCCATCCTTTCTTCACAGGCAAACAGAAGATCGTTGATGTCGGTGGAAGAGTTGATCGGTTCAAGAAGAAATTCGAAAAGAGAACTGTCAAGAACGCTGCGCCTGTTGACGCCCCGGTCGAAGAAAATACTGCTGAATAATGACCCGTTCATTATTCCAGGGAGATCCCACGGTACTTCGTGGGATCCTTTATTTTTTGGGCGGAGCCATCCGCCCGTCCGGGAGCCGGCAGGATTGCCGGCTCTCCAAAGCACCCGATTGGTCGAATGCCGTCGGTTTCGCTCATTTTCCCCGGATCACATGAATTCTGTTCAATACGCCAAGTCCGAACCATCCGGTTCCATCGATCGGTTGTGTACTGACTCTCATGGTTATCAGCTGCGTTCGGTCAGCTGCACTTTTTTGAGTGCATCCATGAACTCTTCATTCGTTTCTGAATTGTCCAGCAGTGATATCAGTTCCTGAGTGACTTTGCTGATTTCGGAAGTCCGGTAGAGCAGTGCGCGGATTTTGCGAACCGCTTCCAGCTCATCGCCGGTCAGAATCAGTTCTTCCTTTCGGGTGCCGGACCGGTATATATCGATGGCCGGGAAAATCCGCCGTTCCTGGAGCCGGCGGTCCAAATGAACTTCCATGTTGCCCGTGCCCTTAAATTCTTCAAAGATCATGTCATCCATCCGGCTGCCGGTATCCACCAGCGCAGTGGCCAGAATCGTCAGTGATCCGCCGTTGCGAATGTTGCGGGCAGCTCCGAAAAACTTCTTGGGCATCAGAAGTGCCGCCGGATCCAATCCGCCGGACAATGTCCGGCCCGATGGAGTAACCGTCAGGTTATAGGCCCGGGACAGTCTGGTCAGAGAGTCCAGCAGAATGACAACGTCCTTCTTATGCTCAACCAGACGCTTGGCCCGCTCCAGCACCATGCCTGCCACTTTGATATGATTCATCGGATCTTCATCAAAGGTCGAGTAGATGACTTCACCCTGGATGGATTCCCTCATATCAGTGACTTCCTCCGGCCGCTCATCAATCAGCAGCACGATGAGGACTGTCTCCGGGTTATTGATGTGGATGTGCTGGGCAATCTTTTTCAGGATCGTGGTCTTTCCGGCTTTGGGCGGAGCGACGATCATGCCGCGCTGCCCTTTGCCCACAGGACTGATGATATCCATGATCCGGGTCGACATGTCGTTTCGTTCCGGAACTTCCAGACGAAGCCGCTGATTGGGATAAATCGGGGTCAGCGTTTCAAAGTCCCGGCGCGTGATCGCGCTGCCCGGGGGATCTCCATTGACGCGATCCACATAGAACAGCGCCTTGAATTTCTCCCCTTCCCGGGTGGGGCGGGTTTTTCCGGCGACTTCATCCCCGGTTTTCAGTCGGAAGCGGCGAATCTGGGTGGGTGATACATAAATGTCATCCGGTGTAGTCAGGTAGTTGTCGCCGCGAAGGAAGCCGAAGCTGTTCTGATCCATGATTTCCAGGATACCTGTCACTTCAATGGTATCCGGCGGGAAGGAGCGTTCACCGGAGTCCGACCGATCCTCCGCGGAACGGGCAGTGCTTCGTTCATAACCCGCGGACCCGTCCCGCTCAGACCGCATCGGTTCAAACCGTCGGGAAAGCTTCTCTTTCAAGGCGATTCCGTTCCGATCCACATAAGATGTTTCCCGCGACGAACCGGCTTCTGCTGAGCTCCCCACTCCGGCAGCTGTCGCTTCCTGAACGGCCTGGCCGATTTGCGGCGGATAACCGCCCCCCGCCGCCGGTTCCGCTGAGGGACTCGCCCCCAGCTCCTGGTCTGCCTCATGCTGATAGGGAGCAAACTCATCCCCAGTCCTGTTATCGAGCTCGTCCGCGGCTTCGGACGGATCCGGTCCTTCTGAAGCCTCAGAATCGACCAGCTCCGCGGCTGGTTTTACCTGATCCGAATCCTGCAGCAATTCCTCCAGAAGAGCAATCAGTTCCGGCTTGCGCAGCTTGGCAATGCCCTTTACCTGGTTTGCCTTGGCCAGATCCCGCAGTTCATTAAGGGTCAGACGTCTAAAATCAAATTCCATAGTTCACCTGCCTGTGATGGATGTCGAAGAGTGAATGTCAAATGTCGTGGGTGGAATGAGTTGAAACCAACAGAATACAAGGAACAGACAACCCAATGAATAACAAGGCGTCCCAGCGATTTTTTCCATGCAAAAAAACCTGGGCTGATCATAAAAACAAAAACTGGTGGAAGGCTTGGGTCATCTGATGAGTGAAAGAAGAATTTCAGTGAAATGGAAAAGAGGCTAAGAGATTTCGGTTTATCGCCAAAAGTCATTGGCATCAGAAGAAAATTACTGTTCTAATTATCCCTCTACAGGCGAAATTTGTCAATGATTTTTATACAGCCTGAGAAAGCAGACCAGCACGCAACCGTTCAGACAGCTATGCAGACAGTCTGGCAGGCATCTCTATGGAAAGATCATTCGTCAGATCATAGCCCGGTTAGTGGACCGTTATTGAATAGATCATTGATTGGATCATGAAACAGATCAAAAAAAGAGCAGTCGCTGCTTTGGTTCTTGTCCGACCGGCAAGGATCAAGGCAACGGCTGCTTTGGTTCTTGTCCGACCGGCAAGGATCAAGGCAACGGCTGCTTTTCTGGCTCTACAATTTCTGGTTATGATGGAAACTTATCCTGGTTCCATTTCAACATGATTCAGGCTGCCTGATGGTTGTGCCTGCTCCATGGATCAGGTCAGGTCCAGAACTGTGACCTCGGGCATCAAACTGGCCCAGTCCCGGATCCGGCCGTGGCAGGTGAAGAGCACCGTCTGGAGCGGAACGGGTCGGGCGCAGGTATGCTCTTTCAGAAAGTTCAGCCCCTCTCTGGCTCTTGCGTCATCATACTGGGTGAAGATGTCATCCAGGAACAGAGGCAGGGGCTGAGCAGGTGACGAAATGAGATCTGTGATGGCGAGCCGGAGGGCCAGGTATGCCTGATCCACGGTTCCTCCGCTGAGGTAACCCCACTCAAACAGCTGACGCTGATTCCCATCCTCCACCATAATATCAAAGCTGCGGCTGACTCGAACATTCTGATATTTATCCCGGGTCAGCCGTCGCAGAATGGCTCCGGTGCGATCGTTCAGGAGCGGTCCGAAGCTTTGCTGCAGCTCCTCAAAGGCTTCTGTCAGCTTTGTCTGGGCCAGGGTCAGTATCTCATATTGCTCCTGTTTGCCCTTGACGCTCATCCGGGCTTGATCCAGTCGTTCCTCCACCTGGCTGAGATTTTCACGGGATCGGTATTTCTCACGCAGTTCCGCTTCTCTTGCCGCCAGCGTACGGTCCAGGGCGTGGATCTGACCCGTCAGCATCTCCGCCTGATGTTCCAGATCCCGGAGATCGTCCGGATCCGGCAGGGCGGCATCGCGCTCATCCGCTGAAGATTCTGACCAAAGAAGTTTCAACTCTTCCAGCGTATGGTTCTTTTCCAGCTCCTGACGGTTCTGTTCAACGGCTTCCCGCTGAATGGAGAGCTGCTGGCACCGCTCCAGGTCTTCAGTCAGATCCTGCATCAGCCCAGTGGTTTCCTCCAGGGTCTTCACGGTGCGGTATGGCTGCAGATGTGTCAGCAGGTCGTTGATGTGTTCGGTCCGCTGTGCGGCCAGTTGTTCCAGTTCCTGCCTTAATTTTGAGATCTCGCGCCCCAGCTGCTGTACTCTCTGGAGCGACATCTGACTGGTAAGCACCTTCTGAATCGCATCCGTCAGATCTCTGGCCTCCAGCAAATCCAACAGCTCGGCATGTCGTTTTTCCAGGCACTGACCTGTTTGCTGCATCTGATCCAGCTCTTCCAGCAGATTCAGTTCATCCAGCTTTGTCCCCTTGACGGTGAACTGCTCCAGTTCTCTCTGCAGCTCCTCATGCTCCCGGGTCAGTGCACTGAGCCGGCTGGTCAGTCCCAGGACACGGCGCCGGACTTCGTCCAGCTGCGTTTCTGTTGCACCATACCTGGCTTCCATTTCGGCCAGCCGCTGGATTGACCTGTTATAGCCCTGTGTGAGCTCCCCGACCTCCCGGGTGAGCGCTGTGTGCTGCACCAGGCTGCCGGCCTGCTCCTTTTCCAGCTGGTCGATCTGATTCAAGAGCATTGCCCGCAGCTGGTTTGCCTCATCGGGTCCAGCTTCCCCCCGGGAATCAGCCGCTCCCGGAAGCCCGCGATATCCCCAGGCAGCAAACAGCAATGCCAGGATCAGGACTCCATAGAATCCCGGGTGAACCTGACTGCCCAGAATGAGGGCAAGCAGAACCGCCAGACCTGAAAGCGTCAGTGCCGGAAGAGCCCGGCTTCTGTTGCTGTATGAACCGGAGGGTGTTTCCTTCGAGATCTGACCGGCATTGTGACTGAGATCCGCCTGCCACTGCCCCACCTGGAGCCGGCTGCGCGCCATGGCTTCCTCGAGCTGCCTGATTTCCTGCTCTTTCTGCCACTGAGTCTGGCGCTGCTGCTCCTTAGCCTGTTTTGCCTCCTCCAGTTCAACGCGCACAACCTTGTACTGCTCTTCCAGCTGTGTCAGTTCGACCTCAGCTTCCCGCACTTCGGCGGAAGTCTCTTCGCACTGACCAGACAGCATCTCCGCTTTCTGAATGGCTGTGCGGTAAAGGCGCAGCTCCTGCAGCTGCCGGCGCGTCACCTGAAGCTGTTCCTCCAGTTCGGACTGCCGCACCTCGTTGGCTTTCAGCTCTTCCAGCGGTTCCTCCAGAGGACTGGTTCGGTCCGAATCCAGCGCCTCAAGCTCGGTTTCGCGGGCTGACAGATTTTCTTCCAGCGATTGGGTTTTGGCCTCGTTCTGATGAATTCGACGCAGCATCTCATCCGCAGCGGACAGATAGCTCCGATCCATCCGGCCGCCGGAATATGTCAACCGAGCCTCTAGGGCATTCATCTGCCGGGTCAGCTCCAGATGCCGGGTTTCCCGGTCAATGGCAGTGGCCAGCTGATGGGTCCGAAGGATGCCTTCGTTTTTCTTCTGTTCCCTGTCCAGGACGGCTTTGCGCTCAATCAGTTCCCGGCGGCAGTTTTGCTCGCGCTCCAGCTCCTCCTGGGCAGCCAGCTTCTCCAGTTCTTCGGCCTGCGCGGCTCGGCGGCGCTCCTCCAGGTGTTCAACCTCCTGGCGAGCCAGAACCAGCAGTCCGTTCTTCTGATTTTTGCTGACCAGCCGTTCTCTGGCCTGATTCATGGAGTCCAGCGCTGACTGGTAAGAAACCTCCTCGCTGCCTGTGGTTACCAGATTGAGCAGACGCTGGGTCAGTTCCTCCTGTTTGGCTCCGTCGCGGATCAGGCTGGCTCCCTGACTGATAAACACACTTCGGGCAAAAGCATCCTCTCCCAGTCCGAGATATTCCACCCCGGGCTCTTTCCTGGCTTTTACCCGGATCCGTTCCCCGGTTGTTTCGTTGAACAGACTGACCTGATCGGTGACATTGCTCTGGCCAAACACCCGCTCCAGGCGGTACGTGGTTCCATCCGCCTCAAAAATCAGGTGCCCCTTCATTGGGCTGCCATCCCAGGGGCGGTATTTTTTGCGCAAATTGCCCGCGACATCCCGGCCTCGGCCGCTGGACCCGTAGAACATCATCTGAAGAAACGCCATCAGCGTGCTTTTGCCTTCTTCATTGGCCCCGTGGATCACCTGCAGGCCCTGACCCAGCGTCAGGGAATAATCCTGGAACCGGCCGAACCGGTCCAGATGCATTTGTTTAATGATCACAGTCAATCACCTGCCCTTCCAATGCTCGCAGTCCCGCTTCCGACGCCTGGCGCATCCGGTTATTCTGAGCTTCGTCGGCGCCCGCTCCCGCTTCCAGCATTTTCCGGACAAAAATGCCCCGCAGTGAAGTTTCCTGAGCCAGATTGTCAAAGTCCACTTCCATCCGGGTCTCGTCCAGCAGCTGAACATAATGGAGGGTTTCAGCCAGCCGGTTCTCAATGACGGTCCAGGGCAGGACGGTTTCCAGCCCGACCCGACCGGTCAGTCGGATCCGGTAAAAATGATCGGCATAGGAGTCGCCGTGACGTTCCTTCAGCTGGGCTAAAATTGCCGCCTCAGCCTGTGCCTCCGTCCGGAAGCTTGAAACATCCACCGGTTCAATCAGATACTGCCGGCTGGACAGACTTTCGAACTGCAGATCTGCCGCACCGGCTTGAACGGTACCCAGATACACTCCTTTCCGGCCAGTTTCATCGAAACCCCGTCCATCCGGAATGCCCGGGTACGCCCAGGTGGTATGACCCACCCGCTGAATGCCGCTGCATTGGTGAATATGCCCCAGCGCCAGGTAATCCAGTCCCGTGGCCCGGATCTGCTCCGGCTGAATTCCGTGGTATCCGGAGGATTGGCCGGTGCCAACGACATCCGCGTGGAACACTCCCAGTCGAATCCGGCCGGCACAGTCCGGATCAGATTGCGGCAGCAGTACTTCCTCCTGGCGCGATCCGGTAAAGGCGGCTCCGTACACGGATACCGGAAGATCCGGCAAATCCACCCGTTCCAATCCTCCCCTGAAGATGTGGACATTGTCCGGCCAGTCCGGATCCAGGAACGGAGAATCCAAGGCTGCATAATCATGATTTCCCGGCGCGATAAAAACCCGGGAGGAAATGTCTGATAAATATTCCTTTACCGAAGCAACCACCGCCGGATCTATATTAGTTCCTTCAAACAGATCCCCGGCAATGAGAAGCAGATCCACCTGCTCCTTCTGGCACAGCCGGGTCATTCTCCGAAAACTCCCGAGCAGCTCCACCGCCCGCTGGGCGGCGTGTTCGGGAATGGACCAAAGGGATGACCCCAGATGCCAGTCCGCGCAATGCAGTATTTTAATCTTTTCCAATGGGATGCTTCCTCCGTCATTTGAAATTATTCATCACCTGAACTTACGATCCTGTCAAAACTGTCTATACCAAATAAGAATAACAGATCATAGGGACATTCTGTCCATTTTCTCTGCAACCGCAAGCCCGGTTTCACGAAAATCCCAAATATTGATCGACGAACCGCGCAGCAAATGACTTCACTTCTGGCATCGGATCCGGTGTTCACTCCGGCTTCGCCTGAACCACTCTGATTGCTCAGGAAGAAATAGATTCAGCCGGAGTACAATCAAGTAACTGTCAATTCATCAACTTAGAATATCCAGTTCATTAACTTATGATATAATGAGAGAACGATCCGTGAGACGGTTGACGTCCTGCTGTCATGAGGTCCTGATGGCCTGCTGATAGGATGCTGACGTCCCTGCGTCTTTCCGTTTCAAATCCGATCCGCCCGAAGGAGGATCATTATGACCGAACACCGAGTTTATCGCATGAGCTTTGCCCGGGTTTATCCACTGCTCGTAGCGAAAGCAGAGAAGAAAGGCAGAACCCGAGCTGAAGTGGATGAAATCATCCGGTGGCTTACCGGATACTCTCAGGATATGCTGGACAGTCAAATCGCACAGGAAGTCGATTATGAGACATTTTTCCGGGAGGCCCCTCTCCTGAACCCCTCCCGCCAATTAATTCAGGGCGTAGTCTGCGGGGTCCGGGTCGAGAATATCGAAGACCCTGTGATGCGTGAAGTCCGGTATTTGGACAAGCTGATTGATGAACTGGCCAAAGGCAAGGCCATGAGCAAAATTCTTCGAAGTGAGAAGCTGACTCCTCCGGCAGTCGACCGGCCGGAGTAATTAACATGACAGGCACAGTTTGTCCCAGTCTGATGGTACCCGTTGCCTGGACAGAGTGTTACCCAGGCAACACTCTGTTTGCTCTATCTGCAGTATACTGGAATTCAGCGGGAAGAGGACCCCTTTTTCCCCCTGCCTTCAGGAATACGAGATCAGCTGTCCCCATACCCAGAGTTCCGGAGGAACGGTCCCGACCAGAACTGTAACTTCCGCTTTTCGCGGGAGACAGTCCTTTCAGATGAGTAAATTGAACCCGGAAAAGAATGAATCAAGTTTCCATGCAATAAATCAGACGAAACAAGTGAAGCTTTAATCAAGTCACAAGATAAGAAAGAAAAGAAAAGAAAACAAAACAATGGAAAGGAGTATACCGATGATTGAAACAGTTCATTCCTACTCGCTTGATGACGAAAAAAAGGTTGAGAAAATAATTGACGCAGATGAAGTGATGATCAACCACATGATCTTCCCCAAAGGAGCCGGTCTCCCCGAACACTTCTCCAACTCCAATGTCTACATGACGATTCTGCGCGGCACGCTGACTCTCCAGCTGGGTGAACAGGAAGCACAGCATTATCCCCAAGGCAGTATTATCAACATTCCCTACAACACAAAGATGAATGTCAGCAATGCTCATGATGAAGTAATGGAGATGTTCGTTATCAAAGCGCCCAATCCCAGAGTCTTCCAGGCACCGAACAACTAACTGCCCCTGACTCGGTGATTCAGGCGAGCTGATGTACAAAGATAAGCCAGAAAACCGATCCGCACACTGGTATGGATCGGTTCTCTGACTTTTTGATTATTGCCGGGCTTTGTAATCATCGCTCGGCTTTGTAATCATCGCCCGGCTGTGTGATGACCATTTGTCATCGGATCAGAATACGACATCTGTGCAGCTAGGAGGCTGCCTGCCGGGATCGGATCATCTCGATGAAATAATCATGAACAAAGGTGTCGTCGGTCAGTTCGGGATGAAACGCCGTAACCAGCTGGCTGTCCTGCCGGGCTGCGACGATCTTTCCCTGGACCATGGAAAGAATCTCTGTCTCGGGACCCACCTTTTCTATGAACGGGGCGCGGATGAACCGCATGGGCACCGCTGTATTGCCGCTGAAGGTTCCCAGGGCCTCAAAGCTTCCCAGCTGGCGCCCGAAGGCATTGCGGCGAACATGGATATCCATGGTAGCAAAGTGGGTGAGCGCCTGCTCGGTGATGGAACGGGCGAGAAGTATCATGCCGGCACAGGTGCCGAATACCGGCAGCCCCTGGCTTATCTTCTGCCGCAGAGGTTCCATCAGACCGAGCTCTGTTAAAAGCTGTCCCATGACGGTGCTTTCCCCGCCCGGCAGGATCAGGCCATCCATGGGACCGTCCAGATCCTTCAGCTGACGGATTTCAAAGCTTTCAATCCCCCTCTGTTCCAGCATCCGGCGATGTTCTGCAAAGGCCCCCTGCAGGGCAAGCACGCCGACTCTCATTATTTTCCACGCTCCGCCATAAGAATCTCAATTTCCTGCTCATTGATGCCGACCATGGCTTCGCCCAGGTCAGCGGACAGTTCCGCCAGCATGGCGGCATCCTGATAATTCGTCACGGCCTTGACAATGGCCTTGGCCCGCCGGGCCGGATCGCCGGACTTAAAGATCCCTGAACCAACGAAGACGCCTTCCGCTCCCAGCTGCATCATCAGGGCAGCATCCGCGGGAGTTGCCACTCCGCCGGCGGCAAAGTTGACAACGGGCAGCCGGCCATGATCATGCACGTAACGGATCAGATCCAGCGGAACCATCAGCTGTTTGGCCATTTCGAACAGTTCATCCGGACGAGCCGCCTGAACCCGGCTGATTTCTGAATTGATTTTTCTTAAGTGCCGGACAGCCTGAACCACGTCGCCCGTTCCTGGCTCACCCTTGGTCCGGATCATGCTGGCCCCTTCGGCGATCCGCCGCAGAGCTTCGCCCAGATCCCGCGCGCCGCAGACAAACGGTGCCTTGAAGGCGGTTTTGTCAATGTGGTAAACATCATCGGCCGGAGAGAGTACTTCACTTTCATCGATGAAGTCAATCTCAACGGCTTCCAGAATCTGCGCTTCCACAAAGTGACCGATGCGGACTTTGGCCATGACTGGAATGGATACCGCGTCCTGAATCTCCCGGATCATTTTCGGATCACTCATGCGGGAAACACCCCCGGCAGCCCGAATGTCCGCCGGAATCCGTTCCAGGGCCATGACAGCGCAGGCTCCGGCTGCCTCGGCAATTCTTGCCTGTTCCGGAGTTGTAACATCCATGATGACGCCGCCCTTGAGCATCTGAGCCAGTTCCTTGTTTAAACCAATTCGTTCGTTATTCATAATCTTCCCCCTGTAGGATGCAGTATGGTGCATCGTTATGCAGTGTAATATGAAGCAGCGCAGAGCCGAGCGATGACGTACCGTAACATCGAATGTCAGTCAATGTCATATAACAATATTCAGTACCATACAGTGCCGCCCCCTGCGGTTTACTTCTGTTTTCTTCTCCAGTATACTGAAGCTTGGTATTGGATCAATGACCATTTTAAACTAATCTGATAAGACCAGATTAATTACAGGAGGCATTTATGCTGACTTATCATATGGAATCCCGGGGATCACTTCCCCTCTACGAATTTCTTTATCAAAAAATCCGACAGGACATCCTGACCGGCACCCTGACCGCCCATGAAAAACTCCCATCCAAGCGCAAGCTGGCCCGCCATTTGCAGATCAGCGTCATCACGGTTGAAAATGCCTATGCTCAGCTCGTTCTGGAAGGGTATGTCTACAGTCAGGAGAAGCAGGGTTATTTTGTCAGTCCCCTGGCCCTTGAGACTACAGTCCCGATTCAGACAATGCCTGCCGGATCCCAAAGCCGGACCGATGGTTCGACGACGCTCCGGCACCCGCCAGTGACCGAAGCCCTCAGCTATACGGAATTCCCCTTCTCGGTCTGGGCCCGGCTCATGCGCCAGATCCTGACCGAAGAAAACAAAACCCTGCTTGCTCCGACTCCGTTTCATGGCGTCACAGAACTTCGGGAAGCCATCGCCTGGCACCTGTTCCATTTTCGGGGAATGACCGTTTCTCCCGGACAGATCATCATCGGCGCCGGAACCGAGTACCTCTATGGCCGAATCATTCAGCTCCTGGGCAAGGATCTGCGCTACGCCGTCGAAAATCCCGGATATCCAAAAATTGCCCGCATTTATCAGCATTACGGGGCAGTCTGTCAGTTCATTCCCATGGATGACAAGGGGTTCTCGGTTCAGGCTCTGACCTGGACCGGTGCTGAAGTCACCCATGTGTCCCCTTCGCATCATTATCCGACCGGCATCGTGATGCCAGCGGGGCGCAGATTTGATCTGCTGGCCTGGGCTGCCCAGCACAGCAGCCGGTACATCATCGAAGATGACTACGACTCCGAATTCCGTTACCAGGGCCGGCCCATTCCTTCGCTCTACAGCATGGATCAGTCCGACAAGGTCATTTATATCAACACCTTTTCCCGAACCATTTCACCTTCCATCCGAATCAGCTATATGGTTCTGCCGCCTCCCCTCGTGGAGCGCTATCAATCCGAGCTTTCCTTCTATTCCTGCCCTGTCCCCAGTTTCGAGCAGTACACGCTGGCCCGGTTTATACGCCAGGGTTATTTTGAAAAGCATCTCAACCGCATGAAAACAGCGTACCGCAAACAGCGGGACGGCCTGAAATCTGCTCTGCGCCAAGCCTTTGGCAGCATACCGCATCAATTCATCGGGGAAGACGCCGGCCTCCACTTTCTGGTCAAAGTCGATACCAAAAAATCGGAAACCGCGCTGATTCGGACTTCCCGGGCATCGGGACTGAACCTCAGCTTTCTGTCTGAATACGTCCATGGCCGCTCGGATGAGTACAACGCCACCCTCATTGTTGACTATTCCCGCCTGGATCCTGGGGATCTGGATGTCACCGCCCGCCAGATGGCTGACCTGTTTCGAACCTCAGATGAGTGATGAGCCGATCATCAACGCAGCCTCCGGTGTCCAAGCGACATCCGGAGGCTGCGTTTCCCAATTTTGATTTATCTTCTGTTCCCTCGAACCCAATGAATTGCCCAGTCTGCCGACTGCGGCAAAGTTTCGGCCTGTTCCTGATCGGAGTTCACCGCTGGATTACTGATCTCTCGAGGCCTGAGGCCGGACCACCATTTCAATGCGGGTGCTGCCCTGTGACTCGCCCTCAATGACCAGTCCGTATTTCAGGAACAGTTCCATCTTTCGTTCGTCGTCCACCACCCGGTATTCCTGGGTATGGGTCGTGACGTTGAATGTCCCGTAGGGCGTATGATAGAGGCACTGCCTGGGTTCAAGCAGCGAAAACTCCAGCGTGGACGTAAAGCTTCCTTGACGCCGGATCGTTACATCCGCCTGATCCATAATGATGGTGGTCTGGGTATCATCCATTCCGGTCAGTTCACTTTCGGCGTAGGATACAATCACTTTGTCCCCTTCCCGCACAATATTGCCCAGACTTGTCAGCTCGATGTATTCTGACTCTCCCGGAAGCAATGTCCTGATCTGAATCACTGCCTTATCCATAAATATCACCTGTCTTTCCTCATTCCATTATACCTTAAGAACCACCTAAACGGGGGGCTTGGCCGTTCTTTCTGAGTGCTCCGGACGATCCGGGACGGTGAGTGCTGGTCTGCGCGGAAAACCGGTTCTCAGCGGCCCTTCGCTTTTTTGGAGTATCAGGCTGCTCAATCATTCCCGGATTTCGGGCAGCCCGCTGTTGCCTGAGACGAAGCAGTCCTCCCACCGATCGGAGCAGCTCTCGCCCGGCAAATCTGAAAACCCTTGGGAAAAGGGCTTTGTTCTGCCCCGTTCTATCCCGTCCCATGAAGTGATATAATAGACAAAGCGGAGGGTTATCCACATGAACACACTTATGCTCACGATTTCTGCCGGCCACGGGCACAATGCGGCGGCAGAGGCGATATCCGAATACATCCTGAAAAACGAACCGGACTCCCGGATCAAAATAGTTGATACACTCAAATACATCAGTCCGATCCTCGACAAAGTCGTGATCGGAACGTATCTCAATTCATTGAAAATTTATCCGAAAGGCTTCTCCATGCTCTACTCGGTGTTTAACCGCAAAGATGAGAGCGTAACCGCCTTCGCTGAAAAATTTGACGAACTTCTGGCCGATCGTCTGCTGCCCCTGATCGTAGAAACTCAGCCGGATGTCATCATTTCGACTCACCCGTTTACCACCCAGATGCTCAGCGCTCTCAAAACATCAGGACACCTCAATCTGCCGGCCCTGGCCATCATCACGGATTACGGCAGTCACGCCCTGTGGGTACATCCCGGCATCGACTTCTATGTGGTAGCCCACGAGTCCGTCGTCGAGGAACTCACCAAGACCGGACGAGACAGGCGCACCGTTTTTCCCTACGGCATTCCGTTCAGATCCACTTTCCTGAACCCGTATGACCGCAGTCAGACCCTGTCCGGCATCGGCCTGGATGAACAGCTGCCCACGGTAACCCTGATGGGCGGATCACTGGCTCTGGGCCATATCAAAACCATCCTGAAGGAACTGGATTCCATTCCCCGGCAGTTCAATATCGTTGTGGTAGCTGCCAATAACCAGAAGTTGTATGACGAAGCCCTGGAAATTTCACTGAAGTCCGACAAGAATATCGCGGTCTTAAAATTCTGCCATTTCATGGATGCCCTGCTTCAGGCCACTGATCTTCTGGTCACAAAGCCCGGCGGCCTGACCGTCACAGAAGCGCTCATCACCGGAACACCCATGGCGATCTTTAAAGCCATCGGCGGGCAGGAGGAACAGAACAAGCACTTTCTTCTGAAAAACCAGCTGGCCATTGATCTGGGTGACGGAGAAGACAGTGCCGGCCAGATTGAAGCGCTGCTCTTCCATCCCCATAAGCTGGAAGATATGACGGATCGGATCCGCGCTTTTGCCAAACCGGATTCTACGGAAAAAATTTATGGACTGCTTCGACTCATGGTCGATGACTTCCACCGTCAGAATAAAACAGCTGTTCCCAATGCCGACACCCTGGAAGATGAAGGCTTTAATGAGAAATTAAAGGGTCTTTTCGATGATGCGAAAACCAGGCTGGAGTCCAATAAAATGACATCCCGCCTGATGGAATTCCTGCGGCGCCGCTCCAAAGAAGTCTCGGATGAAGATTTCTATGAGTTGAGCGATGAAGAAATCTCTCAGCTCCTGGACGAAACCCAGGAAAAGCATTAACCTTCAGTTCAACCACTATGGGCAGGAAACTCCTTTCCGGCCGCAATAAGGCTCCCCGCCGATCCACCGCTAACCTTTCATTGCCGGTGGATCGGCGGGGAGCCTCTTGTTCTCTGGTTTAACCCTTCGCGACAGCTTGTCGGCCCAGGGTCTGAACCAGGAAGGTCTCCGGATACTTCCCGTGAAACCAGACATAGGCGTCGCGGGCGGCTGCTTCGCTGTCAAACAATCCAAACACGGTGGGTCCAGAACCTGACATCAGGCTGCCCAACGCTCCGCGCCGGATCAGCTCCGTTTTCAGATTGCGCAGGAGCGGGTGCCGAGTCAGCGTCACATTTTCCAGCACATTTCCCAAATGCCGGGCAACTCCTGCCAGATCGTCGGCGGCAATGGCTGCCTGCACCGCCTGAGTGGCCGGATGGCGCCGGACCCGGTCGAGTCTGAAGTCGGTGAACACCTGCCGGGTGGACACCCCAAAGGGAGGTTTCACCAGCAACACCCAGTGATTGCAAAAATCCGGCAGCGGTGTGATGATTTCACCGACTCCTTCGCACAAAGCGGTTCCGCCGGTCATGGTAAAGGGAACATCCGCACCCAGACTGAGCCCCAGCTCCAGCAGCTTCTCCTGCGTCAGGGGATGGCCCGTCAGTCCATTGAGTGCCGTCAGAACAGCGCCCGCATCAGTAGACCCTCCGGCCAGCCCGGCAGCCACCGGAATCCGTTTTTCCAGATGGATGCGCACACCCGAATGAATTCCCGTCGCTTCCAGAAAACGAACCGCCGCCCGATAGGCGATGTTTTTTTCAGTCACCGGGACATAGGGCAGGTTGCAGGTCAGGGCGATGCCCTCGCCGGCGAGCTCCACCGAAACATCATCTGCCAGGTCAATGGTCTGCATGACCATTTGGAGCAGATGATACCCATCGGCACGCTTACCCGTGACATCCAGGGTCAGATTAATTTTCGCATAGGCTTTGATCTTCATAATATCCCCCGAAGAGTTGTTGATTCATCCATTCGTAATGCCTCCATTCCTCAGCCCCCAGGTGACTGCGGAATACAGCGGCTGATCGATTCAGATGGTCGCGGATGACGGCCTGGGTGCGCCGGATGGCACCAGTACCTTCGATGCGCCGGACAATCCGGTCGAAGGCAGCCTCATCAGGGATCCCTGGCCCCAAATCAGCCAGTTCAACCTTCAGAGCGGGATCTTCCTCCAGGGCAAAGATGACCGGCAGCGTAAAGTTACCTTCCCGCAGATCTGAATAAGCTGAATCCGACAGATCCGCCAGGTCATCCCGCAGTTGAAAGGCAATTCCAAAATCCAGGCCGGCCCGTTTCATCGGTTCGATGTCATGGGGTGATTCCTGCCTGACGGCAAATCCCGCCGAACTGGCCAGGGAGAACAGCAGCCCGGTCTTGGCTTCAATTCGGGCCAGATAGCCAGCGGGTGTCTGCTCCATGCTGAAGCGTGACTCCAGCTGCTCTGCCTCCGCCTCCAGAAGCGGTCCCATGAAGTCCATCGGCAGCCGGGGCAGGCGGTCTGCCTCCAGCCCGTACAGACACCGTGCTGCCAGAAAAATCAGGTAGTCGCCGGCATAAAGAGCCATGGCTGTTCCATGCTGACGGACCACGGTCGGTTGTCCCCGCCGTTCCCGGCCATGATCAATGATGTCGTCGTGAATCAATGAAGCCAGATGGAGGAATTCCAGCGCCGCCGCCAGGTGATTGACCTCCCACGGACTGGTGCTGAATCCGGCGGACAGAACCAGCAGCGCCGGTCGCAGCATTTTTCCCGACTGGGCCGTCAATGGAGTCAAAACGGCTGAGAACCGCCCGGTACGGGGGACCTCAGCCTGCATAATTTCCTGGATCTGATTCAGTCGTTCGTTCAGTTTCGGCTGGTCCTGCCAAAATCCCATCAGCGTTTCAACTCCCTCATAATGCCCAGTTTTCCCATATGCTCCAGCATGAAGTTAGCGGTCATGCCAATAAAGAAACCGGTCGGTACGGCGATGATCGTCAGAGCCGGCAGATACATCAGAATCCGCGGCTCGGCCACCATCAGCGCGGCGGCCAGCAGCTGCCCCAGATTGTGGCTGAATGCCCCGCCGACTGAGACTCCGATCCGGGAAAGCCGGTTCCCAAAGGTGTTTTTCAGCAGCAGCATCACGACAAAGGACAGCATCGCCCCGGAAAAGGAGTAAATGAACGCTCCGGGATTGTTGGAAATCAGCATCGAAAGAACCGAGCGCAGGACAACGACGCCGAAGGCCTCGCCCGGACGAAGGGTATAGAGCGCCACCATGGTAAAGATGTTTGCCAGCCCCAGCTTGGCCCCCGGTATGGCGGGGAATGGAACCGGAATGAACTCTTCCAGCTTGAAGACGACCATGGCCTGGGCGACCAGGAGCGCGATATACACCATCTTGTAGACATTTTTATTGTTTCTCATCAGTATGCGTTCAGATCTCCTTTTGCTTTGTCTCCCCCTTCAACCTCAACCACCAGCATATGGGGCAGGCAGATGATCTGCTCGCCATCCTTGGAGATAGGGGGGAATGCCGTTACACAGATCTGATCCGGACAATCGGCTGTGATCATTGTTACTGTGCCGCCGTCGATTCGAATCGTATTTTTTTCACCCTTGGGGGTGACAATTTCATGGACATAAGCCGCCTTGGTTTCATCCAGCTGGATCCGCTCCACTTCCTGTGAGTCGATCTTGATGACCACATAGATGGCATCGCTCTGTGCCGGGCTGCTCATAGCCTGATAGGCAAACACGGCATTGGGGATAAAGGAAGCAAGGATCAAAAGCCCGATCAGGACAATATCCAGAAGCTTTATTTTAAAGTATTTCAACTGATTTCATTCCTTTCTGGTTTCTAATACTACATTATACCAGTTCCCGGTAAAAATTGCTTAAAATTTGCACGTTCTGAAACACCGGAACATCCTCAGGACGATCTGGCCATTGGATCAACAAATTCAGAAATGATCGAATTTGGGAATCCATGAAGTTTGAAATCAAGGCCGGCCGGATCCATCACTCGGCTGGCGGGGTTCAGATTTCTGTCCTTGCGCTGAATTACAGGGAATCAATCTTCAGCTGCCGATGGATCCAGGGGATGAGCCAGGCATCCAGCCCCATGATCCTGCCGGCACCGCCCAGCAGAGCCAGTGAAGCCGGCAGAATCCAGAGCAGCTGCCAGCCGGCGACGCCGGAGAGGAAAAAGTTGACCGTCAGAGCGAAGGACAGAAGAGCAGAGAGAAAGACCGCAAGACCCAGAATCAGTCCCACGCCAACGGCAAATTCCGCCCATACCAGCAGACTTTGGAAGAAGGCTCCCAGAGCGGGCGTGGGCATAATGGTGCGCATCAGTGCTTCATACCAGACGGGAAGCTCTTCCAGCACCGGACCGTTTGTACCTGCCATGGTGGCACTGCTGACGGCATCGACATCCCGCAGCCAGGCAAAGGGCACCTGCAGGTTTCCGGGACGAAGCCACGAATCGCTGCCCACGGTGAGGTAATCACGAGCCGAGACAGCTTTGGCAAACTGAGCTGGTCCAATGACTTTTTTCCAGGCTTCCAGAAACCACAGACCGCCCAGGTACAGGCGGAGCGGGAGCAGCCAGAAGCGCTGTCCCCGGCTGGAGAGGAGGCGTCCGGTCAGAGTCCGGCCATGCGCTGGACGAACCAGGTGCCCGGTAAAATAATTGGCAGCCGAACCCAGGCCGCCGACGGAAAACACATAATACAGATCCACCAGGAACTTCAGTACGACCGCCGGCCACCCCGATAAGGGGATTCGGGTCGTTGTCACCCCATCAGAGGGTCCCAGTGAAATCATCAGTCCGCGCCGGCTGGGCTGATAGGAGTGAATGTCACCCTCCCCGGTCAGCAGATTTTTAGCTACCAGATCCGCGGACTGCAGTCCGTTTTCCACGCAGGCCCAGTCTGGATCGCCGCCATCCCCCACTGCACAGACTTCCGGATGGCTACGCAGGCGCAGCGCGTCATCCAAAATCGGTTCAGCTGCCTCCCCCTGGGGCGCATCCAGACGAAATGCGGCCCGATTTCCGCTGGTCCATACGACCAGGTCCGCCTGGAGCTCGGCTTCAGGACACCCTTCCAGCCGAACGCCGGATTCGCAAACTTCCGTGACCCGCGCAGCCGTCATCAGGCGGATTCCCCGCCGTTCCAGCTTGCGCCTCACTTTTTCCTGAACCGGGAGGGGCAGATCCGGCAGGATGTTGTCTCTGGCTTCCACCAGCGTCACGGCAAGATTCGGCGCCATGGCCTTCAGATCTGCTGCCAGCTCGACTCCCGTCAAACCCGCTCCGCACAGTACGATCCGGCCGTCGGGATTTTGCCTCAGCCACTGCCGGATCGACAAGGCATCCTTCATAGTGTTCAGGGTAAGGCTGTGTTCCTGCGCACCCGGCACTCCATAGAAAAAGGGGACCGCTCCCGAGGCGATGATTAACTGGTCATAAGGATAACTGCCGCTCTCCCCGGTCAGGATCCTGGACTCCAGGTCGATGGAGCGGATCCGGTCACGGATTCGTTCCACCCGGGCATGCTCCAGGATATGATCCAGCGGGATCTCCAGGGTTTGGGGTTCCACCCGACCGGAGGCGACTTCATGCAGGTTGGTGATGAGGGTATGATGGTCATTCTGGTCAATCAGCGTCAGCCGATCGTACTGCTTTTCCGCCAGCAGGCGCCGGGCCAGCCGGATTCCGGCATAGCCTGCCCCCAGAATGACAATGCGTGATTCGTTCATGGCAAACTCCTTGCACTGGACTATTGATAATATTTCTCAATTAAGGTTCCGGAATAAGCAGTCAATCTGACTGCTTCTCCGTTTGGTCCTATCCTTATTTAATCACCTGTTGGATCCGCCGGTGCTTCCGGTTCTGCCGGTTGCTCTCCCTGAGGCGTTTTGATCCGCGGCGGTGTACCGTCCGGGCGGGTGTTGACCGGCTGATTGAGGTAAGCCGGAACCGGCACTCCCGGAAGGTAGGAGTCGATGACGGGCGTTGTCGTCAGTTCCGTCGGCTCCTCCAGCTTGAGCAGAGACGGTTCCACTTTCATGACCGGCTTGAGCTGGTAGTCAAAGCTTCGGACATAATCCGGAGCTTCCTTCTGGATCCGTTCCTCAAAATATTCTTCGTAGATGGCCCGGGCGACCGGGATCATGAAGGAACCGTGGATGGCGTCATACCCGATGACTGCGATGGCGATCTCCGGATCCTCCAGGGGCGCGAACGTAATGTAGGTTCCGTACTGGTGACGGCCGACATAGTTGGCCATATTGTTTTCGCGATACTGAGCCGTACCGGTTTTTCCGGCGGTCTCGATCGGGAAGTCTTTCATGTAGCGGTAGGCCGTTCCGCCCTCGACGGTATTGACCTTGTGCATGCCTTCATAGATCAGTTTCAGGTGTTCATCCTTGATTGAAACCTCTTCCAGGACTTCCGGCTCCACAACCTTGACCAGATTGCCTTCCGGATCAAGAATCCGGTCAACCAGAGAAGTCCGGTAGCGGGTTCCGCCATTGGCCAGAGTGGCTATGGCATTGGCGATCTGGAGCAGTGTCAGTTCCGCGTCGCCCTGACCGATGCTGGCATTCATGATATTGACCGGGGTGGTCAGTTCGCGGCCGCGGTCATACACCAGGACACTGGCAACCTGATCCGCCAAGTAGGTCGAGTCGGCCATGCCTTCCTGCTCTTCGGCGGGCAGGAGCGATATGATGTAGTTGAGGTTATAGTCAAGAATCTGCCGGATTTCGTCGAATTTCTCATCAACAGTCCGGGGATCGTTGAACTGAGCCTTGCTCCAGTATTCCCGCAGGCCCCGGTCCATCTCGAGTTTCAGTTCCCGCATTTTCTCGGAATCTGTATCCTTGAGCGACACGTCCAGCGGCTTAAACCGCTTGCCGTCCCGGGCAATTCCCTTTTTCAGGACATTGACCAGATCACCATAGGCGGCTCGCCCGATAATCTGCTTGCGGGACTCAAAGTTGAAGATGTTGCCGTATACATTCTCGTTAATCTCAATGCCGGTCGTTGAATGAACCCCTTCGGTGGGATCATGGCCCAGTCCCAGTTTCCAGACGGTTTCGGCGATGGCGTTGGGACCAGACTTCTGATGCATTCGCCAGCCCATTTCCAGGAAGAAGACGTTGGAAGACAGCTTCAGCGCCTCGGTCAGATCCAGCAGACCGTAGGGCATGCTGTTGTTGTTGGTTGGGCGATAGCCTTTCAACTCCGGCCGTTCGTATACGCCGGTGTCGTCGATGATCGTGTTCTTGTCGACCACGCCGTGCTGCAGGGCGGCGAGTGAGGTAAAGGGCTTAAAGATGGATCCCACCGGGGACAGGCCCTGGGTGGCGTAATTCAGGAATGGCTTGGGATAGTTGTCATAATAATCCTGGCGAACCCCTTCCTTATTTTTGGGGAAGATGTCATCCAGGGTCTTGCCCGGAATGGGCAAGTTCTGGATCAGGTTTGTGCCGAAAGCCTCCAGATCTGGATTAAAGTAGGTCGAATACAGTTCAGGAGTCAGCGCGCCCGGAGCGATGAACACATTGGGATCAAAATCCGGATTCGAGGCCATGGCCAGTACCTTGCCGGTTTTCACCTGAATGACCACCACCGCGCCGCGGGTGGCGTTGTTGGATTTGCCCTGGGTATGATCCACAAAGCTGGTGCGCAGATTCTTCAGCGTGGCATCCAGCGCCATCTGAGCTGTATACTGCAGATCCTTGTCCAGGGTCAGCTGGACGCTGGATCCGGGATAGCCCTCCAGCTTGAACAGCTCGCTGACCGTTCGTCCCTGTTTGTCGACCTTGACGGTGGTGACGGACTTGTTTCCGCGCAGTTCCTGCTCAAAGGCTTCTTCAATGCCGTAAACCCCGATCATGTCCTGATTCAGGTCATAGCCCATGGATTCGTATTTATCCTTATTGTATTCGCTGATGTTGGACAAATAACCCAGCACATGAGCCCCCAGCGTTCCATAGGGATAGATCCGGGTGGGGCTGAGCTGCACATCAATGCCGGCCAGCAGATTGGCTTTCTGCATGAAGACAAAGGCGTTCTGCTTGGTCATGGTCTTGACCAGCGGTACGGACTTGTTGGACTGATAGACTTTCATCCGCACCTGATCCCGAATCACCATGTAGCGGCGCAGTTCCGGTACAGACAGTTTTTTTAGTACGGTCTCGGTCACTTCCCGATCCGTCAGCTTAAGCAGGGCAGCTTCTTCGGTTTTGCTCAGTCCCAGGATTTTATAAAGGCCATGATAGCGCACCAGATATTGGAAGGTCTCCTCCGGTGTCACCGCCAGCAGCATTTTATTGAGCTCCTCGCTTTCTTCATTGCTCAGATCCTTGATCTGCGTTTTCCCGATCATCTTGCCGTAACCGGATTTGAGGATCCAGGAATCCATGTTGCGGTCTTTCTTAAAGCGAAGTTCACGGGTCTGGGAGGCACTGGGACTGCTGGTCTTAAAATCGAAGGCGAAGGCCGGTTCGGCCTTCAGTTCAAACGTGTCATAGAGTTCCTCACCGGTTCGATCCAGGAGGCGGAAGAATTCTCCCATCACGCTGTAGAATTGAGCAGCCGATTCTCGGGTTTCATTGTAAATCAGGTCATAGGACGAGAGATTGGTCGCCAGCACTTCGCCGTTGCGGTCCAGGATTTCTCCGCGCGGCGCCGGTTCACTGATATCTTTCACCGAATAGGCATCTGCCTTATTCTGAAATTCTTCGCCGCTGACAATCTGAAGTCCGAACAGCGTTCGGCCGATGAGCCCCATAACCGCCAGCATGATCAGAAACAGAGCGGTATAGCGGTTAAACAGTCTGCGCTCGGTTGTATTGTTACTTTTTTTCATATCTTTCACCCAGGGTTTTTGTTTCTGTGTATAATAATTGCAATGACTTCATTCAGGATCCAGAGATCCCATACCCCATTGTACAATAAAACGATGGATTATGCTCCGCTTGATTCGGTGACCGGACAGGAAAAAAACACATACTGCCGGCCTCGACCGCGAAGGAGTTCCTGAATCTTTTTTTGCCATATTACCATCGGGAGGCTTTCATCCATGATTAGTAAACTACTGACCCGCTCCTATTTCTTCAGCTTTATTGCACTGGGCTGTGCCCTTCTGATCCTGTTTATCGCCGGAGGGGGTGAATCATCCCATCTGAGCGCGGCCGGCATCCGGTTTCTTCTGGTGTCGACTGGGATCATCCTGTTTTTTGATCTCCTCAAGATCCTTTTGAATAAGGAACGGACCAGCTACCGGGCCATGCTGATGGAAAAACCTTTGTTCAACCCCAGGTCCAAGCTGCGGGAACCCCAGCTGACGGCTCCCCTGTTCCCTCGGTTCATCGCACTGTATTTTGACGGAGATGACGAGGATCCTTACAAGTCTCGGGTTTACTCCATCCAGGCCGTCCGCTATGAAGGCGGTTATCTCACCGACAGCCTGTACCTGCCGCTAAAAAGCCCGGGAAAGAAAAGCAAGGCCATCGATCTGGAACTGGAAGACGCGCTGAAATATCTCAAGACCTATACCCGGGACTTCCCGCTGATCATCCACGATAAAAGCTACGCCAACGCCTGGCTGAGGGAACATTCCAATTCCATCCTGCTGACGGATGCCATCGATACTGAAACGCTGGCCCGCAACCTATACCCGAAACTGACCGACTTTGGCATTGAAGACCTCAATGATTTCTACCACTTCGAAGTCAACGCACAGGATCCGGTCTACGGCGCCAAAATTACCACAGCGGTCTATCTGGATTATCTGCGAGTGCATAATTACCGGACTGCGCTGTCGAAAAACCCATTTGCCAAAGCGGTGGAACTCACCCCCGTCTACCCGACGGATCAGGCTCCATTGCCCGAGGCATCGGAAGCCGATGATTTTTCCTTCTGGGTTGAAAATGAACCGGCCTATCAGGTGGAGCCAGCCCTGGAACTGGACCTTGACCAGGAAGAAACCCTGACTCAAAAGGCGGAGCATTATATCGGACCTTTCACCCCGTTGGATGAAGAAGGCAATGACATCCCGGAACGCGGTCACCTCATTGACCAGAAATCCCAGTCATGATGAAACGCTTCCAATATCTAATTTCCGGCCGGGTTCAGGGTGTGGGATTTCGCTGGCAGACATTGCAGGCGACAAAAGCCATCGGTGTCACCGGATTCGTAAAAAATCTTCCTTCCGGCCAGGTTCTGCTGGAAGCCCAGGGAGAACCGGAGCAGATCGCAGCTCTGAAACAGTTCATCCTCCAGGATATGTCCTATGCTCGGATCGACAGCCTGACTGAAGAACCACGGGAAGTCATACCGGATGAAACCATTTTTCAGATTCTACGCTAAAACGCACTGGAAGGATCTCAGAATCACCTCCGGTCATTGATAACCTCTGTCCCCTGATAACCGGACAAGGAGAATGCCTCACCGCTTGGTGAGGCATTCTCCTTGTCTGGTATTTACTCACATTAACAAAGATCACTTATAAGATCTACTTCAAAGATCCGTTATAAGATCCGCTTCAAAGATTCGCTGGTTCAATACTGAAAGGTTTGAATCGACTCAGCTAGCTGAACGTCCAGGGTTTCGCTACCCGCCTGACGCTTGTAAGAGACCAGAAATTCGTGAACTTCGTTGTCCTCCAGGTCGATCTTTTTTTCACTGAGCAGAATGATGCGATGACCCGTTGCAAAAATGACCAGTTCATTGCGGTTATTCTTGATAACCTTGCGATAGCCCTTGGCTTCCTCAATGGATTTGCCGTATTTTTCGAGCAGACCCCGCGACTGCCCCAGCAGCGACGGATCTTGCATCAGTTGCTTCTCCAGTTCATTGGGATCATAGCCATAGCGTTCAATCAGTTTCTTCTGAATCTCCATGAATTTGGTATGGGAGATGTCGTTCTCCTCCACATACTTTCTGATTTCACGGTTGACGTCCGCCAAGGTCATTTTGCCTTCAGCCACCTGAAAATAAAGAGAATAGATGTAATTTTCCAGTTCATCCACATCTTTGTCCCGCACCTTCTCCTTAAATTTGCTCAAATCAATGATATCGCTCACTGATCTCACCTCCGTTTAATGCAATTAAATCCTCAGGCTGTCTTTTCTTGTGCATGCAATGGTTCAGTGTCAGCAATTTTCTGATGTTCGAAAAAAGCTGAAAGGAATAATCCAGGATATGCAGTTCCTTCGGTCCAACAGGGATCCTGCATCCATCCTGTTGATGGAACCGGGCAAGGCGACCAATCACTTGGCAGACCGGTGCATTGCATGGCAGACCGATGAATCACCTGTGTCTGTTTTTCCGCATTGGGTCGGATGGCTCTTCGTCGAACTAAGGGTACCTGCATTAATATCATATCATACTTCATTTTGACCGGTGGGCGGTTATGCTGATTCTGCCGTTCTTAAACTGCCCCCCGAAGGAGGATTAAGAATGCCCCTCCTGCCCTTTCACAGCAGCAGACATTCCGTCCGAAGGAGAAATTGACCGGACGAAAACGCCGGCAGCACTGATTGTGCCGCCGGCGTTCTCACCAACTCATTGAACTCTTATGGGGGGAGAGTCATGATTGCCTCTTCTTTCAAACAGGCTGTTCCTTCTTCGGCAGAAGGACTGCTTTCTTTCGGGGGGAAATTTATCGAAACGTCTTAGGAGGTTGACTAGATTCTGCGGATCATGCGATCAGCGATGTTGGAAAGTTCTCTTTCCAGGTTTGCCTTGTTCAGTTCCATTGTCATTGTGTTAATGTCCTGAATAGTGCCCTGTTCCATTTTCAAGTTTCTTCCAGTAATAAAGTTCATAATGTTTTTTACCATGATACGACCTCACTTAATTTAATATTTTGTTAATCTATTGCATCAGGTCATTCAAAGGATTTCTTTGATGGCTCTTGCTTTCTTCTACACTTATATAATATCTTCTTGATTTCATTTTTGCAAGTGATCTTTCACGGATTAATATCTTTTGCAAGTTTTTAACTCATTGTTGTTTACGATATTGTTTTCCCATCATGGACAGATTTATCTATTTGAACTTTCATCGAAACCCTTCTCAGATTATGTTTTTGATATTAATACAGGATAGTTCAGATAAAGTTGTCACCTGTTTTTACATATTGTTAACATAGCCGGGGCGGTTATTGATATTAAGAGAAATTCCTTCTATAATTGCAGTGTTAGGTCAGGAGGTGATATGAAATGGCCAATACCAAAACCATCGCAGAAAACCGCAAGGCGTTTCATGATTACTTCATCCTGGAAGAATTTGAAGCGGGCATAGAACTCAAAGGCACGGAAGTCAAATCGATCCGCGCCGGCAAAGTCAATCTCAAAGACAGCTATGCCGACATCGTCAACGGCGAATGCATCCTGCGGGCAATGCATATCAGTCCCTATGAGCAGGGCAATATCTTTAATGTAAATCCCCTGCGCGACCGGAAGCTGCTGCTGCACAAGAATGAGATCGTCAAGCTGGATATCGCGTCAAGCCAGGACGGAGCGACCCTGGTGCCTCTGCGGCTGTATTTCAAGGAAGGCAAAGTCAAGGTTGCCCTTGCCATTGGCAAAGGAAAGAAAAACTACGACAAGCGGGATTCACTGCTGGAAAAAACCCATATGCGGGAAATCGAACGGGAATTTAGAAACCGCCAGAAATACTAACATCGCAGGGTGAGTCCTGCTGATGAAGCCAGACCGGAACCCGGTTATCATCCGATCGTCCATTACGGGTTGGTAATATTTTTACCGGCTCGTTTTCTTTTTTATCGCTGAACTCCCCATAGCCCGACTCAATCAAGGAGCTGTGATCCATTGAATCAAAAAGCATCCCGTCTGCTCGCCCAGGCGTCTCTGTTCCGCTGTCCCATCTGCCATCAAAGCATGACTGCGCAGGATTCCAGCCTGATCTGCGAATCCCGCCATACCTTTAATCTGTCCAAAAAAGGCCATGTCAATTTTGTGCCTGGACAAAAGCCACTGAAATATACCCGAGAACTGTTTGCCGCACGGGAACGCATCCTGCAGGCTGGCTTCTACCTGCCCCTGCTCGAAACCTTGCAGTCCCTCATCGAAATCCATCGCACCCAAATCGGAGGGAACCCGCTGGTGATTCTCGACGCCGGCTGCGGTCAGGGTTACTACACCAGGGAACTGGCATACGGGACCCAGGATACTCTGCTCGGTTTCGATCTCTCCCAGGACGCCATCGCCATGGCTGCCAGCGGAGTGCATCCAGCAAACTTCTTTATAGCGGATCTTACGAATATCCCGCTGCAGGATGCCTCGCAGGATCTGGTGATCGATCTGCTGACTCAGGCGAACTATGCCGAATTCCGGCGGGTGCTTCGTCCCGGAGGCCTCCTGATCAAAATCATTCCGGGACCGGACTACCTGAAGGAAATCCGGCAGCTGCTGGGCGGCTCACTGCTGCATGAAAGCCATTCCGATGATGATGTGCTGCGCCATTTTCAGGCGCACTGCACCCTGACCGACAGACGGTCCGTCTATTATTCCAGAACTCTGGAGCAGGACCAGGCCCGGGATATGATTCGAATGACTCCCATGGCCCTTGGTGTCGATCCGGAGACCTTGTCCACCAACACCCTTCATGCCATTACCATCGACCTGCGGATCCTGATTGGATCCTTCCCCCAGACAGGAGCTGAGTTCTAATCTTATGAAACGAATCATCTACCTCATTCTGGGGATCCTCTGTGTCGTGACCGGAACCATCGGCATTGTCGTTCCGATTCTGCCTACGACCCCGCTGCTGCTGGCGAGCGCCTGGTTTTTCGCCCGCAGCAGCGAGCGCTTCTATCGCTGGCTGATGGAACACCCCATTCATGGCAAATACATCCGCGACTACATCGAAAAGCGGGCTGTTCGAAAAAGCCATCGGACCAAGGCTCTGATCCTGCTCTGGTTCGGATTGGGCTTGACCATGTTCCTGGTCAGAAAACCTGCTGTTTTTCTCATTTTAGGAATTCTGGGAACTTTGGTGACCATCCACCTGATGCACCTTCGGGTGCTGCCCGATGCCGAATTCGAAGAACCGGCAGATCCCGAACTAAGCGAAACGACCGCTGACTGACCCGGAGGACCCCAATGGCTGACAAATACAATTCCATGAAAGAACTGTTTACTTTTGAACCGATGGAGAATTATCGTCTAACCACCCGCAGCCGAGCCGAATCCGGAATTCTGGTCATGTCGCCCCATGGCGGCGGAATCGAGTTCTTCACCTCGGAAATCGCCCATGAAGTGGCCGGCGAAACTTTTTCCCTGTATGATTTCGCCGGACAGATGCAGGAACGCAATTTTTCCAACCTCCACGTCACTTCCAGGCATTATGACTGCAGCATTGCCCGGCGCCTCAGTGCACTGTCCCGCTGCACTCTGGCCATTCACGGCTGCATGGGCAAAGACAATGAACGCACCACTTATCTGGGCGGACAGGATCGGACAGGGCGCGCCATCGTCGAACGACATCTCCGGGCGGCCGGATTCGAAGTCGCCGACGCCCCCGCCCACCTGTCCGGTCTGGGTGATGACAATATCGTCAATCAGAATCAGCGGGGTCAGGGCATCCAGCTGGAGATATCCATGGCCCAGCGGCTTCAATTCACTTTTATGCCCGTCGTCGGCTTCCTGATCCGAAAAAAATATTCCAGACATTTTCACCGCTACTGTGAAGCGCTGCGCAGCGCCCTCCTTGAACTGGCTTCTCTGACAAAGGAAGCCTGATCTGACATTCCACTCGGTGAAACCGCTGTCCAAATGAAATATAAATCATAATAATAAAAACCAACAAAACGAAGAGATTCGGCCTCGCGCCAAATCTCTTCGTTTTGATTGCGTATCGAAACTTTTTGGTCCTGCCACGAATCAGCTTCGGTGCCAAAGCTGTGGCTTGGTTTCATTTTTATGTTCATCCAGAACTGGACCCTGGAACGATTCAGAATCCCGATCTGCTCGAACTTGGGGGGAAACCCCGCCGAATTCCGCTGGATCCCACCCCAAAGGAATCTGCTATCTTGCCAAGTGACTGTCTTGCTTAATCCATTGATGACCTGATGGGTTCGTTGTCTTCAGCGCTGTCATCAGCCACTCGCTCTGCCCGGCAGACATCAGTTCCAGTGCGCAGTCATAATCCAGCTGGTACCCTGCTCGTCCGGGATCGGTTGATTGGTAGAGCAGCACGAGTTCGGACGCAATACCGTGTCGATCCAATATCGCCCTCTCCATGGGAAGGGTGATCTCTTGATTTCGGGCATACAGAAATTTCCCGTCCTGTTCATGATTAAGAAGAATTTCGATGAAATTAAGCCCGGTTTGTCCGCAGGGGTTGAACGTCAGCTGTACCAGATCCCGCTCTTCGGTCGGAATGAGGCTGATCAGTCAATGCACCCTATTCTCCTCCCATTCTTTCTGACTGGAAATCCCCGTCCAGGCCACTGAAGTTCCGGCACATCTCTTTCACCTGTGGATCAGGACCTTCGGCATGCGTTTCCTAACAATCGGTCTCCGACTTGCTCTCCAGCAAAATTCATCCCCCACTAAGAAGCCCTGCTTCGAAGTGGGGGATGATCCGAGGATCCTTGCAGATCCTGATTGAGATGTCTATTGCAATGATACTCCCCTAGAACTGCTCTTTGGACATTACTTCCATCTCTGCTTCCAGATCCATGATTTTAGGATTCACGAGCTTGAAGTACTCCTTGTCGATTTTGGCCTGCAGAATGGGCAGAGCCTTTCTGGCATTGGCCTTTACATTGACCAGGAGAGAATCATATACTTCATTGTTTTCCAGTTCCAGGAGGCCTTCACCCCAGTCATGCAGCGTTTCCACATGATTATAGAACAGGTACAGCTTGGTTTCATTGGCTGGATTCTGTTTCATGAAGTCCGCCACTTTCTGGGCTGAATTCAGGGTATTGCGGAACAGCGAGCCCATTTCATGGTCATGCTGATCCAGTGATGCGGTAATGGTCTCGAGCTTTTCCAGCATGGCATAGGCTTCCCGGGCTTCCTGAATGGTTCCCTGGGAGGAAGGTTCTGCAACCGGCTCTTCCGTATCCTGATTGGGATACTCCTGGATTATTTCTGCGTCCACATACGGTTTACCCGGTCCGGGAGACGACTTGCCATAAGAATCGGTTGTTCCCGTCAGTTTCATCTCGTCAATGGAGGCTTTCAGGCCAAGGATTTCTTCGTCCCACAATGCAATACGCTTTTTCATGCTTTTCAGACGGTCCTTGATGAAGGTTTCTGAAATCACGTTGTAGCCAATCGCGATGATGAGTCCGATCCAGGAAAAACGGATGATATTATAAAAAATAAACAGGCCGGAAATGGTTGAATTCACCTTGGAGAAGCTTTTCAGATTATCATAGCTGTTCTCCATGGAACGTTTTTCTTTTGTTATCTTGGCCAGCATGTTTTCAGTTTTCTTCAGTTTGAGATCTTCTTTGTTCAGGCCCAGATCCAGCTCCAGACCCAATGTCTGCAGCATGTCTTTGATCCAGTTGCTTTTCAACGTGCATTCCTCCCGGTGATGTCCCTGCGTCTGGCGAAGGTGTGCGAAGCATCTTAATTTCATGCAAATCTTTCTTTATCCTACACCCAAATAATTAAAACGGGTTAAAAGAATAAGACCCTTCCGATCAGATCCTTCCCTATCTATTTTAACGGGAATCTCTCGACTTCTCAATCTTTACTGCCCTTTCCCCAAGAATCTCTGGAAGATTGTCGTGATCAAGCGAAGACTCTCCCTGTGAACATCCAAAAATAATATTGATTTACTGATCTTCCCTCGCTGCTATCCGGTACTATCCTGCATTCTGCCGGACATGTGACGCTTCTTTGGTCCGGAATCGATCAATCCCCCCCTCTCTGCCTGCATACTCAATGACCCTGACCAATGTGACGATTTCATTGGGAGCAGCCACGTCGTTCATTCGCTCCTCTTTTCAGCATACCGGGCGGCCGACGTGCGGTCCGAAAAGTTTGACGAGGTGGCCTGGACAAGGTAATCTTGAACTAGATTATGTCTTCAAGGAGCAATTCATGCTGATTTCGATCGTCATTCCCATGTATTTTGAAGAAGCAGTTGCCAATGAATGTCATCGCCGTCTTCAGGCGGTGATGCAAAGCCTGGCAAATACCTTGGATTACGAACTGATTTTCGTCAACGACGGCAGTCGGGACCAGACACCTGAAATTTTAAACCGGATCGCTCAGGACGATCCTCACAGCCGGGTGATCCATTTCTCCCGGAACTTCGGTCATCAGAATGCCGTGACTGCCGGAATCCTGGAATCCCGGGGGGATGCAGTCATTCTGATTGACGCCGATCTGCAGGATCCGCCGGAGCTGATCCCAGCCATGATCGAGAAATGGCAGGAAGGCTATGAGGTGGTCTATGCCACCCGCGCTTCCCGAGCCGGAGAATCCAGATTCAAGCTCTGGTCGGCCACGCTGTTCTACCGGGTGCTCGACTCTCTGAGCGATACAAAAATCCCGCGAAACACCGGGGATTTCCGGTTAATGGACCGCCGGGTGGTGGAAGCATTCCGCCAGATGCCGGAGAAAAACAAATTTATCCGCGGCATGGTCAGCTGGATCGGATATCGCCAGACCGCCATCGAGTACCAGCGGCAGGAACGACTGGCCGGGGAAACGCACTATACGTTGAAAAAAATGGTGCGACTGGCCATGGATGGAATCATGAGCTTTTCCACCAAGCCGCTGAAAATCGTGACTTCCATCGGCTTTTTCACGGTTCTGATCTCTTTTCTCGTGCTGATCTATGCCCTGGTTCAGAAATTCAGGGGGCATACCGACGCCGGCTGGGCGTCCCTCATGACCGCCATTACATTCTTTTCAGGGATCCAGCTGATCTCCCTGGGCATTATCGGAGGCTACATCGGCCGCATCTACGAGGAGGCCCGCAACCGCCCCAACTACATCATTGCAGATAAACGAGGTTTTACTCATGACATATCGACTGCCCCGGATGAATCACCCAAACGATGAGGAAACCGCCGCGCTGCGGCGGCTTCTGCTGTTATCCCTGATGGCTGCCCTGGCGATGTTCCTGCCTTATCTTCTGTTGGACGGAGGCCGCTTCACCCTGATGTCGGACTTCAACCATCAGCAGATTCCGTTTAACCGGCATTCAGCCTGGGCCATTTGGAACGGAGCCTCCACCTGGGACTGGTATACCGATCTGGGTGTCAATTTCATCGGTGCCTTCAGCTTTTATACTCTGGGCAGTCCCTTCTTCTGGATGGGCGCTCTGTTTCCGGAATCGGCCTTTCCCTATCTGATCGGCTGGCTGTTCATTCTGAAGTATGTTGCTGCCGCTCTGGTCAGCTTTCTCTGGCTGAAGCGTCATGTCCGAAACCTGGATTATGCGATTTTGGGCTCGCTGCTTTATGCCTTTTCCGGCTTTTCGCACATTAATCTGATGTACTATCATTTTCATGAAGTCATTGTGTTCTTTCCTCTTCTGCTGTGGGGAATGGACCAGTTGCTTCAGGATGAGCGACGGGGCCGCTTCGCCCTGACAGTTGCCCTGTGCGCGCTGCTGAACTATTTCTTCTTTTATGGTCAGGTTCTGTTTTTGATCCTCTACTTTTTCCTGTTCTATCAAAGTGAAAATCGCCGTGAGCGCCTTCTGGCATTCGGGCGCGTACTGGGCGAAGGGGTTCTGGGGACTCTGGCTGCCTCCATCCTGCTCATCCCTTCCGCACTGTTCATCATCAGCAGTCCCAAAGCCAGCCAGGTCATTACAGGCATTGACGGACTGCGCTATCCCCTGGAGCGTTACCTGACTCTGTGGAAAGCTCTGGTGTTTCCGGCCGAGAGCATGATCCGCTCGACCAGCATCAACCCGTGGGACTTTTCCTCCGCCTCGCTCTACCTGCCTGGTCTTGGATTGTCCATGGTCCTGGCCGCGGCTCGGACCCAGCGACTGGCTCGCCGGTTTCTGCTCGTTCTCTTCCCACTCATGCTCATTCCGGTGATGAATTCAGCCTTTGCGCTGTTCAACGGCTACTACTATGCCCGCTGGTTCTATATGCCTTTGCTGATTCTGGTTTCCTTCTCCATCCAAAGCCTCGAGACGGCTTCCGGAGCAGTGCGCCGCGGCAGCGTACGAATCATTATCATCGCTGCTCTGGCATTCATCGGCACACTCGTGATCTCTGACCGGGTGAACCCCGAGATGATCCAGCTCCCCTTTGAGTTCGTCCTGTCCGCCCTGATCGCTCTGGCCGGACTGGGACTTACGCTCTATATATTCAGACAGTCTGATCGGGAGCGAGCCCGGAAGCTGACCCTGCTGGCTCTGGTATGTTCCGTCCTGACCGGGCTGTACAGCATCCATCTGATCCGAAGTTTTCAACCGGAGGAAACGTACCAGTATGCCGAAGGCTACTTTGACCGGACTGCGGAACTGGATCTGACAGCTCCTGAGGGGGAAAACCAGCAGAATTACCGCTTCTACACCTACGAGGCGGGCTGGAACCTGTCGATGCTGAACCATATTCCTTCGGTCAATTCCTTTATCACCACCAATTCACCCAGTACGGATGACTTTTTTAAAACGGTCGGAATCCAGCACATCGCTGCTTCCCTGTTTCCAGCCCAAGCGCAGGATCTGTTGACCCTGCTCTCGGTCAGGTATCGGGTGGATCTGACCCAGCTGGAGGACTACATTCCCCGTTCCCAAAAGAGCAATGGCTTCTTTGATCTCTACGTCAGTGAAAACCCTGACTTTATTCCTCTGGGCTTTCCGCTGGACTCCTACATTACCCGGGCAGAGCTGATGAGCTATGAAGAAGCACAGCGTCCCCGGATTCTGCTCCAGGCACTGGTTATCGAACCGGGAGATCCCATTCCTGATAACCTGGTGGCCTACCGGGAGAATCCAGCCAGAACCACCTCAGCGATCGCCCGGGAAAAACGATCCGGTGCCGTGTCCGATTTTCAACGGGACACGCATGGTTTTCAGGCAGTCCTGAATGCTGCCCAGGAAAAAACACTTCTGTTTACCGTTCCCTGGGATTCTGGCTGGCAGGCCACGGTGAACGGTCAGAAAGTACCCATCCGAAAGAATCTGGGCTTCCAGACCATCCAGGTTTCTCCCGGTGCTTCCACCATTTCCTTTACTTATGAAATCCCCGGCCTGAAAGCGGGAATACTGGGGTCCCTCGCCGGCCTGATCGTGATTGCATTGCTCATTATCCGGGATCGCCGGGATCGAATGAGCGTACAGCAGAGCCATTGAAGCGCACAAACTTATTGAGCAATCGAGTAGGAGGTAGCTGATTAATTCAGCTACCGACCTCTCACACCACCGTACGTACCGTTCGGTATACGGCGGTTCAATCGCTTTAGTGCTTACGCATTCGCTCGTACTGATTAAGGATTTCAAAGTATCCTGCCTGTACGAGCTTTTCGTTTGTTATGGAGCGTGCCAAGACCGGACTTCCGGCAATACGCCAATATCCCAGCCTGGAATTTCCCCATTGGTAGGCTTGCCATGCCGGGATTCCCAGTTTCCGCAAGTTATCCACCCTTGTTCTGGGTTTCTTCCACTGCTTCCAGATGTACATTCTCAGTCGTCTTCGAAGCCATTTATCCCACTCAATCAGCGTGTTCTTGATTGAAGCGATGTAGTAGTGGTTCAGCCAGCCTGTGATATAGGCTTTGACCTCTTTCATGACTTCTCGTACGTTCTTTCCCCGGTTGCGCCTGGTTTTCTCCTTCAACTTCTGCTTGGCTTTCTTCAGGGAGCTTTTATGGGCTCGTATGTAGTTTCCATTCTTATTCTTGCCCATGGCGTAGCCCAGAAACTTGAACTTACTCGAATAGATACTGATAGCCCGGCTCTTTTCCTGATTCAGTTTTAGCTTCAGCTTCTCTTCCAGGTACTTTCTGCTGGATTCCAACAGACGCTCGGCGGCTCGCTGGCTCCTTGCCAGTACCACGATGTCATCGGCATACCGAACAATGGCCACCCCTCTGCGCTTCATCTCCCAGTCATATTGATTCAGGTAGATATTAGCCAGCAGGGGGGAGAGCGGCCCGCCTTGCGGTGAACCTTCCTCCGTTTCGGTGACCACCCCTTTTTCCATGACTCCGCTTTTCAAATAACTCTTTATGAGCTGTGTCACTCGTTTGTCCTGGATATGCTGACGAACAAGATTCATCAGCAGTTCGTGGTTGAGTGTATCGAAGTATTTGGACAAGTCTACTTCTGCAACATGGATGTAGCCTTCGTCTGCATACTCCTTGACTCTCGCCATGGCCTTCTGACAATTCCGGTCCGGTCGGTAACCATAACTTTCATCCGCGAACACCGATTCGAAGATCGGGGCCAGTTTGAGGGCAATGGCTTGCTGGAGTATTCGGTCAATGATCGTGGGAATCCCCAGCATGCGTTCGCCGCTTCCATCTGGTTTGGGAATCACTGCGCGTCGAACCGGGTCGGGTTTATACTTCCCTTCCCGGATCTTCTGCCTGAGCTCTTCCACATTCTCCTGCAACCATGGCAGTACCGCCTCGACGGTCATTCCATCGATGCCAGGTGCTCCGCGGTTGTCCTTGACCCTTTTGTAGGCTTCGAACAGATTTCTCTTATCCAGAATTTCCTCCAACAGGTCCTTAGCACCGCCTTGTTCGCTCCTTTTCCGAGCCTCGACGCTCTGCGCTCCTGCATACTCTTTGTGTTCCGCACTATCCCTTTGCAGGCAGCCCTTTCGGTATTCTGCTTTCACACGTCGACCTCCTTCTGAGTCGTTACTTAAGACTTACGATTGTTCAGCCCTTCCCAGAAAAAAATCCTGGTACTATGGCCTCGGCTGACTTCTCACAGCAAGCTTTACTCCATCCTTCGGATTTCCTGATGGATGTCTGTGAGACCTCCCCGGGTAAGAACGATAACCTTCATTCCATGTAGCCGTCCCATTTACCACAATTTAAACATAATGTCCGGATCCGGGTAGCATTGGACTTCTTCTTGTCTTGCAGAGTCGTCCTCCGGTTGTGGCCTTATATGAGATTTCTGTTCGTCGGCCCAGAACTTTGCCCGCCAGAACTCCTCGCCCTGACATCCGACTGCCTTCAGATTCCACCTCGCGATGGACACCCTTGCCTTCGGCTAACGCTTCCTGCTACCGAGCGCGTAGTGGACTTGCACCACCAAGTTATCGCCCATGCCGGGCGCACAAGGATGAGCCAGTCAACCCGCCGGATTAACGGCGGTTGACTGGCTCATTTGCAGGTTCTGATGAAGCATTCCTTTTCGAAAAGCAGCAGTGACAAAAGAAAGTGTTTTAAAGATATTACCCTGAAGCCGGGAGGTTGCGAGCCCGATTCCGTCTCTTGCATCCGGTTACAACTGATCTGAAATCATTCAATGAACTCAGGGACCAATCCGGTATAGCCGACCGCTGTCGGTTACCGCGTAGATCGCGCCGTCCGCACCTTGTGCCACATCGCGAAACCGCTGATTTTCATCGTCGAGAAGCCGTTCTTCTCCCACTACCCGATCCGACTTCAGAACAATTCGGGCAATGTGCTGACCGGCCAGACCGGCAATAAACAGATTGCCGCGCCATTCGGGGATTGAGTCGCTGGTATAAAAGGTCATCCCGCTGGGAGCCAGGACCGGATCCCAATAGTAGACCGGCTGTTCCATGCCAGCCTTTTGAGTGAGCCCCTCTCCGATTTTGAATCCAGAATACTCAATCCCATAACTGATCACCGGCCAGCCATAATTTTTTCCGGGCAGAATCCGGTTCAATTCATCCCCACCCCTTGGCCCCATTTCACTGATCCAGATATCCCCGGTTTCAGGATGAAGGGCCATGCCCTGAACATTGCGATGACCATAGGAATAAATTTCCGGCATGGCATCGCTCTGTCCGACAAACGGATTATCCGCTAACGCCTGTCCCTCCCGGGTAATGCGCAGCACTTTGCCATATCCGTTGTCTAAGCTCTGAGCCTTCACGCGGGTCGAGGCTGACTGGCGTTCCCCTGTGGTAATCAGAAGATTTCCTGATTTGTCAAAGCTCAGGCGACTGCCATAGTGGGCCGCCCGACCATCTGCCGGCATGGCGCGATATAAAACGACTGCCTCTTCTACTGACCGCTCGTCATCGGCCAGACGGGCTCTGCCTACAGCCGTTACAGAGCCTTGCTCCAGTTGTTCCGAGAAAGTGAAAAACAGATACCGGTTGGATGAAAAATCTGAATCCAGTGCCAGATCCAGCAATCCGCCCTGTCCGGATGACTCGATGGGCGGGAAACCGGTAATCGGCGGACTGACCGTTCCGGATGAATCCACGATCGCGATGCTTCCGGCTTTTTGCGTTACAATCAGTCGACCATCGGGCAGCGAATTGACGCTCCAGGGGGATTCCAGTCGTTCCGTTAAAATGCTCACCTGGAAGGGAAAGTCCGTTCGCATGCCGGGAACTCTGGTCTGACCGGGAAAGGCAGACTGATAATTAGTATTCGGCGATCGGGCTTCCACTGGCGGCAATTGCCTTGGCACCCCGGCCGCATCAGTTGCAGGCTGACTGGTCGTAAACGACGGAGTTTGGCTGCAGGCGGTTGTCAGACCTGCCATCAGCAGCAGACCCGCCTGCAGAATTCTTGTCTTATTCATGGCATTCTCCTCCTGGCCAGTTGATTGAAATTGCGATTCTCAGACTGAAAAGCCGTCATGGATTACCCCTCAACCACTTATCGGCCCGGGATGCGATATATTCATGGAACAACGCTGTAAAATGCAGTCCATCTACATAGGCTGTCCCCCCCAGGAACAGCCAGTCCAGACGGATTGATTCCAGGTCCAGGATGCATCGTCCTGTTCCCGGCCTATCATCCTGAAAAATAGCCCGAAGTTCTTTCAGCGCTTGATTGGCCTGCTCATACAGAACGACGGGATCCCCAAAGCAGCGAGCCGCAGCCACAGGATCTATTTGCGGCGGCAGAACCCATGCCGGTCTGGCCCCAATGCCTTTGAGCTGCTCTCCGATAAAGTGCAGAGATGCTGTGATTTGCTCTCCGCTGCGCCCTGAGATGGCATCATTGCTGCCGCACAGGATCAGTACCTGGTCCGGTCGATGTACGAGGACATCGTTGGTCAGACAGGCAATCAGATCGGAGATGGTATACCCGTTATGCCAGACAACGTGGCAAATCCGCAGTTCCGGACGGGCAGCCAGCTGTAATGACCAGGCAGCTCCCCCCGGATTTCCGTAAGGCCCGACCAGGCTGTCGCCATAAATGATTCGATTCATCTCACACCTCCCTGTGTTATTATTATAGGGATAAACCGAACAGATCTTGCCGACAAGCCTATTTGTTCGAATTTAATTTGATTTTCATTTACAGATGGTATAAAATAAGAGACTGGATAAGATCCAGATGATATGGGGATGTAATGGTTTCGACGGGGGCAGGAGTGTCTCTGTAAGCGAGTAGAAGGAGCCTGTAGTCCTGGCTTTAAAAAACCACAGGAAACTGTAAACGCAGAAGATAATTTTGCATTAGCAGCGTAAGCTGCTACGTTCTGCCCTGATCCACCGGAGTCAGGAACAGGGCGTCAAAAATCCGGTAAAACGAGCCGGGGATAAGCTTTGCCCCCCGGAACGGGATTAATGAAGCTACCTGACTGAAAGCCTGCTGCCGGGCGTTCACGACGGGAATTTAAATCGGACAGCTGCACTCGGAGAAAGCAGTGAAGCTCGGCTTTCGGACACGGGTTCAACTCCCGTCATCTCCACCATAGACCATCGGATTCGCCATGCAGGCGGTTTCCGGTGGTCTTTCCCTTTGTACGGTGAGTAACCCGTGAGTAGTGACATTTTGCATAGACTTCAAAAAATGCATAAAAAAGAGCCCCACTCTGAGGCTCTTTTATTTACATTTTCCAACCCTGACCGTTAGTGCATAAAAAGAGTCATATGAAGCTCTCACACACTTCATATGACGTCAGAAGGTTTGTTCTTTACTATGGGAGGTAAAACCATAATAATGAATGTCATTGGGTACCCCTAGACCTTTCGGTATAGAGAAGGGAAAAGAATGAAAATCGTACCGGTTCTCAACAACTTTTCTGTCTTTATATTATAATTTTACATCGACAGATAATCCGCAGTTGAATGTGGATTTTCGATTGAGAATTTATATTAATCCTTCTTCATAGAATTACTCATTATCCTCAGGAGTAAGATAATCATCAAGTACTTGACCATTTTTCACTGAAAATAGTAGATAGTCCGATTTCTCACCCCAATTAGTTACCACTAAACGGTACTCTGGAACCTCTGAATATATTTCCTCGCTAACTCTTAATATCTTATCTTTCATTTCTGCCCATTGTTCCAACATCGGACCAGAGCTTTCATCCAACATGATGAATGTTGCCTTAGTCAGTTCCTTTGGCTCCAACCGGAAAACCTCGTGTTCGGAATCTTCCTTAATTGAAAACCAGTCACCAAGATTAAGCTCTAAGTAACCCAATACCAATTCGAGGTCAGTGTCTTTCAAATCAATGGGGCTGGTGGTTGAAGGAGTAGTTGCCGGTGTCGTTACTGGAGTGGTTACTGGCAAAGTAGCCACTCCAGTTGTTGACGGTATTGTAGCTGCCACAGTTACAGGCGTAGTGGCGCTTATAGTAGATGAGGTAACAGCAGGAGCCGAAGAGCAACCGACCAGAGCCATCATCATTGCAACACTCAGAATAGTACATTTAATCTTCAAATCATTCCCCTCCGTTTCGTTTACTATCTTGACTATACTGTTTTGGCTGGACAAGAATTACTAAGATCACTTTGTCATCTCAGCATACAGCTTCATCAGGTGAGCAACGCAGTCGTCTTCCGAGGTGATATCCCAAGCTTTGCCATAGGCTTCCCAAACGGCCTTGTCATTTGCCTGGTGGGCTTTGCGAAGTTCAGGTGGCATGGAGGAAGATTTATAAAGTTGTAATAAGCTAGCAGTTGGATATAAGTTCCTCGCGTTTAAAATACCTTCCGCTGAAGCCGTAATTTTTTTACGGCTCATATCTGTTATTTCCGGCCATGGGAAAGTGTTATAAACCAGTTCTTTTGAATATCTGTAGTCACTTTTTAAGCGGCCTGCAAATATCCTGATCCATGCCATATGCACATTGGAAGTTAGCACTCCAAACTCAAACAGAGATGCTTCGGGCACGATAAATGTCGCATTTGAAGCCACAGTGTCTGTTGTAACAAAACCCAAAGGTATATATTTCCTCTCAGAAGAAGACACTCCGGGAATCACAACATATGAACCTTCCTCAGGGTGAGCATTCTGCCTGAAAAGATGTGGTGTATCCGCTGCATTACGTGTAGTTTCAGCCTTGCTTTTTAACCGAAACTCCCTCACGGCCTGAATCCTATCGGCAATTGGTTTGCACTTATGAAGCTCGATAAAATTACTCCCAGCCAACCATAGAACCCATCTATATCTTCTATTAATAAAATCTTCAGCATTAATGTATTTCTTAATCCATTTTTCGGCACTAGGGCATGTATTTAACAAGTCATCTTTTTCTTGTTCAGTCATGATAAAATTCCCCCCATCAGTTGGTTTACTGCCAAAGAATATTGGGGATATATCGGCTAAAGGTGATTTCCTCTTTTCTACTATTAATTTAATATCTGGATAAAGATAAGGAGATATATAGGAAACTAATTTGGTAGAACCATCTTCTAAGAATAACTTTTTAGTTAGCGGTGCATAGTTTTTGTGTGCGAATCCTATTATGACACAATGAACTGCCGCTTTCCCCTTAGCCTCATTCTCCCATGGGAAAGTTTTATAAGCATAAATTATTTCGTAGTTTACCTTTTCCATTTGAAGCCACAAGGTGGGAACCTGCTCTCCCTGCGTTATTGAATTAGTAGACACGAAAGCGATGATAATTCGATTTTCTCCAACAAATTCCGCTGCTTTAAAGAACCAAGAAGCAACGTAATCTAAATATCCTAGTTTGACCTTTGACCCGAACAGATCAATCATATCTGCTCTTTGATCCATAGTTTGTTGATCGGCTCCAATAAATGGAGGATTGCCCATAATATAATTTAGCTTTTCAGCGGTAACTACATCATTCCAGTCTATCCTCAGTGCATTTCCTTGAACTATATGCGCCGTATCTCGGATCGGAAAGTCAACAGCATTTACCCCAAAGTAATTGCTGATTTCCTGATCCATCAGATGCTTCATCAGGATCATCGATAGATTGGCTATCTGAACCGGGAAGTCTTCGATTTCAATACCATTAAACTGCTCTGGCTTGACCAGAATCATCGCATCCAGAAAAACATTCTCCTGGTAATCATACATTAGCTTTAATACTTCAAATTCCAGTTTTCGCAGTTCCTCATATGCAACGATGAGGAAATTTCCGGAGCCACAGGCAGGATCCAAGAAGTGGAGTGATGCCAGTTTATTCTGGAAGGCTAAAAGCTCTTTTCGAGTTGTTTTATTGCGCTCAAACTCATCATAGAGCTCATCCAGGAACAATGGCTGGATGACCTTCATAATATTCTCTCTTGAAGTGTAATGAGCTCCCAAGCTTCTACGTTCCTCCTGATCCATTACCCCTTGGAACATCGCTCCGAAAATTGCCGGAGAAATCTTTGACCAATTGAAGTCCTTAGAGCATTCCAGTAGAAGCCCCCTCATTTTGGAGTCAAATGAAGCCAGTGGAAGCGGATCTTTGAAGATGGATCCATTAATGTACCTGAAGCGCATCAAATCATCCGGGAGTCCTTTGGGACGCTTATCCATTGGAGTATCCAGGATGGAGAACAATGTCATCAATCGCATCGACAGATCCGATCCATCTGGATTGGAAGCTTCAATATACTTCTCAAAGGCTTCCTTTTCAAAGACGCCAGTATCTTCTGCAAATAGGCAGAATAAGAGCCTGACAAGATACAGTTCCAAAGAGTGTCCTTCATATCCTTTTTCCTTAAGAGCATCATGAAGTTTTGCCATTTTGTAAGAGGCATCGGTATTAACTTCAATCTCAGTCTTTTCCTCATCAGTGAGTCCATATCCAGCCAGAATCCCAAATATCCGCACATGCTGCTTTAGTTGGCTAACCTTGAAAGGTTTGTAAGGATGATCCTTTTTTAAGTTGTAAACTTCAATCTTATCGAAATCGCAGCACATGACCAACACTGGAATCTCTTCCGGCTTCAGAGCATGAACATAACTCATCGCTTGAGTGTATGCCTTTGCCAATGACTGTCCCTTCGACTTCATTTCAATCAGGATCTTCCCTGGAATGAAATAATCAATATATCCAGTTGTTCCATCTTTTAAATAAACCGGATGCTCATGGAGTCCATCTCGCCACTCCACTCCAAAGACATCCATAAAGTCTTTCTCGAAGGTTTGCCCAGATTGCTTCTCATCTCCGGAATTTTTCTTCCACCGTTTTTGAAAGGCAACCGCCTTTGATTCAATCTCGCTCCAAGTTAACATTAAAAATATTTCCCCCATTTTGTGCCATTTCCTTGATTTTAACATAGTTATAGATCATAAGGGGGTGATGAGGATGACAGATGATGAACTGATAATGCTGATTCTAGGAGACGACGAGATCATGGACGACCTTGTTAAAAGATACTTCCAATTAGAAAAAGAGCCTAACTAGGCTCTCCAGTCTGCTCTTTTAATTTTAAGCCGTGAATTGAATAATCCGGTTCATACTTTTCACGGCAATTATCACAATAAATTAGAATTGCGGATTCCCTGTAACCAGGAGTTTTGTCATCCTCGTCAACTACTCTGCCTTTTCCGCATGGGCACTCATATTCAGTGGTCTCAATCGTACCTTCGCCTACTCCATATGCTACTGTATGCATACTTGTTTCTTCGATGAACTTTAATTCCGATAATCTCATAACACACCTCGTAAATTGTACTTATGATCATCATACTACCATAAATAGACAAAAGCCCCTGGATGGCTCCAAGGTTAATATCCTAATCATGTTAAACAATTCCCTGCACTCCAGGCACCAATAGATCTCATCTCGGAACCTACCCATGAGGGATGTCTGTCAGTCCGGGCAAACAGCCGTACCTCAAAACTCTGAGTACTGGACAGGACCTGCCAGTTGCTTGTACCTGGTGATTGTATTCAGATTGACATGCACCATTCGGCCATCCGCCTGATAGATTGGGTTTCCAGTCCTGAAATATTCATCGATTGCTGCCTTCAAGAAGTCTTTTTCACTCATTTGTCTCACCTCGTTAGTCGTACATACATTCTAACAGGTGGAGTGGACAAAAAAACCTCTAGTTTTTAAGCTAGATTTATTGAATTAGTAAACGGCGGTTTGTTTCAACTAAGGAAACTTTTTTATACCATATCCGTAGTAATTAGGAAAATTATCGAGTTTTGATTCAATCGCTTGAAAAATCGGATCCTTTGATCCACTTTTACAAAATTTCGAAACAGAGTAAACTACTAAATCAGCTATTTCAATGCCAAAATATGATGATTGATAGTCTGAACTCCATTTAGTATTAAAGTATACACCTTTAATTTTGCCGCAATCTTTTTTTGAAATAAAACTATTTCCATGGTTGAGTAAATGATCGATAGTACGAAGTAAATTAGTATCATTATTGATACCTCTTGATTCTAATACTAATATTCCGTCTCCTTTAAAATTTTTAATTAAACGCTCGATAATAAACTCCATGTTTAAAGGGTATACAGGGAATGGTGATTTATATTTTTGAACATGTTTAGCTTTATTAGTGTAAGATGAAACTATTGTAAATCTAGAAGCTTTCAATATCGCTTGTAAATCTTCCCAAAATGAATCGTAATTAATAAATCTAGGATTAAAGGGACCAGTCTTTCTTCTGATATCTCTAGAATGGAGACAAACTCTTCTTAGTCCATCATTATATAAAAACTTACCTAGGTCCCAATATTTATTTTTTAGACACATTATAAGATTTTTACAGTCTTCAATATCACTTTTATAAAATATACATGCCGAGATACAAAAATTTATATTACTTCTTTTAGAGTTCATGATATCGAAGGATACACCAGATCTTTTTTTCTTTAATAGGTTTTTTATATCATGATCGCCGCTTTCATCAATAAACGCTATCCAATCTATAATTTCAGGATAATAATTTATATTTTCGGTTTTCATATCATTATATTTTTATCCTATCCGATTCATCAAATTGAGGAATAAAATTTTTCAATCTATGAACTTCTTTTCGCTTTTGGGATTTAAAATCGTAAATTGATAGATACACTAAAGTTCGTTTTTCACAATTGTATCTTATATCATTGTTTCTGATAAGTGTTACAGGAGCATAGTATAACGTACCCTTTTCACGTTGCAAGAAAAACCGAACATTAAGCTCGCACATGATTTGAAGTTGAAAATGAGCCTTAATGCTCCGACAACTCCCTTTGCTGATTTTATGTGGCTCTACTACATGCTGGTCTATCATGTTCATTAAATTATAAAGTAATTCAAACCGTACTTTCGGAGGATCTTCTTCATTAAAAGAGCCCTTAGAGAAAAAAGCGGATTTTTCCAAATCAGCTTGAGTAATATTTCCTCTTCTCACCTCATCACAAAATTTTTCTGATGAAAATTTTCCGGTTGCGAAAACTGTATCTGTTAATTTATGTATGCCTGCGAGATGTTTAAAATGAGTGTCATCAAACAAAACCTCAATTAGCTCATTTTCGCCTTTTTTCCCGGCCACGATTTCTAATCTGGAATTTTTAAGAAGATTGTAATGATCAAGTAGTTGATTGATGTTAATCATAAAATTCTACCTACAGAAAAAGCCACTTTTCAGTGGCTCTTTAATATACCCTCGTTAGAATTACTAACCTAATGCTATTACAATCACTGGGGTATACAGCGATAGTCTTACGCATTCTCCTATTGTACGTGTCAATAGGTACTTGAAAGAAATGATCCTTTCCGTAACTAAACTATAGCAAGTATCATACAATTTATATAATATATATATGTGGAGTCACGATAAGGTTAATATCTTCGAGACGACTCATATAATCTAACTTCAGCCAAAAAATAATTAAGAAAAGGTTGGTTTTTATACCAAGATTGTTTGCCAGAAAACCATAATTAAGCTACAATCTGGTATACAAACTAACTTTATAGGAGATTTTGCATTATGGCATATAGTATTTACTGGGGAGCGTTTATTATACCAGCTTTCGAGCCGCTTTATAGTGACGAGCTGCATGGCACAGATTACAAAATTTTCTTTTATTTGCTATCTAACATTAATTATACCAATAACATTTCATCAATTAAACAAAAGGATATTTCACAAGAACTAAATATTCATAAAACCACCGTTTCCAAGAGTTTGAAGAAATTGGAGGAACTCCAATACATAGCAAAAGTTGAAAAGTTTAATGGTTATATGATAAACCCTAACATCTTTTATGTCGGTAAGAACAAAGCGGATGAGCGCGATAAAATCAGAGATGAATTTGATGAGATAGTTATTAGTAATAATTCCGAAGTAAGATTCTCTTTAATTGAGTATACTGGGGTGTTAAACGATAATAACAGGTAAGATAAAAAATCAAGAAAAGAAAAAGCCCCCGGATCACTCCGAGGGCTCTTTTAATGTCATGCCTATGATGTCATAACTATTTTACATGCCGGGATCGGGTGCGTCAATCAAAATCGGCACCGGCTCTGGCAACTCCTGATCCCACATTTCCTTCACGGCGGTTTCAATGTAATGGTTAAGTTCTTCGCTCGTAAATCCCTTGATTCCCCAACCCTGGATCTGACAGGCAAGCCGGGCCAGTGCTTCTTCCTTTTTCTTCTGCCCTGTCTCAGTCTTCAGATCGTTTTCCACGCTCTTTACCGCGATATCTGCCATCTGAAGCACCAACTGGATCTCTTTGTTGTCCCGGTTGCGGTCAATCCACTCTTTGAGTGCCGGCACCAGCACGGCCGTTACCAGCAGCATCACCATCTTAATTATGGCATCAATAATAATCGTTCTTTCAGTCATTTTATTTCTCCTTTACATAGGCTGCCATCAGCCATGAGTCTTTAAATCCTTTGCTTTCCAGTTCCTTGAGTGCCGCTTCTGCTTCTGCTCGAGTTTTGTAGGATCCGGCCAGTACCCTGAACCAAAGCCGTTCGCCCTTATCGTTCACGTAGGGGCCGTTCTTGGGGTCCTGCTTCACTGTTTTTCTTTCCTTGTCCCATTTGATCAGATCGGTCAGAAGCTCCTCCCAGGGGAACTCCCTGCCCGGATCTGTTATTGATCGGTTGACTGTATCCACCTCGTAGTGACCTAAGATGTGATCCCGATCAACTAAAAAAGGCTCCTTATAAGTAGCCTCGTACTGCTCGATGATGTATTTATGCAGCCAAAGCGTTGCCTCGTATTGTGCGGCCGTCAAGCGCCCCTGGGTCTCCTTGTGTACGCCTTCATGCTCAATCCCTACCGTGTAGAGGTTTGGTGGTGCAGAGCGTTCCTTGACGATCCTGGCGGATGGTGAGCGCTTCAATGCATGCCATGTTCCATGGTGCAGATCCGCCAGCTGGTAGATCTCACCCTTCCGGGTTACCAGGAAATGGCAAGATACTTCTGCAGCATAGTGCAGCTCACCGGGTGAAGTCTCTACTTTCTTCACGTTTGTAAGCCAGTTTAAGGTTCCGGGCATCAGCCCTTCCGTAATGTGGTTCACGATCACATCCCACTTTTGCGGGGTTTTGAAGGTTGTGTTTCTTCGCAAAGTTGAAATCTTGCCGTTGTAATTCTCTGCTTTTTTGATTTCCATTAGTTTCTCCTATCTCATTTTTTCCAGGACCTGACTGATCTCGACAAAGCTATACCCCATGAGAACCATGGAGATGATAACAGCTCCAAGGATGATCCACATGAGGTATGTTGGGTTTTTCAGTAGGATCGCCAGCCAGCCATTGCCGTTTTGTTTGGCCTGTGATGGCGTTACTACCATGATTGAGTTTTCGATTTTCTTCAGGCTGTCCGGCACCCCGTTCAGCCGTTCCAATGCCAGCGAGAAGTTCTGATGCTCCGTGTCATTGCGTCTTGCGATGGCTTCCAGCTCATCGACACGTTGTTCCATTGCCTTGATATCGTCCTTTAGTCGCCCTACCTCTGCCAGGATCTTCCCATGTTCCACCGGATTAATTTCATACGCCACTATTACACCTCTTTCCATCCGGCAGGATAGCCATCCGGACTCCATACGTTATTGTCGATTGTTGATTCATAGACCTTCCCCTTATATAGCACTCGATCCCCTTTCATGTATGGATTCGTGCTTCCAGGCTGTACCCATTCTTTTGGTGTCCCATCAAGACTTGTCAGTTTTGGCGCATAAAGTGCCGGAGTCTGAGCTGGAATCCAATCTCTTTGAGCAGAATGTGACTGAAGCACAACATAGAGTACGCCTTCTGCCTCCACCAGATCATTCGTCTTGTAAAAGGCTGTCGGGTCATAAGTTCGGATCAGGTATTTCAACTGGCTCAGCGTTTCAGCCGGAGCATTCGAAAAATCGATTAGGGATTTGAGAGCTTCGTTTGATTTGCTGATTGAATCGGCTCGGAGCAGACTTTCCGGGGCGTTGGTCAAGTCACCATTTAATACATACCGAGTTGCTTCTTCAGATCCAAGGTTATACACATGCTTGATAGCTTCCAGCCTGCCTAGCTGATCATCTGTTAGCGTCACATCTTCAACCTTCAGATCTGGCAATCCTTGAAACCTTGTTGCGTCATCGTCATACTCTGTGATCATCTGCGAATAGGAAACCTTCTTCGTGTAAGGCCTCCATTTGATTCCGTCAAAATACAACATGTTTCCTCCTATACTGTCCTTGTGACACTGGCTTCAACCTCCAAATCATCCCAGATCGCATATCCAGAATTGAGGACACTTGAGTAGAATTTCAGTGTCGTTCCGCTTGATGGAAATAGAGTCGGTGAACCGGTTACCTGATTGCCCCATGCTCCACGGTTAACCCCTGTGAATCCACTCAGTGAGAAGCTGTATGGATCTGGTGCCACTCCGGTCGATGGTCCGTGGGTAGTGTTCTTACGATGAAGCCTAATCTTAACAACCGGGTTAGTGCCACCTTCCAGGAATTCTGCTATTTCTGATCCAAAATCAAAGCAAGCATCTTCCCAATTGGCCATACCATCCCATTTTCCCTGAGCCGCATTGTTTCCGTAGTAAGTAGAAATGGTATTTGTACCATGGTGCTTAGTGTAGATCTTCTTGGGCTTAAAAATTGCCGTGAATGTCTTAGCCGTTGCCGCTGGCGGTGAGTAGGCGGATGCCGTCTTAGTAATGGTCCCGCTGGCGAAATAGTGACCATAGCTTAATTCAACAGCTCCTGAGCAGTTTGGTGCAGTTCCTCTGGCATAGATCGCTGCACTGCTGGTCCGATATGCATTAGCTCCACAGTTTCCACGATTAGCGATCGCAAAGACTTGAGCAGCATCATAGGCCATTATGGCAAAATTGGTGCGCACAAAGTCACAGTTAGCAACATACACAAAGGATCCTTTGTCTGCTCGAACTCCACCTTCCGTTCCATCGTTGACATCGATGTTCATTCGATCAACCTGGATGTACTTATCCCCGGTTGAGTTGATCGGATGAGTGGCATTGACCCGTTTAATCGTTCCATTAGCTCCGGAGGCTCCACGGATGATAACCCGAGAAGCGTTCCCTCGGGTTGTTATATGTCCATTTAGTTTTGCCCCGGGCTGAAAGAAAATCTCCAATTCCCCGCCCATGAAGTCGTTGATGTAGACATTGTCGCTTAGTTCGCCATACACATTGATTAGGATTTTCTTGCCGTTTAAGAACCTTATCCGCTTTCCGTCAGCATCCAAAGATTCCAGTGCTGCAGAAATGGTTTTGATTGATTTTGCTGGTCCCACATCAAAGGTGACATCCGCTGGGAGGATGTTGATAATATCCCCGATAATCGACTCGGATTTAAGCTGGGCAATAACCGCTCCAGCCTCACCAAAGGAAGCAATGGGCTCCTCAATGTCGAGAACTGTAATGCCTCGGTGATTGATATGCGTATTGATATCACTGTTTGAAACTCCAACAAACACACCGTCAATATTGATCCTTGTACGCCCGCTGTAAATTTCTCCAGGTGCTGGTGTCCAGTCACTTTGAACTTTTCCCTTCTCCAGCATGATCCATTCGATTACTGCAGCTCCCGGGGTGTTAATGGGTGGCTGGTAGATACTGATCTTCCGCTCTTTTCCTGTCTGTGGAGTGGGTGCCTGGAATGTGACGGAATAGACTCCATTGCCATTGTGTCCGAGGATCCCAACGGTCGTCTGTCCGGAATTCATCCATACGCCAAATTCTTGCCCTGCAGGCTTTGAGCCCTTGAGTGATAGGGTGTACCACTCCCCTGCAATCAGATCCTCATTGGTCGTGTACTCATTGATCAGGTAACTGGATGAGAGGATCATTTCGTTACTGTTTGGGATCAGGTTCTTTCCGCCGATTTTGGAGAACTCTGCCGTCCAGTCATCGATAGCCTGCGTCACATCAGAAGTCTTGGCAAATTTTCTCTCTCCGCCAATTTCCGTTGCTTGCTCAATCACTCCAACAATTTCAGAAGGTGTGACTTTATGTTCTACTGTGGTTACTCTGGTCGTAAGGTTGTCCACCTTTCCATTTGCTTCGGCGGCTATTTGAGCGAATGATTTGAGCACCCCATTATCAAAGCGGTACATCTCATGTTGACCATAAAGTGAAAATCGGTAGGTATCATGAAGTTGCCCAATCAGCATATAAACGCTTGAATTGTTTGTTGGAGTGTCCGTGAAGAGGTTGATTCCAGTTGGAGTAAAAAGCAGACCGTTCAAAGTCCCTTCTATGTAAATCGCCTTATTGGTGGTGAATGCAAGGGTCCCGTTTCCACTATTATTCCGGACTGATATACCGCTTGGGTAGACGGTGTAATTGTTTGTCCCGGAGGCACTGGCGGCAATGGCGCTTCCAGCATACAGGATTGGTTTATCGATTTCGAAGGGCACATTTTTCGATAAATGGAAGAAATTCGAGGTGCTATCTGCGACTAAAAGATATCCAGCCGTGATGGCTGACTTGGCAGTGATGGCTCGATTGTATAAAACTCTGTCGTAGGTATTCCCATCGCTGAAGGTGGCATCTGCCCACCAACCCGTATAATTCGTTCCCGAGATTACGTTATTTACCAGGTAGGTCAGGCGGATCACATTGCCCTGCCCGAAGTGAGTCGTGAGTCTTGAGGATCCCAGGTAGTAACAATTGATGGGACCGGTTGTCCCTCCTCCTTTTAGAGTAAGGTTCAGTGTAGCTGTCCCATTCGGAGCCTGGGTCAGTAGGTAAGTGATCTGCTGTCCATTCTCCAACGTTTCAAACGGGGCGTCTCCGGTCCATGAAGCCGTGCTAGAGGTCTGAGTGCCCTTAATAAAAGGCGTGATTCTATTTGTGTCATTGATGATTATCCAAGTCGTCCCATCCCACCGTTTCAGCTGGTTAGGCACCAAAGAGGTGTCTAGCCAAAGCTGATTCAGAACTGGATTTGTCGGCTGAGTGGTTGAGATATTGACATCGTTAAGGTCAGTGATTGTAAATTGCCCAACGGCAAGAGGTGCCATTACGACACCTCCACCAGGAACGTTGCCTTTGTATCAACATCCGAATCACCGACGGTGATTGATTTGCCCGTCTTGTAGTCCGTGGCTCCGCCCCATCCGGTTACAAGGGTGCCTGCTGAGTTGTATTTATACCAACGGTAGGTTTTCGTTCCTCCAGCATCAATCTCGGTTCCTGCCTGAAAGAGCTTAGCGGTAAGAGTAGTAGACCCTAAACCGTTCTTAAAGACATCTCCACCGGTTGAAGTAATGGATACCTGAATGGGATCGGACTGGTCAGCAAGGGTAATCGTGTCAATGAAGCTGGTTCCGTTGGTGGGTGAAGCGGCATCCGTGTCCTTGATGTAGACTTTAAAGACTCCGATGTTATTGAATGCTGCCGGGTAGACGGTCAAAGTGTCAAGGTTATAGCCTGTAATTACATTAGCAGTATCGGCGGTAATTTTGCGCCATCCGATTCCGCCGCCCTGATCGGTCGATACAGAAGAATCCATGATGTACCAGGTGTAAGTAACTGAGGTGGTGTCAATCGTGGATCCACGCCACAGTTCAGCTTTCAGTCTCAAGGAACTGACAGAACCATTCTTAAAAACAGCTCCGTCAAGTGCCGTCAATACGGCATCTGTAATACCTGATCCATTTACGACACGAGAGAAGGAGATATCAAACTTGTGGATCAGATCCAGTCCGGTCGAAGGATCCTTGTAGGTAACTTTACACATGTAGTCCTTACCAGGAAGACCTGCCAGAGTGTTGGCTTTAATGGTCAGGATATGGTTTTTCGTGCCGCTGAAAACATGAGTGGCATTTGCTGTAATGGCAACCTCTGACCCGGTGGTTACGTCATACCACTGAACGCTTTGAACTGCTGCATCTGTAATAATATCTGTAGCAGTACCAAGCTTAAACAGGGATGGAGTTAAGACCAGGTTGGATGATGCCCAGTTCGGCTGATACGTACCGTTATCCGGGTTATACATCTGAGTTTTAGGATGATTACTCTGGATATATCCAGTAAGTGTAAGTGCGTCATTATAATCGATGATAGTTATTTGGCCAGTTGCAATTGCCATTTGTTATTCCTCCAAAATTTCGCATTTAAAGGATGCTCGTTGATTTACATCCTCTGCGGTTAGTGTTACCTGTTTTGCTCCGCCAAAATACCGGATGTTCCAGGCTTCATCCGGGCTTCCGTCTTCATTTGTTTTTGTCCATCGGAATCTGCTTGCATTGATCTGATCGGTCACATCCACATTGTTTTTATAGACACGAGCAATCAAAGTTGTTGATACATTATCGTTCTTAAAGACCAAACCGTTCGTCGAGATCAGATCAACTTTGTAGATTCCAATCTCCCCGATCTGTTCGGTCACCTCCGTCACGATCTTTGAGCTAATAAGTCCATCAAGTATGGTGAACTTGGTGTCCATCTCAGTTTTTGTGTAGACCTGATTGGCATTGGCTTTTTGGGATGGATCATAACCTTCCAGAAAGGTTGATGATGGTCCAATTTCGATGTACTGAGCCTTGATCTTTCCTGCCGTTATTGCATCAGCTGTCAACCCGGTTCCGTCACCGATCAAGTTAAAGTCCCAGGATCCATCCGGGAGGATATTAGCTCGCCCGATCTTTCCATTTCTGAGGACTACAGCACTGGTTGGCTCCGGAGTTCCTGGATCATCGTCCAAAGGGGCATCAAAGCTGTAAATACCTGCTGGAAGACCATAAGGATTGTCAGCCTTTAATGAGTAGTCGTAGCTGGACCCATCAAAGAAGGTGTCACTTTTCGATTCCATTAGAGCGTCATACCAATCTTTGGAGACTTTAAGGATCTGTCCCATTGTCAATTTCTCGACATTAGAAATCTTGTCGTTGAGTCCTTCAAACTGCTTCTTCAGTTCTTTTGTTCGCTGCACTTGGCCCGATGGGATATAGTCCCCAAATTTGAACTTGGTCAAACTGGGATTGAGAAGATCTACTTCATCCTCGAAGATCCGAGCTTCATAGTAAATTCCTAAATTCGGCCGAATAATGTAGTTCGTGTCTCCCAACTGATAGGGTCCCGTTCGGGCAACGGTCGACTCAAATGTAACTAGTGGCCGGGCTCTGTCAACAACCACCCTGTAGGAGCTCCAGAGAAGCTCTGTAGTGTCTGTTTGCTGGTCATCGATAAATACCTCTATCCGAGGTGAAAGCGTGCCGTCCGGCTTAGGATAGCCATATAGAGCGGTCATCTCCGGGATCTCAACGTAAAGTTGCCCAGCAGGTTTATCCACCGGATCCCCTGCTGCTTTGCTCCAGACAACATCCGCAAAATCAATGCGCCTTCCGTATCCTCCGGTTGGTTTGCCTTCATCGTCCAGGATTTCAATTCCTTTCCCCCGGCCAATAATTGCGGTGACGATGCTTGAGCGATCCTCTTCCTGCAAGATCTCCATTACATTGGATCCATAGACATATCGCTCACCAGTCAATCGTCCTCTCCTTTGGAGCACATCGATTTTTCGGCCAGTGATCTTTTTGCCATCAAACTCAAAATAGAGATCCGGTTCAATGCCCCATACCTCTATTACCTTCTGTAGCGCCTGCAGAGGGCTAACGTAATAGAAGTTAGTAGAAAGTAATGGTGTGCTCTCCACCGTGCCCAAGCTCCAGCCAGTGCCCTCCATGGCCGAAAGAATCGCTTCTGCTGCTGAAACATCCTGAGGTCTTTTATCCTCAATAATGGAGATGTTTGCCAGCTCATCGTGAGCGTAATTGATTCCTTCAAATCCCACGGTGCTTCCTCGGGCTTGAAGCCGCTTAATGGTATAAATGTAAAACCGGTCATCGAAAAAATGACCGGCATAAGAGCATCCTTTGAGGTGTTCGTAGGTTTCGATCCCCGCCTCCACTTGGAGCCGATCCACACCGATCAATCTTCGGGACATAATGGCTGAGATCGGATTTCTGACCGTTTCCGTTAGCTGTAAATGTCGATCAAACAGGTAAATCATAGTCTCAGCTCCTGGAATCTAGCGGTCAGAGTCCCTCCCGTGGACAGTGAGTAAACCGATCCAGGCTGGATCGTAAAAGTCTCAACTCCAGACTGGATCGAAAGCAGGGTCATTTTCCGGATTCCGTTTTCCTTGATCGTAATCCGATCATCACTAAGAATCAGATCATACAACCTTCCGGCTGCTACCGGGCCTATTGTTATTGCTTGTCCATACGAATTGCGGATCTGGATGCTTTCCCCTGATTCGGTTGGAATGAACGAGAAGTCGGCCAGTAGCTTGATGGTATAAAGGTTAACCGGGAATGAGACTGAGGTCCCGGAATTTGTTACCGCATTGCTATACTGGTATGGCTTTGAGCAGAAAATGCGCATCATGCCAATGACCTCGTTTCCCAACTCTTCATCTACGTTACAATCCGTCACTAGTCCGATATAGTACCGTCCTGGATCATCCCGAAAACTTACTGTTGTTTGATTTTTAGTCAGAATAAAACGATTGAGTTTTTCGTAGGATCTTCTCAGGTCTGTAGCAGAGGATCCACGGAGCAAAAACTTCACGTCAATGGTTCTTGCGGGTAGGCTTGATTCATCAATCCGCAGTCCGTCCATTTCCGGAACTTTACTAGTGGAAATGTCCTTACTGATCAATCCCCGCCCGGTTACTGACAAGGTGCGAAATCCTGGTAGTTCCTGCTCGAGATCCGTAGTATTATAGATCAGCCCAAAGGAGGATCCTGCCGAATGTGGTATTTGATTTAGGTCAGTAAAATCGTACATAGGCGCCTCCTTTAGGGATATTGAAGTTCTAAATTGACCTCGTGATCTTGGAGCCTGGAGATATCATCCACAAATGTCCGGAACGCTCTTGGTCCCAAGTGCAGGATCAATTCCAATGGTTGAGCCGGCTGGGTTTTCTCAAGCTTTGCCGGATTGGCTTTCGCTTGATAGCGCTTCGCTTGTTCGGATATATTCGCATCATGGACTTTCTCCTGGTAGGCTTTCGCTTGATAAGCCTTCAGGTCCACATCCGCCACTGTGTCCGCCATCTTTTGGGACATCCTTGCAACATCAGGAATGCCATCTTTCATACCAATAACCAATCCTTCATCGATGAAATTACCGAAACGACGGAAGAGTCTTGAAGGTGAGTTGATTTCCATGGCTGCTCGAAATTTCTGTGAGATCTTCCGGGCAATGGCTTCCGCTGTTGAATAGATCGTGCCTTTTTTCTCGTTCAATCCGATATCCAGGCCATCCATTGCGAACTTTCCATTTGCGATAGCGTCTCTTTTTAATTGCTCTTTATTCATTCCTTTGACAATGTTCGATTTAAGGCCCTTACCAACATTCTCTGCCTGGGTGTTGAGCCCGGACATCTCATTGGCCATACCGGTTCTCATCTCAATCAATGGCCGTTCGCCTTTTTCAGTCCAGTCGGCTTCTGTAATCGCCTCGTCCGCGATATTTCCGCCCGACACAATTGCTTTTCGACGTTCTTCATTGATGGCATCGACTCGATTCTTGGTCTTTTTCTTCATGTCATCGTAGGCTGTGCCTTGTTTATCACTGCCTTTGTAGAGCTCATCTACAAACCGTTGAAGCTGGTTAGCTCCGGCGGGTCCCATCTGCTCCAACTCTGCAATGATGGAGTCATCAATGCCAGCGTCATTCAAGATCTTGAGATTCTTCCACCAATTTTCTTGGGCTTTTCGGTTGGATTCCATGTTGTCCATGTATTCCTTCCAGCTAATGGTGGTGTTTTGTTTGAGCTTGCTCCAGCCGTCTGTTGCATTGCCAACATAAGTGTCAATGGCATCACCGGCAGTTTTGAGATTCTCATCATGCTTCTTAGCGAATTCATCCAGGCTGATTCCCTGCTCTCTTACGGCTGTCTGAACCGTTTCAGTCGCCAATCCATATTTCTCTGAAATCTCAGTAAGCTTTTCATGCTGCTTTGCCCACTCTTCCAAAGACAGACCGCTTTCAGCCACTTTGGCCATGATCTGATCGCTGGACAATGCATATTTTTCTGCAAGCGAAAGAACCTTTTCTCCGACTTTGTCCAGCTCCGTTCCACTCTTTTCGGCATAGTCGATTATGGCAAAGGTGGTTACTCCATATTCTTCATTTAACGACTGAAGGGACTTCTTTTGTTCGTCCTGCTCCATCCTAAGCCTTAACTGTGCGTCATTGGCAATGTTGAGTTGACCTTCAAGATCAGCAATTTTGTTATTCGTGTCGGTCAATCCACCATTTAACTCAACGCTGGAGTCTTTGAGTTTTTTAAATTCCTCTGTAGTAGCCGACCCAAGCCCAAACCAGGTCTTTTGAGTGCTTGTTCCCTGTTTTTCCATGTCCTGCATCGTTTTGGTAGTGGAATCGATGGACATCTCATATTCGATCTGATCTTTGTAGAGTTCTTTCAGATACTCTTTCATAGCTTCCATTTTGGCTTGCTGTTCCATGGCATCGATCTGATCATAGATTTCATCGGTGGTGCCCTTAATGGCCTTCCCGGTCTTGTCCAGCTGAACGTTTAGATTGGGATATTGAGTATTTAGCTCTTTGACCGCATCACTCATCCGCATCTGTTTTTCTTCGGCTGACATTGTAGACTTTTCAATCTTTTTCAGGTTATCCACCATTCGGCGTGCCTCAGCTGCATTTGCTTTCGCATCCGTTGCATTATCCTGGTAAGACTTTCCAAGTTCCTTTGTTGACTTGACCAATGACTCATTGGTACTGGCCATAGCTTCCGCCTCTTTATTAGCGGCTTTATGTTCTTTCGAAGTTTCAGTCAGCTTTCCATTAAGCCATTTTAAAGCTCCGATCAGAGCAGCAACACCAGCGACAATCATACCGATCGGATTTGCTTTCATAGCCATGTTCCAGGCAATTTGAGCAGCCGTTGTTAGTGCAATCTTTCCAGACAGCACTCCCAAAACTAAACTCTTGATAGAAATTGCGCCGGTTTCCGCAAGAATAGCGGCCTTTTGAGCATCCGTTAACCTGGTGTACTTGGTGATTCCGTCGGAGTTGATGGTAGTAAGTTCTATATTCAGCCTTTGAGCTGCTGCACGCATTCTTTCCGCTGTTTCTCCATCTTTCATTGCATTGTAATAGGCCTTTTGGATAGATGTTCCTTTGCTCTGACCGTTGAAGAATACCTCAAGGCTGGATCCGGCATTTGTTGTCGCTGTCTTAAAAGCTGTGAATTTATCAGCGATCTCATCAACAACACGATAGCCGGCCCATGCGGATAGTCCTGTGACAAGGACAGTAGAAAGTGTTTCGAAGTGCTGAGCTACAAACCCTGCAACCCCAGCTACACCGTTTAAGACTTTTTCAGTAGTTCTTCCAAACTCAGCGACTGCATCCTTCATTCCAGGGAGATTGGCATCCGCTCGGGAATCTTCAATCGCTTTGATAATGGACAGCATGCCTCTGGTGGTCGCCGCCTGCATGTTGTCAAAAGTACCCTTCCAAGTACCACCAGCATTCTTAGCGGCTCCTTCAATCTTCGTGAAAGACTTGGTTCCACTGCGGAATGCTTCATCCATCACACCAAGGAACTTCTCAGCCGAGATGGCCCCTTTTGAGATTTGATCACTGACCGTCTCCGTTGATTGGCCTGTAGCCTCGGCATAGATCTTGATTACTGGGATACCGGCTTCCATTGCGGATTTAAGGTCTCCTAAATTAGCCTTTCCTTTGGATGCCATTTGTGACAACTGGAAGGTGACGTTACCAAGAGTTTCGTTTGTTCCGTCGCCATAAGTTGAGACGGCATCCATCCATCCACCGATCCACTTAGTGGCCGTCTTAATCTCAGTTCCGGAGGTTACCAGTCCTTGAGTTGCTTTTGCGGCCACATCAAGACCGTAGGCGGTTCCGGAGACTTTGTCTTTCAGTGATTCCAGTGCTCCGCTGGCTTTATCCGTGGATCCGGTCATTAACGTCATCGTCCGGTTGAAGTTATCCATGGTATCCATTCGAGCCATTGCCTTTCCGACAGAGTCGGAAATCATGTTGAACCCCGAAGAGATCAAGGCTGTTACTCCAATAGCTGATGCCATTCCTAGCATGGTGTCCTTGAAAGATGTGGATTTTTTCCCAGCAGTGTCAAGGTTTGTACCCAGGCCTTGCGCTGCCTTTTGAGCCTTTTGCATCGCTGCAAAATATCCATTGTCCTTCACGCCCAATGCGGCACTTACTTTATACTGTTTTTCCATTGTCTACCTCCTTCCCCTTGTGGTACTCCTCAAGGTTTTTATGGATTTTCATAAGACGGGAATATGTCTCTTCATCAATAGCCAGGTCACCGAAGATTTCTCGCTCAAGCGCTTCCACATCCACCAAGTCAGATGCTTTCTGAACCTTGTAGATCTTGGTTTTCGGATCGAACTCCTGAGCCCTGCGAGTATAAATCGCCAGCTGGGCGAGTCGGTGACATTCATCGATGGTTTTCAGACTATGGGCTTCCATTCGAAGGCTATACTCTGCGAGTGTCATCCTCTGGAGCGTCACGATATCGTTCGTGAGACATCTAAGGCCGTTAATGATTAACTTCCGATAGGTTTTTTCCGAGTTTTCTTTTCTGGCCGCATTGCCATTGCCTCGATCTGCAGCTGAGTGATTGCGATCTGTGCTACCTGAGCCTTGGTCAGAGTACTCTCTCCCAAGGCATCGAGAAAAGCCATGTACTTCTCAATGACCTCAGTTTCTTCCCACGATTCGATTTCTTTCTCGATATCTTCCTCTGTGGGTGGATTGTCTAGTGTGCAGGTGGCCGCAAGTACAAAATCACAGTAGGCTACGGGATTATATTGAGACAGTGCAAGGAAGATTTTTGCGATCCCATGGCCAAACTCAACCCCCGCAAAATTTTGAGTGTACTTTTTATCCAGCTCCCGGACAAATGCCAGTCCAATGTGCAGGGGATATTCTTTCTTATTAATCGTGATTCTCATAATCCATCACTCCTTAAAAATTAAGAGGAGGCGGTGAAGCCTCCTCTCTTTTGCTTATTAGCCGGGTGCGTTAGCCAGATCCTTGAAGGCATACTGCACTTCACTGATCTGCTCTGCGGTAAGGGTTACCTGGCCTTCCTTCGGGACACCGTCAATATCTGCCGCCGTGGATATTGTTACCGGACCGGTTGCAGGTGCCGGAACAGACCAGGAGCGAAGGTTACCCTGCATGTAGAGTGCATTGTACTTACCACTGGTTACTTCCTTGGTCAGATCGATCTCCCAGATTTCCAGCTTCTCGCCATCAATGACTGATTTCATCAGCATTTTGTTCAGCGGATCGTCTGTTGCCAGGGCTGACAGCTCCAGAGTCGGAACCAGAGCACCCGGACTAACCACCGGACCGTCCTTTGTTTCAGTCGTCTCATTTGACCGCTCATAATTGAGCGTGTGTTCAACCTGCAAGGCCAGCTTTGTGCCGGTTGCAGTTGCGGCATCCTTCAGCAGTCGGAATGCCAGAATTTTATTCTTTCCTTGAATTGCTCCCATTCTTTTTCCTCCTAGAAAAATTTGATGTAAAGGGTCATTCTTGCCCTCCATAAGTCTTCTGTGGTAGAGCTATCAGTCATGAGCTCAATCGTTGATTCATTCTGATCAAGCATCACTTGATAGCCTTCCTTGGTTACTGTTTTTGATCCGACAGCAACCATAATGGCAATTGCCATATCTGATACCAGCTTTCTATTAGTCCGGTCACCCCATACATCAAGGGTGGTGATCACAGTGCCGATCAGATTACTTTTGGTTGCCTGCGGAAGCAGCTGTGTTTCGCCCATCCTTACAAAGGGATATGGGGTTCCTTCTGGTGGTATGAAGGGATAAGCTTTGAAAGTCAGATCATCAATTGTCTGAAAGATCAGATCATACACTGCTTGATCCGGAGATATCATTTCTTCATCGCCTCCTCCACCTCAGCCAGGAATACCGGCTTAACTTCTTCCAGGGCTGGCGTCATGTAAGGCTGTGCATCCATGTACCGTGTGCCAAGTTCCACATACCCAGCGTAATTCGCCTCAGCTCTGACAACAGCTGATAACCCATCGGATGCGAATTTAGGCGGCTGGATGCTTCGCCTCAGGTTTCCTGTTGGCTTAACGAGGTTCTTCCCTTCAAAGTGTCCTCTGAATACGGCTTTCCTTTGAGCTTTCCTGTGCAGTTCAGCCCCGTTGCGCTTTACAATGAGCCTTAGTTTTTGTTTTACCTCTTCAGTTGCCAGGGCTTTGATCAGATCTTCAAGGCCTTCTGTACCAACCTCTATCTTCAAGATTTCGCCTCCTCCAGCACGTAAGATGCTTTGTGATTCAGCGATCTGCTCGAACGAACCCAGTACCGTTTAGAGCCAACCAGGACTGCATCAGCAGCAATGACATGCCCTTGATGGTGTAGGGTTAAGCCCTTAACGTCCATCCGTCCCAGCAGCGTGATCCTCTCAGTACTTGAAAGATCATAGATCGAACACATCTTGCTACCAACTACCGCTTCAGTCGCCGTCATGGATCCGGTATTCGGATCGTACTTCTCAGGTCCGATCCGATAAAAAACCGCTTTCATGTCATACCTCATTAGATAAGCACCACCTGTCCCATGCTTCCGCCGGTTGGTTGCACTGGCGCATAGTAATCCTTGATCAGTGCAATGTAATCCTGAAAATCATCCGTGGCAAATGATACGCTGTGGCCTTCGACACTTTGTGACTGGTAGCCTTCGGACCCGAGCCGGTTAAACCTACGGATGACAACTTCATCCAGGATCCACATCAAATCTTCTGGGACCGGCACCGGCGAACTGGATGCAATCCCGAGACCTTTTTTGATGTTCCCAATAATGAAAATCAGCCTCTTCGATGCCATTGAATCCAGTTGATTCAATGTATCGTCCAGGCTTATGTCAGTCTTGTCGCCTAAGATTAAGAGTCTTAGTCCTTCCAGTCTTTCGGGTGTCATATTCGGATCCTCCTAATCTTCCAGGAGAGCGATTAGATCATCCTTCCTGGCATTCTTTGGATATTCTTTCCCCATCTTTTCAAGAGCCTGTTTTAGTTGAGCCATTGTCATATCTTCGGGAGCTTCAAAGGCTTCCTGATCGGAGGTCTTTTGTCCTTCGGGCGGATTTTTCTCCACCACTTCAACGAAATCCTTAATCCCTTCATAGTGGGAATCCTGGATATCAAAGTCATCACCCTTTTCGAAGTAGTTCCCTTCATAGCTGATCGACAAATCAGCAGTAACCTTTACTTTCATCAATTACCTCCTGAAGAAGGAAAAGTAGCCCTTTCGGACTACTTAACCTTGATTGACATGATGTTGTTGGCACCAGGGAACGAGGGCATGAATGCCGCAACAGCCTTGGTCCAGTGGGTTACCGGGTCCGGAGTCTTGTAGACCATGGCCAGAACGTTACCGACCATATTCACATCGATGGAAGGATCTCCGGACAGATCGATTTCCTCAGCGGTCGGACCAAAGAGGCCTTCACCCAGTTCACCAGCAGGCAAAAGAGAAATGTAGTTCTCGTCAAAATAGCGTTTGGCCGTGTAAGAACCGTCCGCATTCTGCACGTTGTACATTTCATCATAGGTAATGAATGCCGGCAGTCCCTGCTGTTCGAAGAAGTCATTCAGCACGGTGTTGGAAACCAGCATTGCTGAGTTCACTCCATTGATGGCTGTCCGAATCTTCTCGTTAGCGCTCATAAGGCGCATTACGGCATTGGAAGTGATGGCTCTGGTGACCGTGACTCCCTTACCTTTCATGAGATCTACCCAAGCCTGCAGCTGTCCCAGGATATCTGCAGCCGGGTCGGTGAACATGTTGGATCCGGCCAGAACAACCTTCTGGTTGGCGGGAACGCCATAGTCAACCGTGCCCACGATGCCATTCTCATTGATGTTGATGACACCCTTAGCGACGGCCTCCATCTTCATGGCCTCGACTCTTGCCAGAACACCATTAACCAAAGTGTCAACATCGTTATACCGTGCTTTGATCAGTCGATCCAGCTCCGCATTGGTTCTGGGGTTATTAATTGCGATGATCTCACGTTCCCGGATGGGCAGTTTCCGTTTGATCAGGGTCATTTCCTGCTTAATGGATTCAGCGCCAAGTCTGGATCCGATCTGTGTTTCAGAGTCCCAGGAATGGACTGTAGCAGCCACGGGAAGGCCGTTAGCACCTTTAAGATATTCAACCTCCAGGGCATCCGTTTTTCTGTTCGGGAACAGAGCATCGCCCACTTTAGGGGCCACATTTCGGGAAGAAAGATAGGTGATGAGTTCCTTGGGAGTCATCAGATCAAGTAAATTCGCCATATATTAAGTACCTCCTACTTGTACTGTCTGAAGATGATATTCTTCAGGACTGGTTTTGCAAGTTCAGCAACGGCAACCGGCAGTCTGTTTTCATAAACTGCACCATGATCGATGTAGGCTGCGGGTGCGTCTCCATCAGTTACATCCACATCATGAACAATGATCCCAAGCGCTGTTGCATCATTGGCCGGAAACACGGTTCCACCCTTTACGATGGTTCTTCCATCAACAGCTGTACCCATGGCTTTGGTTACGGTGCAGGACTGAGTCGTGAAATGGTCCGATGCCAGAAATTCCGGCCGGACTGAATAAGTGGTTCCTGGTTTAACAAACATTCTTCATCCTCCTATTTTTTCGCCCAAGGATCATATTCCTGGGCTTTGCTTTGATTGTTCTTTTCTTCGGCAATCCGTTCTGCCAAAGTCTTTGCTTTGCTGGAACTTCCAGCTCCGGATTTGGGATCATCCTGTCTTAATGACTCTTTGACCTTGGCGTTAATGGCTGCATCCCACGCTTTCTTGATCGCCAAGATGGATGCTTTGACCTTTTCATTGTCCTCTTCCCTGACAAGATGTGCTGCCAGCTCCATCGGCATGCCTTCCTTCTGGAGATCTGCAGTAATCTCTGTCAGTCGTTCCTTCCTGGTCAGTTCCTGTTCTTTTTCAAGGAGTTTCTGCTCTCTTTCCGACAGATCCTGTTCTTTTCTCTGCTCTTCTGTCAACTGGGAGTAGCTTTTGCCCTTGGCCACGCCCTCTGTCATGGCTTTGTCCAGAAGCTTTTGGAATTCCTTCTCTTTCTTCTTCGAATGCGAATCAACAGCTCGAGAAATAGCAGCATCCAGCTCACTTTGGGAGTAGGTTTTGCCTTTATCCTCGGCGGATCCCTCATCTGAAGTTTCCTCCGATGCCCCCTCACCTTCTCCAGCTTCGGCAAAGTACTGAAGTGGCAAAATCAAAGGTTTCAAAGCTTGTTTTGAGTTCCAAAGTTCTAATGTTCTTCTCATGTATCCTCCTTCGTCCCGCGACAGTCTCAGCTATTGCCAGTCTTTCCCCCGGCGGTGCCTGCCCCGTGCAGTACGTTATTGTAAGCCTTTTAGTGCCTTGCTCAGGGCATAAAAAATCACCCAACCGCAATGAGGTGGGTGATTAAATGTTAAGTTCCTTGAACACGGCGCCGATCTTATGGAACTGATTGGCCAGCCAGTCGGTGTCATTTTCCACGTCCCAGAGCTTATTCATGGCGTACCAGACGCCCGACTCGAATTGAAAAGCATGGATGATCTCATGCCGTGTGACCCGGTCCATTGATTCAGGATCGTCCCCTGTCTTTACAAAAATCGTTCTTCGGTCCCCATAGCAGATACCGCAAAGATCTTCGTTCTTCCGGTCTTCTTTGTCAAGCCCTATGCACTTTCTCCACTTTTTCGGGGATAAAAAACGGATTACATAGGGCACCCCTAGTATATAAACTTCTTTCTTCAATATTCCCTCCACGAGTTACGGTCTACGCCGGCGCTCTCACCCAGGCGCTGGGAGATCATTGGATCACCTTACCTTCCCCTGCCAAGCAGGAAGTCGTGAAGAATCATCCATGCTGCTATTCGTCCTCTCACCCGGTCACCTCCTTAAACCATAAATTTAAAACCACCTGGCTTTAATCGCTAGGTGGTTTCATCATTCATTTCTTCAATTTGCTGAAAGGCTTCTTCTACTGTAGACATTCGGATTTCATCACCCTTAACTAAGATCATCAAAGGTGGTCCGATAAATGCTGTTCCTTCTTCGTTGACAATTGGCTCATACGCATCGTAACCTCGCCATTTACCAAGGGGGAGGGCTCCGATATATCCCTGTGAGAGGGCGTATTTTCTTATTTCCATTTGGTTCATTTCCCGAATTCCTCCATGATTTGGTTAACAATGCCTAAATTAAATTCTTTGTCATCAACTCTTAGGACTTTTGCAGGGAGTGGTACTGTCACATTGAGAGCGGGTACTCTAAACTTCAGCTTCAAGTTGCCGAAATAAGCCTCAACTTCCTTGTTGTGGTAGTGTTTGCCGCTCTGAGGATCATATAGATTTAAGCCACCTTCCGGATTCTTGGATAACGAGACTATATGTCCCGAATTCCTCCTACCCTTCCAGGCAAATTCAATGGTGTACCTTCCTTCCGGATCCAAGGTATCATCAAGGAACTTATAAAGGCGTTTTGCAGTTGTGGCTGTTTCGTCAAAAATGTACTCTGGATGAGTCTTGGAAGCAGGATCGATCCAGGCCAAATTAGTTTTCCTTGAAAGCTGATCTCCGGCTGCGCCTTTTGGCAAGGTACTCACATCGTAACCCCTTAAACGTGCTTCATAGGTTACAACGCAACTCTGGCAATTGACTCGATATCCATATGCATCCAAAAAGTGCGGATTCGGATTGCCGCTGTTTGCCCTTTGAGGATCCATCGGTTCGCCACGTTTCACACCCGCCAGCTCATCTGGAAACATCATCTTGTTTTCTGGTTCAATTATACTACTTTCCTTTGCTTTTTTCTCCTCATCCGGCCCCATGCTGGCAGCTGTGGAACACTTACAGTTCGGATGGATCGGTGGAGCATTTCCACCGAACATCATCGTCTTAACCGGGGCAATCTTTCCATCCAGTGCTCTGCAGATTTCACAGGCAGAAGGTTCCGCAATAAACTCGAACCAATCATAGCCTCCAGCTTCATAGGCCGCTTTCTGTGAGGCGATTTGCACCCTTGCTGACTCAGTAACCGCTAATCGCTTCATGGCGTAAGCAGAGCCGTTAAATGCCTCTGTGAGGTTATGCCTCATTTCCCGCATCCAAGTTGTAGGATGTTTACCCATCAGCATGGACTTGGTGATTCCCGCATCCAATCGCTTTAAGAGTTCTGATTGGTTTTGCCAGATCCGATCCGAGAAATGAGCTCCTTGAAAGCCGCTATTTGCGATTTGTCTTGCAAGGGCTTCCATATCTTCCATATCTCCAACTGAAAGACCTAAGATCCCAGCCTGCCTCCGAAGCTCTGCCAATGACATCTCCCCAAGATAGCTTGAGAGGGTTCCATTTACGTTCCCATAAGCTCTTAATGTCTCTAAATCCATGTTCCGTAGAAGTAGCTCATGCCGGCTCATTCTCATCGAAAAGTTATAGAGCCGCATTTCTGAATTTGCTATGTCGGAAAAGTCTTTTGCCGGCACATAGATCTTAGCCTTTTCAGCCAAAGCCTTTATATCGGCTGAGCTTGCCAGCTTCAAGGCATCCGCAGTACTGATCTTTTCTTTCATGGCATACCTGGTGATCCAGGATTCAGACTCTTTCAAGCATTGCTCCATAGCATACTTGAGCTGCCGATTTACATCCTGAATCACATTGCGGTCTTGAGTATGGATCCATAACAACCGCTCTGATTCCCTTTGTCTTGCATATTTGAGTTGCTTGACTCTACTCCTCTGGATCGCTGTGGCCATGGCTAACTCCTAAATCAAAAGGATCCTCTTCAAATCCTTTGTTGGCTTCTTCCTTTTCGTCTTTGAGCTTTTCAAGCTCTGCCAGGGGATCTGCAACCAGTGCAGTCAATGTAAGCAAGGTTTCCTGGGATAGTTGCCCTCCAGCCTCCGAGAAAGCCTTCAGCTCCTCATAGAAAGCCCTTGGGATGTTGGGAGTAAATACAAACTCAAGGTCGTTGGCATCCACTCCTGTCAGCTCCTGAGCCGTTGACTTGAGGTTAAATAGTAAGCGGTATCTCCTGGACAATCCCTCAATCATTCGGGTTTCCTTGTCAGCTCTGACCTGGTCTAGCCCAAAGAGCTTATACTTCATAGACTCTCCGGAAGAACTACCGGAGAACTTCTCATCCGTGATGTCCGGAGTGTTTGTAAAACGATGAATATCATTCTGCAGTCGACTTTTATATGCCTCGACTCCTGCCACGTCATATTGCTTGTAAATGTACTTTGCATCGACATTACCAATTGGCTGACCCTCAAGATCAGTGGCTGGAATCAGCAGCATCGTGTTCTTTTCTTTCATCTGGCTGGCTGATGTGAGATCCAGTTTCAAGTTCCCAATGATGACAAGCATTGCATTGTTGAGATCGGTCATGTAGTTGGATGTGTCCGATTCAGCAGCATCATAAGCATCAATCTGATCAAGGACTGGCTCAAAGTCGCCTTGTCGGAAACGGTTATTGGAGTACTCAGTAATTGGGACCTCGCCGAAGTAGTGAGCTTGCCGCTTTACTTCTATAAGCTTATCACCGGCCTGAACATAGTAGATGACAGATCTATCAGTGTACATTTCGATCTCGTACTGCTCTTCCCGGTTGAGTTTATAGCGGATCCCTGCTAGAGGTAATCGCTCGACTGTATCACCGTAGATCACAAATGTTTTCAGCGGATCCAGCTTAACCACTCTGTCTTGATCTCTGCTGTTTCTGAAAGTCATATCGTAAGCTCGCCCATAAATGGACAGATCCAGAGTCAGATCCGAATTGAGCCGATCAGCCTTAAACATTTTGTTCAGCAAGGTTATCGCTTCGTTGACCTTCGGATCCTGGTGCTTGACCTTAATTGGATTTCCAACCAGGTATCCTTGGATAAAAGAAGAAATATACCGGGCAAATCCATGGGCTAAGCGGACATCCGCCAAATGACTCTCCCGGTCCTTTCGGTTGTAGATCGTAGGGTTTTTAACCTCGTAGTAATCATCCAGCTCGTTCAATCGGGGAGCTTGCTCTTCGTGATGTTTTCGGATCAGATCCATCAGAAGCTCTGGGGTAATCTCCTCTAGGGAGAGGACCTCATACACTTCATTGCAGTTCTCATGGAACCGGTATTTGCTTTTCCTGTAGAGCAGTGCTGCCTTTCCCATCTCTGTCCTTGGGATGGCTGATATGTTGTTGCTTTCCATAAGTTACCTCCTAAAGGCCCAGAGCCTGAATTGCATCATACTGTTCTTTGTAATCCTCTTTCTTGACTGGTCTAATGTATTTCTCAAGTCCGTACCGCATAGCATCCATCAAATGGTTAAAGTCATCAATTGGCTCATTTGTGAGCTTGCCAAACTTATCCGGTTTAAAGCCGTAGTTGCTGATCTCCGTGATGAAATTGACGCATCTTGGATGCACCCATATCTCCAGATCCTGAATCCACTGGATCCCATTCTGGATGCTGTCCGGTCCCTTTTTAGCACCGGTCACCCTTAAGCCGTAGCCTCTGAGCTCAGCATTACTCTTAGGCTCTGCTGAATCGGCTGTGATTGTTTCTTTGCCGTAGCCCAAGCGGGTGATCTCCTCGAAGATCTTCTTATTGCTCATGCCCTTCTGATATATTTCATCCCAGATATATAGCCGGCGCTGTGATGGGCTGTAGAATGGCATCAGGAAGGCTGTAGGATCATTGGTGTAGCCATAGTCCAACCCTGCTGCAGATAGTGCGTCCGGCGGGAGATCCTTTATTGTAAAGTCCTTCTCCTGCCAGTTCTCATAAACAAGTCCTTCAACGATGCCCCAGTGTCCAAGTCCGGCAACCTGGTACCGCCGTGGGTTACGCTTTCGCATATCCTCAAACATTCGGCGGTCAGAATCATCAAGGAATTCATTACAGGTGTAATTGGTCGTTAAAGCCAATACATCATGGTTTTGGACATCAAAAAAACGGCGCTTAATCCAGTGCCGTTCATTCCATGGGTTAAATGTAAGTGTTGCTTGTTTCCAAAGCCCTTCCGGGACTTCTCCCCGGATGGATTCATCCAGGATATCGAAATCCGCTTCGGTCATTACCTCATAGGACTCCTCCAACCATAGCCAGCAGAGCACTCCAACCTCTACTGTGATCGATGTGACCTTCAGTGGATCGTCTAGTCCCCGAAAATATATCTTCTGTCCTGTAGGCTTGTAGGTTGCTTCCAGTGGTTGCATCGTGAAGTGCCATAAATGTGATACCTTCAACCGATTGACTGCCCACTTGAGTTCGGTAAAGCAGCTATCTTTTAGAGTCCGGAAGGTCTTTCTGACCACCAATAAGTTTGAATCCGGATACTTCATGATGTTGTAGATAAACCAGAGTGCAGTCGTTTTTGATTTCTTACTGGCTCGGGATCCCTTGATCACTCGATACCGGTGCCTGGATCTCCAGAAGGATCCATAGCCTTTCCCGACGAGCTCCGGTAGATTAACCCGGACCTTGTTACTCGGGGATTTCATTTTCGCCCACGAATGTTACTTGGACATCCTGCTGAACTTCCTGCTTATCTACAAACAGGCGGTATCTTTTACCAAGGAGTTCTGCTGCCTTCAAGCGTTCCTTTTCATCAGGAGCCTTTTCCATTCGCCTGGCTTCTGAAGCTCCATCCCCAATACCTTCGACCACAACGATCTCTGAGGAAGATTCACCCCGGAGCACTGCAGTCAGATACTGAAGGACCTCTTTTTCTTTTGCGATTGTGGCATCTTCAAGGTGAGCCATGCGATCATCGATGTAGTTCCTGATGTTAGTATTTTTTAGTAGTTTGTCTGTATTTGTTGCCACGTATGTTGGGCTATACCCAGCACGTTTGGCTGCCTCTGTCGCATTGCCGGTGATGATGTACTCATCGGCAAATCGTTTTTGTTTGATTGTTAACTTCAAAGCGCATCACCTCCCTGATTAAATAATGATTCCGCTAATTCTGTGAATTGGTCTTTTTTCTTTTTAAAAAATCGATTAATTTAACGGTCACAAATGATATCATAGCTGATAAAATTACTGTATCGGACAAATTGTTCACCACCTTAGTTAGAAAGGATTATTATGGATCAAACTCTTATTACAGTTATTACCTCCGCGAGTACAGCGCTTGTAACAAAAGGAATAGAAGGCCCCATTAACAGCTTTAATGATTTATGGTATGGAGCAGTTGGTCATTCTATAAAAGCATGGTCAGAAGTTCGGAAACTTAAAGCTTTCGAGAATTACAACAAAATCCTTGAGGATATGGCCAATAATTTAAATAAAATTCCTCAAGAAAATTTGAAGGACCCTGACGCATCTATAGTTGGCCCAGCTCTTGAATCAGCTAAATATTATTGTGACCAAGAAATGTTAAGGAAAATGTTCGCAAAAGTAATTTCGTCAAACATGGATAATAGGCTTTCATCTAAAGTTCACCACTCATTCGTTGAGATAATTAAACAATTATCCCCAATCGAAGCGGAATTTATAAACGATATGTCCCAAACCCTACCATTAGGAGATATTGTAGTAGAATATGAACCAAGCGGACAAAATAGATTTTTCAACTATTTCTATCTCGATCCAATTTACCCTGATCCATTAGCAAATTCTGTAACAATATCTAATCTCTTGAGGCTTGGAATTATATGGAGCCCCGGGTCACTAGAGTATTTCTCAGAAGATCGACCCTATCAGTATATCCTCCAATCCTCAAAATATATAGAAATACGTGACCAAATCATCACAGCTGGATACCATCATGGTAAAAAAGTCAAGTCAGTGAAATTCCAGAAGTCTTATTTTGATTTAACCCCATACGGTAAAAACTTTAAAGAGATATGCACTCCTTAGGAATTTATTAGGCTAACACTATGTAAAATAGACTCTCAGTAGCAAAGCACCCAAGCGTAATGCCTGGGTGCTTATCTCATGGGGGAGAATATAGATGAACCGTTCTTTTCCACTTACATAGTAACACGTTTATAATGGGGTTATTTTCTGTATTTCCCGGTATAAACCGGTATTTTCCTGTCACGCTCTAAAAAAAGAGTCTTTGATCGATGCTACTGTGTCCTCATGAATGTTCTCTTCAGCTGCTATTTCCTTCAAAGTCTTCCCTTCAATGTAAAAGGCATCAAGGATGTTCCTTGTGCGGGCGTCCGGGCACCCTGAGATAGCCTTTTCCACCTCAATGACCATTTCTTCAGCTCTTGTCTTGCGAGCCTCCAAAAGCTCTCTCAGGCGTCCTGCAGGGGCATCGTCGGCCAGACCTCTTAGGACAATAGCCCTTCCCTGTCCGGTTGAATAGTCGATCCCGTAATCCGTGACCTCCCCTTTTGGAAGCTTTTGAATCCGCCGATCCAGACGCTCAATTTCTTTACGCAGTGCTTTGTATTGGCTAAATACGTTCTTCAAGCTATTCCTCCGTCAAATATCTAATCTTCATCCCTAACGATGCAGCTTCCTGTACTTCCGCCTTGCACCCTGGTGACTCTCTCCATCCTGGAGCCACCCACAGTTCATCACAGCGGGCTACCATATCCAGGCAGTTCCTCATGATTTCAACCTCTGGCAGAAAAGACCCAAAGTATGAAAAATACCTGACGGCATTAAAAATATGTGCTTCGGGGTACTTGGTCATTATCCGATATTCCAGAAGAACTGCCTTAATCCCATTCTCCGCCATGCCACCGTACGGATGGGCAAGGTAAACCAGCTTCATTCCACTAGCTCCTTTGCCCACTTTTCGAACTCCGTTTTCACCGAATCGGGGACAAACAGTTTGACATGCGCCCCCTTGACCCCTTCGATCTCCCCTCTTCTCCCCATCTCATCCAGTTCAGCCATCCCCCTAAAGAAGTTTGCCTGTTTCTGCTTTGCGCTAATCTGCTTCATTCTTCGCCCTCCAGCTCATACTTCATTTCGTCCGGAACTTCGACGATAACGGTATCGCAATAGTTGCCGTAGTTAGAGTACTTTTCGTTGTACTCCTGGAAGCACTTCCCTAAAAACTCTTTCCCGCCCTCCGGCATTTCGTAATCTTCGCCAGAAAAATCATGGTCGTAAAGCTGTTGTTCGATTGCGTCAATTGCATCTTCCGGATCAATGGCTATCTTAACCGGGATACCACCGTCAACCTCATCAGGGCAGGCATATCCGCCGTCTTTCAACTCACCGAGAAGTTCTTCAAGTGATAAAAGCATCCGTTCGCCGCATTCATAGTCCTCGTGGCCAAAACAGTGATGATATTTTTTCATGTACTCTTCGTAAGTCATCTACTCTTCCCCCTCATTCCATGCCAGGTGACTTAGATCCATCTTATCCTGGCAGCTCTCGCAGACTTCGCACTGATCCACCGCCAGCTCACCGTATCTGTGACAGTGCTTCATGGCTCGGTACCTCTGTAGCTCCTTGTGGTAGTGCAGGTGTGCTTCTTCCCGATCTCGGCTTTCTCTGCTCAGGTCAGGATTGGCCAGCCTGATTTTGCAGTTTTCTATGACTTCTTCAAGGCTTCTCACTTTGCACCTCCTGGACACTGGCCGGCTTCATGAAAATCAGCCAATGGGTATTTTTGTTTCGTCCTCGCTTCTCTCCAAGTAATGGTTCCGCCTGGAAGATCTTTAATATATCGCGGAGTGGTATTTGAATCTCTGACCATTTGAAAATCATCAGGCCATCGTCATCCAGCACTCTCATACACTCGTTAAATCCATCTCTTAGGGTATCTTCCCAATCTTCTTCGAGTCGTCCATATTTGAGCCTCGACCACGATTTATCCCCTGCGTGAATCAAGTGTGGTGGATCGAATACAACCACCTTAAATGAGCCGTCTTCGAATGGGAGATTCGTGAAATCACTGACTGTATTCGGCTTAACATTTAAGAATCGTCCTGGATAATACTCAAGGTTATCCACTTCTCGAATATCGCAAAACTCAACGTCCGGGTTGTCCTTGTCGAAATAAAACATTTTTCCACCACAGCAGGCATCAAGCACTCTTTTGCTCATTCCTTCACCTCCATCAGTTCCGGATCTTCGTGAATGTTGCCAATGACTTCCATCTCGTAATAGTCCCCAGACCCAATCGACCTGATGTCCTCGACAAGTATCGTCCCGACACACTCATACTGGTCACCGAATCTAAGTCCGTCCTTAACCTTCACAAAGTCACCTACGAAGATCTTTCGTCCGTTCTTATCATCAAATCCAAGGTACTGCTCGAGTATTACATCATCCATTGGATAGTGGTCATCACATAGTCCGCAATTCTCATAGCCACATCCCCATACTGTGATTTCTTCGTTGAAAAAATCGATGGATGCTATAGGCAAGTACTTATTTTCTGGTTTTACCCACGCTCTAAACTTAAGCTCCATTATTCCACCTCCGGTAAGTGCCACCAGTGAGTTATGTACTTTCCGTGTTGCGTATGCCAACCGAGTTGTTCGCTCCAGTACATTTCAAGAAAACTCACGAAACCGTTTATCTCCACTCTTGTCAGATAAGACTTTTCTTCCTGCGGTTTTTCCTCCGGCCATTTGTGCCTAATCAGGGGGTCAACTGTATAATCACGACCATCAGAAATGTCGATTCCAAAGTTCAAAACCTTCATTCCGTTACCTCCGAAAGTTTTTGATTGTCTTGCTCATAGATCCTCATGAAATCATCCAAAGTCATAACTACTACCCAAGGGGAGTTATTCTTCCTGTGCACAACAACCGGTATAGATCCTGCCTTTGCATCAGCTTTTGCTTGTGCCAATGCATCGTATAACCTAAAGGCTTCTGTTCGTTTGCATTCAATGTGAATCCCGGGAAGACCGATAACATCAGCGTCACCATTAGCTCCACAGAATTGCTGACCTCTCCTGGAGTCATAACCAAACTCCCTTAGTTTTAATGCCAGCTCTCTCTCGCCTCGTGCTCCTTTTGATCTGCTGTTGGTCATTTCAACCTCCGGTTCTTATTCTTGTCTGATCCGATCAGGACCCGATAACCGTGTGTCATCTCACGGATCCGGCTTCCAACCGCCTCATTGATGGCGATCAGTTCTTCAATGTTTTTTTCGGATGAGATCATCATCGGTTTTCCGCTCGTATAGCGGGCATCGATGATTTCAAACACTACCGGAATATCTTGCTCCATGGGTTTTCCCTGAAAAAGATCATCAATAGCCAACACGTCACAGTTTTTCAGTTCTGACATGATTCTTCCGTACCCTTCCGAATCAAACCGATTCTGACGAAGAAGATTGATTAGCTCGACGTACTTTAGAATGCTGACCTTGATTCCACTCTCCATGAGTTCCCTTGCGGTTGCCCTTAAGATATGTGTTTTTCCTGTTCCAGACTGTCCAAGCATCGCCATGCTTTTATTCGGATACTCCTTTATGAACTGTTTGGCAGTCGAGTACATTTTCTTTGCCATTTCGGTCGTTACTTCAAAACTGTCAAATGTCATTTTTCCACCGGAGAAGCCGCTTTCTTCCATTCGCTTTTCTGACTGTGTCATGGCCACGCAGGGACAGCGCGTCACAACCAGCGGCAATTCACCGAAGTTTCCTTTTCCATTGGTTGGCACCCAGCCGGTGCCCTTGCATCTGCTGCAGTTCGGGTCCATTTATATCTCCTCCTCTTTAAGCCTATTTCTAAGCTCCAGCTCATTTGGTTTCCAGATAGTGTCGCCAGTCATTTCATTCGGCTGCCAGTCATCTCCTAAAAAGTCCAGGATGCCGCCATTGAAAAAAGTGGATCCATATTTTATAAACTTCTTATCAGTTTTCAGAATGGCGATCTCTTCTTTGTATCGCTCGACTGCCAGAAGTACTTTGTCATACCCATACTCTTGGATGAGTAAAGGGATCTTCTTCATTGCTTGGGCAGTTCCTTTTTTATTTGGATATGCTTTCCAAATGGCTGCTGTTTCCTCCGAAAAATGGGCATTATTTACTTTCTTTTCCTTCTTATCCTTATTTCCCTTATTATCTTTATTGTTTGTGTCACTCTGCTGTCCTTCTGCTGTCCCTTTGTTGTCACTCTGCTGTCCTTCTGCTGTCCTTCTGCTGTCACTTTCATCTTCCCCGTACTGATAGAACGCCCAATTAGCAACGGTTATAACGCTAAATTTGTTGTTACTTTTAATGCTTATGTTGCCTAACTTTTCGAGTGCTTTCAGACGCTTCCAAAGTGACGTCCCCTTCATCTTCAATTCTTCAGAAGCAGCGTTTCGGCCAGTGACAAATTCACCTGGTTTAAGCTCTACAATCTGATTCCCAATAACCACTTGACGATCTTTGTAGGATGCCCGTACAAGGCACCATATCCAGATTTTCAGGAGGCTTTCATTTTCCCAAACTGCACTTTTAGTGATTTTTCTGTGCAAATATATATAATCGGATAAGTTGCTTATGATAGATGGCCTCCTTTCAGGGGAAGGATTGCAAAGCCTTCCCCCAGGTATTTCAGGTGACATATGACAAGCAGCCGAAGCCACATCATCAATTAAGCCAATATGATAAAGCCATCAAATCCCTGCAGCTTATCTTCTAAGAAAGAGGCGATATCCAAGATACACTGGTTTTTCCATGCTCCGCCGTCTGCTTCAAATAAAGCGCATGATGGTCCTTCTTTAATGCGAAATACAAACTCAGATTCTGGCTGAGATATCTCTGTGAAAGTGCGGAACGGTTTGAGTTTGACCGTCTTAGGAACTGACATATTCGCAATGGTGGTAATCCCGGTCCTGATTGCAACGGATTGAGAAACCCCGTCATCAACAGATGTCTTAATAGCTGATTCCTCGATGCATCCACTGATCTTAAGCAGTGTGTCACGGTCTTCAGTCGGAACAAACCTTGCCTGAAGCGCAATATTGAAAGATTCTGTATCATAATAAGATCCGTAGTTGATGGTTGATGGAACCATCGCCTTGGCTTTTAGCCAGTGATCGCGTCTTTGGAACTTGTCCAGCGTTCCATAAACAGACACGGTGTCATAGTCTTCGACATGAATGATCTTTTGTGAGTCTGTATCAATGTTAGTCTTGATATATTCAATTACTGATGTAAGTGTAGATGTTTTGATCGCTTCTGGACGATCCGGAAGCACTCGGCTAAACTCCTTAGAAACATAAACGTTATTTGAAGCATCCGTGAAAGTCTTTTTCTCTTCAAAACCAAGGTTAACCAGGTATTCTATCGCTTGTTTTAATTCCATTTTTAGCTCTCCTTATTTGTATAGTGCTCTGACATTAGAGGCAGTATCTTCTTTGATCTCTCCAGTTTCAATATCAACCACTTCGCCACCGTTGACCCGCATAACCTGCTGACCAGGAACTTGATTCTTATATTCAGCAGCCAAGAATCCACCCCGACCATCCATGCCCATCAAAAGCTTAGTCATGGCATCCTTGGACGGGACAAGTTTTGAGCTGGTTGAAATAGTGACTATGGAGATATCTCGTGCTTCGTCTGTCACAAACTTGATCTTCATGGTTAGTTCTCTCGGCTTTTTATAGTCGCTGTTAGGATCCTGAAGATTGGACAACACCTTTTCCAGCTCCAAATTGAATTTCTCTTGAAGCGCCCCATCGGCGAACGTGTTTAAGTCAATTGAATTACTCATTAAATTCTCCTTTTTAAAGTGTGATAGATAATCCCTTATCTGCTACCCATACATGGCAGCCGCTGATCTCTTGCATCTGCCGCTTGAAGCTCTCCATATCGGAGTTACTATCTGAGAGATGGATCAGTACAATGTTCTTGATCCACTCGATGCCAGAGGCTTTGACGGCTTCCAGGGTCTTCCCGATGCTCATGTGTGACTTTACTACCCTCTGAGCAAGCCAGGCGTTCGTTTTACCGCTCTCTACATCTCTGACTAGAATATCCTTGTCATAGTTCGCCTCAATCATCCAGTGATTAACACCTCTGATCTCGTAAGGTAGGATGTAAGTGTCTGTCGCAAAGAGAAGGCTTCCCATCTCAGGATGGCTGATCAGATAGCTTACGATGGGTACATCATGTTTTGCTGGTAATGGTATGACCTTGAATCTGCCTACCCAGAAAGCCTTGTCGGTCTCCACATCAAATGCGAATGGGCTGTTTATATTTTTAGCTTCAAAGGTTTCCCTTGGAGCAAATACCTTTACTCCAAAGGAATTTAGATCTCTGATTGACCTGGAGTGATCATTGTGACTGTGAGTTACTAAACAGCCTCTTACCTTACGGAAACTCCAGTCCAATTCCTTCTTGATTTCCTTAATCGGGACTCCGCATTCAAGGATTAGAATTTCATTCTCTGCTTCGAGGAAGTAGCAGTTCCCTTGACTGCTGCTTCCTAAAACTTTTAGTTTCATTAAAACGGCAACTCCTCTTCATTGAACTCATATGGGGGTTCTTCCTTTGAAGGTTTAGGTTCTTGAGGAACAGCCTTTGGTGGTTCGCTGGGCTGTTCAATGGAAAGTGAAGAAGCATCTACTATTTGTTTTGGTTGACGGTCTTCTTCTACCACGGCCTCATAAGTCGCATTGACAACATCCCTTGTCGTTTCTTCGTCCCCGGTCATTAACAAGTACGCATCATCTGATGTCGCAAAATATCGCTTGCAGGCCCTGTTAATAACGGATTTGACCGCCATTTCTTCGCTGAAATTTTTGTGTGCCGGTGAGTTTCCTTTTGTTTGGCCTTGATTCCAAGCAGCTCTGATCTGCGCCATTGTCATCACTTCGGTATGGATAATCCCGGTTTCACCAATGACAACCGCAAAGGCGCCCATCAACTGATTTGCATCGATGTTTTCGAAACTAGGCTCAAAAGCTTTTACTTTCAATGCTCCTGACTCCAGGTCAAAAACAGTTTCGAATTTATCACCCTTGTAAAGCGGATATCCCTTCACATCCTTCACATTTCCCATACGCTTTGTGACAGCAATGGTCCCAAGATAGCTGCGTGACAATGTGAGCTGATTACCATAGGGGATGAAATAGCACTGCTTTTTACTAGGATTGAGACCCTGGATCACCATGTCATACAGTGCTTGGGTGATCGATGCTGTCGTACAGGCTTCAAGGGCCGGCCTGTTATCCTTTGTCTTTACCTCTTGAAGAATGAGGTATGCGCTTTTTAAAGCGTTCTCCGGGCTGTAGTTTGGCGGTACGATGATCGTTTTGTTCTCTTCTGCAGTTCTAAGCTGCGAAAGCACTTTAGCTGTGATTGCTGTGTTTTCGGATCTTGCAATTTCGTTTTTATTTTCTGCCATTTGTTAGGCCTCCTGCTCAATTCTGATTTTCTTATCGTTGCTTACGTAGAGATTGATGATCTGCCCTTTAGTGGGAGTTAGGCGATTGACTTCGCCTCTGCTGTCGATCCAGATTGGAGCACTAGTCTGGTAGTAGTCAGTGAGAGTGTTGATGATATCAAGGCCCGCATTTACTTTTCCGGCGTGATTGGCATCCTTAAAGGGCACCAAAGAGCCGTTGGTATTAACCAGAGCCTCGCAGGTTTCCGACAGTCCACCGTTGATCTGCTGTTCAAAAAGTTTGAAACGAACCGCTGTAAAGTGCTGATTCACCCTGCTTTCAAGCAATCGGACCTTTGCTTTCATGAACTCTTCAACTGCAAATTCCGTCTGCTGGGCACGAACAAATTCCTCAGACTTTTCAGCCAGCTCCTCTTCCAGCTCCTGGATCCTCTTATCGGCTCGATCGTTGATTCCTGATTTAGCCAATTCTCTGTCGATAACCTCAATCTTCGCATTCAGATTTTTCAGATCATCTTTGAGACTCTGATCTGCTCCGTCATCCGTCAGTGTGCTCATTTCTTCATTGGCTTTTTTGATCTCCTCTTCGACCTTCGTGATGTCTTCAGACTGTGGAATTTCGATATTTTTCGCTTTTTCATATTCCTTCTTGGCTTCTGCTGTAGTCTGTTCGGCTTCATCAATAGCCTTCAAGAGACTGTCAATCTTTGATCTTAGAAGTTCATCCTTTGCCAAAGCCTCTTTTTCCCGATTTCTCAAGTCATCACCTTGGGATTTAATCTCTGTAAGTACTTGAGACTTCTTGCGGTTAAATTCAGCTTCCAAGCTGTCTCTGGTGTGTGCGATATGATCAGCATCATATGGACGGCCGCACGTTGGACACGCTGTGTAATCATCGGAAGGATTAAACACTGTTGTGTACTGATTTTTGTATTGAGTCAGCTTCTCTGAAAGATCGGCCTGGATCCTCTCCAGCTGCCGCTTATTTCGAGAGTAGTCGGATTCACAAGCTGTCAGATCCGACTTTAAGTTTCCAAGGCCCAAGCTTTCTTCGAGCCATTTCTTCTTAAACCCCGCTATAGCGGTTTCCTGCCTCTCTGTAGCGTTTCGCTTCGCCTTGAGCAATTCCCCCTCTAAGGTGTATATCCGCTGCTTGATGCTTAATCTCTGGTCGTCCAGGCTGGTTCTGTACTTAAGCCCCTGATTGATGTCAAAAATCCTGTCCTGGAGCTTCTTCTTTTCCTTTAGCAACTCCTTCCCCGGGATCGGATCAATCTTTGAGAGCTGCACTTCTTTGATTCGTTCCGGGATGATCTTCATATCATCGTTAAGTCGGCTTTTGATCTGCTTTGTGATCTTTAACAGGTCATCAATCGAGTGCTTTTCAAGCTGAGACGTGAGCATTTCAAGCTCTTCAGGATTGGAGTTGATGACATCCTGGTCAGATACTTCTCCAAGCACCTTCAACAGGATTTCCCGCCTCTCCTTCCATCCCTGGGCCATAGAAAACTGCATCGGATTAGTCAGCAACATAAATGCTTTCTCATCAACCAATTCCTGGATCCTAGATTTGTACTCCGTCATTGTGACTGGCACTCCGTTTACTTCGTACTTCGTTTCATGACCGGAGAACTCCTCTAAGCTACTTCCCCTCTTCTTTACCCATTTTTCCTTCAGTGTCTTGCTCAAGCTGAGCTCGATTCCGTTTATCTCCAACTTCGCCTCGACACGATGCTCCAAGTGGTGGATCGGATTTCCGTTCTCATCATTGGTTTTCAGGGAAAAACTGGATTCATTTGCTGAGTTTTTATCGAAGAGAAGCCATGAGAATGCGTCAAAGAGAGTGGTTTTTCCGGCTCCGTTATCTCCATAAACATTTGTAACTTTTCCAAAGTTGGCGTGAAGGGATCGCACTCCCTTGAAGTTGGTCAGATCCATGCTGACAAGTGTAATATTTTTGAACATATGCTATAATCTCCTTGAGTTATTAAGTCGGGGCCTTTCAAAGGCTCTTTTTTTATTCGCTGATACTCACAGTGCATATAGAGTCCACTGCAATCCATCGCATAACCTCACCAGACTTTACCTTGATCCAGTGCTGCGTGCTTCCAGGCCAATCTAGCAGTGTAATCACTGATTCAGCAGCTTCGCCTTCCAGTCTGGTTTCCTTGCCATCCAACGTGTTGATTGTTACGGTCATTCTTCATCCTCCGGCTTCCAAGCCAGCAGCCAATCCGGGTGAACATTCAGCCCATTGGCGATATGGATAATGGTGTAAAAATTCATCGTCCAAGTACCCTTCTCGTAGTGGTCAACCAGCGCCACGGCCACTCCTGCACGTTCAGCCAGTTCCTTTTTGCTCCATCCCCACTGTTTACGGTAGGACTTGATATTTTTTCCGGTCTGTTTTTCGTCAAACTGTATATTCATCTGTTTGCCTCCTTGATAATCCGAACCTCTCCATTTCTCCTCCAGCTTCAGCAGATTGTCTACCAAGGTATTCACCAGATACGTTCTGACATCTTCACTCTTTAGTTCCGTTTCAAGCGCTCTCATGAGCACGTCCTTAATTTCGTTTTTCATTTTTTTATGCCTCCTTGTGTGAATTTGTATTGGTTACGCCTCTTCTTGTCATTCTTCGTCCTCCGGCTTCCAAGCCAGCAGCCAGGACGGCTCCACGCCCAGGGCATTGGCGATGTTTGTGATTCCCGAGAGGCGAGGATCGGCGTTTCCGCACTCAAGAATAGATATGGCTTGTTGTGAGCAGCCAATCGCACTCGCCAGATCAGCACGCGTCATCCCTCGCTGTTTGCGGTAGTGCTCAATCTTTTTTCCCATTTCTTCTGCGTCAAACTGTAGCTTCATTTCTTTCCGCCTTAATCTTGTCAATGGCTGCATGCAGCTCATCTACATCAGCGCCCGCGTCCAGCAGTGCGCATACACAGAAACCGAACAACTGAGCGACCTCTTCTGTTCCTATCCCGCCCAGTACCTCTACGTAAACTTCTTCGCCTTCGTCCTCAAATTTAAGGATGTACATACCTTTTTTCATTCTTTTTCGGTCTCCTGCTTGTAAAATGCATTCCTTGAGGTTTCCAAAATCCAAATCGTGTATCGTTCGGGCAGTAAATCGTCAAATGAGTACCCCGATACTCTAAGGGTGGAATATCTTTCACGAGTGTCGCAGATTGCTGTTTCGCAAGCTGCTTTAATCGTTTTTTCGTCTATCATTCCTTCTCTGCCTCCGTGGATAAAAACTCGAACATTGTTACCTGTGAATCTTCGGGCTGCCAGTCCAGCATGTCCCGGATAAATTTTTGTACCTGACCCCAAGATATTTGCACCTCGTAGTCCCTATACGTTCCGCTTACGCCTTTTCCGTTGGCTGTGAGGTCATATCCCATGCTGTACCGATCCTGCTTTGAGGATTTTCCTTGATATGTCACTGTTTCCCAATTGGTCAAGGCGTACTCAAAGACATTCCGCAACTGGTCATCATAATCGACATGTTTCCATTCGTGATACGTGTCCAGTGGGTAGAGCGTGCGCTGATGCAGGGATTTGATGACATCCAGCGCGTAGTTCATGGTCTGCATCCAGAGCCATTTGTTCGTTAGGTCAGTCATTCCTCTTCCTCCTCATCCCCATCTACCTGGGCCTGAATGATGATCTCAGCTAGGTCAGCAATGAACTGCTCTGCGGTCATCAGCTCCGGGTTGTAGCAAAAATCATGATCGTCCAGGGTGCCGGAGATCTCGCCATCAAAGCTGATCCCGATGTGCCAATCCAGCCCGGACCGCTCCATGAGCATGTGTGCCAGTAAAAAAAGTTTCACTTCTTTGCCTCCTTAATAATCCTTACCTCTGAGTTTCTCCTGCTGTCGTCGTCTATGATCAACGCTATGTCTTCGTTCTTTCGCCATTTCCGATCCGGGAAAGAATCGGCGCTGTAGTCATCTTCCTCCGGAGTGAGTTTCCGGCCGTAGAAATCTGCGATGTTTTTCCGTCTGCTCATCAGATCATCCCCATCCTGAAGCCGATATAGGCGAAAACCATGTAAGGCAATGCGATAAGCAGCAGTCCCAGCAGCAGTCCTAACAATCCATCATCCACGATCTACCCCTCCTGCCTCATTCTGTAATTCTCTTATCCTTTTCTTGATGGCTTGGTATGCCATGATCACCGCCTCGTGTTTTTCATGCTGCGATTCATCGGAATCCTGCATCATTTGTTGCCTGGTTTCAATTCTGAAATCCAGAGTATTTATCAATTTGCTTGCTTCAATGAATTTTCTAGGCATTCTTCATACCTCCTTAAGTTAGTTATTTTTGTAGCGTCTCCCTGCTATAATCGGGGTACAGGCTGTAGCGAGCCGAGTTTGATATGGAGGGAGGTGAGATATGTGGGAATTAGTAATGAGCAGCGTGCTCACGATATCGCGATAGAATATGGGAAAATGCTATACGATGCAGCTTTAAGAGATGCCCATTCGGGTGAAAAGGTCAGTTTTGATTTCTATTCGGAATACAAGCATGCATATGAGATGGTTATTGAACTAATTGAAAAAGATTTTAAGTAAAGTTCTCTCCATTTAGCTTAAGTTTTACAATGCTTTCCAGCTCCTCAGTTTGCACCTGGGGGGCTCTTTTCAATTCAGCAATCTCTTTCTCAATGTTCTGAACTCGGATCTTGAGCAACTGCAGCTCCGTCGGATCCTCTTTTACTTTTCTTCTAAACATTTGTTTTATCTCCTTTCAGTCTTTAATGATCTTCTCGTTCAATCACTGGCAAAATGCCATTGTCCTTCAGTAATCCATACAGGAAGATCCTGCCCTTCTGTGTCCATTTCGTGATCATCCTTACATCCGCACGTCCGTCAGTGTGTGTGATTTGTACGGTTTCGGAATGGGTATAACCTTTGTCCTGGTGCTTCGAGTACATTAACCACTGCTCGGATTGCTTGTACTGTACACCCAGGTTTTTCAACGTCCGGTTCATCTCCTGACCGCTCATACCATAGTCCTTAGCGATCTGGCTGATAGTAACAAGCCCTTTGTTTTTCAGGATGTCGTCATAGTAATCAGCCTTTGGTTTGAGCTCCGCAATCTGCTGGTCCTTTACCTTTGTTTCAAGTTGCAACTGGTTGATTGTCTGGTCAGCGATCCGGAGCGCCCTTGCCATGATTTTCTCGGGGCTGTTTAGTTCAGTCTCCATCTGATTGAATGCATTGATAAAGTTGAGTTTGAAGGTCAACGCCTTGGCTCCGGTGAACCCCATGGCCAACAGACTGAAGCCGTCCCTGTTCATGTAGTACATCCGGTACTCTTGCTTATTTTGTGGGTGGATATAGGTTTCTTCCTGAAATAGGTCTCCCCAATTTTGGGTAACCCCCTTGATGTCATCGATATCCCTTAGCACGTGGTCATGTCTTTTTCCAAACTGCTCTGCTACGATCAGCGACGAGGTCACCGCCTGATCATTTTTGATAATGGTTAATTCGTTCATCTTTCCTCCTACCATCGAAGTGTAATTCTGATATTGTTGTCTTTCTTGAGCATGAATGTTACTGATTCGTGATCCTCGGAGATCCGCAGCCAGCTCCATGGCCAGAGGCCGTAAAACTTGAGCAGCATATGGTCCCGTTGCTGCTTGGTCAGCTGTTCATACATCCGACCAGCTCCCCGGTCCAGCAGTCCTCGTAGATATCCACACCGGCATTAAGGTCTGATCCGACATACCGGACGAGTTTCTTCAGCAGCTCCTTTTGGCTAAGTATCTCGATATCGATCGCCCGATCGTAGCAGTCAACACACATTTTCATTTGGTCATTCCTCCTTATCGCCTCTTTGGTAGTACTCTTCGCGGAACTCCTCCACGATGTGCCTGAGTGTTGTCCATCCCTTTCCGGTCTTTCTAGCCTTTAACCTCTTGGCTGCGATCTCACGCCGTACAAGGTCTTTCGATATGCCACAGTAGTCTGCGATGTCTTGCAGGTGCATCAGGTCCTGGTGCATGCTCACGTCATTAGCCTCCTTAATTTGTGCGTTTACGCACATTACTCTTTAAAAAAAATGGCCGTTAAGTCAGGCTCATCTAAAAATTGAGCGGTTAACAGCATCTCGTTTCGTTTCCACTCAGATTGACCATCCATTTTTCGGTAGAGAGTCGCTTCGTTAATTCCAAGGTGTTTAGCCAGCTCTGTTTTAGTTTTCTTCTTTTTCACGAGTAGAATTTCTAAAGCCTCTTTGTCAAACATTGAATTCACCTCCGATCGATTCAATTTGCGTTTCCGTACTTTTATGATATCAGTTAAAAATTGCGTGTCAATACATATTCGCAATAATTATTGCAAAAACGCAATTTATTTAATATGATGTACCCAAGGGGTGACACAAATGGAATTGAAAGATCTTATTAAATTTAGACGGAAGCAATTACGTCTTACTCAAAAACAGCTTGGTGATATGATAGGGGTGTCCAGCCCGACAATTGCAAGGTATGAATCAGGCGAAATCACTAATATGGGAAGAGACAAAATCTACCTTCTTGCAAAAGCCTTAGATGTTCCAGCTACTCAATTAATGGGCTGGGATGAGAGTAAAGCCCAAAAAAGCGCCACAGACGACGACGCTTTTAAAGGGCTAAAGGATTCAATTGACGCGCTGGTGATGATGGAAAATGTAACTAGCCTTTCTGACTTGGACCAGATGACGATGATTCGATTGATGGAGATCGCACGCTCTGCGATTGGCCGCTATATTGAGGATAGCGCCTCTGTTCCAAAAACAAAATGAAGTCGATGATAGCATTTGCGTATTCTGTCTGAGTTTTAGTCAATTTCTAGCCCTCCAGTTCGCACATATGTTCTAATTCAATTGTAGGTGGTCTAAAATTTTATTTCAAGGAGTTTATTTTTAAGCTAAGTATTGTCCTATCACTATTGTAATGTTTAACTACCGCAACTATGTAAGAGGTGAAGAGATGAGTAAATTGAACAAAAAGACCGTCGTTATTCTAGGAATTATCGTTGTTATTGCCGGGATTTCACAACGCGACCTGGCTACAATTCTTTTCGGAGTAGTTATTGCTGTTGGTGGCTATTTTTACTTCAAGCGACGCATAGACCGCCAAAACACAATGGTCTTAGAGAATAAAGCGGAGGATCATGGATCTTGGAAAGACGCGCTATACACAACTTATGTCACTGGGCTGAAATACGATGATCATGATAAGGTTCTAAAAAAGTATATGGGCCTCCCTTACGGCGGCATGACAAAGGGAGAGATCGAAGAAAAAGCAAAGTCTGGCGAACGGGTCTATGAATATTCGAACATCACTATCCCTGTTTCACTTGTACCAGAGCCTAAGAATGAATACGATCCAAATGCTATTGCGGTTAAGCTTGAAGGTAAAAAGACCATTGGCTATATCAAAAGGACAGACACCTTCAATGTCAGAAAATACATCGACAAGAATGTTGTTGCTCAGGTTTTTGGTGGTAGCTTCTATTTTCAGGGGCAGGACGGCAAGGTCATGAAAATTGAGGAGGAGGCACCTGGAGTCGCTCTAAGATTTTACGAGAGGACATAACTATGAAAATCCGTAAACCAGGCGAAGGGTCCATCTATTACGACGCCAGGAAAGATCGCTGGATCGTAGCCGTCACCGTAGACGGCAAGCAAATCCGTCGGACTGCAAAGGATGAATCTGACACCGTAAACATCCTTCAGGCTTTGCGCCGGAAATACGGGCTGGTCAAATACTCTGGAAATATTTCCCTGGAGGACTGGTATGAGGAGTGGCTTTTTGAAACGAAATACCACACGGTCCGACCACGAACCGTCGCCAGCCACATTGGGATCCTTAATAACCACATCAGACCGTACGATATCGCAAAGATGCCGATTGCTGAGATCACCAAGATGGACGTGCAAAAGTATTTCAATCAGCTCGCCAAAGACGGACGGTCCAGACAGCGCCTAGAGACCATCAGAGCGCGTCTGACAACGTGCCTGCATGAAGCTGAGGACTATATCGAGAAGAACCCTATGAAGGGCTTGAAGCTTCCTATCGCCCCAGACAACAGCAGGGATTATTCCGGGGATCCTGATTCACTCGCTATGGTCCAGGGCAATGTCTTCACATCACCGCAGCAACAGATCCTTTTGTCTGCCCTGGGCAACAAGTGGGTGACAGACCCGTTAATTCACTTTCTAATGGGTACTGGACTACGGATTGGGGAAGCTCTGGCGCTCACCCGTCTGGACTACGATGGCAGCTCAATCATGGTCAATAAGCAGCTGCAGCGTAATCCAGTTTTCATCGATCACGAGCTTGATCACTATGTTCTGGAGATCGTCGAGACAAAGACAGAAGGATCCGTCCGGCGAATCCCTCTGCCAACAAAGATGAAGGCCTTGATCGACCAGCGAATCCGCGAGATCAAAGCCATGAAAGAACCATATAAGGATCAAGGGCTGCTATTCCCGGATGAGATCGGATCACCCATGGACGACAAGCGCCCCTTGCGCCGCCTGAAAGCCCTCGAGAAAGCAAACGGCTTACCGAATGTAAATATCCATGGGTTGCGCCACACGTACGCCACGCGCTTGCTGGAACTGGGAGAGCCCATCCACTCTATCAGCAAGTTACTCGGCCATAGCTCCATTGAGCTGACTCAGGAGATCTACGCGCACGTCCTGGAATCAATGAAAGAGAAGACTGTGAATCGCCTTGATGCGATCCTGTGATGCATAATTCGGGAGTAATTGGTGAGTAACAGATGACCGATATTCCATCTTTTCACAATGTGGTCTCTCCCTCGAATCCGCTCTAAATCAACATCTATCGTGTTCACTCTTATATCATCATAGAGTCTTTTCAACTCCCGTCATCTCCACCATAAATAAAACCATCAATTGATAAAAAATATTTTATCGATTGATGGTTTTATTTTGTCTTGGAACGGGTTGAAACAAGGGATTCCTGAAGGTTTTCAGAGACCTCTAATTTCAATTTTGAGAGTCTTCCTGGTGAAGTGATGATCAATATGGTCGTTAGAACTCTGAGATTGCGTTTGAATCGTTTGACAGTTGGTAGGGTGTGCATATTTTCTGCAAATCGTTGGACAATTGAGTAATCGTTGAGCATTAGAGGTGCCCTTTGTTCCAGTACTTGCGCTAGCTCGTATATTTGAATTTTAACTGCGATCTATCAAGTGATCAGCCAGAGTAAAACTATTAATAATAATGGACGAAACCACAAAAACCCATACTATAACTCTCATTGGGGGGGTTACATCAATTAAACCATTGAAATCTTGATATAATACATATTGAGCATTTAATTCATACACCAAACCAACCGTGAGCAATGACAAAGACATACTAATAAATCTAAATAATTTAGGATTTTTCCCTTTAAAATAATTCACTAAATTTAATAGAGAAAAAATAATCGAAGCAACTCCAAATAATAAAAACATTTATTTACCTCATTTAACTAACAAATTATTCAATTAAAGAATCCGTCAAACTCTTTTCAATTACTTTTAAATTACCACTAATATTAAATTTAACGAATCTATAATTATTTTTACCCTCGAATTTAATTATTGAAGGAACAACCGATATGCCATGTTCATCTCTGAATTTTTTAACAGTTGGGTTTATGTTGGTATCTTCACTATCTAGATAATATATTTCAACCCTATTTGACGTTGAAAAACGCTCAAGTGCAGGCACTATTTTCCGACAACTCGGACAAGTGATTCTACCAATGTATAGCACAAAAGCATCGCCATTCCTTATTTTTTGATTTATACCATCAACAGATATCGGAATGAACTTCTTTGTTGCATATAAATAGGCAATAACATCCATTTCTAAAGTATCAGTAGTATCGTTTTTTATTGCATTATAATTATTTAATAAAACGCCAATCATAATAGTTAAAATTGAGAATAAAAGTATTAGAAATGATTTCTTTAATAATTTATCCATTTGAGGAAGCCATATTTAATTGCATGTTATTGGGTTCATAGAAGTTCTCCAAGGTTCTAGATTCCATTCCGCCTCAATTGCAGCATATCCCAATCTGGCGTGACAATAAAATTGTTCTTTCATAATGTTTGTATTATTCCAATTGGAACTGCTTGCAAATTTAGCATAAACTGAATTCCAACCATTTATTTTGTCGGTTGATGACCAATAACTCTTAAAATTTCCGAGACTAAGTGTTATACCATTAGATCTTGTCTCAAAACGCCCGTAGCTGAAGTAATTTGGAAATTGATTTATCCAGTACATTTGATCTGGATCATACTGAGGCTGAATAATATCACTTGATATTTCCATTTCTGCTTCAAGACTACTTCTACCTATAGCGAGCAGTTCTTCTTGTTTTCGAGTATCACCTTTTTTTATTGCATCCTGATATGCATCGTAAAGGTGATTGAAAGATGTGTATGTTCCATATATTCCCTTGGAAGAATTAATTGTTGTTGCTGAGACATTAATAGGAATGCTTATAGTAGCCAATACAATTATTAACAAAAAAATTTTTCTGGAGAATTTCATAAATTATTAGGGTCAATCACATATTCTGTGGGATTGACCGACTAGATCCCTTCCCCAAACCAGCATAACATTTGATAATAGAACGAGCCCCGCGCTATGATGGAAATGCATCTGGACGGATGTACAAATCCAAGCACAGCGGAGGCTCTGATGAATTATACACAGAACGGACAGGCTAACACAATCACTGATTCCTAAAATTTTCTGCACATCCCTTCATCCCTTGTTGGGTTTACTAATACGCATAGTTCGCAGCATATCGCCGTTTCCGGTAAGAGTGTTGTTCAGTTGCATGGAGTCCTCAAGCTAGATGACACCGATCGCGCCTGCCCCAACTGCGGGGGCTTCATGCACATCAACAATACGTCCCCATGCAGTCTCTGGCACCTGAACTTCGGGCACACTTATACGTCCTTGGAGTTCGGCAAGAATAAGTTACTGTGCCCAACCTGCGGGATCACCAAGGTCCAACAGGTGTCTTTCCAGGCACAAGGCCATCGGATCACACAAGCCCTCCTGCAGTACACCAGGGACCTTCTCGCCATCGGAACCTACAATTTCAAACAGGTCGCTGAGATTACTGGTCTAGGCAAGAACACGGTCAAAGCGATCGACTTGAAACGCCTGGAGGAAATGTACACCCTTGATGGCAAGCTCATCAAGCCCCAGCGGCAGGCAAAGTGCCTCAGCATCGACGAGTTCAAGCTTCACCGGGGCCACCATTACGCCACTCATATCATCGACATAGAGACTGGCCATATCCTCTGGATCGCCCATGGCAAGCGCAAGCAGGTCGTCTATGACTTCATTGAGCACGTCGGTCTCGAGTGGATGGACGGTGTTGAAGCAGTCGCCTCGGACATGAACTCAGACTTCCAAGAAGCCTTTGAGGAAAAGTGCCCCCACATCCAGCCGGTCTTCGACCATTTCCACATCATCAAGAATTTCAATGACAAAGTGGTCGCTGAAGTGCGCAAAGACGAGCAGAGGCGTCTTCAGGCGGTGGGTGAGTACAAAGCTGCTGAGTCCCTCAAGAGGACCCGCTATATCCTGATGTCTTCTCGGGAGACGCTGCAGCGCAAAGACCGGGAGGCCGCGGAGGGCAAACCCTTGTCCAAGGGCGGCACGCTCCTCTAAAGGGCAGAGATCACGCGTCGTCCTGGCAGTGAGGAGAAGTACGACCAGTTCATCCAGGAGAACCAGCTTCTGTTCACAGTTGACCTTGTCAAAGAGATGCTCTCGGAGGCGTACAAGGCCGCCAGTGAGCCGGAAATGGCTAGTCTGATCACGGAGGTCATGGAAGTATGCTATGCCTCGGGGAATGAGCACCTGCAATGGTTTGGGCGCCTGATGGACAGACATTTTGAAGGGATTATAGCTTATGCGACCTACCGTATTTCGAATGGTCAAATCGAGGGGATCAACAACAAGATTAAGACATTACGTCGACAAGGGTATGGCTATCCAGATGATGAATACTTCTTCCTCAAGTTATTCGATATGAGTCGTAAAACGTACGTAAGGAATCCACCATCCCACAGAATTTATGATTGAGCCATTTTTTCATAAATTATTCCTTTTGATTTTTAGGATAGGGAGGCATTTAATACTCATCATCTTATAAATTATTCGAAATCAAAAAATTTTGTAATTGGCGCACTAACTCAGCATTTAATGATATTAATCCTAGGTTCTCTACGTCAGTTATAGAATTTTCATTATAGTACGGCTGAAGATAAGTCGTCTGGACATAAATGTAATACCCTTTCCCTTTAAAAGCTACCTCAAAATGAGGAACCATAGATAAACTCCGGTAGTTCTCCTGAACATTATTTGTGTATTTTAGGCTGTCAAAGTAATCAACTCTAATATAATCTTTTTCAATTGAATCGGGAGCATAAAACAAGGTTACCTTTGTAATTGCATTTTTATTTTGATTATTTAGGTAATAAAAATCTATTTGTCTTGGTTTTAAAGTATCTCCTTTATATGAGTTATTATTCTCAGAATTCCACTGCGTACTTGGGTACGATGTTATCTTAGTATATTCCGTAGGATGACTAACATTAATGGAAGTGAAATTATTGGACTTAAAGTCATTTTCTACTTGTAATCTCACATTTTCAAAATACTCGTAGCTTATCAAAGGGGATTTATCGCTTACATATCCACTCATTAATGCAATGAATAGACCACAAGATAAGATAATAGGTACTATTCGGATAAACTTCTTAATCATATAAACACCTTAATCATATAAACTCTATCCTTTCGACTAGATAACAATAATTTTTCACTTCAATTCGATTCTTGTTCCAAAAATCAAGTTTTTTAGGATAACAGGCAGGAATCGATTAAATTACTGCCTGTAAGCTTTTTATTAAACAAATTCCTTCTCTGCAATTAATATGAAATTACAATTTTGAATTGAAACAGACTTAATTTCATCTGTAAATTGGGGCTGCAAAATAGACCCTTACAACATTATCTGAATATGGTGCATAAGAATTACCATTACCTTTTGTATAAGTGCCTGTTGATCCGTCACTATCGCGATACCCATAAATAATGGCACCTTTTGTATAATAACCTTTATGATAAGCTTTTAGATAGCCTGTTCTATTGGTATAGATTTGATATGTATGAGATGTTCCAACCTCATTATAATTTGTATGGGATTGTGAAAGTTGAATAGCGGCTGCTGCTTGGAGTTTCTCAAACATTGCTGTCTTAATTTCAGCAGTCGCTGAAATGGTAAGAGCAGCAACTTGCGTCATTGTCCTTGCACTTGTAATTGATACAGTATAATTTGTGTATGTTCCAGCTTCTCCTCTAGTATCAAATTCTACATCGGCAGCTATATACGCATCTCTTTTTTCTTGTAGTAAGGATGGTTCAAATCTTTCAAACCATTCTTGATAAGTCCATTGAGGTTGGATAGTTATTGGAGAATTCTCACTTCCATCTATACCTAGTTCCTCATTTAAGAATTCTGAAATTCTAATATTGTCCTCTTCTATCATTTGCTTCATAGGCTTTGAGGTAAATGAACTTTTCTGGCTATTGATAGATGATGCTTGTACTCTTATTCCAGTACTAAAAGACATAACCAAAATAACTAGTAAACATAGTATTCTTTTCATAGATAAACTCCCTTTTTCCCAAAAATTGATTAACCATAATACTTTCGATCTTATAATCTTAACTTTGCTAAACAAATTCCGCTGATTTGAGAACACAAACTCCTAATAATACATTTACACAACTGTCATCAATTTAAATTACTCTAACCCCCTTGACTCTAAAAAAGTGAATTACAACTGCATTGGGTATGATTTAGCTATTCACAATATATAAAATTATGAGTAAAAATCGAAAGCTGAATGGGTCAAGTTTTAAAGAGAACTTTTGTGAGATGAAAATAATATGCTTAAAGAAATCAAAATTTATATTTAGTTATTAAAATAGATAATTTATATAAGAACACCTAACAAGAAAAATTAAGATGAAAATATATTGCATAATATTTTTATAGTTTTATATTGTCAGTATACTTATGATATGCTTATAAACGTTTACATCACAATTATAGCAAAGAGTAAACAAATTTTCAAGGAATAGTTAACCACATATTCGCCATCCAATGCTTTTATTGTAGAAGTGTAAGTTGCCAAAGTAAATTCCACACACGATACCAATCAACTGGAATTTACTTTACCAAACTAAGAACTGGATTTTAGTTTGACAAGCAGGTAAGCTGAAATGGCTGGTGCCTCCATTGGAGGCCTATATGCCAAATCAAACTCATCTATCACTAGACGACCGGATCAGGATTCAGGAAAGACTTACCCAAAGGGAATCTTTCCGAAGCATTGCATTAGAACTGGATAAGGACCCTACCACTATTTCTAAAGAAATCAAAAGCCGCCTCCAATACCGAAAAATCAGCTGTTACGGTAAGCCGTTTAACGACTGTCGTCTCCGGATGGGATGCCCGGCCCAGCAGCTTTGTGGCAACAAAGGGTGCAGACGCTCCTGCAAGTTCTGTAAGAGTCATTCTTGCAGAACATTGTGTAGCGCTTATGTGCTGCAGCAGTGCGATCGACTGTCAAAGCCTCCTTATGTTTGCAACGGTTGCGAGGCCAGAAACGCTTGCACGTTGGAGAAGCGGTTTTACGATGCCAAGGCAGCTCAGGCTGAGTATGAGGAGATCCTCACCTCGGCACGGCAGGGCATTCAGTTGACGGAAGAAGAAGCTTTACGCATTGATGCCATCATTAGTCCTCTGCTCTTGAAAGGACAATCCCTACACCACATCCTCATTAACCATGCGGATGAAATCATGCAGGATGAACGCACGATCTCCGGATTATAGTAGCGGCTCTGCAGATAGTAGAGTCCCGTTTCGGTGTCATACCGGTAACCGCGGTAGCGGTAGGGGTTCTTCACGCCAAGAGTTGTCGCCAGGCTGCCAGTGGTGCTGATGAGCTTGCCCCAGCTGTCGTAGTTGTAACTGACAACAGCGGCTCCGGCAGCATCAGCAAGTCCTGTCACATCCCCTTGGAGGTTCGTGAGGTAGAAGTATTCACTACCATCGTAAGTCATGGAGAAAGGTACGCCATTGCCGTCATAGGTGTAATGGATCGTCTCGGCTCCAGTGGTTTCAAACGCTACTTTTCCGCCCAGGTAAGTGTACTTCGTGACGAGGCCATTGACACTTTTCTCGCTCCGCAGGCCGCTGGAGTTATACTTGAAACTTAAGCTGGTGCCGGTTTTGGACAGGGTCTTGAGCTGGCGGCCTTCTTCCCAAGTGTAGGTCCAGCCGTCAAAGTTTAAGGGATTCCCGATGGCGTCATAGGTGATGGCTTTGCCGTCAAAGCTGGTCAGCTTGTCTTTCCAATTGGTGTCGGCATACCCAAAGGGAATGGTCCGCGTCGGGGTACCCAAAGGCTCCGTGGTATAGGCATACTCCTTCTTCTCCAGAAGATTGCCGCCGGCATCGTAGCGGTAGGTGATGGTCTTGTTTAGGACCTGATTGTCTTCCCGGATCAGTTCACCCTCAACTTTGCATAAAAGTTACACTAAATGCTTTTTGAAGCTCAAAACCGTTGCCTCAGACATCTAAAAATGTCATCAGCTCCTGCAAGCTTTTGCCACTTTTTTGGAAAGCCTCCATTACTTGTTTGGCCTCGTGTTCCTTCTTTTGCTTTTGGAGTTCCAACAGTCTGTCCGATAGAGCCTCCTGTTTTTCTTGAAGTTTTGTTAGCTCACTAATTATTCCTGTAATTTCAGTTTCAATCGAAGTTATCGATTTCGTCCGCGCCATCGTCGTATTCATCCTCATCCGGGATTTCTGTTTTTGTCATCAGTGACTGGTTCTTCGATAATAGATTGCCAATTCCGCTTGCAATATCACGAATATTATTCTCGTCCATGCCGAATGAACTTAGAATAACTTTCTGCCGCTTGGTTACGGCGTGATCAAGCCGATAATGTCCTTTACTCCGCCTAACCATTTCGATTTTTTCCAGTTCGCGAAGCGCCGCAGGCACCGTCATATAATTCGGTTTGGTCGCTAATCGAAGCATCGTTTCCTTCAAGAGGTTGTAAATTCTGTTTCGGACAATTAGTGCAATAAATTCGATAAATAGCTTTGCAGCCAATGATTCGGAAGTGTGAACCCGGTTGCTTTTAGACCCAATAAACGATTTGTCCGTGCTGAACAGTTTTTCAGAGTTATCCCGGCCTTTGTAATGGATAAGCGCCTGTGATGCAGTCATCTCAGTAGAGGTGATAATGGAGAAATAACCGCATTGCTCCAACTTTTTCCGAACTACATCCTTTTTTTCTGTATACGAGACAAGCGCATGCTTGTTGTTATAGCGAAGGTCAAAATATTCGTGATATACGTTCCCAAGTGTGATATCTTTTCCAATATGTTTTTCCAAATACAATCCAAGTCTTTCAATCAGTTGCTCCAGCTGTTCTCTCTCAGCAGCCTGTTTGGAAGGGTTGAAGTATAAATGGAAATATCTAAGGGTATTATCGTCCTCATATAACTTAGCTGAAACTGTTTTTCCATATACTGTGTATGAACGGATAGCACACTCGCGATCAGTCTCAAATGTATTTCGGTTCGCTGTTATCAGCTCAGACACGAGGTTTTTACGGCCTTTAACCATGATGATGAAGGAGTAACCATTATCTTCCATGTATTTTATATTAGCTTTGCTGAAATATCCTCTGTCCAGAATGAACCCGACTGATTTATAATTGTACTCTTTCACCTTGTCTACCATATACTCAAACTGGGATGTGTTTGGCAAGTTGGAATTCCCCAGAGTGGAAAATAAGAATTCCCCACCCCCTGGTCCTGATTATTGCATTTTAGAATGTCGAATTCGGTAGCTCTGGCCTTCGTGCATCAGGAGCAGTCCATGATGCACCAGGCGGTCCAGAATGGCCGTGGTCAGCTTCTGGTCGTAGAAGATGGTGTTCCATTCATCGAAGGGCAAGTTGGTCGTGATGACCACGCTGCGCTTCTCATAGCAGTCCGAGATCGCCTCGAACAGCAGTTGGGTACCGACTCGCTCGAAGGGGACATAGCCCCACTCATCAAGGATCAGCAGATCCGCTGAGTTAAGCTTCTTCCAAAACCGGGGTTCTGTCTTGGCGGCTTTTGCCTCGGACAGCAGGTTGACCAGGCGACTGGTCTTGAAGTAGAGGGTTTTATAGCCCTTCCGGCAGGCCTCCACGCCCAGAGCGGTAGCCAGGTGAGTCTTGCCGGTCCCGGGCCGGCCATAGAGAATCAGATTTTGTTTGTTTTCCACAAACTCACCGGAACGGAGCAGCTCGGGGGTAACTCCACCGGGCAGGGTCACATCCGAGAAGTCGAAGGTCTCAAAGCGTTTCATCACCTCGAAGCCGGCCTGCTGGATGTAGCGGTTCTGCCGCTCCAGATCCCGGGACGTCACGGCCTTGGTCAGAAGCTGCAGAAGGAACTCCTCATGGGTGTCGGCCTGGATGTCCTTGTAGATGTCTGCGATGTGGGCCCCCAGACGCAGTTGCCGACAGAGATCAAGAATCATTTCCTGCATGCTGCCACCTCCATGAGCTGACCGTAGGCAGCAAAGTCCAACTCATATTCCGCCAGGACCGGTAAGTGGTCCGGTACGCTGTTTTTCGGGATCGGTGATGGCTTGTTCAGGGCGAAGCTGTAGGCTGCGATGAAGCTGTCCGGATCCAGAGGTTCGAAGCTCAACGCAGACGACAGGGCATTGACCGACTGGTCCACCCCCGTCTCCCGGCTGGAGGCTGCCACAACTTTCAGGATCTGCTTCTTCCCGGATAGATTGCATCCATCGAGGAACTCCTGAACATCCGGAGGGAGTCCTCGGAAGAACCCCGAGTACTTGAGCGCCATTGGCCTTTGAGCCAGAACATCCAGATAGGGCCCCCAGATCATCGACTCCTTGTTTTTCCCATAGAGCCGCTGATGGGTGACCACTTCCTTCATGCGGCTGTCATACACGGTAACGGTGTATGCGCCCACCCTGAGGGTCACTTCCTGGCGGGCCAGCCTGCCGCCGATCGAGTAGCTGTTGGTCTGATAGCGGGCCAAGCCATACTGGTTGGTCCGAGCCAGGACGTACTGGTCCCCGTCGAAGGGATACCGGGGCAGGGCGTTCATGCGGGCCAGATCCTCCTCGAAGAGCGCCCGGACGGTACTCTCCAGCTTGTAGTGATCCCTGTCCAGGTCCTTATCGCAATCCTTCAGCAGCTTCCGGTTATATTCAGCCAGGTCGTCAAACTCAGGGACGGGGACAAAGTAGTTCCTGCGGCTGTAGCCCACGTAATTCTCAACCGACCCTTTTTCATGGCCGGCGGAAGGATTGCAAAAGTTGCTGTCGAACCCGAAGTGGCACTGCATCCGACGGAAGCGTTCGGTGACTTCCCGTTCCCCGTGAGCCAGGATGGCCTTGACTGCGGTGGACATGTTATCCAGGCGGATGGTTGTCGGTACGGCGCCAATATGGTCAAAGATATTGACCAGACCCTGAGCCAGGCACTCAAAGTTCTGTCCCTTGAACAACTGGACAAACTTGGCATCGGAATGCGGCAGGGTCAGTGCCAAGTGATATCCCTCATAGTAGGTTCCTCGCTCGTAGAAATGAGTTTCGCCAAAGTCGATCTGGGCTTCACCGGCGGGATGGAGCAGGGGCAGAGCGGCCAGCTCACTTTGATTCAGCTCCACCCGCAGCTGTTTGACCAGGGTCCGCACCGATCGTTCCGAGAGGTCGAGCTCCCGTCCGTTTTGGGCTTCCAGTTCCTGGAGGCGATGAAAAACTCGACGGGCCGTGTGCCGTTGTTTACGGGGTGCCTTCTGATCGTTCTGTAGCCACTCTTTCACGATTTTGCGGTAAGCATCGGTCTTGCTGCGGCGAACCGTTCGGATCGGTTTTGGCCCGCTGAAATCCTCCTGTTGTAAGTACTTCCGGATCGTCTTTCGGTCGTGACCGGTTACTCGGGCAATATCACTGATGCTTTTCTCTTTCTGACGGTAGAGTTTTTTGATATGACCCAAATTCCCGGGAATTCTATAGTCTACACTTCAAAGTGGAGAATGGTTTGAAGAAATTCCTCCGGTTCGATGGCGAACGCGCTAAGAATGTCCTTTTGTTTCCTGGTCAGTGGCTGGAGCAAACTGCAGCCTGATCCATAATCGGTCCGCTTGATCGTTCCCATCTGTTTGACCAACCGGTTGATGGATTTCTCCCCGCTGTTTTTCCCATGATTGGTCAAATCCGACCACAGAATAAGACTCAAAAAGGCGACAAAGGCTTCCCCTTCTGTCGTCTTTTCTGTGTGCGTCAGAAAGCGGTCATAGTCGATGCTGTTTTTTAAATTCTGGAAGGCCTTCTCCACCATGTCCCGTCGCCCATAAAGTCGTAGTGCCACCTCTGCGCTCTTATCCTGGGTATTGCTCAGCAGGCAGAACATGCCGGCCAGCTCAATCATCTCGGTGATCTTCTCATGATTGCGTTCGTACTCCTCAATCGGTGATGCATTGCGTGTCACATCATAATACTTGTTATACCGAGTAATACTGATGGGCTTCATCTGATTTTGCAGCTCTTCCTCGAGACGATCAACATGCTGGTAGATCCGGGCTTCTTCATCCGCCGCACTGGATGTGTTCAGGTAGATGTGGAGGGTATAGGGCAACTCATTGATCTGGATCACTTTGGACAGTCCATAGCAGCTGGTCTGGGGGATGTGATAACGAGAGTGACGGATCACCGCGGTTGCCTCGATTAATGCCTGACGATAGATTTTCTGGGATTTGGGAGCAGCCATCAGGAAATTGAGTTGGTTCTGGGCCATGAAGCTCAGATTGTCCAGGGTGAGAAAGCCTCGATCCATGATGTAGAACAAATCATTGAGACCGACCAATTCGCCCAATTCCATCATATAGGGGAAAAAGGCCTTGTCCACGATACTTCCGCTGTAGATCTCATAGCAAAGCGGGAGGGCTGTCTTGGTGCCATAGAGCATGCCGATGTTGAGTTGCGGTAGGGTTTCCTGATCCCGATTATAGCCGTACTCTGCCATTTGGATCTCCGCATAGGTCGATATGCTCGTCACATCATAAGCCAGGGTCTGTTCCTCGTCTTTGTGGAGAGCACTCCAGAGCTTAAAACCGAAAGCGCTGCTCTTCGCTGATCTGTGCAAACAGTTCGCTGCTGCGCTGGGAATTCAGACTGAGCCTTGTAGAAAGTAGGCTCTCCCGGATGAACAGATCCAGATTCATCATGACATTGCCTTCGCAGACCATATAGATGGCCATCGCCAAAAGCTCTTGTGCCTGCAAGGGAAATACCTGTTGTAAAGCCTTGGTCAATCCAATAGCCTCAGCTCGCTGCCACAACAGAGCGATATGACCAGCCGCCAGAACCTCTTGAGGCGGGGTCAGGGAAATGGCATCGACTGGCAGCGGATAGAACTCAGTGAATCGTTCATTGGGGATCATCCAACCGGGACGAGTAGGATCCTCTTTGCCAATGGCAACTTCCTTGGCTGTAGGGGTACCCAATGCGTTTCTGTAGCGTTTTTCGACATGATAGACGCGTCTGGGCTTATCCGGGCCATCTTTTTTGTAGGTGATGCGCTCGGTGGGAATTGGGATTGAAATATTGAGCATTGCCATAATATCCCTCCTCTGTAGACTACTTATATTGTAGTCTACAGAGGGGTAATAAGCAAGATAAAAATAAATTAAGTCACAGAGCCATCTCATATGAAATCGGCTCTGTGACTTAATTCGAGGAAAATCCAACATCTATGTCACCCAATTGGGGGATCAAACCGAAGGTGTAGACTATACTATTTCCGGGAATTGGGGATATGATTAACTTGCTCCACTGATAACATCTCCTTGTATAGCCATCCTTTCTGTGTAGTTACTTAAAGGATAGCGTATTTGGGGGGTCAGTGGAGTTCTTTTGCCACTATGGGGAATTCTTAGCTTCCACACCTGTCCATTTTTAGTTTGCCACAAACACTGGGAAACATCGGTTATTGAACCTGGATACTCCTCATAAAATAGTGGAACTCGGTTGGTCTTATCAAATGCTAATGCAAGATTAAACACCGGGAGTCCTTTTTCATCTTTCGCTTTGCCGTATTCTATAAGATCAATATCACCGGCTTGGCAGTTCTTGTTTGTTGAATCATACGAGATGTAAATACATTGCTTATGATCACGTTTTTTGTTCCAGTCATTAAGGAAGCCAATAATCTGTTCCCGAGAAACTGATTTAAGGAACCGACTTACTTTTGAATCGCTGTATATCGTCATTCCTTCCGAAAACAGTGGGTGGTTAAATGCGAAATCAGGATAGTACTGGCCAGCATTTTCTTCATTAACGATCAGGTGTTTTGCAGGATCGCGTCTCCGATGTATTTCTCAAAGGCTGGCTACATCCAGAGCATGTCGCGGGTCGGCCGCTCCATCGACAACGGGCCGATGGAAGGGTTCTTGGGTATCCTGAAGTGTGAGATGTTCTACCTTAAGACCTTCCACACTTACGACGAACACAAGCAGGCGGTGGATGACTACATCCGCTTCTACAACACGAAGCGGTACTTGAGAAAGTACAAAGGCCTGGATCCTCTTGAGGTGAGGAACCAGGCACTGGCTGCATGATCTTGTTTTGGTTATTTCACTGTCCACTTGACAGGGAGCAGTTCAAAAGCGGCTTGCTTCTTTTTTTGCCTTTTTGTTCAACTGTATTTTATGCGATTTTTCCAAGGGTTATGCAAAGGTAAGCTGAAACGAGAATTAATCAGAGGCCCCTAACTACATGGAAGATTAATACCCCAACTAATGTATCCATTCATCCTTCGGAATGATGAGAACTCAGTTAGTTATTGTTTTTGTCTTTTTTCTGTATGATGTTATTTTTTAATCAATATATTTTCATTATCTGACTCTAAATATAAATTTAATTCTTGTTGTTGAGTTGTATTCTCATATTCCGCAAGATTGAAATAAAAAATTTCAGTTTCTTTATTATTTATAACTCCATACATATAAAATTCTGTAGTTGGGTGATATGATATTTGAAACAATATGACATTATTCTCTCCCTCACTTTCTCTAAGTAAAGGTTTTTTAGTGTTATTCTCGAAAGTTCCGACTTCAAAAAAATCGACAGGGAAATTCTGTGTGTTATTAATTTTGATCTGAACGAGGTATTGTATATTTCCTCCTTTGGAGGTATGAGGGCTTGAGATATTTAAACATGAAGTAAAAAGTGATAATAAGATTAAAATATAACTAAAAAAAACTTTAGAATATCTCATGATTATTCTCCTATAGTTTTTAGGGAAACAATATTTTAGCAGGAAACTGACAGGCTTATGATTATTAGATATAAGCCTGTCAGTTTTATTTCGTTAATAAGTTACAACCATATAGAGACCATCTGCTTCCCCAGTAGATAATTTTTTCGGGGAATAACCTGTAACAGAAGAAGTTTGAATTATTCCCCTTAAACAAATTTTGTGATGGTTGACAGAATGGCAGAAGACGTTATGATTACCTTAGAGGTGATAAACATGAAGTCAATCAAAATACTTTTTGTTATTTTGATAATCTTTGCATTTTCAATGTCAATGCTGGCTATCATTACAAACGATATGATTTACCGGGCCTTGTTTGGAATATCAGGGATAGCGTGTCTTGTAATTCAAGCTCTTTTCTTTGAGGATAATCAAAACAATAAGGGTTTACTTTTAATTATCTGCCTATTATTACTACAACAGCTTCTCTAACTACACCTCCTTCGACAGTAATCGTTACCTGGATCATATATTAATATTCAAGTATTTACAACCCTTATAGTGTCCACTTACTCCGGGACAATGGAGGTCTCTGGTGGATCATCTGTCAATGATTTGTATCGTGTTACTGCATTGAAATCCACCAGTACCCACCCCGCCATCGGCCTTGTAAAGTGCTAATAGCCCTATGTTGAATCGTCTATTTTCTTTTTTGTAAGACTCCACTTCTTTACCAAGGTCTTTAATGAAAGCGATTCGCATTTTTCAATCATTCGGTCTTTTGTGATCCGATTGGCCAGGGACTTGAGCTGGCAGCCGTCTTCCCAAGTGTAGCTCCATCCGTCATAGCTTAAGGGGTTTCCGATGGTATCATAGGTGATTGCTTTGACGACAAAACTGGTCAGTTTGTCCTTCAGTTGGCATCGGCATTCCCATTGGGGATGGTGCGTCTGGGTACCCAGAGGCTCCGTGGTATATCCGTACTCCTTCTCCAAAAGATAGCCGCCGCCATCGTAGCGATAGGTAATGGTTTTGTTAGGAACTTATCTCCCCTTTGACCCCTCGTATTCTTTGATGTAGAGTTTGTCGTATGTCAGGCTGCGGAAGAACCGCTCAGTCAGTACATTGTCCAGCGCCTGCCCATTGCCATCCATGGAGACCTGCACCCCGCAAGAGTCCAAAATCTCAAGGTAGGATTGGCTTGTAAACTGGCTTCCCTGATCCGAGTTCATGATCTCGGGTTTTCTTTCGCACTGGGCACGCTTATGGCGGCGCAGGACAAACTCCTTCTCGAGGTTATAGCTGATCTCGTAGTTGACGATCCGGCGGCTATACCAGTCAATGATAACAAAGCGGTACAGGAAGCTTTACTTGAGGAGCACATAGGTGATATCGATCCCCCATACCTGGTTGTTTAGGGAGAAAAAGACTAATTTGGACTCGAAGTACCCGAATCTAATATTACGGTGAGTCAGTACAGTGCTTTTTGGAAAACAGGATTAAAATAATTCCCCCTCGCCTCGAAACGGAATACTTTTGTCAATGTGTAGAATATTATAAGTTTAGTGCCACTGGAACATCCTGAGAGTAATAAGTGCAGTTAGGAATAGCTTATTCTACTAATGTTAATAATGTGACCGATGCACCCCCCTGATAAAAATGCACCCCACCCCCTCAAATCGTTGAACTTTGACCAGGGGTGTGCATTCTATCATTTTCTTAGTCTTTTGCCATAAATAAAACCATCAATTGATAAAAAATATTTTATCGATTGATGGTTTTATTTTGTCTTGGAACGGGTTGAAACAAGGGATTCCTGAAGGTTTTCAGAGACCTCTAATTTCAATTTTGAGAGTCTTCCTGGTGAAGTGATGATCAATATGGTCGTTAGAACTCTGAGATTGCGTTTGAATCGTTTGACAGTTGGTAGGGTGTGCATATTTTCTGCAAATCGTTGGACAATTGAGTAATCGTTGAGCATTAGAGGTGCCCTTTGTTCCAGTACTTGCGCTAGCTCGTATATTTGAATTTTAACTGCGATCTATCAAGTGATCAGCCAGAGTAAAACTATTAATAATAATGGACGAAACCACAAAAACCCATACTATAACTCTCATTGGGGGGGTTACATCAATTAAACCATTGAAATCTTGATATAATACATATTGAGCATTTAATTCATACACCAAACCAACCGTGAGCAATGACAAAGACATACTAATAAATCTAAATAATTTAGGATTTTTCCCTTTAAAATAATTCACTAAATTTAATAGAGAAAAAATAATCGAAGCAACTCCAAATAATAAAAACATTTATTTACCTCATTTAACTAACAAATTATTCAATTAAAGAATCCGTCAAACTCTTTTCAATCACTTTTAAATTACAACTAATATTAAATTTAACGAATCTATAATTATTTTTACCCTCGAATTTAATTATTGAAGGAACAACCGATATGCCATGTTCATCTCTGAATTTTTTAACAGTTGGGTTTATGTTGGTATCTTCACTATCTAGATAATATATTTCAACCCTATTTGACGTTGAAAAACGCTCAAGTGCAGGCACTATTTTCCGACAACTCGGACAAGTGATTCTACCAATGTATAGCACAAAAGCATCGCCATTCCTTATTTTTTGATTTATACCATCAACAGATATCGGAATGAACTTCTTTGTTGCATGTAAATAGGCAATAACATCCATTTCTAAAGTATCAGTAGTATCGTTTTTTATTGCATTATAATTATTTAATAAAACGCCAATCATAATAGTTAAAATTGAGAATAAAAGTATTAGAAATGATTTCTTTAATAATTTATCCATTTGAGGAAGCCATATTTAATTGCATGTTATTGGGTTCATAGAAGTTCTCCAAGGTTCTAGATTCCATTCCGCCTCAATTGCAGCATATCCCAATCTGGCGTGACAATATAATTGTTCTTTCATAATGTTTGTATTATTCCAATTGGAACTGCTTGCAAATTTAGCATAAACTGAATTCCAACCATTTATTTTGTCGGTTGATGACCAATAACTCTTAAAATTTCCGAGACTAAGTGTTATACCATTAGATCTTGTCTCAAAACGCCCGTAGCTGAAGTAATTTGGAAATTGATTTATCCAGTACATTTGATCTGGATCATACTGAGGCTGAATAATATCACTTGATATTTCCATTTCTGCTTCAAGACTACTTCTACCTATAGCGAGCAGTTCTTCTTGTTTTCGAGTATCACCTTTTTTTATTGCATCCTGATATGCATCGTAAAGGTGATTGAAAGATGTGTATGTTCCATATATTCCCTTGGAAGAATTAATTGTTGTTGCTGAGACATTAATAGGAATGCTTATAGTAGCCAATACAATTATTAACAAAAAAATTTTTCTGGAGAATTTCATAAATTATTAGGGTCAATCACAAATTCTGTGGGATTGACCGACTAGATCCATTCCCCAAACCGGCATAACATTTGATAATAGAACGAGCCCCGCGCTATGATGGAAATGCATCTGGACGGATGTACAAATCCAAGCACAGCGGAGGCTCTGAATGAATTATACACAGAATGGACAGGCTAACACAATCAATGATTCCCAAAATTTTCTGCACATCCCTTCATCTCTTGTTGGGTTTACTAATACGCATAGTTCGCAGCATACCGCCGTTTCCGGTAAGAGTGTTGTTCAGTTGTATGGAGTCCTCAAGCTAGATGACACCGATCGCGCCTGCCCCAACTGCGGGGGCTTCATGCACATCAACAATACGTCCCCATGCAGTCTCTGGCACCTGAACTTCGGGCACACTTATACGTCCTTGGAGTTCGGCAAGAATCAGTTACTGTGCCCAACCTGCGGGATCACCAAGGTCCAACAGGTGTCTTTCCAGGCACAAGGCCATCGGATCACACAAGCCCTCCTGCAGTACACCAAGGACCTTCTCGCCATCGGAACCTACAATCTCAAACAGGTCGCTGAGATTACTGGTCTAGGCAAGAACACGGTCAAAGCGATCGACTTGAAACGCCTGGAGGAAATGTACACCCTTGATGGCAAGCTCATCAAGCCCCAGAGGCAGGCAAAGTACCTCAGTATCGACGAATTCAAGCTTCACCGAGGCCACCAGTACGCCACCCACATCATCGACATAGAGACTGGCCATATCCTCTGGATCGCCCATGGCAAGCGCAAGCAGGTCGTCTATGACTTCATTGAGCACGTCGGTCTCGAGTGGATGGACGGTGTTGAAGCAGTCGCCTCGGACATGAACTCAGACTTCCAAGAAGCCTTTGAGGAAAAGTGCCCCCACATCCAGCCGGTCTTCGACCATTTCCACATCATCAAGAATTTCAATGACAAAGTGGTCGCTGAAGTGCGCAAAGACGAACAGAGGCGTCTTCAGGCGGTGGGTGAGTACAAAGCTGCTGAGTCCCTCAAGAGGACCCGCTATATCCTGATGTCTGTTAGTGTAAAGTTACTGTAGGTCGAAAATGAAAGAGAATAAGCCCAAGTGCTAGAATGTTAGTAACAACAACAAACAAACTACACGAAAGGACTTATTCTCATGCCTATCTTAACAGATTTCAACTCAATGTTCACCTCTCTCAGACAAAGTTTTGATTCAAGAATGGCAAGCGGTACTCTCACCATGGATCAGGTGGTCCAGGAGACTCACGAGCTGACGGATCGGATTGCCCGTGAGCAGATCCAGGATTATGTTCAGGTACTCGATGAGCGCCTGAGGAACTCACAGTTACGGAAAAAAGACTACACCATCGAACGGCGCTATCAAACAAAAACCATCGCTACTACAGCCGGACCTGTGGTCTTTGACCGGACGTACTTTCGGGATAAAAAGACTAATCACCATGTGTGTCTGGTGGATCGTCTTCTGGGCCTTGAGCCCCATCAGAGAATCAGCCGGGAACTAGCCTCGTGTCTTCTCTCCAGTGCTAAAGATATTTCTTACCAGGGGACGGTGGAGCGCTATGCAAGCAGCGGAATTACCAGCCGCACTACGGTAATGAATCTGGTCCATCGACTGGGGAACATTGAGTCTTCTGAGGGACCCCTGCCTCAGAAAAAAGTGGCATCTCGGATCTATATTGAGGCCGATGAGGATCATGTAGCTATGCAGGACGGTTCCAATCAGCAGATGCGGCTGATCTACGTCCATGAGGGGCAGCAGAGTGTCGGGAAGAGACGCAAGGCCTTAATGGGTGTACGTCGATTTGCAGGCTTCTACAAGGGCAACTCGGATGAACTGTGGTACGAAGTGTTCGATTACCTGAACTCGGCTTATGAAGTGGATAAGATCGAGGAAATCTCCTTATCAGGGGATGGGGCGTCCTGGATCAAGATGGGTGCCCAGATTCTGCCTCGATGCAAGCTCTATCTGGATAAGTTCCACCTGGAAAAGGCCCTGCGCCAGGCGGCAACGCCGATTGATTCCTACAAAGGGACAAAGGATGAATATTACTGGTACCTCAAAGACGCCATCAGCATGGACTCCCTTGAGGACATCAACACATTCTTCGAATCAGCGGCGGGATTGCCGCTTAAAAAGACCCAGGAAAAGAAGTTAGGCGAGATGAAAACCTATCTTTTGTCCAACTGGGAATCGATCCAGAACGCGGCCAAGTCGGGCTATCAGGGCTGCAGTGCGGAAGGGCATGTCAGTCATGTGCTTTCCTCACGGTTATCTTCACGCCCGATGGGGTGGAGCACAGTAGGTGCTGAGAATATAGCGCGCATGCGAGTTTTCGTCCTCAATGGCGGGGATCTCATGGGCTACTTCGCTGCCAAAGAGAAAGAAAAGAAGAAGGAAGCCCGACTTTTGAGGCTGGAAAAACGGATCGTGAAGAAGAGCCGGGTCTACCCGGTAAAACAAGGTTCAATCAGCTATGCAACGCCTCATTTTGGGTGGTATAAATCATAAAACCCGGGCTACTTGGAATCCGCACGGCAGGCTTATTCAGTTTTTGAACCGAAAGTAAGTTGACACTATCCTGATGTCTTCTCGGGAGACGCTGCAGCGCAAAGACCGGGAGGCCGCGGAGGGCAAACCCTTGTCCAAGGGCGGTAGGCTCTTCCAAAGGGCAGAGATCACGCGTCGTCCTGGCAGTGAGGAGAAGTACGACCAGCTCATCCAGGAGAACCAGCTTCTGTTCACAGTTGACCTCGTCAAAGAGATGCTCTCGGAGGCGTACAAGGCCGCCAGTGAGCCGGAAATGGCTAGTCTGATCACGGAGGTCATGGAAGTATGCTATGCCTCGGAGAATGAGCACCTGCAGTGGTTTGGGCGCCTGATGGACAGACATTTTGAAGGGATTATAGCTTATGCGACCTACCGCATTTCGAATGGTCAAATCGAGGGGATCAACAACAAGATTAAGACATTACGTCGACAAGGGTATGGCTATCCAGATGATGAATACTTCTTCCTCAAGTTATTCGATATGAGTCGTAAAACGTACGTAAGGAATCCACCATCCCACAGAATTTATGATTGAGCCAATTATTACCTCGTTTTAATATTTGAATAGAACAGAGCCCAAATGATCGGAAGAGCCCCTAGAGGCCTCCAAATGTACGGTTTCAACATTTTTAGAGGACAACCCGGAAAAACATACTAGAACATCTCAAAGGAAAGAACGTGTTATCAAAAAGTATTCATAAAAATTTCCTCCTTGATAAAATATGTGTTATAGAATTACGAATAATATACTTCAGGATGTGAATATGTCAAGAACGCCAAATCACCTATATTCGTCCTTGTTAAAAGAACGTTTTCAATTCTTTGCATATACAATATCACATTTTAGTTATTATTTTAATACCCTCTGAAAGAATGATGATAAAGAAGTTACTTTGTCAAATCGGGAATTGAAACTTAGTCTGACAAACAGGTATGATTAAATGGATGGTGTCTCTCAAATTAATAAAGATGACCGCCGAAGAAGCGATCACCTTGTATAGGGGGCGTGATGTATCGGAAAAGTTGTTCCGTGGAAGCAAGTCCTATCTGGGCAACAAGAGTCTTCGAGTGCACTCCAACGAATCCGCAACGGCTAAAATCTTCATTGAGTTTGTTGCCACGATCATTCGAAGCCGCATGTACACCCTGCTGAAAGCGGAGATGGTAAACAACGACCGGAAAGCCAATTACATGACTGTTCCAGCCGCACTACGGGAACTGGAAAAGATCGAGATGACGAGGATGGGAGATGGCAACTATCGCTTAAGTCACGCGGTGACAGCCACGCAGAAAGCAATCCTGAAAGCCTTCAGACTGGATGCGGTAAACATAAAGAACAAGGCAAACCAAATCAATGAACGATTAAAAGGAGAGCTCTAATGGCAAGAGGACCCAAGATCCTGATCGATGAGAAAATAAAGCAATCCGAAGCCGCCCTGACCAAGGCCAAGGCTAGATACGACGCGGAAGCCGCTGTTCTGAAGGAACTTCTCCAGAAGAGACAGGCAATGAGAGACCGGGAATTATTGGAGGCGATCGCAAAGAGCAAGCGCTCCTTTGAAGAGATTCTGGACTACATCAATCGGGATCCGGATACAGATTAATTCGGTCAATTCGATCTTTAGTGGGAAAATTTCAGGAAGTTAAGGATATGATAATAGAACGAGCCCCGGGCTATGACTTCAAAGAAATAAGTTTTAACTATACTGACCCCTTAGTTCACACTGCCCCAAAGCACCGCTCGCGGTGCTACCAATAAAAACCAAAATGATGAATTAGCATATAATTCGATTAGCCATTTCTGAAAGCATCATCCATACTGAAGAGATAATTTGTTAATAATAATTTAATATCCTTATGCTTTGTTCAAATTCTTCTTGCTCTTACTAATAAATTCTTAGCTCTTATGGCGTAGTCTTCTCGTCTATAATTTAAATCTATATTCAAAATCAGTTAATCGTGCTATAGTCTGATCAATTTAGTATAACTATTGTTTCAATCTCTGAATATGGGCTGTGATTTGATCAAGGCGGCTTTGTCACTGACCTCCAAGGGTGAGGACAGTCCAGATTTTTATTGAGAAAAACAAAGGCCGCAATCATGTGGTACTGTATGTAATCTCGTCTTGAGATCCCTGGAGAGGTTTTTTGAAAAACACTCGATTAGCTGTTAACCTTGGTGGAAAACCTCAAAGTTCAAGTTACGCATTCATATCCTGTGACTACAGCTTAAAAATATAATGAAATCAGGAGGAAAAGAAATGGATTCTAAGTTATTCTCCCGCTTACTAAAAATTCTAATTGGTGTATTTTCAGTGCTATTTGTGAGATACGTTATCCTTTTGGAACTTATTTTTTCTCGTAATTATATAGCTGATTATCAACTAGCCTTTGCTCTCCCCGTTTGTATTGTGATCGGATTTTTAGCATTAGCCATCAGCCTCCTCTTATTGATTGCTAAGAACACATAAATTATAGTGGCGAGTTCGTCTAATAGCCTTGAGTGTCGACACGTTTGTGAAGAAATTTCGCCACCGGACGACCTGAAATCAGGTTTGGTGAATAGAGCATACAGGATCTGAATTTCAACAACTTCTTCTGTCAAGCTGACGGCGCCGTTCCATACCTCACAAACAGACTGCACCAGAGGTGGCGGCACTATATCTTCCCTGATTTGATCCCGCATCGAGTCTTCCTTCTGTTATAGCTACTGCACAAATCCAGGGATATGATTCAGGATCCAAGATACAGTATGGCAAATACTTTAACTAAACTTATAATACGAGGAGAGTTATGTATGTCGATTTGTAAAAAGTTCAAAGTTACGATAACTGGAATCCTGATGGCGATGTTATTTAGTTCTTGCAGCTCTTTCTATGAGAATCAAATGGCATTCAATAACCAATCACACCCTGTATTCGATATAGAAAACTTTGATTCCTGCAGTTTTTCAGATAAGTCAGATTTGTTCAAATACGATCTTACAGCTTCCATAGATAAGAAAGAGAATAAGAATTTAATGACCTATGAATTAACCATTACTCCGAACACCGACCAGATTATCAATGATGTCACAGTAACCGCCTCACTGGATGAAAGCTGGTCCAACTGGCTGCTGGATAAAAACAGAAATACATTGTTCTTTGGAACTGATAAGAAAAATCCGATCCGGATGGATCGTAACTCCGATTCGTATAGAGGGTTGATTTCGGAGATAGGAAAATATCTGGAAGAAGAAGTTTCATCTGAGCAAATGAAAAATCTATTGGTTCTCCCGATTAAAATCAGGATTAAGTATCAGGATACGATTATAACCGAAACACTTAAGCCAAATAAAATACTACTCTACGGAAATGAGGAGCAATCCGTTTGATCCCCGATTGATGGCGCAATTGATTCGATACCTTTTAACTATGCAACTGCAAAAATGGAGCAATTATGTAGTAAGGTTCAATCAAACATCCCTACGGTTTGTCCCTCTGTTGTTGCTGACTAACATCAAACTTAGTCAGCTTTTTTAGCGCATTCATCCTTACCCTGCCCGGAAATAAACTATTCACCATTCCGGCAGGAAAGACAACAACCAGGTTATGGTAAAATCAGACCTAAAGGGAGAATCCATTCATTCTCAATCCATGAAACCCTCATGATAAGATAGCATGCCGAGCCAATGATCAGCTGCCGAACCTTAATCACAGATGATAGGCCCGGGGAATTTGTCCGTAATAACAATAGGAGCGGAGAACGGATATGACATTTTTCAATAACCCCTATGTTCAGATCAGCTTGAGTTCAGTGACAGTATATTTATTTCTCCTTGTCGCCATCCGACTGTTCGGAAAAAAAGAACTTTCTCAGTTATCCGTTATTGATCTGGTCTTTATTCTATTGATCAGCAATTCCGTTCAGAATGCCATGGTTGGTTCAAATTCATCCCTGTCTGGCGGGTTAGTGGCTGCTGGCGCATTGTTTATCACGAACTATGTTTTCAAGCAGTTTCTATATCGTTTCCCAAAATTCAGCAGATTCATCCAGGGTGAGCCACTCATGCTGATCTATCAGGGGAAACTCAATCTTCAGAATTGTGTCAAGGCAAAGCTGACAATGGATCCTGGATTCCCGGCGAATTATAACGGGGAATGCTGGAAATCGTTGATATCACTGGATTAGCAGCATAATTTCTCTTGATTTTGCCTCATAAACACGTTATAATTATAACGTGAGGTGGCGCATGAATATCATCGATGTCAAAAACAAGAAAAACGGAGTTATCTACGTCTACGAATCCATCGACTACTGGGACAAAGAGAAGAAACAGTCTCGAAGTAAGCGTGTTTGTATTGGCAAACGTGATGAACAGGGCAATCTGATCCCTTCCAAACGACTCACTCAACCTCCGGTCTCCACTGTGATTAAACCAGGGCCGACTCCATCTACTTCCACTCGGCATGGTTATTTTGGCGCTACGTATCTGTTTGATGCGATCGGGGAGCAGCTGGGCATCACACAAGACTTGAAGGCATGCTTTCCGCAGATTTATAAGAAGATCCTCTCCGTGGCCTACTATTTGATTTTGGAGGACCGCAACTCCCTTCTTCGTTTCCCGAAATGGGATAGGACCCATTTTCATCCACATGGGGCCTGCATCTCTTCCCAACAAAGCAGTGATCTGTTCTCGATGATTACGGAAGAAGCAAAAGAACGTTTCTTTCGCTTGCAGGGCAAGCGCCGGATGGAAAATGAATATTGGGCCTATGATACCACCAGCATTTCGTCCTATTCAGAGTCTCTCAAACAAGTCAAATATGGGATGAACAAGGATCATGATCCGCTTCCCCAGATTAACCTGGCGCTGCTCTTTGGAGAAGACTCAGGCTTGCCGTTCTACTACAGAAAGCTGGCCGGCAACATCAGCGATATCTCGACCATGAAGAAATTGCTGGCCGACTTAAAGCAACTTGATTTTGGCAAAGTTAAACTGGTCATGGATCGTGGCTTTTACAGTGAAGCCAACATCAATGCCATTTATCAGAACAACCTGAAATTCCTGATTGCCACCAAAGTATCCCTGAAGTTTGTGCGAAAAGAATTAGACAAAGTCAGAGACAGCATAAAAACAAGGACCAACTACAACTCAATCTATCAGTTATACAGCCATTCCACCGCCATTGAATGGAACTACTCTCAAACAAGACCCCGCAAAGGCGATGTCATCAAGGATACTCGCCGCATGTATCTGCACATCTATTACAGTAGCGAGAAGGCGTTGGAACATGAGAGCCGCTTCAATCTGATGCTGGATCAGTTGGAGGCTGAGCTTACGAGCGGAAATCGAAAACCAGAGAACGAGAAGCAGTACGCCAAATACTTTGAACTGTCAGATACCCCGGTACGTGGAATCAAGATCATTCCCAAACAGGATGCCATCACTCGAGCTGAAAAGGACTATGGCTTTTTCGCGCTGTTAAGTAACGACATCAAGGATCCCATCATAGCCTTGGAGATTTACCGTAACAAAGATCTGGTCGAGAAGGCGTTTGGGAATCTTAAAGAAAGGCTCAATCTGAGGCGAACTGCAGTCTCATCTGAAAGCTCGCTGGACGGAAAGCTGTTTGTCCAATTCATTGCCCTGATTTTTATGTCCCATTTGAAAAAGACGATGGCCGATAAGGGTCTATTCCAAAACTACACCATGCAGGAGCTACTAGACGAACTTGATGTCATAGAAGCATTTGAAAATCCAGGGAAGGCTCTCCAAGTAGGCGAAGTGACCAAGAAGCAGGAAGGCTTGTATACGAACTTGGGAGTAGACCCGCCATCCACGTTATAATTTTTCGGGAATTTAGGATGGATGAAATCATGGAAGTACTTCGAGAGCACGGAATCGGAAAAATCGAGGACGTAGACCTAGCCGTACTTGAGGTGGATGGGAACATCAGTGTCCTCTCGAATGGATACCAGACAAAATCAGTTAAGAAAAAGAAAACGAAAGGCCAGGATCAGCTCAAAGGATATTAACCGGTGATTCAGTGATCACTGTTCATTCAGGTGATTTGCTCTATCTGCAGAACAGCTCAACTCGATGAAGGTGAGATGACAGACAGAAACACCCTTCGATCAACGGATCGAAGGGGGTTTCTGTCTCTTATGACTCAGCCTAAAAGTCAGCGAGGAATCGTTCCATTTTTGAGCAACTGCCTGACCATGGCTGTAAGACGGGACTTAGCAGCCGCCGCAGCTCTTAATAAACTCCGGATCGTGCTTCAGCTTGCCTGAAGCGTAATCCAGCGCCGCCTGTCTGGGATCGCCGGATACACCCAGAACAACATCGACTCCGGCATTCTTCATCACGTCGACGGCTCCCTGTGCTACCGTTCCGCCAAGTGCAGCTGCCACATGAAGACCCGCCACAAAACTTGGTGGAGTAACGCCTGGCGCGTGGCCGGGATTTTTATGAAGTTCCTCACCGACGATCTTTCCATCCTCCACATCCAGAACCATGTAGTTCTCGCATAATCCAAAATGATCAGAAATGACCTGATCATTGACTGATACTGCAATTCTCATATGTTTTCTCCTTCTCTGACTTCGTCAGTTATTGTTATTTTGACCACCTTCATCCGTCTCAATACAGAGGATGCAATTAAATGGTGTACTCTGTGATTATAAGATATTTTCCGATTTACGTCATCTCCCGTTTGATCTGGTACCCGATCGTTTTAATGTGCTTCTAAGTCACTCCTGTTAGAATGAATCATGATAAACCCCCAGGATTCCAGGGTCCAACTTATTTATTGAGCGCTCTTATGGCCTGACTCTGCCCAGTCTACAGGAGGAATTTTTTTGACGTTAAAGGAAACTTATCAACAAATCCAGCATCGCCTCAGTGGGTTGGACCTGGATTCTGTCTGGTCCAAATTCTCTCTTCATCGATTTGCGCTATATAACGATACAGAAGTTATTCTCGACGGCATCAGCCTGCCAAAAACAGAAGAATTTGTTGGAAATACCGCCATCCGGTTTCAGGGAGATTTTGTTGCAATCTGGTATCTGCCGCAACCGATGGATCCGGACATTCTGACCAGTAAAATTGTGCATGAAATGTTCCATGCCTATCAGGTGGAACAGGGTGAAAGCCGATTTCCCCATGAAATCGAAGCCTTGCTTGGCTATGACTATGACAGTCACTGCATGAGCATCAAATATCGCGAGAATATCCTGCTGGCCCAGTTGTGTGAAACCTTCGATCCACAGCTTTATGCCGAATTCCTGGCACTGAGAGCCGTTCGTGAGCGGGACTTCCCATTTCAGTACCGTTATGACAGTTCCATCGAAGTCGTCGAGGGCAGTGCTCAATATGTCGAGCTTCAAGTTCTGAGACAGCTCAGCCCGATCAAATACGACAAAGAAATCCACCGCCTGATCGCACGGCTGCGTCAAGTGGAACTGCTTCGACCCGTTCGAATCCTCAGTTATGATGTCGGAGCAATAATCATCTGCCTTTGCCATGACAACAACCTGCCGTGCAATCAGACGGTCGGTCCCTGCGACTCGTTCCTTCTGGAAACAGCAGAAGCTGCAATCAGCATCGAGCCCGATGAATCCGTCATTCACTTTCTGGAAGAACATAATCAATGCTTTCGCAGCCGGCTGAATCGTGTGCGACAGAACAGCCCGAAAGTGATGGAAGGTCTCTTTGAGCTGATCGGAGTCAATGTCTATTCCGCGATCTTCCAGGACAATCATATCAGCACCGAATATTTCCTTCAGTATCGCACGGAACAGGGCGAAGCCCAAACTCTGATGGGAAATTACCTGCTGGAAATGAAAGAAAATAAAATCATTCGAATCGTTCAAGAAGATGCCTGAGCTGACCTGACAGTCTCCCCTCTCCCAGCCCAACGGGTCAAAGATAGCATGCGGTCGGAAGACAAGCCGTTGAATCACCGGTAGATTGCCATTGACTATTCTGTAAACTGGTATAATTGAGATAAGATAAGCATTTTCCACAGACCGGAGGAAGGTGTGCCTTATGGAAGAACCCAGACTGCTTGACGGATTGACGGAAGCTGAAGTCAGTCAGCGGATCAAGGAAGGACGAGTTAATTCCTATGTTAGAAAGACAAGCCGGACATACTCCGACATCATCTGTTCCAACGTCCTGACCAGGTTCAATGCGGTACTTGGCGGTCTGTTTCTTATTGTTATTTTCCTGGGAGCAATCAATGACGCCTTGTTTGGACTATTGATGATCATTAACAGTCTGATCGGTATTATCCAGGAGATCCGCGCCAAAAGGACCCTGGATAACCTGGCTCTGATCAGTTCACCCAAAGCAAAAGTTATCCGGGAAGGCAGACAGCTTGAAATTCCTTACGATCAGGTGGTCCAGGACGACCTGCTGGTGCTGCATCCCGGTGATCAGGTGGTAGTCGATGGGATCATTGTTGCGGAAGAAGGGCTTGAAATTGATGAATCCGTCCTGACCGGAGAATCCATTCCCATTGCGAAAGACGCGGGAGATGAACTTCTGTCCGGTAGTCATGCCGTTGCGGGAACAGGAAGGTATCGATCAGTCAGGGTAGGGTCCCAGGCCTATGCCCAGGAACTGGCCGACAAGGCCAGAAAGTTCCGCCTGTCAAAGTCCGAGCTCCGCGAAGGGATTGATCAGCTGCTGCGCTGGATCTTCCGGGCGATCATTCCGGTTGCCCTGCTGTTGTTTTACAGCCAGGTGCGAGCCGGGCTGTCGACTCATGACATCTACATCGGGACTATTGCTGGAATCGTAGGCATCATTCCCCAGGGACTGGTTCTGGTCACCAGCATGGCCCTGGCTGTCAGCGTGATCAATCTGGGAAGACAACGGGTGCTGGTTCAGGAATTGCCGGCTGTTGAAATTCTGGCAAGGGTTGATGTTCTTTGCGTAGACAAAACCGGAACTCTGACAGACGGAACGATTCAGACCTGCAAAGTCATTGAACTGGAATCAGGATATGATATCCCGACGGTTCTTGGTGCCTTTTGCGGTGCCGTTGCTGCTAAAAATTCAACCATCGCCGCGATCGAAGCAAATTATCCAGACCCCCACTGGACCGTTGCCGGGACCGTTCCCTTTTCATCCGACCGCAAATGGAGTTCTGCAAGTTTTAAAGACCACGGCCACTGGATTCTGGGGGCACCGGAAATCCTGATGACTGACAGCCATCCATCGGATCAAACTGCTGCGCTTTATGAAGAATTTGCGCAAAAAGGCTATCGCGTGCTGATGCTGGCTCGGAGCCATAAACCTCCTACTCAAAGGAGATTGCCCGCTCCGATTCAACCGGTTGGCCTGGTGCTTCTGGAAGAAAAAGTCAGAGATGATGTCGCGGCTTCAATGAATTTTTTCAAGAAACAGGGCGTCGCAATAAAAGTCATTTCCGGAGATAATCCCCTCACCGCGCTAAGCGTGGCCCGGCGAGCCGGTATTGCCAACGGAGGCAGCGCCTATGACGTGAGATCCCTGCCCGATGATGACGACGCCGTAGCTCAAATCATGGAGACCTACGAGGTATTTGGCCGGGTAACGCCGGAACAGAAGCAGCGAATGGTGAAGGCGCTTCAGACCCGCGGACATGTCGTTGCCATGACCGGAGACGGCGTCAATGATGTGCTGGCCCTGAAAGACGCAGACCTCGGCTTGGCGGTTGGATCCGGAGTGGCAGCAACCAAATCCGTGGCCAGGATCATTCTGCTGGACGGCAAATTCGCAACGCTGCCAAAAATCGTCGCGGAAGGCAGACGTCTGATCGCCAATATCGAGCGGGTGGCAAACCTGTATCTGGTCAAAACCATGTGTGTCATGATCCTGAACCTGGTCACCTTAATTGCCGGACTGCCCTATCCGTTCCTGCCAAGACATCTCTCCCTGGTCAGCGAGGTCACGATCGGCATTCCCTCCTTCTTTCTCGCACTGGCACCTAACACCAGACGATATCAGCCAGGCTTCATAGGCAGAATCCTAAGGTTTGTCCTGCCCATCGGATCCATCGCCGGCATTTTTACCCTAGCCAGCTTCTATTTGGCCCTTCAAGGTGGCACCCCGCTGGAAGAAGCCCGAACGGCAGCCACCCTGACACTGCTCCTGATCAGCATGTGGGTGCTTCTCCTCCTGGCTCATCCGCTGACCCGGAAGAAGACGGCCCTCATTATCGGCATGAATTTCCTGCTGCTCTGTGTCTTTCTCATTCCCTTCTCCAGAAGCTTCTTTGCCTTGAATATGCCCCCTTTGAACATTGCCGCTCGTTCCCTGATTATGACCGCAGGATCAATCCTGGCTATTGAAGTTTACTGGAGACTTCGATTGAAAGACATCATCAATCCGTGACCCGGACAATCGAACAATCCGTGACCCGGACAATCGAACAACCCTTGTTCTTTCAAAATAGAATGCCAAACCGAACTTCCTGAAACAGCGTTCCAGGAAGTTCGGTTTTTTCCATGTTTCTAGGTTGACCAGCATGATCTGCTGTAGTCTTTCAGTCCCAGACAATCACGAATCGATCAGGCCAACGATCAATGATACGGGCGCAATCAGTCCGATCAAAGGAGAACCTCGCAGCCAGTCAAAGATACGGAAGACAATGTTCACGACAGTCTTCCGAAAGCCAGCAAATAAAACTGCAGAAAATGGGAGCAGTTCATTTTAATATTCAGCGCAACTGATAACCAGATCAATTTAAATTATTAGTTGACAAATATTTCTCCTAAATGTAATGTTATAAGAACAATACCAAAGAGATGAATTCGTAAATCATCATTCCATCTGATATATACATCAGATCTTTCCTGCTCCTTCAGATAAAAAACCAACTGTCGTGAAAGGACTAAATTATGGCTCATCATTTCCCAAAGATTCAATACTCACTCATTGCCGTCACATTGGTGATCGTCCTTCTTTCTTTTCTCACGAATAACATCCGCGCAGGAAGCTATTCATGGCTTGCGGTTGCCATTCTGTTGCTTATGAACGGCTTAATGAGCTTTTACAGGAAACATCGGGCAGAAGGATTTATCTATTTACCCACCGCAACTGCTTTCACTTTTCTATTCATAAGGTTCTAGCAACGACGAAGGAATCATGCGATGAGACTGTAATGTTGTGAGACAGTATTTTGATAAGGCAAACATGATGGATCTGAACCATTGAGACGGCTCTGTAAGGGCAATCTCAGTGGTTTCTTGATTTTGGGACGAATTCAGCTCCCACGATGTTGCAGTTAGATCCCACCAGGTTCAGCTCAGACTTTCAGAGATCACAATTATTTCCGCATAAGAGGGAATCCGACCTGTCAGGTGAGCCATGATTTGCTATGATTAAGGTAATATCATGATGATTCATTGAAAGGAAGACCTATGAAGAAAGATGACTCATATTATTCCGGGCTGGTGCTCCTGGCAGCTGTTCTGTGGGGCACCACGGGAACGACCCAGGCTTTTGCCCCTGCCGGGGCCTCTTCGCTCTCCATCGGTGCCGTCCGCCTGATGGTGGGCGCCGCCGCTTTAATCCTGGCGGCCTCTTTCAAAGGTTCCATGAAGGACAGGAGGCTGTGGCTCAACCGCTTCACCCTGCTGGCCGCAGTCTCTGTGGCTGCCTACCAGCTGCTCTTCTTTGCCGGTGTCAGGAATACCGGAGTCGCCACCGGCACCATTGTGACCATCGGAAGCGCTCCGATCTTTGCCGGTCTGGCTTCTCTGCTGTTTAAACGAACAAATCCAGGCCTGTTATGGCTGGCGGCTACCCTGATGTCTGTGATCGGGTGTGTGCTTCTGGTAACTGGAGGGCAGGCAATGGAAGTCAACGCATCTGGGGTTCTGCTGAATCTGGGTGCCGGATTTGCCTATGCCATGTATTCCGCCATGTCGAAAGAGCTCCTGAAAAACTATTCAGCCGTGACGGTCACCGGAACTGTATTTGCCATAGGTTCCCTCCTGCTCCTCCCGGTGCTGATAACCTCCGACCCATCCTGGCTGGTTTCGATGCGCGGACTTGCCACCGCGCTTCACCTTGGCTTGCTGGCTACCGCGCTGCCCTATCTGCTCTACACAATGGCTCTGGCAAGAATTCCATTTCCCAAGGCAGTCACCCTGACACTGGCAGAACCGGTAACTGCCGCACTCCTGGGTCTGCTGGTTCTGCAGGAACATCTCCCCCCGATCAGTCTCCTGGGCATGGGATTTGTTTTTTCCGGACTGGTAATTCTAAGTGCAGGTCAGCTTCTGTCCAATCGTTTCCGCCAGCCCAAACCGGGATCCAGTGAATCACAATAAGCTAATACCGACTGAAGCTGATCCCGCAAAGAACGATCAGCTGCTCACAGCGCCGTCTACCCGGAATGGGGAAAGGGATTGACCATGCCGTCAAAAAATGAAGCTGTTTCAATGTATAGCGAAGCTTTGAAGACCGGATTGATCCAGGATGGCTACCGGATCATCCTGGCCTGCATGTCCCAGTTGCAGCGCTATTTGGCAGCGCAGCATCCTGAAATGCACTGTTCTTACATATACCCCGGTACGATGGACATGACATACTTTGCCCTGATCCCCGATGACCTGGCATCTCAAAATCTGAAAATTGCTCTGGTTTATCTTCACCGGGAGCAGTGCTTCGAAGTCTGGCTGGCAGGAAAAAACCGGAAAGCCCAGCAAGACCTTTATCCTCTCCTGAAAGATCAGGATCTTGGGGCAAGTCATCTCTCAGTTCCCGGACCCGGTGTTGATTCGATTCTGACTCGTACCCTTCTGGTTTGTCCTGATTTTGATCATGCCGAGACGCTCAACCACCTGCTGGAAGAAGGCATCCATCGATTCCTGGAGGACGTTCGCCAGCTGCTCCCCTGCCGTTCGGTTTAACCGCCGGCGTTCCCTCCCCTTTGAACGTTGAATTATCCCAACGGCAATGGCGGCCGTGGCTGCCAACCAGAGAATTAGTAAGAGTGTTTCAAATCGGTTTACCGCCTGCGCAGGACTGATTGAAAATAATGGCAACAGAAAATCGGCAGAAGGCCTTCGGTGACTTCTGCCGATTTTCCGTTGTGTGCAGAGCGATCTGAATTCCTGGTTCCGACTCGCTCCATTCGTTTTCATATGATGGCCATAGATTGAAAGCAGGAACCAAGGACCGTCAGATGTTATTGAGGAATGACGCCTGTCAGATCATTCATATACTGATCGAAGGTATAGCTCAGGTTCAAGCCGTATCCGTTCAAAAATTCCAGTACGTTGTTCCAGTACCTGGGATTGGCATGCTTCACGTCATTGATCAGAATCGCTGACGTTTCCCCCTTAAAATTCGTACCGGGTCCCATGGCTTTTCGAACTTCTTTGATCAAATCCAGTTTGAATGGTTTCTGCACCTTACCCCTGGCTAAGTTTGCTGTTCTACTAATAATCAGATTGGATGAAACCCCGGATTTTGACAAGATGATTTTTGCTACTTCCGGAGCTGGCAGTGGTGCTATGACCATTGCCGGAGACGCCATCGCGATCTCAAACACCGAAGATTCAACGGTCAGGATTTCAGCACTTGAAAATACAGCCTCTGCCTGAATTTGATAGAATCCCAGTTCCCTGACAGTCCAGGGATTGGATTGAAAGTCGCTGAAGGAAAGCCCCTGGAATACACCGTAATCCTTCGATGCTACGGGATCCCCCTCGTACGCAATGATATTCTGTACGTCCGTCCAGGTTCCCAGTTCATCCATGGCCTGTCCTGTCACCCGAAGCGATGTCAGTGTGGGTCCACCAACCAACTCATTCATTTCCGTAATAAATTGAATAAATCCGCTGAAAGTGATCAGCTTGCCGTCCAGTTGAAACTGATCCAGTTCCTCCTGGCTGAAGCTGATATTGCCCGGAGCATCCATCATGATCTCTGCTACGCCAGGAGCATCGACCCCCGGAACACCGGTTTCTGCCAGCGTCTGATGTTCCGTCACCATCAGCATCATCACCAGAACCAGCAGAAGAGAAAGCAGTTTCTTTTTCATTCGTTCACCACCTCATTTATTTTTACGTTTTATCCCGGTTCGAACGGAAAATCACAATTCAAACCGATAATTAATTTTAGCAAAATAATTAATTTCAATCAATTGAAACCAATTAAAATATTCAATTTAATCTCCCGATTATAATCTCTTCGGCATTTTATTTATTATGGATATAATCATTTTATTTTTCCGTTCATCGAAATATTCCGTTGTATCATAGCGATCTTCCTTAAAATAGCTTTGTTTCTATAACAGTATATTCTTCCATTTTATACTGTATTACTGATTTTTCTTTGATGGATACTGCCTGACTCCCCCCTACCTGGTCAAAGATTCGTTCCCTTCAATATCACCGGGAATGCCCGGCAGCGTCAACCATCAGACCTGCTGCCGGCAGAACTGAATCAGGGCCGCCACATGACGTGGCGGCCCTGATAACTGTTTAAATCGATTGATGGGTTCAGGCTGAATTAGCCTCGTTTCCGCTTGCTACCGGACTTTCCGTTCCCTTTTTTGTTGTCTTTCCGCTTCTTCTCGAAAAAGCCGGGGCCTTTGCGTTTGCTCTCTTTTCTCGGTTCAGTCTGCCGGCTCTTGCTTTTTTGGAAGGTGCCCAGAATCAGAGGATCCCGATCGAGATGATCTTTCCGCTTGGTGAACTCACCGTCCTCACTGATCCGGCCCAGAAATTCGAAATTGATTTCCCGGTTGTCCACATCAACGGCGGCAACCTGTACCCGGACACGATCACCCAGGCTCATGGTGCCATAGGTATCGGAGGTCAGAATCATCCGGCGGTCATCGTACATGACATCCATGGGCAGGGTATTGATATGAACCAGTCCTTCAATGGTGTTGGGCAGCTCCACAAAGAATCCGAAGCTGGTGACGGAGGAGATGACCCCCTCGAACACCTGACCCAGGCGGGCGTGCATGTACTGAGCTTTCTTCATGTCATCCACTTCGCGTTCCGCTTCTTCTGCCACTCGCTCCATCTCGCTGGAAATAAGGGAAGTTTTGGCTACCACCGCGTGATAGCGTTCCAGCTCGGGTCCGGCCAGCTGGCCGTTGAGCTGCTTTTTGATGATGCGGTGAATTTGCAGATCGGGGTAACGGCGGATCGGCGAGGTAAAGTGACTGTAATATTTGGCAGCCAGACCAAAGTGGCCCAGATTATTCGGTGAATACTTTGCCTGCATCATGCTACGCAGAAGAAGTTTTGATAACACGTGTTCTGCATCCGTGCCCTTGACGTTTGCCAGAACCTTTTGCAGATCCATCGGTTCAATGTCCCCGCCGAATCGAATCGGGACTCCCATGGTCGTTGCCATATCCGAGAACACCTGCAGTTTTTCCGGATCCGGATCTTCATGAATCCGATAGACAAACGGCAGGTTCTGCCAGTGGTAGGTCTCTGCAACGCACTCATTGGCCGCCAGCATGAACTCCTCGATGATCCGGTTGGAAACGCCGCGCACAAAGGGACGCACATCCACCGGTTCGCCATTTTCGTCCAGTACGATGTAACTTTCCGTAAAGTCAAAGTCGATGGCTCCCCGCAGCATCCGCTTTCGGTTCAGAATCTCATAGAGCGCTTCCATCTCCCGGAACATCGGGACCAGATGCTCATACTTCTGTGTGAGAGCCTCGTCATGGTCCGTCAGGATCGCATTGACATCATTATAGGTCATGCGGGCGGTGGTCCGAATGACGGACTCAAACACATCCGACTGCTTCACGGTGCCATGGCTGTCAATCTCCATTTCACAGGACAACGTCAGCTTGTCTGTATTGGGATTCAGGGAACACAGGTCATTGGACAGCTTCTGGGGCAGCATGGGGATGACCAGATCAATCAGGTAGACCGACGTCGCCCGCTTTAAGGCCTCTTCATCCAATACACTTTTTTCTTTGACATAATGAGTGACATCCGCGATATGAACCCCCAGCTTGTAATTGCCGTTCTCAAGCTTTACCACACTGATGGCATCATCCAGATCTTTGGCATCGGCTCCGTCGATGGTGACGATGGTTTCACCGCGCAGATCGCGTCTTCGCTCCAGTTCCTGGGGCGGGATGACATTGGGAATGCGGTCCACATAGTCCAGAACCGGCTGGGGGAAGGTCTGAGGAAGATTATATTTCGCCAGCACGGTCATCATATCGACGCCGGGATCTCCCTTACGGCCCAGCACTGAGATGACTTTCCCTGAGGCATTCTTATCGCCGCTGGGATATTTGGTCAGCTCGCAGACGACGACATCATTATTTTTGGCATTCAGGCTTTCACCTTTCGGGATGAAGATGTCCTCCCGGATTTTTTTATCCTCCGGCACCACGAAGCCATAATTGGCGCTCTCCTGATACACCCCGATCACAGTGGTTGTATTGCGGGCGATGATTCTGACAACTTCGCCTTCATCGCGGGCACCGGACTCATAGGCCTTCAGATCCACCTTAACCAGCACGGTATCACCATTCATGGCATTTTTGGTTTTGTCCGGAGGCAGGAAGATGTCCGGCCGAGCTTTTTCCCCCTCGACCTTATCCTGGATCAGGAAGCCAAAGCCCTTGGCATGGAGCTGGATCCGGCCACTGAAGAAGCCCAGGTTTTCCGGAAGGGTCAGCCGCCCTTTCTTGGTTTTTACAACCTGGCCGGTAATTTCCATGTTATTAATGATTCGGATCAGCTCCGTCAATTCTTTCCCCTCAAGGTTTAATTCTGACGCCAGCTCATCCATGGTGGGGGACTTTTTCCCCTGTCGTTCCTTTAGAATGTCCAGTATTTTCATTTCATCCATATCATGCACCTCGTCTTTCTTCTTATATCATTATACGCAAGGCAGTCACTGCCTGCGCATTCGCCATGAAAACTTCAATTGTTGGTTACATTTATGTTGTTTTTTCAAGCTAAAATCCCCCCGAAACCCATCTTCCAGTTCCCGTTGGCGGCGACCGGAGCAGGCGACTCAGAAAAAGCACCGCAGGCTGACCCTGAGTGCTTTTTCTGAGTGACTATTGACTTGGCGATTGCCACACGCCGTAAGACCGGCTCAAAGGAACTTGATCCCGAACAGCAAATCGGCCGGACGCCTTACGCAGAAATCGTATTTACACGAGGTAATGCTCGACATCCGCATCGTAATCAATGTCGGTCCGGCCGAAGCCGAACAGCTTCAGGAACGCCTGACGGAACCGTTCCGGATTGCCGATGTCCTCCGGAAGAATCTCTCCCGGAACAATCGAGTTCCACTTTTTATCCACCTGTTGCTGAATGGCCTCGCTCAGCTCGAACTCATTGTTGAGAACCAGGTGACCTGGCCGCGTATTGAGAAAACAGGTCTCCATCATGCGGTTGATGTGTGCCTGAGTGGAGTTGTCATACTTTTCCTGGTGGAATATCTCCATCAGAATTGTCATATACAGCGAAATTGACGGGATGACCGAACTGGACTGGGTGACCACCGCCGGCTGGGATATGACCTGGGCATTGACCCGACCGCTTTGGCTCAGGGCCTGGGCGGTCTGTGCCAGGTGATCCTTGGCTTTACCGATGGCTCCGTCATTGTAGATGGATTTAGTCTGGCTGGAACCGATGTAGGTATACGCAAAGCTTTTGCATCCTGGCTTCAGAACACCGGCTTCATGGAGCGCTTCAATCCATAATGCCCAGTCTTCTCCCCCCATGACCTTACGGGTGGATTCGACTTCCTCCGGGCTGGCCGGTTGAAGCTGAACTTCCCGCACAACTCCGCTTTCCAGATCCAGGTCCAGTGTGGTGACGGCCTCTCCAACCGGTCGGATGGAAGACTTGTAGAGATTGTCACCCACCTTGCGCCGGGCAGCTGCAATGCTGTAGATGACCAAATCCAGCCCCTGTGGAAATTCTCGGCGCAGAATGTCGATGGCTTGAGCCTTCGTCTGCGGATCAAAGGCATCCGCATTCAGATCAACATGATGGGTCGGCAGCGATTTCAGTTCTTTTGCCAACGCATAGCTGTTGTACCAGCCGGACGTCGCCTCGCGCCGATCCGAAGGAGGCTTGGAGCTGAACACGCCCATGGTATTGGCGCCCATGGAGTAAGCGGCACAAATCCGGGAACTTAATCCGAAACCATTGGAACTCCCAATGACCAGGACATTCATCGGACCATCCGTCAGATGACTCTGTCTGGCCTGATCGATTTCTTCTTTCACGTTCATGGCGCACCCGCCTGGATGGCTGTTAATGCAGATGAATTTCTTGCACTTTGGTTTAATGATCATATAATTACCCTCATTCTGGATTTGCCTCCGGGCGAATCGAACCGCCTTTGGGAGTGATTATTTACTTTGACATGCAAATTATTTGATTTTCTAACTAACTACTTCATCATATCATAGAATGCCCCAGATCAAAAGTTGACCCTTTCAATTTCTGCCGGATCTTTCGTCCCCCTCAGTTCCCAAAAAATGAAAAAATCCGGCACCCCGGATTCAATCATTCTTACACAAAATAATGCATGAAGATCGTGTTAATTGCTAACAGCACCGCAATAATGACGGTCGCTCTGGCATACATGACTTCACTGGTTCTTCCTTTATTTCTGGAGAAGAACGTATCCTGAGCGCCGCCGCCGATGAAGCCTCTCAATCCATCCTGCTTGGACGGCTGGAGCAACACGAAAGCAATGAGCGCAATCGCAAGGATAAATTCCATTACGACTAAAAAAGTTGCCATGAATCTGACCTCCTGATTTGGAACTTCGAACAACTTATTTTATCATACCACAAATCACTTGACAACGAAACGCCACTTTGTAGAAATTTGTGCAAGGCGGTCCATCGGCATTCCATCTCTCCCAGCGGCCTGCCAGGCAGATAGCGGAGGGTACCACCGATCGGGTGAGCCTGTGGGTCTCCCCCAGGTCCACTGCATACCAGTGCCTTCAGTCCACACTGCCTGATCTCTTTTATGCCTCATCTCTTTCATTCCTTAGCCGTTTCATCCTTCAGCGTCTTCATGCCTGAATTGCTTGATACCTGAACCGAGTCCTGTCTGCGCTGCAATAAGCCCGCCTTTATCCATGATCATTTTCCTCATTCTGCCCGGAGGATGAGCTGTCCTCCCTGTTCGAAGGTTGTCCAGACAATCTGGTCTGACTTAAGGCATTTCGCCAAAGCCTATGCTCGCAAGTCCAGCTTAAAGAACTTCTTTTTTCCGACTTTCAGGATATCTCCGGATTCACACGACCCCAAACTGGTAACTTTTTCTCCGTTCACCTGAATCCCCGACTGGTCCAGCATTCGGCGCAGCTCACTGGTGCTGATTGCAGTCGACCGCTTGATCGCCTGCAGTATTTCAGATTCTTCCAGAGACTGAATGCTCAGCAGCGGCACGTCCTGCGGCAGAATGCCCAGAGAAAACGTCTCCCGAAAGAAGCGTTCGGCTTCAGCCGTTTCATTCTCTGACCAGTATAGTCGGGTGATCGTCCGGGCGAGCGTCAGTTTCTCATCTCTTGGGTTCGCACCGGCGTCCAGTCGAGTCTGCACGGCTGCAATCGCCTCAGGCGTTTCATCCGTCACCAGTTCAAAATACCTGATGATGAGATGATCCGGGATGGACATGACCTTTTGAAACATGACTCGTGCCGGTTCACTGATTCCGATGTAATTGCCCAGACTTTTGCTCATTTTCAAAACTCCGTCAGTTCCCGCCAGGAGCGGAAGCGTAATCACGGCCTGGGGCGACTGACCGAAGGATTTCTGCAGGGTCCGGCCCATCAACAGATTGAATGTCTGATCGGTCCCCCCTACCTCGATGTCAGCTTCCAAGGCTATGCTGTCCCTTGCCTGGAGCAGCGGGTACATAAATTCATGGATGCCGATGGGCGTTCCGGACTCAAACCGATTCTTAAAATCATCCCGTTCCAGCATTCTGGCTACGGTGACACAGGCGGCCATCGCCAGTGAATCACTCAGACTCAGTTTGCCCAGCCACTCACTATTGTACTTGATCTGGGTTTTTTCACGATCCAGCACCCGAAAGACCTGTTCAAAGTAGGTGGCGGCATTTCGGCGAACCTCTTCATCGGTCAGCTGAACCCGTGTCTTGCTCTTTCCCGAGGGATCCCCGATCTTGCCGGTGAAGTCACCGATGATGATGACAACCTGATGCCCCAGATCCTGCAGCAGCTTCATTTTACGCAGTACAACCGTGTGCCCCAGATGAATATCCGGAGCAGTCGGATCCAGCCCAAGCTTGACGACCAGCGTTCGGCCCTGCAGCAGCTTCTCTCTGAGATCATCCTCTCCCACAACCTGGTCAGTACCTTTGCGGATCAGGCCTAAAATCCGTTCCGTCTCAGCTACCCTGTCCTCAGATGTTAAACTCAATCCATTCAATCCATTCAATCCATTCAAATCACCAATTCCACTCTCTTGAATCAATCCGCTCACTTGACTCACCCCTGTCTTTCCAATTATTTCATTCATCCGACTCACCTCTGCCCTATCTTCCATTTCGCTACCTTTTTCAGTCTTATCTGTTTCACTCACTTTATTATTCACTTGGTTATTCACTTCATTATTCACTTCAAACCTCAATTCAAACATCACGTCAGACCTCACTTCATCACTCACCTCAGACCTCACTGCTTTGTTCACTTTCCTCTTGATCACCTTATTTCCTAATGTTCAGTTTTTGATCAGCCGAACACCCCAAGGATCCTGGGCACAATGAGCTGCAAAAAATAAAAACGCCCTTTTGCTCCATGCAAAAGGACGGATATTCCGTGGTACCACCTTTTATTCACTCCTGCCTCACGGCAGGAAGCCTTTTCGGGTACGTTCATACCCTAGCATTGTAACGTATGCAGGTCACGTCACAGCCTTGAGGATCCAAAATAGGAACCTGTTCAGTGTGAGGCTCAGAGATGTATTCGGCAGATTCTGCAGTGCACCTCTCATCATCCGGTTGCTTTCTGTCCTGCTGATTATCTGCGTACTCGTTCTCATCAAAGCCGATCATATATATTCCCATCTTATAGCACAATCAGCCGTTTCGTCAAGAAATGCCAAGTCAAATTTTAACTTAACTTTAAGGGCTCGATGCCATAATGTAACCAGTTTGAAAAGACTGGGGAGTGCACGATGTTATAATTAACCTGAACTTTCCCATCGAAAAACTGCAATATTCCATGAAAAATAAGCGTTAGAATTTGAGAAAACAAGGGAGACCAAAGATGAAGCAAGGAATTATTCGAATGATCAGCGGACTTATTCTGACTGTCAGTGTTGCTGCAGCACCCATCGCCGCCAAAGCGGAGCTTAATGTGGCAGAGACCCCCTGGTCCAAGCCGACTTTTGTCTACGGAGCGGGCCTGAACTCTCAGGAAATCCTGACAACGGCCAATCATCTGGGCATTTCCGGAGAAGACTTGCTGCAGATGAATATCGATTCGAAGGATATTCAGCGGTATATCGGCAAAACCGCCTCGGACAAAGGCATGATATCGTCTGCCCTGGTCACCCGGCTCAAGGATGGCGAAGGCGTGAAGGTTGAAATCAAAACTCCTGACAACATCACTGAAATCACAGAGATCATGTATGCCAATGCCGCCATCACAGCCGGCATCAAGGACATTCGCATTGATGTAGCCGCGGTCCGTCCCGTTACCGGCAGTTCCGCCCTGACCGGGGTCTACAAAGCCATGGAAGCCAATGGCGTGCTGCTGGATGAAGACCGGATGGTAGTTGCCCAGGATGAACTGGATACAGTCAATGACATCACCCAGGAAAACACCGACAATGACAAATTCAGCATCAAGAATTTTGATCAGGTCATCATCAACATCAAGAACGAACTTAATATTTTCTACAACAATCTGCCCGATGACAAAAAAATCACCCGGGAAGATGTTCAGAAGATCGTCAATGACGCCCTGGCCAAAAACAATCTGAATGGTGTCCTGTCTCAGGATCAGATTGACCGCCTGGTCGCCTTCTTTGAAAAGTACTCAAAAACGGATGCCATCAATTCTGCGGAAGTTATCACGCAGCTGAAAGACCTCTCCGGCAATATTGTTGAACGGGCCAAGGAACTCTACGGCGAAGCCCAGGCTTCCGGCCTGCTGGACCGCATTGTTCAGTTCTTCAGTGATCTGTTCGCCGCCATTGCGTCATTCTTTCAGAATCTGACAGCCTGATCTCACCATCTGCTTGAGTAACACCGGATGAATTGAACGGTTCTCTTCTCTATAAATCCCTGACTTGTCCCGCTGGCCCCTGATTTATCCGATCCGATTCAACGATCAGTTTCGGTGATCAGGCATTGGGATCAGGCATTGGGATCAGGCATTGGGATCAGGCATTGGGATCAGGCATTGGGATCAGGCATTGGGATCAGGCATTGGGATCAGGCATTGGGATCAAGCATAGGGATCCGTCTCAGCGATCAGTCGATCCGAATTTCGAACTGCTACTGGATAAAACAGATCGGGCTGCCCAAGAGGGCAGCCCGATCTGTTTTTGTCGCCTGAATCACGGGCGATTCGTTTTAATTACAGAGGTTTTACCGGGGGATTTGCCGGGGGATTAAACATCCGAGCACCCGCCTCTCCATCAAGAAGGGTCAGGCCTGGTCCGGTTTGAGCCCGTTCCAGCTTGGCTACCCAGGTGGTGAAGTTGTCTTCTTCTTCAGCCTGTTCCTCGATGTACCAGGAGAGGAATTTCTGAGCATGGTAATCCTTGTCCAGAACGGCCTGATCATACAGGTCCTTAATGCAGGCGGTGATGAATTTCTCATGTTCCAGACCTTTCTTGAATACATCCAGAACGGATTCATATTCGTTGGTCTGAGCCTTGAGCTCTCTCATTTCCCACTTATGTCCGACAAAGGCGATGTATTCCATGAAGAACCGGCAGTGTGCCATTTCCTCTTCCGCCTGAATGTGGAAGAAGTTGGCGAAGCCGTCCCAGTTCTGTTCTCTTAAATAGGATTCCATGCCAAAATAAACATTTCTTGAGTCATACTCATGCTTGATCTGCTGGTTAAACATATCCAGCAGTTTTTCACTTAATGCCATTTGTTTTCCCTCCAACCTTTACGTGCTGTAATAGTAAATTGACTTACTCTCATTATAAGGCAGGAAAGCCGGCTAATTTCGAACTAACCATGTCCAAATAATGACTAAAATTTGAACAGCTTCGAACCGCCGGCTCTGTCACTGACTTAGCGCTTGATGTTGAAGAAGGAATCCAGGCCCTTGTACTCGGCGATTTCTTCCAGTTCTTCCTCAATGCGAAGCAGCTGATTGTATTTGGCAACCCGCTCGGACCGTGCCGGAGCTCCGGTCTTGATCTGGCCGGCATTGACTGCTACGGACAGATCGGCGATGGTGGTATCCTCGGTTTCACCGGACCGGTGGGAAATGACCGCGGTGTAGCCTGCCCGGTTGGCCATCTGAATGGCTTCCAGAGTTTCCGTCAGGGAACCGATCTGATTAAGCTTGATCAGGATGGAGTTGGCTACGCCCAGGTCAATGCCCTTCTTCAGCCGTTCCACGTTGGTAACGAACAGGTCGTCGCCTACCAGCTGAACTTTCTTTCCGATCCGTTCGGTCAGCTTCTTCCAGCCATCCCAGTCCTCTTCTGCCATCCCGTCTTCCAGTGAAATCACCGGATACCGGGTGACGATGTCTTCCCAATAATCCACCATTTCATCGGATGTCAGCTTACGGCCTTCTCCGGCCAGATGGTAATGACCGTCTTCATAGATTTCGGAAACGGCGGGATCCATGGCCAGCATAACATCGGTGCCCGGCTCGAAACCGGCTTTCTCGATGGCTTCCAGAATGACCTTGATGGCTTCCTCATTGTTGGCCAGGTCAGGAGCAAAGCCACCTTCATCGCCGACACCTGTCGCCAGCTTGCGTTCCTTCAGGACTTTCTTCAGAGCAACGTAGATCTGGGCTCCCATCTGCATGGCTTCGGCGAAGGATTCTGCTCCAACCGGCATCACCATGAATTCCTGGAAATCGATGTTGTTGTCGGCATGAGCTCCGCCATTCATGATGTTCATCATCGGAACCGGCAGTACTTTGGCGTTGACTCCGCCAATGTATTCATACAGGGACAGGCCAAGGAATCCGGCAGCAGCCTTGGCGCAGGCCAGAGAAACACCCAGGATCGCGTTGGCGCCAAGCTTGCTCTTGTTCTGGGTACCGTCCAGTTCGATCATGACCTTGTCAATGAGCGGCTGATCCAGAACATTCATTCCGATCAGTTCCGGAGCGATCACTTCATTGACGTTGTCCACTGCCTTGAGCACACCCTTGCCATTGAAATAATCGGCATCGCCGTCGCGCAGCTCCACTGCTTCAAACTGTCCGGTGGATGCACCGGATGGAACGGCGGCCCGGCCGACGGTTCCGTCCTCCAGAGTAACTTCCACCTCAACGGTTGGGAAAGCCCTGGAATCGAGCACCTGTCTTGCGAAAATGTCAATGATTTCTACATACTGTTTCATTGTTATACCTCTTGCTTTCGTTGTTGTATTGAGTAACCGGCCAAGGGCCGTGAGCTCGTCGTTGGGATCGAATCAGATCTTTCGTTTAAATAAGGATTTGCTGGTCATTTCCGAAGGGACCACCATGTCCATTTCTTCCAGCATGGTCGGGGCAAGATCGGACAGAATGCCGTCATTGCGCAGTTCCCTGGCCGGTTCATTGGTAATATAGATCAGCGGCACCGGATTGATGGTATGGGAGGTGAACACCTCGCCGGTCTCATAATCGATGAGCTGCTCGGCATTGCCGTGGTCGGCCGTGACGAAGACCGATCCGCCCTGCTCCAGAACGTTGTCGATGACCCGCTTCATCGCGCCGTCAAGGTATTCCACCGCCGTTCTGGCTGCTTCGAATACGCCCGTATGCCCCACCATATCGCAGTTGGCATAATTGAGCACAATCATGTCATAGGCCGTCTCGGCCATGGCTCGAATGACTGCGTCAGTCACCTCGGGGGCACTCATCTCCGGTTTCAGATCATAAGTCGCCACTTTCGGTGAAGGAATCAGAATCCGATCCTCCCCGGCCATGGGCTGTTCGACGCCGCCGTTGAAGAAGAATGTGACATGAGCGTATTTTTCGGTCTCGGCGATGCGCAGCTGCTTTTTGCCGGCCGCTGACACCAGTTCGCCCAGCATATGGGTCAGTTCCTGCGGCAGGTAGGCAACCTCGACGTTTTCCAGCGTGCGGTCATACTGGGTCAGCGTGACATAGGTCAGATCCAGGTTGTCCCGGGTAAACCCGGAGAATTCCCGGTCATTGAGCGCTCTGGTCATTTCCCGTCCCCGGTCCGGCCGGAAGTTGAAGAAGATGACCGAATCGCCCTTCGTGATCAGTCCCACAGGCTCACCGCCTGCCGTTACAGTCACCGGGTCGATGAATTCATCGGTGATGTCCTTTTCGTAGGAAGCTTCCAGATAGGCAATGGCATCCTGCGTCTGATTGACTGTGCCGCGCACCATGGCGGTGTAGGCCCGTTCAACCCGTTCCCAGCGATTGTCCCGGTCCATGGCATAGTAACGCCCGCTGACGGACGCGATCTGACCGGTCTGTTCCAGATCCATCAGATCCTGCAGTTCTTTCAGATAGCTGGCCCCGGCGGTCGGAGACGTATCCCGGCCGTCCATGAAGGCATGGAGGTAGAGCTTCTTGATCCCCTTCTCCTTGCCCAGCCGGATCAGCGCTTTGATGTGATCAATATGGGAGTGTACCCCTCCGTCGGATACCAGGCCCAGCAGATGAACCGCGCCATCCCTGGCCAGCGCCTGGTCAAAGGCGTGGTTCAGGGCCTGATTGCGGAAAAACTCCTGGGTCTTGATCATCTCGGAGATCCTGGTCAGTTCCTGATAGACCACCCGGCCGGCGCCAATGTTCATGTGGCCGACTTCGGAATTTCCCATCTGGCCCTCCGGCAGGCCGACCGCCAGCCCGGAAGCATTCAGCGTGGTATGGGGATAATGGTTCCAGTAATAGTCAAAATTTGGTTTCGAAGCTGCGCTCACGGCATTGCCCAGCGTTTTGTCATTGAGCCCGAAGCCATCGAGAATTAGCAGCATAACCGGTTTTTTCATGTGGTTCCTTTCCTTTACGGGCCTTGCCCGTTTATCCTTGGTTATTTGTTGTAGCGAACGATGGCGGCAAAATCGGCAGCTTTCAGGGAAGCTCCGCCTACCAGCGCGCCGTCGATGTCCGACATCGCCATCTGTTCTTGGATCGTATCGGGCTTGACGGATCCGCCGTACTGAATGCGCACGGCCTGTGCCACCTCTTCGCCATAGAGCTGTTCCACGGTATTGCGGATCAGATGGATCGTGTCATTGGCATCCTGGGCGGTGGCGGTCTTTCCGGTGCCGATGGCCCAAATTGGTTCATAGGCAATGATCATTTCCTGAACCTGCTCCGGCGACAGATTGGCCAGGCCACCCTTGACCTGACGTTCCAGATGTTCCTCGGTCTCGCCCTGTTCGCGCTGTTCCAGCGTCTCGCCGCAGCACATAATGGGGATCAGCTTATGGTTGAACGCCGCCTTGAGTTTGCGGTTGACCGTGTCATCCGTCTCACCGAAGTACTGACGGCGCTCCGAATGACCGATGATGACGTAATCTACCCCCAGATCTTCCAGCATTCCGGGAGAGATTTCACCGGTGAAGGCGCCCTTCTCCTCAAAGTGCATGTTCTGGGCTCCAATCTTCACGTTGGTTCCCGCCGTCGCTGAAACCAGCTCCGGCAGATGGATAAACGGCGCACACAGCACCACTTCGCAGTCAGCGTCTGCTACCAGGGGAATCAGCTCCTTGGCCGTTTTCACAGCTTCCGGCAGCGTGTAATGCATTTTCCAGTTTCCGGCAATGACAGGTCGTCTCATCTTATAGTTCCTCCCGATCGTTTAATGCGGCAATACCAGGCAGTTCCTGGCCTTCCAGAAATTCCAGGGAAGCTCCGCCGCCCGTGGAGATGTGGGTCATGCGATCGCCAAAGCCCAGCTGGTTGGCTGCCGCGGCAGAATCGCCGCCGCCGATGACCGTGGTGGCATCCGACTCTGCCATGGCTTTCGCCACCGCAATGGTGCCCTGGGCAAAGTTCTTGAATTCAAACACCCCCATGGGTCCGTTCCAGATGACCGTTTTGGCGGTGCGGACTGCATCGGCAAAAAGCTCCCGGGTGTTCGGTCCGATGTCCAGCCCCATCATGCCTTCGGGAATATTCTGATCCGGAGTGACGACCGGTTCGGTATCTTCGGCAAATTTCGCCCCGACAACATGGTCCACCGGCAGAAGCAGGCTGACGCCCTTGGTTTTGGCTTTTTCCACCATTTCCAGGGCATAATCCATCCGGTCGGCCTCCAGCAGCGAGCTGCCGATGGTGTAGCCCTGAGCTTTCAGGAAGGTGTAGGCCATCCCGCCGCCAATGATCAGAGTGTCCACCTTCTCCAGAAGGCTGTTGATTACGTTGATTTTGTCTGAAACCTTGGCTCCGCCCAGAATCGCCACGAAGGGACGTTCCGGATTGTTTACCGCCTCGCCCAGGAACTTCAGCTCCTTTTCAATGAGGTAGCCGGCAACCGCAGTATCAAGGAATTTTGTCACGCCTTCCGTGGAAGCATGGGCGCGATGGGCCGTGCCGAAGGCGTCGTTGACATAGACATCCGCCAGAGAAGCCAGTTCCCTCGCAAAGTCTTCCCCGTTCTTGCTCTCTTCGGGCCGGAACCGGGTATTTTCCAGAAGAATCAAGTCGCCGTCAGCCATGGCGGCAGCGGCTGCCCGGGCATTGGGACCGACCACGGCATCATCCTGGGCAAACTTCACGTCGCGTCCCAAAAGCTCTGACAGAGCCTTGGCAACGGGAGCCAGTGACAGGGACGGATCCGGACCCTTGGCCTTGCCCAGGTGCGACGTCAGAATGACGCGGGCACCATGCTCGGACAGGTAGCGCAGCGTCGGCAGCGCGCCTTCCAGGCGGGACTGGTCCGTGATCTGTCCGTCCTTCATCGGAACGTTGAAATCACAGCGGACCAGAACCCGCTTGCCTTTGACATCAATGTCTTCCACAGTTTTCTTGTTGTAATTCATACATTTTCCTCCTGCATGGACTCAAGTTATGGCGGGAACCGATCAATCCCTGAAAAGAGTCCGGCATATAACATCAGCTATAGACCGGACCCACCCTTTTCGGTTTTAGCTATTTGGTCTGAGCGTCGACTTTTGCAACATGGGCGGTCAGATCAACCAGCTTGTTGGAGTAACCCCATTCGTTGTCATACCAGGAAATCACCTTGACGAAATGGTCATTGAGAGAAATTCCGGCTTTGGCATCGAAAATGGAGGTCCGCTTGTCATGGATGAAATCGGTGGATACCACTTCATCTTCAGTATACCCCAGGATGCCCTTGAGTTCACCCTCTGATGCCTCTTTCATGGCCAGCTTGATGTCTTCGTATGAAGCCGGCTTTTCCAGTCGGCAGGTCAGGTCGACCACGGAAACATCAATGGTCGGAACGCGGAAGGACATTCCTGTCAGCTTGCCGTTGAGTTCCGGAATGACCTTGCCCACGGCCTTGGCCGCACCGGTGGATGACGGGATGATGTTGGTGGAAGCGGCCCGCCCGCCTCTCCAGTCCTTTTTGGAAGGACCGTCCACCGTCTTCTGAGTAGCCGTCGTGGAGTGGACCGTCGTCATCAGACCTTCGAGCATGCCAAACTTGTCATTAAGGACTTTGGCGATGGGGGCCAGGCAGTTCGTCGTGCAGGACGCGTTGGAGATGATGTCCATGTCACTGGTGTAGGTGTTCTGATTGACGCCCATGACGAACATCGGCGCATCCGCGGATGGCGCGGAAATAATGACTTTCTTGGCTCCGCCGGCCAGATGCTTTCTGGCATCTTCGGACTTGGTGAACAGCCCGGTGCATTCCAGGATGTATTCTGCCCCGGCTGATGCCCAGTCGATGGCGGCAGGGTCTTTTTCAAAGAAGACTTTTACCTTTTCTCCGTTCACGATGAGATAGCTGTTCTCCTCATCGACCTCGACTTCGCCCTTGAAGCCGCCATGCACGGAATCATGGGTCAGCATGTACTTCATGTAAGGAATATCCATAAAGGGGTCATTGACTGCAACTACCTGAACTTCAGGATTTTCCAGCGCTGCCCAAAAGGCCAGCTTGCCGATTCGACCGAATCCATTGACGCCTACTTTAACTTGTTCCATAAATTATCCCTCCCAGAATGGTTTAGAGTGTTTCTTTTGTTGTTTGATTTATTGCCATGTCTTTCGACAGTTCAATTATTTCTCGGGCTGCGCCCTCATCCGTGACCAGGGTCGCTCCCAGGGCATTGAAGTCCACCGAGAGGATAGCCCGGGCTTTGGCTGAGCCGCCGGCCAGTACGATGACTTCTCGGGACTGGCGGACATCCGCCAGGGAAAGCCCCACCGCCAAATTCTGCTTGACGATCTGGCCGGACTGGTTGTAATAAGATCCGAAAAACTCGCCCTGAGCTCCTGCTTGTCGCAGTTCTCTGGTTTCTTCCTCGGTCAGGTTGCGCCGACGAGCCATGGTCATGGCATCGCCGATGCCCGCAACGACGACGTCAGCCTGGCGGATCAGCCGGATCGTCTCCAGTACTTCCTTTTCCTTCAGCATCGTTTCCAGGGCAGCTTCGCTGATCATATCCGGGAGATTCAGGAGCCGGTAGTTTCCGCCGATTTTGTCAGCCAGCTGTCCGACCAGCGTATTGGCCTGAATGTCGTAATGACGTCCAACGCCGCCCCGGGCTGGCACCACTGTGACATCCGGATAGTTCCGGCTGGCGGGAAACTGTTCCACCATTTTCTTGATGGTATTGCCGCCGGTCAGGGCTACAACGGAATATTGCTTCATCATCCGGGCCAGCAGCTCAGAGCTTTTCCGCCCCATTTCATCCAACGTCTCCGGCTGTTCATCCGAATCCCCGGAGATGACATAGACCTTTTTAAAATGAAGGGACTTACGCAGGACCTCGGCTATTTCCTCGAGTCCCAGAAAGTCATGCATGATTGCGGTCAGTTCTTCGAGCAGATCGATTCCAGACAGCGTCATGATCATGCCGCGAGGCACAAAATCGATGAATTGCCGGCTTTTCAGATAATCGGTCTCGGACCGAACCACCCGTTCAGTCAGTCCGGAGCGTTGAGCCAGTGTGCGCCGCCCGATGGGCTGCTCCGACTGGATGGTGCGCAGAAGCGTAAATCGTCGTTCGAGAAGCTCGATGCCTTCAGGAATTATTTTTCGCTGCAATTGAAGTATCCTGTTCACGCCGCCTCCTTTGGGACATATTATGTCCCGATTGTTAATTTACGTCCCACCTTAATTATAACCGCATTACTTTAATTGTAAATCCTTAATATTAAGATTTTCTTCCCCTGATGTTAACTTACTATGAAGGAAATATCCATTTTCTTGCGTTTCTGTTAATTGCAGTAAACGATATCCTGAGCCAATTCCAAGCCAAAAAATCATCTTGCCTGGGCGATCCCCTCGCCTGGATTGAAACCAAACCAACCGGCCATCAGCACGGAACAAAAAAAGAGCCCTCAGGCTCTGGCTGTTCATTCTGTCGGTTGATCCTGGATTCACTGAATCTCTGGCTGCATTGAATATCTGGATTCACTGAAATCATCGGATTTTCTGATTTCACTGTATTATGGGTAGGACGAATAAATCGGGATCCCCTGACTTTTGGCCCAAATAATGAGACGCAGGTCATGCTTGAGTCGGGTGGAAATAAAATTGCGCTGCTTTTCTTCATAGCGGAACACAAACTTAATATCGCGTCCCGGCTGAAACCACTCCACATGATCAAACTGCTCCGGGGTGAACCGCTCGTAGCGGTTGAACCGGTTACGGTAGACCACGACATGATGCTTAAAGGTAATGCGGCGCCCTTTCAGCAGAGTAAAATAGCAGGCCACCATCCCGACCAGGACAGTGATCAGCGGCTCGGCCAATAGAACTTTGGTCCTCTGATAATGCAGAACCAGAATAACGAAGGCAACAATGGAGATCAGGGCCAGAAACAGGGCCAGGATCTGAATATCCTTGGTATCGATCCGGATCGGCATCTCGATGTTTTTCCAGTTGGTCTGCCCCGGCTGGCCGGAAGTTTCCTTCGGACACGGATCCGTCGCTGTCGTCATTCCCAGAATCATCACCGGACCGCCATTGCCGAAGTACTCCCTGACCGTCATAGAACCGCTTTCCAGCTCCTCGACTGCGCCCTGGCGCACCCGTGCCAGAACCTGACAACTCATGTCGCGCACTGCCATCAGATTCCAGTCCTGGCGATGATCCGGCAGCTCCAGGACTGACAGGTATTGATATACATACTGATCCACCACTTCTTCCATAGTGGTTTCATCGGAAAACTCACGCGTTTTGGCAAATGAGGTCAGCACCCTCGTTTCCCCTTCATAGGCCCTTCGCTCGAAACAAATCTTCATGCCATCCCTCCCTGCGGACTGTGTCCATCGGTTCTGTCGCGGGGGATTCGCCCGCAGACCTTATTCTAATTATAGCCTCAAAGCCAGGCAAAAGACCAATCTTCCACTTCGGATTTGAAATAAGGTGACACGATCTCAGAGCCTTTTGCTCGCCCAACTGACCGCGTCAACGGAAAAGCCGCCGACTCCGGCTGGAGTCGGCGGCCCTGTGATGATCCAGTTCCTGAAACTATTTCTCGCCCTCAACGTAGGCAGAAGGAGCGACATTGTTCTTTTCAAGGAACGTTGTGACGAAGAACGCGATGGTACCCATGGCGCAGCCGAAAACAATCGGCAGTACCGGATGGGTGGAATTGTATACCTGCCAGTACACAACGGCGATGGATCCGACAATGATGGATACCAGCCCGGAGTGTTTCGAAGCCTTGGGCACCGTCAGACCAAACGCATAGGCGGCGAAGGGTCCGGCGCTGCGCAGGGCAAAGGCAAAGAGATTCATGGTCACGATGTTGACCTTGAACATGGCAATACCCATACTGATGACGAGGATTGCGACGTTGCTGGCGCGGGTCAGGAAAATGATGCGCTTGTCTTCCACATTGGGGTTAAAGTACTTCATGTAGATATCCCGGATAATAATGGTGGAAGCGCAGAGGAGGTTGGAGTCGGCACTGGACATGGTGGCTGCAACAATCGCTGCCGCAACGATTCCAGTGATCCAGGACGGTGCAAAGTGAGTGGTCGCGTACATCAGGGCGGAGGTTCCTTTTCCACCGTCCAGCTGCGGATCCATGGCCAGGGAGACCAGACCGATGATCGTCGGGATGAAAGCCATCATGGTCATAAGGACTGCGGACAGGACGGATGCTTTCTGAGCGGCGCGTTCATCCTTGGCGGAAGAGAAACGGGAAACCATTTCCGGTCCGGACAGGAAAGTACAGAAGTAGTTGAATACCAGCCCAAGAATGGTTACCCAGCCGATCTTGAAGAAATCAAGCTGAACCGGAGGCAGTTTGGAGGAGATGACTTCCCAGCCGCCGGCACCGTTGATGATGAACGGCAGGGCAATGGCCAGACCTAAGAGAATGATGAAGAATTGAACTAAGTCCGTAATTTGATCCGCGATCATACCGCCCATGGTGGTATAAGCGATGGTGACCACACCGGCAATCAGGATGCTGACATTCAGAGGAATGCCCGTCAGCGCGTTGACGACGGTTCCGGATGCCAGGATCTGGGAAGAAGTCAGGAAGAATAAGGCCAGAACATTCAGGACGGCCGTGAGGCTGCCTGCCAGATCGCCAAAGCGGCGATTGACGACTTCAGGGATGGTCACAGCCATGGTTTTGCGGATTTTTGGTGCAAACCAGGCCAGGGGGATCATGGCGACGGAAGCGGCGATGACATACCAGGCTGCGGATAAGCCCCAGACGCCGAAGGCTCTGGTTGCGACGCCCAAAGTGGAGCCGCCGCCCACGTTGTTGGCGGACAGCGAGGCTGCCACCATGAGGACTCCCATGCGCCGACCGGCCAGCATGTAGTCGGTACTGCTCTTGATGGCATACTTGTTGGTGTAGAAACCAACGGCCAGCATGCCGATCATGTAAAGAATGACGATAAGGATTGGTGCGTTCAAATGAATTCAACTCCTTTAACAATATGTTAATGTTTACATTGTACCCGATGTGCAAACGTTCGCACAGTGGGGACGGAATATTTACCATACTGTTGAAAAAGCTTTTGGGATTAAACAAAAATTTACCTGTTTTTAATTTTCCGATAATTCAATTGTTAGATTAAGCATAACTTTGTAATCAATCCAATTCGTGAAGAGATTGGTGCTTCTGAAAAACCTCTGGTGTATCAGTTTTTCTTCTGATCCCAAAGGAAAAAGCCGCATCAGCGATGCAGCTTTTCGAAATCGATTGATCAAGACCCCGGATCAGCGCTGCCCCTTCTCATAGGGTTGCCCCAGAGAAGCCGGAGCATGCGACCGTTTGCCAAACAGGGTGATGGCAATCATGGTCAGAAGATACGGCAGGATGTAGTAAGCCTCTGTTGGGATGGGCAGTCCGAAGGCCTGGGACCGAATCTGCAGGGCTTCCGCCGCTCCGAACAGGAGTGAAGCGCCCAAAGCCCCCAAGGGTGTCCAGTTGCCGAAGATCATGGCCGCCATGGCAATGAAGCCGCGGCCGTTGATCATGCCATCCCGGTACACATTGCCCGAGACGATGGACAGAGAGGCTCCGCCGATGGCTGCCAGCACACCCGACAGGAGCACTGCCTGGTAGCGCGTCCGGAAGACGCTGATTCCCAGAGTATCCGCCGCTCTGGGATATTCACCCACAGCGCGCAGACGCAGTCCCCAGCGGGACTTGTTGATCACCCAGGTCAACACAACAACCAAAATCAGAGCGACGAAGACCATATAGTTCAGTTCCAGCAGGAAGGGTCCGATCCCGGGAATTCCGCCCAGAAAACTGCGAACCGCCGGAGAATAGCCGATTCGGGCTACCCCTTCCGACTGACTCTGCATTCCAAAGAGGATCCAGAGCAGCAGAGACGGGATGGCCGAGGCCAGCGTGTTGATGGCCGTACCGGAGATAACCTGGTCAGATTTGAGGTTGATGGACAGGAAGGCGTGAATGCCCGACGTGACAATTCCGGCGATAATTCCCGATGCCAGGCCAATGTAGGCATTGCCGGTATACTGGGATCCTACCACGGCGAAGAAAGCGCCCATGATCATGATGCCTTCCAGACCGATGTTGGTGACGCCTGATTTTTCATTGAGTACGCCGCCCAGGGAAGTCAGGATCAGCGGGGTGGCAATGCGCAGAGTGGCAGCCAAAAACGCTACCAGGAAAGGCAATGAGTTATTTTCCATTTTTGGCTGCCTCCTTTTTCTTTCTCTTATCCAGCAGGATTTTCCAGATGTGGTCTGCCGCTACGAACAGGATAACCAGAGCCTGGACAATATAGCCGATATCCTTGGAGATTCCGTTCAGCTGCATGTAGGGTCCGGCATTGATCAGGGCTCCGAACAGCATGGCTGAAAGCAAAACGCCCAGCGGATGGGACTTGGCCAGCAGCGCTACGGCGATGCCGTTGAGCCCGAATCCGGCGAACATGGACAGCTCCTTGGCTGAATGCTCCGGCCCCATGATCTGGACCGCGCCGGCCAAGCCGGCCAGGGCGCCCGAGAGCACCATTGCCAGGATGATGTTGCGCTTGCGGTTAATGCCGCCGTATTCTGCTGCGTACATATTCAGGCCGGTGGCCCGGAGTTCAAAGCCGTTCTTGGTGTAGCTCATAAAGTACCAGACGCCAAAGGCGCAGGCAATGGCAAGGAACAGGCCCAAATTGACCCGATACCGGTCGCCCAGGAATCGATAGAGGAAAGCGGAGGACTGAATGGTTTCCGTGGCTACGGTGTTGGGAACCTTCAGTGGATTCTTGACGATGTAGTTGTACACATGCATGGCGATGTAGTTCATCATGATGGTGTTGACGACTTCATTGGTCCCGCGGGTCGCCTTGAAGAAGCCGGGAATGAATGCCCAGAGGGCACCGGCCAGAATGGCTCCGGCGATGACCAGCGGGATATGGACGATCATCGGCAGCCCCGGGATGAGCCCCAGAGCGGCTGCGGTGATGGCTGCCACCGTGAACTGACCCTCGACACCGATGTTGAACAGTCCGGAACGGAATGCCAGCGTATGGGCCAGTCCGGTGAAGATCAGCGGAGTGGTATTGACCAGGAAGTCAGAGACGGCCTTCGTATTCTTAAAGTTCGCTTCCAGCAGCGAAGAGAAGAACAACTTGGCGGAATCGCCCAGTGAAATGTCCGGAATGGTGTAGTACACCACAAACAGGGAGATGACCAGAGCCAGGGCCAGCGAAGCCACCGGAGTAATCAGCGGCAGGAATTGCTCCAATGAGCGAGCCTTATTTTTCTGTTCCATGGCTGACCTCCTTCGGTTCCGGTTGAATGGCTTGCACCATGACTTCTGAGACGGGTGGCTGGGCGGGCACTGCGGCGGCTGAGGCAGCTTCCAGCGTACCTCCGGCCATCAGAATGCCCAGTTTGTTTTCCGTCGCGTCGGCCCGGTCGATGGTGGTGCTGATATGCCCGCCATAGATGACGCTGATGCGATCGGACAGATCCATGACTTCATCCAGTTCCAGGGAAACCAGGATGACAGCCTTGTCAGCGTCCCGCTCCCGGATCAGGCGCTTATGGATATACTCAATGGCTCCGACATCCAGACCCCGGGTGGGCTGGGACGCAATCAGCACCGCTGGATCCTTTGAGATTTCGCGGGCTGCGATGAGCTTTTGCTGATTTCCGCCGGAAAGACTTCGGGCGGGAACCGATTCATTGGGGGTCCGGATGTCGAAATCCTTGATCAGACCCCGGGTGTATTCCTTGATGGCTGCGTAATCCAGCGAGATGCCCTTGTTGAACTTTTTCTCGCGATGCTGTCCGAGAATGGCATTCTCATACAGTGGAAGCTGCAGCACCAGGCCTCGTTTGTGCCGGTCCTGCGGAATGTTCGACATGCCTGCCCGGATGACCTGGTCCGCGTTGAATCCGAGGATTTCCTGACCGTTCAGCCGAACGCTGCCGGAGTCGGCTTTGATCAGGCCGGTGAGAATCTCCACCAGTTCCTGCTGGCCGTTGCCGTCAACGCCGGCAATGCCGAGAATCTCGCCGCGACGCACGGAGAAGGACAGATCCTTGATCTTAGCCACCCCGCGCTCATCCTTGTAGTTCAGGTTCGATACCACCAGTACCTCGTCCCCGGCTTCATGAGGTTCCTTGTCCACGGACAGCTTGACCTGACGGCCCACCATCAGTTCAGCCAGCTCCGGAATGGTCGTATCTTTCGTGAGTACCTGCCCCACGACCTTGCCCAGCCGGAGAATGGTTACCCGGTCGCTCATCTTCATGATTTCCTTGAGTTTATGGGTAATGAGTATAACCGACTTGCCTTCCCGCGTCAGGTTGCGCAGGATGATCTCCAGTTCGTCGATTTCCTGCGGCGTCAGAACCGCCGTGGGTTCATCCAGAATCAGGATGTCGGTCTTCCGGTAAAGCGCCTTCAGGATCTCAACCTTCTGCTGCTGGCCGACCGTGATGTCCTTGATCAGGGCATCGGGATCCAGATTGAAGCCATACTGGTCTGCCAGCTGCTTCACATCTTCCCGGGCTTTGTCCAGATCAACCTGAAGACCGTTCATCGGTTCATTGCCCAAAATGATGTTCTCAGTCACCGTGAAGATATCGACCAGCATGAAATGCTGATGGATCATGCCGATGCCCAGCTCGATCGCCTTGGACGGATTGGTGATCTTCTGCTCCTTGCCATTGACAAAAATCTTGCCTTCTTCCTGCTGATAGAGTCCGTACAGGACATTCATCAGCGTCGTCTTTCCAGCGCCATTTTCTCCCAGAAGAACATGGATCTCTCCTTTGTTCAAATCAAAATCCACTTTGTCATTGGCTACGACACCCGGAAAAACTTTGGTGATTCCCTTCATTTCAATTACTTTTTCCATTATCGCACCCCTTGGAATATTATTCCGTTTCAATTGGTTCTTAACTTAATTATAACGTAAAAGAACGTCGGATGGTTAATCCATCCGACGTTCCATCAAATCTAATTCGATTGGATCAAGTCTTGTTAGGGCTTGAAGGTCTTAAGTTCTTCCAATGTTGCCGGAACCACCAGGGATCCGCCGACGATCTTTTGCTTAAATTCATCAACCTTAGTCAGGACTTCTGGCTTGGCTTTCAGATCGGGATGGATTGTATCAGACAATCCAACTGCGTCTTCCTTGAGTCCCAGGTTTTCCACGCCGTTCTTGAACGTACCGTCAATGTAGGATTTTACTGCGTTGTACACAGCAACGTCTACCCGCTTCAACATGGAAACGAGGATGACATCTGCTTTGTCCGGGAGCAGGAGAGCCTGGTCAGAGTCAACGCCCATGGCGTATTTCTTGACTTCCTGAGCTGCGTCGAACAGTCCGATGCCGACTCCGCCGGCTGCGTGGTAAATGACGTCAGCGCCGCGGCCATACATTTCCTTGGCAATTTCTTTGCCCTTGCCTGCATCCGAGAAGTTTCCGGCGTAGCTGACAAATTCACCGTGCTTTGCGTTGCCCTGGGGAACGAGAAGCTTTCCGGCTTCGGGATTCACGCTCATGACACCGGCTGCAAATCCGGACTCAAACCGTCCGATGACTTCGCCTTCCATACCGCCGATAAAGCCGATTTTGTTGGTCTTGGTCATCATTCCGGCGATGACGCCCAGGAGGAAGGAACCTTCATGTTCCTTGAAAAGAACGTTCTTGACGTTAGGCAGATCGACCACTCCATCAACCAGAAGGAATTTCTTTTCCGGATTGGCGGTCGCAACCAGCTTAACGGCATCCATCATTTTGAATCCGACGGTAACGGCCATTTCATCCTTGGATACGATGGTTTCCAGGTTCTGCTGAATCTGGCTCGGGTCCTTGGTTTCGATCAGATCATAGTTTAATCCGAATTCACTCTTGATCTTATCCAGACCGGCAATACCGGCGTCATTGAAGGACTTGTCGCCCTTTCCGCCTTCATCCGTAGACATTCCCACTGATTTTCCGGTAACGTCCGACTTGCTGACCGGTGTTGTTGTCGAAGTCTGTGTTCCTGCCGGAGTAGTGGTTGGTGTGGTCGGTTTGCATCCGGCCACGATGGTGGCCATCATCATCATGGATGCGACGACCGCGGTGATTCTCTTGTTCATTGAATTCTACCCTCCTGTATATAAATAGGTTTAACATTCACCTTGATTATAGCACAGAGCGAAACAAATTAACGTAACAAAACTTAAACTCCCTCTCAAATTATTATGATTCAAATAATAAAAATCTGCTGTTTATTCGCCCTGTTTTCAAAGGGTTTTGCTCTTGTCGAACAGGAAGAATTCCGGCAGCGGATCGCTTCCCAGCAGCGGCAGAGCGTAGTCCACAAACTCCTGTGTCAGGTCCGTACCGTCCGGGGAGATCCACTCCCGGGGAATCGGTTTCTCCCGGTTGGCGATTCTGGCGACATCCATCGGCACATAGTCTACCCGGTAAGGATCGGAACTGACTCGTTGCATCGTCACCATGACGCGGTTCATTCCGGCCACGGCACACTCCACGGCCTTCTCGCCGCAGGCATAAGCTTCTTCCACATCCACATCCGAGGACAGGTGGGCGGCCGACCGCTGCAGCAGGCTGAATTCAATGGTTCGCGTCTTGAATCCGAACTCCTTGCGGACAATGTCTTCCAGGTAGCGTCCGGAACCGGACAAGGCGGCGTGGCCGAAGGAATCAAATTCCGATTTGGGCTGAACATTGACATATTCACCGGATGCAAACTTAATGCCTTCCGAGACGGCCACGACAATAACCTTCTGCTGCTGCGACATCTCCTTGATCCGTTCTACGAACTGCTCCCGGTCAAAGGGAACTTCCGGCAGATAGACCAGATGCGGCGCATTGAACTTTTCATTCCGGGCCAGTACCGACGCGGCGGTCAGCCAGCCGGCGTTACGGCCCATGATCTCGACGATGGTGACGGAATTCCGGTCATACACCGAGGCGTCACAGAAGATCTCGCGCAGGCTGTGGGCGACGAATCGGGCCGCAGAGCCATATCCCGGTGTGTGATCAGTTTCCACCAGGTCATTGTCTATGGTCTTGGGAATGCCGATGCATTTGATCTCCATCCCCGATTCCTCGAAGTAATTGGAGAGCTTGTTCACCGTATCCATGGAGTCATTGCCGCCAATGTACATGAAATAGCCGATTTCCAGCTCCCGCAGACGGCGGGCAATGGATTCATAGTTATCATCCGGTTCCTTGGCCAGCTTGAAGCGACAGGAGCCCAGCGCCATGGACGGAGTCCGCTTAAGACACTCAAAAGCCTCCTCCTGGGCAAAGGCGCTCTCCACATCAATAATCTGATTCTTCAGCACACCTTCCAGACCGTGCAGCGCGCCATAAATCTTGCCGATAGCCGGACTGGCCATCGCTGACCGGATGGCTCCGGCCAGGGAAGCGTTGATGACCGAAGTCGGACCTCCGGATTGAGCAATCAATAAATTATTTCCCATTTTTTTCTTCCTTCTCATCTTTTGATATAATTTGTTACTAATATTGCGATGAATCTTGTGTATATACATTAATCATACAATAGCTGAGTAACTCTGTCACGAATTCTTTCAATCGGGAAACCCATACCATCCTGCTCGCGCGCTGTTTCCGAAGAATATCAATTACTTTTCCTCTGACTGAGACAGCGGCCGCAACAGTCTGAATCATCTCAATAATCTCCATGATCTCCATGATCTGCCTGATCTGCTTCAGCTGCTTGATCTGCTTCAGCTGCTTCACCTGCTCGACCTTTATCACCTGCTCGACCTTTTTCACCTGCCTGACCTGCTTCACCTGCTCGAGTTCAGTGTATCAGCGGTTCGAGAGGCTTCCACAAGGGACTTCATCGATTCAAGAAAGGATACAGGCTACTTCATCTGCGGAAAGCCCAGCTGCTTCATCGCTTCATAGGCAACAACTGCCACGGTATTAGAGAGATTGAGCGACCGGGTACTGGTCTGGATCATGGGAAGTCGGATCAGACGGTCTGCCAGGCAGTTTCGGATTTCATCCGGCAGTCCGCTGGATTCCCGCCCGAACAGAATGAAATCCCCATCCTGATAGGCAACGTCATGGTAATATCGGCTGCCCTTGGTGCTGATGGCATAGATGACTGCCTCAGGATACCTGGCGCAAAAATCCTGCCAGCTCTCATGGATTTCCAGATCCACATCCTTCCAGTAATCCAGACCGGTCCGCCGGATCTGCTTGTCGGAAATTTCGAATCCCAGGGGCTTGATCAGATGAAGCCGGGATCCGGTCAGGACGCAGGTTCTGCCAATGTTGCCGGTATTCTGCGGAATCTCCGGCTGGTACAATACGATATTTATCATAGTCCTCCTAGAGCGATGTCCCGGATGGCGCGAGCCACCCCGTGCTGAGTATTGTCCAAAGTCACAAATTTGGCCGCAGCCTGGATTGAGGCTGAGGCGTTGCCCATGGCAACCGAATAGCCGGCCGCTTCGAGCATCGTGCGGTCATTCTCCGAGTCCCCGATCACCATGATTTCCTCAGGGCTGATCCCCATGGATTCTCCCAGAAGCCGGATCCCCCGGCCCTTGTCGGCCTCGTGATGCGTTATTTCGAGATTGGTGGAAGCAGAGGATACCACCGCGATGGAGCCGATCTCCTGAAGAGCAGCCCGCAGGGGCTCCTTATCCTCCAATGACGGGAAGAAAATCCCCTTCAGCACCTGATCACCGTAGCGGTCCATCAGATCCTGGTAGGAGAACTCTCCCCCCATTTCCACAATGCGATATCTTGGATCCAGGCTGGCCAGAATGCGGTTGTCGTAATAGCGCTGCAAGCCGCTGCCGGCATACAGATTGAATTCATCATAGAAATTGGGCTGATATCCGGCCGATGTAATCTTCGCGATCACCTCACCCAGCTCCCGCCTGCCCAGGCGGAGTTCATGCAGCTTGGCCTGGGTGAAGGGATGCTTAATGAGGGCTCCGTTCATCGTCACCAGCGGCACATCAAGCTTAAGCTCTCTGGCGTAAATCAGGGCAGAGGCAAACATTCGTCCCGTAGCGAGCGTAACAGCGATGCCATGCTCCTGCGCCAGGCGGATTGCCTCCCGGTTCTCCCTTGATATGTTCAGTTCCGGATCCAGGAGGGTTCCGTCGATGTCCAGGCAGATCAGTTTTACCATAGTTGTTCTTGATTCCTCTCGTGTTTTTAGGTCTTTGTCTCTGCAGGTCTCGATGTGTCCTGCAAATCATTAGGTGTCCTGCAGATCGATATTCGCCCTGCAGATCGTTGTTTGAATGAAGGCATTGCCTTAATCAGCTAGTTCTTTTGTCATCTGCAACGCTGATGTCCTCGAGCCTGTTGTACTGATGCCGGCTGCCCTGGTATTCCTGACCAGTCTGACGGTTCAGGGAGGTTTGAGTTTCCTGCTGATTCAGCTCCCTGGACCCGGAGGACGGCTTCAGTGATATCACAGGATCCAGCGCCGCAGCAGATGGCGCGTTCTGGAACTGGTGATTCGGTGATAGCGCAGGGTCTCCTCCAGAAGCCGGGCCCGAACGGCGGCCGCAACGCTGTGGGGTGTCGACCCGTAGCGTGCCTTATAATGAGCTTCCCCGTACCGGATGAACTGACGCTGCAGGTCATGATCGGGAATGCGCCGGCTTATTTCGGACAGGGTCTGGGATTCGGTGATTTCGAGACCGGATTCCTTCAGCAGCCGGATGATGAAGTCCAGGAAAGCCTGATCCCCGGGATCTTCCAGCAGTCGCTTCACACGCTGTTTTTTCCACAGGATCAGTCCGCCCAGGCTGATCAGTCCGATCCAGGAAACAGACAGCCAGGGAGGCAGGTTCCGTTCACTGGTGGTTTCTCCGGGCGTGGGGGCGGCTCCGTTGCCCGGGGTGGTATCGGGCAGCGTGTCCTCGGCCAGGGTTCGGATCGGAGTCGTTGCAGGCGTCCCGCCGGGTTCCGTCGGAGTTGGATTCGAACCGGTGCCACCGCCGGTCTGCCCGTGTTCCCGGGCAGTCCCCGTGGCATCCCAGATCGTCCAGAGATCGCGTTCCGGATCGGTCAGAACCTCAGCCCAGGCATGCGCATCCGAATTCCGCACCAGGCGATTGCCCTGGGTGTCCACTTCCGACGACACCCGGAATCCCTCGACATAACGGGCCGGAATCCCGGCAATCCGCAGCATTACGGTCAGAGCCGTGGCATAGTAAACACAGTACCCTTCCCGGACCTCAAACAGGAAGTGGTCCACAAAATCCCCCTCCGGGAACGAGCCCGGGGAAAGCGTGTATTCATAATTATCCCTGAGATAGGTGGTCAGCGCCAGCATCTTTTCCGCCGGATCCTCCCGATCCCCCACAATGTCTTCCACCAGGTCAACGGTGCGCTGGGTTATGGTATCCGGCAGCTGCAGGTAATCCCGCCGGTCCTCCGGCACTGCCGGATCGACGGCGGCCATTGCATAGTCCTCCACCGCTTCCTGGTCATAGTAGACCACGGTATAGGGGTCAGCCTGTTCTTCGCTGACCATGAAGGTCTGGTCCTGAATGCTGTAATAGATGCGGTTGTCGCGGCTTCGGTCAGACAGTGTCACCGATCCGGGATAAACCGGAACAAACAGCGAGGAGGTCAGCAGTTCCTCCGGAAGGACAGTCAGTCGTTTCTGCGCCGCGCTGCGGTAGGCCTGGGTCACCAGGCTGGAGGCGGCGTTGTCCGTTCGGTAAAGGAAATCACTCTTTTCCCAGATGCGGCCGGTATAGACCCGCTTGGTATTGCCGCGCAGGTACTCGGGGATGTCTTCGGCCAGGCGCAGGGCAATGGACTGATCCAGCGTGACATTCCCGCCCAGTCGGGTGGAGGAGTCCTGATAGCCGGTTCGACTTAAAGAAAAGGCATCCAGAAAATAATTGCCCGGCAGAAAATCATCCTGCATGAGGTAATCATTGGCTTTCATCCAGATTTTTTCGTAATAGGTCCCCTTGCGGTCTGGAACTGCACTCATCGCAATCAGTCCCAGACAGAGCGCGATGGCGATTCCCTGCAGCATCCGCGCCCGCCCGTCAATCCGGTGAACCCGGAACGTCGCGTACTCGGCGTCACGGGCCAGAATTCGTTCATGGACCAGCACAAACGCCCACAGAAAGACAAAGGACGTCAGGACGGCGGCAGGATCGGTCAGACTGTCCACCGCCCATAAAAAGAACAGGAATGCCAGATCCGTCAGGAGCAGATTCCAGGGATAGGCATAGATCGTGAGAAAGGACAGCGCCAGCACCAGGATCACAATATTTTCCAGGAGATAGGCAAAATCCTGATACACCAGGGGCCGCGAGGCGCTGAGCTTGTCATTGATGCCCTGAACCGAGCGGATTATTTCCCCGGTATCATACTGATAGGTCTGCCAGAGGAAGAGTGCCCCGATCAGAAGGAACAGGCCGTAAACCGGCTTCAGGTCGCGAAGCAGACCGGCCAGGCCGATCCCGATCAGAAGCACAGGGATCGCCACGCCCAGAAGCGGCGGCAGATAGCCAAACGGATCCGCGCGCCGCACCTCATAGGCATCCATGAGGAGTTTGGCCAGCATCAGGCTGTGAATCAGAAGGACCAGCACCTTCACCCGGTTATTCTTAAGCCATTTCATAGCCGGGTCCCTCCAGTTCCTTCAGAATCAGGCGGCTGCCCGACAGCTCCGCCCCGCTTTTTCCAAGCTGAGGTGCAAACACCACCACTTCGTTGCGTTCATGGATCAGCTGTTCACAGGCTTCCAGATCCGATGACAGCGGCCGGGTGAAAAACAGCAGGGTCCCCCGCTCATGGAGAAACTCCTTCTTCTCCGCGATGAACTCCGCCAGCGGTTCCCGGGCATCGGCCTTCTGTGTCAGCAGATCCTCTTCCAGCTGGCTGAACACTTCCATGGTCGAAATATCAAAGAAGGGATGTCTTGAATCTGTGCGGATAAAGCCATGGGGGATCCCTTCTTCCAGCAGACCTCGCGACAGGCTGAGCGCATCCGTCACCAGGGCGTTTTCGTAGATCCCCTCGGGATCCATCTGCAGGATCTTTTCGTTCATATCCAGAATGATCAGGATGTCCTTCTCCTGAGTGGTCTCGCCGCGGCGCACCAGAAGTTCATTGTATCGGGCCGACACCTTCCAATTGATCTTGCGGAAGGAATCCCCCGGCTGATAGCGGCGCAGTTCCCGGACCACATAGGGATTTTCCCGGGAATACGTCCGGAACAAAGACCCTTCGCCCACGGTATCCAGCGCCAGTTCCCGGGTCCGGTCCGAGCGGACGGCCGGATAGATTTTAACCGGATGGGTTTCGATCCGGCGGCGGCGGATCAGAATATTCAAGACATCCGAAACGCCGACTTCAACGGTGCCCACATCCAGGATGCCACGCACCTGCGGACGAAAGTCATAGGGCAGACTGGCCCGGTCTCTGGCCGGAATCGAGATCACCCGGTGATCCCCCAGATGCTCCGCGTCGGACCGGATATAGGGTATGTTCATGAACCCGCGATTTTCCAGATTAATGGCCAGGCGGATTTTCTCTCCCGCTTCGAGCCTGCCCTGGGGTTCGACCAGCTCCACCCGGAGCGCCCGGGAAAACAGCAGAATCTGCAGCAGGGCAGCCGCCAGGAGAAGAACGGACAGCATCGCCAGCGTATTGGCGACATAGCCGCCCACGCTGAGAGAAAACAGCACTGCCAGACCGGCCGTAAAAACATAGCGAAGATCGATTTTCATAGCGTTTCCTCTGACCGCGCCGCGCTAGCGGGGAGCCTTGACATAATTGACAATGGCGGCGATGACGTCGATTTCCGTCAGGGTCCGGCCGCGGGCCTGGGAGGAAAGCTTGACCCGGTGCGGGAAGCAGAGCATGACATTGTATTTGACATCCTCCGGGATCACATAGTCCCGCCCCTCAATCAGCGCCTGAGCCTGAGACAGGCGCATCAGGGCAAGCGAAGCTCTGGGACTCACTCCGATGGTCAGGTAATTGGACGTCCGGGTTTCTTCCGCCAGCCGCACAATGTAGTCATTGATGGCGTCAGCCACTTCCACCTGGCGCACCTGATCCATCAGGTGCAGAATATCCTGCCGGGTCACAGCCGGCTCCAGCTCATCCAGCGGATTCCTCACCCGGAAATTCTTCAGGATGTTCATCTCCTGTTCCTTATCGGGATAGCCAATGGACGTCTTCATCATAAACCGGTCCAGCTGGGCTTCCGGCAGATTGAAGGTCCCTTCATACTCAATGGGATTCTGGGTTGCCAGCACCACAAACGGCTTCTCCAGCTGGTAGGACACAGCCCCTTCTGAAACCTGGGTTTCCTCCATGACCTCCAGCAGAGCGGACTGGGTTTTCGGTGAGGTCCGGTTGATCTCATCGGCCAGGACCAGATTGGCAAACACCGGACCGGGTCGAAACTCAAAGTTCATCTCCTTCTGGTTGTAGATGGAGATGCCAGTAATATCCGACGGCAGCAGATCCGGCGTAAACTGAATCCTGGAGAAACTCAGGTCCATGGTACGCGCCAGGGCTTTGACAATGGTCGTCTTGCCCAGGCCCGGGAGATCCTCAATCAGAATATGACCTCCGGAGAGGATTCCTTTGAGGATATCGATGATTTCGTTGTCCTTGCCGACGATGACCTTGCGGACGTTGGCTAAAATTCGCTGTACGATGATATTTTCCAATGCGTTCATCCTCTAATGCACAATTCATGCGGCAGAAGGTATAGTGACGTCAGCTTCCAGGGAGCACTCCCCGGGGAGATCTGGTCACCAGGCAGCAGATCATGATAGACAATAGACGGAACAGAGCGGGAGCATCAAAGAAAATAGGAGTTCGAGCTCCCCTAATCGAACAACAGGACCGCGGGCGGCAGACCGTTCCGAATGGATGGTACGGGATCCGGTCTCCGGGCTCCCTCACTTATGCAGGGTTTTGCCCGGTTCCTTCCAAAGAAGGTTTTCCCCTTCATTATAGCAGTTGCGCTGTTGTCCGCCAAAGAAACCCGGTCTTGAGAAAAGACCTCCGAACCCTGTGAAATGAGGGATCGAAAGTCTTTTGCTCCTGTATTTACAAAAAGTTTGAATCTGGATCCGGTTCGGCCCGGTGATCAACTGCTACCGGCCGACACGCTTGACTCCGACCAGTTCCCGGTAGCTGACTTTATCCCACAGGATGGTTTTAATCAGCTTGCCGTCCTTGTAGGTCTTGCGCCAGACGGTGACAGACGCTTTGGGATGGGGATAAACCAGAATTTCCTCTTCGCCTTTGTCCAGATCATCCGTGTACTTGATCTTCCAATGCTTCTCCCCTTCCACGATATTGGTCTGGGTGAACTTGTAACTGATGCCGCCCATGGCGTCTTCGTCGCTGATAATACTGAAGGTAACTCGGCCGTCCACCGCGGTTCCCTTGATGGTAATGGGATAATCCAGGGTGTTGCGGAACTTGAAATCAAGCGACGGCGCATAGATTGTGGCGTCCATGCCATAGGGCAGATAGAGTACGGAGAAGGAATGGGTGTGGCGCTCCACCAGCTCAAGACCAGCCCGCACCACCGCATTGTAGAGAGTGGATGAAACCTGGCAGACACCGCCGCCCGAGCCCTCTACGAGACTGTCCCCGGAATAAACCTGAGAGATCCGGTAACCGTTGGCAACGATCGGAGCTTTGATGGTTCGCAGCACAGAAAAGACTTCTCCGGGCTGAACCACAGTGCCGTTGATGCGTTTGGTAGCAAGCCGGACATTATGGGCGCGGGGAATCAGGCTTTCACTGTAGCGGGAGGTACCCTTCGCGATAATCGCCTGGCCCTCCTTGACTCCGGCAACAAGCTTCGGCGTGGTCTTGACCGATGCCTTGAAGCTGGCAGAGGACTTGGTCGTATAACGAATCATGCCGTCCAGCTTGTCAATGAGGGTCTGCTTGAGCAGGCTCAGCCCGGTAACCTGAGTGGTCGCCTTGCGGTAGACCTGATCGGCAACTTTATTGACATAGTTTGAAAGGACGCCGTCATTCATGGTCAATTCAAGTTCAAAGCGAAGCTCCGGAGCCGTCCGGATCATCTGTGCCCGTTCCTCCACGCTCAGATCGCGGTAGGCGGCCTGGGCGGAAGCCAGGGCCGCGGTGAACGAAACACTCAGCCCGAGCTGGCTCTGGGTTGGCGCAAATTTCCTGGTTCCCACCGTAAACGGAATCGTCCGGGCCAGAACCCGGGTGGTGATTTCATTGGCTTTGGCCTCTGCTTCGGCATAGGTCAGCCCGCCCACCTTAATGCCGGAAATAACGATCCCGGGATAAATTTTTTCACCCCATTGCTCCACCAGAAGTTCTGACTCCGACTTGGTAGCGACGGGTGTCGTCGACGGAACGGTTCCGGGGATCGATCCGGGGATGCTGGCAGGGTATGAGGTCTGACCCGGAGTCTGCTGACCCGGAATCGTCCCGGCAGCTGAAGTGTGCCCCGAAGCGGATCCCTGAGTCTGACCGGGCAAAGAGGACCCTTGCGGACCGGTTATGAGGGAACTCATTCCCTGACAGCCGCTCAAAAGAGCGCCGCAAAGAATGGTAAGTGTCAAAATACGAGCAGGTTTCACTGGTGATCTCCTCCAATAACATAGAATAAATGCAAATCACAACCAATGGATCGCTTGGGCAGCCCACTCGAAGTCCATCGAAGAATTATTATATTATCAATATACTCCTGTACGGTCAAGAATTTGTTACTAAAGAACTACAAAGTGACAGTTTATATAATTTATTATACAGATATTTTCCGGTTTTCAAATTACCGTTGGGACAACAGGCAAACCAGCTTCCCGGAAGACACCCTGTGCCCTCCGGGAAGCCGAATACCAGACGGAGTGCCCTCAGGAAATGCCTTTTCACTCATCCGCCGTTTGCTATAATGGACAGAGAAATCAATTTCAAACTCGAGGTGACATATGAACAACCAAATGATTGAACAACTGCGCGAGCTGATTGAAATACCCAGCCCGACCGGTTATGACCGCGAAATACTGCCCTACATCGAAGGAAAAATCAAAGAATCCGGTTTGGAAATCTGGCGGCTCAATAAAGGCGCCATCCTGGCCAAGCTGCCGGGACAGTCTGAAGAAGCCATTCTGTTCTCAGCTCATGTCGATACCCTGGGAGCCATGGTTAAGGAAATCAAGAGCAACGGCCGGCTGAAAGTCTCCATGCTGGGCGGCTGCCCCTGGATCAGTCTGGATGCTGAGAACTGTCTGGTTCGCACCGCCGAGGACCGCCGCATCAGCGGAACCTTCCAGGGAACCAAGCCCTCGGTGCATATTGACGGCGGCGATGTTTCCAAAACCGAACGCACCCAGGATACCACGGAACTGATCCTGGATGAAAAGGTGGAGAGCAAGGAAGATGTTGAGAAACTGGGCATCGAGGTGGGTGACTTTGTGTTCGTGGATCCCCGCTTTACGGCTCTCCCCAATGGTTTTATCAAGACCAGATATCTGGATGACAAAGCTTCCGTGGCCATCCTCCTGGAAGCGATTCAGGCCCTGAAGGCTGAAACCCTCAAAAATACCCTGTATTTCTTCATCTCCACCTACGAAGAAGTCGGTCACGGCGCAGCCGCCGGCGTTCCCTCCCAGGTCCGTGAATTCATCGCGGTTGACATGGGAGCACCCGGCAACGGTCAGAACTCCTCCGAGTTTGCCGTCAATATCTGCGCCAAGGATTCCAGCGGTCCCTACGATCTGGACATCAAGGAACGGATGGTGAAGCTGTGCAAGGATCAGGCCATTCCCTACAAAGTGGACATTTACACTTACTACGGATCCGATGCCTCCGCCTCGCTGAGAGCGGGCCACGATCTCCGCACCGGTCTCATCGGCGCCGGTGTTTTTGCCTCCCATGGCTATGAACGCACCCACATCGATTCCATGCAGGCAACCCTGGATCTCGTCCTGGCTTATGCCCGGGCCGGTCTTGCCCCGGAAAGCCGCTAACAAAGCGAAGATCTGCAAATTTCGGATACCGTACACCACCAAGAAAATACAGCTCTGCCGCTCAGCGGCAGAGCTGTATTTTCTATGGCTTGTTTAAGAGCGTCGCGTCTTGAGGGCTGCTCTTTCCGGTTTGTACTGATGGAAATCAGAAACCGGGCTTCGGCTTAGATCTCCCGCGTGTCCAGGGAGCGCTCGAAATCACGCCGGGCCAGGGAAACCTGTATGATCTTCTCCACCAGTTCCTGGTAACCCAGTCCGATGCTCTTCGCGCTGCGCGGAATCAGCGATGTGGCCGTCATGCCGGGAAGGGTGTTGATTTCCAGAACATAGGGCGTGCGGTCATGCAGAATGAAATCCACCCGGCCATATACAGAACACTTGAGGGCGTGGTAAGTGGCCAGTGCCATCTGATTCACCTGCTGCTGCAGCTCATCGTCCAGCCGGATGATGACTTCCGTGGCTCCGCCGTGGGCTTCATCCTGATACTTGGCGGTGTAATCGAAAAATCCGGTGGGCGAGCTGATCTGAATGGTTGGCAGTACCTCATCATCGAGGATCGGCACGGTGATCTCCACGCCCGAAATAAATTCTTCCACCATCACTTCGTGATCGATCAGCAGCGCTTTCCTGATGCAGTCCGCCATGACGGATTCCTCGTCGCAGATGAACGTCATGACCGAAGAACCCCCGCTGTTCGGTTTTACGACCACTTTTTTCTTGTGTTTCAGGAAGGGAGCTGCCATTGCGGCAATCTCCTGCTCATTGTGAATGACAATCCAGTCTGCCGTATTAACGCCGCGGCCGCGCAGGATGACCTTGGACAGATCCTTGTCCATGGCAATGGCTGAGCTTTTGACATCTGATCCGGAATAAGGGAGGCCCATGGCATCGAGAATGCTCTGGATCTGCCCGTCTTCGCCGTACTTGCCGTGCAGGGCCAGCAGGGCAAAATCAATGCCCTGGCATTTTTCCATGACATCGTCCTTGGAATCCAGGATGATGCGGCTCGCCTCATGTCTGGTCCGGTCGATACTGTTGAACATGTTTTCCCCGGTTTTCAGGGACACTTCCCGTTCGGTGGAGATGCCACCCATCAATACCCCGATCTTCATAGTAGCTCCTTTGCTTCTTCCGCCAGATCCTGGGTTGCCTGCGTTTTTTTCAGGCGGCGCGGTTTGCTCTGGCGGGTGATGTCTTTATAATATTTGCAGTAGTCCTGTATGGTGCATTCATGACATTGCGGGTTGCGGGCAAAGCAGGTGCGCCGGCCATGAAAAATCAGCAGGTGGTGGGCCATGATCCAGACGTTTTTATCCAAGGCTTTCATCAGCGCCTGCTCTGTTTTTTCTACATCCTTCTCATCTGTAATGCCGATCCGGTTGGCCAGCCGGAAGACGTGGGTATCCACCGCAATGCCCGGTACGCCATAGGCATTGGACAATACGACGTTGGCGGTTTTACGGCCGACTCCCGGCAGCGTGATCAGCTCCTCCATAGTCCGGGGCACCTGTCCGTCAAACCGGTCAATCAAATCGCGGACCAGCCGGTAGAGGTTTTTGGCTTTGCTCTTATACAGGCCGATGGTGCGAATCCGTTCTTCAATTTCTTCCTGGGACAGGTTCAGCCAGTCCTCCGGCCCCGGCAGCACTTCATACAGCGGCGGCATGACTTTGTTGACCTGAACATCTGTGGTCTGAGCTGACAGTACGGTGGACACCAGCAGCTGAAACGGTGTCTCGTGGATCAGCTCGCAGGCCGCGTCGGGATAGCGTTCCTGCAGCAACCGGATAATTTCCTTCTCCTTCTTGCGCATTACTCGACCTGTGTCGAAGCCGGGTCAACCACTCCGTCATAAACGCCGCGATACTCCGGTCTCAGGTTGGCGGCGATGTGGTTCATAATATCCCGGAGCGCCCGCTCATCGTACTCGTGCTTATCTTCCGCCGGTCTCTTCTTCGTCAGATGAAACGGCTCGCCTACCACGATTTCCACCGTGCCGGGATGAATCCGCTCCTGGTCCATCCGACCGGATGGATGAATCGGTACGACCTGCTCTGTCCCCATCAGGGCGATGGGGACGATGGGTACTTTTGCCATGCGGGCAATCAGGGTAATTCCCTTTTTCGCCTCGATCATGGAACCGGTTCTCGAACGGGTTCCTTCCGGGAAAATCATCACCGATTCGCCGTTCTTCAGCGTGTTGATAATGGTCTTGAGCGATTCCAGATCTGCCGAATTGGGCTTGATGTTGATGGTCTTGATCAGGGACTTGAAAAGATTCGTAAACCGGTCATTGGACAGTTTGATGCCTGCCACAAAATGCGGATCAAACTGTTTTTTCAAAAAACGCATGAGGACCATTCCGTCCAGATTGGACAAATGGTTGGCGACAAACAGACAGGGCGATTGCAGGTTATCCAGATGATGTTGCCCGCGCACGGTCAGTTTCACCTTGCGCTTCAGTTCGCGATCGATATAGGCATTGGCAATTTTCAGCTGCAGTCCCTGCGGCAGCAGGGCTAATAGATCCAGTAATTTCATTGGTTTACCTCTTTGTCAGCCCGAACGACGGGCGTTAAATCTCTTTTAGTTTATCATAAACTGCCCGGACCAGCGGGGAAGCCGGGTCAAGTTCCTGCGGCAGTCGTCCCAGGCGATGGAGCGCGGCCAGGGCGTTTTTTTCCAGTACTGCCTTTCCTCTCCAGCCCGCGCTGGTGGGAGCATACAGGCTGCGAAACTCCGCTTTGGACAGATGAACCAGCTGTTCCAGATCGGGCCGGACCATATGGTCATATGGTTTGAACGGAGCAAGACCCAGTCCGGCTTTCTCCTGATTCCAGGGACAGACTCGCTGACAGGTATCGCAGCCGAACAGCCGTCCGTCCAGGAGGAGCAGTTCCTCCGGGGAATGAGTCTTCTGCTGGGTTACAGAAGACAGGCAGCGCCTGGTTTCCACGTAGCGGGGACCCAGAATGCCGACCGGACAGGCCTTCAGACAGCGGGTGCAGTCACCGCAGGCGCTGTAGTCCCCCGGCGCGACGAACGTCTGGCTGGGCGGCAGCGACAGATTCGTACGGATTTCTCCCAGAAACACATAGGTGCCGTAGCGGCGCGTGATCAAAAGGCCGCTGCGGCCCAGCCAGCCCAGTCCTGCCAGGGCGGCAATGAGGCGCTCGGGCAGTTCATTGGAATCCACATAGGCTTGCGCCGAATATCCCCGTTCCCGGAGAAATGAGCAGATGGATTCCAGATACCCGGCCGCGACCTGATGATAATCCCTGCCCCTCACATAGACGGAAAAATGGGCATCCCGGGGCCAGGTCAGCTCATGGGCATAGGGAAATGCGACCGACAGAAACGATCCGCTGAGCTGGCAGCGGCTCTCCTGGTCTCCGCTTTCAAATGGCGAGACGGTCTCGCGGGGCCGCTCGTCATAGTACGGCTGAAAGTGCCGGATCCGCTCCCCGCTGGCAAAGCCGTACAGATCCAGGCCCAGGCTTTCGATATGCGCCTTCAAGTCCCGGACCGTATCAGAATCGCCGGCATATTGATCATTCATCAGTTTTTCCGCTTCCACAGCGGTGCCAGGAACTCATCAATGACATCGTGGATATTGATGACCCCCACCAGCTTGTTGTCATCGTCCACCACCGGGATCTGAAGCAGTTCGTACTTGATCGCCAGATCCACCGCGGTTTCCGCATGATCCCTGGCGTTGACATCCTCCACCCGGGTGTTCATGATATCCCGCAGCAGCGCGTCGTCCGCATTCTGAATCAGGTCGCTCATGGAGATGAAGCCCATGAGTTCGCCCATCTGGTCGGTGACAAATATGTAGTACATTTCGTCTGAATCGTATTCGTCGGACAGCTCGCGGATAATCTCCCGAGCCTCCCGAACGGTCAGCGAATCAAGAAATGACAGGAATTCCTTGGCCATAATGGAGCCGGCTTCCTCATCGGAATAAGATAAAATTTCCTGAACTTCCGTGGCATCGTCATAGACCAGGTTGGACAGGATCTTTGCCTTGGCCTCGTCGTCCATTTCCTCAAGAATTTCGGCGATTTCATCATTGGGAATCATTTCGAGTATTTCCTGCGCTTTGGTTTCCGACATGGCTGACAGGATCTCGGCCTGAACACCGGGGGCTTCGATTTCTTCCAGGGTATCGGCCGCCAGTTCCTCATCCAGCGTCTCAAACACCAGATTGCGGTAATGGGATTCGACCTCTTCCAGAACATCGGCCAGATCCGCCGGATGCAGCGTGGACAGCTCCTGGTAAGGTACGCTGAGTTTCAGCGTATCCTTCAGGTTCTTCGATTCCTTCAGGCTTTCCACGTCATCCCACAGAATCAGGGATTCACTGGTCGACTGGCCCGACACCTTGTTCCAGCCCTTCATCAGGGTCGAGAGGCCGTTGCGCCGGGCCCACCCGTTTCTGGACTTGTCGATGGCCAAAAGCCGCAGTCCGTCGTCCAGCTGGACCATGCGGACATCATGCACCTTGAAACTGCGCTTGCCGTTGACGTCAACCACTTCCTTGTCCAGGATGTCTTTTGAAATCAGAAACGAGAAGCTCTGCGGGATGATGTCCCGGGCTCCCCGGACCTCGATGGACACCCGACCATGGGAATCCTCGTAAAATTCGATGTCCTTGAACTCGTAATTGTAGATATCCCCGGACTTGTCGACTTTGTAGCCGATGGCCTTGGGATAGCCCTGTCCGCGGTTGATGTAGATGTCTTTCAGGATGCCCACCGTATCATCCGTTTCATCCTTGATGGGACGGTTCAGGATGGATGAGAAGTAGATCAGGTTCAGTCGTTCCATAACATTCCTCCTTCGATACTATTAACCGGGAGGATTGCTGTGCGAGCCTCCCGTGCTGATTATGTTCCGTTGATTACTGCCAGGCCCACTATCCACGAGCTCCCACTTCCTTTCATCTGATCTGATCGTTATTTTGTACTGCTTGTTGGCTCTTTCCAGGGGACCTGCCGTCCGCCGGTTCAGGCATTCCTATGATTTTGGTACGCATATTCTCTGCTTGTTCGGACCAACAGGTCCTGCCCTTGCCATGAAAGCAAGTCACCGGACTGTTCGGTCCAGCCACCGGCTTCATAATGCCTGCAGAACCATTCGAATTAATTATAGATGATATCGCCGCAAGAAAAAACCAGTTGTCCGAAAGGACAACGGTTTCTAGCGGAAATCTTTTTGTTTTTCTTCTCCCACCGGACCAAACGATGCAGGCACCCTCCCCAGTCCGATTCCGCGGATCATCGCCGCAGCGCCGGCGACCGTCAGGACCAGACCTGCCAGAAGCAGGGCTGGGACGCCTGCCTGATCCAACAGAAAGCCTCCGGCGGGATTGCCAATCACGCCGCCCAGGGTATTGGCGGTTGTCATCATAGCCTGACCTTTGACCTGATCCCTGCGATGCATCCGTTCCCGGCTGTAATAGACGATGGCCGGCATGAAGGGCGCGAAGGACAGTCCGTGCAGCACCTGAACGCCGTAAATCTGTCCGATGCTGCCTGCCAGCACATAGGCCAAAGCCTTCATGATCCAGAAAAGCGCGGCCAGCTTCATCACGCCCTCGGAAGAAACCTTGCTGGCAAAGCGGGTAAAGAAAATCATGGCGGGCAGCTCCAGGACGGCCGCCAGCCCCAGGGTCAGTCCCAGATTCTGTTCATTGCCGCCGACGTGGCGGATCATCTGAATCAGATAGGTGCTGGTGATGTTATGGAAACTGAAAATCAGGACCACGCCGGCCAGAACCAGGAAAAAACCGGGGTAGCGCTGAAAGAAACCGTTGTCGATGTCTGCCGCCGAATCCGGTGTGTCCTCTGCACTCAGTTCCAGGTGAGGGGTTTTAACCAGGGCCGTCACCAGAATCAGAACAGCTGTGAGGAATGAAGTGATCAATGGCAGTCGGGCCGCGCCCCAGGCCTGCAGAAACCAGCCGATGAAAGCGGAGGTTCCGGCAAATCCCAGAGATCCCATAGCCCGGGCAACGCCGTAATTGCAGGTCGAGCTGCCTTCATTGAAATACATGCCGACGCCGTTGACGAGGGGCATCAGGAGCGTAGTCAGCGCAATCAGCAGGACATAAAGAAAAGAAGTTCCCCGGGTATTGGGAACTCCGATCCAAAAGCTGATTGCCATCATCAGGAAACCCAGTCCACCGATGAGCTGGCTCAGCGTGAGGCGTTCCGTGCGGTCGGCAAAGTCCGCTATCAGGGGCTGCAGCAGCGCCCCGAGAATATTGCCCAGGGCCAGCAACAGGCCAATGACGGTGGCCGAGAATCCGCGTTCCAGAAGAAATACGGAAGCATAGCCGATCACCAGACAGAAGATCATCCAGTACAGTGCCTGGATCAGGGAGTAAATTCCCGTACGATCCACCTTGCCCATCATAAGTGAGCACTCACGCCCAGCACGGTCAGGCGATTGCTGGCGCATTCAATGCGAACCGGCAGTTCCGGGCCTTTCTCGCCATCCACATCCGTTGGAATCGGCTCCAATGATTCAATGGTTACATCCTTGGTCTGGAAGAACAGGACGCCGGGATCCGCCAGCGCGCTTTCATCCCCCCGCAGAATTTTGATCAAGGTCGGGCCCAGTTCCGTAATCTGAGTGGTCTTGAGCACGATAACATCCAGCAGTCCATCGTTGCCGCGGGACTCCATGGCCAGCTTCATCCGGCCGACACTGATGCCGTTAAATACGGTGCAGAACAGCATATCCCCCTCATACTGCGCCTCTTTGGCCGTGATCCGGACCTTGACGGTCCGAAGCTCCCGCATCACTTCAAAGGATTTCAGGACATAGGCCAGATATCCGATGCTGGTCTTCAGATCATTGTCCGTCCGCTGCACAAAATCGGTAAAATAACCACCGGCAAAGACGTTCAGGAAATATCGGTCATTGACTTTGCCCAGATCCATCTGCTGCGGCGGCAAGGTCAGAATCTGACGCAGGGATTCCTCGACATTCTGAGTCATTCCGATGTAGGTTGCGTAATCATTGGATGTGCCCATGGGCAGAAATGCCACCGGCGTCTCAATGCCTCGAGCCAGCATTTCATTGACAATAATATCGCAGGTTCCATCGCCGCCGGCGATGAGAACATGATCATACGTATCGGCCGGTTCAGGAAACAGATCCATCTCCTGCGAATTTTCATCCAGCCGCAAGACATCGACCTGATAGCCGTACTTCTGATACATCCAGAAGACAACATCCAGCTGCTTGCGCATCTTGCCGTCTCCGGACTGTGGGTTATATAAAAACTTAACGCGTTTCATCACAATCACCTCATGCAAAATCTGTGCCTGACAAGGCCATTGCTTTATTCTAACTTCATTTTACACGCAAATGCCGGAAGGGTCGAATTGTTTGATAAAAATTCAATCTTTTACCACAAATCCCCTCGCCCAGCTCTTCCGAGCATTCCTGGTCGTGGAGTCAGCGCATTGTCCCAGCGGTCTCTCACTTCCATTGATTCGTTCCTAAAATCTGGAACGGAGCACTCAATCTGAACGAATCAGTTTGAAGCAATCGATTGATTGCATCAGGTTATTTTTTTCACGGGAATATGCTAGAATAGGAATTCGGAGGATGCAACTATGAATTTCAAAGAACGTTTTTTTTGCAAGTCCCATGTCCCAAACTGCCTGACGTTTCTCAACCTGGCTTTTGGTGTGGCTGCCCTGATGGAAATCCTGCCCGGGCGCTACGGAAATGCCGGCCTGTTCATTCTGGCAGCTGGCATTGTGGATCGCTATGACGGCCGGATTGCCCGACTGATTGATGCCGAGTCCCTGATCGGACGGGAACTGGATTCCCTGGCGGACAATGTCTCTTTCGGAGTGGCACCTGCGATTCTTCTCTATCAGCAGTTTCAGCTAAGCCAGATTCCGGTGCTCGGAACTCTGATCCCCATCCTGTACTGCATCAGTTCAACCTTTCGCCTGGCCCGTTACAACTCCAGCGAATTTGACGGATATTTCACCGGCATTCCGGTAACGGTGGCCGGCCCAGCCCTGGTTGTGGTTGCCCTGTTTATGAAGAACCAGGGAATCACTCCGGCTCCGCCCATGCTGCTGCTGATGCTGCTGCTGATGCTGCTCTTTGCCTGGCTCATGTCCAGTCAGCTGCGCTTTCGCAAGCAGTAACCGAACTTCGCCGGATCCCGGGACGCAGCACCGGATGACGCTTCACCCAGCATCCCGGAACACTGCTTTGCCGCGGACCAGGCGCACTGCCTGAGCTTGAGATCTATCTCTCCGGTCCCGATCCAGTGTCTGATTTGCTGAGTGCCCGGTCGCCCAAACGCTGTTCTGCCTGGTGAGGACCCGCTGACCGACCAGTCGCCTTTGACCGCTCTGCGCAATTATTCTATTTTCGAAAAAAACCGGCTGATCGGGGCTCAAAAAAGCGAAGCGTACAATGAACGCTTCGCTTTTTTCATGCAGCCAGTTCCAGTGGATCGATTGAATCCCGGAATTTGGCTATTTGTGGTCTTTATGGACTTCGTGGATCTCGGCCTCGCCAAATACCATCTGTTTGAGCCGTTTTCCGGTGGGTGTGCCGGCGATTCCGCCGATGCCGGTTTCCCGAAGGTTTTCGTTCATGGAACGGCCTACTTCGTACATGGCGATCACTGCTTCATCAAAGGGAATGCGCGAGCGGACGCCAGCCATGACCATATCGGCCGTGGTCAGGGCGTTGACAGCCCCCTGGGCGTTGCGGTAGACGCAGGGGATCTCAACCAGACCTGCCACCGGGTCACAGACCAGTCCCAGCATATTCATGAAGACAATGGCGCCGGCATCCAGGCACATGGCGGGGGTTCCGCCCAGCAGGTGAACTGCCGCGCCTGCGGCCATGGCCGTAGCGGAACCGGTCTCGGCCTGACAGCCGCCTTCGGCACCGGAGATCGTCGCGTTCTGCCCAATGATGATGCCCATTGCGCCGGCGACGGCCAGCGCATCGATGAGCTGATCCTCGCTGCACTGCCGTTCATCGGCGAATGTTTTCAGGATGGCCGGGACAATGCCGCAGGCACCGGCGGTCGGCGCTGCCACAATGCGGCCCATGGCCGCGTTGACTTCGGAGGAGCTCATGGCAAAAGCCATGGCATTGGTCATGACGCTGCCGCTGATCGCCTGCCCGGTTTTGGCATAGGCGGATATTTTGGTGGAGTCGCCGCCGATCAGTCCGGACAGAGAAAATACCAGACGGCGTTTTCCTTCGGTAGCTGCGACCTTCATCACTCGGATAACCTCCGCCAGATCCGCCCGGACCTCTTCCCGGCTTACGCCGGATTCTTCCATCTCATGTCGGATTGCGGCTTCCCCCAGATGAATCCCTTCCTCTTCACAGATTTTCAGCAGTTCATGCGCGTATTGCGGAAACATTACTCCACCTCCTGCAGGTTCAGATAGCTGACCATGGATACCCCGGACAAGGTTCTCAGTTCCGCCAGAACCGATTCCGTCACCGCTTCATCTGTTTCAAACACCATGGTGGCGCCGCGGCCGCGCGAGGACCGGAACACTTTCATGAACGCGATGTTGATGTTGGACTCAGACAGCGAGCGGGTGACCTGGGCGATCACTCCGGGCACGTCCGTATGGCGGACAATCAGGGTTGGGTAGTCCCCGGTAAAATCCACTTCATCGCGATTGATGGCAATGATGCGGATATTGCCGCCGCCGATGGAGGATCCGGTAATGGAGTATTCTTTGCCCGCCTCATCGGTGACAATGGTGCGCACGGTGTTGGGATGAACGTCCCCCAGATCGGTGGGGATGAACCTGAACTCAATGCCCCGGCCTCTGGCAATGAACAGTGCGTCCTTAATGTCCTCCGACCAGGTGGAAAAGCCCATGAGTCCGGCCAGTAGAGCTCGATCCGTGCCATGTCCCTTATAAGTCATGGCGAAGGAGCCATGGAGATGAAACTCAACTTTGACAATGCGGCCCGTCACCAGAGCCCGGGCGACCCGGCCCAGCTTAACCGCACCGGCCGTATGTGAGCTGGAGGGACCGATCATGGTTGGTCCCAGAATGTCGAACAAACGATATTTCTTCAATCGAAAAAACTTCCTCCTATGAATTCTCTTAATATGGAGTTGGCAGGCACCAGCTCATCGGGCAGGTCTTCGACAAAGTTCAGCATGGCGGTAATGCGCCGCGCTTCGTCATAGACCGGGGAATCACTGGCAATCGAGGTCAGCAGCGGCAAAGCGTGTTTTTTCAGGATGGGCAGCTCATAAACCAGCGTGGTATTGAACATTTCATCGGCCTGATCCTGAAAGGGGAATATGTTCTTCTTCTCGCCGATTGTAACCCGGGTAAACAGATCCAGGGTCTGTTCCGAGGTCCAGCCGCGCTTGCGGTGATCCCGCACAATCCGGCGGATTTTTCGGACATCGGTAGTGGAAATGCGGTTGTGCGCATCCATGTTGAGCTGGGTCAGCGCGCTGACATAAACCTTGAATTTGAAGCGGTCTTCGATATTGCGCAGCAGCTCCGGATTGAGGGCATGAATGCCTTCAATAATCATGATGCCGTCAGGGGGGATAGTCAGTTCATGGTCCCCCGGCAGGGAGAGCCCCTGCTTGAAGTCAAACACCGGAGGCCGCACCGTTTCGCCGGCCATCAGGCGGCTGATATCCTCACTGAACTGGTCCAGCCGAATGGCATGAATGGACTCAAAATCAAAGGTCCCGTCCGGCAGAACCGGCGATTTGTCCCGATCCACGAAATAATTGTCCATTTCGATGGGATAGGGCTTCATGCCGTTGACCATCATCTGGATCGCCAGCCGGCGGGACGAGGTCGTTTTGCCGGAAGAGGACGGACCGGCGATCAGCACGACCCGGACATCGCCCTTCTGCTTGATCCGGTCCGCGATGTGGGCGTACTTTTTTTCATGCAGCCCCTCGGACACTCCGATCAGGCGCTTGGCATCCCCTTCCCGGATCGCCTGATTGAGTTCGCCAAGAAATGAGGTCCCTAAAATGGCATCCCATTCCCCGGTTTCACGGAAAATCTCATAGAGTTTTTCCTGAGAGTAAAACTCGGGAACCCGGTCCGGGATGGTCTGCGAGGGGTACATCAGGACAAAGCCGGCTTTATAGGGAATCAGGTCGAACAGTTTCAGATCTCCGGTATTCGCCGCCAGCGGCCCGTAAAAGAACCCGATCAGACCGTCCAGTTCATACAGCTTGATTTCGCTGAAATCCGTTCCTTCAAACAGCTTGACGACCTCGGGCCGCCGGCTGGCGCGGAAGCGGCGCAGCGCTTCGGTCTTTTCCATTACTTTCGGGATGATGGGCAGATCTTCCCGGACCAGAGCAGTCATTTCGGCTTTCAGATCCGCCAGTACGGCGTCGGTCACCGGCAACCCCTTCAGCTCACAGAACAGACCGCGCGATATCGAATGCTCAATAATGACGGTGGCGTCGGGATCCAGCCGTTTCAGCGCACGAATCATGAGGAAGCAGATGCTTCTTTCATAGGCCCGGTTCCCGGATGGATGATCCGTGGATACTACCTTGTAGTCCATGGTTTCATCCAGGACTTCCTTGCTGAGTTCGACAAACTCATCGCCGATTCGGATCAGCATTGGCAGGCCGTCATAGCCGTTCTCTCTTAAGATCTCACGATAATTCACTGCGTTACCTCCATGGATGAGTATTAGGTTCATTATACTCGATTCGCCCTTTGCCGTCAGTGGTTCTGGGTCAGTGTGACCGCCATCGATCCGTTTTTTTATCACTTTAATTCACACAATATTCAGAATGAAGATCCTCCTTCAATGCTAGAATGGTAGTAAGTATTCGAACCGGTCCATCCAGGGACAAGGAGGACTTCCATGAACGAAATCGAAGTGAAGATTCTGGATATTGACAAGGCGGCCATCCTGGCCAGACTCCGCGAAATCGGCGCTGAGCTGGTGAAGGACGAAGCGCAGGTCAATACCATTTATGATTATCCCGATCTGCGCCTGCTCGGCAAAAAAGGCTATGCCCGCATCCGGGAGATCAAAGATCGGATCACGCAGCGGGAAGCCGTCTATATGACGCTGAAAACCATGCTTTCTCAGGAAAAGTACAAAATCATGGATGAGCGGGAAACCAAAATCGAAGATGCACAGGCTGGCCACGGCATCTTTACGGGTCTGGGACTGATCGTGCGCAAGATCCTGATCAAGGATCGAATCAGCTATCTCTACAAACACTCCCTCATTGAGATCGATGATGTGAAAGACCGGGAATATCCTTTCCCGCTCCTGGAAATCGAAACGCAATACGAGGAAGAGCTGCGCGAAATTGTCGAACTGCTGGGTTATGCCATGACGGACACAACATCCATGACTATGACGGAAATCATGGAAAAGCGCCGAAACGCCATGAACATCGCTTTAAAATGAGGCTGGTCCCTCAGAAAGAGCCAGTCCCCGCCAGCCATTGACGAAATGGCCGGGGATTGGCTATAATCATTGATAGATTCCATATCATCAACATCGCTGAAATCGGAGCAGTAAGAATTGAAACCACCAAAGAGAGCCCTGGGTCGGTGCGACAGGGTGTGGCCAAAATCCTGAACTCGCCGGTGGAGATGGTCCCAGGCAATGGGGATCCGTAAACCCGCGTGAAGGGAATAGAGTGAAACAACCCTGTTGTTTAACTAGAGTGGTACCGCGCATGACTTCGTCTCTATATCCGAGACGGAGCTTTTTTATTTCTCAAGCCAAAACAGGTCAGCCACGCCACCGTGCAACAGTTCATATGTGGAAAGATCAGTCAGTATCAAAAACGCCCTCATGAGACAACAGACAGAAAAATAAGGATGAATCATCAAGCAGCATGGCAGCTTCACAAACTGTGCCTGCTTGCGAGCAGAACGAACGAACAATCCCGGGAGGAGATCTTATGATAAACATTCGTGAAACCGAACAAAAATGGCAGAAGCACTGGCTGGAGAATCACACCTTCAGTGCCTCCAATCAATCTGAGAAGGAAAAATACTACTACTTGATCGAATTCCCCTATCCCTCCGGCTCCGGCCTCCACGTCGGCCATTGCCGCAGCCACGTGGCACTGGATGTCATGGCGCGCAAGAAACGAATGATGGGCTACAACGTCCTGTTCCCCATTGGCTGGGATGCCTTCGGTGCCCCGGCGGAGCAGTATGCCGTCAAAAACAAGATCCATCCGAAAAAGGCCGTCGAGGAAAACATCCGGACCTTCAAGGCTCAGGTTCAGTCCATGGGTACTTCCTTTGAATGGGACCGCGAATTTTCCACCACAGACCCCGACTACTACAAGTGGACCCAGTGGCAGTTCCTGAAATTCTTTGAAGCCGGCCTGGCCTACAAGGCGGAGAAAAACATCAACTGGTGCCCCACCTGCAAAACCGGTCTGTCCAATGAGGATTCCTCCGGCGGAGTCTGCGAGCGATGCGGCACGCCCGTCGTTCAAAAATCCAAGGCGCAGTGGATGCTGAAGATGCAGAGCTACGCGGAACAGCTCCTGGAAGGTCTGGATGACACCCATTTCCAGGAGAAAATTAAACTGGCGCAGGTCAACTGGATCGGAAAATCCGTCGGAGCTGAAATCGACTTTGCCATCGCCGGAACGGACGAAAAACTGAGGGTCTTCACCACCCGGCCGGATACGATCTATGGCGTCACCTTCATGGTTCTGGCCCCGGAACACCCCATGATCGAAACCTACCAGGAGCGGATCACCAACCTGGATGAAGTCCGCAGCTATCAGCATGAGGCAACCCACAAATCCGAATTCGAGCGGACGCAGCTCAACAAAGATAAAACCGGAGTGGAAATCAAAGGACTCAAAGCCCTCAACCCGGTCAGCGGCGAAGAACTCCCCATCTTTATCTCCGACTATGTCATGATGGGCTACGGCACCGGAGCCATCATGGCGGTCCCCGGCCACGATCAGAGAGACTGGGAATTTGCCCGTAAATTCAATGTCCCCATCGTGGAAGTCATTGCCGGCGGCGACATGGATAAGGAAGCCTATTCCGGGGATGGCGCCAGCGTCAATTCACCTCTGATCAACGGCATCACCGACCGCAAGGAAGCCATCGGTCGGATCGTGGACCATCTGGTCGAACACCGCACCGGTGAGGCGAAAGTCAACTACAAGCTGCAGGACTGGGTCTTCTCCCGCCAGCGCTTCTGGGGCGAGCCGATTCCACTGATCTACTGCGACAGCTGCGGCTGGCAGAGCGTCCCCTATGACCAGCTTCCGGTGGAGCTTCCGGAAATTGTCGAATATGAGCCGACAGAAGACGGTGAAAGCCCCTTGGCCAACATCGACTCCTGGGTAAATACCACCTGCCCGCACTGCGGCGGATCCGCCCGCCGGGAAACCGACACCATGCCCAACTGGGCGGGTTCCTCCTGGTATTTCCTGCGCTACATGGATCCAAAGAACGACCAGGAGTTCGTCTCCCGAGAAGCCATGAATTACTGGGGCAAGGTTGACTGGTACAACGGCGGCATGGAGCACGCCACCCGCCATCTGCTGTACGCCCGGTTCTGGAATCAGTTCCTCTACAATGAAGGCCTCGTTCCCTACAAAGAACCCTTCAACGTCCGGGTGGCACATGGCATGGTGCTTGGTTCCGATGGCGAGAAAATGAGCAAATCCAAGGGGAATGTCATCAATCCCGATGACATCATCCGTCAGTACGGCGCGGATACCCTGCGCTGCTACATCATGTTCATGGGCGACTATGAAAAGGAAGTATCCTGGAACGACCACGGAGTAGCCGGTTCGCGTCGGTTCCTCGACCGGATCGTCAAGGTCGGCGATAAAGTACGGGACGGCCAGAGCTATAGCCCCGCCCTGGAAAAAACATACCACAAGACCATCAAGAAAGTGACCCGTGACATCGATGAAATGAAATTCAACACGGCCATCGCCAGCCTGATGATCCTGATGAATGAGATCGATGAACAGAGCACCGTCACCCGCAAGGATTACCGGACCCTGCTGCATCTGCTCAATCCCTTCTGTCCGCACCTGACCGAAGAGCTCAATGAACAGTTCAGCCTGGGCGAAGAACTGTCCCAGTCCGCCTGGCCAACCTATGATGAAGCGAAAACCATTGACCAGGAAAAGGAAATCGCGATCCAAGTCAACGGCAAAGTCCGTTCCACCATCCTGGTGCACCTGGATGACACCGAAGAAGCCATCAAAGCCAAAACTCTGGAAGATGAAAAGGTTCAGAAGTTCCTGGAAGGCAAGACCGTGGTCAAAGTCATCGTCATCAAAGGCAAGATCGTCAATATCGTCGTCAAATAGCAGTCCATTCAACAGGTTGAAGCCAGCCCCCTTCTGCAGCAGCAATGGCTGATCTGGCCGTCGTGCAGTTCAACGATCCGATGAATCGGCTGACGGATCAACCGATGAATCGACTGACAGATCAACCGATGAATCGACTGACAGATCAACCGACCGATCAGTAAGAAACTGAGCCCCAATCCCAGGGGCTCAGTTTCTTTTCAGTCAGGCAATCAAGTACGGATGAAATGCGATCCAGGGAACCAGGGAAACAGGTCATGGATTCTGCTCTCCCAGGAATCCGGTCATTCATATCCGAGTACTTCACTAAACATTAACATTTCGTTCACGTTTCGTTATTGATAATGACTATCATTAGATGGAGTGGTATGGTATATTGGAACTACGGAAGATAGTAAGCAGCCACTTAGTATTTTCATATTTCCCCCTTTACACGATTAGTACAGTTACCTTGAAAGAGCAGTTCCCCCGACTGCTCTTATTTTTTTTCATCGTCTTGTAGAGTAATCAAAAAAAAGATATAATACGTAATGATATGGTAAATCAGATCAAAACACTATGATTTAAAAGGAGAACGTACTATGGCAATGATTAACATCAGCGATGCAGCTTACAATGAATTCAGAGAGCTGCTGACAGCAAACGATATAACCGACACTACCGTTCGGATCGCCCTGGCCGGCTTTGGCTGTTCCGGACCAAGATTCGGACTTATGGTGGACGAGCCCACAGAGAATGACGCCACCGAACTGGTGAAGGAACTCAATTTCGTGGTGGAAAAGGAACTGGTGGAAGAATACGAAGGCTTCACCATCCTCTCCGATGAAGAAAACGGCGGAGGCGGAATGTCCTTAAGACCTCTGCGTCTGGACGAATCCGCATCAGGCTGCTCTTCCTGCGCCAGCGGCTGCTCCGTATAACATCATCCAAGCATAAATGGAAAAACCAACCGGACCGGGAGCAATCCCGGTCCGGTTGGTTTTTTTGCCGGCTCTGTTTCATTGCTGAATCCAGATTGTTAACGGGCCCATTCATGGAGCAGTTCCCGCATCGCCTCCAGACCGAAGGTCGCGTTGCGGACTTCCTGCTCCCGATTCAGCCGGATCACTTGGCCAAAGGGCTTTTTCACACTGAGCGAATCGCCGGTCACAATCCAGAGCACCTGATGCTGCGGCTTGAGCGTCAGTTCAGCCTCTCCCTGACCATCGGTAAAGTAGATCAGGAAGCACTGGCGCAGGCCCTCATCCCGCAGCCGCTCAAAGACAGGTGAGAAGGCGGTGCCGCCCCGGCGTCTGGTCATGGGGCGGATATCCGTCAGTGCAGCGATGCGATAATCCGCCTGGATTTTGTCATCGCATTCGATGACCCGCAGACTGCGGCGATAGGCTTTGGTTATCCCAAGGATCTCACTGAGAAAGTGTTTAAGGTCATGGTCCTGAATGGAGGCGGAGATGTCGATGGCTACAATGACTTCCGGAACGTAATCCCTCAGTTCGCCCTTAAGATCCAGCCGGTGTGGCTGGCGGCGGTTGCGCCGGGTGATGGTCTTGCGCCGGCCCGCCGGCATGGAAATCAGAGCACGCCGCAGGGCGTCGCTCCAGGACAGCTTCGCCGGCCCGGAAGCCTGAATCAGGTTCTTGAGTTCCTCCGGCGTTCCGCCCTTTCCGGCTTCCCGCAGCATGGCGCTGAGTTTTTCGCGGGAAGCCTCCTTTTTCAGGTCATTTCCCCGGTTCCAGGCATCGTGGACCCTGGAAAAATCGATGCCATGCTCCTTCTGATACCGGGCAGCCGCTTTGCGGTCTCTGGCCAGCGCCCGGTCAATGTCCCGGGCATAGGTCTCCAGCGTTTCATTGAATTTTAGATCCAGCTCCAGCCGGGCATTGACCGAATTGAGTTTTTCACTGAAAGCCGGCAAAAACTTAATGTACTGGTTCACCGCCACATCCATGGCCAGGTTGATGGCCAGGCTTGAATAGCGGTTCTTCAGGGCATGTTCCCGCGAATGATGATCCAGAATCAGGTGCAGCACCTCATGCTTGATCAGCGCACGGGCTTCCGCTTCGCGCAGAAATAAGAACGAGATCGGATTGACCAGTAGCTGGATTTCACTGCCCTTGACCACCGTGGCCAGAGGCCAGGTCAGGCTGAAATCCACCTCTCGTTTCATTTCCCGGGTGAACCGGGCATAAAAGTCCTCCCCGTCTTTCACCAGCTGAAAATCGATGTCGCGCAGGTATTCAAAAAAATCCCGCATGAACCCCTGGCGCAGACCGTTTCCTTCAGTATAAGCCACGACATCCCGCAGCAGATGCCGTCGGGCCGTTTCAAACCGGTCGGAAGGCTCATAGCGCTTATCGATAGCACTCAAAGAACGCCTCCAGGAAAAGGTCATCCTCCCGCAGCAGCGGATACAGATCTTTGCCATACACTTCCCGGATTTCCTTCATCAGTGAGATTCTCAGATCCCTGGGATACAGGAGCAGAATCTGGGATACGCGCCGGACGCGCTGATCACTTACCTCACCTTTGAGCTCCTTGAGCAGGTTCATCATCAGAATGTAGAGCCTGGAATGAGAGGAGTGCGCAATTTCATCCTTCACGCTCTGGGTAACCTGGTCCAGCTGGAACAGGTCCCTGGCCTTGAGCAGAGGATTTTCATTTTCTTTCAGAAAGCCCATGAAATCCTGCGCGATTCGGGTGCCGACATTTCCCCGGACAAAATGATACAGGGTCTCCCGGGTAAAATGAGTGCTCCGGTCCATCACCTTCAGGGCATCGGATACGCGCTCCCAGCTGCGCGGGGTAGCTTCGATGAATTCTTCCTCCGAAGCGGAATGGAGATATTCGTCAAAGGACGAAATGAACTCAATGACCTGGGCGTGAATATCGCCTTCCTGCAATCCCCAGAGAATCCACTCTCTGGCATCGGAATCCATGTTGAACCAGACGAAACGGTTCTCCTGAGCCGGATCCATTTCAACCACCTGATACTCGGTGTGCTTGAAATCTTCCATCCGGGCGGAGGGATTCATGGCCGAAGCCACAATGACCCGCTCATCCAGATGGTAGCCGTTGATTTCCCGGTTCAAAATCAGATTCATCAGTTCCTGCTGCACCGCATGGTCACAGCGGTTAATTTCATCGATGAACAGCAGGCAGCCCTTATCCCCCCGCTCCAGCAGCTCATCCATCTGAGCCAGCTTGTGGTGCGTCGCGTAAAAGGTGCGGCCCTTCTCCACCGTGGGAAGACCCCCGATTTCGCCTTCTTTCAGGAGATTGGCATCGATATTGACCAGATACAGGTTCATTTCCTGGCAGTAGCGCCGGATCAGAGCCGTCTTGCCAATGCCGGACTCTCCGATGATCAGGGGCACGGCTCCCGCGGCCAGAGTCAGTTCCACCGCGTGATAAGTTTCAATGAAATTCATGGTGTCTACCTCCCCAGCACGTAATCCATCAGCTTCTGACGGGTTGATTTCGATCCGTTGGCGCCGACAAAGGCAATTTTGTCCAGATCCAGAATTTCCAGTTCCATGAAGTCCCGCAGGTAGACCGCGTCAGCATCCCCCTGGAATACTTCGGTCAGGATCCGGATCAGTTCGTCCATTTCCACCGAATCATAAATGTACTTTAAAATATTGATGTTCTGCTTCAGATAGCCTTCCAGCTCTTCTGCCGAAAAGCCTCCAATGTAGGCAATTGCCTGCTCATTCCGGCTGACCGCCAGCTCTTTGGCCGTCTGGCAGGGCGAGGCAATATAGCGGATGGCATTCCAGGATCGCTCCACGGCCCGAACCTGGACCTCACAGTCCGGATCCGCAATGTATTGGATGGCATCCGCATCCCGTGACACGGCCAGAAGCTGCTCCTCCTGAGTCGGCGTAGCAATGTACTGAATCGCCCACCCCTTGTTTTCAATGGCTGCCCGCCGCACCGCCGGCGAAGGATCCTGGAAGTACTTCAGATTGTTCCAGGCATTGCCGACAGCATACAACATCAGTTCTTCCGAAGGATTTTCCAACTCCCGGAGGAACGTGGCCTGAGTTCGGATCTTTTCTTTGATTTGATCATCCAGCATATTATCTTCCTGCTTTCTTTGTATCGTTCTTTCTTGATATTCTAATCAATTTTCCTTGGCTTTCTTCATGAATTCCTTAATGGGTTTCATTCATGGTATCTCTACTGATATCTCATATTATTTTCTTTTTAATTATTTTTACGCCTGTCCACTGGACCTTGGTTTGTTCCATGGCCCATCGGACCGGATGTTATGTCAGGGAATCACGAGGACCTGATGTTTTCTCAGTGATTGCCTGAAACGGAAAAGAAAAGCACCGGGGTTCCGGTGCCTGATTGCTATAAGTGACGGAACCGCTTCACATCGCGGCTGACATCCTCCAGCAGCAGCTGGAGTTCATCCACATTTCCGGTTTCAGCCAGCTTGTTAAGGGCCAGCTGGTGCTTGGAGGCTTCCCGACCGCGGTCCAGGGAGGTTAACAGCAGGATCTGGTCCATGATGTTGGACACCAGATCTGACTTCACTTCGAAGAGCAGCTGGGCATCCTTGATTTCATCCTTGATTTCCATCATGACTTCATCGAGCAGATAGGCAGATTCAGCCGACAGCTTCAGCTTCTGCCGGATGTTTTCCGGAATCTGCTGCTTATATTTGTAATTAAGGGAATGCTCCGCTGTCGCCCAGAAGTTCATTGCCAAGGTGCGGATCTGGATTTCTACCAAAATATCCACTACACCCTCGGCCATGTAAACCGGATACTTGAGCACCATATGATAGGACCGGTAGCCGCTGGGCTTGACGTTGGTGACATAATCTTTTTCATACATCACGGTCATGTCCTGCCGGCTGCGGATCAGCTCCACCACCGTCCAGATGTCATCAACAAACTGAACCATGATGCGGATTCCGGCAATGTCTTCCAGCTCGAACCGGAGCCGGTCATGCGGAATATTGAATTTATTGGCTTTCTCCAGCATGCTGGAGAGTTCCTTCACCCGCCCCGTAATGAACTCAATGGGCGAGTATTCATTTCGTTTGCGGTATTCCTTGCGAATGCCCCTGAGCTTGATCTTGAGTTCCTCGATCGCCTGCTCATACGGTACATAAAAGGATCCCCAATCTTTTCTTGCCATAATCCCCCATCCCTGTTCCAGGTTCTTCTTCACTGAATTCAAGGCAGGCCTGCCTTGCATACCACCAGTATATTATATCAGATTTCCCGAGTCTTGATGATAGTTCACGAACTGTGATGTTCGTTTGTTGTTTCTTTGATATCAGCTGTTTCCATCGTATTTTTCCATTTCCGGGCACTTGCGGTCGCCTGGAGAAACCTCAAGAGTCCCGGAAACATCCGGTAGTTGACCCTGACATCCCTGAGGCTTGAACGAGCTCCCGCATCCGAGAAAACAATGATCCCTGACAGCGTAAGTCTCACGCTGTCAGGGATCTCAAGGCATGACCGCTTTTGTTCACTCCGAGAAGCTCTTTGAGAAGCTCTTTGAAAAGCTCTTCGAGGGCTCTTCGAGGCGGCAGTCACTGGTTATTTAGATGAACAGATTGACTGCTGATTCCTCGGCGTCGCCCAGGTAATAGCCCACGCCGCCGACTTTGACGCCGTCGATGAGTTCTTCCAGCTTCAGGCCCAGAAGGTCCATGGACATCTGGCAGGCAACCAGTTCCACTCCGTTCTTCTGAGCGGTCATCATCAAGGATTCCAGGGAGTCTACGTTCTTGTCCTTCATGATCTTCTTGATCATGGCCGGACCCATGCCCGCCATGTTCATTTTGGACAGTCCCAGCTTGCCAGCGCCGCGCGGCATCATCCGGCCGAAGAGACTTTCGATGAAGTTCTTCTGAACGCTGACCGGGGTCGACTTGCGCAGAACATTGATGCCCCAGAAGGTGAAGAACATCGTGACTTTTCCGCCCATGGCGGCTGCGCCGTTGGCAATGATGAAGGAGGCGATGGCCTTGTCCAGATCCCCAGAGAAGACCACCAGGGTCTTATTCTTGGAGGGCTGCTGGCAGGTCGGATCCACCGGTAGGATGCACTCTTCCAGAGAAGCCGCCTTCTTCAACTGAACATCGACGAAGCCTTTTGCCTTTGACAGAGACAGCACTTCGGTTCCGGTGCGCCGGGCCCAGGCCTTGACGTCTTCATAGAAGCCCGGATCCGAAGCCTTAATGTGCAGCACTTCGCCCGGATTGATCTTGTCCATGTTCTCCTTCATTTTCATGAGGGGGCCGGGGCAGGAAAGGCCGCAGGCATCGACTTCAATCACCCGGACCGGTTCAGCCGCTGCCATGACAGCTTCAGCGGCAGCCTGGACATGCTCTTCCGGCAGAACCTGAGTTCCGTCTTCATGGGTTGTCATCACGTCCTGCTTGCCTTTGTGGCCGCCGATATGAGTTTCTTCTACCGTGCCCAGAGCCAGCAGCCGGGTACCGCCTGCCAGGTTAAAGGCTTCAAAGCCGTGCTGGGTCAGGATCCGGTTGGCGGTATAGCCTCTCAGACCAATGGAACAGTAGGTCCACAGGCGCTTGCCTGCCGGAATTTCACCCAGGCGTTCCCGCAGGGAATTCAGGGGAATGTTGATGGCGCCGGGCAGTGCGTGCTGCTCGAATTCCACTTCTTCCCGGACATCGATGATGAGGTCGGTTTCTTTGTTGTATTCTGATTCAAACTGCAGGAAGGTTCTGGATTTGACCAGTCCCTCCAGGTCATTCTGAGCCGTGAAGCCAGCCATGTTGGCCGGAGATTTGGCCGACAGGAACGGCGGTGCATAGGCCAGATCCAGATCTGCCAGGTCATTGACGTCACCTTTCATCCACAGAACGGCTGCCAGTACGTCGATGAACTTGTCGACGCCTTCGTATCCAACCGCCTGTGCGCCCAGGAGCTTGCCCTGAGGATCCACCAGGATCTTGGCCGTGAGCTGCATGGCTCCCGGGTAATAGGTGGCATGGTTCATCGGGTGAACGAAGTAAGCCCGGTAATCGATGCCCTTTTGGCGGAGCTGCCGCTCGTTGTTTCCGGTGGAAGCAGCCACCAGGTCAAAGATCTGCAGAATGGAGGTTCCCTGGGAGCCCTTGTAGGTCCGGTTAATCCCCATAATGTTGTCAGCGATGATGCGGGCCTGCCGGTTAGCCGGTCCTGCCAGGGCAATGGTTGCCGCTCCGCCGGTCACGGAGTCAAACGTCTCCACGGCGTCGCCGGCTGCCCAGATATGATCCGCTGAAGTCGCCATTCGCTCATTGACCTTGATGTAGCCTCTTGGGTTCAGCTCAATTCCTGATTCTTTCAGGAAAGCGGTGTCCGGACGGACTCCGATGGCTGCAACCACAAAATCGGCATCGATCTGACGGCCGGAGGCAGTTTCTGTCCGAATGCGGCCGCTGATTTCAGTAAAGCTCTTGACTCCGTCATTGATGATCAGCTCAATGCCGTTATCCCGCATCTCCTTCTCGCAGATCATGCTGATCTCGGTATCAAGGGGTGCCAGAATGTGCGGCGCGGCTTCGATCAGAGTGACGTTCAAACCGCGATGAATCAGGTTCTCCGCTACTTCAATGCCGATGAAGCCGCCGCCGATGACGGCGCAGGACTTGGCTCCGCCGTCCACGATTTCCTTGATCTTGTCCATGTCCGGAATGTTGCGCAGGCTCTTCACCAGTTCGTGGTTGATTCCGGGAATGGGCGGAGTCAGCGGCATGGCGCCGGGTGACAGGATCAGCTCATCATAGCTTTCCTTATACTCCGAGCCGTCCTTGGCCCGTACGGTTACTTCCTTTGATTCGGGATGAACTGCGATCACTTCGGTTTCGGTTCGAACATCGATGCGGTAGCGGTTCCACAGGGCTTCCTTGGTGGTGACAACCAGGTTGCTGCGTTCCTTGATCACTTCACCGATATGGTAAGGCAGGCCGCAGTTGGCGAAACTGACATAGGGGCCGCGCTCAAACATGATGATGGACGCGGTTTCATCCAGTCGGCGCAGACGAGTGGCCGAAGTTGCTCCGCCGGCGACGCCGCCGACAATTAAAATTTTCTTACTCATGATTCTTAACTCCTAAGGTATGCAGTATTTCGATGATCCTCTGATCTTTCAACTGGTAATAGATCTCAGTGCCTTTGCGCAGCGTTTCAACGACCCCTGCATCCCGCAGGATGCCCAGGTGGGTTGATACCGTGGACTGCGGCAGATCCAGTCCGCATTTCATATCCGTGACATTGCAGTAACCTTTTCGCTCCAGTCCCATGATGATGCAGATTCGCACCGGATGGGCGATACTCTTCAACAAAGCAGCCGTGTCTTCATACTCGTGAAATATTGGCTCCATGCGTCCCCCTTTTATATCGAATTTTTACGATGATTCATTCATCAAGATTTTACGATATATTCGTTTAAAAGTAAACAACCGTTCTCACGGTTGTTTACTTTTTATGATTTCACAGATAAATCACGGTTTATTCGATTCCTTTTTCAATAAGTACGGGATCAAACTGAATAAAATCGCCGGAAGTCATGATATACTCCACGCCATTTCGTAAGCCCTGAAAAACATTCTTCAGCGCCTGTCCATGCAGATGCCCGTAAATGACCTTGCGCACGCCATACTGTTCCATCAGATCGGTAAACACCGAGTCCTGACCGTATTCGTTCATCGGCGGATAGTGAATCATAGCAATGATATCTTGGTATCCGGCGGCCCGGGCGGCCTTCAGGCTGTTTTCGAGACGGATCCCCTCTCTGCGGTAAATCGGCGCGTCCGCTTCCGTGAATTTCTCTGAGCCCTGGCAGACCCAGCCGCGAGTGCCGCAGATGGCCGTATTTTCCCAGGTGAAGAAATTATTCTGGATAAACGAAATGTTGTCGTACATTCCATTGAGTTTGGTAATGGAACTCCACCAGTAGTCATGGTTGCCCTTGATGGCGATCTTGCGGCCGGGCAGCGCGGCAATGAAATCCAGCTCCTTGACCGCTTCCTGCAGCGTCATGGACCAGGACAGGTCGCCACCCAGGAGGACTGTGTCTTCTTCCCGGATCTTGGCCAGCCAGTTGGCGCGAATTCGTTCATCATGATTGACCCATACCTCTCCGAAGACATCCATCGGCTTGTCGTCGGTGAAGGAGAGATGCAGGTCGCTGATTGCATACAGTGCCAAGAACTAGCCCTCAGTCCGTACCATGCGGTAGAACTTTTTCTTGCCCTTGCGCACCATGGCATCGCCTTCCGTCAGGTCTGTTTCGTTCAGCGTCCGGTTAACATCGCTGATCTTTTCATCATTGAGGGTCACTCCGCCCTGCTCGATGTTGCGCCGGCCCTCTGACTTGCTCGGGAATACCCCGTGCTCGGTCAGAATATCGAGCAGTGTCCGCCCAATATCAGCCGCTGACACGGGAATCTGAGGGACAGCCGAAAGATCACTGCCGCTGCCAAACAGGGCTTGAGCCGCTTTTTCAACCGCCTGGGCCTCTTCTTTGCCATGAATCAGACTGGTGACCTCAAAGGCAAGTATCCGCTTGGCTTCATTGAGCTGCTGGCCGGTCCATTCCCGCTCCATCCGCTCGATCTCTTCAATGGGGTAGAAGGTCAGAAGTTTCAGGCACTTGATGACATCCGCATCATCCACATTCCGCCAGTACTGGTAGAAATCATGGCCCGATGTTTTATTTTTATCCAGCCAGAGCGCGCCGTTGACGGTCTTGCCCATTTTCTGCCCCTCTGAGTTGGTCAGAAGCGTGCAGGTCATGGCAAAGGCATCTTTGCCTTCCTTGCGCCGGATCAGATCCATTCCGCCCAGCATGTTGGACCACTGGTCATCGCCGCCCAGCTGCATGATGCAGTTGTATTTCTGATGGAGCACAAGGAAATCGTAGCTCTGCATCAGCATATAGTTGAATTCAAGGAAGGACAGGCCACGTTCCAGCCGCAGCCGGATGGAATCTGCCCGCAGCATGTTGTTCACGGAGAAATGCACGCCGACATCACGCAGGAAATCAATGTAGTTGAGATCGAAGAGCCAGTTGGCATTGTTATCCATGATGGCACGGCCTTCGGAGAAGTCGATGAGCCTTTCCATCTGCTTCTTCATGCATTCCGCGTTGTTGTCAATGGTTTCCCTAGTCATCATGCTGCGCATGTCCGTTTTGCCCGAAGGATCTCCGATCATGGCAGTGGCTGCCCCCAGCAGGGCAATCGGAACGTGACCGGCCCGCTGCATGTGGGCCATGAACATCAGCGCGATGAAGTGACCCACATGCAGCGAATCCGCCGTGGGGTCAAAGCCAATGTAGAAGACAACCTTGTCCTTTTCCAGCAGATTCTTAATCTCTTCCGGGTGCGTCAGCTGCTTAATATACCCTCTTCGGGTCAGTTCTTCAAATACTGTCATGTTGGTGTCCCTCCTCCTGCCGGGTTCCACACAACCCGGTCAATCAATAAGAATATAGTATCACAGCCACGCAAAAAATTAAAAGCGTGCCGCAAAAAACCACTCAGACCATCAATCTGGCAAAGCCCGCTGGATTTTCCCGCAGATCCGGATCCAGCCCAGGGGCAAAAGGAAAGACTTCAGGCTTGACCTGAAGTCCGGTGGTGGGATGTATAGGACTCGAACCTACGACTTTTGCCATGTGACGGCAACACTCTCCCAGCTGAGTTAACATCCCCTGTATTTCTATTTATACACCGAACAGCGCCGGATTTCAACAGAAATCGCAGAAAATACAGAGTCCATGCCCTTTCAGGGTTCTTTCCCCCGCAAAAGGGATCCGCCGGAGCGACTTACTCAGCATTCGTCTCCTGCGCCACCTCATGCATGGCATCTGCCACAAACTGGACCTTTGGCCCGACAATGACCTGGACATTCCTGGGTCCATTGATCAACACATTGGTAATGCCGGCAGAACGGATCAATTCCTGATCAATCTGACCGGAATCCCGCACCTCTACCCGAACACGGGTGGCACAGCTGTCAAAGGCCACGACATTGGCCGAGCCCCCCAGGCCCTGATATATCCTGCGGGCCGTCTGCTGATAGAGACTGCTTCCGGACAATGCCTCCGAGTTCGGGGCAGACATGCTCTTCTCCCCAGCGGACACGGCACCGGGATGATCCTCGGCGGAATCGGCTTCCCGTCCGGGCGTCTGGAGATTGAACTTCAGAATGAACCAGCGGAAGACCACATAGTAGATCACAAAGAAAGCCAGTCCCTGGACCAGAAGCATGACGGGCTGATTCGCCAGCGGCATGAAGGTAGAGAAGAACCAGTCGATGAGGCCGGCTGAAAAGTTGAATCCCGCAGTCCACTGCATGAAGGCAGACAGAAACAGCGATACCCCGGTCAGCAGGGAGTGCACCAGATACAGCAGCGGCGAGAGAAACATAAACAGGAACTCAATGGGTTCCGTCAGTCCCGTGACGAAGGCAGAAATGGAGCCGGCCAGAAGCATGGATCCCACGACTTTCTTGCGCTCGGGCCGGGCTGTGTGATACATGGCCAGGGCCGCTCCGGGCAGTCCAAACATCATGATGGGGAAGTAGCCGCCCATATAGCGGCCGGTAATTCCCTGGATTCCGTGGGATGCCCAGAAATTGCCCAGATCATTGATGCCGATGGTATCAAACCAGAAAACGGCATTCAGCGCGTGATGCAGACCGGTCGGGATCAGCAGCCGGTTCAGGAAGCCATAAATGCCTGCACCGAGAGCTCCCATCCCCTGGATGGCGGTACCCACCTCAACCAGCCCGCCGAACAGAATCGGCCACAGGACATAGAGGATTCCGGCCAGAACAACGCTGGACAGAACGGTCAGGATTGGCACCAGGCGTCGCCCTGAGAAAAAGGACAGAGCTGCCGGCAATTCCTTGCGGCTGAACCGGTCATAGAGGAGAGCGGCCAGAATTCCGACCAGGATTCCGATAAATACATTATCGATCCGGCCAAAGGCCGGATTCACTTCCGCCACCGTGATTTTGCGGTACATGGCGACGGACTCGGGGCTCAGCAGATTGCGCAGCACCAGAAAGCCGGCCAGCCCGGACAGCGCCGCCGCCCCATCCCGATCCTTCGACATGCCCACCGGGATCCCGACGGCAAAAAGCAGGGGTATATTTTCAATGAGAGCGCCGCCTGCCTTAATCAGAATGGCAGCCACAATGCTGTTCTGGCCCCATCCGCGGTAATCCAGAGCAAAGCCCAGGCCGAACAGGATGGAGATGACCGGCAGGATCGAAACTGGCAGCATAAAGGATTTTCCAAGTTTTTGAAAGAAATTATTCACTGAGTTCCCCTCCTGGGATGGGCCTCTCTCGATCGATCGGTCGGCTGGAGTCTGCCCGGGAATATATTTGGATACTGTAAATTGAAATCAATGGTTCTTGATCGTCAATTAGCACTTGATCAGCAATGGTTGTTAATCACCTGGTGATAATTTGCACCATTTCACTTTCATTATACTGTAACCGTCGTCAGATAAATAACCCCGCAAAAAATCTGATTGATCAAAGGTCCCGCAGCCTTTCCAGCCAAACCCCAGTTTTGACCAAGGAAATAATACTGAATATCCGATTGAATTCAAAGCCTGCGAGATTAAAGATACCAAGATCAAGGAGCAACTTCGGAAAAGTCTGTGTTTATTTATTTGATTATTTATTTGTTTAATGATGTTATTTAGTGCCCCTCTATCTTCAAAAGCTTATGCTAACACCACCACGTTTTTATCTGGACAAGATAAATCGTTTTATAGTGAAATGGACACTCTAGATAAGGAGTTCTCAGAAGAGATTCCTCTAGATAAAATTGTCTCAATCAATAAGGTAGACCATTCATTTTGTAGCCCTACTTCTTCAACGAACTATACTGGAAGCGAATATGGTCCGCTAGGGTATTCTGGAGAAATTAGGCCTCAGAAAATGAGCCTTTACATTGCCGTATCACATATATCTGAATCTAGATATAAAATTTATACATTAACTACTTGGAAAACCACCACTTTACAAACCATGACTGATTTGCTAGCTATTGCATGGGGAGGGGGACATACGCTAATAAGCGACTCTATGAAAGTCGAATTTACAAATGGTTATGTTCGATATCCTGTTGGAACATTAAAAGATGTAAGTCCAAACATTGGAGTCTCAAGAGCTTTTAGTACGAGTAGATATATACCAGGGGAAAGAATTAGCTATGATGCTAAGAAAATCACATATGTAGCCATAATCGAGGCTCATGGTAGGGGTACAAGTAACGTTGTTGCTGGCTATGCTCATAAAATCTTTGGCGTAACTGGAATTGGGGCATCTTTTTCCGATGGAAAGGTTTCATTCGGTGCTGGGTTAGATGTGCTCATGGATATTTTTACTAATTATACCTATTTTTATCATTAGTTCGGTTGATTTAAGCAAAGCATTAAATTAATTTACAGTGAGAGGAGTTTAATATGAAATATTTAATTATCTCATTATTTACCTTTATTTTGATTTTTCTATTAGCTGCGTTGTTTTCTCCTAATGACAGCAGTTTAATGGCTGGATCCCTAATATATTGGGCTATCGTTTGAAGGAGTTAAAAAGGGATAACTTTAAACTGTAAGGAGAGGTGAAGAAACCTGTTAATAACCCCAGGAGGCAAAATCTAAAATGATGATTCATTCATCAAAATGATGGAGAGATGGAATCTCATGATGAAAGTACTTATCTTACAGTCAAAGAGTCTGGATCGAAAGTTCTATTAGCTCAGGATAAAGGCTTTGCTACAACAGATTTAGAACTTATTAGGTTGGACTTAAGATCCAAGAAAATAAGTTCACCACTTGACTTGAGATATTCGTCCATAGAAATGATTAACATTATTTTTAACGATACTCCATGTTGTATTGGTTAAAATTGGTTTTGCAGTTGAATTCACACAACCGCCGGGAGTTCTCTCCCGGCGGTTGCGATATGGTTCCTTCACCACAACGGAGATTCGGAGGATTTCCAGTCAGATAAATCCTCCCGAATAAGCTTATGCCTTATCCTGATCATCAGCCGACAGCGAAAGATCTCTTTCGCTCTCTGTTGAGTCATCCTTGGGAAGCCCTTCCGGCCTGGGCGGTATGTTGTAGCTGTAATTGGAGGCGTTCTCCTGACGCTCCATTCGGAGCGGCTCTCTTCTGGGCAGAAAGATCAAAAGTCCCATCACCACAACTCCGAGAAGGCTCTGCCCAACCCCTCCCAAATCTCCCATAAGCAGGCTTTGGAATGCGGTTATGACCGGCGGAATCGCATAAAGGATATAACCCCAGGTATTCTTGAATATAATAAGCAAAAGTCCGATAATCACCATCCCGCTCATAACGAGCTGCATGGGTATTTCTGCCCTCAGTGCCTGAAGTTCCTCTTCGGTAAATAACGCCATGCCCTTCATGGATTCCCGGATCAGCTCCGGGTCCCTCAGAAACAGCAGCACGCCTGCTACGAGGAACAGGTTAATGACTAAAATAACCCCCGCTAAAATCCTGGCCCCTTTGGGCACATCCCGTTTGAATAATTGATTCATTCCCTTCTCCTTATCCTAATCCTTCATTTTATGCCTGGTACGAGACAGAAAAACGATGGAGTGCTTCAGACACGCTCCACCGTTCCAGGCTGTTCTGTTGCTGAAAAGACCAGGGGCGGATCACCTGTCCGCCCCATTGGATCATTCTATTTCAACCTTATACTTTTTGAGGTACTCAGGCGTTTGTTCCGTGTCATTCAGGGCAAACAATACGGTGATTTTATTGTCATCGGACAATTTGCTCAGTTTTTCGAACTCCTTTTCTGCGTCTTCTTTTGAGAAGTCCATTTTGCCCATCAGGCCGTCCACATAAACCATGTCGACATCGTAGTCCTGAGCCACGATCCCGCATACAAAACCATACAGAGAATTTAAGTCTTCAATTTCATAGCCGTCGGTGTTAATAAATCTGATGTCTCGGTCCAGTTCATGCATTGCTCTGTTGTCATCGTCAATGAACACCACGTGTCCCTTCGTTTCTTTCATAGCTGTATTCGCGTGGCTGATCATATACTTACTTTTGCCGGAACCCCGTTTGCTCATAAATACCTGTATCATGATAATCACACCCTTTTAAGTATTTGGTTATTCTGTTGTTTATATTATAGTATTGGACTACTCGAATTACAAACGTTTAAACCCGGATTCCGCCTAATTTTTGTTGATATTGTTGAGGAATTTCTCTTTAAAATTATTTTTTGTGTACATTCCATTAATTTCCTTGTTTCTTTTCCCATTCGGCTGTGTTACAATCTAGTTGAGCCCATGAGGGCTTAATCCTACAGTCAAAAACCATCGGTCCGTCCTTCCAGGCAGCCAATGTACGTTTTATGATCTGTTGCCACAGGAGGAAAAAAATGGAAGACAAAAAGTTAATCTGCAGAGATTGCGGCGCTGAATTTGTGTTCTCCGTTGGAGAGCAGGAATTCTACAAAGAAAAAGGCTTCGAAAACGAACCAGTTAGATGCCCAGAATGCAGAAGATCCAGAAAAATGCAGAAAAATAACAGAGACAGATAAGAACCTTAAGGGAAAGCATTGCTTTCCCTTTTATTATTTTCTACTCTTTTCCCCGTTCCGGTCTTTTCCTCTTATTCTTTCTCTGCTCTTCTCCTAGCTACTCTACCCTACTCTCCTCTTCTATTATCTAATTTTCCGATCCACATCGGTTCCTCCTTGTTCGGTGAGATCACGTTGGTCAAACACTCAAACCATTCTAATGCTTGTTGATCCCTTCCCCTCTTTCGGTTTCTTTCGTGCCGCAGCACCCGATGGATTCCTGACCCGTATGCCCCCTTGGGCCTTATCTCGACTCTTTCCGCCGTTTCAGGAAAAGAGTATGATATAAGTAAGAAATCGGATCAATTCTCTGTCGTATAGTGAGGAGGTGATTCCATGAATTTAACACTCGCACCCAAAACCAAACTGGGCAGGCGTGCCTTCGGCCTGTCGGCAATCATGCTCCTGGTCAGTTATCTGCTCTATCTTCTGACAGAGCAGTGGAACCTCATCCAGTCCGATCTGGTTGTATCAGCAGTAGCCACCCTGTCCATCGCCGGTCTGGTCGCAGCTTCCGTCATGGGACTGGCGGCCCTGTTCCGGCAAAAGGATTTGTCAATCCTGGTTATACTCTCGATCACTGCCGGCATTCTCGTCCTTGCCATTCTCGCAGCCAATCTGTGACCTGGCAGGGTGAACGAATGTCCCAGATGTCCGGTTCAGTGGCGAAAGGAGGATCCCCATGCTGCGCCCAAGTATTGTCCTTGATACATTGACCATTGACTGCAAAGAAGAAGATATACCGATCCTGATGGATTTTTATGCCAATCTCACCGGCTTCACGCCGGAGCCTTGTGATGAAGATGAACTGATTCCCACGCTGATCGGACCTTCCATGGCCATCTCTTTTTTTCCGGTGAACAATTATCATGCGCCCACCTTCCCCTCTCCGGCCATCGGACGTCAGATGCACCTGGATTTCTATGTGACCGACCTGCCGGCAGCCATACGCTTCGCCCGCTCCATCGGGGCCAAAGACTCCCCCAAGCAATTCCATGACTCCTACCACATTCTGTTTGATCCCATCGGTCATCCCTTCTGCCTGACCACCAATGGTCCGACCATCCCAGACAAAGACTTTGTGTCAGAAGAATGACTTCCTTTCAGGCAGACAACGGCATCGTTCAGGAAAAACGCCAGCTCTTGAAAATACCAGGACAACGCATTATACTGTTAGTTAACGACGCAACAGAAGAAAGCAAGTAGGAAGGGTCATCCGACTCAAAGAGAGCCTTTGACGGTGGAATGAAGGCAGTTGGATCCTTGTGAATGGGTTCTTCAATGTCCCTGATCTGAACTTGAAGTAGGAACAGGCGGGCATGGCTCTCCGTTATCTTTGAGCCGGGATCTGACTGGATCCCATGAGGAAGACTTCGTCTTTGAAAACAGGTGGTACCGCGTAAATACGCCCTGTGTGCACAGCACACAGGGCTTTTTGTCGTATCTGACCGAGCCGTCTGCTTCCTTGTGAAGTTCAGGCTGGAACCAGTTAAATCAACCCGAATCCGTTAACCAATCCGAAGGAGGAACTACACAATGACAGAAGCAGCAACCCCCAAAAAGAAAATTGTTTTTTCCGGAATACAGCCCAGCGGCAGCCTGACCATCGGCAATTACCTGGGAGCGATCAAGAACTGGGTGAATCATCAGGATCTATATAATAATGTGTTCTGTATCGTTGATATGCATGCCATTACGGTTCGCCAGAACCCGGCTGATCTTCGTCGCCGCAGCCTGGAAGTAGCCGCCATCTATCTGGCCTCCGGCATTGATCCGGAAAAGTCAGCCATTTTCATTCAGTCCCATGTACCGGCACATGCTCAGGCGGCCTGGGTGTTAACCTGCAACGCCTATATGGGTGAACTTTCGCGGATGACCCAGTACAAAATGAAAACTCAGAACAAGGAAGGCGAAGCCATCGAAGCCGGCCTTTTGTACTACCCCGTTCTGATGGCTGCTGATATTCTGCTCTATCAGGCCGACTACGTACCGGTAGGCATCGACCAGACCCAGCATGTGGAACTGACCAGAGATCTGGCCATCCGGTTCAATAACTACTACTCCCCCACGTTTACCGTACCGGAAGTACTCCTGATGAAAGCCGGTGCCAAAATCATGGATCTGCAGAATCCCGAAAAGAAAATGTCCAAATCCAGCGACAACCCGAATTCCTATATCATGATTATGGATAAGCCGGAGGATATCCGTCGTAAAATCTCCCGGGCCGTTACCGATTCCATCGGAGTGATCAAGTACTCCGATGACCAGCCAGGCATCCAGAATCTGATCAACATCATGTCCGCTATCAACGGACAGTCTCCGGAAGCAATTGCCGCCCAGTATGCCGCAGCAAGCTACAAGGAGTTCAAGGAAGCGGTGGCAGAGACCATCATTGCCGAACTCACTCCCGTCCGTGAAAAGGTAGAGGAACTAATGGGCAGCGGCCGGTCCGAGCTGGAAGCAATCCTGAAGGAAGGTGCTGCCCGGGCAGACTACATGGCACAAAAAACCCTGCGCAAAATGTACAAAAAAGTAGGCTTTGTCCCTTCCTTCTAACTCACCGCTCTTCCATCGCCGGTGGCGCCAGCCTGAGATCTCTGACCTGCCTGAGCCATCTGAACAGACTGGTCAGGCATGATCTGCATTCAGGGATTAAGCATCCTTTACCGTGCCGCAGCATCGCAGTTTGATCCTGCTGCAAACTGCGATGCTTCAACTGCGATGCTTCAACTGCGATGCTTCAACTGCGCTACTTCAACTGCGATGCTTCAAACGAAAAAGGAATATTAATCATTTCCGCAATGACTTTAGCAGCAATCCAAAACACCGGAGCCTGACGAACAGGCTTCGGTGTTTTGCGTTTGTTTTTTTCTCGGGTTTGACCTTACCTGGCTGGTTCCTCACTCTGGCGCTGCTGCATCCGCAGAAACTCCACCAGTTTGACTGGTTCCAGGCGGAACGGCGAACCGATTCCCTGGAAAAATCCATGGTCCTTGATCAGATGAATTCCGACATCGGTCCAGTTGAGGTGTTCTCCGGTGGCAAGATCCGTCACATTGGTGATGCGCTTGCCGAACTTGCGGTTGTCCTTGAAGGGACATCCCAGCCAGCCCATGTACTCGGTAACTTCCACCTCAAAGCCGTCAAACACGACCGGTTCCCCCTGAGCCTCCATCCCCGCGCGGGTCAGCCGCCGCATGACTTTGCCGATGGCTTCTGCGGTGACATTGAAGTCTTCCAGCACCATGCGGTCTTCATTGATGATGGTTTCAAGGGATCTGGTGTCCTCTCCGAGATAACCGTCCAGCGTCAGCCGGCCGGGCTGCATGTCCTGTTCGATGGGTTTCATTTCGGGCCTGACTTTCATTTCCGGCACCTCCTAGAATTCGTCATAGAATATCTGGGTTTCCTTGTCGAAGCCCTTTTTCATCAGCATTTCATTCACGGACTTCAGGAACCCCGGGGATCCGCACAGATAGGCTTCCTTGCCCTGGGCGCCGGTTCCGTCTTCCAGATCTCGATCCAGCAGATCGGTGACACGGCCCTTGTCGCCGGTCCAACCCTCATCCGGCCGGGACAGGGTGGGAATAAATGTAAAGTTTTCGTTTTCCTCGGCCAGCTTGGTGAACTCTTCGATGTAGTAGAGATCATCCTGGGCTCTGGCTCCGAAGTAGAAGACCATGTCCACGGGCACCTTCTTATGCAGGTTGTCGTAGATCAGAGAGCGCATCGGCGCAAGTCCTGAACCGGCCGCTACCATGATCATGGTGTCGCAGTTGCCTCGGTAGTAGAAATCTCCGTAGGGGCCGGACAGCCGGACCTGATCCCCTTCCTTGAGATGCTTGTGGACATAGGTTGAGCAGAGGCCTTCCGGTACCTGGCGAATGACCAGTTCCACATGATTGTTGTCCTGAGGGGGTGATGAAATGGAATAGGCCCGGAAGACCTCTTCCTTCACCTTGTCATAGGGTTTGGTATAGAACTGCATGAACTGTCCCGCCTTGAAATTGACGGTTTCACCGGCCGGGAGCTCCATGCGCAGCTCTTTGATGTCGTAGGTCAGATCCTTCAGGGAAACCAGTCTGGTATTGTATTCCTTGATGTTGAACAGTTCTTCCGGAATGCCCAGTTTCATGTTTCCTTTGACCTTGATCTGACAGGCCAGTCGGTAGTGGTTGTCCCGTTCTTTCTGGGTCAGGTAAGGTTCCTCAGTGGGCAGCAGAGGGCCGGCCCCTTCAAACACCTGGACCTTGCACAGGCCACAGGTGGCTTTGCCGCCGCATGCGGAAGGAATAAAGAGCTTTTTGTCGGATAAAGTGGTCAGAAGATTGTTTCCGCCGTCCACCACCAGTTCCTTGGTTCCGTCATTAATGTCGATCTTGCATTCGCCGTAGTTGTTCAGGTAGCGCTCCGCCACCGAAATGATCACGGCCAGGCCGCCGGCGATGGCTGTAATACTAAAGGTGCCGGTCAAAATATCTTGAATCATGTTTTGCTCGCCTCCCTACTGTATTACGAAGATGCCGGAGAATCCAATGAACGCCAGGGCCATGATGCCGGTGATGATGAAGGATATGCCGATGCCCTGCAAACCGCGCGGCATCTTGTTCTTGGAGATCTTCTCCTTGATGGCGGCCAGCATGGAAATGGCCATCCACCAGCCAATGCCGGATCCCAGGTTGAACAGGAACGTCTGCAGGAAGCTGTAGTTGCGGATATCCTGGAACAGGGTAGCTCCGAGCACGGCACAGTTGACCGTAATCAGAGGAAGGAAAATACCCAGCTTGGAGTGCAGATCCGGCAGATAGCGATCCAGCGCCATTTCCAGGATCTGGACAATGGCCGCAATGACCATGATGTAGATAATGAAGGACAGATATTCAATGCCCAGAGGCATGATAACGTACTTGTTCAAAAGCCAGTTCACCGAGTTGGTGATGACCAGAACCAGAACAACGGCCTTGCCCAGTCCGTTGGCTGTCTTGAATTCACTGGAAACGGAGAGGTAGGAACACATCCCCAGGAAATTCGACAGGATCATGTTGGATGTGAAAATCGACGCGAAGAAAATGACAATCGGGCTGATATTCGGTGCAACTTCCATTAGTTCGTTCCCCCTTCCGGTTTTTTCTGGACGGTCAGACTGCCGGAGCGGACAATGCCCTGGCGTTCTTCTCGGCCGGCCTGGTAATTGTTGACAGCCCAGACCAGTGTGCCAATGATGAAGAAGGCGGCAGGTGGCATGACCATCAGGGTCCACTTAGTGAATTCAAAGGGCAGCGCCATGCCGAACACGGTGCCAAAGCCCAGAATTTCACGGATGAAGGAAATGATCAAAAGAACGATGGTGTAGCCAAGACCGGCGAACATTCCGTCCAGCATCGAGATCAGCGGAGGATTCTTGGCCGCGTAGGCTTCCATCCGGCCCATGATGATGCAGTTGGTAATGATCAGACCGACATAGGGTCCCAGCTGTTTGGAAATGTCCGGCAGGAAAGCCTGCAGGATGATGTTGACAATGATGACGTAGAAGGAAATGATCAGAACCTGAATGATCATACGGATCCTCTGCGGGATCAGATTCCGCATGGCGGAAACCGTGAGGCTGGACAGAGCGGTGGCAAACAGCACACCGAGCCCCATAACCAGAGAATTCTGCATCCGGTTGGTTACCGCCAGGGAGGAACAGATGCCAAGAATCTGGCGCAGAACCTGGTTATCGGTCCAGATATTTCGGATCGCGACTTGTTTTGCTGATTCGGTAGCCATTATTTTACCTCCCATTTGGAAATGACGTTTTGCTTCAGTATGTTCAGTGCTTTTGTCACTGCCGTGGAAGACTGGGTTGCTCCGGAGATGGCATCCACCTTCTTGTCGCCGATGGTGCCATAGGCCAGATCGCCATCGGGCAGCGGCACACCGCGCCACTGATTCTTGAAGGGTTCTTCATCAATTCGTCCGCCCAGACCAGGAGTTTCGTTCTGCTCGGTAAAGGTCAGACCCTTAATTTCTTTCAGGTCTTCCGTCACGGCGAGATAGCCACGGATGGTCCCCCACAGGGCAGGGCCGTCGAAGGGGAAGGCGTAGCCCTTTACCTGGCCGGCATCATCCACCAGTTGGAACGCTTCAATGGACGTTCCCTCGATGGTCCGGGTATCCGGCTTGACGTATTTGTCATAGGTCTGGCTGACCTCCTCATTGGTCTGGCCGCTGGGAACGTCAAAGGCGTACAGAATGGCCTGACGGCGGGCGATCTCCTTGTTTTCGGCAATCTTCGGATTCATGGCCGTCTGCGCGGTGGAGAGCAGTGCGGTGAAAAAGCTGGCAACGATGATCATGAAGATAACGGTATACTGATATCCTTTTTTCATGCTATTTCACCTCCTTGAATGGTGGGGGAGCGGCTTTCGCTTTTTTCTTCGCCTCCCAGTTCTTAACGTTCAGGTCAATCAGGGGGGCAAAGGAGTTGGCGATCAGAATGGCAAACATCATGCCTTCCGTAAAGAGAGAGAAACTCCGAATGACCATGGTGACAAAGCCGATCAGGATGCCGTACAGGATCTTGGAGGTATCCTTCATGGGAGCCGATACCGGATCCGTGGCCATGAATACGGTACCGAACAGGAAGCCGCCGGACAGAATCGAGAACACCGGATCCCCCTGCGGGCCGCCCAGGGCGCCGAACAGCAGAGTAAACACGATGCCCGAAGCAGCTACTGAGGCCATAATCTTCCAGGAAGCAGTCTTAGTATAGATCAGGTAGGCTGCAGCCAGAAGAATCAGAATGGCCGAGGTTTCACCCATGGATCCGGAAATATTTCCGATGAACAGGTTCAGTGGATTGGTGGACAGTCCGTTGACTTCCATGTCGATCATGGGCGTCACGGAAGTAGCCAGATCCGCAGTGCCTGCCCAGTGCAGGAATCCGCCGGGGAACCCGCTGAACGGCTTCTGCCAGTTGACCGTCATCTGAATCGGAAAGCTGACATAAACAAAGGCGCGGCCAACCAAAGCCGGATTGAAGACATTCTTGCCGAATCCGCCAAAAATGGCTTTGCCAAAGATAATGCCGAACAGAGTGCCGACCACTGTGATCCACAGCGGAATGGTGGGAGGAAGCGTCAGCGTGAAGAGTGCTGCGGTGACCAGAGCGGCTTCCGATACCTTGGCCTTGTCTCCATTAATCATTCGCATGATGACCAATTCACCGGCAAATGCGCTCACAAGAGATACGGCCAGCACCAGGAGAACCCTCCAGCCAAACAGATAGATCGAAAATAGATAGATCGGAAGCAGACTCCAAAGAACTGTCCTCATCATTTTCTGTTTGGTTAGGTACTTTGTAATTTGCATAATAAGACCTCACAGTAAATATTTTAACACTTCTAATTATAACCCAACTCGTTTACAATTCTGCTTTATTTTAAATTTATTCATGAATTGGGGCCAGATTATTCTCCTACAATCGTTTTTTAGTAACTAATTGTTAAAAAAAGAACAGGACCCGGTGAGTCCTGTTCACAGTGCATGATGCGGTTACTGGTTCCGTCCGTTCTTCAGATCGTCCAGACTCTGCGGCGTTCCGGCCGTATCCGTCTTGGGCGCCTTCTGAGCGTAGGCATCGTTCTTGTTGTAATTGGCGTCATACATGCCGGAGAAATCAACCCGCGGAGCCTGCCGTTCGGATTCGGTAATCTCGAAGAAGCGCTCTGCCCGGAATCCGAACATGCCGGCGATGATATTGGACGGGAAGACTTCGATCTTGGTGTTGTACTTTTGAACCGTATCGTTGTAGAACTGGCGGGAGTACCGGATTTTTTCCTCCGCATCCTTCAGTTCGCCCATCAGCTGCTGGAAATTGGCATTGGCTTTCAGCTCCGGATAATTTTCGACCAGAAGCATCATGCGGTTCAGGGCGGAAGTCATCTGATTGTTGGCTTCCATGGCTTCATCCGGCGTGGCCGCATTCATGACGGCCGATCTGGCCTGAATGACGGCTTCCAGCGTGCCGCGCTCGTGGCCGGCTGCGCCTTTTACGGTTTCCACCAGGCCAGGGATCAGATCCGCCCGGTTCTTCATCTGCACATCCATCTGCGCGTAAGCGTTGCGCACTTGATTGCGCATTCTTACCAGTCCGTTGTACATGGAAATGACCACCAGGGCCAGTACCACGATGATTCCTAATAGTACCCAGAATAATGTTGGCATCTTGTTTCTCCTTTTTCTTCCTGTATTTTGATCCGTTCTGAAATTTTAGATATGAATTGGCGATGATTTGCGCTGCGATAAAGATCTCTTTAGAAGACACCACCGCCACCGCCGCCACCGCCGCCGCCAGATGAGCCGCCGGAGAACCCGCCGCCGCCGCCGGATGAGGAGGAGCGCCTGGAGGCTGCCACTGCTTCGGCTTTCTGAATGGTCTGATTGGCTGTCGAAATGGCCTGATTAAGTGAGCGGTCCATCATCATATAGCCTCGGCCAAAGTAGAAGTCCGGATAGAAGGTCCGGGTGAAGGTAGGATCCTGCAGCTGCTGCATGGTGTATACCTTGGGCAGCTGGTCGATGACTTCCTTGGCCACGCCCAGTGAAGTGGCGTAGACCAGATAATGGTTCCAGATTGCAAGAGCTGGGATTTCGGCCTTGTCCATGTTGGAGAAGGTCAGCAGGAAGTTCTTGAAGGCCTTCCACATCGCCGTCTGGTCCGCTCCGTACTGGGTCAGCTTGCGCTTGAAGTACATCGAGGCATTCACCGCAATGACGGCCACGCCAGCAATAATCGGCACCACGCCGAGGAAGTTGAAATAGCGCAGCAGCACAAACGCGCCGCCAGCCATGAACACCAGACCGACCAGGTAGAACACGGCCGAGCCGGTTGTTTTGTTGGCTTCGCGGAATCCCATGGCTTCGCCCTGTCCGGTCACGTAGCCCTTGAACTGGGCATAGTCCCGATTGAACTGATAGGCGTTGGCCTGGCGCTTCATCAGGCTTTCCAGATCGTCCATGGCCAGTGTCTGACCATCACCCAGGTCATTGATGAACCAGTCGTAGAGGAACCGCTCATGGGCCATCAGCTTCGACAGCTGCTGCTCAGTTGGCCCCTGACTGCGAAGCCGGTAGTCGGTTTCCGACTTCTCCCCGAACAGGGAACGCTTCACCGTCTGATAGGGCTCAATCGAGAGGATGTCCTTGCGGGCCAGATCCATCAGTGTTGCCATGATGTCCTTGGACTGAGTACCGCGCTCCAGCAGATAACTCATGACAGCCGGCGTATAGTCTCCCGGCAGTTCGCGGTAATAGTCGCCGGTGAACTGAGGTTTGCGTTCCCGGCCATAGCGGATTCCGATAAAGCCGGCGATGGCTGCTCCGATGGCGCCCAGTGCCAGAATAAACGGACTCAGGGTCCTGCCGGTTTCCCGGCGCAGTCGTTCGTCTTCCAGCCGCTTTTTCTCGGCTTCGACACGGGCTTTGGCTTCTTCCCTGGCCTGATTGGCTTCCTCCGCATACCTGGCTTCTTCCTCCAAAATTCTGGGAAGTTCTGTAACCGCCACGATATTCTGCGAGTCCGGAACAAGGCTCAGAGGAAAGATCACCAGATTTTCCACAACCGCGCCCGGATCCACCAGCGGGATCTCGACATTGAAGGTTGTTTCATTCAGGATCTCATTGAAGCCAGTCAAATCACCATGCGAGAAGATCTTGAGATCTGATTTGGCGGCACCCCGCGGGATCCGAATCGTAATTTTGACATTTTCGATGGGGACGCCCCAGTTGGCATCAACCATATTCCAGTTGAGTGTGGCAATGTCATTGAATTTGACAACGGCATTGGTCAGGGTATAGCGGAAGCGGATGCTTTTCCGCTCATCGCTGGAGGGCTCAAACACCTTGAACCGGTAAATGTTCTGTTTGTCTCCTTCATAGAATTCAAACAGACCTGCTCGTCCCGTTCCCTCATCGGTCATGTAGAGCACGCGTTCTGTTCCGTTCTCAACCACCGCTGCGCTGACAAAGTCGATTCCGACCGGCTTGGCTGTGGTATTTCGCAGGCGATCCCCCAGGTTAGTATCCACATCCCGAAAGACGCCGTTGATATCCCCCTGGATATCAAACTCAATGGTTTCAGTCACCTTTACGGAACCGTTGGATTGCACCTCATAGGTCGCTTCATAACGGCTGATGCCGAAGCTGCCGGCAGCCAGGGCGGTCCTTCCCGGAAGCAGCGCGGCTGCAAAGGCCAGGATCAGCAGGAGAAGCGACGGCAATACTTTAAATTTTCGGAACATCGATGATTCATCACCATCCTTTCTTCTGTCATTAATATCTCCAGTCAATTTCATCTTAGTATAGCTCCCCTTCAGTTACAATGAAGCAGTCCAAATGTTCAAACACTGTCTACAATTCCCCCCCCATTGGTTCTCCGCTACAAATTTCTGCACTGCCAGGCACCATCTTCCAGCCAATGGTAATTCTCAGACAGCCCATCCTGGTCAAACACCTCCAGCATCTGCCGAAACCCATCGGATAAGGTCAGCCCGTCCAGTTCCTCCCGTCGAATCCAGAATACTCTGCCTTCTCTGGAATCCTTGATTTCCCCTTCAAAGGAATCGCTTTTAAAGAATAGGACGACATACCGGAACGCTCCGTCCTTCTGCGTCCATTGCTTGACCCCGCACAGGGATAAATGGGAGACAGTCAAACCGGTTTCTTCCCATACCTCTCGCCGGGCTGCCTCGATGAAGGACTCCCTCGGCTGAACATGGCCTCCCGGAAACGTAACGCCGGGCCAGTCCGGATTCAGGCGCTCCTGAACCAGAATCTGATCCCCCCGGTAAATCATGATCATGTTCGTCAATTCCACAGGTTCAATTCGATTCATAATCCTCCCCCAACCGGCACCACGTAAAAGCCGATACCGATTCCAATCTTTTTCTCGTACTGCATGACGCCGGCAGCTTCTCTGTGAAACCTCCCGGCATCATCCATTCCGCAATGCTTTTATTGTGCAGCGTCCGGGTTAAGCCAGGGTTAAAGGCGGCTTTCGGTAAAATTAAAATTTCCTTTACAAACTGGAACTACTTTGGCCAGTTTCTTGTGTTACGATACGGTCAAGACCAGTACTCGCATCCTTCTGCCAACCCTTTGGACGATGCCTGAAAGGAGGCCCCTTATGGTGACACATTATTCTTCAGACAAAGAACATGACCGCAGCAAAGCCGAGGAACGAAAGCCCGTCACAGAACAGCCGGACCAGACACCGGAGCCTGAAATGAAAGAGGAAATCAGGAAGCCGAAGGTTGAAAAACTGCCTCTTGGCACAGGTTATGAGGTGGAACACCTGCCAACTGAGGTGATCCGGCCGGAAATCAAGCCGGTTAAGCAACCCCTCCCTGATCTGGTGCGTTCCAAAGAGCTGGAAACCTGCTTGTCGGAGGAACCAGTTCCTTCTCCGGAAGATGAATTCTATGACTTCGAGAAAGATATCTATGGCGACGAGGTCGAGATCCGACCGGACCTATAATGTTACCCCACGCCTGAACTCAATCACCTGGATGAAAAACAGCCGATGCTCACTGGATCGACCAGAGGGCATCGGCTGCTTGAGTGTTGCGATCGATCGAATTCGCAGTCAGGGAACATCGCCATGACCACGCGCAAAGGACCGATCGCCGTCCAAACGTCTTCCTTCCGTGAAGCTTCAACTTCATTCAGAATTACTATCGGATCAGCTGATACAGCGCGCCGGGCGCGACATAGTGAAGCAGGAGAAGTCCCGCGATTACAAATGCCATCATCCGATGAGCTTTGAACAGACCTTTCTTCTTGGTCCGGTAGAAGGCGCCGCCCAGACCGACCTGGACAATGACGGCTGCATAGAGCAGGGTTCCGGTATGAAGGGAAATGCCGCCCAGGGCCAGGTAGCCGTGGATGAGCCCCGTTGCCAGAAATACAATCCCTAATGGCTTATGCAGCTTCCGCAGGAATTTGGTGACGTCTTTCATGGCGGCTTTTGCCTCGGCTGACAGATATCGGCTGATCCGGTTCAGGATAAACGGCAGAATCAGCAGTCCCACGATCAGAACGTTGAGGTAACCAAGGAGTCGGTAATCCATCCGTTGTACCCCCTATTTTTTCAATTTGCCGACAGCCGGAACATTGCCCAGCTTGGAAACTCCATGCGGTGACACATTCTTGATTTCCTGCGTGAGATCCTTGCCGGCCGTAAAGCCGTTGTGGCCTCCGCCCTTCCAGGCCGGGGAATTCGTCACGTCGTAGATGATGCCATCCACTGCCACATAGGCAGGCTGGCCGTTCTTTCCATCATATTTTGCCAGTTCTTCCAGCGTCAGTTCCAGTTCCGTGGTCTGAGTCCCCGGCTGGGTCGTAGCTGGTGCAGCGGTTGTCACAGCAGAGGTTGCCGCCGAAGTAGTGTTTGCAGGCGTACCGGCGGAACACCCCACCAGCAGTGAACCGGCCATGAGTCCTGCCAGCAGCAGTCCGGTACGTTTCGTATGTCTATTCATCCTGTAGTCACTCCTTGTTTTTATTTAAATCGAACAATTCGTCGATGAGATCCGGATCCTGACCACACCGCAGGTTTCCTTCAGAAAGTCGTGTCGGCTCAGTCAAGGGTGAGATGGCGACCAAGCCGATCTTCACCTTCTTCCCCGGCTCAATCAAGTGTGATCACATCATCATAAATCGCTCGAAATTTATACGTTTATTTTACTAAATTAAGGCTTAGGGTGCTCATTCGATATAAAATGTTCTCATTTATTTATTTTTCAACATTAATAATGAACTTTTTTAATCCAGCAATCCTGAACCAGCAGTACTTAACCTGCAGTCCTGAACCAGCAGTCCTGAACCAGCCGGAAACCTCCACTTACTTTCCAATCACTTTCCAATCACTTTCCGATCACTTACTGACGATTTCCCGATCATTTCCACACGCTATCCATGTCCTACCGGAATCGGATCGGGAAACAGCCTGTTTATGAAATCCACTTTTTTTTAATCCTTATTTCGTATATACTTGTAATGTTTGATTTTTTTAGAACTGTGACTTTGAAATCGGGAGGTTTCCCATGGACGATATACGTAAGGAAATAGAAAGACGGCGAACGTTTGCCATCATATCCCATCCGGATGCCGGTAAAACGACACTGACGGAAAAATTGCTGCTGTACGGAGGCGCGATCCGGGAGGCCGGTTCGGTCAAAGCACGCAAGGCTGCCCGCCACGCAACCAGTGACTGGATGGAAATCGAAAAACAGAGGGGAATCTCCGTAACCTCCTCCGTCATGCAGTTTAACTACGACGGATTCTGCATCAACATTCTGGATACTCCCGGACATCAGGACTTCTCGGAGGATACCTACCGGACCCTGATGGCGGCGGATTCAGCGGTCATGGTCATTGACGGAGCCAAAGGCGTGGAGGAACAGACGAAGAAGCTGTTCCAGGTCTGTTCCCTGCGGGGAATCCCGGTTTTTACCTTTGTCAATAAAATGGACCGGGAAGCCCGGGATCCCTTTGAGCTGATGCAGGAAATCGAGGATGTCCTCGGCATCCGGACCTATCCCATGAACTGGCCCCTGGGTTCCGGCAAGGAATTTTCCGGCGTGTATGAACGTGAAGCGGAACGAGTCCTCCTGTTCTCCGGCGGAAAGCACGGATCCAAGGAAGCCGATACCGAAATCATTGATCTGAACAATGAGTCAGAACGGGCCCATATCGCGCCGCATCAGCTGGATAAGCTCAAAGAAGACATCGAGCTGATGGACATCGCCGGCGATGATTTCAATTTCGAAGCCGTCTCCAAAGGGGAACTGTCTCCGGTCTTCTTTGGTTCTGCCCTGACTAACTTCGGTGTAGAACCCTTCCTGGAACATTTCCTCAAGCTGACACAGGCTCCGCTGAAACGAAATTCCGATCAGGGATCCATCCATCCCTTTGATCCATTCTTCTCGGCCTTCGTTTTTAAAATTCAGGCCAACATGAACCCGGCTCACCGCGACCGAATCGCCTTTATGCGAATCGTATCCGGGAAATTTGAACGGGGCATGGAAGTATTCCATATGGAAGGCAAGGGCAAGATTAAACTGGCACAGCCCCAGCAGTTCCTGGCGCAGGACCGTGAAATTGTCGAAGAAGCTTATGCCGGCGACATCATCGGTGTATTCGATCCGGGCATTTTCTCCATTGGAGATACGCTCTGCCCGGCGTCCAATAAATTTAAATTTGATCCCATCCCGGCATTTGCCCCGGAACATTATGCCCGGATCCGGCCGGTGGACACCATGAAGCGCAAGCAGTTCGTCAAGGGAATCACTCAGGTGGCCCAGGAAGGCGCCATCCAGGTTTATAAAGAAGACTATGCCGGAATGGAAGAAATCATCGCTGGTGTAGTAGGTGTCCTGCAGTTTGAAGTTCTGGAATACCGACTTAAAAATGAGTATGGCGTCGACATTCGCCTGGATCAGCTCTCCTACTGCCATGTCCGCTGGATTGAGCACTGGGATAAGGATCCGGAAGCGTTGTCTCTGACCTCTGACTCCAAGCGCCTGGTTGACTCCAAAGGCCGTCATGTCATCATTTTCTCCAACGAGTGGGGCATCGCCTGGGCTCTGGACCACAACAAGGGGCTGGTTCTGTCTGCCCTGGGCAGCTAAGGGTATCCGATCTGCCATTTCACTTTATCCAGGACTTGGATAAAAGTCCTGGATATAGCCCCGCTGGATAATAACTTAGGTTAAAGTCTTGGATAACGTCCTGGACATGTCTCGAATAAAGTCCTTAACGTCCTGGATAATGTTTATAACCCAAAAAAAACTGGAGCCATCAATGCTCCAGTTTTTTTATGTTGTTCAATATCCAAGTTACCGGTCAACGGACCGGGCATCCTGCATCATGCGGCGGATCTGTTCATGCTGGTGGGCTACAAACTGATTGAAATCCTGATTGACCCGCTGCATCTGCTGGCGGTTCTGTGCCCACAGGACTTTGGATTCCGTCATTTCATCGCGCAAATAGCCGGAGGCTTCTTCATGATTATGGAAGGTTGACTTAACCAGGGGACTGTTGTTGCCGCGCATGGTACTGTCCGATTTCATGGCTGAATTGGAAAATTTGGAAGCCTGGGCTTTTTCAGCCGCTCTGCGTCCGACGTGGGTTGAATTCTGGAGGGAATCATTCAGCCGCTTCTCCAGGTCCTGCCAGCTGGTCTTTGCCTGAGCTGCCTGTCTTGGCTGAGTGGTGGCTGACGGCGGATTAATGAGCCCTCCCGGCTGATTGGGCTTTTGATAGCCTCGGTATTGGCCCCCGGTCCGGCTGGCCTTTCCGGCACCGCCAATCCAGGAGATAATACTAATGATGATAATTAAAAAAAACAGGAAATCCACAGACATCTCCTCCATACATAATGATTCTCGGTCTAACTTAATGATTATGATTCATGTTGATTCACATCATAACACAGATCGATTAAAACAGAATGAAGAGTTCATTTCTCCTGCCACTGATTTTGATACCGGGTCATCATCAGCCAGTGAACCAGCCACACAAACGTTCCGAAAAGAAATCCCGCGATCAGGCTCAGTATGATCCAGCGAAAGCGCTGGGTCAAGGTATCGATCGGAACGAAAAACGGCGCGGCCAGAACCAGGGCGCTGGTCAGATAGAACAGCATGGTCTGCCGGAACGTTCTCTCCCGCCGGATCCGGGGCACCAGCCAACCGAGAAATCGTGCCTGAATTAAGGTGAATACCAGGAGGATCAGCCCGATGATCCAGAAACCGGCAGGCGGCGGGAAATCCGCCCCCACCAGAAAGACAGTCAGACTGATGGTAAAAAAGCCAATGGATTCCCTGCTGATAATTTTTTTCATTGTTACCCCGTTTCTCAAAAATGGAAATACTGAGTGCACCAGTCCTCGAGACAATTGGGAGGCGGCACAGATCAAAAGGAAGTCTGAGGGCAGCTCCGCGCAGCAGTTTCTGGATTGCTGCCTGGATTATGATGTCACATGAAAAGCAGGGAAGCGTTGGCTCCCCTGCCTTGTCCATATGTGGTCTTTCTCGTGATTAAGCGTTGGCTTTGACCCAGAGTCCATGCAGGTTGCAGTATTCTCTGGCAAGTTCCACTTCGTCAATGGAGACCTGGAAGAAGGCCTGCGGTGCATCGCCGGGGTTGAGATCCTGGCGCAGTACCTGACCGTTTTGGGTCAGAACTTCAATGGTGGAAATCCAATGTTCCGGGAGCATGGGATGAGCCACAGATCCAACTTTCACCCATACGCCGCCTTCAGCAGCTTCAATAACCGGAACGTGTTTTTCCAGAGCAGCGTCCACTGTGTTCTCCTTGAGCAGTTTCATTTCCTCTCCGCAGCATACCAATGCGCCGCCTCCGGCGAGCAAAACCTCAACCACATTGCCGCATACATTGCATTTGTAGATTTCTTTTACTTCAATTGCCATTATATCTCCTCCTTGAAATCGTGGATTAGTACTGTCTCTATTATAGCCTTAATTCCCGTAAAAAACTTTGAATGCTTGGTAAACAAACCAGTGGTCATCGACTCCGGCCAGTTCGCGGATGGAGTGCATGCCCAGGATCGCATTGCCAATGTCGACGGAACGGATCGGCAGGACCGTGGAGGAGATGGGGCCGATGGTTGAGCCGCCGGATTTATCAGAGCGGTTCACATAGGTCTGACAGGGAACGCCGGCTTTTTCACAAATCGCCTTGAACACAGCGGTGGACTGAGCATCCGAGGTGTAACTCTGATTGGCGGCGATCTTGATCACCGGTCCCTGATTCATGCGCGGCCGGTTGGTCGGATCGGCGAATTCACTGAAGTTGGGATGAACCGCGTGAGCCAGGTCCGCGGAGACCATGAAAGATTTTTCCAGAGCCTGGAGGTAGTCCGCCCGTGAGCCGCCCAGGGCATAGACGAGCCGCTCCAGAAGATGGGCCAGAGTGGGGGCACCGGCTCCCTGCTTGGTGCGCGATCCGACTTCTTCGTTGTCGTAAACCGCTGCCACGCGGATTCCCTTTCCGGTGGTTTCCAGCATTGCTTTCAAGGAAGCATGGGCCATAGCCAGATTATCCATGCGCTTGGAGGAGATAAATTCTTCCTTGAGTCCGACCAGTTCTCCCCTGGCTGTCTCATAGAGGTACAGTTCGTAATCGAGAATGTCCTCAACCTCAATCTCCAGCTTCTGGGCAATCAGCTGCTGGAAGATCTTTTCTTCCGTGGCTGTTTCTTCCAGGCAGACAATTGGAAGCACCTGAGTCTGAGGATTCAGTTCAACGCCCTTGTTGACTTCCCGGTTCATGTGGATGGCTGGATTGGGAATATAGAGCACCGGACGCTCCAGATCAATATTCATCAGCTGGGGGGCCATGGGGTCATTCGATTTCACCGCGACCCGTCCGGCTACCGACAAGGGCCGGTCAAACCAGGTGTTCAGGATCGGGCCGCCATAAACTTCTGTATTCAGACGAACGAAACCTTCTGAACGCATTTCGCAGTTTGGCTTGATCCGAAAGGAGGGCGAATCGGAATGGGAACCGATCAGCCGGAATCCATTGTGATAGGTGCCTGCTCCAAGGTCCACTGCGAAGATCGAGGATCCGTTCTTGATGTAGTAAACTTTATCCCCTTCTTTTACGGACCAGTCCGCGTCTCCTTTCAGTTCCCGGTAGCCCGCGCGCTCCAAAGTATCGGCGATGTCCGCCACCGCCTGGTAGGCGCTGGAGCCGCGATGCAAAAAGTCCATCAGATCCTGTGCCAGTTCTTTCTTCGTCATAATCTTCCTCCTGTTTCTTTCCGGGCTTTATTCAGCCTCTTTTCATACAGTACCAGTATAGCAAACAAAGGCCCCTCCTGAGATTGATTCTCTCCATCATGCCGTTAATTTTCCTTGAATTCTCGCCCTGGAGACGGGTATGATATCTCACGTGTGCTATAGTGAAATAATTGGACTGAGCACTGCCCGTCAAAAATAAAGATCCACCTGGTATCGTGAAAAGAGGAACCCATGACTGATTTTTTAATTAAGCGTTTTATTAAGAGTGACAATGTTCAGGATCCGGCCGTACGGGAAAAATACGGTTATCTGGGTTCGGCGGTGGGTATTCTTGTCAATATTGCCCTGTTTGGACTGAAGCTCACGGTGGGTCTGTTGATGAACAGTATCTCCGTCATCGCCGATGCGTTCAACAACCTGTCGGATACTGCCTCATCCCTGATTACCATGATCGGCTTCCGCCTGGGCAACCGCCCCGCTGATGAAGGACACCCCTATGGCCACGGACGGATTGAATATTTTTCCGGCCTGATTGTCTCGGTGCTGGTACTCTACGTCGGCATCCAGTTTCTTGTGACGTCTGTCCGGCGAATCTTAAACCCCACCCCGCTGGAATTCCGCTGGATTCCTATCATCCTGCTGATTGTCTCCATCTTCTCAAAAATCTGGATCTCCGGTTTCAATCATACTATTGGAAATAAAATCAACTCCTCGGCGCTCAAGGCATCTGCCCTGGATGCCAAAGGAGACGTCATGATCTCCTCCACCGTCGTGGCCGGGCTCCTGTTTTCCCACTTCAGCCATATCGAAATTGACGGCTACATTGGATTGTTTGTCGCCGGCATGATCGTGAAAAGTGCCTGGGAGCTGATTCGGGAAACCTTGAATCCCCTGCTTGGGACTCAGGCCGACGAAGAGCTGATTGAACGGATGAATCAAATCCTCCTGAGCAACGAAGAAGTTTTTGGAGTTCATGATACGGTGACCCATAATTACGGACCTAGTACGGTTTTTGCCACCACTCATGTCGAGGTGCGGGATGACATCTCCGTAACCGAAATTCATGACATTATTGATGATCTGGAAAAACGGGTCCTACGCGAACTCGACGTAGAACTGGTAATCCATATGGATCCGATCCGGATGGCGGACGAGAAAAAAGTGGCCATCGTCCGTCATCTCAGGGATGAACTCCTCCAGGTCGATGGCGTTCGCTCGCTCCATGATGTGAGACTGCGCGAGCACGAGACCCGATACATCGCTGAACTGGTAGTAGACCCGGAAACTGATCTGGCCTCCACTCAGCGAGTTGCTGAGCAGATTGTCCGGGATCATCAGCTGGAACCTGACCTTCACCTCGAGGTACACAACCTCATGAGTCACGGCTGGAGTAAATCATGAGATCTTATCGCTTAAGCCGTCCTTTTGACATTTCTCTGGAGAGCTATGGAGGCAGTCAGATGTGGTTTCCCCAGAAGTATCAGCTGCAGACGGGCTGCGGACCGGTGGCACTGGCCAACCTGTATGCCTGGTACCGCAACCTCCGCCTGAACCAGTCGGACATGACCCGCCTCCAGGAATTGATCACCCGCTTCCTGAGCGGACCGGTGGTACTTCCCCAGCAGTTTATCCGAGGAGCCAGACGCCTGTTTGAGCGCTCCGGCTTTCACCTGGATCCTATCCGGCAAACCCTCTTCCGGCATAGCCCGAAGGGGCGGGAACGCGTCCTGCGCCTCATCATCAGCTCCCTGGAGACGGATCATCCCCTGCCCCTGCTCATGGGACCCAACCGCCCCGGCGCTGTTTATCGCCGGGACTTTAAAAATCACTGGGTCCTGATCACCGGACTGGACCTCGAGGCCGAACGGGCCGTGCTCCACGTCAGCTCCTGGGGCAGTCCCTTCGAAGTCGATCTGGATCAGCTCATTCAGTCCAAGCTGTTTATTTCCGTGCTGTCCCTCCGGGTGAGCAGGCAGTAAATGCTCAAACCAGACCAATGATCCGAAATCCCATCTGAATTTGGCTGTATTCTATAAATGTTCTGTTTGAATACGCAAAGGCGGCCCCTGTTATATCCTCAGGATACGACAGGGGCCGCCTTATTGTTTCATCCCTCTCTATTCAGAGGCGGGATGAAAGTCATGAAGTTCTCTTTGCAGTGCTTATATGCCTACTTCGAACCATCCGAGAAATTGACGTCTTCGTTCTGTGTCTCAATCACATGGAGACGGTGCAGGGCACGCGTGCTCATGATGTATTTGACCAGGTCCGGTTTGGGGCGGTTGGGTCTGGTATCCACCAGAATGACTCCGTCAAATTCCAGGCCCTTGGCCAGGAAGGCCGATAACAGCAGGGTGCTGGAGGAATACACGCCATCCTCAGTCCGGATGAACTTATAGTAGATTTCATTCTTCAGAAGCTGATGCAGGTCCTGCGCACTGTCCAGGTCACGAGTCAGAATGGCGATGGACTCCACGCCGTCTTCCCGCATCCGGGCATACTGCGCCTTGACTAGAGCCGCCGCCGACGCAAGGTCCGGCGCTGATTCCACCTGGACCGGCTCCCCGCTGCGCAGGGATTCGGATGTTCCATTGGGCAGGAATGTATCGGCGTATTTCACAATTTCATCCGTGGAGCGGTAGCTCTTGTTCAGTTCAAAGATCCTGACATCCTCAAACAGACGGCCCAGTTCAAGGAATCCGGCATCCTCCCATTGAATCAGCCGCTGATTGAGATCTCCGACGATGGTTGCGTTGACGCAGCCGGTGATTTCCTTGATCACGCGGAAATGATTCAGGGACAGGTCCTGGGCTTCATCGATGATCAGGTATTTGACTTCGTAGGGAAGCTTCACGCCCTGAAGGCGATGCTTCAGATACAACATAGGTGCCAGGTCCTCATGGGTCAGGATCCGCATCGTATTGCCAGCCTGATACAGTTCCAGAATGCTGCCTTTTCCCAGATAAGTGATCTGCTCCCGGAATTGTACAACTTTCTCGACAAGCTGGCGTACGCTTTGCCAGCGTGACAGTGATGCATCTTCATTGAGGGTCGCCCCGCTCTCGACCTTTTTCTGGAGGTCCCGGTACCTGCGGTCTATTTCCCGCAGTTCCCGGTTGCGGACTTCGCGCATCCGGTTAATAATGACCCGCTTGATTCGCAGCGCGCGCGGAATCAGGGGCATGTAGGCAAAATCACGTGCCATGGTCTGGTGCATTTCATCCCGGCTCATCAGTACTTTCCCTAAGAATGTGATGTCCTGCTCCGGGTAAAGCGATGCTTCCAGATCCTTCACCAGCCGATCCATCCGGTCAAAGCTGGCCTCCGAGCGTTTGCTGGCCGCATCCCGATAAAGATCCTCATCCCCGGAGGCAATGGCTTCAATAAAGTCCTCCTGGGGGAGCAGATCCAGATTGGGCTCGGCGAGCAGTTCCAGCATAAAGTCCACCATGGTGTTCTGACGAACTCCGGTTTCACCCAGGGTGGGCAGAACCTGAGAAATGTATTCCATAAAGATGTTGTTAGGGCCCAGGATCAGCACCTTGTCTTCCAGCTTCTTGCGGTAATTGTACAGCAGCCAGGCGACCCGGTGCAGGGCGATGGTCGTCTTACCTGAACCGGCGATGCCGTTCACCACGGCGACACCCTGCGGGCGATGCCGGATGATTTCATCCTGCTCCCGCTGGATGGTCATAACGATGTCCTTGAGCTTCTCTCCGGCACTGGATGACAGGACATACTGCAGAATTTCATCTCTTACTTCAACGTCTGAGTCGAACATACCGAGCAGGCGGGAAGCCTTGATGATGAACTGGCGCCGGGCCAGAATCTCAGCCTGGGCGTCACCTGCCGGGGTTTTATAGCTGGCCTGTCCCAGGCCGCCATGATAGAACAGTGTGGCAATAGGGGCCCGCCAGTCGATGATGAGGGGCTCCATTCTGGCATGGTCAATAAAACCATACTTGCCGATGTAGATTTCTTCCTGGTCACTTCCTTCGGAAAAAGCGATCTTCCCGAAATAAGGAGTGTCGATGAGATCCTGGAGTTCATTGATCCGCCGCAGAACGGCTTTGAAGTTCTCTTCCATGGCGAACATTTCATGATCAAATGCATCCAACGGCATGTCCTCATCAAATTTATTTTCTTCGATCATCTGCTTGCGATAATCCACCAGATACTCCGTGAGTTTCTGCTTCTGTCCGGCCAGGTCCGCGACTTCCTGATTCAGTCTCTGAATGACTCCATCCAGATGGCTGAGCTCCACCTGAACCTGAGGTCGTGAGCGATCGAGATCGATAGTTGCTTTTGACAAATTGATATTCCTCCCCAAACGGGGTTTTCTCCCCAGTGTTGTTTATTCGATTGTGTCAGTGGGCTGCTCGGTGTCCGGTGCCGGCAGGACAATATCCTGCTGGGCTATCGGAACTTCCTGGACTTCCGGTGCCGGCAGGAGCGTATCCTGCTGGGCTTCTGGAACTTCCTGGACTTGCGGTGCCAGCAATCCAGCATCCGGTTCGGTTGGCCGAATTCCTTCGCCGGCCGAATGATGGGCTGCGTCTTCGTCAGAGCTCTTCATGAAGTCCTCACCCTTGAACGCCCGGATGATTTCTACCAGCTCAGCTCCGGTAAGGGTTTCCTTTTCCAGAAGCTTTTCCGAAGCCTTAACCAGAAGTTCCTGATTGTCTTCGAGCAGCCGGCGGGCAGTGGCATGGCAGTCTTTGATGATCATGGCCACTTCCTGGTCCAGTCTGGTCTGAGTTTCCGGACTCACGTTAGAAACCGGACGGCCATCCAGGTACACATTGGTGTTGGATTCCAGCGCCATCATGCCGAAGGCATCGCTCATGCCGTACATGGAAACCATGCGCCGGGCCATGGCAGTTGCCCGCTCGATATCATTGGACGCACCGGTGGTGATGCTGCCAAACTCCACTTCCTCAGCGGCCCGGCCGCCCAGGAGGATGGTGATTTCCTGCAGGATCTCTTCCTTGCTCATCAGGTACTTGTCTTCCATCGGCACCTGCATGGTATATCCGAGGGATCCCATCGTTCGTGGGATGATCGTGATCTTGACGACCGGATCCGTATTTTTCTGGAGGGCTGCCACCAGGGCATGCCCGATCTCATGGAAGGAGACAATTCGTTTTTCCTTGGGCGACATGATCCGGTCTTTCTTCTGCTGTCCGGCAATGACGACTTCAATGGCTTCCATCAGGTCTTCCTGCTTGACGAACTGCCGGCCATTCTTGACCGCACGCAGCGCGCCTTCATTAATGATATTGGCCAGATCAGCACCGACGGCGCCGGGCGTGGACTTTGCCAGCTCATTGAGATTGACATCATCGCCCATCTTGACATCCTTGGAATGAACTTTGAGGATCGCTTCCCGACCGCGCAGGTCCGGCGCGTCGACAATAATGCGCCGGTCAAAGCGGCCCGGACGCAGCAGCGCCTTGTCCAGCACTTCCGGACGGTTTGTGGCCGCCAGGATGACAATTCCCTTCTGGGAATCAAAGCCGTCCATTTCGGCCAGCAGCTGGTTGAGGGTCTGTTCGCGCTCATCATTGCCGCCCGGCAGTCCGCCGCTTTCGCGGCTCTTGCCGATGGCGTCGATTTCGTCGATGAAGATGATGCAGGGAGCCTTGGCTTCGGCTTCCTTGAAGATATCACGGACCCGGGCTGCGCCCATACCCACGAACATTTCCACAAATGCGGAACCGGACTGGGAGAAGAACGGCACATCCGCTTCTCCGGCTACGGCTTTGGCCAGTAAGGTTTTTCCGGTACCGGGAGGTCCCACCAGAAGGGCGCCTTTGGGCAGACGAGCGCCAATGGCTGCGTATTTCTGAGGATTATGCAGGAAATCCACAATTTCGGTGAGGGATTCCTTGGCTTCTTCCTGGGCTGCCACATCCTTGAAGGTCACGCCGGTGGACTTTTCATACAGCTTGGCCGTGCTCTTGCCCAGACCCATAATGCCACCGCCTTTGGCGCTCATGGACTTGGTGAACATACGCAGGATGAAGAAGAAGAACACCAGCGGCAGGATAAAGGAAGCCAGGTTGAGCACCGTGGTCATAATGTCGGTGCTGTTGGTCAGGCTCGTCGGAATGTTCTTCTGAGCGGCCTGATTGATGACTTCCGAAGCCAGAAGGTCAATGGCCTCCGTGCGGTAGAGGGTGTCGCCGGAGTTCAGCTGATAGGTGATGATTCCGGCGCCGGTATCGTATTTGAGGGATTTTACCTTATTTTCATTCAGCGCCGCGGTCAGGTCCGTATATCCGGCTTCCACCGATTTGGGCGCTCCAAAGTCCTTCATGTTCCAGAACATGACCAGCATGCTGATCAAAAGGACCACCATCAGAACCAGATTGCGTGAATCCGGTTTCGGCGGCTCCGGCCGTCCGGATTTTTTATTTTTATTGTCTTCGCTCATTTTGTTCCTCCCTGTCGGGTTTCATTACAAATTGGATAAAGCAAGGATGGCTTTTGCGTAGATATGGGTCCAGGTCAGCAGATCTTCAATCCGGATGAATTCATCCGCGATGTGATCGACTTCTTCACGCCCCGGCAGGCCGGGTCCGAAGGCCACCACATTGTTCATGGACTTGGCGTAGGTGCCGCCGCCGATGGCAATGGGACGGGCGGACTCATCGCCAGTTACTTCCTGGTATACACTCATCAGTGACTGGATCATGGGCAGATCCTCGGGGTAGTAGAGCGGCGGTGTAAATTCACCGAAGGACAGTTGGTAGCCCCGGGGCGCAAACTTCAGGCGCAGCGCGCTGATGACGTCTGCGTCGGTAAAGGTCACCGGGATTCTCAGGTCAAGCACCAGCTTCATCTGACCGCCGTCGCACATTAGCTGTCCCAGGTTACAGGTCAGTTTGCCGGAGGGCTCATCGGACAGTCCGATGCCCAGATGCTCGCCGTTGACATCGGCAAATGCATCCAGCAGGAACTCCATTTCCGGTGCCAGCCGGCGATCCAGCTGCTTCATGCTGCGGAATAACTTCAGAATGGCGTTATCCCCCAGTTCCGGCGTGGAGCCATGAGCTGACAGGCCTTTGAGCGCCAGTTTGGTGGACTCTCCGTCCAGACAGTAGCTCAATGTAGCTTTATCGGGAACCATATTGGGCGCGCTGCCCCCCGTCAGTTCAAGAATCTCAATGTCCGAGGTCTTGAGCGGCTTTCTCAGTTCAACCCGCAGGATCCCCTTTTCCGCGTAGATCACGGGGAAGGAGGCATCCGGGGTGAAGCCGGCTTTGGGCTGCGGCGCTGACTTGAGATAGGTTTCGATATCCGGTCCGCCGGTTTCTTCACAGGTCCCCATAATCACACGCACCGGGGAAGTCAGAACCGCACCTTCTTCCCGAAGTGCTTTCAGGGCGTACAGAGCGGCTACCAGCGGACCTTTGTCGTCATTGGTCCCACGGCCGTAGATTCTTCCGTCCCTGATTTCACCAAAGGGGTTGGCGGTCCAGTCGTTTCCAACGGGAACGATGTCCAGGTGCCCCAGGATGGCGACATAGTCATCCCCCTGGCCATGGGAAGCTTCTCCCACCCAGCCTTCGACATTGCGGGTTGTCAGGCCCAGTTCGCCGGCAATCGTCAGGGCTTCCTCAAGACACTGTGCTACCGCCTCGCCGCAGGGTGCGCCGGTCTTGGGCTCTCCTGCCACCGAATCGTGAGCCAGCAGCCGGTTCAGATCCCGGAGCATGTCGTCCTGATAACTTTCTATTCTTGCTTTTAAATTCATCGTGTTGTCCTTCCTTTTGTTGCTTTCCCGTCTGGACGGGTTATCGGGGCTGGACGGACCGTATCAGGTCCGGCGCCGGAGTTGATCAATGCCATGGTCAAACGTTTCGAAAAGGGACTGCGGGAAACGGAAAACTTCCTTCTGCTTCCTGAAGATCCACATCAGTTCATTGTATAGAGCTTAGATTAAATTTTACTTAAGATATCCCATTCGTCGGATGGGTCCGAACCGCAGAATGACTTTCCCCATGATTTCACGCCGGCGAACAAAGGGTTCCTGCCAGACTCTGGCGTCATGCGAGTCTTCGCGGTTGTCTCCCAGAAAGAGACAGGATCCGAGGGGGATGTGAAAAAGGTGCTCTCCTTTGGTATGTCCCTTAATATAAGGCTCATTCAGAGGAGTGTCATTGACATAAATCTTTCCCTGCCGAATTTCCACCGTTTCTCCGGGCAGACCGATCAGCCGCTTGATCATGACCAGGCTGCCGTCGCCCTTTTGCCGGGCCGTGGATCGAAACACCAGAAGATCGCCCCTTCGGATCGTTCCGCTTCCCGTGATCCGCCGGACCAGCAGGCGATCACCCGGCTGAATCAGCGGCAGCATGGATCCGCTGGGAACCTGGATCCGAAAGAAAGAGAACCACACCAGGTACAGCCCCAGGCCGGCCAGAAGCAGCAGGGTCAATCGAAATGCGGTTTCAGTGCTAGGCATGCCGGACCTCCCATTGTAAAAACTCAAAAAAGCTCTTCTCCTAAGTATATAACAAAAACCGGTTTGCTTCAAAAAATGCCCCCGAACCTGTGTCAAATCGGTTCGACGGTTCGACGGTACCGAAAACCGGATTATGACAGTTCTGTGTTCAGGATTCAACTGATCAAATCCATCCATCGACCGGATGGCGAATCTGTTATGGTCTTCATAAAAGTTTAATACTGGTTTAATATGGCAATCCTATAGTTAACTCGATGTGAATGATTTCACAACACAGATTGTGTTATCATTATATACGTAAAAATAAGACAGGATACGAGGTAGCAAACATGATTCGTTTTGATGAAGTCACCAAAGTCTACAACGGTACACATAAGGCCGTTGACGGGCTGTCGCTTGAAATTCAGCCGGGCGAAATCTTCGGCTTTCTGGGACCCAACGGCGCCGGCAAGACCACCACGCTGAAAATGCTGGTCGGGATCACTCCGCCGACATCCGGACAGATCGAAGTCAACGGCATCGATATCCTGAAGGATCCCATTCAGGCCAAAAGCCAGTTTGGTTATGTGCCGGACAATCCGGACATTTATATCCGCCTGCGAGGAATTGAATATCTCAACTTCATGGGAGATATCTATAATGTACCGCCCCAGGACCGGCAGCAGCGAATCGAGCAGATGGCTCGCGATTTCGAGATGACTTCGGCGCTGGGAGACAAGATTCAGAGCTACTCCCATGGTATGCGTCAGAAGATCGTCCTGATGGGTGCTTTGATCCATGAACCGAATGCCTGGATTCTGGATGAACCAATGACCGGCCTGGATCCCAAATCCTCCTATATTTTGAAGGAGCGCATGAGATCCCACGCCGACCGGGGCAATATCGTCTTCTTCTCCACCCATGTGCTGGAAGTAGCGGAAAAAATCTGCGACCGGGTCGCGATTATCAACAAAGGCAAGTTGCTGTATGTCGGAAATGTGCAGAACCTGCGAGAAACACTGGGTGAAAACACCAGTCTGGAGCAGATGTTCCTGGAGCTGACGGAAAATGAATAAAACACTGCTTCTATTCAAAACAATGTTTCGATCGGAGGATGTGCTGGAAATCAACATGCAGCGCTCCGGTCGGATTAAGGGGATTTTTAAGGTCATCGGACTGATCCTGCTCCTGCTCTTAGCCGGAGTGTCCTTCGCTCCCATCATCGCGCAACTGTATCCCCCATTCAAAATGATGGGAATGCAGGATCTGCTGCTGAAGCTGCTGCTGTTCGGAGCTTCCTTTATCGTTCTGATTTTCGGTTTTTTCTATGTCATGAGCGTCTTCTATTACTCCAGCGACATTGAGAACTACCTGTATCTGCCGATCAAGCCCGGAGCTTTGGTTCTGGCCAAGTTTATGATCGTAGCTTTTTACGAAGTCATCAGCACCCTGGCTATTTTCTATCCCTCCTTCGTGGTGTTCGGCGTCATGGATGGACAGGGACCGCTGTTTTATCTCAAAGTGCTCCTGACCATGATCATACTGCCCATTGCACCTCTGGCGATCATGGCGATCCTGTGCATGATCCTGATGCGCTTCTCAAAGCTCTTCCGGAACAAGGATCGCTTCACCCTGCTCTCATCCCTGGTAGGTATTTTCATTGCTCTGTCCATGTCCAGCATTATGCAGCGCCTGGCCAACAGCACTTCGGACGGTCTCCCGGCTCTGCTTCAGACTCAGGGAACACTGTTCAATGTGCTTTCCGCGGTATTCCCCGCCACCACCCTGATGCACCGCGCAATCTTCGGTTCAGCCGGCACCTTCCTGCTCTACACCGGACTGGCTCTGGCCGTCTGCGGCGCGTTCATCTTCGTATTCTATCAGCTCGGAAACATGCTCTATATCGACGGCGCCAAGGGCCTGAAGGAATCCGGCATGCGCCGCAAGTCTCTCAGCGTCAAGGAAATGTCCGCTTCTACCAGAAGAAGCAGTGCCATGATGGCGATTGCCGTCAAGGAAATGCGCATTCTGCTTCGGACTCCCCCGTATTTTCTCAACTGCATTCTGGTGAGCCTGATCATGCCGGTTTTCTTTATCTTCCCGGTCCTGTTCGGCGGAGACCTGAACGAACTGGCTACAGAGATCGGAATGTCTGATTTCAATCAGATTCGGCAGTATGTCAAGCCGGACATGGTCATTATCGGCATTATGGCCCTCATGGCCTTCTATGCCGGACTTAATCTGATTGCTGCCACTGCCATTACCCGGGAAGGCAGCAACTTCAGCTTTATGAAATACATTCCGGTTCCCTACCGCACCCAGCTCATGGGCAAGCTGATCCCCGCCATGGTCGTTGAACTGGCAGGAGTCATGATCCTTCTGGTCCCCGCCATTATCCTGCTTCGGCCTGCTGCCTGGGCAGTGGCCGCCGGAATTATCCTGGGCCTGCTCCTGTCGCTGGCGCTGAACTTCGCCATGCTCAGCCTGGACATCGTCAAGCCCGTCCTGACCTGGACCACGGAACAGAAAGCGGTCAAGAACAATTTCAATGCCATGATTTCATCCTTCGGTTCGATGGTGGCTGGAGCTCTCCCCGTTGTCCTCTATCTGTTTGTTCCCCTGGATAAGTTCGTTCTGTTCGCGGTGTTCTTTGTCGTTCTCGCGGTCTTGAACGCGCTGATCTATCGGCAGCTGCCGATTCTGGCGGAACGGTCATTTCAGGACAGACCATGACGCAGATCACTCCATCTCCGGTCTTTCCTTACGGCCCCAAGGAAATCGAAGAGCTGGCCCGCAGGGATGAACGCCTGGCTCAGGCCATCCGGCGAATCGGCCTCATTCAGCGGCCGATTGTTCCGGACCTGTTCGAAGCCCTGATCTCTTCCATTGTCAGCCAGCAAATTGCCAAAAAAGCTTATGAAACGGTCTGGAACAGACTGAAGACTCTGACAGGGCCGGTTACCGCCCGGAATATCCTGTCCCTGGATCGCGATCGCATCAAAGCCTGCGGACTTTCCTACAAAAAGACGGACTGGATCCTGACCATTGCCGGACAGGTTGATTCAGGGGAACTGGACCTGACTCAGCTCCACGACCTGCCGGATGAAGAAGTAATCCGCCGGTTGAGTCAGCTGCCCGGAATCGGCCGCTGGACGGCCGAAATGCTCCTGATCTTCTCCCTGCAGCGGCCGGATGTCCTGAGCTACGGTGATCTTGCCATTCGCCGGGGCATTCAGACCCTCTATGGGATGGAAGCCCTGACCAAAGCCCAGTTCGAAGAAATCCGCCGACGTCTCTCCCCTTACAACTCCATCGCATCCCTATACTTTTGGGAACTGTCCCATGAACCGATTCCATCCGCTGCGGTCGCCCAACAAGACCAGGGTTCACCAGGTGCCACGGAATGACACCGGCCCACCCCCAAAAGCAGAATGTCTCCGGGAATACTCCATGGACTATTTTATGTAATATCTCCTGAAGTAAACACTTGTAATTTCTTTTGAATTAAACATTTGTAAAATCTTCTAATGTATACACTTGATATATGTCTTGAAACAAACTCCCGGAAGATAATAAGCCGTTGTCCAATCTTTGGACAGCGGCTTTACTCTTTGGGCAGGATTCGGAATGATCGCACCTTTTTTCTTTCGGTTTGTTACTCCAAGGAGTATTTGCCGAAGCATCGCTCCTTAGGAATTAGAACTCACGCAGGCTCAGATAGAACATGGCGCAGATGGTCTTGGAATCCTGAATCTGATTGGTACGGATCCATTCCAGGACCTGGGACCGTGGAACAAATTCCCACTCGAGGAACTCGTCTTCATCGCGGTGTTCCTGGCCCTCGGAGAGTCCGCGAGCCAGATATAGCGAGATTTTCTCATCTGAATATCCGGCAGCCAGGGCCACATCACCCAGGTATTCCATGGACCTGGCTGAGAACCCCGTTTCTTCTTCCAGTTCCCGGTGAGCGGCCGCCGTCCGGTCTTCCGCCGGATCAACCTTGCCGGCCGGTATCTCCAGGATGACTTCGTCTAAAGCAGTCCGGTACTGGTACTCCAGCAGAATTTCATCCTCGTCATTGATGGCAAGAACTGCCACCGCCCCCGGATGGCGGACAATGTCCCGGATCCCTTCCCGTCCATTGGGAAGTTCCACCAGCACGCGATCCACCTTCAGGAAATCCCCTTGAAATACCTGTTCCTGCTTTTTGATAATTTCTTTCATTGTCTTCTCCTTCCTCAGCGGATCGTCCAGTCGATGGGTTCAAGTCCGTTCTGTGCCAGAAACTCATTGGCTTGCTTGAAATGTCCACAACCCAGGAAACCGCGGTGCGCCGACAGCGGAGAGGGGTGCGTGGTTTTCAGGATCAAATGTCGGTCCGAATGAATGAGCCTGGCTTTCTGCTGAGCCGGGGCTCCCCAGAGCAGGAAGACCATGGGCTTTTCCCGGTCATTCAGGCGATGTATGATCGTATCCGTGACTTCTTCCCAGCCACAGCCCTTATGGCTCAGCGGCTTGCTTTCCCGCACCGTCAGAATCGTGTTGAGCAGCAGCACCCCTTCCTTCGACCAATCGGCCAGGTAGCCGTGGTTGGGAATGGGACAGCCGAATTCGGCATGCAGTTCCTTGTAGATGTTCATCAGCGAAGGCGGGATTTTCACACCCGGCCTAACCGAAAAACACATGCCGTGGGCCTGGTTTGGCCCGTGATAAGGATCCTGGCCCAAGATCACGGCCTTGACCTCACCAAACGGGGTGGCCTTCAGGGCGTTAAAAATATCATGTTTGGGCGGATATAAGGTCTGGGTGCGGTACTCCCGGATTAAAAATTCTCTCAATCTGAGGTAATGTTCCGACTGGAATACATCTTTGAGAACTTCGTCCCAGTCATTGCCGATCTGAATCATGTTCTGTCTACTCCTTCCCGGGGTTGTCTGCTTCTATTGTACTATAACTTCCGGGGTCTAACTCCATCCCGGAAAGTGAGCTACCCAGTTATGGCAAGTTTGGTATACAATGAAAGCAATACGAGAAAGGAATGATACACCATGCACGAACACATCGTCGTGATTTCACTGGATGCCATGGGTACAGCTGATTTCAATCAGCTGAAAGACACCCCTGGATTTCAATATCTCCTGGAAAACGGGACTTACTGCGACCAGGTCACCAGTGTCTGCCCCTCCCTGACCTACCCGGCCCATTGTTCGATCGTTACCGGTAAAATGCCGCGCAATCACGGCATCATTAATAATACAAAGATCCAGCCTGATCGGGATCAGCCCGAATGGTTCTGGTATCGCAAGGATATCCAAGGTGAAACCATCTGGGATATCGCCCATAAGCAGAAGAAGTCCGTAGCTTCCCTGCTGTGGCCTGTTACAGGGCGCAGCAATATCAAGTACAACCTTCCGGAAATCATTCCGGTCAGAGCCTACCAGACGCAGGTCTCGCAGGTGATGGCGGCCGGCAGCCCCAGATACTGCCTGGAACTCGACAATAAGTTCAAGCATCTGCGCAAGGGCATCGCTCAGCCCTGGCTGGATCATTTTGTCCATGCCAGTGCCAAGTATACCTTCAGCAAATATCAGCCCTATCTGACCCTGGTCCATTATGTCGATCTGGATTCCATGCGCCATGAACACGGACTGGATTCAGAAGAAGCGCGCCAGGCGATATTGCGGCACGGAGAGCGGATTAATGACTGGATCAACTTCCTTAGGGAATCCGGCAAGCTGGAATCCACTGTATTCATCGTTCTGGGCGACCATTACCACCGGGCCGTAAAGAAGGTTATCCGGCCGAATGTCTTTTTACGAAAGCTCGGCCTGATTAAAATGATCGAGAATGACATACTGGACTGGAAAGCGTATTTCAAGAGCTGTGACGGCTCCGGCTATATTTACGTGGATAAACGGCATCCGGAAGTCGTGGAACTGATCCGCGACAATCTGACCGTTCTGTCCGCTTATGAGGAAAACGGACTCCTCCGTTTCATGGATGGATCGACGGCAGCCTCACGGGGCGCCGACCCCAACTGCACGTTCATGCTCTGTGCCTGTGACGGTTATTATTTCAGCGAATCCCCCATCGGAGAATTCATCGAGGATGTCGAGAATGATCCAGCCCTGTACCGGTCCTGTCACGGCTATGAACCGCACCTTTCGGACTATCATACGGTGTTCCTGATGTCTGGTCCCGGCATCCGCTCCGGTCACCGGATCGCGGCGATGAATCTGATTGATGAAGGCCCGACCATCGCCAAGCTCATGGGTTCTTCTCTCTGGGGGGTTGACGGAAGGATTCGCTATGATTTCTTCAGTGACATCCTGCCGTAAGCTATCGCCAGTCGGATGAATCACCCGGATCTACAGACTGAACGTGCAACTGGCCTCCGAAGGGTTTTAAACTGAATGTGGATGATCACCGCCTGAGCTCATCATTTCGAGGGGCTCTTCACCAATTCGTGCTGACAAGCGAAGCGCAGGTCCAGGTTTGGAACTGCGCCTCGCTTTATTATTGGAATTAAATATCGAATTTCACAATCGAATTTCAATATTGAAATTCAATGACTTTCTCATCAGAATGGGTTCGGATATTTGTTCAGAGTTTCCACTCCGCGGACTTCACTGGTTTTCAGGAAAGTTCCGCTACGCAGTTCGGCAAAGGCCTCGTTCAGTTCTTCCTTGGTGTTCATAACAATGGGACCTCCCCAGGCAACGGGTTCGTCAAGCTTCGGGCCTTCGATGTACATAAACAGGGCCGGCTCTGAAGCAGTGACTTCGAGGTCGGTTCCGGGAGTAAACAGAACGCCATTCTTCTTTTCCACAAGAGTTTCTCCTGCCTGGAGGGCGCCGCGGAAGATAAAGAGGAATGCGGTATCATCATGAGGCAGCTGCTTGCTGAACGAGCTGCCCGCTGCCAGTTCCACAAAGTAGATCTGGGGGGAAACATAATCAGGCCGCACTTCTCCCTGGACTCCGCCAAACTCTCCGGAGATCAGCCGTACAGTCATGCCTGGCTGGGTATACACCGGCATCTGATCTTCATTTACTTCCCGATAAGCCGGAGGCTGCATTTTGTCTTTCTGCGGCATGTTGAGCCATAGCTGGAATCCAATCATTGCCTCCGATTTCAGGGGCATTTCCTGATGCATGATCCCGGAACCCGCTGTCATCCACTGTGTACCGCCAGGCAGTATGGTTCCTCGGTTGCCTAAGGAGTCCTGATGCTCGATGGCACCGGAAATTAGATAGGTAATGGTTTCGATCCCCCGATGCGGATGCATCGGAAAGCCAGCGATGTAATCGAGATAGTTGTCTGAATCAAACACATCCAGCATCAGGAACGGATCCAGTTTGTTGATCGTCGCCTGACTCAGGACCCGAACCAGCTTAACTCCGGCTCCGTCCATTCCATCAAATCCTCGTCTGATTTCCTGTATTCCCCGTTTCATACTTCCTCCTTGCTGCTTACCATCGATTTTTTGGTTACGTCCAATTGATTTCTTACCCAAATAGTACCACAGAAACAACGAATTAGCACAGATACCACTGCTAATTCAGCGTACCGGCCGAACTGCCGGAACAAGAGCTGACTCGATCTCTTGCTGATTACTGCTCAAAAAGAGCCAAAAGAGGTCCAAGTGGGTTATTATTACTCATTCGACCGATTCCAAAAATCAGAATCGCTGAATCGGGTCGTTGACATAATCGTTCAGGATCCCCGAGCAAGTGGTCCTTGTGTATCAATTTTATTGCTGAAATAATACACAAATAAAAAAAGTCATATGAAGCTCTCACAGACTTCATATGACGTCAGAAGGTTTGTTCTTTACTATGGGAGGTAAATCCATAATAACGAATGTCATTGGGTACTCATACACCTTTCGGTATAGAAGAAGGGAAAAGAATGAAAAATTGTACCACTTTTCACCAGCTTTTCTATTTCTAATATATAATAGACTCAAGGTTAAAAAACCGCAGTTGAGTGTGGATTTTAATTTTTTTATGACAGAGGGCATGACATGATTGAAAGCTATAATATGAAAAACTTTGGAGAAGTCGTGCGCACCATCCGCGGATCTCTCAATATGACTCAAAAGGATGTACGGGACCGTGTCGGAATCAGTGAAAATGCCCTGATGAAGCTCGAGAAAGGGCAGGTTATCCCCAAATATGAAACCCTTGAGCTCCTGTCCCTGGCCTACAAGATCGACCTCATGGCCCTGTTTCTCAAGTATCGGTATGATACGAGCCTTGAGACCATCATGGTCAAGGCCGATGAAGCCATCATCAATAACCAGCCCCAGATTCTGCAGCAGTGCCATGAGCAGTACTTCGAGTATCTGAAATCGGGCGATCATCGAGACTTAATCAATTCCAGCGATTTGGACCTGCTGGAATGCTTCCTGGCGAACGCTGCCAAATATTACCACCATAACCTGAAGGACTTTCAAATCCAGGCCATGATCGAGAACATCCGCGCGACATTGCAACGGGTCAATCCCGACATGAAGTGGCACAAACTGGACAAAGGCCGCTTCAACCTGTGGGAAATCCGGCTCCTGATCCTGCTGGCCCTTTTGGAAGGAAATCTGGACCATTATGATGTATCTACTCGCATCCTCGAATCCATCTACCTTCGCTTCAAATCCCTGCGCAAGCAGGTCGTCCGGGAGCAGAAAGTCTTCCTGATCGCGCTGTTTAACCTGTCTTATCATTACCATGTGACCGATCAGTTCGACAAGGCCCTGGAGATTGCAGAGGCAGGAATCGATTATGCCAAGGAAACATCGGATTTCACCCTGCTCCACGCCCTGTATTATCGCAAGGGCATCGCCCAGTATCTGCTCGGTCAAGCGAACTACCTGGATGCTCTGCGCTTCGCGGTGACCATGCTGGAGATTCAGGACAAGCAGGAAATGGCAAAGCTTTACCGCACTGTCAGCAAGGACAACTATCAGATCGAGATACCCTGATCAGCTATATGATCGAACAGGATTTCTCCTGGAGAACTGCCGGCCAAGCGGACGCAATGTCGACTAACAATACCGACCCAACAGAAAACTGACGCCTTGAATGATCTTGACCTGTCTGCATGACAGGAAGTGATCATTCAAGGCGTCAGTTTTTTATTTCATGATCTGCTAAACATCCTAATCCAAACCGGAGCTCTGATCAGTTCATGTTCACGTTCATGTTCAGCTTCGGGTTTGGGTATAGGTATAGGTATAGGTATAGGTATAGGTATAGGTATAGGTTCCGGTTCAGTTCCAGATCCAGGTTCTTGCCCCATCAGGCAGCACGCTTCAGGTACTGCTCCAGCTTCATCAGATATCTTGCAACACCTGATTTGGCGGTTTCTTCTGTAAATCCCAGTTTTCGGAACAAGTGGTGACTACCCTCGTTCCCGGGCATGATTTTTGCCTGGAGGGTTTCATAACGGAGGCGGAAGAAGCACTCCTGCAACGCGAGTTCAACTGCTCTGGTGCCATATCCCCGGTTCCACATTTCTTTGTCACCGATGACAATGACGATTTCGGCCAGGCGATTGCCCTTGTCGACCAGCTTCAGATAGCCAATGGAGCGGCCATTGTGCTTGATTAAATAGAAATTTCCGCCGCTGCAGAACATGTGGGTTACAATCGGACAAGTCGTATAACGCAGAGCGGCCCGAATTTCATTGCTAATCTCATGCCCCTCTGAAATGTATTGAGTTATTTCCTCATTATCCAGCCAATCAGCCATCAAATAGGCATCATTTAAAAAAATCTCATCATCCAGCTCAATGATCTGATTCACAGTATCCAGGACCTCCCATCAGTAAACTCTATCCACCATAGCACAAACCCCGGGACAAATCCCCCGACTTAACCGTGGTTGTTTGAATTTACCTCATGAAACCTCAACTTCCCTTCACTTCCCTGTGCTTCTCTCCAATTACAGTTTTATTAATCAGCTCTCATCGTCTGAAATCAGCTAAAATGACCTTATATCGCCCAAAATGAACTTTTCACTTTTCATCAGGCAGTCGACGATACTAAACTCATTCATTTCCGATATTTTGGTCTGTTCGTGTAGCAATGCCGGGTTCATGATCAACGTTTGGTCACATTACCAGAATCCGTTTCTCTGCCAGGATCCAGTTTTAATTGATCCTCCTGCTTAATGACTGAAATTAAGACTCCGCAGACTGCTGGTCAATCGAAAAAAGGATCAGCCAGCTGGCGCGATGCCAGGCGGCTGATCCTTTGTAGAAGGGAATTTTTAGCGGAAGAAGAGCGGTGCAAAAACCAGAGAAATGATGGTCATCAGCTTGATCAGGATATTGATGGAGGGTCCTGAAGTATCCTTGAACGGATCTCCCACAGTATCTCCGACAACGGCTGCTTTGTGAGCATCAGAGCCCTTTCCGCCGTGATGGCCGGATTCGATGTACTTCTTGGCATTGTCCCAGGCTCCGCCTGAGTTGGACATCATGATGGCCAGGAGGACACCGGTTACAAGGGCTCCCGCCAGCAGTCCGCCCAGGGCTTCTTTGCCCAGCACGAAACCGGTGGCAAGAGGTGCCAGCAAGGCAATGAGCCCGGGGGCGATCATTTCCTTCAGAGCATGAGCTGTAGAAATGGAGACGCATCGTGCGTAATCCGGTTTCTCAGTTCCAGCCATAATGCCCGGCATTTCCTTGAACTGACGGCGTACTTCCTTGATCATTTCATCCGCTGCTCTGCCGACTGAATCCATGGTCAAAGCCGAGAACAGGAACGGCAGCATGCCTCCGATCAGAAGGCCGACGATAACCGTTGGATTGAGCAGACTGATTTCCGAAAGCTTGGCAACCTGCGCATAGGATGAGAACAGAGCCAGGGCGGTAAGAGCCGCGGAACCAATGGCAAAGCCTTTGCCGATGGCAGCGGTGGTATTTCCGACAGAGTCCAGGGTGTCCGTGATTTCACGGACTTCATGGGGCAGCTTGCTCATTTCGGCAATTCCACCGGCATTGTCTGCCACCGGGCCGTAAGCATCCACCGAGACGACCATGGCGGTCGTTGAGAGCATACCCACTGCGGCCAGCGCGATTCCGTAAAGGCCGGCAAACAGGAAGGAAACCATGATTCCAACACAGATGATCAGAATGGGCCATAGGGTGGAGAACATTCCTACACCGAGTCCGGAGATGATATTGGTGGCCGTTCCGGTTTCAGACTGAGCCGCAATGCGGCGAACAGACCGAAAAGCGTCAGAGGTGTAAAGCTCAGTGACCTTTCCGATCATGAGACCAACCACGATTCCCGAAATAATGGCATAAGCCGGCTGCAGCGTCTGAAAGAAGTAGCTGCTGAAGAAGAGCGAGGCAACCAGCACCAGGCCGCTGGACACATAGGTGCCCATATTCAGTGATTTTGCTGGCTCAGATGTTCCCTTAACGTTCATAATACCTGCCATGGAGGCCAGTATTCCGATTCCGGCGATAACCAGCGGGAAAATGGATCCTTCGACAACGGGGACAAGGAATTCCTTTCCAAGCAGCGGAACAATCTTTTCAATCGTTACTGCCAGTGTGATGGCAGAGATGATGGATCCGACATAGCTCTCAAACAGATCCGAGCCCATGCCCGCTACGTCGCCCACGTTGTCTCCGACGTTGTCAGCGATGACTGCCGGATTTCTTGGATCATCTTCCGGAATGCCAGCCTCCACCTTACCAACCAGGTCAGCTCCGACATCGGCAGCTTTTGTATAAATTCCGCCGCCCACGCGGCCGAACAGGGCAACGGATGAAGCCCCCAGAGAGAATCCGGTGATGACGCTGTAGGCATCAAAGCCCAAAAGGAACAGCGAGAACCCGATTCCGAACAGTCCCAGTCCGGCTACCGCCAGACCCATGACCGCTCCGGACCGGAACGCAATCTTCAATGCACTGCCCATGCCACTGTTCTTTGCGGCGGCGGCGGTTCGAACATTCCCCTGGGTCGCGGCATTCATGCCGAAGGCTCCCGCCAGAACGGACAGGATAGCTCCAAACAGGAAGAGGAATGCAGTCTGCAGGTTAATTCCGAACAGAATGACCAGAAATAAGATAGACATAATTGCGACCATGTAGATGTATTCCCGCTTCAGGAATGCCATGGCCCCTTCCCGGATGTATCCGGCGATCTCCCTCATCCGATCGTTTCCGGTATCCTGTTTGGTGATCCAGACAGTCAGGAACACCGCCATGGCAATGGCAAGCGCTCCGGATAAAGTTGCAGCAAGTATCCAGTTATTCATTTTATCGCTCCTTATACCAAATGTATTAATATATTATAAGTAAAGATTCCGAAGAATAAAACCACCTGAACCCATTACTTTTTCATTAACAACCCTTAAAAACTGTTCAAATAAGCAAATTATTTGCTCATTTCGCCCGTGACCTCGGGTATAAATTTAAGATTCCCCATAAAGGAACACTTTCATTAGCATTCTATGAAGTTCGTCGAACTTTATTTTCTTTCTGTTTATTCGCGAATTACTGCATAATCAACTGTTGCATTCATTGATTCTCGGGGAATGGCTGAGCCCGACGAGACCTTTAGCAGAAATTATTACTCAGCGCGGCGGTAAAGGCTCCGGAATTGAAGTTGACCAGAAGGAACCAGTTGTCAGCAAAAAAAGAAAGAGAACGGCCGGGGCTGTTCCCAGGAACCGGTCGTTCTCTCTTGACAGGGTTATGGTGTCGGCCGAAGGAATCCCTTGACCAGATTATTCTTGTAGTACCAGGTCAGGTCGACAATTTTCACGTAGTCGCCTGGTTTCGGGGAATGGATCATCTGGTTGTTTCCGATGTAGATTCCCACATGGTAGACTTTTCCGTCTTTTTCAAAGGCTATGATATCCCCAGGCCGCGGAACGGATACTTTGTTCGCGATGCCGGCCCACTGAGTGGAAGCGGTACGGGGGATCCGAATCCCAACTTTGTTGTAGGAATAGTAGGTCAGTCCGGAACAGTCGAATCCGCCTTCTTCCCAGGATTCGCCGGCGTAAACGTACGGCGCGCCGATCAGAGTCTTGGCGATTGCCACGACACGGTCGCCCAGTTCGTTGTTATCCGGTGAAGGGTCAGGAGTCGGAGTGGCAGTGCCATTATTCATGGCAGGATTAATCCAGGCACCGGGTGTTCCCTGAGTGGCTGACAGATTATACATGCCGCTGAAAATCTTGTAAATATAATACGTACCGGCTGGCAATACGGTGAGCGGTGTTCCGCCTTCGGCGGCTTCGGCTGCTGTGTAGTATCCGGCCAAAGGTGCAAGGACTTTATACTGGTCACCTGCTTCAATCGGCTTGGGCTCAGTTGGCTCTGTTCCTGGATCGGTCGGGGGCGAGGGTTCAGTGGGCGGAAGCTGGGCCACATTCGTTTCGGGATTTACCCAGGAACCAGGCACTCCGTTGGTGGTGGACACATTGTACATGCCGCTGAAGACCTTGTAGACAACGTAGGTTCCAGGAGCCACTTTGCGAGTGGAATTCGTTCCGGCCTGCGCGTCGGCGGCTGTCAGATACCCGGAAATTGATGTAAACACTTTGTACTGATCTCCCGCTGCAATATTCTCCGGATTGGTCGGAGCGGGCGGGAGCGGAGCCGGAGCAGGATCAACGGGAGTGATCGTTCCACCAGCATCGCCGGTTACAACCGGCAGGCTGTAGAACAGGACATCGGAAAGATCCCAGTAAGACTTATAGGAATATCCTCTGGTTCCATTGATTTCAAGATAGAGCCAAGATGCGCTCCTGCCGAGAACCAGAGCTTCGGTTCCAGCCTGAGCATAGAACACTTTTTCAGCTTGATTGTTGGCCGATTTTCTCACGTTGACATTGGAACGCGCCGTCAGCGTATTGGCCTGCCAGTAATCCCGATAGGTATACCCAACCAGTCCGTTCAGATCGATTTTGTACCAGCCGTTCTCAGTTCCCAGATATTGATGGATCGAACCTGCCGTAACGTACCCGACTTTCTCTGATGTGCTGCTGCTTGACGCTCTCACGTTAACATTCGACTTAGCCTTGAGGGTGGTGGCTTCAGCGATCGCACCGGTAAGCGGGGCCAGAAGCGTGGCGGCGGCTACAAGGGCAGCTGCCAGGACCTTCAGTTGTGAGTTTCGTTTCTTCATAGTTTCCTCCGAAAATTCTTACCTCAATGTGTACTGTTACCTGTTTGTAATTTTTAATCTCTAAAAACATATTACGAAAGTATTACAGTTATTACAAACTTTATTTTTAAATTATAATTCTTGTTTTGACACTGTTACATTATAACTTTGTTTTTGTTATTAAATAGTTTTGTTAATCGTAACTTTTGTTACCGCTTTAATAAAACAAGCTTATTAAAAATAACAAGTTGTTTATTTGAAATCATTAAAAAAACACTTTATTCTTTACAACTTCTTTACTTCCTTCGTCTCTTTTTTATGATTTAAGAATTATTCCAGCTATTTCTTAGAACTCTCATTGTGACATCCTCTGTTAACCAATCGATTTGTACTTCCTTAGTATATATTTCGATGAAACAAAGAAATCATACTCATAATGCCGGAATCAGCAAATGAGTATGATTAAATAATTAAATTTATCTTGTATAAAAATAGACAGAGAGTGTACTGTAATAACAACAGAACAGTAATTGCTCCCTGAAATTCCTCCATGATCATTCAGGCAAGTTCAGCAGAATCCTGATCTCATGGTCGAATCGACGGCCTGGAATCTCAATCCCAAAAGGTTGGTCTCAGAGGCTTTTTCCTCCAACTCACCGGTTAAGGACTTTGATCACCCAGGATTAATGATCAACATTCCAAAACGTTTGGTGACATCCCTGTTGCCGCCTCCCCCAATCAACCAGAACAAGGAATCGATTCAGTGACTCGATCAGAGATGCTGATCGAACAGAATCTGATTGCCATCGGGATCCGCAATCATGAACCAGTCCGGACCAGCTCCGGATTCATCCGCTTCTCTGATGAATGAAATTCCCTGACGCTTTAATTCTTGCTGAATCTGACGGACATCCGTGGCTCCCGCCAGGGGCTGAGCATTGGAATCCCAGCCTGGATTAAACGTCAGCCCGTTGGCACTCAGCATTCCTTTAAACAGACCAAGGACAACGTCCTCTTTTTTCAGGATGAGCCAGTTCATGGAAGGCTCTCCCATCAAGACCTCAAACCCTAATTTTTGGTAAAAATCCCGAGATGCTTCCAGATTTGCCACATTTAAACTTAGCGAAAACGATCCAAGTTTCATCATGATCTCCTTCTCTGATTTCATCAGTTCCAAATTTTTATGGACCCTACTCTTCCCCCGACGCTCTGGCAGCTGTCGCTTTCTGAACCAACCGGGATCTTCTTAAGCTTCAGTTTTCTCAATGAATCGGTCATAAAGAACGTCAGATGCAGTGAGAAGTCCCGTTATGGCAGATCTCTTAATGATGGGATCATTGCGCACTTCAGGACTTCTCTTAATACTGGATTCTCTAAATGCAGGACTTCCTATTTTGTTCGGTTACTCTTCAGCCCGGAAGGACGGATCCTCAGCGGCAGGATCCATCCAATCACCAGCGTGTCAGAATGTTCGGGGACGTCCGATCCGGCTTCCCAGTCTGGCACCCAGAATCAATCCCAGCAATCCCCCGAGGATCGCTCCCAGATCTCCGGTCGCTTCGTAGCCCTGGACACCGAACATTCGAAATTCTGTAAAGAAGTTCCCTCCAATGACAGCTCCGATGACCAGTCCCGCCACAGCGCCGAGAACCAGAAACAGCACGGCACCAAGGACAGCGAAAATCACTGATCGGCTCATAAAATCCCTCCTAAAGTCTGGCTGTCAGTACTTGTCTGCCGCGGTTCTGTACTTCCAGATAAGGCCGGTCCTCTGCCATCAGCAACAGCAGCAAGGTCCAGGCAGGCACGTAGGTTCCCCAGATCAGGTTTTCTTTCCACAGCATGAAATTTGCAAAGGCTGGATCATAAATGGAATAAGCTACGAACAGGTCACTGAAGAACATGAGGAACCCTGCCAGGGCAATCATCCAGGCGGCCCGCCTGGTATAAAGGCCGCGATAGAGTGTCGAAACCATAGTCATTCCGGCCAAACTAAGAATCACTCCGATTCCGATGCCGGCCTGCAGCATGAACCCGGTGGCGAATTTCTGCAGATTCATGAAAAGATAGAGAAAGATCAGGCCAAAGGGAAGGAAAGTCATCAGCTCTCTGTGCCCGAATTTCATTTGCCGGCTGAAGGCCAGAATCAGGAACAGATAAGAAAGGATGAATCCCAGCATGCCATAGAGCTGGCGGTTGGGCATACTTTCATCAAACACCTGGGCCAGAATAAAAAAGTAATCAGACACCAGAGTGAAGAGAAACGCTAATCGCAGCAAGTACCTCTCCCTGAGACGGGTCGTTAACAACCAGGCTGCCAGGACCATGGTTGCTCGAACCCCAAAGGTAAGATACAGACTGGGGTCGCCTTTTCCGTATACTGTGTGAGACAGCAGGATCAGGCCGGTGGCGACGCCGTAAAACAGCGCCAGGAACTTTTGAGTACGGTTCATGACATTCACCTCTTTATGTATATTTGTGAGAATACGTTTGAGGAAACCTTCTGAAAAAACCAATGTCATTTCTGCCCATACGATGAAGTCACTTGCGAATAATGTCGCACTTTTTCTTTGATTTAATTTTACAACTATTACAGGACATCTTCAATCACCCCGGCTCAAGCAACTGTTCAGTCAGGTTGACCGCTGCTGCAGACTCCCTTCTAATGAACTTTTCTGTAGCACTCTCATCGGGAAATTAAGAACGGCCGAACACCACATGAAGGATGTCCGGCCGTTCTTCGTTTCAATCAAACTCTTTCCCCGAGGGATTCTTGGTTCTCATTCCGAAATCGCTGGTCAGGGTCAATTGCCTTAATCTGCTGCTGGAGTTTCCGGTTGGTCATTTTAAATCACGGCAGATTGTTTCAGCTCATTCTTTATAGAACAAATTATTTAATGAATGGAATCGTCAATGGCCTTCCTGAGCGTCATTTCAACCTCAAGGGCTGTTTCTCCCAGATCGGTCTCGCCCATCAGCTGAACCAGGGCCTGCGGCTTCATCATGCCGAGTCGCACCACTCCGTCCTTCTCATAGATCGCCATCTTACAGGGCAGCATATAGCCCATTTCAAGTTTCTGATCCAGCACTTTCTTTGCCTGGGCCGGATTGCACACTTCCAGCACCATAAAATTATGGTCAAATTCCAGCCCCTTTTCCTGCAACTTATCCTTGAAATTAAGCTGCCACAAAACCCCGAAGGAATGAGCGGCCAAGTTGGCGGTCAGATCCTTGACTGCCTGTTCGAATGTTTTATCCGTTTTCTGTTCGTAAATAAAATCCATTCTGATCTCCTTTTCCTGTGTTATCTTTTGTTTTGGTGTCTTCAATTTTTTCTGATTGTTATTTTGCCAGTCCGTTCTCTGTCCAGAGAGTTCAAACTCAGACTTTCGCCTCGCCTTTGGCTGCCAGGGCAGGATCTGTTCCTGGGTATTCAATGAGAAGAGCCCTCAATCCCATCAGATCAAGGATGGCTTCTTTCATATCTCCCACCCGGAATTCTCCCAGCACATCGACGTTTCGGTCCCTGACCTGCTGTACCGCCTCCTCCAGGTCATTAACCTTGAAGTGGAAGCTGCGCACGTGCACTTCTCGATCCGGGACTTCCAGCAGCTCAATGCCTTGATTGGACAACGCCATATGGACGATTTTCCCGTCCGGCATAGTCACCTCGCCTGAGAACTCAAAGCGGATTCCCAGCAGTTTCCCAAAACGCTGCTTCCCCTCTTCCAGGTTCGGCACCGCGATGCAAATCCGATCCAGCCGTTCAATATTCATATTTCTTCCTCCTGTTCGCTTGTAGGTTCAGTATAGCAAAAAGTCTTCCCCATTATTCTCAACAATCCCTGAACAATCCTTGAACTGCTGAATGAGCAGGTGACTGTACGAACCGCCTGAGCTGCGTTCAGTCACGCAATGGTCACTTCCGGTAAAACCAGCGTTTCCCGAATTCTGTTGCCACCAGATAGCAGAATGTGATGAACAGCAGAGCCAGCAGAAGGTACGGAGGAACCGGTGTGATGCCCAGTGCCGATGCAAACGGGAGATAAGGCACTACCAGCGTGAACACACCAACTGCCAGGGAAGCGAAGATCATAATCGGCGCTGGCCGGCTCTTGTAGAAGGTTCGGCGGGTGCGCATGACCATCAGAATCAGCAGTTCGGTCAGCACCGAGACCGTAAACCAGCTGCTCTGAAACAGTGCTTCATTGGCCTTGATGATCAGCAGCAAGACGCCGAAGGTAATGTAGTCAAACACACTGCTGATCAACCCGAACAGGAACATGAAGTTCCGGATAAAGTGAATGTCCCAGCGTTGAGGGGATTTCAGGCTGTCCTGATCCACATAGTCCTGTGCAATGGCAATGGCCGGAATATCGGACAGGAAATTGAGCAGAAGGATCTGTTTGGGCAGAAGAGGCAAAAATGGCAGGAACAGTGACAATCCGGCCATGCTGACCATGTTGCCAAAATTTGCGCTGGTAGTGATCTGAATGTATTTAAGCGTATTGTGGAAGGTGGTCCGGCCCAGAATGACGCCGCGATCCAAAACCTCGAGCTTATGTTCGAGCAGAACCAGATCTGCCGTTTCTTTCGCGATGTCTGCCGCATTGTTCACTGAGATACTGACATCCGCTGCGTGAAGAGCGGGCACGTCATTAATTCCATCTCCCAGGAATCCCACCACATGGGACTTTTTCTTCAGTGCTAAAATAATTCGTTCTTTCTGATTGGGATCGACCTCACAAAAAATATTGATTTGATCTACCCGATGCCAGAAGGATTCATCACTGAGGCTGCGCAGCTCTCCCCCGGTCAGAACGCCCGTGACAGTCAGTCCGACGCTTTCCGCGGTATGAACGGCGATTAGTTTGTTGTCCCCTGTAATCAGGCACAGGCTGATCCCGTGAACCGATAAATCACGAATCGTCTGGGCAACATCTTCCTTGGGATGGTCATACATCAGCAGGAAACCGGCGAAAATCATGTCCGTTTCATCCGAAATCCCATAATCGGCCTGCTGCGGAACAACCCGGCAGGCAACAGCCAGGACGCGAATCCCCTGACGACTCCATTCAGCATATTGTTCCTGGATCCGTTGCAGATGACCTTCGTCCAGCTTTACCGCTTCCTGGCCATCAAGAACATGCGTGGAAATCGACAGCACGCTCTGAATGGCGCCTTTTGTGAGCAGTAAATTCTGGCCGCCATCTTTGACGATGACGCTCAGGCGCTCCCGGTCAAAATCAAAGGGGATTTCGTCGATTTTTGTTACCCCGGTCATTTCGGGCGGTCGGCCCTTTACAATCGCGTCGTCCAGGGAATTTGCCATCCCCGCCTGGAAGAACGCATTCAGATAAGCCATGCGATACACCTCGTCCGAGGGATGGCCGGAAAGGTCGTAGCCACCATCGATTCGGATCACGCCTTCTGTCAGCGTGCCGGTTTTATCGGTGCAGAGAATGTCCATGGAACCGAAATTCTCGATGGCGTTCAGCCGTTTGACAATGACGCCCTCCTTTGCCATGACATGCGAGCCCTGGGACAGCGTCAGACTGATGATGGCCGGCAGCAGTTCCGGAGAGATGCCAACGGCCAGGGCCACTGAAAACAGCAGCGAGTCGATGGGCGGCTTCAGGAGCAGTACATTGATAGCAAACACAATGAGAACCAGCACCAGCATGATCTGCGTCAGAAACCCGCCAAATGTCCGGATGCCTCGTTCAAATTCGGTTTCAGGAGGTCGCAGGGTCAGTTTTTTGGCAATTTCACCGAAAGCGGTGGAAGATCCGGTCTTTGTCAGGAGAACCGTGGCGCTGCCATTATGGACATTGGTTCCCATGTACACGCAGTTGGCTCGGTCTTTCAGAGCAGTCTCTTCTCCCAGGCTGCCTGGCTGCTTCGAAATGGGGAGAGACTCCCCTGTCAGAATTGCCTGATTCACTTGCAGGTCCATGGCTTCCAGAATCAGTCCGTCGGCCGGAATCAGGCTTCCTGTGCTAATCCGGACGACATCCCCGGCAACCAGGAGACGGGAGGGAACCGGAATCCAGCTGCCATCTCGCAGAACCTGAGTCGTCACCTGAACCGTTTCGCGTAATTTTTCAAGAGCTGTACTGGCCCGACGCTCCTGAAAGTAGCTGATCAGGGAACTGGACAGAACAATCAGAAAGATAATAAACGCATCCAGCCATTCACCGCTCAATGCGGAAATGATGGTGGCCACCACTAAAATCAGAACAATGGGTGTTTTAAACTGATTCAGGAAAATCAGCAGCTCCGAAGTCTTCTTCTTGGAAGCCAACACATTCTCACCCATTTCTTTCAATCGCCGGCTGGCTTCCTGGGAGCTCAGTCCGTTGATCGATGACGACAGCCCTTTTATCGCATCATCCGCTGGGATACTCCAATAGCTAAACTCTTTTGATTCCATAGGTGCTTCCCCCTTTTCAGAACGATCGGATCCTTACAACGGTCAACATACAGCATTAACAATTCTAAGGAATCATCCGTTTCATACCGATTCACTAATTCAGAGACATACCACTCTGATTGCCGCCCTCCGGCAGGGAATTGAGGACCCGCAGAGCCCGCAAGGTATTGAACCGGCTGGGTTCTCCCGTCTTCTCCATATCAAAATGAACCAGTCCGGAATGTTTTGCCTGAACTGGCCAAGTTCCGTCTTTTCTTTGTTTTTGTCGCAGAACCTTCACCGGCTCCACCAGTCTGGGGTCTGCCAAGATTCCGCGATCTGCAAAATAGACCAAAGCTCTGAGGATGTCGTATTTCCAGCGCACCGGGAAAGACAGCCTCAGCCAGGCTGGATTGATGATCTCACCGGTCTTGTCGGAGCGGAACAGATGATGGATCAGCAAGAACTCTTCCGCCCCAGCCATGCACTCGGTCAGTTCCTCCGATCGATAGGCATACCCCTGCTTCCGAAATTCCCACAAGCCCTCCAGAACCGACAAGGTGGTATGCATGGAACTGTGATGAACGCCAGGCTTCAAGAAATCACAGTTGAACCCTCCGTCTGGCATGACGCAACTCATCAAAAAATCCACCACCGATCTCAGGGAATCCTCTGGCACACCGAAAAACGCGGCATAATTCAAGAACATGCCATTGACACAGACATCTCCCCTGCGAGGCATCCTGGATTCATACAGACTGCCGTCAGGTCCTTTGTGATCCCGCAGGATCAGCCGTAAGGTTTCGCCGATTTCTTCCACCGGTTCGATTTCCAGATACCGCAGATCCAGCAGAGTGTAGTGAGAACTGATCCACTTCGGGCTGTAGAATTCATACCCCCAGTGTCCATTGGGCTGCCGAACTTGAAGAAATCGCCGGCCGAAGCCTTCTGCGGCAATTCGCTGACGCAACTCTGTCAGGCCGGATTGCGGCTGCCGGAGCAAATATTTCCTTGTCAGATACTGAACGCTGACATCTCCTTCCAGAAGCCATTCCAAAATTCGATCCATTTGGCTCACCTCCGCGATTATGCTGACCCTTGCTCATCTTCCTTCTTTAGCTTGATTATCCCACTCTCGCATGATATAAGAAAGATTTCCCGAATCGGATAAAAGTAACTTAATTGTGAAGCTCCATCAGCCACATCCATTATCGTCTGGGCGCTTCCAGAACATTGATGATCCAACTCCAAGTATGCTGAACGAAGAACTCTGACTGGTGAATGCTTGCCGGAGATGTACAGCAAAGGGAAAAGTCCTTCCCACTGGCATTCAGCCGGTGGGAAGGACTTTGATCTTTATCGTTGAGCATCGAAAGTGTGAAATAATCTTCCGGGGTTCAGCAGAAAATGAGGTCGATTCAGAAATTGTGCACCTGGCTCCAGTCTCTAACTACAGCCCGTGCTTCAGCCTTGTAACCAGCTCCTGCACTTTAGCATCTATCACGGATATCACCTGTAAGAATTCTTCGTCGCTTTTCCCGGATGGATCTTCCAGCCCCCAGTCTTCCCGGTGGCGGCTGGGCAGGAAGGGACACTGAACATTGCAGCCCATGGTGATACCCACATCAATCTCCGGCAGATCGTCAATCAGCTTCGAATGCTGCGTCGCTTCCATATCAATGCCATACTCCTGTTTCATCAGGCGAACGGCATCCTGATTGATCTGAGGCTTTGTCTCCGTACCGCCGGAATAGCTTTCAAAAACCTCACTGCCGTACTGTTTGCCCAGCGCTTCCGCGATCTGGCTGCGGCAGGAGTTGTGAACACAGATGAATGCAACTTTCGTTTTATTGCTCATGAATCATTTCTCCTTGGGATTACTGAATCGGAAACCAGTGTTTTGTATTGTTGGCGATTTTGACCAGAATAAGCATGACCGGGACCTCCGTCAGAACTCCGACAATCGTAGCCAAAGCTGCTGGACTCTGTGTACCAAAGAGGGAGATCGCAACAGCAACGGCCAGTTCAAAGAAGTTTGACGCACCGATCATTCCGGCCGGGGCTGCGATGTCATGGGGCAACTTCAGAATCCGGCTCGCAATGTAGGCAATGAAGAAGATCAGGAACGTCTGAATGGTCAGCGGAATTGCAATCAGGACGATATGCAGCGGATTTTTCAGAATTACTTCGCCCTGGAAGGAAAAGATGATGATCAGTGTCAGGAGCAGTCCAATGATCGTGACATTGTTGAATTTCGGAACAAACGAACGTTCAAAATACTCCTGTCCTTTGTTTTTAACGACGAAATGCCGGGTCAGTGCCCCCGCTGTCAGTGGAATCACAACGAACAGAACAACCGAGAGGATCAGCGTATCCCAGGGAATCGGAACTCCGCTCACACCCAGCAGAAAAGCCACAATGGGAGTAAAAGCGAAGAGAATAATCAGATCATTGGTGGCGACCTGAACAACTGTGTAAGCGGGATTACCCTTTGTCAGGTGGCTCCAGACGAAAACCATGGCCGTACAGGGTGCAGCCCCCAGCAGGATCGCACCAGCCAGATAGTTTTTCGCCAAGTCTGGTGAAATGAAGGGCTTAAAAATGACATTGAAAAACAGCCATGCGATGGCGAACATCGTAAAGGGCTTGATCAGCCAGTTCGTAATCCAGGTGACATAAAGCCCCTTGGGATTTCTCCCCACATTGCGAACACTGTGAAAATCGACCTTCAGCATCATGGGATAAATCATAAGCCAGATCAGAATGGCAATGGGCATGGATACCTTGGCATATTCAAATTGATTCAGCAGTCGCGGGATGGCAGGAAGAAACTGTCCGATCAGAATTCCTGCCACCATACAGAGTATGACCCAGACCGACAGATAGCGTTCGAAAAAGCTGATACCGTCTGTTTTTTGTTTATTCATTGTGCACCTCGTTGAAGTTGATTCGTTTCCTAGTTTTAAAAAGCTCGTCTAATAAGTTCATCTGATAAGTTCATCTGATGAGTTCATCTGATAAGTTCATTTGATAAGTTCGTTTCATATATGTTCCATATGATCAAAAGGCAGCCTTTTCGAATAAAGATTTGTAACGCCCTTTGACGATCAGCTCATGCCTCGTGGGAAAGGAAGATTGATCCCTATGATTCCAGGTTTCGCTCAGAAGTGTGTCCAGTTCTATTGCTGGCCGCCTGATTCTTATACTCCCCGAAGTTCCTCCATCCGCTCATAAAATCTGGCAAGGTTCTCAGGCAGAACATATTCCGTCTGATGTTCCATGATTCTGGCCCCCCCAAAGATCTGCTTCAGGATTGCTTCGATGATCATGCTCCTGGGCGGTTCATTATGTTCCGTTCCCTCATAATCATAGACGCGGCAGCTTACCTGATCCCCGCACAAATCCCCGCACTCCCTGCAGTCCGATTCCCTGACCACGAAATCAATATCCTGTCCATTCACCCGAATCGTGGGGGAACTCAGAAATTGATGCTTGATGGCAAGTTCTTTCGTATTCACATTGATTTTCTCGACCTTCAGGTCAAAACCCGCCGCGGCGAGCACCGGACGAACCTGGGCGATGGCTTCATCCAGATTGGCATCCGTCCCCTGACACCGATCACATTGAGACAAATCCAAATAGAGAAATTCAATCAGCACCTGCTTCTTTAAGCTCGTGTCTGAACAGTCACATCGGCTGCCCCCGCAGCAACCTGACACCGGTTCTTTGGTTTCAATGAGAAGTTTGCCTTCTCCCGACTCTTTCATTTCTCTTCCTTCTTTCATATTATTTCTTTTCTCTTTTTTATCTTTCTTTCATAAACATAAACATGCTGACTGCATCAATGATAAAGAATTTGGGATTCATCGCTATCAAAATTCCTGCCTGCAAGTTAGGCATTGGATTCATAAGGGCTTAGCAGCATTTGTTCTGAGGGTGTGATCTGCTTTTACAGATACAGTCTTCCTTATCATGGGTAATACGGTTCAGGAACTGAATCAGCTCCTCGGCTTTTGTCTGATTGAGTGAGTATCTCATCCAGGCTCCGTCTTTCTGAGCCTGAATCAAGCCGCTTTCGGTAAGAATTCGCATATGATAGCTCAGCGTCGACTGTGAGATGCTGAATTCTTCCAATATGTCACAGGCACACAGGGTGCCGCACGACAGCATGTCGATGATTCGAAGTCTGGTCTCATCAGACAGAGCCTTCATGATCGGTACATATTCCGCTGTAGTATAGTTCATGGGGTACTCCTTTCATCTGTACCTTCCTCAGACAGATCGGTACTGTCCGGTCAGGCTTTCATTTCTTAGCAGCTCCACGCCCAGAAGTCTGAGTTTCGAACCTGACTACGTTCGATCTGCATCATATCGACAAGTATCGATATCCAGTTACAGTATATCCTGCATATCGAAAGTTATCAATATGACCTGCCAAGAAATAACTTGCAATTAACATTCAGCTCACACAAACCCATAGCGAAAATCTTTTGCTGCCATCGATGAAAAAAAGCCGGAGCGTCCGGCAAGACAGCTCCAGCTTTTTCTCGTGATTTCATTAAACTTTCAGCAGTCCCCGGAACCCTCGAACTCCGTAGTAGGAATCCGCGCCGTTGTGGTAAATAAACACGGTGCCGTAGCGATAATCGCCGAACAGTGCTCCCCCCAGGCTTCGAATTGATTCCGGGGTCAGAAGCCAGCTTGAGGTCTTCTGATCAAAGGGTCCTGTCTCATGCAGCCGGCGGTACTCTGCTTCCGTCAGCAGAGCAAGGCCCATCGTCCCGGCCACGCCCATGGCGCTGGCTTCCGGGGCATTTTTCTTTCGGGCCTTTCGGGCTGGTTCATCATAGCAGAGATTGCGCCGTCCGGAAGGAGTCTCCGGGGAGCAGTCGGCAAATACGATGGATTCGCCTTCAGTCCATACTACATCCGGCTCTCCCCCCGTCTCTTCCATCTGATGAAGGGTCTGCAAAGCTTCCGGATTGTGTTCCAGACGCCGGGCGATTTCATCCCATTTCATTTCGGGGTGGCGCCGTAAATTCTGTTCAAACCGCTCTTCCAGGATTTTCAACAGCTCCTGATCACGGATCGGTATATTTAACTCGCTTTGGTTCATTGTTAATTCCTCCTGCATCCTATTAAGGTTGCTTTGATTTTGGCTCGATGAGGCTTTCAGTGCCTGAGGCTTCCGGGTCTGGTTTTTCTAAAAATGCCGCCCAGGGTCTTCCGGCTTCTTTCCAATGAGTCTGCCAGTACCGCAGCCGCTCTTCATACCATTGGATCTTACGTTCCGCTTCCGACTCATAGCCTGAGCCCTGGTGATTCAGCGCCAGAGCTGTCAATTCATACATGGGCAGTCCGATGGCATGGCCTCCTGTGTGGACTGTGGCTCCTGCATGTCCGATGGCGTGGCACAAGGCTCCGGTGATCGGATCCGTTGTCCCGGCAACCGCATGGCATGCCAATATGGCACGTTTTGCCTGAGGCATTTTGATCAGTCCCTGAGACCAGGCATCACATTGTTCAAGACATATCCTGGGTCTTAACTCCCCAGGCAGTCTCTCCTCGACTTCACATAATGTTTCCTCGGCACACTCCAAGGCCCAGAGTACCAGAGCCCGATGATCTGAGCTGCGGATTAAATTCATCAAATTGTGAAGACAAGGGCTTTCCTTACGAAACAGAATCTGCCGCTTTCGCTTTTGCCTGACCACTACATCGCTGAAATCCATTCCTTCACGCTCCTGATCGATCGAATCACTACCCTTTCATTATAAGTTGCGTTCCTCCGTTTGATTCAAAGGTCATAGACTATTCCCATTGTTGTCTCATTTTGTTCAGAAAAGCAGCCGCATCTGAGGAACCAGCAACAGCAAAAAAGCCAGGTGATAACCACCTGACTGCTCTGGTCAACGTGTCCTTGATGGACTTTGACTATTATGTTCCGTTAAGTTCCGGTATATTCCCTTAAGTTCCGGTTTCTTGCGGCACGTTCCGGTATTGTTCTGGATTATTCTCTGGGACGAGCATGGAGAATCAATCCTCTGGATCCTTGAAAACCCTGGGTTTGATCCAGAAAGCGCAGGTGGTGTTCGCTCAGGTTCTGGGAAAAAACTTCCCGGCATGCCGGTGATTGATCGTCCCCCAGCCAGATACTGTACAGTTCAATCACCGGGACGCGCTCCAGTTCGGCTTGTAAATAATCAAGGAGAGCTCCCCCCCTTGCTTGCGTGTACTGCAGACTCACTCCATAGATCAGCTTCCGTCCGGTATAAGGTCGGACCAGATCCTCACAGTCCAATGCCGGGGCGATTTCCAGTTCACCGAGCAACTCATCCGATTCACAGATCTGGATAATGGGTTCATTAGGGTCTATTTCCTGATTTTCCAAAAGAAAATCAGGGAGCTCCATATCCAGAGCGAGGGCTTCATGAAGCGACAGCTTCTTAATATATGGATTTTCGACGATTGTCAGCGCTTCATCACTGGCTAAAAATAAAAATGAACTCATCTATACTCCTTTGTCCTTCTATCACTGTAAAAATGATTCTTTTTCCTTTCCGTTTGCAGAAACTTTCAGTTGAAACCTCTGTCCCACTTTCAAGACGTAATCATTGTACCACTGTTCGAATCTGTCGTTGAACATGAAGCAAAAATCTTGTGACAGAGTTTATTTTTTCCGTGACGCAGGCAAAGCCTGATACTGCCAGGATCCAGTCTGACGCCTGCTTCCAGTTCATTCTGAGGTGAAGCCTGAATCAAACGGAATTATTAAAGAAAAATTAAATCGTATAAAACCACGTTGACACGGTGTCATTCCTGAATTAGAATAACCTTGAAATGACACGGTGTCATTTTTCTTCTGAGGACGGATCGATTTAGAAATCGACGAAGGGAGGATACAATGCCAAAAGATACATTCTTCAATTTGCCCCCGAAGAAACGGGAGCTGGTACTGGATGTCATCAAGAAAGAATTTGAAAAGCATCCGATCTCAGAGGCCAGTGTCAAAGATATCGTGAATGACCTGGGAATCGCCCGAGGCAGCTTCTACACATACTTTGAGAATCTGGAAGAAAGCTATTTTTATATTTTGGACCAGGAGACCATTGAGGTTCATGAACTGTTACTGGACCTGCTGCGGGAGCATCGGGGAGACCTGTTTAAAACATTCCCGGACTACGGCAAAGCCCTGGCCAGAGAACTGTTCAAATCCGAGAAACACGCGTTGTACCGCAACCGCTTCCTGTACTGGACTTCCGATCTGGAACAGCAGTGGCGGCACTACCAGGCAGTGAATCACGAAGAGAAACGCCTGGTTATGGAATCTGACTTCATGCGGGATGGCAATGATGACCTCAAGGAGATCAGAGAATTTATCAAGGCGGTCATTCACGCCCTGATCCGACGCCTGTTTGCCGAGAATTGGGACAGCGAGACATTCCTGAAGCATTATGACAGCCAGGTCCAACTGATGGAGCATGGCATAAAAAGCAATCTGTAAAAATTAAGGAGAAAACACATGGCATTATTCGAGACAATGTTTGATTTAACCTACCTGATCCTGGTGGTATCCCTGGGTATCCGCCTGCTGCTGGTCAATGACAGGGGAGCCCGGCTGTTTGGCCTGATGGGTGTCCTTCTGGGAAGCGGCGACGCCTTCCACCTGATCCCCCGAGTCATTTCCCACTTAAGCCGAGGTGGCTTTGAAGCTCACGCAGCCGCACTGTCCTGGGGTGAGTTTGTCACTTCCATTACGATGACCATCTTCTATCTGCTGTTCTATTTCTACTATAAGCATCTGACCGGAAAAGGCACTCGGTCGAAAGACCTCCTGGTTTACAGCATGGTCGTGCTGCGCATCCTCTTCACCCTGCTGCCCCAGAACGGCTGGGGACTGGCTGAAGGGAACTACACCTTTGCCATCCTGCGCAACATCCCCTTCGCCATCCTTGGAATCGCGCTGATTCTCTGGGCATGGGCTGAACGCAGTACAAAGGGATTGAAGCACATGGCATCGCTGGTCTTCTTCAGCTTCCTGTTCTATCTGCCGGTTGTGCTGTTTGCCCGGTTTGTCCCCATCGTCGGAGCTCTCATGATTCCGAAAACCGTCGCATATCTGCTTCTGGTTATTGTGGGCTTCAAGAACTACAAGAAGGAATTCACCCTGCAGAGCATTTTTGAAATCTCTTTTGTGAGCCTGGTCATGGGTCTGGCCGGTGGAGTATTCTTCCGGGAATTCACGAAATTCTACAATTATAGCGGAGCAACTTTCCTGGGCAAGCTCCATGTCCACACCCTGGTTCTTGGTTTCCTCAGCTTCTTCATGATTTACCTGCTCGTTCGTGGTCGGGAAAGCCTGACCCCGGCGCTTCGCCTGCCCATCTACACCTGGACCGGCGGACTGCTCTTCTCCGTCATCATGATGGTCTTCCATGGCATCCTGGAAGTCGTCGGCGGATACTACGGTACCGTTCCACAAGCTGCCATCTCCGGTCTTGCCGGAGCGGGCCACATCATCCTTGCCTTGGGCATGGGCTGGACAATTCTGACTCTGGTTAAGGCAGAACAGACTGTTCCGGCAGCCAAACAGACTGTGAAAGCCGGAAAACGATAATTGACATCCATCGAGCGGGGATTTTTCCCCGCTTTTCCCATTATTCCAAGTTCCTCATTTCAGAAAATCGGATGGAAATCCAACCTTCTCTGTTGATCTGACCAGTTGGTTCCGTTTACAAAAATGAAACAAAAAATTATTTGTTTTGTCATATTGACACTCGTGTTGTTAAAAAATATACTAGATAGGAGTGCCCAAAATCCGGCCTCAAGGACTATTAGATTATTCGGAGGAATTATGGAAAACAACATGCAAAAAGTCAAAGTCGTCGTCGCAGACCCTTCAGCGATTGGTTTATTCGGCCTGGCCATGGTCACCCTGGTAGCCTCGTCCCAGAAATTGGGCTGGACCAGCGGAACCTCATTAGTCATCCCATGGGCCATCTTCCTTGGAGCCTGTGCTCAGCTTTACGCCAGCGTTTTGGATTCCAAACACAACAATACGTTTGGTACCACAGCATTCGGTGGATATGGCTTTTTCTGGCTTGGTGTAGCAGCCACCTGGCTGATCCAGGCTGGTGTATTCGGAGATGCATTAAAGGCAGCCGCAGATCCGAAACAGCTCGGAGTTGCTTTCCTGGGATATTTCATCTTCACCTTCTTCATGACTATAGGTGCCATGGAAACTCACAAAGTACTGTTCGCGATTTTCGTATTGATCGATTTCTTATTCATCGGACTGACTCTGACCTCGTTCGGAATTGCCCATGATTTTTCCCATGGACTGGCCGCCTGGTCTGAGCTGGCCATCGCCCTGCTCTCCTTCTACGGATCAGCTGCTGCCGTCCTCAATACGCACTTCGGCAAACAGGTTCTTCCGGTTGGCAAACCCTTCGGAATTTTCAAGTAGACATTTCATTGAAATAACTCCGCACCCTGCAGGTACTGCAGACCGCGGGATCAAGACAGTCGCCCGGCATCGAGTTGGATGCCAGGCGACTGTCTTTTTGATATCGGGGTCATGAATTATGTGGTGTGGTCACTAGACAACAGGGGTGTGGCTTCAATGATCTGTGAAGGGGATGCAGTCGATCAACTTGAGACTCTGCCAATATTTCGTCTGGAGTGGTCAGGTGATCCCATCAAGCCCTCTCCAGCAGTTTCGGATAAAAATGATCGACGAGCAGCGCTCCCAGAGGTGCGGTCAGGAGGATGGACTGCACCGCAACGGTGAGGATCTGATTGCCGCTGGCTAACCCCATGGCCAGTGGGATGCCGCCAATGGCAGCCTGAACGGTAGCTTTCGGAGTATAAGCCATCATGGCGAAAATGCGTTCATTTGCGGACAGCTTCGTTCCAGTCAGGCTGAAGAAAACTCCCATCACCCGGAAGAGAAGACCGGCTGCTACGATGACCAGTGACATGACACCGGCTGCCAGGGCATAGTTGAGATCTACCGTAGCTCCCACCAGAACAAACAGCAGGATTTCCGCTCCGACCCAGATCTTGTTGTATTTGTTGGAGAGGTGCTCAGCAAGGATTTGATATCTCTGATAAATGGTAATGCCAATGCTCATGATGGCCAGCAGGCCCGAGAACGGGATCGTTCCGGCGAGGAAGTTCTGGAACTCCAGGAGCAGGGCGGAGAGGCTGATAATAATCAGAATCTTGACGGTGTCGCGCATGTGGTATTTTTTGAAAAACCAGATCAAGGCCAGACCAATCACGATTCCGGCCAGAATCCCGAGAAGAATGGAAACCGGAATTTCCAGAAATTGAACGGCTGAAACGCTGCCGCCTTTGGCGAGGGAGGTAAAGGCGGTGAACAGAACAATGACATAGACATCATCCACCGACGCTCCCGCCAGAATCAGCTGCGGGATTGAATGCTCCTTGCCGTACCCCTGCCCCATGAGCTTCAGCATGCGGGGAACGATGACGGCCGGCGAGACCGCGCCAAGAACAGTTCCCAGGATCGCACTGTCCAGCAGGGACAGGCCAAGAAGAGGTGGCCCCAGCAGAATGACACCCCAAATTTCGAAGGTAGCCGGGACAAAGCACATCAGCAGAGCCGGCCGCCCGACTTTTCTCAGGTCCTTCAGATCCAGCGCCAGGCCGGCTCGAGTCAGAATGACAATCAGGGCCAGCTGACGCAGATCAGACGAAACAGCCAGGATCGATGGATCCAGCAGATTCAGGGCATAGGGCCCTAAAATCATGCCGGTAATCAGCATGCCCAGCAGACTGGGCATTTTAAGAAGCTTGAAACATTTCCCCAAAGACAGACCCAACAAGAAAATAATGGATAAACTGGTGAGCATAGCTCCCTCCTGCAGCGATTAAAAAATTCAGAATAAAAGCAAAAAAAAAGCCGACACTTTCTGCGTACATCGCAGAAGTCATCAGCACCGGGCAGTTCAGGCACACCGCTTGCGGCGTTCCTTGGGAGAACCTCATTCCCTTCCACATCATACCATAAAAACGGTTCACAGCACATCGAAAGAAGCTGACTTTCGAAAGATTCCGAATTGCAGCTAAAAGTGTAAGAAGCAGACTTTTGAAAGAAACAGTCTTTTGAAAGAAACAGTCTTTTGAAAGAAACAGTCTTTCGCAAGAGTATTTTTTATATATCAATCCTTATCGTCAGTAAGCCCCTTCCTTAACAAACTGCGGGATTTAACACGAGATCGAAATACACTTTAGATAGAACCATCCACCTGAAGTAAGCCTGCTAGGCTTATTATCACTATTTAATTCTTTTTAAAATCTTTTTTTATTTCAAAACGTGGTATTTTCCGCTTCAATACGACCTATCCTTTCAATGAATATCACGCCATGATTCCCCTAAGAACCAGTTCCCAGGCTGTTTGGTGCAGCTTTACCTAAAATTTCATGATTTCTTCTTGGTTTCGACATGAATTACCTCTTACGGGTAACCCGGTTTCATCTTATGATGGTACTAATGAATACATAGAAAGTAATCTCTCATGTTTTCACCCCAGTTATCAAAAGAGGGAGCTGATATTATGGATAAAATTAAAATCTACCTGATTACTGTGGTCGTGTTCTTTGTCGTAGACATTTTCTGGCTGGGTGTCATCTCAAAAAACCTGTATAAGAACTACCTGGGACATCTGATGGCCCCTCAGGTCAACTGGACTGCCGCCATCATCTTCTATCTCCTGTTCATCGCCGGCCTGGTATTCTTTGTCATTGATCCGGCTCTGGCCAAAAGCAGTTTCTGGTACGCTGTAGCTGCCGGAGGCTTTTTCGGACTCATTACCTATGCCACCTACGATCTGACCAATCTGGCAACTATCAAAGACTGGCCCCTCAACATTACAATCATTGATCTGATGTGGGGCACCTTCCTGAACGCCGCTACGTCCGGCATCACCTACTGGATCGTTACCCGCTTTCTCAAATAACCTGCAGCTACAGGCCTTCGGGCAGACAGAACACTCCAGGAACTAAGGATGAATTTGTCTGAATGGATACATCAGTATTTTTTATTAATTATATGTTTGACAGTTAAAACGTTGAAAGAGTTCGATTTAATACGGGTCAATCACAAATTCTGTGGGATTGACCGACTAGATCCATTCCCCAAACCGGCATAACATTTGATAATAGAACGAGCCCCGCGCTATGATGGAAATGCATCTGGACGGATGTACAAATCCAAGCACAGCGGAGGCTCTGAATGAATTATACACAGAATGGACAGGCTAACACAATCAATGATTCCCAAAATTTTCTGCACATCCCTTCATCTCTTGTTGGGTTTACTAATACGCATAGTTCGCAGCATACCGCCGTTTCCGGTAAGAGTGTTGTTCAGTTGTATGGAGTCCTCAAGCTAGATGACACCGATCGCGCCTGCCCCAACTGCGGGGGCTTCATGCACATCAACAATACGTCCCCATGCAGTCTCTGGCACCTGAACTTCGGGCACACTTATACGTCCTTGGAGTTCGGCAAGAATCAGTTACTGTGCCCAACCTGCGGGATCACCAAGGTCCAACAGGTGTCTTTCCAGGCACAAGGCCATCGGATCACACAAGCCCTCCTGCAGTACACCAAGGACCTTCTCGCCATCGGAACCTACAATCTCAAACAGGTCGCTGAGATTACTGGTCTAGGCAAGAACACGGTCAAAGCGATCGACTTGAAACGCCTGGAGGAAATGTACACCCTTGATGGCAAGCTCATCAAGCCCCAGCGGCAGGCAAAGTGCCTCAGCATCGACGAGTTCAAGCTTCACCGGGGCCACCAGTACGCCACTCATATCATCGACATAGAGACTGGCCAAATCCTCTGGATCGCCCATGGCAAGCGCAAGCAGGTCGTCTATGACTTCATTGAGCACGTCGGTCTCGAGTGGATGGACGGTGTTGAAGCAGTCGCCTCGGACATGAACTCAGACTTCCAAGAAGCCTTTGAGGAAAAGTGCCCCCACATCCAGCCGGTCTTCGACCATTTCCACATCATCAAGAATTTCAATGACAAAGTGGTCGCTGAAGTGCGCAAAGACGAACAGAGGCGTCTTCAGGCGGTGGGTGAGTACAAAGCTGCTGAGTCCCTCAAGAGGACCCGCTATATCCTGATGTCTTCTCGGGAGACGCTGCAGCGCAAAGACCGGGAGGCCGCGGAGGGCAAACCCTTGTCCAAGGGCGGTAGGCTCTTCCAAAGGGCAGAGATCACGCGTCGTCCTGGCAGTGAGGAGAAGTACGACCAGCTCATCCAGGAGAACCAGCTTCTGTTCACAGTTGACCTCGTCAAAGAGATGCTCTCGGAGGCGTACAAGGCCGCCAGTGAGCCGGAAATGGCTAGTCTGATCACGGAGGTCATGGAAGTATGCTATGCCTCGGAGAATGAGCACCTGCAGTGGTTTGGGCGCCTGATGGACAGACATTTTGAAGGGATTATAGCTTATGCGACCTACCGCATTTCGAATGGTCAAATCGAGGGGATCAACAACAAGATTAAGACATTACGTCGACAAGGGTATGGCTATCCAGATGATGAATACTTCTTCCTCAAGTTATTCGATATGAGTCGTAAAACGTACGTAAGGAATCCACCATCCCACAGAATTTATGATTGAGCCTTTAATACCGAACGAATAATAACCGCAAAATACAAGCGACAGGAGAACTGATTATGGAAACGAAATATCTGGACGGTGAAAAACTTTATCATTGTTTTGTATCAGGGGCACGGGAAGTCATTCGCAACCGTAAAGACCTCAATGATACGAACGTCTTCCCCGTCGCGGACGGAGATACCGGGAACAATCTGGCCTCTACCATGAATTCCATCATCATTCAATCCCGGGTCACACCTTCTGCGGGAAATACCATGAATTCCATCGCTGACGCGGCCCTGACCGGTGCCAGAGGAAACTCAGGCATTATTATGGCCCAGTACATCAACGGAATCTATCTTGGCATACAGAATGAAGACCAGGTTTCCATGAGTTCTTTCGCCGAATCGGTTACGAATGCCGTCCCCCACGCCTATCATGCGATCCAGACACCGGTGGAAGGCACCATCATAACGGTGATTCGAGAGTGGGCCGAAACGGTCTATCGTTTGAAAGACAGCGCCCACGACTTCAACGAGCTGCTCACCCTTCCCCTGGAGCGAGCCTACACTGTGCTCAAGGAGACCACCAGCATGCTGAAGGTCCTGGAACGTTCCAAAGTGGTGGATTCCGGAGCGAAGGGATTTTTCCATTTTGTTCAGGGCTTCACTGAATTCATTCGAACCGGTCACATCTCCGAACCCGTTGAACTGACCGAAGAACTCAACAGCGAGGCGGAAATCATGGACAGCGAGCCATCATTCCGGTACTGCACGGAAGCCCTTATAGTCACTGATTCGGTCATGGATCTGGATTCCATCCGGGATGAGCTGGGCGGACTCGGGGACTCGCTCATCGTAGCAGGCAACCCAAAGAAAGCCCGAATCCACATCCATTCGGATCATCCGGAACTGGTCATGGACAAACTTCGGCGGCGCGGCTCCATTATTCAGCAGAAAGCGGACGATATGAGACGGCAGTATGAATCTTCCTTCACCCGCCGGCACGAAATTGCCCTGGTCACCGACTCCATTGCCGACCTCCCCGCTGAACTGCTCGATCGGTATCAGATCCATATGATCCCTTTGAATATTATGGTCGGAGAAAGCAGTTATCTGGACAAGATCACTATGACCCCGGAATTATTTTACGACCTGGCCGAAGAACTGGAAACCTATCCGTCCTCGGCTCAGCCCTCGCCGAAAGTAGTTGAGAGCCTCTACCAGACCCTGCTGAACCACTATGACCAGATTCTGGTCATAACGGTAGCCAGCGTTCAAAGTGGAACCTTTTCCGTGTTCGAGAAGGCTGCTCAGACCATGCAAACACCCGGCAAACGGATCGTCGTCATGGATTCAAAGCAGAATTCCGGGGCGGAAGGTCTGCTGGTATTAAAGGCAGCCGAGCTGATTGAAGCAGGCAAAACCATGGATGAGATCATCCCCGTTATCGAAGCTCTGAGAAGAAAAACCCGGATTCTGGTAAGCGTCAACACCCTCAAGTACATGGTCCGTTCCGGCCGGCTCAGTAAACTGTCCGGACTGGCCGGGAAAGTGATGAACCTGAAACCGGTCATCTCTCTGGATGATACCGGAAAGGGCATGATCGAAGCGAAAGCCTTCAGCACCCGTTCCAATACGCACAAAATCCTGAACATTGTTGCGAAAGCAAACCAGGGCGAGGGCATCACCCGATACGCCATCGTCCATGCCGATGACGAACCCCGGGCACAGGATCTCAAGGAAAAAATGGTTCAGCTTCTGCAGCGGGAACCGGAATACATCATGAACATTTCAACCATCGTCGGCATGAGTGCCGGACAAGGCAGCGTTGCTGTTGCTTATTTAAGTGAGGATCATCATGGATAACCTATTTGTACAGGTCGCGCTCGTCATCCTGATCTATTTCAGCATCGTCTTTGTCGTGGCACAGGTTCTTGAAAACAACTCGATAGTGGACAGCTTCTGGGGTCCCGGCTTCCTGGTCGTAGCCCTGTTCACCTTCATCCGCTCCGATCACCGGGGACTGCGGGCCATTGTTGTCACCGGTCTGGTCGCCATCTGGGCCATCCGACTGTTTATGCACATCACCATCCGCAACTGGAACAAACCGGAGGACTACCGCTACATCAATATGCGCAAACGGTGGGGCACTCAGTTCCCCAGGCTGAAAGCCTATCTCAACGTCTTCGTGTTCCAGGGCCTGATGCTGTTCATCATTTCTCTCCCCATAACAGTGGCCAACTCCAGTGCAAACCAGTCTCTGGGCCCCCTGGCCTGGCTGGGAATTGCCCTGTGGATCCTCGGCTTCTATTTCGAATCCGTCGGAGACGCTCAGCTCAAGGAATTCAAGTCGAAAGCAGAAAACAAGGGCAAAATCATGACGGAAGGTCTCTGGAGCTATACCCGCCATCCCAACTATTTTGGCGAAGCCACCATGTGGTGGGGCATTTTCCTGATCGCACTGACCGCTCTGTCTCAGCTCTGGCTGATCATCAGCCCCGGTCTGATTTCGTACCTGCTGATGTTTGTTTCAGGTGTCCCCCTCCTGGAGATTAAGTACAAGGATCGACCGGATTTCATCGAGTATTCCAAACGAACCAATAAGTTCTTTCCCTGGATCCCTAAAAATAAAGACAGTCGGAAAAGTATCATACTGTGAGAAATGTAAGAGACCGCAGAGGACAGTCATAATATCGAAGACGTATTTATGTAGAAACCCGCACCGCCGGTTCGTAGGAACCGGCGGTGCTGTTTTTGATGAATGATGATTTAATGTCAGGAATGATCGTTGCACCTTCTGCCTGTCTGACTGGCCACCTCCAGCTGATTGACTCATTCCACCGGCTGGAATTCCAGGAGCAATCCGGCAGCCAGGCCCTGGACCTGATCGCCGAGACGTTCCTGAAGCTGGCGGAAGGCCTCCTCGCTGGTGCAATGTCCGGTGTAATAAATTGTTGGGGTAGCCGCCATGTAATCCGCCACTGAATTGACGGTATCAATGATCTCCTTGTTCCACACCTTGCTTCTGAGGTGGAAGCCTCCGATCACCACATCCGGATGATATCCATACCTCTCATGGAACGCCTCCAGAATGTTCACGATGCCCTTGTGAGCACAGCCCGTGATCAGGATCGTTCTGCCCGCCTCGCGCAGGATGAGATTCTGTTCGTGGCTGAAGTCATCCGGCACCAGCTGGTCTCCGATCTTGCGATACATCACCCGGTTATCCGGAGGATTAAGCCGGAGGGGCTGCAACTCAGACAGGATCTCCAGATTCTCTGAGAGAACATGATTCCCTTTCACCTTTCGGTAGCGTACCGACTCTGTCGCCTCTCGCGGAACTCCGATGTACCTGGTCTCCGTCCCCTCCCAGGAGCAGTATTCGTCAAAGGCTGATTCCTGAATGATTACCGGCGCCTTTGAATTCAGCTCGAAGAATGCTTTCAGCCCGCCCCCGTGATCATAATGGCCGTGAGACAGAATCGCCAGATCCACATTCGACAGGTCAATCCCCATGAACTCGGCATTCTGACTGAACAGAGGACTGGCTCCGGTGTCAAACAGGATCCTTTGACCCTTCGTTTCAATCAGCAGTGACAGACCGTGTTCACAGCCCAATTCAGGTTTGCTTGTCTTATTCTCTAACAGAACATGGATCTTCATGATATCTTCTCCTCGTATTATAAGTCGAATCAAGTGATTGACCCTGCTCTCGGCCGATTTCGATCAGCGACGAACGCTGCAGGTCATTGCGGCAATCCAGTTTGGTTTTATGTACTTACTATACACTGATCCGTCATTCGTTCCAATTCCAGTCCCCCCTAAACGATATAAAACGACCGAATCTCCGAAGAGACTCGATCGTCGCCGGATTAGTTCTCCGACCCATGAATTCACTGTTGATTTATGAGGTTTCTTGCTGGTTTATTCGTCAAAGGCTTCGCTGACGTCCCATACCTTCCAGACATTGCCAACCAGATCCGGACCAGGCTTCAACGTTCTTTTTCCCGGTTTCCAGCCCGATGGAGCGACTTCTGCGCCCTTGGTGGCACGAACCATCTGGAACGCCTTAATCTGGCGTATGGTTTCGGATACATTCCGGCCTACCGGCGGAGTCAGTACTTCAAAGCCCTGAATGATGCCGTCCGGATCGATCAGGAAACGCCCCCGGGTTTCAACTCCGGCGTCCTCGTCATAAATGCCATACATCTTGCCGATGCTGCCATCCTGATCCGAGAGCATGGGGAAGGGAATATCCTTTCCGATCATTTTTGACAGCTCCTGGTCATTCCACACCTTATGAACAAACTGAGAGTCGACGCTGCAGGATAACACCTGAACACCTAATTCTTCGAATACGGGATTTTTTTCAGCAACTGCTGAAACTTCGGTTGCTCAAACGAACGTGAAATCACCGGGGTAGAAGCACAGAACCACCCATTTCCCTTTGTAATCTTCCAAATTAACACTGGTAAACTTTCCCTGATGATAAGCTGGCGCAGTAAAGGTTGGCGCCGGTTTTCCCACTTTGACCATCTGTCTGATCTCCTCCTTCTGTTCTGTCGAAATTGATTGCACTTGTTCTGCCGGTTTTTTAGCGATTGTCGGCCGGGTACAGCCGGGTTTCATTTCTTCTGGCATGTAAGCACCTCCTTAGCAAGAATACCTCATTCATTTTAAATGAAAGCATTTGCTCAACTTAAAATGATTCTAATTAAAGAATACTCCATATATCCCAATAGTCAAGAACAACTGGTCCTCCCTATGGAAGAAACCGTTGTAATACAAATCCGTCAAACCTCTAAGAAGGGCATGAAAGCCAGATGGTATGAACAATAACGGTAAGTTAAACATCCCTGAATGAGCTCGCTTCAAAACCTCCCAGTGGTTTCCTTAACCAAAAAAAACATCCCGAAGGATGTTTCTCTAAACTTTCAATAGAATAAGTAAAGAGCAGAAGTTGCCTTCTGCTCTTCGAATTAGTATCTTCTGTTGTTGCTCTGAGCTTTCTTGGCTCTTCTGCAGTCAGGGCATCTTACCGGTTCGTTTTCGAATCCTTTTTCCTTGTAGAATTCCTGCTCTCCAACGGTGAATGTGAATTCATTGTTGCAATCTCTGCATACGATCGTCTTATCTTCCATTTTGTTCTCCTCAGCTACAGTTGTTTCTTGTTGTGTATACTGAAGCCTAAGGATCAGAAATAAACATTTGAAAACTGTACTTTAATTTTTTATTATCCTTTCGGACAAGATTAATCATAACAGAGAACTTGGAAGAAAGATATACTATTTCAAAATAAAATTTTTATTTTTTCCAAGATTCTGCTGACAGCTCGATAATTGCGCCGGAGCAAGACTCCAGGATTTGTTTCAGGCATCACAGGTTTTTCAGCTTGCTACGTTCCGCCTTGATCTGATTGATGAGGACAAAGAGAATCGTCACGAGAATCAATATGATGGATCCCATGGCGGTAAAGACGACGGAGGGATATTTAAAATTAAAATTCTCCGGTCGAATGTGCTTGGTTACGATGCCGCTGTATGCCCAGACAAATACCAGACCGTACGCGATGTCCCGATTGCGGTAGGTGGTAACAATACCTATGACGATCCCGATGATCAGAATGGCCACGGTCCAGATGGTTTCGGAAATTCCCAGCCCATTCCACTTCATGTCTACCGGCAACGTCGTTACGTTGGCAATCGTGGCCACAGTGATCCAGCCAAAATACACGCTGAACGGGAGACGGATCAAAAAACTCTGGAGCAATGACAACTTTTCTTTTCTGGTCTGCAGGTTAATCAGCAGGAGGCAAACCAGGATAATCAGCATCAGAATCAATGAGATCAGGATCTGCCGATAATGCCAGGCGAAAATCCAAAAGATGTTGGCGATGGAAGACACACTGAACAGAATTCCAACCGAACGAAGCAGCTGTGACTTCTCCCGGACACCCGCCCCTCCGAAAAAGCCCAGTTGATAGGCCGAGTACCCGGCCAGCAGCAGGTAGATTACACCCCAGATGGCAAAGGTGATTCCCGCCGGCGCAAACAGGTTGGGATAGGCATCTGACACTGCTCCGGTCGTAATTCCGTTGATCGGCAGAATGTTGGCCGCTGCATTGACACCGATCATGCCAAGATAAGTAAGCACCACTGCGTATTTCACGCCGGGTTTTAAAATTGGGTCCGCTGATTGAATCAAAGAAATACCTCCTCTGAAAATTCTTGTCGTAACCGAATTGAAATTATAAAACCATTGAACTTCTGTGGCTCTGAGGATTCAGCCGCCAAGCCAACTCCAGGATCTTCAGCAATACAGGGTGATCTCCCTCCGCCTCGCACTCTGCCGCTGTCGGCTCAATGGAGCCGCCCGATTCTTCAATTTACCCAAATTATAGTACATTCCGCAAGCTGTTATGGGAGTGATAACAATATGTTCTTACTTAATTTGCAGATTGGCTACCACATAATCGAGGGTGCCAACCTAGAAATCTGCCCAGAAGCTGAATTTAACGCGGATAAGCAGTAAGATAAGATTAATATCAAGATCAAGTGGACTAACCCGTAGAAAAATAACTGCGTAAAGCGAAATGGAGGACAATCATGGAAAAGAAAAAAAGCGACTCTTACCTGCCTTGGATCCTTATCCCCATCGGAGGTCTTATCGCCCTGGCCGGAGCCTATCTGGTCTATTTCCTTCTGTTTCGAAGCCTTCAGCGATTCTTCATAAATCAGGCACAGCCGGTGTTTACGCCCATGGCGCTCCGGGCAGGTTATGCCCTGATCCTCTGGCTTGCGTACGCAGTATTCTATCGCTCCAGGGCTTCGGATCTGCTGAAAGCAATGTTCCTGCCGGCTCCTATGGCCACCACAATCATTGCCTTCATGATCTTGTTTTACCAGAATGCTGCGCTGGGCTTCGCCCTCGCCTTCCTGGTTTCCGGACTGGTTCTGCTGTTCCTGGCAAGAAGGCGAAAGCCCTGGTTTTATTACTACGCAGCAGTCCTGTCATTGGGAGCGGCTTTGTTTTATGGATGGCCCGCGGCTTAACCCGGGCTTTTTTTTGAATCAATGCCAAAGATGCGGATCGGTTAAGAATCCGAAAATTAAAATATGATATTTGCCCATTTTAACAGAATGAAACGATCCCATTTTTCAACCTGTTGGTTGTTATTCCTTCGACAAGCCTCCTCGTTCTTGACAGTTCTTTCGTCGGTTTGATATATATAAGTAGTTTCTAATTTACTTATATGGAGGTCCTGCGATGGAAACCGTCAAGAAAAAATTTCGATCTCATGCATTTGTGACACAGGGCTGTGTTGCCTGCGGCAATTGTTTGAATGCCTGCCCGTTCGGTGCTATTACCATTGACCATGGAATTCGGGCCAAAGTAGATCCGGATCGCTGCAAAGGCTGCCGCAAATGCGTTCAGGCCTGCCCTGCATCGATCATTGTCATGGAAAAACGGGAGGTGGTGTAAATGAAACAAGGCAAGAAAACGTGGTCTGACTACCTGTGGATTGCCACAGCTCTCTACCTGTTCCTCGGATTTTTTAATATCCTTTTCGCCTGGCTGGGATTGCTTTGCTTTGCGATTCCTTTGATCATCGCTCTGTCTGGAAACGGCAAAGCCTACTGCAATCACTACTGCGGCCGCGGCAAGCTTCTGGAAATGCTGGGTTCCCGCTTCAAACTCTCCCGCAACCGCCCCATGCCATCGTGGATGAAGTCTCAGGGCTTCCGCTACAGCTTCCTTGCCTTCTTCCTGGTCATGTTCACCACCATGCTCTTTGCCACCTGGCTAGTCTTCCGGGAAGTCCGAACGCTTCGTGAAGTCGTCACTCTGCTTTGGACATTCCGCCTGCCCTGGCATTGGGCATATCATACGCCGGTTACCCCCTGGATCGCTCAGTTTGCCTTTGGTTTTTACAGTGTCATGCTTACCTCCACGGTGCTGGGACTGGTCACCATGGCACTCTACAAGCCCCGGTCCTGGTGTGTCTATTGTCCCATGGGCACCGCCACTCAGGGCATCTGCATCCTGAAAGACAAGATGCGTGCCGGAGAAAGCGAATTTGAATTCTAGCGATATGGCTCACCTTTGTTCTCCGAATTTATTTCCCGTTGGTTCATGAGTGGATGGGCCGCATCACCCGTGATAAGATGTAAGATAACAAGATCGTTGAGTGAAAGGGAGTTCAAGGCACAATGGAACAAAACGCAAAAGACATCGCACAGATTCTGAAAATCATGGGCAATGAAAACCGGGTGCTCATTCTCTGTCAGCTGATGAAATCCCCTCTCACCGTCACGGAGTTATCCGAGCGCCTGTCCCACATATCTCAGTCAGCACTGTCACAGCATCTGGCCGTTCTCAAGGCTCATGGCATCCTTGATTCTGAAAAAAAGGGACTCCACATCACCTATTCGCTGAAGGATGACAGGATCCTGGCTGTTCTTGATGTTATTCGCTCAAAATTCTGCGAATAACAGCCGGCTCCTTGATGAAGCACAAAATACTGCAAAAAAACAGCCTGACCGACCATCCACGAGGACTGCCGGTCAGGCTGTTTTTTTCATCGAGACAGGCCTACTGCCTGAACTATGAAGTTGGATCCAAAAGCTGTCTGATCTCTTCCACTGTTGCCACTTTTCCCATGACTCTCACCGTGTCATCCACCACCAGTGCGGGAGTTCGCATCACCCCGTAGGCGACTATTTCTCTCAGGTCTTCGACCTTTTCTACTTCCCCCTGCAACCCCAGTTCTTTGAGGGCTTCCTTGGCGTTGGCTTCCAGTTTTTTGCAGTTGGCGCAGCCAGATCCCAAAATTTTGATCTTCATCCTGATTCCTCCCGGAATTTTTTTCTTATTATAATTTCCATTGCTGGAGATTACTCTCCCCATTTGGGGGATTCTTTTCTGCCAAATCCCCAGAGCTAAATCAACAGATGCCCGAGCATATTGAAGACATAGCCGATCAGAATAATGCCCAGGGTCACGACCGAAAAGAAGACGGCCAGAAGCTTCGGCTTGACCACTTTCTTGAGCATGATCAGGGAAGGCAGCGATAAAGCCGTCACGCCCATCATGAAGGACAGGACGGTGCCAAGGCCAACACCTTTGGCCAGCAGCGCTTCGGCGATGGGCAGTGTCCCGAAGATATCAGCGTACATCGGCACGCCGACGAAGGTAGCAATGAGCACGGAGTACCACTTATCCTGCCCCAGAATGGCGGCAATGATGGATTCGGGAATCCAGTTATGGATGGCTGCGCCGATTCCAACCCCCAGGATGACATAGAGCCAAACCCGACGGACGATGTCCTTCACCTGATCGACGGCGAATGCAATCCGATCTTTCACGGTCAGTTCCTCTGATTCCACCTCTGCCATGGCGGTGCCAAACACGAAGGATTCCACATAGTCTTCCAGCTTGGCCCGGCTGATAATCGTACCGCCCAGGACCGCCAGAATCAACCCTACCACGACATACGCCAGTGCGATCTTCCAATTGAAGATGCTGGCCAGCAGGATGATGGAGGCCAGATCCACCAGCGGAGAGGAGATCAGGAAGGAAAACGTAACGCCAATGGGCAACCCCGCGCTGGTAAAGCCAATGAACAGCGGAATGGAGGAACACGAGCAGAATGGCGTGATGGTCCCCAGCAGTGCCCCCAGAATATTTGCGCTGATTCCGTTGTAGCGACCCAGAATCTTTCGAGTTCGCTCCGGCGGGAAATAGCTTTGAATATAGGAGATGGCAAAAATCAGGAACGACAGCAGCAGGAAAATCTTGATCACGTCATACACGAAGAAGTGGACGCTGGCGCCCAGGCGATCCTGGAGGCTCAGCCCCAGTCCCTGCTCCACCAGAACCGCTACCCCGTCAGACAGCCATTTCATCTTTAGAAACTGGTCATTGAAAAATTGAAAAAAAGCCATGGTCATTAATCCTCCGTTTTATCGCACCGGCACGCAGCAGGTCGTCAGGTAAGTATCTTTCTCTTTGAGTCTGGCCTGATCCTCCATCAGCCGGGGATACTGCGCCAGGTTCTCCATGATATCCGAAAGCAGCTTCATCAGCATCGGATGATCCCCCTTGAGGGAATAGAACACAAATTTTTCTTTCCGCTCATCCCGAACCAGGCCAAGATCCCGCAGTTTTGCCAGGTTCTGCGATATTCTCGGCTGCGAGATTTCCAGTATTCCGCCCAGCTGACAGACGCAAAGTTCTTCCTGATACAGAAGAACCAGCATCCTGAGCCTCGTTTCATCCGACATCAGCTTGAATAGATTCACTAATTGATTCATAATACCTCCCCGATACATCCAAATTTGAATCACCCACTCTTGGAACATTCAAAGAAACATTCACTGAAAAGTTCACTGAGGAGCTAATCAAAATTTTACGCTTAATCATATTCATATATGTTAATACGTTAATATCATAAAGCCAACTTCTTTTCCTGTCAATGCTTTCATCATCGAATTTCGATCCATTTTTTATTGCTTTTCTATCGGTACTTTCTCCCCTCTTCTGTTCCACCGACCAGGCTTGTTGCAGCACCACCCTGGTCAGCCTCCGGACGGATTCTTTGCAATGAGCTCTTTCCTATTCTCTTTCCTATTCACTTTCCACTTCTCATTCCACTTATTAACGGGGTCTCTTTCCCCCTCTTTTCACGTATCTTCCAGAGGGGAAATGGCTGTAATCATTGTGTGCCAATGATTACAGCCATATTGATTGTGAAAATGTAGCCATACATTTTAATCGAAATCCATTGATATGTAATCGATATAAGTGTATAATAATACTATACAGTTCAATGGTGAGGTGTCTTATGAAATCGTCGAGTGATAAAAAGTCTTCACGACTGCATTTAGAGATCCAAACCCATCGTTCAAATCCGTATGGTCTCATCCGCTCTTCCTACAGGGAGAACGGTGTCATTAAGCACGAAACGCTATCCCGGATCACTGGCGTTCCCTTGGCCACGTTGAAACTCATCCAGGCTGCTTTTCAAGGCAATGTCGTCTTGAAATCAGACTTTAAAATCCTCAACTCCAAGGAGTATGGGGCTTCGTTTGCATTGCGCCAGATCGCCAGATCCACCGGACTCGACAAGATCATCTACTCCCGCCCGGCTGAGCCGTGGGTGCAGGATGTTATGGCTATGATAGTCGGCCGCGTCATCTATGCGGGCAGCAAGCTGTCCCTTACCCGAGTGGGCTCTTTCAGCTCGCTGTGGGAACTGTGCGGTGTGACTGACACGAATATCGATGTCAACCATCACTGCTACAGCCCCATGGATCGTCTCATGGAGCGCAAGGACATCATCCAGAAGAAACTGGCACAAAAGCATCTGACCCAGCGCAGTGTAATCCTCTATGACATCACCAGTACCTATTTTGAAGGAAAATATTCAAACAGCAAAATGATCACCTACGGCTACAACCGTGATAAAAAAAGAGGCCATGAACAAATCGTCATCGGCCTTATTTGCAGTCAGGATGGGTGCCCCATAGCTGTCGAGGTCTTCCGGGGAAACACCAAGGATGAGACGACCGTATCGGCGAAGATCCTCGAGATCAAAGAAAAGTATGGAGTTGAGAATGCCATCTTCGTGGGTGACCGTGGGATGATCACAAAGGCGCAGTTTGAGAAAATCCAAACCCAGGAAGCCTTCCAAATCCATACGATTTCAGCCCTGACCCATTCCCAGATCGAGAAGCTCTGCGAACGGGAAGATGTGCAGCTGTCGATGTTCGATGAGAAGAATATCGTCGAAGTGGTGGACCCTGAAAAGGGAATCCGGTATGGCTTGTGCAAGAACAACGCCCGCGCGGCCGATGAGGGGCAGACTCGCCGTGCATTACTGGAAAAGACCCGTATTGAGCTGGATAAGATCGCCAGAGGCAAGCGCAAAGTTGATGATGGCGACTTGGGGATCCGGGTAGGCAAGGTTATCAATAAGTTCAAAGTCGGTAAATTCGTGCAGTCTACCATCATCGACGGAACCTTCTCCTGGTCCTTCGACGAAGCCAAAATCCGGGAAGAAGAGCAGTTTGACGGCTGTTATGTCATTTTCACAAGTGTGCCGAAAGAAGATATGGAGATCGAGGAAGTAGTCAGGAGCTATCGGAAACTGATCAATGTTGAACAGGCCTTCCGCAACCTGAAGACAGTGCAACTCGACATCAGACCGGTATTCCACAAAACTGATAACCGAGTGGATTGCCATGTCTTTGTGTGTATGCTTGCCTACTACCTGATGTGGAACATGAAGCAGCGCATCAAACCGCTGATGGAAAGCGATGTTGAGGGAAAAAACAAAGAATATACCTTTGACTATGTCATCGAAGTTCTCAAATCGATCCGCAAAGAAATCGTCGAATTCAGCGGCGTGGAGAGCGAAGTCATCTCCGAACTCAGCGAAGAGCAGAGAAAGATTGCGGAACTGCTGGAAATCAAGTTTTGACCATACATTGGAAATTGAAAAAGTGCCTCAAAGCAAGAGGCACCAATCAATTTTGAGGTTTTTTTTCTGGAAGATACGTTTTCAGTAAATTTCTTTTCGGATCTGTTTCGAGGTACAAAGAAACGGACAGAGAGTCTCTGATCCGGTGCGGATTGGAGACTCTCTGTCAATTCAAGGAAAATTCAGCTGAGGTGGTTGGATCTGTTCGTTCATCGGCTGGTTTCTTTCAGGCTGCGGCAGTGGCTGACCAGGCGGCGCAGGGCTGCCAGATAGCTGTCGAACCCCAGTCCTTTGACGGTATCAAGGCAGGCCGGCCGTAGGTAAGAGATCCGGCGAAATGGTTCCCTGGTATCCGGATCGGACAGGTGAACCTCAATCGTAGGGATGCCTACAGCTTTCACCGCATCGAGCAGCGCGATGCTGGTGTGGGTATAGGCTGCGGGATTGATGATCAGGCCATCCTGTTTCTGATAGGCTCCCTGGATGGCATCCACCAGGGCTCCCTCATGATTGGACTGGAACAGGCTGACCTGGACGCCCAGGCAATCGGCTTCCTCCCGGATCAGCCGGCACAGGTCCTCATACGTGTCGCGTCCATAAATCTCGGGTTCCCGAATGCCCAGCATATTCAGATTGGGGCCGTTAATGACTAAAATTTTCAATGAAATCCCTCCAGATCATTGCTGCGGTGTCTTCCGGCGTGCCGCTGTTGTCAACAGCCGTAGCTCGGAACGATTCATACAGAGGCTGGCGTTCCCGCCAGAGCTCTTCCAGCTCACCTGCCTGAGACAGGGGCCGGCCTTCCCGGGCCAGCAGGCTCGGGGAGCGCTCCAGCTGATAAATCCGACCGTTCTGGCGCAGTGCGTCATAGTTCCTGCGATCCTTGACCACTCCGCCGCCGGTAACGATTATTTTCCCGCTTTCCCGACCGGCGCGCTCGACTTCCTCCCGTTCCAGTTCCCGGAAATACGCTTCGCCGCGGTCGGCAAACAGCTCTGGAATCGTCCGTCCGGCTCGCTCGACAATTCGCCGGTCCGTCTCAATGACTTCCCGTCCGGTCAGTTGACCTAGCGCTTGACCGACCGTGCTTTTGCCGCAGCCGGGCATTCCGATCAGGACCAGATTGGTGCTGTCGAAGCGCAGCTGGTTCAGAATTCGTTCGGTTTCTGATTCCGGAATGCTGCGTCCAAAAAACAGCTCTTCCGCCGCCACCGCCTGAGCCACCAGCATGGGCAGTCCGTCAGACCAGGGGATTCCCAGGGCCTCCGCCTGAAGCAGGAGCCGGGTTCGCTGCGGATTGTAGATCAGATCCAGAACGCCGCACAGCCGGGGGAAATCCCGCAGATCCACCAGCGTTTCTCCGGTTCGGGGATACATTCCCACCGGGGTGGCGTTGACTAGAATCTCGGCATCGCGATGTTCGGTGAGGTCCTCATACCGAACCGAACCGCCCCGGGTGACAGTGACAATATCTGCCGCTCCCGCCTGCACCGCCGCCTGCCGGACCGTCAGAGAAGCCCCACCTCCCCCCAGGATCAGAACCTTTCGATCTCGCAGCTCAAGGCCGCAGCGCCGAACCATGTAACGAAAGCCGGTCAGGTCGGTATTGTAACCATGCAGGCGGCTGTCCGCCTGTCTGACAATGGTATTGACGCTGCCGATCGCGGCAGCCTCCGGCGCAATGACATCGCACAGGGACATCACTGCCGTCTTATAGGGAATCGTGACATTCAATCCGGCAATGTCCGGATCCCGGAGAAAGTCCTTGAGTTCTTCCGGTTCCCGCTCAATCAGACGGTAGCTGTCGCAGCCCAGGGCCCGATGAATCGGAACGGACCAACTGTGGCTCAGGCTTCGGCCGAGCAGGCCATAAATCGGAGCGCTCACGGGGTCACCGCCGATTCCGCCGTCAGCAGCGGAACGCCTTCCTCCAGCAGCAGGTCCAGCAGAACAATGGCCGTGACGGCTTCCACCACCGGCACCGCGCGCAGGGCGACGCAGGGATCATGGCGGCCGGTGATGCTCAGTTCAGCCGGTTCCTGCCGGCTCAGAGATACTGACTGCTGCGGCTGTGCAATGGAAGGAGTCGGCTTGAGCGCCACTCGCAGGACAACGGGCATACCGCTGCTGATGCCGCCCAGAATACCGCCGGCATGATTGCTGGCTGTCCGGATTTCCCCAGCTTCCAAAACAAAGGGATCATTGTTGCGGGAACCGCGCCGGGCCGAACCGGCAAACCCTGAGCCGAATTCCACGCCTTTGACGGCAGGTATCCCAAACAGAGCCTGGGCCAGGCGAGTCTCTATGCCCCCGAACATCGGGCTGCCGATGCCGGCGGGAAGGCCGATGGCAACGCATTCAACGGTGCCGCCAATGGAGTCCCCTTCCCTGGCCACCAGCTCAATCAATGCCTTCATCCGGTCTCCGGCCGCGTCATCCAGGACTGGAAATGTTCTCGCTGCGACAGCCCGGAACAAATCAGGGTTGGGGTTCAGCGGGAACGCTTCATCCTCAATCTCACCGACCGAAGCCAGATGCGCGCCCACTTCTATGCCGCACCGGGCCAGAATTTGCCGGGCAATGCCGCCGGCGACGCACAGAGGCGCCGTCAGCCGGCCGGAGAAATGACCTCCGCCCCGCAGATCGGCCTGTCCCTTCCACTTGATCTGGGCGGCATAGTCGGCATGACCCGGGCGGGGCGTGTCCGCGAGCAAGGCATAATCGTCGGAGCGGGCATCCTGATTTTCGATGATTGCGCACAGCGGATCCCCGGTGGTGAGTCCATCCCGCAGCCCGGACAAAAAGACCGGTCGATCCGTTTCCCGGCGGGCGGTGGACCAGGGGTTTCTGCCCGGCGCGCGCCGGGCCATGAAAGCGTACAGAGCCTCCCGATCGATGGACAGGCCGGCCGGCAGCCCGTCCATGACCACGCCCACGGCTTTACCGTGGGACTGGCCGAAGATTGTTGTTTTCAGGATCTTGCCAAAATCAGAGGACATGAACATTCCCTCCCAGGGACTGGTAGTCGTTGAAAAAATCAGGGTAGGATTTCCGGACAGCTTCCGCCCCCAAAATCGTGACCGGACCTTGTGCCACAGTGGCCGCGATGGCTGCCGCCATCACGATGCGATGGTCGCTGAAGCTTTGGACTGTCCCTCCGGTCAGAGCGGATCCCTGAATGATGAGCTGATCCGGAAGTTCCCGGACCTGTCCGCCCAGGGATCGGATCAGCTCCGCCGTTGCCTTCAGGCGGTCACTTTCCTTGTAGCGCAGCCGGCCGGCGTGAATCAGTCGGGTTTCCCCCCGGGCAGCGGTGGCTGCCACCGCCAAGATCGGCAGGGCATCCGGGATTTGCCGCATGTCCACGGCGAAACCGGTCAGTGTTCCCGGCACGACGCGGAGACCCTCCGCCGAAGAGCTGAACGAAGCGCCCATTGCTTCCAGCACGCTGAGAATCTGCCGATCGCCCTGCCCTGAAGCGGGATCCAGTCCCTTCACGGTGATGTCACTGCCCAGGGCACCGGCGGTCAGGAAGAACCCAGCATTGGACCAGTCTCCCTCTACCGCCAGGTGCCCCGGCGACTGAAGCCGCGCCTGCCCCGCCACCTGCCAGCCGCTGTCGTCTGGGGAAACGGAAGCCCCAAATTGTCGGAGTGTCTGAATGGTCATCTCTACATAGGGCTGCGACTCCAGTTCGGTGGTCACCTCGAGGCTCGAGTCTCCGGGCATGACGGCCATGGCCAGAAGCAGACCGGAGAGGTACTGGGAGCTGATGCTGCCGGATATGGCGTAATGTCCGGGCTGCAGCACTCCGGATGCGGCAAAGGGCAGTCGCTCCGAGGAAAAACTGACACCCTGGTCTGACATGGCCTTGGCCAGGTCTGAAATCGGCCGGTCAGGCAGCCGGCCGCTGCCCGTAAAGCGTGCCGCCGGACAAAGTGCGGCGGCTACCGGCAGCAGAAAGCGCAGGGTGGATCCGCTTTCCCCGCAGTCCAGCAGCGGATTGTATGGGACCTTCGACCAGGGCCGGACGAGAAGTCCCTGGTCATTTCGGGTAAATTCAGCGCCCAGGGCTGACAGACAGCGCCGGGTCGCCTCAATGTCTTCCGATTGAAACTTCAGATCCAGCTGCGTCGGCTGATCGGCCAGGGCGGCGCAGATCAGCAGGCGGTGAGCCATTGATTTGGACGGGATGGCATTCACCGTACCGCCCAGCGGTCCCGGTTCAATTCGAACAATCATGAAATTCCTCCAGACCTGCCGCAAAGACGGCTTCCAGTTCGGTGACCGGGATGGTCTTTTCGACCCATTCGCCGATGCGGACCGGGATCACCAGGGTGATCTGCGTTCCCTTGCGTTTCTTGTCGCGCAGAGCTGCAGCGGCCAGCTGGGCCGCCTGGAACGGTGCTCTTACCGGCAGCTGATGATGCTCCAGAACCGCGCAGATCTTACCCGTCAGACCTGGCTCGCTCCAGCCCAGGACTTCGCCGGCCCGGGCCATGATGACCAGTCCCATTGCTACCGCCTGTCCGTGGGATACGGTGTAGCCCGAGCACAGCTCAATGGCATGGGCCGGGGTATGGCCCAGGTTGAGAATCCGGCGCAGGCCTTGTTCCCTTGGATCGGCCGCCACGACTTCTCCTTTGAAGGTCAGGCAGCGGTCGATGATTTCGCGTAAAACGGAGGGTTCGGCGGGTCTGCGGCATAAGGCAAACAGTTCGTCTCCGGACAGAATCGCGGTTTTTACCGCCTCCGCCATTCCGTCAGCCAGAACCAGCCAGGGCAGCGTCGCCAGGCAGTCGATGTCACAGAGAACGGCACTGGGCTGGTGGAACAGTCCGGCCAGATTTTTGCCCTCTGCCAGATCCACCGCGCATTTGCCGCCGACGGAGGAATCCACTGCCGCCAGCAGGGTGGTCGGCAGCTGGACATACCGGATGCCGCGCAGATAACAGCCGGCCGCAAAGCCAGCCAGATCTCCCACCACACCGCCTCCCAGAGCAATCACGGCATCGGTTCGGTCAAGGCCCGACTCTGCCAGAAACTCCAGAACAAGGCTCAGTTCCCCCATATTTTTCGAGGCCTCACCAGCCGGAATGACCCAGGAACTGACTGGATAGCCCGAAGTCTCCAGACTGCGGGTGACCGTTTCCAGATACAGCGAAGCCACATTGGAATCCGTGATCAGCGCGATGCGGCAATCCCCCAGAATCTCCCGGATCAGTTCTCCGGCATGGCAAAGCAATCCCTGTCCGATCAGGACGGGATAAGGCGGATCCACCGGTATGACTTGGTTTGACATGATATCCATGGTTTCACTCCTTTCGCTCCTGTCGGATTTTGTGCATGGCAAAAACTGCAGATCCAGTCCTATAACTCCTTCATGAATCCATGCAGGCGAGTCAGCTTTCCGGCCAGAGAGTCAAACTCTTCCGGCGTGATGGACTGTTCCCCGTCACACAGTGCGTGTTCCGGATCATTGTGCACTTCGATAAGAATTCCGTCCGCCCCTGTGGCAACAATACCCTGGGAAAGCGGCCCCACCAGCCAGGCTTTGCCGGTGGCATGGCTGGGATCAGCGATGATGGGCAGATGTGTCAGGCGGCGCATGAAGGGAATTGAGGTGATATCCAGCGTATTGCGGGTATAAGTTTCGAAGGTTCGGATGCCGCGCTCACACAGGATCACCTGGTTATTGCCCCCGGCCATGACGTATTCGGCGCTCATGAGCCACTCTTCGTAGGTCGCGGACATCCCGCGCTTGATCATGACGGGCTTGTCCTGTCGCCCCAGTGCCTTGAGCAGCTCGTAGTTCTGCATGTTGCGGGCTCCAACCTGGATGACGTCGATATCCTTGAATAGATCGAGCTGGCTCACATCCATGATCTCGCTGACCAGGGGCAGGCCGGTTTCCTGACGGGCGACCCGAAGAAGATCCAGTCCTTTTTCGCCCAGACCCTGAAAGGCATAGGGTGAAGTTCTGGGCTTGAACGCTCCGCCGCGAAGCATCGTAGCCCCGCTGGCTTTCACGGCCCGGGCAATGGCCACTACCTGAGCCTCGCTTTCCACGGAGCATGGCCCGGCCATGAGGGTCAGACTGCCTCCGCCGATCTGAGTATTTCCAACCTGAATCACGGTATCCTCGGGATGAAATTTCCGATCGGTGCAGCGTTCAAACCTCCGAATCGGCTGGACATGGTCCACGACATCCAGGGCTTCAATGAACTGCTTGTCCAATCGGGAGGTATCCCCCACCACCTCCAGATTGATCTGGGAGAGATCCATGCTGGCATGCACCAGAACCCCCTGGCTTTCCAGCCAGGTGATCAGGCGCTCCATTTCTTCTTTATTCGGGGTTGGCTTCAATACGATGATCATGGGTTCTTCTCCTCTTTGAGCGGCTGTTCCAGCCAGGTCGGTTTTCTATTCCGAGTGAATCAGAGCAATCTTCTGCTCTCCCCTGGAAGCAGTCAGCATCCGCTTGACGCCCGGCATAGGCTAATATATCTTTGGTTTTCTTTCAATTGATCTTAAAACAGACTACATATAGTTTATCAGATTCTTCCCCATCCCGTTATTAAAAAGGATGGGGAAGCCCCAGCAGTTTCCGCGAAATCTGCCGATTCATCGCCTCTGCCTATACGGAGCATTCCAGAACTTCTGCCTGGCTGCATTGTCTCGGATTGTCTCTCAGGAAATCAGGTGCTTTCCTTCAGGAATCCGTGGTAATGACCTGGTAATGACCTGATCTCATATATGCAAATGTTGTTGCTGCAATTCTTACTCTTACTCTTACTCCTACTCCTACTCCTACCCCTACTCTTTCTCTTCTCTTGTTCTGTTTCTGTTACTGTATCCGTTTCTGTTGTTGTTTCCAGTGATCACAGTCCGGACCGCCCAAAAAAAGAAGCAACCCGCCAAATTGGCAGGTCGCCTGATTTTCTAGAATACGAGATCTTCCTTCTGAACTTTTCCGTCTTCGGACATGGTGAAGGTAGTTACTTTCTTGACGAAAGGCACGCCGTCTTTCTTCTCACATTCGATCTGGTGGAATTTCTTCGGGGTGGCTCCGACTTCCTTGTAGAGCTTCTTGAAGATCTTCATTAAGGAAACTGGCTGTTCCGGTTCCTTGATGGTGAGGATGCTGGTATCGGGAACCTTGATCGCATTGTAGATCAGTTCTTCAAAGTCGATGTCCGGGATGCCGGGGATCAGGAAATACTTGGTTTCCTTTTCCAGGTCTTCCGCCTTTTTAACTTGAATCGCCGGATGGGTCTTTTTGGTGACTGCCATCAGGTTGGCCATGAAGGGTCTGGTTCCAGTTGACCGGTGACCTGCGATAATGATGGAATCTCCGCTGGTGATGGCTTCGTCAATGAAGTTGCCAACCGTTTCGTTGAAAAATCCGTCTGTAACAAATTTCATGATAAATGGATTCATGGGATACCTCCGATTTGAATTTTTGATCCTAGACTTTACGAGTCGATGGACTCGCTTCACGAAAGCCTTGTGAACAAATACGCAATTTATCTTTCGTTCTACCTCATTTTATCATAAAAGTAACCCACTACCCAATATCAATCTGATGATAAGAGCGGATTTTTCGATATGAAATTATAATTGGATTGACAGGAAAAGCGTGAGCCGGCCCCATCGGCTGATGGTACAGAAATGCTATAAAATTTCGCCGGTACTGCCGATTTTCTTCGCTGCGTCCAGATACCAGTTCGGGATCGGATTCTTCATGTTGTCAAACCAGGTCAGGACCTTTTGCACCTGGTGAATCATCCCTTCGACTTCCTTGGGACCAAAGGAGATCGCCCAGGGAATGGAGGACAGGGAATTGCTGGCGATATAGAACGCCAGCAGCGCAAAAAACTGACTGGGCGGCTCTCCGTCAAAATAGCCGTGCAGCTGGCCGGTAGCAAACGCCGGACTGACTTGTGCACTCCAGACGATTCGGTTGAATTCTTCCCAGGGATCTCCTGCATCATGTCTATTAAAATCAATGATGAACAGCTGCCGGTCCTTCGTCAGGATCATGTTGCCGACATGATAGTCCCCGTGCTGAACACACTGCGGACGATCGTTCAGCAGTTCCCGGCTGACCCGGATATAGTCCAGCAGATGCTGAACTCCCTCCACCTGGATGCCGCAGTCCTGGTACAGGGCGATGTTGCGGTCCACTTTGCGGTTAAAACGGACGGTCCAGTCCTCCTGATCCGGCGGGGCCGGCAAAGAGTGGATTTTCTTCAGGATCCGGCCGGATTCGACCCCCAGGTCATACTGCTGCCGCAAGCTCAAGGCCGGGAGCGCAAATTCCAGATCGTCGCCCTCAATCCAGCTGAGCAGTATGCCGATGCGGCGGCCGCCCTGGCAATAGCCCAGTTCCAGGGGTTCTGACATGGGTATTCCCAGTGCATAAAGCTGCTTCATGCGCTGGAATTCCAGCTCCCTGAACGCCAGCTGACCGGGTGGCGAAAGGCGCAGGAGCCGTTTTTCGCCCGAAGCGAATGAAACAATGTATTTGGGGTCGGCAGACCACCCCTTGGTCAGGAGCTCTCTGGCTGTAAACCTGGTCTCGTCAATGATGTTATGCATGGGGTCCTCCCTGTTCGTATGGTAGATGCTTCCGGAACCGGCCAGTCTGCGGGTGCTGTCTTCTGGCTTTGGTTCGGCTCAGATGAATTTCCTTAAGTTTTTGCAGGGCAGCCGGATGACGTTTCGATCGGGCATGCGGAAAGGCCCGGAACAGCCGATGTTCCCCAAAGAGCGGCCGGCTGATCAGCTCATCCACCTGATTCACGGTTTCTGCAGAGACTGGTTCGATGAACTGGTTGTCTTTCGCATCAGTCTGAGAATGTACCGGGTCCGTTGAATCGGGTGCGGACAGCGTCCCGTCGTTCAGGCGATAGTGGTACTCCCGGGTCGACTCCATATAATCCCGCAATTCCTGCCGCTTTTCTTCCAGGCGGTCCTCCATGTCCTCCTTCCGGTCGGCCAGGTAAATAAACCCGGAGGCAAGGGCTTCGCCCATCTCCTGCGAAGTCCGGCGAATATGAACCGACAGCTCTTCCAGGTGATCCAGCTTGCGGTTTAGCTTCAGAATCGTATTGGCAGTCACTACGGCATCCGATACGAGAAGCAGCAGGAGAACTCCCGCCAGAATCATGATCAACGAGGGCGACATCACGGCCATCAGCCTCATAACCCGGGGATGGATCCGTTCCACCAGAATCAGTGATCCCAACCCCCAGCCCAGCGAGAACAGCAGGCAGATATAGCCGTCCAGATTGAACGGCCGGTCGGAGTAATCCCACCATTTTTGATGAAACAGCTTCTCCAGCACGATCCCGGTGATCAGCTCCAACGCACTGGTGATTCCAACGGCTCCAAAAAACAGAACCAGAAGATTCTCCTCAAACGGCTTGAGCAGCCAGAGAATTGCCAGGATCCCAAACCCATAAATCGGACACCAGGGCCCGTTCAGAATCCCGGCATTGATGAACTTCCCTCTGGTCAGGGCGTTGTAAGCCACTTCCGTGCACCAGCCCAGAAAGGCATAGATCAAAAAAAGCAGAGCCCATTCAAAAAACATGTATGATTCCCCCATAACCGCTTCATTCTCAATCATCCGAATGTGATTCTCTCTCCTGCCCGTTCGTTCTTGGCGTGAGCAGCCGATGATTGTACTTTTACTATCTCTATTATAACCCTCTGAATAAAAATCAGATGAAATCGAGTTTGCCCGACCAGGCGACAACCATCTTTGAACCGCAAAGGGGAGAGCCCATACCGGCTGTCGATACGGGCCCTTCCTTTGCTCTGTTCATATATCATGGTTCTTCGCAAGGTCATGGTTCTTTGGATGGTCATGGTTCTTCGGAAAAACGAGGTTCGCTGAAACTAATGTTTCTTGAACCCACTGCTTCCAGGTTAAGCCATGCTTCAGATTCCTGGATAAATCCGTCAGGTTGTGGTGAATCGTTCAGTTCGTGGCGACTCCGTCAAGCCCTGCTGTTCCCGGATATCAGTTGCAGCGGTTGACGCGCTGACCCATACCGCGGCCGGCTCCTCTGCCGGCACCGCGCTGGAATCCGCCGGACGGTCCGGGGGCGGATCCCTGTCCGGGAGCGCCTTGACCGGATCGAGGCTGACGACCTGGCTGAAGAGAACCGTCCGAGCGCTGAACGGCGCGTTCAAAGGCAGCCAGATGATTCTCAGAGGCAGCTTTCAGCCGTTCAAACACCAGCCGGACGTCTTCCGGCAGCGTTTCTTTCAGGAAGCGGTCATACATTTCGATATTGAGGATCTCCGCCGTCACACCGGCTTGATAGCTTTCGACCAGAGTTTCGGGCAGTTCGATGCGCCCGGCTGCTTCGTTGACAGGAACCGTAAATCCATAACTGGCAAAGAGTGGTTCCAGCATCGCGATGTGTCGGCCTTCGGCCATGACGATGTTGCTGAAGGGTCGTACCTGGCCGAATTCAGCCAGAATTTTTACGTATTCCGCTTCGGCCAGATATTCATCCTGAATGGAGTAAGTCAGCATTTCTTCCAAGGTCAGACTGAGGTCTGCCTTTGCGGCTGGTGCGCCATAATCCGCCTCGGCGCCCAGAGCGGTTGCCGCTGAAGTCAGCAGGGCCAGGCTAAGCAGCGCCGCACTCAAAATTCGTCTTGATTTTTTCATTGTTTCCATCTCCTTGTTTTGGTTCGCTTTTCTCTTTGGTTGATTCACCGGTCGATCATCCGATGGTGAATGATGCTTGGGGATTGGATGACCCGTTCCTTGTTATCACCTTCAGTATAGTCCGGTGAATCGGCAAAGGTATAAACGAACTGCGGAAGAAGTGTGGTAACCCTGGGGCACAATTCCGGGAACAAAGATCCGGCTGTCCATTCATCGGCTCGGTGTACGCGCGACAGGCGGATTCAGTTGAATCCGCCTGGAACCTGATCGCCTTACACAATACTGATTGCGCCTCATACCTGATTGCCTCATGGCTTCCGGTCTCTTCTGCGATCGGGTCAGATGGCCGGAAAGTAGTCCTCCAGGACCATGTTCAGATCCTGCGCCATGTCCCTCATTTCCCGGAGCACCGCCGGATTGATCCGGATGCCTTCGGCTTTGCGCCGGTCATAGCATTCCGCTTCTTTTTCGCCGTGAATGTAGATCCGTTCCTGACCCTGAGCTTTGGGCGCTTCTCTCAGCTCCGTCAGGAAGCGTTCCAGATGATCCGAAATGGCAGCTGCATCGCCAAACAGCGCTGGATCAATGGCGGCAAAGAAGTGGCAGACCCCGGCGGTATCCCCCTCTTCCACATGGTTGGAGGTAATCCCTTGCGACAGGATGGACGAAAAGATTTCTGCCAGCATCGCAAAGCCATAGCCTTTGTGGCCGCCGTGGATTTCGCCCCCGCCGCCCAGCGGATGAATCCCGCCCTGCCCGGTCTTCATGGCCTCCAGCACGGCTCCGGGATCCGTCTCCTCTTCGCCGGCCGCATTGATGCCCCAGCCGGCGGGAATGGGGTGACCCTGCTTGTGGTACACCTCAAACTTGCCCGCGGTTACCACTGAAGTGGAGGCATCAAAATGGAAGGGAACCGGATTGCCCGGGTAGGTCACCGCCATCGGGTTGGTGCCCAGCACCGGCACCCGGGCAAAGGTCGGCACCACGGCCTTCAGCGAATTGGTCATGGCAATGCCCAGGAAGCCTTCCTGAGCGGCCAGGCGCGAATAATAGCCGGCGATGCCGTGATGGTTGGAATTTCGAACCGTGACCAGCCCGACACCGGAGGCGCGGGCCAGCCGAAGAGCTTCCTCCATGGCGCGAACCGAGACCAGCTGGCCCATGCCGCGATTCCCGTCAATAACTGCCGATACCGGGGTGGCAAAAACCACCTCAGGCTGTGCCGCCACATCGATGAACCCGCTGCGAATCTGTTCGTGATACAGCACAATCCGGTTGGTGCCGTGCGAATCAATCCCATACAGATCTGCCGCCAGCAGCACATCCGTGATCCGCTCGCTCTGTGCCGGTTCAAAGCCAAACCGGTGGAAAGCCTCCTCACAGAATGCCTTTAATGCTTCATAACTTACAAGGACTGATTTTATCATTTGTTCTTCCATCATCCGGTCCCCCTTCATTCGATTCATCCGAAGCTCCGGCATTCAACCGATTGCCGATTCTTCATTGTTGATAGCTCTATCTTATCATTTATCCAGTCTTTTCAACCAACTCCTGTCCTTTTTTCAGAAGACCGGCACCAACGGATTTGCGCGGACTGCCCTCCCAATCTTCCGGGCCCTGGATTTTCTGTGACCGTTTTGCGTCTGTTTTTCGTAACATTCCCCGGAATCTTTCGCTATACTGGAATCAGGTGATAAGAATGAATGAATCGATCTATATTGCAGAAGATGAAGATAATATCCGGGAAACCGTTCGAACGTTCCTGGAGAGTGAGGGGTATCAGGTCCGGGATTTTTCCACCGGCGATGCCCTGTTTGACGAATTCCAGATAAGCCCGGCCGACCTGGTGATCCTGGATGTCCTGATGCCGGGATCCTCCGGCTTTGACATCACGCGGAAAATCCGCGCGATCAGCCCCGTGCCCATCATTATTCTGACAGCCCGGGACAGTGATCTGGACTATGCCACGGGCATCAACCTGGGCAGCGACGATTATTTCACCAAACCATTCAGCGCCATTTCCCTGGTCATGCGGGTTAAGGCCATGCTGCGCCGGGTCCGTCTGGATCAGGAACAGCACGGCTCTGCCGCCCGGTCAGAGATTCACTTCGGCAGCATCCGGATCAATCGCAAGACGATGGAAGCCCGCTCCGGGGATCAGCCCCTGGAACTGACGCCCACCGAGTATGCTTTGCTGGTCTATCTCCTGGAACACCAGGATCGGGCGGTTTCGCGCAGCGAGCTGCTGGATGAGGTCTGGGGCTACAGCCAGGACATTGAAACCAGAGCCTGTGACGACACGGTTCGGCGGCTGCGCAAGAAGCTGGCCGGCAGCGGGGTTCGCATTGACAATATCTGGGGATTTGGCTTCCGGGCAGCGGAGGAATAAATGGAACGGAAAAAATACAGCCTGAAATCCCGCATGCTGCTCATGGTCACGTCCCTGATCCTGGCGGTGTTCGCGCTGACCTTCATCAGCTTCAACCTGCTCATTTCAAACTACATAGAAACCAATGCCACCGAAGCCCTCACCCAGTCGCGGTCCAATCTGCCCCCCGACCGGACGGAGGCCGGTCCCTCCGTCCGGGAACGCAAGCCGCCCCAGTCCGTCGGCGGCAACGCCGAGCGGCTGTTTGTGACGGCAGACCGTCAGGTTCTGCTGCCCGATTTCTATCCGGCGCTGGATGAATCCTCCCCCCTGTACGATTTCATCCAGCACGTCGAGGACGGAACTGTTCTCCTCGACCGTTCTGACATCCTGAAGCTCACCACGGATCAGGGGCTCTACTACTATACTGTGGTGCCGTCCGCGGAAGGCATCGCCACCTTTCAGGTCTACTTCATCAACATGACCAACCTCTACAGCTTTGAACAGAACCTCTCCCGCCTGCTGCTTTTGATCATGAGCGTCGCCCTGGTGCTGGCCGTTGCGGCCACCTATCTGATCGCTTCCCGGATCGCCGGGCCGGTCAAAGCCCTGAGCGTGTTTGCCCGGCACATCGGCAATGGCGATTATCAGACGCTGGAGGAAGATTTTGCCGACCGGGAGGTTCATGAGCTCAAACTGTCCATGAATGAATCCAGCGAGAAACTCAGACGTTATGACGAAGAACAGCGGGTCTTTTTCCAGAACGCCTCCCATGAGCTGCGCACGCCGCTCCAGATCATTAAAACCAATGCGGAAGCCCTGGAGCTGGATCTGATTCCGAAGCAGAAAGCCCTGCCGGTCATCCGGCAGGAAGTGGACAGCCTCAGCCAGCTGGTGGAAGACGTAATCCTCCTGTCCCGCCTGGATGCCCGTTCCCGCGATCTGGTGCAGACCACCGGTGATCTGAGGGAAACCCTGTCCTACACCGCGGAACGCTTCGCCTCGGTTCTGGCCGAACAGAAAATCCAGATCCAGTATGACTTTCAGGAAGACCCCGTTCTGTTTACCTATGACGACAAATCCATGGAACGGGCGCTTCAGAACCTGATTTCCAACGCGGTGCGGTATGCCCGGAGCAGCCTGACCTTAAGCTGCCGCGAAGAAGCCGGCCGCATCGTAATCCGCATAGCCGACGACGGCCCCGGGATCTCGCCGGAAGACCTGCCGCACATTTTCGACCGCTTCTACAAAGGAGCCAAGGGCAATCACGGCATCGGCCTGTCCATTGTCCGATCCATCGTCACGTCCTACGGCGGACGGGTTGAGGTCGCCACCAGTCCAGAAGGAGCCGTCTTCACGATCTTCCTGCCTCCCCTGACCTCCTCGACCCGATCAAACGGATGAAGTCTGAATCGAAGATGAAACCACTCAAAATCTGTGCCTGCTGGGCCAGCTCCCTCCGGAGCTTGCCGGCAGGCTTTTTCGTGTCCCGGAGGGCCTCTGCAGAATCGTTCTGCTTTGCGGCAGTTCTGCGTATTGTTGCGTTCAGTTTTTCGGAGAAGTATTCCCGCATCGGGTCTAAGATAAAACCAGATCAGGAAATCGGAACCAGCTGACCGGGAGAAATCAAGGAACTCCTGCGATGGACAGAATCCGGTGGAAAGGAGAACCCATGATTCACCCAGGCTATCGCAATGAACTGAAATATCTGATCAGCCCGTCTTCCCGGCAGGTGCTGTCCCGCCAGCTCGAACGCGTCCTCCGGCGGGATCCTCATGCCATAGGTAAAGGCTACGCCATCCGCAGTCTCTACTTTGATACGGCTCAGGCCGACGCTCTGCAGGACAACCTGATGGGCAGCGCTGTCCGGGAGAAATACCGGCTGAGGCTCTACAATGAGGATCCTGACAGGATCCGGCTCGAAAAAAAAGTCAGGCACGGCAATCAGGGCTTTAAGGTTTCGGCTCAGCTGACCCGGCAGGAAGTGGAATCGATCCTGAAGGGCTCCTTCGGGTTTCTGAAAGACCACCGTGAAGATCTGCTCCGCGAATTCTATGTCCGGCTGCGCTCGGGAGGCCTTTCGCCCTGCCTGGTTGTGAACTACTTTCGGGAGCCCTTCCTGTTTGATCCGGGCAATGTCCGCGTCACCCTGGACTATGACCTGGCCTACTCCCGGAATCCGCGCAGCTTTCTGGATTTCTCTCTGCCCCTGATCCCGGAATCCAGAAGCAAGTGCCTGCTGGAAGTCAAATACGATGAGTTTCTGCCAAGTCTGATCCCGTCCCTGCTGGAAGGGCATCAGCCCATGCGGACCGCTCACTCCAAGTATGTCACCGGACGCTTCCTGACCGGAGCCTGAAGTACAAACCATTACCGGAACGCTTTGATGACAGACTGAAATCCAGAGTTGTTCGAAATTCCAATCCCCGATGAACCGAAACGCCATTGGGCAAATATCACCCCCTCAATGTCCCCTATTAGCAATAAGGAGCTGATCTTATGACATTTCAGGATATCTTCAAGTCCAGCTATCTGGAAAAACTCGCGGAATTTTCTTTTCTCGATGCCGCCATCGCCCTGATTCTGGCCTTTCTGACCGGACTGTTCATCCACACCATTTACCGGCGAACCTTTAACGGCGTTCTGTACTCCAAGCCGTTCAATACCTCTCTGGTGCTTCTGACCATGCTCACCACCTTCATCATCCTGGCGGTAACTTCCAATGTGGTGCTCTCCCTTGGCATGGTGGGCGCACTCTCCATCGTTCGCTTCCGAACCGCCATCAAGGATCCCCTGGATCTGGTCTTCCTGTTCTGGGCCATCGGCTCCGGCATCGTCCTGGGCGCCGGCATGGTGCCCCTGGCCCTGGTCGGCTCCCTGCTGATCGGTCTGGTCATTCTGGCATTTGCCCGCGGAACCGATCAGGATCAGCCCTTTGTGCTCATACTGGATCTGGAAGATGAATCCGCGGAGGTTGAATCCCTGACCTATCTGAAAAAGGAACCGCACCGCCTGAAACTGAAATCCAAGACGATTACCACCGGACAGATCGAAATCATCTATGAGCTTCGCCTATGCGCCCAGAATACCGCCTTTGTCAATGAACTGGTCAGCCTGCGCGGTGTCCGCAACGCCACCCTGGTCAGCTGCAACGGAGATTATGCCGCCTGATGCCCAGTTTCCCCGGTGAACCAGAGTAGGAAACAGGCACCCAGGGATTTTGCGACATCAAACGAAGACTTGCGACATTCAACATGAGTCATTCAATTGAAAAGCTGCGACATACGACATTCAGACATATGATAAAAGGTATACAACATTAGACACCGCACCCGGCCGCATCCGACTTTGCCAGGGTACTCCGGCAGGAACGATGCTTCCAATCGGAATCATTTGATTCAGACCGGTCGGGCTCTGGAACATCAGACCTGGCCAATGATCAGGCAATGCCTGCAGAAAGGATGAAATCATGAATAAAAAATGGAACAGACGCTTACGAATCAGGGTCGCGGCCGCCCTGGCCGCAGTGACCCTCACTGCTGCCGGCTGCAGTCCATCCCCAGCGGGCAGCACTTTGGCAGGGACAGCTTCGACTCAGATCACGGTTGCAGGAACAGCTGCCGGTACACAAACCGCCGGCACAGCAGACAGACCGGACACATCGGGCACTGCCACTTCCGGCGAATCCCAGGAGGCAGCCCTGACCGTCGAGTACAGTTCAAAAGATCTGCAGACGACGGTGGATGAAACTGCTACCACAAAAATCCGGTTCGGGGAAAAAATCACGGTCAGCGGGGACGGCGCTCAGGTTTCCGACAAAATTCTGACCATCAGCCAGGCGGGCACCTATCTTCTGTCCGGAGAATCCGCTGATGGCCAGATCGTGGTGAACGCGCCGGAGGATGCCGATGTCATCCTGGTTCTGAATGGGCTGAAACTGACCTGTCCGTCGGCCTCTGTGCTGCATATTCTGGAAGCGGATAAAGTGATCCTGACGCTGGCTGCCGGCTCGGAAAATGTGCTGACCGACGGCATCGACCGTGTTCAGACGGACAGCGAGGCGACGGATGCGGCGATCTACAGCAAGGCGGATCTTACGATCAACGGCAGCGGCAGTCTCAAGGTTACGGGTCAGTATGCCCATGGCATTGTCAGCAAAGATGACCTGAAAATCGTCAGCGGTCAGATCACGATCACCGCAGTCAAAGATGGGCTGCAAGGCAAGGATCTGGTTGCGATCCGGGACGGCAATCTGACCATCACGGCAGGCGGCGACGGCATCCAGTCCACCAATGACGAGGAAGCTGCCAAGGGCGGAATCCTCATCGAAAACGGCATCTTTGACCTGACAGCCGGCCAGGATGGTATTCAGGCTGAAACCAGCCTGTGGATCAAAAACGGTACTTTCCGGCTGGTCACCGGCGGCGGCAGTGCCAATTCCAGTCAGACCAGCGGCTGGGGAAACTGGGGACCGGCACCCGCTTCCGACAGCCAGACCTCCGATTCCGCCAAGGGTCTCAAAGCCGGCACTGCGCTGGTGATTGACGGCGGAGTCATCCAGCTGGATTCCTCTGACGACGCAGTCCACTCCAACGGTGATGTCACCATCAATGGCGGTGCCATCGAACTGTCCTCCGGCGATGATGGAATCCATGCCGATCAGGCTCTGCTGATCAATGCCGGCGACATCTACATTGAGACCAGCTATGAGGGACTGGAAGGCGCCAGTGTGACGATCCGGGATGGAAAGGTCCACGTCGGCGCGATGGACGACGGGATCAACACCTCCGGAGGCAATGACGGCTCCTCTGTCAGTGGCCGGCCCGGGCAAAACGGATTTGATCAGTCCGATGGCACCCTCCTCTCCCTGCTGGGCGGCTACGTTTTTATTGATTCCGCGGGGGACGGCATTGATGCCAACGGCGACATCGTAATGGAAGCAGCCACCGTCATCGTGAACGGCCCCACCAATAACGGCAACGGGGCGGTGGACTATGCCGGCACCTTTACCCTGAATTCAGGAACGCTTCTGGCCCTGGGCAGCTCCGGCATGGCTCAGAACATCAGCGAAACCTCCAGCCAGGCAGCTTTTCTCCTGAACACCAGTGAAATCAGTGCTGACACCCTGGTCCGGATCACCTCATCCGACGGAACCGAGCAGATCACCTTCTCCTCCCCCAAACCCTTCAGTTCCATCCTTTACTCAAGCTCCGACCTGAAGGCCGGTGACACCTGCCTCATCTCCAGCGGCGGCACCTCTGACGGAACCGCCACCGACGGAATCATCCAGGGCGGCACCTGGTCCGGCGGCACGCAGCTGACCCAGGTTGAGATGACCTCAGCTCAGACAACCATCGGAGGCGGCATAGGTTCAGGCCCGGGAGGCATGAAGCCCGGTCCCGGGAACCCAGGCAAACGTCCCTGATTTAATATAGATATCCTCCTTACCCTGCGCAGCGGTTCTTCTCAGAGCCGCTGCTCTTTCCTGTCCTGACGTCTCATCCAACTCCCGTGGACTGACTGCACGCACCGGCAATGGACTGACTGCACGAACTGGCCGTGGATTGATTGCATCCAAACTTTCATACTCCCGAAACAATGACTTGGTATAATGATTTCATCGGGATGTTATCCCAGGTGAAAGGTGTGATGACAATGGCTCCTTATGAAACAGCCCCCTATCAGGTTCTGAAAGCAGAACCGCCCTTTGAGCTGGGGGCCTATGATGCGTTTGTCACCGCTTCAGTGGACAGCCGGGACTGGATAAATTCAGACGGATTTAACCAGATCTTCAATTACATCAGCGGCAGCAACGAAGCCGGTCAGAAAATTTCCATGACGACTCCGGTATTCAATGAACTGGAAAGCAGTCGGGCCACCACGGAGTTCGTCATGCCCCGGGAAGTGACCCCGCTCCTGCCTCGACCCCAGGATCCCTCCATTACGCTGAAGTCTCATTCCCCGGTGAAAACCGCAGTCATTACCTTCTCCGGCCGCATGAATGAAGCGGCGGTGGAGAAAAACAAAGCCCGGCTGACGGACTGGATTAACCGCCAGGGCCTGACCCCGGCCGGTCCCATCCGGCTGGCGCGCTACAATCCGCCGTTTATCCCCCCGTTCCTGCGCCGTAATGAGATTCTGATGGATGTGCGGGACGAATAAACCAGAGGAAGGAATACATGGTACACTCGATAATTACAGATCTTATTGACAATACAGAAACCAGCCTGGCGGCTTCGCCCGCCAGGCTCCTGGAGTTCGCTCTGGCGAATTTTCATCGGGCTGGTGATAATCATCCGGCTCTGATGGAATCCTGCAGCGCTTTGGCGCAGGCCCGCAATGAACAGGAACTCCGCTGTGTAATCGCCGTCCTGCAGGCGGACCTTGAGTCCTGGCGAGCCAAAACCGCGGCGGAGCTGACCCGGAATGACCTGAACCAGCTCCGGACAAAGATTACGGACCGTCTGACCGAGATTGACCGGAACGGCTCCCTGATGCCGGAACCCTGCCTGGAGTTCTTTATCGAACAGGGTTACCTGAAAACGGCAGAAGAATTTCTGCTCCAGGCCCGGATGCAGGATGGCAGCCTGACCATGGAGGAAGCATTCCAGGCCCAGCGCAATGTCTGGATCATGAACAGTCTGCAGCTGCTCTGGGGAATTCCCCTGTCCGTCACCCCCTCGGTCTATGCCTACAGCATGCTATACCCCTATACGGACAATTTCCTGGATGATCCCCAGGTGGATCCCCTGGAAAAAGAGCAGTTTAATCACAAGCTGAGCCTGGCTCTGGGCGGTGAATTCCCCGCACCGGCGGGAGCGCATCAGCGGAGGGTATTTGAACTGGTGGACCAGATCCGGACTCAGTATGACCCGGTCCGGTATCCCCAGGTATTCGAAGGGATCCGATTGATCCAGCAGGGACAGATCCTCAGTCTGATGCAGGACCGCGGCAAGACAATGTCACCTGAGGAACTTCTGACCTTGAGTTTTTTCAAGGGCGGCGCTTCGGTGCTGGCTGATGCCCTCCTGGTCCGGCCCGACCTGACGGAGTCCGAACTGACCTATGCCTTTGAGTACGGTGCCTCCCTGCAGCTTCTGGATGACATGCAGGATCAGCAAAACGACCGCCGGGACCGCCACCAGACGCTGTTCAGTCAGGTGATTCCCCCCGCAGCCTGCGACGAGCTGATTCAACAGCTCTTATCCTACCTGCAGTTGATTCATCGCCCCACTGCCACGGATTCAGCCCAATCCGCCCGCCTGAAGCGAATCATCGCCACCTGGACCGGTCTGATGGTCTTTGATGCGGTGGGCCGAAATCCCTCCCTGACATCCACCGCCCTGTACCGCGCTCTGGAGGCAGTCTCAAAAGTCCGCCTGAATTTCTATCAGGAAATCGAAGCCTCACTCAGTCCTTATTTTGACCAGATGGATTCAATCCAGACCCTGGCCGACAGTCCCGCCAACCTGCCCTGATCCGTGCTCTGCCGCTATTTCAGGAGCAATCGGATCCGCGCACGATGATCCGGATTAAGTGTAAAAAAATCATGTAAGAAACCATGCAAGAAAACATGATAGAAAAAATGAAAGTAAAACATGTACGGACATAGAACAATCCTTAATGGTCAATCCTTAATGGTCAATCCTTAATGGTCAATTCTTAATGGACTAACATATGCCTTCAAACAAGTGATCGGCATACGCCTGAAGACAAGAGCTGAACGTAAATCCATACGAACGTGTGAAAGCTGCCGGTCCATTCTGAAATTCAGAGCAGATGGCAGCTTTTTTATCGTTTCAAAGGCTTGTTGGTATGAGTCATGCGCTGGTCGATTCGACCGGCGGCAAGTGCGCCGCTCGATGCAGGTGCCTTTGGTGTTCACGGATTCAGGGTTTGAACTCACGACGTTCCGAGCCATCCGGCTCCATCATGTGATAGGTGTTCATGTCATTGTTGTAGTAGATGATCTGATCTTCCAGAAAATGAACCAGCGAATAGGTGCCGGGGCCAAGAATCAGTTCTCTGGTCCGGTCTTCGAGATGGAATCGAACCATCCCTTTGTCCTTGCCGGTAGCGTAGTAGTAGAGCCATCCCTGGTGGATTCCATAAAGGGTACCGGTTTCGCCATTGATGCTCTCGTCCTGGGTCGCGTCGGTCTTCATCCGGCGCAGTTCGTGATCTGATTCGGTGGTGTAGTAGATCCAGTCTTGATCCAGGGTCATCAGGGCGATGGCCTGGCCGGTGACCGGAAGAACTTTGCTTCCGTCGAGCCGGATTTTCCAGATGCCTTCTTCGCCGGCCTGATCGTTGGTCAGCGAGGGTTCAAAGTAAATCCATTCGTCATCCAGCTTCAGATTGCGCACGGCCATCTGAGTCAGCTGCTGCAGCCCGGTGCCGTCCACCCGGATTCGACATAAGGTCTGGTCCAGGGACTGATTGACAAAGTACATCCATTCATCAATGACCACGAGCTCGGAAGCGCTCTGGTCGGCAACAATGCCGTAGCCGGTGCCGTCGATCCGGACTCTGGCCAGGCAGTCGTAAAAACCGGTATCAATAAAATAGAGATAGTGACCGGACAGGTTCAGATGATTCCCCGGCCGCTTGATGACGGTACTGATGGAAATTCCGTTGCGCAGCGTCTTTCGAATCTCGCCCATATAGTGATCCAGGGAAAAGTAGATCCAGTTCCCGCCTCGGACAAACCGGCTGTGGGCGTTCGAATTGGGGACTCCCAGACCCCTGGCATAATCCGGTTCTTCCGGATCATCCCGGATCCAGTCCACGGTGTAGGCCGGTTCCATGCCGGAGCCGTCCAGTCTCACCCGGTAAGGTCGATTGACATCATCGGCATTGGAAAAATAGATCCAGCCGCCGGCGATCTGTACGCCGAAGGCCCTGGTGTTCATCAGCAGCACCGGCTCGCTTCCATCAAGCTCAGCCCGGTAAAGTCTGCCGGTCTCGCGAATGACATAAAACAGCTGATCCTGGTAGATCGTCATGCCGCACAGGCTGTCCCGAAGCAGTTCCATGGCGCCGCTGCCATCCAGTCGCATCCGCATGAGCACCCGCTGATCATCCGCCAGACTGGTATAGTAAATCCAGCCTTCGTAAGGAATGATATTGGTGCAGACCTCCTCGGCCAGGAGCCGGTCGTCAGTTCCATCCGGCCGGATCGTGCGCAGTTCGTCTCCCTGCGCCTCCTTTGCCACATAATAGATCCAGTCCCCTTCCAGCGTCAGACTCCGGCTGGTTCTGGCATTCAGCCGGACCGGTTCGGTTCCGTCTGTCTTCATCCGGTACAGCGACCCATTCTCCGCCAGGTTGGAAAAGAAAACATAGTCGCCCTTGACGAGAATATTGGCACAGGAATCGTAATCGCAGGGAATCGGGCTGATGCGCTCGATGCTCTTGCCCTCGGTGGTCATGCGATAAATATAGGCTTCCTCCAGCCTGGTCCGCTTAATGTAATAGATCCAGCCTCCCGCCACATTGATGCTGCTGACCGGCTTTTCATTGTAATCGGTGATCTGGGTGTCGTCGGCCCGTTTGCGCATCAACCGGGCGCCCTGACTGGCGTCTGCATAATAAATCCAGCCGTCCTTTTCGGCAAAGCAGCCGTGAGTACCGTAATTGGTATTGGTGTTCCCCGGTTCGCAGCCGCAAAGCGTAAACTCCGTGTCAGAGGGAGCGGTCGACGGCTTCACCTGGACAGAGGTGGCAGTCGGTCCGGTACCGGGCTTTAAAGGCGCAGCCGCAGTCCCCGGCGGCGGGGAATGAGAACAGGCGGTGAGTCCCAGCGCCAGCGCCAGGACAGTCATCAGGCTTTGGTGCAGCGATTTCATGGAAAAGCTCCTTTTGGTCCGTCGGAGAAGCCCTGTGGGCACGTCGGTCAATGAAGCTGAAGGAACTGCCGGAGCGGTCCGGCAAGCTTCCGGGGCAATTCAGTTCTAATTTAATCACAGTTAATAAAACTAGTAATTCGTTACTATAATTATAATTTTTATCTCGCTCTTTGTCAAATTTTTAATTATCTTTTCATTTTTAGTATAATATTAATAATATCCCCGCCCGGCTGAAGCAGATGGAAGTTTGCCGAAGCAACAATTATTTGATCCGCATCATCAGGAGTGCCAGGCCGACTCCGGCCACAAATGCCAGATAGGAGTGTTTTCGTTCTTCCTCCCGAACCTCTGGCAGCAGATGGGAGGCGGAAATATAGATCAGAACGCCGACGACGAAACCAAGGGCCAGGCCAATCTGGGATTCGCTCAAGCCTCCCAGGAACGGGTAGGCGACAAACGCTCCCAGCGGGGTCGATGCGCCTGCCACCAGAAACGCGGCCAGCAGGGATTTTCTGACGCTCATTCCGCTTTTAAGCAGCACCGAATAGGTCACGACGCCTTCCGCGAATTCATGGACCACCATGCCAATTCCTGATAAAATTCCGACCAGGGTTGAGGCACGAAACATGACGCTGTACATGACTCCGTCCAGCAGAGAGTGAATCCCGATCCCCTGGATGGCGGTGATGCCAAAGGCCAGATCATCCTGTTGAGTCTGATACCGGATGAACCGGTTGCTGAAAAACATGAACAGAAATCCTGACAGAGCCGCCAGTCCGGCCTGGTCATTTTTTTTAATGGCCTCGGGAAATGCCATGATCAGGGGCGAAGCAATCAGCATCCCGGCCGCAAAGCACATAAAATATTCCTTGTTGCGCTGCGCCCATTCCCGATTGCGATGGATCACCAGGATCCCGACGCTGTTGACAACCATCGCCCCTAGGGCGAACAGCGCCACCCAGCCAAATACTTGATCTTTCATTCTGTGATAAACCTCTTTCATTCAGATTACATATTCGTGGTTTCACCCGGGGTCGCCCCGGCAGGCCCGATTACTTCAGGCGATACGTATCGTAGCCTTTGTATCGGATCACAGTTACGGCTGGATCCGATTGGAGTCGTCGCAGGAGGGCTGCGGAATCTTCCGCTCCCCTGCTTTTCAGGAACCCTTCCAGTTCAAACTGATTCATGGGATGACGCAGGATGATACTCCTGATTGCCTCATAATCATCAGTGATTTCACTGTGGAATCCAGCCGAACTGAGCAGATCAATGGAGATTCCGCCCAATGTCTCCACCGCCCGCCGCATGGAGTCGGGATCCAGCGCCATAACCCAGGGTTCGGCCGGGGGACGCACCGGTGTATTGAGGTAGAGCCGGTCGTAGCGAATTGATTTCAGCAGTTCCTTATATTTTGCGAGGGACGCATCATCGTCATTGATCCCCTTCATCAGCATCAGTTCCAGCCAGAGCTGACCCTGGCAGGAGTGACTATACTCGATCAGCCCGTCCAGCACCTGTTGATAGGACAGGGATCCGTGGGGCCGGTTAATGCGGCGAAAGGAAGCTTCGTCCCAAGCATCAAGAGTTGGAAGCACCAGATCCGCCTGATTCAGGTCCTCCTGCACAGCCCGATCGTACAGCAGAGCTCCGTTGGTGATGACGGCGATGGGGTTGTCCGTCAGCTGCCGGATCTGCCGGATCAGTTCGCCAAGTCCCAGATAGAGCGTGGGCTCTCCCTCCCCGACGATGGTAACCACATCAAACTCCGGTTTCTGAAGCAGGACTTCCCGAAATTCCTCTAGAATCTCTTCCAACGGGAAAAACATCTGCCTTTGATTGGTCATTCGATCGGTCCGGCCCAGCTGGCAGTAGATGCATGAATAATTGCAGGTCTTTTTGGGTATGGGGCTGATGCCCAGGCGTCGGGATGGCACCGGACCGTATATGTATTTCATTTCTTTCATCGAATTGTTCCTCCTCCATCTTCTTGTATTAAAGGGTACGCATCCGCCTTAACCAGGGAGACCGACCGGATCAGGAAACAAACAGGGGACAGTCGCCTGCCCCCTGGATCGCAGGCTGAATCGCGCTGCTGTTTGTTGTTGTCTATTGTTGTTTATTACCTGTTCCCGCCGGAAAGGCTGGATGGTAAATTAGTCGAACCAGCGGCCTTTGATCAGATCCTTCGCATCCCGGGTCAGTGGGATCAGATCCGTCTGATCCAGATATTTCATGTCAAACTTCCGGTTGAGGGCGGCAAAGTGCTTCAGTCCAAAGGCCAGTTTGTTCAGATACGAGAAGACGCCAATGGCTCCCGGAGAAAAATCATCGGCCGCTTTTCCATACAGTGCCCGCAGTTCCGGCAGATCGCCGTAGATCTGTGCCACACTGGAGCCGTACTTCTGGTACGCCTTGGGAACTTCCCCTGCCTCGATTCTCTGGCCAATGTGCTTGCCGGTCATGGCCGCAGCCATGGCGGCTCGGCCGATTCCAACGGATGTCACATGACCCCTGCCGTAGGCCAATGCCTTGAACACCTGATCTTCTGAACTGAATCCGCCGGTGATGGTGATGGCGGGCACATACAGCCCGTTGTTTTTCATGTCCCGGGTAATCTGCAGGACAGTTTCCTCCAGTAACACGGTGGGCAATCCCCACTCATTCATCATTTTGCAGGGGCTGTAGCCACTGCCGCCGCCGGCACCGTCAAAGGTGATCATGTCGACTTCCGCCTGACTGCCCAGCTGCAGCACCCGTCGGATGTCCTCCCGGTCATAGCCGGCCATTTTGAGATAGATATTCTTTGCCCCCAGCTGGCGCAGCTCAGCGATTCGGGGAATTAAATACTCCTCATCCCAAATTGGCAGCCGGGAATAGATATAGAAGTTGGGACAGACTCCGTCAGCCTCCGCCTGAACAATGGCGGGATCCGTGGGATCCGGCAGCACCAGATGACCCAGTGCCTGCTTAATTAACGCCTCTTCCCGGTCCTTCAGCCGGTTGACCGGCTGGGTGCCCTTGGCCCCCTGGCCAAACTTGAGCTCAATGGCCTGAGCGCCATGAACCTGGATGGCATATTCGGGAACGCCCATCATGTCATCCTCAATATTGCACTGAAGCACAATCTGACCATATCCCCGGTCATAGCGACGGAAGGCATCCAGCATCTTCTGCAGCGCCGGGAAATGAACCACTTTGCCATGCTCCAGCCGCAGTTCGGGATCCTTGGTTCGGGAATCTTCCCCAATGACGCAGGTGACGCCGGCCATGGCCGCACCGCCGAAATAATCCTCCCAGTTCATCTTGATCAGGGCTGGCAGAATCAGGGGCATGGCCAGCCGAACCGGATGGAATCGGCCGTATTCGCTCTCAAGGTTTACCCGGAAAATATTCGCCTCGGCAAAATTCAGACCCGCTCCGACGGCACCGAACACTCTGCCGTTGATGTTGAAGTGCGAGTAATCCAGGGGATAGTCCTTTTCCGAAGCGATCTGATTGGCCCCGGTGTTGGTGGGGTATACCGCCCGAGCTCCCAGAACAGCCGCCAGGGCAATCTCGCAGGGGCCTTCGCAATCCTCCGTACAGAATGAGCACATCCCGGACTGGGGTGAGAGATGACGGCTGCGGTGAAAGGTATCATTGAAGGCTGATGACAGGTTGGGTGAGTAGGTCATGACAAAATCCTCCTCTTTCGATAATCTTAAATTCGATTAAAAATTCTCGCATAAAAAAAATTTCGATCATTGATTTTTACTTCGCTGCTTTAGCTGGTCATTGTTTGAACTCACTGACAGGCGCTGAATGATAACGATTTCTACTTCCATTATTTCACATCGGACTGGCGAATGGAAATACAAAGATCACCCGAATATGCCAAAAAGCTCAGGGGGGCAGCTGAAACCAGGTTCCCTGAGCTCATAGCGGCGCTGCGATCCGGCGCAGACTGTCCGTTTGGAGAATGTTCTGCGGCAGCCTGCAAACACATAACCATCAATGGGCAGGAACTCACTCCGTCAGCACCTGTGTTTTACAGGTGCTGCCCCCGGGAATCAGGCATGGCACTCCTCGTGATGACTATGTTCGTGGCACACCGAACCGGTGGATTTCAGTTCTCCGGCCAGATAAGCCAAGGCCGCGGCTCTGGCGTCGCCTCTGGCGCCGACGATTACTTCGATGTTGTGCTGGTTGAAAATGTCAATGGCTCCGCCGCCCATGCCACCGGAAATGATGACGTTGACTCCCAGGTCATTCAAAAAGTTCGGCAGAAAGCCCGGGCGATGTCCCGGATTGGGAATGCTGGCATGTTCCATAATCTCATCATTCTGAGCATTGTAGAGGTTGAAATTAACACAATGTCCGAAGTGTTCTGTCACCATGTCGTGTTCACTGGCTACTGCGATCTTAATCATTTTTGTTTCCTCCGCTTGTTCGATTTGTACTTACTATTTGTCTTTATTGTTCCGTTAATTCCTATGAGTTCCAACCGGTTCACTGCCTGCCGGAATCATGCCTTCCAGTTCCTGGGCCAGCTCATGGAGCCAGTCCCCGGCATACAGCTCGATCATGCCGCGGTCAGTGGCGGCCGCCAGTCTGGGATCGATGGGAAGCCTGGCCTGTACTTTCAGCTGATGAGCCGCGGCGACTTCGTCAATGTGGCTCTCCCCGAAGATCCGGTACTCCTTGCCGTTGTCCGGACATTTGAAGTAGGAGTAATTCTCCACCAGACCGATGATCGGAATATTCATCATCTTTGCCATTTTGACGGCTTTCCCCACAATCATGGAAACCAGTTCCTGCGGGGAGGTGACTACCAGGATGCCGTCAATCGGAATGGACTGGAAGACAGTGAGCGGAACATCTCCGGTTCCCGGAGGCATGTCGATGAACATGAAATCCACATCCTCCCAGATGACTTCCGTCCAGAACTGCTTGACCGTATTGGCCAGAATCGGACCGCGCCACAGCACGGGATCTGTCTCGTCTTCCAGCAGCAGGTTGATCGACATGATGTCAATCTCTGTTTTGGTTCGAATGGGAAGCAGGCCATACTCATTGGTTTCCGGCTGAGTTCTGATGCCGAAGGCTTTGGGGATCGACGGACCCGTAACATCCGCATCCAGAATTGCGGTATGATACCCCCGCCGATTCATTTCCACCGCCATCAGCGAGGTCACCAGCGATTTGCCGACGCCACCTTTGCCGCTGACGATTCCAATCACCTTTTTCACCCGACTCATGACATGAGGCTGTTCCAGGAAATCCTTCGGGCTGGTCTTACGCTCAGAACAGGTTTCCCCGCATCCGGAACAGTTCTGGTCACATGTTTCACTCATAGATTTCTTCTCCTTTAATTACACGAAAAAATAACTACCTCCGGAGCAACCCGGCGGCTTCCCCGCGGCATGCCAGTTTCCAATGCATTGCTCCGATTGTCTATCTATTTATCTATCCATTTATCTATGTTCTCGGCTTCAGCCTTGCTGCGATTTCATTTAGGAGTTCGTCGCGATCTTTGGGCAATACTCCCTTGATCTGGATCAGGTTGGTTGGGTGAGTGGTATTAAACAGCGTTGGCTGGCTGGGGTTCAATTCTTCCAGCAGCGTCCGGAGCTCCAGCAGCAGCTCAACGGGCTGGGCCGGAACAAACCGGCCGCTGTTCACCATGGTCTCCAAAGGGGTGCCGCCGAAAATTTTCAGATTCATGGTGATGATGATCCGGGTGGTGAACTGATTGATCATGTCGGCTGTCGCCCTGGCATATTTCTCACCCTGGCCTGCCCCGGCTATTCCATACATGATGATGGTATTGAACGGAAGCCTGGCCTGATTGAGCTTTTTCGCCTCGCGGATCGCGTCTGTCCGCCGATGAGATTTTTTCATCAAGCTGAGAACTTCATCATCCCCTGATTCGAATCCGATGTAGAGCAGTCGCAGACCGTCATCGTGCAGAATCACAAGTTCTTCCACGGTGTACTGCGCCAGATTCCGGATGGAGGCATAGGATGCGACACAGGCGCAATAGGGCAGATACTGACGAATCATGGCCAGGAGCGATTTCATTTTTCGAAAGCCAATGGCCAGAGGGTCTGCCCCGGTCAGAAAGACCTTTTCCGTATACCGTCCCGCGTTCATCAAAATCTTTTCTATTTCTGAAACCGGAACTTCCCGGTACGGGATGTCTTTGTACATGGAACAGAAGGCGCACTGATTGTAGGAACAGCCGCGCGTTACCGGCAGAAGGAAGGTGTTGAGTTCATCCTGCGGATAGTAGACCATGTCTTTTTCCATGTTCTGTTCACCTCCTGAAGTCTGCGGGACCCATCAGTTTAGCATACGTTCAGTAGAAATTCTGATCCAGGTGATTCGCACCCGGCAGGACCGCACCCAGGTGTCAGCAGGTCTTACTCTTTTTTTGAGAGTATGGTCAGGCTCTTCCCCTTCCCCAGCTGAATCAGTGTTTTGCTGAATACTTCCCGAACCGCGTCTCCGGCCGGGCAATCCAGGTCGACAATGGTCCTGCCCGTGTTGATGGCCTGAACCGCCATGGGATCAAAGGGGATCCGACCGGTAAAGGGAATTCCGCGTTCCTCGCAGAATGACTCAATCAGGGCGGCGTTCCCTTCATTGGTATCGGCCTTGTTGATGCACACCGCCACCGGGGTCTGGAATTTAGCGGCAGTCAGCACAATTCGGTCCAGATCGCTGATGCCGGACAGAGACGGCTCTGCCACGATGAGCACCAGATCCACACCGCTGATGGAAGCGATGACGGGACAGCCAATGCCGGGAGACCCGTCGATGATGGCCAGTTCGGCAGATGGCGCCGCGGCCATCAGCCGCTTCTTGACTTCCGTCACTAAAAGTCCCGAAGTGCCTGAGCCCATTTTCAGCTGGGCCGTGGAGAAGACGCTCCGGTCATCCCCATACAGCATCAGTTCGCCGGCAGTTGCCGGCTTCAGTTCAATGGCCCGGACCGGACAGACGGCTGCGCATACGCCGCAGCCTTCACAGGCAAAGGGATCCACCTGGTAGGTACCATTGACATGAATTGCCTCAAACCGGCAATGCTGGCGGCACAGATCACACTCGATGCACTGATCGGTATATATCTGCGCTTTCGGCAGGCCATAATAATCAGTCCGGTCCAATACCGGAAGATTCTGCATGACCAGATGCAGGTTGGGCGCGTCGACATCACAGTCGGCATAGGCTCTGGCCTGAGATAATCTGATAAAAGCCGACGCGACCGTAGTTTTTCCTGTACCGCCTTTACCGCTCAGAATCAGCAGCTGTTTCATAGCCGGCCACCTCCCTGATTTTTTGATGCAGTCTGGTGAACATCTCATGATACTGGGGCAGTTCACGTGCCAGGATTCGCCCATTGGAATTCAGTCGGCCAATGGTTTCATCAAAGGGTATGGACTCCAGGATTGTAATCCCCTGTTCCAGACAGTAGTCTTTGGACGGGTTGTCGCCTTCGATGCATTTATTGAGAATGACTCCGTGCGGTTTCTGAAACAGCCGCACCAGTTCATGAACCATCTTCAGGTTATGCAGCCCAAACAGGGTCGGTTCTGCCACCAGGATGCAATAATCAGCATCCCGGATGCTGTCCATGACGATGCAGGCGGACCCTGGCGGACAGTCCACGATCATCGGCTGGTCCGCCGGCGACTCCGCGGCAAACAGCTTTCGGATTATCGGAACTCCGGAGGACTGACCCGGATCAAGCCAGCCGGTTCGAACGGTTACCCCTTCCGAGGTGCCAATCTGAATCTCGCCGATGGATTTTTCCACTTCATGCAGTGCCTGCTGCGGACAAAGCAGGGTACAGCCCCCACAGGAATGACAAATGTCATCAAACAGCATCCACCTGGTCCCGACCATCGCCAGGGCATGGAACTTGCAGAATTCAACGCAGGTCCGGCAGGCATTGCATTTCGTCTCATCCACTGCCGGAATTTTTACCGTAACTGCCTCCCGCTGAATGGACTTCGGACGAAAGAAGAGATGTCCGTTGGGTTCCTCGACGTCGCAGTCCAGATAGACGGAAGGTGCAATGGCGGCCGCCAGATTTACCGATACCAGTGTTTTCCCGGTGCCCCCTTTGCCGCTTAATACCGCGATCTTCATGGACTGACTCTTAGTGTCCATGATATCCGGGATGAATCTCTTCCAGAGGCGGAAGCTGCCCGGCCTTGAATGCTTCAATATTTTCGGTCAGGCTGCCTTCGATGCTGCGATGAATCCGGACATTTGCCCCATTCAGAACCTTGGCTGCGTTTTCGCCGCACCGGGGCGTCAAAAGTACCTGGGCTCCTGAATCCACAACGGCCTGAGCAGCCTTGATTCCGGCTCCCCCCTGGCTTTGGGCTGCCTCGTTGACCATAAAGGTACCCGTCCCGGCTTCGGTGTCAAAGATCAGATAGTACGGGGTCCGGCCAAAGGAAATGCAGACATTTCCTTCCATTTTTTGTTCATCGGCTGGTATTGCTATTTTCATCGATTATTCTCCTCATGTTCCGACCCATCATCCGGGTCAATTATTAATTCACTTTGGAAGCATCGGCCATACAGGCCTCTGCGGCACTGATGGCATCCCATGCGCCGTTCCTTGTCATTGTACAGCTGGTAATCCCCGCCTCCAATCCGAAGACGGTGCCCATAGACGATTGCCTGAGCAATTTTCCCTCTGGCTTCCTTATAGATCGCCTGAATTGTTGCCCGGGCAACCTGCATTCGTTCGGCGCACTCTTCCTGGGTCAGACCCTCGAGATCAATGAGGCGAATCGTTTCATACTCCTCCACCGTCATCGGAATATCTGTCACAGGTTCCGTATCCCCGTTGAGTGGACCAAACAGATCCATCTCAGGCAGGCAGCATACTTTTCTCCACTTTCTCGGTCTTGGCATCAAATCACCTCCTCGAACAAACCCGGCGGGGGATTCTCCCGCCTACTTGACTGAATTTGACTGATTCGACTGACTCAACTGTCGGTTCACTGCGTCCAGTCTTCTTTCCAGATACGCTTTTTCCTGGGTCAGGCTGTCAGAAGCTTCTACACTCTGATTCGCCCGAAACCATCTTCTGCAGCCGTAACCAAGTCCCAGACCGAGTCCAAATTTCGCGCCGCGCGCAAGACCTTGTCTCACACCCAATCCCAATCCTCGTCCGGTTCCGGTTCTGGGACTGTCTGCATTGCAGACTCCCATTCCTCGTCCGGTAAACGCACCCTGGCCCTGCGGGCCTGTTCTATCTCTTCCTGGCATGTTGCATCCTCCTTCTTTTGTTTCCTCGAATCGTTCAAGCCGAGTTATTGGCATATGCTATTTACAATTTCATAATACTCTGTTTCTGGCATATGTCAATAATATATTTCATATCACATTTCCTCGAAGTATAAGTTTCTCTGATATCACCTGGAATCGCTTCTCCTGGGCATTATTCGGGTACTAATAGAGAACAATAAGAAAGCGCACAGGAGATCCCATGCGCAAGGTTTTGTAAGTTTCGATCAAACTTAGCACATCTCTTTCTCAGTGTCGTCCATACCGTCTTGTATGCCATGGTTTTCGGACAAACCGGAAATGTGCCGTTGGTTAGCGGATTCGATCCATTGAGATTCTCTGTTTAAGACCGAGCAGCGATTCTCACTTATACCAGGCATATCCTTACTGGTCAGGAAATCCCTTCTCCCGGAGCTCGGACGACCGCTATCTCGAGTCGAGTGATCATTTCCGCCAGGTCGATGTCATACCGCCGGGCAATGGTCTCGAGGGAATCAAACAAACAGTGACATAACAGACACTGTCCGATCTGTTCATCATATGTGCGAAATACCGGATCCGTCTGCGGATACTGTTCCACAATATCCAGCGGCGTGTCTTGCTTTGTGATCATCAATTCATCTCCTCATATTTCTTTTTCTGATTATACCTCACCGGATCGATTCCTGATACACTGTAGCCATACAACCTCCCGCCAGGCTGATCCCAACCGGAGACTCCTCCGCATCGGCCCGGATAAGGACAGGGGTGAACACCAGACAATTAGGCATTCACCAAGGCAAGGCCAATTTCATTCACAAAGGAGATTCCCATGGCAATCCAGTTGACCCACATGGCAAAGACCGCCGGCTGAGCGGCCAAGATCTCGCCTGAGATCCTTGCACAGGTTCTGTGCAAACTGCAAAAACCAGATCATCCGAACCTTCTGGTTGGTATTGAGACCTCCGATGACGCCGCCGTTTATCGGATCAACGATGAGGTCGCGCTGATCCAGACGCTGGATTTTTTCACACCCATCGTCAATGATCCCTATACCTTTGGCCAGATCGCCGCTGCCAATTCACTGAGCGATGTCTACGCCATGGGAGGCGAACCGGTCCTGGCGCTGAACATCGTCTGTTTTCCCAACTGCCTGGATCCGGAGGTTCTCTCCGACATCCTCAGAGGCGGCCAGGACAAGGTGACCGAAGCTGGCGCGGTTCTGGCCGGGGGGCACAGCGTGTCCGACGACGAGCCCAAGTACGGTCTGTCGGTCTCCGGCTTTGTCCATCCCGATCGAATTATGACCAACAGCAATGCTCGCGCCGGCGATGTGCTGGTGCTGACCAAACCGCTGGGTGTGGGCATCATCAATACCGCCATTAAGGCGGATCTCGCCAGTGACGCGGCTGCCCAGGCAGCCGTCCTCTCCATGACAACGCTCAACCGCTACGGGGCAGAAGCCGCCAAAGACCTGGCCGGTGTTCACAGCATCACCGATATTACCGGGTTCGGGCTGCTGGGGCACGCGGTGGAAATGGCCGAAAGCAGCCAGGTAACTCTTCGCCTCACCGGATCATCCATTCCGTTGCTGCCCGAAGCCCGCGACTACGCGGCCATGGGGCTGGTTCCGGCCGGAGCAGCCAAAAATCGCAGCTTTTTCCAGGACCGGATTCATCTGACGGAAGGGATTGATCCCATCCTGTCCGATCTGCTGTATGATCCCCAGACCTCCGGTGGTCTGCTCATCAGTCTGAGCGAAAGCGACGTACCCGCACTTCTTGAAAACCTGCAGGCCTCTCCTGTGGCGTATGCCGTCATCGGCCGGGTTGAGCCCTACGCTGGCCACTATGTCATCGTCGACTGATTACACCTGAAATTTAAACGGATTGTCCCGATCAATGAACAAACCTGGCAGAAGCGGCTCAGACCGTCTGCCAGGTTTGTTCATTGATCGGGTGGGTTTCTTTTTTGCCGGCCTGCTGCTGCTCTTCTCCCACTGTAGGAATGAGTTATGATTACGTGGAAGGTGCGTGACTGGTTCTTATTAAGTACGTTAGGGGTTGTTAGGGGTCATTATGGGTATGTTGCGGGATGACTAAATAGATGACTTAGCAAAGGCTGACCATGCTTCCTTGAGCTAAGCCCTGAACCGGGGCAAGCCTGCCCTACTGGTCAAACTGCTCTGCCTTCCGGTATATTTCCTCTACCTCGGCCTTACTGATCAGACGGCTGAGAATCCAGGCAATGAGGATGATGCCGGGAATATCCACGGCCAGTCGGGTCAGGGCAAAGCGATTCCCCAAAGCAGCCATTTCAAACAGCAGCATGGGGATTTTCGTGGTAGACCACGCCCCGATGAAGATCAGGATGTTGGAGAACTTCACGCCCTTCTTCATGAACACGGCCGCAACGGGAAAGGCGCCGTACAGGGGGCCGGCCGCAGCCGATCCGATGAAGATGGCCAGGAGAATGCCCACCAGTCCGGATCCTTCGCCCATAAACCGAACCATGGTTTCCCGGGGGACCCAGACATCGAGGAGTCCCAGGAGAACAAAGATCGGCGGGATGACTAGCAGCATTTCCTTGAGGGTATAGCCGGTCACGTCGATGGCTTTTGTACCCAGTTCCCGGTTGACCAGGGTGAGCAGGCCAAGAGCTGCCGCCGCAATCAGAAAGGCCCGATACCGCCGGAGCAGGGACTTCGGTCCGCGACCTGTCATTTTCTCTTTCTGCATTATCTCACCACCATTCCAATGACCCAGGCTACCACAAAGGAGAAGGCAAACGCGATGCCGTTGCGGTACAGGGTCAGCTTTTTCCCGAAGTACTTCATTTCTACCGGCATGGTCACGACACCCACCATCATCAGGGTCGAGACGAAGGCGCCGATCTGCATGGGGCCGGCTCCGCCTTTCAGCAGCAGCGCTGCCATGGGGAAAGCGACAAATCCAGGAATCAGGGTAATGGCTCCCACCAGGGCTGCCAGTATCACTCCGGACCAGCCGGATTCACTTCCGATCACCTTCGAGATCAGGGCTGGATCGGCCAGTGCCAGCAGGATTCCAACCATCAGAATGACCACCAGAAATTCCGGCAGAATGTTTTCAAAGGATTTCCAGGCTTTTTTGATCGCCATGCGGGTCTTTTTCCGATCCCGGGTCCACGACAGGACCAGGAGCAGTGCGGTCACAAGGTACAGTGCCAGATTCAAAATAACTTCCTCCCTTTCTTTCAGAAAGCTCCTCTCCGTATGTCCTCGAACGGCCACCGGATGAAGGGCTTTTTCTAACTATTAATTTAGCAGAAGAATCCCCTGCCTGCTACCGGAATAAATATACCATAGTTCGTTGTCATAATAAGAAAGATTTTCATCTCGAGAAAACTACAATACTGACTGGATCATACCGCCCTTTGTGCTCTGATTCAGAACTCTCAGCTTACCTGAGGCGGATGGACTGCGGAAATGCCTGAAGCCGGGAAATATTCCACATCCGATCAATGTAGGCCGTGGTATAAATCTGCTCCACCTGATGATACAGCAGCATGCCCCGATCGGTCAGACGATACCGGGTTCCCTCCTGTCTGAGGATTCCCAGCTTTTGCGCCAGCCACAGTTCCCGTCCGTACATCCTGGTCAGGGGCTGGCCGATCACCTGCTCAAAGCGCGCCGGATCGATGAGCAGGCCATAGCAGCTCCAGAACAGGAAATAGGCTGCCCGCTGCCTGGACGTAAAATCCAGGGTCAGGGAGGTCGCCAGCCTGCCCTGGGAGATTCGCTCAACATACCCGTCCAGGGAATGGGTATTGATTTTGAACTGGTTTCGCAGCAGACTCGTGGCCGACAGGCCGAATCCTAGAAAAGCGTCCCGGGTCACGGAAGAATACTGGGAAGTACCCGGCTTGGCAAAGGTCCAGACGGAGGTCCGCACCAGTCCCTGATCCTTGCAGGTTTTAGCCAGGTGCTTCAGCAGACGCAGCTTATCCTTGTCCGACATAGGATGCCAGGTGTTATGGGCAAAGGTAAAATCGATGAATGGATAGGTCGACACTTGGGTAGCGCCATTGGCAAAGGCGGTCTGAATATCCCGGGTCAGGGATTCCTCCGTCTGGCCCGGAATCGCGAAGATCAGATCCACATCGATGACGTCAAATCCGGCGGAATGAACCAGGCGCACCTTGTCGGCAAAGGGTTCCCAGGAGCGGCCCAGCTTTTCCAGACAGTCCCTCTCGAAGGACTGAATGCCCAGGCTTACCATAGTCACCCCGGCCGATTTCAATTTTGTCAGCGTCTCCGCGGTCAGATCTGACGGATGGAGCTCCACTCCGATGCCCCCCCGGATTTCAAAATACCGCTCCAGGGCAGCAATGATCTCGGCCAGATCATCCCCCATCAGGGCAGGCGTCCCACCCCCGAAGTAGAGACTGGTCACCGGCTGTCTTTCCCGGAGATGACCCGCCGCCAGCTCAATTTCCGCCAGCAGGCTCTCCTTATACTGCCCGGCCCGCTGCGGATCATAGATCTCCTTGCAGTAGGGACAAAAACTGCACAGCGTCCGGCAAAACGGAATATGGACATAAAGCCCGAATTCCTCCAGATCCTCAAAGGGCAGCGGCTGATCCATCCGGTTTCTGAACTCAAACGGAGCCATGGACCGTGTCAGGCCAAGGCGAAGCAATGTGGTCAGCATGGTAAACTCCCTCCCTTAAATGGATCTTGCGACAAATAAGCAGACGACTGACCGGTCAGAACTGTCTGAGATATGTCCTCAAAAACTCTCCGACTACGGGTAGATTCCCCTGAAATACCAGGGACAGCTCCGCGGCGAAGGCAAAGCCGCATTGTTCGCACAAACCTGGAATCTCAATGCAGCGGCCGCAGGTCCAGCCTGCTCCGTTCTCCATCACCACGCACTGCCGGCATGGCGCTGGAAATCTGTGCTCGATGAGCCTGGGCAATGCCCGGACCAGATTCAGAATGGGCAGGCCGTCCTGCTTCAGTGCCGTGATGGCCTGAACGGCTGACCGGGCCTCTTCCCGGGAGAGCTGCAGCGATTCTCCCCCTGGATACGGGGTATGGAAATTGAAGGCGACGGCCTTTACGGTGGCCAGCCGCTGGGCAAGCCGGCTGACTTCCTCGATGTCCTGCCAGTTGATGTTGTTGACCGCCATATAGAGGCAGATATTTCGGTTCGGCGCGGCTGCGATATGATTTAGAATCCGGTCATAGGTATCGCCCCGGATTTCATTGTGATGGCGCCGGTTTCCGTCCAGACTGACCAGGATCAGATCCGCTTCGGGCAAGTCCAGAGGGAATGTTCCGTTGGTCACAACCTGGACCAGGATGAATCCCATGGCCTTGGCTTCGCTTACCAGATCCCGCAGCGTTCGCCCCGAATCCTCCCAGAGAAAGGGTTCACCGCCGTAAAACAGCAGGATTCGAACCCCCTGCCGGTACAGGTGCTCCATGTCACGCCTTACGCTGGAATAGGGGTAAATTACGAGGGTTTTGTTGGCCACGGCACAGTGCCGGCAGGCCAGGTTGCAGCGGTCTGTCAGGATGAGGGATCCCACCAGCGGATCCTGGCGGTGAAGCAATACGGTTGTCAGTCCAAAGCGAATCAGATACAACAGATCCCGCCCTTTCATGAATATCCCCTCCTCAGGGTTTGTCCGTTGGGGCAGTGTCAGCCAGATCCGCCGCTTTCTCGCGGAAATCCGCCTGATCGATTTCCCCCCCGGGCGTAGCGCTCCCGCAGGATCGCCATGGCATCATCCGGTTTGGGCAGCCATCGCCCCAGACCGATCTTTCGGAGCAAACGCACGGCCAGCACGATGGCGCCTGCCCAGAACAGCAGATACAGGGCCATGGATACCAGCCCGACCCACCAGAAATCAACGTCTCCGATCATCATGCTGCTTGGTCCATAAAACGGATGCATGGCGTTCCTCCTCTCAAAAAAGCCGACCCGGACGGGTCGGCTGGCATCAGCTCATTGATCAGGCATGGATGCTGAGGGTACAGATCTTCCCTTCCTTGCCTTGAGTATAATCCCGATCAGGCCCTCACGCAACGAGGGAACTGCGGAGAACCCATTCCTTGGACTTCGTTACAGAATTCCCGACTGGCCATTGATGATGGCCTCTTCGTCTTCTTCCAGCGGAATGATGATGCATTTCTGGCCGTCGATGTACTGGGCTTTGATCTGAGCCACTTTTTCCGGCCGCACCTGCAGTTGAACATCGACGCCCTCCGTCTGCTCCAGGGTCAAGGGCAGTGTCGGATCCTGGGCACTGTCGCGCAGCATCTGCTTGAGATTTTCCACCTGTTTTTCCAGAGCCTGCTCCTTCTTGCGCTTTTCCGCGGTTTTGAGGGCTTTGGGATCCAGCATCCGATCAGCCAGGGGCAGATCGCTCTGGAAATATTCCTCGTAGACTTCCTCAATCTTCTGCAGGACTTCCTCCGGAGCCTTGTCCGCCAGAATATCCTGAATCTGAATACTGGTCAGGACAACGGGTTCCGGATCCGACTCCGACTGGTTTTCCTGCTCCGCCACGATGCTGTGGAGCTCTTCCTGCAGATCGAGGAACAGGTTCTCGGCTTTCTCTTCCTCATAGCCGACCGCTTCGTGAAGCAGAGTCTGCAGGGATTCACGCTGCAGAGCGGTGGTCATGACGCCTTCGCAGCCCAGGACGGTCTCCATCAGTTCAGGATGGGGTTCCCGCGGGTTTTTCGTATAGTACAGCAGGCTGTTGACGTCCCCGCTGTGCTCGGAAAAGGCGGGAAAGAGGAATCCCTGGGCGGGAGCGGAAACAACCCAGTCCCGTCCCAACGCTCGCATTCTTTGTTCTCCAGCTTCGTAATGGAGACCCGGATCCGACAAAGTGACCGGACAAACGGCGCACAGAATGTATTCAAAGGTTTCCTCCGACTCATCCAGCTTGAGATTGTCCCTGGTTCGCTTCATGACGTCATAGGCATCGGAGAACAGCAGGATCAGAAAATTACCCTCGGTCTGGTACGTGTCGATGATCTGACGATAGAATGCCTGGATGAGCTCGTCATCCTTCAGACGGCTCCGCTTCAGATCCACCAGCATGGCCTGCCGGCCCTCGGCTCCGATCTCTTCTCTTTGAAATCCCAGTTCCAGCAGATGGTTGCCCCAGGTGCCGGAAAGGATCTTCTTGGCAATTTCCAGGTATTTAAAGAACTCGGATTCCTCCAGGTTCAGAAAGGTTTCACGATAGGTGGCGACAATCTGCTTCTCACTGTTGACATAGCAGCCGCTGACCTGGCTGATGGTGCAGTGATCCTTCTTCAGGCGTTTTTTCAATTCAAGAACATCTTTATGCTTCAAGTTGTTTTCCCCTTTGATTCATGCTTGGCCCGTTATGGGCACGCTTACTATTATACCATTTTCCTTTCCGGTCACTCCGGTTTGAGAATCACATCATTTGCTCACTGTTCCCTCGGCTCTGCCTGCGTTGTTGAATCCTTCTCACCGCAGCAAAAAAACTGCCGAAACAGGTTTTCCGGATTCCCGGACATTGTGTCATCCTGCCGGCTCTGCGCAGTCCCCAACTGACGGTCGGGCAGAACCCGTTTTCCTCAGTAATCGCCTCAGCGTTCCCCGGTTTCCGGGTCATCCATCCCCACGATGGCAAGGTAATTCTTTCCCTTGCTTTCTGCAAGCCTCCTGCCCGGCTGGAGCCGGGCACGTCAAAACAGACGGGAACGTTGCGGCACCCGTCTGTTGATTCCCGTATTCAAATGCCCTTGATTGATCCGCCATTCCGCCATGGTCTGTCCTGGCCGCTGACCTCACTGCTTCGCTTCATCCGGAGCGGGGGTCATCATCTCAGGCTGGTCTCCTGCAAAACAGATCTGATCCGGTCTCAGGACCGGGACAGCGCGACCCGATAGGGGAAAAGCTCTGCTGTCATAATCCCTTCCGCGACCCCGGGATCGCTGGCCATGATTTCCCTGGCTTCGTCCAGAGAATCGGCTTCAAAAACTACAATCCCAAACGTCGTTTCATCCAGACCCCCTGTCTTCCCGGCCAGAATCAACCGCCCCTCTGCCAGCATCCGTTCCAGACGGACAAAATGACGCCTGGTGATGGCTTCCTCTTTCTCGGTCCAATGCTCCGCCACCAGAAGATGTTCAACGGGTCGAAGCACATAAATATACTGCTAACGTTCTGTCATTATCTGTTCTCCTGCCTCCTGTAAATAGTAGGGTACTATGCGTTGATCCCTTCCCTGCCTGAACTGAACCTCGTGGCTGAGGTCCCGGTCCATCCTCATTTTACTGCTTTATCTGAATGCCTTCCACTCACGATGGCAGCTGGCATCATCCATCTGTCTGAATCACCAAAGCTCTGACCAGCGGGGGCAGCTCAACCTTGTTCGTTCATATTGCCGTCAGGCCCTCCGGCTGCTCATTCCCGGGATGGGCTGACTGCCGGGAGCTGGCTGCGCCACGCCAAAAACCAGCTCAGGAGCAGCACCATAGTTTCAGTGGCGGGGAAGGACAGCCAGACACCGGGCAGACCCAGCAGACGGCTCAGCAGGAGGACAAGCGGAATCAGCAGGATGCTGCTGCGCAGCAGGGAAATCCCGATGGCGGGAAGTGTTTTCAGCGTAGCGCTGAGATAGGAGATGAGGAGAATATTGATTCCGCCGGCCAGAAAGCCGACGAAGTAGATCTTCATGCCCTGATTGGCCATCCGGGCCAGCTCGGGATCGCCGGCTTCATTGAATACGGCGCTGATCTGGGGTGCCCAGAGCAGGACGCTGCCCAGGACCAGGACGGCCAGGATGAGAGCGACCATGGCTCCCAGTCGCCGCAGATGGCGCAGGCCAGCATCATCCTTCCGGCCGAAGTACAGGCTGGCCAGGGGCTGGATTCCCTGTGCCAGTCCGGTAAACAGCGCAGTGGCAATGATGGCGACATTGGCAACAATCCCATAGGCAGCAACGCCCAGGTTACCCGCCAGCTTCAATATAACCAGATTGAAGGTAAACAGGGTGACGGCGGCGGCCCACTCCGTGATCAGCGCCGGGATGCCCAGAGTCAGCACCTGGCGGAAGCGGGGGGAATCAACCGGTCCGCGGCTCCAGCCAAAGCGGCTGTGATGGCCTCGGAAATGGAGCGCCAGGATGCCCAGGCTGATCAGAGGCGACAGTCCGGTGGCAAAGGCAGCGCCGAACATCCCCATGCCCAGGGGAAACATAAACACATAGTCCAGGACGATGTTGGACAGACTGCTGATCAGCATAGCCCGCATGGCCAGACCTGGCTCGCCGTCATTGCGCACGAAGCCCAGCAGGATATTATTTGCCAGAAACACCGGTGAAAACCAGAGAATGGTGGCAATATAAGTTTTGGTTGGTGCCAGGGTAATGGCATCCGCCCCGAGAAACCGGGAGATCGAAGCGGGCAGCCAGGCACCGGCCGCCACAAAGACCAGCGCGAAGGCCGCCCCCAGGATCAGGGTATGACGGAACGCCCGGTCATCCCGCTGTCCGCCCCGGGACTGGTCCACGGCAAAATCGATGGCTCCCCCTGTTCCCAGCATCAGACCAATGCCCTGAATAATTGAATAGACCACAATGGCGAAGTTCAGGGCAGTCAGCCCCACTGGGCCCAACGCTTTGGCGATAAAGAAGGTATCCGCCAGTATATAAACCGAGACTCCGACCATCGCCGCCATATTGGTGGCAGCATATTTCAAGAAATCACGGGTGATTGATTGTTTCATGCCTGATGCTGCCGGCCGGGCCGGCTTTCTCCTTTATTTTTCTGTCGACGGACAGTCAGCCGATCCTTCGACCGGATGCTTCCTGTCCTTGATGTTCCGCCTGACCCACGCACAGCCTGATCCGGCTCGGGGCACAAACGGTTTGCTTCCAGTCGTTCGATCTGAAGCTGAAATCGACTGCTCAGTGACAAGCCACCCGCTCCGAACAAGAGCGGGTGGCTCAGGGTGCTTCGAAATTTAGTCCGAACCTTACTTTTCCTTTGGAAGCTCCTGCAGGAGCTCAGTCAAGCGTTCCTGCGCCTCCTCCGGATTAAAGGTGGAGAAGATCCGGCGATCGTCGGGATCCAGAATCCGGAAATGGCGGGAGAACAGATTCTGCTGCAGCCGATAGCCATGCTCATCATTCAGGCTCTTCCACCAGACTTTTCCGCCCCAGGTCTTGGGGTAATCCACCGTTATGTCCCGGAACGCAATCGCAATGATGATGTCATCCAGGTCGCCGCCGGTGGCATCCTGCAGCACAATACTGCCGGAGAAAATGCTCGCCAGCGCCACCGCTCCAGTCCAGCCCAGACTTTTCCGGTTTTTTTCAATTTCGACCAGCGTCTTTTTCGAAATCCCCAGCACAACAGCCATTTTATCCTGAGTCAGTCCATATTCGGTTCGGACCAGTTTCAGTTTTCCATCCATGAATTCCACAAAATCTGCTTTTGTCATATTATGCTCCCTAAGACGTCTTAATAGTGTAAGTTTACTCACTATCACTCTTCAGTTCAAGCTTCCTCCGATAAATTTTCAGTTCAGTCAAGCATACTTTCAAGTACCTATGTTTTTAAAACCATTCTTCAGAGCACCCCAGCAGGTAACAGCTGCCACATTCTGTCCGGGAATGCCCAAGCAATTTGTCTGGGACCCTGGTATTCTGTCTGGAGCAAAGCCACTCTGCATCAGTTAAGCGATGCCCGCCCCGGCCGACTGATGTATTCACCTTGCCGATTCATTGCTTAAAACGGCAGATCATCCGCCTCGAGATAAGGCAAAGCCGGGCTACCGGATTTATCATAGCCGCTAACACAATCTTTCCTCGATTCTATTTCCGCCTCGGTCAGAAGTCCTTCGTCCAGAGCTTCCTCCCAGGTGAGGCCGTAAGGGGTGCCGTTGTCATGGTATCCGGCAATCATAAAGAATTGATCGCTGCTTTCCCAGAATTCTCCGTCATCACGGAAAGACGCCTCAGCTTGTCGGGCCTTCTTTTTTCGCTTCTTCTTTTTCGGGATCGGCTTTCCGCTGATGGCTTCTGCCAGACGGCGAGCTGATATAGGCTGCGGCGACCGGAGTTTGATTCGGTCTAACCGATAACCCTGCCAGTTTTTTTCGGTCGGGACGGCTTTGCGCAGTTCCAGAAGATTCAGCACGCTGTATCCCCTGCTTTGGAGAAAGCGGAGCATCGTCTGATTGGTGGGATGAACCTGAACATAGACCATGTCTTCTCCAAACGACCGGGCCAGTGCTTCCGCCTGGGCAAAGAGAGCGGATGCCGTCCCCTGCCGCCGGGCATCCTCCCGGACAAACAAGGCTTCCACCCAGACGGTGGGTTCCACCACCCGGCAGATCATCAGACCGATGTACTCAACTCCCTGACGAGCCCCATAGATCCGGTGTCCGGCTTCGACCGCCTCCTGCAGTTCCCGCTTGCCTGCATCGGCATCCAGGATGTTAATGATTCCCTGGAATGCATACATATCCGTGCGAAATCCGGCCGCCAGCAATGCCAGACCATCCAGATTACCGCCTTCCATTTTCAAAACTTCCATCCGCCTCACTCCCATCGTTAAGCTCTCAGTTCCAGTTCCTTTTCTCTTTCTATCTTATCAGACAATGCCTGCCCTGTACTTCATCGGAACGCCCTTTGCTGATCAGGCTTTGAGCTTTCCTGCTTAATGCCCTCAATGTAAGTAGATCAATTTAAAGAAATTAATAATATCAAAGAGATCAAAGATTGACATTATTTTATCTAAAAGGTAGAATTGGATTGAGAAAACGTTATCAGGAGGATGTGTGGTATGAAAAATTTATTTGATCTGACAGGAAAAGTTGCCCTGGTTACAGGAGCTTCGTCGGGACTTGGGGTCCAGTTTGCCAAAGCACTGGCTCGTCAGGGAGCTGATGTTGCCATTGCGGCCCGCCGGGTAGATCGTCTGGAACAGGTGAAAGCCGAAATTGAGGAACTGGGCGTTCGCTGCCTGGCTGTTCCGTGCGATGTATTAAAAACCGATCAGATCGTTGAAATGGTTCAGACAGTGAAAGAACACTTTGGCCATATCGATATCCTGGTTAACAACGCCGGTGTAGGCAAAGGCATTCCGGCTGAAATGCAGACGGACGAAGAGTGGCTGTCCACGACCCGGATCAATCTGGACGGTGTGTATTATGTTGCCCGGGAAGTCGGCAAAGTCATGATTGAGCAGAAATACGGCAAGATTATTAATCTTGGTTCCATCCACTCCATGGTTGCCATGGCCGGTTCCCCCATTTCCGCATACTGCGCCTCCAAAGGCGGAGTCCTGATGCTTACCAAAGCACTGGCCAGTGAATGGGCCAAACATAATATCACAGTCAATGCCATCGGTCCGGCTTATTTCCCCAGCGAAATGACTCAGGATGTACTGGCGATGGAAGGCTTTGATGCCGTTGTCCAAATGTACTGTCCCATGGGCCGACCCGGCCGGGACGGGGAACTGGACGGTGCCATCGTCTATTTCGCCTCCGACGCTTCCAGCTATACCACTGGGCAGTACCTGGCGGTGGATGGCGGTTGGACCGCAATCTAGATTCGAATCTCTCCCGCTCTTGGAGTAACCCGGAAAAGTGATAGCGCTGCAGCTCAGTCAACCTGAAATCAGACCGGCGAGGCAGTAAAGATTCCTTTTCTATAATGACCCGAAATAAACCACCCTTCCGGTTCAAGCTGCGATTTGCTGCCGCAGGTTTTGAACCGAAAGGGTGGTTTTTGTTTTTAGAACCTATAAACCTCGATCCCCGGCCGGGTTGAATCTAATGAACTTAGTCGGGTCCCGGACGGACATGGCTTCTAGTAGAAGTAGATGCTGGTGGAGGCGTTGCTGGAAGTATATCCTCCCAGGCTTGAGCTTGCCGTGATGGAATAAGATCCCGTCGCGGTGTAGGAGCTCGATGTCATGCTCAACGTGGCGATGCCTGAGCTGTTGGTCGTTGTCATCTGGTTCATGGTGGTGCCATTGGGGCGCCGAATGGTCAGAAGAACGGTAGCTCCGGGCAGAGCGGCTCCATTGCCGTCTTTCACGGTTATGGTAATCCGGGCCGTTTCGCCTCTGCGGTAGTAGTATTTATCCGAAGAGATTGAAGTGACGGTTTTCTGAGTGGTGCTGGAGTCAACGAAGCGAAGCGTTGTGCTGGCTGTGCTGGAGGAGTATCCGGTCAGGGAGGCATCCGCCTTCACAGAATAGGTTCCCAGGGCAACGGTGCTGTCGGAAGTCAGTGTCCATTCCGCGATGCCGGTGCTGGAGGTGGCAGCCGTATTGGTGAGGGTCTCACCGCTGGGCATGGTAAACGTAAAATTTACCGCTGCGCCGCTCAGGGGAAGGTTGTTCTGATCGGTGACCTTCGCGGTCAGACGAATGGATTCGCCGCGCTGATAGGTGGCTTTGTCTGCTGAAACGGTGACATAGGAAGTTTTGACCGGTGTCACCACACCGCCCTTGGCAGCCACTACTGCTGCGTATGCGTCAACAATGCCCGCACCGTATTCGTTTGCCGGACCGGCCGGAACTGCGGTATCTTTCAGAATGGTTCTGGCCTGGGCCGGGCTCAGGTTCGGATTGACCGACCGCATCAGACCGAGAATTCCTGCGATATGAGGAGTCGCCATGGACGTTCCTGATTTGTAGGAATAGGTGTTGTTGGGGGTTGTGCTGTAGATGTCGGAGCCGGGAGCCATAATTTCCAGTCCGGTTCCATAGTTGGAGAACCAGGATCTGGCCCGGGTGGAATCGACGGATCCTACCGCAATGCAGGCGGGGTAAGCGGACGGATAAGAAATATAGCTGGCTTCCTCATTGCCGGTTGCTGCCGCAATGATGGTGCCTCTGGAAACCGCGGTGTCGCAGGCGCTTTTTACCGTAGAGTCGTACGGTCCGCCGCCCAAGGACATGTTGATAACATCCGCCCCGATTTCCGAAGCATACAGGATGCCCTGGGCAATGCCGTAGTTTGATCCTCTTCCGTCATCGCCGAGAACCTTGACCGGAATCAGGGTGGCATTCTGCATCACACCGGAAACGGATCCCGAACTGACGATGGTTCCCGCCACATGGGTGCCATGAGAATGGTAGTCCATGGTGGTGGATGTTCCGGCGAAGCTGCGGCCCAGGCTGGTGTTGACAAAGTTTCTCAGACTCTGGTGGTTATGGTCGATGCCTGAATCCAGTACTGCTACCTTGACGGAGCTGGAACCCGGCGTGACCGTCCAGGCCTGAGGTACTTTCACCAAATTGTAATGCCAGGTCTGGACGGAGTTGATCGCCTGAGTGGTTGCCCCAATGGCTTCCGAAATAAAGTTTGGCTGGATGTAGCGAATCTTGAAGCCGCTGTTTTTCAGAACGCGTTCCAGTTCCCTGGCCGCCTTGGCTTCATCGAACTTCTTCATGTCGAATTTCACCCGGTAGACATAACCCATTTCATCGATTGCATCCTGAACAAAGTCGATCCTTGCCTTGTTGGATGATACGGTGAAGGCATCATAGTCAATGATTGAATCTGCCAGATCAAATCCTTGCTTTTTCAGAGAATTTTTCTTTTCTTTGATTTTCTGATGGGATTCCAGATTCTTAACCTTGACTCCCTCCGGATCTTTTTCCAGGGCCACTACCAGTTCGCCCTGAACTGATGGATGGTTCTTATTCGGCTTGTAAGCTGACTTGCTCTCTGCCAGCGCAGGAGCGCCCAGCAGGCCGATGGACAGCACACCTGCCATCACCAGACTAAATATCTTCTTCATGTACATTCCTCCGTTACTATTTCCGCAGAACCGGTTCATTTCCTGTTCTGCCTGATTTTGATGTTTTCGGGCTCCCCCACTGGTTTGCCCGATCTGCCTGTCGGGCATCGCCATGGCCGATTGCGAAACCCTTGCCGCATGATTCTGGTCATAACTGATGAAACGGTTCCGGAATTCCGGTTCATCGCCACCGCTGCTGTGTTGTCTGTGTCCTGATGAGATGTTCGCAATCAGATCTTTCAGGATTGCCCCCGGTTCACCCGCCCTGGCGGTATGTGTTTGTATGCTTGTACCAGGGTGATTACTGTTGCCTATCTCATTGTATATTTATACATATAAAAACATATATTATACAATTAAAAATCCATCATAATTTAGATTTTCATTGATTCATCTTATATCCATCGCATCACAACTTGTGCATATTATTAACAACCAGTTGCATTGAACCAACTGAATCGCATCATGGATATCGGGGCATAATCCTTTGAATCAGGCTCTTTGGTCCATGATCTGGAACAATTTGTAGTAGTCGTCTGGCCGCTCGGCATCATCCGTTACTGTCACAAATCCATTGATTGCCACAATGATTGACAATGTCATAATAATCATAGATAAATACTTTTTCACTGCATATCCTCCTTAATTTTCTCATCTATATAGTATAATTAATTTGAAAATAAAAAAACCCGCATGGATGCGGGGAAAGGGAGCGACATGATCTCAACGCTGGATTTTACGGAATTTGGGAAACGGATCACTCAGATTCGAAAGGAAGTCAGACTGACTCAGAATCAAGTCTATGAGAGGACCGGAATCAGTGAGGACACGGTTCGACGAATTGAGAAAGGCCTGGTCATCCCAAAATACGAGACCATTGAACTGCTCTCCGGCTTATATAAGGTTGATCTTGTCCGAATCCTGCAGGACTGCAAGAAAGACAGCAAGCTGAATTCTCTCTACAAGCTGTTTGACCTGATGGTCATTTCCCATCCGGATGAAAAGCTTCGCCAGCTGAAAGCGCTGAATCAGGAAATCCAGAAATACGACAGCTCGCAGCTGGTGAATCCAGCGGAGATGAACCTGCTTCGCGATTTCTTTGATGTAACAACACAGGTGCTCAGTTCTACCCAGATTGAGGAAGAACCGCTTATTGCCCAGCTGGAAACCGCTCTGGGTCAGACGATTCCCGACTATCGCATTGATAAATTCCAGCAGTTTCGTTACTCTGAACTGGAACTGCGGGTTTTGCTTCTGGCTGGATTGATCTATCACGAAACCGGTCAGATCCGGTCAGCCATTCCCATCTATGAGTTTTGCGTCGAATATCTGAAGCTGACTCAGGCCGATGATGCGCTGTCGAGCATTCAGCTCAAGATCAAGCTTCATTACAGCCTGTCCTATGCCTGTTATAAACTGAAAGATGATCGGCAGTCCCTCAAGTATGCCGACCTGGGCATCAAATTATGCCGGACTCACAAGACTTTTTATGTCCTGGAAATGCTGCTGGCGCGACGAGCCATTGCCGCCTACTATCTCAAGCATGACAATTACCTGGATTCCTTCCGGGAAGCCCTCCATTTATTGCTGGCAACCCAGTCACACGACCAGATTGATTATCTGATCAAGGCGACCCGCTCCAGTCATGGAATTGACCTGGCAGAGCTGTATCAGTCCCTCACCGTCTGAATATCACAGAAACCGCAGTCCCCGAATACAGGATGACTGCGGTTTCTGTGTATCCCGATGATCGCTGAATAAGTTCCCCTGGCGGGGTTCGATCCCACCGGGTCAGGCAACCGTGCCGCGATGACCGTCATACTGCTCATAGGCCCGGCTCTCCATGATGTCGATGAGGATCTCAACCAGACGGTAGACGTCCTCGTAGGAAACATAGAAGGCCACCGGCGCCAGACGGATCACATTGGGATAGCGGAAATCCGGGATCACGCCCCGGTCCTTCAGCGCCTTGTTGATGCGGATGGCGTCCTCATGCTCGAGGGCGACATGGCCGCCGCGGCGGTCATCCTGCGTCGGATTACCGTAGGAGAAACCCCAGGTCTTCAGCTTTTCGTCGATGAGGTACATCAGGTAAGCGGTCAGATTCAGCGACTTGGCCCGGACCTGTTCGATTCCGGCTTCAGCGAACATCCGAAGGCTGCCCTCGATGGGTGCCATGCTGAGGATCGGCTGGGTACCGGTCTGCCAGGCGCCGGCGTAATGCGCCGGTTCAAAGTTCATATTCAGATCAAACTGAGTGTCCTTGCGATTCCCCTGCCAGCCGGCCAGACCCGGTCCCCGGTCGAAGTGCTTCTCGTTGATGTAGAGTCCGGCAATGGCTCCCGGCCCGCCGTTGAGATACTTGTAATTGCACCAGACGGCAAAATCGCAGTCGATGGCAGCAAAATCGTGGGGTACGCTGCCAATCGAATGGCTCAGGTCAAAGCCGCAGATGATGCCGCGGTCCCGGGCTGCATCCGCTATTTTCTTCATATCCACCAGATAGGAGCTCCGGTAGAGCACGGCGGGAAGCAGGATCAGACAGACATCCTCCGTCATGGCTTCAATCAGGTCCTCCTCATGGAGTGTCTTGCCGTCCCGGCTGGGCACGACCTTGACCGCATCCGCCGGATCCAGGCCATGAAGCTTGACCTGGCTGTCCACCGCGTATTTGTCCGTCGGGAAGTTCAAGTCATCCAGCAGGATCCGAAACCGTTCCGGCGTGGGGTGATAGAACGTAGCCAGAGCCTTGTGGATGTTGATGGTAGTGTTGGTACAGATGGTCACCTCACTGCCCTTCGCGCCGATGAGCGGCGCCATGAGACTGGCCAGCCGGTCCTGATACAGGAAGTAATTGGCCTCGGGATGAGACCAGACATCAATGCCGTAGGTTTTCCAGTCATCCAGTGCCCTGAGCAGTGTTTCTTCCGCGTCTCTGGAACAAAGACCGCAGGAGTTCCCATCCATGTAGATCCCATCCTGAGGGATGTAGAAGCGTTCCTTGAACCGACGCAGCGGATCCTGTTCATCCATGGCCCGGGCAAACGCCAGACCGTCCTCAAACTGACGCACCATGATTCCTCCTTGTGCCCTCAAGGGCAGACATTCTCTGTGATTGCTTGGTTCTTGATACCTGATACTTGGTTCTTGGTTCTTAGTTCTTAGTTCTTGGTTCTTAGTTCTTAGTTCTTGATTCTTCCTTCATTGGTACTTAAGTACTCTGGTCCGGAATTCCGTTGATTCTTGGGTGGATCAGGGCATCTGGATTTATTTACCAAAATCCTAACACCATTGCATAACCTTGTCAATGGAATTATAATGTTAGTAAACAAGGATTTTCCACGCTTCGATCAGATTTCACAGGAAAGCGGCCAGGCAGAATGGCCGGAAAGGACAGCCGATGGAAAAGCAATTGACTGACAAAAATAATCAGCTGACAGCACCGTCTCCTGCTGACACAAAGCAGAGCGGCAGCGCTGCCCGCTCAGAAACAAGCGGTTATTTTATGATTCGGGAAGCAGCTGAACTGGTCGGGGTCTCACCAGCCACGTTGCGCAACTGGGAAAAAAACGGCCTCATTCAATCCAGACGGCGTGGCAATAACTATCGGGTCTTTGACTGGAACGATGTACAGGCCCTGCAGAGGATTCGTGCCTACTCCGTGGAAGCCGGTCTGTCTCAGGATGCAATCCGCGGCCTGATGGGCCGAACCGGGCAGGCTGAAGCTGCCTCAGACCGGGAGGAACGAAAGGACCGGACTGAAATTGATTCTTCTGTACAAACTGCTCTTTCATCCGAAACATCCCTGGTCTCTCCGGAGTCCCGTCTCCTGAGAGAATACCGAGAGCAGGCCGGTCTGACGTTGGATGATGCGGCCAGATCCGTCGACATTTCCCCTTCGTACCTGAGCCGCATTGAACAGGGCAAGACCAATGCCTCCTTCGACGTCCTCAGTCGCCTGGCCCGGTTTTACGGAGAGAGCCCGCTGCGCTTTTTCCGGCCGAATGAATCGAAGGGCAGCGCCCTGGTTCGGGCGGGCGAGGGAGCGATTCTGAACTCCGGACTTTCCGGGGTAGGAATCGAATCCCTGCTGGAATCCCCTTTAGCGCCTTTTCAGGCTGCCCGCTTTACCGTCAGCCCCGGCTGCGGCGACAACCGGTCCCATGCTCACCGCTCCGGTTTCGAATTTCTGCTGCTGCTTTGCGGTCAGCTCAGCGTAACCCTGGATGAGACCACTACCTGGCAGCTCGGTCCGCAGGACTCCCTGCATTTTGCTTCGAGCCGCCCCCATGCCTGGCATAATCCCGGCCCGGAGGAAGCTGTCCTGCTCTGGGTTCATTCCTACCTCTAGCACCCAATCTCTGGAAACCAGGTTGCGATCAGCAGTCAACGAGCTGCTGAGCTGCTGACCTGCCGGTTGATCGTTGTTTAATCGATGGATTTGCTGAAGGGTTGAGTTGCGATTTACTGAAATTCTATATTCTGAAATTCTGAAATTCTGAATTCAGAATTGCAAAGAACCAGACAGCCCTCCTGATGCTGGCATCAGGAGGGCTGTCTGGTTCTTTGGCTTACTCCGGCTTGATACTGGAGGATTTGTTATTCAAAGCGGATGGATTCCAGACGAACCGGCCGTTTTCGACGATTCGTCCGAATCAGCAGATTAAATCTCCAGGGCCCGATTGATACTCTCCATGTCAAACCCGACGATGATTTCACCACCGATGTCCAGCACCGGAACTCCGCGCTGACGGGATTTATGGATCATCTCCATGGCGGCTTCCCGATCCAGGGAGACATTCTTCTCGACAAACTCAACATTCTTGCTGTTCAGGTAATCCTTTACCCTGTAGCACCACGGTCAGGTGGGGGTGGAATAAACGATGACTTGCTTCATACTTGATTCCTCCGTTTCATTTGTTATGGTCCGGTCACTGGGGACATTCCTTTCTGCGGGATGGACTGATTTCCATCAGGCGGTCTGACACTGTAAGATATCTCTTAATTTTTTTATACCACGGGAAGAAAATTACTGCAACCGGCTGTTTTTCGAGGATTTCTCACCACCGGTGAGAGTCGCCTTGGACACATCGGCCGCTTTCAGAAACTGAGTCTCGTAGAGCTCGCGGTAAATGCCGTTCCGAGTCACCAGATCCGTATGAATGCCCCGTTCGACAATGCGGCCGTCCTTGAGGACCAGGATTTCATCCGCCGCCAGAATGGTGGACAAGCGATGAGCAATGATGATGCTGGTCCGCGACTGAATCAAAGGATCAATGGCTTCCTGAATCGTGGCTTCGGAGATGGAGTCCAGCGCGGAGGTGGCTTCGTCAAAGATCAGTACCGCCGGATCCTTCAGGAGCACCCGGGCAATGGAGAGCCGCTGCTTCTCGCCGCCGGACAGCTTCAGGCCGCGGTTGCCCACCAGCGTGTCATACCCCTGGGGCTGCCGCCGGATGAAATCCAGGATATTGGCCTGATCACAGGCCCGATCCAGCTCCGCCTGCGTCGCCTCCGGCCTGGCATAGAGCAGGTTGTCGCGGATGGTGCCGTTGAACAGATAAGTATCCTGGGTCACAACGCCGATCTGCCGGCGCAGAAAACCCAGCTCCAGCCGACGGACATCGATTCCGTCCAGCCGCACCCGGCCGCCGGTGACATCATACAGCCGGGGAATCAGATTGATGATGGTGCTCTTCCCCGATCCGGAGGGACCGACGATGGCAATGCTTCTGCCGGGATCCAGTGAGAAGCTGATGTCCTTGAGAATCGGGCGGTCCGGATCATAGGCAAAGGAGACCTGTTCGAAGTCGACGCGTCCTGCCGCCGCTTTGGGAACTACCGCGTCCGGCGGGGAAGTGATGTCCTGAGGCAGGTCAAAATACTCAAAAATTCTGGTAAACAGCGCCATGGAACGGATCCAGTCTACCTGGATGTTCATCAGGGCATTGACCGGCGCATACATTCGGCCCAGCAGAGCTACCAGCACGGTAATGTCGCCCACGGTCAGGTTGGAGTCATAGCGCATCATGAGCACGCCCCCCACCAGGTAGATCAGCATCGGCCCGATGCTGGAGAAGGTCGTGAGCGCCACCCGAAACCAGCGGCCTGCCATCCGTTCGCGGATGTTCAAATCGATCATGGCCCGATTGGCAGCTTCATAGCGCCCGTACTCCGCATCCTCCCGGCCGTACAGCTTGACCAGCATCTGGCCGCTGACCGACAGCGTTTCATTCAGGATGCTGTTGATCTCATCGTTATGCACCTGCGCTTCCCGCGTCAGAGACCAGCGGGTCTTGCCCACCCGCTTGGTCGGCAGAGTAAACAGCGGAACCAGAATCAGTCCCAGCGTCGCCAGAATCCAGTTCTTACGGTACATCGCAATCAGCGCCACCGTGAGGGTGATGGAATTCGAAAGAATGCTGGTCAGCGTGTTGGTGATGGTCAGCTGGACACCGGAAATATCGCTGGTCATGCGGGTGATGATGTCACCCTGCTGGTTGGTAGTGAAAAACTGCTGGGACATGCCCTGGAGATGCCGGAACATGCTGTTGCGCATGTCGAAGGTGATGTGCTGTGAGATCCAGGCATTGAGATAGCTCTCCAGCACTCCGATCAGATTGGCCCCCAGCGTAACGCCCAGAGACATACCAATCAGAGAAACCAGTACCGGCAGATTTCTGCCGATGAGCCCCTCGTCAATAATTCGTCCGGTCAGGATGGCGGGGAACACCTGCAGAACAGAGGCTGCCAGTATGGCGACGAACACCAGACTCAGCTGCTTCCAGTAGGGGCGCAGATATCCCCAGATCCGCAGAAGCAGTTCCCGGCTGACCTTGGGGCGATTGGCCTTCTCCTCGTCCGACAGAAATCCGCGGGACCCTCGACCCATTCCCTTTATGTCCATGGCGCTCCTTTCTCCGATGCGGAATCCGAATCCCTCTCCTGATGTTCCCGTTCTTCCAACCCAGCTGCCAGTTTTTGCGCCAGATGGGTCAGCTCCGCGGTTTCCTCCGGGGTCAGGATGCCGGCCAGCTGATCGGCCAGTTCTGTCCGCTCCTGGCGCAGGTGCTCCAGATGCTGTCTTCCCCGGGGCAGCAGCCGCACGACAAAAACCCGCTGATCCTTGTCATCCCGGTCTCGCTGAACCAGCCCCTTCGCTTCCAGCCCTGCCAGTTTCTCATTCAGCGATGACGGCCGAACGTCCAGCCGATCCGCCAGATCCCTTGTGGAAATTCCATCCAGCAGCTCGATCAGCCGCAGCATCCGAAATACTCCCCGTCCGCCATGGGGACGCTCCGTCGGCCGCCGCCGCAGCAGCCGCATCACCCGATCCAGCGCTCCCAGCATTTGTTCTTCATTATTTTGATCGATCAACATGATCCACTCCTCTTTTATAACAGGTACCTGTTTATTTACTTTCATTTTATAACAGGTACCGTTCGAAGTAAAGAGCTTTTTCAGAGATCCCCTCCCTCCCGGTCACCCGAGAGTCTCTGCCTGATCACCTGGTATGGAAATGTTGCCTGGTATGGAAATGGAGTGAGTGCAGGCACTCACTCCATTTCCATGTAGCCCGACATCATGCAGACACCGGCTGCACCGGCTGCAATGGCCAGATGAGCATTGTCCGCGCTGATGCCGCCGATGGCGAAGACGGGCAGGCTGACACTGCGGCAGACTTCTTCCAGAAACTCGATCCCTCTGGGAGACAGACCCTGCTTGCAGGCGGTGGCAAATATGTGTCCCGCCACCAGCCGGGTGGCTCCCATTTGCTGGGCTGCCTTGGCCTCTTCTGTCGAGTGGACGGATACGCTGATTTGTTGGAAATCAGCCAGTTCGTCCCGAAAGTGCCGGAGATGGTCAAAGGGCAGATGAATCGAAGCGCAGCCCAGCTGACGGGCAAGTGCGGGCCGACTGCGCAGAATGCATTCGATGCCATGGCGCCGGGCAAGCGCCAGGACCGCTTTGGCCATGGTGATGTACTCTGCATAGCTCAGATCCATTTCCCGAAGCAGAATCGCGTCCGGCATGGTCTGGGCGATGACTTCCAGCTGTTCCAGGAACGGCCGGCGGGACATTCTGCGGTTGGTTACCGCAATTCGACGGCCGCTAAAGGTAGACATATTCATTCCGCACCGCCTCCAGTCCCCTGCTCTGTATGGCGATCGTTACTTCCGCCACGGTTCTTGAATCGAAGATTTCGAACTGTTCATCGCCGGTGTCCTCCCCGGAGACATGGGACCCGATCCCGGTACTGACTCCGGCCGAAATTTTTGTAGCCATCCGGCCAATGACCTGGTCCCTGAACTGCGCCCGTTCCCGGGTGGATATGGTCAGATTGGCGTACGGCAGAAACAGCCGGTAAGCCGCCATGATCTGGAGCAGCTCCTCCTCACCGATGAGCTGAGGATCGATTGGCTCTTCCGTTCCGGCCGGACAAAGCCGGGGACAGGATATTGAGATCTCGGCATGAGGGTATTTGCGCTGAATCAGGTGAGCGTGCAGCCCGGTAGCGAAGGCATCTCTGCGAAAATCCGCCAGACCCAGCAGCGCACCGAAAGCAACTCCGCGCATTCCTCCCCGCAAAGCCCGTTCCTGGGCATGGAACCGGTACGGAAAGCTCCGTTTCCGCCCGGCCAGGTGCAGTTCCCCATACCGGATCGGATCGTAGGTTTCCTGAAACACCGTCACAAAGTCAGCGCCGGATTCATGAAGATGGGCATACTCCCGACTGTCCATGGGATAAACCTCAACTCCTACCATTTTGAAATGCCGGCGGGCCATGGCACAGGCCGCCGCGATGTACTCCACATCGGAAGCGGCCGGACTCTCTCCGGTCAGCAGCAGGATCTCTTCCAGGCCGGTATCGGCGATGGCCCGAAGTTCCTCTTCCATGCGCTGGGGATCCAGCTTCATCCGGCGAATCTGATGGCGGCAGTTGAACCCGCAGTAGACACAATGATTCTCACAGTAATTGGAAAGGTAGAGCGGAGTAAACAGATACACTGAGTTTCCGAAATGCCGGCGGGTTTCTTCCGTGGCCCGACGGACCATTTCCTCGAGATACGGCCGGGCAGCCGGGGACAGCAGGGCGGCAAAGCCATCCGCTGAGAGCCGGTCGGACTGAAGCGCCCGCTCCACATCCGCCCCGCTGAAGGCGCCTTCATTGTATGCCGCCCGGGAAGTCAGCACCCGGTTCATGATGTCCTCGGGGATTGCTTCCATGTCCGGCAGATATGCCATGGGATCCATTTCTCTCATCATCTGCCCGTCTCCTGCAGCAAACCGGTCAGGGGTGACGAAGCCGCCGCTCCCTGCCGGATGATCCGCCCCAGGCCGGAGCGGCACGCCAGCCGACCGGCCTCGATGGCCTGACGGAAGGCACCCGCCATCATGGCAACATCTCCGGCAGTGGCAATGGCGGTATTCGCCATAATCGCCGCCACGCCCATCTCCATGGCTTCACAGGCCTGCGAGGGCCGGCCGATGCCGGCGTCGACAATGACCGGCAGGTCCATCTCATCCACCAGGAGCTGAATAAACTCCCGGGTGCACAGGCCCTTGTTTGAACCGATGGGCGCGGCCAGCGGCATGATGCAGGCTGCGCCGGCATTGGCCAGATCCCGGGCCACATTCAGATCGGGATACATATAGGGCATGACGATGAATCCTTCCTTCGCCAGAATTTCCGTAGCGCGGATGGTTTCCTGATTATCCGGCAGCAGAGACTTACTGTCCCGGATTACTTCAATTTTGACAAAATCGCCGCAGCCCATTTCCCGGGCCAGCCGGGCAATCCGCACCGCTTCCTCAGCGGTGCGTGCCCCCGACGTATTGGGCAAGAGCGTCACCCCTGCCGGAATATGATCAAGGATGCTCTCCCCCGAGGTGTTGGCCCGGCGCAGCGCCAGGGTTACGATTTCGGCCCCGGCATGTTCCACCGCCGCCCGGATCAGCTCCATGGAATATTTCCCCGATCCCAGGATGAAGCGGGAAGAAAACGCCCGCCCCCCGATGATCAGCTGATCCTCCCGATTGCCTGCTTGTTCTGTCCTTCTGTCCTTCAATTCGTATCCTCCCCATGGATCATCTGATGATCCCTCATTGCGCGATTTGTCGTTCTGTTTATCCGTTTGTTCTTTCCAGCTTTTTGTCTGGCCGATGGATCCATCGGTCAGATCTGTGTCTCGCCCAGGAGCAGGCGGATTGCCGCGTTGGCCTGATGGCCCGCACAGATGCTGACCCGGGCAGCCATCAGGCCGATGCCGGAGTCGATGTCGGTGGTGCCGTCACCGCACAGGCAGAGCCGTCGCCCCATCCGGCGGGAGCTGATGGCATTGGCGCTGCCATATCCCGCCATGCCCGAGCCCGCGATGACCACAGTTTCTGTGGTTTCACCCAGCAGGGTATTAACGAGCATGGCTTTGGCCTGCGGCCGGTCAAAGGCTTCACAGACGATGGGATCGGCCCGGAAGATCTCACCGGCGTTTTGCTCGGTCACCCGCAGCTGATCCGTCCGGATGTCCAGATAAGGATTGATCCGTTTCAGTTCTTCGCTCAGCGCCTGGGTCTTGGCCATCCCCAGGTGCTCCAGCCGGTAGGCCTGACGGTTCAGGTTGCTCAGTTCAACCACATCAAAATCCACCAGGTGGAGGCAGCCCACTCCTGAGCGGGCCAGCATCACCGCGATATGGGAGCCGAGCCCGCCCAGTCCCGCGATTCCAACCCGGCCCCGGCGGAGTTTTTCATTGACCGTCGGCGAAAAGCGCTCATCCATGACCTTCTCAAATTCCTGTGGTGAGGGGATCCCTCCCTCGCAATGGTTTCGTTCCACGATCCTGTTTAGCCTCCTCCGACAAACTGCACAATTTCCAATGTATCTCCCGCTTCCAGCACCAGATTGGCGTACTCTGCCCGCCGCACCAGTTCTCCGTTGCGTTCCACCGCAATCCGGTCCTGTACAAATCCTGCCCGTTCCAGAAATTCGGACAGAATCAGGCCTGCTGCCTCTTCCCGGGATATGCCGTTTACCCTGATCATGCGCTCACCCCCTGTGTCATGAATGGTTTTTCTCGTTCCCCGCTGCCCGAGCAAGCAAAAAAGGCCGCACGAAGAAGCTACACCCGCGGTGGTGTACCCCTTCGTGTGACCTTTCACACTCTGGCAATATTATATCAATTGAACGAGAAATGTCAAATGGCTCCCCGGGCGGATTGGCATGACCTGCGGCTGATCGGGCGATCTCTTGCCCGGCGGAGCGGCGTGCCCTCGTAAAAAAAGCCTGGGATCAGAGAAAAATCCCCAGAGGACATTTTTGCCGGCTATGGCCGGATTTTTCCGGTCCGTTTCAACCACTCATCCTCCAGCAGGGCGTAGACGCAGTCGTCCAGCCACCGGCCGTCCTGCCGGAAGCTTTTGATGAAATGGGCTTCCTGGCGAAAGCCCAGGTTCTTCAGCAGGCGGATGGACCGCTCATTGTCCGGATCCACGGAGCCGGTGATCCGGTGTTTCCCCCGAACGGTGAACAGATAATCGATGACGGCTGACACTGCCTCCAGGGCATAGCCTTTGCCCCAGGCAGCGGGAGCGAGGGTATAGCCGATCTCCATCTGATGCTCATCCACAAAGTGAAGGCCGATGTCGCCGATCAGGCGGCCATCGGGCAGACAAACCGCCAGCTGAACCCAGCCGTACCCTTTTTCCGCCTGCTCCAGCGAATTGGTCCAGGCAAACTCCCGGACTTCCTCCACCGCCCCCGGCCGCCAGGACTGGTACCGGCTCACCTCAGGCAGGGAGCGGTAGTCAAAGAGCGCTTCGCTGTCGCCTTCGCCCAGAACGCGCAGCTCCAGCCGCTCGGTCCGGATGCGGATCGTTGCTGTCTCATCCATGGTGTGTGCCTCCTTAATTCATAGGCGGGTCGTTCCGGCCCGCCAATCATCTGATCTGCCGGAAGGATCCGGCGCCAGGATCGGGCCTGGCCCCGGGTTACTCGAAGGCCGGCGTGCTGGCCCAGCTGTACTGATCCTGCAGGAACTGGCGTACTTTCTGGCTCGTCAGATGCTTGATCAGCGCTTTCATGCCGGCGCTGTCCTTGTTGTCGCTGCGCGCTACCAGGGAGATGGCGTAGCCTTTCGTCACATCATCCTGCTTCTCCACATAGAGGCGCTGTTCATTGCCTTCCAGCTTCAGGCTCTTGGCGTAGGTAGGATACATGACGGCCAGTCCGGTCTCGCTGTATTTCTGAGCGAGACTGGTCAGCGGCACCTGGTCATCCAGCTTCAGATTCTTGGGATTTGTTGCAATGTCTTCCAGGGTCAGACCCGTGGTCTTGCCATCCTTGAAGGTCAGAAGGCCGGCCTGTCCCAGCAGATACAGCGAACGGCTCAGGTTCGTGGCATCATCGGCCAGGGTAATGCTGGCACCGTCCGGAAGATCCGCCAGATTCTTCAGGTCTTTGGAATAAAGGGCAAAGGTTGCGTGGTAGATGGGCTGAACCGTCACCAGATCGGAGCCGTTGGCCTTGTTGAAGGATTGCAGGAAATAGTCATGCTGAATCATGTTGGCATCGAGCTCCTTGCTCTTGAGCAGGTTGTTCGGAGCCTGATAATCCGAGAACTCGTTGATATTGAGTTCAAAGCCGTCTTTCTTCAGATCATCCTGAATCAGAAGCAGCAGCTCCTTCATCGGATAGAACGCGACGCCAACCTTGATCTGTTTGCTCTGGGCGGGAGCAGGGCTGCAGGCGGCCAGGGACAGGGTCATCGGGGCCAGCAGCAGTGCGGCCAGCCAGACGGTAGAACGGATTTTTTTGAATGATTTGTGAAACATGAAGAATTCTCCTTTATCGTTTGTCGTAATGTTTCGCGATCCAGTTTCCGGTGGTCTGGACCAGATGCACCATGAGGATCATGGCAATGATGATGATCCACATCAGTTCGTAGTTGAAGTTGTGATAGCCTTCGCTGATGGCCAGGTAGCCCAGACCGCCGCCGCCGATGATGCCCATCACTGTAGAATAGGACAGCAGGCTGATGGTGGTGGAGGTAAAGCTCAGGACCAGCGAGCTGCGCGCTTCCTTCAGCAGAAAATAGCGGAAGTACTGCAAGGTGTTGGCGCCCAGTGCGTAGGAGGTTTCATAGGTGCTTTTGCCCACATCCAGCAGATCCTGCTCGGTGAAGCGGGCAAAGGTGGCGATGCCGATGAGGCTCAGCGGAACCTTGGAGGCGTTGACGCCAAAGCCGGTGCCGATGAGCATTCGATTCAGCGGAATGATGACGATGATGAACAGGATAAACGGAACCGATCGGATAATATTGATGCCCCCGGACAGCAGAAAATAGACGAGCCGGTTCTGCCGGATTCCGTCTGGCCGGGTCAGGAACAGAAAAAAGCCCAGGATCAGCCCGCCGGTCAGGGCCAGGATCATGGCGGTCAGCATCATGTCGCCGGTTTCCAGAAAAGCATTCACCAGGTCCCCCTGGAATTTCTCAAAGGCCTGCAGGGTTTGATCAATCATAGCGGAAGGCCTCCTGATAGGACACCGGCTCAATTTTATGGGGGCGCAGCGTCAGGATGTCCGAGATCCGGCCGTTCTCGATGATGGCGACCCGGCCGCACATAGCCTTGATGACGGCAATGTCGTGGGACACCAGGACAATGGTTGTGCCAAAGCGCTCGTTGATCTCCTTGAGCAGCTTAAGCACCTCGTAGGTCATTTTCTCATCCAGGGCCGAGGTCGGCTCATCACAGAAAATCAGCTTCGGCCGGGTCATCAGGGTTCGTGCCATGGCAACCCGCTGCTTCTGACCTCCGGACAGTGTCCGGATATAGGCGTTCTCGTAATCCGCCAGTCCGACGAAGGACAGGAGCTCTCTGGCCCGGACCAGATGGTCCGCTTTGCTGCCTCCGCGCCAGCGGGTGGGCAGCAGGACATTTTCGATGACATTAAGATTGCTCAGCAGATTGAAGCCCTGAAACAGCATGGAGGTCTCCCGGACCAGTTCATGGCGGGAGATCCGGTCCAGCTTTCTGCCCATCAGATGGATGACACCGGCTTCCGGCTCAATGAATCCGGTCATCATGCGCAGGATGGTGGACTTGCCGCTGCCGGTTTCCCCCACCAGGCCGAAGATTTCCCGCTCACGGACGCTCAGGCTGACATCGTTGATGACAACGGTCTGTTTGCCGTTGATGTCAAAGTGTTTGGACACTCCTTCAAAGCGGATCATCGGCTGCTCCGATCGGTCCGGGGAAAACCCCATCGGTTTTTCGGTTGTTTGCTCATAGGTCATTCCAAACCGTTCCGTCCGGGGACGGAGGTCTTCCTCCCTTATTGATTCAAGCGGTTGATCCCGGAGATGCCGCAAAGGGTTTCCCGGAACAACATAGCAATATTATATCTTGACGAAGCGCTTCCGACAAATCGCCGGGTAAAAATGAGCCGGACAATCAGTCCGACTCAGTGCTGGTCCGGCTTTGCTGCGACTGCCTGATTTGACCAGTCCAGTACGCGCAGGGCCCGCAGGGTGTTCAGCCGGCTGGGTGTTCCGGCCTGCTCCATGTCAAAAAAAGTCGCACCGGGATGCTTGCGCGCCAGATTCCAGGTTCCTTCCCGGTTTCGGCGGGAATCCAGCCAGGACAGGGCCGGCTTCAGCCGGTCGTCCCGGCAATTGACCGCCCGAAAATAATCCAGAACGGTCAGGACATCATAGTGCCAGTAGCTGGGATAGGCCAGGCGCAGCCAGTCCGGTCGATCCGGCCGGAGCAGGCTCTGCTCCAGCAGGAATTCATGGGCTTTTGCCTGCGCCAGCTTTACCCCGGCATGCTGTGGATCCACCTGCCGCTGGAATTCGAACAGACCCTTCAGGATCAGCAGGGTATTTTCACAGGCATAGCGTTGCGCCCCCGGCTTGTCATCATACACCCAGGAGCCGTCGGCTTGCTGCAGTGTGACCAAAAACTCGGCAATGTCGGTAACCCTGGGATCTTCATAGCCAAACCAGGCGAGAATCCCGAGAACCAGGCCGGTCACCCCGGTGTCCCTCAACTTCTGGCCGGAGGAGTAGCGAATCTCCCGGTCCTCAAAGATGCCGCGGCGAAACAGCTGATCACAGGCCAGCGCAGTCTTTCGGTTTTGCGGCATTCCGCATTCCTTGAGCTGCAGCATGACATAAGTGGTGGAAACCCATTTTCCGACATACAGCCGGCCCGACCACAGTCCGTCATCATCCTGCTGTTCCAGCAGCGCCCGGCCCCAGCCAGTTCGCTCCATCCGGTTTCGCTCAGCTTCCACCTCCGTTTCTCGGGCTTCCGCCAGATCTCGGAGAACCTGCCAGCGGATGGCGGGATCCCCCGCCATGAGCCATTGAATCATTTCCTTGCGGTTCATCGGCAACCTCCTTGGTTCAGGTGATAGAAATCATCCCAGCCATTTCGATATCAGCCAGACGGCAAGAGCAATCCAACACAGGATCACCGGCATCGCGTAGAACCAGCGGCTGCGAGCTCCGCCGCTGCGCAGCTGCTGCGCCTGCTCCCGGCATTCATTGAGAATCTCCGGGGGAATCCGCCGGATCGTCAGCGCCGTCAGCAGAGGCAGGATCACCAGGTCATCCAGATAGCCCAGCACCGGAATGAAGTCCGGGATCAGATCAATCGGTGACATGGCATACCCTACGGTAAGGGCCGCCAGCACCTTGGCTGAGCGCGGCGTATCGCTTCGCTTCATCGCCAGCCACAGGGCTGGAATCGAATCCATCGCTGCCTGGGCTTTTTCTTTCAGGTTCATTCGGTCCCCCCTCTAAAAAATCTAAGGATTCTTCGGTCTTGTCGCGATGGAATCCATTTTGAATAACGGGAATCAGATCCTGGCTTCGGGATCTGATTCCCTGGACTCCCACAGGAATAAGGCGGCGGCCAGTTGGGGGTTAAAACTCGATCAGCAGTGGCTGGTATCCTTTGGGCAGCGGCTCTTCCTCGAGAAATTCGAAGGTTTCATCGTTCAGAATCGGCAGAAACGCCTCAAACGGCATGACCGGGAACTCAAAGGCATAATTGCTGGCCCCGAACCATTTGCCTTCCCGGGCTGACAGGTTCAGATCCCGGGCAAACTTGGTCTGGTTGGAGCAGTCATGGACCACCAGATCCCACTGCTGGTCATCGGCGATCTTCATGAATTTCAGTGTCAGCTCCCGGCTCCAGACCGGAGACAGATAGCCCTGGCGGCACAGGTACATGTTTTCGCCATAATAGTTCTCCAGGTTGTTTTCATTCAGGTGCAGCTCCGCACAGTTGATGAAATCAAGTCCGGTGGCCAGAATATCCTCCTTCTTGCGGAAGAACGTCTCAAAGAATTCCGGAGTCATGGGGGTTTCTATGCCCACCATCGGAATGTATTTTTTGGCCAGGGCAATGTTCTGAATCACAAAATCCGAGCAGTTGGACGCACCCAGATTAAAGCGCAGTTCGTTGAGGCCGGCTTCTCCCAGGGCCTTCAGCGTTTCCTCCGAGGCCAGGGTGCCATTGGTGTACAGATGCTGGTAGATTTTGGCTTGGCTGAACTTCTTGATCATGCCGTAGTATTTTTCAATTTCCATGAACGGTTCCAGATAGACATAAGCAACGCCGGATGGCTTCTTCTGGATGGACAGGAGCAGTTCCATGTCTTTTTCATAGAATTTCGTTCCGCCGATCTCCCACATGCCCTCTCCCACCGGACTGATGTTGTCAAGCACGCCGTAGTTGTAGCAGAATTTGCAGTCCAGATTGCAGGTATTGGTTTTGCGGATGGCATTCAGTCCGGTTCCCAGGAGGCAGGATTTGCAGCCTCTGGGGAACTTATCGTCATTGCCCACGTAGTATGTCCGGTTCTCCAGGGTTTTCAGTCCCCGGATCTGTTGCTTCAGTTCCTCATTACGCTGATCCACCACAGCTTCAATCTGGGCAAATACAGCATAGGTAATTTCCTCATGCTTTGCCGTAATTTCCTCTTCCCCGGTCAGCTGCGAAAAATAATCAAACCACAGCAGTGCGTCCGTTTTCGATATCTTCATTATATAGTTCCCTTCTTTTGGCAAAATTTTCAATCCAAAGTCATCTCAATTTCTGAGGCTTCATCCCTCTACTTTACCATATATTGGAAATGACAAAACCTGTTTTTTTTAGATCCTCCCTTATACCAGTCGGAATCCGCTCCGGACTGAAATCAGCTCCGGACTGAAATCACCTCCGGACTGAAACCCACCCGGTCCGGTTTTTCCTGCGTCAGAAAGGAACCGCCCAGCGGGAGCGGTTCCTCGGGTTGTTATTCAATTCTCCGAACGCTCTATCCGGCATCTGACGGTGAATTCATCCGGCGGTAGAGGCCAAGAGCCAGAGCCATGGCAAACCCGATGCCGGTGATTATTACCAGCATGTTGGGATCATCGATGGTCAGGGGAGCCAGGATCTGAAGAATCTGGCCACGGATGGGGGCTCCCTGGTTAAAGGCTCGGACCAGAAATCCAAAGGGAAGCGCAGCCAGTCCGGAGATCAGGGCGAAAAATGTCATGGCGCGGAATCCGTAGAGGATGCCGCCGATCATAGCGCCGTATACGGCACCCATGATGCCGATGGCCAGGGCGTCCGCCAGTCCTGAACTGGAGAAGGACTCTGGCAGGATGGGCACCAGGTCAAACAGACCGGCGATGCCAAAGGCTGCCAGGATCGCAATGGGTACGCCGAACAGACAGGCCGCAACAAACTGCGGCAGTTTTTTCCATAAGCCCACCAGAATCGCCAGCAGCAGACCGCCGATTCCGCCGGCGACACCGGAGAGGAGAAAGCTTTGATCGGCAGCTGATCCGATCAGGGTGATCACCACCGCCCCGACGGCAAAGGCAATCAGCCCGGCCAGTGCGGTCCAGAGGACTCCCAGTGGTTTTGATGCAAGTCGTTCCATCATCTCATCTCCTTCGAATGCGTTGAGACTGGATGCCGGGGTAAAACCCCAGGTTCTTTAGTGTTATTTTACACTTTTTAGTGAATTAATTCAACCTCTGAACGATTCCCAATGGGTGATGTTGAAGCAGCTTGTCTCACCGGCCTGCCCTGGCTTTCAGAGCCTCGGCCATATCCGTTCTTTCCCAGGGCAGATCCAGCTCCGGGCGGCCAAAATGACCGTAGCAGGCGACCTGGCGATACAGCGGCCGCCGCAGGTCAAACTGGGCAATGATGGCTGCTGGCCGCAGATCGAAACTGGTTCGGATGAGGTCTTCCAGATCCGTTTCCGGAATCCGGGCCGTACCGAAGGTATCCACCAGAAGGGCCAGCGGCCTGGCCACGCCGATGGCGTAGGATATCTGCACTTCACACTGATCTGCCAGTCCGGCAGCCACTATATTTTTGGCCACATAGCGGGCGGCATAGGCACCGGAGCGGTCGACCTTGGTCGGGTCCTTGCCGGAGAAGGATCCGCCGCCGTGGCGGGAATAGCCGCCATAGGTATCTACCATCAGCTTTTTGCCGACCCATCCGGAATCTCCTTCCGGACCGCCCACCACGAACCGGCCCGTGGAGTTGACGTAGATCTTGGTGTTCTCATCCAGCAGGGCCGCCGGCAAAGCCGCGGGAATGACCCGTTCGATCATGTCCCGCCGCAGATCCTCATAGGCAATGGTCTCATCGTGCTGACAGGCTATGACCACCGCTTCGATGCGGACCGGCTGATGTCCGAGGTATTCCACCGTCACCTGGGTTTTTCCGTCGGGGCGAAGATAGGGCAGCGCTCCGGTCTTTCTCAGCTCTGCCAGTCTTTTGGCCAGACGGTGAGCCAATGTGACCGGCAGCGGCATCAGTTCCGGGGTTTCATGGCAGGCGAAGCCAAACATCAGCCCCTGATCGCCGGCTCCCACCAGGTCCATTTCATCCTCGGATCCGGCCCGGGCTTCCAGGGAGGTGCTGACGCCGACTGAAATATCAGGGGATTGCTGATCAATTCCTGTCAGTACCGAACATTTGCCGCCGTCGATGCCATAATCCGTATCGGTATAGCCGATCTCCCGGATGATCTTGCGGGCAATGCCGGGAATATCGACGTCTGCTGTCGTCGTGATCTGACCGAAGATGGTGACCAGTCCGGTACTGGCTGATACGTCGCAGGCGACCCGGCTCATGGGATCCTGTTCCAGGATCGCGTCCAGAATTCCGTCCGCGATCTGGTCGCACAGCTTGTCCGGGTGCCCCTCCATGGTGGACTCTGAAGTAAAAAACCATCGTTTCATTGTTTTTCCACCTCCCTGAATCAATGGGCCTGTTCGTTCGCTTTGTCGCCGATCAGACCGCTTTGTTTGACAGTACCGCCAGCCAGTGTTCGGTCCAGACAGGATCCATTTTCTTCAGCCGGTTTTTCTTCAAATTTTCCTTCATGATCCAACGAATGTCCGGATCGGTCTGAACCAGCCAATGCTCCATTCGGCTCTTTCCCGCGTCCGGTGCCGACACCGCCGCGACGCTCCAGCAGTAGCCCAGGCCCTGGCGAAGCACTTTCAGATCCTCTGATGTGCGATCCCGGCTCTCATAGAGACTCTGGGTCATCTGATCGAGCAGGTCAAAGACCGGTCCAGGATCTTCCATTCGCCGGAGCAGCCGGGGTTCGCACAGCGCGGCGGCCGCCGCCCGTTTTTCCAGCCAGGTGCCCTGACTCCAGGCTTTCATCTCCTGCAGCAGCCGATCCGGATTCCGGTCACCGTAGTTCTGCAGGGCCATGGCGGCTGCTTCCCGGATTCTCCAGCGAGGATCGGAGGCTGCCCGGCGCAGCTGTTCAAAGAGCTCCGTATGATATTCATGCGGCTACCCAAACTTTTTCTTCAAGAATTTTCGGTACCTGGTCCCGAATCGAGGAATGTTATCGAAGATGTCACCCCACAAATCATAAAAATCCCGCTGCTCGATGATTTTGCCCTTATCATTGATGGTGAACCGGGAGATGCCATATAAGATCGAACTAGGATACTTCGTATAACTGATCGTCATCTCCCATTCGATGAAGAGATCATTTCCGTTCTGCTGGGCTCTGACCAGATGCATGCTTAAATCCTTTGAGCGATTGGTCAGCCGTTCCGTCATCTCTCTGAACTCAGCAATTCCCCTGATTTCCTGGATGGAATCCCTGAAATAAATCTCATCGTCATAATACGGCAGGATATGGGACCAGTCGGGCTTTCCCTGACTATTGTAGGTTTTTGTCCAAAGATCCTTCACTGTGTCCAGTGTCAGCTGATAGCCTGTCTCCACTTTGAAATCTTCCATCGATAGCCTCCTTGCTTCCTGGAAATCATGGCACTGTCCGTTTTAATTACCCATATTATACTGTTTGTCCGGTGAACTGGGCCATTCCCCCGAAGATTTAACAGAAAGAGGGGCTGGGGCTAGCGGCCCATTCCTCTCGAACTGAGACAGGTCTTCTCGTACAGTCCCCGGAAGATGTTGTCCGGATCGGTTCTGGCTTTCACCTGGTCAAAGTTGTCCTTGTTCCAGATGCTCCAGAATTCTTCTTCAGAATAGGCATTGGTAGAAATCAATGTTTTGATCGCTCCCAGCTCCATCAGCTTTTTCTCGATGATCCGATAGACATGCTGGGGATCGTCCCGTTTCATCCCATAGAGCGCAATGTCGAGAAAGAGCTCGTCCTGAATCTGGCTGCAGTACTCTTTGGACAGCCACTCGTAATGACTGACGATCTTGTAGGGGACGCACCACAGCGGAAAGTGATTAACTTCCGCTTCGTACCAGTCCATGAAATCATTGATTTTGGAAAACGGAATAAAAGTATCCACCGTGATGGGAATCTGTCCCGACGGGATGATTTTCCGGAATTTGTTGGCGATCTGCAGGGTGGTGTTGGAGTTGATGATTTTGCCGAACAGGAGCCGCAGCAGGAAGGACTGGGGGTGGACATTGGTCACACCTTTGTCGTATCGGAAAAAATAATCCGCGGTCTTGAGGTAGTCTTCCTGACGCTGGGACGTACTGCGATAGTAGATCCGCATCCAGTCATAGCTGTGAGTATAGGGTGCCTGATCCACGAACTGGCCGATGCTCAGGACATATTCGCGGGGGGAATGGATGATGCCGTCCATGAAGTCAGCGTCCTGCAAGGTATAGTGCCGATGGATTGCTGCCTTGTATTCATCAAGAGTTGGATATTTCTCATAGGTCAGCCAGACATAGGGTTTGGCCGGAACCAGTCGGAAAGTCAGCCGGGTAATGATCCCCAGGGTGCCGAATGTTCCGTGCACCATTTGGAATACCAGCTGATTCTCATTGTCCGGCGTGCAGCTTACAACTTCCCCCTTGGCTGTCACGATCTCATACTCGAGGCAGCTGTCATGGAAACCGCCAAACTTGTAGGACATGGACTCGATGGAACATCCAGCCACCGCTCCGCCGATGGTGATGGTTTTCAGTTCAGGCACGACCACCGGCACCAGACCGTGCCGCAGTGTTTCCCGGACAAGCTCCTCAAACGTCACCCCCGGTTCGGCAATGCAGACCCGGGCCTGCGGATCGATCGAAAGAATCTCATTCAAATCGCTGACATCCAGCTTCTGATCCAGATGTTTTTTATCCACTGGCCTGGGCACCACGTGCGATACCGTTTTTTTCTTTAATGACAAAGGTTGTGTACTCGTTCGTTCCTTGAGTTGCCTGGATATCCTGCCAACTTTCTCTTCATGTCTGCCCATCCTTCAGCCTCCGATGTCTTCATTTTTCCCGTAAGTGTTCCAACCTGCGCTACCTCTGACGAGCAGCCGCTGTTCCATCGCTCCGATGCCATCATGCTTATCTTCTTTTTTTCATCGGATCCAAATCCCTCTGAGCGGAAGTCCGGATCCGATGTGAAACCGAAGTCTTTCAATATAATTCTTAATCAATATATTTCTTTGGTGGCTTCAACAGGTTTTCGCCCTGAAGCGTCCGTCTTGCCTACTTTTATCTTACACTGATTCCGCCGGAGGCGATGATATCAAATTCATAATTGATAGTGTCAACTTACTTTCGGTTCAAAAATTGAATAGGCCTGCCGTGCGGATTCCAGGTAGCCCGGGTTTTACGATTTATACCACCCAAAATGAGGCGTTGCATAGCTGATTGAACCTTGTTTTACTGGGTAGACCCGGCTCTTCTTCACGATCCGTTTTTCCAGCCTCAAAAGTCGGGCTTCCTTCTTCTTTTCTTTCTCTTTGGCAGCGAAGTAGCCCATGAGATCCCCGCCATTGAGCACGAAAACTCGCATGCGCGCTATATTCTCAGCACCTACTGTGCTCCACCCCATCGGGCGTGAAGATAACCGTGAGGAAAGCACATGACTGACATGCCCTTCCGCACTGCAGCCCTGATAGCCCGACTTGGCCGCGTTCTGGATCGATTCCCAGTTGGACACAAGATAGGTTTGCATCTCGCCTAACTTCTTTTCCTGGGTCTTTTTAAGCGGCAATCCCGCCGCTGATTCGAAGAATGTGTTGATGTCCTCAAGGGAGTCCATGCTGATGGCGTCTTTGAGGTACCAGTAATATTCATCCTTTGTCCCTTTGTAGGAATCAATCGGCGTTGCCGCCTGGCGCAGGGCCTTTTCCAGGTGGAACTTATCCAGATAGAGCTTGCATCGAGGCAGAATCTGGGCACCCATCTTGATCCAGGTCGCCCCATCCCCTGATAAGGAGATTTCCTCGATCTTATCCACTTCATAAGCCGAGTTCAGGTAATCGAACACTTCGTACCACAGTTCATCCGAGTTGCCCTTGTAAAAGCCTGCAAATCGACGTACACCCATCAAGGCCTTGCGTCTCTTCCCGACACTCTGCTGCCCCTCATGGACGTAGATCAGCCGCATCTGCTGATTGGAACCGTCCTGCATAGCTACATGATCCTCATCGGCCTCAATATAGATCCGAGATACCACTTTTTTCTGAGGCAGGGGTCCCTCAGAAGACTCAATGTTCCCCAGTCGATGGACCAGATTCATTACCGTAGTGCGGCTGGTAATTCCGCTGCTTGCATAGCGCTCCACCGTCCCCTGGTATGAGATATCTTTAGCACTGGAGAGAAGACATGAGGCTAGTTCCCGGCTGATTCTCTGATGGGGCTCAAGGCCCAGGAGACGATCCACCAGACACACATGGTGATTGGTCTTTTTATCCCGAAAGTACGTCCGGTCAAAGACCACAGGTCCGGCTGTAGTAGCGATGGTTTTTGTTTGATTACGCCGTTCGATGGTGTAGTCTTTTTTCCGTAACTGTGAGTTCCTCAGGCGCTCATCGAGTACCTGAACATAATCCTGGATCTGCTCACGGGCAATCCGATCCGTCAGCTCGTGAGTCTCCTGGACCACCTGATCCATGGTGAGGGTGCCGCTTGCCATTCTTGAATCAAAACCTTGTCTGAGAGAGGTGAACATTGAGTTGAAATCTGTTAAGATAGGCATGAGAATAAGTCCTTTCGTGTAGTTTGTTTGTTGTTGTTACTAACATTCTAGCACTTGGGCTTATTCTCTTTCATTTTCGACCTACAGTAACTTTACACTAACTTCATAATTTCAACGGATCTGATCATAAGTGACCATGGAACCACGCATAATCTCAAGCTTGCCTGATTTCACGCAGACACAGACACAGAAAGGCGACCAGTTCAAAAAGGTGACAGACCTAATAAAACGGCAGACACAGAAAGGCGGCAGCCGGCTTCATCCTGCTGGATGATGCCGGCTGCCGGGAAGTATGGAAAAGGAGCTGGGCAATGAAGCCTGTTGGGAGAAGGAAGTTCGGTAAAATCCTCAGCGGTTCAGTTCCAGGGGAATGCGCAATGGCTGCTTTCGGGTAAACTGGGGCGAGCGCAGCGTAATGGTGCGGTGGTTGGTCAAACCCAGCCCCGGGTCAAAACTAAGGCTGAGGACTCCGTTCTCGACGGTCATGCTGTGGGATCCGTCCATGAAGAACCAGTCCAGTTCCGCTGTCTCCGGCCAGCTCATGGCAACCCGCACTTCATTCGGCGCGATGGGACTGCGCCGGATCTCCTGAATCCGGATGGGCACTCCCGCGAACAGGAAGGACGTGTCGGGCTGAATCACTTCACCCGGCTGCGGGATTTGGATTTTGACTTTGCTGGTATCCTGTGTCGTCCAGGACAGGGACGGGATCACCAGCTTGCCTTTTCCGGCCGGCGCATCCAGTGTCAGGGGCGGCATAAAACCGGTTCCGTAGCTGGCCGGAAGGACCAGCGGATAGGTTTTGCCGTTATCGGAAAGAAAGCTGACTTCGCCGTCGAAATCCAGAGATTCGGTAAAGCTCAGGGGTTTCACCACATCTGACAGGGCATACAGATAGACTTCCCAGCCTTGTTCGGCCGCTACCGGATCGGCCATGATCAGGATGTCTCCCAGCCTGGCATGGGGCAGGTCCGAGGGATCCTGCGCACTCAGGGAGCGCAGCGTGCCTTCCACGGAAAGTCCCAGACCCGGATGGCTAAAGCGGACCTGATCCCCGGCTTTCGCGGCTGTTTCAAAGAACACCTGAAAGACGGTCTCGCGGTCGGATCCGGAGGCGGAACCGACCGGCCTGGTCGTGACCGGCTCTCCGTTGAGGAGGGCCTGAAATTTGCCCAGGTCAAGACTTTGATCGGTTTTCGGCCCGCCCGCCGACTTGATCTGAACAGTCATCTGGATATGCTGACCGTCTGACAGCAGGACCGGACGGCGCAGAATCTGACTCTCCCCCGACAGGATCCTGACATCCGACGCGGTCAGCAGTTCATGCCTGCTTTCCACCATGCCGATTCCGGGAACCAGCGACACCAGCCGTCGAACCGTCGCCTGAACCTGGGGACTCAAAAGAGTCAATGTGCCGATGACGGCCAGGGCGGCAGCGATGCGGCGCAGGGTCCTGGTTCGACCAGGCTTTCTCTGCTGATCTCCTGCGCTGATTTTTAGGTCGCGCTGGGTTTGATCAACGGCGGCCATTCGGTGTGGATGACTTTGTCCGGATAGAGACTCCCCCATCCGCTGCTTCACCTTGGCCTGGATCCGATCCTTCACCTCATCGTCCAGGGCAAAATCCTGCGGTTCCATGCCGGCCAGAAGCCGATCCAGGTCTTCCTGGGTCAGCTGTTCCAAAAATTGATCTCGGTTGCTCATGCCAGATTCACCTCCCGGTACTGTCGAAGCTTTGCGAGGGCTCTGCGGATCCGCTGATCCACGGTATTGGGCGTCAGATCATGGACTTGGGCCAGTTCCCTGGCGGAGCGGCCGAAGAAGTAGCGGCCGATCACCAGGCTTCGGTCCGGCTCCTTCAGGGTATCCACCAGATCCAGAACCTCCCGGGACTGCTCCCGGTTTAAAATCTGGGGCAGCACTTCTTCCTCCTCCGCCCCCAGCCAGTCTTCTTCCAGAGGCAGGTCGCACCGAACGCGGCGCCGGCGGTCAATCGCCCGGCGCAGCGCAATGACTCCAAGATAACTCTTGAGACTTCCCCGCTCCGGATTGAACCGGTGCCAGTTCTGCCAGGCCTCCACAAATACATCCGCGACCGTTTCTTCGATATCTTCGGGATCTCTTAAAATCCCTCCGGCGATATGCCAGAGCAGCCCCGAATATTGATGGATCAGTAGTTCCCAGCCTTTCCCGGGATCTTTGCCAATGGCCTTCATCAGCTGCGCATCGTCCATAGGATCACCTCTCTTTGCCTTTTAATTCGCAGGAGTCTCTCACAATCTGACAAAAATCTGAAACATTTATAAAAAAAGAAATCAAACCTCCCGTGGTCCTCTCAGGGGTCGTCGGATCGTCCGGTTATGGTCAACGGGCCAGTGGTGCTTCCCGCTCATATCCTCTCTCCTGAGTTTGGGAGTTGAATGTGTCAAAACCCTTGAAGTCACTCATTTAGAGCGATTTCAAGGGCGTTTTTTTGTCCTGTTATTTTAAGTTCCTCATCAAATCGACCTTGGTTACACTTCGGAATTGGGTTAGGATCATGTTCTTTCGCAAAGGTTTCATTCCAAGGATCTTGTGCAACTTCAGATAAGTATTTGATACCTGGATGGGTGTCAGGATGATGTCTGGGAATGTACCCTGAACCACTACCCTGGGCTCCTCTAGGGTATCCATCAACACCCCTGCTGACATCGGCGACATTTCATGTTCCACTACCAGATACTCGGTGTAGCGGACTATGCATAAAGCAAGGAAACACAAGACGAAGTGGCCTCTGATGTGTTTGTCGGTGTGCACGTACACCGGACTTGCTTCCAAATCTGTCTTGAGGACTCGGAAGCTCTCTTCGATCTTCCACAAGCCATGGTAGCACATTGTGACTTCCTCAGTGGTCAAGGCCAGGTTGTTCGTTATGACTGCGTAGTATCCGTCATATTGCTCAGCATCTCTGACTTTTTCTTCACTGATCTTCCAGCCCGAGGTATCCAGTTCCATCTCAAGAAACTGGTTGACGCCTCGTTTGAGCGAGGCTTTCATCTGCTAGGGTTTGTCCATTTTCTTGTGCAGCTTCTCCAGCATTCGCTGCCGATCCGCGTAATCTTTGCTCGCTCGGCTGGCGGTCCAGGTCAGGTGGATCTTGACCGGAATGCTCTCCTCTCTCGTCTTACGTGGTCTTCCCGGTTTGCTACTGGCACTTTTCCATTTCTTCCTCAGTCAGAGGCACTTTATACTTGAATTCCTGCGTCACAACTTTTTCTTTCCGTATCAGTTCACCTGTCGTTGGATCGACGATTTGAGTCCAACCGGCCTCGTTCCACACCAGCTTTTTGCATTCCTTGGAGGAGCGTTTCAGCGTGTAGCTGATAACAAAGTCTTGACCTGCTTTGCATAGGTATTCCAAATTGAATCCGCGATCAGCGATGATGGTGATTTTTTCCATCCGGTAGAGCTCACGAAGACGTTCAACAGCAGTGATCAGAGTGCTCTGATCCATGGTGTTTCCTGGGAACAGCTCATAGGTCACAGGGATCCCGTTGTTGTCGATCAGGAGTCCCATGACGACCTGGACCTCATTGTTTTTATATTCCTTGGAAAATCCAAACATCCTCAGTTCGCCCCAGCGAGTACTTTCAAAGGAATAGGTCGTAACATCGTAATAGCCGCGGTTGCTTTTCCGATTGGTGTTCTTCTCAAAGAACTTGACCAAATGGGATATGAGCTCATCCTTGGACGCATCTAAGACGTCTAGCACATCATAGAGCCGGTCAAGTTTCATCTCAGCTACCCCTGCAAAGTCCACTTGATCCTTTGAACAGGCAAGGATACTGGATGGATCCATCAAACGGTGAACCAGAGATAGAAAATCATGTCCATGACCTCCTGTTGGTCCCGTTTGCCGATGGTTTTCGTAAACAGTTGATCCAGTTTCAGCGTCTCCCAAAGCTTCAGGATCATGCTATGACCAAAGCGGTAGCTTTGTGTGACTTCCGATTGATCATCTAACTCCTGAATGGACAAAGATGCTGTCAAAGGGGCATGGGAGGTTTTTTTTCAAGCGTACGCCTGCGCGCTTCTACTTTTAACTTGATAATGACATCCGGGTCTTGAGCCAACATCTCTTCGTAGTTGCCAAGGGTCTCAATGACATTGATCTTTTTTTGATTAGAACCAGGAATCCGTTTCTCTTCCCGAAATTGAATGACACGATACTTGCCGGAACCGGTAATTGCCACGTACATAGGGCACCTCCGTGCAGACTTGAAATCTTTATTTTATTGACGCTAACTCCCAAACTCAGGGACAACTGGTGCTTCCCGCTCATATCCTCTCTCAGGAAAAACCGCACCGATCAAACAAATTCCGCAGCAACAGAGCAGACGCACGTCTCTCGTCCGGGGAGACGTGCGTCTGCTGAGGTGTCATTCATCTGATTTTCCTCTCTGTGATATGGTGGCTCCAGTGTTTAGAATCGGCTCAGCGCCAGATTTCAGTGGGCACTTCCATGGGTGCCGGTGCGGCGTTCTGGCTGACGGAGGATATTTCATATGCAGCCGAAGGCTTTGTCTGGTCAGCGCGATGGCGCAGATCGATTCTGGCCCAGTCCGAGGGCGGGATCATGATGTGCCACTCCAGATGGATTTCCCATTCATCAGAAAAGAAGAGGTAGTGGGCCACAACCAGCCACTGGGGGCTGACCATGGTTCCGGTCCAAAGGGTATCCTTGGTGATTTTGTACTCCGGATGCGTCTCAGCCAGATAGGTGATGAAGGGGTCCAGCAATTCCTTCGCTCTGTCCTTGCGGTCATCCTCGCCCTCGATCACGTCAAAGGTCATGGTCTGGCTGTTGGCAATGGATCCCCGCTTGCCTTCGATTTTGACTTTCACCGACTTTCCGACGCTGGCGGGCTTTGGCACAGCGATCACTTCAGCAACTTTTCCTTCAACAATGTTCTGCTGAACCACTTTGATCTCAGCGTCCTCGGATGTGGCAGACATGGTGACAGGATCGGTCTTTGCTTCCTCACTCACGGTAACCAGATAGTGAATTTCCTGTCCGGAAATCGAAAATCCTTTCAGTTCCTGGGGTATTACAGTCAGTTGAAACGGAGTGCTCAGTTCTTTCTCAGTACAGCCGCCGATGAGAAGCAACGCAGTGACAAGCAGACCTGCTAACTTCCTTTTCATTGACGTTCACTCCTTCCAGATTCTTGTCCATCCGGGATCGGACGGCCAAGGCAAAGGCGGGAAGACCTGGCTGGCCATTGAACCATCCATCTTTCTGCAACTTTATTATACTACTTTTCATCCGTCTCCTTTTTAAGGTACAACCTGTTCCATCAGCCTCTAATATGGCTTCGCTCCGGTCCATCCGTTCTGTACGATCCCCCGAGCTTGTAACTTTCACGAAACGTTAAGAACTTGATCGAATCATCGCCCTTACTGTTTCAGAGTCTGATTCTCCGAGAGGATCTTCTCATTTCATCGGGTTCTGATCCTCCGAGAAACATCATTCGTTGCTTCGGACAGGATCTTCTCCGAGAACTGCCGCACACTTTATTGAATTAGCATCTGAGAAATCATCCGGTGGCAAGGACTTATCCTGATGACGATTGAACCTTGGTGCTCTTTCCTGAATAGTTGAAATAAACCCATTGAAAATTTGATCGTTCGGTAAGGAAGTCCCTCATTCGATGTGTATCGCCTGGTGATTCAGGTTCCTGTCAGAGGCTCTTCCCATTATCAAACAATCAGTTATTTTTGTCCGCATCCTTTTGTTATTTATATGTTACTTTGCACCTGGTTGAACCTACTAAAGTGAACGTAATGGGAAAATGCTTCTCGAAATCTGATGACAGAGGAGGTTCTGAAATGCTTATCCGAAAAAAGATCGCTCGATTCACCGCACTTCTGCTCGGTCTGGCATGCCTTGGCTCCTGCAGCCTGAAGGGCGTGAATGCCCCCGCAGCAACCCAAAAAACAACTCCCAAGCAAAACGAGGCTGCGCCGTCGTCCGGAGAAGTCGCTACTGCGGATCCGTCCGGAACTCCGACGATCACAAAAATAGTGCCCAATCTGAATTATGTCAAAGGCAAAGCTGAACTAAGCCGGGGTCATCTTCTGAAAATAACGTATGAAAATCTGACGGATCGTGTGTTTGAGTATGGGGAATACATCATGCTGGAGAAGTGGGATGGTCAAAAATGGGTCACAGACCCAAAGGTAATCCCATACCGCACCATCGCCTATTCGCTGAAATCCCATGGTTCGTTTGAAGAAACCACGGATCTGAACCGACATTTTGGAATTCTGCCTCAAGGCAGATACCGACTGACCAAGCAAATGTCCGAAGAAAATAATAACTTCGGGGTGAGTACTGAATTCGACATACCATAATCGGATGGTTCAGACGGTAAGCCCAAATGAACATGCTCTCCCATTCGCCCTGAGTTCCGCATAAGATTGCGAAATTCAGGGCTTTCTTCCGTCCGCTTCGATCCCAAGCTATCCAGAAAACACTGCCGCGGCCACTGCGCTGTAAAAATAAAAACCCTTTTCTGGTTTCCTGCTGATGATGCCTTGATTTGTCATCTTTATTAACTTTTTTTCCACTGGAAAATAGGCTATGATCGAACAAGACTGTCCTGCGGCCGACTTTCCTGCAGCTTTCTCTGAGTTCAGATTGATGGTGAACTGTTCATGGTGAACTTGTTCCTGATGGCCTTTGTCCTGTTGAAATTGCTCTTGGGATCCTGTATCCAGGAGTTTCGAATCATGGCAGTGGGACTTCGTGGGTCGGAGTTCGGATGAATTGACCCATCGGATGGAAGCTCATGCGGGAAGGCGCCTGTTTTGATCTTATGGGTGAAGTCTATGGTTACCCTGTGGGTGGAGCATCATGGGGGGAGCCGATGGTGGAGTCGGGGAATATATGACTGAAAAGTTTTTTTAATATTACTGAAAGTTTTTTTATTGAGGATGCAACCAAAGGGTCGAAATCCGGTCTATATGGTTGGGGACAAGACTGAGAGGAGAGAATGGAAGATGGAAGACGAACAGATCGTTGACCTTTACTGGCGGCGGTCGGAGGAGGCAATTGGTGAAACCGCCCGGCGGTTTGGCCCTTACTGCCTTCGCATCGCGGTGAATATCCTGTGGGATCCGCAGGACAGCGAGGAGTGTGTCAATGATACCTACCTTCGGGCCTGGCAGGCGATGCCGCCGCATCGGCCGAATCGTCTGTGGGCATTTCTGGGGAAGATTACGCGAAATCTGGCCATCAACCGACTGGAGGAGCGGCAGGCTTTGAAGCGTGGGGGCGGTGAATTCGAACCCTCGCTGGATGAACTGTTGCCCTGCATTCCGGATTCCGGCGGACTGGATCAGGCTCTGGCCATTCGGCAGCTGACGGAGGGGATCAATCGATTCCTGGGGACTCAATCCGCCCAGGCAAGAAGCATGTTTGTCTGCCGCTATTTTTACTGTGATGCCATCCAGACCATCGCCCGGCAGTTTCACTGCAGCGAGAGTCAGGTGAAATCCAGCCTGTTCCGGACGCGAAACCGCCTCCGGCATTTTCTGGAAAAGGAGGAGATCATGCAATGAATCGATTGGATCTGGCCAAAGCGCTGACCGAAATGGACGAAGAGTGGATCGAAGAAGCCCGTCAGGTCAGGCCCAGCCCCTGGTGGCGCAAGGCCTGGCCGCTGACTGCTGTCGTCGCCCTGGCACTCCTGTTCCTTTGGTCTTCCTGGACCCAGCCCGCTGTGGTGGCCCGTTTCCAGGACCAGGTTCTCACAGCGACCGCCTTCAATCTGGGGGACCTGTCCAACCTGCCTTCCCCCGCCACCTCAGGACCGCGAAGCTTTCCCGGCCTGACTCTGCCCCTTCGCCTGGAGCTGGATGAGCCCCGTCAAGTGGAAGCCGAAAGCGGACTCCTCTTTGCCCGGACCGATGCCGGTGCAGTTGTGCTGGAGGACGGCACCCGCTCCGAGGCTGCGGGAGTGCTGGACCTTTACTGGACCATCGATCCGGCTCAGCCCGGGCCCTTCCGTCTGCTGATTTCCGGTGATGGCGATTGTCTCGAGATTCTCCTGACCCAAACCGCTGACGGAACCTGGCAGCTGTCACAGCTGCCCTGACCCGCTTCCTCCCCTTTCTCAGTCTGTGTCCCCAACACCTGACCGCATGGCCGGACGCCTGTCGACCTGGCCGTGCACCAAGAAAACGGAGGAATATTTACTATGAATAAGATGAAAACCCTTGGACTGATTCTGCCCCTCACCCTGGCGCTGACGCTCTCTGCCTGCGCCGCCCCGACGCCTGCCACTTCACCTGCTACAAAGCCCGCCGTTGTCTCCACTCAGGCACCGGCCACTTCCACCCAGACCGTTTTGAACACTCAGCCGGCCACTCAACCTCAGACCGCGCCGACGGCAACGAAAGCCGAAGCCGGTTCATCGGCCAGCGCGCTGAAACTCCTTCAAACGATCTGGGCCGCCTATCCGGAAAGTGATCAGTTCCCTGCCGCCGGCGGCGATCCTTCCGAAGCCAATTCCACCATGAAGGGCCCCGGAGCCTTTTCGCTGGAGGATCCGGCCATGGCAGACAGCATCCTCGGCCTGCCGCAGTCCGCCGGAGCGGACATTGCCGATGCCGCCTCCCTGATGCACATGATGAACGCCAATACCTTTACCGCCGGCGCTTTCCGGGTCAAGGATCCGGCCAAAGTGAAGGATCTGGCGGAACAGCTTCAGGCGAACATTCAGAAGCGCCAGTGGATGTGCGGATTCCCGGAACAGCTGATCATCCTGTCCGTGGGCGATATTGCCATTTCAGCCTTTGGCCATTCCGAGATCATTGAGACGTTCAAAACCCAAGTCCTGGATGCCTTCGGGGAAGCCAAAGTCCTGGTGGAGGAACCGATCCGGTAGGCGCGGTATGGTATTTTCCAGCATCACCTTCTTATTCTGCTTTCTGCCGGCGGCACTGCTGCTTTGTCATGCGGTGCCCGCCCGATGGCAGAACGGGGCACTCCTTCTGGTCAGCCTGGTCTTTTATGGCTGGGGGGAGCCGCGTTCGCTGTGGCTCCTGCTGCTCAGCCTGCTGGCAGGCTGGTGGACGGGGCGGGCCATCGAAGACCGTCCGAAATCCCGAAAACGCTTCTGGCTCACGGCATCTCTGGTGGTTTCCCTGGGTGCCCTGGCTCTGTTTAAATATGCGGATTTTCTGCTCGCGACGCTCTCCGCCCTGACCGGAACTGCCTTTTTGCCGCTGGGCCTGAAGCTGCCCATCGGCATCAGCTTTTATACCTTCCAGATGGTCAGCTATACCCTCGATGTGTATCGCGGAACGGTTCCGGCCCAGCGCCGGCTGGTGGACCTGGGCGCCTACATCACTATGTTTCCCCAGCTCGTCGCCGGGCCCATTGTCCGCTACAGCGACATCCAGCCTCAGCTGGAACGCCGCTCCGTGAGTCTGGCCGATGCAGCGCTTGGCCTGCGCCGGTTTCTCCTGGGACTGGGCAAGAAAGTCCTGCTGGCCAATACCCTGGGCAGCCTGGTTGAAACCGCCCGCACCACCAGGGATCCGTCCCTGCTGTTTTTATGGCTCTACGCTGCGGCCTTCTGTCTGCAGATCTATTATGACTTCTCAGGCTACAGCGACATGGCCATTGGACTGGGCAAGCTCCTGGGCTTCTCCTTTATGGAGAATTTCAACTATCCCTTCACCGCCCGCAGCATCACGGACTTCTGGCGGCGCTGGCACATATCCCTGGGAACCTGGTTTCGCGATTATGTCTATGTGCCGCTGGGGGGCAACCGTTGCAGTCGGCCCCGCTGGATCCGGAATCTGATTCTGGTGTGGGGTCTGACGGGCCTGTGGCACGGAGCCGCCTGGAACTTCGTTCTGTGGGGACTGGGCTTTGCCCTGGTCCTGCTGGCGGAGAAGCTTTGGCTCAGCCGGATTCTGGAAAAAATCGGGGGGCTGCGCCATGTCTATGTCCTGCTGCTGATTGCGGTCAGCTTCGTCCTGTTTGATTCGACGAATCTGACGCTGGCCTGGACCCGGATCAGCGGTTTGTTCGGCGCCGGCGATCTGCCCCTTGTCTCCCCCACTGCCTGGTATCAGCTGCGCAGTTATGGCTGGCTCCTGATCGTGGCAGCCCTTGGCTCCACCCCATGGCCCGCCCGCACCTGCCGCGCCCTGGAGGGCAGCCGCGCCGGCTTGGCGATTCAGCTGACGGAACCCCCGTTTCTGCTGGGCCTGGCCGTTTGCATCACCGCCTTCCTGGTGGACGGCAGCTTTAACCCGTTTTTATATTTCCGCTTTTAAGGAGGCCCTATGGAAAAATTCAGGCAGCGTCTGCTGATCGGTCTGTTGGCCGGATATGCCCTCGTCTTCAGCATCTGGTCGGCGCTGAGTCCCGCCGGTGACATGTCCTGGAGTGAACGCCGGCTCCTGAACCAGCGCCCAGTGCTGACCCTTGCGAATGTAGCGTCCGGGTTCTACATGTCCCGGTTTGAACCCTACCTGCAGGATCAGTTCCCCTTGCGGGACAATCTGCGCCGTCTCAAGGCCCTGGTTTCGTCTAAGCTCCTGCGCCAGAGCGACCAGCACGGCATCTATCTGTATCAGGGCATCGCCGGAAAACTCGAAGAACCGCTGGATCCCGCTGGAATCCGGCGAAAAGCCGCCCTGTTCTCAGATCTCATCCGGACGCAGCTGTCCGCCAGCGCAGGCCGAATCTGGTTCGCCCTGATTCCGGACAAAGCTCAATATCTGGCTTCTGATGCCGGTGTCCCTTCCGTGAGTCACCAGGACCTGGCGGATCTGCTGCGGCAAGAGCTGTCCGGCTGCACCGTGCTGGATCTGAAAGACCAGCTGACTCTGGAGCATTTTTACCGCACCGACCTGCACTGGCGCCAGGAAATGCTGCCGGATCTGGCCGCGGATCTGGCCCGGCGGATGGGGACATCCCTGTCCGAAACCTGGCAGACCGAAACCCTCGACGCGCCCTTCCATGGCGTCTACCAGTCCCAGTCGGCACTGGCCATGGAACCGGACACCCTGCGCTGTCTGACCAATGAGATTCTCTCCGGAGTAAGGGTCTATGACCACGAGACCAGCCGGTGGAGCAGCCTCTATGATCCGGCCGCTGCCGGCGGACCCGATCCCTATTCCCTCTTTCTGTCCGGACCCAAACCGCTGCTGACCCTGGAGAATCCTGCCAGCTCCAATCCCCGCGAACTCCTCGTCTTCCGCGACTCCTTCGGCTCCAGCCTGATTCCGCTCCTGGCTGAAGGGTATGCCCGCATCACCCTCATCGATCTGCGCTACCTTTCTGCATCCCGACTGGATCAGCTGATCGACTTTCACGGTCAGGATGTCCTCTTTCTCTACAGTGCTCAGGTCCTGAACGAAGGCAATTTTCTTCCGTAGCTGACCGAGCGCCCGCACCAGCCCCCTCTCAACCGCCGTTTCGTACCTGTCCGATCTGGTCCGGACGCAAGCAGCCCCGACGCTGTTCCGGCGTCGGGGCTGCTGTCTTTTATTATGCGGCGGTTACGCCAGATGGCGTTCTACGATGGCGTTGCAGAAGAAGGTGGCGACATCATCGGCGTACTTTCCGGGCCCGAATCCGGCATCGAAGCCGATTTCCTTGGCCAGGTCGTTGCTGATGCGGGGGCCGCCGGCGATGAGGATGATCTGATTCCGGATGCCTTTGGCTTCCAGAAGTTCCACCAGTTCCGTCATGTTGGCCACATGGACATCCTTCTGGGTCACCGTCTGGGAAACCAGGAGGACATCGGCTTTGAGACGAATGGCTTCCTCGATGAATTCCTCATTGGGTACCTGGGAGCCCAGATTGACGGCCTCAATCATGTCATAGCGCTCCAACCCGTAGTGGCCGGCATAGCCCTTCATGTTCATGATGGCGTCAATGCCCACCGTATGGGCATCGGTACCGGTGCTGGCACCGACTACCACAATCTTGCGGCCGATCCGGTCCCGAATGAAGTCATCGGTTTCCGGCATGGACAGAACGGTCTGCTCGATGACCTCGACCTTGATCTCATCCAGGTTCACGGTATGGCTGACCGCGCCGAAAACGACATAATTGGTAAATTCCTCGTCCAGGGAAATATGGGCAGCGATCAGCGGATCGGGAATTCCCATCTTGATGGCCAGCTGCTTGGCCGCTTCGGCTCCGCGGTCGTCATCCTTGATGGGCAGGGTGAAGCTGAGCTGCACCTGGCCGTCATTCATCGTGTCGCCGTAGGGGCTGACCCGGGTCCGGTCAAAGTGCTGATTGTAATCCTTGGCTTTTGTGCTGTATAATCCGGAGCTCATTTATTCACCTCTTCCCAGTAACAGACTGATAAACGGATTGAAGTAGCTGCTGTCCTTCTGAACGACGCCGTCCAGTCCCTTGCCGCGGTCCTGGCCGCGCTTGATGCCGGCAAACTTGCCCTGCTCCAGGGTCAGGAACAGTCCTTCGCGCTGAATATCACTCAGGATATTGCGGGCGTCTTCCAGGACATTTTTCGCCCGGGTCTGCACCATTCCGTCTTCCTTGAAGGTAATTTCTTCTCCCAGGTCGGCCATGGTGCGGAAAATGTAGGAGGCGTTGTCAATGGAAATGGCCCGTTCGGACATGAAGGGGGTATGGATGGCTTCGGTGATCATGCCGAGCAGGTGGATCTTCTGCTGGGTCAGGATGGTCACGATGTTGAACAGGGTATCCTGAACCTGTGCCCGGAAGATGTCGCCGGTCTTGAACTTGGTGGGCGGCATGTACTTTAAGGGCGCCTGGGGGAAGATCTCCCGGGCCATCTGAGCCTGAGCGATTTCGTAGACAAAGGCGTTGGGCAGGTCCGGGTTCATTTCAAAGGCGTGCCCCAGTCCCATCTGCTGTTCCGGCAGGCCGGCCAGCAGCGCGAACTGCTCGTTGATGAACTGGGAGGCCAGCACCGTATGGGCTTCTTCAAAGGCATCGGCTGTGGTCAGATAGTTGTCTTCTCCGGTGTTGATGATGACGCCGGCATAGCCGTTGATCATGCGGGAGAAGTACTGGTCGATCATGGTCCGCTTCATGTTGATGTCCCGGAACAGGATGCCGTACAGGGCATCGTTGAGCATGACGTCCAGCCGTTCCATGGCACCCATGGCGGCGATTTCCGGCATGCACAGGCCGGAGCAGTAGTTGCACAGGCGTATGTAGCGGCCCAGCTCTTCCCCTACTTCATCCAGGGCAGCCCGCATCAGGCGGAAGTTCTCCTGGGTGGCCACGGTTCCGCCGAAGCCTTCTGTAGTGGCGCCGTAGGGCACATAGTCGAGCAGGCTCTGACCGGTGGTGCGGATGACGGCGATGACGTCGGCGCCCTGCCGGGCTGCCGCCTTGGCCTGGACGATATCCTCATAGATATTGCCCGTGGCTACGATCAGGTACAGGTAGGGTCCGGTCTTGTCGCCGTAGCGGTCCAGATAGTCTTCCCGGATCTCGCGGTTGGCCTTGATTCTGGCAACTGCTGCCTGAGCCAGGGGGGTGATGGTGCTGACGATGTCGGCCTGGGGCGCCACCGGCAGGGTAGTCAGATCCAGTTCGCCCCGGTCAATGGCTTCCGCGATGTCCTGGGGCGTCTTGCCGGTCTGAATCATGGCGTTGGCCAGATAGAAGCTGACGCCGGCGGCCAGTGCGTTTTTGGCTTTCAGGTGATCCACCACGACATTGGGCAGCGGCACCTGGTCTTCATTGATGCCGTCGATGCCCAGCAGCCGGCAGATGGTCCGCTCCACCGTTACGGTGGTGTGACGCTCGACGAAGGTCTGGGTGTCCTCGGCGATGGCCCTGGCCAGGGATCTGGCCTCGGCGATGGTCGATTCATTTAAGTTCAGTTTGCTCATAGTCATCTCCTAGGATTTGTTTGATTTCCCGCATGAGATCCGGATCCGTTCCCAAAAATTCCATCACGTGGATGGCTTCTTTGGGCACTTCCGCAGTGGAAGACACTTCCCGGATCCGGTAATCCATATTTCGTTCCAGAGCGGCAATGGCATCTTTGGGCTCTTTGCCGCTCCACTCTTTGATGTTGTCTTGCAGTAAGTTCTTCAGGCCCATGATCTGGAAGTGGCGCATGCCCTCTTCCGGCAGATCCGGCAGATGGGTAGCCAGGAAGAAATAGTCGTCCCCGGCCTTGAAATGGCGGCACAGCGCCTTCACAATGGCCTGGGCTTCCAGAGGATTGGTGCCCCTGGCCGGCTCATCCAGAAGGATCAGCCCGCAGCCCGTTTCCGCCTGCTTCAGGATCTGGTTGATCTCCAGGACCTCCACGCCGAAGCTGGAGAGCCCCCGGGTCACGTCCTGGCCGTCTTCCGCTCCGTAGTGGACAAAGTCCGGGAGCTTCAGGCTGGCGGCGCGGCAGGGCAGGAAATACCCCAGGCGGAACAGTTCCACCTGGAGAAGGAAGGTTTTGAGGGTGACGCTCTTGCCGCCCATGTTGGCGCCGGTCAGGATGGCGCTGCCTGGGGTCAGGCTCAGCGTCAGGGGTTCCATCCGGCTGCCTTTCTCCTTCAGGATGGCTTCGACCATGGGATTGACCATCTGGTCGACGCACAGGCAGCTGGTCTGGGCAAAGGCCGGCCGGACACAGGCATGCTTGCGGGCGTAGTCCGCCTTGGCAATCCGGTGATCCAGTCTGCCCAGCTCCTGCATGTTGCCAAGCAGCGCTGGTGCCCACTCTTCCAGACCGGCGGACAGCTTCTGGCGCACCTGCCAGGTCACTTCTTCCAGTTCCTCGGACAGACGCTGCGCTTCCCCGGGATAATCCGGATGCTGCCGGCCGCGCCGGTCCAGCTGACGCTTGGCCTGGCGCAGTTCCTTGAGCAGGGGCGAATAGGCATCGTAATAATGAAAGGTTAACAGTCCGGTGCCCTCCGGATCCAGCAGCCGGGAAACCGGCGCCAGATCCTTCAGGTCAATGGCTAAATTCAGTTTGGCCAGGTGCCGGCGGACCCGCTGGCAGTAGGCGGCAAACAGCTTGATTTCAAAAAATTCCACCTCATCCAGGACGTCATTGCGGCTGAGCCGCTCCACGGAGCCTGAAATGTCCTTGAGCTGGCAGAACAGGTGCATCATCTCGCGCAGGGCGCCTGCTTCCAGGTAAGCCATGCACTTGTCGATTTCCTCGTGCTCCTGCCTCAGGTCCGCCTCCTGGCCGGGCTGCCAGGTCCTGAAGGACCGCTTGCGCTGCTCGCCGAAGGGCGTCATGGTGTTGACCCGCTCCAGGACATAGTCCAGCCCGATGAGTTTACGTTGACTGGCGTTTAAATTCATCGCGTTCCCTCCTGACATTGAGTACGGGGATGCCGCTGACTTCCAGAATCTCCCGGGCCCGGACCTCATCAAACAGGCGGCCGCGCGGAGAGGTCGGATTCAGGGCGATGCAAAGCAGCCGGACCGGCTGCAGCACTTCAAAGGTAATGTGGCGCTGCTTGAGCTTCTGGAAGGTGGCCGGAGTGACCATCAGCCGGGTGGCGTCCTCCAGGATCACGGTCCTGCCCCGGAATTCCTTCCACTGGAGCAGTTCCCGGACCATGGCTTCGGACAGCAGCCCCTTCAGGGCCAGCACCGGCTCGGCCTGCCAGGCCTTGAGGATCCGGCTGATCAGCGAATTGTGCTTACTGGTCTGAGCGGCCGGGAAAGCGACAGCCTCCTCCCCCAACAGCCAGGCATCCGCCTGGGAAAAATCCACGTCCTGGCTGGCTTTGGGAAAGCTCAGCTGAGCCGCGGTCATCAGGGTCTTGTCCATGACGCGCTGAAAGCTGGCGTCGACGCTGGCGCCGGTACAAAGAATGACCTCATCGGCCAGGCCGTGACCGGCGCTGGACAGGCGGGACAGGGCACCGTCAATGAGCGGGAGCACCTCATAGTCCCGGCGGACCGCTTCCACCAGTTTCTTCATGTCGGCTATGGCGGGAGGTCCGGCCAGTTCGACATAGCCGTCATCCAGGGCACGAAACAGAATGACCTCGCCCATGGCAGTGGCAAGGCCGGTGGTCTGTAGAATTTCCTTGTCCACGGTACAGCGGGGCAGTACGCTCCGGGCCGTGGCGATCAAAGTCCCCGCCGAAACGAAGATCCGCGGTTTGTGGGTGCCAGTTACCTGATCCACGGATTCCCCGTCATAGCCGATGCTGGTGAGGAACAGCGTTCGTTCCTCACCGATGACATCGAGCAGGTGGTTGAGCACCGTGGTCTTGCCGGTATTCTTTTCCAGGCCGACGATGGCGATGCTCTTCGCCTGCCGCAGGGCTTCCTTTAGCATGGTCTAATCATTCCTTTTGTGACGCTCCAGGTTGGCGGGTTCCAGGGAGATCCGGTTGCCGGCCAAAAGACCGGATACTCCAACCAGTTTCTTGTTCAGATCCTTGCATTCCTCGCAGTGGCACTCTTCTTCATAGTGTCCGGGCTGCTCGTAGGTGGTAATGACGCCTTCGTAGTTGCGCAGGACAACGCGCTTTTCGTTGCGGCTGATGACATAGTCGGGCATAACCGGAATCTTGCCGCCGCCGCCGGGGGCATCCACGACGAAGGTGGGCACGCAGTAGCCGGAGGTATGGCCGCGCAGGCCTTCGATGATCTCGATGCCCTTGCTGATGGTGGTCCGGAAGTGTTCCAGTCCCAGGGACAGGTCGCACTGGTAGATGTAGTAGGGGCGCACCCGGATCTTGACCAGTTCGTGCACCAGCTTGCGCATGGTGTGGACGCAGTCATTGACGCCGCGCAGCAGAACGGACTGGTTGCCCAGAGGAATGCCGGCGTTGGCCATGCGGGCGCAGGCTGCCTTGGATTCCTCGGTGATTTCATTGGGATGGTTGAAGTGGGTGTTCAGCCAGATCGGGTGGTATTTCTTCAGCATGTTGACCAGATCGTCGGTGATGCGCTGGGGCATGACCACGGGAACCCGGCTGCCGATGCGGATAATCTCGACGTGCTCAATGGCGCGAAGGCTGGAGATGATATACTCGAGCATTTCATCCCGGATCAGGAGCGCGTCTCCGCCGGAGAGGAGGACATCGCGGACTTCGGGATGCTGGCGGATGTACTCAATGCAGCCGTCGATCTGTTCCTTCTTCACCGGGGCGTCGTGCTGGCCGGCAAAGCGGCGGCGGGTGCAGTGGCGGCAGTACATGGAGCACTGGTCCGTCACCAGGAACAGCACGCGGTCCGGATAGCGGTGGGTCAGTCCCGGTACCGGTGAATCCTCATCCTCATGGAGAGGATCCAGCAGATCCGCTTTCGAGCGGTGTACTTCCAGTTCCAGGGGAATTGCCTGCCGTCTGACCGGATCATAGGGATCGTTGAAGTCGATCAGGGTCAGGTAGTAAGGCGTAATCGCCATGCGCAGTGTCTTCAGGGTTTCGGCCACGCCTTTTTCCTCGGTTTCGGTCAGGTTGACGAACTTGTGCAGGTCGTCCATGGATTCCAGGCGGTTTTTCAGCTGCCAGTGCCAGTCGTTCCAGTCAGCCTCGGATACATTGGGGAACAGCTTCTTTCTATTTTCAGCGGCGATATTATTCATTATTTGTACGTCCCTTCAAAAATTTTTCTCATGGTCTCGGATTCTCTCAGTTCTTCCAGAGTGATTTCAGCATGGCCCTTGGTGTAGCCGTTGCCGATGATCATGGTGATGTCCTTGCCGATGCCTTCCGCGCCCAGAGCTGCTTTGGTAAAGCTGGTGGCCATGCTGAAGAAGTAGACGGTGCCTTCGTCCTTGACCGGAACGATGCTGGACATTTCTGTATTGGGGACGTTTACCACGTTGATGGAGAGGTCGTATTCCCGGCCGTTGTTCGCAGCCAGTGCCTTCTCCAGGATTTCGATGGGCTTGGTGGCATCGCCGATGATGACTTCATGGCAGAAGCCGTAGCTTTCCAGTTTCTCGCGGGCGGCTTCGCCGTAATCCAGGCCGACGACGCGGCCGGTGGGTCCGACCCGCTTCTTGGCCTCATAGCAGCACATCAGTCCGCTCTTGCCGGCTGCTCCCAGGATCAGGACGCTGTCGCCGGGTTTGACCAGCTTGGCGGTCTGTGCCGGCGCGCCGGCGATATCCAGGGCCGCCAGCGCCAGGGACTCGGGCATGTCTTCGGGCAGCTTGGCGTAGATGCCGGACTCGAACAGAATGGCCTTGCCCTTGATGGTGACGCGGTCGATGTCCGGTTCGATGTTGGTGATTTCGTCAATGCGCAGCGGGGTCAGGGACAGGCTGACCAGTGTCGCGATCTTGTCGCCGACTTTCAGGTCGATGTCCAGGTCCGAGCCTATTTTTTCCACGGTACCGATGAGCATGCCGCCCGAACCGGTGACCGGATTCTGCATTTTGCCGCGCTCGTCCACGATCTGGCGGATCATGTCAGCGATCCGCGCCGTATCGTGTTCGGATGCTTCTTCGATCTGCGTGAAGCTGGCGGAATCGATGTTCAAGGCGATGACGTCAATGAGGATCTCATTGTCGTAGATATCCATGTTGTTGTCTATTTTAACGGCGGTCTGAGGCATAACCCCTTTGGGTTCCAACACCCGATGCATGCCGTACTTATTTCCCTGTGCCATTTATTTCTCCTCCAAGCCTAAAATTCGTCTTGCTTCCCGGGGGGTAGCGATTTCACGTCCCAGTTCCTGGGCAATTCTTACCACGCGGCTGACCAGTTCACCATTGGACTGAGCCGGCACGCCTTTGGCCATGAAGACATTGTCTTCAAAGCCCACGCGGACATGACCGCCCATGACGATGCCCAAGGCAGCCATGGGGAACTCGCTGCGGCCGACGCCGGCAACGGTCCAGGTGGAACCGGCCGGAATGCTGTCTACCAGGAACGCCAGATCCCGCGCGGTCGCGGTCATCTGAACGCCCAGCACAAAGTCAAAGTGCATCGGCTGCTTGATGTAGCCCTGTTTGGCAAAGCGAATGGCGTAATCCACCATACCCTTGTCGAAGACTTCAATTTCCGGCTTGATGCCCCGTTCGATGAGGATTTTGCCGAAGTTCTTGATGGTGTTTTCCGTATTGATGAATATTTCATCGCCGCCAAAGTTCAGCGTGCCGCAGTCCAGGGTGGCCATCTCGATGCCCGGGATTTCCGTGGGCTGGAGCCGCTCCAGGTCGCTCATGCCGACTGCGCCGCCGGTGGAAGGCTGAATGATGGCGTCGGGACAGACTTCCCGGATCGCCTGAATGCATTGCTCAAACCGGGCCTTGTCCTGGGTCGGAGTTCCGTCATCGCGCCGCACATGGAGGTGGATGATGGAAGCGCCGGCGTCATAGGCCGATTTGGCTTCCCGCTGAATCTCCGCCACCGTATAGGGTACGGCTGGATTCTGCGCCTTGGTCACTTCCGCGCCGCAGATGGCAGCGGTAATAATCAGTTTCTCCATGCTATTTCCTCTGGCTGGCCTTGGGCACGACGCAGGTTCCGGAAGCGATGCAGACCACCACCGGCTCTTCCAGGAAATCCGCTGCCGAGGCCGAAATCTCCGGTCTGGCCACGATGACCTTGCGGGCCTCGAATTCCATTTTGCGGGAGCTGTTGCCCTCGGACACAATCCGGCCCACTGCCTCAATATAGTCCCCGGCATAAACCGGCGCCTTGAATTCCACTTTGTCGTAGGCGACAAACAGTCCTTCGTCCCCGTCCCGGCGGATCAGCAGCTCCGTCGCCACATCGCCGAACAGGCCCAGCATGCGGGCACCGTCCACCAGATTCCCGCCGTAGTGGGCGTCATGAGAACTCATTCTCATTCGAATCATTACTTCTTCCATAAAATCTTCCCCTCCTGATGTTCTCTTTTTCTTTTTCTCTTACCTGGAATTGTTTCTTCCCCGGACTTTCTCTTCTGTATGGTTTTTTCGACTCGAAAATTTTTATCTTCTGTTGGCGGAATAAACGACAAAAAGCGCTATTCACAATTTCTTGTGAATAGCGCTTCATGCTGAGCATGACAGTGGTAAGCTTTTTGCCTTTCCACCAAGGAATAATGCGGGGATACACATTAACCCTTTCGGCCTTAACGCCTTCCCGGACTTCGGATTATCCCATCCCTGAAAGCCCGGTACCTCGTTTTGGCACCTCTATCCTAAAATATTATACTCCGTGTTAACCTTTTCTTCAATAATTTTTTAACAAGATCCTTAATAATTGTAGAAACCACGCTTGGTCTTGCGACCCAGCTGATTTCCGCGCACCATCTTGCGCAGCAGGCTGTGGGCGCGGTATTTGCTGTCGCCGAATTCCTCATAGAGGACATCCATGACGGAGAGGCAGACATCCAGTCCGATCAGGTCGCCCAGTTCCAGGGGACCCATGGGATGGTTGGCGCCCAGCTTCATGGCGGTATCAATGTCCGCCGCACTGGCGATGCCTTCCGCGTAGATGCCGACCGCTTCGTTGATCATGGGGATCAGGATGCGGTTCACGACAAAGCCCGGCGCTTCCTGGACCTGGACCGGCGTCTTGCCCAGCTGGGCGGAGATCTCCACGATCCGGTCATTGACTTCATCGGTTGTGGCTACGCCGCGGATCACTTCCACCAGCTTCATGGCGGTGACGGGATTGAAGAAATGCATGCCGATGACTTTTTCCGGATAGCGGTACTGCATGGACAGCTCTGTGATGGACAGGGAACTGGTATTGGTCGCGATGATGGTGTCCTTGAGATCCAGTTCGTTCAGCGCGCTGAAAAACTCTTTCTTGGATGCCATGTCTTCCCGGATGGATTCCACGATGAGATCGCAGTCAGCCAGCTCCTGAATGTCGCTGACATAGCGGACACGAGCGAGCTGAGCGTCGCGATCCGCTTCGGACAGCTTCCCCTTTTCCACGGAACGGGCCAGACGCTTTTCCATGGCAGCTTTGCCCTGATCCAGAGAAGCCTGGCTTCTGCCCTTTACGACCACATCAAATCCGGAGGCGGTGAACTGCTGAGCAATTCCTCCTCCCATGGTTCCCATTCCAATGACTCCAACTTTCATACTATTTTCCTCCAAATGCAGGTTTGCGTTTTTCCAAAAATGCCGTCATGCCTTCCTTCTGATCGCCGTGCTCAAAACATTCGGCAAACCGTTCCACTTCAGCGGCCAGTCCCGCTTCAAAGCCCTCTGCCAGTCCCTGAGCCATGGCGCGTTTGGCCTGTCCGACCGCGGCCGCGGAGTTCTTCTGAATCTCCTGGGCCAGGGTCAGCGCGGCGGCTTCCAGCTCTTCCGGTTCCGCGATCTGACTGATCAGACCGATAGCCAGCGCTTCCTCGGCTTTGATGATCCGGCCGGTGTAGATCAGTTCCTTCGCTTTGGCCGGTCCCACGGCCAGGGTCAGGCGTTGGGTTCCCCCGAAGCCCGGTATGATGCCCAGGCCCACTTCGGGCTGACCGAACTTGGCCCGGCTGCTGGCGACTCGAAGGTCACAGGCCAGCATCAGTTCGCAGCCGCCGCCCAGGGCAAAGCCATTGACCATGGCAATGACCGGACAGGGCAGATTCTCGATGGCGGTGAAGACTTCATGTCCCCGCCGGCTGAATTCCTTCGCTTCCTGGGGATTGAGCGCTTCCATTTCCTTGATGTTGGCCCCGGCCACAAAGCTCTTGCCCACGCCGGTGATGATCAGAACATCCAGCGCCGGCAGGCTCTCTACCGCCTGGCGGATCTCGCCGAGGAAATCCGAGCTGAGGGAGTTGGGGGTCTCCGGTGAATCCAGGGTCAACAGGCCGATGCCTGACCGGTTTTCAAAATGCACTCTAGTCAATTTTCATTACCTTCAGGTGATCGCTCACGATCAGCTGGGCTTCCGTGGCTGCCTGGACATCCTCCAGCGTGTACTCCGGATTGATTTCAGTGAGCTCGATGCCCGCTTTGGTAATCTTCATGACGCCCATTTCCGTGATGATCAGATCCACTGCGTGGGATGCGGTCAGGGGCAGGTGACACTCCTTCAGAATCTTGTGAGCGCCCTTGTTGGTATGCTCCATGGCTACGATCACCGTCTTGGCGCCCGCGACCAGATCCATGGCGCCGCCCATGCCGGGGACCATTTTACCGGGGATCATGTAGTTGGCGATGTTTCCCTTCTCGTCGACCTGAAGCGCGCCCAGAACCGTCATGTCCAGATGGCCGCCGCGAATGATGCTGAAGCTCATGGCGGAGTCAAAGAACGCGCCCTGGGGCAGGATGGTGGCCGGAAGTCCACCGGCATTGACCAGATAGGGATCCGGGGTCTGGGGGTTGGGTCCCAGCCCGGTAAAGCCGTTTTCCGACTGGAAGGTGACACTGATGCCCTCCGGAACGAAGTTGCTGACCTTGGTGGGCAGTCCGATGCCCAGATTGACCAGGTCGCCGTCCTTCAGTTCCTGCGCCACGCGCCGGGCGATAAAATTCTGCATCTGTTCCTTATCCATCATTTATACCTCCACCATGTAGTCCACAAAGATTCCAGGCAGGCGAACCTCATCCTGGCTGATTCCGCCCAACGGTACGATTTCCACCGGTTCCATGATCACGGTCTGTGCCGCCATGGCCATGACAATGTTGAAGTTCTGGGTTGAACCGTGGTAGGTGGCATTGCCGAACTCATCGGCTTTTGAGGCAAAAATCAGGGCGACATCGGCCTTCAGCGGCTTTTCCAGAAGGTAGGTTTCGCCGTCGATGTCGATTTTGGTCTTGCCCTCTTCCACTCTGGTATCCAGACCGGTCTTGGTCAGGACACCGCCCAGACCTGCTCCGGCTGCCCGGATCTGTTCCACCAGGGTTCCCTGGGGAGTCAGGATGACTTCGGTTTCGCCGCTGAGCATCTGGCTGCCGGTTTCCTTATTCGTCCCGATATGGGAGGTAATAACCTTTTTCACCTGCCGACTGACAATCAGCTTGCCGATCCCCCGATCCACATAAGATGTATCATTGGCAATGATGGTCAGGTCCTTCCGGCCGCTTTCCACCAAAGCGTCGATCAGTTTTTCCGGGGTTCCCACTGCCAGGAAACCACCGATCATGATCGTCTGGCCGTCCTCGATCTTTGCGATCGCATCATTCAAAGAAATTCGTTTATTCATTCGTTGCACCACCGTGGCAAGGCTCCGCGTATCGCGAGCGTTGCTGATCCTTTCTATGTATTGCTAAGCTTGCGCAATTCTTTCGCATCTATCAGATGTTCCTGGTCCGGAAATAGCTCGAAAAGCAAATAATCTCCCCGAGTCGCCGGTTCGGACCTCCGCCGCTGCAGGAGCTGAAGTTCACTCCCGCAAGCGGCTAATTCTGACCTGGCCGCCCCAAACCAGTGATTTTAAGCAAAAGTTCCCCAGAGGCAGAGAAACAGAGCCATGCCGCTGGGGAATTCAGTCGATTAACTTTGGAAGTGGCTGGCCTTTTTACGGGCAATTTCCTCGGTGACCATCGGAATGATCTCCAGGGCATCGCCGACGATTCCCAGATTTGCCACCTGGAAAATGGGCGCCGATTCATCGGTGTTGATCGCGATGACAAAGTCGCTCTTCTCCATGCCGGCCAGATGCTGGACGGCTCCTGAAATGCCGCAGGCGATGTAGATCTTCGGCTTAACCGATTTGCCAGTCTGTCCGACCTGCAGTTCCTTGTCGATGAAGCCCGCGTCCACAGCGGAACGGGATCCGGAAACTTCCGCGCCGATCTTGTCGGCTGCTTCGCGCAGAACATGGAAGTTGTCGCCAATGCCCCGGCCGCCTGAGATCAGGATGGAGGCCTTGGTAATGTCGGCATGTTTGAGTTCCTTGTGGATGGTTTCCAGGATTCTGGTTCTGGCTTCATAGCCGGGAACTTCGAGGGTCAGGTTTTCCACCTGAGGATTGATCTGCGCCTTGCGCTCATTCAGAACCATGACGCCGGGACGGATCGTAGCCATCTGGGGCTTGGTCCGTTCGCACACGATGGTAGCGAAGAGGTTGCCGCCGAATGCCGGCCGGGTAACCATGAGCAGGGAGGAATTGGTATCCTCGGTCAGGTCAAGCTTGGTCGCATCAGCGGTGAGACCCGTTGTGCAGGCTGAGGCAATCCGGGGAGCCAGATCGCGGCCCAGAACCGTAGCCGGGAACAGGAAAACATCGGGCAGCTTCTGATCGATCAGCTGCTTAATCAGTTCCGTGTAAAGCACGGAGTCGTATTCTTTCAGGTGATTGTTGTGAATCTTAATGACCCGGTCAGCGCCGTAATGGAAAATCTCGTTGACCTGATTCTGCGGTTCGTCCCCGATGACCACGCCTACGATGTCGTAGTTCAGGTCCGGGCGCTTGGCCACGAGCCGGGTAGCCTCGGAAACCAGTTCGCAGGAAGCTTCAACCAGCTTATGATGCTGGAATTCACACAAAACGAAAATATCTTTGTAGTTCATCTGCCTGCCCCCTAAATAAAGTTCTGCTCGGACAGTACGCTGACAATCCGGTTCTTGGCTTCGCTGGCGTCAATCTTGAGGACTTCAATTTCGGAAGATCTCTGATTGGCGAAGGATCTGAATACCTTGGTGGGAGAACCGGTCAGACCGACTTCCTCCTTGGTCAGGTTCAGCTCCGCGTTGGTAACCCATTTGACTTCTTTATCAAAGGCTTCAAAGATGCCTCCGATGTTCATGTATCTCGGCTTGATGGCGGTTGCCAGCATGGTGATGACGCCGGGCAGCTTCATTTCGATGGTTTCCATGCGATCTTCCAGCGCCTTGATGACGACAATCTTATCCGAAGTCATTTCTTTGACATCCTGCACGTAAGTAACCTGGGGCAGTTCCATTTTGGCTGCTACCTGAGGTCCTACCTGTGCGGTATCTCCGTCAATGGCCTGGCGGCCGCAGACGATGAGGTCATATCCCTTGCCTTCCAGCGCTCTGGCCAGAACGTTGGAGGTTGCCCAGGTATCCGATCCGGCAAAAGCCCGGTCTGTGATCAGGGCACAGTGATCAACGCCCATGGCGTACAGTTCACGCAGCATGCTGACCGCCTGAGGGGGTCCCATGGAGATGACTGTGATTTCGATATTGGGATTCTTGTCCTTCAAACGCAGAACGGCCTCAACACCGGCCAGATCGTCGGGGTTGGTGATGGTGGGAACGCCGGTCCGGATCAGGGTACCGGTATTCTTGTCGACCTGCATTTCCGTGGTATCCGGAACTTGTTTTACTAATACTGCTATTTTCATATCTGCTACCTCATCATGGATCCAGAGATAACCATTCTCTGAACTTCGGACGTACCTTCGTAGATTTCTGTAATCTTGGCATCACGCATCAGGCGTTCCACCGGATACTCCCGGGTGTAGCCGTAACCGCCGAACAGCTGAACAGCCTTGGTGGTAACTTCCATCGCGGTTTCCGATGCGAACAGCTTGGCCATGGCGGCCTCCGTGCTGTACTTTCCGCCCTGATCCTTGACGATGGCGGCGCGATACACCAGCAGTCTGGCAGCGTCAACCTTGGTCTGCATGTCAGCCAGCTGGAACTGTGTGTTCTGGAACTTAGCCAGGGACCGGCCGAACTGCTTGCGCTGCTTGACGTACTCCACCGTTTCGTCGATGGCGCCCTGAGCGATTCCCAGTGCCTGTGCGGCAATTCCGATGCGGCCGCCGTCCAGCGTCTGCATGGCGATCTTAAAGCCCTTGCCCAGTTCGCCCAGGAGGTTTTCCTTGGGTACTCTGACATTGCGGAAAATCAGTTCAGTCGTGGCAGAACCACGAATTCCCATTTTCAGTTCCTTTTTGCCGATGGTGAATCCTTCCATCTCCTTATCCAGGATGAAGGCGCTGATGCCCTTGGTTCCCTGGGTCCGGTCGGTCATGGCGAATACGACATAGATGTCAGCCACTCCGCCGTTGGTGATGAAGATCTTGGATCCGTTCAGCAGGAAGTGGTCTCCCATATCCTGAGCAAAGGACTGCTGCATTGCCGCGTCCGTGCCCGCGTTGGGTTCCGTTAATCCGAAAGCTCCCAGCTTTTCGCCGGAGGCCAGCGGCCGTAAATACTTTTCCTTCTGTTCCGGTGTTCCGAATGCCTCGATGGGCCAGCCTGCCAGTGACGTGTGAGCGGATACGATGACGGCATGCGTGCCGCACTTCTTACCCAGTTCTTCCACACAGATCACATAGCTCAGGTTATCCCCGCCGGCTCCGCCGTATTCCTTGGAGAATGGAATCCCCAGGGCACCGATTTTCGCCAGTTCTCTTACTGTTTCTTCCGGAAACCGCTCTTGTTCGTCGATTTCGTGGGCAATGGGCGCAACTTCCTTCTCCGTGAAGTCACGGATCATCTTTTGCACCAGTGCCTGTTTTTCATTCAACCTAAAGTCCATACAATCACCTCTTAAACGCTCTGCCTCAATGTTAACAAATTGATAATTTACAATCAACCAGCCCCAGTGAAAAAGGGAAATTGCGCATTAATGAACCTCATTTGATATATGTTTGGCAATATTTTGAAGTCCTATCCACCGGTTTTACCTGTCATTTAAACGAATACAGGGCTCGGTTCGGCATCGATTTCAAAAAATCCGCCGATTAAGCGCTGATGCGGACTTTCGGGCCCATGCATAGTCTACATACTATACGGAAAAAATGTATTTTCATGTCAAAGCAGCCCGCGTTGGACGCGGGCTGCTTAAAATTCAATCCTTTATGATCTTTGATCTCATAAACAACGAGAGACGGTTATTTGCTGCATTTTTCCCAGATCGTTGCTACCCCCATGCCGCCGCCGATGCAGAGTGTTGCCAGGCCTTTCCTGGCATCGGTCTTGAGCATTTCATGAACCAGCGTGACGATAATCCGGGCACCGCTGGCTCCTACGGGATGTCCCAAAGCCAGCGCTCCGCCGTTAACATTCACTTTGCTCAGGTCAAAGCCCAGTTCGCGGGCAACGGCGATGGACTGAGCCGAGAAGGCCTCATTCCCTTCAATGAGATCCAGATCCGCAATGTCCAGTCCCGCTTTAGCCAGCGCCTGTCTGGAAGCAGGCACCGGACCGATTCCCATGATCTTGGGATCGACGCCGCCCTGACCCCAGGATACCAGTTTAACCAAGGGCTTGAGCCCGTATTTCTTGACGGCTTCGCCCGAAGCCAGAACTATGGCGGCAGCTCCGTCATTGATGCCTGAGGAATTGCCGGCGGTCACCCGCCCGTCCTTCTTGAAGACGGCAGACAGTCTGCCCAGGGCTTCCATTGAGGTAGCGCGGGGATACTCATCGGTCTTGAAGTCGATGACTTCTTTTTTCACTTTGATTGGGACCGGGACAATTTCATCGTTGAACCGGCCTTCGGCGATGGCCTTGGCTGCCTTCTCCTGGGACTTCAGTGCAAACTCATCCAGTTCGGTCCGGGTGATGCCCCACTGGTCACAGATATTCTCAGCAGTGATGCCCATGTGGTAATCATTGAACACATCGGTCAGGCCGTCGTTGACCATGGTGTCGACCATGGCCGCATTGCCCATGCGGGCTCCCCACCGGGCAGTGGGCACAGCGTAAGGCGCTGCCGACATATTCTCGGTGCCGCCCACCAGAATTACTTCGGCATCACCGGCGTGAATCGCTCGGGCGGCTTCAATCACAGACTTCATGCCTGATCCGCAGACCATGCCCACCGTATAGGCCGGGACTTCTACCGGGATCCCGGCGCCGATGGCAACCTGGCGCGCGACATTCTGCCCCAGGCCAGCCGTCAGGATGCAGCCGAACATTACTTCATCGAGTTGATCTCCGGTCAACCCCGCTCTTTCCAGAGCGGCCTTTGCCACAATGGATCCCAGCTGAGCCGCCGGTACATCCTTGAGACTCCCGCCATAGTTCCCAATTGCCGTTCTGCAGCAGCTTACCAAAAAAATTTCCTTCATTCTCTTCCTCCCCAATCCAATGAAATATATATCCCGGTGCGAAAGCCAGTACCTGCTTCCATCCCACCTGAATGCCAGTCACCAGTGACTTTCAGCCGATTCTCCCAGTGAACTGTGAACGGCTTTTAATCTATTCCTTGTTTCCATCACTAAGTTTGATTATTGTATCACTTCTGACTAACGTTTTCATTATTGATAATATTTTCTCATTTTCCCTATGAATTTCATTATTCGAAATTACAATCCGTTGATTCCAAAGAAGCAATAAAATCTCCTCACCGGTAAGAGACCGGAATTGAGGAAAGATGTTTAATCCAATTCTGATAAAGTCATTGCCTGCATTGCGCATTGTACGCGGATTCCCCCGAATGAACCCGGAATTCTCTGCTGTCCCTTGGAATCAGACAGGTTTTCATATCGGTAAGTATGAATGCACCTGGCAGCTTCCTCTCCTCATGGTTAAAATCTTGACTTTCAAAAGTCAATCCTGTTTCGCAGCATAATTGAATGCTCCCTCCTGATCAACAGAGCGTTCTGTTGATCAGCAAGGGAGCATTTCTGGATTTTATAAAGGGGATAGAACCTTAAGTCAGTCCATTCTTAGGTCCACTGGGGAATGCCAGAGATTCGGTAATCAGCTTATCGATCATCAGGCATATAAGAACTGCCCAGGTCTATTTCCTGAACTGGAATTTGGCTTCATGGCTGGTGCCGTCCTGAAGTACGACAATCAGTTTCTTGCCTGTGCCGCTCCAGCTCTTTTCTGTTTTCCACACATAGATATACTGGTCAGCAATCGGATCGTAGGTCAGCTTGCTGGCACCTGCGGTAACGGTTGTTTCGACTATATCCGTGTCAGCATCTGTATCCACAATAAATGTCATTACCTTGGGATAGCCTTCAGCCATGATATTGAGTCCCATATCGCCACCGAGACTGAACTTAATCGGAATTGCGCTTCCAGCCTTCGCAATGTTTACTTTGGACATATCCACAGGCTGGAAGAAGCCTTTGAAATCGTACTTTACCGTAACGGTAAATGAACCCGTTGCTGTATTGCCAAAGTCATCCTTGGCTGTTACAACAACTGTTGATGTTCCGAGCGGGAACCAGGTTCCGGAATTCTGTGAATATGTGATCTCAACATCCTGGTCCACCAGATCAAAGGCTGTTGCGGGATCATACTGGACCAGGGCTCCGGCAGAACTTACTGCAGTCACTGTAAGATTGCCTGGGACAGTCAGTTCCGGAGGCGTCGTATCAACCACCGTTACCGTGAACGCTGCTGCAGCTTTGTTTCCTGCTGCGTCAGTGGCAGTCAGGTCAACCGTAGTAGTTCCCAGTAGGAACGTTGACCCGGAAATGGGGGCTGCGATTACTTCGACAGCTTCATCCACAAGATCCCAGGCAGTCGGGTTAAAGGTGACAACCGCACCGGAGGGCCCAGTTGCTTCAGCTGTCATGTCATCCGGTACCGTAATGTCAGGAGGCGTTGTATCCTTAACGGTTACCGTAAAGGTCTTGCTGGCGGAGTTGCCTGCCCCATCTGTGGCCGACACCTTTACCGTCGTGGTGCCCAGGGGGAACGTTGACCCGGAAATGGGGCTGCGATTACTTCGACAGCTTCATCCACAAGGTCCCAGGCAGTCGGGTTAAAGATGACAACCGCACCGGAGGGCCCCGTTGCTTCAACTGTGATGTCATCCGGTACCGTAATGTCAGGAGCTGTCGTATCCACGACAGTTATCAGGAATGAATCCGTGGCGGTATTGCCTTTGCTGTCACTAGCTGTCAGGCTGACTGTTGTTGACCCCAATGGGAATTTCGAGCCGGAGGCTGGCATTGCCGTCACGGAAACGGCTCCGTCCACTGCATCCAGGGCTGAGACGGTGAAATCAACGAACGCTCCATCCGGCCCAGTTGCTTCAACAGTCATGTCGGCCGGTTTTGTTATAACTGGCGATGTTGTATCACTTGGCAGATTGTTTGGAACTATAACGGAATACGTCGCTGCCTTACCCATTTCCAGTGGGTCCGTAGTACTTGTATTGGTTATGTCAAACGCTTCTACTGAAAGATCAAACGTCCCAAAGCCTTGGCCGGAGGCTACCGTTACTTTCCCTTTCTCGGAGAATGTTGTGGTAGTTCCCGGTGACTGAGGATCAACTGTAAAGGACTTGGGGGCTGATCCGGTGAAAACCCCATTGTTCAGGGTCCATTCGGTGTAAATCTGAAATGTAGCAGTACCCGTTTGCTTTTTCTTCACCGTGATGTCGATGGTGATTTCTGCTGAATCACCTGGAATCAGGGTTACTCTGTTAAACGGCGCATTAAGATCAACCACGCTGGTATCAAGAGTACTGGCGAACACGCTGGAGACGGAGCTAAAGAAGAACAATGCAGCAGTGAGAAGTGAGAAGTGAGAGTGCGGTACGCATAATTTTTTTCGGCATGTGTGATTCTCCTCCTGTTAATTTGTGAGTCCGTTATGATTCCTTTTCCTTCTAAAAATAATTCCGTCCGATCCCTCCCATTCGTAGAACAACAGCACCTCCAATACCCTTCAAAGCAGAAGAACTATAATTTTAGAATGATTATATCGTGCAACCAACATTATTAATACTATTATTATTTTACTAAAATATTAATTAACGATAGGTTGTAACCGATATAAAAATGATAATTTAGTAATCAACGCTGATTTGATGGTTGACCGGGCTGAGCAGTAAGACCCGATCCTTGTGACCTCTTCTGACACATGCACCAGGGGCACCTCCCGTCGGAGGTGCCCCTGGTGATCATTCATTCTCGTTATTAAGATGGGGAATGCTGTGCGGGTCTTTTATATCCCTTCGCTTTTGGACTGGTAATGCTGGGCCTGGGCCTGGAACAGCCGGCGATAGAGATTGTCGCTTTCCATCAGTTCAGCATGGCCTGCAAAGGCGACGACTTTTCCCTGATCAAGCAGGAGAATCTTGTCGCAGAACAGGGAGGAACTCATCCGATGAGAGATGAAGACGGTGGTTTTGCCTCGGACCATTTGGGCGAAATGCTGGTAGATCTCGCTTTCGGCAAAGGGATCCAGCGCGGCCGTTGGTTCATCCAGGATCATCAGCTGGCCTTCCTTGAGCATACTTCGGGCAATGGCCAGTTTCTGATTTTCTCCGCCGGAAAAGTCAATGCCCCCTTCATGAACCTGTTTATCCAGATAGGTGTCCAGACCGTGGGGAAGCCTCTCCACTTTATGCTTCATGTCGACCATGGCCAGTCGCTCCCAGATTTCCTGCTCGGTTCGATCCCGGCCCAGATTTTCCTTCAAGGTGAAGGGGAAAAACTGAAAGTCCTGAAATACGGTGGCCAGCTGATCCAGGTAGCTGCTGTACTCATACTCCCAGATTGGCACCCCATTGTAGAGGATCTCGCCCGCCTCCGGTTCAAACAGCCGGCAGATCAGTTTCACAATGGTGGTCTTTCCGGCATTGTTGATGCCAACGATGGAGATATGTTCTCCCTGCTCGATCCGGAAGCTGACTTCTTCCAGAACGAGCTTTTCGGCCTTGGGATAGCGAAAACTGACATTGCGAAACTCCAGGCTTTCCAGTGGACCGGGCTGCCTGTTTCCGCTCTTCATCCGACTGTCCGGAATCTGCATGAATTCCACAAAGGGATCGAGCATGTCCAGGCTTTGAGCGATTTGAAAAACTCCGTTCATGGCACTTAAGAAGGACTGGGTGAATTGAATGGCGATTCCGACAAAGAACGTAAAATCACTGACCGAAAGTTTCCCACCCAGCTGCCCCTGAGTCCGGTACGCCGCAAACAGCATGATGACAAGCGTAATCAGGTACTGCAGGACGGCCTGGGAGGCCGCAATTTTTCCGCGAACCATCCGCATCCGCATCAGCCACTGATTGGAGTCCATGTTGAGCTGATGGACCAGCCGCACGATCATCGGTCCCAGATTAAACATGCGGAAATCTTTCTGCATGGCGTCATCATAAGCTTTCCCGAAATAATAGTTGTAGACCCGGTTGACCGGAATGACTTTTTTCATCAGCTCCCCGGCGCGCCGGATGCCCGCCCGGGAGATCAGGGTGGAGAGGATCGTCAGAGCGGCAATGATGCCGAACACCGTTGGACTGAAGGCCAGCAGCAGAACCGTTACCGTCAGAAGCGTAAACAGGCCTGAGATGATTTCCACCAGTGACGCGAACAGCAGATCGAAGGCCCGATACGCCGCCAGGGCAAACTGGCCGCGTTCCCGCAGATCCAGGGTTTCCGGGTCTTCCAGGTGGGCATAGTCAATGGACATGATCTTATGGGAAAACAGTCGGATGTACTGAAAGTTCAGGATCTCCCGATTGATTGACTGGCGGTTTTCAATCCATTTGCTCAGGACTGACAACATCAGGCGAACTGCGACAATGACCAGGATGAGCAAGGCATACCGCTGAAAATCGTAGTTTTGCAGGTATCCGTCGATCATCAGCTTGGGAATGGAGACCGTGAACAGGATCTGAACGGTGCTCACGATGCCTGAAGCCAAAAGCCAGAGGAGCGCTGCGGGGTTTTCCCGGAAGATCAGCCGGCTCAGAATCAGCAGCGGTTTAAAAGTCTTCATGGGCGCCCTCCTGGTAATATCTCTTCTGGGTGTCAAACATCTGGCGATAAATCCCGCCTTGCTGCATCAGTTCGTCGTGAGTACCCCGCTCCCGGACCTGCCCCTGGTCAAGCAGGATGATTTCATCACAGAACTGGGTGCTGGCCAGGCGGTGCGAGATAAAGATCCCGGTCAGTCCGTCCATCAGATCATCAAAATTTCGGTAGATGTCGGCCTCGGCCAGGGCATCGAGTGCCGCTGTCGGTTCGTCCATCACCATGATTTTAGCCTCTTCCTGATACAGCGCCCGGGCAATCATCAGTTTCTGGTTCTCGCCGCCGGAAAGGATGACTCCTTCCGGATCCACGATCTTTTGCAGCGGGCTGTCCATTCCGCGGGGGAGCGCTGAGATTTTTTCCCAGATCCCGGCCCGGCGCAGCGCCCGCTCAATTCTGGGGTAGTCAGCCGGCTCATACTCGCAGGAGACATGCTGGGCAATCGTGATTGCCAGCGGTTCCACTCCCTGGAATACCACGGCAAACATCCTGCGCATATCACTGAGGGAATACCGATGGTAATCCGTACCGTTGATCAGAATCCGGCCCTGATCTGGCCGGTACAATCCCATGAGCAGCTTAATCAGAGTGGTTTTCCCCGCTCCGTTAATTCCCACCAGAGCAATGGTGTGTCCGGCGGCAATGGTGAAGCTGACATCATGCAGAACCAGTTTATCGCTTCCGGGGTAGCTGAAGCTGACCCCTTCAAACTCAATGGTCGGAGCACTTTCAAGGGTCTGATGGTTCTCTGCCGAGGCACTGCTCCAGTTCGTTTCGACATAGCCGAAATATCTTCGGACATCACGAAACTCCGTAAAGACAAAGCTCACCGCCTGCGATACGCGCAGAATAACGAAGCTCATAGTGGTCAGCGTGGTGAGATAGAGCACAAACCGCTCAAAGGACAGACCTTGCTCCCGGGCCTGGATCAGCAGCAGCAGCGACAGGAAATCCAGCAGGATCAGGAGCAGGAAGCTGATGGCATACCCGGTGGTGTCGATCCGATAGTGCCACTGCATGATCTGTTTCAGCTTGGTGATCTCCTTGCCAAAGTAGTCCATCAGGAGCGACCGCATGCGGTAGAGCCGGATGTCCTTGCCGTATTTGAAATCAGTGGCGATCCAGCTGTACATGCTGTTCTTGCGGTGGGTCGACTGCCGCTGGGACCGACGGCGATTCTGGATCGAGCTGACCGCTCTGGCGATCAGGAGGCAGCCCAGAATCGGCAGCAGATAGAGGGGAAACAGCCAGGGACGAAGTGTGGCCATGACGGCAGCCAGGACCAGCCAGGAAGCAATGTCTGCTCCCAGCGGAAAGAATTTATGGTAGATTCCTTCCAGTCCGGTATCGTTGGTCCGGGTCGCCTGAGTCGCCGTTTCCATCTCATCCTGAAAGGTGGGATCCTCGAAGTACTTCAGATCCATGGTCGTCATGGCATTAATGTCCTTGAGAAAGTAATTCCCTCGAATCTGATTCAGCGGAGTGTAGGCGATCACCTCGCTTAAGATCATAAAGACTTTCAGGGCTCCCGCGCCGATGGCGAAGACCAGGATCACCTGGATTGCCCGGGGCAGCGCCCCCTGGTTGAGCAGTCCCGCAATCAGGCTCATGCTGAACACTTCGCTGAAAGACAGGGCTGCGCTGGCGATCCAATGGAGGATGTACAGCACCCGTTCCCTGGTTTCGACTTGCGCAAGCATCGTCCGGGCGGTTGCGCCCGACGGTGCGTCAATGATTCTCTGATTCTGCATGATGGTTCTCCTTGTCATGGCGGATCCGGTCCGCCGGATCCAATTGTCATCAAATAATAAGTTCAGCCTTCTGAAATGCCCAGCCGGGCAGGACATGATACAGGCAGCAACCCCATCACCGATCAGGTTGCTGCCTTGCAAATCAGATGTTTTAGCGTGGCGTTTCCTGCTTTGTGCTATTCTTCCAGTGCCCAGAGATGATGATCCCGCCGGAAGAATAAACAGACTGCAATGCCGGCGATGGCCAGGAAGAAGAACAGGAAGGCCGCTCCTGAGCCTTTCTCCGCACCGAAGAGTGTGGTTAATACTCCTGGTTCCCTGGCCGCCATAAAGGGTTCAAAGACCCGATCCACCAGAAAGCCTCCCAGCAGATAGCCGAGCGGAATTGTAAAGAACTGCAGGGTATTCCTGGCCGAGAAGACTCTCCCCTGCATTTCAACGGGGATATGGTTTCGCAGCAGTACTTCCATGTTCGCCCCCATCACCGGGATGAAAATCCATCCCAGGACTGCCCCGATTGACCAGATGGGAACGGTTCTGCCAAAGGCCAGAAAGAAGTTTTCTGTGCTCATGGAGAAGAGCAGGCAGTCGCAAATCACCTTCACCCGGCTTTTCGGGCGGGCAGGACCGAAACCATTACGCTGCCGGCTAGTGAAGCAATCCCCACGGTTGCGTTGACAATGCCCAGACCAGCTTCCCCGCCGCTGCTGCGTGACAGAATCAGTGCGGGAAAGGCCGCATTGTACTTGGACGCAATCAGATTGATGGCGGCTAAAAAAAGAATTAAATCCAGAATCCCCGATGATCCCTCAGGAATTGAAGGCCCGCCTGAGCCGACTGGAACAGGGTTTCCCCGGGGCGATCCTTCCGTTCCAGTTCCGGAATATGAATCCAAAGGGCTAGGCAAAGAAATGCAATTCCGAATGTCAGCAGGTCAAACAGAATGACCGCATTCATTCCCCAGAGGGTAAGAATCATGGTTGCGATAATCGGAGTTAGAACTCCGGTCAATGAATTCGAGAAAGATCGCAGACCGCTGACTTTCTGATAATATTTCTGCGGGGTCAGGAGGGTAATCGCAACGCCGGCTGATGGCTGCTGGATCGTGTTCATCAGCCCGTTCAGGGCATTCAGCAGATAGATGTGCCAGATTTCCAGCTTCTCAGTCTGCAGAAGTATCAGGATAGCGATCGTACAGCATGCGGCAAAGGTATCACACAGCAGCATGGTATGTTTTTTGTTCCACCGATCGCTCAAGGCTCCGGCGAATATGCTCATGATGACATAGGGCGCATAAGAACAGACCGCGATCAAGGCGGTGATTAAGGCCGAATCATACTGCTGATAGGACCAGATGACTAACGCATAATTGGTCATGGCGCTGCCCAGTGATGAAAAGGACTGCGAAATCCATAAAATGATACAATATTTCAAGTCTCTGAGACTTGTTCTGATTGATTCCATTTGACTTTACTCCTTTAATATATATTTTGATATTAAAATGCAAAGTCAAGATAGGACCTGATGTTACTCCATGCCTGTTGTCCTATATGACCGTGCATGGAGCTGAAACAATGCAAAGAATCACTTTCGCTGCCTCCTGATCAATTGAAGTTGATTGAATAAGCCAGTCTGATCCTGTGATCAGCCGGGCAATGATGAGTTGATGATATCGCTATCCTTTCGGATGGCCGGAGAAATAATCCGACAGAACCTGCCGGCCTTCCTCCCGGAGTAATCCGGCGCGAACGACTGGCTGAACATGCGAATGCCGGAACACCAGGTCAGAGCAATTGCATCCCGGTTCATTCAGAATCTCTGCCAGATCCTGATTGCTGGCGGCGTAAACCAGGGTTCCCAACGTCATCCAGACCAGCGCTCCGCTGCACATAAAGCACGGCTCACAGCTGGAATAAAGGGTATACTCACTTAAATCAGTGATCCCGGTTTCCTCGCAATATCTTCGAACCAAACCGATTTCAGCATGTTCCGTGGGATCTGTTTGGGAGTAGATCTGATTTTCATTGGTATAAACAATCTCCCCATCCTTGACCAGTACCGCCCCAAAGGGCTCGTTGCCATGTTCAACCGCCAGAGCTGACAGTCGAATCGCTTCCTTTAAAAACAGTTCATCCTTCATGCATTCTCTCCTTGGGATTATTTAGAAATTCGTTTACTACCTGATTGAAGCTTCCCTCAACCAGATGATGAGTGTTGATGGAGTAGTATAACTGCCATGCCTTCAGCTGCTCCCAGCTTCCCAGAAAATTTCATTTTCTGTTTCCCAAAGAATTTCATAACCCGCATCCGGTTGCTCCAGGAAGTTGTTATGGGACACGGGAATATATCACTTAGTAGGAAGGCCATTTATGCAACATTGTATATCAGCATTTGATTATTCTACAATAGCTATTCCCTCAACTCTGTATGGTGTGAGTTGCTGTTCTATATCTTCATGCTTCTCAGGAGGCCTTCCCGATCCATCTGGAGTCATCCCTTAGTCATGCCGGATTCCTTACGTAGTCACTTTCCTGTTGATTTGGTATGAAGTGAGCTTACATGATTGCCCCCTTGATTCGGATTCATCTCTTGATTCGGATTGATCCTGAAACTGCTTCCTGGTCTGATGCTAAGCACTTGTACCAAAAACCGGATTTAATTGCTCCATCAAACAGCACTTGCTTCAAGTCACCAGAATTGCCTTGAAATCAATCCTCAGCTGGCTAACAATTCCGATCGGTTGATTCCGTACAGCGCCCCATCGCCTTCTCGGGATTTCTCAGGATCATGCCTCGTACCGGAACCATCCCGAATTTCTCATAAAAAGCAGTCATCGTCTCATCGCAGCATAGGTCGACCATGTAGAAATCTTTCGTCTCCTCAAGAGCCAGTTCTGCCAACTTTCTTCCGATTCCCCGATTCCTGTATCTGGGCACAACTTCAAGCAAAGGAATATAGGCAGACAGGATTCCATCGCTTATTATGTTGATGAATCCGACGATCTTCTTCCGATCGGTATCCAGTGCCACAATGGATTTGAAGCTGTCCTTCAAGATGCTTCGATGAACCGCCTGATCCGGGTGGGCTGGCCAGCCCTCAAAAAATCCCTCATCCAAGTCCCATCCGTTTAGTTCTTTTGTATATACTCTATATTCGATCATCGATTTCCCTCTTCTTCATTCCGTTGTTCCTGACTCAACCAATGTTCCTGGCAGGGACGATTCGAACAGATATCATCCCCCTTTCATCAAGCAATATCCCAGGTTGCAGCATCAGTACATCCGCTCTGCATCTGGCTTGGCAGCCGGCCTGAATCCGCTTGATCCGGCAACCACTGGTGATTCTTTCAGAGTTCCTTGGTAAAGCAGATGATTCGGTTCGCTTCCTTGAACTTCATCGCCCTATGGAAATGATAGCTTTCTTCATTGTCCAGTTCACAGTCACTGGCATATTCCTTGCAGCCCTGCGCTTTTGCCCACTTCTCACATTCAGCCAACAGCTCTCTGGCATATCCCTTCTGGCGATATGCCGGCAGTACAAAAATTCCTTCCAGGTAACCCACCGGACTGGTTTCGGTTCCTTCGACATAGTCATGCCTTAGTTGGCATTGCGCAAAACCGACAGGCGTTCCCTGTTCGCAGATCAGAAAGAATCTGGAATGGTCTTTAGAGATTAATTCTGAAATCTCCTGTTCCATTTCCTGAATGCTGCGACCGTTCCACAGCAAAACAGCCAGATTCGCCACTGCATCCAGGTCCTCTTTCGTTGCTTCCTTGATCCGTGTTTCTTTCATCGGTATTTCTATCATCATTCCCTCTTATTTCTTCCAGTTTCTGGTAGTTCTGGTAGTTCTGGTAGTTCTGGTAGTTCTGGTAGTTTCTTCAGAATCCTTAGGTTTTAGAGTACTTTGCAGTACCTCCTGTTTCTCTTCATCTCATTCAATTCGAATTCTGCGAATCCGTGTTATATGATATTTTTTCGGAACTCTGAAAGCGTCAAAACTGCGTCGAAGGATTCATCTGTGTGCAGTTCAAACACAACGGGGAAAAATTTCAGCTTGCCCATTTGATCTGTCTCCACAATCCTCTGCTTCAGTTTATCGGACAACGAGAGGGTCATGACTTCGGATCGTACTTTTTCCGGAAAATAGATGGTTAACTTGAAATACCCTTCCCAAACCGACAGCCAGAATACAGTAACTTCCTTTTTTCCGCCGCGACTGCCGGTCCAATGATGGAGGCCTTTGCCAAGCCATGCCTTTCCATCGGTATAGTACCGCCACTCCAAGTGGATCTCCCGGCGTTCCATTTCGCTGAGAAACTTAACATAGGTGCTGTAGGCCGTTCCCAGTATTTCCTCCAGCACCTCGCTTGTTGGCTCTATGTCTGGATTCCGAAGCATCTGTTTTTCAATTGGTTTCATGCTGAACAGCCTCCCGCTATGAGTTTGCTTTCCTGCAAAAATTCGGCTATGCCCGACAGGTGTTGTAAATTCTGTTTCCAGGCCAGATTCCTGTCAGCTTTCTGTCTGTTTCCCTTCTACTCCACTCTTTCAGAGCCTTGAAAATAGTCGAGTACACGCAATGACCGCAGGGTATTCCACCGGCTGATCACGCCGGTTGACTCCATTTCAACGTGGACGGCACCTGGATAGGGTGCCGGCAATTTCCACCGGCCATCACTCGTTCGTTTTTTAAGGATTTCCTCTAATGCTTCCTGCAGTCTTTCATCGCAAGGAGCTCCGGCATTTCGAAAATATTCCAAGGCTCGGAGAATATCGTATTTCCAGCGTGTCGGAAATGCCAGCCGCAACATGGCCGGATGGATAATTTCTCCGGTTCTGTCCGATCGGAACAACCGATGCCGCAGGAGAAACTCCTGAGCTCCCCCTTCGATCTGAACCAGTTCATCTCGCCGATAGCCATATCCTTGATCAAGATATTCCCGGATTCCTTCCAGAGTGCTGATTGTGGTGTGCATCGAGCTGTGCCTGGCACCATATCGGTTCAGCATACAATTAAAACCGCCGTCTTCCATTTGCTGGCTGATCACAAAATCCACGACGGATGTGATCGCTTCTTCCTCAATGCCAAAGTAACAACCATAGTTCAGGAACATGCCATTAATGCACAAATCACTTTCGGGCACAGTCACTGAGCCGTTGATCCCGCCATCCATGCCTTTGCATGTTTCAACAATCACGTGGAGTGCCCTCGTGATGCCAGGGGTACACGGAGTACATAGGGATCTCAGGTCGAGCAGGGTGTAATTGGTCGAGGTCCACTTGGGCTGATAGAATGCACGGCCCCAGTGACCTTCCGGGTTTTGTCGCTTCAGCAGCTCATAACCCCAGCCTTCCGAGGCAATTCTTTTTTTTAACTCCCTTAATAACGCTGGATCTGATTTCAGTAAATCCCGATGTGTCTGGTATTGAATGGATACATCCCCCTCCAGCAACCAGGAAATAATTTCCTTGCGGTCCATGCTGATCCCTCCTATTGGCTGTTCATTCCAATGGCTGATAAATCCCAACAACTGATTTATCCCGGCAGTTGAATCGTACAGCCCTCAACCGTATCCCATGGTGGGCCGGTAACAAAGGTATTATCTTACTTGGTGACCGAGCGAAGAGGCAACCGTTGTTCCATCGGTGTGAAAGCGGTTCCTTTCAACCCTCTTCGATCAAAGTGCTTTGACCATAAACAGTTCCATGGGCTGCTCATACCCGGGAAGGTCTAGTGTAAGTCCACCGCAGTCTTTATAACCGAGTTTTCGATAAAAATTCTGGGCATCCTCATCCACCTGAGTTGATACCATCACCATGCCATAGCCGTGGTCTTTCATGTCATTCGCCCAATGCTCCATCAGGCGTCTTCCAAATCTCTTTCCTCGAGACTGGAGCTCCACGAACAGCAAGGTGCAGAATGGCGTATTGTCCCAGAATAAGTTGTACCGCAGAAGGGCAATTATTTAATTATGTTCCAGCAGAACATAGCCCTGTCGGTCACGTATTTTCTTTTGAAATTCACTCTCCGGCAAATGCCGGTCAAGACGGTACCAGCTTTCTTGATCTTCCGGCTGAACAGTTCGAATCTCTACCATGCTTCCTCCTATCTCATGTTTTTACGGTATCTGGCACGGCCGGGCATAATGCCTGAACTATTCGTGCTTGACCGCGCTCATGACAATGATTGACAGGTCATTATTCCTATCGGAATTCAAGAAATCCACGTCATCAAACCTGAGATGTTCTTGTGCCCATATCGCCCAGGGAAACCAGAGTTCTTTCGGATTCTCCATTTCATAACAGGCAGTGATTTCAGCAATACCCGTCTTTTCCCAGAGATGCCGCCACCAGTCCTTGCTGTGGAAGCTGAACATTTCCCCCACCCAGTGTTTTTTCAGCGTCTGGGGATAGCCCTGATCGAATTCTCTGGTTAATCCGGGAACCACGATCCCGATCTGACCGCCTGGCTTCACCAGTTTTGACAAGGTGCAGGGAAAATACAGTTCATCGGCTCCGTAGTACTGATAACTGTCGATGGAAATCACGGCATCAAAGAATCCCTCGGCATAGGGTAGGGCATGGGCTTCGGCATGGATCGGAAATACCCGGTCGCTGATGCCGGCTTCTTCAAACCGCTTCAGGTTCTCCGTAGGACTGATCCATAAATCGTTGGCAAAGACCGTTACCCCAAACTCCTTCGCCAGATACACTGAAGTAATGCCCTTACCGCAGCCCATATCCAAAACCTTCATGCCTGGCTTCAATTCCAGGTGCTGGCACAGCTCTTCGAGCAGCCACAATGGATTCGGGCCCATCCAGTTCTCGTGGATCCAGTTCTCATCATATTGCTCTGTCTTCGGAAATTTTTTCAACAAAGTACTCCCTCCCAATCTTTTCAAGTTCCACAGTCATCGATCAAGGATTAAACCACTATTTTCAGTCGGTTTTGATCATAGGTTGCCAGGCATTCTCAGGCTTGGATTGTATGGCCCTTATTGCTGAATCCGAATGAACCCTCTGATATGCTCATCCAGGTCTCGTTCCACAATCGCGGAAACGTTATTGAAGTTCCCCTCAGCCACCATCATTTTGTTATCAAGATGTTCCAGAACGATGCCAATGTGGTCATGCTCTTTGTCTTCAAAGACTCTGTCATACAAGACGATATCACCGGGCTCCGGCGTAAAATGAGCTTTATGGAAATCATGCCAGTTATGGACATGAGGCAGTTTTGACCATTGTTCCCAGGCGTTGCAGCCTGCAAAGTTACAGGTTATGCGCTGGTCCGGGTATCGTACCGGCAGGTTGATTCCCGCCTTGGTGCAGCAGTAGTACACAAATGCGGCGCACCAGTGATTATCCCATTTATCAAGATCCCAGGCCGGGAATAACGAGATGATCTCTTCAAAATTCGGTTGTGTTCCCATCACAAAACCGTGGAAGCCTCTCTGAGCTTCCTGCCGCGCAACGTTAGCAAGTCTTTGATTCATCTATTTCCCCCAAGTTTAATAGCTCTGCTGGTCTGTCTTGTTTTTTAGAATAGATTCATTTCCTTCTTCAATGACAAAAATGCTCCACTCCTGGATGGTTCATACAGTCTGAGCGAAGGCATTATTGCAGCCCCACTTTATGGATTATTCGACTCTGCCGAGGCTCTAAAATGCTGGCTTAAGCGCAGATCAGCAGCACTGCTTTCATGTTATCTTTTCGATCTCTTCCTGTATCAGTTGTTTTGATATGGTCATCGCGTCAATGATCTTCTGGCACTGCAGATGATAACGGGATCCAATCTCGTGCTTCTGCTGAGCGGCCGCGCATTTGCTGATGATCGAAATAATCGGGGGCAGCGCCTGAGTCAGTTCATCCTCTGAATAGCTTCCAGTTTCTTTCTGCTCAGCGACACAGGTAATCAGATCGCTCGATAGAGCCAAGGATTTCAGGCGATTTCGAAGCAGTGTATTCTGCGGTGAGCCTTCCAGAAATTTCGGCTTTATCTTCTCACACTTTCTAATTGTGGATTCAATTACTTTCAATGCTTGAGCCAGGTCATTCTGTTGGTCCATCATCCTCTTTTTACTCCAATACTTTTCATCAGCACCCCGCAGCATAATTCAATGAATCCTCCATGGACACTCATAGACCATTCATAGTTCTCGCAGAGGCTACGAGAACAGGAAGGCGTTTACTACCCATCCATATCCTCAGGATGATCTCCTACCGGATTTGATCCAATGTTCGCAAGTCCAGATCAGATGTAAACTATAATATCGCTGTCTGATATCCTCATAATATCACCCTTTGATTCGGTTGGTTCTCATTTCAATCGATTCCATGGACTTGATCTCAATTTAGACACATGACTTGAGCACTGAATAAAAAAATCACCGGATGCAAAGTAACATCCGGTGATTTTGAGTTTATTTCAAGATCCATGATTCCGAGTGACAGTTGTTTAGAAAAAAACGCTTCGAACCGACCACATTCATGCTCATTGAATGTGATTCCGTTTTGAGGAGGATTCAGCCATTAAAAGAAGAACGCGAAGGGATTTTCTTCATCCGGATCATTATAGATCTCGCAGGTTGACATCCATTCCTCAATCATTTCCTTGATCGTGGTGGTGAGCACTTCATAATCCATTCTGTCAATGTGTCCCCGTCCCAGCATGCTTTTATAGAACTTCTTGATGCTGGCTGCATTACTTTTGATGCTGGAGGGGGTTGACCAGGTACACTTCCTTATAAAGAAACAGCCTAAAAAATCATCAATTTTATATGGCGAGGCTCCTTCAATCATTTCCAAAGGTTCTTCCCTGGTGAGGTATACATTGATATAAAAATCCACATTGTTGCGATGCCGTTGAATCGTTTTTTCGGTTAAGCCTTCCTTTTCCAGATCCTTGCAGAATTCCTCCAGATATACCTCGTTCCTGGCTTTGATCTCTTTACACTTCTCTAGATACTCTTCATAAGTCAATTCTATGTAATCCTGTTCTTCATTTTCCATGTTCTTGTCTCCCTGCTTCATCTGATTTATTGTCTTTCCAAGCTCAACTGATGTTATCCTATTTCAGATTATATCGTAATTTTTATCCTGATTGCAGGATGCAGTTCAATCTTTCCTTTGTCAAATTCTTATGGAGGGAGCACCAGGAATCCCAGAAGCACTATAAATTCTCAATCCTGTATATCCTGAACTACCGATTCGCATGGAGAAAAAAAATTTTACCTTGAATCAACATCACTCTCAAGACCAAAAACTGATGGATCGAACATTACGCAGGGTGATGGCTGTCTTTGTGATCGCTTCGAGCCAGATTATAGATTGATGCCAAGGCTAATGTGAAATCTGTTTTCTCACGCAGGATGGATGCTGTGGTAGAATAATACCCAGGCACTTTGGTGATGATCCTATTATTTGAGCTCTTGATGCTTTCATTTTCTTGGGCGATGTAAGACCACCTTCGAAAAATCCAGAAGAGATTTTCATGGCGGACTTATTGCTACGGCACTATTGTGGATTCGCCTGGGTGTTTAATAATCCCTATTATTATCATTTACCTAGCGTTTACCTTACTGATTACGAGGAGCAGACGATATGAGCTTACTAACCGCAACCAATCTGTCAAAGAGTTTTGGAGATAAGTTGCTTTTTGAAAATATTTCTTTCAGCATCGCTGATGAAAAAATCGGGCTGATTGGCATTAACGGAACGGGCAAGTCGACTCTGTTAAAACTCATTGCTGGATTGGAGACCAGTGAGACCGGCACGGTTCAAAAGTCCAGTGGGATGAAAATCGAGTACTTAGCCCAGGATCCGGATTTTGACGAGGAATCCACGATCCTGGAACAGGTCTTTAAAGGAGATACCCCTGTCCTGCGATTGATTCGGGACTACGAGAACACATTGGAAGAAATGACAGCCGGCAGGCTGGATGAGCATATTCAAAAAAGTTTCTCTGAATTGAGCGATCAAATGAGCGCGAATCACGCCTGGGATATGGAAAGTCAGATCAAGACCATTTTAACTCAATTGGGGATTCATGATTTTACGAGAAAGATGAAGACCTTATCCGGTGGGCAAAAAAAGAGAGTAGCTCTGGCCGGGGCATTGGTAACGCCATGTGACCTGCTGATTTTAGACGAACCCACCAATCATCTGGACAATAAAATGATCGACTGGCTGGAAGGACATATCCGGCGGATGACAGGTTCCTTACTGATGATCACCCATGATCGGTATTTTTTAGATCGAGTGGTCACAAAGATCATGGAGATCGATCAGGGGAATTTATATGTATATGAAGGAAATTATACGTATCACCTGGAAAAAAAGCTTGAACGCCAGGAATTAGCTGGTGCCATTGAAAGAAAAAGGCTGAATCTTTATCGAAAGGAATTGGCCTGGATCCAGCGAGGCGCGAAAGCCAGAAGCACCAAACAGCAGGCTCGGATTCAGCGGTTTGATGCGTTGAAGGACGCAAAGGTGGATATTTCTGATTCTCAGCTTGAAATCAGCAGCATCCACTCCAGATTGGGTCAGAAAATCATTGAACTCAACAACCTTCAGAAAAGTTACGGTGCAACAAGGATCCTGAACGGATTTACCTATACCTTCCAAAAGGACGATCGCATCGGCGTCGTTGGTGATAATGGAGTCGGCAAGACCACTTTATTAAATATTCTCATCGGAAAAGCACCACTCGATGCAGGGACTGTGGAATTGGGTGACACCGTAAAGCTGGCTTATTTTTCACAGCGGATCGAATGGATGAACGAATCCCTTCGGGCTATTGAGTATATCAAGGAGACCGCAGAATATGTGACGACTTCCGACGGACATCAGATCAGTGCTTCCCAGCTGATGGAAACTTTCCTGTTTCCATCAGATCTGCAATGGACACCAATCAATAAGCTTTCCGGCGGGGAAAAGCGCCGCCTCTACCTGATGAAAATCTTGATGGAAGCCCCTAATGTCCTGGTATTGGATGAACCGACCAATGATATTGATATCGATACATTGAAGGTATTGGAAGCATACATCGACGACTTCCGAGGACCTGTCATCACCGTGTCCCACGATCGCTATTTCCTGGATCGAATCTGCAATAAGATTTTACACATGGATGGAAAAGGGAATGTAACTCAGTACACCGGCAATTACTCTGACTTCGCCAGGAATAACCGAAATGCCAATACCCTTCTAACAGAAAGCAGTGAACCATTAAAAGATGTTAAAAGTAAGGCCGCACTGGTTGAAGACAAAAAAGCCAGGGTAAAAACCCCGACCAAATTATCATATAACGAAAAGCGCGAATTTGAGACCATTGATGAAGAGATCCAGAAACTGGAAGAAAAGCTGGATCATATTTCCAATGAAATCATTCGCTATTCCACTGAGTATACCAAGCTGGAACCTTTGCTGGCTGAGAAAGATCAACTCGAAGAACAATTATTGAAAAAAATGGAACGGCAAGAGTATCTGACATCTCTGGTTGAGGAATACGAGAAACTTAGAAGTTGAGTTCATCGACAGTTAAAAAACTTTCAATTGCCAATCCCCTAGACCTGGTCGCTCCGATCAACCTCAAGGCACCGAAAAAGACTCATGCAGTGCCACCCTACCCTTGTTTACCACTCCCAAGGAACTTTTCCCTGAGACTATGGAAATGAAGAGAATTGGTTTCCGGTATCCGGTGATTCTTTCCGGAAAGTCTGGAAACAACAGATATCAGGCCTTTCCGGACCTTTTCCTTTTTCCGCAACTGTGGGTTCCTCAGGCGCTCATCGAGTACCTGACATTATCCTTGATCTGCTCACGGGCAATCCGATCCGTTAGCTCGTGAGTCTCCTGTACCACCTGATCCATGGTGAGGGTACCGCTTGCCATTCTTGAATCAAAACCTTGTCGGAGAGAGGTGAACATTGAGTTGAAATCTGTTAAGATAGGCATGAGAATAAGTCCTTTCGTGTAGTTTGTTTTTGGTTGTTACTAACGTTCTAGCACTTGGGCTTATTCTCTTTCATTTTCGACCTACAGTAACTTTACACTAAACATTGCGCTTTCTTATTTTATAGTATCTCAAAAATAAACTCGCAAGGTTTTTGCCCCTTGCTGTTAATCGGTGATGAAACAATTTCTTTTGTTTTTAGCTCAACGCCCAGTTGTAGCTGTAAGTGACACCGAAATGAGCCGGCACAACAAAAGCAATAAGAAAGCGGCATAGTGCGATCATCTTTATCGCCTGTGAGATCAGAAACCGTCATGCCCTTTTTTACGGCGGCGGAACAGACGCATTTGTATTTTTCATTTCCTTTGTATGAAAGAATTCCTGTCAATAAATTGTTCCCGTTGAAAATAATTTTTTCCCAATCAAAAATATTGTTATTCAGATGATTTACCTTTTCATCTAACGATTTCCCAGTCAGGTCTTTTCCAATCATTTTGCATTGTTCTAAAAATTTCTGTCCACCTCCACAAGCGCATGAATCTAAAATCTCACGCATCATATCATGGTCAAGCAGCCTCTCCATTCGCGAAATAACATCTACTAAATCTTCGTTGCCGATGATTTCTTTTACTATTTTTTCATCAACATTATTTAACGACAACTTCTTTTTTATTCCATAAACTCTTGCCATTTTTACTTTTCCCCCTTCAATTTGATTGGTTCATAAATGTTAATTTGATGATAGCCAAGCCCTTTTGTACCTAGTAGGGCATTGGCGACTAATATTATCAAATTAATCTTATGTAAAAGCTATTTCTGATCAAAAACACAATGGAAAATTAATATGACATTCTTTGCTCCCAGTAATCTATATAATCGCATTATGTAGATTCATAGTGAAGTTCCGTAATTTGGATGAAGCGTCTTATACCTTAAAATAAAACGTGTTACGATATTCACCTTCTTAGAAAGAGGATTACCACCTCCAATGATAGTTGGCGCTGCATTGATAATCCATTCATCCACTAAGCGCTGCTCTCCAAAATCATGAAACAATTCCCTTTCTCCGAAAATCCAAATATTCAAACCGTTCATTTGTTTCAATTTCTTGGCAAAATCTGCAACATTATCATTTGTGGATAAGATAAAAATATCATGGCATTGCCTATTTTTCATGGGAAGTGGTCACCTGCCTTATCGTTCTTCGGCCTTATATAATTGTGTCTATTGTATCATAAGTCTCAGAATAACCATGATCTCCATCACACTCGGTACTAAATAGCAATTCTTGGAAACATAATTGTGAACTTCCCATGATTTCTCCTACTCAACACTAATTAATTCCATAATAAACCTATTTAAAGCAAGGAATAGAGCCTGTTCCCCGCGTTTTCGGTTGCGGAAATGCGGGGTTTTTGCTATACTTAATTGAGTAGGATATCATTCTTAAAAAGGAGTAAAAATGTACTACGATTTTCTCGTAAAGATTCCGGAAAATACAGGCAAAATTACGGTGAACCGGCGCGGTGAAACCACTTATATTGAATACACCTATGCCCGTCATTACAACGCCGAAAAGAAGTATAACGTTCCCCAGCGAACTACGATTGGAAAACAGTCCAGGGTGGATCCAGCGATGATGCAGCCAAACCAAAATTTTATCAAGTTTTTCCCAGAGGTCGCCCTGCCCGATGAACGGAATCATTCCGATCGCAGCAGTTGCCTTTGTGTCGGGGCATTTCTTGTCATTCGCAAGATCATGGAAGAATACAAACTACCTGAAATTCTTTCCGATTACTGGGACAACCGAGGTGTCGGACTGTTTCTTGATCTGGCTGCTTATTCTATTATCTGTGAAAATAATGCCGGGCAATACTATCCGGATTACGCCTACAATCATCCGCTCCTAACAGAGGACATGACGATCTACAGTGACTCCACGGTATCTCGGTTTCTCTCATCGATAACAAGCGATGACAAAGTCGGATTCCTCAATCAATGGAATGCATCCCGGAATCACCGGGAGCAGATTTATATTTCCTACGATTCAACCAACAAAAACTGTCAGGCCGGCGACATCGAGATGGCTGAATTCGGGCATCCCAAGGATGATCAGGGCGTCCCCATATTCAATTATTCGATTGCCTATAATGTGAATAATAAAGAGCCGCTATTTTATGAAACCTACCCCGGCAGTATCGTCGACGTGTCCCAGTTGCAATTTATGTTGGAGAAGGCAAAAGGATATGGCTATCGCAAGATTGGTTTTATTCTTGATCGAGGATATTTCAGCAAGAAAAATATTCAGTACATGGACTCGTGCCAGTATGATTTCGTGATCATGGTCAAGGGGATGGCTTCTTTTGTCGAAAAGATCATCTTGAAACATAAAGGCAGCTTTGAGAAAAAGAGGTCTTGCGTGATTCCTGAATATCAGGCCTACGGGAAGACGATTCAGGAGAAGCTCTATGCGGATGATGAAATGGATCGATATTTCCATCTCTATCATAAAGTGAAAAAAGAAAGTGCAGAGCGTGGATGCCTGGAAGATAAAATTCAAAAAATGGCGGAATTTCTAAAAAAACAGGAGGGAAAGTCGCTGACATTCGGAGATGCCTATCATGAGTATTTTGAAATCTTTACCCATGAAAAGAATGATGGCACAAAAAAGTTTCTTTATGCAAAAGAAAAGAGCGAAGTGATCGAGAAGGAAATTGATCTTTGCGGATACTTTGTGATCGTCACGTCAAAAAAAATGAAAGCAGCAGAAGCGCTCTCGTTGTATAAGAGCCGAGATGCATCAGAGAAGCTATTCCGTGGAGACAAATCCTACCTGGGCAATAAAAGCCTGCGAGTCGCGGGGAATGAGTCTGCCGCCGCGAAGATATTCATTGAATTTGTGGCGTTGATTGTGCGGTGCAAGATTTATACGCAACTAAAAGCAATGATGAAAGAAATGGCAAAGAAGCCGAATTACATGACCGTTCCAGCTGCGCTGAAAGAGCTGGAAAAAATCGAAATGGTGCGGCAGATGGATAACGTATACCGGCTTGATCACGCCATAACCGCAACACAAAAGACGATACTGAAAGCCTTCGGTATCGATGAAAACTATATCAAAACCAGCGCAACGAGATTAAGTGAGCTGTTAAAAGTGGCCGCGATGCCAGAAAGGGATGAGGAAGATGGCGCGTACGAGGAAGACAATCTCTATTGACGAGAAGATAGCCCAGGCAAAGGAGAATTTTGAAAAGGCTAAGGCCAAGTATGATAATGCCGCGAAGGAACTCGAAGACCTCCAGGAAAAGCAGAGGTCAATTCAAAGAAACGAACTGATCAAAGCTGTTGAGAAAAGCGGCAAAACTTATGCTGAAATCATGGCATTTCTTGGGAGTATCGATTGATAAGAAATGCAAAACCAGGTGCTGATTAGGACTTTGAGTAGGTAAAACGTGAGAAGTTAACAATCAATGCGCTTCTTGGGGAGCGACTGAAGTTCATCATTGCCGCTGGCACGCATCTGGCCTATATCCGAAGACATATCGACGGGATCTATGACAGCATCCGATCCTTCGAAAACCTGGATGAGCAATATGGCTTATACTCCTCAACCATTCTGACTGACTGGGAGTTTCAAAAAGAACGCCCCAACAAGAAAGATGTCATCCGAGAAAAACGCCGGGTCTACCTGCACGCTTACTTCAACATTGAAAAATACGCGGATGAAGAAGCTCATTTTGATCGACGACTGCTGTCGATGAAGGGGGAAATCCTAAGCGGAAAACGTAATCCCGATCATGAGACGTTCTACAAGAAATACTTTGAAGTGACAGATACCCCGGTAAGGGGCATTAAAGTTACCGTGAAAGAAGATGTGGTCAAACAGACGAAGCGCTATTTTGGATTCTTTGCGCTGATGACCAATGAAAAGATGGATGCCATCACGGCTTTGACGCTGTATCGGAATAAAGATCTGGTGGAAAAGGCCTTCGGCAATATCAAGGAACGGCTCAATCTGAGGCGACTCTTGGTTTCCTCAGAAAAAAGCCTGGATGGAAAACTCTTTGTGGCCTTCGTCGCGCTCATCTATTTGTCCTACCTCAAAAAGCAGATGCAGGATAAAGGAATGTTCAAAGATTACACAATGCAGTCTCTGCTGGACAAGCTGGACGTCATAGAGTGCTTTGAAAACCCAGGCCATGACTTGAGGGTTGGTGAGATTCTCAACAAACAGAGGTTGATCTATGAATTCATGGGTGTTGAGACCCCATCATAGTTATGTGTTCCGGGAATCCAGGATACATGAAACGCCACCTGGAATATGCCGGGATCGACCATGAGCTCTTCTCAGATGAGGCTACTGAGGCAATCTATCGATATTCCGGTGGATCCGCCAGGCTAGTCAACCAAGTGTGTACCAGCACTCTGATCTTTGGTTACCAAAGTGGAAAGCGAATCATTGACGACCACATGGTCAAACTGGTCATCAATGGTGAACTGAGCTAAACAAAATGGCAAGTTGAAATTTCTCTCAACTTGCCATTCTTTCCAGCAATTCCCGGACAAGAAATACCATCAACTTCTGGACAAGGAACAATAGCAGTAACACTCAACGTGAATTGAGACCACGGTTAGGATGTCTTGAATATATTTTGGAATGAATTGAGACCACGGTTAGGATGTCTTGAATATATTTTGGGATGGATTGAGACAAAGGTCAGGATGTCATTAAATGGTTTTCGGGAGCTTGTGTATCAGGAAAACTTTCATATTACTTTTTGCTGGGATTTGCGTTTGAGGAAAAATTTCATTGGGGCTTGAATGTTTGGAAATTGTCACAAGAGAACTCCATCCCAAGGGTAGAGACGATCGTTATGATACCCTAGACTCATAGTTGAAAAATACCGTCTTGTATTGAGAAGTAAAAGAGCTAATCTAATTCCTGATTTTTTCGATAGATGAAAAAATACACATCCATCCTTATCCTTTATTAATTTCCTCAAAATCAACCTCAATAATTTCGCCCTCTTTTTTCCATTGTATAAATTGTTCACTCTGTTGTTCCTTGTTTTCCAATTCTTGTTTTATAAGATTTATACGGTCTATTAGCTTTAAATATTCAGGAAAAAACTGAGGAATAAATTTTTCTTCATCATTGAGAAAGTTTAAATATTCTTTTCTTTGTTCATTAAAATCTGAAACCATGCTACTTATGGCTTCGGAAAATACCTTATCCTTTTTGTTCTGGTCATAGGCTTCCCATGAGTCAAGTGCTATACCGATGAATGCACCAACATAAGGCACTGCTTTGTTAATTCCATTAGCTATCTTAATTGCTCCCCAAGGTTTAAATTTTATTGGTAATTTCAACATATCGCGTGCTGCTAAAACAGCCATGTTGTCAATATTAATAAATCCATTTTTCAAAAATTCATTACCCATTTTCAAGCCATTGAAGGCTAAATCACCAACTACGTTGGTATAATGTTGTACTCCTGCATTGAAGCTTATATTCAATCTATTAATTTCACGAGCTGTATTTCCCAGTTGACGTTCAAATTCATTATTAATTCGCGCTTCAAGAACAACGCCTTCACTTCCTATGTTATTTTGAAAAAAATCATTAAATGTTTCTATGTTTGTTCCTTGGGCTTGTAAAATTAAATTAGTAAAAAAATTGGTAATAAACTCACGTAAATTAGTACGTGCATTGATAATTTTGCGTTTGGTTTTTTCTAGATCTTTTTCAATATCATTACATACCTCATTCAATTGAATGCACTCTTTTGCACTTTTATTTACCCTTTCTTGAGCAATTGGCATTTCTCTAAGAAAAATATCCTTAACTATACTTTTTTGAGAGGACAAAATCAGTGCGTGTTTGCTTCCAACAGATTTTATCTTATTTGTTGTAGCTTCTTTTAATGTTTGAATACGGGAAAGATTCTTGTATTCATCGAGATAACCAAGCCAATAATCAATACCCTTGCCAAAAGGGTTTGCTGAAATAGCTACAATGCTCACATCTTCGTACGGTTGAATTATATCAAATGCCCGCAATCGTCCTAATATATTTTCCTTCTTAATTTTAAGCCCACGTTCGAAAGAATCGTTGTCCTCAAGATCTACTTCTTCATCAAACCGGCTAATAACAAATACTGTGCGGGATAGAATGTTTAGGTCCTTAAAAAGCCAGGTTAATTCTTCCTTGTGACTTTCCTTTATAGGATTATAGGGATTCATTACATATAGCACAAGATGAGATTCACTTACATACTTATTTGTAACATCTTTATATTTCTCTTTATCATCAGTTTCCTTGAATCCAAATAATCCAGGAGTATCAATTAACTCAATATCACCAAGAGTGTAAGTTACTATTTCGTTCGAAGATTCACTCTGACTGATTTTCATTGTAGTTTTGTCATAGTGTTCGGACCATGCAGCTGCAATGGATGTTTTCCCTTCTGAGAAACCACCAATCAAAACAACTTTTAGTCTCTCAGTCTCAGTAGTGTTGATACCGTTCTCGATCTTTTTTATTAATTTCTCATCAATTTTGACTCCAAATTTTTTCCCACTTTCCAAAAAGGCTAGTAACCTTTCAAGAACTTCAACTGTCTTTTTTTGTTTTTCTCGAAAAACTTCAACCGTTTCCATTAACTCTACTCCTTATGCTTCCATTTCTGTAATTAATAGTTCAATCTCTAATTTGGCTCCGTTAAAAATTTTATTAATTGATTTAAATTGGTCGATCGAACTAAGTAACTCATTTTTTATTTTTTCTAGACTACTATTTATAGGTTCATAACCATCGACCAATTCTTTCAATAAAACATTTAAGATGTTATCCTCCATTTTTTTTATTAAGTCTTCCGAAATTTTTTTCTGATGAGATTTTCGATACTTAGGATCAAAATAACCCCATACCTCTCTTCCAATGGAGATTGCAGCACCAATAACAATAATTCCCCATGCCGCAGGATTAATAAACAATGCAACTAAACCTAAGCCAACACCAATTATTTTGCCCCAGTTAACCTTTTTATTAAAATCCGGAATTTCGAAATTAAAATCAAATTGTAAATTGCGGAAATTATTTAACAATTCAGTTTCGTAACGATTATGTTTTTTTACAATATCCATAATTTCACCTTCGAATTCACTAATAATTTTAGTAATTGCTTTTTCAATTTTTTCTCTTAGTTTTTCAAATTCTTCTTTTTTTCTAAGTTCAAAAATTCTATTAAATTCATTATTGTCCAAACCTTTATCAATATCACTGTAAAGTATAATTCTTAATTGTGTTGTGAATGCATTAACAGCCTGACGGATAGTCGAATTTAGATTTTCTTTTAGAATTTCAACTGCCTCATCTAATTGATAATCGGTTCCTTTTTTGGTTTTAATCAGCTTTTCCTCATTTAATTTAAATTCGTTTAGGATATCTGATAATTCACTCCTAGCCTTTTCAATTGTGATTTTAATTTTTTTATAATTTGATTTTTTTATTTTTTCTCTGCAATTTTTTACAAGATTAATTTTGATCCAATCACTAAAATTACTTACTTGGCTTAATTTCAAAAGAGTTTCTGGTGATTCAACTTTACTAAAAAACTTTTTTTGTTCTCTCTCAAAATCATTTTCGTAACAATTAGCAATGGAAAGGAACGCCGGAAAAGCACTCAATATGAAGTGTTCTCTATAATGATCACCTAGTCTCTCCCTCATTCTTTCATCAAGGTCTTTTAAACTATTTTTTTCATCATCATTGACTAGATTAGGTACTAAATTTTTATAGTTCTTAATTCTTTTGTTATAAATTGAATATACTTCTGTCTGTTGGGAAAGATGATTTTTTATTTTTTCAATAGTTCCTTCTTTCTGATTATCTCCTGTTTGGGGCGGTTTAGCATCTGAACTTACATAAAATACAGCATGAGCTTTCTGCACAGCATCATTAATCTCATCTTTAACAAGATCTTCGTCTCCTTCAATTCCCGGAAGGTCAAGTATAGCGAATTTCTGCCCATTACTTTCAAACTCATAAATTGCTACTTTGCGTGTATAGTCAGACCTTCCATCACCTATTATATTTCCATCAGACTTACCTGATAGCTCCTTTGATATTCGTGTTATTTCATTATTTAAGAATTCTTTAGAAATCTTTAAACTCCTAACTTTTTCTTCGCCTTCGATTTGCACAGCTTTCCTAGCGCCTTGTAACTCTGAAGTGTGAGTGTTTAACAAAGTGAGATCTGAATTATAGTTTTTTATTTTATCCCTGATTATTTGCTGTTCGTTTTGTTCTTTCAATATTCCGAAAAAGGAACCAATTGTATAGAATATAGATAACTCACGTTTAATAGATAAAAAAAGTTCATTTTGTTGTTGTTTGTCATTTAGTCTGGCAATGCTAGAGAACAGGTCCGATTTTTCAGAATCTTTGATTTTTAAATTATTATCAATATCAGTAATTCTTAACTGATATTCTTTATTTATTTGTTCCACCATACTGATTAAATAAATAATTTGGTTTTCAGCATCGAGTTTTGAATTGTATAATGTTTTAAATTGTTCTCGCTCCATTTCTTTTGTAGGTTCTCTAAGTAAAATACGCAATGTTTCAATAAGTGTTGACTTCCCAGCATTGGTTTCTCCATAAAAGGCAATACTAAAAACGTCCCATTCTGCATTTGACCGAAGGATATCAAATGAACTTTTTAACTCTATAAGTATCCCCTCTAATCTATTCCGGGCACTATCTAATATATTAGTGATTTCTTCATCCGAATTATCTAAATTTAGGGAATGAATCAGATAATTAACCTTATTTATTACTCTCTCATAAATCTCACTCGAAGAACCCATTATTAATGAAACACCTCCTCACTAGTACTAATCAAAAAGCCACCATGATTAAACAGTTATCCATTGTGGGCTATTATTTTTTCCTCTTTTGATTCATTATTGCATCTGCAATATCCTGCTTGGCTTTGTTTTTCTTCACTAACGCTGAATATTTCATCACAGCATAACATAGTACCAGAAGTTTAAACACTGTCTTTCACCCCATTTAATACTGGTTTTGTTCGGAATTAACAAGTACTTCAATCAAACAATGATTATGGAGAAAATATTCACATCGTTTACAAGCATACAGTTATTCTAGCATAGGTATAACCAAAAGGAAGTATCTTTTACCATTATTCTATGCCAATGTGAAGACACTTTATTATTAGGTTAATATCCGTTTTTGATCGATTTACCCAGGACTTCCGGGAAATAATTAAAACCCCAGGGTCACTGTGGCAATTCTTTTCTTGCTTGTATATCAACAGAAATTCCTGATTTGAAATCAACCTTGAGATGATCATCAAAGATGGTGATTCTCTCCACCAGGATCCGCACATATTTTTCTTCATACTCGGTTAAAGCGCATGATGAAGTCTCAAGAAAACCGATCATTTCATTCATCCGTTTTCTCCAGTCTTCTTTTGCTGACTTCTCTTGAAATAACCCCTCCTTCTCCTCCCGCAGCCTTAAAATTTCATTTCCAACATCATCGACAGAATCCTGGCTGTTTACTTGGCTCAAGAGCTTTCCCTGGAGGCTTCTGATTTTGCCATGAATTTCTTCCGCTCGATTCTCCGTATCTTCCTCCAGAGTGCTCTGGATGTTTTCCCTTAAGATGGCCAGGACTTCATCCTTTTCCTGGAACGTCTCGTTAATAGCCATCCACACCGCCTCCTGCAATACATCCTCTGCTAAAGTCCTGGCATTGCATCCGTTCTTGCCATGTTCTACTCTGCAAGCGCAGCGCCACACCGTTGATTTAAGTCCTCGGTTATTCCACTTGATTCGCCGGTAAATGTCTCCGCATCCTCCGCAAAACACAATCCCTGACAGGGCATATTTCCCACTGTAGATCCGCTTTCGATTGGTGCCAGTCAAATTTGCTCTTCGAGTAATTTCCTCCTGCACTTTCAGAAAAAGATCTCTTTCGATGATTCCCTCGTGACTATTCTCCACATAATACTTTGGAACCTGCCCCTGATTGGTTCCGCGCTTTTTCTCAAGTATGTCCACGGTATATGTCTTTTGAAGGATGGCGTCGCCGATGTATTTCTCATTGGTGAGGATTTGCTTGATGTTACTTTCATGCCACCTGATATGCCCAGCTCCGTTTGTGATGCCATCACCCTCCAGGGAGCGTTTGATTTGAAGAAGGCTCTTGCCGCTGATGTACTCCCGGTATATCCGCTTCACCACCTCGGCCTGGAGAGGGTCAATGATGAGGTGTCCATCTTCGTCCTTGGTGTATCCCAAAAACCAATTATGATTGACTTGGACTTTCCCTTGCTGGTATCGAAACTGTAACCCAAGCTTTACGTTTGCTGATAAGGACTCACTCTCCTGCTGAGCCAACGATGCCATAATAGTCATCAGTACCTCTCCTTTGGCATCCAGGGTGTGGATGTTCTCCTTTTCGAAGAAGACTCCGATATTCTTACTCTTTAAGGCTCTGGTGTAATTTAAGGTTCCCTCCTTCTTCTTCCGGGATCGGGTTCAAATCCTCGAGCAAACGAATATCATTGCTGGACAGCCAGCCATTCTGTCTTCCGATGGCATATCCATTCATTCGACTCTGGTAATCTCCTCGAAGGAGTCCATCGACATTGAGTTTAATGAAGTATTCGGTTTTCTCTTTGGGGAGAAAGAGTGATCGCTGCAGGGCTTGCTCCCATCGAATGACCCAAGGGTCCAGGGTGTACTTCACAAACTCCAGCGACTGCTGCTCAATATTTGAAAAGCTCGACTTCTCCAAGTCTCCCACCATATGAGGCGGGATCCGGTAGAGCCGCGCGATTTCATTGATCTGGAACTTTCGAGTCTCTAAAAACTGCGCTTCTTCAGGCGGAATACCTATTTGCTGATATTTCATGCCTTCCTCGAGTACCGCCACTTTATGGGCATTATTGGAGCCGCGGTACACATCATTCCAGGAATCTCGGACCTTTTTAGGATCTTTTAGAACCCCTGGGTGTTCCAGGACACCGCCCGGATTGGCACCATTAGCAAAGAAACTGGCCCCATATTCCTCGCAGGCGATGGTCATACCTACAGCGTTCTTAGCCATGGCAATTGGTGAATACCCTAAAAGTCCATCAAAGCCTAGCCCAGGGATGTGCAGCACATCCTGTCTTCGAAGGATAGCCGGTCCGTCTTTATAGTTTTCATCTGATGTCCTGGAGTAGGTGTAGTAGATTTCCCCGCTTTTGTCCCGCCAGACCTCCATTTTGTTTGGCAGCAGCGGATAGAGAGCTACTACCCTCCCGGCTCCATCGCGAATGATTTGAGCATAAGCGTTCCCCCAGATGAGTAGATGACTCATTAGTGTTTCCCGAAAAACAAAGGACGTCATTTCCGAGTTCGGTTCATCATGAAGGATGTAGCAGAGCGGGTGATCGTAGACCCGTTCTTTACCGGCGGGAGTGTATCGGTAAACATGGAGTGGCAACGATGCCAGGGCTTCTGAGAGGATCCGGACACAGGAATACACTGCAGTGGTCTGCATGGCAGTGAACTCATTCACGGCCTTTCCACTGGTTGTGCTGCCGAACAGGAACGAGTAGTTTGAGCCAGAATAGTAATCAGTCGGCTTGTCTCTGGATTTAAAAAACATTGATAAAATGCCCATCGGCAGCACCTCCAAAAATGTGCATGAAAAAAGCACCCACTTAAGTAGATGCTCTGATAATAATTTTATAGTCCAAGAATTTGTTTTTTCTTCTTTTCAAAATCTTCTTTAGAGATAATACCTTTTTCCATTAGCTCATGAAATTTAAGCAATTCATCTGCTTCGGAAGCGTGTTCGAGAGATGGAGTATCGTTAATCACAGTATTAGCAATATGTCTTTTATTACTTTCCAGTATGTTTTCCAATAACGCTAAACATTCAAAAGCTTGTTTCTTCAAAGCCTTATAAGTCATACTCTTACGTGGTGTAGATTTTTTTAATAAAACAATGTAATCCACTGGTTTCTCCATATTGTCGAGGACAACTTTTATTTCTAATTGTGAGCATACTCCATTACTCTTTTTTCCACCAACCACAGACCCTACAATTGCCCCAGCTGAACCAAACGTCATAGCCCCTAGAACTGCTGTCCCAAGTCCTCCTTTTGTAATAGTTTCTCCATCCTCAATTAGTTCGAAACTAACGAGTGAATCGAAGTTATATGTCCACTGCTCTAGAGGAGGCGTACCTGATCTGTATAAAAATCCATAAGGGAAAATGGCAAATTTAGATTGCTTTTCATCAATTTGAAAAAAGTTCCCTACAGATTTACTTGCACTAAATGGTACTTTAAAAATAGTGTTATCTGGGTTATAACGGCATTTCATTTCTTCTTCAATCTCTTCAATTAGTAACCCGAAATATTTATCGGATTTCACTTCTGGAGAATAAATAGATCCAAGCTTAGGTTCCACGAGAAAAGTAAGTGCAACATTATCTCCGATTGGCTCAATATCAATATCATATAGAATGCTATTTACATCCATTTTCATCCCGGTCTTAAAAACTATTTTTCTATTAGGTTTATCAGCCCGTTTTAGTCTACCGATCTTTTCAGCAACAGTGACTATACCATTAAATGCCTTCTCAAAATCAATGGGCAATGTTCCTACGTATTTAAACTGCATGATTTCCTCCATAAAAATACTGTTACTATTAATTATACGTGCATCACTTTCTAAAGTAAAACGAACAATAACTTCAACCCATTATTCAATTTTCTATGTCAAGAAACTTTTTTATTCATTGCTCAAGAGAACTAAGGAAACACTGATTATTTGAGGTTAACGTTTCCCAGTTCGTTCATTATGTTGTTTTTTTGCTCATGGGTGCACAAAAATGCTGGATTTTAGTGCGATTTCAGCCCGTTTTGTGGGCTAACCCCCAATTTCGGGCGCACTTATCCCATGCAGAATTCTTTCGTTCGTTTTGCACGAATACAATTCAACAAATTGGCGCTGGCAAACAAGATGTTGAATCTATTCAAATTTTTGCTGATCCCCCGATAAACTACTTTGGCATAACCAAAGAACCGTTTGACGATCAAAAATGGGTGCTCCACTTTGCTTCGAACGGATGATTTGCGTTGTTTGGTTATTTCACTCTAATGATACCGGCCTTAGCGGAAGCTAAGACCGGTATCATTATCTAAGTTTTGCAAACAATTATACTAGTACATTGTAACACTTAAAACTATACTATAATCGCATATTCTGATATCCTCTAAGTAGGGGGTGTGAGTATGCCTAAAGTATCGTATGTTGTTGACCTCAGTGATAAAGAACGGGTGAAACTCCTAAACATTGTCAATAAAGGAAAGGCCACCGCGAAACGAATTCTTCATGCTAATATCCTTTTGGCTGCAGACATTAATAATCCAAACAAAGCCAGTTCTCCTGTGATTGCAGAGCGCTTTCATGTGCACCGGCAAACTGTCCAGACAGTTCGAAAAACCTATGCTACTCAGAGTTTGGAAGCTGCGCTCGATCGAAAGAAACGTACAAAGCCACCCATTGATCCTAAACTTACAGGGGATGTTGAAGCCAGAATCATAGCGATCTGTTGCAGCAATCCACCTCCAGGGTTTGAGCGGTGGACTTTGCGCCTGGTTGCAGAGGAAGCAGTCAAGTTGGAGATTGTCCCAACCATTTCTCATACGTCGGTGGGCAGGATCCTAAAAAACGAATTTCAACCTCATCTAAAGAAGTGCTGGTGTATTCCTGCCGATCAAAATGCTGCGTTTGTCGCTTGCATGGAAGACGTTCTGGCGGTATATACTCGCCCTTTCAATCCATCTATTCCAGTCATTTGCATGGATGAAAAGCCATGCCAGCTGCTGGATGAGGCCAGAAAGCCGATTCCCGCAGCACCTGGATCTGTGAGGAAGGAAGATAACGAGTATATTCGCAAAGGGACTTGCAGCCTTTTCCTTTTTACAGAACCTTTAGGCGGCTGGCGGCGGTGTGATGCATCGGAACGACGCACCAAACAAGATTGGGCAGAACAGGTTAGGATTCTTTTGGAAGAAGACTATCCGGACTGCGAAAAGGTCGTACTTGTGATGGATAATCTCAATACCCACAACATTTCAGCATTGTATGAACGGTTTCCGGCTTCTCATGCGTTCCGCCTGAGCCAACGACTGGAGATCCATCATACTCCAAAACATGGAAGTTGGCTTAACATAGCCGAAATAGAACTTAGTGCATTAACAACTCAATGTCTCGGTCGAAGAATCCCAACAATCGAGATGATGGATCGAGAAGTGAAGTCTTGGGCTACACAGCGAAACTATAATCAGAAGTCAGTAGACTGGCAATTCGATGTAACCGATGCACGATGTAAGTTGAAGCATTTATACCCGGTTATTAGTACAAATTAAGATGTTACAAGGTACTAGTAACGATCTGCAAACTCCTGAAACCATTCTAATGTCTGAGAAAATCAGTCCTTTCCATCTTGTTATCCCCTCCTATTTTTAGTATAATTATACTAAAAATAGGAGGGGATAACAATGGCTCGTCCCACGGATTCTAACAGCCCTTACCGGGTATCGATTCATCACAATAATGGATACCACTATGCCAGTACACAGCCGGCCAGAGTGAACCCAAAGACCGGAAAACGGGAATACCGTCACGTTTATTGGGGGACGGTAACAGATGATCTTAAGTTTATTCCGGGAAAGAATTATCTTCTGGAGTCTATTGAGGAACGAGATAAACTCATCTTCCCGGAAGGCTGGGATCTAAGTGAAATTGACAAACTGTCAGGACGACGGAAGGCGGGAAGGCCGGTTATTGAAAGTCAGGATGAGAACCGGCTCTATGGCGACATATGGCTGTTGGAGAAGATTGCGGAACAGACCGGCCTGAGATTCGACCTCATGAGCACATTTGACGGAGATAAGGAAAAAGTAGATACCCTCATGACACTGGCCCTCTATCTACTTTGTGGACGAGAGACCTATAACCAACTGGCTTCCTGGCAGCGCATAGCAAAAACACCACGGGCAAAGCCACTCTCTTCTCCGTATATTACAAGGTTTACCCAGTCCATTACAGAGCAGGATCGCATGGCGTTCTTGCGTCTGCGGGCACGCCGACTCCACGACAATGAGGTTTGTGCTGTCGATTCCACAAGCTGTTCCAGCTACGGACACTCGCTGGCAGATATCCATTACGGGCGGAACAAAGAACATCTGCCCCTTCCACAAACCCTGGAAGTAGTAGTCTACACCTTGGATGGCCACATGCCAGTCTATTATCGCAGCTTTGCCGGAAACACCCCTGACTCCCGAAGCCTGGCCGTGATCCTGAAGGATTTGAAACAGGCCGGCATGAAACGAATCATCCTGATCACTGACCGGGGTATGAATCGATCCGCAATCTGGAACTATACATCGACCAGCAGCAACGCATGATCATGGGAACCAAAACCGGCCAGAAACATGTTCGTCAGTTGATCGATGAATTCGGAAACTTCGGCCACCACCCGGATGGTATGCAAGTGGATCCGGAGGAACGGATCTACTATCTGCAGAAAGATATGGATTACCAGATCGAAGGGCAGCGTGACAACGTCAAGAAAGCAGAAAATCTGAAACTGAACCTGTACTTTGATCCCATCCGCCGAGGCAATGAACTAACGGATCTGGACATTGCTCTGGCAGCTCAGAGAGAAGCCTTGGAAGCGTCCCTTGTTAACCAAATCCCCTTGGATGATGATGAAACGCTCAAACAGGTCTACCGGTTTTATCGGTTGAAGTATAATGCGAAAACTCGAATCCTGGAGGACTTCAGCCTGGATGAGACCAAGGTCATCCGGTGTCGGCGAGAAGCAGGTTTCTTTGCCAACACGACCCATGGTTTGGACATGGATGCGTTGAGTGCTAACCGGCATTACAGGCTGCGGGATGAACAGGAGAAGTATTTTGCCCTGATGAAAGGGGTCCTGGGAGCCGACCGCCAGCGTACATCAACGGAAACTGGAAAAATTGGTCGTTCCTTTATTCTCTTTGTTGCCCAGATCATGGGCTGTTACCTAAGCCATGTCCGCAAAACAAAGCTGGGCGAACAGTTTCATTCGGTAGCGGATGTGTTAAACGAGATGAGGCCGATTCGCTATATCGAGCACCCCAACACGAAGGCGTACATTACCCCATTTGTGGGGAAACAGGTGGACATATGCGAGGCTCTTGGCTTTGAGATCCCTGAGGGATGCGCCCCGGACTACGTGGTGAAAAAGACGAACAAGGGTAAGCGCGGACGTCCACGTAAAAATCAATTGGTCGTTAAGGAATAGTTTCTAGTATAAAACTCTGTAAAACTCAGAATCATTAGAGTGAAATAACCACCAGCCCAGTTCCGAGAAAAACAGGGTATTCTCTTGAAATTGCTGAAACGCTGCCTGGGATACTTTGACTCACCAGCCATGAACAAACCCATCAGCCCAAAGACGATCGATGCACTCAAGACACTGTCTTTGATTCATGATCAGCAGTTTGAGATGTGGAAGTAAAAAATAACCGGATCGAACGTCGAATTGTCAGTGTGTCCCAGCCCTGGGTGAGGCCTATCAAGCGGGGCAAGGCATCCGTCAACACCGAGTTTGGTTCGAAAATTGCCCTCTCAACGCTGGATGGGTATGTGCGAATGGAGTATTTTTCGTTTGAAAACTTCAATGAAGCCCTGACCTTGCAAGAGAGTGCAGAGCGTTACAAAGAAAGAACAGGATCATATCCTGAAAGGATCCTGGCAGATAAGATATATCGAAACAAAGCCAACCTGGCATTCTGCAAAAGCAAGAATATCCGAATGAACGGTCCGGCACTTGGCAGACCCCCAAAGGATCCTCAGGTGCGCCAGCAGCAGCGAGCAGCAGAGGTCCAGGAGGCTGGCGATCGCAATATGGTGGAAGCCAAAATCGGAGAAAGCAAACGGAAGTATGGTCTAGACAGAATTATGGAGAGAACACAGCAAGCCACTGAGGTGATGATCTGTGTTAGTTTTGTTGTGATGAATTCCTTCCGCAACCTGAGGAAGCAGCTTGCTTCTTTTTTTGACAAAAACCAAGTCTTCAATTTCTACATATCTTTCGAGGTTTATGCAATTGCTTCCTGAAAAGTAGCAATTATTCATAACCCTCTATTTACTTAATAGAATTCTCGCATTTCTCTCTTTTCTTCAAGTTTCGCGTCGGCAAAATATGAATCACTTATTTTTCGAATTAAAGATGCAGTTTTAGGAAACTCAAACATCATTTTATCTGCGTACTCTTCATATCTTCTTGCAATTTGTATTTCTTCTCTCCCCCCCGTAACATTATATACACCTCTCTGGTTTCTCTTTCCAATAATGAAGTGTTGTCCGATATTTTCCGTTCCATGTTCTTCCAAGAACTCTCTAATTATTTCGTGTGGCCATACGCCATCACTCCCCAAAGGGGAATATGACAATAATTCTCCAATACAAATTTCGAATGCATTTTTATAACCTATACCTTCTGATATTTCCATAACACTTAAAAACCATTTGTTAAACACTTCTTGATCAACAGTAATATCCTTTTCAATACATCCAGGAATTAACTTAAATCTTTTTAGCAAATTATATGCACGACTAGCCCTCTCAGCATTATCATCTTCTATGTTTTCCTTGTGATCATCACTTTTATAAGCCAGGGCAAGCAACTCAACAAATAAATTTGGATTCTTTGCTAACTGAGTTGAAAGACATCTCAAATTATAATCATGATCAAAAACTGGTAAATACGCAAGCTCCAGTTGTGCAATTAATTCTTCATTTAGTTTCTCTGAATCATAGAGCTTTTCAAATAAATGAACAATATCATGGGCTGGTATACATTTGAATTCCATCCCATTTTTTTCAGGTTCGGGATATTGTTCTAAGACCTTTTGCAATATTTTAATAATATATTCAATATTATTAAATGCTGAATATGCCAATGTATCAATTAGAGTATAAGGCCTATTATTCTCTAAAAATTTATCTATCAAATATTCTGTATTAGCGGTATCTTGATTGTATAAACATGATGCAGAAATATTTTCCCAATAATACCGCTGTATTTCTTCATCGGATTCATCCAAATAATTCCATATATCTTCCTCGGCTGGTAGTGAAGTTAATATGTCCATAATTTCATTTTTATCTAAATCTGAAAATAGTTGTTTGAAATAATCAAATCCTTGTTTTTGATATATACCTGTTATCACATTAGTAAAAAATCTGAGACTCTTTTCCTTAAGATCAAAGACCACTTCAGGATTAAACTCATAATTTAATATGTCCATAACAAAAATATTAGAAAAATCATGCACATCTTCTGCCAGACTCAGCATTTTATAAAGCTCTTCAATTCCCCAATTATCGTTTATTTCTTTTATCGCATCTCTTCTCTTATCAAATATTACTTTTCTTTCAGCTTCAAAATCATATTTTTCATTTTCATAAGAAGTAGGGGTTAAAATATAAGGGTTATACTTAAATAAATAATAATATTGATGAGGTCCTTCAGGCTTAATTTTTGTATAAATCTGTACAATTTTCAATACATTCTCTTCAGTTATACTCCATTCTGCATTGGAAAACTTTCTATAACGATAAATTGCTTGACCTAATATATCAGCGAGATCCATTCTTTCCTCTGGATTATATCCCCCAAGATGATGAGTACATAATTCGAAAAGAATATCAAACTCATCCAAAAACCAATTAACTTTATTCAATATGATTTTCCATTGTCCAATATCTGCAGTTAAATATTTTAATGCAACATTCTTGACTTGTTTAATCAAGTCAAAATACTTCATTTGTGTAAGTGCTTCTTGATTTCTATAATCACATTCCTTCCATCTTGGTTTACAAATATTACTAGAAATTTGATGATTATCTGGAAGCAAAATTCTTATTAGTTCCCATCCAGCATATGGATACTTCTTGACAATGCCATCAATTATAATTATATGTTCATCTTGAGTCAGGCAATTTTGAGGATGCCATAGGCAAAACATGTTATACAAAGTATTTAATGGTGTATTTGATAGTTTATAATCAAACCTTTTTTCCACTAGTTTTACCAAAATATTTATTGCTCTTACCACATATTCCTTGTCCCAAGAAACTTTTTCCAAAGCCCATAAGATATGCGTATAAAATGTTCGCCCCATAAATAAATCTTTAGGTTGATCAAACATTTTCCAGAACTCAATATCCTCAGAAATAACCTCATTTTCAAGTTTTGACAATACCGAATTAGGGGAAGCTTCAATTAACAGAGGGATGTGATTCGCGATTGTATACCATCCTTGCCAATCTAACTTTTCCTCCAATATTTTTTTCACAATTTTATCAACATCATTCTTTGTCGAAAAGCTATTGAACAAGTTTTCTTCGCCATCACGTTCAGCCAACATTACCATAGTAATTACAAGTCCATCGAGTAAGGCTTGTGAATATTTATGGCTCTTTCCAAAAATGCTAGCTGCAAACCATTGCTCTTCCTTGAGTTCATACGTTGGATCATTCACTGAAAAAACTACCGGTATGGTACTACACAATTTTGTATAAATAGCCTCATTAATTCTATTCCAAAATATATTCCATAAATCAGGTACTGACACAATGAAGTATCTGTGATCTATTTTTATTAATGGAGGATCTTCAATCGTAAGCCATTTTGTTAACCGATTTAAATAATCCAAGTAATTTTCACCTGCAAGTGTCTCTATCAATGCGACATCTCCACTAAAACTATCATCCCAACCACCTAAAAATAATGCAGGTATCAAATCATCTATATTAGTGTCGTCAAGCCACATAGGTGTTTTTCTTGATGGTACTGTTGTTAAAAGTCTATACAATGCCATGAAGCTTCTTTTAGTATTGAAAACCATTTTGCTGTGTTCTTCAGCTTCAACGCCTATCTCCTTTAAGGCATTTTCAAAATCATTTTTCCTTTGTTTAGAAATATCTATTATTCTATAATTATCCCTAATTTTTACAAGCGGAGAATATCTACTCACTAAATGAATTACTTTAGCTTTTTCAACAGATTGTATTTTGTGAGTATCTGAAAAGAAGGGGATAAGGATTGCTTTATCATTATCAAAGACCTTAGAATTTTTCCAGCTTTCTTCATCGAGAACAATCAATGAATTTGACATTACTTCCTCATATCCCAGATTGTCGGGCTCAATAAAAATTGAAATAAAAAATAAAAGTGCCTCTAAAGTCGAATCTGCACTTAAAACTAGATGTTTTTCATTTGATTCAATCCAACTTAATATTTCATCTCTAGGTGCTGTTCTTCCATATAGGAAAAACTCTTTTTTCAATACTGGATTCGTCGTCTTAACCATATCGTTCCAATATTGCTCAAGAGATGTATAATTGCCCAAATTTTTACCTATTATATTTGAAAACCAAACTGCCACAGAATAACATGATTCAAGCCACTCTTCTAAATAATTGGCGTCAATAATTACGATATCTTTCCATTCCGAACTACTTTTAGCAGTTTCAATTTGTTCACTAATTGAAGTTCTATGATACCAGATTCGTGATGTAACAAATACAAATACACTATCGGATTTAATAATTCCTAAAGGATCATTTGTCCGTTTGACGAAATCATCATTAAATTTTGATAATATATTCGCATCTGTTCCAAATTCCCATACGGATTGGCCCTCACGTAAATAGTTGTTACCTGTAGTCAATCTAAGGATTCCATCATATCCTGAGTATTGAATACTTTTACCTGATGGAAAATTAAAGAAATCTATTTTATCAGAGGACGCAAGAATCAGTTTAATTATTAATTTCGGTAATATTTCTTGTGCCCTACGGGGTTCTTTTTGAGTCCATGCATCAATTTCCGCAGCACTAATCCACTTATAATTCAATAAACTCACCTCATTATAGCATCTGCTATTATAAATCTTACATGTCAAAAGAATTCAATATTTCCTTCAACTTCTTAATTTCATCAACTGTAAAAGTAATACCCTTACCCATTTTCATGAGCAGGATCCCATTCTCTGAGATCATACTTAGGCTCTTTATCATTCCAACTGACCAAATTAAGTTCTTTTGACCAGCCTTTCGCCGATTCTGAAAGGATCCCTATATTTTCTTTGATTTCGAATTTTATTTCTGCCATCTTCTTGTCTCCTTTGATTTTCTTACGGATTTTATTCCTCTAGATAACGGTCCATGATGAAGCTATTCAGCTCCTCTTTAGTCGCACGCCAGTCGGGTAGAAACTTGTCCATATGAGCAATAAAAACAGGCGTATGATTCTTTTCCAATAGATGTACAAGCTCATGGATAACAACATACTCAAGACACTCAGCTGGTTTCTTAGCAAGCTGCAGATTGATCCATATCCGCTTATCTTTTGTATTACACGTTCCCCAACGGGTTCTCATAATCTTAACACCTACAGAATTAGCCTTAACACCAATAATTTCTTCCCATTTATTAATAAACTCCGGGAGCTTTGTTAATCTTGAATCCTCAGAGCCGAAAAAAAAGCTTATTAAAAAACCGGTTGAGTAAAGTGCCCCCTATTGTCAAGACACGGATTTTGATTTCATCCGAACACCTTGTTCAGGCTGCGTGATGGGTTGATTGGTTCTGGCAGAAAGCATAGGGGGTAAGGCCCCCCAGGGATGCATGCGGACGAATGGTGTTGTAGGTGTGGATGTACTTTCTGATCTCTGTGATCATCTCCTTTGGTGTCTCGTACTCCTTGATGTAGAGGTCGTCGTATTTCAGACTGCGGAAGAACCGCTCGGTCCGTACATTATCCAGTGCCTGTCCTTTGCCGTCCATGGAGACCTTAACATCGCAGGAGTCCAGGAGCTTAAGGTAGGCGGGACAGGTGAAGTGGCTCCCCTGATCCGAGTTCATGATCTCAGGCTTTCTCTCGCACAAGGCACGCCTAAGGCAGCGCAGGACAAACTCCTTCTCGAGGCTATAGCTGATCTCATAGTCGACGATCCTGCGGCTGAACCAGTCGATGATGACGAACAGGTACAAGAAGCCTTTCTTGAGGGGAACATAGGTGATGTCGATCCCCCATACCTGGTCGATTCGCTCGATAACCAGGTTCCTCAAAAGGTAGGGCCGGACGTACTGCGCGTGGTATCGTCGGGAGAGGTTCGGGCCAGGATACAGGGCCTGGATGTCCATCAGGCGCATCAGGCGCCGAACCCGCTTACGGTTGATGTCGTGGCCGGAATTGCGCAGATAGTGGGCTATCTTGCGGTAACCCCAGGCCGGGTGCTCCAGATGGATCTTGTCGATGATCGTCATGAGGGTAAGATTCTCTTCTGGTTCCCCGTGGTCTATCCGCTCCTCCTTTGTACGGTAGACGCTGATCCTGTTAACGTCAAGCAATTCGCACTGACGCTTGATGGTCAGGGTCTCATTTTCTGGGGTTACGAGTTCGGTGCGCTCCTTGTGGTCCAAAGACTTCGTCAGATTTTTTTTTTAGCCAGTCACACTCGATGCTGAGCTGACCGACTTTTTGCTGCAGGACCGCGATCTCTTCCTCTTTTTGGGCGAGCGCCTCTTCCTGATCGGACGGTCCGCTCTGGAAGATCTGGGCTGCCCGTTCCTGGAACTGGCGGTGCCAGCTGCTCAACGTGGCAGGTGCGATTTGATGGATCTGGGCTAGTTCATTGAGCGAGTGCTGTCCGCTTAAGAGCTCCAGCACAACCTTTGCTTTAAAATCAGGGCTATAGATTTTTTTCTTCTTACTCATACTCTCCATTCTATTCGGATGGAACCGGTTTGTCGTGTCTCAATTCCTGGGAGCATTATAGAGACCCGGAGAAACATCGAGTCTTTTACCAATTTTCATCAACGCAATTAATATCAGAGTTAGGGTATTGCTCCCCTAATTAAACCTTGCGCATATTAAGAGGCATATTTTGTGGTTTTTGAATGGAAGAACCCCCTGATTTTATTAGGACGCAATTGCACCGTTTTTAAATGAGATCGAACATTATGTTCAAGCTCATCATCGCTCCTGGGACTTGGTTTTTTACTTATGCCACGTTTGAGATCGCTGTTGAGCAATTCATCAGGATTGTACTCTGGGGCATACGGTGGCAGGTAGAATAGCTCAATTTCTTCCTTATGCTTTTCTACCCACGCCATGACTTTTTTAGCGTGATGAACCCGCAGATTATCGAGCACCAGGAATACTTTCTTGTTGCTGTCATGCACTAACCGCCGCATAAAATCAATCAGTTTGTCGGCATTCATGTTGTCTTTATAGAGGACAAAGCGCAATTTTCCTCGATTGGAAATTGCTGAAAGCATGTTGATCTTGATATGCTTTGCTTCGGTTCGAACCACCGGCGTTTGTCCGATTGGCGCATACCCACGCAAGCAAGTTGACTGGTTTTGCAATCCGGTTTCATCTCCAAAGAAAATCTCTGCATTCTCAGCCTCTGCTCGTTCAGTAATGCCAGGAAACTCAGTTTCGACCCAGTGCTGCACCTTCTCTGTGTCTTGCTTGTAGGCGCGTTTCATCGGCCGCTGGACTGAGAATCCCCACCGCGCCAAGTAGACCCCTAAAGTAGATACGGGCAGGCTGATTTTATACTTTTCATAAATGAGCTCTGCAATGGTTTTTCTGCTCCACATGCAGTCTTTGAACTTCAATTGATCCGGTGTCTTATCAACCAGGATTTGCTGTATTTCCTTTTCCTGGGCAGGAGTAAGGGTTCGTTTCGCACCCTCTCGGCGACCACGCTTTTGGGGCTTGATCCCTGCGATCCCGCCTTCCTTGTATTGTTTCTTAGTGTTCTGGACGTGCCGCAAGCTTACATCTAAGATTTCTGCTATTTCCTCATTCGTTTTACCTTTTTCTGATAGTCGGATGATGTTCTTGCGAATCTGATATTGTTCTTCCGGACTAAGCCGTACTGCTTGGGTTTTTAAATCATTATTCATACGATTATTATATCAAAAATCATCAAGAAACGCAAGGTTTATTTAGCGAGTCAATAGTAAGTCGCTGTTGACCATCGACGATGTAGGTTTTTCCATCGACTGTGTTTGTCATATAAGAATTTAAGTAATACCAATCGTAGCTGGAGATGGCTTGTTGATCTACATTGAGGTTGGGATCATAATTTAATCTGAATCGGTAAAATATGTCATCGAGTAGTGATTTAACTGGTTTAAAGGCTTGGTTAGTATCGTTCCACTTATATTCCCTCTGATAAAAGTCCACAAAATAACGTTTGCTGCCGAATAGTTGATCTACATTGACCTGTTTAGGGTTTATGGCCATTTTGTTCTCTCCTTAATATCAAATAATAAAGCATCTTTTCTTATGCACTAAAAGGCTATCTTAATTAAGGTTTGTGCATTGTTCTTGCCAGAACGGAAATCACTGGGGGTTTTGGCGAAACTGGTTTGATACCTACCATCACCATAGTATTTTAGCTTAAAGTGTTTTCCATCATCTAAGATCTCAAATCCCATGTCCACTAGTTCTTGGCGAACACGTGGTGTCATCCCTTCATAGTTTTTGAGAAGTTGTTTTACTTCTTCTTGACGCTTCTTAGTTATTTTCTTATAGTCATTGTTTTTGATGAGATCCTTGATAATATCTGCCCTTCGCGACTTTGGATGGATCGCTGGGAGTGCTTCTTCTAAGATTGAGAGCAATATATCTTTTATTTCTCCTGGGTAAAAATCAAACTCATTTCCACTACTAAGAAGGGGGGTAGAATCCGTAAAATCTAATTTGGCTCTTAGTCCTTGATTCTCGGTCACTAGCCTCTCATTGGCTCTAGTAAGGTCTTCCACTTGCTTACTCCGACGTCTCAAATCTTCTTCAAAACTTTCTAAGATTTTATCCGCATCGTCTAAAGCCTTTTGACGAAATGCTTTTACTTCCTCACTAAAGGTGCTTTTCAAAAGTTCAGCATCTTCCTCTGCTTGTCTCTTAGCTCTTTCCGCTGCAATCCTCCCTTGAATTTGACTATCATATTTATCTCGAAGGATCGCGTTGCCTACCCCTTGCCATGTATAGAGAACGTCAACAGTTTGGTTGTTGCCGTATTGGAAAACTGCGCGGATAACACGCTCCGATAAGATGTCATCTATTCCGAAGGAGTTTCTGTAGAAATACTTTCCGTGTCTTATTACCGGATTAGGGTAGTAAATTCCAATGGCTCCATGATATTCATTTTTGCGATCACACAGGTTCATTAGTTTAAAGTTATCGCTTCTATTCTTTTGAACTAGAACATGTGCGACCCCTTTCAACCTTCCAGCCAATTTATAAACATCCACTGGATTTTCATTGAAATCGGTCTTGGATACATAAACAACGGGGAGTCGATAGGAAGTCTCTCCATTAATGACATCCGCAAGCAACTCCAGATTTTCTTCATGTATCTCCATAGGAGTTCTTAAAACTGGAAGACCATGATCATCTTTATGGTATCCCCTTTGTATTAAAAGGGTGATGAAATGCGGTGTTGAGAAATCTAAATCCAATGTATAAAAATCTTCCGTGTAACTCCTATCAAGACGTATGGCCATTTTCATCGAGTTGAAATTCATGATGTAGTCAGTATCCCAAATGATCCCGCTTGCTTCTTTCTTTTCAAATCTCACAGCTATAATATTTTGATTGCGATATTCTTCGATACCTAGCCAAAGGTCATCTTCACCAAAGCGAATGTTCCTCTCACCATTCCAGGATAGATTCGCTATGATGTTATCTTGATGCGGACTACCTTGATTCCATTCAATGACCAATTGAATAAAGGCATCTTGAGTCAGAGTATCATTGATCTCAAGCATCGCTGAAAATAGTAGCATCGGATTCCTCCTTTATTAGTCGAGAATTAGATACAACTGTATCTCTCTTAAAATCTCAAATTGGAATAGAGCTTGAGCTATTAAAATTCTATTAATATTTTCTCTTTTTAGAACATTGAATCTTTCCTTTAACGGCTATAAATTTCGTCTTGAATCCTCTTTGCTAAAATTTGAGGGATTTCGGAATCCGAATTCTCGGAATAAATCCAATAATTACCCGATACAATCCCATAGTCATTGAAGTCTAGTTTAAAATTCCATAGATGCAAACCACTTTGGGATTTTACTGTACCATAAACTAAAGGACCATCGATTTCAATATTTTTTAGGCGCTTTATGCCAATAGCCGACTTTCTAACTGCATCCTCAAACTCTAGCTTAGTTATGTCTTTAGTGAATGAACAGGGAATTCGCATTCTGGCTTTATCATCACGATTTTCTTTAAATTTATAAGCTAGTCCAATACCTAATAATCCGAATAATATTTTTTCCAACATTTTTCTTCCTCTCTTATGTGCGTTTCTTTGCTTATTTAAGGTTCATCAGATAAAAAATCACAACGAGCTGCATCACCATAATTATAGGAACTCCTACAACGAAATAATCTTGCCTGGTTTTATGTCTGAATGAATACATTGCTACAAGCGAGCCGATTGATCCTCCGAAAAACGCCAGGGCAAGTAAAGTAACGATTCTTATCCTCGATCGACCCCGAATGGCACTTATTTTGTCTATTGCATAAAAAGTAAAAGCTATTAAATTGATTCCTACAAGGTATACAATAAGCTGTTTATTTTGCTTGAAGTATCCCAATACTGTAACTAGTAAAATAAAGTATACCAATTTCGGCCATCAGAAAGGGACCAGTTTTCGCCAGAAAGTATACCACTTTGTGCCACTAAGGAGCCCACTTTCATCTGTTGTATGGTAACCTCTAGGGTATCAATGACCATGGAGGATTTTCAATAAATGAAGGAGTTTTCAATGTACAGTAAGATTAAAAACCTGGAGCGTATTGGGTTCACTCAACGGCAGATTGCCAGAGTCCTCAATATTAACCGTAAGACCGTCGCTAAATACCGAGCAATGCCCTTGGACGAGTTTATGGACTATCTTTCTGCCAACCGCAAGCTTAGCTCACTGGACGAGCTCAAACCAGTCATTCTTGATTGGCTTTACGCTTTTCCCAGCATGACAGCTGCTCAGGTCCATGACTGGATTTTGGAACACTACCCGGAAAGAGAGACGTCCGAACGAACGGTCAGCCGCTATGTTAAAAACCTCAGGCTTGATTTCGGAATCCCTAAATCAGCGCCAGGCAGGTGCTACGAGGCTGTGGACGAACTGCCAATGGGCCATCAGATGCAGCTGGACTTCGGCGTCAGGAACATGCCCTTGCCGGATCGGCAAGGTTCCCGCAAGGTATACTTTGTGGGGATGGTTCTGGCTCACTCCCGATACAAATGGGGCTATTTCCAGACTCGACCGTTTACCTCCATCGATTTAGTCCGAGCCATGACTCGCGGATTCCAATTCTTTGGGGGATCCCTAAGGAGATCGCTGTGGATCAGGACAGCATCATTGTCGTCAGTGAGAACAAAGGCGACATCATCTTCACTCATGAGTTTGAGCAGTTTAAAAACCAGATGGGCCTGAATATCTGGGTCTGTCATAAAGCCGATCCAGAGTCCAAGGGGATGGTGGAGAGCACCGTTAAGTTCGTGAAGCGCAACTTCCTGCCCCATCGTTTCTTCATGGAGGAAGAGGATCTCAACGAATCATTTCTGGCCTGGCTGGCGCGGACTGGGAACGCCAAAGTCCATGGAACGACAAAAAGTACCGGCTCAAGTGTTTGAATTGGAACGCGAACACTTGCGAGCGGTACAGTCTAAAATAAATAACCTTAGCCCAAGTATAATGCGAACGGTCCGGAAAGACAACACCATTCTCTACAACAGCAATCGGTATTCTCTCCCTCAGGGAACATACACAAAACACCCGGAAGTGACTGTTACCGCCACCCAGGACGAGCTGGCCATCTATGATGCCTTCGGCAATGATCTTCTGGCTAGGCACTCCATCAGCCCTTTGCGCGGCACTCTGATCAAACTGACCGAGCACCGCAGAGACAAGTCGGCTTCTTTGGATAAGCTGGAAGGCCAGATTCTCGAAGGGTTGGACAGCTTAGTCACTGACCAGTGGAAGGCATACCTGCGAAAAATTCGCGAGCACAAGCCTCGATACTATCGAGATCACCTGACGATGCTCAGACAACTGACCTTGGAACTGCCATTTCCGACACTGGAAGAAGCGATGCACTACTGCGCTGATCGTGAGCTGTACAGCATCAATGACCTGAAAAGCGCTGCCGAATATATTGGCCAGCAAGCCACAGTGGTTCAGCCTCCACTACTGGAGATCCAGCCCATCAGCAATCCCACCATCGTAAATCTGAACACCCAAAAGCGAAAACTCTCGGACTATCAGTATCTGGGAGGTGACACCCATGAATAAGACCCAGCAATCCGTTGTGCGGCTTGCCACCGCTATGCGGCTCAAGCCGCTAAATTTCCACGACTTGTTCCGGGATGGGCTGACGCCCCTGGAGAGCGTCGAGGTCTACCTCCAAGCCCAGTTACACCTCAAGGAGGAGCGCACCACTCAACTTCGGCTCAAGCGCTCGAATCTTCCCGTTAAGAAAACCCTCAAAGAGTTTGACTTTGGCTTCCAGCGCAGCGTCACCCGAGAGCAGATGCTCCGGTTGACTGACTGCTCCTGGATCGACGAGGCCTATAACATCATGTTTCTGGGGCCGCCCAGCGTGGGCAAGACTCATCTTGCGACCGCATTGGCCTATGAGGCCCTGGAACGGGGCTACAGTGTGTCATTTGTCAGCCTGGATGATTTAATCCGGCAACTTAAGACAGCAGACATCGCACCCTCCTCCAAACGGAGAGTGAACTACTACAGCAAATGCGACCTGGTGGTGATTGATGAGGTGGGCTTCCTTCCCGTTAACAATGCGGAGGCAAACCTGTTTTTTCGGTTTGTCAGCTCAATGCACGAGAAGACCTCCCTGGTAATCACCTCGAACAAGGGATTCAATGAATGGGCTGGCTTTCTGGGTGACGAGGTGATCACCACCGCCATTCTGGATCGACTGGTCTTCAAGTGTGAGATCTTCAACATGAGTGGAGATGGCTACCGGCTGAAGCACCGCAAATCAATTTTATAGTCTAAACCTAACATCAACAGAAAGTGGGTGGAAAACTGGTATACTTTCTGGCGAAAATTGGCTTATTTTACTTGACTGCTTACAAATACCCCGAATGATAATGATTCAGATATGTTTCCCTTGACAATCAGGAAGATAATAATTTGAATCACAAGAACACTAAAGACAAAGACTCTGGACATCATATTTCCCTTTTCTGCTTTTCTATCAAAAATCATAAAAGCTATCACTATTCCAAGTGATCCCCCCAATAAAGAGGTAATGGTTAGTGGAAGGTCAACATTTTTTTCATCAGTGTGACTGTATAGATATTTATTAATGAGATAAAGAATAAAACCAAACACATTAATGATGAGCAAGTACGAATCAAATTTATTTAAACCACTGAATATCCCCATGTCTTCTCCTTAGCTTATTTTTATTATTCAAAAAACTCCTTGATATTGACTTATAAAACTTCACTTAGTTTCCCCAGAGTCTTCAACGACGGATTTGTTCTTCCAGTTTCCAAATCAGAAATGTAAGTATTGGATATGCCGCATAGCTCGGCCAATTTTCTTTGAGTGTATTTCTTTTGAATTCTTATTTCTCGTATCTTCTCCCCGACCGATTCCATAACAAACCCCTTCTAAATAATATTCGTATAACGTTTACACGCTTAATGGTATTTTAGCATAGGGCAGCATCTCTTTAACGCCATTCTATCAATTCATCTCGACATTTTTATCATGAGAAGTAACCTCAATAAAGCTTCGATCCATATTATTCATCCAAAAACAATAACCCCGGGATTAACCCGGGGCAGTTATGAATCATATTATTCTTGTATATCAACAGAAATTCCTGATTTGAAATCCACCTTGAGATGATCATCATACACTGTGATTCTCTCCACCAGGATCCGCACATATTTTTCGTCATACTCGGTTAAAGCGCATGATGAAGTCTCAAGGAACCGAATCATCTCATCCATCCGTTTTCTCCAGTCTTCTTTTGCTGACTTCTCTTGAAATAACCCCTCCTTTTCTTCACGGCGCCTTAAGATTTCATTCCCAACATTATCGACAGAATCCTGGCTGTTAACTTGGCTCAAAAGTTTCCCCTGGAGCCGTCTAATTTCGTCATCAATCACTTCCGCTCGATTCTCCGTATCTTCCCCCAGAGTGCTCTGAATGTTTTCCCTTAAGATGGCCATGACTTCATCCTTTTCCTGGAATGTTTCGTTGATAGCCAACACTACGGCCTCCTGCAGGATTTCTTCTGCCAAGGTTCTGCCAGTGCAGCCAACGGGGCCTTCCTCAACCCTGCAGGCGCAGCGCCACACCGCTGATTTGCGGCCTCGGTTGTTCCATTTGATTCGCCGGTAAATGTCATCGCATCTTCCGCAAAACACAATCCCTGACAGGGCATATTTCCCACTGTAAATCCGCTTTCGACCAGTGCCAGTCAGATTGGCTCTTCGAGTAATTTCTTCCTGCACTTTCAGAAAAAGATCTTTTTCGATGATCCCCTCGTGACTATTCTCCACATAATACTTTGGCACCTGCCCCTGATTGGTTCCGCGCTTTTTCTCGAGGATATCCACCGTATAGGTCTTTTGAAGGATGGCATCGCCGATGTATTTCTCATTGGTGAGGATTTGTTTGATGTTACTCTCATGTCTTGCAACCGGAACAGGTTACCTTTGAGCAGTGACGGTCTTTGCAATACCCGCTAAGCTTACAGTTAAACCGGTAGCTGCAAGGATTATATGGCCGGTTAAAGCCCCCTTTTTTCACAACCAGTCTGCGCGTCTTGACCTCATTTGAAATCGTTGTAGGGGACTTGCCTAAATCTCTAGCGATTTTACGAAAAGAGCAGGCGGCATCGAGTTTAATTTTTATCTGAGTTCTATCTTCCAAAGACAGATGCTTATTCTTAGTCATGGTGACCTCCTAAAACAGAAAGGACACCACACAACTAGAGCTGACTCCTTGTTTAATATACATTATTTAAAAGAAACTTGCCTAACTAAACTGGAATAGGCCCCTTGCCAAAGTAAATTAGACGGCCCCCGCCTAATAGTGTCCAGATTACTTTGGCATTCAGCTTGAATCATTGTTTTATAGACGATTTTTCTAAAATACTTGCTATACTTACCCATCTCAATTATAATTTACACAGTTAATATTTAAGAAAGAGGTTTTTTTGTTTATGAAAAAGTTAGTTGTCGCCGGTGGCGGAGTTTTAGGTAGCCAAATTGGCTTTCAGGCAGCTTTTAAAGGCTTGGAAGTAGTATTCTGGTTACGCCATGATGATTCAATAGGCAGAACAAAACCGAAAGTTGATAATTTATATAAAATTTATTTAGGCGAATTAGAAGCCCTGAAACCTCTCTTAGGTAAAAAAGATGCTTCTTATCCACGTGGACTGATTGATGATTTTGCCGGCTTAGATGAAGCAAAAATAGAACAGCTGAAAGAGAATGTAAAGCGTGCTTATGAGAGTGTCACTTATACCACAAATTTAGCGGAAGCAGTTGAAAACGCAGATTTTGTGATTGAATCCGTTGCCGAAATTCCCGATGTAAAAATTGATTTTTATTCAAAAATGGCGGATTTATTACCTGAAAAGACGATTATCGCAACCAATTCTTCTACCTTATTGTCCAGCTCTTTCGCCCAATATACCGGCAGACCGGAAAAATATTTATCCATGCATTTTGCCAATCATATCTGGCGCAATAATCTTGCTGAAGTGATGGGACATTCAGAAACCGGCAAGGAAGCTTTTGAAGCCATTGTCAACCTGTCTCATGAAATTGGAATGATTCCTCTGAGAGTCAATAAAGAACAGCCCGGTTATCTCTTAAATTCACTTTTAGTACCTCTGTTAAGTTCAGCTCAGGCATTACTCGCGAATGAAGTATCTGATTATGAAACCATTGATCTGGCATGGAAATTGGGAACAGGTGCTCCCTATGGCCCATTCCAGATTTTAGATGTTGTCGGATTGGAAACTGCATATAATATCGCTTCAATGAGAGCGGCTCAGGAAAAAGATGAAAATGGTATACAGCATCGCATTGTAGCAATGCTCAAAAAATACATTGAGGCCGGTAAAACAGGTGTTAATGCCGGTGAAGGTTTTTATAAATATAAATAAAACTGATAAACCTAATTTATTTAGGCTCAATCACTTTTTATGTGGGATTATGATTTTCCCTGTTTACACGGAGAGGTCGACGTGGTAGCCTGACTGGCCGACTAGCCCAGCATTTATGCAGCCTAGCGGCAAGGCTGGCGGAACCACGCCGACAGAGGCTCCATGTCAACTTGGGAAAATCCCACAGTTTTTGTGATTGACCCTTTATTTATTAAATATTGTCATTCATTTGCGCAGTCAAGTCCTTAATGTTGGTGTAAATTACCTTTCGGTTGAACGCCTGCTAAGCGGTCTTGCTTAATTGCTGTCTGATCTGGTCTGCGTTCGTCCGTGCTCGGTCTCGTTCCAACCAATAGGTATCCATCGTGAGGTAGACTTTGCCGCTGATCCAGCGTTCATGCTGCTCGATCAAGAGGCTGCCGACCAGGCGCTCGATGCTCGCTTCGTTGGGGAAGATGCGGATGACGCGTTCGCGCCGTCTGATTTCTTCGTTCAAGCGCTCGATGCTGTTCGACGTCCGCAACCGCTTGCGATAGGCTTCGGGCAAATGGAAGACGGCTGTGATGTCGGCGAACGCGTCATCCAGGAGCCGGGCGGCTTTCGGGGCGATCGACTCGAGTTGGGTCAACAGACCATCGCGACGCCGACAGGCTTCCGCGAGGTCCGGGCTGTTGTAGGGGTCTTTCAAGCGGCCGTGGACCGTCGGTCGCTGTTTGGGCGAGACTTTCTCCAGGAGGTTGCGGGAGAAATGGGTCTGGCAGCGCTGCCACATGGCCCCCTGGAATTGTTCGCCGATCGCTTTGACCAGGCCGCCGTGGCTGTATTCATATAACGTTTACACACATATAAGTATTTTAGCATAGGGCAGCATCTTTATAACGCCATTCTATCAATTCATCACGACATTTTTATCATGAGAAGTAACCTCAATATAGGATAAACGCATCAATTAGCCTTCATTTTAACCGACAAATGACTTCCCCTTGTTATTTGTCGGTTTTTAGCACATAATTGTACAAAAGGTGGTGAAGGCATGGCTGATTATCCCGATTGGGTGCTTAAATGTGAACTTCCCATGATTTCTCCTACTCAACACTAATTGATGCCATAATGAACCTATTTTAAGCAAGGAATAGAGCCTGTTCCCCACGTTTTCGGTTGCGAAAATGCGGGGTTTTTGCTATACTTAATTGAGTAGGATATCATTCTTAAAAAGGAGTAAAAATGTACTACGATTTTCTCGTAAAGATTCCGGAAAATACAGGCAAAATTACGGTGAACCGGCGCGGTGAAACCACTTATATTGAATACACCTATGCCCGTCATTACAACGCCGAAAAGAAGTATAACGTTCCCCAGCGAACTACGATTGGAAAACAGTCCAGGGTGGATCCAGCGATGATGCAGCCAAACCAAAATTTTATCAAGTTTTTCCCAGAGGTCCCCCTGCCCGATGAACGGAATCATTCCGATCGCAGCAGTTGCCTTCGTGTCGGGGCATTTCTTGTCATTCGCAAGATCATGGAAGAATACAAACTACCTGAAATTCTTTCCGATTACTGGGACAACCGAGGTGTCGGACTGTTTCTTGATCTGGCTGCTTATTCTATTATCTGTGAAAATAATGCCGGGCAATACTATCCGGATTACGCCTACAATCATCCGCTCCTAACAGAGGACATGACGATCTACAGTGACTCCACGGTATCTCGGTTTCTCTCATCGATAACAAGCGATGACAAAGTCGGATTCCTCAATCAATGGAATGCATCCCGGAATCACCGGGAGCAGATTTATATTTCCTACGATTCAACCAACAAAAACTGTCAGGCCGGCGACATCGAGATGGCTGAATTCGGGCATCCCAAGGATGATCAGGGCGTCCCCATATTCAATTATTCAATTGCCTATGATGTGGATAATAAAGAGCCGCTATTTTATGAAACCTACCCCGGCAGTATCGTCGACGTGTCCCAGTTGCAATTTATGTTGGAGAAGGCAAAAGAATATGGCTATCGCAAGATTGGTTTTATTCTTGATCGAGGATATTTCAGCAAGAAAAATATTCAGTACATGGACGCGTGCCAGTATGATTTCGTGATCATGGTCAAGGGGATGGCTTCTTTTGTCGAAAAGATCATCTTGAAACATAAAGGCAGCTTTGAGAAAAAGAGGTCTTGCGTGATTCCTGAATATCAGGCCTACGGGAAGACGATTCAGGAGAAGCTCTATGCGGATGATGAAATGGATCGATATTTCCATCTCTATCATAAAGTGAAAAAAGAAAGTGCAGAGCGTGGATGCCTGGAAGATAAAATTCAAAAAATGGCGGAATTTCTAAAAAAACAGGAGGGAAAGTCGCTGACATTCGGAGATGCCTATCATGAGTATTTTGAAATCTTTACCCATGAAAAGAATGATGGCACAAAAAAGTTTCTTTATGCAAAAGAAAAGAGCGAAGTGATCGAGAAGGAAATTGATCTTTGCGGATACTTTGTGATCGTCACGTCCAAAAAAATGACAGCCGCAGAAGCGCTCTCGTTGTATAAGAGCCGAGATGCATCAGAGAAGCTATTCCGTGGAGACAAATCCTACCTGGGCAATAAAAGCCTGCGAGTCGCGGGGAATGAGTCTGCCGCCGCGAAGATATTCATTGAATTTGTGGCGTTGATTGTGCGGTGCAAGATTTATACGCAACTAAAAGCAATGGTGAAAGAAATGGCAAAGAAGCCGAATTACATGACCGTTCCAGCTGCGCTGAAAGAGCTGGAAAAAATCGAAATGGTGCGGCAGATGGATAACGTATACCGGCTTGATCACGCCATAACCGCAACACAAAAGACGATACTGAAAGCCTTCGGTATCGATGAAAACTATATCAAAACCAGCGCAACGAGATTAAGTGAGCTGTTAAAAGTGGCCGCGATGCCAGAAAGGGATGAGGAAGATGGCGCGTACGAGGAAGACGATCTCTATTGACGAGAAGATAGCCCAGGCAAAGGAGAATTTCGAAAAGGCTAAGGCCAAGTATGATAATGCCGCGAAGGAACTCGAAGACCTCCAGGAAAAGCAGAGGTCAATTCAAAGAAACGAACTGATCAAAGCTGTTGAGAAAAGCGGCAAAACTTATGCTGAAATCATGGCATTTCTTGGGAGTATCGATTGATAAGAAATGCAAAACCAGGTGCTGATTAGGACTTTGAGTAGGTAAAACGTGAGAAGTTAACACTAAAAGCAATGATGAAAGAAATGGCAAAGAAGCCGAATTACATGACCGTTCCAGCTGCGCTCAAAGAGCTGGAAAAAATCGAAATGGTGCGGCAGATGGATAACGTATACCGGCTTGATCACGCCATAACCGCAACACAAAAGACGATACTGAAAGCCTTCGGTATCGATGAAAACTATATCAAAACCAGCGCAACGAGATTAAGTGAGCTGTTAAAAGCGGCCGCGATGCCAGAAAGGGATGAGGAAGATGGCGCGTACGAGGAAGACAATCTCTATTGACGAGAAGATAGCCCAGGCAAAGGAGAATTTTGAAAAGGCCAAGGCCAAGTATGATAATGCCGCGAAGGAACTCGAAGACCTCCAGGAAAAGCAGAGGTCAATTCAAAGAAACGAACTGATCAAAGCTGTTGAGAAAAGCGGCAAAACTTATGCTGAAATCATGTCATTTCTTGGGAGTATCGATTGATAAGAAATGCAAAACCAGGTGCTGATTAGGACTTTGAGTAGGTAAAACGTGAGAAGTTAACAACTATGAGATCAGCTATAGCCTCGAGAAGGAGTTTGTCCTGCGCTGCCTTAGGCGTGCCTTGTGCGAGAGAAAGCCCGAGATCATGAACTCGGATCAGGGGAGCCACTTCACCTGTCCCGCCTACCTTAAGCTCCTGGACTCCTGCGATGTTAAAGTCTCCATGGACGGCAAAGGACAGGCACTGGATAATGTACGGACCGAGCGGTTCTTCCGAAGTCTGAAATACGACGACCTCTACATCAAGGAATACGAGACACCAAAGGAGATGATCAGAGGGATCAGAAAGTACATCCACACCTACAACGCCATTCGTCCGCATGCATCCCTGGGGGGCCTTACCCCCTATGCTTTCTGCCAGAACCAATCAACCTGTCACGCAGCCTGAACAAGGTGTTCGGATGAAATCAAAATCCGTGTCTTGACAATAGGGGGCACTTTAGGTAGCCCCGCCTCCGTTGAAAGAAGAGAGCATTTTTAATAGCAAATGTACACGGCATTGACCTTTTGTTTAAAGGTGCACATGGATATATTATCCCTTAACGAAATCGCCTAACTGATTGCATTTAAAATATCAAGTTTCAATTCTTCATCGTAGTTATATGTATCATCCATGATGGCTGTCATAATTCGATGTAATAATTCTTTTTTTATTTTTCCAGCCGCCACTTGATAACTAATATTTTCTGTAATCACAAAAAAGTTCTTTGCAACACCCATGTACCCATTAAAAAGCAAGAATTGAGCACAGAGCGTAATAGCCAGTCTTTTATTCCCATCAGCAAAACAATGAAATTCGCATGTGCAGTAGAACAGATGAGTGAGCTTGTCTACGAATGTCGGATAATAAATATCGTTCTGAATGTTTTGCAGCACACTATCTAGACGGCCAAGGTCAAAATGTTCATATGTTCCTCCACCACTGTATTTAATGGTTTTTGCATGAATGTCCTGTGCTTGTTCTAAAGTGATATAAATGATACTGTCCAAATCACTCACGCTCCTTCAGGCGTTTCAGAACCTCTTGGTTCTCTGCCATCAAGCGCTCCAATTCATCCCCAGCTGCGCCAAGAAATTTTTGATATTCATCTTTGTCCAGCGGTTTAATATACTCTGAAAGTTGATAGTGAAACGCATCTCGCAACGCCATGTCACGGCTTGCCATTTTAACTCGTCCTTTATGAATCAAAGGCTTCCACAAAGCCAAATTCTCAAAGCTGTAGAAAAGTGATTCAACTTCACCTTTGGACAACGCATGGCCTAAATGCTCGTATTCTTGTTTAATTGCATCAGCAAGTCCACTTTCATATGCAGCGATAATGTCTAATATCTCACTGTAAAATGTATCTCTAGCCTTATCATTCGCTTTTAAATCCAGTATTTTCTTATATTCTTTCGCCTTTTCTTTAAAAATGCTGACATAAATCATGTCTGTAAAATGGGCATACTTATATTTGTCCTCTTCAACATAGAGTTTCAGAGCGTCGGTAAATTGTCTGCGGTAGTTGTCTTCCTGCAGGGAAGAATAAACGAAATCCTTGTCTCGCTGATTAATGTATTTGGTTCCGCCCCCGGTTTTGCGGTTGATCAGGTCAATCACAATATCGAGCATTAGCTGACGCAATGCACGAGCTTGATCGCTTTCAGAAAGAAGCATTGCTAAATTTAAAAATGCGCGAAAATCAAATATTCCAAGTACAGTTGTCTTGGTAGGGACATTTATGTCCTTACCAGAACTCTGTGCAGTAGCTAAAAAAGACTTCAACCGTTTACCGCGCAATACCTCATATCCGTTTTTACTTAACTCTTCTCCATTTTGCTCAATATAACGACTGATTGTTCTAATATCGACATTAAAAAAGTTGGCCGTCATTTCACGTGTTACATACACTTTATCTTCCCAAACGATTCCTTCCATACCGGACTTGGTTTGTATTTCCTCAACCGCAAGATCATTATTCAAGATATTCTGTCGATCAATTTGTGATGTGGTTAAATCTTTTGCCATTATTATTCCTCCTTACTCAACGCCCAAAGTTTTATACAGCTTCTGGTGATGTTAAGTAAAATATCAAGTTACGCTCATCCATGAAGTCTTAACATCACATTAGTCATTAATTATGTATTTGGACATCTACTGCATTATCTTCACTTCTAACCTCATATCGTTTTTCAGGCTTTTCATAAACGTTCACCAGCTGGTGGCTTGTTGAAAACGAGTTGTCCTCAAGATAGCTCTTGCTTCCGAAGATCAGTTCTTCAATTTCAGGAGAAAGTTGTTCAACCCAGTCCGGCTGTTCCTTGCAGAGCCTTTCGACCTTTTTGATAAGCGTGAGATTGTTAATATTCTCGGTTTCGTCGTCGGGCATTAAGACTATCAAATAGTCCCTTGCACGGCTTATCGACACATTTACGATATTCAGCTTGTTTAGAAACATATCCTTGTGCGTAGAGATTTTCGGCGGCGGATTAAATAGAGCAATAATAATGTCGCACTCGTCGCCTTGGAAACCGTGAATCGTTCCAACTTGAACATCAACATTCTTGGGCAAAACGACCGATGTCATTAGCTTGTCAATCAAGTCAGCCTGTGCGCGGTATGGAGCAATTAACCCGATGCGAAAATCCTCATCCCCTTTGACCATTTCTATGAGTGATGTAAGATATTTCATAAATTCAAAGGCAAACAAAGCAGAGTATACCTGGTACGGTGTTTTACTCTGAAGTCGCTTAGGTCTATAAATGCTCTCAAACTTGCTCACCGGGAACTTAATAATGTTTAATGGTTTGAGGTCAATAAAGTCCTCTATCGGCAGTGTCCTCTGGCTTTCGGCAGTACGGTAGTGTTTCAAAACGCCACCGTAGGCAAACTGGCTGAACACTTCGCCGATTCCCGGAATGCTCCTATACTGAGTAGTCAACAGTTCAACATGGTAGTTGTGCGGTACAGTCGTCGTCTCAGTAAACGATTTAAGTTCGACCATCGTGTAAATATTTTCGTTTTTCCAAGTATCAACAGTCGTAATTGGCTCTATTTGGAACGGGTCACCAGCAATAATGAACTTTTCAGGTGTTTTTTTATAGAGCGGATAGACGATGTTGGCAAGCGGTATCATGGATGCTTCGTCGATGATTATGTAGTCCCACATTAAACCGCTTAAAGTAAGCCGCTTACCGTCATCCATCAGGAAATAATCATATGGAAATCGCGCTATCGTAGTGACTGTAACATTCCTTGGGAAAGTGCGAATATCAAAGGTTTTGTCCCTGAAAACATCGCTCTGTTCGATGGTGTTGTCGTTTGTCGCCCCGAAGCGCACAAGCCAGTTTATGTAGCTATGGTCTGACCCCAAGCATTCCATTAAACGACGAACAAGAACATCCGCCGACTTGTTTGTGGGCGTTAAGACGAGTACATTCAAATCTTGCGGTGACTTCATCAATGGTAGAATAATATCTCTGGCTACATGAGTGGTTTTTCCCGTTCCAGGGGGGCCGAAAACAAACTCGATGTTTTCGCATAGGTTGCTCTGCATATCATAGTCATCATCATATCCGTTTTCTTCACCGAGCCTGATAAAAGCTTTACGTAATTCCTCAATTAAGAACACAGGATTACAAGCTTCAATTCGCGCCTCGGTGACTTGAGAAAGGTCAATGTCGTCTATTTGAGCATTCGTACGCAGCTTCGCTCGAAGCGTATATGACTTCACACTTACGACTTCTACAGCCACTTTAACCATTGGTTGTCCCGCAAAGTGCAACTCAAGCGGAATGTCTGCGAGGTCTTCCATCGACTGCGGGATGTAACGGTTGGGGTGCTTCAAAATCAAGGTTCTGGACGTACCTTCCTCTCGCTCAACCTTGGCAAACGATATCGATATTTCACGACTATTTGCGTTATTCTCCCCACTGTTCAGGGATTCAAGTTCAAGCAAGGCTTTGAACCAGCCAAAGGAATAAACGTCCGCTTCTTCCGCCTGCTGCTTCAAGTCCTCAAGTCGCGCAATTTCCTGTATCTCTCTTTCCGCCTGTTCCTTTACCTTTTCAATTTTCTTGCTGATATCCACGGTCGGTTTTGAGTAGTCGTCCTCATCGGTGGGCGCGTTATCAGTGGCATCCTCTGTTTTGGTCAGGCGTTCTTTGGGTGTAGACGTTGCTCGTTTGGTAATTTCTTTACCCACGCGTTTAATGGATGGTTTGCTGATTATTGGTATATCGCCTTCTCCATCGAAAGAACCATCGACTTCTTCGTTTTCATCATCGTCATTTCCAAAATCGAAATTTTCCTCGGGCTCTTCGGCTGCTTTTCGCCGCTTAAGGTCTTCTTCGATAAGACGTTTTACATCTTCTTCCGAATAACCGTACGATTCAGCAAAAGAAGCAATATCGATATCATCATCAATCAGTTCTTCAACTTCTTCTTTGATACCCAAAATACGGAACAGCTCAAGAGCCTCATCGTTTGACACATTATACTGTGGGTTTAGAGTCTGGACTGTGAGTAAGCTTGTCGAGACAAATTCGCCGTTGGCGTTTAGTAGCCACGGTTGGGTACGTAGGCGTTTTGCCTCATTCGAATCAAAGTAGTCAGTTTGCTGTGAGCGATAGAAATACTCATACTTGCCATACAAAATGCTATCGTGTGACCATGAATAACGGTCTTTAAAAACACCATATTCGACCAATTTGAGAAGCTGATTCCACACCATTATTGACAGTTCGACATCTTGGTTCGCGACAATCCGATCAATATTTTCTTTACATCCATCTATGTATCGTTCTGACCATTTTCGAGTATTCATGTTGTAATAGGCAGGTTGTTGCCATTCAAATCGAGGCCTTATTGCATATGCCTCATCTTCAGTGAGAATTCGTAGTAGGATTCGCGGTGTGTCTTTAACGCCAAGTTCGGACAAAAACCTGACAAGGTCCTCACGCTTATCATTTCCAAGCAATTCGATGTATTCATCAAAGCAAACAAATAGTGCCTCTGGTTTCTCAGCAAACCATGAAGGCAAGGGCTCAAAAGGAAAATAGATGCCGTTCGGTATAGCTCTATATTGTGTTTTATCTCCTTCGCGCTGGCACAAAACAAATTTTTGACCCCGTAACAAATCAAGAAATGACTTGGCCGTGTTCAGAGGGCAAGATAAGTAGTATTGAAAAAACTTTTTGAAATCCGGTTTGGTGGAAATGGATACTCCGTCTTTGTAGCGTGGAAGGATTATGGTATAAATTTCATCCCGAAGAGACGGCTCGCTGACGCCGATGCGTTTAATAAATTCAAGCGTTTCCTCGTTCTGCATAAGAAATTCATTAATTGTTCTAAAACCGCTACCACCATCTAGCGGTAAAAACAACACGGCTTGGTCTTTTGAATCATATGCTTCCGCAGCTTTTCCCTCTGCATCAAGGAAAATCGGCTTGGTTTTAACACGTTTAGTACGGTCGGCATTTACAGAAATATACTTGTACAAAGTGTGAAGCCATTCGATTTTCTGCGCTTCTATAAATGACTTGTTCAGCATATCTATGACGGCATTATCAGTAACAATGTTCTCAACAATTGCCCTTATGTAGTCAAACTTTACGCTTTTACCGGCGCTACGCGGAGTGCTAAGAGAGGGGAATGCCCACCTTGCCTTTTCATTCTTGGTCAAAACAGCCAATTGATAATTCGAAAATACTTCAGCTAACTGGCTGTTATCGCCACCACCCCAGAAGGCATGTGAAGATGTCACATAACCATTGTTTAAAGTCGGTATAATCTCTTGACTTGCAAAAGCCTCTTTGATTGCAGTGTAAAAAGGCTTGAAAGAGATAGCTTTCTTGCTGGTAATATCCCCAAATCCGCTATCGTCATATGGTACGATATCAAAAATGTTATCATCGATTAACGGTACGGATTTCGATAGTCCAATATCACGAAGGTAAACAAGGCTGTCAGCCGCCAACTCCGACAGCAATGCGATCATGGAGAGGTTGTGCTGAACACCAGCACGAATTCCCTCGCGGCTGTCAGTGAGCAGGAATGGGGCGTGAAGTATAAAGTTCAAACCTGTGACTTCCTTTGTCGGAAAGAAGCAAAACGCAGTATGTGATTTGGGAATTAAATGCCCCTCGCCGTCAATGAAATAACCGACGGAGTATGTATGGGCGTTTTCGTCATCGCGGGTAAACAGCCACAACATATTATCATAGAGGTCTTCACGGTTTTCTCCGTCGTTTTGGGTGAGCCTGATGAACTCGGCTGTTACACCATCAAAATCTCGTTTCTCCTCAACTGTTTTGCCGTATAAGCCAAGAATACCGGATATCTCGAATTCGATATCTTTCAGACTTGATAAGAACAATAGCGGATAATCTAACGAGCGCAATTTTTCAGAGATATCAGCATACGACTCTTCTGGGCTACGCTTATCGTGGTCAAATGGGAAGACAAACAAAGTTTCACCGTCTCGTCTGCCCAGATAGTCCTGTTCGAGACGTATGGGAACAATGAACCGCTCAATTTTGAAAAACACATTCGGGTCATAAATGTGAGGGGTGGAGGTGTACTGAAACACTGCCTTAAATCCCACGCCAAATTTGCCTATAGTAGCTTCGTCAGTTTTATTTGAACCACCGACCGCAGTGATCGCATTTATATCTCCAAGTGTGCCATCCTCAAGGTCTTGTGCTTCTGTTGCAGGATCTGTCACGGAAAAACGGCGCGTACCATTATGGGCAAAGACAAGTTTGTCTTTGAACAACTCAAAGCGCGCCGATGTCGCTTTCGCATCATCAGCGTTTTGGAGTAGTTCATATATGAAGTGCGCTTGGTCAGAGTATTTCTCGACTACGCTATTCTTAACGCCACGGAGAGCAAAGCCCTCAAGGGCTTTCGCTCCCTCCTCGCGGTTGACAGTTAAGTCTTCAAAGTAAATTGCCTGTTGTTTATCTATCATGGTATACCCTCGTTCCGTGTTCAAATTATTACTGCAGGTATTTCTCAATAAGAGCCTTTATTGCAACAGAGTCAATGCTACCGTTCATGTCATCGTAAGACACAATCAGGTTTTCTCCCTCTATGATGTCGTGTTTTGCGTATATTGCTTTCTTTTCTTCCCACCGCTGTCGGTAATGCCTGTCTGACATCATGCCACAGTGTTCCCAGTAGAAGAGCGTACCACTTTCGACGTCGTCGATTGTGAAGTCGGGAATTCGTGTACCATCTTCGCCAAGAGACAACTCTTTTTCGTATTCATAGGTTATCCCGGCTTCGTAAAGCATATTGGCGATAATGACCTCCGACTTGGAGCGCACTAGTTCGCCTTTTAACGTTTTATGAATCAGCGAAGCCTCGTAATACTTCTGTTTGAACTCGATGATTTCAGGCTTCTCGAACAGGCAAGTGAAACGGCGGGCGATGTCAGAGAACGCTTTCGATGAGTAATTCCGCAAATGATAAGCCTCAGCATTGTAAAGAATAACAAGCCGTTCGGTTTGCCGCGTGATTGCCGTATAGAGAAGCTCTTTTGACAACAACCCACACGGTTCGCTAATCACAAGAATAACCTTGCCAAATTCGCTCCCTTGTGCCTTGTGAACAGTAAGAGCGTAGGCAAGTTCAAGAACAGCATCGGTTTCTTCACCGAAGTCTCTGCCTTCATACTGGTAAGAGGACCCACGCTGTGAGGAAAACTCCACTTTTAACCAGCCGAGCTTCATATTCCGAACTTTAGCACTGTCATCCTTTTTGACCCAGTTTGAGAATGCGACTCCTATTTCGCCATTAGCAACATAATGTATTGCCGAGGTATTATCAGAGTAAGCTTTGCGCTTTGTATTGATGACATTTATCACTTTGTCACCGTATACAATGCCCTCTGATCCAAATGGTCTCGGAATTTTTCGCAGCCAAAAATTTGATTCTTTAGCCAGTTCGGTGTAATTCGTACGATATTTACCATGGATGATATGGTTTATATTTGCGACACCGTGAGGTAAGCCACGTACTGGTGCGAGAACTTGCCAGCTTTCTGATTTATCGGCACAGCCGAGATTAAAATAGGTATACTGCCCGACTGTACCGCCAAGGCTAATGTTGAAACCGTTAATATCGTCTACATCATTCATTCCGACTTCTTCTGCGATGGTTTGAAGAATAAGGTCTTCAAGTTCCTCTGTCGAAGACCAAGTCTTGAAAGTGATGTTCTTACCGCAGTTGTTGCCCTGTAGACGCACAAATATCTCATCGTCAAGTTCGGCGGTGGTATCCGTATACCACTCGGCGAGAGCCGTATCAGTTCTTTCTTCACCGTCAGCATTTTTCTGGCGGCGGGTGACCGTCAATTCTCCATAACTTTTTCCAACTCGTGGGAATGCCGAGACATCCTTTTTTAAATAGCGGACGAGGTCGACAAACGGTCTGCCCGCTCCTATAGGTGGCAACTGGTTCGGGTCACCAACGAATATTATTCGCTGGGCTTTTCTTAATGCTTGAATGAGCGCACCAAACATTTCCTCGGTCAGCATAGAACACTCATCTATGATAACGGTAAATGGCACATCCTTTGCTTCTACATCAGATAACTGATATCGCATCGTGTAGTAGTCAAAACGGCCATTTTGGATAAGAAACTGCGCAACAGTTTTTGCGTTGCTTGAAACACCTTGTTTCTGCATCGCCTGACTCATTCTTACTCTGGCTTTTCCGGTCGGGGCAAGCAGAAGCACACCGCCATCGCGAATCTGAGGAGACTTGCATAGAAGTGAAAGCAGTGTCGTCTTACCTGTGCCAGCTCCGCCAACAAGCACGGATAAGCGAGCTTCGGCGAGTTCTTTGAGAATTGCAGATTTTTCTTCGCGGGCACGCTCCTCTGATTCGTCGTCCTTATACGCCCCAAAGGCGGCATCAACGAGTTTATTCCAGTCTTCGGAGATGACGTGTCGTTTTGCATTCACCCGTTTGTATACGGATCTTCTAATAACATCGTCAACCTCGGCCAGTCTACTAAGTTGGTATGCCACAGATCCGTCGGCACACTCAACTGTAATCAGTTCATGTGAAAGAAATTCTTTAATACTAGTAAGAATATCGCTTGACACACGGCATCCTGGCTCTATTGGCAACTCATTAATGTCAATAATGAGTTTACTTTGCGGGTAAACTGTATGTCCATTAAGAGCTTGCTGCTCTAGTACACTAATGGCAATTGCCCTTATACGGCGTTCATCGTTTTCGGAGTCGAGTGCCGACGGAGCAGAAAGCGGATAGGTATCGCGCAATTCTTTGGGTGGGAATACCGCCATATCAACTTTACGGACAGCTACTTTAAATTCATCCGCGCAAGTTCTTGTCCGCTCATATAGCAAATACGGGTTCTCGATGATTTCACTGTCGGAACAGCCGACCTTAGCTTTTTGCCTGTATTCTGTGTTGAAAAGGACATTTGCCTGCTCTACACTCAAAGACAAACGTGCAAGAAGCCAGAACAGAGTTTTGCGGTCGCCAGATAAAGCGAAAAACGCACCTTGTTCTGTCTTGCCGATAGAGGCGGCTATGTCTGAATTGAAGAAGTCATTCGGCTTCTGTAGTGCCCTTGATACATATTCCTCAAAGCTATCGTTCTTGTTTATTGAGTTCTTAATTTCATTTGCAAGCACGACCCCGAACTTAAAGCCAACGGCACAAAGCATTGGACCCAGACCCGGGAAAGCTCCTCGGTCGATCCACACATCGTTAAGCCGTGCATTCGTCCATTCAATGCATTCCTGCCAGTTGCCAGGGATGCAATTTTTAATAATCTCAAGTGCTTTTAAGGTTTGAAGTAATACGCTTATAACCGCATCATGCGAGAGATGCTCCGTGGCATAGGAGAACTCTTCAAAATACTCATCTTCGGCAAAGACTGTAACTGTCCTTATGTCGAACTCTGGATGTGTTTCAGCGTATTCCATCATTTCCTGATATGGAAGCAGGAAGCCGTCTTTTCGTTCGTTCCGGATGGAGTGTCCGATCATCGTTTCCCACAGAATAGAGCGAAGTGTTCCGTCCACAGTATGCTTATGTTCTGGTGGCTCAGTAACGGACTTTACGAAGCCTATACCCATAACAACGCGCTTTGAGTCGTCAATAAAAGGCACTTGCTTGGCATATGGAATCACCAATGACTGATTCGGCGATATATTCTCGTAGAAGGTTTTAAAAATAGCCCTCTGATTTACAGCATCCTGTATCCAGTTCGTGGTAAACGTCAATTCTGGCTCTCTTCCAGGCTCATAATCAATGTTATACCTATCAGCAAGGCGGCGAATGTTTTGGTCATCGCGGTCATTGCCCTTGCGGAGCATCGTCCAGGCAAAAGGTCGGGCGGGTAAAGAGTAAGGTAGATAAACCAACTCCGTTTCTCGAAAATGTCCGTGAGTCGCTGGATTCGACTCTTTATAAGGATGTATGTTTATCCGCGTGTGAGTGGTCGCAGACATAAATACTCCACCCTCCGACACGCAGGGAATTTCTTTTTCATGACCGACAATTGGGCATCCTTTGAGAGTTTCTTCATAAGCGTCATCCCGACTGTCGGATATATTTCTAAGCCGTAGGCAAGCATTGTTATAGCAAGGCTTGTCGCAAACCAATCCGTTATAACCGTTATCTTTCCACGGAACACGGATAGAAAGATGTTGTGCCATAATGCATAACCCCCTATTTACAGTATTAACTCTAGCCTATTCCATATAGTCAAGCGTCTGTCCATTCAGTGTCACATTGATCTCTCTCCACATCGGCATATATCTATCCATCAATAAAACGAACCTCTCGTTATGCTTCTTTTCCACAAGGTGAACTAGTTCATGGAGGATAATGTATTCAAGACACTCTGGTGTTTTCTTTGCAAGCTGCAGATTCACCCAAATCTTTCCCGTCTTTGTGTTACAGGTTCCCCAGCGGGTGGTCATATACTTTGTTTGCCAGCTTGTAGCTTTCAAACTCGTTATCTTCTCCCACTTGGGAAGCAAACGTGCTACCTCCGACTTTAGCAATTCTCGATACCATTCGCGGATGAAACTTTCACGCTGCTCGGCGGTGCTCTCCTTGCGGACAGTTAGCACAGCTTTATCGCCGGATAGCACAAGTGAATTCTTATTGCCGTATTCGGTTTGAACGTAATATTGTTTGCCCCAAACGTTCTAAGTTTTGCAAACAATTATACTAGTAACGATCTGCAAACTCCTGAAACCATTCTAATGTCTGAGAAAATCAGTCCTTTCCATCTTGTTATCCCCTCCTATTTTTAGTATAATTATACTAAAAATAGGAGGGGATAACAATGGCTCGTCCCACGGATTCTAACAGCCCTTACCGGGTATCGATTCATCACAATAATGGATACCACTATGCCAGTACACAGCCGGCCAGAGTGAACCCAAAGACCGGAAAACGGGAATACCGTCACGTTTATTGGGGGACGGTAACAGATGATCTTAAGTTTATTCCGGGAAAGAATTATCTTCTGGAGTCTATTGAGGAACGAGGTAAACTCATCTTCCCGGAAGGCTGGGATCTAAGTGAAATTGACAAACTGTCAGGACGACGGAAGGCGGGAAGGCCGGTTATTGAAAGTCAGGATGAGAACCGGCTCTATGGCGACATATGGCTGTTGGAGAAGATTGCGGAACAGACCGGCCTGAGATTCGACCTAATGAGCACATTTGATGGGGACAAGGAAAAAGTTGATACCCTCATGACATTGGCCCTCTATCTTCTTTGTGGACGAGAGACCTATAACCAGCTGGCTTCCTGGCAGCGCATAGCCAAGACCCCCTGGGCAAAGCCACTCTCTTCTCCGTATATTACCAGGTTTACCCAGTCCATTACAGAGCAGGATCGCATGGCGTTCTTGCGTCTGCGGGCACGCCGACTCCACGACAATGAGCTGTGTGCCGTCGATTCCACAAGCTGTTCCAGCTACGGACACTCGCTGGCGGATATCCATTACGGGCGGAACAAAGAACATCTGCCCCTTCCACAGACCCTGGAAGTAGTAGTCTACACCCTGGATGGCCACATGCCAGTCTATTATCGAAGCTTTGCCGGAAACACCCCTGACTCCCGAAGCCTGGCCGTGATCCTGAAGGATTTGAAACAGGCTGGCATGAAACGAATCATCCTGATCACTGACCGGGGGTATGAATCGATCCGCAATCTGGAACTATACATCGACCAGCAGCAACGCATGATCATGGGAACCAAAACCGGCCAGAAACACGTTCGTCAGTTGATCGATGAATTCGGAAACTTCGGCCACCACCCGGAGGGTATGCAAGTGGATCCGGAGGAACGGATCTACTATCTGCAGAAAGATATGGATTACCAGATCGAAGGGCAGCGTGACAACCTTAAGAAAGCAGATAATCTGAAACTGAACCTGTACTTTGATCCCATCCGCCGAGGCAATGAACTGACGGATCTGGACATTGCTCTGGCAGCTCAAAAAGAAGCCTTGGAAGCGTCCCTTGTTAACCAAATCCCCTTGGATGATGATGAAACGCTGAAACAGGTCTACCGGTTTTATCGGTTGAAGTATAATGCGAAAACTCGAATCCTGGAGGACTTCAGCCTGGATGAGACCAAGGTCATCCGGTGTCGGCGAGAAGCAGGTTTCTTTGCCAACACGACCCATGGTTTGGACATGGATGCGTTGAGTGCTAACCGGCATTACAGGCTGCGGGATGAACAGGAGAAGTATTTTGCCCTGATGAAAGGGGTCCTGGGAGCCGACCGCCAGAGTACATCAACGGAAACTGGAAAAATTGGTCGTTCCTTTATTCTCTTTGTTGCCCAGATCATGGGCTGTTACCTAAGCCATGTCCGCAAAACAAAGCTGGGCGAACAGTTTCATTCGGTAGCGGATGTGTTAAACGAGATGAGGCCGATTCGCTATATCGAGCACCCCAACACGAAGGCGTACATTACCCCATTTGTGGGGAAACAGGTGGACATATGCGAGGCTCTTGGCTTTGAGATCCCTGAGGTCGGAACGTCGTACCAAGCAGGATTGGGCGGAACAGGTTCGGATTCTTTTGGAAGAGATTATCCGGACTGTGAGAAGGTCATACTTGTGATGGATAATCTCAACACCCACAACATTTCAGCGTTGTATGAACGGTTTCCGCCAGCTCATGCGTTCCGCCTGAGTCAACGACTGGAGATCCATCATACTCCAAAACATGGAAGCTGGCTCAATATAGCCGAAATAGAACTTAGGGAAACACTGATTAATTCTGTTTTCTGTAACTCTGAGGAACGCTCTCACGATATAATTTAAGTATTACGTTACCAGCGAGGTTTTTCTTATGAAGCAGCAGACTTTCAGTGATTTTGAATACGCACATCGCCGCAAGACTACAAAGAGAGAAGAGTTTCTTGATTCTATGGAAACTATCATTCCCTGGAAAGATTGGGTCGAGATGATTCGCCCCTACTATCCTCAGGGAAAACGCGGCAGAAAGCCCATCGAAATTGAAACAATGCTTCGGATGTACCTGATGCAAAATTGGTTTAACCTCTCCGATGTTGCAATGGAAGACGCCATCTATGACAGTTATGCCATGCGCAAATTCATGCGGCTGGACTTCATCTCGCAGCAAGTGCCTGACGCAACCACGCTTCTTCACTTTCGCCATTTAATGGAAAGCCATCTCTTGGGGGAGAAGATCTTTCATGATGTCACCAGACGCTTGGAATCTGCCGGACTAATGATGCATGGCGGCACCATCGTGGATGCCACCATTATTGCAGCCCCCAGTTCTACCAAGAACCAGACGGGAGAACGAGACCCTGAGATGCACCAGACAAAGAAAGGCAATCAGTGGTACTTTGGGATGAAGGTTCATACCGGAGTTTGCGCCGGCAGTGGGTATGTCCATACAGTCACAGGGACTGCGGCCAATGTCCATGACATAAACGAGACACACAAACTGATTCGTCCCGATGATGAAGTAGCTTACGGAGATTCCGGCTATAATGGAGTCGAGTCAAGAAAAGAATTCACCGAGGATCCGCACTTATCTACTATTGAATTTCGCAGCAATGTTCGCCCTTCCAAGATCAAGACCAATAAGAACTATCCCGGGATCCAGTGGGACCGGGCAATTGAACAACGCAAATCATCCATTCGAAGCAAAGTGGAGCACCCATTTTTGATCGTCAAACGGTTCTTTGGTTATGCCAAAGTAGTTTATCGGGGGATCAGCAAAAATTTGAATAGATTCAACATCTTGTTTGCCAGCGCCAATTTGTTGAATTGTATTCGTGCAAAACGAACGAAAGAATTCTGCATGGGATAAGTGCGCCCAAAATTGGGGGTTAGCCCACAAAACGGGCTGAAATCGCACTAAAATCCAGCATTTTTGTGCACCCATGAGCAAAAAAACAACATAATGAACGAACTGGGAAACGTTAACCTCAAATAATCAGTGTTTCCTTAGATAAAATGAAAAACTTTCTCTTGATCGCACGAGAGGTTTGTTTGAATATCTGTTCAAGCCTCGTTTCGGGAATTAAATAAGGACTTTCATCAACTGTTTTTTCAGAAGTTCTCGTCGCTTTTCCATAAAATCTGAAAAATTCAGATATGTATATTCCATGATAGGCAAATAATTCACCATGCGATATTGAATTTTATCCGAGTCGGTTGGATACTGTAACTCAAACCACTTATTGAAATCTGTCGCAAGTTTCTCCTCATTAAGCTGAGCCGCAAGAAGCTGCAGATTGCATATATCGTTTACCGAATCCATGTACTCGCTTATTTTGTCCTCGTCAACGCCCATATGCCTAAGATACTTTTTCGTGAATTTGCTCTTGGGATACATATGATCTTCATGAAATTTATGGCTCAATCACTTTTTATGTGGGATTATGATTTTCCCTGTTTACACGGAGAGGTCGACGTGGTAGCCTGACTGGCCGACTAGCCCAGCATTTATGCAGCCTAGCGGCAAGGCTGGCGGAACCACGCCGACAGAGGCTCCATGTCAACTTGGGAAAATCCCACAGTTTTTGTGATTGACCCAAATTTATTGCTGAAATCCAAAGAGGGATATAAAAGCATCAGGGTAGAAAGAGTTTCGCTCTTGCCGTACTTCAACTTCAGCAGATACTCATCAATATCCGTTTCACTAAACTGTATCGACTTATTCGTTCCTTTGAATTTTTCGATAATAGCATCGAGGGGAAAATCTACTGTTCCGTTGGTTCTAAGTATTTCACGAATTGGCCGAAGCACATTATCCGGTTGGCCGCTAAACGTTCTCTTAAGAAGTGAGCGAATGAGCCATTTCTTAATTTTGTCCCGGTTCGCCCTTGTTGTTCCGGAATCTATAAAATTATCTGGCATACCTATTTTTCTTAGATAATATGCTATCGGGATGAGTGCGTTGTTCGAAGTCAACGTTTCCCCTGAATAGCCAAAAGCCGACACAAGCATCACTGCCTGCAGAATTGATTTTTTGATGTCATCCCACCCTGACTCTATTTTTATCATATTCTGTTTGTTAAAATTGTCGACCTTAAATGCGATGTTTGGAAGATCGCTTAACACGAGTGCCGACTTAAGGACAAAATCCTTATTTACCCTGAATCCATCACCTATTGAGTTCACATCGTCTACGAATTCCGTGATTTCTTCCCGGGCATCGTGGTTTTCCCATTGTGCCGAAGCAATAGAAAGAAGCAGGTCGGAGTAGCTCAGTTTTGTTCCTCCGCTATTTACCCTTATAAAAATGTTAAGAACCTTATCAAGTTCATCTTTTTTTTCCCTGTAATAGCTTATCGTTCCTGCTGTGTTGATTATCCTGTACAATTTCGATAGCGTGTTGACAGCGAACATAGACTGTTCTTTCGTATATTTGTAATTATCGGAGTAGCTGATATTATCATTGACGAAGCTGAAAACCTCCCCTTCGTCTTTCATTTCAAGAATCTGTCCGACCTCAAACCAATGCACCTCTTGATTGTTGCGAACCTCCTTCTCTGAAAGAAATTTAAAATCGTACTTATTATCGCTGTCTTCTGGTGAGGACAATATATTGAGGTAAAGTTTTCTGACGGGATATGCGTTCTGATTATTTCTTGCTAAATATTTCATTTTATACGCATACGTGCCCTTCAATCCGAGATAAATTGACGTTAAGCGCTGCTGCCCATCCAGAACAGCAGTCACTCTGTCCGATCCTTTCAGATCGATTTTCTTGTTGTGTACATTTTTATTCTCATGATAAGAACGGATGAATCCGTAAAAATCGTAGTCGCTTACGTGTTCCTTGCTGATTTCCCAAAATAGAAAAGTTCCTATCGGATACTCTTGCATAAGTGAATCGAACAGCGTTTCTATCTGCTCAGTATCCCAAACATATTCACGTTGAATAGAAGGAAGAACATACTTATCTGCTGAAATGTCCTTCAAGACCTCTGCTATAGTGAGTGGTGTTTCATATGCCATTATCTGATTCTCCTGTTTTTTATATATACCTGATGTCGTACTCCATGCCCTCAAATATCTTTTCAAAGGTCTTCTTCGTTATACTGGTTGATGACCCCCTGGTTGACAAAGTGCATTGAAGTTAATTGAAATACAATAAACCCATAATGATAAACAGTCAAGTTTTCCCTTGGTAAGCAATCTTAGTTCCGAATTGCAACTTAAAGTGAAAGACTTTTTTGGCTAAGCAAACATAAATGTAGTTTCATTCTGGATGGTGTCCTTCCCCTCGACGGGGTCCTTCGGTCAGGGTTGTTAACCCGATTGGGCCTGACCTTGACCGGTGGGCTCCGTCGAGGGATGCTACATCCTGCCAGAATGATACAGGGCCTTTGCCTCGTATGCTGTCAATCCGCCCAATACCCGTCTTGGGTAATTATTCAGCCACTCCTGAAGTTTCTGTATCTGAGCATGGCTATAATCTTTAATGGCAGCCCCCTTTGGGATGTGGTACCTGATCAGTCCATTGTTCTGCTCATTGGTTCCTCTCTCCCAAGAACTGTACGGATGACAAAAGTAAACTCTTGTCCGTGGCTTCTTACTGCCTGTCACCGATCGAATCAGTGCCTTCCAGTCGAGAAACTCAGAGCCGTTATCCACGGTGATCGATTTAAACATCTCACTGAATTTGACTCGCCCCATCCTACGCTCCAGCCGGTTAAGTACCTTCAAAACTTCGTCCTGGGTTTGCCGTGCAATCTTAAAGACCAGGCTCTCCCTTGTCATCCGATCATTCAGCGTCAGAAGGGCTGCGAGCCCTTTGCCTTTGCCTGATACGATGCAATCCATCTCCCAATGCCCGGGTTCACTTCGTTCAGTGCTTTCCACTGGGCGCTCTGTGATGCCAGGGGCATCCAACACCTTATTGGCACGTTTAACCCGACGATACGTACGCCTGGTCTGGTTCCCTTCCCGGGGCAGATTTTGATTGGAAACATCCGTGATATACCCCTTGCTGATGTAGTTATACAGAGTACGGGTTGAAACAAGGGTCTTGGATGGCATGATTTCCTTTTTCTTCAAGTCCATGATAATAGCATCCGGAGACCAGCGCTCTTCAAGGATCTTATGAGCTACATAAGCAACAAACTCATGGTCATCGCCAATTTTGAGGGCAGGTCCCTTGTTGGTGGCGGCATAATCATATGCCTCCTGTGCGATATCCGCGGAGTAGGACACATAGAGGGTCAAATCGGAGTTCATGAGTTCAACTCGCCCTTTTTTCAACTCCCGGCTTACAGTAGCCTCACTGCATTGTAAGACCGTCGCCATGTGTTTTTGGGTCACTTGTTTACGCTTCGCAAGAAGATGGTTTGATCGAACCATCCCCTCGAGTTTCTGACGATCCTTGTAGGATAAATGAGAGTATTTCTTTCTGGAGACCGAGGTGTTAGAATAGAGGTGGCTCATAGCTTTGCTCCTTAATGTTTGTTTAGTCACCTACATTATACCGCATAGCTATGGGCCACTTTATTTCACTTTATTCTACAACTCGCCGTAAGCAATCTTAGTCAATAGGCTCAAAAAAGAATAACTGTCCATCATTAGATCTTCGGAAAGCCTCCCCTATGTTAAACATTTACATTTTCATTTCATATACATTATAACAACATTCCCATCCATTTTTACTTCCTTCATTCTCGAAGAGGGCTTGTTTTTCACTTTTTCTTTGCATAAATCACATCCTATTTGGCGCGAAATAGGAATTCCGCGACAATCATCCAAATTAAGAATGGCCTTGCTGTGCGCTATCCCAACATGTTTTCTCCAGGATAAACAGTTCTCTGAATATGCAGAGTGGTTTTACTACAGATCGCAGGTCTACCCAAATACAATTATGCATCTTCCCATCAAATATTTACTTCCTAGTGCATAATCACCCAATATGCTATTATTAATGCAAACCAATCTCCTCTACTTTTGAGCCGAATTTATTTCGGCTCTTTTTTTTCGTTCATTTCTACCTCCAGTGTCCTATGACTATTGAGCGGAAAATCCGCGAAAACTTTTTTATGATTCTTTCGTTCAAACCCTGGATAAGTGTCCTAGGACTATCAGAGAGGAAAAAACCTCTCGGAAAGGAGGTACCCACCATGGATGAAGCCAACTCAACCCCCGCCCAGGAGCGGGATGAAGAACTCGCTGACACCTTACTTGCCATCAGCATCGTAGCCAAACGCCTCGCCCACAAGCTCAGAATCAAAAAAGGAGAAAACCAAAGTGAAGAATGATCTTACCCAAGTCCTCATTGAACTCAAAGAGTGCACAAAGACCCTGACTGCCATTGCCGAATCCCTGACCCAGATTCTCACAGATGAGACCGCTGTACCCGTTGTACCAACCCCTGCTGAACCTGAGATCGAATTTCTAGATGTGCGTAAGGTCTTTGTCGAAAAGGCCAGAGCCGGTCATACCGATGCCCTTAAAGCACTTCTTGAAAGCTATGGTGCAGATAAGCTCTCGAGTGTTGAGCCATCACTCTACCCCGCCCTTTTGTACGATGTCGAGGCGATCCAATGATGCATGCACTCTTATCCGCCTCATCCGCCCACCGGTGGCTGGCCTGTCCCCCTTCGATGCGGCTGTGTTTATCCTATGAAGATGTCCCCAGCACCTTCGCCCAGGAAGGCACCGACGCCCATGCGCTAGCCCAGCACATGCTGGAGAAATCCCTGGGCCTTGAGTTAGAAGATCCGACCGGCACTTTGAGCTACTACAGCGAAGAGATGAAGGACCACGCAGAAAACTACGCTGCCTTTGTGATGGAAGAACTCCAGCGGGTCAAGGAGACCTGCAAGGATCCTCTGATCCTGATCGAGCAAAAGCTCGATTTCTCAGAGTACGTCCCGGAAGGCTACGGCTTTGTGGATTGCCTCATCATCGCCGATGGCACTCTCATCGTCATTGACTACAAATACGGCCTTGGGGTCCAGGTCTCAGCCGAAAACAACCCGCAGATGTTCTGCTATGCCTTGGGCGGCCTGTCCTTATTTGATGTCCTCTATGACATCGAAACGGTCAAGATGATCATCTACCAGCCCCGAAGAGACAACATCAGTGAGCACTCGATCTCAAAAAGTGAACTGCTCACCTGGGCAAAGGATACCCTTGCACCGACTGCGAAGCTTGCCTTTGCCGGTGAAGGTGAATTCACTGCCGGTGAGCACTGCAGGTTCTGCAAAGCCAAGGCGACCTGCAGAAAGCTCTCTGAATACAACATGGAGCTGGCTAAAGAGGACTTTGATGCCCCGGCTACCTTAAGTCCGAGTGAGATCTCAAAGATCTTAGTCAAAGCTGACGAGCTGATCAATTGGATAAACGACGTAAAGGAGTATGCCCTGAAAGAAGCCCTCAAAGGCACAAAGTTTACCGGCTTTAAGCTGGTGGAGGGAAGATCCAATCGGAAGTATGCCGATGAAGCCAAAGTGGCTGAAAAAGTCATTGCAGTCGGCAAAGATCCCTACGAGAAGAAGATCCTCGGCATTACCGCCATGACCTCCCTTTTAGGGAAAAAGAAATTTGAAGAACTCCTGGGAGGACTCATCCAAAAGCCCCCGGGGAAACCGACCCTTGTAACGGTTGATGACAAACGAGAAGAATTAAACACAGCAATCAACGATTTTGATGGAGGAAATGAAAATGAATAACCCTATGAAAGTAATCACCGGACCCGATACCCGCTGGAGCTACGTCAACGCCTGGGAGCCAAAATCCATTAATGGCGGCAATCCCAAATACAGCGTCTCTCTCATTATTCCAAAGACGGATGTTAAGACCGTCGAGAAGATCAAAGCCGCCATCCTCGCTGCCTACCAGGAAGGTGAGAGTAAGCTCAAGGGCAATGGCAAGACCGTTCCGACTCTCGCATCCTTAAAAACTCCGCTGCGTGATGGCGATGCCGAGCGTCCGGATGATCCAGCTTATGCCAATGCCTACTTCGTCAATGCCAACAACAGCTCCGCCCCAGGCATCGTTGATGCAGACCGCCAGGTGATCCTGGAGCGCTCTGAAGTTTATTCAGGGGTTTATGGCAGAGCCAGCATCAACTTCTATGCCTTCAACAGTAACGGAAATAAAGGCATTGCCTGCTCGTTGAATAACCTGCAAAAGATCCGGGACGGAGAGCCCCTTGGCGGGAAGTCCACTGCAGAGGATGATTTTGCAACGGAAGTCGATGAGGACTTCCTGTCCTAAACTCAAAAAAGGCGGTGGCTCTGCAGCTGCCGCCTTTTCAACTATTAAAGGAGAAAACATGGAAATAAAAACACTATCCCTGGATCTTGAGACGTTCAGTGATGTAGACCTTAAAAAGTCCGGGGTATACCGGTATGCCCAGTCACCCGCCTTTGAAATCCTTCTTTTTGGCTATGCCATCAATGGTGGCCCATCTGTTGTCTTAGACTTAGCCATGGGCGAGACGATCCCCGAAGAGCTGCTGGATGCGCTAACGGATCCTGGTGTCATCAAGTGGGGATTTAACAGCAATTTTGAGCGGGTCTGTCTCTCTGCCTGGATTAGAAAACATCACCCTGATAAATTCAAGGGCTATGGCAACCTGGATGACACCGTAGGCGAATACCTGGACCCGTCATCCTGGCGTTGCAGCATGGTCTGGTCTGCTTACCTTGGGCTTCCACTGTCCCTAGCAGGAGTTGGGACCGTGCTGAAGCTGAAGGACCAAAAGCTCAAAGAAGGCCAGGACCTCATCCGGTACTTCTGTATGCCTTGTAAGCCCACCCAGACCAATGGCGGCCGAACCCGTAATCTACCGCAGCATGACATGGCCCGTTGGGAGTTATTCAAGAAGTACAACCAGCGCGATGTCGAAACTGAACTGGCCATCCAAAAGCGACTGGAGAGTTATCCCGTTCCAGATTTCATCTGGGATGAGTATCACCTGGATCAAGAGATCAACGACCGGGGGATCCTCCTGGATATGGATCTAGTGGAGAACGCCATCTCTTTAGATGAAATGACCCGCGAGAAGCTCACCAAAGCCATGCAGGATCTGACGAGTCTTGAAAACCCCAATAGCACCGCCCAGGTGAGGCAGTGGTTATCTGACCAGGGAACGGATACTGGTTCCCTTGGTAAAAAGAATGTCACAGCACTGATTGACTCAGTTCCGGCACGGCAGCGGGAAGTGCTCCAGCTCCGTCAGCAGCTTTCAAAAAGCAGTGTAAGAAAATACCATGCCATGAGAAACACCGTCTGCGCCGATGGCAGAGCCAGGGGTATGTTCTTCTTCTATGGCGCATCCCGATCTGGCCGCTGGGCAGGCCGTCACATTCAGCTCCAGAACCTCCCTCAAAATCACCTGCCGGACCTTGAAGACGCAAGGTCACTGGTAAAGCTCGGGGACTACAAAGCTCTGGAACTACTCTATGATGATGTCCCTGACACGCTCTCCCAGCTGATCCGCACGGCCTTCATTCCAAGACCTGGCTATAAGTTCATCGTCAGTGACTTTAGTGCCATCGAGGCAAGGGTCCTCTCCTATCTAGCTGGCGAAGAGTGGCGGCTTGAGGTATTTGAAAATGATGGAGACATCTACTGTGCTTCTGCCTCAGCGATGTTCAACGTCCCAGTAGAAAAGCATGGGGTTAATAGCCATCTTCGCCAAAAGGGTAAGCAAGCTGAGCTGGCCTGCATTGCTGAAGGTCAGCCCGTGCTCACGGATCAGGGACTCATTCCTATTGAAGAAGTGATGCTTCATCACCGGCTCTGGGATGGAGAGAACTGGGTATCCCATGAAGGTGTAATTTTCAAAGGTGAAAGGGAGGTCATTACTTATGACGGACTCACAGCAACACCCGACCACCTCGTCTGGGTTGAGGGGCAGCAGGAGCCGATACAATTTGGAATTGCCGCCTCCAGCGGCTCACATCTCCTACAAGTCGGATATGGTCGGAAAGCAATTCGGTTGGGTGAAGATCATCTTATCCGAAAAAAGAAGCGCACGGCTCGACTTTATGACATACGAAATGCCGGACCAAATCACCGTTTTACCGTATCGGGAAAGCTCGTCCACAATTGTGGATATGGTGGATCCGTAGGCGCTTTAAAAGCCATGGGTGCCCTTGAGATGGGACTTAAGGAAGCTGAACTCAAACCCTTGGTGGACTCCTGGAGAGCGGCTAACCCCAATATCACGAAGTTCTGGTGGGATGTGGACCGCGCAGCCAAAGAAGCTGTCAGACTACGGTGCGAAACCCAGACCCATGGCATCACCTTCACCTATAAAAAAGGGATGCTGTTCATTGGACTCCCCTCTGGAAGATCTCTTTCTTACGTGAAACCCAAAATCGAAATTAACCAGTATGGGAATGAGTCAGTGACCTATGAGGGCACCGGCATCGCAAAAAAGTGGGAGCGGATTGAAAGCTACGGTCCTAAGTTTGTCGAGAACATCGTCCAGGCCATCAGTCGGGATATCCTGGCATTCGCATTGAAGTCCCAGCGTCATTTATTCATCTGCGGCCATGTCCATGATGAGATCATCTTCGAATGCCCCATGGATGTGTCCTTAATGGACGTCTGCCGTGAAATGGGTAGATCTCCCTGGTGGATCAGTGACATTACCCTTCGTGCGGATAGTTTTGAAACAACATTTTATAAGAAAGATTAAGGATAAGGCGGTACTGGTAAATCAGCACCGCCACCTCTTTATTCCCCCAGGCCAGACTTCAGTGCTTCCATCAGCTTCTTAAATTGGTACTCGAAACTGGACTGTGGGATGTCCAGGATCCTCGCAATCTCGCGCCGGGAGTGGCCTTCCATAATCAGTTGGCACACCCGCAGACTCTTAGGATCAAGTTCCTCTAAAATCTTATACAGCTGTTCCAGGAGGATCCTGCCGGCCACGATGTCCGAGACGTCCATCTCTGCGGATTCCAGCACATGTTTTTTCTCTGTCATTTCATCAAGTGTGAGAATGCTTCCGTCTCTCACCCGATCACAAGCTGAACAATCCTCCAGGCAGCGTCTTAAACCGCCTTTGCCATCACTGACCTGGCAACGCTTCTGCCGGTCATTTCTCTTATGCTCTGCCCAGGTTGGCTGTTTGTAGGCCCTATAGACCTCCTCGGTGACTTTGATATCCTGCCCTTCGATTGTGATGTAGTGTTACTGCTATTGTTCCTTGTCCAGAAGTTGATGGTATTTCTTGTCCGGGAATTGCTGGAAAGAATGGCAAGTTGAGAGAAATTTCAACTTGCCATTTTGTTTAGCTCAGTTCGCCATTGATGACCAGTTTGACCATGTGGTCGTCAATGATTCGCTTTCCACTTTGGTAACCAAAAATCAGGGTGCTGGTACACACTTGGTTGACTAGCCTGGCGGATCCACCGGAATATCGATAGATTGCCTCAGTAGCCTCATCTGAGAAGAGCTCATGGTCGATCCCGGCATATTCCAGGTGGCGTTTCATGTATCCCTTCACCTGTGAGTGGTCCATCAATTGCATTTTGCACTGGATGTCGATCCGTTGCCGGATCGCCGTATAGGACTGCATCTGGAGTTTCTCCCATAGCTCGACCTGGCCCACCAGAACCAGTGCCATGGGACTGACGGCATCCATCCGGAAGTTGAGGAGAAAACGTACCTCTTCAAGCATTTCTCGATCCAGCAGATGCGCCTCATCGACAACGACCACCGGACGCTTATTGTGGAGTCCTTTCATCAACTCGATCTCTTTATGCAGCTGGCGTTTGGCATCCCCTCGATAGAATCTTGATTCGGCCCCTAACTGATCCAGCATCCCTTTGTAGAAATTTCTCGGCGTCATTTTCGAATCTGCCAGATAGATCAGGGTGTATCTGGTGTCATCCAGTTGATCGCGGAATCGGCGAATGGTGGTCGTCTTACCAGTGCCGCACTCTCCGGTGAGTACACAGAAGAGTTGCCGTTCGGCGACATAGGATAATCTGCTTAGGGACTCCTCCAGCGTATTGGAAGGGAATAGTTCCGTAGTCGGCAGATCCCGACAGAATGGAGTTTTCTTGAAGCCATAAAACGCTTCAAACATCACTGCCACCCCCTTTTCTTATGTCTTTGAAAGAGATGGCCGTAGACTGCTGTTTGTCTTTTCGCTTCTGATTCTGCTTTTGGGCACCATCGAGTAACCGGGAAGAGGTTGGCTTGACTGGAGTCAGGAACTCCGGCAGCTGAGGCTTGGGCGTCACACGCTCCCCAATGACCAGCTTTCTCACCACAAAGGGTTTGTCATCCTGATACTCAATGCTCAGTTCCTCGGTGTTACTGGGGTCATAGACCACTTCCACGCTGCGAGCCACATAGGGTAGCCCAACTTCATACTTCGCGCCGCCAAAGCTGATGCAGCCACTCTTATCGACTTTTCTGGTCTCAGCGTGCAAAAGGCGTTGGCGACCTTCTCCGCTGGCAGATATTTCAAGGGCCTGGGATCCAGATTATACGCCTGATGCGGGGTCGTTCCATTGAGTGCGGTATGCGGTTTGTTCTGGTAGCATTCTTCCAACCAGATCCAGAACCGCTCATTCATAACCTCGAGGGATCGTTCCGAGTTATCGAATTTATACTCATCGAGAAACCGATCGATATTCTGATTGAATTTTTCTATTTTTCCGGTGCCTTCCGGAGAGTAGGGCTTTGCGAAGATCAGCCGGATGCCAAGCTTTGCGCAGGCTCTGGACATCCACTTATTTTTAAACTGGCGGCCGTTGTCGAAGTATGCCTGCTCTGGAATTCCCCACTTGAGGATGGCTTTGCGGAAGCAATCCTCAACGATGCTCTGCTCCAGGTTCGAGTAGAACTGGGCATGGAGGATCATCCGGGTAGCGTCGTCCAAAAACGCCACCAGATAGACCTGCTGCGGCTTGTTTCCAGGACCGATCGGCAGGTAACAGCCATACTTGATATCCGAATGCCACAGTTTGTTGCGGGTGCGTTTTTGAAATCGGCGGGTAGCTACCCCGCCAGCGGCATAGATGGCCATATGCTTCCCGCTGTAGCCCTTCTCCTGCAATTTCTCCTGCAGGCTGCTTCGCTTGATCGCGCCAGCTTCGGTGAGGCCTTCCCATTCCATGATTCGAATGATCTCAGCCACACTTCTGGACGGGATCTCTTTGCGCAGCCGCACGGCTTCGTCCAACACCAGCGCCGGGATGGCTCTTGAATCCTGCGATACCCTCGCCTGCGGTATCAGTCCGGAAAATCCCTTCTGCTGATAACTATTCAGATATCGCCGTAAGGTCCGCTCGGAAATCCCAGCCTCGCGGCAGATCTGCTCCTTAAGCACCCGGATCTGCCCCTTGTCCAAGTCATGGGAAAGAAGGGGCGCCAGTAGAATCGCCCGTTGCGTCGCTATTTCCTGTGCTTTTTCCTTGTCCTTCATGTCATACCTCCATTCAATTTCGAGTGATGACATGATTTTAAAGGACTCCTCGTTGGACACCTATGCCAACTGGGTATGTGGCCATCGGTGATTGTTGACTAAAATCCGGACAACCTTTTTCAGCCAGCCCGCAGGCTCGCCTACAAAGAAGAAAATCCTCTCGAGTATGGACTGAGGCAGATCGGAAAAGTCGACCCCATAGTCCTGAGTGACTGTAGCATATGTACTGAGCAGAGCACCGACTATAGCGTGGGCTCTGGAGTTGAACCAGGCTCGGACCCGCCGAATGGTTGAATTCTCGACGGGCACCGCTTCATGGTGACCGGTGATGATCTGCTCCAGGATCGTTGTGGTCTGCCGCTTATAGGGAGTTAAGAGATCCGGAAGTTCGTGATGAATCTTCCCGCAACCGGGGTTGGTACAGCGCAGGCGACGAAGCACCAGGATCATGACATCCCCATTCTCGTCGATCACTGATCTCCTGCGGGAGCCAATGACCTTAAGCGACTGATGACAGATGGGACATATGCTTTTCTCCATACTCCGAACAAAAAACACCCTGATCGGGATTCCATTCTAAAACGTATTTTGATATACTGATCATGCTAATAACTTAGTAAGGATCCTCCCTGATGACTCGGCGCGAACCATAGAGTCAGGGAGGATCTCTTTTTGTCCTCCAAAATATATTTATGGACATTATATCCGTCTATTTACGGACAGGCAAGGCTGGCTACTATAGGACGATTGGTTCCGGCATAAACAATGTAGTATTCCATTTCTTTTCCTTTCCCTGAGAAAAGGACATGGAAAAGAAATAGAGCCGGTGCCTTTGAAGCACACCGACCCGCCACCTAAAAAAGTGCATAAGGAAATAAGGGTACTTCATATTGCACCCATCACCGAGTTGTGATGGTCAATATTTGTTTCCCATGCCCTTATTGCAAATCAGGCTTGCGGTTTATTTTTTTGTCCAGTTATTTTGATACACTGAAATTCATTCAATAAAAAAAGACAGCAGATAAAATACCAATTGGTACCTCACTGCCGTCTAGCGTTCTGGAGAGAATTAAATTAAAGCCTCACGTTCTTAACCTCCAGCGTTCCCGATTCATTTACTTTAATGATGGTTTTACAAGGCCCCCTGACAATTACGATGGCTTGATTTTCCTCATCAATGAGGCACACAAGCTTATCTAAAAGGTTTCGTACTTCCTGTTCCCTATCCATATTCCCCCTCCCGCAAACTATTTTTTTTACCATCGAATAGAACGTTTGTTCGATTTTTGGCGGTAAAATAATGGTATCAGTCCGATACCATTACTGTCAATTTCAACTTATAAGTTCCAAATCCAATGAGCAAAAGCGAATAAAGAGGACATACCATGAACAATTTAGCTATTTTCATCAGAGAGCATCGAGAGAAATTAAATATTTCAAAGAGAAAACTCTCAGAGCTATCGAATGTCAGCCATACTGAAATTCAGCGCCTGGAAAACGGCCACCGCAAGAATCCCTCTCCTCCGCTGTTAAGGTCCATTGCAAACGCACTGAACGTAAGGTATGAGGATATAATGGAAGCCGCAGGGTATTTGGACACCACCTCGGAATCCCTGGTCCAATCCGCTTGGTTACCATATCTTGAGGATCTTACATTTGATGAACTCAAGCGGGTCCAAACATTTATAGAATCTCTGCGGGCGAAACGGAAATAGAAGCGGATAGGAGTAACTTCAAGAGCAAGATTTTCAATAATTATAGCTAAAATTTTTCAAGCCATTTTTACTTTCATTTCGTACGTTGAAATTAAGTATTCTGAAACAGCACCTGCCATATTTACACATAGCACAGCATGACGAGAGGAAGGTCTTGAATATTTTAAACCGATAGCATGAGCATCAGATAACTTGTTTCTTAACGATGAGAGACCATTGACAACAGATTCTGCTCCTCCTAATATTTGCTTAAACTGCTGTTCTGTATGCTGACTAGGTGCCAAATTTAATTCTAATGAGGCTAGCTTATATAGTTTAATAAGGTCTGCACTATCGTCATATTGTACATTTTGATTATCTAAGATATATTTACATGTTGCTTCCAATAGTGTTCTCGCTGCAGTAATCGCACCCTCAGGGTCTTCATATCTACCCTGGATTCCCGGCGAATTATAACGGGGAATGCTGGAAATCGTTGATATCACTGGATTAGCAGCATAATTTCTCTTGATTTTGCCTCATAAACACGTTATAATTATAACGTGAGGTGGCGCATGAATATCATCGATGTCAAAAACAAGAAAAACGGAGTTATCTACGTCTACGAATCCATCGACTACTGGGACAAAGAGAAGAAACAGTCTCGAAGTAAGCGTGTTTGTATTGGCAAACGTGATGAACAGGGCAATCTGATCCCTTCCAAACGACTCACTCAACCTCCGGTCTCCACTGTGATTAAACCAGGGCCGACTCCATCTACTTCCACTCGGCATGGTTATTTTGGCGCTACGTATCTGTTTGATGCGATCGGGGAGCAGCTGGGCATCACACAAGACTTGAAGGCATGCTTTCCGCAGATTTATAAGAAGATCCTCTCCGTGGCCTACTATTTGATTTTGGAGGACCGCAACTCCCTTCTTCGTTTCCCGAAATGGGATAGGACCCATTTTCATCCACATGGGGCCTGCATCTCTTCCCAACGAAGCAGTGATCTGTTCTCGATGATTACGGAAGAAGCAAAAGAACGTTTCTTTCGCTTGCAGGGCAAGCGCCGGATGGAAAATGAATATTGGGCCTATGATACCACCAGCATTTCGTCCTATTCAGAGTCTCTCAAACAAGTCAAATATGGGATGAACAAGGATCATGATCCGCTTCCCCAGATTAACCTGGCGCTGCTCTTTGGAGAAGACTCAGGCTTGCCGTTCTACTACAGAAAGCTGGCCGGCAACATCAGCGATATCTCGACCCTGAAGAAATTGCTGGCCGACTTAAAGCAACTTGATTTTGGCAAAGTTAAACTGGTCATGGATCGTGGCTTTTACAGTGAAGCCAACATCAATGCCCTTTATCAGAACAACCTGAAATTCCTGATTGCCACCAAAGTATCCCTGAAGTTTGTGCGAAAAGAATTAGACAAAGTCAGAGACAGCATAAAAACAAGGACCAACTACAACTCAATCTATCAGTTATACAGCCATTCCACCGCCATTGAATGGAACTACTCTCAAACAAGACCCCGCAAAGGCGATGTCATCAAGGATACTCGCCGCATGTATCTGCACATCTATTACAGTAGCGAGAAGGCGTTGGAACATGAGAGCCGCTTCAATCTGATGCTGGATCAGTTGGAGGCTGAGCTTACGAGCGGAAATCGAAAACCAGAGAACGAGAAGCAGTACGCCAAATACTTTGAACTGTCAGATACCCCGGTACGTGGAATCAAGATCATTCCCAAACAGGATGCCATCACTCGAGCTGAAAAGGACTATGGCTTTTTCGCGCTGTTAAGTAACGACATCAAGGATCCCATCATAGCCTTGGAGATTTACCGTAACAAAGATCTGGTCGAGAAGGCGTTTGGGAATCTTAAAGAAAGGCTCAATCTGAGGCGAACTGCAGTCTCATCTGAAAGCTCGCTGGACGGAAAGCTGTTTGTCCAATTCATTGCCCTGATTTTTATGTCCCATTTGAAAAAGACGATGGCCGATAAGGGTCTATTCCAAAACTACACCATGCAGGAGCTACTAGACGAACTTGATGTCATAGAAGCATTTGAAAATCCAGGGAAGGCTCTCCAAGTAGGCGAAGTGACCAAGAAGCAGGAAGGCTTGTATACGAACTTGGGAGTAGACCCGCCATCCACGTTATAATTTTTCGGGAATTTAGGATCTACGGCCTAATGCCTTTACCCAAATTTCATGAATGTAATCAGAACTCATTTTAGCCGCAGATGAGACAATACCTTCGATTGGAGCTGCTGGTTCATGATATTCAAGGTAATCAAACAACGGTGAAAACTGTTCCGCCAAAAATCTCCGTCTATCGGAATAGGATTTATATTCATTTTTTATGAATCCCCAAAAAGATGGTAAATCTCTATATTTCTTGACAAATCCAGGTAGCAAGTCAATAAAGAAATCTTCTCGGATCAAATTTCTTCTACTTCTGTTAAATTCTTCTGTTAATTTCGGATTGTCATAGTTCTCTCCTGTCGAAACAGCAACTAGAATATCGTACAATCTCTTACAATCATTGTACAAATCTTGATTGGTCATACGTTTCCGTCCTTTTATTGATAAATTGGTTATTCAAAGGAAGTTGCAGCTGTATTATCATGTTCCAAACTATCATCCTTACTTTTCACATAGTCTAAGCAAGTCCGAAATACTTATCGAAAAAGCTCGTCAACTTCTCAATCACGCTCTGTTTCTTGGCCGCTCTCTTCCCTCCGCCACTAAACCGGGATACCGGAGGCAGGATCTTGTCTATGTCAGTCTATGTCTTATGCTGAAGATTGTCCCAATAGGCTATCTGAACAGCTCTTCTAGTAGATTTTCGAGTGTACCCTCTTGAGCGAAAGGGAGAGTATCAACTTGCTTAAAATTATGTGTTGTAATTGTAACCGGATCTTCAAATCCCAAAATGAAATTAGTAGCAATCTTAAAAATGATCTCCGTTGGTGCTAATCCATAAACCTGGTTTTCAAAAATATGTTTGAGCCGGAGAGCAGTGTCCGGAAATGTTTTCTTCAATCCTTCGCTTTGGTATAGTCGCTTAACAATCTCCGTAATGTAAAGGCCAGACTTCATATAAAGATCTATGAAGGTATGGTCCGGACTGTCATAGCACCCGGGATTCTCCTCATCGAGAATATCAACCATTTGCTTGACGACTTTTTTAGGTGTATAGATTTGATTGGTCTTCTGTGGTGGAATGTAATCGAAGATATCTTCTGTAGCAGATTCATCGAAGTAATTCGCAAGTTTTCTTCGCAGCCTCATAAACTCCCTAACGGAATCATCAAAAACTACTGGATCGAATAATTTTCCAGGATAATACTTCTCTTCACTGGTATCTTCATCGTAGTATTTTCCCCCATCCCGTAAGAAACTAAAATCGGATAAAGAGATACCTGTAACCTCTTTGAAAACTTTATCCGGGATAATTTTATCAAAGGAATTGAGAGTAACTGAGTCATCCCCGTAAGCCATCAAGAAAGAAGGGATAGTGCGAGAGAATCCACGCAGATGATCTCTTACCGAATCCTCTATCTCATTTTTCTTTTCTTCTTTCTTTTTGGTCTCTAAATAATCAACTACTAATTCAGCAGACTCTTTAGTGAAATCCTGAATTTTTTCTGACACAGTGTCCTTGAATATTTCAATTACTTCCCAGTTCTTCTCCTCAAATTCCTGATTGACTTGGTCTTTAGTCTTGCCACTTTTATCGATGTCTCGTAAGGCATCTTCGTGATCTTGCTCAACTGTCTTCTTGGCTATGGATAGCTCTCCATAAGTTTGCTTTGCGATTCGCTCAGCTTGCTTTTCTAACATTCGCTGGATTTGCTTTTGCTCAGATCGCTTGAAACTATCAGAGTATTTTTCCTTTGCTGTATCAAGTATTGTGTTGATAACTCGGTCTTTTAAAATATCATTGAACTTGTAAAGATCTGGCTCTTCACTTATAACATCCTCAATGATTTTTTCGACTTCTTCTTCTGTATCCTCACCAATAGCTTCATAGATTTTATCGCCGAATAATTCACTTGTGGTTCCTACCAGCGTTTGATCGTCTAATTTGACTTCCCCTGAATCATCTAAAGATAGCTCACCAGCGGTTTTTTCAGTAATTTTTATCTCCCGACTGGGTTCATCAACCGGGGTAAACTTCTTGATAATATCCAAAACCTCAGAAGGAGCACGGAAAATGTTGCTAATATTTTGGAACAGAAAGTCACTCATAAAACCACGTCGAACAACTTCCAGGGATCGAATCTTACGAGGGATGGATAGAACTTTTTCTGGATCAAGCTCGATCATTTCTCCATTTTCATCCTCCCCAATTACGGGAAAGAAATTTAACAGTTCTTTAATATGCTTCTTACGGGTGTGGGTATCACCATTACCGTTCGTAGTATCAGAAGACAAATCATTCGCAAATTGCTCATATACAGTAAGTGTCCTTGCAGGATCAAAATCAAATACATATGCATTCTCTTTACGATGGTACTCAGTGCCTATATTGAAAAGACACGGGTTTTGAGCTCTGAATGCTGCCTGCATGTAAAGAGCTGGACTCTTGATATTACTGAGCATCATTACGCCAGTCCATTCCGGGATAGTAACACCAGTAGTTAATTGTCCGACAGAAATAGTAATCGTTTTCTCGTGAGTGCTGATAGCTTCCTTAACCTTTAAATATGAATCTGCTAAAACATCTTCATCTTCGATTTTTCCATCCCCGGCTGCTAAAACTATAAAATAATCTTTAAAGACTGGATGGTCCTGAAGTTTTTTTGCCAGAAGCGTGGCGCTCTCAACCCGGTTCAAAATCCAAAATGTGTGTTTTAGTTCAGCTCTAAGTTCTTCAGTTGAAAAAGGGAATTTTTTCTGAGAGGTAAGTGCATTAAGGAATCTGTTGACGGATTCATCATAAACAAATCGTCCGTTTTTCGAAGCGAAAAATTCGTTCAAGTCAAATGCATATTCCGCAGTCTCCCCATCAATCTCTACCCCTTGTTCCAGTTCATCTTTTATAATTTCTGACATTTGATAAGTGAAAAGATTAAGCTTAGGGAGTGTTCCGTAGGGGTTTTCTTCAGGGGAAGACCATTTTTGCTTTTCTCTCTGTTCATCAGCATAAGTCCAATTATAAATTGCGTTTCTTGGAAATTTTTCATTTGCAAGGGCTTTAAAAGGCGTTCCAGATAGGTGAAGAGTGAATTTTCGTTTAATTTGGTTAAATGCTATGTCAGTTTTAAATGTATCAACGCCTTCATGAGCCTCATCAATTACAAGGATATCCCACTCGATGTCTTTTACTTCTCTCAGTTTATTGTGGATGCCGCCAAAGTATTTCGATCCTTTCAAGTCCTGAAGGCTGACAAATTGAATGCATTTTAATACAGTCTCGTCCGTCAACATCTTCACATATTCTTCTCTGGTTCTCACAAGGGGTTTACCGACCAATGAAGACGTGTTTGTGACAAACTGATAACCCGATTCTGTACCTAAGAAATCCTCATAATCTGAATACCAGGAGTTCGCGATAGCTGGTCGGTTTGTCACAATCAGAACATTATCGGCGTCCGTTTGCTTTATAAAATCATAAACTGAAAGAGTCTTGCCGAAACGTGGCTTGGCATTCCAAAGAAACTCTCCACCCTCAGGATTATCTTCCAAGAAAATCATGGTTTGGAGAACCGCTTCCTCTTGTTCCTTTCTAAGTTGATAAGGCATAGGTTCTTTTAAATCATTAATGATGCCTCTTCCACTTTTAAATTGGTAAAAATAAGCCCGTGAGGCAGTCCCTGATACATTAAACCATTCTGTTTTTGGTTTGTCCTTGATGCCTAATTTTCTAAGATATGCATGAAAACTTTTGTCGTTAAATTTCTCGCCACTACCGTCATCAAAAACAGCCATTCCGCGCCATTCTTCTTTAAATTTTACATCTACCGTTTGAGTCTGCTGCTTAATTCTCTTATTGACATCCTGTTCAGTGTATCCGATTTTTGTCCACCCATTTTTACTTGGAATTTCCGGTGTGGAATATGCGTAGATCATGGGGATAACTCGCTTTGTTGTTTCAATCTTAGGATATTTCTTAATTCCACTTTCCATTTAGTTACCTCAATCTCTTATTCTAGTCGAAATATAATCAATTTCTTCGCTTGATAATCCAATTTTATGAAATAGCTGTTTATTCAAATCAAAATTAAAGTCGAGAAATTTACTGCTAAAATCATAATTTAACAAATCCGGTACCCTTTTACCTAACGATGTTAAGGCTTCATCTGTTAACAAGAATGTAAATTTGACTAAATCCGTCTTCATATAGTTGTAAAAGTTCTTTGCTTCTAATTCTGTGGGGAATGATTTCAATGCTACTCTTGATCGTCCAAATACACTCTTATTATCAATTATTTCCAATTGGTTATCACGGCCGTCTTGACCACCACCATGAGCACTTGAAACCACAACTTGCCACTGTGAAATGTAGTCAATATTCTTCTTGATAAGGCCCTTTGAAGCGATAAACCAAACAGCCCGTCCAGCTGAACCAGCTTTGTCATTGGCTAATACCTTTATTTCTTCTTCAGGATTAAAATCTTTTCCCTCTCTAAATTCTCTGACTTTAAATGGGTTTTTTTGTACAAAATTGCTCTCGATGCCAAAAAGGGTACGTGGTAATATCGCTTTATTTAAATATTCCAATTTATTCATTTTTACAAAATTATCGATCTTGGAAGCTATAGGCATATCATCCGGATTTAAAGGAATCAAATCCTCCCCAGGATATTCAATACTTACTGATTGTTTTTTCCCTTTAAGAATATATGAATATTCAAATGTAGGTGTTACTTTATTTTTTTTCTTAACTACGATAGATATACCATCTGTAATTTCATTACTACTAAAAAGTTCTTTCGAATTTGGATAAAAATCAAGACGCGCAAGCTTAGGATCATTTATCGTAGCTAAACCAAACTGCGTCAAACCTTTCCCGGACCTATGAATCCATCTTCCTCCCGGGTAAATTAGTGCAGAACCTTCCTTTGTTATCTTATCAGCTTGAATTTGAAAATAATGGAAAATATTTTTTTTTGATTTTTGGCCATTATATTCCGATTCTTCTGACGTTTCTTCTTGATAGGGTGGATTTCCAATACAATAACTAAATAATTTCGCCATTTCGTCACTCTCCTCGACACTACTAAATTCAAATGATCTTTTTTTTCGCCAATCATAAATTTGAGTTAAGACGGGATTCTTATGTGGTAAATTAGATTGCTTATTGTCAAATACACTCATTTGACGTAATGTTTTTTCCTGGTCCGAATATGGTAGAGATGCATTTAAACCGTTCATTTGCCATATATTCCAACTGATTATGTTGGTTATTTTATTAATTTCTATATAAGTTGGTTTTTCACCCCAAATTTGAATCATATAATCCACAAAAGTAAGCAAAAGGTTAATCCTTGCTATTAGCAAGCTATCCCCTTGCCATTCATATCCATAAACACTTTGGTAGGCCCTAATTACCCACTTCATCCACTCTTCTTTTGATGTTGTGTTTTCCGAAACTACTTTTAATTTACGATCAAGCACCCCTATCCGTCGATTTATCGGTAAAATTATTTCACCTGTGGCTGGGTCATACCGAGAAACAAGGAATGGCGCTTCACCACAAGTGATTTCAATATATCTAGCGTCGACATATTCCTTCCACGTTTTATTACTAGGAAACTTCACCTTCTCTTCATTGATGACCCAGGTGTTGTCTTCCTTTTCAATGTTAAAAACATCTTTACATTGAAACCAATCATTATCACAGTAATTATTGATCTTATTGCAGATCCATGATGGAGTAAAGACTTCAGCCTTTTCTTTAGTTCTCTCTCTTTGTTGATGCTTAGATTTTGATATTCTAGGCTGAATTTCACAGGATTCCAAACCAAGGATACTATCCTCATATATATGTTCCTGTGGTGCGTACATATCTCCGAAATGTTCATAACTGGTAGTTGCGAATACTATATTACCCTTAGTTGTTTTATCTATAAGGAGTTGTTTTAAAACGTCCTTAATTGGATATTCGCGAAGTTGAATTAGACTTTCCATCCAAAAAATTCCTTTCTGATTAATTCAAATGACGCTTTTTTATTTCATATGCAAAGCGCGGAGAGTATCATAGTTCATTTTAACCCCCCCATAATAAATTGGTCTTTTAGTATTTAACTAATCGAAAATATTGATAAAAATTGCAACTATTTTTTATAATTATATCACGGCAGGTGGACAGATTGTTTGTATTGCATTTTGAAAGGGATCGGATGTTCTTTGCCTATAAAGAATAAAATCAAAAATATTCATGGCATCACATCCATAGCCTCAGCAGTCTATTACATCCTGTCTGTAGTCTCGCCAAAGCAAAAAGCATATCTGTAGTCTCAACCCTATCCTTTTTTGACTCCTGAAGTAAAAATTCCCCCGAGACTATGGATATGATGAAAAATGGTTTCCAGCCTACGGTGAAAATAACCGAATGTCTGGAAACCGCTGATATCAGGCCTTTCCAAGCCTTTTATTTATTTTCTCTTGTGATCAAGACTACCGTCTCAACGTGCGACGTTTGAGGGAACATGTCAACGGGCTGGATCTTCTGAACGCGGTACCCGTGACTCAGCAGATATTCCAAGTCTCTGGCCTGGGTTTCAGGGTTGCAGGAAATGTAGATGATCTTTTGGGGCTTCAGGCTGCATAACGAATTTAAGAATGTCTCGTCGCTGCCGGATCTGGGAGGATCCATGATTACTGCATCAATGGGTTCGTTCCTCCTGGCCAGCTCTTGCATAAACTCGCCTGCGTCTGCCTGATAAAAATGCACATTGTTCACCTGATTGGTCTGTGCATTCTTGATGGCATCGCGTACGCCATCCGGGTTAACTTCAACGCCAATGACTTCTCTGACTTGTCTGGCTGCAATCAGTGAAATGGTACCGATCCCTGAATAGGCATCCAGGATTCTTTCGTTCCCCTTAAAATCAGCCATTTTCAGAGCCGTGTTGTATAGAACTTCCGTCTGCTTGGGATTGATCTGATAGAAGGACTTGGAGGAAATCCGGAATCTCATGCCGCAAAGGATATCCTCGATATACCCCTTGCCAGAGATCGTGGTTTCCTTATCCCCCAGGATCATGGAGGTACTTCGGTTGTTAATGTTCATGATGATAGTCGTAATCTCCGGGTGTTCCTTCGTCAGAAGCTGAATGAAGTTTTTCTTACCGGTAAAGATCGAATGAGCTGTTACGAGCACCACCATGACTTCTCCGGTGGTAAAGCCAGTCCGGATCAGAACATGGCGAAGAAAGCCGGTTTCACGATCTTCCTGATACGGCTCCATCTTGTATTTTTTCATGATCTTTTTGGTGGTATGGATGATTCGGTCCGCTTGAGGATCCTGAATGATGCACTGATCAATATCAATGATGGAATGAGAGTTCTCAGCGTACATGCCTGCGATCAGCTCTTTCTTTCTTCCATATCCGAAGGAGTACTGAATCTTGTTGCGATACTCATACGGATGCTCCATTACCAGGATGTCTTCCACCTTCCCGAAGGAGCTCAGATACTTCTCAGCGATCTCCTGCTTCACCTGATTCTGGCTTTCATTGGACAAGTGCTGGAGCTGGCATCCTCCACAGCGTTCATAGTATATACAAGGCGGTTTCACGTTAACTAATTGTGTTTTATTCATTCTATGTCTTTCCCGGTGATTCCGGCGTCTGATTTTGATTGAGCGAACTGGATCTCTGCAACACCTTTGTAGTATCGAAAGGGTTGCAGAGATCCAGACTTGTACTAATTCGTTCCGATCTGTCGGCTGATTGAAACGTCTGACAGCCTGCCGACAAGTACCTGCTGATGTCATGCTCGAGGTTTCGCCACAGAATTAGAACATGGTATCCTTTTCCTCGACTGGCTCCTTAAAAAAGCAGTTGCCATCCAGGCTCAGCTTGTTTCTGTGCCCCTCCAGATTGTCTCCCTTCTGATCATCTATATAATGAACGCAGTCCGTGCAGATCCTGGCAATGCACTCGACCAGTCTCTGATCGTATTCTTCCTTCGACAAAATTGTCACTTCGCTTTCCCGGAGTTTCTCCATCCGGGAAACATTCAGATAGCAATCTGCCTGTTCCGATTCAATGAAGTAGGGTTCTACACAATTATCATCCAGCAACTGCACGAGGTGCACAAACCGGCTTTCCGTCGTATTCTGATACGCCCCCATTTGATGCAGCTCCGGATATCCTTCTGGATAAAGATAATACTCATGGTCAATTTTCAATGCTTTCACTTTCATCCTAACTTCCTGCCTCTCTTTGCTTTTTTTTTAGAAATCCAACTTTACTTATCTTTATTAAATGAAAGCCCCGCTTCTTTGAGGAGCGATCTCATGATGGGCAAGGATGCTGGTCCGATTCCATGTATATTCAATATTTCCTTCTCTGTATAGTTTGAGAGCTTTTGCAACGTATCAATCCCTTCGTGAACTAATGCGTTTCTTGCAGGAGAGCCTAATTTCGACAGGAAGCCAAATTCGGGCTTATTCTCTGCGTTGCAGATCGGACACGTTGGGCAATCACTGGTTTTTATAATATTTATGTCCCTTTTCACAAGTTCTAAGACTCATTCTCTCAGTCATAAATAATACCTCCGACTACTTTCTACACTCTGTTTTAGAGATCGGATTCTACTCATTGATCGATCTTACTCTCTTGTCATCAAGACGACGGTCTCAACGTGCTGGGTCTGAGGAAAATTGTCATAGGGCTGGATGTGTGCGGGGTGGAAGCCGAAGGTGCACAGGATCTTCGCATCGCGGGCCAGGGTGGCAGGATCGCAGGAGACATAGATCAGGCGCTGGATGCCGGAGTGGCCGATAGCCTGGAGGAGGGACTCGTCACAGCCTTTTCGGGGGGGATCCACTACCACAAGATCGGGTTCTCTGGATTCGGTCATGAGCTGCTGGATCAGATCTTCTGATTTGCCGTGGATGAACTCGACCTGGGGGAGGTTGTTGAGGGTCTTGTTATAGTTGGCATCTGCGATGGCTTCGCGGACGATTTCTACGCCGGTCACGCGGGCGGCATGGCGCGCAAGGTATAATGCGATGGTCCCGGCGCCGCAGTACAGGTCGAGAACATGTTCGTCTCCGTTTGGCTGAGCCAGCTCCACGACTTTGTCGTACATGCGCCGGGTCTGCTCCGGATTGACCTGGAAGAAGGAATGAGGAGAGATGCGGTAGCGAATATCGCCGATGGTATCCTCGATGGTTGCCTCGCCCCAGACCGTGTGGTTGATTTCGCCCAGAACCCGATTGGTTACGGCGTCATTGAGGTTCAAAACAAGTCCCCGGATCTGAGGTACGGCCAGGCGCAAATCACGAACCAGTTCTTCCAGATGAGGCACTTCCGCTGATGTGGCCACCAGAACAACCAGCATCTGGCCGGTATAGCGCGCTTCCCGGATGAGCAGGTGCCTGACTGCCCCGGGAATGATCTCGTCTTCCCGGTCCAGTACCGCAATATTCCGTTCTTTGATCCAATGGCGCACGGCTTCGGCGATTCGGTCGGAGGGCTCGTTCTGGATCAGGCATTCCTTGATATCGATGATCTCATGAGAGCGTCCGCGGTAGAATCCCACCCGGACTTCTCCGTCTCGGCGTCCGATGGGCATCTGGACCTTGTTGCGGTAGCGCCAGGGCTGCTCCATGCCAATGGCCGGTTCCACGACGGGATCGGCCAAGCCGCCGATGCGCTGGAAGCAATCCTTTACCCGCTCCGTCTTAAAAGCCAGCTGCGCTTCATACGCCTGATGCTGCAGATCACAGCCGCCGCAGCGGCCGAAATACGGACAAGGCGGCTCCACCCGATCACTGGATGACACCAGTACTTCCTCCAGCCGGGCAAAGCCGTGACTGCGGTTGACCCGGACCACCCGGGCCCGGATCTTCTCCCCGGGCAGCACCCCGTTGATAAACAAAGGGAAGTCCTGAAGCCGGACGACGCCTTCCCCGCCGACACCCTGTGCCAGCACCTGCGCTTCAATCACATCGTTCTTCTGCACGGGCGCGGTAAAGTCAGCGGCAGTCGAACTGCCGGGATGATTCCTGTTCTTTTTTTTCTGGCGGGCTGGCCGCTCCTGTGTTTGCTTCATTGGTTTCTCCCTGTATTGGTTCAATCATTTTGATTCCGTTCCCGGATTGTCACGAAAATTTCGTCGCCCGGTCCTTTTCCGATCTTCTGCCGGATTTCCTTGCGAATTCCGATGATGTGGCAGGCAGTGCCCATGCGGACCAGCTGTCCGTCATAGGGATAGCCGTCAAAGGTCGCATGGACCGCCACCCGGCCCTTGCCAAATTCCCGCCGTACATCCCAGGGGAATTCCACATAGGCTGCGTCCATCTCCGGATTGGGATGAATGATGGCCTTGAATTCATAGAGCCGGCTCATTCATCCCTCCGCCCGAACTTCATCTCCTGCCCGGCCTGATCATATTTCTTGCGCTTGGCGCTGACCTGTTCCATGGATAGGGCAAACACCCGGGTCAGAGCCATTCCCGAGGCAGCAGCCGCCTCAAAGTACTTCATCTTGTCCGGCGTATATTTTTGGCAGATCCGCTCCAGAGCCCGCTTCTTCTCCGAATCATCGCTGACCTCCGTGATGGTTCCGCCCACCATGGCCGAGGCAAACTCCGTGGTGAACACGGAGGACACCAGCTGGCCCGTCTGCTCTGGATCTGCCAGCATGGCGTCCAGCTGGGACTCCTCAAACAGTTCAGGTACCCTGACTCTGGATACAAACACGACCCAGGCGGCAGCGCCATCCGTCACCCATTCCAATTTATGACCGGCCCTGGCGGTATGGAACAGCAGCCGGTCACCATCCCGCACCAGGGACAGGGGCAGTCCGTAAGGCAGATCATCCTTTGCCAGGGCCATCACCCCATAGGCTGCCTCATCGATGATCTCCAAAGCAAAGGCCCGATCCATTTCCCGGTCTTTTCGTCTCATGCCGCTTTCCTCCCTGACGCTGGATCCGGCAGCGGACTACACACTGAATCGATGGTTCCCTGCCTGCCTGATCCCTCTGATAATAAAAATTATACCATTGAAACACCCTCTGCATCCTTCGCCTCAAATTGTTTCATTGACAAGCCCACTCAATCCGCTAAGATTAAAGTATCGAATAAAAACTTAGGAGAATACTATGGAAAAACAACCTATGGCCTGTGATGTGGAGCTCGGGACCTGCGATGTCATGACCCCTATGTCTGATTCCGTTCCGGCAACGGAAGGATCGGCAACCATCCAACTGCCGGAGTCTTCCAAAGCGATCCAGATGATCTATGTAACGGATCCCCTCTGCTGCTACTGCTGGCAGGCGGAACCCGCTTTAAGAAAATTCACCGCCCTGTACGGGCAGCACTTTGATTCCCATATCCTTATGGGCGGACTCCTGGAGTCCTGGGATGGCTTCTCGGATGAAGGCAATGACATCCGTCAGCCCAAGGACGTCGGGATTCACTGGCGCGAAGCTGCCGCTCAGTTCGGCATGCCCATCGACGGCACGCTCTGGGACAAAGACCCGGTGCGCTCCTCCTACCCCGCCTCGATCCTGTTCAAGCTGGTTCAGCAGATTTCCGACACCTCCTCGCGGCGATTCCTGAGATCCATCCGCGAAGAAGTTATGGTGAAAAACCGCAACATCAGCCGGGACGATGTCCTGGCCAATGTCTTGGACCTGAACGACCGCAACGGCCGGAAAATGGTGGAAGACATGAAGACCACTGAAGCCCGCGCTCTGCTCAATCAGGACCTGACCCTTTCCCGCCAGCTCGGCGCTACCTCCTTCCCCACTGTGATCTTCCTGAAGGAAGGCACCGAAGGAATCCGGGTTGCCGGCCTGCAGGATTTTGAAACCTACGAGCAGGCTCTACTGGACATCGCCGGCGAAGAGCTCGAAGCCGCCCCGCTGCCCGAACTGAAAGACATGTTCAAGCTCTCCCGCACCATCTTTTTCCGGGAGATCGAAGTCATGTATGACCTGGAACCCGAAGCAGTGGAAGCCTTCATTCAGCTCAACCTGCCGGAGGACAGCTACGAAATCAAGGAACATCTGAACAGCCGCTACATCGTTCGCAAATAGACCAGATCAACTCACGGCCGCCCGGCGGTCGCTACCCAGGAGGCTCTCATGACAAAGAAAATAATCACCATATGGCTTCTAGCTGGCAGCCTGGCTTTGTCTGCCTGTGCCGCGCCCGTGGCAAAGCCGCAGACAACGCCCCGCACCGGGCAGAGCACCGACACCGCAAAGAGCTCCGGCCAGACGGTAACACTGGAGGAATACGACACCCTGAAGCAGGAATCGGATGAAACCATTTCCGCGCTCAAGGATGAGATCGCCAGCCTCAAAAAAGGCGCCGATGACAAGACGGCTCCGGATAACAGTGCCATTGCTTTCCGCCAGCGTCCGGCCGGCATGCTGTATTTCCCCGTCTTTACCCTGGATGCGGAGATGAAGACAGAAACCGCCGGTTATGTCGCCATCAAGCCCCAGGCTACCCTGACCACCAAGCTGAAAGACCTGACCAGGGGAATCTCCCGGATTCTGTTTGAGAAGCGCGACATGGAAGTGGTCTCCATCAAGACCGTGAACAACAAAAAAATCGTGACCATAAACCTCAAGGGACAAAGCGAGTGGAACCAGGTATTCCAGGGAACCACCAACGGCGGCGTCAACAGCCAGGCCCTGGTGCTGAGCTACCTGCAGAAAGACTACCGCAACGGCTGGATCGACGGCGTCCGCTTCCTCATGGATGGACAGCCCATCGAACTGGAACATGCCCCGCTCCTGGAAGAAACTCAGTTCAGAAAATAAGTCCGCATCCTAAGAACAAGAAAGCAGCCTGTGTCACGCGACACAGGCTGCTTTCCTGTTCATCTTATTTCATCTCATGTTTATCTTATTCATCTCATGTTTATCTTATTTCATCTCATATTCAGCTCATTAAAGTTCAGTACAGCTCATTTCAGCTCAGTTCATCTCAGCTTCCATCCGGTACGGCCTGCTCAGAGCCTTCAGCTGGTTCGCTCCCGGGATTATTTCAGCGAAACCCGGTAGCTCCGGTCGGACTGTGGTCCTTCCCGGAACTCGACCCGTAGATCGGGATTGGCCGTATCGCAATCCTCCAGGACCTGGAGCAGTGCCTGACCGTAGTCCGGCTGGTGCTCCAGAAGTGCCGCCGTATCGGACAGAATGATTTTCACAGGGGCACCGGGCTCCGTCAGCAGATCGTACAGGGCATCCAGATTGTTGCCATAGTAATCCGGAAAGTCCAGGGCCTCCCGCAGGTAGTGATGCGTGGCGGAACGGTCTGTCATGCGGGCCCCATCCAGGCGGATGATCCGGGTAATGCGTTGTTTCATCGGATGATTGTGATCCATCAATTCCCTCCTGCCGGTCCGGCCAGCTGTTCAAAGGTCTCGTAATGATCCCCGGTATAGAAAATCAGCCCGTCGTTGGAATAGACGATGCGCTTGGCGCCCCGGGAACCTCCACGGTAGTCAATGTCACATTCGTAATACTGCCGGCCCGATTTTTTCGGAAGAAGACCTTCATTGTTCCCAAATCGGTCCCCGCCGATGCTCATTTTCTTAGTGACCTTCCACAGGTTGCTCTTCGACGCGACCCATCCCCGATCCCTGGCCTCTCCCTTCGTCAGGTAATTGGATGGCAGTTTCCCGAACTGATAGAGATAGGCCGCTACTTCCAGTTTCGTGGTATAGCGTCCGTCCTCTTTGACCGTGACGGCTGCCAGGCCCGCTCCCAGAACCGGTGTCGTGTTTTGCGGCGTCGTGACCGCCTTGGTACCGGGACTGGTCTGCGCCTGGGTCTGGGCTTTGGTTTGAGCCCCAGTCAGAGTCGGTTTCGTCAGCTGCGTGATCGGCTTACTTAGATCCTGTTCGATCAGGCTGCCCAGCTTCTGGCAGCCCGTCAGGGAAAACGCCGCCACCAGCACCAGCAGGACCGAAATATAATGCTTCCATCGTTGTTTCATACTTAACTCCCCGGCAGAAATCTGCCGATTCATTCTTTTTCTCTATTTTACCACGTTTGGAATCATTCTGAATCCACCTTTCACAATGGGTGCAGCCGACGCTTCTTCAGCGGATCCGGATCTGGTCCGAAGAGAAGAACTCCAGGACATGAAAGAAAGCGGCAGCCGCAGCTCCCGGTTCCTCGTGGAACCAGATGCTGCGGTTGCCGCTGAGAGTGACTCGCGGATGATTGACTCGCTGAGAGTGACTCGCTGAGGATAAGGAAACACTGCTTCAGTATCTGATCAGGAAGCCAGTGAGCTGCCCTTTTCCACCATGGTGCGGTACACCGAAGCGGTGGCCATGAGCTGGTCATGGCTGCCCTGCTCAATGATCCGGCCGTCAGCCAGAACCAGGATCAGGTCGGCGTTGCGAATGGTGGAGAGCCGGTGGGCGATGATGATGGTGGTGCGTTCCTGGGAGATGGTTTCAATGGCCTGCTGGATCAGGATCTCCGTCTTGGTATCGATGTTGGCGGTGGCCTCATCCAGGACAAAGATGGCCGGGTCATGGGCCAGGGCCCGGGCAAAGGACAGCAGCTGCCGCTGTCCCATGGACAGGGTGGCGCCGCGTTCCATCACGGGTTCTTCCAGTCCCTGACCGAACTGATCAATCATGGGGCGGGCATGGGATTTATCAATGGCGTCTTCAATCCGTTCCTGGGGAATTGAATCATTGAGGGTGATATTCTCCCGGATGGTGCCGGAGAACAGGAAGACATCCTGCAGCACGACGGCGACCTGACGGCGCAGATCCCGTTTTCGGATCTCCCGGATGTCGATGCCGTCGATGAGAATCTGCCCTTTCTGTATGTCATAGAAGCCCGACAAGAGGGATATGATGGTGGTCTTGCCCGACCCGGTCTCGCCGATGATGGCGAAGGTCTCGCCCGGCCTTACATGGAAGCTGACATCCTTCAGGATCCAGTTCTCCCCTTCGTAGGCAAACCAGACATTGCGGAATTCAATGTCGCCCTTCATGCCCTTGAGCTCCTGTCCCCGGTCCAGCTCCTCCAGAATGGCGGTCTGATCCGTAATCTCGAAAATCCGGGTGGCGGAAACCAGAGCCGATTCAATCTGGGTGAAGGACTCCGCCAGGTCAGCCAGCGGCGCAAAGAACTGCCGCACATAGAGCGTCAGCGCAATGACATCGCCCAGGTTGACGCTGCCCCGGCGCAGCATGTTCATTCCCACAATCAGAATGACCGCGGTGGCCAGACTTTCGAAGACGTTGGCCGAGGGGCCGGACAGGGAATGCATTTTGAGCTGGATCAGCGAGCGCCGGAAATACTCGTTGTTGAGATAGCTGAAGCCCTCGAACTTTTCCTTCTTGCCGTTGAACAGCTGCACGATCTTCATGCCCGAGATGTTTTCGGCGATGAAACCGTTGAGCCGGCTGGTAATGGCCTTCAGCTCAATCCAGTTGTCATGGATCATCTTGCGGATGTAGAAAATGACAAACAGCATGGGCGGAAGCACGATCAGCGACCACAGGGTGAGCTCGACATTCATCTGCAGCATGGCAAAGATGACGCCGGCCAGGAGAATGACGTCCTTGACCAGACTGACCAGAATGTCGGTGAACAGCTCCGACACCGCTTCCACGTCATTGGTGGTTCGGGTGATGAGCCGCCCCGCGCTGGTTTTATCCAGATAGCTCAGAGGAAAGAGCTGAATCGAGGTAAAGACGGTTTCGCGGAGCTTGCGTGCCACCAGCTGTCCGACCTTGGTGATCAGCAGCACCTGGAAGTAGAAGGCCGCCATGCCCAGGATCATGATGGCCATGTAGATGAGTGCCATGCCCCACAGCGGGAGCCCCTGGGAGCTGACCAGACGGCGGGCCACCAGGTACTCGTCCGTGATGATCTTGATGAACCAGGGCTTAAGCAGCGTTGTCAGATTCACCAGCACGATCAGGAGGCCGATCACGATGACCTGGACCAGGTGGGGCTTCAGGTAGCCGAGCAGACGGACAAAGGCGCCAGAGCCATCAGGCGTCGGCTTCTTCGGTGTCTTTGATTCGGTCTTTGTACTGTGAGTTGTAGATGTCAAAGTAGAGTCCCCTCCTTTCCAGCAGTTCCTCATGAGTGCCCCGCTCCCGAATGGTGTGTTCATCCAGAACCAGGATTTCGTCACAAGCCATCACCGCGGAGATGCGATGGGCCACGATGACGGTGGTGCGGTCGGCCCGCAGCTTGCGCAGCCTGGCCAGAATCTTGGCTTCGGTGACCGTATCCACCGCCGACAGGGCGTCGTCCAGGATCAGGATCATCGGATGGCGGATCAGCGCCCGGGCGATGGAGATGCGCTGCTTCTGGCCGCCGGAGAGATTAACCCCCCGCTCGCCCAGGATCGTATCATAGCCGTCCGGGAGCCCTGCGATGCTCTTGTTGATGTGGGCGTCCTTGGCCGCCTGGATCACCTGATCCCGGGTGTAGATGTCCTTGAAGAACCGGATGTTGGCGTCAATGGTGTCATGGAACAGGAAGTTGTCCTGGGGCACATAGCCGATGTGGTCCAGCAGGACCGGCAGGGTGTAATCGTTGATGTCCTGGCCGTCCAGGAAAATTTTTCCGTCTGGCACGTTGTAGACCTTCATCAGCAGGTTGACCAGGGTGGTTTTGCCTGACCCGGTCTCCCCCAGAATGCCCAGGGACTTGCCGTTGGGCAGGTGGATCGTCAGATCCCGCAGCACCGGCACCTCGGTTCCCGGATACATGAAATCCAGATCCACGATATCGATCTGACCCGTCTTCATGTCCGCGGCCAGGCCGCTGCCGTCCGTGATTTCGTGGGGATAGTCCAGCAGTTCATCCAGCCGCCCCATGGAGGCCATGCCGCGCTGAATCACGTTGATGATCCGTCCGATGAACATAACCGGAATCAGCATCATGTTCAGGTAATTGGCCACGGCGGTGAAATCGCCCAGGCTGATGGTTCCGTTCACCACCAGAGGACCGCAGACCATGAAGAACAGACCGTAGCTCACGGCAAAGCCGGCCTGAACCATGGGGTTAAGCAGTCCGGATACCCGAACCATGGACAGGTTGCGCAGGGCCATGGTCTGAGAAAGATCCATGAACCGCTCCATCTCCTGATCTTCCTGGACGTAGGCTTTAATAACCCGGATGCCGTTGATGTTCTCATTGACCCGGTCCGAGATGGAACCGAAGGCTTCCTGCACCTTGCGGAACCGAGCCCGGATCTGCTTGCCCAACAACACCATGGCCACAACAACCACAGGAATCGGCGCCAGGATATGGAAGGTCGTCCATCCCCCCAGGCGCTGCACCATGCCCAGGGTTGAGATCGAGATCATGGCAAAGCCGTTGATGGACATGATCAGGGCCGGCCCGAAGGCCATGCGCACCGCGTTGACATCGTTGATGTTGTAGGCGATCAGATCGCCGGTCTTGCGCTTGTTGTAGAAGGACTGGGACAGCTCCTGGAAGTTGGAGAACACCAGCGCCGACAGCTCCCGCTGCAGTTTGCGGGCATTTCCCACAATCAGATAGCGCCAGACATAGGCCCCGGCAAAGGAAATCAGCGCCACGGCGATGAGCGGATAGATAAAGCGGGACAGTCCGGCCCAGTCCGCACCGCCCGATGCCAGATAATCCGTCGCGTCCCCGACGTATTCCGGGTAGTACAGCCGGATCCGGGTGGAGATCAGCATCAGCGCGATACCCGCCAGATAGCTCCAGGCATTTTTACGGAAAAACTCCCGCAGAAATTTTCTTCCCATGTAGTTCACCTCTTTCATACACTCCCCATTATACCGACCCCTTCCAAGAGTATTCTGCAAAACCATACAGTTTTCCGAAAAGAGAAACACTAATTCCGAGAGCAAAGCCGGGACCATCGGCCCCGGCTTTCGGTTGAATTCTGTTCTGAGATACGGTCAGATTATTTGGCTCCTGCCGCGTTCTGTCCGGCGATCCGGCCGAAGACGTTGATATCAGCCAGGGCATTGCCGCCCAGACGGTTGGTGCCGTGAATGCCGCCCGTGACTTCTCCGGCTGCGTACAGACCGGGGATGGCCTTGCCGTCCTGATCGAGCACATGAGCCTGAGCATCGATGGTGATGCCGCCCATGGTGTGGTGAACGGTCGGGACGCGGGCTCCGGCGTAGAACGGAGCGGTGTCGAGCTTCTTGTCGAACAGCGTCCGGCCGAACTCGTCCTTGGCGCCGTCAACGGCTTTGTTGAAGTCCTCAACGGATTTCACGAAGGCAGCGGGATCCACGCCGATCTTTCCAGCCAGCTCTTCCAGGGTTTCGCCCTTGAAGGCGCGTCCGGCTGCGACCAGATCATCAATGGATTCGTTGAAGTTGTTGATGGTGTCGCCGGTGGGATAGGAGTTCTTGTCGACGATGACCCACATGTAGGAGTCCGTCTGTTCCATCAGCGCCTTGGTCATGACATCGCGCCGGGCCCCTTCATCCACAAACCGCTTGCCTTCCTTGTTGACGAAAATCCGGTTCTGCACGCCCTGCTCAATGTTGCCGCTGAGGGATCCGGTCTCCGGGTCGCCCATGGGCAGAAGCTGAATGTATTCCATTCCGGTAAAGCCGGCATTGACCTTTTCCGCCATGGCGATTCCGTCGCCGGTGGCTCCGGTGTGGTTGGTGGTCTTGATGTTGGTCAGATCCGGCCACAAGGAAGTATTGTACTTATTGCGCATTTCCACATTGGCGCCAAATCCGCCGGTGGCGATTATGACGCCCTTGGAAGCCCGGACGGTGACCTTGCCGGTCTTGCCCTGAGCGATGACGCCAACGATCTTGCCGCCTTCCATGATCAGATCTTCGGCCTTGGTATCCAGCAGCACTTCGATGTCGGCCTTGTTCTTTTCGATGTAGTCCTCATAGGTCTGGACAAATCCGGTGCCCAGCGGTTTCTCTGGCTTGTGCGCCCGGCTCCACAGACCGCCCAGAACGGTGAAGATATAGTCTTTGAACAGCATGCCCTTGGCTTCCAGCCACTCGATGGTGGGATAGGTGTTTTCACACAGGACATCGATCAGCTCCGGATTGCCCTTTTTGTCTCCGCCCAGATAGGTCTGCAGCTTGTGCATGGAGGGAGAGTCAAACAGCGTGGTCTTCTTGGAGTCCGTGTATTCCTTCCATTCCTGCTTCAGGGTTTCCTGCCAGGTTTTGACCTTGGCATCGTCAAAGGTCATTTCCAGAATGCCTTCCACCGTCTTTTTCTCCAGGTCAGTCATCGTCAGAGCTGCCTGGCGCTTGGGATCCGCCGCATTGTAGGCCGCTCCGGAAATGATGGTGTTTCCACCCAGTCGGGACATCTTTTCCAGAACAATGACTTTCGCGCCGTTTTCATGGGCTGACATGGCCGCCGATAAGCCGGCGCCGCCGCCGCCAATGATCACGACATCCGTCGTCTTCTCAACATCGCCGGTAGTCCCCCCGGGTCCGGCCGTCTTGTTCTTGAGAGCTTCAATGTCTGCGCCGGCACTGGTCAGGGCAGCCGTTACCGCTTCCAGGATTCCTTTGCTGGAGTAAGTCGCGCCGGACACCGCATCCACTTTCAGGGTTGTGCCGGACTTGATCAGCGCCACGATGCTCTCAATGGCCTTATCGCCGACACCCTCCGTCTCCGTCTGCTCCACCTTGATATCCGTAATCGCCGTCTCCGACAGCGTTACTTCCACCTTGATCGGTCCGTGGAAGCCTTCTGCTTCTCCCTTGTAAGTACCCGGCTTGAACTTAATCTCACCGGTTGGGGCGGTCGTTGCCGGCGGGGTGGTTGAGGGAGTAGTGGTCGCCACTGCTGTGGTAGTCGGTGCCGCTGTTCCAGCCGGTGTGGTGGTAGGTGGTGTTGTCGCACAAGCCGCCAGACCGGCGGTCATCAGACCAGCCACCATCAGGCTCATCACTCGCTTTTTCAGATTCATCTTCTTTCATCCTTAACACGACCGTATGTGATATTGTTTTCACGTATAATTATACATTTGTCAATACATCAATACAATGGAACGGCTTCATTTGATAAGTATTGTCAATGTTTTTTCAGAACCAAAGGAATAGTTAGCATCCCACTCTCATGAATATTATTGCATATCCCAGCCTCCATCCCTCCCCTCAGTCCATAAGACTTCCGCCCGGTGATGCGGTCCCTTCATTCCGTGAATCTTTTCCCCGTGAACCAGACCCTTGGTTCCGTGAATCAGGAAAATGATGATAAATAAAAAAAGCACCCGGGTTGGGTGCTTTTTTCAGGGTGAATAGAATCAGTTGCCATTGATTCGACTTCGTACTAACAGAATAACAAATGGAGAACAAAGATTCGAGAGGTAAATGTAAATCTTTTGATAACATTTTGTTATATTTTTGTTAACGAAAGAACTGAATCTTGTTTAACCGTTGCTACGACTCACTTTTTCTTGATTTCAGTTCAAATGTTAATTTTTTATGAATGAGCGCTGCTCTTGCCGCTGGTGACGATGCCCACTTTGCCGTCCACGGTGATCATGGTGCCGTCCTTGAGGCGATGGGTGGCTTCGCGGGCAGCGTACACAATCGGGATCTCCATCTTCAGTACTTCGATGGTGACTTCCGGGCTGATGGATTCCGCTTCCACGACGACGCCTTCGGCTTCATGCAGATGGGGCAGGTAGTCCGGAATCAGATCATGGACTACCAAAATGGAACCGGCTTCGACCCGATTTTCCGCTTCCAGGGGAGAGTGCACGATGGTGGCAATGCCGGAGACCTGGCGCTTGATGGGCTCAAGTCCCTTGCCTTCCAGGAGGACATCCCCGATGATGTGGATCTTCATCATATTGGTGGAGCCCTTAAAGTTAACCGGAATGCCGGCGGAAATGACGACCAGGTCCCCGTCCTGAACAAAGCCCTGAGCTTTGGCTGCGGCTGTCGTCTTTTCGATCAGTTCATCGGTGGACTCAAAGGTCTCGGATACGATGGGATAAACACCCCAGGTACAGGCCAGCTTTCGGGCCACTGCTTCCACGGGGGTTACCGCAATGATGGTGGACTTGGGCCGGAACTTGGCAATGTTGCGGGCGGTTGAACCGCTGGTGGTTCCGGTAATGATGGCTTTGGTTTCCAGCTTGTTGGCGGTGGTGCAGACCGCGGCGGAAATAGCGGACTGAACTGTATTGGTCTGGTTTTTCAGCAGCTGGGTCAGCAGGTTATTGTAGTTGATCTGAGACTCAGTGGCCAGGGCGATATCCGCCATGGTCTGAACCGCTTCCACCGGCCATTCGCCGGAGGCGGTTTCACCGGAAAGCATCACGGCGTCGGAACCATCCATGATGGCATTGGCGACGTCTGAAACCTCAGCCCGGGTCGGACGAGGATTGCGCACCATGGAGTCGAGCATCTGAGTAGCGGTGATCACGGGCTTCCCGGCCGCATTGCATTTTTGAATGATCATCTTCTGGATCATAGGCACCCGCTCGATGGGAATTTCCACCCCCATGTCGCCACGTGCCACCATGATGCCGTCAGAGTACTTGATGATCTCATCAACGTTTTCCACGCCTTCTTCATTCTCGATCTTGGAATAGATGTGGATGTGGGAAGCATTCAGCTCGTGGAGCACCTTGCGGATCTCCAGAACATCGGAGCCCTTGCGGATAAAAGAAGCGGCGATAATGTCCACGCCAAACTCCGCGCCAAAGGCCAGGTCTTTCTTGTCCTGTTCAGTCAGAGCCGGCAGATTGGTTTTGACGCCGGGCAGATTCGAGCTTTTGCGGTTGCTGATCTCTCCGGTGTTGCGCACAATGGTTTTCACCTCATTGCCGACAATCGCCGTAACCTCCAGATCAACCAGACCGTCATTGAGCAGAATATGCTTGCCCGGTTCCATGACTTTGGCCAGATCCTTGTAGGTGACGGCAAAGCGGGTTTCATCCCCGAGGAAATCCTCACCGCCGACCACTGTAACTTCCGTGCCTTCCTGCAGGATCACCTTGCCGTTCTTGAAGTCCCGGGCCCGGATCTCCGGTCCCTTGGTGTCGAGAAGGATGGCGTAGTTGAGATGCTTCTCCCCAGCCACCTTGCGCACCCGCTCCATGGTGGCGCGGTGGGAGTCATGGTTGCCGTGGGAAAAGTTATGGCGGGAAACATTCATCCCCGAATCAAACAATTTTCCGATCATTTCTTCGGAATCCGTTGCCGGTCCGATGGTACAGACAATCTTGGTTTTTCTTAACATAGGTTCTCCTTCGCTTCTTAAGATATTTCCTGGGCGATGGTCAAAAGCTTCTCATCAAAGACATTCTCCATGGCCAGGGCTTCGTGGATATCCATGTCGATGATGTGATTATCCCGAATTCCGACGACCCGGCTGGTTTTCCCTTCCATCAGCAGTTCCACCGCCCGATGGCCGAACTTGGCCGCCAGGATGCGGTCCGCCGAAGAGGGCGATCCGCCGCGCTGGATGTGACCCAGTACCGTGATCCGGGTCTCCAGACCCGTCACTTCCTCGATTTCTTCCGCCATTTCCTTGGCTCCGCCGACGCCCTCCGCCATGACGATGAGGTAGTGGTGCTTGTCCCGGGAACGCCCCTCCAGGATCAGCTTGACGACATCATTGACCGAATAAGGCTTCTCCGGAACGACCACCAGCTCGGCGCCGCCGGCAATGCCGGCATAAAGCGCGATGTCGCCGCAGTGCCGGCCCATGACCTCTACGATGGAACAACGCTCATGGGAGGCAGAGGTATCCTTCAGCTTGTTGATGGCTTCCACCACTGTATCCACGGCGGTGTCAAAGCCCAGGGTGAAGTCCGTGTAGGCCAGGTCATTGTCGATGGTTCCTGGAATGCCGATGGTATTGATCCCCAGTTCCGACAGCTTGGCCGCCCCGTGGAACGAGCCGTCGCCGCCGACTACTACCAGTCCTTCGATGCCGAAGATCCGCAGGACCTGAGCAGCCTTTTCCTGGACCGCCCGGTCCTTGAAGGTTTCCAGCCGGGCCGTCTTCAGGATCGTTCCGCCCTTGTGCACGATGTCCGAAACCGAGTTCCGGTCCATTGGCTTCAGCTCACCATTGATCAGTCCGTAAAAGCCCCGCTCCACGCCCATCACCTCGATGCCGTTGTGCAAAGCGGTCCGCACCACCGCGCGGATGGCAGCATTCATTCCGGGCGCATCGCCCCCGGAGGTCAAAATCGCTATTTTCTTCATTCGTTTTCCTTTCCTCTGTCAGCCGGCGGCCCCCGGCACCGGGCAGTTTTCCCGCCCCGATGTTCCTGAATGGTTATGCCGGATATTACCTCATATCAAGTTTATTGTATCGCATTCGAAGACCCCATCTCAACTGCAAAGGTGTTAACAATCCGCGGGCAAACGTCTTCATGGCATATGACGCAAAAATAATCTTTTGATCTTTCCAATATCACGCAATAAAATTCGTCCTTGTCCCCTCCAAAAAGAATAAAGCGGCCAACGCCGCCGATCATACCTTACGTGTTTCCCTATGCTCTGGTGTAAATCAGAGCATTACGAGCTGAGCAGAGATATTTTTTCGTTTGCAATATTTTCATTATCGCCTTGATTTGCATCACATTTTTCATAAAAGCACCTCCAGATACGAACGGAGTTTCGCCTCAACTCTAAGCCTTTTTGCATATTCAGAGAGTAAAGGAACGTTCTTGTCATTTCTTTTTATGTACCTCTTAAATGCATCCGTAACAATTTGTATATCTGTATCACTATGTTTTCGTAAAATATCACAGAGAGATCGTTCCATATTGTATGCCTTTACAGGGTTTCCAATCGGGGTTCTAATTTCTACAACACCCAATTCATAAAGTTCTTTTATGACTCTATTGCACTTAACGTTTTCACTTTTAACATTTGTTAGATTATAGCTACTCGGGAATGTCATTTGAAATCTCATTGGTGTTCGATCAGTCAAGTCGTGAAGGTATAATGCAGTCTCACCTGAGAAGATTCCTTTTTTATAACGTACTTGAAGATGATACATTTCATCATCCCAAGCATTTGCCAACTGATATACACCTCTTGCAGCCCTTTCAATGACTCCAGTGTCTACAAGATGTTTTAGACTTCCACGTGATATCCCTGCTTCCGTCACTTCCGCTGAAGTAACGACACCATTGTTTCTCTTTAAGATCTCAAGTATTTTTTCTGAATTTGTCATAACATATCCTCTTGTCCAAACATTTATACTCATAATTATTAACTTATTGAGCATAAAAGTCAAATGTGGTTGTTGCGATTGAAACCAGATGCCTAGTCAATCAGTCAAACCATGACTTGTTAAATGGGCATTCCACATACTAGGGTCAGCCACTTAGCATGAAGGATAATTTTGACTCAGTTGACCGACTGAACATAAATCGAGTCCCCAGCCCGATTTCGGTATGAGAACTCGAATACAGGAAATAATCATCGTAAGTCCTACTTCAGGACTACATTGTCCTTGCCGATTTTCTTCTCCAGCAGCTCCAGAATATTGGTGTCAAGGTCCAGGCACTGCCGCTCGGGCAGCTGATAGCTTTGCTTTTCACTGGCGGCGTAGATAATCACCGGCGTCGAGCCCTGATGGGCTGTCAGCAGGGGGGATAATCCGGCCAGGATTGCCCTGGCTTCCGCTAAGTCATGGAAGCGCAGATAGAGCTTGCCCTGAGCTCCCTCCTTCCCTTCCTTCTTGCTTGGCCGGACCCGGCCCGGCTGAACGCCAGCCCTATCCGCTCCGGAAGCTGTCGGTGAGGCCAAGTCTTGGCCATTCACCGGCTGGCTGGTGCTCCTTTCTCCCTTTGCCGAACCCTCATTGACCGATCTGCCGTTGCCTGGACTGCCGTTGGCTGAGTTGCCATTGGTCGGGCGAGAACCGGCTGAAGGCCGACTGCCCGGTTTCTCCGCGGGGGGCGTGCGCCGCTGACTGCGGCTGGCGCCGAATCGGTCCAGATCCGGGCGCATCTTGAACTGGGGCAGCTTACCCTGCTCGATCAGGCTCATTTCCTCGGCAATGACCTTAGTATTCTCATCTTCCCGGACCTGGAGCCGGCCGGAGACGGCAATGACCAGATCCTCCTGGAGGAAGCTCTTAAGCAGGTCATACGTCTTGGGGAAGACAATCAGTTCGACTTCGCCGGTGGGATCCTCCAGGGTGGCGAAGGCCATCATGGCATTGTTCCGGGTGATCTTGCGGGTGATGGATGTCAGGATGCCGCCCATGGTGACGCGCTGGCCATCGTGCAGCACCCGGTCCGAGGCCATCTGACTCTCGGCCTGCAGCGCCGCCTCGTCCCGGACATCATCCAGGAGGTCATTGGCGATGATGTCCTGGACGAAGATGGTGCACAGGGCATCCAGCTCCGCCGCGTATTCATCCAGGGGATGACCGGACAGATAGAGACCGGTCATTTCCTTTTCCATGAACAGCCGGTCCTTGAGCGGGAACTCCTCGATCTGCGGCAGGTTGATGGCAAAGCCGTCGATGTCTTCGGTGCCGTCCCCGGCTTCGGAGCCGAAGAAGGACATCTGGCCCTTGATCAGCCGCCGACGCTCACTGGAGAAGCTCTCCAGAATCCGCTCATAGACGGCCAGCAGGCGGGACCGCTCCACTCCCATGGAATCGAACGCCCCGGCTTTGATCATGCACTCGCAGGCCCGCTTGTTCAAGCCGGCTTCATCCAGCTTGCTCATAAAATCATGGAAGGAAGTAAACTGCCCCTTCTTCTCCCGGGTCTGGATGATGGACTCAATGACGGAAAATCCAAGGTTCTTGATTCCGGCCAGACCGAAACGGATTTTATTGCCGCTGACGGTGAAGCGGGCACCGGACTCGTTGATGTCCGGCGGCAGCAGCTCGATGCCGATGGACTTGGCGTAGCGGATATAGAAGCTAGCCTTTTCCGCCGAGCCGATGAAGGAATTGAGCATGGCGGCGATGAATTCCACCGGGTAGTAGCGCATCAGGTAGGCCGTCTGGTAGCCGATGACGGCATAGGCGGCGGCATGGGCCTTGTTGAAGGCATAGGAGGCGAAGTAGGACATCTGATCAAAGATCTTCTGTGCGGCCTCGTCGGAAATGCCGTTGCGCCGGGTTCCCGGTACAATCACCCGGCCGTCTTCCACAATGCCCTCAATGAAGTTCTTGCGCTCTTGTTCCATAACATCGTGCTTCTTCTTGCTCATGGCCCGGCGCACCAGATCCGCCCGGCCCAGCGAATAGCCGGCCAGATCCTGAACGATCTGCATGACCTGTTCCTGGTAGACCATGACGCCGTAGGTGACATCGAGGATATGCTCCAGCTCCGGCGTCAGGTAGCTGACCTGATCCGGATTCTTCTTGCTCTCGATGTAGCGCGGAATTTCAGACATCGGACCCGGCCGGTACAGGGATATTCCGGCGATGATGTCCTCCAGGCTCTCCGGCTTGAGTTCTTTCATAAAGGAAGTCATGCCGGCAGATTCCAGCTGGAATACTCCGACCGTCCGACCTTCCCCGATCATGTCATAGACCTTGGGATCGTCAAAGGGCAGCGCATCGACCTGGACCTGGATGCCGCGGTTTTGCCGGATCATGGTCACGGCATCCTGCATGACGGTGAGGGTGCGCAGCCCCAGAAAGTCCATCTTGAGCAGTCCCAGTTCCTCCAGGGTGCCCATGGGGAACTGGGTGACAATGGCTTCCTCGTTGCGCTGCAGCGGGACATACTCCACCAGGGGGCGGCCGGAAATCACAACGCCGGCGGCATGAGTGGAGGAATGGCGCGGCAGGCCTTCCAGGCGCAGGGCAATGTTGATCAGCTCCGTCACCCGGGGGTCGGTCTCATAGGCATTCTTAAGCTCCGGATTCATCTCCAGCGCCTTCTCAATGGTAATGCCCAGAACGGTGGGGATCATCTTGGCAATCTGGTCCACCTCGCCGTAGGGATACATCATGGCACGGCCGACATCCCGGATGCAGGCCCGGGCCGCCATGGTCCCAAAGGTTATAATTTGGGCCACGTTGTCCTTGCCGTACTTGTCCACCACGTAGTCAATGACTTCCTGACGCCGTTCATAGCAGAAGTCCGAGTCAATATCGGGCATGGAGATCCGCTCCGGGTTCAGAAAGCGTTCAAAGATGAGATTGTACCGGATCGGATCGATCTTGGTAATATTCAGGGTATAGGCGATGATGGACGCGGCGGCCGAGCCCCGGCCGGCGCCGGTGGCGATGCCGTGGTCATCGGCGAACTTGATGAAATCCCAGACAATCAGGAAATAGTCGACATAGCCCATCCGCTCGAGAATCCCCAGCTCATAGGCCAGCCGCTCAATCAGAATCCGGCTGTTGCCCGAATCCAGGGCATCCATCCGGGCCATGACCGCTTCCGACATCGGCAGATCCCGGAACTCGGCAAACACCGGATACTTGCGGGTCAGGCCCTCATAACAGCGCTGCTTGAGATACCGGGCATGGTCCGTCCCCTCCGGCAGGTCAAAGGCCGGAAGGCGGGACACATGGAACTGGTAGTCAAACTGACACTGCTGGGCGATCTTCACCGTATTTTCCAACGCTTCGGGCACATGGGCAAATAGTTCCCACATCTGCTGCGGACTCTTGAGATAGAACTCCGGCGACGGATACTTCATCCGGTCCGACTCATCCACAGCGGCAGCGGTCTGAATGCACAAAAGGACATCATGGCTGCGATGGTCGTCCCGGGCCAGATAGTGCACATCGTTGGTGGCCACCAGCGGGATGTCCAGTTCCCGGGCCAGCTCGATGTTCAGGGCATTGACCTTTTTCTGCTCGGCCAGGCCGTGGTCCTGCAGCTCCAGATAGAAGCCGTCCCGGAACGCATCCCGGTAGAAGATTGCCGCGGCGCGGGCCTTCTCCGGGAAGCCGTGATTCAGATTCTCCTGAACCTCACCGCCCAGGCAGGCAGACAGGGCAATCAGGCCCTCGCTGTGACGGGCCAGAAAGGCGTGGTCCACCCGGGGCTTATAGTAGAAGCCCCGGATCGAGGCCTCACTGACAATGCGCATCAGATTCTGGTAGCCCGTTTCGTTCTTGACCAAAAGCACCAGATGATGAATGGTGTTGTTGGCCAGGGTGCGATCCTCCATATTGCCTGAACAGACATAGATTTCCGAACCGATGATGGGCCGGATGCCTTCCCGCTGACAGGCCTTGTAGAACTCCACCGTACCGTACATGGTTCCATGGTCGGTGATGGCCAGCGCCGGCATGCCCAGTTCCCTGGCCCGGGCCACCATTTCCGGAATCTTTCCCGAGCCGTCGAGCAAAGAAAACTCGGTATGGGCGTGCAGATGCACAAAGGGATATTGTTTTTCAGTTGGTTGTTGGTTATTCAGAATCTCAGTCATATCAGTCTCTTTCTCGCAACCCGGTTGCGTGGTCGGACGGGGAAGTCACGTCTTGTCCTACTATTTTACCATCATTCCCGCCCAAGGGGAAAACCTTCCGATTTCAGTCCGAAAAGCAGCAGACACGACTCGTCCTGGAAGGTATCGCCAGCTTTTCCTCCCCCGACTGCGGATCCCGACCTCTCCTTGAGAATGCCAGAGCTTGAAGTCTGTATTCTCGGTTTGAAATCCTCCTGCACCAGGACCAATCTGGATTCCCAAATGTACCTCCTGTCTGCGCAACATGGTAAGATATGAATATCAGGAATCGCTGCGGCGATGGAATTCAAAGAAAAAAAGTACCCAAAGCATGTCTTGTCGTTTCCTCTGAACTTAATATTAAGCGGAAAAAGAATGATCCGAGTATGATCCGAAATTGATCCGAGTATGATCCGAAAATGATCTGCGAATGATTTGAGAATGATCTGAGAATAAGCAGAATGAAGACCATCGAATCCATCTCATTGACCGGGGTGATAAAAAATGAACGTGAAAGATACCGCCAGACGCTGGGGACGAAGCGAGAAGGTCGTTCGAACGTACTGCCAGGAAGGCATTGTTCCGAGCGCGGAGAAAAAAGGCAGGTTCTGGGACATTCCACAGAACGCGCCGGCACCGCCTTTAACCAGACACGGGCTGGTGCTGCTGCTCGAGAGCATCCTGCTCCAGGCTGACGGAGCCGCTGTGAATTTCCGTCGGATCGGTTATCCAGAAATCGAGGTGGTCCTGGGCTACCGCTATCTGTCGGATCAGCTCTTTATTTCCGGATTCAGCGAAACGGAGCCCATTGAAAAGGCTCTGGCACAGGCAAAGTGCACCCAACGCGGACGAAAGCTCATTGCCGCACACGAGGAGTCGAAAAATAAGGGCAGGAAAATGATCGCGGGTGAAATCGGAATTAACGCGGGCAAGCCGCATATCCTCGGAAAGTTTGAGAAAGACGATTCCTAAGACACTCAGACAATTCAGATCCCCGAGAAATGGGAAGATTAAGAAAAGTCCTGGACGTTGTCCGGGACTTTTTTGAATGAGCTGTTTAATGAGGATGACATCGAAAATCCATCCGGATATCTCGAATCACCCGACCCGAAGCGGACAAACCAAGGGTAACGATCCGTTGAACCTGATGATCCAAGCTGATTTTATGACAGTGGGAGGAAAATACCATGACCAGAGAATATTTCATTGAAGCCTGCACCGGACAGACCATCCAGGTCCGGAAAAACTCCACCATCTCGATGATTGACGTCAAGGGACGGCAGGTGGTGGATTTTTTCGCGGAAGCTCAGAATAACCCCGGGGAATTTCTGTCCACCGGAGTTACCATTGACTGCAATGAATCGTTGAAACTGAAGGTTGGCGATACCATCTATACGAACCTTTACCATCCCATGTTCCGGCTGATCTCGGATGATGTCGGCGAACACGACCTGCTTCATCCCTGCTGCCGTCCGGAAATGTATGACTTTTTCTATCATAACATCACCGGGCACAGGAACTGCCTGGTCAACATCAATCAGGCTCTGAATCAGCAGTACCCCATCATCCATCCGGTCAATTTCTTTATGCACACAAAGATCCGCCAGGATGGAACCCTCTCGGTGGAACCGCCGTTCTCAGCTCCCGGCGATCCGGTAGTGCTTGAGGCGCTCATGGATGTACGTCTGGAAATCGCAGCCTGCAGCGTCTTTGAAAGCAGCTGCAATGGGGGCTCCTGCACCCCCATTCAAGTGATCATCCGCGAAGGCTGACGCCTTACTTCCAGACGATTCAATAGCCGCGGCCGGTCCAGGAACGGCTATTGAGTATTGCCAGTGATGTATTGATGGATTGATAGGATCTAAATCTGATTTAGATTGAGCAGCCTATTGAATTGAATGTCCCCAATGGGTTGCCAATTCTTCTTTCAGTGCCACAGAGCCAACCGGTAGATGTTATAACAATTTCTCATTCCAGAGAATTTTAAGGTTCAGTCATGCTAAGTAATCCAATGTGTTCCAGTAATGTCAGTTCAAGGGCAAGAATTTACTGTTCTAACTCGTCTAATTCAATTCCAATTCATTTTTAACTCATTCCAAGAACATTAGATCGTGTTAAATATCATTTAATCAATTTATACTTTGCATATTTTCCGCCGTAAAGAAGCGCTATCTTATTCTCTTTTTGGAGTTGTTTAATGAGTGAGTATGCTTGTGAAGGAGATATATTCAATAAGTCAATGATATTCTGTTTCGTTATAATACCATTCTGAGTTTGCGCGAGCTTCATAACTAATTCTGGATCTCTGATACTATCAATACCAGTCTGTCGGACATACTGAATAGTTTCATTGATTTCGCGATAAATCTTCTTACCCAAAATAAAGGATCGGTTTCTCCCTTTACCAGATGCTTCAATCAGACCCATTTCTATCATATTCTCAACAGCTGATCTCACCTTATTTTCACTTAAACTTGTAATTTCGATGATTCTTTCAAGATTGCATCTTCTTTCATTATTGAGAAGTGACAAGATCATCAGGGTATAAATAGACAAGGGTTTACCCTGTCGATTCTGTTCATCTGCAACCAACTTTGCAAAAGGAAGGTCAGCTTTCGCTCTCTGAATAAACAGCTTAACTATCCTGTTCGTTGACTCTGAATAATCAGGCCATGGTCTTCCAAACACAATTGAACCTTCGTAAATGCGGTCAATTCCGCGCCCGGTTTTTTCTGCCAATCCTATTCTTTTCATAGCATCAGCCAGAGCCGGATTTCTTCCATGCGGGTCTACCGTTAACAGGTTTTTAAGATTAACCCCATCAATAAATCCGCCTGGGTTACTGATGACCAAACCTTCATCATCGATTAACACTCGCACGTTTCCAAGCATAGTATAGTCTCTATGACAAAATGCGTTGACCAATCCCTCTCTAAAAGCAGCCCAGTCAAATTCCGGGATAGGAATTCTGAACAAACCATACTCCATTTCTCGTTCAGGATTCCATGCCTTAAGATAAGTCTCATAGTTTTCAAAGAGTTCCAAAAGAGGCTTCGAACTATCCTCATTCATTCGTACCGCGGTTCCTTCCAAGACCTGAAAGGTCGACCTTGCAGTCGGCATTAATTCCGATATACGTTCTTCTTTGCCGATTAATAACATACCTGCCACTGTTGGCACATATTTTCCCGCTACTTCTGTAACAAGTCGAAGCGCCATATTCAGTTCATCATCGGGTAGCGCGAGGAGAGTTTTTTCTCCTCCTTGTCTGTTTTGAATTATCCGCCTCAATCGAACCCTTTGATTAGGATCCAAATCATCAAGCACGGCACCCGCAAGTGGTTGTGCAGAAAAATCCAGCATTCCAAGTTCTGATAGTCTCGAAGGAATTTCGTACGAATACATAGGAATCACTTCTGGCGTACCATCTATCTTGAGGCGGCGGCGTAGTATTTTTCCGGAAGAGGTAGATATAACCCCTCGGCTTCTGGGGATTTCAATTTTCAGAACATCCTTTTCTTCCGCGATTATTTCTGCTCTAACTGCAATCGGGGGAACTGTATTGTTGGCAATTAATGCAGTAACACCAATAGCATCCTTATGCTTTTTATTCACGCCAGTAATAGTGCCATCATCCTCAACTCCTAGATAAAGGACACCACCGACAGTATTTGTCATCCCGACAATTTCATCAATCAACTCATGATCCGGATAAGACTTCACATCACTTTTAAACTCAATATCAAGACTCTCATTTGCAGGAATGGTTCGCATTCAACCACCTCCATTTCTGTATTCTATTATAAATTTTAACGCATTTAACTCACCTTGTCGATTTACCTTATAATTTTAATTCATATTAAGTAATTAAAAACATAAGGAGACGATAGAAGTATTTGTCTTCCCATCTGCTCCTGACCTTTATTAAAAAGAATTCCTCCATTTCTTCTTCGTTTACCTTGACTCGTCAGCCATTAAAGTCGTCCGCAGCTAATGGTACTACTCGTATTAGAACGCGGGCTCCCTGATTTCATCGACGATCTGGTTAATGGTACATCATTTATACCGGCACTTCTCTTGTCGTCTTGACTTTCAGCGAGGCAGTCTTTAAGTTATCCGGTCGGCATATCTTATCGTACAGCGAATGAATCTTACGTTTAGGTTTTACTTAGGCAGTGATATAGCGTTAAAAGATGCGAAGAGTTTTCCTCTGCATGGTGTTAGTTATATTGCAGACATACATATATGGTCGGTCCGGACCATCTCCAACCTGTCCGTTTCCATCAGTATCCAGAGTTAGTTGTAGAATTTACTTACTGTTAAGGCCTGTTATCATTCTCGCCCGATTCCATCAGTGCCTTATCACAATTATTAACCCTAAGATTTCTCTATTAGCTGCTTGATAAATACGGAGTGTCTTGGCACTTACTCCGACTGGATTTTCTCCAGTTAGTAATTTGCGGCTTACTAGACCCGCGAAGAATTAAAATCAAAACCCACATAAAAAGTGATTCAGCCAGAATCACAAAATTATTAGCTACGTTCAAACCGCAGGTTATTCCCTATCTGCCGTTTTTCTGCATCAGAAAAACGCATTTAATTGACGATAGTTCCTCCCGCCGTAAATGCTGACTACATTTATGTTTGCTTAGCTAAAAAATCTTTCACTTTAAGTTGCAATTCGGATTCATCTGGTTTCTCGTAATTTCGATTTGACTCCAGACACTCCCAACAATTTGACTCGCCCCTCCTGGGTAGTCTTTCGACTTGATTTCGTGCGACTTCCTCCTGTTCGATTATTGAAGTCTTTGCCGCTAATATAAACCTTAATACAATCCCTGAGTTGTTTTTGAGAGCGAATTTTGGACATTTTACAGATGCTTCCCAAACTTCCTTTTCCCGACAAATAAGCCTTGACTGCAGCCAGTTTCAAGGCTGCACTGCAGCTTCGCTGAGTTCCAGTATTCAACAGTCCCGAAGAGCCCTCCTGCTGATAAAGCCTTATCCAGTCTTGGATTGTGCTCTTTTACACTCCAGCCAATTGGGTTGCTTGGATCATGGACAATTTACTGGACATGTAATCAGTTAGAATTTGAATCTTATCCTCAGGGCTTTGTTTTGATCGGTACAACATAAAAATGCCCCCTTAAAAATCAACAGTGTTTTCTTTTTCACTGTCTCTCTTAAAGGGAGCATACCAACCTCCCTTACGAAGGTTCGGCTGCCTGTTGTTTTTTCTCAGGTAAGTGCGCGGGCTGATATCCGATCAGCTGGTAAAATCGGCAGCGGCTGATTTGGCCAGCAGGGGCCGGATGTGTGCCAGAACCTGGTTCTGGTGATAATCACAGATCTGGTAGGCTTCCATTTCTTCCCGGGAATCAAACCGGGTGATGAGGATGACATCGAAATTTCGGTCGGATTCGACTTCATTGATTCCAACTTCGATGGCCCGCAGTTCCGGAATCCGGCCCTCCATGGAGCGCAGAATTTCAGCCAGGCGCGGGATATCCTGGCGGTCCTTGACATTCATCATGACGACATGAGTAAACATAGCATTTCCTCCTGCAGGATGGATTTGGTTCGACAAGGGTTTAGTGGACGGCTGATACCATGCCCAGGGCGACGCACTCACTGTCGCTGTTCATGACGCGGACCTCCACCTTGGAATGGCTTTTGGAGGTAAAGACCAGCTCCAGCTCGACGCTGAAATAATGCTCAGGCTGAATTGGTTTGATGATGTTCATGCTGATGTTGTCGATCTCGGTGTAGAGATTGCGGTTCTTCAGGATGATGGAGGAACATTTAACCATGATCATGGATAGCAGACTGCGGGACAGGGTCCCCAGGGGATCCAGCATTTCGCCGGTGACCCGGCCGGAGAAGATGAACTTGCCGTTCTTTTCCTCATAGCTGAAGTGCTCGATGATGCGGTCCTCCAGGGATTCCACGGTCTTGTGGGACATCCAGCGTTCCTTCAGCCCCTTGAGCACGTCGCCCCGGGAGATGATGCCCAGGAATTTGTCCCCTTCGGTGACCGGAATCTGTTCCACATCTTCCCATTCCATGATATGGGCGGCATAGGCCACCGTCGTTCTGGGATTGACCTGAACCGGCTTTTTCATGTACTTGCTCAGGGGTTCCGCGCCGTCCTTTCCCAGGACATCGCGGGGAGTAATCATTCCCACCACTTTGCCCTTTTCATCCACCACCGGGAACCGGTCAAAGCCGGTTTCTTCCGCCCGGCGCTTCCAGTCGTTCACTGTCTCGTAGTCATTGAGGGAGACCGGCGCGGTCTTCATGATGTCGGACACATAGAGAATGCGCTGCCGGATCAGGTTCTGGGACAGAGCCTTGTTGATCAGTGCGGCGATGGTATAGGTATCATAGCTGGAAGAAATGACCGGAATGGACAGACGGTCTGCCATTTCCCGGATCTTCTCGGTGCAGCCGAAGCCGCCGGAGATCAGGACACCGTTTTCGTTCTTCAGGGCTATGTTCTGCGCCGCTTCGCGGTTACCCACAATCAGGATGCCACCAGGTGTGATGTATTTTTTCATCGCGTCGAGCTCCATGGCTCCGATGACGAACTTATAGATCGGCTTTTCAATGCCGGCTTCTCCCCCCAGGAGCTCGCCGTCCACGATCTTGAGAACTTCTTCGTAGGTCAGATTCTTGATCTTCTTTTCCTTGGGCGATTCCACCCGGACGGTGCCCGCCCGGGGCAGGGTCTTGAGGTAGCCTTCCTCTTCGCATTCCTTGATGGCCTTGTAGGCCGTTCCTTCGGAGATCCCCAGCTCCGAAGCGATGGAACGAACCGAGATCTTTCGACCGATCTCCAGGTTCTTAATATGATTCACCACGAGATGAACTTTTGCCATTGATTTCCCCTATCCTTTCGATTTCCTCTTACCCTTCGATCTCTTGAGCGATGGTTTCTATTTTTCTCAGGCGATGATTGACGCCGGATTTCCCCACCGGCGGTTCCATCATTTCACCCAGTTCCTGCAATGTGGCATCGGGATAATTGACCCGCAGCTCCGCGACCTGGCGCAGAATATCCGGCAGCCGGTCCAGTCCGATGGTGCGCTGGATCAGCCGAATGGCATCCATCTGCCGCACCGCGGCATTCACCGTCTTGCTCAGATTGGCTGTCTCGCAGTTCACCAGACGGTTGACGTTGTTGCGCATCCCCTTCATGATCCGGATGTTCTCCGTTTCCAGCAGCGCCTGATGGGCGCCCATGACATTGAGCAGATCCACGATCTGTTCGCCTTCCTTGAGATAGACCACGTAGCTGCCCTTGCGGCTGATCACTTTGGCGGTCAGGTCATAGGAAGCCAGAAGGCGGACCAGCTCACTGCCGTAGTGCTCCGAATGGGTGACAAATTCCAGATGGTACTGTTTCTCCGGATTGGAGATGGAACCGGAACCCAGGAACGCGCCTCTCAAATAGGCCCGCTTCAGGGTATCGGTGCGGATCCAGCGTGCCGGAATGGAATCATCGATCATCAAATGCTCGCCCTGTGTGGACAGGATGCCGGTTTCAAACAGCAGTTCCTTCAGATCCTTCACCTCATCAAAGCTGATGAAATAGAGGTTTTTCTTTTTCATGGTCGCCCCCCGGCTGACCATGACCTGAACGGCCGGATCCACCAGTACTTTCAGCTGCCGGGTTAAAAACCGGGCAGTACCGGCATTCTCCGTCGCAATGCGGAAACCGATTCCCTTCCCCGGCAGAAGCGACATCGTGCCGGATACTTTCATCACGGCAGACAACAGGGCCATGAATTCCGGCCGGGCCATATCCAGCTGCTGGATGATTTCTGATTTGACTTTCGCCGAATAGGACATTCGCTTCTCTCCTTCCTTTGGAATTGTTACAGCTTGCGCTGATTTCGAATAATACAGACTCACCACAATTATAACAGATTTTGTGCTTTTTTTAGCAAATAATGCGTGCCCTGTGTCACAAAAACTTCAAGCATTTCGCAAAAAAACAGATGCATTCACAGCCCCTGGCTTCATTTATCCATGTTCGGCCCGAAAATAGTACACCCGCCGGCCTTGCCGCTCAGGCCGTTGCTACGGCAATGGCTGGCGCACGGACAGAATGGCACAGAATCCCTGTACATCATAAAGCAGTGCCCCAATAGAGCAAAGGCAGGCCGGGCGGCCTGCCTTTGCGGTGGATTGATTCAATTTAATGTTCGAATCTATTCCCTGGATTCGGCATGATCATCACTCTGCAGCCGGACGATCTTGCGGGCTTCAGCTTTCACCATTTCTTCCTCCAGAAGCTTCTTCTCATTGGCCAGCAGGTAGCCCAGGGCGGTGAGGGAATGCTTCAGCTCATTGTCCTGCATGATGGTATGGAACAGGGTATTGGCCAGTTTTTTGGGATCATGCCGAATCTGACGGCCAATCACCTTGAGGAGATCCGCTTCTACGATTTGAACGCCCAACGCCTCCACTTCCCTTCGATTCAGGGCAACTTCCTTGGCGCCGCTGTCCATATAGTTCTTGATCGCCATAGCATCCGACAGGGGCTGATTGTTGACCACCACATAGTCGATGGTTCCGATGTCGGAATGCTCCAGAATCTTCTTCAGGTGATCTGCCACCGTCAGTCCGTCGGTCTCTCCGGGCTGCGTCATGATGTTGCTGACATAGAACACAATGGCATGCGATTCCCGGATGGCCCGGGCCACTTCCCGGATCAGCAGATTGGGCATGACGCTGGTAAAAAGCGAACCGGGTCCCAGAATGATGGCCTGCGCCTCCCGGATGGCGGAAACTACGCTCTGGGGAGTTCTGGCATCTTCCGGGTGGATGGACAGACGGTCAATGGGATTGTCCGCGGTCACCGCGTGACCGATATTGGATTCGCCCTCAATCATGGTGCCGTCCGTCATGCGGGCAGTCAGGCGCAGGTCTTCCAAGGTCACCGGCAGCACCTTGCCGGTGATAGCCAGGACCTCCGACATCTTGCCGACCGCGTCCTCAAAGTCCTCGGACATGCCGTTCATGGCTGCCAGGAACAGGTTGCCAAAGCTCTGCCCCTTCAGGGTTCCTTCCTGGAAGCGGTACTGCAACAGTTCTTCCATGACTGAGTCGGTGTTGGCCAGCGCCACCAGGCAGTTGCGGATGTCGCCCGGAGGCAGCATGCCCATTTCGGTGCGCAGCGTCCCCGACCCGCCGCCGTCGTCGCCGACGGTGACGATGGCGGTCAGATTGCTGGTATAGTATTTCAGGCCGCGGAGCATTGTGGACAGGCCGGTTCCCCCGCCAATGGCCACAATCTTCGGACCTTTCGTCTGCATTTTCTTCTCATAGAACAGGTTGTTGATTTCCCGGGAATCCAGATTGACATGGAACATGCCCTCCCGCACCAGCTTGACAAAGTTTTTCATCCCCTCATTCACGCTGATATAGATGATCAGAAGACCCGAGAAAATCAGAAAGCCAAAGTAGATCATGTAGCTTCTGGAAAAAAAGCGGTTGTCCAGGATCTCCGTGATCCCCAGAATCACGAGCAGGAAGCCAAGGGTGGCAAACAGCACCCAGCGCTTCAGTCCCATGCCGAACCGGGTCAGGTCCTTCAATGTTTTGATGATCAAGTTGTTCACCTCTTACAGCCGGTGTTTACGGGCCACGTCTTCCTCCGAGTCGCGATGGAACGAGGCAGCATGGAAACCCTGATAGCGCAGCTGGCGCGTGATTTCTTCGGTGATGGCGACGCTGCGATGGCGTCCGCCGGTACAGCCGATCCCCACGATGAGCTGCTTCTTCCCTTCCAGAATATAATGGGGAATCAGGAACTTCAGCATATCCAGCACCTTGGTCATGAATTCCTTTGTCACATCATTGCCCAGGACAAACTGGCGCACGGGCTCATCCTGTCCCGACAGCGGACGCAGTTCATCAATGTAAAATGGATTTTCGATAAAGCGCACGTCAAAGATCAGGTCGGCATCCACCGGCACGCCGTACTTGAAGCCGAAGGATACCACGTTGATATTGAGGCTTTCCGACGCCTCCTGCATAACATAGCGGTTCTTGATCTTCTCCTGGAATTTGTGCAGGGGCAGGCCGGTGGTATCAATGATGAAATCCGCCCGGTCCTTGATGGGCTGCAGAATTTCCCGTTCCTTCTGAATGCCGTTGAGCAGACGCTCCCGGGAAGAGAGCGGGTGCACCCGCCGGGTTTCCTTGAAGCGAGTGACGATCTCTTCATCTTCGGCGTCCAGGAACAGAATCTCAAACGCGATGTTCTTGGCTGCCAGATCATCGATGGATTCATCGATGCCGTGGAAGAACTGGCCGGACCGGATGTCCATCACCAGTGCCGCATCCGTGATTTTACCCTCAGCCGAAGTCAGGACATCGATGAACTTGCCCAGCAGATTGGGAGGCAGGTTGTCCACCACATAATAGCCCAGGTCCTCAAATACCTTGACAGCCTGGCTTTTTCCTGCACCGGACATTCCGGTGATGATGACGATTTTCATTCGGTTTACCTCCCATGATTTTTCTCCCTTCATTATATCAGAAGAAGAGACCGCTGATTTGCGGGCATCCGGCAATAGTCCTGAGGATCTGGCATGGTACACTCTGAAATTCAGATTTTGTCAGTTTTTTCCAACTCCAGGCTGAACGTTGAACGCTGGTGGTTGTAGGATACAATCTCTGGCCGTCTCCAAGCCTCCAAGTGGATGCTGGACCTTTAATTTTGCCTTGGATGGTTGGCACTAGACATAATGACTGTAAAATAATAAAGTGGCAGAACTCCCTTCTAGGAAGTTCTCATACTCTGAAAATATTGGGAGGGGATTCTTATTAAAAAATATAAAGTCACAAGAATTATAAAAAACTATTTATCGATTGGAACGATATTTATAGCAATTTCAGCATGGCAAGGAGGATTTGCTCCTGTTGTAGTATACTCAGCTATTTCACTATTGGTTATTTTAAAATTAAAAAAACTAGAAGATAATATTATTGATTTAGATTCGAATAAGTAACTAGTACAAATAATCATTTGCTGCATTTGAGAAATGTTTATAAAGGTATAAAATTGAAATCACATCACAATTGCTAAATTTTATGCAAAATAATATTCCAACTCCGTTAATAAAGTTGGAATATTATTATTTTATATCCAGTGTAAGAATAGCTGCCCAAATAACCAGTATGATTGTTATACTTGTAAGCTTCCAAGTTTGTTTTCATCTTAGTTACCATCAACTGGAGCTCCAGCTTGACCCGATGGCATCCGGCTGCTTTTCTATTCCCAATCACAAGAATGTTTATATTAGGTTCCGTGAACAGGAAGTTTCTTAAAATCTAAGAGTTTTTTATCACACCCAATAAGATATCGAGATTGTTTTTTCTCTGAAATGATGGGTAAATCACAAAAACTGTGGGATTTTCCCAAGTTGACATGGAGCCTCTGTCGGCGTGGTTCCGCCAGCCTTGCCGCTAGGCTGCATAAATGCTGGGCTAGTCGGCCAGTCAGGCTACCACGTCGACCTCTCCGTGTAAACAGGGAAAATCATAATCCCACATAAGAAGTGATTGAGCCGAAAAGATTATTATTGATAGCGAAATAAAACTATTTTAATTGGTGTGAACGAGTTAGCGAATCACCTGATCTAACTCAGAATGAATTGGCTACACAAGTTTCTTTCTACTGGCAGAAACTCCTGCTTCATTATAGAATGAAAAGGAAATAGACATTGCCTGGAATACTTAAGTTAAGACTTCGGAGGACTTCCCATGTTTCGAAACCGACTCCTTGTTATACCGCTGCTGCTGCTCACCCTCACAGGGTGCGCCAGCCGGAGCAAGCCCGAACTCAAGCCGCAGATCTACACCTCGGCTCCCATCGCCACCAATCTGAGGACATCCACAGTCCCTGAAGGCATGTTTCCCTATGATAACCTGCCGGCCATGAAAAAAGCCCGGCTGGATCAGGATCCCAACCTGGGCGAAATCAATGCCGTTCCGATCCTGAGCCCGGTTCCCGACGGACTGAAGCCGGCCTATCGGGCCAATCCCGATGAAGTCCTGGTGGAATATCAGGATGAGCTGGCGAAGCGTACCATCCGGGTCTATGGTTTCTTTACCGAAGAGCCCACTTCTCTCCTGGAAGAACACATCCAGGAAACTTACTTCCATAACACCACCATTGTCGGCCGCAGCTTCTATATTCTGGCGGAATACAATCCCGACCAGGAACGGGAAGCTTATACCCTGGAAGGTCAGTGGTTCATCCACGTGTTCGCCTCCGGCATCGAAGAGGATGAGTTCAAGCGGCTCCTGGGCACCCTGAAGCTTTCCTCACTGGATTAGTCACATCTGGCTCGGAACCATGTGGCCACAAGCCCGTCGTGCCATCACCGGCGGTTCGGGATCACAGCTGCTCAACCGCTCAACATTCACTGTTAAATGTTCAATGCGCAAAACCGGACAGCCGATCCCGCAGGATCGGCTGTCCGGTTTTTTGCAGCTTCCTGGCGGCAAGTCCTCCGCCAAGGGAACGGGAGCAGGGTCCTAGAACTGAAAGCGCTTGGGGAAGAGTCCGAACAGTCCGCCGGTATGGATGAACAGAATGTTTTCGGCTCCCTGGAACCAGTGGCTGTCCTTCTCCAGTTCGGTCAGCAGGCCGCGCATGGCTTTTCCGGTGTAGACCGGATCCAGTACAATGCCTTCTGTCCGGCCGAAGGTGCGGAGAAACTCCAGCTCCTCGGCAGTGGACAGCGCATAACCCCGTCCGACATAACCGTCAATGAGCCGGATCTGTTCCGCCGGCAAATCAATGGGTCCCTGATACCCGGAAAATTCCTGGGTGATGGCCAGAATCCGGTCCCGGAAATAGGCCGCATCCCCGGCAATGGGTATACCGGTCACCTGCCGGCCTGAACCCAGTGCCGCATTCCCCAGCATCAGTCCGGCACAGGTCCCGCCGGATCCGACGGCGCAGACCACATGGTCAAAGGTAATGCCCAGGGTTTTTTCCTGCTCCATAATTTCCTGCCAGGCAGCATAGTAGCCAAAGGTACCGATGCCATTGGACGCACCGACCGGAATCAGGTAGGGTGTCCGGCCCTGCGCGATCAGAGCGGCCTTTGCCTGCTCCATGATCTCCGACAGCCGCTCGGCGTAGTCCCTGGCGGACACAAACCGAATCCTGGCTCCCAGAAGATCATCCAGCAGATAGTTGCCATCCAGCGGCTGCTTCTCATCCGCTGCCAGGATCAAGTGACATTCCAGCCCCAGTCGGACGCAGGCTGCCGCTGTTGCCCGGGCATGGTTGGACTGAATGCCGCCCGTGGTGACAATGGTATCGGCTCCTTGCGCCAGTGCTTCGGCCAGGGCAAATTCCAGCTTGCGGACCTTGTTGCCGGACAGCTCCAGCCCCGTCTGATCATCCCGTTTGATCCACAGATTGCGCCCCAGCCACTGGGAAGTATTCTCCAGAGGATCGATCCGGGTGGGCAGATTCGCCAACTTCAGCCGAGCTTGTGTAATATCCTTCATGCTCTCTCCTTCTTTCGTCACGAAATTCTAACGCTTTGTTCACGACACGTTAATGATAATGACTATCAATAAAATCCAGGCCATGGTATATTAGAAGTGCAGAAAATAGCAGTTCGCACAACCGATATTTTCATATTTCCCCCCTACACGATTAGTACATTTCCCCTGAGAGCAGTTTCCCCGACTGCTCTTTTTTTCGTCCATCAGACCATCTCAGTCTTTCAGGTCATTACTGTCAGATCTGTCATTGCTGTCATTGCTGTCATTGCTGTCATTGCTGTCATTGCTGTCATTCATATCATATCTCTTATATATATCATTACTGTCATTCATACAACATCATTATAACCCACAATACAGAGCACAGGTCGAGCGATGAACACTGGCCGACAGAATCGGGTTCAGGGTCGTCTGCGCCGGATTTTAGCAGTCCGAACCGAAAAAGATCCGGAAGTCCGGCGCAATGTAGCGCCGGTCTTTCGGGTCTTGGGTGATTTCATGGACTTCGTAGGTGCTGGATTTCTCAGGGGCATCGACTGCCTCTGCGTTTTTCCCAGATGCCGTTTATGATGAGGGCTTACTGTTTTTTCACCTGAGCCGTCGCTTCCGTTGCATCTGCTGTTCCGGATGCCGGGATGGTCAGAAGAATCGATGAGATGGCCAGCAGAACCATGATCAGGTTGAACAGCAGCGCGATGGCGGCGGCAAATCGAACTACAATGTTGTCAACCCGGCCGAGGAAGAGTCCTTCGGCAAAAACTATGTCTCCATTGGTCAGACCGGTAAAGAGAGCGGCGGAGATGGCGATGCCAAGCGCCGCGCCCAGGGAAGAAGACATTTTATAGATTCCGGCTGCGGATCCAGCCTGCTCAGCCGGCACGGTGGACAGCGCCGCATCCGTCGAGGGGGTGGCATAGAAACCCAGACCGGTGCCGAACAGGGTGAAGCCGATGGTGGCGACGATCCGATACTGACTGGCCAGGAGAAAGGTGAAGGTCAGCAGCAGAATGCCCAGGCCGGTGATGGCGCTGCCCAGGAGCATGGGACGGCGGGGTCCCCATTTCTGAAGCAGCTTCTCACCGATTCGGATGGTGATCAGAATCGCGATCAGATAGCCGATGGTCAGAAGGCCCGCTTCGAACGAAGTCATTCCGGCTCCGATCTGTACGAGGGACAGGGTGACCATGAGGGTACCGGCGGCGGAGTTGAGCAGGAAATTGGACAGGGTTGCTCCCCGGTACATCCGGTTGCGGAACAGCCCAAAATCGATGAAGGGCACCGATGCTTTGCGCTCGATGATGAAGAACGCACCCAGGGCAGCGACGGCGACCACGGCCAGTCCGATTACTGCCGTGCTGATCCAGCCCAGATTGGCGCCCTGGCCGATGACCAGGTTCAGTGCCACCATCCCCAGCATGAAGGTCAGAATCCCCGGCACATCATATCCCCGGGCTGATCCGGAAGACGCCTGCCTGCTTTCCGGAGTGCCCTGGATCAGTGTCAGGCTCAAAAGGGCCGCCGCGACGGAGATCCAGAAGATCCAGCGCCAGCCGATGGTGGTCGCCAGAAGACCGCCAAAGAGCGAGGTCAGTCCGGAACCGCCCCAGGAGCCCATGGAGAAGTAGCTGATGGCTCGCTGCCGGTCGGCTCCCTGGTAGTAAGTCTTGATCAGAGCCAGGGTGCTGGGCATGATGCAGGCAGCCGACAGCCCCTGAATGACTCGGCCAAGAATGAGGAAAGCGGCGGTTCCGGTGGGTGACAGCGCGATGAGGGCCGATCCAATGATGCTCAGCGTCAGTCCGATCCAGATGATCCGGACCCGGCCGATCCGATCACTGATGCCGCCCAGGACGACGATAAACATGCCGGAGAACAGCGCGGTGATGCTCACCGCCAGGTTGCTGCTGGTCATATCGATGCCAAGGTCGGCCCGCATCGTGGGCGCAATGTTCAGAGTGGTCTGAGCAAACAGAGAAAACGTGAGAACAGCCAGCACGATTCCGATGAGCAGCTGATTCGTGCCCCGGTATTCCCGGGCTGAGGTTTTATTTTGCTTCATGTGCATCTCCCTATCTTTCTTGATTGGATTTCAAATGGTGCGATGAATCAGAGTCCGATCCGTTCAGGCAGCCGTCTGGTCCATCTGGCACGGATGGCTGCTAAGCTTTGGCTTTGGCAGGCGGTACCGTCGCCAGGATGGAAATGATGGCAACCAGGACCATGAAGAGGTTAAACAGCAGCGCAATGGCAGCGGCGTAGCGAACGGCGATATTGTCCTGCCGGCCCCAGAACAGCCCTTCCAGAAATTCAACGTGGCCATTGCTCAGCGCGGTAAACAGCGCGGCGGAGATCGCAACGCCAAAGGCCGCGCCCAGCGAGGATGCCATTTTGTAGATCCCGGAGGCGGAACCGGCTTTCTCCGCCGGCACCGTGGACAGGGCCGCATCCGTGGACGGTGTGGCGTAAAAGCCAAGACCGATGCCGAACAGGGTGAAGCCGATGACGGCCAGAACGATATACTGGCTGGCCAGAATGAACGTGAAGGACAGGAGGAAAATGCCAAGACCGGTGATGGCGCTGCCCAGAAGCATCGGCTTGCGAGCCCCCCATTTCTGGAGGAGCTTCTCCCCTACCCGGATGGTCAGAAGGATCGCAATCAGATAGCCGATGGTAAGCATACCCGCCTGAAACGATGACATGCCGGCCGCGATCTGGACCAGGGACAGGGCAACCATGAGCGTGCCGGCGGCACCGTTCAGGAGAAAATTCGACAGCGTCGCCCCGGTGTAGGTTTTGTTGGCAAACAGTTTGAAATCGATGAAGGGAGCGGCGGACAGCTTCTCGATCCGGAAGAAAACTGCCAGGGCGGCCAGAGCCAGAACCCCCAGTCCCTGGATGAGCGGGCTCATCCAGCCCAGCCGGGCACCCTGGCCGATGACTACGTTCAAGGCGACCATGCCGACCATAAAGGATACAATGCCGGGGAGATCCATGCCTTTCCCGGACTGGGAACCCTCACTGCGGCTTTCCGGAGTACCAGCCAGCAGGACATAGCTCATCACCGCGACCAGAATCGAAATCCAGAAAATCCAGCGCCAGCCGATGGTGGAAGCCAGAATGCCGCCGAACAGAGAGCACAGACCCGATCCTCCCCAGGAACCAATGGACCAGTAGCTGACCGCGCGCTGGCGTGCCGCTCCGGAGTAATAGCTCTTAATCAGCGCCAGGGTGCTCGGCATGATGCAGGCAGCGGACAGGCCCTGAATAATCCGTCCGGCAATGAGAAACAAGGGAGCGCCGGAAGGTGACAGCGCAATCAGCAGTGATCCCAGAATGCTCAGTCCAAGACCGATCCGGGTAATCCGGAGTCGGCCGACCCGGTCGCTGATGCCCCCGAAGACAACGATGAAAATCCCGGAAAACAGCGCGGTGATGCTGACAGCCAGATTGCTGCTGCTCACGTCAATGGCCAGATCCTCCCGCATCGCAGGCGCAATGTTAAGCGTAGTCTGGGCAAAAAGCCAGAAGGTAATGACGCCAAGGACGATGCCCAGCAGCAGCCTGTCATTGCCTTCGTATTGTTTCGTAGATGTATTTGCAGTTTCCAAATCGAACGTCCCTTTAACTTTTGTTTATTCGCATAAGCATTATACCATTTTTTATTTGTAAATTCATCACCTTTTCGGTAACAGCCAAAGTTTTTTTGAATCATTCCAAGTGATATTTCCATTTCTTTCTGAACGGTTCCGCTGCCGCTGCTTCCGTCTGGTCTCGTCTGAACCTGTCTGTCTCCGCCTGTTTCTCTCTGTGCCAGACTGTACCCGACTGTACCCGTCTGTCCCCATTTACTTCTCTCTGTCCCGTCCGGATTCCACTGCCCCCGACTGATTCCATCCGGCTGCTGTTCACCCATCCCGTCAGAGGCTGGATCGGTTCCATCGATATCTCCGGGGGCATGAACTGTTAAAAAAAGACACCCGCAAGGGCTATTGCCCGAGCTGGTGCCGATGGTCTGGTTTCCGGTTGTATTTTTTATTCCAACGCAGCATTGCCCGCTCAACGGCGGGCAATGCTAAGTGGCTCTATTTGGTCCGCAAAGACTCGGGATGGTCCGTAAAACCATGATAATCCGTAAAGACCCTGATGATCCGCCAGATCGTGGATAGTCCGGGGGCTGGATGACTGGCATAGAAGATAGCGGATCAGTTCTGCTTGAGATCTTCGCCAACGATCAGAACTTCCGGATCCAGCTGGATCTCGTAGAGGTCCCGTACCGTCTTCTGGACGAAGGCGATAAGCTCCAGCACATCCTGAGCGGTGGCGTTGTTCTTGTTGATGATGAAGCCGGAGTGCTTGTCGGACACTGCCGCGCCGTTATGTTCATAGCCTTTGAGTCCGGCGTCCTGAATCAGTTTTCCGGCATAGTGGCCAACGGGCCGCTTAAAGGTGGACCCGGCGGATGGATATTCCAGTGGCTGCTTGTCCTCGCGTTTTTTGGTCAGGTCGGCGATCCGGGCCTGGATCGAGTCATAGGATCCCGGGGTCAGCTTCATGCGGGCCTGAATGACGATATCCCCGCGGGTCTTCACCCGGGAGGTCCGGTAGCCCAGTTCCAGCTCATCCCGGGTCAGCACTTGCTTCTCCCCCTGCGGGGTGACGATGGTGACGGATTCCAGAACATGGCTCATCTCTCCATCATAGGCACCGGCGTTCATAAAGACGGCGCCGCCCAGAGTTCCCGGGATGCCGCAGGCAAACTCCAGTCCGGACAGGTGATGAGTCAGGGCCAGATCGGATAATTTTTTGAGCTCCGCGCCGGAATCGGCAATGATGCAGTCCCCTTCTACCCGGATCTGATTGAGCTGTTCCAGCTTGATCACCAGTCCTCGGATTCCGCCGTCGCGGACCACCAGGTTGGAGCCGTTGCCGATAATGAAACAGGGAATGTCCTCCTGACGCGCCTGGCTCAGGATGCATTCCAGTTCCGACTGGGAAGAGGGCAGGACCATAATATCGGCCGGTCCGCCCAACTTGAAATTCGTGTGGTTTTTCATCGGCTCGTCAATCAGGATTTTCTCCTGGGGAAGGCAAGCCTCCAGCCGTTTGGCAAATTCTAAATATTGATTCATGTTAACTCCAACTTTTCATACTAGCCGGGGAGGCGGCAGCCCCAAAGGGACCGGCCGTCCGCTCACCCTGTGCAGGGTTTTCTTTGGATCAGGGGTTCCCTGCATCCTGTTATATCTTACGGCAATCTGCCATAACACTTCAATCTATTATATACCAGAGTGACCTGCTTCGGAAATAGTCCGGCGGATCTGTCTTGTCCAAATTGCCTGAAGAAGGCTCGAAAGCCTGATGAGGTCTAGGTTTCCGGATCCGGCCGCTGAGCCCCGGACTCCGACTGCTCCCAGTTTATTGCTTCCGGTTCGGCCTCCGGCACTATCCGGTCCGTTTCATTTTTCGGAAGATCCCGGTCCGGCCCGGCCGGATTCTCCGGAGACTCTGCCGGATCAGTTAGTCGTTGACTGCTGTCGCCTTCTGGTATCGGCGGATCGAAAAATGACCGAACCGCCAGAGCCGCGCGTTTGTCCATGGCCGGAACGGACTGCAGCTCCTCCAGGGAAGCGGCCCGGATGGCCTCAATGCTGCCAAACTTCAGCAGCAGATTCTTGCGCCGGCGCTCGCCGATGCCCGGAATGTCGTCCAGCACGGACCGGATCTGAGTCCGCTTGCGCAAGGAGCGGTGGTAGGTAATGGCAAAGCGGTGGACCTCGTCCTGAATCCGGGTGATGAAATGCAGCACATTGCTGTAGCCGCTCAGATTTATTTCCTGATTGCGGTAGATCAGCCCCCGGGTACGGTGGCGGTCATCCTTGACCAGTCCGGCCACCGGGATTTCCAGGTTCAGGCCGCGCAGCACGTCCTCCGCCAGGGACACCTGGCCCTTGCCCCCATCCATCAGGATCAGGTCCGGGAAGAAGGAGAACTTGCCCTGCCGGATTTCCAGTTCGGAATCCTTCATTCGCTGAATTTCCTCCAGGCCGCGCTGGAAGCGCCGAACCATGATTTCACGCAGGGAGTCGTAGTCATTGGGTCCCTGAACGGTTTTGATCTTAAAGCGGCGGTAGTCGGACGACTTGGGCTTGCCCTCCTCAAACACCACCATGGAGCCGACGCTGTCCACACCGGCGATGTTGGAGATGTCGAAGGACTCAATGCGGTGCGGGAATTCCTCGAGTTCCAGCAAAGCGGCCAGGGATTCCAGGGCTTCCTCGCCCAGGGCGGTTTCCTTGAGAATCTTGCCCTTGAACGCGGACAGCGTGACTTCGGCGTTGCGCCGCACCAGCTCCACCAGGCGCTTCTTGTCGCCCCGGCGGGGAACTTCCAGCCGGACCTGAGTGCCCTTTTTCAGGGTCAGGAACTGCTCGATCAGCTCCGGCTCCTCCACTTCCTGGGAATAGATGATCCGGGGGATATAGGCAGTCTTGCCGTAGAAGGATTCCAGGAACTCGCCCATCAGAGACTCGGGGGACTGATCCAGGGTATCGGTCACAATGAAGTGCTCCCGCCCCTGAATCTTGCCGTCGCGCTGGAAGAAGACCTGAATGCAGGTATCGGTCTCGTCCTGGAAAAGCGCCACATAGTCCTCGTCAGATTCCTTCTGGGCAAAGTAGATTTTCTGCTTTTTCTGCACCTTGTCAATGGCCAGGTACTGGTCGCGCAGCCGGGCGGCCCGCTCAAAGTCCAACGCTTCCGCAGCTGCCTCCATGTCGCGCTTGAGCTGCTTTTTCATGCCGGGATCGCCGCCGTTGAGCAGCTCCATGATTTCCTCGATCATGGCGCCGTATTCCGCCTTGGAAATATAGCCGGCACAGGGCGCCTTGCACAGGCCCATGTGGTAGTTGAGGCAGGGCCTGGTATAGGGTCCCCCCTCCAGGATGGTCCGGCTGCAGGTCCGGATGGGATAAATGGCCTTGATGGACTCCAGCGTCTCATACACGGAGTTGACGTCGGTGAAAGGACCGAAGTAGCGCGATCCGTCCTTGGGCGTCTGGCGCGTCATGAACACCCTGGGGAAATCTTCCTTCAGGGTGATTTTGATGAAGGGAAAGCGCTTGTCGTCCTTCAGGTTGATGTTGTATTTGGGCAGATGTTCCTTGATCAGGTTCTGCTCGAGAATCAGCGACTCAATTTCCGAGTCGGTGACGATGTATTCAAATTCCGCCACATGGGACACCATGAGGCGGGTTTTGGTATCCAGCCGCTGGGAATTTCGGAAGTACTGGCGAACCCGGTTTTTCAGGATCTTGGCCTTGCCGATATAGATGATCTCGCCCCGGGCGTCCTTCATAATATAAACGCCGGGGGAGTCGGGCAGGATTTTCAGCTGGTGTTCAAAATCAAACATAGACGGGACTCCTTGCGAGAATAATCGTTCAGCGGCTGTTCCAGTAGTTCAGGAGATCCCTGACCACCGGAATGGCCTGCTGGGCACCGGTGTTTTCCTTGACGTCCGCCAGATCCTCCATCACCACCGCAAAGGCGATGCGGGGATTCTTCTGCGGGGCAAAGCCGATGAACCAGGCATGAACCCGGGTGCCATCAGACACTTCAAACTGAGCAGTGCCGGTCTTGCCGGCTCCCGAATTGCGGTCCAGGGAGCGGTAGCTTGAGCCGCCGGACTTGACGTTCTGGATCATCATGGCTTTGACGGTGGCGGCGACTTCCTGGGACAGGGCCTGCGTCAGGACCGGCTCGCCGGCCTGAGACACCACCTTGCCGTCCTTATCGGTAATCTGTGAAATCAAGGCTGGCGCAGCCAGCTGGCCGTCATTGGCTACTGCCGCGGCCACCATGGCCATCTGCAGCGGGGTTGCCGCAACCGCTCCCTGACCGATGGCGGTGAGGGCCTTATCCCCCTTGGCGTATTCGCCCAGGGTCGGAAACACCGACTTGCGGGCCTTCAGCCCCTGCATTTCAATGGGCTGATTGAAGCCCAGGGCTTCCGCCGTCCGGCGCAGCTGCTCGTTGGTCAGCTCGATGCCGAGGCTGCCGAAGATGTAGTTGGAGGAATTGGTGAAGGCGGACTGCAGGTTCATTTCCCCGTAGACGTTGTTGTTGAAGTTGTTCAGGCGCGATCCATCCGGGAACTCAATGTAGCCTTTGTCCTCAAAGACGCGTTCCCGGAGTCCGGGCAGATACTCCAGGCCGGCGGCCAGGGTGATGGTCTTCATGGTGGAACCCGGGGCGAACACCGAGTTCACCGCCCGGTTGATCAGCGGCGCTGTGGCGGCGTAATCCTTGTCCGAATTGACTTTCTTCATGACTTCGTCCAGTCGGGCGGCGGAGAAGCCGGGACTCGAAACCATGGCCAGAATTTCTCCGGTTCTGGGATCCAATGCCACCACGGAACCCTTGCGGCCGTCCATGGCTTCGTAGGCGGCCTTCTGCAGGCCGGAATCCAGGGTCAGGTGCAGGGACTGGCCGACCTGCTTCTTGGTGACGCCCTCCTCGGGATTCAGCAGGGACGAGAGAAAATCAAGGGTCAGGAGTTCATCCACGCCAGGCTGCTTGGACAGGATCTGATCCATGGTGGATTCCAGGCCCGTGACGGAATACTTGGCGGAGACATAGCCCAGGATATTGCCGTAGGGCTCGCCGCCCGGGTACTCCCGGGTCTGGGTACCATCCTCGTGCAGCACGCTGCGGGAGAGGACTTTGCCGCTGCGGTCGAAGATGGAGCCGCGCAGCACTTTGTTGCGGGCTTCGGCATTGCGCCGGTTGCCGGCATCGGTGCGCAGGCTCTCGGCCCGGGTGACCTGGAAGTAGCCCAGGTAGGACATCAGGCCGATGAACATGGCCAGTATGACGGCCGCCACCCGCTTGATGTTGCGGTGCAGCAGGCGCCGCTGGGCCTCAAAATCGACCTCATAGCGGCCTTCCAGATCCAGGTCGGCCAGGTCGGCCGGCGGAGTCGATTCGCCTTTGGCCGCTCCCTGCCTGGAAGCCGGTTTCTGCTTTGCCGCCGGTTGATCCGGTACATAGACGAAGGAATCGAGATCCGCCGAGCCGGCGGACTGCCCGGGATAGACAAAGGTCTCCGGGGTCAGGTCCTGCGGAGCGGTCGACTGGTTCGGGACAGACGGCGAACTGTATTTTCGATTGCGATGAAATAATGACATTTAGGCCGCCTCCTCTGATGTTTTCTGGATGATGCCCAGGGCGAAAAATACCGTTAGCATTGATGTTCCGCCATAGCTGATCAGGGGCATGGTGATGCCGGTCAGCGGAATGACGTTAAGCACGCCGCCGACGATGACGATGGCCTGCATGGCGATCATGGTGGAAAAGCCGACGGTCAGGAGCGAGGAAAAGATGCTGCGCACATTCAGGGCTACCCGGATGCTGCGGTAAAACATCAGGAAATAGATAATCAGAATGCCCATGCTGAAGATGACGCCGAATTCCTCCGCCAGAATGGCGAAAATATAATCGGATTCACGAACCGGAATCAGGGACGGGCTGCCCTGGTAGAGCCCCCGGCCCAGCAGACCGCCGGAAGCGATGGCATACAGGCCCTGAACGATCTGATAGCCGTAGCCGTTGCGGTCACTGAACGGGTCCAGCCACATGCGCACCCGGACTTTGATGTGGTCAAACACATAGAAGCTGGCCACCGCTCCCACCGAGCCGATGCCTAAAGCGGCCGCCACATACTTCAGGCGATTGGTGGCGACATAAAGCATGGTCAGGGCGATGGATGCAAAGATCAGGGCAGAGCCCAGATCCTTCTGCAGCACCATGAAGCCCAGGGTTACCGCCACGACAATCGTCGGTTCGATCAGACTGCGCAGATCCCGGTACTTGCGCAAGGCGCTGGCCATGTAAAGAACAAAGAAAATCTTGCCGAATTCACTGGGCTGAAAGGAAACGCCTTTGATAAACACCCAGTTCTTCGCCCCGTTGATTTCCCGACCAAACAGCATGGCCATGGACACAAACACCAGCGTCAGGATCAGATAGAGGTAGCGCAGGCGGGCAAACCGCTTTAAGTCGGGCAGGACGATCACAATGCCGCAGTACAGCGCGACGCCCAGGATGAACCAGAGCACCTGACGGATGGCCAAGGCCGAGTTGACCCGATAGATCATGGCGATGCCGATGACCGAGAGCATGGTGGCAAAGGATACCAGGTATTTGTCGCCCTGGCTGAAAAAGCGCTGGACGATCAGATGGGCGTACCAGATGAGCACGCACAGAACCAGCCCGATGATCAGGGCTCCGGGGTCCATGGGACGCGCCGCGATGGCGATATTGGCGAACAGAGCCATGGTCAGGAAATAAACCGACCCGGCCAGGCCGTTGCGTTTTGGCTTCATATGCAAGTCCTCCTAGTTGATGACGCGCAGAACGGTCGAACCCAGGGTGATCAGGTCGTTGACCCTCAGGTAGGTTTTCTGTTCCAGCCGGTGCTGATTCAGTTTCGTTCCGTTGGTGGTATCCAGATCCTCAATGACATAACGCCCCTCATGCACAAAAAAACGCAGATGATGGTACGAAACGTACGGATCCTGGAGCACCACCGAATTGTCGTCCTTGCGCCCCAGTGTCATGCCGCTGCGCAGCGGAATCACCGTACCCTTGCGCAGCTTCGGATCGGCCCCGCTTTCAACTACCTCCAGCGCCCACTGCACCTGGGTTGGCGTCAGCGGCTGGCGGTCCGCCGCATCCACGTCCCGCTTCATAAGACGCAGGGCCCGAAAAATAAAAAAGTATAATGTCAGGATAAAGATCACAGAAAAACCCGTGGCGATAATACCCGTCAGATCCATGTCCAATCCCCCCTTTCTCACTCAATGGTTGATAACACGATATCGCATTGACATGAAAAGAAAATTAATCTTTCCAAAGCTTCAATGCCTAACCCTCAGTCTAGCAAAAATCCCCGGATAAGAAGTTAAAATCCGGTAAAGAGCAAAAGCCCATTCGAAACGCCATTCATCGTCCCCTTCACTGTCTCAATCACCGTCCCATTCATCGCGTAATCAGAGCGCCATTCACCGTCCCATTCATCGTGCCCTTTATAACTCCCCAAAGCTTGAAGCGAGTCCTTCCGCCACCAAACCCTCCCGCCATCCAGACGACCCGGCCGATCCGGGCAGCCCGCCGGATAACAAACAGCTTTCCTAACATGCCGGCTTTGGGCATGATAAGAAAGCTGTTGAAGAATGAAAGAATATGTCTTTCCGAGCAGGCAGTGAAGCTTCCGAGGACATCGTGAAGCTTCCGACCAGGCAATGAATCCTCCGAGCAGGCAGTGAATCCTGCGAGCGGACAGATCTGCTTCCATGCAGACAGATCTGTTTCGGAGCAGAAAACGTAGTTTCCGTTCAGTCGTACCAGGAGCTGTTTGAGGACAGGCATTGAACATCCGGGACAGCTTGGGCTGCTTTGGGATCAGGAGCGCAGCGGTCAATGGATCAGCGATCCTGGCGGGTGGCGATGTCGGGCACGATGACCACAGGACGAGGTCTCTGATTATACAGCCACAGGTTACGAACGATCAGAAATACCAGGTATGGAAGCATCATGAGGCTCAATTCGCCGTCATCGAGGAAGGGTCTGATCCAGGCCAGCAGCCCAAGCAGGGCCAGATACAGGATCAGTTCCGCCAGTCCGGCGGTTCGGCGGGAGAGCTGGTCATACAGCCGGATGCGGCGGACCCAGTAATACACCGGAAAGGCCGCCAGAACTCCGAACAGCCAGGGAGCGGCGATTCCACTTTTCATCAGCAGCGAGGAGCTGAGATACAGGGCAAACAGACTGCCCTTTCCGCTCAGGAATTTCAACGCCCTGACTGAATCCGGACCAAGTGCCGCCCGGTCTGATTCCGATTGAAGCTGCGGATAGCGCCGCCTGACGGTCTCCATGAACTGTTCCAGTGACCCCCGCGAACCGTCTTCCCGGAGTGATGCTCCGGTGAATGGCAATGGAACCAGGGGGGCTCGATCTTTGCGGGCGAATAGCCAGGCATCGCGGTCTCCGGGAAGAAACCACAGAGTCAGAGCGGTCGCCTGCCTGAGATCCATGCCGGAAAGATCGGTCAGATTCAGCAGATGATGCCCGCTCAAAACCAGGGTTCCGTTCAGTCCGACGGATTCGGCCTGAGCCAGAAGATCCGCTTTGGTCTGGCTCAGGTCAAGCCCGCGCAGATTCCGATGCTGGCGCAGGCGATCCAGAAGTGCGGCTCCGGTTGCCAGCATGAAAGCAATCAGCCCCCACAGCAGCAACACCCGGAACAGTCCCGGCAGGAGCCGGTCGGAACCGACCTGATTCAGCCAGGGCGTGGCTGCCAGAAAGGCGGCCAGCGCGGTCAAGGCACCTAATAACGCGCTGGTCAGCAGGACCAGTCGGCGATGAAGCAGTTGTCGGATGGAATGTGATGAATCCACGGTTCTCCTTTCGCAGGCAGCGGTCTCTGGTGTTTGCTCAAAGATCAGGGGAAGTAATCCGGCTTTCTGTATTGATAGAAGAAAAGTTGACGGTGAATCACCGGAAGGATCAGGAACGGCCGGCCCGATACAAAATCGGACCGGCCGTTGCTCGAGTCGTCGAATTAGAGAGCGGCGATGAGCTTGTCCAGGTCGGACTTGACCTTGGCAATGGTCTCCTCTGTGGGAGCCCCGTTGAATTCGGTCTCGCCGTAGGATTCGTACTTCATGCGCCGGTCCTCCAGAAGTTCGTTGTACTCCTTGAGGCAGCCGCCGCTCCAGCCGTAGCTGCCGAAGTAGACCGCCTTGCGGTGGGTGATCATCTTGCGGCCCATTTCATCCAGCGTGGATGCCATGGGGGGGAACATCTTGTATTCATAGGTGGGCGCTGCTACCACCAGGCCCTTGGATTCCAGGGTATGCATCAGGACGGTGCCAAGATCCGTTTCGGGAACCTTCAGCATGACCACGGGCACTTCCTTCTCTTCCAGGTAAGCCTTGGCGATGTGAGCCATCTTTTCGGTATTGCCGTACATGCTGCCGTAGAGAATCGTAACCTGCGGTTCCGCATTGCCCTTGGCATACTCGACATAGCGCCGATAATCCGCAATGACATGAGATGCCAGCTCCGGCGAATCCCAGACCAGTCCGTGGCCCGGGCAGATCATCTGGATGGGCAGATTCTCAATCTTGGTAATGCCCCGCAGGACAAAGGGCGAGAAGGTATTGAGGATAGCGCCGAAATAGCGCAGCTGCTCCTGCTCCAGGTGAACCAGCGTGGCTTCGTCGGTCTCGGAGGCCAGATTCTGCTCCAGCTTGCCGAAGGATCCGAAGGCGTCGCAGCTGAACAGGCAGCCGGACTGCTCCTCGAAGGTCATCATCGTATCGGGCCAGTGGATGTTCGGCGTTTTCTTAAAGCGCAGACGGACCTCGTTGCCCAGATCCAGGGTTTCATCATCCATGATCTCATGGATCACGCCTTCGAAGCCGTAGAAAGCGCGCAGCAGCGCCGCGGATTCCTTGGTGCAGTAAATTTCAAAGTTGGAATGCAGTTTCTTAAAATCCTCAATCCAGCCGGAGTGGTCCGGTTCCATATGGTTGATGATGAGGTAGCGGATGGAATCCAGCGTCACATTGGCTTCATCCAGCAGCTTGTAGAGCGTCTCCGGAACTCCATCCCAGCCGCAGAAGCCATCGATGATGGCCGTCCGTTCGCCCTTGACGATATAGGAGTTGAGAGTAACACCATGGGGCATATGCCACATGCCCTCAAAAAGCAGCCCTTCCACATTCATGGAGAGCAGTGTAATATTTTTGGCAATTTCTCTGGTCATAGTATCCTCCGATTTAATGCGATATATATTCATGTTATCACGAACTGTCGATCCTGACAGTTTTTTTTCATAGTTTGCCGGAAAAACCGGTTCGAGCCGATCCATGGCTCAAATTCGAACCGGACCGATCCTCCGGTCGAACCGGCCCGACCTCACCCCGGGTGTGGGGCAGGCCGGGCCGGACATGCTTCGGCTATTCTTTTTTCTTGCGGGGACGGCCTGGTTTTTTCGCCGCTGGAGCATCCGCGGTTTTGTCCGTCGGCTCCGCGTCGGCTTTTTTTGCCTTGCCGGCGGTCTGGCGGGCCGGTTTGGTTTTGACCGGGATCTGCCGGGCTGCTTCCAGCTGGGGCTTGAGATACTGTCCGGTATAGGAGATGGGCAGCGCCGCAATCTCCTCCGGGGTGCCGGTGGCCAGAATGGTGCCGCCGCGGTCACCGCCTTCGGGTCCGAGGTCGATGATGTGGTCGCAGGATTTGATCACATCCAGGTTGTGTTCGATGACGATGACGGTATTGCCGGCATCGACCAGGCGCTGGAGGATGTCGATGAGCTTGCCCACATCGTGAATGTGGAGCCCGGTGGTCGGCTCATCCAGAATATAGAGTGTCTTGCCGGTGGAGCGCTTGGACAGCTCGTAGGCCAGCTTGACCCGCTGCGCCTCGCCGCCCGAAAGAAGCGTGGAGGGCTGGCCCAGCCGGATATAGCCCAGTCCGACATCCATCAGGGTCTGAATTTTGTTGCGGATCCGGGACTGGTTCTCGAAGAACTCATAGGCTTCCTCCACCGTCATGTCCAGAACCTGCCAGATGCTCTTGCCCTTGTATTTGACTTCCAGGGTTTCGCGGTTGTAGCGCTTGCCGCCGCAGACCTCGCAGGGCACGTAGACATCGGACAGGAACTGCATTTCGATCCGGATGATGCCGTCACCGCTGCAGGCTTCGCAGCGCCCGCCCTTGACATTGAAGGAGAAGCGGCCCAGCTTATAGCCCCGGGCCTTGGCTTCCGGCGTGGAAGCGTAGAGTTCCCGGATCAGGTCGAAGGCACCGGTGTAGGTGGCGGGATTGGACCGGGGGGTCCGGCCAATGGGGCTCTGATCTATGTCAATGATCTTATCGATGAATTCCGCGCCCAGGATATCCCGGTGCTTGCCGGGGATGGTGCGGGTCTTGTTGATCTTGCGGTTTAGGCCCTTGTAGAGCACTTCGTTCACCAGGGTGCTCTTGCCCGAGCCGGATACGCCGGTGACGGCCACCAGAGCGCCCAGCGGGAAGTCCACGTCGATCTCCTTGAGATTGTTCTCTTTGGCGCCCAGCACCCGGATACGATCGCCGGACCCCGGCCGGCGGACCGCGGGCACCTCGATGCGCCGGCGGCCCGTCAGGTAGTCCGCCGTAATGGAACGGGGGGACTGCTTGACTTCTTCCAGGGTGCCGGCCGCCACGACCTCGCCGCCGTGCTCGCCGGCGCCGGGACCGATGTCCACAATGTAGTCCGCGTTGCGGATCGTGTCCTCATCATGCTCCACCACCACCAGCGTATTGCCGGCATCGCGCAGAGCCTTCAAGGTCGCGATGAGCTTGTCATTGTCGCGCTGGTGCAGCCCGATGCTGGGCTCATCCAGAATATACAGCACGCCCATCAGGGACGAGCCAATCTGTGTCGCCAGACGGATGCGCTGGGCTTCTCCGCCTGAGAGGGTGCCGGCCCGGCGGGCCAGGTCCAGATAATCCAGCCCGACATTGGTCAGGAAGGACAGCCTGGCTTTGATCTCCGTCAGGATCTGCTCGGCAATGGCCGCTTCCTTTTCCGACAGCACCAGTTCCTTGATGAAGGCCAGTTCATCGCCCACCGACAGCGCGGTGAATTCCGAGATGTTCTTACCGCCCACGGTCACGGCCAGAGCTTCCTGGCTCAGCCGCTGACCGTGGCACTTGGGGCAGGGATTGTCGCTCATGAACTGCTCGACTTCCTGCTTCATCCAGTCGGATCCCGTCTCCATGTAGCGGCGCTTCAGGTTGTTGATCTCCCCCTCATAGGCATGGCTGTAGACGCCCTGAGTGTAATTCTTGGTGTAGTGGACCTTGAGCTTTTCCCCGTTCGTGCCGTACAGCAGGATCTGCTGAATCTCCGGGGGCAGGTCCTGGAAGGGTGTGCTCAGGTCAAATTTGTAGCGCTTGGCCAGAGCATTGAGGATGCCCATGGTCCAGGAATTTTCCTTGAGCCGGCCATCGCCCCAGGAGGCGAAGGCCCCTTCCATAAGGGACTTGGAACGGTCAGGCACCACCAGGTCCTCGTCGATCTCCATCAGGGTGCCGATGCCGTCGCAGACATCGCATTTTCCCCAGGGGGAGTTGAAGGAAAAGGTGCGGGGCTCCAGCTCGGCAATGCCGACCTGGTGATCGGGGCAGGCGAAATGCTCGGAGAAGAGCAGATCCTCCTGGCCGTCAACGGTGATGATAACCGTCCCCTCCCCCAGCTTCAGCGCCTGTTCCAGGGAACCGGTCAGGCGGGTGCGGATGTCTTCCTTTACGATGAGGCGGTCGATGACGGCCTCGATGTTGTGCCGCAGGTTCTTCTCCAGGACAATTTCCTCTTCGGTGATGTCATACAGGCTGCCGTCCACCCGGGCCCGGACGAAGCCGTTGCGCCGGATGGATTCAATAACCTTCTCGTGTTCGCCCTTGCGGCCGCGGACCATGGGTGCCAGGATCTGGATCTTGGACCGCTCCGGCAGCTCCAGAATCTTATCCACCATCTGATCGACGGTCTGGCGGGAGATTTCCCGGTGGCAGACCGGACAGTGCGGAATGCCGATGCGGGCAAACAGCAGGCGCAGGTAATCATAGACCTCCGTCACCGTTCCCACCGTGGAGCGTGGGTTGCGGGAGGTGGTCTTCTGGTCGATGGAGATGGCCGGCGACAGGCCCTCGATGGATTCCACATCGGGCTTGTCCATGTTGCCCAGGAACTGCCGGGCATAGGCCGACAGCGATTCGACGTAGCGGCGCTGGCCTTCGGCATACAGCGTATCGAAGGCCAGGGACGTCTTGCCCGAACCGGACAGGCCGGTGAACACCACCAGCTGGTCGCGGGGGATGTCCAGGCTCACGTTCTTCAGATTGTTGACCTTGGCTCCCCGGATGGATATTTTATCTCTCATGGCTGCTACTTACCGCTCCTTACTTTCGTCAGTTCCTTGCGCAGCTTGAACAGCTCGTCCCGAAGGTAGGCTGCCTGCTCAAACTGCAGATCCTTGGAAGCTCTCTTCATGTCGGCTTCCAGTTTTTTCACCGTCTGTTCCAGCTGTTTGACGTCATAGGTCATGGCATCCTCCAGCGACTTGTATTCCACGGTCTCCTCCGCCAGCTTCGAGATCTCGATGACATCCCGGATCCCCTTGAGGATGGTCTGGGGCACAATCCCGTGCGCCTGGTTATGCGCTTCCTGAATCGCCCGGCGCCGGTTGGTTTCTCCGATGGCCCGGGTCATGGAGTTGGTCATGTTGTCGGCGTACATGATTACTTTGCTTGCGGAGTTTCGGGCTGCCCGGCCGATGGTCTGAATCAGTGAGGTTTCCGAACGCAGGAAGCCTTCCTTGTCGGCATCGAGAATCGCCACCAGCGCCACCTCCGGAATATCCAGACCCTCACGCAGAAGGTTGATGCCGATGAGGACATCGGCCTCGCCCAGCCGCAGATCGCGGATGATGCGCATCCGCTCGATGGTGTCAATTTCCGAATGCATGTAGGTGACCTTAAGGCCCAGATCCTGGAAGTACTTGGTCAGATCTTCGGCCATGCGCTTGGTCAGGGTGGTGACCAGAACCCGGAAGCCCTTCTCGATGGTCCGGTTGATTTCGTTGTAGAGATCGTCCATCTGGCCCTTGATGGGACGCACGATGACCTCGGGATCCAGCAGGCCGGTGGGTCGGATGACCTGTTCGGCGACGACGGCAGAATGCTCCTTTTCGTAGGGACCCGGCGTGGCCGAAACGAACAGGCACTGCCCGATCTTGCCCTCAAACTCGGCAAAGGTCAGCGGCCGGTTGTCATAGGCGGCCGGGATGCGGAAGCCGTAATCCACCAGGGACTGCTTGCGCGAGCGGTCCCCCGACTGCATGGCCCGTACCTGAGGCAGCGTGACGTGGCTCTCATCGATGAAGAGCAGGAAGTCATCGGGGAAGTAGTCGATGAGGGTGTGAGGCGGCGTGCCCGGTGCCCGACCGTCCAGAATCCGGGAGTAGTTCTCGATGCCCGAGCAGTACCCCATTTCCTGGATCATCTCCATGTCGAACTGGGTACGCTGCTTGAGGCGCTGGGCTTCCAGCAGCTTGTCCTGGGAAGTCAGCTCCTTGAGCCGCACTTCCAGCTCCAGCGCGATCTGATCCAGCGCGGGCTTAAGCTTTTGCTCCGACGTGGCAAAGTGGGACGCCGGACGGATGAAGACGTGATTGAGATCCGTGAGGATCTCACCAGTCAGGATGTCAAATTCACGGATCCGCTCGACCTCATCGCCGAAGAACTCCACCCGGATGGCCCGCTCGCTGGTAAAGGGCGGAACGATGTCCAGGACATCGCCCCGGACCCGGAAGGTGGAAGTGGTAAAATCCACATCGTTGCGCTCGAACTGCATCTCGATGAGCTTGCGGATGATGTCGTCCCGATCCTTCATCATGCCCGGCCGCAAAGACAGGGACAGGTTGCGGTACTCGTCGGGATTACCCAGACCGTAGATGCAGGAAACGGAAGCGACGATGATGACGTCACGGCGCTCGAACAGGGAGTTGGTGGCGGAGTGGCGGAGCTTTTCGATCTCATCGTTGATGGAGGAATCCTTCTCGATGAAGGTATCGGAGGAGGCCACATAGGCTTCCGGCTGGTAGTAGTCATAATAGGAAACGAAGTATTCCACGGCGGAATCCGGGAAAAAATCCCGGAACTCGGAGCAAAGCTGCGCCGCCAGGGTTTTGTTATGGGCAAGCACCAGGGTGGGCCGCTGGGTCCGTTCGATGATGTTCGCCATGGTGAAGGTCTTGCCGGAGCCGGTGACGCCCATCAGGGTCTGGAACCGGTTGCCGGCATTGATGGAATCCACCAGGGTATCGATGGCCTGGGGCTGATCCCCCGTCGGCTGAAACTTTGAATTGATCTTGAAGGTCCCTTCCATCGCGCTTCTCCTTTGCATAATATAAACATACGTTCTAAATATACCACCTGACATCTGCCTAGTAAAGTCAGTCTGGTTTAACGTCCCATGAACTTTGTATGACTTTTTCCCGTTCCATCCGGCGTAAAAAGGCCTGTTTGACACAGGCCTGGCTCAGATGCGCCGGCAGGGCGCGGTCTGGGTATTTGAGCGGAAAAAAGCTATTTATGCTGGTTGAGAATCTCGCGGGACTGGAGAAATTTTTCCAGCCGGGTTTCATAGCCGGCCTTCATGTAGACCTCGTAGGGGATGTCCTCGGTGCCAGTGAGCTCGCGCTTGATGTACTTGATCAGGGGCGGATTCATGACCAGGATCGGTCCCATCAGGTTGGTGCCGATGAAGTTCTTGTAGTGGATGCCTTCCAGCTTGCTCTTGCGGTTGAACCCGTGGCCGCGCTCAACCACCAGGAAGGGCATGCGGTCATTGCCGTACTGTTCGGTAAAGCGGGCATCGTAGCCCATGATGGGCTGACCCAGGAACCGGCCCAGAACGGTGCTGTCGTGGCGGTCCTTCATATTGCGCCGGGTGGTAAAGGGCAGCAGCTCCAGGGTGGGCAGCTTGCTGCCATCGGGCAGTTCGATGGACTTGCCGAAGATCTCCAGGGCGCTGTTGACAATGAGGAAGAAGGTTCCCCCCTCGATCAACTCCTGCAGGCGGTCCCGGTACGGGGTCAGATGGCGGGTCACCGCCGCCAGGTTGGCCTCCGTCATGGGTCCCATGTAGACCAGGTCTACTTTCTCCCGGGCAAGGCGGGGAACCTCGGTGATCTCGGTATACGCAAACTCCGCGTCGGGAAAAGTTTTTTCCAGGTATTCGACATTGCCCCGGTCGCCATACAGGATGAATCCGGGATATAGAATTTCGATGATCATTGCTGTCCCTCCAGTCGCCGGACTAACTCATCGCGGATGAATTCCGCTTCCTTCCGACTGGGCACATGGATGCCGTGCAGGATAAAGATGTCCCCCGGCTGATTCAGGCTGACCAGTTCGGGCACCCGCTGGTAGTCATCCAGGGCACGAATGTTCGCCTCCGGGATGCCGGCCATGAGGGCACGCACCACCAGGTCGTTGGACCGCCAGCTGTTGATGATGAGGCGGTTGAGGTCTTCGCCGGCCAGGTATTCAAAGTCGGTATCATAGAACCAGGCCAGGTTCTCGTCATAGCGGGTGGCCTGATGATCATCGTTGGCGATGATGACGGTCTTGGGTCCGGGATGCTTTTTGATGGCATCGAACACGCGGGAGTTGGCAATTGGGTTCATGCGCTTGGCGCAGAACAGATAGATCGTGCGGTCCCCGACGCGGGTGGCGTTGTAGCGGGAGCTGACCACGCGCAGCCGGCCCATGGCTTCGGCCAGCTCCTGCCGGCTCAGGCCGAATTCGCGCAGTGCGCTGTAGGCGGCCAGCTGGTTGTAGATCGCTTCCGTCGTGCCCAGGATCAGGGGGAGCTCCACGGCTTCCCCCGCCTCCTCCACGAACAGCTTGCGCTCGGTGTAGTCAACGGCGGTGACAACGTACTTCGGAGTCGGATTGGTAAAGCCGCAGTCCGGGCAGTGGGCCCGGCCGATGTGGTGATACCTCACAAAATCCCAATGCAGCGGAGCGCCGCAGCGGGGGCAGTACCGGATGTCCTTCAGGCGGGAATCCCGCCGCTCTTCTTCCCCTTCCAGGGGGGCGATGGAGAAAAACACCCGTTCGTTGCCGGCGCCGATCTGAGAACTGATCAGGTCGTCGGCGTTGAGGACCAGTCTGGTTGAAGCCGGAATGCCCTCTTCAATGGTCGCCTTGATAAAGTCCGTGTGGGCGTTCCGTTTATAGGAATCCTGATACAGGTTGGTAATGATTAAAAGATCCGGGGTCACATGGCGGAAGATCCGGGGCGTCCAGCGCTCATCCACTTCCAGGACGGCCAGGTCGGACTTCTTGCGGCCGGCCAGGTCCAGGTTGTCGGCCAGTGTCGTGATGATGCCGGAGTCCGTATTGGATCCGATGCTGTTGTTAACGATCCGGTCATGGCGCATGGACAGTATGTCCAGCATCATGTTGGAGGTGGTGGTTTTTCCGTTGGTGCCCGTAACGGCGATGATGCGCTTCGGTTTTGGCAGGTGCTTCAGGTAGTCGCGGTCAATGCGGGCCGAGACCACGCCGGGCAGGTAGGTGCCCTGCCGCTTCAAGAGCTGGAGTCCCAGCCGGGCGGCTTTGCCGCCATAGAGCGCCAGCCGGTATCTGAGGGTTGACATAGCTTATCCTCTCCCAATGATTTCTTCCTTTATTATAACAGCAACCAACCGGCCCTCTGAGGCATTCCGTGATTGTTCACGAAAAGATCAGCGGGGCCGGCTGGCGATAGATTATTGATCCGTCCGGTCACCGGATCGGGGCGTCAGCCGCAACCGGGTCTTGCCGTCGGCTTCTTCCAGTTCCAGGGTCATCTGGTCGGCGCGGAATGTATAGTTGGCCACGGCGGACTGCACATCCTCCTCGGCCAGAAAATGGCAGGTGACCTCAGGGACGTTCAGGGAGGCCCGAAGCAGCAGGCGGGTGCACCGAACCAGCTGCAGGGTGCCCTCACCCAGCTTCAGCTCCAGCACCGGCCGGGGCAGAAGCAGGATGAAATCCCGGTCAAAGCCCAGTTCCCTGATGTTGCGCAGGGTGAAATCGCCGGTGACTTCCAGGGGGCCGAAGCGGATGTCCATTAGTAGGCCTTGCCCCAGATCACCAGCTTGTCGGCGGGCTTGCCGCAGCAGACGCAGGTATCTCCGGTCTTTTCGCCGTCAAAGGGAATACAGCGGGAGGTCAGTCCGGCGTCTTCCTTGATCTTCTCTTCACAGGCGAGTTCGCCGCACCACATGGCTTTGATGAAGCCAGGCTTGGTTTCACCGATTTCCTTCAGCTCATCCATAGTGTGAGCCTCATAGGTCTTCTCTTCCATCCGGGCCTTGGCCTTGGCGAAGAGGCTGTCGTGGATCTCACGCAGCAGCTGGGGCAGGCGGGCGGACAGCTGATCCATGGCGACGATTTCCTTCTCCGCGGTGTCGCGGCGTACGAGGATAACCTGACCCTGTTCGATATCCTTGGGTCCGACTTCGAGACGGACCGGAATTCCCTTCATTTCTGACTCGGCAAATTTCCAGCCGGGGGATTTGTCCGTCAGATCGGTGATGACCCGGATGCCGGCGGCTTTCAGCTCGCTCTGCAGTTCCAGGGCCTTTTCACGGACTCCGCCCTTATGCATGGCGATGGGGACGATGATGACCTGATGAGGAGCGATGTTCGGAGACAGGACGAGACCGGAATTGTCGCCGTGCACCATGATCAGGGCGCCGATGCTGCGGGTGGACAGCCCCCAGGAGGTCTGGTGAACATGCTTGAGCTGTCCGTCCTTATCCTGGAAGGTCATGTTGAAGGCTTCGGCAAAGCCGGTGCCGAAGTAGTGGCTGGTTCCGGACTGCAGCGCCTTGCCGTCATGCATCATGGATTCGACGGTATAGGTGGCCTTGGCGCCGGCGAATTTTTCCTTGTCGGTCTTGATGCCGCGGATCACCGGAATTGCCAGGACTTTTTCATATACCTCGGCGTAGATATCCAGCATCTGGATGGTCTCAGCCTCGGCTTCTTCCTGCGTGGCATGCACGGTATGACCTTCATTCCAGAGGAACTCGGAAGTTCTCAGGAACGGCCGGGTGGTCTTTTCCCAGCGCACCACGTTGCACCACTGGTTGTAGAGCTTGGGCAGGTCATTGTAGGACTGAACGACCTTGGCATAGTGCTCACAGAACAGCGTCTCGGAAGTCGGCCGGACGCAGAGACGCTCCGCCAGCTCCTCGCTGCCGCCATGGGTAACCCAGGCCACTTCGGGGGCAAAGCCCTCCACGTGATCCTTTTCGCGCTGCAGCAGCGACTCCGGAATGAACAGGGGCATGGATACATTGACATGTCCGGTTTCCTTGAAGCGACGGTCCAGGTAAGCCTGAATGCCTTCCCACAGCGCGTAGCCGTACGGCTGAATGATCATGCAGCCTCTGACCGAGGAATAATCAGCCAGTTCAGCTTTGCGCACCACATCGGTATACCACTGAGCGAAATCCACCTCCATATCGGTGATCTGCTCAACTTTTTTCTTCTTGTTGTCTGCCATAATCGTTTCCTCCCAAAAAATAATAAAAAGCACCTGATCAAGGGACCGGATCCTCCGGTGGTACCACCCTGTTTGACAGCGTATTCCACTGTCCGCTCAATGCCTTAACGCGGCCGGACGTCATCCCATTCCCTGGATGAAGCTCCGTGGCGGGTTCCAGGGGATCCAAACGAGTCTTTTCACCATCCGACTCTCTCTGATGTTCCCACGCCCTGTACTTTTCCACTTCAATCACAATGCCTGATTCACTCCTAAATATGTCAGATCTCACCCGTTTTGTCAATGGAATGATAACTTATGTTAGTGCCAAGTTACCATTGGTATAGGAAATGGAATAAGTCCAAGATGAATTTCCCTTCAGGGTGACCCCTACTACTTGTATCAGCACAGGTGCAATGGTCAAACAGATCGATCAGATGTTACCTTCATTATATATTGTTCATTGCCAACATTTCTATTTTAAGACGGTGGCTTAGCTCTCCACGTTATGTTTGACGCATAAAATCTCTACCTATATACCATGTTCCAAGCATTGACTAAACGAAGGAATATGATCTCTGCTACCAGTTTACTCCGTTACATTACTCACAAAGATAGGCATGTTGGTAAATCGTAGCTTATATTCGTTAGTTTATATTTACGAAAGATCTAAAACTATTAATTTATATAGGCTTGAAGTTTTAAGGTGTATTTATACCATTTCCAGGCATTACTTTGAATCTCGTAGACGACTGAAGCAGCTCAACAAATAGCTATAAATAGAGTATGAACCGAGTTTGTGAGCCTTTACTGAAGGCCCCCTTCAAGAAGCCTTCAGTAATTCTAATCGGTGCGCTTAATCATCAGTTTTAGTGTATTATTCCTAAATGCCATCATCCAAATCTGCGTATACACTTTGATAATGGTATTTAATCAGTTGAAAATCTTCTAACTGCCAATATGATTAAACCTGTTTATTATGATCCCAAACACTAATCGAAATAGTTTAGAGAGTAATTGTACTATTGTTATGATTTCTTGGGCATTTATCAATAATTAAATGTAAATCGGTTAACAGATTAATGCTTGTGAATATTGCCTCGCCTTGATTTAACTTGGGTATCTGCTTAAACGAGTTATCAGTAAAAAAATTCCTTACTGCCTCCAATTCATTTTTATGGGTTAATCTGTGCACTAACATCGAACCAATTTGGCCTAAAAGTTCATTTGACACATCTTGAGGATTCTGAGTTGTTAAGAATAGAAATATTCCCTTCTTCCTCCCTTCTCTAGCAATTGCAGTTAATCCTGTTTGAAAACCTCCAGATCGTGGATCTTTAGAATACCTATGAACCTCATCGATAAACATCACAAAAGCGATCTTGTCTTTCTTTTTTCTGTTTATAATATAATTGCTTATAAGGTCAATTAACATCGCACCAATACCTTCACCAACTCCAATTTCTGAGGCATTAATGTATAGACTTTGAGTTTTGCCATTCATAAAGCTTGAAATTTCTTGGAGCAAATCAAATTTTTGGTCATTTCCGCCAAAAAAATCTTTCAAAAGAGCATTATTCAATTTATACTCTACTTTTTGGACAAGCCACTGCTTATTATTGAACTGAAAAGCACCACCTTGATATTTTTTCATGTTTTTATCTGCTTCAACGGCCTCTTCACTAATTTGACTAGGTAATAACGAAATATCAAAAGAAGTATCACTTGGAGTTAGAGAAGTCATCTCTTTTGAGACTTCATCCATATCTCTTCCCTTTTTTACATAAGGTGAAGTATGACCGTTTTTCTTTTGAAATCGCAAACTTTTGATTGCATCGGATAATACAGCTGGCTGCGTCGCATCATTAGTTTCAAACAAAGTCGCCCATTGTGAGAAAGAAACCTCTCCAGTATCTAAAACAGTGTCTGATCCAAGGACAAGAGTTTTCACTTTATCTTTAACAAACGATTCTGCGTACTCGCCACTCGGATCGATTACCAGTATCTTCTTTTCATCAAGGATCAATTTATCAAGGATCGAGAGACTAGTAGTTGATTTACCACTGTTTGTCGAACCGACCGCAATTAGGTGTCGATCAAATAATGTTTCTGGAGAAAGATTTAGATCCAGAAACCCCAAATTAGCGACTCTTGCAAATGAACTTAATTTTTTCTTCAGATAGTTTTCTTCCAATCGTGGATTTTCTATTGATTTTAAATACTTACTAGTTATTGCACTATTAGCAATATATACCGTGTCTGTTAGCCCAACAGCGTTAAAACCTATAGGTTTAAATGTATCGTCACCATTCTTCATCAATCCAAAAATATCGATGCTAAGTTCCGGATATATTTTTTCATTCTTAAAACTGGTTAAAGCATTATGCACACTTTCTGAATTAGGCATTTTGGATTGAAACACCTCACCAATAAAAAACCCTTGGATGGAATCAATTACTACAAAGTAATTAATAGTATTCGGAGTTAGAATCTCATTATTAATTCGTCTGGTATTAAGCCAGGTTAGGTTTTCTACTTGAGTAACACAACTGTTCTTATATACTTGGGAGACAACGCCTAGATAAAAATTATTTTTATCTATATCTGAATAGAACGAATCAATTATCATAACTATTCCCCCCAAAGTAATCCAGAAGGTCTCCGCTAAGACTCGCACGTAAAAAACATATTCTATAACCATCATTTTTTAGTTCTAATAATTCATCCCAATTTTTATTTGAACATTTTTGCTCTAATGTGTGACTTGTGCAAAGCAAAGATAAACTTGGTGAGGATTTTATCGCTTGAGTAATCATTTTAGAAATGTGGTTATCTGAAAAACTAAAGCCTGTTGTTATCAATAAAGTATTTGGCCTTTTGATAAGTTCTTGAAATTTTGAAAACAGCTCAAAATATGGTTTTTCATAGCTGTGCGAATACTTATTTGAGCTAGGAAAAATCATAATAGGATCGCTACTACTTGCCTTTCCAACCCTTGCGATATTATCGTCCTGTTTAATCCAACTTAGAGAACCATGAATTTTCAGTAAATTTACGGAAGACTTTTTATACTCAAGTTTTTCCGATTTTACATTGTAGATAGGCTTTACAAGAGACCAATCAAATAAATCTATATCAAAAATGCAGTTTGAATCGAAAGAAAATCCATCAAAAACTGTAAAACCAAGATGATTTGCAGCTTCTTCAAACAAAGTATCATAGTTAGTTGTGACAATGCTAAGTCGATTAGGCGCCTTGTGCAGACTAGATAATATCTTGATCAGTGACCCATGATTATGCTTATCTCTATCATATGAATAAGACGTCTTTTCTTTTATTATAGACAGAATTTTCTCTTTGCTTTTGCTATATTTCTTTTTAGTTTCTTCCTCTAAATATTCTTCATAAGTTATTACTTTTGATAAAAAATCTTCTAAGTTAAAAGTTGAATTGTACTTCCCATCAATTTCAATTGGAATGGCGTATTTGCATATTCTGCATAGCTCTTCAACGGGATATATAGTATCATCTTCCTTTAATATTGAATTAATGTTTTCTGCAAGCAGACTAACAGTGAATCCAAATTTTGTATCCGGAACCCCATTTTCTCCAGGCACGATTGATGCTCCAGCCCCAGCTAAAACAACAATGCTTTCAAAAGGGTAAATGAATTTAGTTATTTCATTTTTTATAACTTCCTTAAAATGACTCCAATTAAAAACCTTATCACCTTCACTCTCAAGCTCCATATCATTCTTGAAGTACCTATTTGATTTTCCGTTATCATGTAGCACATCTAAAATAGTGTTACGTGAATTGAAGTATATCTCTTTATCCATTTAGACCCCCTCGAAAGTTCATTTTTGCATCATTCATATACTCTTTCTCATATAGAATAATATCATTATTCTATATATCTTTCACTATTATCATAAATGTTATTCCAGTTGAACTAATCTCTCAGCCCAGTCAATATCATTGTCCATTTTACTGCTCTAAATAGAGGCGGTGCATTCTTAATAAAGTTAATTCTAATGCTTATACCAGCACAATTATTATCGTATCTTCATAGAGCATTAGGTTCAATTTATATAAAATACTTGCTTGATTTTTGGAATATATATATTAATAGGCAAATTCCTGATCTGTTAAAGACTTTCATTTGATATATAATACTATCTTCTCAATACTACTAAATGTGACTAATGGGATCCATGTACACGAGGTTAGACTTTTCTAAATGAACCTCCCCACCCCACTGGTAAGCAGTAAGAAGCTTCCTGTCCTCATGGCTGAAATCTACACAGGCGATTTTCTCTGAGAACAGCTCCGGTTGACCCAGGAGACCATAATGGCCAAAAAAGACTGGTGGTCCTATATATGGGATGAAATCCGGTCGATTCACCAGGGGAGCATCCGGAATCTTATCCATCTGCGGGCTGGGGATCAGGGCTGCCTCACGGTAGGATTTGAAGTCATCCCCCCACCATTTGATTCGCATCTGCTTCCGCTTATTCTTTTTCCGATCCAATATGGAATAATTTTCCGGCAGTTTCACTTCCGGTCCTTTGCAGAGCATTTCAACCGCAATGAAGTCCGGATGACCGTTTCGTGAGCTATTGATCCATTGCACCCCATGCAGACATCCTTCTTTGAAGGAATTATTCTGCTTCAACCTGGTCATTGAGGGCTCATGCCAGCAGGCATGGATAACCCGGAACTGGCCAAAATCCATCCAAAGTGGCAGTGTCTTGAACCACTGGATCAGCTCCCCATGGATTGGCTGGTTCACTACCTCGTTCAGAAAAGCTTGGTGCTGTTCTTGATTTTGTGAAGTGTGTTTTCTGAGAAATTCTCCTGGTTCCTCCGGATCCGGGGTTTCCCAGGCGATGGCATTGAATTCATGATTTCCCATGATGCAATGGGCATCATTATGTTCGACCATCCTTCGAACTAAGTTCACGGTCTTCACCTGTTGCAGACCGCCATCGACCAGATCCCCCAGAAAGATCGCCATATGCCCAGACTTATGCCATCCCTTGCTTGATTCTCTGTACCCAAGCTTCTTCAACAATTCCACCAGGTCATCATACCTGCCATGCACATCCCCGATAATATCGTAGTTCATTCTGTCTCCTCAGCCATTTGACATTTGATTAGATTCTATCCACAAAACTCGTTCATTTGCTTCAGGTTATTCCGCAGTTCAATACTACCAGGGATCGTCTTCCCTGGTAGTGTCTTGAATCCCTCTTTTCTCTCCGGCTCAGTACCTAAATGTCAAACAAGCGGTCTCCATACTTGAAGCCCGTATTTCGATCGTAGCGGCCGGCCTGCTCTTTCAGATTATGGGTCAGATCGAATTGTGCCACGAACACTTCGATTCCGCCGCGAGGATATTTCTTTTTGATAACATCGACATTCTCATCGGGCATCACGTATACCGGAAAGTCTTCGAATCCCTCGGCATAGTCCCATGTATCGCACACGATCAGGCAGTGAGAAGCACCTTTTTCTTTCCCTTCTTCCAACCATTGCAGCAGCGTCTCATTATCCACACGATAATCCATAGTTACCCCCTTCGATTCTTTTTGATTATTACCCGGCACATCAGTCCAGCTCTTCATTCCGGGCCTTGTGCTCTCATCCCTGACTCAGTCTGGGCCCTCTCTTCGGTTTCCTGGTCCTTAATGAAAAAGACGGCAAATCCATACGTCCCCTTCCCGATTCCGGCACGGGCTTCCGGATCCAGGAAGACATCCAGCGGCAGGACAAATCGGGCCCAATAGCCTCGCTCGTTCCGGGATTCCAGCAGCTTGTTGAATTCATTGGTGTATCCGTTGTTCCGAGTGATTAATTTAAATTCCATTCGGGTCCGGCGATCAGAGGGGAGAGGAGCACCAGTACTTTCAGAACATAATTGCCTCTGGTTCTGGTATAGATGGCGCCGCCGGAAGTCTGATGAATCGGCACGATGCCTGTGACCTCATACCCCTCATCCAGGATCGAGTTGATCTGCTCCGGAGTTCCCGTCAGGCTTAACTCACATACCTTCTGATGCTTCATTTGGTTAAGCTCTGCCTCAGTCATCGCTTTCACCAATGGTCAGGGTCAATTCCAGTAAATCGCTGTTTTTATGATTCGGCAGCAGCTGAATTCTATCTACGGGGAATTTCTCAGGATCAATAGGGATACCCTGTGTTTCAAGATAATCGACAACCTGGCTTTTCGAGTACTGTTCCAAACCCTGAACGGGGAACCGGTAGGTTAGAAAGGTAAATCCCGCTTCTCCCCACATTTCTGCCTGAAAGCTTCGGCCATCGGGCAGACAGTCCTCCTGCACCGCAAAGCTGCTGGAATCATCCCAGACATTTTCTTCTTCGATCCCGTTTGATTCCGATGGCTGTTGACTGGTTCCTGTCATTTTCCTTCCCTCCTGTCATGGTGTAGTATCTATTACTAATATTCCACAAAATCATGGGAGCGGCTGCCGTTCAAGTACCGATCCCGGGAATCCATTCAGTGATACATTGCCTATTCGGGCATCCACACAAAGCCTTCTTTCCCTACATAAATAAATACGATGTTCAACGGGGTATCCCTCACCATTTCCAGATAGCCGTCGTATTTTTCAAAAATCGCTGAGTTCCATTTCGTGGTGATGAAATAGATATCTTTCGTATTCCTGCAGTGCTTGGAAACATGATCAAGGCTTTCAAGCAGTCGTTTTTCAAAGCTGTCATTCTGAAAGCAGAAGGTGACAAGGAGCTCGGTGCATCCCCGCCGATTGGATGAAGATGGAATCATATTGAATCCATCAACGGAAGGGGATCCATTGCCCTGACGATGGATTTGGTCCGTTTCAGTCCAAACATCACCGACGATACGATCCGGATCAGCCTCTTCCAATCCGTCCGACATCCGAGCATCATCGATAACTGGATTTTTTCGGACACGACCTTCCAATCCTTCCGATATCCTGTCATTAAGCCTTCGCAGAATGTCTTCGATAACCGGCGGTACGATTGCTTCGCCACGATACCTGTTCCTGCGACCCATTTGATTAATACCTGCTAATGTCATTTCACTCGCTCCTCTGCCATTTAATGAACTGTGATCATTTCAACTTTTCGCACCATATATTCACTTCTTTCTACAGCTCAATTGTATGTTATTATATGGACATTTTTCTTAAAAAAGAACCTTTAATTATAATAATTATTAACCCCATTACGGTCCCCAAAATGCTGAATTAATATCTATTCCTAACTTTTTTGAACCGATTCATTCTATGCGGCTTGTTTGCCAGCGCACTGGCACACTGAATCGCAGAAAAAGCGCCTGGAGCAGTTTACAACCGCTTCAGGCGCTTTTTATCACAAGATCAGTATTTATATCTTACAGGCATGAGATTAATGGGCGGGGTGTTCCTTCTGAGAGTGGCTGGACCAGAGGCTGACCAGGCGAGTGCCCAGATTGGCCAGGGCAAGGCCGGCGATGGTGATGACCATTCCGGTGATCTGTCTGGTGTCCAGCGTTTCGTGGAGCAGCGTGACGGAGGCCAGGACTCCGACCAGCGGAACCAGCAGGGAGAAGGGCGACACGAGGGAAGCAGAATATTTCCCAATGAGGCTGGCCCAGAGGCCATAGGCTACGAAAGTGGACAGGATCACCATGTAGGCCAGGGACAGGAGAGCGGGTGCTTTCAGCTGCATCACGGCGTTGAAGACCACCTGCGGAGTTTCCAGGACAGCTGACAAAGCGAACATGGGAAGCGGAATGAAGAGCGAGGACCAGACCAGAACTTCCAGGGAACTGGTGCGTTTGCCCTGTTTGATGTTATACTCCGCGATCTGGCGATAGACCACATTGGACACGCCGAAGCTGGCGGCCGCCAGGATGACCAGGAAGAACGGCAGCAGCGGCAGCGTCCGGTCGCTCTGGAACACGCCGCCCAGATAGAGGACGCCGAACACTGATAAGAGGATTCCCCCGATCTGGATCCGGGTGATTTTCTCATGAAGCAGGAGCGCTGCCAGGGGCAGTCCAAACATGACCTGAGCCTGAATCAGTACCGAAGCAATGCCGGCCGGCATCCCGATCTGTATGGCGTAAAACAGGAAGCCAAACTGCGCAATGCCCATAAAGAAACCATACCTGAAAAGATACTGCCACGGCAGATTGGGTCGTTTAATCCACAGGCAGGCCGGAAAGAAGACCAGCAGAAACCGTACTCCGACCAGAAATAGCGGAGGAAAACCGGACAGGCCGATCTTGATCGCCACAAAATTACAGCCCCATAAAATCACCACAATCAAAATCAGTAAAAAATCCCTCAAACTTAAGCTGCGCTGCTTCATCATCTACCCCCCGGCCGGACTCCGTTTCCGGCTTGTGTCCTGAACTCTTTTGTTCTATTAAACATCATACCACCAGTCGGAACCGGTGGGCCTGGGTCTTTTCAAAGGAAACCCGGCAAATCCAGTAATTTCCCAAATCCAGAAATTTTCGCGAATCCAGAGGATTTCCATATCCAGATATGCCTTTTTTCCCAGATTTCCCAAATCCCTCCTATTCCAGGAAATCTGAATTCCCATAATCGCGAATGTCCGAATTCCGATTCCTGGATTCCTGGATTCTCCTAATAACCAGAATTACTCAAATAACCTGAATTCCCTGAAACTGCGAATTTTCGAATCATTGGAACCAATCTTTTCCTGTTGTATAATGAGGACAGAAAAACCATCAACGAATGGAGTGCTGACATGACTAATACCATCGTCCTGCTTCTGATCAGTTTTCTGGTCCTGCTGGCCGTTCTGGCCGTCGACTATTATTTTTACCGAACCAAAAAAACCATCTACATGACCAATCAGAGTCATGTTAATTTGTATGTCGTTCCCTTCCTGCTCTCCTTTGTCCTGTTCACCATCGCCATCTCCGGCGAAGGCATGACGCCCATCGGACTGACCATGCTGCTGATCTTCCTCGGGGTCTACATCTATATCCTGACCTATGACAAGATCATTCTGATGGGAGCGGATCTGGATGACGTGACCCGCGAACTGGATGAATACCTGAAGGAATCGGGCCGCAGCTTCCGAATCTTCCCCAGCAGTGAGCTGAGCCGCACAGTGGAGATCAACAACTACCGCAATGCCCTGATCATCCGGGACGCCGACAAGTGGATCGAGATCGACAACCATATTCATTATGACGAAGCCTTCGTCGCGGATCTCAATGATCATTTCCGCAAACGGGCCTCCACATTGAAAAAGAAACGGATTGTCCCCAACTTCTTTTTCTATGTCCTGGTCCTCTTCATCATCGGAATCGCCGCCTTCTTCTGCAACTTCTACCTGACCCACGGATCAGTTCCGCTGATGGGATAATCCCTCCGGCAGGTTATCTGGAAGAATAACCGGAAGTATGACCGCAGGTTATCCGGAAGTATGACTGCCGATTGATTGGTCGTATGACTCGGTTCGTCTGCAGATCGTCATTCCTTACTTTGAGTCCGTCACACTGAATAATTATGATATTAATCCTAATAAAATGCAACCCATCATTCGGAACCATTCTCCGATTGGCGGGCTGCATTTTTGTCTTTGAGTCAAATATCCCTCTTCGGAGCTGAATACCTATTGACATTCCTCGTAATCTCCGGATTAATCAACCTGCATATTTCCTGAATCTGAACATCGATTACACGCAGTCTCTTCTCCCCGAAAATTGCAATATTCATAATTATTCATCCAATTCAAGGAAAACCTATTGACACAATTCCAGTAAAAACGTAAACTTGTGCCAATTTAAGAATTCGCTTTGTGAGAAGAGGTTGCGCCATGTTAAGAGTACCGGAAGGGAAAGGGGCTGGCGCCGAAGCATCAGTGCTGGGGGCATGCTGAACAAGCATGTCACTGTTTCCGGATCGTTGCCCAATGGTCCGGAGAAGCGCTTCCACGAGGTCGGGCGATTGCATGGTGTTATTGGATAACCGTGGGCATTCGCTCACGGTTTTTCTATATTTCCGGGATCTTGAACCACCAGAATGAGATCGACAATCTACCAATTTTTTAGAGGAGGCAAACCAATGGACTGGACACAGCGATGGGAACAACACAATGGAGAACTGGTGCTGGGCGGGGTGGAAGCCGGCAAGCTGGCGCGGACCTACGGCACGCCGCTCTATGTCATGGACGAAGGCCGGATGCGTAGCAAAATGCAGGCATACCGCCAGGCCATGACCGGATCCCGGCTGGAGGGCGAAGTACTATATGCCTCCAAGGCATTCCTGTGCCAGGCCATGGTCCGGATCCTGGCGGAGGAAGGCCTGTCGCTGGATGTCGTCTCCGGCGGAGAGCTCTATACGGCACTGTCCGCCGGCTTCGATGCTTCTCGGATCTACTTTCACGGCAACAACAAGTCGGAGGCGGAGCTGGCTCAGGCGCTGGACGCCGGGGTGGGCTGCATCATTCTCGACAATGAAACCGAGGCCAGCCGGCTGATCCACCTCCTGGAAGGCACCGGACGACGCCAGCGGGTGCTGGTCCGGATCAATCCGGGCATCGAAGCTCATACCCACGAATACATCAGCACGACCCGGAATGATTCGAAATTCGGATTAAGCATGTTCCAGCCGGAAACTGCTCAATTTCTGCGGGAGCTGGCGCATCAGCCCTCCCTGGAACTGGAAGGACTGCACTGCCACATCGGCTCTCAGATCTTTGAAGCAAATTCCTTTGCCTCCGCCGCCGAGGTCATGCTGAACTATCTGGCTGACCTGTCCCGGGCGGGACTTTCCCTCAAGGTTCTGGATCTGGGCGGCGGCTTCGGCGTCCGCTACGTCAGCGGCGACGAGCCCCTGGAACCCGAAGCCTTTCTGCCTCAGCTGCTGGAACTCATCGCCGATGGTCTGGAAGCCCGCGGTCTCCCGCCGGTCCGGATCCTCATCGAGCCGGGACGCTCCATCGTCGCCGAAGCCGGTGTCACCCTCTACACTGTCGGCGGCACCAAAGCCACCTATGGCGGCACCCGCTACGTCTTCGTCGACGGCTCCATGGCCGACCATATCCGAACCGCCCTGTACGGGGCCAGCTACGAGGCCGTCCTGGCCCAGCGGGTTGAGGCCCCGGCAGAATCCGTCTATACGGTAACGGGCAAGGCCTGCGAATCCGGCGACATCCTGATCCTCGGCATCCCCCTCCCTCAGCCGGCTGCCGGCGAACTCCTGGCGGTTTTCAGCACCGGTGCCTACCATTACTCCATGGCATCCAACTACAATCGCCTCCCCCGCCCCGCCGTTGTGCTGGTGCACGAGGGAAAAAGCCGGCTGGCGGTGCGGCGTGAAAGCTATGAAGACCTGATCCGAAACGATGTCGAGGAGGCATATCACGAATGAGAAAAGTACTGAAATTTGGCGGATCCTCGCTGGCGGATCTGGATAAGATGAGGAATGTGGCCCAAAAAGTCCGGGACCGGGCGCTGCAGGGCGAAGAACTGGTGGTGGTGGTCTCCGCCATGGGCAAGACCACCAACCAGCTGATGGCCATGATCGGCGAAGCGTCCCAGGCGCCTTCCAAGCGGGAAGTGGACGTTATGCTCTCCACCGGAGAACAGGTTTCCATCGCCCTGTTAGCCATGATCCTCCAGGAACTGGGCACACCGGCCATCTCGCTGACGGGCTTTCAGGCGGGAATCCTGACGGAAGGCCTGCATACCAAAACCAAGATTCTGGACATTGATACCACGGCCGTGGAACGGCAGCTCGCCTCCGGCAACGTGGTCGTGGTGGCCGGCTTCCAGGGCTACAACGAAGCCGGTGATATTACCACCCTGGGCCGCGGCGGCTCCGATACCACGGCCGTGGCCCTGGCGGCCAAGCTGGGCTGCGGCTGCGAGATCTACACCGACGTCAGCGGAATCTACGGGGTCGATCCCCGCCTCTTTCCCCCAGCCCGCCAGCTGGAGGAAATCACCTGGGAAGAAATGAAAGAAATGGCGTTTCTGGGATCCAAGGTCATGGAACCCCGCTCCGTTGACATCGCACAGCACTTCGGCGTTGAAATCTATGTGGCATCGGCCCACGAGAACATCACCGGCACCTATATCAGAAAGGCAGGAAAATCCATGGAACATCGCAGCATCACCGGTTTATCCGTTCTCGAACACATCATGATGGTCACCCTTCGGAACCTTCCGATGGATTCCGACCAGGTCGCCGAAGTCTTTACCCGACTGGCCGGAGAAGAGATCAACATCGACATGATCTCCCAGATCCCCATGGCCGACGGCACCGTCAGCCTCTCCTTCACCGCTCCGGCGCTGGACCGCGCGGCAGTGGAAGCACTGCTCCGGGACCTGCTTCAGACACTGCCCGGCGTATCGATGGACATCGAAACCGGCCTGATCAAGGTGTCGGTGGTGGGCTCCGGCATGCGCACCCAGAGCGGCGTAGCCGCCCGGCTGTTCCAGATCCTGTCCGACCATAAAATCCCCTTCCGCCAGGTATCCACCTCGGAGATCTCCATCTCCTACACCATGGCCGAGAAGTACAAGGAACCGGCCGTTGCGGCGATCGCCAGCGCCTTCGACCTGTAATGGGAGGGAACGCCATGCGGTTTGTCAAATACCACGGGACAGGCAATGATTTCATCGTCCCCCTGGACCCGTTGCCAGCCGGAGATCTCCCGGACCTGGCTCGCCGGCTCTGTCACCGTCAGTTCGGCTTCGGCGCCGACGGGCTCCTGGTCCCGACGGCGTCCGAGCAGGCTGAAATCCGGATGCTGTACTTCAACCAGGACGGGACGCCCGCTCCGATGTGCGGCAACGGCCTGCGCTGCTTTGCCCGGCACGTGCATGAAACCGGCCTGGTCAGAAAAACGGAGTTCACCGTGGAAACCGGAGCCGGGATCCTGACCGTCGATGTCAGCGCCGGCTATGAGGAAATTCGGGTAGAAATCGGCACCCCGGTCTTTGCGGTGGAGCCCCCGGATACGATCCGCCCGGTGCCATCGGGCGAAGTGCTGGAGCTGGAGGCCGGAAGCCGGCGTTATGAACTGGAGATCCTGGTCCTGGGCACGCTCCACGCCGTGGCATTCACCTGGGACAACATTCCGGAGGCGGAGGCCGATGCCCTGTGCCACCACCCGTTCTTCCCCCGGCGAATCAATGTGAATTTTGTTCAGGTTAAGGATCGGACCCACCTGACGGTGAGGACCTACGAACGAGGCGTCGGCTACACCTGGTCCTGCGGCACCGGCGTCTGCGCCGCAGTCGCCGTGGCCAGCCGCCGCGGTCTGATCGAAGGCACCGCCCAGGTTAACGTTCCGGGCGGCAGCCTCACCGTAGAGACCGGTGAACGCTTCTGGCTCACCGGACCGGCCGTACGAATTGGAAAAGGAGAGATGGAAAATGAAACGTGTTAATTTAGCAATTGTCGGTGCGACCGGAATGGTCGGCCAGACCTTTCTGCAGGTCCTGGAGGATCTGGATGTACCCGTAGGCGAACTGGTGCTGCTGGCCTCGCAGCGTACGGCCGGTCAGACCGTTAGCTTCAAGGGACGCGACTATACGGTGGAGCTTCTGACCCCGCAGGCGCTGGATCCCGTCCGGTTCCAGTACGCCCTGTTCTCAGCCGGCGGTTCCGTCAGTACTGAATATGCCCCGCTGGCCGCCAAAGCCGGCATCACCGTCATCGACAACTCCAGTGCCTGGCGCATGGATCCGGCGGTTCCCCTGGTGGTGCCCGAAGTCAATTTCGATGCCATCGGTCCCCAGGACCATCTCATCGCCAATCCCAACTGCAGCACGATCCAGAGCGTCCTGCCCCTGAAGGTCCTGCATGACCTGTTCGGCCTCACCCGGGTTGTCTATACCACCTACCAGGCCGTGTCGGGATCCGGCTACCGCGGCACCGCCGATCTGGCCAGAACCCAGCGCGGCGAGAAGCCCGCCTTCTACCGCCACCCCATTGCCGACAACTGCCTGCCCGAGATCGATGTGTTTTTGCCCAGCGGCTACACCAAGGAAGAGCAGAAGATGATCGACGAAACCCGCAAGATCCTGGGTGATGACGCCATGGCCGTCAGCGCCACCTGCGTCCGGGTTCCGGTCCGCAACGGCCACAGCGTCGCCATCAATGTCACGACAAAGCGGCCCTTCGATTTGGATCAGCTGCATGAAGCGCTGGCCGCCGCCCCGGGAATCGGGCTGCGGATCGAACCGGAGAATTACCCCACGGCCCGCCAGGCCAGCGGCCAGGACCTGGTCCTGGTGGGACGGATCCGTCCCGACGACAGTTTCCCCAACACCCTGCACCTTTGGACCGTCGCGGACAACATCCGCAAGGGGGCCGCGACCAACGCGGTACAGATTTTAATGAAATGCATGGAGGCAAGATCATGAATTTATGGAATGGCGCCGGAGTTGCCATCGTAACTCCCTTTCAGAATGGAATCATTGATTATCCGGCAATGGCGGAGCTGATGGAATGGCAGATCGCCGAGGGCACCGATGCCTTCATCGTCGCCGGAACTACCGGGGAATCGGCCACCCTGTCCAAGGAAGAAAAACTGGAGCTGTTCGCCTTCGCCCTGAAGACGGTGAACGGTCGGATTCCTCTGATCGCCGGAACCGGATCCAACAACACCCAGGACTCGATCGCGCTGTCCGTGGCGGCCCAGGAACTGGGCGTGGACGGCCTGCTGCTGGTCACCCCCTACTACAACAAGCCCTCCCAGAGAGGCCTCCTGGCCCATTACAAGGCCATCGCCGAAGCGGTTTCGATTCCGATCATTCTCTACAACGTGCCGGGGCGGACCAGCGTGGACCTGCTGCCGGAAACGGTCATTGAACTGTCCTTTGTACCCCATATCGTTGCGCTGAAGGAAGCTTCCGGCCACCCCGAACGCTGCGGCCAGATTCTGGCCCAGGCCAAGGAAGGCTTCAAAGTCTACTCCGGAAACGACAACGAGATCTTCGACTTCATGGAACAGGGCGGCCACGGCGTTATCTCCGTACTGTCCAACGTGGCCCCCCGGGCGACCCATGATATCGTGGCCGCCTATCTGGCAGGCGACGTGGATCGTTCCCGGGCTTTGCAGGCGGAATACGACCGGCTGATCGCGGATCTGTTCATCGAGACCAATCCCGTGCCGGTAAAGGAAGCGCTGAATCTGATGGGACGACCCGTCGGCGGCTTCCGGCTGCCTCTGGTGGAACTGGCCCCGAATAACCGCCAGACCCTGTCGGAGACACTGGCTCATTATGGGCTGCTGGCCCAGGGAGGTGCCTGATGATCCTCGGAATCCACGGCAGCACCGGCCATATGGGCCGAGTGCTGGCCGAACTCTATGCCAGCGAAGAGCCCGATACCCATATTCTGGGATTCCATACCGGCCGGCCGCTGGCAGAGCATGAGGGGCAGCCCCTGGATGTCATCATTGACTTTTCGCACCGGGATGCCCTGCCGGAAGTTCTGGATTACTGCCGCAGCCATGGCACTCCCCTGGTGCTCGCCACCACGGGTTTTGACCCGGAGGCCGTAACTCAGATCCATGAAGCGGCGGCTTCCTTCCCCCTGTTTCAGAGCGCGAACCTGAGCCTGGGGATCCATGCTCTGCGCGCCCTGGTCCGGGAAGCGGCCCGTCTGCTGGGCGAGGACGCGGACATTGAAATCATTGAGCGCCATCACCGCCGCAAGCTGGACGCTCCCAGCGGAACAGCCCTGCTCCTGCTGGAGGAAGCTTCCCGGAGAGGCGATCCCAAAGTTGTCAATGGCCGAAGCGGTCAGGCGCCGCGTACGCCGGGAGAGATTGGAATCCACGCCGTTCGCGGCGGCACCATTGTCGGCGAGCACACGGTGCTGTTCGCCCTGAACGGAGAAACCATCGAACTGACCCACCGGGGAGAATCCCGGGCGCTGTTCGCCCGCGGCGCAATGAAAGCCGCGAGCTTTATCCTGCACCAGGCACCCGGACTTTACGGCATGGCGGATCTGTTCCGCCCGGAGGATGAGTCATGAATGAATTTTTAAGCGATGCCTACGCCATTGCGGCTTACATTAAAAACGCGGTTCGCCAGACGCCGGTCAAGCTCTACGTCAAAGGCGACCTGGCCGAAGCCGACTTCTCCGGTCTGCGGGTGTTCGGCGAAGGACCGTCCTACACCCTCTTTGGAGAAGCGGAAGCCGTTGGCCGGTTTCTGGAAGCGAACCGGGACCGGATCACGGATCAGGTCGTGGAATGCGATCGGCGCAATTCCGCCATTCCCCTGCTGGATATCCGGGCAGTGGACGCGCGCATTGAGCCGGGCGCCCATATCCGGGAGTTCGTGCAGATCGGCAAAGGGGCCATCATCATGATGGGCGCGGTCCTGAACATCGGCGCGGTCATCGGGGAAGGCACCATGGTGGATATGAATGCGGTGGTAGGTGCCAGGGGCACCATCGGCCGCAACTGCCACATCGGCGCAGGCGCCGTCGTGGCCGGCGTGCTGGAACCCCCTTCCAGCACCCCGGTGATTATTGAAGACGGGGTACTGGTCGGAGCCAACGCGGTGATCTTGGAAGGTGTCCGCGTCGGCGCCAACGCGGTGGTTGCCGCCGGATCCGTCGTGACCCGGGATGTCCCGCCCGATGCCGTCGTCGCCGGAGCGCCGGCCAAGGTCATCAAGCAGAAGGACGAGCAGACCGCGGAGAAGACAAAGCTCCTGGAGGATCTGCGCTAGATCGGCGGAAGATATCAGAATGAAGCTAAGAAATAAAGCAGCCAGCCGGGTGAAACCCTGCTGAAAGGAGATGCCATGGAAGGGTTACTGGAATATGTTCGGCAGACCCGACAGACACTGCATCGGATTCCTGAGCTGGGATTCGATCTGCCCAAGACCTCCCGCTGGATTCATGACGAACTGATTCGACTGGGTTATGAGCCGATCCCGGCGGCCCGATCCGGCTGGATCGCGGTACTGCCTGGCAAGTCGGCACAAGCGGTAGCATTCCGGGCAGACATGGATGCTCTGGCGATGGCGGAGGGGACGGACCGGGGGTTCCCGTCGCTGCATCCGGGACGGATGCATGCCTGCGGTCACGACGGCCATATGGCTCTGCTTCTGGGTTTTGCCCGGGTGCTGAAGGAAGGTCCTGTGCCGGATTCGACTGTGGTGCTGATTTTCCAGCCGGCGGAGGAAGGCCCGGGGGGTGCCCGTTTGATCGTGGAATCAGGGATTCTGCAGGAACTTCAGGTCCGGCGAATCTACGGCATCCATCTCTATCCGGGTCTGGCGGAAGGGAAATTCGGTCTGGCCCGCGGCCCCTTCATGGCCCGCAACGGGGAGTTCGACATACAGCTCACGGGGCAGGGTGCCCATGCCGGGCAACCGCATCAGGGCATCGATGCCCTGGCGGCCGGGGCGGCCCTGGTCAGCCAGATCCATCTCATTCCGTCCCGATCGCTGGATCCCCTGTCCCCGGCCGTTCTCAACATCGGGACATTCCAGGCCGGCGAGGTGAGAAACGCGGTGGCGAAGGAAGCCGCTCTGACGGGAACCATCCGAGCCTTTGACCGCTTGACCTATGAGCGGATCAAGCAGGAGCTGGAAGCCAAAACCCTGGGCATCGCCCAAAGCTTCGGCGTCAAAGCCGATCTGGCCATCCGGGATTTCTACCCGGAGGTGCGCAATGATGCGGCGCTGGTGGATGAACTGATTGGTCTGCTGTCCCCACCGGATTATGAAATGCTCCAGCCGTTGATGCTGGCGGAGGATTTTTCGCTTTATCAGCAGGAGTTCCCCGGGGTCTTCCTGTTCCTTGGGACGGGATCCCCCGAGAAAGGCTTCACCCATCCATTGCACAGCCCGCTGTTTGACTTTGACGAGGCCGTCCTTCTGCGCGGCATTGAGCTTTACCGCCGGATTCTGGGCCTGACGCCAGAAGGTTGAGCAAAGGCTTGACTGACAAAGAAAAAAGAAAAAAAGGAATACAAAGCACTCAGCACAAATACAGGCCGCAGATCCCGGAGGTTCCGGGTTCTGCGGCCTGGTTCATGGATCGTCGAATCAAGAGAGGGAACGCGTCAGCGCCATTCCCAGCGGGTGCCCTGATAGATATAGGGAGCGGGGTCCACTTTAGCGCCGTTGATCCGGATCTCAAAGTGGAGATGATTGCCGGTGGATCGGCCGGTGGTGCCCATGAGGCCGATCACATCGCCCTGGTGGACATATTGGCCGCGCTTCACTTTGAGCTTCCACATATGATAGTACGAAGTCTGCTGACCGTCATAATGCCGGATCAGGACGTTGTTGCCGGAAATTTCGTTGAAGCCGGCAAACGTGACGATGCCGGATTTGGTCGCATGGATCGGAGTTCCTTCCCCGTTGGCCAGGTCGATACCTTCATGCAGGGTTCGGATTCCGGTTACGGGATGGATGCGCCAGCCAAAGGGACTGGTTTCCTTCCCGGCACAGGGCAGACTGTAGGTTTCTTCCAGAAGCTTCTGAGCTTCGGTCTGGTATTCACCGGCCGGAAAAATCAGGGGATCCAGAAAATTCTTATCCGGGCGTTCCGTCAGCAGCACCAGATCATTTTTTGTCTTGGCTTCTTCTGACAGGTAGAGCAGAACGGCTTCACGGGCACGCCGGAGCTCTGACTGTTTCTCTGCCTTCTCAGCTTCCAGCTGACCCTTCGCCTCGGCTGCGGCTGACGCGAGGGATTGATCCAGGTCACGAACTGCCTGCTCCAGGTCCCGTTCATTCGTTTCCCAGTAGGAACGGTTCTTGGTCAGCAGATCCTCCCAGACCGGCTGATCGAGCCGGAAGAAATACAGATCACTCTCCCACTGAACCATGCCGCCCTGATTCGGGCCATAGTCCTGAGGCAGCACGGAGGCCTGAGCCGTAAACGGCAATAGCAGACTCAGCAATGCGGCAGCCAGTATTTTTTTCATGTCAGACCCCCCTTCGGTTGATTTCCATTCCATACTACCCTGTACTGAAACCGTTGTAAATATCCAAGAAGGAACTTCAACCTTCGAAGATCCATTCAAACCCATCCCAAAAACCAGGAAAACCCGCCATTTGGCGAAAAATCAGAAATAATATTTGCCCCCCACCCACTTTGCCATTATAATAAATCTTGACGCTGGTGCAAGATCATCCACCCGTCCATCTCATCTCCCCTTTCCAGGCAGATGAAAACTTAATACGGAAGCGTATCGAAGTGGTCATAACGGGACTGACTCGAAATCAAAACCGTTTTTCGTAAGCTTCTTCTCGGAAAGCCTTGATATTACTGGGTTTTTCGGAGTTTCACAATTTCATATTTTCCTTGTTCTCCCCATCCGTTCTCCCCAATTTCTGAGGTGAGCTGATGTGAGAAATATACGGAGCGGTATCGAAGTGGTCATAACGGGACTGACTCGAAATCAGTTGAACCGCAAGGTTCCGTGGGTTCGAATCCCACCCGCTCCGCCATCGAAAAGCCAGTAACCATGCGGGGTTGCTGGCTTTTTCTTTATGCCGGAATGGTGTTCTGAGCGGACTTTTTTGCTGTTCTCTCCATTTTTCAGGGGAGAACGGCTACTGCACTGCAAGCCCCAAGCCATTCAGCATTGCGTCAGCCGAAGAAATCTTCGAGTTGTAATCGAGATGCGCATAGATGTTTGCCGTGGTGGAAAAATCGCTGTGTCCGAGCCAGTCCTGAATCTGCTTCAAGGGAACGCCGTTTGCAAGCATCAGCGAGGCACAGCTATGTCTCAAATCATGAAACCTGATCTCTCGAAGCTCATTCGCCCGAAGCAGCTTGCGGAAGCTCTCTGTAACATAATGAGGCTTGATCAGATCGCCGATCTCGTTGATACAGACATATTCCTGATATTCCTTGATGTAGGACCGGCCACAAAGTCTGCGGTTCTCCGCCTGCTCTTCCTTGAGCGCCAGCAGCCGCGTTTTCACAAACGGAACAAGCGGCAGCGTTCTCCTGCTGGATTTTGTTTTCGTTGTGTCGGAGGCAACGAGCGTAAGCTTTCCGTCAATATCGCACGAAGTAACGGTATGTCGGATGGTCAGTGTGTCATGCTCAAAGTCAATGGCATCCCATTTCAATCCGATTGCCTCACTTCTGCGAAGACCGTAAAAAGCCCCAAACAAGATCGGGATTTCCAGCTTGGTTCCTTTCGATGCAGCGAATAAAGCGTTCATTTCATCTGCATCGTAGAAGCTCCCGACAAAGTGTTCTTTCTTAGGTCTCTCCACCTTGTCTGCCGGATTGACAGGGATCAAATCCATCTTCACGGCATATTTCAAAGCCTTGTGAATATTTGCGTGGTAGTGGATGACGGAACAAGCACTGACTCGATCAAGCTCTTTCAGATAGAAGTCCTGAATATCCTTCGCGGTCAAACCTTGAAGGGTTGTCTTCTTTTCGCGGAAATAAGGAGAGATGACACGCTTCACCATGTTGGTATAAGAAGCGTATGTCGGAACTGCAATGGAGCTTTTCACGACACGAAGCCATTGCTCCATAAAGTCTGCAAAAAGGATTTCGCTTGTCACCGGCTCATCCGGCTGAAAGGTACGGCGTTTCTCAGCAAGAATTGCCTCAGCCCGTTTCTTGTTGCCCTTCACAGTTAAGCCGGTTGACATCCATTTGGTCTTTCGATTCCCAAGAGAATCATTATAGTTTAGTACAGCATAAAAATAGCCATTCTTCTCACGAAGATGCCCTGCTACCATAAAAATACCTCCTTCTTCGCAGCAGAGACACCTACCGTCAACTGGGAACCTATTATACCAGAACCGGGTTCGAATTGGAGGACCTCTGTGCAATTCTTTTTTGTAAACTTTCCGAGTCCAAAACTTATGCGTTTGCCACTTCTTGCAGCTCTGCACATCCAATGGACAGGTAAGTGAAAAGGTGAGCCTTCGGAATACGATAGGCTCTGCCGACCTTGAGGCAGCAGACTTTTCCTTCTCTGAGGATGCGATAACCTGTTTTTGTGCTGATGCCGAGGATTTCACACATCTGTTCAATGTTCATGACGCCCGGGTATTCCTTGAGCATCAATTTGTATGCGTCCCTCTGTGTGATCGTAGTTGTATTCACCCGTCTCACCTCCTTCGTAATTTTTTGCTTATCAGCAAAAGGATGCGCAGCAGTCTTTGTCGGACTGCTGCGCATAGTTTTCATTGATAAATTTTCCAGCATATTTATCTCGTCCCCTGCTGAATAGGGAGTGCTGCGGACTGCCGACGGTCAACCGGCATCATGGGAATCTCACCCCTCCGAGGAACGCTCCGAGCCGCCTGTCTCAAGGACAGACGGAAGTATCATTGTACCCAACTTCTACATCGTCGCAAGCAGCCACACCACATGACTGTTATAGCTCTCCGGTGATCGCTCGCTCCAAACGGAGGTCTTGGCGTCGGAAACTGTGTTGCTACGCAGAAGCGGAAAGATCCGCAGCACTGACTATTCAGTTTTCAAGGAACATGAGAAGGATTACTGTCCTCTCACCTTACTACGGACATCTCAAGGCGTTTTTTTGACATGCTCTGCAAAAAATCAGAAAAGTTTTTTTGCTCGCTTTCTGATGCGTCCTATGGTCCGGGTGACGTTTGCAACATCAATTCCGGTTTCCTTCGCATAAGTCAGATATTTCATTCCGTCTACAATGCAATGCTTGTATACATCCGCTTCCCTTGCGGTGAGTGATCTTATCAGCTCTTCTTCAAGCAGATTGAACAGAGCGTCCTCCGAGCTGTTGTCACGGTCCATCGCCCACGCAGGGGCAATGTCTCCATACGCTCCTTCGATGGCATAGTCCAGAGAAAGAGGATGCAGTATTTCATTTCTCACCGAAGGTGTTTCTCCCGGCTTATCGGGAGTAATGTCACGACGGAGCCTTTTTTCCTCCCGCCGAAGGAAGCGGAAGGTGTCGGCATTAACGGCGCTCACTTCACCGGTGTTCTTCACTCGGACATAGCACTGCCCGTCATTTCTATCGATCCAAAGGTCATAGTCGAATTCTTTCGGTGTTTTCATTTTGCAGTCTCCTTTTTGATTTTTGAAATTGGGGAAAATCAAAAATCGGAGACTACGGGTACTTAGCCGAATACGGCTCCCATTGGTACATTTCTCATCCTTTCCGCTGACCCAGAGCAGTGGAAAGGCGAGAAAAATAGAGCCGCATGACGGTGAGTTGAACTTCCCATACCGATAGAACAGAGAATCCTTGAAGAAAACTCTGTCATGCGGCATTAGGAAGACTCGCCAGTCAGCGGCTCCACAGCACAGCTATGAATTATTAAATTGTTATTTTCTCTACCTCTTGCAAAGGAAGCGCAGCAGACGCCTCATGCTGAAAACATCAAAAACAGTCTCACGTCCACAGGCTTTGCACTTTGCCTGAACATGACCTCGCGTGTCCTCAAATACGACGATTGCATTGTGATGGCAATACGGGCATTCAACCATTCGCCGTTTCTGGCTGGCAATGGCTGTTCTTGCCTTTCGGATTTTGAACTGAACTTCCGGGGATGGCTCAGATACTCTTACTTTACTCTTCATTCCACACCTCCAACGGATCGCGGAAATCCGAATAAGCATATTCCTCCATATAGTCCAGCTCCTTGAGCCGGATGATGGCAGCACTCTTTGATACCCCAAAGGCTTGGCAAATCATCTTCAGGACCGAATGATCCTTGTAATTGAAATATCCTCCGTAATTCTTGAGCTTATTGCTTGCGGCGAAATACCACATAGCCAGGTCGATCTGTTCCTGCGGCATGAGAATGGCTGCGCCTAATACATTTGCCTGCCACTCATTCCAATCCTCTTTTGTCTTCAAGTCACGGAGGGAATATGCTGTATGCGCGGCATACTTTTTCCGGCATGAGGTTTTTCCGTCCTCAGACTGCATCTGATAAAGAATTTGGTGAGCGCATTCGTGGGCAAGTGTGAATCTCCGCTTTCCGCAGAGATTTCGGACTTGTCCCGGTGTTATAAAGCTCATATCCAAAATCACTTGATTCTGCTTGAGAAAAATTGTTTTGCTCTGCCCGTTTTCTTCAAGCACAAACTCGGTATCTGCGTATGCGGTCAAACCGCATAGATTCCCATCTGATGACAGATGCGCAAAGGAAACGCTCAGACCGAGATAGTCCTTTGCGAACTGATCAATCGGCGTGCCTTGAAGGTCCTCCTTTTTTCTTCCGGTTTTCTCGTTGAAAAAGAAATCGTTAAAGTCCTTCATGACGGCGACTGCAATTTCTTCAATCTGGGTACGCGATAAATACATGGATTACCTCCTTGCTTCTACAAACCATTTGCCGTCTTCATCGTACAGAAAAGTTTCCTTTCCGCAGATTGAGACGGTATAGCGGATGCCATAACCGCCAACCTTGAGGGATGAGGCTTGGCATTTGTATTTGAGCCGGTCAATCTCATAGATATGACCATCCTCCCAACGGATCATGCGCGGTCGTATGCCTCCGTCCTTGTCCACATCAATGTTGACGGAAACATAAACCTTCCTGCACTGCGGCTGCATAGCTATCCTCCTATCATTTGCACAGGCCGTTCACGAAAAAGTCTCACTTAAAAAGCGAACATTTCTTTCGTGCCCTATTGACACACGGCCTGTTCGTGTGGTAACATGAACGCGAACAAGATGTTCGTGTGATGCTTATTATACTCGAACGCAATGTTCGCGTCAATGGGAAATACGAAATTTCTGTTTGTGTTATCGGACAAAAATTAGGAGAGGTGTCTTATGGGATTCAAGGAGAAGCTAAAGGAAAAAAGAGTGGAAGCAAATCTCACTCAGGTTCAACTTGCTGAAAAAATCTCCGTAACAGCAAGGACGATCCAGAATTATGAGCTTGGCACTCGAAAGCCAACAAAGTATGCGACTGTCGAACAGCTTGCCGCTGCGCTTAATACAACAGCGGAATATCTGCTTGGTCAGTCCGGGATGCTTGTGCTTGATGCCCAGGAGAAGGGCGGCTCAAAAGCGGCAAAGGATATAGGCGAGCTTGTTGGTGAAGTGACCGGCATGTTTGCCGGCGGTCATCTTGATGACGAGTCACTGGACGGAGCTATGAAAGCTCTGAATGATGCTTACTGGATCGCAAAAGAAAAGAACAAGAAATACACACCAAAGAAATACCGCAGAGAGGACGAAAAGGACGAAAAATAATAAGTCCGTTTTTCAGGACACCCCATCTGCTACACTGATATATGAGGCGGGAAAGGAGGTTGGGCGATGAGTTCTGATTATTTATCAAAAATCGGCAGCTCTCTCGTAAGGAGATCCGAGACGCGAGATCCGTTTCGGATTGCTGATGAGCTTGGCGTTGAAGTCCTCTTCTGCGAAGACTTCGGGCGCTTGAAAGGCATGTACCGTGTTATCAAACGAAATCGCTTTATACTTCTGAAAAAGGACCTAAGCGACAGGATGATGCGAATTGTCTGCGCTCATGAGCTTGGGCATGACCAGCTGCACCGCAATCTGGCAAAGGACAGCGCGATCCGTGAATTCATGCTCTACGATATGACGACGAAGCCGGAGTACGAAGCAAACATCGTTGCGGCAGAGATCCTTTTGGATAACGATGAGATGCTGGATTACATATACACCTACCACTTCTCTGCCGAAGAGATAGCAAGACAGATGCACACAGATATTAACTTGGTTGCTTTGAAAATCGCTCACCTTGCAGAAATGGGATACGACCTCAGACCGATTGAACATCGCAGTGATTTTCTGAAATAAAGGAGTTCCGATGAGCAGAAGAGAGATAATGACAGACTTTTTGAAAAAAGCTGTTCTTCCCATAGTGATCGCGCTGCTGCTGTTCTCCATTTTCAGCCGGATATTTACTGAGAACGGCGCAAGAGACTACTTCCTGATCTGGCTGGCTTGCGGTGTTCCGTTTGGCATCGGAAAGATGTTTACACTGATCCCGATAGGGTTTGACATTGCCGGAACGGTCGGGATCGTAGCGTTGAACGTCATTCTTGGCGGGCTGATCGGCGGCGTGATTCTGATTTGGAGACTGGCTGTTGCTGTTTGGTATATTCCGTTGTCCATTTACCGGTTTGCCACGGCATAATTGGTGGAGGATTACTTATGTTTTTATGCTTTCCCTTTGATGAAGAGTTTCATTTTGACAGCGACCACATAGACAAGACGAGCGGCATTGAAGACCTTGGTCTTCGTGTGAACGATTATAACTATCTTCGCAGTCTCGGCTTCTCCACGGTGGGGCAGCTTCTTGAGATGGACGGCTGGTATTATTTCAATCTTCCCCGGCACAGTCTGAGAAAATTTGAACGATTCATCAGGAGACTCGATACGCTCGGATTCAGAGTTAAAGATGCAAGCGCAGAGCAGTATCCGGACTTAGAGCAATACTTTGAAATGTTTCGGCAAGCAGAGGCAATAGAATCTGCTGCCGAGATGGAGCGGCTGAGGCGCGAAGACAGAGCAGACCGGAGACGGCAAAGGAAATTGGCTGCGCTGGCGCAGACGAATACCTGATCTATGAGAGGAAGATTTAGTCATGTCAAAATATGAACCGCTGTGGAGGTTCTTGCAGAGCGACGGAAGTGAGCTCCTGCAACTGTCATTTGAACGCATTGAGGAAGTGATCGGCTTTGAGATCGACCATTCCTTCCTGACATACAAAAAAGAAGCTGCAAACTACGGATATTCGGTGGACGGCATCTCAATGAAAAACCGTACCGTAGATTTCCGCAGAATTGCAGCTTGACGGAGGATGAGTTATGCCGCTTGAGATAGTCCGCAATGACATCACAAAAATGAAGGTAGACGCAATCGTAAACGCTGCCAACAAATCACTTCTCGGCGGAGGCGGTGTTGACGGCTGCATTCACCGTGCCGCCGGTCCTGAACTGCTGGCGGAATGCCGGACGCTGGGCGGCTGCGAAACAGGAAGCGCGAAGATCACGAAAGCCTATAAGCTGCCCTGCAAGTATGTGATCCATGCGGTGGGTCCGCGCTGGCAGGACGGCGGACACGGCGAGAAAGATAAACTGACTTCCTGCTACAAGACTTCGCTTGACTTGGCAAAGGAAAACGGATGTGAGTCCGTTGCCTTCCCCCTTATCTCTTCCGGCATTTACGGATACCCGAAGGATCAGGCGTTGAAGGTTGCCATTGATACAATCAGCGAATTCCTCTTTGAAAACGACATGACGGTCTATATCGTCATCTTTGACCGGAAAGCCTATCAGATCGGCGAGAAGCTGTTTTCCGATATTGAAGAATACATAGATGACAATTACTCAGAGGAACATACCGACAATATAAGAGAGCGTCGGCGCAGGCTGAATCTCAGCGAAGAGGACGCTGCTCTCAATGTTGAAAACCGGCTCGAAGTGATGCCGATGATGGCATCAAAAGCCTCCGCGCTGGGCTTGAGTCTGGATGACGCCATGAAGCAGATCGACGAAAGCTTTTCTCAGATGCTTCTTCGGAAGATCGACGAAGAAAAACTGACAGACGCCGAATGCTATAAAAAAGCCAACATTGACCGGAAGCTTTTCTCGAAGATCAGAAGCGATGTTCACTACAAGCCCAGCAAGGCGACGGCGCTTGCCTTCGCCATCGCGCTTGAGCTGCCGCTGGATGAAACGAAGGACATGCTGATGAAAGCCGGATATGCCCTCTCTCACAGCAACAAGTTCGACATTATCATTGAGTTTTTTATTCAAAGCGGAAACTACAACGTCTTTGAGATCAACGAGGCGCTGTTTGCTTTTGACCAGAGCTTGCTGGGAGCGTAAGAGTGGAACAATCGGATATATTATTTCCTAAGTTTAGAAATTCAGCGCAACTTGCATGCCCTCGCCTTAGGTACAAACTATAACATAAAATTAAAAATCAGGAGGGGATTCTAATGAACAAAGATGACATTAAATCAAAACTGAATTCGTTTAGGGAGGCCATAGAGAATAACACTGCTGAAATCAACATTATGCTGGTAGATCAAAACAATCAACGCAAGCAACGATATCGTGGGTTGATGTTAAAAACACAATTGGACGACATCAAGGAAGTTCTTATTGATTCGTTTTCATACATATCCGAGGAGTTAGATAAACGAAGTTTGGACATTTATGATTTGGAAATATCAGTAGATGATTCGACTCAAATGGTAAAAAAAGAAGATGTAATTCATGGTGACGAAATATTAAGTCAGATAGCAGTACAATATACCGATGACAATGTTGTTTCTGAAAATACTGACCTATCAAAAATCAAATTCATGGTTTTTCAAATTTATGCGCAAGACAAATCTATATTTATTTTGAAAAAATATATTCAGCCCTCAGCCGCCTATAAGACAAGCCAAAAGTACATTTTTTCAGGAGGTGTTTTACGGCCATTTACAGATGAGGTTATTACCATAAATTCTTTTGTAGACGCATTTCTTTTTGACAATTATTATTATGTTTTTAATCGGAATGCCTTTAATTCGATGCTTTCATACAAGGATGTGTTTGCTAAAATACTGTCTGACAATAAGGATATGATTCGTGATTGTGGCCTCTTGTCTGGCTCGGATGAATTCGTTTCAGATTGTGAATCAGATGGCAGATACCTCACAAGATTGACAAAGGTTATTTTGGCAAAAGGCTTTGATGAAGTGGCAAAAAAGAGGGGCGAAGTGCCGAGTGTAATCCGAGAATTCAACTTATCATTAAGAACTTCGGCTGACGGAGAAATTGTTTATCGGGGAAAAGAGGATATTCCTGAGTTGCTAAACCTGCTTTTACGACACTATGTTATTGATGCGTTGACCAGCAATAAAATGATTGCAGCGGCAATTCAAGAATATCAGGCAGGTGCAAAAGGAGGATTATAAAATTGAGAAGAATAATTCTATTTGTTTCTTCCTATATTCCCCTCTACGTATTATTGATAATTAAAAACATTCTTGAGCGGTGTACTGAAGGTGGTAGATTCTTTTTCTCCATAGCGCAATTGAAATCTGCCCATTTTTTTGACGAGGTAAATGACTTTGCAATTCTCGGTTTGCTTATCTTATGCATCGTTTCATTTGTGTATTTGAAAGCTATAACTAAAAAAGTTGGAGGTATACATCACTACACGATTATTAGTGTCGAAGACCAGACTGGAAATGTTTATTTTAACTATATTTCTATCTATTTGTTATCTTGCTTGGGGCTAACCTTAAATAGTATTGTGGATGTTTTCGTGTTACTCTTTTTAATGATTATTGTGGGGTATATTTATATTTCCAATCATATGACATACATGAATCCTATGCTGCAACTGTTGGGGTACAAAATATATGAAGGAGTAGCACAATCAAAAAGTACAAATGAAGAGATTTCATCGATATTTATTGTAAGAAAGTCGGTTTCAATATTAGTGGGAAACTCATATTTAGGAAGTGGGAAAGAGGACTTCATTTCTATATCCGGGAAAGATCCGGAGAATGAATCATAAATTAAATTCCACCTGATGATAATTTGGTAAAGCCAAAGGAGATGATCGGAGCATGGAAAACCGTACATACATCGCCATTGACCTTAAAAGCTTCTATGCTTCGGTCGAGTGCATTGAGCGCGGTCTTGACCCTCTCGGCGCTAATCTTGTCGTGGCGGACGCAAGCAGGACAGAGAAGACGATCTGCCTTGCTGTTTCTCCTTCGCTCAAGGCGCACGGAATCTCAGGACGCGCAAGACTGTTCGAGGTCGTGCAGAGGGTAAAGGAAGTCAATGCGGAGCGTTTAAGAAAAGCGCCCGGTCATAAGTTTACAGGTTCCTCTTACTACGCCGCTGAGTTGAAAGAGTCGCCTGAGCTTTCTCTTGATTATGTGATCGCGCCACCGCAGATGGCGCATTACATGGAATGCAGCACAAAGATTTATCAGGTCTATCTCAACTATGTTGCCCCGGAAGACATCCACGTCTACTCCATTGATGAGGTCTTTATTGATGCGACGAGCTATCTCAGGACATACCGCCTGACTGCCCGTGAGTTTGCGATGAAGATGATCATGGATGTGCTGAACCGAACCGGCATTACGGCGACGGCCGGGATCGGCACGAATTTATACCTCTGTAAGATCGCAATGGATATTGAAGCGAAGCATCTTCAAGCCGACAAAAACGGCGTCAGGATCGCCGAGCTTGATGAAATGAGCTACCGGAGGTCTCTTTGGGCGCATCGTCCTTTGACCGATTTTTGGCGGGTCGGCAGCGGCTACGCAAAAAAGCTTGAGGCCAATGGGATGTTTACGATGGGCGATGTCGCGCGGCGTTCTGTGACCGATGAAGGGCCGCTGTATAAGCTTTTCGGCATCAATGCCGAGCTGCTGATCGACCATGCGTGGGGCTGGGAGCCCTGCACGATCGCGGAGATAAAGGCGTACAAGCCGAGCACAAACAGTATTAGCTCCGGGCAGGTGCTTCACTGCCCTTATTCATTTGAAAAGGCAAAGCTGATCACGCGAGAGATGGCGGACATGCTTGCGCTTGATCTGGTGGATAAAGGGCTGGTGACAGATCAAATTGTTTTGACCATTGGCTTTGACATTGAGAACCTGAGAGATCCGTCTATCAGAGGGCAGTATCACGGGGCGGTCACGACAGACCATTACGGACGTGAAGTTCCGAAGCACGCTCACGGAACAGGAAATCTCGGAAGACACACATCCTCTACTAAGCGAATCATGGAAGCTGCATCGGCGCTGTTTGACAGTATTGTAGATAAGAATCTGCTGATCCGGCGCATCAACGTGACCGCAAACCATGTCATAGAAGAAGCTGCCATGCCTAAGGAGCCGGAAGCGGAGCAACTTGACCTTTTCTCCGATTACGCGGAGGAAGAAGCAAGGCGCAAAGCGGAGAAAACCGAGCTTGAGCGCGAGAGAACCATGCAGCTCGCCATGCTGACCATCAAAAAGCGGTACGGCAAAAACGCGATCCTCAAGGGGATGAACTTTGAGGAAGGCGCAACTGCAAAAGACCGGAACAGCCAGATCGGAGGACACAAGGCATGACGGATCAATACGATGACATCATCCATTTGCCTCATCATATTTCATCGACCAGACCGCGCATGTCTGGCATTGACAGGGCGGCTCAGTTTTCTCCATTCGCTGCGCTGACCGGATACGATGCCTCGATCAAAGAGAGCGCGCGTCTGACCGACGCCAGAATAGAGCTTGACGACAGCCAGAAGGAAGAGATCGGCGAAAAGTTGAGGCTCGTGACCGGACAGCCTGATGCTGAAATAAAGATAACCTACTTCCTTCCTGATACAAAGAAAACCGGCGGCAAGTATGTTCTTGCAGCCGGTACAGTGAAAAAAGTTGACGAGTATGAGCGCATGATCATCATGGGTGACGGAAAGCAGATCCCGATAGATGAGGTCATTGATGTTGACTGTGATGTCTTCGGCGAGCCTTGCTGATTGTCGCTTTCCATGCGACCAAAAGAAATTCAATATCTTCTATAATGTGGCTGTAAGGTAAAGAAACCGGACAGCCACATTTTATATGGAGGATTTGAAAATGAAGAAGAATTTAACCGAGATCGTGTTCATCCTTGATCGCAGCGGGTCCATGAGCGGACTCGAAACCGACACCATAGGCGGCTTCAATTCCATGATCGAAAAGCAGAAGAAGGCTGACGGCGACGCGATGATCTCCACCGTCCTGTTCGACAACGAAAGCGAGGTAATCCATGACCGTGTGAATGTGAAAGATATTCCGCCGATGACGGATAAGGAGTATTCTGTCCGTGGTTGCACGGCGCTTCTGGACGCGATAGGCGGAGCTATCCATCACATTGGGAACATCCACAAGTATGCCCGTCAGGAAGACGTGCCGGAGCATACGCTGTTTGTCATCACCACCGATGGAATGGAGAACGCAAGTCACCGTTATACCAGCGATAAGGTCAAGCAGATGATCGAAAAAGAAAAGAGCAAATACGGCTGGGAATTCCTATTCCTCGGCGCGAACATCGACGCAGTTGAGACGGCAAAGCACTTTGGCATTGGCGCTGATCGGGCAGTCAACTATCACAGCGATCACGAGGGAACGCAACTCAATTACGAAGTGGTCAGTGAAGCTATCTGTTCCGTCAGATGCAGCCGTCCACTCGGCAAGGCATGGAAGCAACGTATTGACGAGGATTACGAAAGCAGGAAGAAATAAGGCTTTTAACGGAAAGACGCTCAGAAATGGGCGTCTTTTTTAAGTTCCATGTCAAAAAACTGCTCCGAAATGTCCGTTGTAAGATGAAGAGAAATTACGGGGGGAACCCCGCGCAGGAATACGATTTAGACGAATAGCAAGCACAGCCGGTGTATATACACACGGCGATTTTCGATTAAGGAAACCCTCCCCTTAATCCTAAAAACTGCTTGTTGGGATGTCTCCCAAACCCTCTATCTTTGCGAAAGGACGAACACAAATGGCAAACAGGACAAGACCAAATCAGCTTCTCTTCTGCGTCTCGGACAATGAGAAAAGGATCATCAAAGCGAAAATGGCGCAGCTCGGCACAAAGAACATGGGAGCGTATCTCCGAAAAATGGCGATTGACGGTTACATCATCAAGGTGGACTACACGCAGCAGAAAAAGCTCGCTGCCGCAGTCAGCCGAGTCGCAGCAAATATCAATCACATTTGCCGACGCATCAACTCGACAGGTCATTTCTATGAGGATGATGTTGCGGAGCTGAAAGAGAGGCAGCAGGAAATATGGCAGTTACTAAAATCAAACCAATCCGAGGAACTGTAAACAAGGCGCTGGCGTACATCCTCAACCCGCAGAAGACGGATGACTCTCTTCTTGTTTCCTCCTACGGATGTGCTGCCAGTGACGCTGCTGCAAAGGAGTTTGAATGGACAAGAAACCTTGCCGTCCAGCAAGGAATGCAGATGCCAAAGGTACTTGCTCGTCATCTGATTCAATCCTTTGATGTCGGAGAAGTCACGCCGGAAAAGGCACATGAAATTGGAAAGCAGTTTGTAGATGAATGGCTCAAGGGCAAGTACGAATATGTGATCGCTACCCACATTGATAAAAACCATTGCCACAATCATATAATCTTCAATGCAGTCAATTATGTGGACTACCATGCGTACCGAAGCAACAAGCGGACATACCATGAAATGCGTCAGCTCGGTGATGAGATATGCAAAGAGAATGGTTTGTCCGTCATCCCTCCTTCTCAGGGAAAGGGCATGGACTACAAAGAATATTCCGAAGCGAAACGCGGCACGAGCTGGAAGCAAAAGCTCAAACAAACCATTGACCGTTTTGTCATTGAGGCAAAGGATTACGACGAGTTCTTGAAGCTGATGCAGGAAGCCGGTTATGAAACCAAACCCGGCAAATACATCTCCTTCCGAGCGGAGGGGCAAGACCGATTTACACGGTCAAAAACCATTGGTGAAAACTACACCGAAGAGCGCATCAAGGAACGCATTCTGGGACGCAATCCCCGAAAACATCAGGTGCGGAATGGACAAAAAGGCATCACACTCATCAGCGACATTCAAGAGCGAATCCGGCTTATTGACAGCAAGGGGTACGAGTACAAAGCAAAGCTCACCATTCTCAAGGAGGCGGCGCGGACGCTCAACTATCTCACCGAGAACAATCTGCTGCAATATGCCGATCTTGAGAAAAAAGCCGAGGATGTTCACGGCTCATACACTCGTACCGGCAAGGAGCTAAAGCAAGTGGAAGCCCGTCTTCGAGACATCCAGCCGCTCATCAAAAGCGTGAGTAATTTCCAAAAACTCAAGCCAGTCTACGAGGCATATTCAAAGGCGAAGGACAAGCCTGCTTTCCGGGCAAAGCATGAAGCGGAGCTTGTCATATTCGAGGCGGCAAGAAGCAATCTCCTTGCATTCCGAACTGGCAAGAAACTGCCCAGCTTGAAGTCTCTCCAAGCGGAACAGCAGCGCCTTCTTGAAGACCAGCAGAGGCTCTACGATGAAAGAGCTAAGCTGAAAAAGGAAGCCCGCATCATCGACACAATGAAGGCAAATGTGGATGATTTCCTTCGTCCATCTGCTGAGCAAGAACGGGAAAAGGAAAAGACAAGTCAGCGAGAATAAGGAAAGAGCTTGAGCTGGATCACTTCGGCTCAAGCTTTTTCATTTGTCTGAGAAACAAAAGCGGAAACTCAGAAAAATATCGTGCAAATCGGTCGAAAATATCCAATGTTTACGAAAGTGTATTGAATTAGAGCCTATTTGATGATATACTGTATTTTAAGTCGATTCAACATACTGTGCTGAGGTGAAAAACATGAAAGCAAGTTATAAAAAACTCTGGAAGCTGCTCGTTGACAAAGACATGAGCAAGGGTGATTTACACAAAGCAAGCGGCTTGTCATCCAGTACAATGACAAAGCTCAGGAAGAGTGAAGATGTGTCGATGGAGGCACTTCGCAAGATCTGTATTGCTTTGAACTGCAACATCGCGGACATCGTTGAGTTTGTTCCTGATGTGAGTCCTGATTATGGGACAGAAAATGATGTAGAATAGAATTGGCAAATTAGATTGGAGACAAAGCGATGGATCAAACTCATTCATATAACGGAAGCCTCACGGCAGAGCAGTTTCTATTCTATGAAATCAGAATAGCTGCAAAGTTCTACATCGAGGGCATAACGATTGAGGAAGCCGTGGAAAAAATCAAGAAAGACAATCTGTTTCAATATCCCACGGAGCGGCAAGTTTCCCGGTTGGCAAGAGCCTGTTACAAGCGGCTCGATGCACTTGGAAACGAGCAACTTATCCATGAGCTTGCGTTTGCTCCAACTGAGATAGCGAAGCAAATCAATCTGTATGCCATGATGCGGTACAACTGGCTCGTATGGGAGTTTATGATTGGAGTCATTGGAGAGAAATACCGCAATCAGGATTTCAGCTTTTCCCGCAAAGATATAAATGCTTTCTTCACCCGGCTGCAAGCACAGGACGATTCAGTCAATGCGTGGAGCGAAAACACAATTAGCAAAATAAAGAGCGTACTCATTCGAGTCCTAATTGAAACAGGGTATCTGGATAATCTTAGAGACACGACATTGAATCCAGTCCTTTTATGCGAAGAACTCGAAGATGGTATCAAAACGAACAACGATTTTGATGCTTTACCGGCATTCAATTATTTCAGATAGGAGTTCGGTATTGCCATGATAAAACAGGAATTAGACAGAATAAAAGACAGGATTTCTGATCCCAGCTTTCTTGCCAATAAGGGCTTGAGTAATGAGGTTGGCATCCATGTCTTTTGCTACGATCCGGCTGATGAGTTGATCGTGGAGGATTACATCCGCAGATTGAAAAGCGAAGCCAATACAGCCTATCGGATCATTGAGTGCGACCTGTATGAGATATTCCTTTCACTGCTGGAGGACAAGCGTGTTCTCAAATCCATAGACGGTTTGGAAGAAAAACGCGGCAAAGAGTATCTGCTGAATCAACTGCAAAAAATCGCAACGCCAGAGGCGCTTTTGGCGAGGATGGACTATTCGCCCCATGTCAAAGGGCAGGATGTCCTCTTCATGACCGGGATTGGGAAAATCCACCCGTTCATGCGCTCTCACAAGATGCTGGACAGTATGCAGCATCTCTTCGCAGACATTCCCATCGTGATGTTCTATCCGGGAACTTTCAATGGTCAAACGCTCAGTTTGTTTGGCGAGTTCTTAGATGGTCATTATTATAGAGCATTTAATTTGCTGTAAATGGAGGCAGGAATATGAAGCTTCAAAAAATGTTCCAGAAGAACATCAACAGAGACATCAACGGTGTTATCAAGGTTACGCAGGATGATGACAACAGTCTTCAACAAGAACTGAGCGAGTATATTATCACGCGGGAGCTGCGCAGACATTTCCGTACATTCTTTGATAACTACTCGAAAGCGATAGATGCTCCCACTGACAAGATCGGCGTTTGGATTTCCGGCTTCTTTGGAAGCGGTAAATCTCACTTTCTGAAAATACTGTCTTATCTTCTTTCCAATCAGGAGGTCTGCGGCAAGAGGGCTATGGACTACTTCTCGGACAAGTTCGACGATCCGATGATGTACGCAACCGCCGTGAAATGCGTCTCCGTCCCGACGGAGTCCATTCTGTTCAACATCGACATTGAAGGTCCGATTACCAAAGACAAGACCGCCGTTTTGCGCGTCTTTGCCAAAATGTTCTATAATCACTGCGGCTTCTATGGCGATGATCTGAAAATTGCAAAGCTGGAACGCTTTATTGAAAGGCAAGGCAAGACGGAGCAGTTCCGTACTGCCTTTGAAGAAGTCAACGGCTCGCCGTGGACGGAAACACGGGACTCCTTTGCCTTTTTTGAAGATGACATTGTACGGGTAATGCAGTCTGTTCTCGGAATGAGCGAGCAAGCTGCCCGGAACTGGTTTAACGGCGAAGAAACAAACGAACTGAGTATTTCCCAGCTTGTTGCGGACATTGCAGAATATGTGGATGGCAAGGGGAAAGATTTCCGCTTGCTGTTCATGGTGGACGAAGTGGGTCAGTATATCGGTGCTGATGGTGACCTGATGATCAACCTTCAATCTCTCGTTGAAGAGATCGGCACTCGCTGCCGTGGTAAGGTCTGGGTCATGGTCACAAGTCAGGAAGCGATTGATTCCGTCGTTCACATTACCGGCGATGACTTCTCCAAGATTCAGGGACGCTTTAACACCCGCCTCAGCCTGTCCTCTTCCTCTGTGGATGAGGTTATCAAAAAGCGTGTGTTGGCAAAAACCGAAGAAGCGGATCAGCTTCTTCAAATGGTCTACGACAAAGAACACGCCGTACTGAAAAACCTCTATACCTTCAACAACCCGGTGCTGGACATCAAGGGCTTCTCTGATGGCGCGGAGTTTGCCGCAACCTTCCCGTTTGTCCCGTATCAGTTCATCATCATTCAGAAGGTACTTGCTGAAATCCGCAAGCACGGAAACTCCGGCAAGCATCTGTCTGGTGGTGAGCGCTCCATGCTCTCCGGCTTCCAAGAAGCGGCGCAGAAGGTGCAGGATAAGGACGAGAATGCCCTTGTTCCGTTCTACCTGTTCTACGACACGGTACATACCTTCCTTGAGAGCGCCATTCGCCGGGTCATCGACCGCTGCCAGACAGCGGCAGACAATCACGATGGGCTTGAGCAGCAGGATGTCAGTGTTCTCAAGCTTCTCTATCTTGTGCGCTACATTGAGGATGTCAAAGCGAACATCGACAACATCTCTATCCTGATGATTGATGACATCCGTACAGATAAGATCGCGCTTCGCGCCTCTGTCACTGCGTCTCTGGAACGGCTGCTGTCACAGAACTATATCTCCCGCAACGGCGATACCTATGCCTTCCTCACTGACGAAGAACAGGACATTGCCATTGACATTCGCAATACAGTCGTGGACAGTGCGCAGGTCATCACCAGCATTGCGCAGACGGTCTTTGGAGAAATCTATCCCTCCAAGAAGTTTAAGCACGATAAGTATGATTTTGCCTATGACCAATATATTGACGAGACTCTAAATGGCTCTGCCTCTGGTGGTATGCGGCTGCGCATTGTCACGGTTGCAAGTGACTATTTCGGCGCACCGGAGCAGCGTCTTATTATGGACTCTCAGGTGAACAACGAGGCGATTGTTGTTCTTTCTAATGAGACTCCCTACTTTGAAGAGCTGGAACAGGCGATGAAGATCCGCAAGTATGTGAAGCAGCGGAATGTCTCCCAGCTTCCCGAAAGCATTCAGGATATTATCCGCAAGCGCCAGCAGCAAGCCCGTGTGCTTGAGGAACGGGCGCGGGGCTACATTGAAAAGGCGATTGTCGGCGCAAAGATGGTTGTTCATGGCGAGGTCATGGACATCAAGACCGGCAATGCGAAGGACAAGCTGGATGCCGCTCTGAACGGGCTGGTGGAAAGCGTCTACTCGAAGCTCAACATGGTCAACAAGTTTGTAGAAAGCGATGCGGACATCCTTGCGATCCTGAACGGCGCGGATAACGAAACCATTGCCTTCTCCGGGCTGGGTGCCAACAACGAAGATGCACTGAATGAAATCAGCCAGTGGCTTGAACTGCAAAACTCCAAGATGCTTAGCACCTCAATGGGTGATGTGCAGCGCCGGTATGGGGCAATCCCCTATGGCTGGCGTGAGATTGACATTGCAGCTCTGGTTGCTCGACTGATCTCTCAGCAGAAGCTCTCCATCAAATACGGCGGGGCGATTGTGGGCAAGGACGAGCGCAGACTGGTGGATTATCTCCGCAAGAAGTCTGAGATCGACAAGGCGGTTGTCACACGCCGGATCGCACCCTCCGAAGACCTGATGCGCAAGAGCATCAGCTTCCTGCGGGATTACCTCGGCGCAATGGACATCCCCTCGGACGAGGATGGTTTGATCCGGTTTGTGCTGGACACCTTCACCGGCAAGCAGGAACATTACCAGAAGCTCATGGATGACGCATACGCGCAGTTCAGATACCCAGAGAAGGAAGTAGTCACGAAAGCGCGTGACCTCATGACTGATGTCCTGAGCCAGCGCAAGGACAATGTTGCGCTGCTGAGCCGCATGGTGCAGAAGCAGGAAGACCTTCTCGACACTGCGGAGGACTTGGAGGGCGTAGAACTCTTCTTCAAGTCCCAGCGCACTGTGTACGATGATGCCCGGAGCCATATGGATCGTGTCAGCAAAGAGCGTGACTACTTTGCCGCAGATGCAGAGGCTCAGGAGGTTTTCCATACCATCGCTGCCATCCTGGCCATGCCCAAGCCCTATTCACGCATTGGCGAGCTGCCAGAGCTGATCGGCAAGGTGAAAACCGCCTATAACGGATTGCTGGACATGAAGAAGGAAGAGGTTGCGGAGAACATCCGTCAGTGTATGCAGGATGTTCACCAGCTTGCCTCCGAAGCCCGTGACGCTTCGACTCTGCTGCATCAGGCAGATGATTATTTCGTCAGCAAGCGGGACGCAGCGAAGGACGCTTCTTCTATCACCGAACTGGACGCAATGATCACGCAGCTTCTCAACTACAAAGACAATATCTGCCGTCGAATGGAGATCATGGTTGCCAGCAAGGACGCACCCGCACCGGTTAATAATGCACAGACCGGCGCTGTTGCACCCAAGCCCCCGAAGATCACCTCTGTTCGCCGTTATGACCTTTGCTCGGTAAAGCGTCTGCAAACGAAGGATGACATCGACAAGTATGTCGAGGGCATCCGCGAGAAGCTGATGAAAACACTTGAGAGCTGTGATGGCGTTCAAATTAACTAAAAGGAGAAGCGGAACATGAATAAAGCCGCCATTCAACGCTTTGCGATTCAGGCGCGTACTGATTTGATTGATCAGGTTTCGCAGAGAGCGTATCAATATGGAATCACCAAAGACGGTTACGGCGAGGCAAATGCCGTGACCGTGGGTGGACGCGCACTGAATACGGATGAGCAGAGACAGCGCAAGGAGCTTGTGGAGCAGATCCGTCAAAAGGGATATACGCAGGTGATGGAAGAGGTTGCCTACACATGGTTTAACCGCTTCATCGCGCTGCGTTTTATGGAGGTCAACAACTATCTGCCCTCTCATATCCGCATTTTCTCTGACAGCACCGGCGCATTCAAGCCGGAGATCCTGAACGATGCGCTGCATCTGGATATGCCCGGACTGAACATGGACAAGGTTGCGGAGTATATCGAGAAAAACCAGACGGAAGACCTCTACCGTTATCTGCTGCTGACGCAGTGTAACGCTCTGAACGCCTCTCTTCCTCAGATGTTTGAGCGCATGGGCGGCTTTACTGAACTGTTGCTGCCGAACAACATCTTGAAGCAGGACAGCGTTCTCGGTCACATGGTCACGGACATTCCCGAAGAGGATTGGACGGATCAGGTGCAGATCATCGGCTGGCTGTATCAGTATTACAACACAGAACTAAAAGCAAAAGCCGACACTGATGTTAAGAATGGTCAAAAAATCACGGGAGATAATTTGCCTGAAAAGACACAGATATTCACGCCTGATTGGATTGTTCGTTACATGGTGGAGAACAGCTTAGGGAAACTGTGGATCGAAGGGCATCCCGACGATGAATTAAAAGCTGATTGGAAGTATTTCCTTGATGAAGCAGAACAAAAAGCAGATGTTCAGAAACAACTCGAAGCGATTCGCGTTGAGTATCGTAATATCTCCCCCCAAGAGATCAAAGTGATTGACCCTTGTATGGGCAGCGGTCATATCCTTGTGTATGCATTTGATGTTCTGGTGCAGATTTATAAGAAGTGCGGTATCAGTGAACGCGATGCTGCACAGAGTATTCTTGAGAATAACCTTTATGGTCTGGATATTGATGATCGCGCTGCGCAGCTTGCCTACTTTGCTGTCATGATGAAGGCGCGTCAGTATGACCGCCGCATCTTCTCTCGTGGCATCCAGCCTCATATTTATGCGATTGTTGAAAGTAATGGGCTGGATCGCAGCACCATTGATTACTTCACCAATAATGATCCGGAACTGATAAAGAACTTCGGAACTTTGGTAGATGAGTTGCGTGATGCTAAGGAATACGGTTCTATCCTGAACATTTCTCGTGTGGACTTTGCTGCTCTTTATGCAAGGATTGACGAAGTTCGTGATGACATTAGCATTTTCCGCGAAGTTGTCTTGAGTAGCTATCTTCCTGTCATTCAAGTAGCGGAGGTCATGGCACAAAAATATGATGTGGTTGTTACCAATCCTCCATATCTTGGCCTAAGAAGCATAGGGGCAAAAACTCTTGACTATGTGCAAAAGTATTATCCTGATAGCAAAAACGACTTTTTCTCTGTATTCATTGAAAGGGCAATCGCTATGACTAACAAGAGAGGAAAATCTTCTCTTGTTACGGCTGAAAGCTGGTTGTCTCTATCGAGTTTCGAGAAAATGCGAATGAAGCTCCTTGATTGCACAACGATAGAAAGCATGGTACATCTTGGAGAAAACGCCTTTGATGCAGGATTTGGCACAGTAGCCTTTGTTCTCAGAAAAGCACCGATTTCCGATTACTATGGCAAATACTACCGTGTTACTGAGTTAGAAACATCCGAAGAAAAAGAACTTGCCGTATTGCATAGGGATGAAAAATGCTCCTATGTTGCAAACCAGAAGGATTTTGCATTTATCCCTGGGTCTGCTGTTTCATATTGGGTAAGTCCAAAGCTATTTGATACTTTTGTATCTTACACACCGCTTGGAGATATTGCAGAGCCAAGACAAGGCTTAACTACTTGTGATAACGATAGATTCATGCGCTTTTGGCATGAAGTTGAACTAAATAACATTGGCTTTAACTGCTCTTCTACAAAAGAAAGCGAAGCACTTCCTCAAAAATGGTATCCATACAACAAAGGCGGAGAACCGCGAAAATGGTACGGAAATAATGAGTATGTTGTGAATTGGCACAACGACGGATCGGAAGTCAAAGCGTTTGTAGCCTCCAAGTATGTTAGTTACACCCGAACTGTAAAGAATATCCCGTACTATTTCAAAAAAGGACTTACATGGTCTGCAATCGCAAAGAAATATGCTGTTCGTGCATACAATGAAGGATTTATTTTTGCAGACAAGGGACAAGCTGTTTTTGCAGATGAAAGCAAGTATTACTATCTATGCGGTTTGATGAACTCAAAGTATGCGGATGCTATTCTTGCCATTATCTCACCTACTCTTGACTTCAACTGTGGCTACATTAAGAAGATTCCAATAGCTTATAATGAGTCATTCAAAGATGATATAAGCACTATTGTAAAAGAAAATATTGCTCTCTCGAAATCTGAGTGGGATATGTATGAAACCTCTTGGGATTTTGTTTCGCATCCACTTGTACCATTGACGAGCGTAAAGTTGGAGCAAGAGCAATCACAATTTGTTTCTTCACGGATGGAAAAATTCGTTCATTTAAGCTGGCACTTTGCGAAATGGCAGCAAGAGTGCGATGCTCGCTTCATCCAACTCAAGGCGAATGAAGAAGAACTTAACCGCATATTCATCGAAATTTACGGCTTGCAGGATGAGCTGACACCCGAAGTCGAGGATAAGGATGTCACCGTCCGCAAGGCTGATCTCGGACGCGATATTCGCTCTCTGATCGCCTATGCCGTTGGCTGTATGTTCGGACGCTACTCTCTGGACGAGCCGGGTCTTGCCTATGCCGGTGGTGAGTGGGATGCTTCTAAGTATAGCACCATCATTCCCGACAAGGATAACATCATTCCGATCTGCGACGATGACTACTTCGATGATGACATCACCGGACGCTTTGTGAAGTGGGTAGAAACCGTCTACGGCAGTGAGACGCTGGAAGAAAACCTCAAGTTCATTGCTGATGCTCTCGGCGGCAAGGGTACGCCTCGCGAAGTGATCCGCAGCTACTTCATCAATGACTTCTATGCCGACCACCTGAAAATCTATCAGAAGCGTCCTATCTATTGGCTCTTCGACAGCGGCAAAAAGAACGGCTTCAAGGCACTCATCTATATGCACCGTTATCAGAGTGACCTCCTTGCCCGTATGCGCACCGACTATGTTCACGAGCAGCAGGAGCGTTACCGCACTCAACTCATGCACATTGCGGACGCTATCGACCATGCCAGCGCCTCCGAGCGCGTGAAGCTGACTAAACAGCAGAAAAAACTCCAGGAGCAGTCCCTTGAAATCCAGAAATACGAAGAAAAAATCCATCACCTTGCCGACCAGAACATCCAGATCGACTTCGATGATGGCGTGAAGCACAATTACGAGATATTTTCCGATGTGCTGGCGAAGATAAAGTAAAAGGAGGGGTGCAAATGAAGGATGATCTCATTCGTCTTATAGACCAAATTGATACCATAGCGTCAAAGTTTCACCGTTCTCCTTCTTCACCGGGGCTTTGTGTCCCATCAGTGGACGAGATTTACGACATCCCTGAGTTCACATTATGGATTCAAAGGGTGCAGATGGAACTCCAAGACATTGTTGACCGCACCGAAGACCAATTTGTAGCCGGAGCTTTAGAAATATCTCAAGAGAACTATAATGGGTGGAATGACCGAAAATACTTTGAGGCGTTGAAGGGCAAGCTGCTTGCCATGAGGGATAACCTTGACAAATACTATGCCGATGACGGGAGACACGCTATGCAAAAAAGAGACTCCCCAAAAATCTTTATCAGCCATTCGAGCCGTGACAAGGAATATGTTTCTAAGCTCGTCGAGCTGATTGATGGGATGGGGCTTGATCAGACTCAGATTTTTTGTAGCTCACTACCCGGATATGACATACCGATTGACACCAACATTTTTGATCACCTGAGAAATCAGTTTCTCTCGTATGATCTTCATGTATTCTTCATCCACTCTAAGAACTACTACCTTGTAACATCTTAATTTGTACTAATAACCGGGTATAAATGCTTCAACTTACATCGTGCATCGGTTACATCGAATTGCCAGTCTACTGACTTCTGATTATAGTTTCGCTGTGTAGCCCAAGACTTCACTTCTCGATCCATCATCTCGATTGTTGGGATTCTTCGACCGAGACATTGAGTTGTTAATGCACTAAGTTCTATTTCGGCTATGTTAAGCCAACTTCCATGTTTTGGAGTATGATGGATCTCCAGTCGTTGGCTCAGGCGGAACGCATGAGAAGCCGGAAACCGTTCATACAATGCTGAAATGTTGTGGGTATTGAGATTATCCATCACAAGTACGACCTTTTCGCAGTCCGGATAGTCTTCTTCCAAAAGAATCCTAACCTGTTCTGCCCAATCTTGTTTGGTGCGTCGTTCCGATGCATCACACCGCCGCCAGCCGCCTAAAGGTTCTGTAAAAAGGAAAAGGCTGCAAGTCCCTTTGCGAATATACTCGTTATCTTCCTTCCTCACAGATCCAGGTGCTGCGGGAATCGGCTTTCTGGCCTCATCCAGCAGCTGGCATGGCTTTTCATCCATGCAAATGACTGGAATAGATGGATTGAAAGGGCGAGTATATACCGCCAGAACGTCTTCCATGCAAGCGACAAACGCAGCATTTTGATCGGCAGGAATACACCAGCACTTCTTTAGATGAGGTTGAAATTCGTTTTTTTTAGGATCCTGCCCACCGACGTATGAGAAATGGTTGGGACAATCTCCAACTTGACTGCTTCCTCTGCAACCAGGCGCAAAGTCCACCGCTCAAACCCTGGAGGTGGATTGCTGCAACAGATCGCTATGATTCTGGCTTCAACATCCCCTGTAAGTTTAGGATCAATGGGTGGCTTTGTACGTTTCTTTCGATCGAGCGCAGCTTCCAAACTCTGAGTAGCATAGGTTTTTCGAACTGTCTGGACAGTTTGCCGGTGCACATGAAAGCGCTCTGCAATCACAGGAGAACTGGCTTTGTTTGGATTATTAATGTCTGCAGCCAAAAGGATATTAGCATGAAGAATTCGTTTCGCGGTGGCCTTTCCTTTATTGACAATGTTTAGGAGTTTCACCCGTTCTTTATCACTGAGGTCAACAACATACGATACTTTAGGCATACTCACACCCCCTACTTAGAGGATATCAGAATATGCGATTATAGTATAGTTTTAAGTGTTACAATGTACTACTACCAGAGCGCAGTAAGTCTTAACGAGATGGGTGCAGCATGGGCGTTGAAAACGGAGTATTCATCACTGCTTCTTCCGGGCTTCGGTTTCGGAGAGATGACTGGCGTAGTGAACAGTCAGACTATCGCAATTAAACTTGATAACGATGAAGTTGAGGTTAAAGACAAACTCAATCAATTATATGCGAAATTGATTGAAGAGTTTGGGCTGACAAGGAAAGAAGAAATTATCTGGGAGCAAAAACGAGATCGCTTCATCAGAGAGATTAAGGAAATTGTTGTTCCTACGGTTGATAATCCCGAAACGCAGGATGACGATGTTGAAATGCTTGAAAGCGGTTTGCTAATTCGCAAATCCGAAGCATCCGCAGGAAAGACAATCCATTATTGTCCAGCTTGTTATTGCTCCCCTAATTAAACCTTGCGCATATTAAGAGGCATATTTTGTGGTTTTTGAATGGAAGAACCCCCTGATTTTATTAGGACGCAATTGCACCGTTTTTAAATGAGATCGAACATTATGTTCAAGCTCATCATCGCTCCTGGGACTTGGTTTTTTACTTATGCCACGTTTGAGATCACTGTTGAGCAATTCATCGGGATTGTATTCTGGGGCATATGGTGGCAGGTAGAACAGCTCAATTTCTTCCTTATGCTTTTCTACCCACGCCATGACTTTTTTAGCGTGATGAACCCGCAGATTATCGAGCACCAGGAATACTTTCTTGTTGCTGTCATGCACTAACCGCCGCATAAAATCAATCAGTTTGTCGGCATTCATGTTGTCTTTATAGAGGACAAAGCGCAATTTTCCTCGATTGGAAATTGCTGAAAGCATGTTGATCTTGATATGCTTTGCTTCGGTTCGAACCACCGGCGTTTGTCCGATTGGCGCATACCCACGCAAGCAAGTTGACTGGTTTTGCAATCCGGTTTCATCTCCAAAGAAAATCTCTGCATTCTCAGCCTCTGCTCGTTCAGTAATGCCAGGAAACTCAGTTTCGACCCAATGCTGCACCTTCTCTGTGTCTTGCTTGTAGGCGCGTTTCATCGGCCGCTGGACTGAGAATCCCCACCGCGCCAAGTAGACCCCTAAAGTAGATACGGGCAGGCTGATTTTATACTTTTCATAAATAAGTTCTGCAATGGTTTTTCTGCTCCACATGCAGTCTTTGAACTTCAATTGATCCGGTGTCTTATCAACCAGAATTTGTTGTATTTCCTTTTCCTGGGCAGGAGTGAGGGTTCGTTTGGCACCCTCTCGGCGACCACGCTTTTGGGGCTTGATCCCTGCGATCCCGCCTTCCTTGTATTGTTTCTTAGTGTTCTGGACGTGCCGCAAGCTTACATCTAAGATTTCTGCTATTTCCTCATTCGTTTTACCTTTTTCTGATAGTCGGATGATGTTCTTGCGAATCTGATATTGCTCTTCCGGACTAAGCCGTACTGCTTGGGTTTTTAAATCATTATTCATACGATTATTATATCAAAAATCATCAAGAAACGCAAGGTTTATTTAGCGAGTCAATACCAGAAGGACGGAAAGCTGTTCCCGATCGTGAAGGGGAGTATGGCAAGGGACCGTTTCTGTTCCAACTGTAAAATGCACTATACCATTCGATAGGAGGTATTTTCATTGTTCGAAAACATGATGCAGAAAACGGAACTCCCTTTGATCATTGTCTGTGATGACAAGGATGTGGTTTTTGCTAATTACCTTATTCAACTCATTGGGCAAAAGGACGATAAAGACGAGAAAATTGTTGGCATCGCTGATGATTCAGTCTCGGCGGCAATCTACACCACGAAGTTCTACAATGGAAACTTGCCTCAGATCCCCTCTACGCAACATATCCTTTTTATTGGTCATTCCAAAGAGGCGAAAGAACAGCGGCAGAGTATTCAGGACAAGTATGAGAAATTGGGAATGCATTATGGGTGGCTCGGCAAGCGAGCTGTGCTGTATGTAGATGAATCGTCCGGTGATTGGCTCAAGCTTAAAGATGACCGGAAACATTATGACGAGTTCTTAGAGTATAGCGAAGCGTATGGAGTCACTCACCCGGATGCTCTTCATGGCTATGCGAAAAAACTGAATGGCAAAATAGCGAAAATGATGCCTGTTTTTGTTGGTGCGCCGAAGATGCTTATTGACCGGAACGCGGCAGCAAGTGAGATCAAAGCACAGCAATATCGAACACTTGAGAAGGTGTTCTATGATGAGGGGCTGCGTCTTTTCATGGAGGGATAATCTATGACCGCCTTTGAGGAAGGTTTTGCCTTTTATGCGAAACAAGCAGGTGTTCAGATTGCAGGATTTGAAAGCGGAGCATATGTTGGTCGAGTAGATGAGGAAATAGCGAAGCTCATTCATGACCTGAACGCTTTTGAACGCTTTAAGACAGATCCCGATATGCTCAAAGGCGATATTGCAGAGTTCTGGCATTCTGACACCTTCAACATCAATGCAGTTGCACGCGATTCCGTCAGCCGCACCGTTGTTGATCGCAGCCATGACTTCGCCTCTCCTGATATAAGTAGTAACTTTGGGGAAATCTTTGGACTGAAATATTATAAGGACGGAGCAGTAAGCGCACAGCAGCAGGCAAAAAGCGTGTTCGAGCGCTTTCATGAATACCGATTAGCTGGCGGGAAAGACACACTGAATGCTTTTCTTGAAAAGCGTGGATTTGCTGATGATTCTGTTCTGCATGATCCCATTTATGCAGGACAAGTCCGAGTAATCCCAAAAGAGCAGTTAGAAACCGCTTGTGAGTGGCTGAAACGGAAGATAGCAACCGAGTCTACCATTCGTCCTGAACAAGTGGAGCGCTACAAAGACACTCTGAATATGCTTTCTGACCGTCTGCGGGATGGACAAGGTACAGAATCTATTCCTCTGACCGAAGCGGATGCTAAGGCTCTGGCGGTGTTGGCAAAGACTGGCGATGTTGATACTGAGGAATTGCAGATTCTTGGCATCTCTGCGGACGAAGTGATCCGCTTCGAATATCTTGCAAGGCAAGCATTCAAATCCGGGCTTTCAGCCGCAACAATATCAATCGTGCTGAATGTTGCACCGGAGATATACAAGGCAATCAGTTACTTAATTCAAAACGGCGAGCTGGATGAAAAGCAATTTCAACGCATAGGTTTTGCCGCCATCAAGGGAGGCAGCGAAGGCTTTGTTCGTGGAACAGTTTCAGCAGCGATCACAGTAGCCTGTAAATCCGGTATGCTGGGGGCTGCATTAGAAGGCATCTCGCCCTCTCTTGTGGGCATGGCAACCGTTCTTGCGATGGACACTATGAAAAACGCATTTCGTGTCGCTACCGGGGAAATGACGCGCTCTGAGCTTGCCCAGAAGTTGGTTAATGAGCTGATCATTTCCTCTGCCGCCCTCGCTGGCGGGACCATAGTTCAGGCATTTATTCAAATACCGGTTGTGGGCTTCATGATAGGCAGCTTTGTTGGCTCAGCGATTGGCTCATTTGCATATAATTGCGGATATAGCGCGGTCATGAGCTTCTGTGTCGATACCGGTTTCACCATGTTTGGACTTGTTAAACAAGACTACACCTTGCCGGAAGATGTTCTGAAGGACATCGGAATTGATGTATTCAAATACGAGAAGTTTCTTCCTGTTCAGTTCCAGCAACAGTGTTTTAGCGCCATCACTTTCGAGCGTCAGAAGTTTGAAGCAAACACATTAGGAATACGCATTTTGCGCAGAGGCGTGATAGGCGTTAGCGAAGTGGGCTATATTTAAGCATCCATAGCCAAGAAAGGAATATACCGCCATGTCCACAGAATCAATACAATTTGCTCTCACTGAGCGCTTTGCTGCCCCATTACCTGAGTTTTATCAGCGGCGCATCATCTTCTGGCAGGATGAAGACCGTGAGTTTGAGGCTACGCTGGATGAGCTTGTGATCCCGAATGTGAAGAGTATCAAGCTGACCGGCACAAACAACTTTGCAGTGAAAAAGCTGCTGCTGCACGATGATCTCACGAGCAACTACCTCATATACAATCCGTTCTCCTACTCTCAGCCGCAGGATGACTGGCTGCGGGACATAGAGCTGTTCAGCGAGGAATACCGGGCTGATTTCATTTCGATGCAGATGAGCGAGCTGAACATTGAAACAAGTCCGGCTATGCGGAAGACAGTGAAGCTCTATGCGAAGTTTCTTGAGAGCAAGGAGCGGCGGCAGAAGCTTCACAGGATTGGGCGTGACTACCAGACCCCGTTGCAGCTCCATATCGACATCATGGCTGTTCTTGCCGGCTTGAACGGAGGATCGGCGCAGGATGTATTTATTGCGGTGCTGTCAGACGGGCTGGATGAGGAAAAGAATGCGGCGCTGAACAACATCAAGAAGTTCGGGAACATCGAGGCGTTTTGGCAGCTTGTCCGAAAATACACGGGATATATTCACGAGGACGAGAAGCCTCTGGGCTTCTTTGCCGCTCATGTGCTGCTCACTGCGCTCGCTCAAACAATGAACGCCAGCGTTCTCAAAGGCTTGGAACGCTTCATTTCTGATTCAAACAAGGCATACTGTTACAGCATTGTTCATGAGTGGCGCAACCATGAGGACAATTCCTCCCTCTGGGATTTGTGCCGCAGCGTGGAGCAGGAATTACAGTTGCCGTCCCGCTTTGATAAGCAGGACATTGAGACGCTTCTGACCGCAGACATTTTTCCATCCATCCATGAAGTAATCCTCAGCCGTTTCTATTCCGAAGTGGCTGATCATGTGGTCAAAACGGAACTCATGTTGAAAACGGCAGAGAACCGGCGCACATCAGGCTGGTATGATCAGTTTTCCTATTATTATGACTGCCTCTATTTCGTGGCAAAGATGCAGGAGTTCTATCAGGACAACGCTGCTGGTTTCCATATCGTTGAGCCGAAGAGCATCTGGAAGCTATACGCCGATAAGGGATATGAGATGGATAATTTCTATCGCCATTTCCATTATGCCTTCGGATGCTCGCTCAAGGACAGTAACCCGCTTTTGGAGGATAAGCTGAAACACGCTGCGGAATATGTCGAGGCAGTGTATCAGAACTGGTTCCTCAAGGAGCTGACCGGATGCTGGACAAATGCAATCTCGGATAACCTTGCGTCTCTTGGATATGTTTCCGAGATCGGAAAACAGCGAAATTTCTATGCGCACTATATTAAGAGCCTTGCCGGAAAGAACTCTCGTGCATTCGTAATTATCTCCGACGCGCTGAGATATGAAGTCGCGTCCGAGCTATGCGATACGATTGTCAGAACAACAAAGGGAACAGCAAAGCTTGATGCAGTTCAGGCAGTCTTTCCATCCATCACAAAGTTTGGCATGGCAGCACTGCTACCCGGCCGCAGACTATCTGTAAACGATGAGATGGAAGTACTTGTTGAAGGAATGCCGACGCGCTCCACTCCTGAACGGGAAAAGGTACTCTGTGCCAGCAATGCAAGCAGCGTGGCTGTTCAATACAACGATATTCTGAAAATGAAACGCGCCGAGCGCCGGGAGCTTGTGGGCGGCAAAGAGGTTGTCTATATCTATCACAACACGATTGATGCAATCGGAGATAAAGCACCTACTGAAAAGAAAGTCTTCGAGGCTTGCGAGGACGCGATGCAGGAGTTAATAAACCTTCTGCGCATTGTCATCAACGATATGCAGGGTACTGATATTTTCATTACGGCAGATCATGGCTTCCTCTATACATATAGCCCGCTCACAGAGGGAGATAAGCTTGGCAAGAGCGCCTTTACCGGCGAAGTCTTTGAGGTGGGCAGACGGTATGCAATCACTGATCCGGCTACGACTGCGGATTATCTCATGCCGGTGCAGCTTGAAGGTGAAATCGAAGGAACACCGGTGAAAGGCTATACTCCGCAGGATTCAACTCGCATCAAGGTTTCTGGCGGCGGGGAGAACTTTGTTCACGGCGGCGTGAGCTTGCAGGAAATGGTTGTTCCTGTTATTGCCTTCAAAAATCTCCGTACCACAAGCAAGAAGTATGTCGAGGTTTCGAAAGCCGAGCTGAAGCTGCTCAGCGAAAGCAGGAAAATATCCAATCTGCTGTTCTCTTTGGATTTCTTCCAGCGTCAGCCCATCGGGGAGAAAATTGAGCCTTGTGCCTACTCTGTTTATATGACCGATGAGGAAGGCACAATCGTCAGTGATCGCCAGACAATCATTGCGGATCGAACAAGCACGAATGCTTCTGAGCGCGTATTCCGTGTGCGCTTCAATTTGAAAGCCGGTGTTTACGACAAAAACAAAATCTACCGCTTGATCATCGCCAACGATACCGATGTGTCAAATGAGGAAGAGTTCCACATTGACATCGCATTCGCAGATGACTTCGGATTTGATCTTTAAGGAGACTGGATGATGGACGAAATGAACGAGATAAACGCGACAGAGGACGCAAATGCCGTCATCAATGGTAAACTGCGTCAGGTGTTTGACGGAAGAATTGTCCGTAAAGACCTCACAAAGAAAATCAAAGAGGGAGCGAATGTCCCGATCTATGTTCTTGAGTTCCTTCTTGGTCAATATTGCAGCTCCGACGATCCTGATGTGATTGAGACGGGTGTCAATAATGTGAAGCGCATTTTGGCAGAAAACTATGTCCGTCCTGACGAGGCGCAGAAGATCCTTTCAGCGCTTCGTCAGCGTGGCAGCTATACTGTAATTGACAGGATAACAGTCAATCTGAATATCAAAACAGATGGCTATGAAGCAGAGTTCTCTAATCTCGGAATTAAGTCCATTCCGATTTCCGAGGAATATCCGACGAAGTTTGATCGTCTACTGTGCGGGGGCATTTGGTGCATCGTCCAACTCGAATATGAATATGTCGAGGAAGACAAAAAAAGGTCTCCGATCCTTATTCATAAACTCACCCCTGTTCAGATGCCTCATGTGGACATCGAAGAACTAAAGCAGGGACGCAAAGCGTTCACTCAGGAAGAATGGATGAAGATCCTTCTGCGTTCTATTGGCATGGAGCCGGATAAGCTCAATGAGCGTGAACGCTGGCTTCTGTTGGCGCGTATGCTTCCTCTGGTAGAAAACAATTTCAACCTCTGCGAGTTAGGACCGAGAAGCACAGGTAAATCCCACCTGTTCAAAGAGATTTCCCCGAACAGCATTCTTGTTTCGGGTGGGCAAACAACGGTTGCAAACTTGTTCTATAATATGGGCAGAAAAACAGTTGGTCTTGTTGGTCTTTGGGACTGCGTGGCGTTTGATGAGGTTGCCGGTATCAATTTCAAGGATAAAGACGGCATACAGATCATGAAGGACTATATGGCATCTGGCTCTTTTGCTCGCGGCAAAGAGGAAAAGGCTGCAAGCGCCTCTATGGTCTTTGTGGGAAATATCAATCAGAGTGTGGATGTCCTGCTAAAAACATCAAGCCTGTTTGATCCCTTCCCTCCTGAAATGGGGACAGATACGGCATTCCTCGACCGAATGCACTGCTACATTCCCGGATGGGAAATCCCGAAGTTCAGACCAGAACACTTTACCGATGATTACGGATTTATCACTGACTACCTCTCAGAGTTTGTCCGTGAGCTGCGAAAAGAACAATATGGTGATGCGCTGGACAAGTATTTCCGTCTTGGCAAAAACCTCAATCAGCGCGACACGATTGCCGTTAGAAAGATGGTTGGCGGTTTCATTAAGCTTCTCTATCCTGACGGAGAGTACACAAAGGAGCAGATTGAGGAAATCATCAGAATATCTCTTGAGATGAGACGGAGAGTGAAAGAACAGCTCAAAAAGCTGGGCGGCATGGAGTTCTACGATGTCAATTTCTCGTATATTGATGTCGAGACATTTGAGGAACGGTATGTCAGCGTTCCGGAGCAAGGCGGCGGCAAACTGATCCCGGAGGGAATGTGCAATCCGGGTCAGGTTTACACGATTTCGCAGGGCAAGTCTGGAATGCTTGGCGCATTCCGGCTTGAATCGCAAATGCTTCCCGGAAACGGCAAGTTTGAGCGCACCGGCATTGGCTCTGATACGAAAAGCAAGGAAGCTACAAATACTGCTTTTAATTATTTGAAAGCCAACGCAAGTCGGATCAGCGGCTCAATCAGAACGACAACAAAGGACTACATCATCAATTATCAGGATTTGCAAGGCATTGGGATGACCGACAAACTGGCTCTTCCAACGCTGATTGCCCTTTCATCAATCGCTTTGGGAAAACCTACTATTAGCGGGCTTGCTGTTTTAGGAGAAATCAGCATAGCCGGAACGATGATTAAGGTGGAAGAGCTTGCCAATACGCTTCAAGTCTGCCTCGATAGTGGTGCAAAGAAAGTGCTGCTTCCGATCACCTCAGCCGCAGACCTTGGGACTGTGCCTTCCGAACTGATAGGATGCTTTAACCTCATTTTCTATCAGAGCGCGGAGGATGCTGTCTATAAAGCTTTGGGCGTTGAATAACGCTATTCATTCCTTAAAACCGTAGCCAACCCATCATGGAGGAATTAGTTTGGACTATATTTTCGGCTTTTTCACACCGGCAGAACGAAAGAAACGCAGAAAAGCAGCGCTGTACTCAATGAGCGAAGAAGTCTCAACCTTCTTTTGGGATGTCGCACCGAAAAAAGGTTTTGAGATGCGGGATGGACAGCAGGATATGTCCTTTGAGATTGTAGACGCGCTCATCAACGACCAGCACTTTGCAGTAGAGGCAGGGGTAGGAATAGGAAAGTCATTCGGCTACTTGGTGCCTTTGATGCTGTATAGTAAGACGGTGGGGAGACCGGTCATTGTAGCTACATCAACCATAACTCTACAAGAACAGTTGCGGAGGGACATTCAAGATGTCATGCCTCTTCTTGGCTTGAACATGAATGTAATTCTTGCCAAAGGACAGACGCACTATCTATGCAGGAAAAAAGCTGATGAGTACATGAGCAAACCTGATGTATCAATCCCAGATGCACTAAAGGAAGGAATTGAAAAAGGGCTTCAAGATCGCAAAGATTTTCCAGAGACTCTTTCTCAAAGTATATGGGATAAAGTAAATGTTCAGCGTTTCAGCAAAAGAAGCTGTGGCGCTTGCGAGAAAAAATGCCTATATTATGAAATCCGTTCTCGGCTTTCATATGCAGATGGGATAATCTTATGTAATCAGGATTTTTTGACTTCCCACCTAATGAAAGTTCGTCGAGGACAGGATGGTCTTATAAACAGGGATGCAGATTTGATTGTTGTGGATGAGGCACACAATTTGGAGGATAAGGTGCGCAGTGCAACCACGGAGCGCGTGAATCAAGGCTTCCTTCTTTCTTTGATCCGCAGCGCGGTGAACGAATTAAAGTCTTCCGAGCGGTCAAATGTTCAAAGAGAGAACCAAGAGGCTCAGAAGGCAATTCAGAGCTTTTTCTCTTGCCTGAAGGACCAGATGCAAGCACAGATCAACGAGTCTCAGCAGGATATGCGTTATGCAGACCGTTTCTTCTTTGACGGGTACAGCAAGTCTATCTCTCTTCTCAATGAAATGATGAGCGCTATCAAAGACCTTTCGACAAGCATCCAAATCTTTGCAAGCTACGACTTTCAAAGAAGCCGTAGCTCTTCTGCCTCTGATGATCTTGACACATATAGCGATTCCCTTTCTGAACTTTGCAGCAGTATTGATAAAATGCTCATATGGATTGAGCGCAAGGGTGCAAACGCTGACCTTGTTTATTGCCCCCAAAACACCAAAGACATTATCAGCCGCCTGTATTTTGATGGATCAGAAAGAACGATCCTCACTTCGGCAACACTGACAAATGCAAATCATGGCAGTCTTGAGGAACGCTACTCATATTTTCTCAGCAATACAGGTTTCCCGACAAGTGAACAAGGATGCCTTTCAGAGCCAAAACCCTCTCCCTATCCTTACGACGAACATTCTATGATCTACTATTGCACCGACCTTCCACACCCAACACGAGAACACGATGCGTTTATTGAGCAGGGTGTCGAACGCCTTATAGAAGTTTTGAATATCTCAGAGGGAAAGGCATTGGTCTTATTCACGGCGAAGACAGACATGGAGGAAGTTCATACAATCCTTACGCAAAGAAACCTACCCTATAAAATCTTAATGCAGCAAGCTGGGTCATCGCAGGACAAAGTGCTTCACGAGTTCAAAGAGAATACAAACTCTGTTCTGCTTGGTACGGGCGCATACTGGGAAGGTATCAGCATAGAGGGGAAAAGTCTATCAAATGTAGTAATATTTCGGCTTCCTTTTCCTGTGCCAGACCCAATCATTGAGTATAAAGCCTCTATTGCAGATGACGCATTGATGGAAGTCCGTGTCCCAGAAATGATAATCAAGCTCAAGCAAGGAATTGGTAGGCTTATCCGAAACTATACCGATACCGGCATTGTCTGCATTATTGACCGGAGGCTTAGGGATGATCCCGCCGAACGATACCATGACATCACATGGGATTCTCTTCCGATTAAGAACCGGACAAGCGATCTAAACGAGCTTCGGAAGTTTTATGAAGGGCTTCAAGCAGCAATGGAATAGTCCGCCAGTGGAAAGGAGACACAAATGACACCCCAAGAAAGTGCATATGCGCCCTTGCTCGATGAGGACAAGATCACATATAAGGATAGCACATATGAGATCGTGTCAAAGGTTGCTTATTTGATAGGTGTTCCAACGCGGATATTCCAGAACGATTACGAGCCGCCAAAGCTCGAAGTATATGAAAAGCTTGAAAGGGATGAATCTGCTCGGATTATCCGGCATCTTTGTATTATACGAACCGCTATTGAGCGTAATTTCAAGCGAATAAACGAGAAGATGCGAATGGAGTACAGGACAATTCTATCGCTGCCGGAATATGTCCCACCAGAAAGCATAAACCAGCTTAACGCGGACGGAGTAAAGTTCATTAAAAAGTCCAGCACATTGCTATGCCATCATATCATCGAGATAAATAAGGAAATATCAAATAGAATAAATAACTGTAAAAAGCTATTTCCTCTTTGGATTAACTGGCAATACATTAAAGAGCTGTTTCTTATGCCAGATGGTTTGAGTGAAGACGGAACGAAAGAAGCTGCCGATCTCTACTATGCCCATTTCCTCTGCTATCCATATCAGATGTATATAAACTGGATTCCGCAGGATGTGGGCAATATTCTCTATAACGACAAGAAGTTTGTCAGTAAACTGTATCAATGGCATAATGACTACTTTACTGAATATAGCAAGGTTTCGGATGCTGGCAGTTACATCAAGGGCAGCATATATGAGTTTATTAGCAGCAGCGAAAAAGTGGTTGTGGTTGTAGACTGCGAGAACTCCGATCCCTACAAGCTGTGTGCAACATTGAAAAATCTGGATTACCAGTACACGCAGAAAATCGCCTCGATCATTCTTTTTGATGATGTTCATGCGGCTTCTGCATGGCGTATTTTAGATAGCTTTACACAGATTCCCGTTGAACATATGATGATAGAGCGCGTCAAGCAGAATAAATCTCTTGTCGATGTGATGCTCATATCAAGAACCTGTCAGGAGCATTACAAAAACAATGTGGATTCCTTTATCATCGTGTCCAGCGATTCTGATTATTGGGGATTGATTTCTTCTTTGTCCGAAGCTCGCTTTTTGGTTATGGTTGAACGGGACAACTGCGGAGCGGACTTGAAGAATGCATTGCTCAATGCCGGTGTGTTTTACTGCTATATCGACGATTTTTACTCTGGCAACTCCGAGGACATCAAGCACAGTGCGCTTTTTATGGAAATGTATCGTTACATAGACCGGGCTGTCAGACTCAACATCAATGATATGTTTGATGATGCTCTCCGCAATACTCGCATCGAGCTGAGTTCAGCAGAGAAAAAGCAGTTTATTTCCCAGTATATCAAGACAATGCAGATGACCATTGATGAGAGTGGTGATGTGGTCTTGAAGTTCAAAAGAACCTAACTTCGTGGTGTAAACCCCAACTGTGCTTAGCCGAGAAAAATATTTGGAAAAGTGAATTTTAGTTTTAATAGCGAATGTATATAGGAGGCGCAATATGGACTGGGACACATACTACGAGAAGTTCTATGACTGGTCTACAAGTACACAAATCAATCGGATGTCTTCATTGACCTCTTATGGTGCGTCCTCCGAAGTTGCAGAAGTAGCTCAGGAGTACATGGACGAAAAGGCTGCGTCTCGTCTGATCAAGAAAGCTGTTGCATATGGCGTTCAGTTCACCCCGGAAGAGATGTACGATCTGTCTGGTTGCTGCAATACCGAAGCAATGAATGCCCTGCTTGATGCTGCGAAATGTCACTTGTCGAAAGAACAGTTAGAAGATTTATGGGGCGCAGTTGATGACGATGTTCTTGAACGAGCCGCCACCAGAAATAAAATTGTCCTGTTTGAAGATGAGGCTGACGAACTGGAAGAGGAAGAGCAATTCGAAGACGATCAGATTGAGGCTGCGCCAAGAATGGGCTTTTTCACAAAGCTTTTCGCAACAATAGGCATTGTCGGATCGCTTGAATCCGGGAAAAAGCCTCATCCTGGTCACTGTACCGGTGACTGCGCAAATTGCCCCCCACATTATGGCTACCGATATGGACGATGGTATTATGGTCACGGTCATGTGTATGAATGCGAGTTTGGCGGGAATAAAGGCGATGGCAGTCTTTGATGGAGGCAATGATGTTCGGGAAAAAGAGAAAACTCAGAAAAGACCTACCAGCTATTGATTTACGGAAAAAGCCCGTAAAAGGATTGTTCGGACAAACAAAGCTTGTTGCCACTACAAAAAAAGAGCAAAGAACAATCAAGAAAAAGCTGATGGAGCATTATCCAGACCGCTATTATATAGACGATCTATATGAATGGAACTCAATTCGTGGGCAGGATGAGTTGTCGTGGATAGACGATATTGAAGCATATGACGCTCTTTTCGGAGAATAAAAAAAGAGCCTCAGCCGACACCCAATGGGCATCGACTGAGGCTCTTCGATTTATAAAGATGAGGGCAGGAAATCAACCTTTTTTGCAGCATTCACAGAGATGAGAAGTCGCATGGGAAAACATATGCGGCTTATTTTATCGTGGCTTACAGCGAAGAAAAACCCCGATTATCGACCTTTATCCAGACAGTTTTCTGTCCCGACTGCTCGCTTTGAAGAGAAGTGCGGGCAAAAGAGCAGTTCAGACCGAAAGCTCTGCTTACAGGGGTGGACGCATCGGCGGCAAACGGCGTTGTACTTCCGTCTACCGTCTGTGTCGAGAAAGAACTGCCATTCTTGCTTCCACTTTTGACTTTTACTCATAACTCATGCTCGCTTTTCCGTTCTTTGTGGGGCTGCGGCTTCTCCGGCTGCGGCTCGGACTTTGAAGATTTCAGCCTGTCCATGATGGAAGATTTCTCTGCCTTTTCAGCCGGTTCCTTGGCGCCGTTGTTGATGATCCCGTCAATCATGCCATAGTCATCCTCGGTGGACAGTTCAGCCGCCTTCAAAGGATTATCCCGCTCGATGAGAGCTTGCCAATCTGCCTTTGCCACCCCGAAAATGCCACCCTTCGCAGCATGATCCTCAAGGTCCTTAGCATCAAGCACAAGCCCCTCAGTGTTATCGGCATACAGACGGAAGACATCACACGAGGAAACAACCTCCTTTGCTGCCTCAGCCTTCATCGGAAGCATCCCACCCCAAGCATATCCATATTCCTTCATTTCATCAGCAGAAATGCTGGGATCAGGCAGCTTGCTGACAGGCAGCACTTCCCAGCGAAGCTGCTCCATCGTCTCATCGTCAAAGCCGTTATAGACATCATCCACGACAAGCCTTCCTCGTTCATCGACGATAATTGAGGCGGCTTCATCGCCGTAGGTGTCATGCTCCATCAGAAAGAAGGCGTGTCCATCGACCTCAGTGTGATCAATGGTATGCCAAGTTCCAATGTGACCGGAGACAGCCAGCCCGTCGGTGTCCATGTTTACCTCGTAATCCTTTTCCTTGAAGGAGTCGAGTTTCTGCTGCTCTTCACTGACCATCGGGAAAGCGATGATTTTGTCTCCGTGTTTTGCAAACTGTTCAGGCGTTTTGAAGAGATCGGTGAACTGGCGCATATGCTCAACGCTCAAAGAACCAAAGTCTTCATTGGTTAAGCCGACCACCATGAATGTCCCGGCAACAATATCGTAGATGTCCCCGTTGTTATCCCGCAGTGCGCGGTTGAGAGGCAGTCCTTCCAGTTTTGCCTCTTCGTTGCAGATAATCGCAACCGGCTCTTCAAAGGGGTACACGGCTTCAATATCGCCTCCGACCTCATGCTGCAAGGACTCCAGCCCAGAGTTGATCTCTTTCACATACGGCGCTTTCCCCGGCTCAACCATCAGGACAGAGATCGTACTGCTGCGCTCTTCTGCTTCGCCAGAGCCGGTAATGCGGTATTCATCGGGAATATCGTCATGAGAACCGTCAAACTGGATGTTCCAACTATCTCCGGTTGAACGAACATAGCCCTCATCGGTGAAGCTGCCGCCTTCCTCAAAGCGAACATCGCGCCCGTACCGCTCGTAGTCAATGTAGTTGGCAAAGGGTCCGAGATCCTTTTCACTGTAAATCCCGGCATCGTGAATGTAGTAATATCCCAAATCCTCATCATCATGGACGGCGGGGATAAAATCATAGGTGTCAAGGTTGAATGTCAGGTTGATTAGATCGTCAATGTCGCTGACACGATCACAACCGCCATCCATAACCGCTACAAGCTTTTCTTGCTCGTCCTTTGACATCTCATCAATCAGGGCGGCAAGATAGTTCAGCTTGTCAAGATTTTCATACTCACCGAGCATCCGGTACACGCCGTTGATAGGGCATTCATAATCGGTAATAAACCATTCCTCATATGTATTCCCAAAGCTGTCCTTTGCGCCGATTCCAATGCGCTCAAAGACCTTTTTCAGTTCCTCTTCGGTGGTGGGGAGCTTTACCCATTCACCGACAAGCTCACCTTCGTTGTACTTTCCGAGATTGGTGACAAAAGCCTCAAAATCTCCATCCAAAACAGGCATTGGCATTTCCTTTCAATCGTCCATCAGGCTGTCAGGTGCGATATAGAGTTCAGAAAACTCAGTATCGGACAGCTTTTTCAGTTTCTCAACAGTGCGATAAAGAACCTCTTCCATGTCGCTGCCCAGCTCACTCAGCGGGACGCTTTCCATGCTGGTAATCAGGCTTTTCCGGTTGGAAGTATCGAAGCAACTCATCAGGTTTGTTTCTTCTACGGTAAATTGAGCGGTCATTTTACAGTTCCATCTCCTTTCCACTGACTTTGCCTGTTCTGACAGGGCGCGTCGGTGCATCCCTTTTCGGGGCTTTCAGCTTTTCTCGAATTGAGGTGCGCTCCTTTGGCGTTTCTTCTCTTTTCTCTGGGATTGCGCTAAAGATCGCAAGTCCGGCATCCTCAACAAAGCTACGGACATAGGCAACATCTTCGGTGTATCTGACCGGATGATTCTTGACTTCCGTATTGGTCAAGGTAACTTCATTGACGGCATAATCAACCGAATCAATTCTGCACTGCACATTGCCGACTTGAAGGACTGCTCCAACGGGGATGTAGTCAGCACCGTGCAGCTCCTTAAAGGTTTCCCCATCCTTCGACAGAAAAACTTCCGCACCAGATTTCCATAGCTTCTGCGAGGCAGCAACCCACGCCTCTTCTCGAAAGCCTGTTACGGGAAGCGCAGCATGACCGCGCAATTTCTTATCCAGAAGCTTTGTGCCGAGAAGCGGAGCTGCTTTCTTGGCGTCCTCGCCGTACAGCTCAAAATAACCGTTCTGGGCAAAGCATACGAGAGCGGCGGGATGTGCCTTCTTAATTTCCTCATATTTTCTAAACTCAGAAACAGGCAGCGCCGAAAGCTTTTCCTGCTTGTCTGCCTCCGGCAGTTTCTCACGCTGGCGCTTTTGCTGAGATAGAACATCTTGAAGCGCACTTTTGTCTTCTGGGACAACATGAATTGCGCTGATCTCCCCATGCTCCGACTCAAGAAGAGAGGCTTGCCGGAGGCTCTGATTGAACGGAATGCTCTGCACGAAACCATCAGAGAAGGTGAGTTCGCTGGCAAGCGGCGCAACAGCGTCCCGTGCCACATTTGCCGCCATTTCCCGAAAGCTTGCTTCAAAGACATCTCCCATAACAATGCCGTTGCTGACCGCCTTCGGAACGACCACGCGAGCCGTAATGTCCTCCCCGGACTGCTCGGCATAATACCGGAGTGTATTATGCTCTCTGGTGTCCCGGATAAAGGTCTCGGTTTCTCTGAGGCAGTGTGTGCCGTTTTGTCGGCAAAACCATATGAGCGGCTTGTCCTCCATTCGCTCACTTTGCGCTGCTTCAAGGATAATCTTCTTGTCGATGTCGAAATCTTCCCGGTAATGCTCGACATGACGATCAACGAGCTTGGAAAGCTCGCTGATGATGTCCACATTGGTTTGTTTTTTCATTCTCATCACTCCAATCCCATCTCGTGCTTTTTGGACTTCGAGGGCGCTTTCTTCTCAGTTGGTTGCTGAGTCGCTGAACGAAGCTGGTCACGGATGGAGGGCTTTTCCGGCTTTGTCTCCCGTGCCGCTTCTCTTCCGACATACTCAAGGGTGGGGATCAGCTCACGATAGCAGCCCTGTGTTTTCTTTGCAGAATAGCGGCGATGAATGGCGAAAAGCGGCTCTCCGTTCTGCGTGACTGTATTGCCATCAATCCTGACCTTGTGCCGCATCATGATATTGGTGGACTGGGGAGAAGTCCGATAGGTAGCAAAGATACCGTCGTTATTATGGGCAATCTGGGATTTCAGTTTGTCCATTATGGCGGCTTTGATTTCTTTTTCATCCGGCGTGAGCCGATGCTGTCCCTTGCTGGCGGCTTCGGAAACTTTGACAACAGGTGATTCAACTTCATGGACGGTCAGCTTGTACGAGGTAATCTCATCCTTTTCCCAAGCAACAACCTCTGGGTCACGCATAGTTTGTTCCTGCCTCATAACCTCCATCTGACGAATGAACTCCTTCACAAACAGATCGGTCAAGCCCGGATGCGCCTTGTCTACAATAAATTGTGTGGATTTTTCAGGGCAAACCTCAATGTTTGCTGCCCACTCGATGTTCTTGCGGGAAATCCGTCCATCCCAATCCTTGTGTTGGATGGTATTAGCCAGAACATACTCCACCCGTTTCTCTGAAAACTGTCCGAGGACACTCTTTACAGCATCCTCGGACGAGAGGCGGTTGTCTGCATAGTTATCCGAAATCGCCTGTTCAATGGCTTCTCGGCAGTCCAGATTCGCTTTATGGGATGCTCTGTAAGCATCCAGCTCTCCGGCTTCATAGGCATAATTAGCCGTTTCACGATAGATGGGAACACCCTCATCCCGAAGCGGAACAGGAGAAGCATCCTTGTCCCGAACTTCGGATTGTTCCTTCTCAGCAAGCAAAACCTTGAGCTGAGCGTCGATGCTCTCAATCATCTCGGCAGCGGTTTTTCGGATGGTTTCCAACGAGCCTTTCAGTTCTTTGGTTTCCTTATCCGATGACCAACCAGCGATATAACCAAAGGAATAGTCGGAGGTTTCAAGCCCGTACCGCTGGCAAACAGTATAGGCAACGCTCTCGGCTTCTACCTCTTTTGTGTGTCGGTCTTTCTTTTCATCGGGGGAAGGCTTTTCATCGGGATCAACCGCATGAAGCTTCGCATGGGCAATTTCATGGATCAGCGTTTTGATGGTCTGCATTTCACTCATACCCTCATCAACCGCAATACGCTTGTCCACCAGATGATAGTAGCCATGTGCGCCGCCCTCAATTTTTTCAAGTGCAACCGGCACGGGAGAGATTTCCTTCAAGGCTTTCCAAAAGGTCTCGTATTGCTCGACACTACCAGTCAACTGATCCACCATGATGTCCGGCAGTTCTTTCCCATCTGTCTGAGAGACATCGAAGACGCTGACCACCTTGAAGGCGGGACGCATGACCTCCACGGTTTCCAGAACAGGCTTTCCATCGGCATTGAGGACCGGTTTGTTTGTGGCTGGGTCAATTTTCTCCTGTTCGGCTTTTGTTTTGTATGGTGCAGGAGCGAGAATCTTGATGCTCTTCTCGTCTTTCTTGACATGACGGTCGAAGTTCTTCATCCATGAGGTGTAACCGGCAACATAGGTAGCTTCCGGCTTCTGCATCGCAATGAGCAGCGTGTTATTGAACGAATAGTTGTAGAACTTGGACATCGTGCGGAGATATTCTTTGAAGCGCTCAGATTCGAACAGCTCTTTAATCCCTTGTTCCAGTTTGTCGGTTATCTCACGGACTTGATGTGCGTTTCGGTTTTCTGCCATTTCTGACCTCCAATCTTTTTATTTGAAACAGAAAGCCCCGGCTGAGGCTCGTCCAACAGACGGGCTTTGACCTCAGTCGGGGTTTGTGTTCTTGTCAGCCGATGATGGAAAACATTGTCTTCGTATTCCCATTCAATCAGCCGGTCAAAAAGTTCTGGGTGATATAAGACCATATGCCGCAGCTCGGCGTCGCTGGCATTTGGACAGAACCAGCAGCCATTTCTTCGGCAATGGTCATAGATCGGGGAGAGCAAGTCGTGTTCAGCACATAGCTTGAATGCATCCTCTTCGGTAAAGCTGTACTTATCAAGGAGGCTGACTTTGTTTGTACCGTCCAGCCGGAGAAGACGCTTTGGCTCATCGGTGGCGATGCCAACATAGCTTATGGTTGAAGGGGAAAGCGCGGCATTGTATTTTCGTATCGGAGGTATTTTGCAATCCCGGTTTGCCGCGCACATTCCCGGCCACACAAATCCACGCTTTTCTCCCTTATGGGGACCGCGAACAATGATGTGGTGAAACACATCATCGTAGGTTTTATCCGCATGAAGGATCGTGAACTTGATGCCAAGCTCATTTTCGCAGAATGGTTTCAGGCGGTTATAGATGAAATCCCGATGCTCCGGAACCTCGCCGCTTGTGTTCTGATCAAACATGACTTCGCTGAAAACAGCCTCATCCAGAGGCTCGTTGTGTTCTGCTGCCAGAAGCAGCGTTGCCACACTGTCCTTGCCGCCGCTGCAAGACGCAATGTGCTTCGTGTTGCTCATCGGTCAAACTCCATCTTGAAGCTGACATATTTGCCCCCGGTATCGTCCAGCCGGATTACCGCATCATAAAGCTGAGGCTTTTTCGGCGTGTAAATCCCCTTCATCCGGCACCAGCCCTTGTCAAGCAGCTCCGTAGCGATCTTCTTGGTCAGTTTCTTTTTCTTGGAAGAGAAGAACTTGTTGTCTTCCCAAAGGCAGAAGGCGCAGTCCTTGTTCGAGCAATAGAAATTGCCCTTTCCGACATAGACCGGAGAGCCGCAGCGGGGACATTTCCCAACGGTTTCTCTTTCGCTGTCGAAGCGGTTTGCCTCCGCTTCTGAAAGGAAGGGATAGGTCTTTACCAGCGATGCAGTCATATCCACAATACCGGAGAGGAAAGCGTCTGCATCCGCATTGCCTCGCTCAATCTGCATCAGGGTGTTTTCCCATTCCGCAGTCATAGTGGGCGATGTGATCTGCTCCGGCAGGACGCACACAAGATTGCTGCCATCCTTTGTGGGGAGAAGAGACTTGCCCTTGCGCTCAATAAAGCCGGACTTCACCAGCTTTTCAATGATTCCGGCGCGGGTGGCGGGTGTACCGAGTCCCTTCTTTTCGGTGTCATCCTCAAAATCTGCGTTTCCGGCAGTCTCCATTGCGGACAAAAGTGTGTCCTCGGTGTAGGCTTTCGGCGGCGTTGTGAAATGCTCAGTGACGCTTGCCGAAACAGGGCTGAGAACATCTCCTTCATGGACTGTGGGGAGTTCGGCTTCTGCATCTTCCTTTTCTTTGCTCTTGAGTGCATCCCGGAAGCGCTGCTCAAAAGCCTTCCAGCCGTTCTGAACGATGGTTTTCCCCTTTGCCTTAAACGCATAACCCTCACAGGACAGCGTGACAGAAGTTTCATCATAGATATGCTTTTCGCCGGTTGCCGACAGAAGCCGCATAGAAACCAGACGGAGAATCTTCTGCTCGGATTCAGGTAGCGCAGATATGTCCTGCCTTTCGAGCTGAACGGTCGGGATAATCGCATGGTGATCCGTGACCTTGGCATTGTTGGTAATGCGTTTTATGTTCGGCTCACAGCTCGTGCCATGAAAGAGCGCAACCTTTTGGCAGACAATGCCGATGACCTGACGCACAGTGCCTTCCATATCATCAGTGATAAACTGGCTGTCTGTACGGGGATAAGTCAGGAGCTTCTTTTCGTAGAGGGACTGCACCAATTCAAGGGTCTGCTGCGCGGTGAAGCTGTAATAGCGGTTAGCCTCTCGCTGCAAGGTGGTCAAATCGTATAGCTTTGGAGGATTGACAGTCTTTGTCTCCCGTGTCACAGAAGAAACGACAGCTTGCTTTTTATCACAAGCTGCCGCTATCATTTTTGCTTCATCCTCGGTTTTGACCTTCTCCATATCGGCGGTCAGTCCATCCTTCGCAACATGGACATTGTGGTACTTTTCTTTTTTGAAGGCGTTAATCTTGCCCTCACGCTCGACCAGCATAGCCAGCGTGGGAGTTTGAACACGCCCAACGATCAGCCGCTTGTGATAGAGCGTGGTGAAAAGCCGTGTTCCATTGATGCCGACAATCCAGTCAGCTTTTGACCGGCTCAGCGCCGCCTCATAGAGCTTGTCGTACTCACTGCTGTCATGCAGATGATGGAAGCCCTCCCGGATGGCTGAATCCTCAAGAGAACTGATCCAGAGGCGCTTGAAGGGCTTTGCACATCCGGCTTTACGATAAACCAGACGGAAGATCAGCTCGCCCTCACGCCCGGCATCGGTGGCGCAGACCAGCTCGGTAACACGCTGATCCTGCATGAGATTTCGCAGCACCTTAAATTGCTGCGTTTTATCCTTCGGGACTTCGAAAAGCCAGTCCTTCGGGATAATGGGGAGATCATTGTAATTCCATTTGGCATACCGCTCATCATAGCTGCTTGCATCCGCAAGCCCAACCAGATGACCGACACACCACGATACGATGTAGCCGTTTCCTTCGAGATACCCGTCCTTGCGGGAAGAAGCACCTATGACCTTCGCAATGGACTGGGCAACGCTTGGTTTTTCAGCGATAACTAAAATCAATCGAAAACCTCCTGCATAAAATTATGATTGAGTCGTTCTGCATTGGGAAAAGAAAATGCCCGTCACATTTTTGCTGTGACGGGCATCCTTGTTATTCCTCTTCATCCTCCGCAGCAGAAGGACTTTCCTCATCATCTGCGGCAATATCAGGCTCTTTGTCCTCGTTGATGTAGGCTTCTTCCTCATAGCCTTCATCGTCAAAGAAATCCAAGTCTTCATCCGGCTGCTTCTTGCCACGGACAAACCGGAAATAGTAATAAGCTGCGCCGCCAATACCGGCGATAGCGATGACAACGACGATCATGACCATATTGGAGTTTTTTTCAGGCTGTTTCTCATCAGGCTGTTCTTGCTCTTCATCCGGCATAGGAGTCTCCGGGGCAGAAGACTTTCCGCTGCATTCGCTCATATTGGTCTTGCAAACCGGGCATTCCGTATTGACATCTCCTGCAACACACTTCTCTGTGCAAGTACAGGTGGTCAGACCGGAAACCGTGTCTTCATCCAGCAGTGCAAGCAGATCGCTGTCATCCACCATGTTCAGGAAGTAAGTCTGATACTGTTCCTCTTCATCGTTTACCGGAGCGTCGTAGTCGATCACGATAAAAAAAGTATTGCCATTTTTCGTCTGAACGGTGATGAACTGCTTGTTGGTTGCTTTATCATAAAGCAGATCACGGGTGTAGGCATTCCCCTCATCCGCAATCGGCTCGCCGTCTGTGACCGGCTCCAGTTTGACATCCGGCGCTTCCTCCGGCTGCGTAGCCTCAGTGATGGGAAGCTCCTGATCCGTGTCATCCGCATAAGCAAATGCGGACACGGAGAAGCAGCACATCAGCACAAGGCAAAGCATCATCGCGAAGAGGAAGCGAAAGCCCTTTTTCTTATTCATTCTCAGTTACCTCCATATGCTTTTTTTCCGGCTTGGCGGGTTTCATGGTGGAGAGGAACGCCATCACCTGATCCTTGTCCATGACCATAGCCCGGACGGTATTGATGATCTCAAGGTTTTCAAGCTCAGTTCGCTTGTCGCACAGCTCTTTGAGCTGCGCCTGAAGGTCTTCGATTTTCTTTTCGGTCTTTGCAATTTCAGCACAGACCTTCTGATATTTCGGATTCATAGAAGCATCTCCTTTCGGTTAGTAATTCGGTCTTCCGAAGGCATAGAAGTGGGACTGCCAGTAGGAAGAGCTGATGGATGTGTATTGGATGGGATCGCCGCAGTGGAGCATCACATTGTCCCCAACATAGATTCCCACATGGGAAACACCGGGGGTGTCATATGTCCCGACAAAAAAGATGAGATCACCGGGCTTTGCATTGGCGCTGGAAACGGGCGAGCAGATGTTATAAAGCCCTTGCGCACCAAGTCTGCCGGTGTTGACAAGTCCGCTGTTGGTCAGGACATAAGAAACAAATCCCGAACAGTCGAAGGATGTATCGGGATTGGAGCCGCCCCAAACATAAGGATAGTTCAGGTATTTCTCTGCCTCTTCAATGAGCGTGGAGAACTTGGCGTCAGAAAGGTACTCGGCATTGACCTCGTATTCTTCCGGGGGATTGGTAATATACTTGTCCACATAATCGGAGTTTGGAAACAGGTCTTCTCGATTGCCGACCCCAGACATATAGGTGGCATACATGGAAAGCTGATCCTGAGACATGATGTAGACCGGCACATGGCTCAAATTGAAGTTTTCCAGCGTGACGGTACAGATGAAGTAATCGTAATACACCCGGTAGCTGTCCGTATGGGAAACGCCGTCCTCGTCGGTCCAGGTATCTGTTTCAATGTAATATCGCCGTTCCTTTACCACCGTTTCCGTGAGGATGTACTGCTTTTCAAACAGCATTTGAAGAGTGTCCTGCACTTCATCAATGGTAAAGGTCCCTTCATGCAGCGCAGAGAGGATGGAGATCAGCACATAGGGATCGTGTTCAATCTCATCCAAATCGTAGTGGTACTCATCGTAACCGGGATAGAGGCTTTCGTAGTTGTCCAGCTTGTGTTGAAGATCAGCCTCCATCTGGGAATACTGGGCTTCTGCGCCGAGCATATCACTGTCCTCGCTCAGATAGGAGGAAGCAATCACCGCTGAGCCAGACGATGTGAACATGGCGGTACATGAACTGATACCGGCTGAGAGAAGGACAAGAATCAATGCGCCAGCACCTATCCAGACGAAGACCTTCTTATTCTTGGAGAAGAACTCCTTGACCTTATCTGCTGCCTTCTCACGCGATTTTTTGCCGGTGTGGGTTGTAGCTGTGCCAGCGGTTTGAGAACCGGTTTTTCGCGCCACAGCATATTCCTTCTTGATGTTCTGACGCTGATAGTGCTTGTTCATATCCTGCTTCTTGATTTCGGGATGCTCCTGTGCTGTCCTTTCGTAATTCAGCTTGGCATCTGCGATTTCAGCCTTGTGTTCCAGTCTTGAAACCTTCTCAAATGGCTTATTTGCTTTGCTCTGCCTATGATGGTGATAATGGGCGGCAGCAGCCTCCACTACGATTTCAGTCCTATGAGCCGCCTCGACTGCGGAGTTGTCCTGCTCAACCTCATGGATTTTCCCGTGAATACCGGAAGCAAGGGTATCGCCCACCTTGCGGACTGCTTTCTCAGCCTCAAACTGGATTTTACCCTGACTTTTTGGCTTCTTGATCTCATCTTCAAATCGCAGTTTCGTTGTTGCCTTGCCTTTTGCATCGTCGAAAACACGCTCTTTTTTGAGGACTTTTCTCGTCGGGAGGGCTTCACGAGCAGCGTCCAGACGGTCATGCGCTTTTTCCGCTTTGGATGCAAGCCGCTCGATTTTCTTTGTGGGTGCCGGAGCATTTAAATCCGGTTTATCGGCAGCGGTTTCAGCCGCCTTTTCCATTACCTCCGTGCCATCGAGCGCTTCCACCTGATGAGCCTTGCGTATTTTGTGCGTGATGATGGTTTTTGCAACAACACTTCCCGCCGACACAGGGGCGGCATGAAGCTCAGAAACAGAAGGCGGGGTGGCTGTGGTGTTGCCTACCGGCAGAGCATCTGCATTTTCAGGACGGATGGGAGCGTCATCGTCGCGGGGCTTTGTGAGCTGGGCGTCTTCCGGTCGCTTTGAAATGCGTTCGGAAGTCTCAGCCGTGAGATTGTCTTCAACAGCGCCATCCCGCGACATCCGAAGAACAGTTTTGTCCTTTGGCTTATACTCTTCACGGGGCATTAAATATCACCTCGAATCCTCGCCTCGGCAAGCTCTGTGAACTCAGGATTCAGCTCAATCCCGACATAATGCCGGTTGAGCTGCTTGGCAACCATTCCCGTTGTTCCGCTGCCCATAAAGGGATCAAGGACAGTCCCGTCCTCCGGGCATCCGGCAAGCAGACAGGTCTCAACGAGCTTCGGAGGGTATGCTGCGTAATGCTTTCCCTTGAACGGAATGGTGTTGATGAGCCAGACATCACGCTTATTGCGAAGAGGATTGATCATATCATCTGTGATTTCACCATGTTCACGGGGACGATTGATGGTCTGCTGCTGCGTCTGACCGGGTATTGCGCAGCCAAACTTGTTGCCGCCCTTCATCCCACGCTTGAGTCGCTGTGCCGTTGCCGGGGCAATCGGCTCAGAAATGGCTTTATGGTCAAAGAAATACTTCTTGGATTTAGAGAACAGGAAGATATGCTCGTAGCATCTGGCACAGCGGTCTTTGACACTTTCAGGCATGGGGTTTTCCTTCATCCAGATGATGTCGTTTCTCAGATACAAGCCGCTATCTCGCAGTGCAAATGCCAGCATCCACGGAATGCCGATCATGTCCTTTGGCTTGCAGCCCTCAACCTTGTAATTAAGTGCCACAGACTGACCGTTTCTGCCATGCGGATTTTTCGGGTCAACAAAATCACCTTGATTGCCTTTTCCGGCATAGGTATCTGAGATGTTCAGCCACAGTGTTCCATCAGAGCGCAAAACACGCCTGACTTCTGTAAAAACATCCGTCAGGCGTGAAATGTATTCTTTCGGGGTGGTTTCTCTGCCAATCTGTTCTTCCATGCCGTAATCTCGCAGTGCGTAATACGGAGGGGAGGTCACGCAGCAATGGACGCTCTCATCGGGAAGCGTTCGCAGAACCTCAAGGCAGTCACCGGTATAAATTGTGTCAAACTGTATAGGGATCAACTCCTTCATAAAATGGATTGTAAAGCAGTCCATTGAAAACTACGGAAAAGATATATGTAACTTTTCAATGAAGTGCTTGTTTTCGCTCTCTGACTGGTGTATAATACTCATTGAAAAGTAGCACAATAAAGCGAGTAAGTTTTCAACGGAGGTGCTTATGGAAATCAAACGGGATCGCTATTTGAATAAAATCATTTCTTTCATGTGGGACGGACAGGTGAAGGTCATCACCGGCATTCGACGCTGCGGGAAGTCCTATCTGCTGGGCAACCTATTTCGGGACTATCTGCTCGGTCAGGGCGTACAGGAGGATCACATTCTGTCCTTTGAGCTTGACTTGGCACGGGACATTCGTTTCCGCAATCCCTTGGAGCTAACATCGGCTGTCCGGGAGATGGTAGAAGGCAAAGATGAGCAATTCTATCTTTTTGTTGACGAGATTCAAATGTCCGATGAAGTGCCGAATCCCTACAACGCAGACGGGAAGAAGATCACCTTTTACGACGCATTGAACGACTTGAAATCCCTGTCCCATCTGGACATCTATGTCACCGGCAGCAACTCAAGGATGCTGTCCTCTGACATCCTCACCGAGTTTCGGGGGCGCAGCGATGAAATCCGTGTGCATCCTCTCAGCTTTGCGGAATACTATTCTGCCGTGGGTGGGGATAAGAGCGAGGCTTTTGACAACTACGCCTTCTACGGCGGGATGCCGCTGATCCTGTCCCGTCCAACCGATGCAGCCAAGATGACCTATCTCAGCTCGCTGTTCTCTGAGGTTTACCTGAAGGACATCGTGGAGCGCAAGCATATTCAGCGGGAGGATGTGTTGTCCTCAATCCTTGATCTGCTCTGTTCCTCCATCGGCTCGCTCACCAATCCGACGCGGGTTGCCGACACTATCAACTCCAAGCAAAAACGCGCCGGAGAGAATGTCGTTGCCCTGAACACCGTAAAGTCCTACATGGATCATCTGTCTGACGCTTTCCTGTTCACCGAATGCAAGCGCTGGGATGTGAAGGGCAAGAGCTACTTCGACTACCCCAACAAGTATTACTGTGAAGACCTCGGTCTGCGGAATGCGCGGATTGGCTTCCGGCAGCAGGAACCGACGCATATCATGGAAAACATCATCTACAATGAGCTGATGATCCGAGAGTGTGCGGTTGACATCGGGATCGTGTATTCCAGCGAAAAAAACAGTAAGGGCAATGTATCTCAGGTGGCACGAGAGATTGATTTCATAGCGAACGCCGGAGGCAGGAAGACCTACATCCAATCTGCTTATGCACTGGGGACGGAGGAAAAAGCCATAACGGAGAATAAGCCCCTCGACCTGACCGGGGATTCCTTCCCAAAGATCATTGTGCGGCATGACATTCGCAAGCGCTGGTACGATGATAACGGCATTCTGAATATCGGCATCATAGATTTCCTGCTGGATGACACTGTTATCTGAGCCTCAAGCCCATCACTGCCATGTGCAGTGATGGGCTTTCCGTATCTCAGTCAGAGAAATACTCGTCCGGCTCAAAGTCTCTGTCCAACTCTTCATCCCAGCGCTCAACAATTTCCTCAGCCTCTTTCGCAGCCTCGCGGTAAAGAGAAAGCCGCCCTTTCTCAAAGGCGGCAAAGGCGGGAACATACTTGCCCAGCTCCCCGATAACGCGGACATCCTTCGTGCGCATATCCGAAACCATCACAATCAGCTCTGCCATCGTCAGCAGATCCTCGACCATAAGGTCATATTTCTCTTTCGGCAGCGTGACAGTTTCGTCGTAATCATTAGCCTCGGCAAAGGGAAAATCCCCACAGCGCGTCATCTGCTCCTTGTCGATGAAGGAATCAAGTGTGTCGGAGATATGCTCGGCAACCTCAGCGACGCACTTGTCGATTGCCTCTCTGACATGAAGGTAGGCTCTGTGGTGCTTTTTCAGCTCGGACTCCTCGCGGATCAGGTTGACCAGCTCAACCGTAAGCCCCATCAAGCCGAAGAGGATGTCGATGCCCTCCTTTACCTCGCGGAAGGTCAGCTCAACGGGCGTATCGCCGTAAAGCTCGGTCATTTCCTCTACCATCGCCTCAATATTCTGATTGGTGTTCTTGTTCATATTCAAAATCCTCCTTAAAGCATTTCATCGGGTTTGGTGGTCATAATTCGATAAAGCATCGTGTCCGTCGGGAAGTTGTCCTTGAATGGGACGATGGTCGAGCCGTAGAAGATCAGTCCTTCACCGGCATTGGAGTTGGTAATGTAGTTCTGCTGGCTGGGGGAGATATTCAACGCCTTCGAGAGAATCTGCCTATCGCCGGATGCCTGATTCAGCAGATAGACAAAATCAGAGTTTTCGAAGATGTTTTCAATCTCTCTGGAAGCAAGCAGATCCTTCACATTTTGAGTAATCCCGGTAGGAATCCCGCCCCATTTTCTAAACCGCTTCCAAATCTCGACGGAGTATGCTGCGGTCTGCTCTTCCTTCAAAAGAAGGTGGAACTCATCCATGTAGTAGCGCGTAGCCTTGTGCTGCGAGCGGTTGATGGTAACACGATTCCAGACCTGATCCTGAACGACAAGCATTCCCAGCTTTTTAAGCTGCTTTCCCAACTCTTTAATGTCATAACAGACAAAGCGGTTATTGACATCCACATTCGTCCTGTGGTTGAAGACATTCAAAGAGCCATGCACATAAATCTCAAGGGCAGTGGCGATCCGCTGCGCTTCCGGCTCCTTCTGGTTGCGCAGAATGTTGTAAAGGTCTTCGAGAATCGGCATTTTCTCAGGGATGAGATTGGCAAGATAGTCCTGATAGACCATGCGGACTCTCCGGTCAATGATGGTCTTTTCCACCGGTTGCAGCCCGTCCTTGCCGCCAACGATCAGCTCACACATGGAAAGGATAAAGTCGGATTTCAGCGTCAGCGGGTTTTCCTCTTCGGAGTAGTTCACATTGATGTCCAGAGGGTTGATGTAATCCGGGCTGATGGGAGAAATGCGGATAACCTGACCTCCGAGCTTCTGAACAAGAGGATAATACTCGGCCTCCGGATCACACACGATGATGTCATCATCAGTAATCAGAAAGGCATTCGTCATCTCTCTTTTCGCGGAGAAGGACTTACCGCTGCCGGGTGTTCCGAGGATCAGCCCGTTCGGGTTTTTGAGCTGCTTCCGGTCAACCAAGATCATGTTATTGGACAGCGCATTCAGCCCATAATAAAGAGCTTCCCCGTGTTGGAAAAGCTCCTGCGTCGTAAACGGGACAAAGATTGCCGTCGAGGAAGTTGTCAGCCCACGCTCGATTTCCACCTGATTGATGCCGATGGGAAGAGAGGACATCAGCCCTTCCTCCTGCTGAAAGTCCAGACGCTTGAGCGCACAGTTGTATTTCTGAGCGATGGAGGCAGTCTGGAAAACGGCATTCTCAAGCTTCTGGCGGGAGTTCGCAGTGTTCATCAGGATGATTGTCACGAGGAACATCCGCTCATTTCGCGTCTGGAGATCCTGCAAAAGCCGCTTTGCTTCACCGCCAAAGGTTGCAAGGTCAGAAGGGATGATGTCCATGTCGTAGCCGGACCGGACAGCCTTCTTCTGCTCTTCAATCTTCATCTTGTCGAGATCCGTGATTTTCGACTTGATGCTCTTGATTGCCTTTGCCTGATCAATAGTACGGATATGAAAATTGGCCGTGATGTTGCTGTCCATGTCGAGAAAATCAGCCAACATACGGTCATTGAGTTCCGGCGCGAGAATCTGCAAAAAGCTGACCGCGCCAATGGTTTTGCCCATCTTGAAGCATTTCCCTTCACGGAAGTCAAACGAGGTGGGGGCGATGAAGTCCTTCGAGCTAAGCCCGGTGCGAGCCACCATATCGAAGGAGAAGCGGAACGGCTCATTGGTGTCCATGTTGAACACATCATGCAGCACCTTCAACCGTTCATAGCCGGAAAGAGGCTCGGTTTTTACGCCGAGTGTCTTGAAATTGTTCAGGATGTCGCTTTCAATGCGCTCAAGCTTGGGCTTTGCGGTACGCAGCGAGTCTGCCTCAACGCCAAAGGTGATGTACTTGCGCTTGAGCAAGCCGTTGTTGCCTTTGGCAAGCTGTTCCTGTAACATACCGGAATACTCCGTGCGGATGTCATTGAAGGGATCATCCCGCTCAGGGATTTGAATGGACTTCTTGAACTCATTGATGTTCGTTCTCTGATTGATAAAGGAAAGCTGGACAAAAATCGAGCTGTCAAAGTAGTTGAGGAAGTCGCACCAATTCTCAAAGATTGCAGTCTTGTCCTCGTTCTGGGCAAGCTGATAGTTGATGTCGTTGTAGCGAATGGTTTTGGTGTAGAGGCGGCTATTCACCTTGCAAATGCCGTCACGGCACATTTCCACATAAGGAATCGTCTGCTGGGCAGACTTGGGAACTTTCCGAGCCTTCTTGTCCTTTCTCTTCTGCATGACGATTTTCTTCTTTTCCTCAGCGGAAAGTGCATCGCCGTACACCTTGCCGTTTTTTATCGTCATTTTAGACTTTGCGGTCTTTTGCGGTCTTTTGTTCAATCTGCAATTCCTCCTGTTCTTTGATTTCCTGCTGAATTACAGCGTAGAGATTATTCGTGCGATAAGGACGCACCTTGTCCCTCAGAAACATGGATTTCACCACATGACCGAGGATTTTTTCAGCCGGTTGTCCATCCTTCTCATAGAGCGCGAAGAAGATGAACGGAAGCATAATGACAACCATCAGCATTGCTGCCGTTGACAAACCAAGAGAGGTCTTTGTGAGAAAGAAAACCGGAGTGCCGACTGCCGCAGCCACCGAAAAACAGATAAGCTGCCGCTTTGTCAGGTTAAACATAACTTTTGTCTTCACGCGATTAAGATCCTTCGGGACCGGTACAAATGCCATTGGAAACCTCCTTTCGCAGTTTCTTTTCATAGCGAAGCTTCATTTGAGCCGGATAGCGCTCATCCGGCGGTTTTCGCTTGCCTGTCCAACACAGCCCACCGGCAACGCCCTGACAAGTCCAGCCAGAAGCTCTCAAGCTTGCGCCGTTTTCGGATTCGAGCGTATAGGTGATAATGCGGTCATAGCCCATTGCCGCAGCAGCCCTTGCCGCAGCACCATAGAGGAAACTGCAAGCGTTTTTTTCACCGTTGGTACAGAGCCGAGTGACCTCAAGCGTCCACCCATCGTCCAGATAGCGGCTAACCGGGCGTCCGGCGATCACCACCCCGGCAAGCTCTCCATCTGACAAACATCCAATGGAAAACTTATGACCGGCAACCGGCTTATGATGGCGTTGATGCTGCTTCACATATTCATTTGCCTCTTTGAGCGAGACGGGCTTTAGACGGAGCATGGCGCTTCCTCCGATGACAGCTCGATACTGCATTCAACCTCGTTGCCCCACACATCCCAGCCTTCGGGCGATTGCCTTGCGAAAAGCTCAATGCGTGGAACATCACCCATGAGCTGAACAATGCGTTCGCGGGTCTCATCCGGTTTTTTGGAATGCTGCTCGATATGGCTGACGATAACCTGATGGACACCGGAGTTTGCCCGCTTCGGATGTCCCTTTGTGGCAAGAATGCAGAGTTCCGCATTGGCGCGTGTCCAGTAGCCCATGCCCCAAAAGAGTCCATCACTGACGCGGTTTTGCTTTATCCAAACAAAAGCCACGGTTTTATACGAAAATCCCCATGCTTCAAGGACTTGTAACGCCTCCTGCAAGCATGGGAATGTAATCCACATGAAGAGCGCACAGTCTTTTGCTGCAAGCTCCTTCACGGGAAGAGCCTTGATGTCCTCAATGCTCATTGTCGGATAATGACTTTCAGCCGACCGTCCCTGTCCTTTCTTGGAGTAGGTCCGATATTGCCACGGAGGATCGGCATAGATAACGGAATACTTTTGCAAACTGACCCTCCTTCCTTAGTGGGCATTGAAGATTGACTTGGCAAGTGCGCCTGTTTTGAACAGCGAGAAGCACAGAATGACCGTGTACGCTGCAACAGAGAACAATGCCGAATGGATATTTGCTGCAATGATCATGTTGTTGATGAGGACCGCATAAATCCCCACGCAAATCATGATGAGGAAGCCCTGAAACGCCAGTGCAAACAATCCCTTGAGATAGTTCGTCCCGATGCTGCCCCATTCGCGGTTACTCATGGTTGCGATGGGAATTGGCGCGACGCTGACCGTGCAATATATCTCAATCATTCGACCATAGAGGATGACCATGATGAGAATGGACATGATTTTGAGGCATAGGCTGATGACCAGCGTTTCTATGGATAAACCGAGCAGTTCACCGATTTCCATTGCCTCCATGCCGGTGCGCATTGAATCGAGCGTAGATTGTATGTCGATATTTGTGCTGCCGTTGATAATTCCGGCTGCACCTGAAACAACATTCTGACCGATGTCAAACACCGCCATCACGATGTCAAAGGTATTGGTAACGAGGTAGATCGCCACAGCAGCTTTGAAAAACCACTTGAAGAACATCCATGTGTCCATCTCGTGCATATTGTTTTTCTCGGTGATCATGGAAATCAGCTCGTAGCATAGGACAAAGGTGATAATGATACCAGCGATGGGGACTATCACATTTTCGGATAGTCCCCGGATCATCTGGAATATTCCGCTGTTCCATGAGGAAGGTGTTCTTCCAACCTCGCCAGCTATTGCGCCTACCTTGTCGTTGACATCGGTGAACATATTGGTCAGGTTGTTTTCAATCCACCCGATGAGCAGTTCTTTAATCGCTTCTTCGATTTTTTCTAAGATGCTGCCCAATATTTCACCACCTTTCGGTTAAGCTGGATTGACTTGATTAGCCGAACAAGCCGGACAGCAGAGGGATCAGCGTAGTGCCGATCAAAACCACGCCGCCACCCGCCATAAGCTGCTTGATCCCCTGTGATTTCGCGCCCGGATTATCGTTGCCGTAGCCTTCCATCAGGTTGACCACACCCCAAACCGCCAAACCAGCGCCGAGGGCGATAACGAGCGTCTGCAAAACGGTAACTGCCTGAGTGATAAACTGCATAAAAAATCCTCCTTGATAAGTAAAAAAATAGAGGGAGGGCGTGTTTCTCAACGCCCTCCCAGCGTATTACCGGCTTTCGATTAGCCGAACTGACCGGACAGGAGCGGAATGAGCGTAGTGCCGATGAGAACCACACCGCCACCCGCCATGAGCTGCTTGATCCCCTGACTTTTCGCGCCCGGATTATCATTGCCGTAGCCTTCCATCAGGTTGACCACGCCCCAAACCGCAAGACCAGCGCCGAGAGCGATAACGAGCGTCTGCAGAACCGTAACTGCCTGAGTGATAAACTGCATAAAGTGTCCTCCTTGTTGTTTTCCGTTTTGTGGATAATCAAAAATGGGCAAAAAAATAGAAGCCCCGTCGTTGTTCTGCTTCATTGCGCAGTACAAGACGGGGCTTCATTCAGATTCGATCTCGCCCATATCATAGAGATCGAACTTGTCAGTGGGCTTTACCACCAGCTTGCGGGAACGGTATTTTTCAATGTCAAAGGCATTACGCTTATCATAGTCCGAGAGCAGCTTGTATCTTGGATGCTTCGTAATATCGTACTTGTCACTGAGAAAAGGTCTCACGCCTCTAAGCTGCAAAATACATTTAGCTCCGTCCATAACAGCGATTTCGTCCTGAGACATCAACTCCTTTCCGAGCTTCTGATAGTTCAGCCCATAAGAATTGTTTGTGGAACGGGTTTCTGAGGTGTTGTATAGGTCGATTGTCTCACGCCCCAGCACCTCACTGAGTTCCTTCAAAGTGGATTTTTCCTTGCCGCCGAGGAAGAGAGTCGCATCGCAGTTGCCAATAATGGTATCGGCTGCATCCTTGTAGATGGTCTTGAGCTGAGACTGCGACTGCAAAATGATGGCTGCGGAAATCTCCCGGCTGCGGATGGTGGCGATGAGCTTGTCAAACTTGGGTATCTGACCGATATTGGCAAACTCATCCAGAAGGCAGCGGACATGGACAGGTAATCTGCCATTGTAAAAGTCATCTGCCTTATTGCAGAGCAAGTTGAACATCTGGGAATACATGATTGCCACCACGAAGTTGAAGGTATCGTCGGTATCGGAAATAATCACAAAGAGAGCTGTTTTGCGATCTCCGAGGGTATCAAGCTCCATTTCGTCATAGCTCATCAGCTCTCGAAGTTCAGCTATGTCAAATGGAGCAAGCCGCGCACCGCAGGAAATCAGAATCGATTTCGCAGTTTTGCCCGCCGCAAGCTTATATTTGCGGTATTGCTTCACCGCAAAGTGGTCAGGCTCGCGGGCTTCCAACTCATCGAACATCAAATCCACCTGATTCTTGAAGGTCTCATCATCCTCTCTGGCTTCTGAGGCATTGATCATTTCGAGCAAGGTTGTAAAGTTTTTCTCGTGTTCCGGTGCCTCGTACCAGATATAGCCGATGAGGGCTGTGTAATAGAGCTTTTCTGCCTTCACCCAGAAATCTTCACCGGACTTATCGCCATCTCCCTTCGTATTGGCGATAATCGTATTGACCAGTTTCAGAATGTCTTTTTCAGAACGGATGTAAGAAAAGGGGTTGTAGTGCATCGACTTCTTGAAGTTGATGGTATTCAGGCTCTTTATGGCATATCTGTTTTTCTCAAGCATTTTGCCGCATTCGACCAATAAAGTGCCTTTCGGATCAGTGACCACAAAGCTAACCGGGAAATCCTTCGAAGTACACTGCATGATATTTGGCTTGACGAAGAACCTTGTTTTACCTGATCCAGAGCCGCCAATGACCAAAACATTTTTGTTTCGGGCATATTTGGGCTGTTTGGGACGGCTGGTCATCGTCAGAGCCTCTGTTTGAGTGAGAATAACATTATTGGAAAAATCCGCATCCATGTACGGTCTGATGTCCTCCGGCTTGCCCCATCGAGCAGAACCGTATTCCTCTCCCTGCCGGAACTTCTTCCGATTTTTACCCTTGATGTAGACTGCCAGTTTGAGTAAGGCTCCTGCCGCCAGTCCAATGAGCAAATCTGTCGGGTTGAAGCTGGGTAAAGGATTGGTGAATGCGCTGCCGAAATTAGCAAAGCCCCCGGTGAGTTTATCAATGAACTCAGTACCGGGAGCCATACGAAAAACAGCAGCAATTTTGTCCATGAAGTAGAACGCAAACACATAGGGGAGATTGAGAAGGATAAGCTTTTTGATGTCAAGCTGTTTTTTCATAGCTCGACGCCTCGATCCTTCGCCTTGATCTTCGCCCTTTCTTTATGCTGCGCTTTGGTTTGCTCCATGCTGCGGGAGAGCTTTTGCTTGAGAGAAGGCTTGTCCTTCTGCTTGACCGTCCTTGCGGAAAACTCTTTGAATGCCTGAGTCATTACATCGACATCGCACCCCTTGAAAAAAACAAGGTAACGCGGAGGATGTTCAGAAATATCTTTTTTGAGTGCGTAGTCGATACCATACTTGCTGGCAGTCCGCTCAAATGCCTTGATATTTCCGTCTGTCACTTCGATATTGCTGATTGCGGCATTTTGCTCAACGAGGTGTTTGATGGTTTGCTTTCCCCGGTATGTCTTTGGCTGAGAGGCGGTTTTTTGCGCTTTCTCAATTTCCTCGATGAACTTCTTGAGTGCTTTTTCCAGAATCTCAGCAGTGATTTTACCGCCCCTGATTGCGATAGCAACGACTTTGGTATTTACTTCATCCTGCATAGGAACCTCCTTTCTGAGAATCGAAGGGATTTACAACCTCTAAGGCGGCAAGCCTCCGTGGTAGTGAAATACGCTCATGATCCAGACCTCCTTCATCGAAATTGTCTGCCGCTGTTCATGTCATGATTCACAAGGGCAGAATAGTAGTTGTCCATCGTCAGCGGTGCATTATAGAGCGTCGTGAGCATATAAGCCCTGATATTCCGAATGTCTGAGGGGCATTCATCCATCGCATGAAGGACATACTCTATGTGGCTGCTGTTCAATTTTAGAAAGCGGGATTTCACCACTTGCTGTGGCATATCCTCGCCATTGATGCGGATAGTAGGGCTTGTGGAGCATACGGCATCCAGCATGATTTCGACCATCTCATTTACACGATCTGTATCAAAACGCTGATTTTGAGTGAGAATGTCAAGCTCAAGATTATCCCGGATTAACTCTTCATATTGCGCTCGCTTTTCCATCCCATCCGTCCCATCAAGATTGATGGATTGATAATTGCTCAAAGAGTTATTTCTTTCTTGGGTAATTACTGGATTAGTATTTCTTTGTGAGGGATTATCCCTGCAAGGCTTTTCCACATCTGGCTTATCCACATCGGGATTTTCCATGTGTGGCTGTTCCGTATCTGGTGAAGTGGGCTGAGGTTCCTCATAAATCTCAAAAACCATGCAATTCATTCTGCCTTTACTGTCCCTGCTTCGATGACGGACAAGATACCCGCCTCGCTCAAGCTCACGCAGAGCGGAGAGGATCGCATCGGGACCTTCCTTGCAGATTGCCGAAAGACCGCGTGTGGAGAACTTCCAGCCGTCGTTAAAAGAGAGCATTTTGGAGAGAAGCCCTACTGCCTTGAGAGACAGATTTTTGTCTCGGAGGTGAAAGTTCGCCATAACGGTATAGCCACGGTTTTTGTTTACGCGGTAGACTGCCATCTGCTCAACACTCCTTTGCCTGATCATGCTGGCAGCGCAGTGTAGACAGCGTTACCGGGGAATAGGGGCATTGTGTGAAAACACAAGTCTGGTATTTCCAGAACGGGCGATGGAAACGGCAAGTCCGGCATTCCGGGCAGATTCCATCGCAGCCGCTATCGAAGTGGTCATAAGGCGTTTCTTTCATCAAAACATCGAATGCCACAGTGCATCCTCTGGGGTACATCGGTTTCCCTCCAATCTTCATATAAATATAAAAAAGCCCCGTCATTGTTCTGCTGTGCGCAGTGCAATAACGGGGAGATTTTTCGGTTGTTGGCTTAGATATTGTATTTTGAGTAGAAGTCTTCAATGAAAAGCTTGTGCCGGAATGACTTTGGACTGATGCAGTAAGCCTTCGGTGAGGCAAGAAACTCGGCGGCTGTAATTTTTGGAATGAGCAAGCTGCCCGATATGCTGAATGCTTTTAGCTTCTTCTGGTTGCACCAGCTAATCACCGTTGTACGGGAGTAGCCTAAAAAGGTTGAGAACTCATAGGTGTTCATCAGATCATCGTAGCCTATCAGCTCGTTTTCGAAATACTGCCGAAGCAATTCATTTTGCTCCGGGGTGAGGGACATCAGCTTGTCCTTGCCAGTATTTCTGGATTTCCCATATCCAGAACGGGTCATGTACCATCCGTCAACGGCTTGGAACTTTTCTGGGCTGACAATCCGCTCTTGCAGATAATGGATGACATCTTTTGTCTTAATCGTATATCGGCGCGTTTTCTTGCCGGAGTCCTTGCACGGAACAAGACCGCTTTGAAGCAAGAAGAGCGCCGTCGCTTTGCTGATGTGAGCAACGCGATAAAACTGATCCTTGCTCATCGTTTTTGGATATGCTTTTTTGATCTCCGCATAGTCCTGGAACTTCTCTATCATGCAGATTCCACCTTTCCTTTTTCAGTTGACGGTAGGTGTCTTCTGCGCTGTTGTTTGTGTGATTGAGCTGTGTCGTTCTCCCCTAATTCTCCCCAAAAGGCTTTTTTCTCCCCTGAATCGGCTCAAAATCGGAAAATATTCGAACTCCTTGCAGCACAAGGGTTTCTTCGATTTTGAGAGTCTAATGGCTTGAAAAGCCTTGAAACCACTGGGTTTGTCAGCTTCCGCTATTGGCGGCTCAGTTCTCTGTTTTTCCCTAAAGTATAAATAGAGGACTTTGACTCGAAATCAGTTGAACCTCATGGGTTCCGTGGGTTCGAATCCCACCGCTTCCGCCATCAAGCAGAGGCACTCCTTACTGCAAGGAATGCCTCTGCTTTTACTTGATTTCTCTCTCAGCACTTAGGCAATGAGCGTTTATCCACCACATCCTGAGCTTCGATGGCGATGCCAATGTCATCCTGGCAGCTTGATTCTGCTCGGAATAGAGGTCCTGTCCTTAGTTTTGGACAGACAATTTGCTTTAATAGTCTTTAATGAATTTTTCCTGAATGAGAATATGAAATGAGTTCATCAGTTCTTATGAAAGTGATTACATGTCGATAAAAATAATTTGCTGGAATGATCCTGCATAATGCGTTAATATGATGAGCCTGATCCCTGGAGACCGGCTCATTCCATAGGGCGCATCATTAATGTGCTGCCCTAGGCAAGACACAAATCTCCTGCAAGGGTTTCTTCCTGTATCAATCAAAAAAAGCATATAACCATAAAGCAGCCAAGATGAAGCCTTCCCAAGGTTTTTCGCTTAATGAAACTTCGTCCCAGATGAAGTACGAAGCCAATCTTTTTACTACAGAGTATCTTCTGGATGATGATATGTTTGCGCATCGCCTCAGTGAGGATACCTTCTTCTTCTCCGTTGTCAAAGAACTGGAAGTACCACCCGAACTCCTGGATTTCAAGTTTTGAACCATATAGCGAAAAATAGGGCTGATTGAATAACCATTCATTCCAACAGCGATATTGTGAAGTATATATCGAATAGTGATCTCGACACGTGAATTCTGAGTCAAAGGTCTATATAGCCATCATTGCTTCCTTTACGGAAGAAGAAAATCTGTCCCAAGTAAGCTCGCTTTAAAAAGATGGCTGGGAGTATTTGATTGATAAGGTGCTGGATGTCCGGCCCGCTTCCGCCCTGAAGGCTGGCGGGCAAGACGATCGCTTTAAAGTCCAGCTCAACGGTCACCCAAGGTATTTATTCTTCGAGCGAAGCCTCAATATCAGTGAAACTAAGCTGGGGAGATGGTTCGTGGAAATAATAAGATTAAAAACCCCGCATTTCCGCAACCGAAAACGTGGGGAACAGCCTCTATTCCTTAATTTAAATAGGTTCATTATGGAATTAATTAGTGTTGAGTAGGAGAAATCATGGGAAGTTCACAGTAACGGGTTTCGGTGCGGTATCGCACCTCGACAGTCTCTGTGATGCTTAAGTTGTACATGGAGGAAAAGAGAGATCGCAGCTCAGCTTCGACCTCCGCGTAGGTGAAATCTTCGAATCTTGCCGTCAGGTAGGCGATCAGCTCATGAGGATCATGGCCAATGGGATCTACCGTGTATCGGTATTCATCAAAGCCGGGATAATCCCGTTCGATGTTGAGCAGGTCATACTCAAGGTCTGCCTCCAGACGTGTGTACTCCAGATCAGCAGCGGTGATGTCCTCGTCGGATGCAGTGTAGGAGGTGGTGAGAAAGGCATTGAGCCCGCCCACGGCCATCTGAGAGCAGCTGGCAAAGGTATTCAGGATCAGCATGACAACAAAGAAGATGCCGATAATGCCCAGAAAAACTTTGCTGTGCCGGGCAACGAAAGCAGCAGCCTTTTCCAGCGCCTCCTTCGCTTTTTTCGCTGTTTTCACGGTGGTTTGGGCCGCCTTCTGAACGTTTTCCGCACCTTTTCCTGCTTTGGCAGCAGCGTATTCCTTCTTAATGGCCTGCTTTTGCTGCCAGCGGGATAAGGGATTGGTCGATAAGAGCGGCTGTTCACTGGCTGCCCGTTTTTGAAGCAGGCTGACGTTGGCCTGGTCCAGTTTCTTCTCCGCCTTCAGGGATTTTCGCTCCGCTTTCAGTGCATGGGACCGGTGTGCATTTTGTGCGGTCCGGACGGTGCCTTCAGCGGTTCCTTCCAGGCGGTGGGCAGCCTCCACGCCGACATTGTCATCTTCTGATCTGGCAATCTGCCGCTGGACCTCTGCGGCAAGCAGGGTCGCCGCTGCGGACTTTAAAGCCGAGGGTGTTTTCTTCACCTGAAGCTCTTCAAACTGCAGTTTTACTGGCTTTTTCATGGGACCAAAGGAAATGCTCGTTTCGCGAGTTCCCAGCGATTCTGCCTTGGATTTTTTTGCTGCTTTCTCCAGCTTATTCGCTGCCTTGTCCACCTTCTGTGTTGCTTTTTGATGCTCCGGGGTGCTGCGTTCCTCCTCGGTGAACCGAAGTCGGGTGACGGTTCGTTTGGCTTTCTTGGCGCTCATCTCACACCCCCTTGACCTCAGCTGGCTTCGTCGTCATGATGCGGTAGAGCTCGGTATCCTTCGGGAAACGGTCTGCAAAGGGCAGGATCACATTCCCGTAAAATAGCAGGCCTTCACCTTCACCAGAATGGGTGACATAGGACAGCTGATGAGGTGAGATGTTGAGCTGCTTGGCCAGGATCTGGCGGTCCCCGCCTGCCTGATTCAGCATGTAGACGAAGTCGCTGTTTTCAAAGATGTTTTCGATTTCCCGTGAGGACAGCAGGTCCTTGACGTTCTGGGTGATGCCCGTCGGGATACCGCCCCACTTTCTGAATCGCTTCCAGATCTCCACGGAGTAAGCGGCGGTCTGTTCCTCCTTGAGCAGCAGATGGAATTCATCGATGTAGTAGCGGGTACTTCGGCCTTCGGCACGGTTGGCAGTCACGCTGCCCCAAATCTGGTCCTGGACGATGAGCATGCCCAGCTTTTTCAGCTGCTTGCCCAGTTCCTTGATGTCAAAGCAGACCAGGCGGTTCTGGATATTCACGTTGGTCCGGTGGTTGAAAACGTTGAGGGAGCCGCTGACGTAGATTTCCAGTGCCGTTGCAATGAGCCGGGCTTCCTTTTCCGGCTGTTCCAGAAGGGTTCGGTGCAGGTCTCCCAAAATGGGGACGTTCTCCGGCCTTGGCTCATTGAGATAGGCCTGATACACCATCCGCACACAGCGATCTATGACGGTCTTTTCAATGGGCTGGAGGCCCTCTCTGCCGCCGACGATAAGCTCACAAAGGGAGAGAATAAAGTCGGATTTCAGGGACAACGGGCTTTCGTCCTCTGAGTAGTTGAGGTTAATGTCCATAGGGTTGATGTAATGTCCGCTGGTGGGTGAGATCTTGATGACCTGTCCCTGCAAACGCTCCACCAGAGGGTAATACTCACCCTCGGGATCGCAAATGGTGATGTCATCCTGGGTGATGAGAAAGGCATTGGCGATCTCACGCTTAGCAGAGAAAGACTTGCCGCTGCCCGGAGTGCCCAGGATCAGACCGTTTGGATTCTTCAGGGCTTTCCGATCCACCATGATCAGGTTGTTGGACAATGAATTAAGCCCGTAATAGAGAGGCTCTCCTTCGCGCTGGAACAGTTCTTGGGTGGTGAAAGGCACAAAGATGGCGGTGCTGGAAGTAGTCAGGCCCCGCTGGATCTCGATCTGATTGTGACCAAGGGGCAGGGATGAGTTAAGACCGGATTCCTGCTGGAAATCCAGCAGGACCAGCTGACAGTTGTATTTCTGGGCAATGCCCTGGGCCTGAAAGATGTTGTTGTCCAACGTCTGTTTGCCGTCGGCGGTATTCATGATCAGAAAGGTCATGAGGAACATACGCTCATTGTGGCTCTGCAGATCCTGCAGCAGCTTCTTGGCTTCACCGCCGTAGGTAGCCAGGTCTGACGGGATGATGTCCATGTCGTAGCCGGAACGGACGGCCTTCTTCTGCTCTTCGATCTTCATCCGGTCCAGATCGGTGATTTTTCGCTTGATGGTCTTGATGGCCGAGGTCTGATCGATGGACTGGATATGGAGCGTCACCACCAGACTGTTGTCCATGGACAGAAAATCCGCCAGCATGCGGTCGTTGAGCTCGGGGGCGAGGATCTGGAGGAAGGAAACGGAACAATGCTTTCTGCCCATCCGGAAGTTCCTGCTCTCGGAAAAATCAAAGGATGAAGGCGCAATATAGTCCTTGGTAGAAAGGCCCGATAATGGCAGCCAGTCCCAGTCAAAGAGAAAGCGCTCCTGACCGTCCAGATGGTAGATGCTGTGTAGGAGCTTCAGGCGGTCTTTGCCGCTCAAAGGATCTGCTGCGACGCCAAGGCGCTTGAAGCTGTTCAGGAGATCATTCTCGATGCGCTCCAGCCTGGGCTTCGCCGTGCGAAGATTCTCTGCTTCAATGCCAAAGGTGATGAACTTGGTCTTGGACAGGCCGTTGTTGCCTTTGGCCAGCTGACCTCTGAGCATATTGGCATATTCTTCTCGGATGTCATCGAAGTCATCGTTCTGGTTCGGGATCAGGATGGACTGCTCGAATTCCTCGATGCTGGCGCTCAGATTCAGGAAAGAGAACTGAAAGCGGATGGAGCTGTCAAAGTAGTTGAGAAAATCGCACCAACCGTCAAAAATAGCCGTCTTGTCCTCGTTCTGAGCCAGCTGATAGTTGATGTCCTGAAACTGAATGGTCTTGGTATATAAGGCATCCGTTGCCTGACAGATGCCGTCGGGATGCATGCGCAGGTAAGGGATCGTCTGCTGGGCCGTTGCCGGAACCTTGCTGTCTCGCTTGGCTCTGGCGATGGCGCTTTCAATGCGATTTCTTTCCTCGCGGCTGAGTTTTCGTTGGATGGTTTTCTTGGTGGACAATCGCTTTTACCTCCTTGTCCAGATTGGTTTGCCGCTCTACGGCGGCATATAAGTTGTCGGTCCGGTAAGGGCGCTTCTTCGGTCGGATGAATCGGCTCTGAATGAGCTGATAAAGGATCTTTTCCAGGGGCTGACCGTTTCGTTCATACATGGCCAGCAGGAAAAAAGGCAGCATGGACAGCACCATCAAAAGAGCTGCCGTGCTGACACTCATGTGGGGCTTGGCAAGAAAAAACAGCGGAACGCCCAGAAGAGCACCGCTGCCAAATGAAATCAGTTGACGCTTGGTGAGATTGAGCATCACCTTGGTCTTGATCTTGGTCAGATCCTTGGGTACAGGGACATAGGCCACAGGCTTTTCTCCTTTCGCTTAATGGGCATTAAAGATGGATTTGGCAAGACTTCCGGTCTTGAACAGGGTGAAACAGAGCAGAACGGTATAACCGAGTGTGGTCCATACGGCTTTGATGATGTCGGGTTCCGTGGCAATGTTCTGCACCAGGACGGCATAGATGCCGACACAGACCATGATGAGAAAGGCCTGAAAGGCCAGGGCCAAAAGGGAGCGAAGATAATTCTGTCCCATACCGCCCCATTCCCGGTTGACCATGGTGGCCATGGGGATGGGTCCCACCGACGTGACCAGATAGATCTCGATCATGCGGCCATAGATAACCAGGAAGATACAGATACTCAGGGCTTGCATGGTAAAGCCAATGAACAGGCTCTGAAACCAGAGTCCAAAAAGCGGACCCAGTTCCATGGCGGTCAGTCGTGTCTGAAGGTCAGCCACTGTGGTGGCAAGATCCACCGAGGCGTCCGCTGAAATGACGCCGGAAGCGCTGTTGACCACCGACTGTGCCATATCGAAGATGCCCATGATGATATCAAAGGTATGGGTGACCAGAAGGACGGCCACAAAGGTTTTAAAGATCCATTTGAAAAAGATCCAGGTGTCGATGTCATGAAGATTATTCCGGTCGATGACCATTTGGATGAGCTCGTAGGTCATCACAAAGGCAAGGATCACACCCGCGATGGGGATGATGACGCTTTCGGAGAGGCTGCGGATCATGGAAAAGACGCCGGCATTCCATGCCGCCGGCGTCAATCCCACTTGACCTGCGATTTCGCCAACCTGCTGGTTGACGTTATCAAACATCCCCGACAAATTTGTGATGATGCCTTCTACAAGCATCGTCTTCAGCCATTCGGTGATTTTGTCGAGTATGCTTTCCATCGCTTTCTACCCGATTAACCGAACAGACCGGAAAGCAGCGGCACCAGTACGATGCCGATGAGCGCGACACCGCCGCCCGCCATGAGCTGCTTCATGCCCTGGGATTTGGCACCGGGGTTGTCGTTACCGTAGCCTTCGAGAAGGTTGATGACGCCCCAGATGGCAAGGCCTGCACCGAGTGCGACGACGAGGGTTTGAAGTACATCTACTGCACTGTTAAAGAATTCCATTGATTGACCTCCATTATTTTAAATTTTGAGTTGAAAAAAGCCGCTCATTCGGCGGCTTCGGGTTGGTTGGACAGATCCATGTGGTAGACCTCATAGATTTCATCCGGCTTGGGCTTGAGACGGGTGGACAGGTACTTCTCAATGTTGAAGGCGTTTCGCGGGTCCGCATCGGAGAGGTACTTGTAGTTGGGGTGTTTGGTGATGTCATACTTGTTGGAGAGAAAAGGCCGTACCCCACGCAGCTGGAGGATGCATTTGCCGCCATCCAGCACGGCCAGTTCGTCGATGCTCATCAGCTCCTTTCCGAGTTTCTGGTAGTTCAGACTGTGGGAAACCTCACGGCCTCGGCTTTCCCCGGTGTTGAAAGTGTCGATGGTCTCCTTCCCAAGAGTTTCTGAAAGCTCCTTTAATGTGGTGCGCTCCTTGCCGCCCAGAAAGATCGTGCTGTCCATATTGCCGATGATGGTGTCGCAGTGATCTTTATAGAGAGCCTTCAGCTGGGATTGGGCTTGCAGCACCAGACAGGCTGAGATCTCCCGGCTTCGGATGGTGGCCACCAGCTTTTCCAGCTTGGGAATTTGACCGATATTCGCCGCCTCATCAATGAGACAGCGCACATGCACAGGCAGACGTCCGCCATAGACGTCATCTGCCTTGTCGCACAGCAGATTGAAGAGCTGCGTGTAGGCCATGGAAACCAGGAAGTTGAAGGTGTCGTCGGTATCGCTGATGATAATGAACAGCGCAGTCTTCCGATCACCCAGAGCATCCAGTTCCATTTCGTCGTAGGCCGTCAGGTCTCTGAGCTCCTTGATGTCAAAGGGCGCGAGACGTGCCCCGCAGCTGATGAGAATGGATTTGGCGGTCTTACCGGCAGCCAGCTTGTATTTCTTGTACTGCCGGACTGCAAAATGCTCCGAGTCACGTTCTTCCAGAGCCGCGAACATCAGATCCACCGGGTTCTGGAAGTCCTCGTCGTCCTCCCGGACCTCTGAGGCATTAATGAGCTCGATGAGGGTCGTAAAATTCCGTTCGCTTTCCGGTGCTTCATAGTGGATGTAGCCCATGAGGGCGGTATAGAGAAGGGTCTCCGCCTTGACCCAGAAATCATCTCCGGCTTTGCCTTCGCCCTTGGTGTTGGCAATGAGGGCTGTCACCAGCTTGAGGATGTCTTTTTCACTCTTGATGTAGGCAAAGGGATTGTAGTGCATGGATTTGCTGAAGTTGATGGTATTGAGGATCTTGATCTTGTAGCCTTCCCTCAGGAGAAGCTGTCCGCATTCCACTACGACGCCGCCCTTGGGATCGGTGACCACATAGCTGGAATGGCACTGCATGAGATTTGGCTTGAGCCAAAACCGTGTTTTACCAGATCCGGAACCACCCACCACCATGACGTTTTTGTTGCGTGCCAGCCTTGGGTCCTTGGGCCGGTTGTTCATGGTCAGGCGCTCCGTCTCCGTGAGGATGACGTTGTTGCGAAAGGTGGGATCGATAAAGGGTTTAATGTCCTCAGGTCTGCCCCAGCGGGCTGAACCGTATTCTATGTTTTTTCGGTATTTTTTGGCGTTCCTGCCTTTCACATAAACTGCCACCTTGATGGCGACAGCGATCACAATGCCCAGAATCAGGTCCTGCGGGAGCAGGCTCGGCCAGGGAGACATGAAAGCTAAAGCAAAGCCGTCCTTGAGATGCAGCACTTTTGGGGAGATATCCAGTCCTGGAGAATATCGCCAGGCCTCACCTAGCTTTGTGGCAAGTAGAGCAATCAGAACATAGGGGAGATTTAAAAGGAGCATCCGCTTGATTTTTACATTCATCGCGTCAGCTCCTTGTCTTTGTTTTTCACCCGGTCCATGATCTTGGACTGAACCAGAGCCTTAAATTTGGCAAGCTGCTCCAAAATGGAAGGCTGCTTGTCCTTCTTGAGGACCTTCGCCGTATATTCTGTGAAGGCTGCTGTGAGGGCATCGGCATCCCGGGCCTTGAAGAAGACCAGATATTTGGGTTTCTCTCCGGTGGTGTCCTTTTTGAGGGCGTAATCTACGCCGTACTTTCTGGCGACCTGTTCAAAGGACTTGATGTTTTTATCTGTGATCTCAATGTTGGAGACACCGGCATTCTGACCGATAAGCTCCTTCACGGTCTGCTTGCCGTGGGGGATCTGTGGCGGACTGTCCCGGCTCTTCTTCATTTCAGCCAAAACCTTGATGAGTGCGGCCTTCAGAACACGTCCGGTCATTCGGGTGGTACTGACAGCCAGGGCAACGGTCCTGTTTTCCACTTCTTCCTGCATGAAAAAGTCCTCCTCTCGTGATTAGGTGAAATCAATTTACAAAAATACGTAACTTGCATTTGAAATAAGTAAACTCGTAAAGATCCGTAAATTTTAGAGCTCCGGTTCCGTGGACTTTTGTTTCGGTTTGGCTACATGCAGATCGTCCTTGGGTTTGATAGGTATGGCGACGATGCGGTTGCCCATCTTCATGAAGATCTCCGGATCAGCAAATTTCTCGCGGTACTTTTCTGTCAGCTCTGGTGTGAGGGAATCAAAATCCTCTTCGCCAAGCCCGCAGACGATGAAGGTCCCGGCGATGATGTCGTAGTCCTCAAGTTTTCGGTTAAGCGGGAGGCCGATGAGCTTGCCTTCTTCATGGCAAACGATGGCAACCGGGTCATCGTAGGGATAGACGGCTTCGATGTAGCCGCCTACAACCTGCTGCAGAGAGTTCAGATCACCGGTGATACTGGCCATACGCGGCGATTTTTCAGGTTCAACAATCAATACATCCATAGATTTCTTCTCCTTTTCTGTTTTTGAAATTGCACGAAACATTCCTTTTAAGCCATGTTTTGTGCATAATCCGGAATTATGCTATTTGAGGGTCTTCTGACCGTGGCTTTTAACGGTCAGGATGCCACTTAATGTGGTTGCCGGGATGCGATATCGCTCAGCAATGGCAATGTCGTTTTTCACGGCTTCGTCGATCCGAGAGCCACAGACTACGAGGACATTGGAGCGTCTGAGGTAATCAAGCTCAATGTCCTGTCTGTCCTTATGCTCCTGGGGAATGCCGTCATCAATGAAGGTTGAAAGCATAAGGATAGGACATATCGGACTGTAGCCAGCATCAAATACTTTCCTGCTGTATTTGGCGGCAATCTCCGTATTTTCAGTAGGATCAACACCCCATGAAGCTGTGATATAGGCGAGAGGTCTTTTCATTTTGAGTAACTCCTTTCAGAAAAGATGAACTTTTGAATCAGGTTCTTAAGGCCGGATGAAACTTTGAAATTTGATAATCGTGCTAATTTGATTTGCGAAACTTGCATGAAAATAAACCCCATCTTATTTGCCGGGCTTAATAAGGCTCCCTAGATCCTCGTAAAAGTGGGAACCTGCTCCGTAAAGATCATGTTTCACCAGCGCTGTGTAATAGCTATCGATGGTGGTTGGAGCATTGAATAGCGTCGTCAGCAGATATTTCTTGATATTCCGGATGAAGGTGGTGTTTTTATCCAGGCATTCAAAGACATATTCGATGTGGGTGCTGTCGATGCGCTGCAGCCGTTCCTTGACCAATGATGCAGGATAATCATCCCCGGCAACGGTGATGTAGTCTCGCTTGGAACAGAGGGTCTCCACCATCAGGTCCACGATTTCATCAAGACGATCTTTGTCATAACGCTGAACAATGAACTTGTATTCGATTTTCTCCTGGATGGACTCCTTGATGGAATGAGCATCCAATCCAATCTCATCCTTCTCGATCGTGGTTTCTCTTGATTGATCAGGGATTGATGGATGTTTACTTAATCCCTTAGTCTTTAATGAATCTTTATTTGTTTTCTTAGTATTTAATTGCGTTGGATTTTCCAACGTAGGTTTCTCCAACACTGGATTATCCAAGATTGGATTTTCCAACATTGGTCTTTCCAATACTGGCTTCTCCGATATTGGCTCCATGTTTTCTGTAGAATTTGTCGCCAGGTGAGGCTTTTCATAAATCGTGTAGTCTGTACCCTTAAGGTGACCAAACTCATTTCTCTCTCTGGTTCGGACGATGTATCCTGCCCGTTCCAGTTCACGGACTGCTTCCCGGATGGCATCGATACTCTCCCGGTTGATCATGGAAAGTCCCTTGAGGGTGTAGTCCCAGTCTTCCGGGAGTGAGAGCATCTGAGATAGAAGCCCTTTGGACTTCAGCGACAGATCCTTGTTTTTCAGATGATGATTCGCCATAACGGTGTAGTCCCTCGTTTTCTCAACTCGAAATACAGCCATCTGCATCCCTCCCTTCGACCGGTTGAATAAAAAAAGCGCTTCTCATCGAAGCACCTCGGAGGGGAATTACCGTTCCTGTGATTGCTGGCGCTTCCGCGACCAGCCTTCCAGCAGCTTGATAATGGTTTCCTCCATCTGCTGGGGCGTGTAGGATTTAGGAAAATACTTTTTGAGCTTCTCTCCGGTGAGGGTGACCTTGTCCGGCTCGCCTTTTTTCTCTTCAGACATGATGGCGGTCATAACATCAAAGGTCAGCTTGCCGTCCTGACTGTATTTCTTTAAGCGCTGAGCCTGAGACAAGGAAGGTGTGGCCTGCTCCATGTCCATGGCTTCCATCAGCTGGACCTGTTCATGAGGCATGAGGTAAGATAGCTCAACTGCAGGATTGAATGCGATCTTCTTGACATCGACCATATCGAGCAGCTCAGGGACAAGTTCTGTCAAGCGGATATAGCGTTGGACTTGGCGGCCACTTTCTCCAGCATCTTTCCCTACAATATCCGCACTTTCTAAATTCCCGACAACTTGTCGGGATTTATTCGAGGGCCGTCCTGCCTGTCTTCTAATTGCATCCAGTTTCAATTTATAGGCGAAGGCGCGCTCACTGGGCAGGATGTTCTCACGCTGAATATTGCTGTCAACCATGATAATGGTGGCAGCGTCATCGTCGAGATTGCGTACAATACACGGGAGAGTCTCCTTACCAGCCAGCTCACTGGCTCTTTTGCGGCGATGCCCGGAGATCAACTCATACCCGCCTTCCTCACGGGGACGCGCGATGACCGGCACCAGGACGCCGTGCTTGGTGATGCTATCGGCGGTCTCCAGCATGGATTCATCATTTGTAACTTTAAAGGGATGATTCTTAAATGGATGCAGCTCCGTCAGAGGAATATCGATGACTTTTTCCTGAAAAGCTTCGATCCTGGTTTCTTCAGTCTGAAATATCTCATCGTAGGAGGTCAGATTTAGATTTCTGCCGCTGGGTTTCAAGCTTCATCACCTCCTTCGTCAGATTTTTGTAGGCTTCTGCCACTTTACTCTTGGGATCATGGGCAAAGATACTTTTCCCATAGGAAGCAGTTTCTGCCGCCCGGACGGAGTGGGGGATGGCCGAGTCAAACACCTTCACCTTTGTTCCGTAGGTTTCTCGCAGAAGAGCACTGATTTCCTTGGAGTCATTGGTCCGGTTGTCCACCATAGTCAGAAGGATGCCATCGATCTTCAGCTTGGGATTGATTTGCTTGCGGACTTTGTTGATGGTTTGAAGCAGCTGCTCCAGGCCTTTAGCGGACAAATACTGGGCTTGGACAGGAATTAGGACGCTGTCTGCGGCGGCCAGGGTGTTGACCGTCAGCATGCCAAGAGAGGGCATACAGTCCATCAGGATGTAGTCGTAGCCTGATTTGATTCCATCCAGATACTGTTTAAGGATTTTTTCCCGGCTCATCACATTGACCAACGAGACCTCAAGCCCGGACAATTCAATATTGGCTGGCATCAGATCCACACCTTCAGAATGATGTAGGATGCCTTCCTGGGGAGAAAGTGCTGTGTCATTCATAGTCTTTCCTAAGACAGAGGAGAGTGTCACTGGCAGCTGATCCGGCTGAGAATGACCCAAACTGATCGTCAAGCTGCCCTGAGGATCGCAATCCACAAGCAAGACCTTCTTGCCTTCGGTGGCCAATCCTATGCCCAGATTGGTGCAGGTGGTGGTCTTGCCGACTCCACCTTTCTGATTGACAATGGCGATCACATTGCAGGACAAGGAAGATCACCTCCGACCCGATTCAGAATTCCTGTGAGGAATGAGCTCAAGAAGCAGCTGTAGATAATACTGGGCCTCTGCACCATGACAATATGGCAGTTGATTTCTTCAGGCATCTGGCTACCCATGATCTCGTACATCATTCCAAGCAAAACAGCGAATTGCTCATCATCTGTGATGGAATACATGTAAAACAGGGTATCGACGAATTCACCCAGGTTTTCCAGATCATCAAAGGATTCAGATACGACTTCGGCAAAGGCTTCGCCTTGCTGCTCCGCCAATTGGATGACTTGCCTGTAGGGCGGGATCGGTTGTTTGTTCATTCTTGACCTCCTAAAATAATTTTTGCTTGTTTTTTTGAGATAATTTTGTATAATTGTGCTTATATGAACCATATGTGCATATATTGATTATGGTGATACTGATTTTCATAGTCGTGAGCAATTAGTGAGCTAAGATTTTTCACTTTACTTTTTCACCTTACGGAGATATAATAAGAGTACAGATAGGAGAGTCCCTGCCAGAAGTGGGAGCTATAACATTTGGTGAGTCTCTACCATAAGTGAGAGCGATAACAATTGGTGAATCCCTACCATGAGTGGGAGCAATAACAAAGAGGCAACTATTCATTAGTTGCCTTTTTTCATGGAGGATTCAAATGCTACAAAGTCAACCATCTGAAGAGTTAAAACTATATTATGTTACAGATCAATATACAGACTACTTGAGAAATTTTGAATCACATGTCTGGAGTAACAGTGATAAAGGCAAGCAAAGACCGTACGTTGGGATTGTAATGGATATAAACAACCATAAATTTTATGCTCCCCTTACTTCAGTGAAACCAAAGTATCAGAATTGGAAAGACTCATTGACCTCAATAAGAATTGAGGATGGCGGTGATCTTCTCGCAATATTATGTTTAAATAATATGATTCCGGTACCTGATTCACAAATAGTTCTTATCGATGTAGATAACTGCATAGATCAGAATTATAAGAATCTACTCAATAAAGAAATCATTGCTATTAGGCATAAAAAAGGGGTCAATCACAAAAACTGTGGGATTTTCCCAAGTTGACATGGAGCCTCTGTCGGCGTGGTTCCGCCAGCCTTGCCGCTAGGCTGCATAAATGCTGGGCTAGTCGGCCAGTCAGGCTACCACGTCGACCTCTCCGTGTAAACAGGGAAAATCATAATCCCACATAAAAAGTGATTGAGCCTAAAAAAGAAAAGATAATTAGGACAGCAAATAATCTTTATAATGAAATATTGAAGGCCGACAATCCTAAACCTCTGATTCAAAAAATCAGACCCGTTTGTTTTGATTTCAACTTACTTGAGCAGAAATGCAATGAATTTTCGGTATAATCATTACGAAGCATCCTATCTATGACAATTTGTCATGTGAGCAGGGTGCTTTCTATTTAGATAAAAAATTTATTGATTAACAAATGAATACTGCGATTTATTTTGATTATTTTTGAGATTGATCAGTCTTGGAAAATCGATGATGAACTGGCAGCTAAATGTGATACGGCTGATACACTTTAAGAATACTACAGACTCCAATACAAAAACCGTCACCTTTGAGGGTGGCGGTTTTAAACGGTTGATTATTCAATTCCTTATTTCCTAGTCGATTTTAGATTTCAAGCCCTGAAAGTAGGGACTCAACATAAATTCCAGGAGAGATGGCTTTGGGATCAGATACCTGTTTCCCATATTGAAACATTGCATCAGATCCTTGGTACACCATTTAGCAACCGAATTTCGATGATAGCCAGTAATCTCGGATGCTTCGATGACGGAAAGAACGTCGGGGTAATAGGCCATCCTATGAGAAAAGACCGTTGCCAACTTAGCTCTTTCTTCTTCCGTCAACACTTTTGGTTCCCGATTGTGTCCCTTGTACGTAGGTCCTCGTTTATACCATCCAATTGGAGCCATATAGCTCTCAGGAGATATATCCCGGCCTTCAAGATACTCGATTACGTCGGTCATCTTGAGTTTGTACTTTCTGGTTTTCTTTCCGTTGTTGACACAGGGGACCAAGCCATTATCCAGAAGATGCTTTGCAGTCTTTTTACTGATGTTGCAGATCCGGTAGAATTGGTCCTTGGTGATAACAGCCGGATATTCCTTGAGCAGATAATCGTATTTACTGTTTATTTTCTTCATTGAATCACCTTTTCCTTAATTGGATTGTCAACGGCAGGTGATCCTGAAGCTCTATATATAACAGTTAGAAAAGCCCTTTGTTCTCTCCTAAATCTCTCTTGTTCTCTCCAAATTCTCTCCTTTTTCCAAAAAAAGCGCCAAAATCGGGGTTGATTCGAACTATTGATTTTTCAAGGCCTTTCAGTATTCGGGTCCAGAAAACGCTGAAATAAGTGGGTTTGTAGGTACTTCTCTATGCTGCCATCTTCCTTTAATTTCCACTATAGTGTGCACAAGACAAACGACTCGAAACCGAATGCGATATCTGGAAGCCTAAAACTTCAAACCATTGATATGACTCGCTTTGCTGAGTCGCCTTGACAACTTAATACCCCAAGTTCTCTCCATCAGTTCTCTCCTTTTTCCGAGGGATATCTGAGACCTGATGTTTGGAGATATAACACGGAGAAGTACCCAAGTGGCTGAAGGGTCTGCACTCGAAATGCAGTAGGACGGTTTAGAGCCGTCGCGAGGGTTCAAATCCCTCCTTCTCCGCCAGAAAACCCGCGGTTTTCCTCAGTTTGAGGGGAACCGCTTTTTTCTGCTTGTGTGCAGAAAAGACTTGTTTTTTTTGTCGATGTTTTGTCCTTATCCTTGTTTTCACCCGGCGTGAAATCCAGCCTGAAATTGACGTACTTGCCGCCGGTATCCTCCATGATGATTCGGGCATCGTAGGTCTTTTGCGTCTTGGGCGAATACAGGTTTTTCATCAGGATGCTGCCTTCCTGAAGAAGAGCAGCAGCTACCTCGCGAGTCAGGACCTTTTTCTTGTCCTTGAAGAAACGGTTGTCCTTCCATAGGGCGAATGCACAGGTCTTGTTCTGGCAGAAAAAGCGACGTTCCCCTTCCAGCACCTGATCCTGGCAGCGCGGGCAGGGTCCGATGCTTTCCGGATTCAAGGCCAGCTCACCGGGGGTTTCAGAGACCGCCCGATAGGTTCTGACCAGATCCTTCAGGTGCTGAGAGATCTCCGCCATGAAGATCTCAGGTGAGAGCTGACCCTTTTCAATGCGCTTCAGCTTTTCCTCCCATTCCGCCGTCATCTGAGGGGATTTGATCTGCTCCGGCAGGATCGTGGCCAGAGCAACTCCCATATGAGTAGGCTGCAGAGTCTTGAGCTTTTTATCACCTCGGCGCTCCACGAGCTGAGTCTTGATCAGCTTTTCCAGGATACCTGCCCGTGTGGCCGGAGTCCCCAGACCTTTTCGTTCCGCATCCTCAGGCAGATCCTCCAGGCCAGCATTTTCCATGGCAGAGAGCAGCGTATCCTCGGTAAACAGCTTGGGCGGAGTGGTTTTCCCCTCGTCCAGACGGACAGAGACCGCATCAAAACACTGGTCCTTTTCCAATCTGGGCAGTGGGGCATCCGTTTTCTTCTCCGATTTTCGAGTGGCTAGCGTGTTGCGATAATACTCCTCCACAGACTTCCAGCCGGACTGAAGGATCGTTTTTCCCTTGGCGGTGAATCGTTGGCCGAAGCAGTCCAGAATGACCGTCGTTTCCGAATACCGATGGGCTTCCCCGGCGGCTGTAATGAGGCGTATGGCCAGTAGCTTTAAGAGCTCCTGCTCGCCCTTGGGCAGACTCTCCAGGATATTTTCCTTCAGAGCATGGGTCGGGATGATGGCGTGATGGTCGCTGACCTTGGAATCATCCAGCAATTGCTTTAGATCCGTCGAATATCCCTTCGTCACATTCTCCGGCAAAAGGAAAAGTGCTGACTGAAGGACGCCTGCAGTGGACTGCGCCATGTCAGCCGTCAGGTAGCGGCTGTCGGTTCGGGGATAGGTGATGAGTTTTTTTTCATAGAGACTTTGGGCATAATCCAGCGTCTGCTGGGCGGTATAGCCGAGAAGCCGGTTGGCTTCCCGCTGCAGGGTGGTCAGGTCATAAAGCTTGGGCGGTTTTTCCGTCTTCTCCTGGGTCCTTACTTCAGTGACTGTGGCGGATTTCCTCTGGCATTGAGCCAGGAGTTTTTCAGCCTCGGCCTTGATCTTCAGCTTTTCACCGGATGCTTCAAAGCAGGGTAGCTTCAGCACAACGGTGTAGAATGGCTCGGATCTGAAATCCTGAATGGCAGACCAGCGGTCCACGATCATGGACAGCGTGGGAGACATGACGCGTCCAACATTAAGGGTCTGACGATACAAAACGGAAAAGAGTCTCGTTGCGTTGATTCCAACCAGCCAATCCGCCTGCGCCCGGCAGAGGGCAGATTGATAGAGCAGATCATATTCCTGGCTGGGCTTTAGTTTCCTGAAGCCTTCGCTGATGGCCTTATCCTCCATGGAGCTGATCCAAAGGCGCTTCACCGGTTTCTGACATCCCGCCTGGCGATAGACCAAACGGAAGATCAGTTCCCCTTCACGTCCGGCATCTGTGGCGCAGATGATCTCCGTCACTCGGGCTTCACCCATCAGGCTTTTCAGGATCTTGAATTGCTTTTGCTTGTCCTTGGGCACCTGGTACTTCCAGGACTCCGGAAGGATCGGCAGATCCTCAAAGCGCCATTTGCCAAAGCGCTCGTCGTAGACATCCGCTGGGGAGAGCTCCACAAGATGTCCGACACACCAGGAAACCAGGACATCCGTTCCTTCCAGATATCCGTCCTTTCTGCTGTTTGCTCCCAGCACTGCGGCAATGGACTGGGCGACACTTGGTTTTTCTGCGATTACCAGTCTCATTTGTCCACCTTCCTATTCTTGTTGGGGAGGATCAGCTCTCGGTAGCAGACACCGGTGCAACAGTTTTCCTGAAGATAGCTGCAGCCATGGCAGGGATGGGTCTTGGGCAGGACAGGAGAGAGCTTCTCCTGCCGCTGCCTGGGCTTTTGCTTCATCAGCCGTTCAAAGGGACTGTCCGTAAAATGCGTCATTCGTCATCACGCTCCGATTCGAAAGCTTCCTGGTCCTCTTCAACCAGCAGTTTTTCTTCATAGTCGTCATCATCATCAAAGCTGTACTCATCCAGATTGGTGCTTCCCTTGACGCTGGGTTTAGGCTTTCTCAGCTTGAAGTACCACAGTCCGGTACCGCCCAGAATGACCAGGAGGACCATGAGGATTGGTACAGGGTTCATGTTTTTTGCAGGTACGGGTTCCTCCACTTCCGTTTCTGGATCCGTTGTAGGCTCGGGTTCTGGCTCAGGAACGGTTGGGACGGCACCTTCACCCGGCAGTGGCTCCAGGGTACCGTCCTCCTCCATCAGGGCTCTGAGGTCTGCTTCATCCACCAGGTTCAGGAAGTAGACGTTATTTTCCTTACCGGCCCGGTCGATGATCAGATAGAAGGTGTTGCCCGCTTTGGTTTTGACCGTAATGAACTGCTTGTCTTCGGCCTGTTCACCTTCCAGGTCATCCACAATGGTCAGATTTCCTTCCGGGCTCAGGGGCACAGCAGCTTCCGGTTCTGTTTCTTTGACGGGCTCCGAGGGTGCGGCCTCGGTAGTCGGTACCACCACAGCTTCCTCTATCGGATCAGAGCTTGCCGTGATCGCCTTGGATTCATCAGTCTTGGCATAGGCCGGGACTGAGAGAATGGAAAGGCAAAGCAGCATGACCAGCAGTAGGCCTGAAGCACGAGGCCATTTCTTACTCATTTTCATTGACGTTATCCTCCTGTTTTTTAAAATAATCGGGCGCTCCGTCTGTTTCGCGAAACGCCCTGATGAATGCGGCCAGCTCTTCCGGAGTCGCGGAGACGCTGCGGACCATTTCCACGATTTCAGTCTTCTCCAGCTCGTCCTTTTGTGCCTTAAGCTCTATGAGTCTGGCTTCGAGGCTTTTGATTCGATGGGTGATCTTATCGATCTCCTCCGTCAGTTTTTGTATCTTTGGATTCATGGTTACCTCCTTGGCAAACGCCCGAAGGCGTAAAAATGGGATTGGAAATATGAGGTGTTCATGGAGGCGTACTGGATGGGGTTTCCGGCGTGGATCATCATGCCGTCGCCCACGTAGATGGCCACATGGGAAACCGGACCGATACTGTCGTAAGTGCCGGTGAAAAACACAATGTCGCCTGGCTTGGCCTCCGAGGGTGGGATGATGGCGCACTGGTCAAAGATCCCTTGGGCAGTGGTCCTTGATAGAGGATAGACGCCCGAATTTTTAAACACCCAGCAGACAAAGCCGGAGCAGTCAAAAGACGTCGATGGCGTGGAGCCTCCCCAAACATAGGGATAACCCAGATACTTTTCAGCTTCCTTGATCAGGGCCGCGAAGGTGGGATCTGACAGCGCTTCCGGCGGGATATCGTAGTCGGTATAGGCGCCATTGGTGCCACCGACGTCTGGCGGGGTGTAGGGGTCAGTCCCCTCGATGAAGAAATAGGGATTGAGATACTGGCCATTTAACGTCAGTTCCAGGTGCAGATGGCTGCCCGTACTGGCACCGGTGCTTCCGGCCTTGGCGATAGCCTGTCCCCGCAGGACACTCTGTCCTTCTGTTACCAGAATGCTGGAGCAGTGGGCATAGGTGCTGCGGTAGCCGTCCTTGTCCGCAATGACCACATAGTTGCCATAGCCGCTGGCATCGTAGCCGACTCGGACCACTTCGCCGTCATGGATGGACTGGATCGGTGTGCCTAAAGCTACACCTAGATCGAGTCCGCGATGAATCTGCAGCCGATCCGTGATGGGATGGACCCGCCAGCCGTAAAGGCTGGTGACATGGCTTGGCCAATTGAAGGTAAAGGGATTGCCGAAATACTGTTTGTTGCCCTTGGTATCCATATACACGAGATACATTTCCCGCTGGTCAGCGCTCATGCGCGGATAAACGACGGAGTACAAGGACTGGCTGCTCAGGTTGATGTTCAGGATGTAGAAATTATAAGGGACCTCCACCTCATAGCTTTCGCGAATGGTCTGGATCTCACCGGTTTCCGGATCGGTCACGGTATAGGCCGGTATCGGGTTTCTGTCCGGTACCGCACTTCAACGGTCTCCGTGATGCTTAAGCTGTACATGGAAGAAAAGAGAGATCGCAGCTCAGCCTCGACCTCCGCATAGGTAAAATCTTCGAACCTCGCAGTCAGATAGGCGATCAGCTCATGAGGATCATGGCCGATGGGATCAACCGTGTAGCGGTATTCATCAAAACCGGGATAATCCCGCTCGATGTTAAGCAGGTCATACTGAAGTTCTGCCTCCAGTCTGGTGTACTCCAGGTCAGCGGCAGTGATGTCCTCGTCGGATGCAGTGTAGGAGGTGGTGAGAAAGGCATTGAGCCCGCCCACGGCCATCTGAGAGCAGCTGGCAAAGGTGTTTAAAATCAGCATGACAACAAAGAAGATGCCGATAATGCCCAGAAAAACTTTGCTGTGCCGGGCAATGAAAGCGGTCGCCTTCTCCAGCGCCTCCTTCGCTTTTTTCGCTGTTTTCACGGTGGTTTGGGCCGCCTTCTGAACGTTTTCCGCACCTTTTCCTGCTTTGGCAGCAGCGTATTCCTTCTTAATGGCCTGCTTTTGCTGCCAGCGGGATAAGGGATTGGTCGATAAGAGCGGCTGTTCACTGGCTGCCCGTTTTTGAAGCAGGCTGACGTTGGCCTGGTCCAGTTTCTTCTCCGCCTTCAGGGATTTTCGCTCCGCTTTCAGTGCATGGGAGCGGTGCGCATTCTGCGCAGTCCGGACGGTGCCTTCAGCGGTTCCTTCCAGGCGGTGGGCAGCCTCCACGCCGACATTGTCATCTTCAGATTTGGCAATCTGCCGGTGGACCTCAGCAGCAGGCAAGGCTGTCGCAGCGGACTTGAAAGCTGAGGGTGTTTTCTTCACCTGAAGCTCTTCAAACTGCAGCTTCACTGGCTTTTTCATGGGACCAAAGGAAATGCTCTTCTCGTGGGTTCCCAGCGATTCTGCCTTGGACTTTTTTGCAGCCTTCTCCAGCTTATTCGCAGCCTTGTCCGCCTTCTGCGTGGCTTTTTGAAGCTCCGGGCTGCTGCGCTCCTCCTCTGTGAACTGAAGCCGGGTGACGGTTCGTTTGGCTTTCTTAGCGCTCATCTCACACCCCCTTGACCTCAGCTGGCTTCGTCGTCATGATGCGGTAAAGCTCGGTATCCTTGGGGAAACGGTCTGCAAAGGGCAGGATCACATTCCCATAGAACAACAGGCCTTCACCTTCACCGGAATGGGTGACATAGGACAGCTGGTGGGGAGAGATGTTGAGCTGCTTGGCCAGGATCTGTCGGTCCCCGCCTGCCTGGTTCAGCATGTAGACGAAGTCGCTGTTTTCAAAGATGTTTTCGATCTCCCGGGAGGACAGCAGGTCCTTGACGTTCTGGGTAATGCCCGTCGGGATGCCGCCCCACTTCCGGAATCGCTTCCAGATCTCCACGGAGTAGGCGGCGGTCTGCTCTTCCTTGAGTAGCAGATGGAATTCATCAATGTAGTAGCGGGTGCTTCGGCCTTCCGCCCGGTTGGCGGTCACGCGACCCCAGACCTGGTCCTGGACGATGAGCATGCCCAGCTTCTTCAGCTGCTTGCCCAGTTCCTTGATATCAAAGCAGACCAGGCGGTTCTGGATATTCACATTGGTCCGGTGGTTAAAGACGTTGAGGGAGCCGGTGACGTAGATCTCCAATGCCGTTGCAATGAGCCGGGCTTCCTTTTCCGGCTGTTCCAGGAGGATTCGGTGAAGGTCACCCAAGATGGGGACGTTCTCTGGCCTTGGCTCATTTAGATAGGCTTGATACACCATGCGGACACAGCGGTCGATGACCGTCTTTTCAATGGGCTGGAGGCCCTCTCTGCCGCCGACGATAAGCTCACAAAGGGAGAGAATAAAGTCGGATTTCAGGGACAACGGGCTTTCGTCCTCTGAGTAGTTCAGATTGATGTCCATGGGATTGATGAAATGTCCGCTGGTGGGTGAGATCTTGATGACCTGGCCCTGCAGGCGCTCCACCAGGGGGTAATACTCACCCTCAGGGTCGCAGATGGTGATGTCGTCCTGAGTAATGAGAAAGGCATTGGCGATCTCACGCTTGGCGGAGAAGGACTTGCCGCTGCCAGGGGTGCCCAGGATCAGGCCGTTGGGATTCTTCAGGGCTTTCCGATCCACCATGATCAGGTTGTTGGACAATGAATTAAGCCCGTAATAGAGAGGCTCTCCTTCGCGCTGGAACAGTTCTTGGGTGGTGAAAGGCACAAAGATGGCGGTGCTGGAGGTGGTCAGGCCTCGCTGGATCTCAATCTGATTGTGACCAAGTGGCAGGGATGAGTTGAGGCCGGATTCCTGCTGGAAGTCCAACCGGACCAGCTGACAGTTGTATTTCTGGGCAATGCCCTGGGCCTGAAAGATGTTGTTGTCCAACGTCTGTTTACCATCGGCGGTATTCATGATCAGAAAGGTCATGAGGAACATACGCTCATTGTGGCTCTGCAGATCCTGCAGCAGCTTCTTGGCTTCACCGCCGTAGGTAGCCAGGTCTGACGGGATGATGTCCATGTCGTAGCCGGAACGGACGGCCTTCTTCTGCTCTTCGATCTTCATCCGGTCCAGATCGGTGATTTTTCGCTTGATGGTCTTGATGGCCGAGGTCTGATCGATGGACTGGATATGGAGCGTCACCACCAGACTGTTGTCCATGGACAGAAAATCCGCCAGCATGCGGTCGTTGAGCTCGGGGGCGAGGATCTGGAGGAAGGAAACGGAGCAATTCTTTCTGCCCATCCGAAAGTTCCTGCTCTCGGAAAAATCAAAGGATGAAGGCGCAATATAGTCCTTGGTAGAAAGGCCCGATAATGGCAGCCAGTCCCAGTCAAAGAGAAAGCGCTCCTGACCGTCCAGATGGTAGATGCTGTGTAGGAGCTTCAGGCGGTCTTTGCCGCTCAAAGGATCTGCTGCGACGCCAAGGCGCTTGAAGCTGTTCAGGAGATCATTCTCGATGCGCTCCAGCCTGGGCTTCGCCGTGCGAAGATTCTCTGCTTCAATGCCAAAGGTGATGAACTTGGTCTTGGACAGGCCGTTGTTGCCTTTGGCCAGCTGACCTCTGAGCATATTGGCATATTCTTCTCGGATGTCATCGAAGTCATCGTTCTGGTTCGGGATCAGGATGGACTGCTCGAATTCCTCGATGCTGGCGCTCAGATTCAGGAAAGAGAACTGAAAGCGGATGGAGCTGTCAAAGTAGTTGAGAAAATCACACCAGCCGTCAAAGATGGCCGTCTTGTCCTCGTTCTGAGCCAGCTGATAGTTGATGTCCTGAAACTGAATGGTCTTGGTATATAAGGCATCCGTTGCCTGACAGATGCCGTCGGGATGCATGCGCAGGTAAGGGATCGTCTGCTGGGCCGTTGCCGGAACCTTGCTGTCTCGCTTGGCTCTGGCGATGGCGCTTTCAATGCGATTTCTTTCCTCGCGGCTGAGTTTTCGTTGGATGGTTTTCTTGGTGGACAATCGCTTTTACCTCCTTGTCCAGATTGGTTTGCCGCTCTACGGCGGCATATAAGTTGTCGGTCCGGTAAGGGCGCTTCTTCGGTCGGATGAATCGGCTCTGAATGAGCTGATAAAGGATCTTTTCCAGGGGCTGACCGTTTCGTTCATACATGGCCAGCAGGAAAAATGGCAGCATGGACAGCACCATGAGTAGCGCTGCCGTGCTGACACTCATGTGGGGCTTGGCAAGAAAAAACAGCGGAACGCCCAGTAGAGCACCACTGCCAAATGAAATCAGTTGTCGCTTGGTGAGATTGAGCATCACTTTGGTTTTGATCTTGGTCAGATCCTTCGGTACAGGGACATAGGCCACAGGCTTTCCTCCTTTCGCTTAGTGGGCATTGAAGATGGATTTGGTGAGAATACACTTCTGTCGAGTGATTTGGATTTGATAAAAACTGCTCACGATGGGCAATGCGCAAATGATATAATTGATTTGATATCAATGAATTTTTCCAGGATTTTTATCCTGATATTTAATAAATTTGGTTGGGAGGTGTACCATTGAGAAAAAAGACTGTGCTTATAGTTGTTTTGGGTATCCTAGTTCTAGTTACAGCTTTGTACGTTCGGGAGAGTCGAGTCATCGGTGAAATTACTGGCGCAGAGTGGGATGTCCTCACAATCGGAGAGACTGAATATCGGCAGATCAATGGCCTTGACTTTACAATTGCTGATAAGGGTAAGTATTTAGGCAAGGCAAAGTTCAATGAATCAACCGTTCGTCTCTATTCAGTAAAGGGCGATATAGAGGACAAGTACATCTATGCTTTTTGGGACTGGGAAGGTTTTTTCTACGTTCTCAATGAGTAAATCCCACAAGATTTTGTCCAAGCGTCCAAACGAAACTACACAAGCATTGCGGCCAAAGTACATTGGCCGTTTTTTCGTGTGCCTATTTTCAGATGGAATTATCAGCATTCGTCTTTTCGCTTAATGGGCATTGAAGATGGATTTGGCAAGACTTCCGGTCTTGAACAGGGTGAAGCAGAGCAGAACGGTGTAGCCGAGTGTAGTCCAAACGGCCTTGATGATGTCAGTTTCCGTGGCGATGTTCTGCACCATGACGGCATAAATGCCGACACAGACCATGATGAGAAAGGCCTGGAAGGCTAGTGCCAAGAGGGACCGAAGATAATTCTGTCCCATACCGCCCCATTCCCGGTTGACCATGGTGGCCATGGGGATTGGTCCCACCGACGTGACCAGATAGATCTCAATCATGCGGCCATAGATGACCAGGAAGATACAGATACTCAGGGCTTGCATGGTAAAGCCGATAAACAGACTCTGAAACCAGAGTCCGAAGAGGGGTCCCAGTTCCATGGCGCTCAGCCTTGTCTGAAGGTCTGCCACTGTAGTGGCAAGATCCACCGAGGCGTCCGCTGAAATGACGCCGGAAGCGCTGTTGACTACTGACTGCGCCATATCGAAGATGCCCATGACGATATCAAAGGTATGGGTGACCAGAAGAACGGCCACAAAGGTTTTAAAGATCCACTTGAAAAAGATCCAGGTATCGATGTCATGAAGATTATTCCGGTCGATGACCATTTGGATGAGCTCGTAGGTCATCACAAAGGCAAGGATCACACCCGCGATGGGGATGACGACACTTTCGGAGAGGCTGCGGATCATGGAAAAGACGCCGGCATTCCATGCCTCCGGCGTCAGTCCCACTTGACCTGCGATTTCGCCAACCTGCTGGTTGACGTTATCAAACATCCCCGACAAATTTGTGATGATGCCTTCTACAAGCATCGTCTTCAGCCATTCGTTGATTTTGTCGAGTATGCTTTCCATCGCTTTCTACCCGATTAACCGAACAGACCGGAAAGCAGCGGCACCAGTACGATGCCGATCAGGGCGATACCGCCGCCCGCCATGAGCTGCTTCATGCCCTGGGACTTGGCACCGGGGTTATCGTTACCGTAGCCTTCAAGAAGGTTGATGACGCCCCAGATGGCAAGGCCTGCACCGAGAGCGACGACGAGGGTTTGAAGTACATCTACTGCACTGTTAAAGAATTCCATTGATTGACCTCCATTATTTTAAATTTTGAGATGAAAAAAGCCGCTCATTCGGCGGCTTCGGGTTCGGCGGACAGATCCATGTGGTAGACCTCATAGATTTCATCCGGTTTGGGCTTGAGACGGGTGGACAGGTACTTCTCGATGTTGAAGGCGTTTCGCGGGTCCGCATCGGAGAGGTACTTGTAGTTGGGGTGTTTGGTGATGTCGTACTTGCTCGAGAGAAAAGGCCGCACCCCGCGCAGCTGTAATATACACTTGCCGCCGTCAAGTACGGCCAGTTCGTCGATGCTCATCAGCTCCTTTCCGAGTTTCTGGGAGTTCAGACTGTGGGAAACCCCACGGCCTCGGCTTTCCCCGGTGTTGAAGGGTACAACAATTTTACTCACTTATCTCAAAGACCAACTTTACTTAGATAAATATTTAACCAGAAATGTTAATATTGCGTGAAGTTTATCTCAAACTTCACAAATAATTAAGCAATATTAGTACCCTATGATCAAAGGAGGTAGTTAGTAATTGGTGATTATATGAGTAGCGACTTAGGAGGATAATATGAATTTTGTAAAACAAACCATTTGTACCATGTTGATAGTTTTATTAGCATTTTCATCGATTCAGGTATATGCGAACAATGCCAATGAATCCCCTCTTGCTGCACCCAATGTTGATTCTTTTTATCATACAGTTCTTGAGAGCAAAGGTTTCAATGGAACATATCAAACACTGGATCTTTATAACGAAAATGAAGTAATCCAATGGCGCATGTATTTTGATAGTTCATCATACCTCATCTTGGATATAAGTAATGGGGAGGTTATGGAATATGGTTTTGATTGTATTGTTCCATTTTCAAACTTTAAAGACGAAAAACCTTATTATGGAGGGCCTCTCTGCTACTATATAAAAACAGAAGATAAATACTTTAGCATTAATGAAGATAAATATTACACTAAATCTCCAAAGATAAAAGGAGTAATTCTTACTGAAACGAGTGGTGAGAGCGTCTTACAAAATAATTTAAATTATCAAACTGATCAAGTTTACGCAAGTGCTGCAAGTCTAATAAGAACGGTCTCTGTATCATCGCCACTAAGCATCCAACGGCAGGCATTCGGTAACAATGTTAATGGGACTTGCTCTGCCGTCGCTACGAGTATTGTTTTAACTTACCTTAATAGGACTCGCTCAGCTTGGTATGTACCAGATAGCACATATATGTCAGAAAACCTCATTGGGACAACTTATTCTTCTACCTCCTATGCAAAAGCACAAAAACTGCACCTACTCCTTATATCTTGCGGCATGGGGACTATGAGCTATGCAGATGGCATAAGAAACCCTGTAAATAGATATAAATCTCAGCATTTACCGAACACAACTGTTTCGGTTGACTGGCGATTATTCAGAAGTAATCCAACTTATATCACGAATCAGATCGATAATAATATTCCTGGTATGATAACCACAACTCTATTTACTGGCGTGTATGACTGGCATACGATGGCTGTATATGGTTATAAGTACTTCAGCGATGGGTCTTATGATTTTCTTATACATACCGGTTGGTATTCTAGTGTTGTTAACAGCACATCAGGATATATTATGCCAAAAATTTATGTCCCCTCTAATTATGAAACCTATATGTATAAATTCAATATTTAGATGTAATTAAAGCTTATACACAAAAACTGATAATTATGGTAACATAAAGTAACTATTATTGATTTTGTGTGTAGCGATTTAATTAACCAATCATTTGAAATTACCATATTGGATTTCTTGCTTAACTTAATGTTAAATAAAGGGGGCAACATATCTTGAAAAATAAAATTATTTTGCTGCTTATTGGTATAGCTATATTAGCAAGTTTAATCTTCTTAGCTCGACCATTTATTTTTAATGAATATCTCGTAAATACAAAAGATTTGTCGACGATTGAGGAGATTGATGTATTTCTAAAAGACTCCAGCATCCTTATACCTAGTTATTCAACGAATAAAGGCAATCCACATCTACACACTTCAAAAGAGAGTGTATCAATAGAAAGAAGTAAACAATATGGCGCTTGGGATGGTTACAATATTGTAATTACACCAACGAAACTATCGGATTCTTCATTTTTTCAAATATTTATTTCATCATCAAAAGTGATTAATGAAAAGAATGAAGATGTTAAGTGGACGGTAAGTAATGCTAATTCTGATTTTCAACCAGGTGAAAACTATCCGGAAGGTGAGTACACTCGAGTAATTGGAACATTTCAACGTGGTAATAATCTGTATGAAATAACTGGATATTCACTAGGACCCATGAATAATACTAAGGAAAAACAACTAATAAGTGAACTACAATATTTTGTTGATAGTATGAACTAATTTTGAAGACGCCAGCTTAAATAAAGCAGGCGTCTTTTAAATTCAATTCATAATTTATCCAAACAAACCGGAAAGCAGCGGCACCAGTACGATGCCGATCAGTGCGACACCGCCGCCCGCCATGAGCTGCTTCATGCCCTGGGACTTTGCTGATGTGTGATAAAGAAGTAGTAGAAGTGTAAAAAATTTTGCCGTTCCTATCCGGCGTTTGCGCATTGCGCCGGATAGGTCGGGCGGTCATTCGGGCAGGTCTACCTTGCCAACGAAAGAGTAATAAATATCAATGTCCTGTCTGCGTGTGCCGTTCTCGTCATAGCTGCACTCATGCACAACGATTTTCTCCACAAACTCACGCAAAAGGGTAGGGGTAAGTTCTTCAAAGCTGGTGTACTTGCGGACAACATTCATAAACTTTTCTGCGTTTACCGTGGCTTCCTGCGCTTTGGAAAGCTCTGCCCGGATAGCGGCGGCTCTCTCTTTCAGTTCTTTCTGCTCGGCTTCATAGTCTGCCGACAGCTCCGTGAAACGCTCGTCTGAAATGCGCCCGGTCACGCTGTCCTCATACAGCCGCTTGAAGATAGCGGATAACTCGCTGATACGCTTCTCGGCGGCTTCCAGCTCCTTTTTCCTTGCGGCGTTCCTGCGCTTGCCCCCGTCCTCGTTCTGCTCGATCAGCAGCTTCATAAACCGGGCTTCGTGCTTCGCTGCATAGCTGGTGACTTTCCGCAGATTGTCGGTCACTCCGGCGGTCAACAGGTCGGTGCGGATAAAGTGCGCCGTACAGTCACGGGTACGCTTCTTGTAGCTCCCGCAGATATAACAATCCTGCTTGCGGGTGGCGTTCTGGTAACGCTGCTGGTAAAGGACGCTGCCGCAGTCGGCACAAAAGAGTATGCCGGAGAATAAGCCCACTTCATCATAGCGGTTCGGGCGTTTGCGCTGCTTGCGTAACTCCTGCACACGCTCCCACATCTGGGTGTCAATGATAGGCTCATGGTGGTTCTCGAAAATCGCCTGTTTCTCAATGGGGTTCTCTACGCTGTGCTTGGTCTTGTAGGACGGCTTCTCCGTCTTGAAGTTTACCAGACAGCCCGTGTACTCCCTGTTTTCAAGGATATGTACCACGGTATTGGTCGCCCACTTGCACTCATAGCCGGGGTGGTAGCGGCGGGTGCTTCCCGTCCGACGGTATTCCAGCGTTCCCGGCGTGGGGATCTCCTGCTCTGTGAGCATACGGGCTATCTTGGTCGGCCCGTTCCCGGCAAGGCACAAGCTGTAAATCTGCCGCACAACAGGGGCGGCTTCCCCGTCAATGATAAAATTTTCGTCCTCGTCCATAAAGTAGCCGTATACGGGTTTGCTCGTGACGGGCTTCCCGCTCATACCCTTAGACCGTTTTACTGCTTTGATTTTCTTGCTCGTATCTCTCACCAGCCATTCGTTAAAAATGTTCCGCAGAGGGGCAAAATCATTGTCGCCCTGTGCGCTGTCCACTCCGTCATTGATAGCGATAAAGCGGACGCCTTTCTGTGGGAAAATCATTTCCGTATACATTCCCACTTGCAGATAGTTTCGCCCTAACCGTGACATATCCTTGACGATAACGGTGCCGACTTTTCCGGCTTCAATGTCCGCAAGCATGGCTTGAAAACCGGGTCTTTGGAAGTTCGCCCCAGAATAACCGTCATCTGTGTACCATTGCAGATTGGAAAAGCCGTTCTGCTTCGCATAGGTTTCAAGAATACGCTTCTGGTTTGAAATAGAATTGCTCTCACCTTGCAGCTCGTCCTCGTGGGATAATCTCGGATAAAGGGCGGTAATAAGGTTTCGGGTGGTCTGTCTTAACATAGTGTCCTCCATTTCCGACAGCCAGCCCCACTATTCCGTATGACTATCATACCACACGCCGGGGCTGGCTGTACAGTCCTTTCTGCTTCTTTACGTCCCGTCAAATTGCCGATTTTTGTGTAGCAGCTTCCGCTTCCAGCACTTTCAGCATTTTATCGGCGGCGGTGGCGGTGGTGTCCTGCTTGAAATAGCCGGAAACGACAAGGACAGAATTACCTATGCGGATTTCCGTCACGCAATCCGGGCGGCGGGTGCTGCGGTCATTCTTTGGGGTGTTGGTCATAGGCGGCTCTCCTTTCTGTTCATCAGCTTTTTCAGTTGTCCCATTTTCTCCTGCGCCGTGGCTTTTCGGAAGTTGCTCCCGGTAAAGCGGACAGGAGAACACATTTCAATCAGACGGTCATAAATGCGGGCGTGGGCGGTGTCCTCCGGGTGCTGCAAGTCCTCCAGCGTGAGATTAGTCGTGACGATCAGCGGCCTGCCGCTGCGGTAACGGCTGTCAATCACGTTGTAGACCTGCTCTAAGCCGTATTCCGTTCCCCGTTCCATTCCAAAATCGTCAAGGATAAGCAGCGGGAAGCTGCAAAGTCGGGAGATATATTCATTCCTGCCCTCAAAGCTGGCGGCAAGGTCACCCAATATCAATGCAAAGTTTGTCATGCACACGGGGATTTCACGCTCCATAAGGGCATTTGCGATACAGCCCGCAAAATAGCTCTTGCCTGTGCCAACGCCGCCCCATAGCAGATAGCCAATGTTGCGCTCTTTCATGGTTTCCCAGTTCTCCACATAGAAATGGGCGTGTTCCATTTGCGGGCACTTGCCGTTGTCGTTCTCAAACGTCCAGCCCTGCATAGCCGGGTCTGTAAAGCCCCGCCGCTTCAACCGCTCGACAGTTTCAAGGTGACTGCGCTGTTTCTCTGCGGCTTCCCGTTCCTCACGCTCTGCCCGCTGGCAGTCACATTCTGCCGGGTGGCGGTCACGCCCCAGCCATGCGGCGGTTTCTTTGGGGAAATAGCCCTCTTTGGGCTTGTGGCACTTCCCGCAGTATAAAAGCCCGTCCTCGCCGGTGTAGTCCTCCGGCTCCGGCGTGGTGTCGGTCATATTCAAAATCATTTCATCAAATCCATTCGTCATAAGCTCTCGCCCTCCTTACAGGTATAATCGGGTATGCCCTTTTTCGGGGCTTTCTTGGCTGCGTCCTCCTGCGCCCACTTGAAAATCGTGGCTGCATGGCTCTTGTATTTCCTCCCGCTGGAAGCGATATGGCAGGATAGGCGGTCAATGTAATACTCCCACTTGCCGGGAAGCTCTGTTTTCAGCCCGTCAAGCTCCGTATCGGAAAGAATGACATTGTGGTATCTGCCATAGGCGGCGGGGGCGGGGTGTCCCGTTTCTAACTCTCTCTCTTTTTCTATTTCTATATCTATCTCTTTCTCTATCTCTATCTCTGGTGGACAAATGTCCGCTCGATATGGTGGACATTTGTCCGCCCCTGTCTGCGGCAGGGCTTTTTGTTCCTGCAAAGCCAGCCGCGCCCTGCGCTTGCGCTCCCCCTCGGTAGAGGACTGGCCGATTAAAAGCTCAATGTTGCTCATGTAGAGTGCGCCGCTTGGCAAAGGCTCCACAAGCCCCAGCTTCATAAAGATTTTCAAAGCTCTCTCTACGGTACCTACCTGCTGGCGGGTAATGGTCGCAATCATCTGGGCGGTGTAGGGGATATTCTCGTCAAGCTGCAATTTCCCGCCGTTTTTCAGCGATTTCAAGTACAGCTTCAAGAGAATGTTGGAATAGATAACGCCGTCCTGCATACTTTCCAGCAGAACGATTGCATCATCGTCAAAATAGCTCTCTTTCAGCTTGAGGTAGTAATATTTGCGGTTATCTGCCATAGGCTGCGTCCTCCTTTTTCCAGCGTTTGGAATAATAGCGAGGGCATAGTATGATAACCGCCCGGAAGCTCTGTTTGCAGTCACGGGTGCAGCCCCGGCATAGGTCGTTGTAAGTGATACGGTTGCGGTGGTTGAGGAAGAAAGACCATTCCAGCCGCCGCTTCTTGCTCATTCTCGGCAATGGTAAGCTCCTTTCTGCCGTTCCTATCGGTGTAGCGGGATAGGGGGCATTTTCTGTATGTTCTCGGTATCATTTTCGGGCTTTTTCTGCCCTGTAAGCCCCGTTTGGAAGTCGGGGAGTATTGCGGTAAGGGTTCATATCATACCTGTATTTTTGTAGGGTTTCGGTATCATTTCGGGGCGGTCTTTAACGCTCCTGTTCACGCTTTTTCTGCTGGCTCGGTGCGCCCCTTAAAATCTGGTCGATATTGCGTCTGACTGTCTGAAGCTCCTGCGCCCGCTGGCGTTTCTCCCGGTAGTCGTTATATCCGGCGTTCTTCTGGACGGTAAGCTGCTCAATCTCCCTTTGCAGGGCTTTGCTGGCTGGCAGCTTGGTTATTCCATGCTCCCGGAAATAACGGGCGGCTGTGTCCGCTATGATAAAATCGCTTTCGTGCTGTTCCCGGTAGGCTCTCCGGGCTTTCTCCGATTTCTGCGCTTTCAGACCGTCACGGGCGGGCTTCGTGCCGATATAGCCCAAAAGGTTGCGCTGCAATTCCTTTTTCTCCCGGATAGCGGCTTCCAGCCCTTTCAGTCCGGCAAGGCTCTCCTGCGTGGCGGTGTTGGCTGCGGAAATGGCAGCGTCCAGCTCGTCCGGGGAAGAAAAGCCATACTGCTGGTAGAGCATGAGGGTAGCCGACATCTGTTTGAGGTTGTGCATGGTCGCCCACTTCTCATAGCCCCGTCCTTTCCCCTCGGCTCGCTTGGCGGCTATGTCTACCATGCGCTGTACAGCGTCATTGTTCGGGGCGTTTTTCGCTTCTTTTTTCGTCCGTAAGCGGTCTTTGATACTGCCGGGGTATTCCGCTATGGCTGCGGGTTTTTCGGCGGCTCTGGCGGCGTTCTGCTCCAAAACGGAGAGGACAGCAGCCCGGTCAAAATCGTCCCCCAGCTTCCGGGCGGTAATTGGCTTCGTCCTGTCCGGCGTGAGGTAACTTAGCCGCCCCCGGCTCTCCTTGACGGTCACACCATGCCGGAGAAGCAGGGCGGCAAACTCATCAAAGCCGGAAGCAGCGGCAAGGGCTTCCCGGATAGTCCGGCGCAGCTTCGCCTTATCCGTTTCAAACTTGGTCTGCCGGGGCGCGATACCGTCCGCAGCAATAGGGGCGTTGGCTCTGTCAAGGGCAGCCTGTCCTTTCTTCTGCGCCCAATACTCACGCTCGGTAATGCGTTCTTTGCTGCCGTTCAAAAGGTCTATCTGGTAAAGCCCCTCGCTGTGGCACATCTCCATGACTTCGGCTTTCAGATAGTTCATAGCTGCGTCCGTACAGCGGTGCTTGCAGCCTGCTTTCCTGTCCGCTGGCCTGTCCATGTGGGGCAGCATGGGAACCTCCGCAATCCGCAGACTGTTAATGACGATATGCACATGGATATTTTCGGTGTGGCTGTGTCCGTCCGGGTGGGTGCAGACAAGGGCCTGGTGTCCGGGGAAATGCTCGGCGCAGAACTTCTCGCCCAGCTCCTGCGCCCGATCAACGGTCAAGCCGTTGTCCGGGCCGTCCCGTGGGTCAAAGCTGATGATGTAGTGGTGGCTCTTTACGTCCTCCCGTTTCTGGTTCTTGCCGTAGCGGAGATTGGAGCGCATACAGGCAACGGCAAAATCCTCCCCGCCACAATTCAGAGAGGATATGCGGTAGTCTACCCTCGGTATGAGCCGCCCGTCTGCGTCAAGGGTGGGCTTCATGGTAAACTCGTCATGCTCGAATGTGAGGTATTTTTCAGCGTCCCCGTAGTTGGCATTTTTAGAGCTGATATGTTTGAGTATCGCCAACGGCTTCACCTACTTTCTGCAAGACTTCAAACTTCAAGGCGGCAAGGTCGGCGGCGGCTCCCCGCACTTCCTTTTCCAGCCCCCGGTAGGGGCTTCCGTATTCGTTCAGGCTCCGGGCAATCTGGTTTAAGTTGCCGCCGATTTTCCCGTACTCTGCCGTGAGCTTGGAGAGGGCGGCAAGCAGCCCGTCATTGACCGGGGAAACGGTGACAATGGGGCGTATGGTCGCTTTCCGTATGGCTTGCCGGATAAACTCGGACTGGCTGATTTCATAAGCCGCCAGCCGCCCGGTGAAGTCGGCGTATTCTTCATCGGTCATGCGGGTCTTTACCACATGACGGCGGTGGGGCGTATTGTATTTCTTTCGCATGGTCTGTGACCTCCTTTCTCGCCCGACAGGGCGCATAGCAGGGTTTGGGGAAGGCACTCCCCAACAAGATTCCCGCAGGGGCAAAAATAAGCGGAGAGCGAATTTTGGCACCTCGGTAGAATCTTGCTCTGAAAAACTCCGGCGTTCCCCGGCTCCCGTCCTTTCCGCTAACAAAACGTTTCAAAAGGGCTTTGCTACCCGCTATTCCGGCTTATCTTGAAAATTTTCCTTTCACTACCTACAACACCACGCAAAGCAAAATGGACGGAGATTTTTAGAATTTCCCCTCTATTCCCTACAACACCACGCAAGCCGGAATAGGCGGACAATGGCAGTATTTTTTTCTTTGATACCCTCTACGGATAAGTAAGGGATTTTGCCAACTGCGGCGGCTATTTTCCCTTTTGTTTTTTCATACTGGGGATTTTCAAAAATGCCAAACAGGAACGAAAAAAAGCAGCAAATCTGTTGAATAGATTTACTGCTTTCTGGTTGCCGGCGAAGCGGCGGTTATTCAGTTGTAGGCGGTAGGGCTATCTCCCAAAGCGGAACTTGAAAATAGCTGTGAGAAGCGTCTGGGTGATGTAGTCCTCTGTATCTTGGTCTACCCGTCCATTCACACGGGCGGCACATTGTATGCGGCGGCGGTAATACTGCAATACAGTTCCCACCGCTTCCGGCTCCCCGCTGGCGGCTTGGACGATTGTTTCATAGGGGAGAAGCCTATTATTTCTCATATGCCATTCCCTCCATTTCCGCTTGGAGCTGCCGTAGGGCTTTTCGGATATGGTAGCCCGCTGTGCTGCGGCTGCGCCCGTACTGTCTGCCAATTTCGTGCTGTGGAATACGCTTGAAAAAGGACAGGTAAATCATTTCCCGCTCCCGTTCGTCCAGCCGTGACAGGGCTTCCGCAAGTAAACCGCTGCTGAAAATGACCGTATCGCCGCAAAGGGTAAGTATGTATTCCTCGTCCGGCTCCGGGGCTTGGAAATATTCATCTGTCGTGCCTAAAGGGTAGTGCTTTTCGTCTGTGAGGTATTCAAGGGATATTTCTCTTTTGTGCTTCCTGCTCCGTGTCCTCGCTGCGTTGATCGTTGCATTTCGGATAACGACTTTGCAAAAGGCATGGAAAGTGTACTCGATATGTTCCCGATATTCTTCTGTACAGGTCATGGAAAATCCCCCTTTCCTCCCAAAAGGGCTGTGGCTGGTTAGTAGTTGCTTTTTATGATAGTAAGGGGCGGCAGCACTTTAGGCTGTCGCTCCTTGACTGCCTAACTGCAAAACCGGGCGGGGCTGTCAACGGCGGGCGAAGCCCGTTCATCTTGACCGTTGACTGGCTCGGCCGGGTTTGCTATTTATCCGGCAAACTTGAATTTATTTTAAGCTATCACGTTTTACCTTTTTAAGCCTTACTATCATTACCATAGGAATTTCTTTATTGTTTTTGAAACATTCTTCATAAAATCCATCAATGACAAATCCAGCTCTGAAACAAAGGTTAAAAATATCTTGTATGGAACGATGATAATAAATCTGCTCCTCCGGCTGCCCTTCGATCGCTATATCATAGTAACTGTGCGGTGTCATATATTTTTCAGTCAATGTGATAAAACAAGGGTGCTGCGTTGCAAAGACAAAAATCCCGTTTTCCTCCAATAGTTCATAAACAGCCATAAAAAGCGGTTCAATATCCGTAATATCCATAATTGCCATATTAGAAACTGCTTTCGTAAAGGCTCGATTTCTTTTTAATCCTAATAAGCTTTCTCTATTGGTCGCATCCGCTACGCAAAACTCAATTTGTTTTGCATATTGTGATCGCCGTCTTTTAGCCAATTCTATCATTTTTTTGCTGTAATCAAAAGCGACGACCGAAGCGCCTCTCTGTGCAAGATACGAAGAATAATTTCCATTGCCGCACGCAATATCCAAAATGTAATCCGAAGGATCAGGAGAGAGAAGTTCCGTTACTTTGGGACGTACTACCTCTCTGTGAAATTCATTGGATTCGTCACCCATTGCATCATCCCAAAATTGTGCGTTTTTCTCCCAGATCTTTTTGCTTTCCTCTGTTCCCATGTTCTCTCCCACTCCCAAAATTTGCCTTTTTGCTTCCATTAAATCTTCCTTACTATATTCCATTGTTACCCTCCATAACTTCTGATTGTTGCCGTCTTGACTATTATGTATCTTTTCTTTCCAAAATGGTATAGGCTTTTATTTTTATAATGCTGCAAAACTTTTCTTCTGTAAGGTATTCAAAGGATATTTCCCTTTGCCGCCGCTATTGGAAAGCCAAAAGCAGCGGCTTTTTTACGCGATATGACCGAAAAGACTAGAAAGCAGGATATGTCATCATTTGTCATTTCTTCTCAATGTAATAACTGCATGGCATATCAAGCCAAATACAAGAGAAAAACAGCCACCGCCAAATAGTGATGCTCCCCACCCTGCACCCGACATTGTCATAAAACCGCCAACAAAGAAAATACCAATGCCAAGAAATATCCCGACACCATAAAAAAGTCCAATTGCCATATCATACTTATTAAATTGTCGTTTCTCTTTTTTTCACATGTTTCCATTTTTGTTATTACCTCCTTCGCAAAATCGTCCATGTGGACTCCAAAAAGAAAACAAATTTTTTTCAACGTATTTAAATCGGGTTCATTAACATCTCTCTCCCAATTCGATAGCGCCTGCCGGGTAACATTCAATTTCCCAGCCAGTTCTTCCTGTGTCATTCCCGATTGTGTTCGCAGATGACGTATTTGCTTTCCTGTTGTAATATCCGTCTGTTTCTGGTTCAAAATGGTTCCTCCTCTCTGATGCTGATTTTATCAATGATATTTCGCAATAGCCAGCAATGAACGTTTGCATTGCGCAAGATGTTACATTATCTTCTGAAACATATGCCGGATCTTGTCTAAACGGCTGTTCGGGCGGCGTGGCTGAAACACAGGCTCGCCGGAAGTTTCCTGATACCCTTTTAATTCTGTAATGCAGACACTTCTTCCATTTGTATAAAAATTCAAATCATTTCTATATTCACCAATACAACGGGCAGGGATTTCCCCCTTAAAAATAACTTCATCTTTTTCAAGTCTGGTTGATTCAATGATTGCGCAATACTTTGGTGCGTCATTATAAGCCCGTGAAAGATATTCCTGCGGTGCAAAAAGGGTAAAGGAAAGGTATGGTTCCAACAGTTGTGTTCCTGCTTTTTTCAATGCCTGCTCCAACACGACAGGCGCAAGAAAACGAAAATCAGCGGGGGTGCTGACCGGGCTGTAATAAACTCCATAATCAAAACAAATTTGGCAGTCTGTCACTCCCCAGCCATATAAGCCCTGCTCCATTCCATAACGCACACCCTCCATGACGGCATTTTGAAAACTTTGGTTTAAATAGCCGAGAGATACCTCGCTTTTATATTGTGTTCCGCTTCCAACAGGAAGCGGTGTTACAGTCAAACCAATAGATGCCCAAAACGGATTCGGCGGCACTTCAATATGAATCGTGTAGCTCGCTTTTTTTTGCGGTCTTTCCAGATAAATAACCGAAGGCTCTTTCATAGCCACGCCCACATGATATTTTTCTTCTAATAGCGAACAAATAACTTCTAACTGTACTTTTCCCAAAAAAGATAATATAATCTCATGTGTAACAGTATCAATGTCAAAATGCAAAAGAGGGTCTGTATCAGCAATCTCTGTGAGGGCATTTAACAGGGCTTCCCTTTGCTCCGGCTTTTGCGGCTCTACCGTTGTCCGAAGTAATGGCATGGGATTATCAATCCGTGTTTTGTGAGGCAGGAGTTTTTCATTTCCCAGAATGTCGTTCAGTTTCAAAGTATCATCAGCTAAAATAACAATTTCTCCCGGACAGGCATGGTCAACCGGGACGATTTCACCATTTGACGGAATACACATTTCTGTAATCTTTATTTTTTCCTTTTTTGACAGCAGCAGGGTATCCCGTAAATGGAGCGTCCCATGATACAGGCGTAAATAAGAAAGCCGTTTTTTCCGCTCTGTATACTCAACCTTAAAAACATATCCACATAATTCAGACTGAATATCGTCTGTTTCTGTAATGAAAGTTTCTGTAATCGCTTCAATCAGTTTTTCTGTTCCTAAATTGTCTTTTGCACTCCCATGATAAACAGGAAACAAAGAGCAGCATCTGGTTCTTTTGCACTTTTCATATTGTAATTCCTGTATATCCAAAGAATCCTCTGCAACATATCGTTCTAATAGTTCATCGCTTCCGGAAATAATCATATCCCATTTGTCCAAATCAGAAATATCGGTCATGGTTATCTTTGGCGACAGGGAAACCTCCTGCATGACAATCATATCACTGGTAAGTTTATCTTTAATGCTTTGGTAAACACGCCGCAGGTCGATCCCATTTTGGTCTATCTTATTTATAAAGATAATTGTCGGAATGTCCATTTTCTGAAGCGCATGGAATAATATACGGGTTTGTGCCTGTACGCCGTCTTTTGCCGAAATGACTAAAACAGCTCCGTCAAGGACAGATAAAGAGCGGTATGCTTCGGTTAAAAAATCCATATGACCGGGAGTGTCCACGATATTGATTTTATAATCATTCCAGCAAAAAGAAGTAACCGCTGTCTGAATGGTAATTCCGCGCTGCCGTTCCAAAATCATAGTGTCTGTTCTTGTAGTTCCTTTATCCACGTTTCCTTGTTCCGCAATCGCTCCACTGGTGTACAGCAGGCTTTCCGTCAATGTTGTTTTTCCTGCGTCTACATGGGCGAGAATTCCAATATTGATTATTTTCATGTGATTGTCCTCCTTTTACAGCCCCAAAAGGGCATAAAAATCCCCAGCAGTAAAATACTTTTACCACTGGGGATTATAATTTGCGGACATACACATATACAGCATACACCTGTTTGTGATTGCTGTTTTTCGGATATGTCAAAATTGATAAGGCAAAAGTATTCTTAAATTGGGTACAAAAAACCAAGCCCCCACAAAAGGGACTATCATAATCCTTTGTTCCCACTATTTGATTATAGTTTTATTTAAGAATACCTTGCCGCATATTTTTTACTCCTTTTTTGGAATGATGCTATTATATCACATTAGTTTTAGGAAAGAAAGTACCTAAAAGAAATTTTTCTTCCCCTTATATGTAACAATCATACCGACTTTCTGGCGTTCAGAATGGTTTCTGCTGTCTGCTGTGGTGTTTGGTTGGAATTGTCCAGCCAAAAGCCGATCCGTGGTGTTGTCTGCATAAATGTATCGTATAAGGTTTCAACCGTAAAGCCGGAATAGCCTGTTTTCTCCCTGTATCGTTCCCTTCCTTTTATTGTTTCCACATCTGGACAAAGAACGACAACCTCAACAGGGTATTTATGCGGCACAAAAAATATGTACATGTAACTAATTCAACACATTTATAATTTGAATAGGGACATTATAGCATTTACTAAATACAAATTCAATGTATACGGAAATAAAGATATAAGGAGTGGGAAGGATTCCGCCGTAGTCGGCATTGTAGGAAAATCCAAAAGTTTAGATTTTCCCACAATGCTTATCTTTTGGTCTTTGGTTCGGAATAGTGTAGTGCTGGCGGTCTATCTCTTGTTTTCGGTTGCTTGCTTCCTTACCGTACATGAGCATTGGCACCGGGGTTGTCGTTGCCGTAGCCTTCGAGAAGGTTGATGACGCCCCAGATGGCAAGGCCTGCACCGAGAGCGACGACGAGGGTTTGAAGTACATCTACTGCACTGTTGAAGAATTCCATTGATTGACCTCCATTATTTTAAATTTTGAGATAAAAAAAGCCGCTCATTCGGCGGCTTCGGGTTCGACGGACAGATCCATGTGGTAGACCTCATAGAGTTCATCCGGCTTTGGCTTGAGACGGGTGGACAGGTACTTCTCGATGCTGAAGGCATTACGCGGGTCCGCATCCGAGAGGTACTTGTAGTTCGGGTGCTTCGTTATGTCATACTTGCTCGAGAGAAAAGGCCGTACCCCGCGCAGCTGTAATATACACTTGCCGCCGTCAAGTACGGCCAGTTCGTCGATGCTCATCAGCTCCTTTCCGAGTTTCTGGGAGTTCAGACTGTGGGAAACCTCACGACCTCGGCTTTCCCCGGTGTTGAAGGTGTCGATGGTCTCCTTCCCAAGGGTTTCTGAAAGCTCCTTTAATGTGGTGCGCTCCTTGCCGCCCAGAAAGATCGTGCTGTCCATATTGCCGATGATGGTGTCGCAGTGATCTTTATAGAGAGCCTTCAGCTGGGATTGAGCCTGCAGCACCAGACAGGCCGAGATTTCCCGGCTTCGGATGGTGGCCACCAGCTTTTCCAGCTTGGGAATTTGACCGATATTCGCCGCCTCATCAATAAGGCAGCGCACATGCACAGGCAGACGTCCGCCATAGACGTCATCTGCCTTGTCGCACAGCAGATTGAAAAGCTGCGTGTAAGCCATGGAAACCAGGAAGTTGAAGGTGTCGTCGGTATCGCTGATGATAATGAACAGCGCCGTTTTCCGGTCACCCAGGGCATCCAGTTCCATTTCGTCGTAGGCCGTCAGGTCTCTGAGCTCTTTGATATCAAAGGGTGCCAGACGGGCCCCGCAGCTGATGAGGATGGATTTGGCGGTCTTACCGGCAGCCAGCTTATATTTCTTGTACTGCCGGACTGCAAAATGCTCCGAGTCACGTTCTTCCAGAGCGGCGAACATCAGATCCACCGGGTTCTGGAAGTCCTCGTCGTCCTCCCGGACCTCTGAGGCATTGATGAGCTCGATGAGGGTCGTGAAGTTTCGCTCGCTTTCCGGCGCTTCATAGTGGATGTAGCCCATGAGCGCGGTATAAAGAAGGGTCTCCGCCTTGACCCAGAAATCATCTCCGGCTTTCCCTTCACCCTTGGTGTTGGCGATGAGGGCCGTCACCAGCTTGAGGATGTCCTTTTCGCTCTTGATGTAGGCAAAGGGATTGTAGTGCATGGATTTGTTAAAGTTGATGGTGTTGAGGATCTTGATCCTGTAGCCTTCCCTCAGGAGAAGCTGTCCGCATTCCACTACGACGCTGCCCTTGGGATCGGTGACCACATAGCTGGAATGGCACTGCATGAGATTTGGCTTGAGCCAAAACCGCGTCTTACCAGATCCGGAACCACCTACCACCATGACGTTTTTGATTCGAGCAAGCCTTGGGTCCTTAGGGCGGTTGTTCATGGTCAGGCGCTCTGTCTCCGTGAGGATGACGTTGTTACGAAAGGTGGGATCAATAAAGGGCTTAATGTCCTCGGGTCTGCCCCAGCGGGCTGAGCCGTATTCGATGTTTTTACGGTACTTTTTGGCGTTTCTGCCTTTGACATAAACTGCCAGCTTGATGGCGACTGAGATCCCAATGCCCAGGATCAGATCCTGTGGAAGCAGGCTTGGCCATTGTGATTGGAAAGCTAAAGTGAATCCGTCGATGAGATGTAGGATTTTTTGGGAGATATCCAGTCCGGGAGAGTATCGCCAGGCCTCACCCAGCTTCGTGGCAGCCAGAGCAATGAGAACATAGGGAAGGTTTAAAAGGAGCATCCCCTTGATTTTTCCTGTCATCGCGTCAGCTCCTTGTCTTTGTTTTTCACCCGGTCCATGACCTTGGCATGAACCAGGAGCTTGAATTTAGCAAGCTGCTCCAGGATGGAATGCTGTTTGTCCTTTTTGAGGACCTTCGCCGTATATTCTGTGAAGGCTGCGGTGAGGGCGTCAGCATCCCGGGCTTTGAAGAAGACCAGATATTTGGGCTTCTCTCCGGTGGTGTCCTTCTTTAGGGCGTAGTCCACGCCGTACCTTCTGGCGACCTGTTCAAAGGACTTGATGTTTTTATCTGTGATTTCAATGTTGGAGACACCGGCATTTTGACCAATAAGCTCCTTCACCGTCTGCTTGCCATGGGGGATCTGCGACGGACTGTCCCGGCTCTTCTTCGTTTCAGCCAAAAGCTTGATGAGTGCGGCCTTCAGAACACGTCCGGTCATTCGGGTGGTACTGACGGCCAGGGCAACGGTCCTGTTTTCTACTTCTTCCTGCATGAAAAATTCCTCCTTTCGTGGTTAGGTGAATTCAATTTACAAAAATACGTATCTTGCATTTGAAATAAGTAGACTCGTAAAGCTCTGTAAGATTTAGAGCTCAGGTTCCGTGGACTTCTGTTTCGGTTTGGCCACATGCAGATCGTCTTTAGGTTTGATGGGTATAGCGACGATGCGGCTGCCCATCGTCATGAAGATCTCAGGATCAGCAAATTTCTCCCGATACTTCTCGGCCAGCTCAGGCGTCAAGGAATCAAAATCCTCTTCGCCAAGCCCACAGACGATGAAGGTCCCGGCGATGATGTCGTAGTCCTCAAGTTTTCGGTTAAGCGGGAGGCCGATGAGCTTGCCTTCCTCATGACAGACAATGGCCACCGGGTCATCATAGGGATAGACGGCTTCGATGTAGCCGCCGACAACCTGCTGCAGGGAGTTCAGGTCACCGTTGATACTGGCCATTCGCGGCGCTTTTTCAGGTTCAACAATCAATACATCCATAGATTTCTTCTCCTTTTCTGTTTTTGAATTTGCACGAAATATTCCTTTTTTCCTATGTTACGCGCAAAAGTAGGAATGGATTTTTCTGTTGTCTGGTAGGGTTTTTCTGACCGTCGCGTTTAACGGTCAGGATGCCACTTAATGAAAAAACCACCTTTTCAGGTGGTTTGGAATAGAAGTCATATTTCTGATAGCTTTATTCACTAATAATACTCAAGGTTGAAAACCAAAATCTGCTTTCATGGTGGATAATTAATTGAAGCTTAGCTGTTGTCATTTGACCTACTGGTCGAACTGGTTATCACCGTAGATTGACTTAAGATACGCTTCAAGCTTGGATGGATCTGTTCCAAAGTCCTTCACATCATGACCCAGAGTTTGAGAAGCTTCATCTGCTGTCAGCCGAAATGTACTTTCACCGTCGGTGATTTCAACATAGTCCAGATTCTTGATTAAGCCAAGTAGCTCTGTGGCGTAAGGTGAGTAGATATTCGTTTCAAAATCCATGATCGCGTCAGTATAAATAACTCTTAAACCATAAGGTTTTTCCGAAGTTTTCAGCTCGAGGGTATAGTCCCCTGCGAATTCAAGCCCAGTTTCTTTGACCAGTCGACTAACTCCTGAGTTATCACCAAGATAATCCAGGCGAAGCTTATATAAATTGGCTGCGCCGTTTCTCCACGGAACTGGATCGATAAACAGCAGTGGATTTGTGGATGTTGTTAATTTATAATCCGCTTTCTGGCCATTCACTAGAACCTCAAGTTGAACCTTTGCTGTGGTAGAATAGTCCACCTGGTAAATATGATAATCTGTTGCTCCAGTTATTTCAGAATCGTTGTATTCAACTCGCAATGATTCCTTAAAGAAATTTTGGAAACCAACAGCTGCCACGCTGACATCCTTAGAAAGCCCAGTTCGATAGACGATATAGTTCGATCGATTCAGATTACTTGATTTATCTTTTGGATACTGGTACTCCAGAACATAAATTCCTGTGCCGGATGCATCGCAACTTTTGAGCCAATCCGATACGACCTTGTTTTCTGCAAAGTCCTCAATACGCATGCCATCCACTGAACCAACGCTGGTCGGATGGCCGCTGCGGAAGCTGGCAAGCCCGAAAACAAGAGTGGATATGATTAGAACGGGAATAAGAATGACGGCCACCAATATCTTGCCCAGCCCATTGTCTTTACGCTTTGGGAGAGTAGGGATCATTGCATCTGCAGGAACGGGTTCTCCGCAATGAGCACAGTTTTGCCAACCGGAAGCGATCGCTTTACCGCAATTAGTACACTTAGCCTTTAAGCTCGTTCCGCATTTAGGGCAAGAGGAGTATTCTTCAAGGATTGGGGCCTTACAATTGGGACATTCCAAACTATTATAATCTGATCTAACCACCAGGTAGATGATCAAGCCAATACCGGATGGGGCCAGAGCCGCAATCAAAGTCCAAAGAGCTGCATTCATCCCACGGCTGTTAGCATCCCGATATACATAGACTCCGATGAGGATGGGGAGCACCAGAAACAGTGCTACGACAAAAATTAGGTAAAAATATGCTGCATCCATTTATCCATCTTCCTTTCTGATTTAGGCATTGAGTGCAAAGGGTACGGCAGAGGCTTTGCCGTAACGGTCAATGAGTTTTCTGGTAAGCAGGACAGTCAATATTCCACTTGCCGACAGGTAAATTCCCAGGAATACGAGACAGATAACACTGGCTAGCATGGAGTATGGGGCCAGCGCAAGCGCCAGAAGAGCAAGGCTGATCAGAAATAGATTGGACGCCGCGGCAAAAAGGAACATGCGCCGAACTTCACGGCGTTTTTGAAAAACAGCATTGAGCATCTGTTCAGTGAGTCTTGGTGGCTGGTATTGTTCAAAATCATAGCTCAATTTCATCGTTGATCATCTCCTTCAACAGCAGTCTGGACTTACTCAATCTGGACTTGACGGTACCTGGGGGAATATTTAAAATCGCTGCGGTTTCACCGATGTCGAGCTCTCTGAAATAGTACAAGACTACTGTCAGTCGAAGTTTTTCAGGAAGTCTTTTCACCGCAGCATGAAGGTCACTAAAGTCCTCTTTTTCTTCCGTGGCAGCTTTTTCAAGTATTGCGTCCTTCGCCTCCTGAGAGTCAAATAGGTCGAAGATCAGGCTGAGTTTTTTCTTTCGCAACTGATCCTTGTAGGTGTTAACGCATATCCGTGTCAGCCAAACTTCAAATTCATACTCAGGGTTGTAGTGGTCAAATTTTTGATGGACCTTCAGCCAGGTCTCCTGGTACAGATCATCGGCATCATCAGGGTTTTGGCACAGTGTCCGACATAGACCATAAAGGCGCCTTCCATGTTTTTCTATGTAATCATCGAGCACTTTACCACCTCCCTTACTAACATATACGAATGCCGACACCAAACGGTTCATTCATTTTTGATTTTTTGTTTATATTTTTTGTTCAGAAGATGGATATCAGGATAAAAAAGAACTGCCGGCCTCTTTGCGGCAGTTCCTTAAGATGCATTAGCCCTTCCGTCTTAATCATTGATGATTACCTTAGATCAACCTCAGTGATATAGTAATCTTTTCCGTCATACACTCCAGCGCGGATTTTCAGCCCGCCAATGGATGTATCCAGACGCGCTGAGATCCGCTGCGTCATATCATTAAAAATGGTATCAACCTGCAAAGTATCAAGGACAGGCGGATCCCATGATAAATCAACAACATATTGGTTCTGGCTTAGGCGAGTGGTCATGTCACGTTCGAGAAGATCCGGTGAATTGTACTCCTCAAAGATGTTGACTTTGTATTGCAGATCATCAAAGTCATTACCAAATGCTTCAGATATGACTTTACGAAAATAATCTATACTGCGGGCAGCCGCATATCGATCGATACGGTCCGCTTCATCCAGAGTCGAAGTGAATATTATTTCAGGCTGACTCTGCGAAGATATCCTGAATGAAAATTCCTTGCGCTTATAGTCGTAGCTTGAACTTACAATCTTAAAATCTTCATCATAACTTGTTTCATATGCCTTAATGATTGCTCTTTGCTGGCTGAATCGCTCAATGATGTTACCTGAAAAAGTCATATAGAAATAGAGCGCAAAGGCAAGCACCGTTAGGAGAAGAAATCCAATAACACCAATAATTATTCGCTTCGATCTCTTTTTCATATTTCAGCGCTCCTTTCTAATTTGTTCTCCTCACGGCAACATATTCTTCCGTATTTATAAGTATTATATTACACCCATTAAGGTATAGGTTAATATAGTTACAAATAGACTCATGACAGGCAAGCTGGAGATGTCACAAAGACTAAACGCAGAGCTATTTTGCGGTATTTTGACCGTGTCTCTTAACGGTAAGAATGCCGCTTAGGGTGGTTGCCGGGATGCGATGGCAATGTCATTCTTCACAGCAACTTCGAATGAAGATGCTTCAATATTTGAATTCCTGAGTCAGTATTTATTTTTGTGAGCACTTCCAGAGTGCCATAGGGTGGTTTCGAATACGTTCTACGATTTCGGTTGATTCAAAAAGCAGCTCCGGCTGATATGTTTTATTCCTAAAGGCATCCAGGAATTCCTGTTCATGGTCCTCTAGCTTTAAAAGCGATTCAAGCCAGGATTTGACTTCCAGCTGAGCAGTCTTAAGATCAAATTTGTCCTTGTTTCGTAATACAGGATAAAGGTCTGTCTTGATACGCTTCTGAGAGACTTCATCGATCGTGTTAAATTGGAACTCAAAAGGCGGAAATTCCGCGCCTATCGCGCTGTAAAAAACAACACACTTTCTGAGCATGGGCTCCTCTGATTCATCAATCAACCCAAATTTCACCAGGTTATAAATGTCATAAAGATCTCGGGGTGCCGTTCGATTGATCAAAGCAACGATTTTGCTTGCAAATATTTCGATGGGGGCCACACTAAGAACAGAAACGCCGGTTGGTTCCCAGGAAGATACAAAATGTCTTTGTCCAGTTTCAAGAACATGACAGCGAAGCATATAGTTGATTTCAACCTTAATGTTATCCTTCATGCCTCCTGAATTTGAGTATTCATAAACAAAAGAATCAAGAGCATGATATTGCTTCGATTTGGGACTTAACAAATAGCCGTTAGCTTTCATAAATTTTTCGATTCGGTCATTGATGATTGATCTTGTCGCCATCATTTCATCCCGAGTGACGTTTTTTGAAAAATCCAGATCAATATCAACAGACAACCTTGGCAAATTGAAAATTGTCAGGTTGATGGCCGTTCCGCCCTTTAGAGCCAAAGAGTTCCCTAGCAAAGCGTCATTTTCGAAAAACTTCAGTATATCAGTCAATCTGCAAACTTTCTCATATGTATCTCGCACAAAACCAAGTTCCTTAGCTTGTTTCCCCAACAATAACTTGTTCCACTCAGACATTGAGATCAACCCCCTTACTGAGGATTGATTTAATATTCTCAGGGGCAAAAATCATCCAATCTTTATGTAGGACAAAGTGCTTGGAAAGGGCATCTTTTTCTGAATACAGATAACTTTTTGATTTGGAGATTTTACTCCTGCAGTAATCAAAAAATAGTTTTGTAAGACCCAACTGTTCAGCAAATTCCTTGAGTAAGAAGCCGGATTTCTGATACAAATTCACCTGCCCATATTCATCAAGATAGGTTATCAGCTTATCAGCTTGTAGTGCAGGGACCAGCAACAGACAACGGAGTAGTTCTTCCAAACCACCAATTTTCTGAAAAGAATAGATACTATCGATGACAGTCCTTTCAAGATCCGTGACTCTGATTTCTGTATTGGTTGTAATTACTCCAGAATCAATTTTCGGAGAAACCCTGGTAAAGGTAATACCATCAAAAGAAAACTCAGTGAATCTGCTGGTTGTCGATACATAGACCTGATGAAAAACTTGATTAGCATAACCATAGTATTCAAATGCACTGTGATGCGAAATATAAGCATCCTCAGCAATATGAGTTGCTATTAAAAATCGGTTTGCGACAGGCTGCTTCGTTTCAAGGCTGATTGCTGTATATAGATCTCTTCGAATTCGATCAATATATCCGTTTTTGACATAATCGTTTAGTATTGAGTGTGCTGCTTTTTCGGTTCCGATTAGGTCAACAACTTCTTGCCGTGAAAAACAACCCAACTCAATTAGTTTGTCTAAATATTTCATTACAACACCTCCGTTTCTATTATTGCACAAAACATTCCTTTTTTCCAATGTTTTGTGCAATTTTAGAAACGGCCATTTTTAAATATGCACGAAACATTCCTTTTTTCCAATGTTTCGTGCAAAATCAGGAATGGATTCTTCTGTTATCTTGTAGGGTTTTTCTGACCGTGGTGTTTTAACTGTCAGGATGCCGCTTAAAGTTGTTGCCGGGATTCGATAGCGTTCAGCAATGGCAATGTCGTTTTTCATGGCTTCGTTGATCCGAGTATAATGCTCCCAGGAATTGAGACACGACAAACCGGTTCCATCCGAATAGAATGGAGAGTATGAGTAAGAAGAAAAAAATCTATAGCCCTGATTTTAAAGCAAAGGTTGTGCTGGAGCTCTTAAGCGGACAGCACTCGCTCAATGAACTAGCCCAGATCCATCAAATCGCACCTGCCACGTTGAGCAGCTGGCACCGCCAGTTCCAGGAACGGGCAGCCCAGATCTTCCAGAGCGGACCGTCCGATCAGGAAGAGGCGCTCGCCCAAAAAGAGGAAGAGATCGCGGTCCTGCAGCAAAAAGTCGGTCAGCTCAGCATCGAGTGTGACTGGCTAAAAAAAAATCTGACGAAGTCTTTGGACCACAAGGAGCGCACCGAACTCGTAACCCCAGAAAATGAGACCCTGACCGTCAAGCGTCAGTGCGAATTGCTTGACGTTAACAGGACCAGCGTCTACCGTACAAAGGAGGAGCGGATAGACCTCGGGGAATCAGAAGAGAATCTTACCCTCATGACGATCATCGACAAGATCCATCTGGAGCACCCGGCCTGGGGTTACCGCAAGATAGCCCACTATCTGCGCAATTCCGGCCACGACATCAACCGTAAGCGGGTTCGGCGCCTGATGCGCCTGATGGACATCCAGGCCCTGTATCCTGGCCCGAACCACTCCCGACGTTACCACGCGCAGTACGTCCGGCCCTACCTTTTGAGGAACCTGGTTATCGAGCGAATCGACCAGGTATGGGGGATCGACATCACCTATGTTCCCCTCAAGAAAGGCTTCTTGTACCTGTTCGTCATCATCGACTGGTTCAGCCGCAGGATCGTCGACTATGAGATCAGCTATAGCCTCGAGAAGGAGTTTGTCCTGCGCTGCCTTAGGCGTGCCTTGTGCGAGAGAAAGCCTGAGATCATGAACTCGGATCAGGGGAGCCACTTCACCTGTCCCGCCTACCTTAAGCTCCTGGACTCCTGCGATGTTAAGGTCTCCATGGACGGCAAAGGACAGGCACTGGATACTGTACGGACCGAGCGGTTCTTCCGCAGTCTGAAATACGACGACCTCTACATCAAGGAGTACGAGACACCAAAGGAGATGATCACAGGGATCAGAAAGTACATCCACACCTACAACACCATTCGTCCGCATGCATCCCTGGGGGGCCTTACCCCCTATGCTTTCTGCCAGAACCAATCAACCCATCACGCAGCCTGAACAAGGTGTTCGGATGAAATCAAAATCCGTGTCTTGACAATAGGGGGCACTTTAAGATGGGATTGTAGCCAGCATCGAATACTTTCCTGCTGTATTTAGCGGCAATCTCAGTATTTTCAGTTGGATCAACACCCCAGGAAGCCGTAATATAGGCGAGAGGTCTTTTCATTTCGGGTTACTCCTTTCAGTTGACTTAAATAGGCTCCCGAGATCTTGATAAAAGTGGGAGCCAGGTCCATAAAGGTCATATTTCACCAGAGCGGTGTAATAGCTGTCGATTGTGGATGGGGCATTGAATAGCGTAGTCAGCAGATATTTCTTGATGTTCCGGATGAAGGTGGTGTTTTTATCCAGGCATTCAAAGACATATTCAATGTGGGTACTGTCGATGCGCTGCAGCCGTCCCTTGACCAAAGATGCCGGGTAATCATCCCCGGCAACGGTGATGGATTCTCGCTTGGAACTGAGAGTCTCAACCATCAGGTCCACGATTTCATCGAGACGGTCTTTGTCGTAGCGCTTCACAATAAACTCGTATTCGATTTTCTCCTGGATGGCCTCCTTGATGGACTGAGCATCCAATCTCATCTCATCCTTCTCGGCCTTGTCTTCTCTTGATAGATCAGGGATTGATGGATGTTTACTTAATTCCTTAGTCATTAATGGATCTTTATTTGTTTTCTTAGTATTTAATTGCATTGGATTTCCCAACGTAGGTTTATCCAACACTGGATTATCCAATATTGGATTTTCCAACATAGGTCTTTCCAATACTGGTTTATCCGATATAGGGTCGCTGATTGCTGAGAGGTCTACCGCCAGGTGAGGCTTTTCAAAAATCGTGTAGTCCGTACCCTTGAGGTGACCAAACTCATTTCTCTCTCTGGTCCGGACAATGTATCCGGACTGTTCCAGTTCGCGTACCGCTTCCCGGATGGCATCGATGCTCTCCCGGTTGATCATGGAAAGTCCCTTAAGGGTGTAATCCCAGTCTTCCGGGAGTGACAGCATCTGGGACAAAAGGCCCTTGGATTTCACCTAAATTCCCGAAAAATTATAACGTGGATGGCGGGTCTACTCCCAAGTTCGTATACAAGCCTTCCTGCTTCTTGGTCACTTCGCCTACTTGGAGAGCCTTCCCTGGATTTTCAAATGCTTCTATGACATCAAGTTCGTCTAGTAGCTCCTGCATGGTGTAGTTTTGGAATAGACCCTTATCGGCCATCGTCTTTTTCAAATGGGACATAAAAATCAGGGCAATGAATTGGACAAACAGCTTTCCGTCCAGCGAGCTTTCAGATGAGACTGCAGTTCGCCTCAGATTGAGCCTTTCTTTAAGATTCCCAAACGCCTTCTCGACCAGATCTTTGTTACGGTAAATCTCCAAGGCTATGATGGGATCCTTGATGTCGTTACTTAACAGCGCGAAAAAGCCATAGTCCTTTTCAGCTCGAGTGATGGCATCCTGTTTGGGAATGATCTTGATTCCACGTACCGGGGTATCTGACAGTTCAAAGTATTTGGCGTACTGCTTCTCGTTCTCTGGTTTTCGATTTCCGCTCGTAAGCTCAGCCTCCAACTGATCCAGCATCAGATTGAAGCGGCTCTCATGTTCCAACGCCTTCTCGCTACTGTAATAGATGTGCAGATACATGCGGCGAGTATCCTTGATGACATCGCCTTTGCGGGGTCTTGTTTGAGAGTAGTTCCATTCAATGGCGGTGGAATGGCTGTATAACTGATAGATTGAGTTGTAGTTGGTCCTTGTTTTTATGCTGTCTCTGACTTTGTCTAATTCTTTTCGCACAAACTTCAGGGATACTTTGGTGGCAATCAGGAATTTCAGGTTGTTCTGATAAAGGGCATTGATGTTGGCTTCACTGTAAAAGCCACGATCCATGACCAGTTTAACTTTGCCAAAATCAAGTTGCTTTAAGTCGGCCAGCAATTTCTTCAGGGTCGAGATATCGCTGATGTTGCCGGCCAGCTTTCTGTAGTAGAACGGCAAGCCTGAGTCTTCTCCAAAGAGCAGCGCCAGGTTAATCTGGGGAAGCGGATCATGATCCTTGTTCATCCCATATTTGACTTGTTTGAGAGACTCTGAATAGGACGAAATGCTGGTGGTATCATAGGCCCAATATTCATTTTCCATCCGGCGCTTGCCCTGCAAGCGAAAGAAACGTTCTTTTGCTTCTTCCGTAATCATCGAGAACAGATCACTGCTTCGTTGGGAAGAGATGCAGGCCCCATGTGGATGAAAATGGGTCCTATCCCATTTCGGGAAACGAAGAAGGGAGTTGCGGTCCTCCAAAATCAAATAGTAGGCCACGGAGAGGATCTTCTTATAAATCTGCGGAAAGCATGCCTTCAAGTCTTGTGTGATGCCCAGCTGCTCCCCGATCGCATCAAACAGATACGTAGCGCCAAAATAACCATGCCGAGTGGAAGTAGATGGAGTCGGCCCTGGTTTAATCACAGTGGAGACCGGAGGTTGAGTGAGTCGTTTGGAAGGGATCAGATTGCCCTGTTCATCACGTTTGCCAATACAAACACGCTTACTTCGAGACTGTTTCTTCTCTTTGTCCCAGTAGTCGATGGATTCGTAGACGTAGATAACTCCGTTTTTCTTGTTTTTGACATCGATGATATTCATGCGCCACCTCACGTTATAATTATAACGTGTTTATGAGGCAAAATCAAGAGAAATTATGCTGCTAATCCAGTGATATCAACGATTTCCAGCATTCCCCGTTATAATTCGCCGGGAATCCAGGATTTCAGCGACAGATCATTGTTCTTCAGATGATGATTCGCCATAACGGTGTAATCCCTCGTTTTCTCAACTCGAAATACAGCCATCTGCATCCCTCCCTTCGACCGGTTGAAGAACAAAGCGGCTAACGCCGCCTGTCGTACCTCGCGTGTTTATTTAGGCTCTGGTGTTAATCAGAGCCCCTCTTATATTCAAATACTTTCCCGAATATGCTTGTATATTTCTCGGGGCGCATCAGCCCGCCACAGGACTCGCAGTCAAACTGCGGAGGTTCGTTAATATTGCTTTGGTCCATTTCGTCAAATGTTTTAACAACACTTAATGGAATTTCTTCCTCTGCCCCACAGCTAGTGCATATATACCGGACGATCGGTTGATTAATCGCCTGCTTGCTTTGATTCGCACCTTGTGTTTTCTTCTTTCGTTTCTTGCTAACCGGCATTTCGTCCTTCCCACCTGTACCTTTCCTGATTTCTTCTTTTCTCAGGTACCACTATATCACTCTTTTTCATGAGTGCACCACATTCGCATTTCAATGGATTTTTATCATATTCGAGCATCATACGGAACTGCCATGTTTTCATTTTCTTTAATCTTGCGTATTTTTCTTTGGATATCAGTCTGCGTTCGATTCGCCTGGCTCTCAAGTTGTTTCGCGAGTAGATTCCATAGTTTCGAATCATCTTAAAGTGAGTATCCGGAATATGAATGATTAACCGCTGGATGAACTCCATGGCACTAATGGATTCCTGAACTTCCTGGGACTGACCGTGAGGCGTATACTTAAATGTCACTGTCTTGCCGTCATATGCAACTATTCTTGATTCAGCGATTGCAGGACGTCCAGCATATCGGGCCAGATACTTCGACACAATCTGAAGATCGGTGATTTCGCCTTTGGCATAAACATAAAATCCATTCTCTTTCTGCTTGTATAGCTTGTTTATCAAAGAACGCATCCATCCCGTTGGAAAGGACTCTTTCATCAGATCGAGCAACTCTTTTTGCCAGAAATACCGTAGTTTCTTGTAATTTAGATACTTTAACGTGCGATCTTCCGTAACTCCCAGACAACGCAAAGACATGATGATATGAACGTGTGGGTTCCATTTCAAGTCCCGGCCAAAAGTGTGAATTACGCTGATGATGCCGGTTTCAAACCGCTGCGTCTGATTCATCTGGTAGATCGTTTCCTTCAAAACTTTAGCAGCGCGATCTGAGAGATCCTTTAGCATTCCCCGGTTCTTCCGAAAATAGATTCTGAGTTCCGCCGGAATCGTAAATACCAGATGCTTATGGGGCGCATTGATCAGTCGGGACTCAAGTTTTTCCGCCCACTTATCCCGGTAGAGCTTTCCGCAACTGGAACAGAAACGGCTTTTACAGGTGAATGGAACCAAGACCTCAGAAGTACATTGTGCACAAGTGTATACAGTCCATCCGTTTTCAAACTTGCCGCAATTCAACATCCGTTCCACTTCTTTGTGGACCGATATGCGAATCATTTCGGGGTGCTCAGCAACGAACTGATCCCAGTGTTCCTCGAAAATCTGCTTAATCTTACCCATATAATCACCTGCTGATTAATTCTTAAAACCATTATAATAAGCGGGTTAAGCTTGTTCCACAAAAGTATAATTTCCTACACCATAAAAAAAGCGCTTCGGATTGAAGCACTTCGGAGGGGAATTACCGTTCCTGTGTTTGCTGTCGCTTCCGCGACCAGCCCTCCAGCAGCTTGATGATGGTTTCCTCCATCTGCTGGGGTGTGTAGGATTTAGGGAAATACTTTTTGAGTTTCTCGCCTGTGAGCGTCACCTTGTCCAGTTCACCTTTCAATCCATTTATTTCTGTCATTTGTATGGATGAAAAGCCATGTCAGCTGCTGGATGAGGCCAGAAAGCCTATTCCGGCATCACCTGGGTATGTCCGCAAGGAAGATAACGAGTATATTCGCAAAGGGACTTGCAGCCTGTTCCTTTTTACTGAACCTTTAGGTGGCTGGCGGCGATGTGATGCATCGGAACGTCGTACCAAGCAGGATTGGGCGGAACAGGTTCGGATTCTTTTGGAAGAAGATTATCCGGACTGTGAGAAGGTCATACTTGTGATGGATAATCTCAACACCCACAACATTTCAGCGTTGTATGAACGGTTTCCGCCAGCTCATGCGTTCCGCCTGAGTCAACGACTGGAGATCCATCATACTCCAAAACATGGAAGCTGGCTCAATATAGCCGAAATAGAACTTAGTGCTTTATCAACTCAATGTCTCAATCGAAGAATCTCGTCAATTGAGATGATGGATCGAGTGGTGAAGTCTTGGGCTACAAAGCGGAACTACAATCAAAAGTCAGTAGACTGGCAATTCGATGTTACAGATGCACGTTGTAAATTGAAACATTTATACCCAGTGATCATTACAAATTAAGATGTTACAGGATACTAGGTGTCTCTATTATGCGCTTACAATCAAGTTACAGAAAATTAAAGTCAAACCAAGCAGGATGAGAAAAACTCCACTCTGATCCCCTTAGGCAAGCTACCCTTCTTGTAAACGAAACTTGAAGGATTAAAGGGTTGATTAGAATGGAGCCTGACTGTATCTGCGTTCATATGTATAAACCGATAATCTAGAGTTTTTGAGACATTTCTGTATTCCAGTCATTTTGGAGCTTTTCTTCCAATGACCATACCAGCTTTTTATATCGGTCGAATCTTTCTTTTCCTTCGAAAACCAATATGGTCATGATCATGTCGATGACGGAAAAAACAGCAGTCAGCGAGTTGAAATAAATGGGATGTTCCGTGTTTACAATAATTGAATTCTTCTCGTCTAAATAAATAGGGGAATTTATGCTGTCAGTGATACAAACAATATTTGCATTTACCGATTTTAGATACTCCATGATATTTATGGTATGTACCGAATAGAAGGGGAAGGAAAAGATAAAATACAGATCATCCTTGTCAGTATTAACCAAGTCGAACATCACTTCAAACTCATCCATAGTATTGACCACTGAATTTCTAAAACCGATGGTTTTTAACCGCAGCTCCATGAATTTGGCGGCGACATAGGAAACCTTATGACCATAAATATGTATGGTCTTGGCTTTTTTTATCCGTTCCGCCACTGAAAACAACAGGTCAGGATCGATTGCTTCATAAGTGGTTCTGATTCTTTCAATTTCCCGGTACCGGTAATCTTCATAAATCTTGAACTTGTTTGTTAGCCCTTTCAGCTCGTGGTCATTTTTTATGCTGATTCCCACGATATTGGTTATATGTGCCTGCAGGCTCTTCTTAATGTCCGAATAATTGGAATAACCGAGTTTTTTAGCGAAATTCAATATTGTCACTTCCGAGACAGAGACATTCTGAGAAAGCTCTTTCAAGGATAAAAAACAGGCTTTCTCTACATTTTCTCTTAAATAATCCGCTATTTTTTTTTGAGTCTTGCTTAGAGTGTCATAGTTTTTTTCCAGTGATTCCAAAATATTCATTGTTCGCTTCCTCTCCTCAAAGCTGATATAACACTACAACCGATAACTGATTCTTTTTTTGTGATTTCCCCAATCAATTCCAGCGGTGCAGCCTTAAAGGATCAGGATTAAAACATTATTCCAGGATCTATTCGAAAGTATCCCTGCAATTCAATTTTTTATCCAGCATCATGATCATGCCGCCGGATATGACCCCACTGATTTCAAGCGTGTCAGCTTCCAAAAGAACGATGTCGGCGTCATTTCCTGCCTTTAATTGGCCTTTTAAGGGTAAACTTAAAACTTTTGAAGGATTCAAGGTTATGACCTTCAGGGCTTGATCCAACTCAATACCATATTTTAGCACGCTTTCCTTAACAGTCTCAAATAAGCTGTCCGAAAGTCCCATGCCCATACCCTTGAAGTTCCTGTTCTCATCAAACAATGGCAGGCTTCCCTGTCCGTCTGACGTCATGGTTATTCTATCGATGGGAGCTCCACGATCAAGCAGAATTTTAAATGCTTGTGCACTGGTGACTTTTTCACTGTCTTTGGATGGGATCCATGAGGTGGTAATATCGATGAACCCGCCTGCCTTGGCAAATGCAGCTCCTTCATTGAGCAGTTTTTCATTTCTTCCAATGTGGGTAGGATAAAATTGAGTGATCGGGATTTCTGTTTCAGCGATAACCTCCCATAACTGGGATAACCCCTTTTTTCCATCACCCAGATGGCAGTTGACGACTCCCGATTTACCTGACAAGATACCTCCCACCCTTGCATCAGAACCAATTCTGGCCAATTCATGCAAGTCAGGCGATGAGCTCCTGTGATCGGAAATAGCCACTTCGCCAACCCCGATCACCGGGTCAAGCAGCATGATATCCGAAATAACCGACCCGGTAAGTGTTCTGATGGGAACCTGATAAGACCCTGTATAACAATAGGCCGATACCCCTTCTTCCCTCAAAGAATATACTTTTGCGATCAGATTCTCCATGGTTCTGCTGATACCGTCCGTACCGAGGCATCCGACACACGTGGTCACGCCGGACTTGATCAGAGTTGTCATTTTCAGCTCCGGTGTCCTCATTTTAAATCCACCTTCACCACCACCGCCCAGCATGTGGACATGACCATCAATAAACCCGGGAACCGCCAGAAGATTTTTACAGTCAATTTCAGTGATGTCAAGATTACCCGTTAGGAATTCTTCTTCCTGGATCTGTTCTATTGAATTTCCTGCAATAAGGAGATTTCTCCGTCCCATATGACTCGGAGAAAACGTGTCTGCGTTTTTTAAAACTATCATATTCACCATTCCTAAGATAATAATTCATCACTGCTTTAGTCCACAGGCAAATAAAGCTATTTTCCCACTCCTGCTTCAGTTTTCAGCGGTGCTTTTTTAAATGCCTCTATAAAATCAACGATATAGTCCGCCGTCGTATCCAGCATTTCATTTCCCCATTCTACCGTCGCGGTATTAGGATGGTCCGGACCGATCCAGCCACTGTCAGTAATATCTGTAACAAGTCTGGGTATATGAATGTTGACGCCTTTATATAGGCTCGTATTGAATCCTGATGCCGTTATCTCGGGGGTTAAATCGTGCATTTCAAGGGGTCCGCCAATTTCGGTCTTATCAACCAGACTCTCATTAATGGCCAAAATTGCTGCGGTTTCCTCACCGCCGCCATGTCCGCCCTTCCATTGGGGATTCATGTCCCAGGCCATCAACCACCAGTTTAATTGCGCCATTATGGCACCCTTTCTTCTTAAGTCAAATCCGACCTGATCAAGGCTTTTCAAATTTCCGCCATGCCCGTTCAATACAATAAAATGCCTTGCTCCGTGCCGGTACAATTCATTGCACACTTGGGACATCAACTGATATAAAAGCTCATTCCCCAGATTGATGGTGCCCGGGAATTCCCTCAGTGAGTCACAAGCTCCAAATGGCAATACGGGAAGCATCAATACATCCGATTTTTTTTCGATTTTATCCATTAAATAACCAGGAATAATCATATCTGTACCCAGGGGCATGTGCCTTCCGTGGGATTCACAGCTGCCAATCCCGATCAGTACCGTATCATTGTCTTTGAAATACTCTTCAATAACCGGCCATCTGCTATACTCAAGTCTCATTTTTTATCTCCCTTGTACTCTATTTGATGATTTTTATTGAAAATTTAAATTGCTTTAAAATAATTGTCGAAACTAATTGCACGATTGATTTATGGATTTCATTCCACTAAGGATATTTGGGATTGCATGTGAAAATACCCGGATAATTGCTGTGCCAGAGATTGGCTGACACAGCAATTGATCTAGATATCTCTGTTGATCGTGATTCTTTGTGTCTAAAATTGTTATTTTGTAACTGTTACGTTCTCGAGCTTATGATATCCGATGGGATCAGCCACAAATCCCTGGATCTTTTTGCTGGCTCCGACTGTTATCGAGTTGTAGTATACAGGAGCATAAGGAGATTCTTCCTGAAGGATGTCTTCCAGATCTGCATAGATCTGTTTTCTTTGAGCTTCATCAAGCGTAGATCTGCCCTTATTGATCAATTCATCAGCTTGAGGGTTATTGAAGAAGGCTCTGTTACCTGCTCTTCCAACCTGAGTTGAATGGGTCAGCGAGAAGTAAGTGTAATCTGCATCAAGGGTTGAGGTGATCCATCCCATATAGGCCATGTCATGTTCACCATTAGAGGTTGAATCGATGAACTTTCCAAATTCTGTAACTTCCACTTCAGTGGTGATCCCCACTTCCTGCAGCATGGCAGCAATTGCCTGAGATACTTCAACCCGTATCTGCGCATCATTGACTGACAGCTTGATTTTCAATCCACTGGCATGACCTGCTTCAGCGAGGAGTTTTTTTGCCAGTTCAGGATCATAAGCATAAGGAGCGTCTTCGGCATATCCAAATACCTTAGGAGCGACCAAATCACCCGCAGGGATTCCATTTCCATAAAGGATTGTATCGATGATCGTCTGTGAGTCGATGGCATGTCTGATTGCCTGTCTGACAAGTTTATTGTCAAAGGGAGCTTTCTTCGTATTGAAGGACAGATAGAAACAGGTCAACGGATCAGCTTCAAAATAAACGAGATTTGAATTGTCTTTGATTTTCTGGACGTCATTGGCCTGAACATCATAAACCAGGTCTAATTCACCTGTTTCCAGAGCGATGGTTCTCTGTGAAGCTTCAGGAATGACCTTCATCACCAAGTTCTTTGTTTTGGCTGGTCCTGCAAAATAATCAGCAAAGCTTTCAAGTGTTGTTGAATCGCCTTGTTTCCATTCAACCAACTTATATGGACCGGAACCAATGGGTTTTGTTGCAAACTCTTTTCCTTCGGTCTTCATCTTTTCCGCATAGGCTTTTGGGATGATGGCAGAGAAAGGCACTGCAAGATTTCTCAAGATAGGTGCATAGGGTTCCTTGGTTTTTACAGTAACTGTGTTGGGATCATTAACTGTTACTGTCTCGATGAAGTTAACAATGTATGAGACCGCAGCAGAGGCGATGGCTCTGTCCAAAGAATATTTGACATCTTCGGCGGTCAGTTCAGTACCGTCATGGAATTTTATTCCCTTTCTGATCTTGAATACAGTGGTTACATTATCCGGCTGTTCCCATGATTCCGCGATTTGACCTACAACCTTTCCGTCTGCATCCAATGTCGTCAACGTATCGAATATATGATTCGTTACCTGCACCGCATAGGTTTCTTTTCCGATGTGCGGATCGAAAGATGTGACGTCGGATCCCTGCCCCCAGGTTAATTTGTCCCCTGCTGCGCCCGATTGGGTAGAATTTCCAGCCTGACTTCCTGTTGTAGAAGTGGCAGTTGTTGAGCAAGCGGTTATCACCATACTTGCTGACAAAACCAATCCTATGAGAATGTTGAGTTCCTTCTTCATTCTTTACGCCTCCTGTTGATTTTTAGTATTATCATATAAAATACATGCTACAAAATGGTCTTTTCCTACTTCTTTCAGCTCAAAATCCCTGCCGGTACACCCGGGTGTTGCATATAAGCACCGTTTTGCAAATCGGCATCCCGGCTCCGGTTCGATGGGCGAGGTCAGTTCTCCCTTCAGTGTGATCTGGTTTCCGGGAAGATCCGGGTTCGGTATCGGAATTGCCGACAAAAGTGCTTTTGTGTAGGGGTGAAGCGGGTTCTTGAATAAGTCCTCCGCCTTGCACTTTTCAACCATCATTCCCAGGTACATTACCGCAATCTCATCAGACAGATGCTTGACGACAGACAGATCATGGGTAATAAAAATGAGCGTCAGTCCAAGCTTATCCTGAATGTCCTGCAGCAGGTTCAAGATCTGAGCCTGTATCGATACATCCAAAGCCGAAACCGGTTCATCGCAGATGATCAGTTTTGGTTTAAGGGCCAGTGCCCGTGCGATCCCGATTCTTTGCCGCCTGCCCCCGTCAAGTTCATGGGGATAAGAGTTGATCAGCCGTTCAGCCAGTCCCACCAGCTTCATAAGATTCAACACTTCCACTTTTATCTTTTCAACTTCGTTTTTCCTGTAAACTTTTTGTATAAGGAACGGTTCTGCAATTGTTTCGTAGATGGTCATCCTTGGGTTCAAAGATGCAAAAGGATCCTGGAATATGATCTGCATATCCCTTCTTTTCTTTTTCATCTCACCCGGGGATAAAGCCAGGACATCCTGTCCCTCGAAAATCACCTCTCCGGAGGTCGGTTCATGCAGTCGTAAAATCGCTCTGCCCATGGTTGATTTTCCGCAGCCTGATTCGCCGACCACTCCAAGCGTTTTTCCCGGATACAACTCAAAGCTTACATCATCCACGGCATGGAGCATGCCTGATGGTGTCTCAAAGTATTTCTTAAGATTCTTTACTTCAAGAATCGGTGCCTTATTGTCAAAGGATGTATTTTTTATCATGCTTTCCTCCCATTGGCAACTTCAGCCCAATGATGACATCTTACTTCATGCTTTTCAGAAACAAGTTCCAGGAGCGGAAGCCTATTATGACAAATCTCAGTCTGGTATGGGCACCTGGTAGAAAACTTGCATCCGGCAGGAAGATCGGAAGGGTCAGGCATGAGTCCGCTTATTGACTGAAGCCTGTCCACTTTTTTTTCCAGCGAGGGGATGGATGCCATAAGACCCAGTGTGTACGGATGTTTCATTTCATGGAAAATATTCCTCACTGACCCGTATTCCACGATCTCTCCTGCATAGATCACAGCCACATCCTCGCAGTTTTGGGCAACCACGCCCAAATCATGGGTTATCAGTAACATGGCGGTATTAAGTTTCTTTTTGAGGTCCGTGATCATTTTTAAAACCTGAGCCTGGATCGTTACATCCAGAGCCGTGGTGGGCTCATCGGCAATTAAAAGCTTAGGGTTACATGCCAGGGCAATTGCGATTATTACTCTTTGTTTCATTCCGCCCGAAAACTGATGCGGATAGTTGTTTGCCCGTCCGGCGGGGATCCCGACCAGCTCCAAACTTTGGAGTACTTTTTTCCAGGATTCTTCGGGATTTAACTTATTGTGTGCGTCGATTACTTCCTGGATCTGCTTTCCTACTGTCATAACAGGATTCAAGGACGTCATCGGGTCCTGGAATATCATGGAGATGTCAAACCCTCTGATTCCCCGGATTTCTGCATCACTGAGTTTTATAAGGTCTTTTCCATTGAATAGGACCGAACCTTGAACGATTTTCCCCGGGGGGGACTGGATCAATCTGACGATCCCCTTGGCAAGGGTAGTCTTTCCGGCTCCGGTCTCTCCCACTAGACCCAGGGTTTTGCCTTCACCGATCGTAAAACTAACATCGTTTAGGGCATGGACGACTCCATCATCGGTTCTGTATTCTATGACAAGGTTTTTAACTTCCAGTAATTCACTCATTTAGATACCTCATCTCTTCATTTTTGGGTCAAGAGCATCCCTAAGTCCATCACCCATCAGGTTTAGGGACAGGATCGTAAGCATGATGGCGATTCCGGGAATAACGGTGATGTGCCAGGCATCCCTCATATAGGTTCTGGCATTTGACAGCATGGTCCCCCATTCGGGTGTCGGCGGCTGAATTCCCAGACCCAGGAATGAAAGACCTGCAATATTCAGCAAAGCGCCGGCAGTACCCATCGTTGCCTGAACAATGATCGGAGACATGGCATTCGGTATGATGTATTTCATGATCTTTCTAAAATCGCTCGCTCCCAGTGCTGTAGCCGCTTCAATGAATTCCTGGTCTTTTATCGTGAGGATCGCTGCCCGCACTATTCTTGCAAAGGTCGGGACCGTCGATATCGCTATGGCAATCAAAACATTGACAAGACTCGTTCCCAAAGCTGCAACTATGGCAGTTGCCAAGAGCATGGGAGGGATCGCAAGCAATATATCCATCGCTCTCATGACGACATTATCAATTCTTTTTCCATAATATCCTGCGATGGCTCCAAAAAATCCTCCGACCAGTACACTGAATACTATTGAAATAACGCTCATGAAAAGAGAATATCTGATTCCCCAAATAATTCTCAAAAACATGTCTCTGCCGAATTCGTCAAGTCCGAAGATGTGCTCACTGCTGGGGGGTTTGAGCCGAAGTCTTAAATTCTGATTGATGACATTTTCCTGATAAAACTTACCGTCCGTTACAAAGTCGATCACGATGGTGCCAAAGGCCAGGATAACCATCGTCATGAGGAAAATCAGCGATATGACTGCAAGCTTGTTTTTAAGAAATCTGCGCCAGGCTTCCTGCCAAAGTGATCTTTGTTTCTTAATTACAATAGCTTTTGCAGTTGAAGTGTTAATTCCTATTTCTGCCATTATTTCACCCTGGATACCTTTCTCATTTGAACTTTTTGAAATTGGGACTTGATCCTTGGATCCACAAACGCATAAATTATATCCACCAAAAGATTCACTACTGAAAATGTTACTGCCATGAAAATTACACAGCCCAATACGATGGGTATGTCTTTGGACTTTATCGACTCAACCATAAGTCTTCCAAGTCCTGGCCAGGAAAATACGGTTTCAGTCAGCATTGCTCCCCCAAGAAGTACTCCAAACTGAAGTCCTACCGAAGTTACAATGGGTATCAATGCATTTCGCAGCATATGACGGCTTGTGACCTGACTTTCGGGGATTCCCTTGGATCTGGCGGTGGCTATATAATCCTGATTAATAACATCCAGCATGGATGATCTGGTCATACGCGCGATGGTTGCGGCATTGTGAGTACATAAGGTAAAGGCGGGTAAGATCAGGCTTTTTAGTAGGGGAACAAATCCGTCTCCCATCCCCTGAGACGGGAGCCAGCCCAATTTAAGCGAAAAAATCATTACGAGGATGAGTCCCAGCCAGAATGTGGGCATGGATACACCAAGCATTGTCACCAGGGTTGCAGAATAATCCAATGCCGAATACTGCTTTTTGGCTGAGATGATACCCACTGGTATTCCCACCGCCAAAGCCAGGATTATGCTGGCGATGGCCAGGATCATCGTTGCTGGAAATCTTTCCAGTACCATTGCTAACACGGGGAGTTTATTTCGATAGGAAAAACCTAAATCACCTTGCAGCGCATCAACTAAAAATTTAAAGTATCTTACAAAGATGGATTGATTCAAGCCTAATTGTTCTCTCATGGCTTCGATCCCCGCTTCGGTCGCCCCATCTCCGAGAATTATTGAAGCTGGATCACCCGGTGTTAAGGATAAAATGAAGTAAACAATAAAAGTTACCCCTAAAAGCACAGGTATCATCATAAGCAATCGCCTGAATATGTATTTATGCATTTCCGATTTCCCCCAATTATTTATGTTATTATCGATTGTATCACAATTCTCGCCTCACTTTATTGCATTTAAAACAAATGCTATACGATTTATTATCATTTAGATTATTTAAAGCAAAAACTATAAAATCGATTAAAAATGGGTTATAATAAAAGTGAAGTGAAAATATTTTCATTAGTTGGACACAATTGTTATTTTCATAACTACAGGCAGAGATGAGCAGCACCCTATGTTAACTCTTAGATTAGCCAAGTGTTGCAAAAAAATCCAAAAATACAATATCAGGAGAAAAGAAGATGATCGGTGGTATTTTTGAAGTAGAAGGTAAATTATCCAAAAATAATAATCTTTTAGAAAAGCTAAAAAAAGATGGAGACATTCAGTTTTTAATGTCTGGTAGATGTGCACTCAGCCACTGTTTGCGTGATTACATCGCAGAGGGTGGAATACCAAGAGCCTATGTACCCGTGTACACCTGCGAGACCGTTCTCGCCCCATTTATACAGTTAGGATTTGAATTAAGCTTTTATGATGTAAATAAGGATTTCAAGCCGGTATTTGACGATGCTCTGCTTGCATCCGCCCCCCTGGTTTTATTCACAGGTTATTACGGTTTTATAAGATATTCAGAAAAGGATCTGCTTAAGGTAAAACAGAACGGAAACTGCATCATTCAAGACATGACGCACACCTTATTAAATGACGAACCTTATTCCGTATATGCAGACTACGTTGCAGGCAGCTTCAGAAAATGGATCGGTGTAGTTTCAGGCGGTGTGGCCATTAAAAAAGATGGAAAATTCAAATCAGAGCCTACTAAGATCCACGAGGAACACGTGTCCCTCAGGCATCAGGCACTTAGTATGGCCTCCGATTGCCAATCATTAGATTCAACCGACAAAGTGTTCTGGAGTGGAGAAATGCTGTTGAGAGAGATTTTTGAAAACCAGGAAAGCGACCCGGAATCAATTGCTGTGGTCACTCATTTCAATGCAGCTGAAGTAATCAAAAGAAGAAGAGAAAACTATCGTTACTTGGCATCGAAACTTAAAACTCTAAAAGAAATCGAGCTGGCCTTTCCAGAACTTAAGGAAGGGGAAACCCCTTCTCACCTGTCTATTTTTTCCAGTGACAGGGATGAGCTTCAAAAATTTCTGAGAGAAAAAATGGTCAAAACCACTGTATATTGGCCCAAGGGCCCTGCCGTACCGGAAAATAAAACTTATCAGGCAGACTATATATTCAATAATATCCTTTCGATCCCCATAGACCAGAGATATTCCTTAAAGGAAATGGATACCATATTTGAAAAAATCACGGAATTTTATAACTCCGGGTCATGAGTTTCAAATTATCATGGGTGGACTAAATGTTTGAAACGAGCCAATTGGTGAACTAAGACCAGGGCGAACGAAAACATCCCTCAGAATTATGAGGGATGTATAAAATCATTATGCAATTTTTGAAATCATAGCTACCTTTGAATACGAGTATTTACATGGGGTACGGTACGGCAGACTCCAACTCAGTTTTCCCGTTCAACCCCTGCTTTTACAGTGATTTCAATGCTTCCTGGACTTCCAGAATGTTTGGAATGGATGCTTCGGCTCCCTTTCGGGTAACAGAGATGGCCGAAGCCTTAGTGGCCAGCAGCAGAGCTTCCGGGATACTTTTATCTTTGCTCAATGCGGCAAAGAAATACCCAGTAAAAGTATCTCCGGCAGCTGTCGTATCGACTGCTTTCACCTGGGTCGATCGGCGGAGTATCCTCTGGCCTTCCTTGAAGGGTTCAGCGGCTTTCTCCATAGCGATGGATATCAGGTGTACCACAAGATCCCCTAAAGTGCCCCCCTATTGTCAAGACACGGATTTTGATTTCATCCGAACACCTTGTTCAGGCTGCGTGACAGGTTGATTGGTTCTGGCAGAAAGCATAGGGGGTAAGGCCCCCCAGGGATGCATGCGGACGAATGGTGTTGTAGGTGTGGATGTACTTTCTGATCCCTGTGATCATCTCCTTTGGTGTCTCGTACTCCTTGATGTAGAGGTCGTCGTATTTCAGACTGCGGAAGAACCGCTCGGTCCGTACATTATCCAGTGCCTGTCCTTTGCCGTCCATGGAGACCTTAACATCGCAGGAGTCCAGGAGCTTAAGGTAGGCGGGACAGGTGAAGTGGCTCCCCTGATCCGAGTTCATGATCTCAGGCTTTCTCTCGCACAAGGCACGCCTAAGGCAGCGCAGGACAAACTCCTTCTCGAGGCTATAGCTGATCTCATAGTCGACGATCCTGCGGCTGAACCAGTCGATGATGACGAACAGGTACAAGAAGCCTTTCTTGAGGGGAACATAGGTGATGTCGATCCCCCATACCTGGTCGATTCGCTCGATAACCAGGTTCCTCAAAAGGTAGGGCCGGACGTACTGCGCGTGGTAACGTCGGGAGTGGTTCGGGCCAGGATACAGGGCCTGGATGTCCATCAGGCGCATCAGGCGCCGAACCCGCTTACGGTTGATGTCGTGGCCGGAATTGCGCAGATAGTGGGCTATCTTGCGGTAACCCCAGGCCGGGTGCTCCAGATGGATCTTGTCGATGATCGTCATGAGGGTAAGATTCTCTTCTGATTCCCCGTGGTCTATCCGGTCCTCCTTTGTACGGTAGACGCTGGTCCTGTTAACGTCAAGCAATTCGCACTGACGCTTGATGGTCAGGGCCTCATTTCCTGGGGTTACGAGTTCGGTGCGCTCCTTGTGGTCCAAAGACTTCGTCAGATTTTTTTTTAGCCAGTCACACTCAATGCTGAGCTGACCGACTTTTTGCTGCAGGCCGCGATCTCTTCCTCTTTTTGGGCGAGCGCCTCCTGATCGGACGGTCCGCTCTGGAAGATCTGGGCTGCCCGTTCCTGGAACTGGCGGTGCCAGCTGCTCAACGTGGCAGGTGCGATTTGATGGATCTGGGCTAGTTCATTGAGCGAGTGCTGTCCGCTTAAGAGCTCCAGCACGACCTTTGCTTTAAAATCAGGGCTATAGATTTTTTTCTTCTTACTCATACTCTCCATTCTATTCGGATGGAACCGGTTTGTCGTGTCTCAATTCCTGGGAGCATTATATTCCTTGCTGTAAGGAATGCCTCTGCTTTTTATCCATTTGCGAGGCCAGCTCTGGTGTGAGGGATTCAAAATCCTCTTCGTCAAGCCCGCAGATAATAAAGGTTCCTGCTATGATGTCTTAATCCTCAAGTTTTCGGTTAAGAGGGAGGCCGATGAGCTTGCCTTCCTCATGACAGACAATGGCAACCGGGTCATCATAGGGACAGACGGCTTCGATGTAACCGCCGACAACCTGCTGCAGAGAGTTCAGGTCACTGGCGATACTGGCCATACGGGGTGCTTTTTCAGGTTTAACAATCAATACGCCCATAGATTTCTTCCTTTTTTTGCTTTGCAAGAACAAAGCGGCTACCGCCGCCTGTCGTACCTCGCGTGTTTATTTAGGCTCTGGTGTTAATCAGAGCCCCTCTTATATTCAAATACTTTCCCGAATATGCTTGTATATTTCTCGGGGCGCATCAGCCCGCCACAGGACTCGCAGTCAAACTGCGGAGGTTCGTTAATATTGCTTTGGTCCATTTCGTCAAATGTTTTAACAACACTTAATGGAATTTCTTCCTCTGCCCCACAGCTAGTGCATATATACCGGACGATCGGTTGATTAATCGCCTGCTTTCTTTGATTCGCACCTTGTGTTTTCTTCTTTCGTTTCTTGCTAACCGGCATTTCGTCCTTCCCACCTGTACCTTTCCTGATTTCTTCTTTTCTCAGGTACCACTATATCACTCTTTTTCATGAGTGCACCACATTCGCATTTCAATGGATTTTTATCATATTCGAGCATCATACGAAACTGCCATGTTTTCATTTTCTTTAATCTTGCGTATTTTTCTTTGGATATCAGTCTGCGTTCGATTCGCCTGGCTCTCAAGTTGTTTCGCGAGTAGATTCCATAGTTTCGAATCATCTTAAACGTATCTTCCAGAAAAAAAACCTCAAAATTGATTGGTGCCTCTTGCTTTGAGGCACTTTTTCAATTTCCAATGTATGGTCAAAACTTGATTTCCAGCAGTTCCGCAATCTTTCTCTGCTCTTCGCTGAGTTCGGAGATGACTTCGCTCTCCACGCCGCTGAATTCGACGATTTCTTTGCGGATCGATTTGAGAACTTCGATGACATAGTCAAAGGTATATTCTTTGTTTTTTCCCTCAACATCGCTTTCCATCAGCGGTTTGATGCGCTGCTTCATGTTCCACATCAGGTAGTAGGCAAGCATACACACAAAGACATGGCAATCCACTCGGTTATCAGTTTTGTGGAATACCGGTCTGATGTCGAGTTGCACTGTCTTCAGGTTGCGGAAGGCCTGTTCAACATTGATCAGTTTCCGATAGCTCCTGACTACTTCCTCGATCTCCATATCTTCTTTCGGCACACTTGTGAAAATGACATAACAGCCGTCAAACTGCTCTTCTTCCCGGATTTTGGCTTCGTCGAAGGACCAGGAGAAGGTTCCGTCGATGATGGTAGACTGCACGAATTTACCGACTTTGAACTTATTGATAACCTTGCCTACCCGGATCCCCAAGTCGCCATCATCAACTTTGCGCTTGCCTCTGGCGATCTTATCCAGCTCAATACGGGTCTTTTCCAGTAATGCACGGCGAGTCTGCCCCTCATCGGCCGCGCGGGCGTTGTTCTTGCACAAGCCATACCGGATTCCCTTTTCAGGGTCCACCACTTCGACGATATTCTTCTCATCGAACATCGACAGCTGCACATCTTCCCGTTCGCAGAGCTTCTCGATCTGGGAATGGGTCAGGGCTGAAATCGTATGGATTTGGAAGGCTTCCTGGGTTTGGATTTTCTCAAACTGCGCCTTTGTGATCATCCCACGGTCACCCACGAAGATGGCATTCTCAACTCCATACTTTTCTTTGATCTCGAGGATCTTCGCCGATACGGTCGTCTCATCCTTGGTGTTTCCCCGGAAGACCTCGACAGCTATGGGGCACCCATCCTGACTGCAAATAAGGCCGATGACGATTTGTTCATGGCCTCTTTTTTTATCACGGTTGTAGCCGTAGGTGATCATTTTGCTGTTTGAATATTTTCCTTCAAAATAGGTACTGGTGATGTCATAGAGGATTACACTGCGCTGGGTCAGATGCTTTTGTGCCAGTTTCTTCTGGATGATGTCCTTGCGCTCCATGAGACGATCCATGGGGCTGTAGCAGTGATGGTTGACATCGATATTCGTGTCAGTCACACCGCACAGTTCCCACAGCGAGCTGAAAGAGCCCACTCGGGTAAGGGACAGCTTGCTGCCCGCATAGATGACGCGGCCGACTATCATAGCCATAACATCCTGCACCCACGGCTCAGCCGGGCGGGAGTAGATGATCTTGTCGAGTCCGGTGGATCTGGCGATCTGGCGCAATGCAAACGAAGCCCCATACTCCTTGGAGTTGAGGATTTTAAAGTCTGATTTCAAGACGACATTGCCTTGAAAAGCAGCCTGGATGAGTTTCAACGTGGCCAAGGGAACGCCAGTGATCCGGGATAGCGTTTCGTGCTTAATGACACCGTTCTCCCTGTAGGAAGAGCGGATGAGACCATACGGATTTGAACGATGGGTTTGGATCTCTAAATGCAGTCGTGAAGACTTTTTATCACTCGACGATTTCATAAGACACCTCACCATTGAACTGTATAGTATTATTATACACTTATATCGATTACATATCAATGGATTTCGATTAAAATGTATGGCTACATTTTCACAATCAATATGGCTGTAATCATTGGCACACAATGATTACAGCCATTTCCCCTCTGGAAGATACGCTTAAAGTGAGTATCCGGAATATGAATGATTACCCCAATTCCCGGAAATAGTATAGTCTACACCTTCGGTTTGATCCCCCAATTGGGTGACATAGATGTTGGATTTTCCTCGAATTAAGTCACAGAGCCGATTTCATATGAGATGGCTCTGTGACTTAATTTATTTTTATCTTGCTTATTACCCCTCTGTAGACTACAATATAAGTAGTCTACAGAGGAGGGATATTATGGCAATGCTCAATATTTCAATCCCAATTCCCACCGAGCGCATCACCTACAAAAAAGATGGCCCGGATAAGCCCAGACGCGTCTATCATGTCGAAAAACGCTACAGAAACGCATTGGGTACCCCTACAGCCAAGGAAGTTGCCATTGGCAAAGAGGATCCTACTCGTCCCGGTTGGATGATCCCCAATGAACGATTCACTGAGTTCTATCCGCTGCCAGTCGATGCCATTTCCCTGACCCCGCCTCAAGAGGTTCTGGCGGCTGGTCATATCGCTCTGTTGTGGCAGCGAGCTGAGGCTATTGGATTGACCAAGGCTTTACAACAGGTATTTCCCTTGCAGGCACAAGAGCTTTTGGCGATGGCCATCTATATGGTCTGCGAAGGCAATGTCATGATGAATCTGGATCTGTTCATCCGGGAGAGCCTACTTTCTACAAGGCTCAGTCTGAATTCCCAGCGCAGCAGCGAACTGTTTGCACAGATCAGCGAAGAGCAGCGCTTTCGGTTTTTAAGCTCTGGAGTGCTCTCCACAAAGACGAGGAACAGACCCTGGCTTATGATGTGACGAGCATATCGACCTATGCGGAGATCCAAATGGCAGAGTACGGCTATAATCGGGATCAGGAAACCCTACCGCAACTCAACATCGGCATGCTCTATGGCACCAAGACAGCCCTCCCGCTTTGCTATGAGATCTACAGCGGAAGTATCGTGGACAAGGCCTTTTTCCCCTATATGATGGAATTGGGCGAATTGGTCGGTCTCAATGATTTGTTCTACATCATGGATCGAGGCTTTCTCACCCTGGACAATCTGAGCTTCATGGCCCAGAACCAACTCAATTTCCTGATGGCTGCTCCCAAATCCCAGAAAATCTATCGTCAGGCATTAATCGAGGCAACCGCGGTGATCCGTCACTCTCGTTATCACATCCCCCAGACCAGCTGCTATGGACTGTCCAAAGTGATCCAGATCAATGAGTTGCCCTATACCCTCCACATCTACCTGAACACATCCAGTGCGGCGGATGAAGAAGCCCGGATCTACCAGCATGTTGATCGTCTCGAGGAAGAGCTGCAAAATCAGATGAAGCCCATCAGTATTACTCGGTATAACAAGTATTATGATGTGACACGCAATGCATCACCGATTGAGGAGTACGAACGCAATCACGAGAAGATCACCGAGATGATTGAGCTGGCCGGCATGTTCTGCCTGCTGAGCAATACCCAGGATAAGAGCGCAGAGGTGGCACTACGACTTTATGGGCGACGGGACATGGTGGAGAAGGCCTTCCAGAATTTAAAAAACAGCATCGACTATGACCGCTTTCTGACGCACACAGAAAAGACGACAGAAGGGAAAGCCTTTGTCGCCTTTTTGAGTCTTATTCTGTGGTCGGATTTGACCAATCATGGGAAAAACAGCGGGGAGAAATCCATCAACCGGTTGGTCAAACAGATGGGAACGATCAAGCGGACCGATTATGGATCAGGCTGCAGTTTGCTCCAGCCACTGACCAGGAAACAAAAGGACATTCTTAGCGCGTTCGCCATCGAACCGGAGGAATTTCTTCAAACCATTCTCCACTTTGAAGTGTAGACTATAGAATTCCCGGGAATTTGGGTGATTAACCGCTGGATGAACTCCATGGCACTAATGGATTCCTGAACTTCCTGGGACTGACCGTGAGGCGTATACTAAAATGTCACTGTCTTGCCGTCATATGCAACTATTCTTGATTCAGCGATTGCAGGACGTCCAGCATATCGGGCCAGATACTTCGACACAATCTGAAGATCGGTGATTTCGCCTTTGGCATAAACATAAAATCCATTCTCTTTCTGCTTGTATAGCTTGTTTATCAAAGAACGCATCCATCCCGTTGGAAAGGACTCTTTCATCAGATCGAGCAACTCTTTTTGCCAGAAATACCGTAGTTTCTTGTAATTTAGATACTTTAACGTGCGATCTTCCGTAGCTCCCAGGCAACGCAAAGACATGATGATATGAACGTGTGGGTTCCATTTCAAGTCCCGGCCAAAAGTGTGAATTACGCTGATGATGCCGGTTTCAAACCGCTGCGTCTGATTCATCTGGTAGATCGTTTCCTTCAAAACTTTAGCAGCGCGATCTGAGAGATCCTTTAGCATTCCCCGGTTCTTCCGAAAATAGATTCTGAGTTCCGCCGGAATCGTAAATACCAGATGCTTATGGGGCGCATTGATCAGTCGGGACTCAAGTTTTTCCGCCCACTTATCCCGGTAGAGCTTTCCGCAACTGGAACAGAAACGGCTTTTACAGGTGAATGGAACCAAGACCTCAGAAGTACATTGTGCACAAGTGTATACAGTCCATCCGTTTTCAAACTTGCCGCAATTCAACATCCGTTCCACTTCTTTGTGGACCGATATGCGAATCATTTCGGGGTGCTCAGCAACGAACTGATCCCAGTGTTCCTCGAAAATCTGCTTAATCTTACCCATATAATCACCTGCTGATTAATTCTTAAAACCATTATAATAAGCGGGTTAAGCTTGTTCCACAAAAGTATAATTTCCTACACCAATAAAAAAGCACCTTCGAATGAAGATGCTTCAATATTTAAATGCCTGAGCCAGTATTTACCTTTGTGAGCACTTCCAGAGCGCCATAGGGTGGTTTCGAATACGTTCTACTATTTCGGTTGATTCAAAAAGTAGCTCCGGCTGATATGTTTTATTTCTAAAGGCATTTAGGAATTCCTGTTCATGGTCCTCTAGCTTTAAAAGAGATTCAAGCCAGGATTTGACTTCCAGCTGAGCAGTCTTAAGATCAAATTTGTCCTTGTTTCGTAATACAGGATAAAGGTCTGTCTTGATACGCTTCTGAGAGACTTCATCGATCGTGTTAAATTGGAACTCAAAAGGCGGAAATTCCGCGCCTATCGCGCTGTAAAAAACAACACACTTTCTGAGCAGGGGCTCCTCTGATTCATCAATCAACCCAAATTTCACCAAGTTATAAATGTCATAAAGATCTCGGGGTGCCGTTCGATTGATCAAAGCAACGATTTTACTTGCAAATATTTCGATGGGGGCCACACTAAGAACAGAAACTCCAATTGGTTCCCAGGAAGATACAAAATGTCTTTGTCCAGTTTCAAGAACATGACAGCGAAGCATATAGTTGATTTCAACCTTAATGTTATCCTTCATGCCTCCTGAATTTGAGTATTCATAAACAAAAGAATCAAGAGCATGATATTGCTTCGATTTGGGACTTAACAAATAGCCGTTAGCTTTCATAAATTTTTCGATTCGGTCATTGATGATTGATCTTGTCGCCATCATTTCATCCCGAGTGACGTTTTTTGAAAAATCCAGATCAATATCAACAGACAACCTTGGCAAATTGAAAATTGTCAGGTTGATGGCCGTTCCGCCCTTTAGAGCCAAAGAGTTCCCTAGCAAAGCGTCATTTTCGAAAAACTTCAGTATATCAGTCAATCTGCAAACTTTCTCATATGTATCTCGCACAAAACCAAGTTCCTTAGCTTGTTTCCCCAACAATAACTTGTTCCACTCAGACATTGAGATCAACCCCCTTACTGAGGATTGATTTAATATTCTCAGGGGCAAAAATCATCCAATCTTTATGTAGGACAAAGTGCTTGGAAAGGGCATCTTTTTCTGAATACAGATAACTTTTTGATTTGGAGATTTTACTCCTGCAGTAATCAAAAAATAGTTTTGTAAGACCCAACTGTTCAGCAAATTCCTTGAGTAAGAAGCCGGATTTCTGATACAAATTCACCTGCCCATATTCATCAAGATAGGTTATCAGCTTATCAGCTTGTAGTGCAGGGACCAGCAACAGACAACGGAGTAGTTCTTCCAAACCACCAATTTTCTGAAAAGAATAGATACTATCGATGACAGTCCTTTCAAGATCCGTGACTCTGATTTCTGTATTGGTTGTAATTACTCCAGAATCAATTTTCGGAGAAACCCTGGTAAAGGTAATACCATCAAAAGAGAAGTCAGTAAATCTGCTGGTTGTCGATACATAGACCTCATGAAAAACTTGATTAGCATAACCATAGTATTCAAATGCACTGTGATGCGAAATATAAGCATCCTCAGCAATATGAGTTGCTATTAAAAATCGGTTTGCGACAGGCTGCTTCGTTTCAAGGCTGATTGCTGTATATAGATCTCTTCGAATTCGATCAATATATCCGTTTTTGACATAATCGTTTAGTATTGAGTGTGCTGCTTTTTCGGTTCCGATTAGGTCAACAACTTCTTGCCGTGAAAAACAACCCAACTCAATTAGTTTGTCTAAATATTTCATTACAACACCTCCGTTTCTATTATTGCACAAAACATTCCTTTTTTCCAATGTTTTGTGCAATTTCAGAAACGGCCATTTTTAAATATGCACGAAACATTCCTTTTTCCCAATGTTACGCGCAAAATCAGGAATGGATTCTTCTGTTATCTTGTAGGGTTTTTCTGACCGTGGTGTTTTAAAACGGTCAGGATACCGCTTAAGGTGGTTGCCGGGATTCGATAGCGTTCAGCGATGGCAATGTCGTTTTTCACGACTTCGTCGATCCGAGAGCCCCAGACTACGAGGACGTTGGAGCGTCTGAGGTAATCGAGCTCGATGTCCTGTCTGTCCTTATGCTCCTGGGGGATGCCGTCATCCATGAAGTTTGAAAGCATCAGGATGGGACAGATGGGATTGTAGCCAGCGTCGAAAACCTTCCGGCTGTATTTGGTTGCAATCTCTGTATTCTCAGTTGGATCAACGCCCCAGGAAGCGGTGATATAGGAGAGAGGTCTCTTCATTTGAAGGAACTCCTTTAAAAAAACGACTTGAAGAAAATTTGATGATAATGCTGGTTTCGCTGATGAGATGTGCACTGAAATCATATTATTTTGATTTCAGTGCAAGTTTGGCATACGATATTAGCACAGAAATCAAATTGAAGGTGGTAGCATGACTATGCCCGATGAACTTCAATCAGTCCTGAAGCAAACTGGCGGAATCGTTACTACTGCCCAAGCAAACGAAGTCGGGGTCTCAAACGAAGGATTGCGCCTGCTTGCTCACTCAGGCGATTTGGAACGAGTGACTACCGGGATTTATGTTTTGCCTGATGAACTTACTGACAATAGAATGTTAAGGCCGCTGCGATGGTTGGCATTGATGCGCGCACCACAATGGATATGGATGCAACGATCAAAGGGCAGGCTCAATCTAAGACTGAATTAACGGTGATCATTGAGAACATCTTAAAAACTCAGATTGACGACGATGCTGTATTTTCATTTCAAGGGATTGAAGAGATCCGAGAGGAAGCGGACTATCCGGGGTATCGTGTATCGATCGGAGTCGTCTTTGATAAAACGCGACAGATGCTGAAGATAGACATCACAACTGACCAAACTCATTTCTCTCTCTGGGACCGACTAAAATCTACGCTGAAATAGCCAGGTTCGATGGGCGAACCTGGCTATTTCAGCGTAGATAGTTTTGTTTGGATCGATCATTTCCCTGCATAATGACCATTTGATGATTCAATCCGACGTTTAATCGCTCAGAAATTAATCGCTAGCCGGCTTTAGCTATCCCCGAGTTCACCTAATATCCGGGCAACCAGTGTCCTGGCCAGGATCACTGGTTTATGGGTTTCCTGTAAGACCAGTTGCTTCATCCCTGCTGTATAGCCGATGCAGTCCATGATGATGAGATCAAGGGAGGGATCACTGAACCCGGTGAGATCCGGCAGAGTGCCAGTCACTTTTTTATCGTAGGGTGACCAGGGGATCACACGGGCTTCCAGTCCTGCGTCCTTCCATTTTATCCGGGTCTGCTCGATCTGCTCGGGATCAGGAATCACCACCCCTATTTTTTTCGTGCCGGAGAGTTCCGGAACGATCCGGTGCAGGATCACCTGGGGGTAAATCAAGGGAACGCTGGCCCGGAAGATATCCGGGAATTTCCCGGTACAGATAAAAGCAATGGCTTGGACTTTTTTCTCTTCCAATCGATCGATACAGTCCTGTAGCCGGCCTAGAATATGCTTTTCCGCAAATTTGACTTCACGTCCATCCCGCAGGGTCGACACCAGCACATAGTCTCCCTGTTCTGGCTTAAGTGTTTGAATTTCCTCATAGGACAGCCCATCCAGTGCGCCAGCCTCCAGGATTTCAACCCACGTTCCGAGATACGGAAGCATTTCCGGGATCACGTCCTGCCGGGGAGACTGACCGATGGTAATGGTGCCCAGCCGGAAGCTCAAGCCCGGACGAGACTCCGGCCTAGCGTCTGAAACTGGTGCATTTCGCCGTACAGTTCCAGTAAATGGCCAAACTCAGCCTCGTCGTAGAAATTGCAATTGTGCCGGCCGAATTCTTTGGCGACTTCCAGGACAAAGCGTCCGGCCTGCTCCAGGTCAAACGGATTGCTGGCACCGGTGGCACATCCCGGCACGGCCGATTCCGTGGTGATGGCGATCCCCACTACCGGGGCTTTGGTCGCCGTCGCCGGCTGGAGGATGCTGTTCAGGTGATACACCCCATTGCCGTAGGGGGTGATGTCCTGGATGCTCAGCGGGAAAACCACCGGGAACTTTCCCGTCGTCGTCTGCATGATGTCTAAGAGCTGGTCACTGACTTTTAAGATATACCCCTCTTTCACCGTGGGGGAGATGGCAAAGCCGCAGTGATTGATGACCCGGTTGCCCTTGGTCGTATCCACCGACAGAATGGCATCCAGATCGCCGTTGACTTCTTCCTGGTTTACCGTGGCCATATCCACCGGAGAATCCATGAACGCAACCGGTTTATGGGGCTGCGTCGGTGCATCCGGGCAAATGTGGGTTGAAACCACGACATCCCCGTCCAGGTGATCCCCTTTATTCTGCATATCCAGGAGCTTTGCCGCAACAGCCAGGGCAACCAGGGCCCCGTCACCATCAGAGACCATGCCGATGCGCTCCGGGCGGGCACCGATGCCGCCTAGCCGTCCCAGTACGCCTAAGGTCGGGGCGGAGCCGCCCTTGGACCGGCCGTTTTTCCCGGGGATCGCCACCCGGATAAAATCGGTCTTGCCTTTATCCCCCGTGATGGTCTTAACGACCACATTCTTCGCACCGTAACTCTCCAGATATTTTTTTAAATCGTTGCCGCTGGCCGTTGCCGTGTCCACCAGCTCATATACTTCCATGATCTGCTTAATAATCATCGATAACCTCACAAATTTTTATTCTCAAAAATTAATTCACACCTAACAGGTCACATAAGGACATTAAGTAGATTTGACTGGCGTTCAGAACGTCTTCGATATCCACTGTCTCGTTGTAGGAATGGATCCCTTCCGTGTTGGACGGTCCGTACTGGATGGTCTGGATCCCCATTTCACGATAATAGCGCGCATCACTGGACGCCCACTGATAAGCTGGCAGAACATCGATGTGCCAGAGTGCCTCGGCATGTTTTTTGACCGTCTGGACAATGGGGGCGTTGATTGGCGTATAGTTGCCCGTGGCCTTCCAGGTGATCTCATACTCCACATCCAGCGCTCCGCTCTGGGCGATGATGCTTTGGATCTTCGCTTCGACCTCGGCCTCATCGGCCCCGATGGGGAGCCGGATATCGACCCGGGCTTCACAGTAATCCGGCACGACGTTTAATTTAGTGCCGCCGCTGATAAGGCCGACACTGGCTGTGACATGGTCGATGACATTTTCGATCCCCGGGGTTTCCAGTTTGTCGGCGGCAATCAATCGCGAGTTTTTGAGGGCCTGGGCTTCTTCCTGGGGGAATTTACCCTGAATCTCATGGAGTTCGCCGATGTGAGAGAGAACCTTCCCCAGTTTCAGGATGGCATTGTCCCCCTTATAGTTGCCCAGGCTGCCGTGGGCCGGTGTGCCGTGGGCTTTTAAGATCAGTTCATTGGATCCCTTCTGGCCGATCTCAATGGTGTAATTCGATGTGGGCTCCGCCACGATACAGGCATCAGCGCCATCGGCATGACCCTCGGTCAGGAGCCATTTCGTACCATACTGCCCGCCCGACTCTTCATCGGAGACGATGTGCAGACGGACGTTCCCGGTCAGCTCGGCCCCCGATTCATTCAAGAGACGCATGGCAAAGAGGATCCCGGCTACCCCGGCTTTCATATCCGACGTCCCCCGGCCAAGGATCCGCTTCTCCGTGACTTCACCGCCGAAGGGATCAAACTCCCACTTCGATAAATCCCCGGCGGGGACCACATCGACATGACCGTTTAAAATAATGCTGTAGCCCTCGTCCGAACCGATTTTCGCAAGGATACAGGGGAATTCATCATTGGCAGCGATCTCGGTGGCCGCGATGCCGGAGTCTTCCAGATATTGTTTGACAAAGTCAATGACCGGCCGCTGAGATCCCGTTGGGTTCTCACTGTTGATCCGGATGAGCTGCGATGTCAATTCGATGAGTTCGCTGCTCCTTCGGCTGGCTTGTTCCATGATTTCAGTTTTAGTTATACTCACGATGTTCCTCCTAGATTTTTTCCTGGAATTTTCATTCGAGTTTATTTGATGAGTGATTCAAGCTGTTAAAGTTGGTTTGATTCTTAAATCGTTAGGATCCGCTTTCCCTGGCGCTCTGGCTGTCATAGAGGTAACAGGCGACCAGATGATCCTTGGCGACTTCCGTCAGTTTCGGGGTCACCCTGCGGCACTTCTCCATGACATAGGGACAGCGGCTGGCAAAGGGACAGCCGATCTGTTCGCCGATGGGACTTGGGATCTCTCCGGTCAGCTTGATCTGGCTGTTTTTTTCAAACGGGCTCTCCGGCGGGATGGCTGACAAGAGGGCCTTCGTATAGGGATGCCTGGCATCGGTATAAATCTCCTCGGCATTGCACTGTTCCACCACCCGCCCAAGGTACATGATGGCGATGCGGTCGCTGACGTGCTTGATGACACTTAAGTCATGGGAGATGAAGATCATCGTCAGTTCATGCTGCTTCTGTAGGCTGTTGAGAAGGTTCAGCACCTGCGCTTGAACCGATACATCCAGAGCGGACACCGGCTCGTCACAGACGAGGATCTCGGGATCCAGGGCCAGGGCCCGCGCGATATTGATGCGCTGCCGCTGACCGCCGGAAAATTCATGAGGAAAGCGATGGATGTGGGATTCACTTAAGCCTACTTCGTTCATCAGCGAACGGACCCTGGCCTTGCGTTCGGGTTTGGACAGGTGGCCGTGCACGATCATGGGCTCCTCGATGGTCTCCCCCGCTGTTTTTCGCGGGTTCAGGGAGGAGTAGGGATCCTGGAAGATCATTTGAATCTCCCGGCGCAGCCCCTTTAAATCCTTCCCGGTCAATTCATTGATATCCTGACCATGGAGGAGGATCTGACCGGAAGTCGCCTGATGAAGGCGTACCAGGCAGCGGCCCAGCGTGGACTTGCCACAGCCGGACTCGCCGATGATCCCCAGGGTCTCCCCCTTATAGAGTTCCAGGTTCACTTGGTTGACGGCATGCAGGATCTTATGCGGCTCCCGAAATTTTGATTTTCTAAGCTTAAACTCTTTGTTGAGTCCGACGACTCTAAGAATCGGTTCTGCCATGGGATGCCGCCTCCTTTCGTTTCAGTGTTTCAGTCTTCGTCTGCCGATGGCAGGCGACAAAGTGATTCTCCCCCACTTCCATGAGCTCTGGGACGACCTCGGAGCAGATGGGCAGGGCGTAGGGGCAGCGCTTGTAGAAATTACAGCAGCCCCCCGTCAGCCGGAGGTCCGGCGGGGCGCCGGGTATGGTCACGAGCTCAGATTTGGAGGCCTGTGACAGTTTCGGCATGGAATCCAAAAGGCCCCAGGTATAGGGATGCCGGGCCGCGCTGTAAAGCGTCTTTGCCGAACAATGCTCCACGGTCTTCCCGGCATACATGACCATGACTTCATCGCACATATCCCAGACGATGCCCAGATTATGGGTGATGAGCAGGATCGCTGTCTCGGACTTTTTCTGCATTTCTTTTAACAGATCCAGGACCTGGGCCTGAACGGTGACATCCAGGGCCGTGGTGGGTTCATCGGCAATGACGAGCTTGGGCTTGGCACTGATGGCCATGGCGATGATCACCCGCTGACACATGCCGCCCGATAATTCATACGGGTAGGACTCCATGCGGCTTTCCGGGTTGGGGATCCCGACTTTTTTGAGCGATTCGATGGATAGCGCCCGGGCTTCGGCTGCCGTCATCGAGCTGTGGGTCCGCAGCATTTCCACCATCTGATAACCCACTTTGAAAACCGGATCCAGCGAGGTCATGGGATCCTGTGAAATCAGGACGACGTCTTTTCCGCGGTAATCCAGGAGCTGGGCCTGGTTAAACCCTAAAATGTCCCTGCCTTCAAAGTGGATCTCGCCGCCGACGATTTTTCCGGTGTTTTTGGGAAGCAGGCGCAGGATCGACGAAGCCGTCATGCTTTTTCCCGAGCCGGATTCACCGACAACGCCTAAGGTCTTCCCTCGCTTCAGATCAAAACTGACCCCATCGACGGCCTTGACGACACCGCTGGCCAGGTATAAATAAGTCTGTAGATTTTTTGCTTCCAGAATCACTTCTGCCATTTTGATCACTCCCATCCGTACTGAGTCTTCATGCGTTGAAATGACTCTTTTAATTCGGTCTGCAACCCGGGATCGCTCATCAGCTCCAGAGCTGTCAGCGCCATAGCCTGAGCCCCGGTCCGGATCACCTGGTGACCCAGGGGACCGCCCACGGTCTCTTCAAATTCTGGGGTGTGTCCCCGCATCCCCTGGGCCACCAGAATATAGGACTGCAGAGCCGGCACCCGATGGGTCACATTGCCCACATCGGTTGTGCCGATGCCCAGCTCCTTGCGCCGGGGTCCCACGACTTCGCCCAGGGCGGTAAATTTCTCTTCAAGTATCTTCTCCAGCACGGGATTATTGCGGATCTCCTCATAGGTCGGTCCGGTGAACCGGTATTCAAAGCGGGTCCCCGTCAAGGCCGCCAGGCCTTCACCCATTTTAATGAGCTGGTCTACCAGCTGGATGCGATACTGATTGTCATAGGAACGGACGGTGAAGGACGCCTGACAGTGATCGGGGATCATGATGGCTTCCTCGCCCCCTTTGGTGATGACCCCCAGGATCTTGCCCCGGTCGGCCACTTCCAGCCGTTGGGCTGCGATGAGGTTAAACAGCGCAAGGATCGGGGTCAGAGCGCTGATCCCCTCCTCGGGCCAGGTGGCTGCATGTGCTTTTTTTCCAAAGAAGTCAACGAGGAGGTCAGTCTTGGAATAACTGATGTCATTTACCACCGTTTCATTGGCCGGATGAAGGATCAATAACGCGTCGTACTCATCGAAGACGCCGTGTTCCAGCATGATGACTTTGCCGCCGCCGCCTTCCTCGCCCGGTGTTCCGATGACGCTGACCTTCCCGCCCAGCTCCTGAATCACGCTCTTTAGAGCGGCACCCGCTCCCACCGCCATGGCGGCCATAAGATTGTGGCCGCAGGCATGGCCCATTCCGGGAACGGCGTCATATTCGCCTAAAAAACCGATGTGGAGGCCCGGCCGGCCTGAATCAAAGACCGCCCGGACGGCTGTGTCAAGCCCGCCCACGCCCTGTTTCACCTGGAAGCCCAGACGGGTCAGGATCCCGGCAAAAGCGGCGCTGGATTTGACTTCCTTGAAGTTATATTCCGGATGCTGCCAGATGTAGTCGGAGAGTGCGATGAGCTCAGGCATGAGCGCATCGACGGTTTTTTGAATTATCTTTTGATCAGCCATTTGAGCCATTGCATTTACCTACTTTTTCATTTTCGGGTCCAGGACATCACGGATGCCGTCCCCCAGAAGATTGAAGCCAAGTACAGTGAACAGGATGAACAGCCCCGAGATCGTGGCTACGTGGGGCGCCGTATTGAGCGTTTCCTTACCGGCCCGCAGGATATTTCCCCAAGAGGCGTCAGGCGGCATGATCCCCAGGCCCAGAAAGCTAAGCGCCGCCTCCGAGATGATGGATCCGGCCGTATTGAGCGTGGCATACACGATGATCGGTGAAACGATGTTGGGCATGATGTGTGAAAAGACGATGCGGGCGTGGGATGCGCCGATCCCCTTCACGGCGTTGCAGTATTCTTCGTTTTTGACGACGTGGACCTGGCCGCGCACGACTCGGGCAAAATTAGGGATGTTGGCGATGCCGACAGCAAGAATGACGTTGAAGACCCCGGGACCCAGGATGGTCATGAGGATGATGGACAACAGGATGAAGGGAAAGGCCATCATGCCGTCCATGACGCGCATGATTAGGGTGTCAGTGGTCCCCCCGACATAACCCGACAGGAGCCCCAAAAGGATCCCGATGGCCGCGCCGACAAAGGTGGCGCCTACGGCGACAAACAGGGAGATGCGGGAGCCAAAGATGATCCGCGATAAGAGATCGCGGCCGAACTCATCGGTGCCAAAGAGGTGCCCGGGGCTGCCGGGCTTTAAAAAGGCACTACCCAGTTTCAGGGCATTGGGATCGTAGGGCGCAAGGACTCCGGCAAAAATGACCAGGATCATCATGAAAGAGACAATGACCAGACCAACCATGGCGGTTTTATTGCGCTTGATCTTGCTCCAGGCACTGTTGGCCCGTCGTTCCTTTTCCAGCATGCGGCTGTGTGCTTCACTGCCCAGGAGATCTGTTTTCTGTTCCATCAGCTTTTCCCTCCTTTGCCTTCATAGCTGACCTTGGGATTGACGACCATGAAGATGAGATCCACAAATAGGTTAACAAACACGAAGGCCATGGCTGTGATCAGGACGGCGCCCTGGACGAGCATGTAATCCCGGTTTTCAATCGCACCGGTGATCAGGGTGCCCATACCCGGCCAGGCGAAAATCGTTTCGGTGAGGATGGCTCCGGTAAAGGCACCGGCCAGCTGAATGCCCACCACCGTCACGATGGGGGGCAGGGCATTTTTAAGGGCATGCCGGAAGATGATGATCCGTTCGCTTAAGCCCCGAGAGCGCAGTGCTTTGATGTAGTCGCTGTTGATGGTCTCGAGCATGCTGGAGCGCGTTATGCGGGTAAAGGTCGCCGTCGGGATAGTCGACAGACAGATCACCGGCAGGATCATGTGACGGATCACGTCCCCCAGACCGTTGCTAATAGACCCCATCCCCATGGTGGGCAGCCAGCCCAGACCGACGCTGAAAATCAGGACAAGCATGAGTCCAAGCCAGAATATGGGCATGGATACGCCCACCAGGGCAAGGACCATGGCCGTGTAGTCAAACACGGAATACTGCTTGACGGCCGACACAATCCCCAGGGGAATGGATACCAGGATCGACAGGATCAGGCTGGTGATGGACAGGACCAGGGTATTGGGCAGCCTCTCCAGGATAAGGTTCAAGACCGATTCGCTGTAGGAATAAGAATGGCCAAAGTTTCCCCTGACGATGTCCCCCAGGTAATTCAGATACTGCTGACCCAGGCTGGCATTTAAACCCATCTCGGTGCGCAGTTTTGTGATCTCATCCAGCGAAGCCTGCGGGCCGAGCATAGCCGCCGCCGGGTCGCCGGGGATCATCCGCGTCAGGACAAACGTGATGGATACGACGATTAGCAGCGTCGGGATGATCTGTAGCAGTCGCTGCAGAACAGTTTTTAACATAGTCTCCTCCTTTGCAGTCCAAGGGATGCGATATAAAAAAGGAAAGGCCTTAAAATGGCATCCGCACACTTTTGGGGCCTTTCACCGTTGCAATTACTACTCAGCGATCCAGACGTTCACTTCTTCATTGACGAGGAAAATGCTGCCATCGGCGCGCTGTACCAGATCCTGGACTTTCGGTGAAACACCCCAGGTCACATTTTCATTGGAGTAGAAAACACCCGGCCGCTTGGCAATGATCGCTTTCACCGCCTGACTGTACAGCTTGGCCCGTGCGGCCTGATCCGTGATCACCAGCGCTTCGTTGAGGAGGCGATCGACTTCCGGATCATTGAATCCCTGGCCATTGCCTAATGAACCGATGGCGGTGGAATGGAAAATCTTATTAAGGAAGAAGTAGGGATCGGGATACCAGGTCCAGGACATGGCGAAGATATCGGCATTGTTCTTGGACGCGATTTCACTGAAGGTGCCCCACTCGGAGGTCATGATCTCCACATCGATATTGAGGTTCATTTTCCAGTACTGCTGGACGATGGTCGCCATACGGACCCGGGCCGGAGTATTGGAAATATAAAGCTTGGTTTTAAAACCATTGGGGAAGCCGGCTTCGGCAAGCAATTCCTTGGCAGCGGCTGGGTCATACGTCGGGACATCGGCTTCCAGGGTCTTATCATATCCCCAGGATCCAGGAGGCAGGGGGAGGCTGGCCGGCTGAGCTTCGCCGTACTGGTAGACTCCCTTTACCAGTTCCTTGGTATCCAGGGCGCGGATCAGGGCTTCACGGACTTTGATGTCCGCTGTGGGACCTTTGACCATGTTGAAGTAGATATAGGCAAAGTGCAGTCCCGGCATTTCCAGGAGCTTGATGGACTGGTCGTCGCGGATGAGCTTGACGGATTCGCCGGTCAGGTTCGAGGCGAAGTCGATTTCACCGGTGCGCAGGGCATTGGCATTCTGGTTCATGTCTGTGATGACTTTGAAGATGACACTGTCCAGGTGGGGCTTGGCGGCCCAGTATTTTTCGTTGCGCACCAGGGTGGTGGCCTGATCCAGCTTGAAGTCCTTCATCATGAAGGGGCCTGTTCCGATGAGGTGATTGCCAAAGGCATCCCCCCAGCCTTCGACTTCTTCCTTGGGCACGATGATGTTGCCGGAATTCGTCAACGCCGTTAAGAAGACTGCGCTGGGCTCCGGTAAGTGCACGATGATCTCAAAATCGTTGACGACTTCAACCGAAGTGATCATATCGAGCCGTTTCATGGCTGATTTTTGGGCAGAGCGTTCCAATGAATATTTAACATCTTCTGCCTTCATCTGGCGGCCGTTCTGGTAAGTTCCCGGATGGAAATACACATCCTGACGGAGCTTAAACGTATAGGCCTTGGCGTCGCTGGACACGGTCCAGGAAGAGGCTATGGCCGGAACGATCTTGGATAAGTCCATGCTGTAGGCCACCAGCGTGTCGCCGACATTCTGGATGATCTGTGATTCATAGGTGCCGGTATAAGTGACCGGATCAAGGTTCTTGGGCGAGGCCGTCAGCGCGACGGTCAGTGTTCCTCCATCCTTTGGTTCCCCCACCGGCACCGTAGCGCCTGCTGTGGTCGTTGTCTTCGTCCCCGCCGCCGTAGTGGCTGGTGTCGTGGTGGAGCAGGCTGACAGGCTGAGACTCAAGCCAAGGGTCATTCCAACCAGAGACAAGATCTTTTTCTTCATTCTTAGTTCCCCCTCATGATATGTTTTGTTCGTAGAATCCTGTAGGTTATCCTCAATGATTGTTCGTGCGTTCACCGTACCGGTCTGTTTTTCAGATATTCACTACCCTTCGCATTTTTATTAAGTATAGTGGAATGAAAACCATTTTCCTATGCGCTTAACTCATGAAACGAACGAGCTTCTTTTTATGGCAATCCATAAAGACCTGTAGTAGAATTTATAAGACAGCCAATTATATGCGCCGATTCAGCATAAAACTTTCAGAAAATCCGCACGAATTGAAACAGATTTAAATCAAGACCAAAACAGGGAGACGCCATGGAATCCATCACCGATCGCTATAAGAAGCTTTTTGAGGAGCCCGCCAATGGCCCTTTGACGACACCCCAAAACCACTCCATCACCGTCAGGGAATACCTGGGCCTTGGAGCAATGCAGTCCACCCGGCTCATTGCCGGAAGAAAAGGCCTAGGCCGGCAGTGCACCTCCATCGTCGTCTGGGAGACACCGGATGGCCTGGACTGGCTTATAGGAGGGGAATTCATCCTCACGGCCGGCTATGCCTTCAAAAATGATCCGGCCATGCTGGACAGCCTCATCGATAAGATCCATGAGCGGGGTTGTGCCGGCATCGCCATCAAGGAGCAGCGCTTCTTGGAGGCGATTCCTCCCAGAATGCTGGAGCGGGCAGATGCCTTGGGCATTCCCCTTATCATCCTGCCGCGCCGGATGGTCTACACTGAGATCGTCTCCGCGTTTTATGAAGCGCTCTTCTATAAATCCAACGCTTATCTTCTGGAATCAAAAAAGACCCATGAAGAACTCTTGGATCTCGTCTTTGACAAGATGGATAATACCGGTATCCTGGAAGCCCTTGGCAACTTAGGGCGCCTGTCCCTGTTCCTGACCGGTCCAGAAAAACTGATCCGCACTAGTTTCCTGTTCCACGATATCAGCGGCCACCCGGTAGAAGAGGACGACCTCTCAGTAATGTTCGACGGATCGGCTTATTCCCACCTGAGGCTCCCCATCCGATTTGAAGATGGTCAATCAGGGCGTCTCCATGTCTTTTCCCTGACGCCGTTCCTGCCCCTGATTCGAAATATGCTGGAACACAGCACCAAAAGCATCCAGTTGAATCTGTCCAAAGCGGACCAGGACATCTATAATGAACTTCGTAATAAACAGATGATCACCAGCATCATCCTCCAGGACCGGAATCTCACCGAGGACTTTATCCGAAACGTCGCCTCCAATATCGGCTGGGATTCCTCCCATCCCTCCTATGGCATCGCGCTCAAGTTCTATCAGATGGACGGGCAGCCCGTACCAGGACAGTATATCCAAACTGAGCTCAATACGATCCTCAACAGCTATGGAAAAAAGATCACCTACCTGCTCAGTGAGAGCAACGGGATCGTCGTGATCTACTTAAACAACCTCACGCAAAACAAACTTTATGAGTTCATTGATCTGATCCAGCGGAAATCCAATGTCCGAAACAAAGCACTTACCGTGTCGATCAGTGTGTCCGCTCCGTTCTACGGTCTGTCAGAATTGCCCAAAGTGCAGGATGAATGCATTTTTGCAGCCCTGATCAATAAGCCGGGAAAGATCCTGACCTATGAGTCCCTGGGCATTATTCGCCTGCTGCATTCCCTGAAGGATGATCCCAATGTCCTTAAGATGTACTCAGACATTATGGTCCGCATCGAGACCTACGATGATCAGAATGGCGGCGTCCTGATGGAGACTCTGCTCCAGTACTTCCAGCACAACCTCAATAAAAAAGAAACGGCGGATGCCATGCACATCCACGTCGAAACCCTCCGCTACCGGCTCAATAAGATTCAGGCATTAACCGGTTGCTCCACCGCTTCTTCCGAAGGTCTCTTCATCCTGCAGATGATGGTCAACTTGACAAACATCATCCAATAAGAAGAATCCGCTCGGACCATAAAATCCCGTATCCGGTCCCTGAGTTTGGGAGTTGAGAATGTTAAAACCCTTGAAATCACTCAATTTGAGCGATTTCAAGGGCGTTTTTTTGTCCTGTTATTTTAAGTTCCTCATCAAATCGACCTTCGTTATACTTCGAAACTGGGTCAGGGTCATATTCTTTCTCAAGGGTTTCAGTCCCAGGATCCGATGCAAGTCCAGGTAGATATTTGATACCTGGATGGGCGTCAGGATGATGTCAGGAAATGTGCCCAGAACCACGACCCGGGGTTCCTCAAGGGTATCCATCAGCACTCCGGCTGAGATCGGGGGCATCTCATGGTCCACCACAAGATACTGGGTGTAGCGGACCATACACAAGGCAAGGAAGCACAGGACGAAATGGCCTCTGATGTGCTTGTCAGTGTACACGTACGCCGGTCTTGCCTCCAAGTCGGACTTGAGCACCCGAAAGCTCTCTTCGATCTTCCACAAGCCGTGGTAGCACGTTGTGACCTCTTCGGTGGTCAAGGCCAGGTTGTTCGTTATGACGGCGTAGTAGCCGTCATATTGCTCAGCTTCTTTGACCTTTTCTTCACTGATCTTCCAGCCGGAAGTATCCAGTTCCATCTCCAGAAACTGGTTGACGCCTCGTTTGAGCGAGGCTTTTATCTGGTAGGGTTTGTCCATTTTCTTGTGCAGCTTCTCCAGCATTCGCTGCCGATCCGCGTAATCTTTGCTCGCTCGGCTGGCGGTCCAGGTCAAGTGGATCTTGACCGGAATACTCTCCTCTCTCGTCTTGCGTGGCCTGTCCGGCTTGCTCTTGGCACTTTCCAATTCTTCCTCAGTCAGAGGCACTTTATACTTGAATTCCTGCGTCACGACCTTTTCTCTCCGCACAAGTTCACCCGTCTTTGGATCCACGATTTGGGTCCAGCCAACCTCATCCCACACCAGCTGCTCGAATTCCTTGGAAGATCGTTTCAGGGTATAGCTGATAACAAAGTCATGGCCTGCTTTGCACAGGTATTCCAGATTCGGTCCCCCGTTGAGTCCGCGATCAGCGATGATGGTGATCTTCTCCATCCCATAGAGCTTGCGAAGGCGCTCAACCGATGTGATCAGAGTGCTCTGGTCCATGGTGTTGCCAGGGAACAGCTCATAGGTCACAGGGATCCCGTTGTTGTCGATCAGGAGTCCCATGACGACTTGAACTTCGTTGTTTTTGTGATCCTTGGAAAATCCAAACATCCTCAGTTCGCCCCAGCGCGTACTCTCAAAGGTGTAGGTCGTAACATCGTAATAGCCACGGTTGCTTTCCCGAGAGGTGTTCTTCTCAAAGAACTTGGCCAAATGCGAGATGAGCTCATCCTTGGATTCATCCAGGACATCCAGCACGTCATAGAGACGGTCAAGTTTCATCTCAGCGATTCCGGCAAAGTTTACCTGATCCTTTGAACAGTCAAGGATACTGGATGGATCCATCAAGCGGTGAATCAGCAGATAGAAAATCATATCCAGGACCTCCTGCTGATCCCGTTTACCGAAGGTTTTCGCAAACAGCTGGTCCAGTTTCAACGTGTCCCAAAGTCTCCGAATCAAGCTATGGCCGAAGTGGTAGCTTTGGGTGACTTCCGATTCATCCCCTAATTCCTGATTGGACAAAGATGCCGTCAGTGGGCAATTGGACTCTTTTTTTTCGAGCGTGCGCCTGCGCGCTTCTTCTTTTAATTTGGCAATGATATCGGGGTCTTGAGCCAGCATCTGGTCGTAGTTGCCCAGGGTCTCAATGACATTAGTTTTTTTTTGATCGGTGCCGGGAATCCGTTTATCTTCCCGAAATTGGATGACTCGGTACTTGCCGGAACCGGTAATTGCTACGTACATGGGACACCTCCGTGCAGAGTTTTTCTTACTATCATTGTACCACAATGTAACAGGATATAACAGGACATATATATAAACAATTTGAGAACATAAAAAAGTCTGCAATCCGCTCTGTTGAACGTTTTGCAGACTTAAAAACATGATTTTGTTGACGCTAACTCCCAAACTCAGGAAAAATTAACCCATAGTTATGCGTTATAATGTCGGTGACTAAACAAACATTATGGGGCACAACTATGAGTCATCTCCTAGTCATTCTCTTTTATTTCGATATATCTGATAATTTAACCACAAGTACGTTATCAATAATTTCTATCGAACCATCCGATGGATAACAAGACATTAACTTGACCTCCTGAAGTTCACCGTATTTTTCACTTTCAGTAGACGTCATCACTACAGCGGGAAAATCATTATAATAATAAAAAAAAGCTCTTAGATTTCTAGTAACTGGATCATTATTATTTATGAGGGAATTTACTGGATAATTTTTGATATTTATTTTTTCCAATTCTCTATACTGTACATATGTTGACGCATCAAATTTGCCGACCAAAGCAATCGTCATTCCTGGTCTATAACCGTCCTCAGACTCAACTCGAGTAATTAGCCTATTATAAAATTGCTCAGCTTGCTCTCTATATATCCAAGATTTAAAATAAGCAGCATTGTTATAAATACAAAAATAAATAACAAAAAAAATTGAACAGCAGGTAACAAGAATCTTGATTCCAGAAAACAGGTGTCCGGATAGCTTAATGTTATTGTTTTGCAAAAAGCACAGGGGAAAGACAAATAGATAGACGAGACTATATGTCATCAGTGTATGGACTATTGATTCGCCACTTCCATTAGAAGAAAACAACTCGATTAACTGTATCACCAGCGGACTTGCCAGGATTAATAATATAAGCAGAAATTTTCTCAATAATGACTTTGTTTTCAAGATGAATAGAACAATATAAGTGGTAGAAGCCAAACACATTATTAACAAAACGATTTGAGTACTCTTTAAATAAAACAGGCCTTTATACCCATTTACGAACATAAAATAAAATGAATTATAGGAACGAATAATCCCAATTTTAATGTTATGGATACTGAATTGCGTCATGGAATTTAGTCCTTGATATGTGCCCATTTCTTCAGCATTTAAAAATAAGAAAATTTTATTAAGCAGCAAGTATAGCACTAATGCTATTCCAACTGCAGCTACTGAGATCACACATGTTCGTATCCACAAATAACAATCGGTATTATCGTCCATTAACCTGTAGAAAAAAAAGAAGAATATAAAACAGATTGCACAAACCAAATAAGGCTGATAAATACCCATCGTTAATGCAATTAATAGAATACCACTCGATGCATTGATGATTGCCTTGATCAAGGCAGAATTCTCATGAAAAACAAAGCTCCGCGTATTTTTATCACTTTCTCCGGAAGTATGTTTTTGTCTCTGTCCATCTAAAAAAACGTTCAATGCTTCTGTAATAAGATACCCACCTAGAATCGACGTAAGCAACGCGAAAAAATAATATGGTGCCGTAAACATGTATCCAAATGTCGCAGTAACCACTGGAAAGCATATCATTATTGAAGTAATAATCATTTGGGGTAATCTTTGTTTCACCTCAAATCTATAAATTATCAAAAAAGCGGATAGTGCGATAAACAACAGGGAAACAACACCATTAATCACCGGAATGCTAATGTTCATTCCGAAAACATTTTTTACTAAAGAGCCCAATAGACCTAACGCCCATCTACCAGACTTATAAGTTGCACCTACATCAAAAGTATGTCTGAAATCATCGTGCCAACTTATTTTATTAAAGAGCATAAAGGAATGTGCCAAAAATCCAAAAACAGTAGCACTCAACAAACAAACATTTAATGTTTTTCTTACTTCCGTTCCTGCTTTAGATTTTGATAATTTTGAAATTAAGTTTTCTTCACCTTCCACTTTGTATCCCCTTTAGTTCACTATATGATTGTTCTTATAAGAGCTGACTTAAGTCCGTAATTACATTGTGTGACATGAACATCTATCTTCTAGCTCCCCATGTTTTTCGTATAGCATGCAAGTAGTGAAAAACTGAGTGTCTGCTTATAAGTAAAAGTACACTGCAACCTTTTAAAAAATCGAAAAATTTTAAAAATTATTTATAAAATCATGTAATTTTATAATTATATAGCCATAGTACAACATTAATCTGATTGAGTATAGACTGAAAATCAGCATCCATTTTTTGAATGCAATCAGGTACTATTTATTGTATCATACTCTCCAGAGTTTATCTTGATTGCAGAAATTTACGTAGATGATCACCATACGAGCATATAAAAAAATCCTGTACAACAATCATCCAGGGTGAAGTTTTTTCAGTATTTTAGGGGTCAACTCAAAACTCCCAATTTTTTATCATCGTCATCTCACCTCTTGTATGTTAACCACACAATGTCTTAATCGAAGAATCCCATCAATTGAAATGATGAATCAAGAAGCTAGGGGGTCACTTTCTTTGTTTTACCGGCTGAGCCGTAATCGATGTTTTTACGGTACTCCTTGGCGTTCCTTCCTTTCACATAGACTGCGAGCTTGATGGCGGCAGCGATCACAATGCTCAGGATCAGGCCCTGCGGAAGCAGGCTCGGCCAGGGGGACCGGAAAGCTAAAGCAAAGCCGTCCATGAGATGCAGCACTTTTGGAGAGATATCCAGTCCTGGAGAATTTCGCCAGGCTTCACATAGCTTCGTGACAAGTAGAGCAATCAGAACGTAGGGGAGGTTTAAAAGGAGCATCCGCTTGATTTTTCCTGTCATCGCGTCAGCTCCTTATCTTTGTTTTTTACCTTGTCCATAACCTTGGTTTGAACAAGCGCTTTGAATTTGGCAAGCTGCTCCAGGATAGAAGGCTGCTTGTCCTTTTTAAGGACCTTCGCTGTGTATTCTGCGAAGGCAGCAGTGAGGGCATCAGCATCCCGGGCTTTGAAGAAGACCAGATATTTGAGTTTCTCTCCGGTGATGTCCTTTTTGAGGGCATAGTCCACGCCGTATTTTCTGGCGACCTGCTCAAAGGACTTGATGTTTTTATCCGTGATCTCGATGTTTGAGACTCCGGCATTCTGACCGATGAGTTCCTTCACGGTCTGCTTGCCATGGGGGATCTGCGGCGGACTGTCCCGGCTCTTCTTCATTTCAGCCAAAAGCTTGATGAGTGCAGCCTTCAGAACACGTCCGGTCATTCGGGCGGTACTGACGGCCAGGGCGACGGTCCTTTTTTCCACTTCTTCCTGCATGAAAAATTCCTCCTTTACAAGTACTGATTATGGAAAAGCTCAGTTTCTAACAACTGAACTTAGAGTGTTAGCGAGAAAGTAGTTTTTGATCGTATTGCCGTGTCTTGATAAATTTATTTACAAATATACTTAAACGAACTACAATATAAGTATATTTGTAAAAAGGGGTGATGATGATGAATTACTTGGAAAAACTTGAAAAGCTCATTCAGAAGCAACACGGCACAGTTTTAAGTGCTGACCTGGATATATATGAAATTCCTAGAACCTATCTTCAAATGATGGTAGCCGAAGGGAAACTGGAAAGAGTGGATCGTGGTGTTTATGTTTCAATCGATGCCATTGAAGATGAAATGTATGCCATGCAAACGAAATATCCAAAATTGATTTATTCTCATGAGACTGCGCTCCATTTGCATGGTCTTTCTGACAGGACGCCTTTTGAGTATTCAGCCTCTGTTCCAAGTGGTTACAAAGTGGTGGGATCAGTCGCAGATCGATTCAAAATCTACTACATCAAAAAAGAGCTGCACGAGCTTGGCGTTGAAACGGTGAAGAGTTCACACGGCAATCCGATCAGGACTTACGATGTCGAGAGAACTGTCTGTGATTTGATCAGAAGCAGAAGTCGGATTGATGTCCAGATTCTAAATGATGCGTTGAAACGATTTGTGAAATTGAAATCTGCGGATCATTCAATTCTCTTGGAATATGCCAGGAAACTGAAAGTTGAAGCAGTACTGAAAAGCTATCTGGAGGTGCTGATGTGAGTGGGAAAGCCATGAGCTTAAAAGCGAAAATCAGAAACTTGGCCAGGAAGAAAGATATGTCCGCCCAAGTCGTGCTTCAAAACTACACGTTTGAACGGTTCCTGGAAATGCTTTCTCAATCAAAGTATCAGGATAAATTCATCCTGAAAGGCGGAATGCTGATTGCGGCACTTGTCGGGTATTCGAAGACATATTCGATGTAGGTGCTGTCGATGCGCTGCAGCCGTTCCTTGACCAGGGAAGCAGAATAATCATCTCCGGCAACGCTGATACATTCTCGCTTGGAACAAAGGGGTTCCACCATCAGGTCCACGATTCATCTAGATGATCTTTGTCAACGCTGAACAATAAACTTATACTCGATTTTTCCCTGGATGGTCTCCTTGTTGGATTGAGCATCCAATCTCATTCTTCTCGATCGTGGCTTCTCTTGATGGATCAGGCCTATAGTATGGACAGATAAATCATTGGAATTTATGTTATTTGCACAAATCATTCAAAGAGCCAAAAACAGAGGGACCTTCCTGAGGTCCCTCTAATTCGTCTTATCTGGTTGCTGCAGCTTATTTCTTACCGACCTTGAAACCATTGTTCGTGTCGCATCTTGTGTACTTCTGATCATCCATCGAACCCGAGATTGGATTCCATCTGGTGGTGATCCAGTAGTTACCGGCTTTGATTTTCAATTTCAGGTTTGCAATCGCGACCCCGTTATTATCGGTCTTGGCAGTTGCGGTTTGCAGAATACCCAAGGTCTCATGCCAGATCGTGAACTCGACCAGACGTCCACCCAGCGGAATGCCAAATTCATCTTTCAGCACTGCCTTGAGCGGAATCATCTGTGAGGAGGAGCTGCTCAGCGGTCCAAAGTAACCAATCTGAGTATCCCGTTTCTGGACAACAACGGAGGCCATATCCTTATCATAGAGTCCCCCTGGATCTGTAACGGTCAATTCGGCATCATAGGTGCCCGGCAGGTCATATACATGATTTACTTTTGGTCCGCCGGATGCACTGGGGGTTCCATCGCCAAAGTCCCATGCATAGTCCAGCATGGACTGCTGATAGGTGCCTGGATTCCATCCACTGCCGGACAGAGTCACCGGAATACCCCATTTGGTGGACATGTCCGGTCCCGCATTCGCAGTGGGTTTCAGGTTATCAACCTCGATGGTGAATGTTTTTGTTGCGGTCAGTCCGGTCATATCCGTTGCCGTGAGCAGTCCGGTAAACATTCCAGGTGCCTCAAAGGTGTGTTTCGGCTTTGCACCATACTCAACACCTCCGTCCGAGAACTCCCACTTCAACGTCGGTATCACACCACAGACGCTCTTACTGAGTGAACCATCAAAGGTAATGGCAGTTCCCTCCGATCCAAAGTATTCGTCTTCGGTAACAGCTGTCGGCGGGATATTGTTGGGAAGAACTTCACCCAGGTTGAAAGACATACCCGGTGCGGAAATGTTAAAGCTCTTGCTTGAAGAACCTAATTCGAAGGTTGGTGTAGCGAAGGAAATTGCATCATGCGGAACCGGAATCAATCCGGCATTAATTCCGACATCAACCACTAGATAGGATGTCACAGTGAAATCCTGGTAGGTAGTCAATTCTCCCAGAGAATAAACCAGATCGTCACCGGATCCCAGATTGCAGGGTACAAACAGATCATCCTCATCCGATGGATCAAGGTACAGGTCTGAATCGGACGGTACTGCATTTCCTCCGATCTCCGCATGGCGCAGTGTTTCAATTCCTTTGGATGAGATGGTGACATCAGCTGCGAGAGATAAGGCAACATACGGCGAATCGGGAAGCTCGGGCAGAATGTCATAGGCTCCCGACTCCAAATGGTAGGTACGCGCCTGATCATCCGGAAGAAGCGGAGCACTGCCTGAGGCGGATCTGGACAGATCCGGTCCGTCAATCGAATGATCTCCGAAAGAATCACTCCAGGAGAATTTCAGATTTGACAGAGACCAGGTAACAGCCAGGAATCCATCTCCGATGTTGCTGTACGTCACATCCGGATCAAGGTGGCGACCCTGGGATCCGCAGAACAAAATATACACGCATGTTTACTACAGTGCCGTGAAGGCAATGGGAATTCGTGAGGACCTGTATGCATCCATTGCTCTATTGCGCGAAAAGGCCACTGAAAACCCAGAAAAATGGATTAATGACGAGGAATGTAGAAAATACCTGGTGATTCGAAAATCCGATAAACAAGCCAGCGGATACACCGTCAGCATTCGAAATGATGTCGTTGAAAAAAGTCTGGAAACGGCAGGTTGGGTGGTCCTGATCAGCAATGACATCAGTGATGCCAAAAGAGCCATGAGCATCTATCGAGACAAGGACGTTGTAGAAAAAGGCTTCCTTCGTCTCAAAAACAGTATTGACCTAGGGAGACTACGTGTCCACAGCGACAACGCCGCTCAAGGGAAACTATTCGTCGGCTTTATTGCCTCTGTTATCATGTCTGGGATTAATCAGGTGATGAGTGACAAGGATCTATACCGTAAATACACCATGAAAGAGCTTCAGCGGATCCTGGCCAAACTCCGAATCCAAGAGATCCATGAACACATCATCATTGCACCGCTAACAAAAGAGCAGCGAATGATCTTTGAGGCATTCGACATTTCCTTGGGGGAGTGATGTTGTTATAAATTCGGGCGGGATTTCAGGTTAAGTATTTACCTTTAACCTTAACATTTCATCCTTTCAGCAATACCTCCTCTTCACCTGTTCCTTTCCGATAGATTCGTCGTCGGATCAAAAACCACGCGATAAAGAAGATCGTCTATTTTAGAAGCATCCTCCTAAATTTCGCTTATATCACTTTAGTTACTAACTTGGAGCGTCCTGCTTATTATTATGAGTACTGGTCATGCAATTAAAAAGATACACTATTCGTTAACTATTGTATTATCAAATTATACAGTGCTCACTCACTTTTTTCTTACGACTTCGATTATTAATAAAGGTAAATTCCTTAATTTTTTATAAAAACTGATCTCCTATATATTTATGTCCTTGTGGGATGTTATTATCATGATGTCAATTAAATTAAAAATCAGTTATTTAACAATTGCTTTCAAAATGAGCAATGAGTTAACGAATGAAAGAAACTGTTTCCTAGGAGAAGGGACTAATTTTTATCGGAGGATGGTTATATTGCTTAATTGGAGAAGTTCTTTAAGAAGGTTTAGTAGAATTACTACTATCGTGTTCGTCATGTTTATAACACTTGCTGGTATCAGCGGGTATACCGCTTACTCACAAGCAATTTCCACTAGTATTTCAGGAAAAAGTATTATTTTCGAAGATATGAAAAACAACTACACTTTCTCAGACCAAAGGCTCCCAGAATCAACAACTGATGAGATAAATGCATTGGGGAAGCTCACAATTACCGGGAATACCAAAGGGAGTTCAATGAGAAATGGATTCCCATCATACAGTGTAAAAACGGGTAACGTTGACTTTTCATATGTTAGTAATAAACCCTTAATCTCGGAAAACTTAGATCAATGGCACCTTGTCGATGATCCTAACAAATCCGTTGATTCAACTATGTTAGATGAAAAGATTGGAAAAGGTGCAATAATTATCCAGACATCAAAGGATGGAATCATTTGGGTAACTGATAAGATTATGACAAATGTCTTTGATACAAACTATGCAGCTTCCGAGCCTTTGTATACTTCAAATGCCCTTCAATTAACTAATGGATGTTACTACCGGATAATCGTTGCTTATAAAACCAGAATTCGGACCGGTCAATCAAAATTTCTTTTTTTTACTCAAGATGATTTTAGCTATCAGAAAAATCTTGAGATCTATGAGTTTTATCTTTTTAATGAAAGTCTTATCCACTTTAATGATCCAAATATGAAGCACTATAAAGTCAGTAATGATCCGATCAGAACTGAACCAACTGGTTATACCGGCGCTAAAGAAATTAAAGTCAGTGATCCTTTCTACAATTTAAATTTAGGGGACTTTACAGTAAGTGGCTTTACCGAAGATTCCAAAGACACCGATGGAAACCCAGTATTTTTAAAAAATCTCGGCGATCAAGTTACCTTATGGTTTAAATTGCAGTACGACATTAACCATCTGAATGGTAACGCTGCATTATCAGTTGTCTCAGATGAAGAAGGCTTTGATAATTATTTCAGAACTACCAAGCAAAACTTTGGAAAAGGCACCTTAATCATTAGACATACTGACTTTCAGAATATAAAAACGCGTCCAACGATATATACGAATTACCTCGAGGCTAATGCAAAAGTCAATGCTGACACGAAGGTTGGATTATACGAAGAAGGCGATTATGAAGTCGCACTCAATTATAAGATCAAGTATGATAAAACGAAGATTCTTGGTCAATCTGTTCTACCTCAGTTCTCTTTCCATCGAGTGTTCTTTAAATTTTCAGTCAGGAACGGTAACTGCATGGTATTTCCATTCGATCTGAGTACTGGCGCAGAGCTTTCAAATACATCTATTACCCCTAATGGCTTTTACCTGGATTTGGCAAAATCTAGATACTTAAGCATAAACGTTAAAAGAGAAATTTTTAAAGAAGGAGCCGATGGTCTTACTGAAGATACAAGGTTTAATAAACCAGCTAAGGATGGCGAAGAGTACAAGGAAGAAGGCGTCTATACGATAACAGTTAAAAATCAATATACCAACCAGGAAACTACGAAAAAAATCTATGTTGGTTCGAATCCCATTTTAAAGGCTCACGTCTTTACCCAGAAACCTATTAGTGAAATAAAAAAAGAAATCGCTAGTGGCGCAACAATAAATGAAGACGGATCCATTAATATGGTATCCAAAGAGACCGTTGCTCCCAAAACAATACCGGAAGTGAATAAGACACAAACGACACAAACGATAGAATCAACAGAATCGCCAAAGGTTGAACAAACCAATCAATTACTCGGATTATCAAACCTTTCAATCGGCATTGGCGTTGCTGTCGTTGCAGGTTTGATAGGAATTGTGAAAATCCGTAAAAGGAAATAGGCTAGTGAAGAATAATAAATACGAGGTCAAAGGTGAATGAATAAAATAATTTCAGTTTTGCTAATTTTTACTCTCCTAATCACAGGCTGTTCGATTACTTCTAATCCAACAGTGAAGCCAAATACTTTGACTTCATCACCATCTCTTCAGAAAAGTGATTCAACCATACTAGCAGATAAGAATACAACGAGTTCTATTTCTGGTGATTTTGAGGATGCCATTTTTCCCGAGGATATAACAAGTATTAGTGACCCATTGCTGCTTCAATACGTGGAAGATCAGGTATTTGCTCAACTGGAATATGAGCTGGATACTAATGAATATATCATTGAGAACGTTAATAGCATATATATTTCGAAGGAATATTTGGACGAATTAGCTTACAACTCTAAATCAAATGTTTATTTCGGCTACACCCTCAAAGAATTGGATTCACACTTTGAGGGTGCCAAATATGTATTTACGCTTTCAGAAAATGGTCAAACAATAGTCAAACAACAGGACGAAAGCATCAATGATACCCTCAACCAAATAATCAAAAACGTTGCGATTGGCGGGGGTGTGATCCTGGTGAGTATTTCAATCTCGGCGGTATCTGCCGGAATGGGGGCACCGGTCATTTCAGCCATATTTGCCGCGGCAGCTTCAAAGGCCACGTCTTATGCAGTTTCTGGTGCTGTTATCGGAGGAATGAGCGCTGCCTTTGTTGAAGGATATGAAACCAAAGACTTTTCTGAGACATTGAAGGCGGGAGCATTGGGTGTCAGTCAAGGATTAAAAGTAGGAGCCATTACAGGAACACTAGTGGGCGGTGTAGGAAAAGCAATTGCTATAACGAAAGCTAATTTTATACATTCAGCCCGCCAGTCCGAACTGGATGTCCTTTCAAAATATGGAGGTCAGGAACAAATAACATTTCTTAACAACCAAAGGGTAGGTTATGGAACTCCCGCAGGCACTAGACCAGATATCGTCAGATATGTAAAAGGAAAATTGGAAGCAATCGAAGTTAAAAATTATGATTTGACTAATAATAGAAGCTTGCTGAATCGGACATTATCAAAAGAAATAGCGGATCGGGTGACGAATCTTCCTCATGGATCCACTCAAAGAATTGTACTGGATGTTAGAGGGCGCCAATATTCGGAGAGTTTTTTAAACAACGTTATTAAAGAGATACAAGAAAACCTATATGATATTTATCCGAATATTCCGGTTGATGTTATGAGGTATTAGGATGCTGATCATAAGTTCTGATTCCCAACAGATCGTCGATGTTGGAACAAACGATATTCTAAACGCATTATCCTCGACCATTCAAGTTTGGTTGTGGCCCTATATTAGTGATATTGAGGAAGCTTTAGAATTTATAATTTATGGAACAAGTGATGCGAATAAAACAATAGAAATAGCAAAGCAGTTTGTATTTATTCGAGACAAATTATCTCTCCTTGGCCCAGAATGTGCAGTTTATGATATATCCAATCCAACTAAACCTGGTCCATGGAATGGATATATTAGTAAAGAGGTAACTTCGTGCGCCAATCTTTTTACAACATCAGACGGGAAAAATTTGCTAGATGAGATCATAAGATTGTGCCACTATGCTGATCAAAATAGCCAATCATTAGTTGTAGTTAAAGAATAGCAGTCAAGCAATAAAACATAGGGTTGCTTGTATTGAAAAATCTCAACATACACTTGCCTAACTAACAACTAAAAAAAATGACCGCCGCATTCCTCTCGTTAACGTGAAGATTGAGTCGGTCATTTATTACTACTTTCTAAGCTATCGATATTAATCTTGTATACCGTACCCTTAAGGTGACCAAACTCATTTCTCTCTCTCTGGTTTGGACGATTTATCCTGGCGGTTCCAGTTCACGAACCACTTCCCGAAAGGCATCGATGCTCTCCCGGTTGATCATGGAAAGGGCCTTGAGGGTTTAATCCCAGTCGTCAGGGAGTGACAGGATCTAAGATAGAAGCCCTTTAGACTTCAGCGACAGATCATTGTTTTTATTGCTCCCCTGATTAAACCTTGCGCATATTAAGAGGCATATTTTGTGGTTTTTGAATGGAAGAACCCCCTGATTTTATTAGGACGCAATTGCACAGTTTTTAAATGTGATCGAACATTATGTTCAAGCTCATCGTCTGTCCTGGGACTTGGTTTTTTACTTATGCCACGTTTGAGATCACTGTTGAGCAATTCATCGGGATTGTATTCTGGGGCATACGGTGGCAGGTAGAACAGCTCAATTTCTTCCTTATGCTTTTCTACCCACGCCATGACTTTTTTAGCATGATGAACCCGCAGATTATCGAGCACCAGGAACACTTTCTTTTTGCTGTCATGCACCAACCGCCGCATAAAATCAATCAGTTTGTCGGCGTTCATGTTGTCTTTATAGAGGACAAAACGCAATTTCCCTCGATTGGAAATTGCTCAAAGCATGTTGATCTTGATATGTTTTGCTTCGGTTCGAACCACGGGCGTTTGACCGATTGGCGCATATCCACGCAAGCAAGTTGACTGATTTTGCAATCCGGTTTCATCTCCAAAGAAAATCTCTGCATTCTCAGCCTCTGCTCGTTCAGTAATGCCAGGAAACTCAGTTTCGACCCAATGCTGCACCTTCTCTGTGTCTTGCTTGTAGGCGCGTTTCATCGGCCGCTGGACTGAGAATCCCCCCCCCGCGCCAAGTAGACCCCTAAAGTAGATACGGGCAGGCTGATTTTATACTTTTCATAAATAAGTTCTGCAATGGTTTTTCTGCTCCACATGCAGTCTTTGAACTTCAATTGATCCGGGGTCTTATCAACCAGGATTTGTTGTATTTCCTTTTCCTGGGCAGGAGTGAGGGTTCGTTTGGCACCCTCTCGGCGACCACGCTTTTGGGGCTTGATCGCTGCGATCCCGCCTTCTTTGTATTGTTTCTTAGTGTTCTGGACGTGCCGCAAGCTTACATCTAACCTGAAATCCCGCCCGAATTTATAACAACATCACTCCCCCAAGGAAATGTCGAATGCCTCAAAGAACATTCGCTGCTCTTTTGTTAGCGGTGCAATGATGATGTGTTCATGGATCTCTTGGATTCGGAGTTTGGCCAGGATCCGCTGAAGCTCTTTCATGGTGTATTTACGGTATAGATCCTTGTCACTCATCACCTGATTAATCCCAGACATGATAACAGAGGCAATAAAGCCGACGAATAGTTTCCCTTGAGCGGCGTTGTCGCTGTGGACACGTAGTCTCCCTAAGTCAATACTGTTTTTGAGACGAAGGAAGCCTTTTTCTACAACGTCCTTGTCTCGATAGATGCTCATGGCTCTTTTGGCATCACTGATGTCATTGCTGATCAGGACCACCCAACCTGCCGTTTCCAGACTTTTTTCAACGACATCATTTCGAATGCTGACGGTGTATCCGCTGGCTTGTTTATCGGATTTTCGAATCACCAGGTATTTTCTACATTCCTCGTCATTAATCCATTTTTCTGGGTTTTCAGTGGCCTTTTCACGCAATAGAGCAATGGATGCATACAGGTCCTCACGAATTCCCATTGCCTTCACGGCACTGTAGTAAACATGCGTGTATATTTTGTTCTGCGGATCCCAGGACCGCTCTTTGGTGACGGCTCTCATCGAGTTGTCATTGATGACAATTGTGTTTTCCACACGATCGATGTCTTTTCGCTCGCTCTCCACTTGCTGCTTGGAAAAAGCGGCGGTAAATGGTACAGCGATTAAAAACTTCACTGTTCCATTGCCGGTGTCATTGAGCAGAAAATCGATATTCCGCTTGCTGTAGAACCCTTTGTCCATCACTACTGTGATTGCCCGATTCTCTGTGATCGCCTCAAACTGACTCAAGGTGGTCGTCAGCGTACGGACATCCTTTTGACTTTCACTGAATAGGGATTGATAGATCGGCAGCCGTCTGGTTTCCCCCATCAGCATACAAAGATTGATCTGGGGGAGATGATCGTGGTCGCGATTGTATCCCCATTCCACATCATCAATCAGTTCCGAATAGGATGATGCAGAGGTGATGTCCAAAGCCAAATAGTCATCCGCTGGATTGGCCTCACACCAGTTCTTATAAAAATCATTCCGTTGCTGATCCGTAATAGAAATCAAAAGTTCACTGATTCGCTGAGAGGTCATCGAGCCCACCGGATACGACTCTGTGCCTGAGATCCAGTCAGAGCAATAAAGAAGTGGATCACTGGTAGAAATCATATAGCAGGCCAACATGAACAGTTCCTGCCAGTAATCAGGGATCGCTTGCCGTAAGGCATCGATCAAACCAAGTCGTTCAGATAGGGAACGATACAGCCAGAACAGCCCATAGGAGCGAACGGATGATTTGCGGACATCTTCGATGGAAAACATGGTTTGTGTGGAAGGGATCTGAATGGGATTACCAGAGATCCGTAGCTCCTCAAGATATTCGGCTTTGTACACTTTATGTCCTGTTTCAGGATCGATCTTGCCGATCGGTCGCCGTTTTTGCCGCGATTGGCCATCTTTATTGCGAAACCCTTCGGCTAAATAAATATATTGATACCGGCCCACCTTTTGGATTACCTCAAAACTCATAACACCCACCTCACTTGTTGTTATAAACATTATAACAACAAGCAGATGAGTATTCAATAATTATAGGGAGAAGCTGAGGTAAACTTTCAAACACTAAATATATACTAAAACCCCCATAATAAACAATACAGTAATTAGTCCAATGCCAGTCAATGCAAGAACCACTCCGATGTTGTATCTTTTGTATTTCTTAGTGCAGATCTTGGAGTTAATGTAAATTTGATTAATCAAGTCCTGTATTTCGTCCGCATCTGTTTGCTTCATCAATTTTCTTTTATAAATATTACAATCATTATTTGAGGCAATATCCACAAAATAAATTTTCGAATCATTTTGACTATTATTAACCCTTGCCAAAAGGACACTAATGATAAGTACCAATCCAATCAGCAAGACGAACATTGAGAGAATGATTAGAATCAGAAAGATAATCGAATGAAAGGTAGCTGAATCAGATGCAGCTTTAACAATTGTGTATAGTTTCGATATCGTTGAATCCGTAATAATTATTGTTAGCATGATTCCAAAAATGCCAAGTATTACTGAGGCTTTAGTATCACAGTTTCCAACAAACTCAATTATGCGCTTTAAGGTGTCACGTGCATCATCTTTGGAATATGCAGTCTCAACAACTTCTCTAACTGGTTTTTGCTTAACATTTTTTTTGTTATGACTCACAACAATTTCAACCCCTCATTTAATATCAATACTCTTCATCAAGAAAATGATTTGTAAGATACTCACAATTCGTCATGATCGTTAGCAAAACTTAATCAATCCCAATCTTCATACGAGAGTGGGTTCAATATAATCCCCTCACTATCCCGTGAGTCTAAGTAATTGAATCCTTGAAATAATCCAGCCTGGGTGGACTGTAAGTGAAGAAGGCAAAGATGACAAACTGCACAATCAGTAATACTGCTCCGACTACGGTGAGCAGCCTGGATGGCTTGAGGTGGTTTAGAATCCAGTACTTTCCACGGTGACCTGCATAAGCTCCCAGTAAAAAAGTAGATACGTGGACACCCAGATGGGAGTGACCGAACACAATCTCATACAGTTCAATCAGTCCGAATGTCGTCAGTTCAAACACTGCAATGCCACCAGCTATTGAAAAGAGGTAATTCGGCAGTTTCCAGTTCGTCCGTTTCAGCATGACATATTCTATGGTACCGACGATCACCATGGGGCTGTAGGCCATTTTCCAGTGTTCCCACTTGCTTTCATTCACGGGGCTGATGAATGCCAGGAAAGGAACTCCGGTGCTTTTGTAGAGCTCATGGAACAATAAACCCAAAACGATGGTGCTGACTAAACCAATCCGGCGGATACTTTTTATTCTCTCCTCCTCGACCATGAAAATCGCCTCCTTCGATTTGTTCGGGAACCGTTCTCTTTTCTTATATTTTACTCTAATGCAAGAGTGTATTAAATCGAATCGTTCATCGGAAAGTGATCCGGTCAGTTATTTATATCTTTTGTGCCTCAAGGCTGATAGGATGATTGTAAGAAGTTAAGCAGAATCCCTTTCCTTTGGCTGCTTGATCAGTTCTCTCTACCCAAAATTAAATTCATTCATGGAGGAACCAGAATGCAATTTCGTATGAAAACCCATCAGCTGAACCAGGATCAAATTGAGAACCTCTTAAACACTGTCCAGACTGGTACCCTGGCTACCATACGACCGGATGGTACTCCTTATGTCACACCGATTCATTTCGTCTTCTTTGATGACCAGCTTTATTTCCACGGATTGCCTCTGGGTCAAAAGATCGAGAACATCAAGAACAATTCCGCTGTCAGTTTTGCGGCTTACACCATGGAAAAGTTACTGCTTGACCCGGCTGAAAATCCCTGTGACACAAACACTCAGTATCAAAGCGTCCTGATCCAGGGTGACGCTTCCCTGATCACAGATCTGGAAGTTAAACGTCTGATTCTGAGCAAGATCATTCAAAAGTACACCCCTCACCTGGCAGACAAGCCTCTGCCGGAGGGGATGGTCAAAGGAACCGCCGTCCTTCAAGTCAGCTGCCGCGAGATCACCGGAAAGTACTACGAATAGGACATATTGTAATGCTCTGTGACAAGACGGATCAGCATGTGTCCCTCCAATGGCGAAGACTCCAACGGCCGAAACTCCGGTGAGGAATTGCTGGCTCACCTTCCGAGCTTCTGCTTACCCCAAAGCCTAGCCCAAAACAAAAAATTCCACAAAAAATAGGACAGGACCGGGCAAGCCCGGTCCTGTTTGTTATGCGAGAACTGTGGATGTGTTGAATTCATTGGACTGAATCGATGCCAGCTCCTGATCCCCCACATAGAAGATGTTGGAGGAAATCATCAGATCCATCAGTCCGTTGACCTCTTCGGCCGTCAGGCCGGCCTTTACATTGGGAATCCGCATGCTGACGGACTTTCCCGCTTTATTCTTGAATTTGCAGACAAGTGTATTCATGGGTTACCTCCTAGGCTTGTGCCAGTTCAGATGAAACAGTGACCTGATACTGGGTGAAGCTGCCCAGCGAGATGGCGGCAATGGCCTTGGCCACGGTCAGGATGGCATCAGGGGTGGCTTCTCCCTTCAGGTTCTTGAACCGGCGGGTTTCGAGAACCTGCTTGCCGGTTTCACTCACGGATTTGAGGAAAATAAGTTCCAGAGACTGGTTTTTCGGTTTTAAAATAGACATAACATCAACTCCTCTTTTTTAATTGGATCTGGGAATTCATTCATTGGCCAGGCAGAGCAACCAAAACCTTTCGATTCTGGCAGCTCCTGGTGCCTGATGCGGTACTGAACAGGACGGATGCCGGTTAGCCCAGCACTGTGGAAGTATTGAACTCATTGGACACAGCCGAAGCCAGTTCCTGATCCCCCACAAAGAAGATATTGGAGGAAATGATGAGAGCCATCAGACCGTTGACTTCTTCCGCCGTGAGGCCGTCCTTCACATTGGGAACCCGCAGACTGACTGCTTTCCCCGCTTTGTTCTTAAATTTGCAGACAAGAGTGTTCATTGGCTACCTCCTAGGCTTCCGCCAGTTCGGATGAAACAGTGACCTGATACTGAGAAAAACTGCCCAGGGAAATCCCCGCGATGGCCTTGGCCACCGACATAATGGCATCCGGGGCGGCATCCCCTTTCAGGTTCTTGAACCGACGGGTTTCAAGAGCCTGCTTTCCGGTGTCGCTGACTGTTTTGAGAAAAATCAGCTCCAGTGATTGGTTTTTGGGTTTAAGTACTGACATATCATCAACTCCTTTCACTCAATAAGTACGCAGCTGTGCCCAAAGGAGCAAATCTTCCTCTCACTTTTTTTAAGGTTTTCTCTCCCCTGCATTAAATCCCGAGTCACATGAATGTCCTCTGATCTAATGCTCCAGTCGTTTCTCCCCTTCCGGGATCTGACCCCAAAGGGAATCCCCCAGCCTGAATCGAGCTTCAGGCTGGGGGATCTGCCGGTATGAGCGATCTTCAATTCTTTCCTATAGATGCAGACTTCCCGGACCTTCCACCCGGAACGCACTGGCCTCGAGTCCCTGGATGGGATCATGGTCCCGCAGCGTGCCGAAATCAAGGCCGGTCAGGGATTCGATCTGGGTAATGGGGACCTGGTACGTTTCATACTCGCCATAGGCAAATTCCAGATCGGTGATCAGATTCTTCTGAGTCTGCAGGTAAGCCGTGGCCGACAGGGCCTGGCCTTCCCGCACAATGACAGCGACTTTCCAGAACTCAGCCGGAATCCGGTATTCTCTGCGGTAGACCATGTCATCGGACCGGAAAACCGGTCCGGTGAAGACCACCACTTTCAGCCGGTGAGTCGCCGCGTTGTTCAGAATGTAGTCCTCCAGATTGAGCCAGGTTTTCTGATTCAGATTCTTATGCTGCGGCGAGCAGTTCGTAAAATGGAAGGTATCCTCATTGGCGCTGGCCGCATCACTGCCCCAGACCGGATCCAGCCGCCGCACCAGATGGCCGCGGTCCAGCTCATTTTTGCTGTAGAGGGCCGGTCCGCACTGGAACTCCTGAGAGATTCTCGGATCATAATACCATTTGTCGCCGCTGCGCTTCAGATTCTGCCGCAGTTCCCCGTCGATATTCGAAGCGGTGTAGAACGCCAGTTTTCTGGACTGACTCATGACAATGGAGAAATGCGTGTAATGGAGCACTTCCTGCCCCTCCTGGGTCCGGGCAATGTCAGGCTGGAGTTCCTCCGACAGTACGGGCAGCGGCACCTCAAAGCCCTCCCCCAGAAAAACGGGATCATAGCCTGTTGCCTTCTCATACCACTCCTGGCCCAGTTCGCCAATCTGCATGAAATCATCTCGAGGCGATTCCGGCAGGGTTCCCCCTAAAAGTTCCTGCAATAAGGCTCTTGCATCCGGCCCGAGTTCATCGGCTCCGGCTGCCAGCCGCTGGAAGATGGAACTGATCCTTACCCCCTCATTGGCTATCCATTTCGACGGGTCCTCCGGATCCGGCACACCGGCATGATGCAGTGCCACCACGATCCACTGGTCATTGAAAACCGGTGAACCCGAGGAACCCGGCTCCGTATCCGTGACATAATGGATGAAATCCTCCGACAGGAACCGCACCTGGTTCTCCCGCACCGTCACGGCCTTCTGTCCGCCCTGGGGATGCTGAATAATCGATACATACTCGCCCTCCAGGATCTTCCCGGCAAAAGGCAGCAGCTTCAGGCAGCCGAAATCCGAAAGCGGACAGACCGTATTGGATGACTCCTGCACCGCCACCAGTGTGAAATCCAGCGCCTCATCCGTGAGGAAGAACCGCCCCGGATCCAGCCGGTAGCTCACCGACTGACGCGGCATGAACTGCTCGTCATCCTCGTAGTTGAATTCCGCCAGGCTGAACTGGGCAGTCTCCGCCGTGTTCAGGACATGGTTATTGGTCAGAAGCAGGGTGGGTGATACCATGAATCCCGTGCCGTAGCCCAGCACCCGTCCTCCCGGCCCCTTCACTGAGATCCGGCAGACCGCCTTCCCGGCATTGAACCCCAGCTGCAGATGGGAGATCGGAAACAGATCGCTTTGATTGATGATCCGTTCGATGGCCAGCCCGTCATAGGGATTGATAATGCTGCGCCGGGTCCTCATCCGGTCCGGAGTCACCAGGGGACCGCGCGCGCCCCGCCGCTGTTTGTCCAGTTTCTGATACCGCCGCTGCGCCGCCCTGACCACGCGGTCATACCGCTCGATCCGCTCTTTTTCATCGGCTGCTTCTTTTGTCCCTCTCCTCATATTCATCCCTCCTGCCTTTCATTCGAACACCTGCTGCTTTTTCAGAACCGTTTTCCCCTCCAGCTGGGGATGCTGAGGATACCCGGCAGAGCGCAGCGAAGCATTGACCTTTTTATGCAGCTCCTGGAACGTCAGCTGATAATCCGCTTCCTTCATCGCCTGCAGCGCGTAGTAAGTCATCGCGCCATGGTAATCACCGTCAAACAGGGCATCATACGAATATTCGCTGCTCTTGCAGCCGCTCAGCAGCAGATCCAGCACCTTGGTCCGCCGGCTGATCTTCCGGCCATTGGCTTTGGCCCGGAACGGATTGTCCAGCGTGGCCCGCTTCAGGAACACCGGATTCAGGAACCGGCAGCGCCTCTGATCCAGGGTATCCCCGATCAATGCCTTGCGCAGATCCCCGGAGTGACATGAATCCGAAATCAGGAACATCCGCACACCCGGCTTGAGCCGATCGAACCGCTCCCGAAGCTCATCATCCAGAATCAGCTGCGACTCACAGTCATACGGACAGATCGCTTCGTCGTATTTGTCCTGCTCTTCCCCACTCTCATCCGCCACATAGGTTCCATGGGACGAATTGGTGAAAACCAGGGTATCTCCCTCGACGCCGTCTTCGATCATCTGATCCAGCTCCGCCAGAATCGCTGCCTTCGTTGCTTCCTGATCCAGCAGTATCTTAACATCCGCCGCCGCAAAGCCAAAATGATCCGTCAGCAGGGCGGCCCAACTTCTGGCATCATTGACGCATCCCTTGAGATCATTGCCCTCAAAGGGATAATCATTGATTCCGACACACAATGCTTTTTTTGCCATTTTACTCTTCCTCCCAGGTCTTTCGGTCAAAACAGAAATCCATCGAAAAAGAAGAGACTCACGGCACAGCTTCCTCCATTGACAGCGGCAGACACCTCAATGGCAGAAACTGAGAGTGAGTCACTTCAGTTGGTTATTCGGTTGGGTTTAACAATAATGATTATCCTGTCAAAATTGAGCAGTAATTTGTTATTCTGACAACATTCAGCACGAATTGGTTACTCTGTCGACCACCGGGAGTAATTGGTATCCTGTTTGTGCGTGATCGGCAGTTGAAATCGTTATTCCGTTTGAACTGTCCTGTTATTAATTCCATTTTATCACTCAAGTGAACAATATTATACAAAGCTGATATGAAAAATCGGACTTAATATACGAATAAACATCATTATCTATTAATAGTTACTATCTTTTTATATACGATAGTGATAATCTTCCATTGGATTATTGTTTTCTCTTTGTCTCCTGCTTCCACAGGATGGCTTCATAGGGTCGCAGCCAGCCCTGCGGCAAATCCGGATAATTGGAGATCAGGCGATGACGGCTTCGGCTGGAGATCCGCCGCCGAATCCGACGGCTCGAGAGATTGCATTCCACGATCAGGGTTTCCTCGGGACTGACGCGGTGATACAGGAACAGGTTCCGAGTCTTTTTGAACCGGATCCGGATCTCGCCGTAGACCAGAACAGGGTGCGATCGGCGCAGCCGGATCAGGCGCCGGTAGAAATTCAGGACGGAATTCGGGTCAGCACTCTCCGCTGCGGCATTCCAGGTCAGATAGTCCTGGTCCTGAGCAATCCAGGGCTCCGCCTCGGAGAAACCGGCCTGGCGATCGCTGTTCCAGGCCATGGGCACCCGGGCATGATCGCGGGTACCCGTCAGGATCTTGCGGCGGGCGGTCTCTTCCCCCATAGTTTTCCTCCAGGTTTGGTACAGATTCAGGCTTTCGACATCGCGCAGCTGGTCCATCGACGTAAAGTTCTGGTTGACGCGGCCCAGTTCCTGACCCTGGAACACGAAGGGTGTGCCCCGCAGCGTCATCTGAAGCAGCGCCAGCAGCTTCGCCAGGACCTTGCGCACCTGCGGTTCCGGATTCACTTTGGAGATCATACGTGGATTGTCGTGATTCTCATAGAACAGCGATATCCAGACCCCGCCGGGATCCTCCATCCAGGGGATGATGTATTCCTTGTAGTAATTCAGGTCATACCGGTAATCGTCCCCTCGAACCTTTCCCGGATTCTCCAGGTGGTCAAAGTTGAAGATCATGTCCAGCTCGCGGCGCGGGGGAGCTGTCAGCAGCTTCGCCGTCTGCCGGCCGATTCCCGGAGTTTCCCCCACAGAAAATGCCTCATAGGGGTCTAAGGCCTGGCGGCGCAGCTCCCGCAGGTACCGATGCAAATTGGGACCGTAGAAATAATGCTCAAAGCCGCGAAAGCCTGAGATGTGAGCCAGACATTCATTGCCCGGCGGCAGACCTGGCCGTTTCGAGATATAGTTGATGACATCCAGCCGGAAGCCGTCCACGCCCCGATCCAGCCAGCTCCGCACCATCCGGAAGATCTCCTCCCGCAGGGCCGGATTGTTCCAGTTTAAATCCATCTGACGCTCACTGAACAGATGCAGAACCCACTGGTCGCGCTGCGGAATTCGTTTCCAGGCGCTCCCGCCGAAAAACGACACCCAGTTATTGGGGTCGTCCCGGAAAAAGTAATAGTCCCCTTTCGGTGAGGAGGGATCCCCCATGGCTTCCTGAAACCAGCGATGCTCATCCGAGGTGTGATTGACCACCAAATCCATGCTCAGCCGCATGCCCCGGCGATGCAGCTCTTGGATCAGCGTGTCAAAATCCGCCATGGTGCCATAAGTTGACAGAATGGCCTGATAGTCCCGGATATCGTAGCCGTTGTCCGCCTCCGGGGAGTCATAGATCGGAGTGAGCCACAGGGCGTCCACTCCCAGATTCTGCAGATAGTCCAGTTTCGCGAGAATTCCGCCCAGGTCTCCCACGCCATCGCCATTGCTGTCCATGAAGCTTTTAGGGTAGATCTGATAGCAAACCGCTTCCTTCCACCAGGCCGCCCGGCCCGGTCCCGAACCGATTACGGGCACATTCGGCTCGCTGTTTAACAGCTCCAGAACCGTTGCGACAAAGCCCTCATCCACCTTCCCCCCGGTCAGGCGCGGCAAATGAGACAGCCGGATCCGCCGGATCAGCGGATGGCCCAGGAACCGCCGGCTGATTTCCATCTGGAGCAGGAGCTTATGGAGGATATCCTGAAACAGCGGCTGATCCATAACATCCCCCACGGTATGATTCTGATTCAGCATGATGAGCTCCCCTCCTCTCAGTCAGCCTGACGCTCGCCCCGGTTTATCCGGTCCGAGCCAGGGCCTGAACCTGCCCCAGCAGGCTCGGGTATTGTCCACCAGCCCCTTCCTCAGGGGATCATTGACGGCATCAAAAATCCAACGCAGCGTCAGCACACCGGTGATGGTCCACATGGTTTCATCCGGCAAATCCAGCACATCCGCCAGATAGTAGAGGAAATACCTGCTCACCAGCGGTGAGAGCATGGCCTGGCCTACGGTTCCAAGCCCGAAGGCAACTCGGCTCCTCCTGGCATTTTCCATCTCCTGCCCCTCCTGTGTCATCATCCGATCGCAGTTCATGAAACCTTGTCTCAAATCTTCTGCCGGGCGGTCCGACCGGGGCAGTCGGATCCTTCTCTTTGCCTTCAGCATAGCACAGCCCTCCCGGATCTTCTATCATCTTGGCAAACAGTGTTTTTATACAATTCCCCCAAAAATCCCAGCAATCAGATCCCCTGCCCAGAAAGGTGAACCATCGCCGCTCCGGATGATTGGAACATCGTCGCTCCGGAAGGCTGGAACCTTCTGGTCCCCGGAACGTAGACAGGCCCTCCGGCGAATCTCGTCGCCGGAGGGCCTGTCTCTTGTCATTCATCTGATTGTCCGGTCATGTTACATGTGATTGTCAGGTCATGTTACATGTGATTGTCAGGTAATGATTCCTGCGACTATTATGCCATCGGGTACCAGGTGTATTAAGCCTGATTCAGCGGCAGTTCCGGCTCTGGGCAGTTCCGGTGCCGAACGGCTCCGGTCTGATCCGGCAGTTCAGGTCAGCTGCCGGGCCGCATTACCTGGTCTGATCCGGATCGTCCCCCAGCAGGTGACGCTCATAGTCCAGCACCGGTGCCAGGAAGCCGTTCTGTTTCAGGCGGGCGGCGATGCCGTCCAGGATTTCCTCCGAAGCTGCCTCCACGGTGTGGAAGTGGTAGCCCGAGGTCATGTGCATGAGCAGAGAGGAGTTGCCGGAGGAGATTTCATGGACCAGGTGGTCAATGTCGCGCCGGGACCGGATCTGCATGGGCGTACGGATCACGCCGTAGACCCGGTGGTTCACAAAGACTTCAACCACGGTGCCGCCGCCGTCGATGATGGTCTGAAGCTCTTTGCTGGTATGGTCTTCGCTGTGGTGCACCTTGAAGACCCGGCGGCAGGATGTCGGCCGGTCCATCCGATAGCCGCGGATTGTGGATTCAATTTGGTAATCGGCTGCCCGCAGGAGCGCAATGTCCTGCACGATGACCTGACGGCTCACCGCAAAGCGGGTGGCCAGGGTCGATGCGGAGATGGGCTCCTCGGAGTTTCGGATCATCTGAATGATCTGGTCTCGTCTCAATTTCCCGGTCGACATAAAATTTCCTCCTCTAGTCGATCGCCCTCAGGTTCTTCATCGAAAAATCCAGGATCGGCGCGGAATGCGTCAGCGCGCCGACTGAAATGTAGTCGATCCCCAGATCCAGGTATCGGGCGATATTTTCCTTTGTTACGTTGCCGGAGCATTCCGTGGCGGCGCGCCCGGCAATGAGCCGGACGGCTTCCTTCATCAGCTCCGGGGACATATTGTCCAGCATGATGATGTCTGCTCCCGCCTCGGCGGCCTCCTGAACCATGTCCAGGGTTTCCGCCTCCACCTCGATTTTGTAGACATGGGAGGCGTAGGCCCTAGCCCGCTCCACCGCCGGACGGATCCCGCCGGCCGCCGCGATGTGGTTGTCCTTTAACATGATGCCGTCAGACAGGTTGAAGCGGTGGTTCTTCCCGCCCCCAACCTTGACCGCGTACTTGTCAAACAGCCGCAGCGTTGGCGTCGTCTTGCGCGTATCCAGCAGCGCGATCCCGGTGCCTTCCAGCACATCGGCCACACCCCGGGTATAGGTTGCGATGCCGCTCATGTGCTGCAGGTAGTTGAGCGCGGTGCGCTCCCCGGTGAGCAGAGCCCGCAGGCTGCCCTGAATCCGGGCAATCACCTGCCCCTGCCGGATCGCTTCGCCGTCATGGACTGCAGCGGCGCACTGCACCTTCGGATCGAGCAGCGCAAACACGCGGCAGAAGACCTCGATCCCGGCCAGAACTCCGTCCTGCTTGCAGATCAGCTCCACGGTTCCCTGCCGGGCGGGATCCACCACAGCGTTCGTGCTCAGATCCTCCTGGGTGATATCCTCCGCCAGGGCCTGTCTGATGTGTTCATCCATCTTGATTCTACCTGAAAAACTATATTGCATGAAGCTGCTCCCCCATTTTTTCCCGGACGGTCCGATGATAGCGCTCCATCAGCGAATCCTCCTGATATTTCTCGAAATCCGGCAGCGCCAGACTGCCGCTGCCCCTCTTCTCTATCTGGGTTCTGTGACTTGCCCCGATCCGCCGGGCGGCCCGGCGGGCAAACACCAGGCTTTCCAGCAGCGAATTGCTGGCCAGCCGGTTGGCTCCGTGGACCCCGTTGCAGCTGGTTTCGCCGATGGCATACAGCCGGGCCATGGAGGTCTGGCTGTCCAGATCCACCTTGATGCCGCCCATGAGGTAGTGCTGGGCCGGCACCACCGGAATGGGCTGGGTCAGCACATCGATGCCGCGCTGGCGGCAGGATTCGTAAATATTGGGGAAATGTGACCGGATCACCTCTTCCCCCAGATGCTGCATCGCCAGATAGACGTGGTCTGTCCCCGTCCGTTCCATCTCCGCCCGTATCGCCGCCGTGACAACGTCCCGCGGCGCCAGCTCATCGGTAAAGCGCTCGCCCCGTTCATTCAGAAGATGCGCCCCCTCGCCCCGGACGGACTCGGAAATCAGCAGACACCGGCTCGACGAAGGATCATAGAACGTGGTGGGGTGCATCTGCACCGCGTCAACCCGCTCTGTGGCGATGCCGTGTTCCAGAGCGATGGCAATGGCATCCCCGGTAATGTGCCGGTAATTGGTGGAGAACTCAAACAGCCCGCCGACACCGCCGCAGGCCAGTACGGTTGAGTCTGCCTGCCACAAGCGCAGCCTGCCGTCTGTTCCCCGGCTGATGACGCCCCGGCACTCCGCCTGCTCCACCAGCAGGTCCACCATGGTTTCATATTCATGGATTTCAATGTTGGACCGTTCTTTCACCCGGGCAATGAGCCGGGTCATGACCTCCCGGCCGGTGATGTCCTGATGATATACGATGCGGGGACGGGAATGCCCCCCTTCCCTGGTACAGAGCAGATTCCCGCCCTGCCGGGCAAAGTCCGTCCCAAAGCTCACCAGATCCTCGATCACCGACCGGGAGGATTCAATCATCAGGGATACCGCCGCCGGATCATTCTGATAATGACCGGCCCGCATCGTATCCTCATAAAAACTCTCGTAATCCGACTCGCCCTGGGCCACACAGATTCCGCCCTGGGCCAGGTAGGAGTCGCTGCGCTCGAGCCGGTCCTTAGTCAGGATGACGACCCGGCAGCGCTCCGGAAGGTTCAGGGCGCAAAATAATCCCGCCACGCCGCTTCCGACGATTACAATATCCGCCTTGCTGTTCACTCCATTCCCTTCTTTCAATCAGTTCGCCAGAAGCAGCATCCGTTCCAGGGTAGCTGCCGCCTGCTCCGTATTGCCGTCCGTAATCCTGATTTCATTGCTGCCGCCGCGCAGCACCTCCCGAATCTTCTCCAGTGTGACCTTCTTCATGCTGGCGCAGACCCGCTCGCCGGGGAAGACGAAGGTCTTGTCCGGACAGGACCGCTTCAGTTCATCCAGAATGCCCATCTCCGTACAGATGATCAGCTCAGACGCCGTGCTTTCCCCGGCCCGCTTCAGAATGCCGGAGGTGCTGCCGATATAGTCGGACAGCGCCAGAATCTCCGGCCGGCACTCCGGATGAGACAGCACCTCGGCGTTGGGATAGTCCCGTCTGGCCTGCTCCAGGTCCGCCGTCCGGATCCCGGTATGGACGCAGCAGGAACCGTTGTGCAGGATAAACTGTTTCTCGGGAACCTGCTGCGCGACAAAGCCCCCCAGGTTCTCATCCGGCACAAAATAGATGTTGCGCTGGGGCATCCCCCGCACCACCTTCACCGCGTTGGCGGAGGTAACGCATACATCGGACTGACCTTTCAGCTCCAGGGTGGAATTGACATAGCAGACCACCGCCAGATCCGCCACTTCCCCCTTGAGCCGCCTGATTTCCGCCAGATCATACATTTCCGCCATGGGACAGCCGGCGCTCAGATCCGGCATGAGCACCGTTTTGTCCGGATTGAGCAGCTTGACGCTCTCCCCCATGAACGTCACGCCGCACAGCACAATGGTCCGCTGCGGCAGCTCCGTGGCCAGCCGGGCCAGATAGTAGGAATCTCCCACATAGTCAGCGGCCGTCTTCACGCGATCCTCCACATAGTAATGCGCCAAAATAACCGCGTCCTTCTCTTGCTTCAGACGTTCAATTTCTCCCAACAACTGATTCATACGCTTCCCCCGTAAACTATCGTTCGTGCCCCAGCCTGAATTCTCGCTGGGGTTAAGACGTAAAGTGTTATAACATGACGGTTTTCACCTGTCAAGGGAGGTGACAAGACACCCATTGATAAAAAATAGTAATCCAGCAGCCCCAGTCTTGGTTTTTGAGATAAAGCCTCCAGATCCTTATCCTTCTTGCAGATCTCTTCCGCAGAATTTGACAGTTCCGTTTCCTGTGCCAGGCCTGAAAAGGTCTCTGAAGCCTACGATAAAACGGTTGCGCTCCTGCCGCCCCCGAACCAATTCCTGAACAATTTTGGCAGCGGAATCCGCATCCCCAGTCTCCGACAGGAGACGTCCAAAACCAATGACTTAATTCCCCCTGTCTTCTGACCGGATCATCCGTTTCTCCCATGCGGCTATTTGGGTTATAATTGACTTGAGCATTCACCTGTACACGGAACATCGGAACTGAGTGGTGCGATGTCCCACTGACTGCAGGACGATTGGAGAGATGAACCATGAAGGCTGAGAAAGCAACCAGACTGTTTGAAAAATACAACCCCACTTCTGACATTGTACGCTGTCCCTATGGGAAGGGTCCCTGGCGGACGCTTCTGGACACCTATGCCCGGGCGGCGGTGAATCTGTATGGCGTGATCGATCGGGATGAACTGGCTGATATTATCAACAGCCAGAATGAGACCCAAACCAGTGGAGAGGAGATCTACCGGCTGCTCCTTCCCCTGATCCACAAGAACGCTCCCTATCTTTTCTACCAGCAGTATCTGGTTGACGCCTCCTTCCTGGAGGATTTCGATGAGGTGACCCAACTGCTGGTGGAACAGGGCCAGAAACCCCGCTATATTCCGGAGAAGGAGGAATTTCTCCGGTTTGTGGATGATGACCATCGGATCGGCCCTCAGATCCAGGAGCTTTACCGCTTCTTAAAGCGGCTGTTTGGCCAGGTCACGCAAGCCCCCGACTTCTTATTCCTGCTGGACCGCTGCATTTTCGGACCAATCAGCTCTTTGGACGTGTTAATGTCCGTCTATGATCTGAACTTCTCGGAAAAAAACCTGGAAACATTCTTCCAATTGATGATGGATACAAAAAACAATACCCGAATCTGGGAGAATAAGGGCCATTCCCCCGAGGAACTGTTCCACCTGATGAAGCAGGAGGATGATCATACTCCGATTGTGGCAAAACCGAAAAAGATCGGTCGGAATGATCCCTGCCCGTGCGGCAGCGGCAAAAAATACAAGCGCTGCTGCGCCAGAACAGAGGACCTGAAAACTGCCCAGCTCCAACAAGCCGACGCCCGTGAATTCTTTCAGATCTGGTTTGGCCTGATCTCCTTCATCAACTTCTTCGGTCCGGATGCCCCCGAGTATGATCTGGAATACTCAGCCAACTCGAACCTGGAAATCTATAAGCTCCGGACTCTTCTCTGGGAACACCCCGAACTGATTGATGATTACATCAAAGCTGCCGATCTGCCTAAGGAGCACGTCGAAATCCTGAAGCTTTGGAAATCAAATCATATAAAAAACAAGTTCTTAGTGATGCGATATGAAGAAAACTACGCCGTACTGCTCGGCTCTAACGAGAAAGCGAAGGATGTCCTGTATGGTGTCGTGGGCATCAGTCAGCCGGTTTCTACCGTGCTGCTCCAAAAGCTTCCCATCATGGTCGATACCGTCCTGCTTCCCTTTAAAGGCAAGATTATCTATGACAGTTTCATGAACCCGATGTCGGTCACTTTTGGCCCGGGAGCCCAAAAGATGTTTCAGGAACAATATGACAAGGTAATCCAGCAGGGGATCATCACCACGTTGGAGTAGAGTTCTCAAGTCACAGGGTCATCCTGCGGCAGCAGACTGAAAAATATAAAATCAGCTACTATGAAAAAGGGCCGCTCTCCCGAGCAGCCCTTTTTCTCTTTCCATTGATTTGGTTCCTGCAGCATCCAATGGCACAAACATACACTCACGATGCATTGCCCAAATTGCAGTTTTCTATTTTTCTGAAAGAGCAGCTTCTTTATCTCTGTCTGTGCAACCTCTTTCTTTTTGTCTGAGCAGCTTCCTTTTGTCTGAGCAGCTTCTATTAATACCATCTTTCAGTACTGCTTTTTTGACCTTTTTCTACGGTACGATTCCCTTCGATGCCGCTTTTCTGTCTCAGATTCTTTCCGGATCCGTTCCTCCATCGAACTGACTCTGACTTCAATCAGACTCACGATGATTTTCCTGGAACGATCTTTTCTCATCACAACGATCACCTTAAAGGGTCACCTTAAAGGGTCACCTTAAAGGGTCACCTAAAGGGATGCATCTGGTAGGACAAACGCATCAATTCAAACAACATAACCTTAAAGGAAACTGTCCCCTGGCCATTACAGGCCAGGGGACAGTTTCAGCTTGAAAGGTGATTTTGGAGCGCACTTTCCCCAAGGTTTTTGTCGTTTTCTCCAAGATCCCTATTTTTTATTCAAATTTGCATTTTCTAAAGCGTTTTTCAAGACATTCTCGTCAAAGGAATTGAGCAGCTTAGCCAGATTATCTTCGAATCCCCAGGAGAAATCCTTCCGGATCAGCCGGATACTGCTGTTCTTTTTCATCAGTGGCTGGACCAGTTTGAACAGGGACAAGGCCATCTTATTGAGGATGCTCAAATTGGTGAACGCCTGTCGATCCACTGTCGTGTTGTCGTCTTCGTGGAAGGTATAGTCCAGATGCCAGTGCAGCTGGTTTTCCACACTCCAATGCCCCCGGATCGCGTCTCCGCCGAGTTCAACATCATTGAGACTGGTGATATAGTATCGGATTTCAGTGCTCTCTTTGCCGGTTATTGTGCTGAATATCCTTTTCTCGTAACAGATGAAATTACGAAGCCCCTGCCACTCCTTATCCAGATCAATGGCCTTGGTCATATAGAACTGCCTGGTTTCAATCTGACTGTGAGATTTTTCAGTGGTCTCGAAATAATTCTTTCCAGCTTTTCGAATTCTGACTTTATTCTTCTCCGTGAAGGATTCAGCGGCAGCCAGTGCCAATTTTCCCTGATTACCCTTCAGGGCACCAACATAGTTTCCGCCTCGCTCCATGATGATTCCGATGGTTTTGGTCTGCGTGTGCAGAGCATCAAAGGTGACGATGGCATTTTTGAGTTGGAGCATTTTGAGTGCTTCCTGGGCAGCGGGGATCTCATTGGTTTTGCTGTCGATCTGATGAGAGACTATGCAGACGCCATTGGAGGCATCGTAGATATGCAGAGTCTGCAGATTACGGATCTCCTGATCAGTACCGGCTTTGCGTCCCGTACCGCGTTCTTCTTTCCCATCAATGCACAGTTGACGTACCGATGATTTGATGCCCAAAGACTTCCTGAGGACAGCCATATTCTCCATTAGAAACAGTACAGTAGCCTTTTCCAGCTGCTCCGAGGCAATCAGTGAGAAGACCCGGCGAAACGTGTCATGAGAAGGAATCCCATTGTTCAGCTTCAGGAATTTTTTCAGCCACTTGTGCTTGGCATTGCCAAACCGCTCGATCTCATTCCAACTCGAGGCATTGCCAAGCACCGCCAGAAAGGCGATCACCAGGATCTCCTCGAGCGGGTAGTCGGTCATCGCCTGGATCCTGACATCTTCGATCTCCCGGAACAGGCGAATAAACCGCTTCATGATCTTTTGGGGAGGGGTGTACTCGTCAATGGTTATGCCGGTGGCTTTGATGACTTCCCGGTATTCCAGGATGGGTCTGCAAATCTTGCTCATAGCTGGTTCTCCCACTTCAAGTTATATTTCAATCGTAGTTGTCTGGTGACCTCGGGTTCCGCGGAACGGTAAATCCGGTCATTGATGCTGACCATGTAGACCAGAGGAAAAAGGAGCATCACGGTTGGAAGATCCTCACCAAAGTGTCTAGCCATCGTGTCCCGGATCATCAATTGACTCCGCTGGATCCCAAACTCTTGGGGCTTGGTCAGAACCGCGTCAAAATCAAGGTCTGGGAAGCGCCTGGATAGATAGGATTGTTTGAACAGAAGAGAGTCGTAAGTTCCATACAAAAACGAGAGGATGGATGCTGCCATGACCAGGTCACCAGCTTTGGTGAAAGTACGGCGCAGGCCTTTGTGGATGTTCTCGCAGATGGTAAGAACCGTTGTGGACATGCCAAACTCCAAAACAACCGGTGGCTCATTCACTTTGTCCTTGGGCGGGATCAAGCCATCTTTCTCAGTGATCCGACCCAGATAACCATCACTGACCCGGCGAACTTTGTCTGTGCCTTTGATCCGCTCCGAATGGGCAGCATACAGATAGTACTTACCTTTGACGACGTTGATGTAGGTACCTGGTTTCTTATGTTTAAGCACCCAATCGGGATAATCAGCCATTCCTTCACCGCCTTTTGTATTACATAGTATGTAATACAATTATGCGCTAAAAACCGACAAATAACAAGGGGAAGTCATTTGTCGGTTAAAATGAAGGCTAATTGATGCGTTTATCCTATGCATCTGGAGGATCAACCTGTGGAATCACCCTTAGGGAGCCCCCTGAGGGATCCCTGTGCCGGGGAAGATACATCGTGCCGGATCGGTGAGTTATGCCAGGCTTATGATACGGTTGCCTGGTTTTGTTTCTTCTTGACGAACCAGATCAGGATGCTGCTGATGACAATGCCCAGCACGGCAAATCCCGTCATGGTCATGAACACATTGCGGTAGCCGGTTATGCCCGGATTCTTGTCCAGCATGCTGCCGTACATGGTATACGCAAAGACGGAGGGGAAGTAACCGATCAGCGATCCGATGGACATCGCTGCACCGGTGATTTCACGGGGTACTTTGACTTCGTCCATTGGTGCGAAGAAGACGGCGCGCATCGAAAAGATGATGGCTCCAAAGCTCAGAGTGGCCGTCATGCCCAGATACACATTCATGCTCTCGTGAGGCAGCATGATGAATCCGGTCATGGCAAGTGCCGCGGCGATAAATCCGTACCGCAGATAACGGGAAGCGGACTTGACTACTTTGTCCGCCAAAAATCCGCCGGCCGGTCCCCCGATCATCTTCAGGCCGTATTGGTTGATGATGCCATAGGCTCCCACCAGAGTCACCGGAAGTCCATAGATTTCGCTGAGGAAAGGAATGAAGGAAGTTAAACCCGCATAGATGGAATAGACGGAGAAAACCGTAAAGGCAGCTGCCCAGATTTCGGGAGATTTAACAGCCCGCATCATTCCTTCGAAAGCCACTTTGTTCTTTCCGACGACACGGCCCGCATGGTCGGTGTCACGGATTTTGTCATCCTCAATCAGGAAAAAGGATACAACGCCTACCACCATGACTATCACTGAATAGAACAGAATGGCGGAACGGAATCCGGTTTTGGCCGCACCCAATGCCGCGAAAATTGCCAGAGCAGAGAAAGCTACAATGGTATCCACGATACCTCGTCCGGCTTCGAGGAATCCGAACAGTCGACCCTGTTCATCCGAGCTGCCCAGTAGCCGAACTGCTTTGAGCAGGACCGGCCAGTATGTTACCTCCCCAAAGATCGCCAGGGCTCCAAAAGAGGCCAGGTAACCATAGTAACCCGGGAACGTCGCCAGATACAGTCCGATGAGTCCTGTTCCGATCAGCGATCCCGGAATCAGGAATCTCTTGGAAAAGCGATCGGCAATATAGATCGAAAAGGTATATCCGATGGTCTGGATGATGGCATAGACGGACAGACCCAGTCCAATCTGTGTATGGTTGAGGCCGAAGTAGGTCTGCATCGGCAGATAGAACGCGTCTTTGAGAGAACTCAGTTTGAAGATCGTGCCGCCGCCAAGAATCAGCACGATGAGAACGAACCACTTGTTGCTTTTGGCAAGGCCTGCTTTTTTACTGTTCACTACATTTTCCATTTCTGATAACCCCCCGGTTATAATACATTTTTCCCTTCTGATGTTTCCATTTCAAAACCCATGATGCCGGCCAGACTAGGCGCGATATCAACAATGCTGAAGTTCCCTAACTTTCTGCCTTTGGCAATGCCCGGTCCCTGGATCAGGAACATGGATCGCATGTCTTTCAGATGTTCATGATAGCCATGCTGCGCTTTCTGCGACGGTATTTTTTGAAGGAAGTCTCCGTCCCATTCTTCCCGTACTTCGACTCCGATTTTCGTTGTCAGCACGAAGTCCGCCTCCGCGTAGCCTCTGCGCTGCTCCTTGGCCTGTTCCCCCGTCATTACCTCGTCAATCAACTCGGGATATTTCTGCTTCAGATCCTTTAATAGCTGATAAACCCCTTCCCGCAAACCATGGTCTGACTTGTCTTTCAACTGAATGTTGGCCGCGCCCCCTCCCCGCTGGGCATACACCTTCCAGTCCGAAATTTTTCCCTTTTCATCAATGGACAGATAGTCATTTTGAAAGAAGACCGTATTGGGCCGGATGTCACAGACATTGTCCGTCATTCCATGATCAGAGATGACACAAATTACCAGGTTGCCTCCGGTCAGCTCCATCGCCTTGTCCACCAGAATGCCCAGGTACTCATCGGTTTTCTCCAGATATTGCAGCGCTTCCCTGCCAAACGTACCGACGTGGTGCGCAATGTCGTCATAGGCGGCAAAATACGTCGTCATAAAGAACGGCTGTTGTTCCAGTCTGGGCTTGATCTTTTCATCCAGCATCCAGAGGCAGGTTTCGAGCTTGGTGGCATCATCGGTGATATCCCACAGCCCGCAGCGGATTCTTCCGACCTGTTCTTCCGCTTCCCGGGCCAGTCCCTGAGGCAGACTGACTGCGCTCAGGAGCTTGCTGTCCAGCTGCGTGGTATCCCGCCATATTTCCGGGATGTTCAGATCCATATCGGCCAGCACCCCGGTTGGAAAACCGACATTCACGGACAGATACCCCTGCTGCTTAGCCATCGACCACAAGGTCGGAACTTCGGAGCTGGCATACCAGTACCAGGCATCCGCATAGCGCCCTGTCGGGTCAAAATACTTGTTGGCATAGGTGCCGTGTGTGGCCGGGTGAGTTCCCGTGATAATGGACTGGTGACAGCAGTAAGTCAGTGAAGGAAAGATCGGATTGACACCGCATTCCGAGTAAGCTCCCTCGGTCAGGAATCGCTGCAGGTTCGGCAGCCGAATCCCATGCTGTTCCGGGTTCAGGGCCAGATCGAACCCCACGGCATCAATCGACACCAGGAGTACACTTGGTTTGATACATTTGCTCATAATCCATCCCGCTTTTCATTAATCTTGAATTCTTGGTTCAAGTATATGAAAACGAATTTGCGATGTCAAGCATTTATGTGTATCTTTGTGTGTTTATAATATTATTTTGTGTACTTCATCCTTCATCGGATATTCATCCTTTCAGCTCGATCCAACAGAATAGATAGCAGGCAAACCTATAAAACCAAAAAAACCTGTCCGAAGACAGGTTTAGTTCTTATTTTATAACTTCCCATGACATCTGAAGTGGTTCCAGAGTTTTCAGGTGAAGGAACGGTGCTCTGGAACAGACTGTGCGAGAAAGCCTCTGAAGGAGTCTCTCTGAGTGGAGATCTCTGAGGGGAGGTCTCTGAGTAAACGTGTCTGTGAACGTCGTGAGGAAACTGCAATTGGAGACAGCCCCTGAATTTTGACGATTCATTTCCCGGAGAGCCTGGAACTCATCACGAATAGATGGCAACCTTCTGGGACTGGTAGTCCCGCAGAATCGTCTCATCCAGGGGCTGATCTGTTACTATGGCATGGATTCTGGAAATATCACAGATACGAAGCAGCGAAGTTGTTTTAAATTTTGTCTGATCTGCCAGGACAACTACCTTCTGTGAAACAGCGATCATCTTTTGCTGAATTCTGATTTCATCCATGCGCCAGTCGGTCAGCCCGCTTTTCGAGGATATCCCCGACACACTCAGGAACGCTTTGTCGATGTTGAAATTCTCTATGGTAGCGAGTGCCGTATCTCCGATGAGTGACAGTTCATCTGTCTTTAAGATGCCGCCGGTTGAAATGACCGTATAAGAATCAACACCGGACAGCTCGTTCAGCACCATCAGGGAATTTGTCAGGACCGTCAGCTTCTTGAAATGATCTTTCAACAGTCTTGCCAGCTCCAGGGTCGTTGTCCCTGAATCCAGGGCGATAGAGTCATTCTCTGAGATCAGAGAAAGCGCTGTTCTGGCAATCTTTCTCTTTTCCTCGATCTGTTCGTCAATCCGGGATTTCAACGCGACATAGGTCGTTCGTTCTGAACCGTCCACTGACCCATGCTGATTTGAAACAGCTCCGCCGTACACGCGGTTCAATAATTTTTTGCTTTCCAGATACTCCAGATCACGCCGAATTGTCTCGGTTGAAACATTGAACTGACGGACCAGATCCGCCACCCGGACGGTTCCCTCTCGATTGAGCTGTTCCAATATCATCTTGTAGCGCTCTTCAGCTAACATATCCATTCCCCTTTTTTCTAAAAGATACTACGAAATCGTAATCATCTCTGCTATAATAACCCATAGAATCACACAAATTAACACAAACTTCATAACAATTATGAAGAACCTTGGTTTTAGTCCAACCGAAATATTGGTCTTGTATGGCTTCTATGTGTTTTTGTGTTCAGTTTAATCTGATTTTATACTACCATCCTTTGTAACGGAAAGAAATACCGGTAGACAAATCTGTGACAGGCGAAGGTCTGACCGGATCCTTCCTTTACAAGGGGAACAGATATCAGAATTGAACTGATCGAATCATTTTGCCGCATTGGCAACGGAGGAATTCACCATGGATCATCTGGAACGTTTTTTCGAGTCCATCTCAGGATCCCTTTGGGGAGACTGGCTGCTGTACGTCCTGATCGGAGTCGGCCTGCTTTACACTGTGGGAACCCGCTTCATCCAGTTCAGGCTGTTTGGCTACGCCATCAATGAATCCATCATTAAACCCTACAGCAAAAATGGTACAACTTCCCAGGGCACCGGTACAATCAAGCCATTCCAGGCACTGGCCACCGCGCTGGCCAGCTGTGTCGGGTCCGGCAATATCATCGGTGTATCCACGGCGCTGATCTCCGGTGGTCCCGGGGCTGTATTCTGGATGTGGGTGGCTGCCTTGGTCGGCATGGCCACCAAATTTGCTGAAATCACTTTGGGGATCCATTTTCGGACGAAGGATGAAGCCGGCGTCTATGTCGGGGGACCGATGTATTATATCCGCGACGGGCTGAAACTTCCGAAACTGGCCTTTCTGACAGCCATTTTCATGACGATTCAGATCATCAGCGGCAACCTGATCCAGTCCAATGCCATCTCCGGCGTACTCCTCAATATGTTCCAGGTTCCCAGGCAATTCTCCAGCATCCTCATTTTCATCGCCTTGTTTCTGGTGGTGGTCGGCGGCATCAAACGATTAAGCAGCTTTGCCCAGAATCTGGTTCCTGTCATGGTCGCTATTTATCTGATCGGAGCTCTGATTGTCATTCTGCTGAATCTGCGGCAGGTCCCCCAGGCCTTCCTCCTGATCTTTCGCGGGGCCTTCAATCTGCAGTCCGGAATCGCCGGGTTCGCCGGCTATTCCATCAGACAGGCCATGCGCTACGGCGTCGCCCGAGGCCTTTATTCCAATGAAGCCGGCGAAGGTTCGGCCCCGGTTCTGCATTCCGGCGCCATCACCGATCACCCCTGCCGCCAGGGACTGTTCGGTATCGCAGAAGTCTTCATTGATACCATTGTCATCTGCACGGTGACCGCACTGGTTCTTCTGGTCACCGGGATTTATTCGACGGGTGCCCCGGCCACGGTTATGGTCGCCAACGCCTTTGCCACCGTTCATCCCCTGATGCGCTACGTGGTCGGCATCAGTCTGGTTCTGTTCGCCTTCACCACACTGACCGCCCAGTGGTACTTCGGATATGTCGCCATTTCCTACTTTGCGGGAAACCGCAAGGCAGTCAATTTTAAGTACATTTTTCCTTTTTTCAGCATCCTGGGAGCAGTCAGCACCATCGACCTGGTCTGGTACATTCAGGATACCGCTCTGGGTCTGCTCGTAATCCCCAATCTGATTGCCCTCATCTTCCTGTACCCCCTGGTCATTTCCTACACCCGGGAGTTCACAGAAATCCTGGCCCGGGAAAAGAACCGGACATCCTGATTCGAGCCTGCAAGCTGACCATCCGGATACTGGGCAGCCTGTTCCCTTCGTTCCCACAAGGGATCCATTTTAACAGCGAAATACTGAAATACGGCGATACAGGAATACCGATTTCCGTGATTCGAGAGAGCCACATGTTGAAACAAAAAATCCCATGAAGTATGAAAAAGGAGCCGCTTCCCACCGGGGAGCGACTCCTTTTTCATACCGTGTTTGATTTTGGTATCAATCCATCTCTTTATTTTTGTCCAAACGGTTCGGGACTGGCGACTTACTGCAGCTTGTCGGTCAGGGCCGTTCGGATCGCTCTCAGGAACGTTTCGCTGTCGACGGAGTGAGCCGGTCGGGTGCTCAGATGAGCCAGATCGGCGGTCATGGTGCCGGATTCAATGGTTTCCAGCGTCGCCTGCTCCAGGGCGTCCGCGAAGCGGATGAGCGGCGCATTGCCATCGAGCTTGCCGCGCTGGCGCAGTGCGCCGCTCCAGGCGAAGATCGTGGCCACCGGGTTGGAGGAGGTCTTCTCGCCCTTCCGGTGCCGGTAGTAATGCTGGGTAATGGTGCCGTGAGCGGCTTCGAATTCATAGCAGCCGTCCGCGCTGACCAGTACGGAAGTCATCATGGCCAGGGAACCGAAGGCGGTGGACACCAGGTCGCTCATGACATCGCCGTCATAGTTCTTCAGTGCCCAGACCATGCCGCCCTGGGAGCGCAGAATGCGGGCTACGGCGTCATCGATCAGGGTATAGAAGTAGGTAATTCCGGCCTGCGCAAAGGCCGCGCGGTAGGTCGAGTCGTAGAGGTCCTGGAAGACTTCCTTGAACCGTCCGTCATACTGTTTCATGATGGTGTCCTTGGCCGAGAACCACAGGTCCTGTCGGGTGGCCAGGGCATATTCAAAACAGGCAGCGGCGAAATGCTCGATGGAATCATCCTTGTTGAAGCAGCCCTGGAGAATTCCCGGTCCTTCAAAGTTATGGATGGTTTCCCGGAACGTCTCACCGTTCTGACCGGTGAACAGAAGCTCCGCTTTCCCCGGTCCGCTTACCCGGTACTCGGTGTCGCGGTAGATGTCTCCGTAGCTGTGGCGGGCGATGGTGATGGGCTTTGTCCAGTGCGGGATATAGGGTCGGATGACCTTGGTCAGGATGGGCTGGCGGAACACCGTCCCGTCCAGAATGGCCCGGATGGTTCCGTTGGGACTGCGCCACATCCGGCTCAGTCCGTACTCCTCCATGCGCTGGGCATTGGGCGTGATGGTGGCGCACTTGACGCCGACCCCGTGCCGCCTGATGGCATGGGCCGCCTCACTGGTGATGGCATCCCCGGTCTGCTCGCGCCGGGGCAGGCCCAGATCATAATACTCGGTTTTCAGTTCCAGGAACGGCTCCAGCAGCTCGGTCTTCACCATCTGCCAGAGCACCCGGGTCATTTCGTCGCCGTCCAGCTCCACTAAAGGGACGGTCATCTGAATTTTTCCGGTCATCTTTTCTCTCCTCCCGCCGGCGCAGCGTTTTGGGCGTACCAGTTCATCAGGCAGCCGGCCAGCACCAGCTCCCGTTCGGCCGGACTGAAGCCGGTCAGCAGCAGTTCCATGGGCTGGACGTCTGCATCGGTCACAACCCACCCCTGGACCCGGTCTGCTCCGCTTTGCACGGCTTCCCGGATGCCGGGCACATACACCCAGTCCCCGGGGGCATAGTCAAAGGCCGTATCAGGCGCAATGGTAAAGGGGAGCATGCCCCAGTTGACACAGTTGGAGCGATAGCGTTTCGTGGCATAGGTCCGGCAGATGTTGGCCAGACCCCCCAGCACCCGCTGGCAGGAGGCTGCCTGCTCCCGGGCTGAACCATCCCCCGGGCTTTCGCAAAACAGCACCGACCCGATCATGGTGTCGGAAAGGTCCGCCGCCTGGCTGCCCAGCCGCTCCAGGACGCTGTTGACTTCCGTCGGTACCTCTCCGCTGCGGCGCTGCTTCTCCAGATGCTGAACCGCCTGACAGCGCCCTACATAGGCCGGTTCCCGGCGGCTGAGGGTAAAAGAGGCCAGTTTCATCGGATTGGACCGGTAGCTCGAAGTTTCTCCCGAAGGAATCAGCTCATCGGTGGTGGTGACCGGATCATGAATCACCGCGGTCAGGCGCAGCAGCAGATGGTCGGCCAGAGACGGAATCGCCGGCCAGGGCGCGATGTTGGGTCCGTATGGCAGGATCGTCTCCGGACGGGGCCGGCCAAAGCCCTGATACACCCGATTCCGGTAAGGCGTGGCGTCATAGGACCGGGGCAGGCTGGATTCATCCTCGTATTCCAGACCCAGGGCCGAGGTCAGGACGCCCTGATGGCGGGCGGTGGCCGCGATGGACCGCGCATCCATCAGAATGACGGAGGCCAGCTGGCCGTCTCCCGGGCGGGAACCTTCCCGGCTGGGGAAGTTTCTGGTGGTATGGCGGATGGACAGCCCGTTGTGGGAAGGCACATCGCCCGCCCCAAAGCAGGGGCCGCAGAAAGCGCTCTTCATCAATACGCCGGCTTCCATGAACTTCGCGGCAATGCCGGCGCCCAGCAGTTCCAGATTCACCGGTACGCTGGAGGGATAAACCGACAGCGAGAACGGTCCGGTGCCGGTGCCAGCCTCGCCCAGAATGGCACTGGCCGCCGCCATATTCTCGAACATGCCGCCGGCGCAGCCGGCAATAATGCCCTGATCCACCATCAGTTTGCCGCCTCTTATCTTATCGGTCAGACGAAAGTCCAGACGGGCTCCAAATTCCTCCTGGGCAGTGCGCTCCACCTGCCGCAGAATGTCACCCGGATTGGCGATGAGCTCGCGCAGGGCTACCGCCCGGGATGGATGGAACGGCAGGGCCGCCATGGGTTCGATCTGATCCAGATCAATCTCAATGAGCCCATCGTACCGGGCCCCCTCCCCGGGCGTCAGCTCGCGGTAGTCCGCCGGCCGGCCGTGGACGGCGTAGAAATCACGGATGACCTCATCGGTCTGCCAGATGGAGGACAGGCAGGCTGCCTCCGTAGTCATGACATCAATGCCCAGGCGGAAGTCTACAGATAAACCGGCAACCCCCGGACCGGCGAATTCCATCACCTTGTTTTTGACAAAGCCGTTGCCGTAAACCGCTCCGGTCAGAGCAATGGCAACATCATGCGGGCCCACCCCCGGCCTGGGCTTTCCCGTGAGCCAGACCAGAATGACTTCCGGCGCCGTGCTGTCCCAGGTACTGCCCAGCAGCTGCTTGACCAGTTCCGGTCCGCCCTCCCCCACCCCCATGGTGCCCAGGGGGCCAAACCGGGTATGGCTGTCCGAGCCCAGAATCATCCGGCCGCAGGCGGCCAGCTCTTCCCGGGCATACTGATGAATGACAGCCAGATTGGCCGGCACATAGATGCCGCCGAACTTCTGCGCTGCCGCCAGCCCGAAGGCATGGTCATCCTCGTTGATGGTGCCGCCCACGGCGCACAGGCTGTTGTGGCAGTTGGTCAGGACATAGGGCATCGGGAACTGCTTCAGCCCGCTGGCCATGGCCGTTTGAATTATCCCGACATAGGTAATGTCATGGGAGATCAGACGGTCAAAGCGCAGCGACAGACGCCCTGCCTCCTGGCAAGAGTCATGGGCGTTAAGAATCGTATAGGCAATGGTATGATTGCGGGAGGCTGCGGCATCGAGCCCCGTCGTCAACTGGGGTACTCCCCCCCGGAGCATCACCGGTGCGTCGGTCAGTCTGATCATGGGTCCACCTCATCTTTAGTTAGGATTTTTTTCAGTATACCATTTTCATCGAATATTGCAATATCTGATGTTCCTAAATTTCATTTTGGATGACATTCAATCATTTATCCCCCTAAAAAATCCTTCAAAATGAAATCATCTGACTTTTAACTTGCAAAAACCTTTCAGTTTCGGTATACTACAGAAAAATCCTGTAAAGGGCGGGGAAACAAATGAATCTGAATCAGTGCGCCATCAACGGCACCCTCACTTCACTGTGCGGGGATCTGCAGAAAGAATACAGCATCGACTCCCATTATTTTGAAGGGGACATGGTCAAGCGCGGCCTGCGCAACGCGGACGGCACCGGCGTCATGGCCGGCGTCAGCAAGATCGGCAGCGTCCAGGGCTACTATATCCGCGACGGCGAACGAGTTGCGATCCCGGGGGAACTCTACTACCGGGGCATCAACGTGATGGATATCGCGGAGAGCCATCAGCGCGAGAACAGTTTCGGCTACGAAGAGGTGGCCTACCTGCTGCTCTTTGGCAAGCTTCCCGCCAAATCTGAATACGACTGCTTCCGGGAAATCCTGTGCCGGACACATAAGCTGCCGGACCGGTTCTTTGAGGACATGATTCTAAAAGCCCCCTCCAAGGATATTATGAACAAACTCGAGCGCAGTGTTCTGGCCCTGTATTCCTACGATGACAACCCGGATGATACGTCCCTGGAGAACGTCATGCGCCAGTCCATCGAACTGGTCGGACGGTTTCCTTCCATTGTAGCCAACGCCTATGCCGTCAAGCGGCACGTGTTTGAAGGGCATTCCCTCTATATCCACCATCCCAAGGAGAACCTGTCGGTGGCTGAGAATTTCCTGCGGATGATCCGTCGGGACAAAGTCTACACCGATGAGGAAGCCAAACTGCTGGACCTCATGTTCATCCTGCACGCCGAGCACGGCGGCGGAAACAACTCCGCCTTCGCCTGCCGCACCGTCTCCAGCAGCGGAACCGACACCTACAGCGCCATCGCCGCTGCCATCGGCTCGCTGAAAGGGCCGCTCCACGGCGGCGCGAACGCGAAAGTCACCCAGATGATGGACTTCATAAAGGCAGAGGTCCAGGATCCAACCGATGACGCCCAGCTGCGCTCCTATCTGGCCAAGCTCCTGGCCGGCCAGGCCGGAGACCGGTCCGGCAAGATCTACGGACTGGGTCACGCGGTCTATACCATCACCGACCCCCGGGCCGTTGCCATCAAAAAATATGCCCGCAGCATGGCCCAGGCCAAGGGCCGCATCCAGGACCTGGAACTCATCGAAAGCGTGGAACGCCTGGGCATCCCCCTGGTATTCGAACGAAGCGGACGGAGCATCTCCCTGTGCGCCAATGTGGATCTGTATTCCGGTCTGGTCTATGACATGCTGGATATACCCAAGGACCTGTTTACCCCCCTCTTCGCCATCGCCCGCATCACCGGCTGGTGCGCCCACCGGATCGAAGAGCTGGTCAACGGCAAGCGCATCATCCGGCCGGCCTACCGCTCCGCCCATGAGATGGCCAGCTACACCCCCATGGAATATCGGACAGAACCGACTGCACCCATTCAGGACACGGTGGAGATTGGATTGGATTGAATCAATAATATGCCAGAAGGAGCTGCCGCTCCCCGGGATGTCCGGGCGAGCAGCAGCTCCTTCTGGCTTGGCTTTGGCTTGGCTTTGGCTTGGCTTTGGCTTGGCTTTGGCTTGGCTAAGCTTAGCTTTGCAATTCATTAGCTATGGCCTGGCCGTGACTTGGCCAGGCCGGACTGTTGCTTCAACAACAGTATCAGACCTCGTTGTATTCGTAGTTCGTGATCCGGTCAATGGAATTGTCCGGATTGACAAACACCACTTTAGGCTTCCAGGCTCTGGCTTCCGCTTCGTCCATCTGGGCATAGCAGATGATGATGACAACATCGCCGGGCTGAACCAGTCGGGCGGCTGCGCCGTTCAGGCAGATGATGCCGGAATCCCGGGTTCCCGGAATGACGTAGGTCTCCAGCCGGGCTCCGTTGTTGTTGTTCACGATCTGAACCTTCTCATTCTCAATGATTCCGGCCGCGTCCATCAGGGTCTTGTCGATGGTAATGCTGCCCATGTAGTTTAACTCCGCCTGGGTGACCGTGGCTTTATGGATCTTGCCTTTGAGCATGTTGAGCAGCATTATCTGACCTCCAGTTCCGGGCCAAACACCACATTGTCAATGAGCCGGGTGGTGCCGAAGAACACGGCAACCGCCACCAGCACGGGCCGCGTCATGGGGCCCTGAACCGGACGCAGATCCTCAAAATCCACCACTTCGACATAGTCGATTCTGGCCAGCGGCTCCGCGGCGATCTGATCGGCCACCTGCCGGCGAATCAAGTCGGCGCTGCGCTCGCCGGATTGCATGGCCTGCAACGCCCGGCTCAGACTTCTGTTCAGCACCAGGGCCGCTGCCTTCTCCTCTGCGCTGAGATAGGCGTTTCTGGAGCTTCTGGCCAGCCCGCCGGCTTCGCGCACAATCGGACTGGCAATGACATCAACCCCGAAGTTCAGGTCCCGGACCATCCGCCGGACCACCGCCACCTGCTGGGCATCCTTCTGGCCAAAATAGGCCCGGTCGGGATTCACGATGCTGAACAGCTTGCTCAGGACCAGGCAGACGCCGTCAAAATGACCCGGCCGCTTGGCGCCGCACAGGACATCGGTCAGTCCGGTGACATGGACCGTGGTGGCCCGGTTGGGAAGGTAGAGCTCCTCCGGTTCCGGATGGAACACCGCGTCGACCCCGGCACTCTGGCACAGGCTGTAGTCCGTCTGGATGTCTCTTGGATACGAGGCGTAATCCTCATTGGGTCCGAATTGGGTCGGATTGACAAACACGCTGGCGATGACCCGGTCGTTTTCCGCCACCGCCTGTTTGAGCAGGCTCAGATGGCCCTCATGAAGCGCTCCCATAGTGGGCACAAATCCAATGGAGCAGCCCTGTTTTTTCCACTCTCGGACGAGTGCCCTTACCTCTTCGATGGTTTTGATCAGCATAATTTCCCCCTCGCTAATTCTTGCTGCGCTCATGCCTGTCGGATCATGAGCCTTTCGACTAATTAATATAATTTTTCCAGCAGCTGCTCGCTGATTCTATATGTATGCTCTGCTGCCGGAAACTGGCCCGTCTCCACTTCGTGGATGTAGGTACCAATCGCCTCAACTATTATACTCCCGATATTGGCGTACTGCCTGACAAATTTCGGAACGAAATCCTGGAACAGACCGAGCATGTCCTGATACACCAGAATCTGTCCGTCGCAGGCTTTTCCCGCTCCGATTCCGATGGTCGGAATTGCCACCTTTCGGGTGATCAGCTCCGCCACCTTCTCTGGGATTCCTTCCAGAACAATCGAAAAGACCCCGGCTTCTTCCAGCGCGGCTGCATCGTCCAGCAGCTGCCGGATGGCTTCCTCGCTCTTTCCCTGGACCTTGAAGCCGCCGAAGGCATTCACCGACTGCGGGGTAAGCCCCAGGTGACCCATCACCGGAATCTGAGCCGCGACGATTGCCCGGATCTGGGGAAGGATGATTCTGCCCCCCTCCAGCTTGACCGCGTTGGCGCCCCCTTCCTTGACCAGGCGTCCGGCATTTTCCACGGCCTGTTCCACCGAAACCTGATAGGACATGAAGGGCATATCGCTCACGACCAGCGCATTGCCGGCCCCCCGTTTTACCGCCCGGGTATGATAAATCATTTCTTCCATGGTGACTGACAGGGTGTCCGGCTCCCCCTTAACCACCATGCCCAGGGAATCTCCGATCAGGATTCCGTTGATCCCGCTCTGATCCATCAGCTTCGCCATGGTATAGTCATAGGCGGTCAGCATGGTCAGCTTTTTTCCTTCGGCTTTCGCCTGGCGAAAGGTCCAGGTTGTATTTTTCATCAGTGCTCTCCTTTCAGACAACGTTCCATTTCCTCATATGCCCGGGCCTGTTCCACCCGCTCATTTTTCCTGGCCAGCTCCAGCAGGCGCAGGGACAGATTCCGGTACAGCCCTTCATCCTCGGGCCGAACCACCGCCAGGTGCCGCCGGACCGGCTGTGCATCGCCCCGCACCACCGGACCGGTCAGTGAATCCGCAAAGCCCTTTTCCCCGATGCTTCGAATGTTTCCTTGGATAAGCGGCAGCATCGCCGCGATGGCGTCCGGTTCGGAAAGATCCATCGCTGTCAGATAGGAAATCCCCGTTTCCAGTAAGGCCAGGGTCAGGTTTGACACAAACACATTGGCCAGATGATAGGCCGCGGCGTCTTCCTTCTTCCGGATGAAGTACGGATTGCCCAGAGTCCGGAGCAGACCCGGCACAGAGTGGGGCATTCGGTCCGCCGCCAGTGAATCATCTTCAGTCAGGCCATCGCCTTCTGCTGAAAAATAGATGGAACTCAGATCCTGCGGCGGAGTCTGTCTGGTGGAGAAGGCATAAATCGGATGCAGTGAACAGACCGTCGCTCCGGACCTCCGGGAACCTGCCAGCGCGTCAGACGTCAGTGAACCGCTGGTATGGCAGATAATCTTGCCGCGCAGCTCCTGACGGGCGAGCTCTGCATCCACCATCGCAACCTGGTCATCCGGCACGGTAACAAACAGCAGATCACTGGCGAAAAGGATGTCCTGCAGGCTTTCAAAGCAGACCGTACCGGTCAAACCTGCCGCATCCCGGGCATGGCCGAGGCTTCCGCCGAAGAATCCGGTCACCTGAATTCCCTGGTGGATCAAGTAGCGAGCCAGACTGACGCCTACTTTCCCCGGACCGATAAATCCTGCTTTCATCATCCTTCCCTCCCTCGGACTGATCCCGGCTTTAATCCGGACTGCTGAGCCAGATCCCCAGCCTGACAGCATCTGCATCGTTTCCCCTTCAGTGGCTCCGGCTCATTCCCGTGGAACTCCTGACGTTTCATCCGGAACCTGAACTCATGGGTTTTTCCAATCCTAACTTTAACACAATTCACCGGATAAGCTAAAGATGAAAGTTTGCTGATCAAAGCTTTTTTGAGTCCACTCCGTCTTTCCCAGGCAGCCGATTCAGGAACAGGGCAGATCGGTTGAAGAATAAAAAGGTGCTCTCCGGACAGACGAAAGAAACTGCTTGGAAATATTTGATCTGCAGTTCTTTGCCGTTGAATCATGCGGTTTTTTTGATCAAATCGTGATACCCTAAGGGTAAACAAATCAATGGAGGAACGCATCATGAACGAAAAAATCCAGCAGCCCCGGTCCGGAATGGGTTATCTCATTCTCTTCATTTCATTGTACCTTCTGGCAATTGCCCTGTTCTTCATTGGACTAAGGCAGACCTATCAGGATTCTGTCCTGGGACCGATTCTGATGATTGTCAGCGGGATCTGGCTTTTGATCGGCTTTGTTCCCTTCTTCGGTCTGAAAATCCTGCGCCCGCAGGAAGCGCTGGTTCTCACCCTGTTCGGCAATTATACCGGCACGCTCAAGGGGGATGGCTTCTTTTTTGTCCATCCGTTCTCTTCCGCCGTCAATCCGGCGGCCGGCACCCGATTGGGTCAAAGCGGCGATGTGGAAGTCGACAAGAAGCGGAAGAACGTGCTCGAACTTGGCACCGGCACCATCCATCCGGCCGAAAAGCCGGACAAGCGGATTTCCCTGAAAGTGATGACCCTCAACAATACCCGGCAGAAAGTGAACGACGCCCTGGGTAATCCGGTGGAAGTCGGTGTGGCGGTGATCTGGCGGGTCGTCGATACAGCCCGGGCGGTATTCAATGTGGACAATTACAAAGAATATCTGTCTCTGCAGTGCGATGCCGCGGTTCGGGACATCGTCAAAATCTATCCTTATGATATTGCTCCCAATGTTGACACCACCGGTGACGGAATGTTTGATGACGGCAGCCTGCGGGGTTCCACCAGCATCGTCGCCGAGCGCATCCGACAGGAAATCCAGGTTAAGGCGGACCTGGCGGGGATCGAAATCCTGGAGGCCCGCATTACCTATCTGGCCTATGCGACGGAAATCGCCTCCGTAATGCTGCAGCGGCAGCAGGCCAGCGCCATCATTGATGCACGGACCATGATTGTGGACGGAGCCGTCAGCATGGTGGAAATGGCTCTGACCAAACTCAGTGAAAACAACATCGTGGAGCTCGATCCGGACCGCAAGGCGGCCATGGTATCAAACCTCCTGGTCATCCTGTGCGGCAACCGGGATGCCCAGCCCATCGTCAACAGCGGAAGCCTGAACTAAGCCTGAATTCCCCGAAGCATCCCGGTTCAGCCGGAGACTGCTTCGAACCACGAAAGGAGTCTCTTATGCTGCAGATCCAAATCCCCGGCTGGAAGGAACTGGCCTTACACCACCTGGTCCTTGACTACAACGGGACCATCGCGGTGGACGGCCGCCTGCTGGAGCCGATCCGGCCACTCCTATCCCAACTGTCCAGTCAGCTCGCCATCCATGTCCTGACGTCGGACACCCGGGGAACGGCCCGGCGGGAACTGGCCGGACTTCCAGTCGTGCTGGAGACCTTCGCCGGCGACGCGGCCAGCATCGCCAAGGAAGCCGTCGTGAACCGGCTGGGAGCTGATTCCTGCGTCTGTGTCGGAAACGGCCGCAATGACACTCGCATGTTCCAGGCAGCTGCCCTGGCCATCGCTGTCCTGGAAGAGGAAGGGACCTGCGCCAGCCTGATCCCACATGCTCATATGCTGGTTCGCTCCAGCCAGGACGCCCTGCTCCTTCTGCTTGATCCCCAGCGCCTGATCGCGGGCCTGAGGGGCTGACTTGATATATCAACTCCACGGCAGCACATTTCCATTCAGCACTCTCATCAACTGAAGCAACTAAAACCGGTCTGGCGCCTCATCGTTTGAGGCACCAGACCGGTTTTTCAATTGAACGTGCTGTCCCGTTGCCCCTCATTGGTTGTTCCCTGAGAGCGGCGTCCACCGTTCCGAAACTGACTGCAGCTTCTTCCCGGAACGGGTTATCACCGGATCCATTCAAGATAGACATTTCGGTAGATAATATACGGAAACTGGTCCAGCAGAACGGTAGATTTGGCACCCTCGGCGATATCCTGGGCCACCGGCTGATTCTGAGCCATTGAGGTCTGGTCAAAGATTTCCTCCAACGTTTCCGGTGAGGAAACGGTCTTGCTGTAGTACGTCTGAGCGTTGGGGCCGATGTGGCGAATCACCAGATCTCGAATTCCCGGACCCTTGGGCGATGTCACGTAGTAAAGTCGGATCCTGTGAGCGCCGCCCTTCTCGGCTCCGGGCGTGTTAATGGTCCGGCCCAGTTCCGATCCTTCTATGTTGTCTGTTCTGTTCCAGCCATAGAGTCTGGCTTCGGGATCATTGGCATAGTGCGATTCAAACCAGGCTCTGGCGTCCTCCCCCTGGGTTTCATTCTCAAACAGTATCTCCACTACAGGCGGATTGGACGGATCATCTTCCCGATGATACCGGGCATAGAGATAAGCCAGACCGTCAAAGGGATGAACTGTGCGCCCGGCGATGTTGCCGATCAGATGCCAGTTCCCGGCCGGATCCGGAATTTTGTCCGATGGGGTCTGATTCTGCTGCAGGAACACCAGTCGAAGGGCGCTCACTGTCATTTCAGAGGGAACAACGGTAAGATGCTGATTGGCATACTCCACATAGGCTTTCTGATATTTTTCTCGGAGGGCGGAAGTCGGAGCGAATTCCCAGATGGGGACCAGCCCGCCGTCTTCAAAATCACACAGATCCGGCTCACTGGCCACGCTGTCCCGCCAGTTCTTCAGCACGGCCGGGTCATACTTCATACTCAGTCCATCCACCCCGTTGCCGCCGAAGGTCATGATGGATTCATCGATGTGCTCGCTGAATTCTTCCGATACGGTGGAGGTGGACCCTTCATAATCCATGCCCAGGGAAGCGAATCCGGCGTTGAATTTTGCTTTGGCCTTGATCTCAAAGTCTTCCTTGTCGCTGACGAACCGCTTCTCAATCGCAATGTTGTAATTAAGCCGTCCTCCGACCCGGATCGAGCGCAGGACGTGGGTTCCCTTTTCGCGGAATACCGTCAAAGGATCTGTCTGTTCCATATACGCCAGAAACGCCGGATTGACATAATTTTTCAAATCCGTCATCGGATCGATGTAGATCTTGTAACGGGAAATATCATAGAAAATCGTCCCGAAATAGCTGCTGGTCTGCTCCAGATGAGTGGATGTAAAGCTGGCTTTGGTGCTTCCTGAGAAGAACAGGTAATTGCCCTCAATGCCGATGGATTTGGCAACTTCCCTGGAATAGCTGCGGGCATTTTCACTAGATACCATGCGATAGTCGCTGTGTTTGACATCATCGCGAAACAGTTTGCCATCGGCCAGCAGACGTTCAAAATCAAGGATTTCCGTTTCCTTGACACAGCCTCGCATGGCATAGTAGGAAAAGATATCGTAGCCTCGGCCCAGCGTGCTCAAAGCCGGCAGATCTTTGTCCGCCAGAGTCAGCGCAAACAAAGAATGTGATGTGGCATTCGTCTGACCGGGTCGGATGGAACCCAGGTTCCCCCAGAAGCTGCCCGGCTTGATGCCCAGCTTGCTGAACAGGATCGAATTGGCAATCTGCTTGTGTTCGGTGCTGGCAGGTGCTGAGAAGCTTCCCGGCAGTTTGATTTCCACATTGCTGGCGTAGTCTGAAAGCTTTGTAACTGGCGTTGTAGTCGCAGGAGTAGTGGCAGGCTGAGAATCCGGCGTTGTCAGGGGCTGAGTGTCCGGTACCGTCTGGGTCTGGATTGCCGATGGAATTTCAGTGGTCGTCTGAAGTGAGGCCTGCGGATCCTTGCCGCCGGAAGCCTGCGCCTGCGTCGTCAAGAAGGAAATTCCGGTTGTCGGAGTCTGGGCGGTTGTTGCGGGCGAGCAGCCAGTCAGCAGCATCCAACAAAGCACAATTCCGGTGATTCGCTGGGAATAGACTGCAGATTTCATAATAAGAAACTCCTTTCCGTAGGAAATGCATTCCCTTATTTTGATCTTACTCCCAGGGAAAAGTAGGTTCAAGACAGTACCTCGACCAATTCTCAGACTGGAGGGATCCCCTGTCAGACTCCCTGAACTCCCTGAAACAGAAACAAGGATCCTCCTCATGATAAACGCACCGGTTGAAATGATATACTGGTTGTAGTCGAAACAGGACATTGGGAGGTACCGGTATGGGAATCAGGGAAAAACTGCTGGGATGGAGGACGGGGAATCGTGAAGAGCGGAACAGAACCAGTCCCCAAAAGCATGACACAGCGGTTCTTTTTGAAACGATGACGGATACGCAGCTCCTGGCCGCACTTTCTCAGCGCATCGCTCCGGCGATCCGAGCCCTTAATGAAAGACAGGTGGTCGAAGGGTTGGATGGGCCAGCCAGAACCCTGTATCTCCTGAATGCCTTTGACCGGGAAATCCGAGGCGGCGGACTCTGTCAGTTCTTTGTAAACTCCAGCCGCGCCCTGGCGCCTTGGATTTCCGAAGCTCTGCTGCAAATTGAAGCGTCGCCCTATGCCCAGCTCTACACCGATTTTACCCGCCGACACCAGATCGACCTGAGTGACCTGGATTCGTTTGCCATCCGCAATTTGAAAGAATACGAGGGGCAGGCTGCCCGTTATCCCTTCGATGACTTTGACCGACCCTTCTATGATCTGGAGCAGGTTCGGCCGTTAGCATCCTACCTTGCCGATTATGCCCGCAAGCATCGGTCAGAATTCTGATTGTCTTATTCAAAGAACCATCCAACGAACCATCCAAAGAACTAGTCAATGAGCCTTCAATGAATTAATCAAAGAACCATTCAGTGAAATAACAAATGATCCTTTCGAAAAAGGAAAGCAGACCAGTCACCGCTGGAATCCACAAGGATTCGGTGACTGGTCTGCTTTGCTTTGAATCGAAGTCATGAAATGTCTGATGCCTGTTACTGTTTTCCGACCTGGCGCAGCCCCTTGATCCCGCCGGTGATGACACTGGTCGCAACGCCGGCCCGCTGGAGCATGGAGGCGGCCGTGATTGCCCGGTTGCCGGAGGCACACAGCAGGTAGACCAGTTTGCCCTTGGGAATTTCCGCCAGCCGATCCCTCAGTTCTTCCAAGGGAATCAGCAGTCGGTTGGGGGGATCTCCCGCGTCATACTCATGCTCCTTGCGCAGATCGAGAAGGACAGAATCCTTTGCCGGTGAATTCATGAACTCTTCGGAAGAGATCGTATCCAGCCGCTCCAGCCGGCATCCGGAGGTCTGCCACTCGACAATGGCCTGAGGAATGAAGCCCCGGATCTGTTCAAAGCCGATCCGCCGGCTCTGTCGGAAGATGTCCTCCAGTCGACTCAGCTGAGTGGGATCAATGATCAGCGCCAGCGGCGTGTCCGGATCCAGAATCGTGCCCAGATGGACGGACCAGTTGTCCATGTTCAGATAGATCGAACCAGGGATATGCCCGCCGTTGAAAGCTTCCTTGGGACGGCAGTCCACCAGGACCAGCTCCTGGTCCGCGGCTTCCTTGAGCGTCACCGGCAGAATCACCATCCCTAGTCCCAAGGGCTGTGCTCCCATGACATTGTACCGGCGCATCCGGTCAAAGTAAGCCGGGCGAAGCCGCATCCGGCCAAACCGCTGTATAAAAGCACTGCGTGACTCATCCTGAAGCTGTTCGTTATAGCGCCGTTCGTAGCCCAGAGTGGAATACGGCCTCTCTTCCATACTCTGACCGCAAGCTGAGCCTGCGCCATGCGCCGGCATAATCAGCACCTCATCTCCTAGGGGCAGCAGCCGTTCAAAGACCGTCTCATACATCAGATTCGTCATGGATTCGAGCTGCTCTGGGCCATACAAATCGGTTCTGGCCAGATCTCCGATGAACAGACTGTCTCCGGTAAACACCAGGTACGGCGTCTCCCGGCCATCTTCATACAGCGCATAGGACAGATGCCCCAGGGTATGGCCCGGGGTATGGATCGCCTTTAAGGCAATTCCACCCAGCTGCAAGGAAAAACCGTCCCGGATCCGATTGCCGTAGACATGCCCCACATCCTCATGACCGGAGATGTAGATGTCAGCCCCGGTCAGCTGACGCAGCTCCTGGCTGCCCAAGATCATATCCTCATGCCGGTGGGTCTCCAGGATCGCCGTAATCTTCCCCCCGGCCTGTCTGGCCAGCTCCAGGTACACCCCGACATCACGCCGCGGATCAATCACCGCCAGATTTCCGCCATCGCCCACCAGGTAGGAATAATGGGCCAGGCCCTCACTTACAATTCGCTGTAGTATCATACGATTCTCCTTATCCTGCAGCTCTCTCTGCATTCATACGCTGCGTTGATTTTTTGCTGAATGGTTACTGAACCGACGGTCCGGCAAGAAACCGCTTTAACCCAAGCCATCTGACATCCCAAATTATTAGGTAATCTCCACTGGCAGAAACCACCGGATTGTATCTTGATCATACAACAAGAATCGTTCCAGTTGAATCCCGTTTCAGGACGTGGTTGAGGATCTTGCTGTAAGTTGCTTACCCCTGGTTGTCTTTGACAGTTCATTCACTTTGGTGTTATTCTCGTCAGCCGCACAGGCGCTCAGATCTCAGATCTCAGGATCGAGTGAATCGCTATCCAGTTCCAACTGGAAGGAATGCAGTTCGTTTCGGCTCTTTTTTTCATGGGACAGAGGAACACAGGAAATCCAGATCCATCATCCTGAGACACGCTCCCTTAAGCGGAGCTTAAAGAAATCAAAGTTCCAAAAGAATCTGATGTCCCGCAGCTGTTGATGTGTGACCCAATCCAGGCTGGTTGAACCCTGTCCGCAAAAACTGCTGCCCGATCCCCCCACTTTCCTGGTTGAGAATCGGACAGCAGTTTCTCAAGCGTTGACAGATGATGAAAAATGACCTAAATGACCCTCCGTCCCAGCCTGTTTATGTTCGTAACCCCCTGACTCTGATCAGGCAAGCCGCTGCGAAACCTCGCAGCGAATGATTCAGCTGATTAATTCAGGGGTTCCTTTGACGTTTCCATGGCAGCGTTCTCATATTTGAAAACACCTGCCACGAGGATGACTGCCGAGATAATAAAAAGGTACAGGCCGCTCCCCGCTGCATTCACGGTAGACCCAAAAAGCTCCACACTCTTTGAAAAGGCAAAGTAGAGTCCGATGATGACTGCCAGAGAACTTGAAATCAGTCCAATGGTTTTATTCATGGGCTTGTCTGCCAATACCACATAGACCGGATAAGCAAAAAGGACTAAGAACAGATACCCGTCTTGTTGGAAACCGGAAGCACTGAAAATTCCTAAATCAACCCATTTCAAGAACAAAGATAAAATTGCCAGGCATAAAGCTATAAAAATTAGCTTTCCCCCAAGACTCCAGCGATTAAAATTAAACTTCATTCCAACCCTCCATCCTAGTTTCGCGAAAATTTCGGCCATTTAACAAAAAATAGCATTTTTCTGAGAATTAACCATTCATTTTCGAGATAAAAAACTCTTTCTCTCACTGGATCTTTGTTTGGCCAGATCCCTACCATCGGAGGCCAATCACAGATTTATCGGTCATCCGTCGTTCCTGGTCGTTCCCTGCTCGGAGTCAGCATTGCGCCGGTACCCCCGTCATGGCGATGCTCAGGATCCGCTGGCCCGATCGCATGAACAGCTCCGGATAGGAAAATTTTGCCCGGTACTTTGCCATCAGCTCCGGAGGCAGCGAAGTAAAATCATCCTCCCCCAAACCACACACAAAGAAAGTTCCGGCAATGATGTCATAATCCTCCAGCGACCGGTTCAGCGGCAGTCCAATCAGCTTCCCTTCCTCATGACAGATCAGAGCCACCGGATCATCATACGGATACACCGCCTCGATGGGTCCCCCCACCACTGCCTGCATGGCTGCCAGTCCGCCGCTGATGCTCTGTTCATAGGGGGCCTGCCCCGGTTCAATAATCAAGATGTCCATCGTCTTCTCCTTTTATTTCCGTTTGGTGTTAGCATTCCAAAACTCGCCGGTTTTTATTCATTTTTTTCAGATTGGATGTTTCCCGATGAACTGAAACCCAAAACAAGCCAGTCGGCTGATCCTGGGGATCAGCCGACTGGCTTGCTTTATTCCTCATGATTGATGAAAGGGGGTTGAAACCACCTTTCATCGCCTGCTAAATGCGCCGCAGGTTCCTCAGGATGTCGTCGAAGGTTTTGCAGTACTTGTCTGCGCCGGTGAAATTCTCCACCTGCTTTAACCGGTCAAAGGCCGCCCCGCCGATCAGCATGGTGGGGGTCCGCGTGCCGAAGGTTTGCTTAACCTTCTCAATGATGAGCTTCACGCTGTCAATGTGAGGAGACATGGTGACGGAAAACAGGACGGCATAGGGCTTGTTTTCCCGAATTGCCTCCAGAATGCTGTCGGTGGGAATGTTGTGGCCCAGAAACAGGATCCGGTAACCTTCTTCCTCCAGCCGGTCTGTAATCATCCGGATTCCGATGGTGTGGAGCTCCGCCCCGGGCACAATGGCCAGGATCAGCCGGCTGCCGGATCGCTCCTGAATCCGCCGGCTCTTGATCAGGGTCAGGTTCTCCAGCGTCATCTCCGAGATAAAATGCTCCTTCCAGACCGGCAGTTCCCCCCGGTCCCACAGCCGGCCGACTTCTTTCAGAGATCGGCTGATCCACTGTTCATGGATCGCCTGGGTGCTCAGCCCCTGGTCGAGCAGGCTGGCAATGATCATCCGGATTCTTGGCTTATCGCAGCGCAGCAGGCTGGACATGTAGTCATCGAATCCGATGGGCTGAGCCGGATGCTCCGGGACACTCTCCGCCGCTGGGGCAGTGACTGCCCGCCCCAGCAGATAATCTACGCTGACCCCGAAGAGGTCACCGATTTCCTTCAGTTTGTCCAGATCAGGCAGACGGGTGCCGTTTTCATAGTTTGCCACGGTCGTCTGACCGATGCCCAGGGACTCAGCGACGGTTTTCTGAGTCCAGCCTTTTTCTTTTCGTACTTCTTTCAGGCGGGTTGAAAATATCTGATTCATCGCATACTCCTGTGGTTCTGATTGTTTATCTGTTTCTGTTCGTTGTATAATACTACCAATTGTAAAATAACTATTTCTCAGATTCTTTATCTAAATTAAACCACATATCGTGTTACTAAACAAGATTTAACTCGTTATGAATTATTATTATTACATTTTGTGTTATACTGAGCCTGAGAAACGAAACCAGAGAACGCGTCAGACCAGCCCTGCGACTGGCGAGAACCGCTCATTATCATAAAAAAGAGGTGTACTAATGAATCGTTATTTAAATGACCTCCTCCGCATCCTGGAGACCGAGGACCGCCTGGACGCGCTCCGCTTCATTCTGGACCTGATGGACCGGGACAATCTGTCCGTTCAGGAAATTCATGAAGAGCTGCTCACCCCGGCCCTGAACAGCATGGTTCCCTCCGGAGATATCAATATGGACATCTGGAAAGAACATGTACGAACATCAATCATTAAATCCGTCATCGAAAATCTCCTGCCCTATGTCGCCAGGGAGCGCGCCGCGGTTTCGACGCCCAAGGGGAAAACCGTTGCCGTGCTCTGCCCGCCTGAGGAATATCACGATGTAGGCGCCCGAATGGCCGCGGATATCCTGACCATCCACGGCTATGAAACGATCTTTGTCGGCGGCAACACCCCCCTGCGGGTGTTTGAAGCCGGATTGGCCACCCTGCCCATCGACTATGTGGCGATCAGCATTTCCAATCCCTACCATCTGGTATCTGCCCGCAACATCATTGAAGGCATTCGATCCAAGTCACCGAGTGTGCGCATCATTGTGGGCGGCAATGCCATCGAGAAGCTGGGCGAACGGGCCGAAGTCCTGAAAGCGGATCGCTTCGTGCATTCCCTGAATGATCTGAAAGACCTGGAAGGAGGTGTCAGCCATGAGTCTCGCGTTTAGCATCGCGCTGCGCTTCTTAAAGTCGAGCAAAGGTCAGACCCTGCTCATCGCGCTGGGCATCGCCATTGGCGTATCGGTTCAGATCTTTATCGGATCCCTGATCCAGGGACTCCAGATTGATCTGGTGGATACGACCATCGGCCGCCAGCCCCAGGTTACACTGGCCTCCAATACCGACGACAAGCTGATTGAAAACTACCAGCCCATTCTGGATGATGTCGCCGCCAATTATCCCGGGGTCAAACATGTCTCCCCGGCAGCCGACGGTCCCGCGCTCTTTACCATTGACGAAGAAAACTACAGCGTGCTCGTGCGCGGGCTGTCCTTCGAACAAGCCGACGGCATCTATCAGATCACAGCCAGCCTGAAAGAAGGCTCTCTTCCAGTCCAGGGGGACGAAGTCATGATCGGACTGGACCTGGCGAAGGAAACCGGCCTGGCCATCGGCGATACCGTTGAAGTCCTGGTGGGATCTCCTGAAAAGTCCACGATGAAGATTACCGGACTGTTTGACCTGGGTGTTTCCAGCCTGAACAAATCCTGGGTACTGACCACACTGGCCACCGCCCAGAACCTGTTTGATTATGGCGACCGGCTCACCGGCATCGAAATGCAGGTGGAGGATGTGTTTGCGGCGGATACCATCGCTCAGTCCATCCAGAAGAATCAGAGGGAAACCATTGAGACCGAGAACTGGAAGGATCAGAATGCCTCGCTCCTGTCCGGCTTGAACGGCCAGAGCGTATCCAGCCTCATGATCCAGGTCTTTGTCATGATCTCCGTCCTGCTGGGCATCGCCAGCGTACTGGCCATAACCGTTGTCCAGAAATCCCGTCAGATCGGCATTTTAAAAGCCATGGGCATACAAGACGGATCCGCCAGCCGGATCTTCCTGTTCCAGGGACTGATGCTGGGTCTGGCCGGCGCCATCCTGGGCATCCTCCTTGGTCTGGGACTGGCTTATGCCTTTACCCGGTTCGCGGTCAATCCCGATGGCACCCCGGTCGTCCCTCTCTTCATCGATCCCCGCTTCATTGCCCTGTCGGCCGGCTTTGCCGTACTGGTCTCCACCCTGGCTGCCCTCATTCCGGCACGCAAGTCCTCCCAGCTGAATCCAATCGAGGTGATCCGCAATGCCTAATGTCATCGAACTGAAAAAAATCAACAAAATATACGGCTCCGGCCCCTATCAGACCCACGTGCTGCACGATTTGGATCTGAACATCGCGCAAGGCTCCTTTACCTCCATCATCGGCCAGTCCGGCAGCGGCAAGAGCACCCTGCTCAACATTGTCGGCACCCTGGATCAGCCCAGCACCGGCGAAGTCTATATCAACGGCCGCCGGACCGACCAGATGAAAAAAAAGGAACTGGCCGTGCTGCGAAATGAAACCCTGGGCTTCATTTTCCAGTTTCACTACCTGCTGCCTGAGTTTACCGCCATGGAGAATGTGCTGATGCCCTACCGCATCCGCAGCGGAAAAGTTCCGCCGGCCGATCTGGCCCGAGCTCATGACATCATGGATCTGGTGGGACTGAGCAAGGTCAAAGACAACCTGGCCACCAAAATGTCCGGCGGGCAGCAGCAGCGTACCGCCATTGCCCGGGCTCTGATGAACCAGCCCAAGATTATTCTGGCCGATGAACCCACCGGTAATCTGGATTCCGATACCACCGAAACCATCTACGAGCTCCTGCGTGAAATCAACGCAAAGCTTGACACCACTTTTGTCATCATCACCCATGACCGGCGCATCGCCGAAAAAGCCGACCGGATCATTGAAATCAGGGACGGACGGATTGCCCTGGACGTGTAGGAGGCAGCCATGATTCATGACACCCGGATTCAACCGCTGAATGACCAGGTCATTCGATCCGACGGCAACTACGTCCTGTACTGGATGCAGGCCTCCCAGCGGACCCGCTGGAATCACGCCCTGGAATTCGCCATTCGCGAGGCCAACCGGCTGGGGCTTCCGCTGGTCACCGGTTTCGGCCTGACCGATGCGTATCCCGAGGCGAACCGGCGCCATTACACCTTTATGGAAGAGGGACTTTTGGACATAGCCGACGCGCTGGCCAGACGCTCCATTCCTTTCCTGATCCGAGCGGCCTCGCCGGAACAGGCGGCCATTGACTGGTCCGGTCAGGCCGCCCTGCTCGTCACCGACCGCGGTTACCAGAAGCATGAAGTCGCCTGGCGGGAAACCGCCGCCCAGTCTGTTTCCTGTGCCATGATTCAGGTGGAGACCAATGTGGTGGTTCCGATGGAGACCGTCTCGGCCAAGGAAGAATACGCCGCGGCCACCATCCGGCGCAAAATCGAACGGCTCCTGCCCGAGTATGGTTTGTCGCTGGATGAGACAGCCCTTCAGACTCAGGCCTTGCCGGCTCACCTGGAGCCCTGGCGGGCAACCCCTGAATCCATCCGCTCTCTGTTCAAAAACCTCCGGGTGGATGAGAGCGTACCTGCAGTGTCTCTGTTCTACTCCGGCGGCGAGCGCGAAGCTTCCCGTCTCTTGGAGGAATTCATCGAACAGCGCCTCGACGGCTATGCCGAGCTGCGCAACGATCCGGCCCGGCACCATACGTCCAACCTGTCACCCTACCTGCACTTTGGCCAGATCTCCCCCCTGGAGATCTACCTGGCATTGACCAGCCTGCACTCGGAAGATAAGCGCTCCTTTCTCGATGAACTCATCGTCCGGCGCGAGCTCTCCATGAACTTTGTCCGCTACAATCCCCATTACGATACCTATGATGCCATCGGCTCCTTTGCCCGCCTCACCCTGGACCAGCATGCCCTGGATCCCCGCCCCGTCCTCTACTCGCTGGAAGAGCTGGAGCAGGCCAAAACCCACGATCCCTACTGGAATGCAGCCCAGCTGGAAATGACCCTGACCGGCAAAATGAGCGGCTATCTTCGAATGTATTGGGGCAAAAAAGTCCTGGAATGGTCGCCTTCCCCGGCCCAGGCCTACCACCGGCTGGTACTGCTCAACAACAAATACAGCCTGGACGGCCGGGATCCCAACGGCTACGCTGGCATTGCCTGGTGCTTCGGCAAGCACGACCGGGCCTGGTCGGAACGCCCCATCTTCGGCAAAGTCCGCTACATGAACGACAAAGGGTTGGAGCGCAAGTTCCGCATCGGCGACTATGTCCGGCAAATAGAGGCTATCCAGTCCCGCCTGCGCGAACCGGATCGATCCCGGCCTTAGGCGATGTAACACGGGGACCAGGCCGGCCACGGCGCCATCGGACGGACCCCGGCCGACCGGAATGAAAGCTCCTCATTGATTCCGGCCCCGGCACTTAAATCCGTTCCATAGAATAGCCCCGCAAACCAATGAACGTTCCCAGGATTCACTGCCTGCCCCGCGAGACACTGCTTTCCTCCGGACTCATCAGAACAAAGCAGTCACTTCTTCCTTATTCTTCTTGATTCCAGGAGCGACACCCCCATTTTAATCCCCCGTGAAATCCCCCGTGAAGTCCTCCGGCAAAACCAGGAAATCACGGGGGCTTTTGTCATTTCCCATTCAATCCTTCATAAAGGATTGGTAAAGAACTGGAGCTTAGATTATCAAATCTCTATATTTGCGAAGGTTGGTCGATAATTGCCGGTTTATTATTGGAATGATAACGTTTTTATGATAGACTATTATCTCGTCTTTGACACTTAATTGAGCAAAAAACTCTGTAGAGTGGCTTTAGAAGCCATTCTACAGAGTTTTTCTATTTGTCTTTTTTGCGTAATTTCTTGCCTTCTTTGACTTGCTTAAAAATATTTCTCATCATTTTCGAGCTGATGATTTCCCGATCTGTGTGAATACCAGCGACTTCATGGAGTTGGTCTGTCAGATCCGTTCTGGTGTAAGCCGGAATATATCCCTTGTTTCCCAATTTTCGAAAGCTCATTCCTCTCAATGTGCTTATGATCTCACTTTCCGTGTATTCTTCACCCAAGTTTAGCTCCAGGATCCGAAAGATCAGCAGTGACAGGAAACAGGTTAGGAAATGCGCATGAATCCGATCCTTATTCCGCAAGTAGACCGGTCGCGCTTTGAACTCGCTTTTCAGAGTCCGGAAGCATGCCTCAATCCTCCAGCGCTGTTTGTTGATGGCCAGAATTTGTTCAACCTCACCATCCACATTCGTGCAGACCGCATAGAAACCATCGTACCGGGCTTCTTCGGCAATCTTATCTGCATTGATTTGGAGGAGTTCTTTTTCAGCCACTTCTCCTTCCGATGTGCAGTGGGTCGATTCAATGAAGCGTTTAGGATCATTCGACCGTTTGCGATTCATCTTAGAAGGAGAAGTGGCCAGCTTCTCAGCCCGCAAGACCTGCTGGTCCCGAATGTTCTTTTGGTAGTGCTTGTATTTGGGGGAATAGGTCACGACCAGATGCTGTTCCAATCCATTTTCCTTGATCCAGCGCTCCTTGAAGTAGATCCGGTTGTTTCTGGGGCTGTCATGGATCTTTCGGATATCGATCTTGGCATCTATGCCCGAGAGGCTCCAGCCGCTCGGATCCAGCGCCCAGCTTTTCAGATGGTCCCTAAGCTGCTTGATGGACTGGGTTACCACATAGGCTCTGTCCTGAATGGCATTAAATTTACGATTGCTGATACTACCCAAGCCGGCATCCGTGCATACAATAAATTTCGAGAGCACAAAGTCTTTGATGATTCGCTTTTCTAAGGGTTTGAGCGTAGGTTGCTCATTCTGATTCCCCGGGTTGATGGAGAAAGCCAGCGGCAGGCCACTGCCGTCCATAAAAAGTCCCATCTGGACAAGGGGCGAGGGCTGATGTTGTTTTGATTGGCCATACTTTCTCAGATCATCCTCCTGCTCGATTTCAAAGAAATAGTTCGTGCAGTCATAGTAGAGAACCTTGGTATTGCGATCCACCGCCTTGAGGCTGTTTCGATAGACCTGAGTTTCGATGTCGCTGCTGTGAGCAGCTAGAAGACTCAGGGCACGATACACTTGGTGGAGTTCAAAATCCGGCCCTTCCAGGTATTGTTTCGAGCACTCATAGGATGAGTGCTTTGAGGAAGGGTTAAGAATTCGGGTATAGAGCAATCGAGAAAGAATCGCGTCGAGATTATATTCGATTTTATGTTCCAGAGCAATGGACTGAGCGATCTTATGCAGTCCGAGCAGATGGTAGATCTGTTCGAGAAAAAGGTATCCCCCCTGGAAGCTGTTGACCTCATTTTTGGGAATTTGCCTAGCACTGGAGAATTTCTGGATTATCGTTTCTTCGCCCAGTTTCTTGGCTTCCCGCAGAGACTGAACGTACTCCTTTGCCCATACAATGGGATCCTGACCCTGTAATTTTTCCTGGAGTTCTGAAATGGTACCTAAGGATTCGACAACGACGGAGGTTCTTTTATTGCCCACAGTGACATCATCGATGACATAGAGGGACTGGGCATTCTTGGATTTGGAAATGCTTAATCTCATAATTTCTCACCCCTTATATCATAACACATTACGAAACATTACGCAATAAAAAGACGGTCGAATTTGACTCAAAAAAATAAAAAAACCCTTGATATCAGGGCATTTCGAAGTTCATTCAGTTGGAGCAAGTGTCAAACTCCCGACTGGAGCTTAGATTATCAAATCTCTATATTTGCGAAGGTTGGTCGATAATTGCCGGTTTATTATTGGAATGATAACGTTTTTATGATAGACTATTATCAAATAATGAGATCATTATCATTGTCTGAACGCTGTTTGAGGAGGGAATGCAATGAAACGCGCCTTACTGCCCTTGCTGTTGATCTCCGCCCTTTTGACTGGCACCGGCTGTACCGCGAAAACGGAATATCTGTCGGCCAAGGACTGGGAATCAAAGCATCCGGACATCCATGCTTCCTACCTGGAAAATAAGGAAATGGAAGCGACAACCTACGGCGGATCGATCCAGGTGGATTATCTGGAAAAGTATCCTTACCTGAAGACCCTGTATGAGGGGTACGGCTTCAGCATCGAATATCTCCGGGCCAGAGGACATGTCTACGCTCTGGAGGATGTCATGGGCACCGAACGGCCCAAGCCGGGAGCCAGCTGCCTGTCCTGCAAAACCAGTGATTTTCTGAAACATCTGGAGGAAAACGGGGTCAAGGGCAATGCCATGAAGTTCGAGGATGTTGCCAAAGCGGAAATGGAGACCATCAGCTGCTATGACTGTCACAAGAACGAGCCCGGTACACTCCACGTGACCCGGGAACATCTCAATGTCGCACTCAAGGGAATCAACAAGGAATTCAAGCCGGCGGAACTGGCCTGTGCTCAATGCCATGTGGAATACTATCTGGAACCGGAAAACAAGGCGGTGGTCATGCCCAGCGTGAACGGCCAGACACCGGAGGCAATGCTGGCTTACTATGACCAGGCCAAATACTCGGACTGGGTACACCCGCGCAGCGGAACGCCGCTGGTGAAAGTCCAGCATCCGGAATGGGAAACCTTCCAGGACAGCCTCCATGACAAGATGGGATTAAGCTGTACCGACTGCCACATGCCGGACGCAAAGAAGGCCGACGGCTCGGTATTTCCCTCGCATCACTGGACCAGCCCGCTTAAAACCATCGAAGCCTCCTGCCTGCTTTGCCACAAAGACGATACGGCAGACAGCCTGAAGCAAAAAGTCGAAACGCTGCAGGGCGGAGTGGAAACTCAGATGAACGCAACGGCAGAACGGATTGTCATCCTGATCAATGAACTGGATGCCGCCACGAAAGCCGGCAAAGCCGAAGCAACCCTGACCCAGGCCCGGGAGAAACACCGCCAGGCTCAATGGTATTGGGATTTTGTCTTTGTTGAGAACAGCGAAGGCTTCCACAACAACGCCTTGTCCAAACGCCTGCTGGATCAAGCTGCCACAGTGACAGAGGAAGCCCTGGCACTGCTCAAATGATCTGCCGCATCGTCCGGGGCTCCGATTGTAAGGAGCCCCTTCTTAATTAGGAGGTTCCCTTGAAACTGCATCCCGTTTTTCGCAAACTGACCCGCCTGGTATCCTCCATGAAATTCGGCATGATTCTGCTGTCTTTCCTGGCGCTTTTCTCCATCACCGGCACGGTGCTGCCCCAGGGCCGGCCGGAAAGTTACTACAGGTCAGCCTATCCCGCCTGGACCGGTCTGATCCGGATCTTCCATCTGGACCGGGTGTTCACCTCCTGGTGGTTTGTCCTGCTGGTGGCTCTGCTGGCTCTGAACCTGACGTTCTGCAGCCTGCGCAGCCTGCCCAGCCTGCTGCATCGGATGAAAAGCTGGCGCAGTGCCGATCAGATCCGGGCCCACCCGCCGGAATACCGCCGCAGCCTGCCCGACAATCTGTCCATGGAAGAAGCCTTCCGCCTGACGGGGTTTACAGTTCAAAAGTCCGCTGACGGCCTGTTCCGGGCCAGACGTCATAACATCGGCTGGCTTGGCTCCTGGCTAACCCATGTCGGCATTCTGCTGATCATCATCTTCTATGTCTTTGGCAAATGGTTCGGGTTTGAGACCATGGTCTACGGAATTCCCGGTTCCTCCGCACCGGTCCTGGAGACGGGCTATACCGTTCGGTTTGATGACTTTGACATCCTCTACCGCGAGGATTATTCCGTCCACCAGTACCTGACCGACGCCGCGATTCTCGACTCAGCCGGCCAGATCGTCCGGAAGGGTGTGCTTCAGGTCAACCAGCCGATGACCGGTCCCGGGTTTGACCTGTTCCAGTCCGGAACCGGCTGGGCACTGACTGCCCGGCTGGAAAAAGACGGACAGGAACTCTCCCATCGGACCCTGTTCCAGTCCGAGGCGTATGCCCAGGACGGGGAAGACATTGTGCTTCAGTTTATGGACTTTTATCCTGATTTTATCCTGCGGGAGGGTCACCCGTACACGAGGAGCCCGTTCCCTCAAAACCCCCGAATCCTCTATGCCATCTATCACAAGGGACAGCAGGTTCAGATGGATCTCGCCGTGCCGGGAACTCCCCTGCGCTTTCTGAATTACACCTTCCATCTGGAATCCCCCCGGCTCTTCACCGTGCTTCAGGCTGTCTCAGATCCCGGGATCCCCGGAGTCCTGGCAGGCGGTCTCCTCCTGCTGGCCGGCATTTTTCTGAGCTTTTACTGGATCCCCCAGGAATTTTACGGAGTCACCGAGAACTCCGGAGCATCCTGGATCACCGCGACCACCCGCCGCAATCAGGCTCTGTTTTATGAAGAGCTTGACCGCAGGCTCAAGATCAACCCATCAGGAGGAACCAACGTATGATGCTGCCGCTGCTTGAAATGGAAAATATCCTGTTCTACGGATCGTTTTCACTCTATGTCCTGGGCATGGTCCTGTTCTTCGCGTTCCTGATCGGAAAGAAAGAAGGCGCCGGACTCTGGGCCACCCGAGCCATGTGGGCCGCATTCGCCTGCCATAGTCTGGCACTGGCAGCCCGGGGCCTGGGAGCCGGCCGAGTTCCCCTGTCAAATCAGTATGAGTTTGCCACCAGTTTCGCCTGGGGCATCGCCCTCTTATTCCTGATCTTCGAGCGTCGCTTCCACTTCAAGGCCATGGGAGCTTTTGTAGCCCCGGTGGTCATCATCGTAATCGGTTATGCCGCCATGCAGAACAAGGATGTGCGCCCCCTGATGCCGGCGCTGCAAAGTGCCTGGCTCGTATTTCATGTCGCCACCGCCGTCATCAGCTACGGCGCGTTCGGGGTTGCCTTCGGCATTTCCGCCATGTACCTGATCCGGGGCCGAATGAAAGAGGATGACTTCATTGCAAAGCATGTGCCCAATCTGGAGATGCTTGACTTGATCAGTTATCGGGCGGTGGCCTTTGGCTATCTGTTCCTCACTCTGGTCATGATCACCGGCGCAATCTGGGCTCAGAAGGCCTGGGCTCGCTACTGGGCCTGGGATCCCAAGGAAACCTGGTCCTTCATCACCTGGATTATCTACTCCATCTACCTGCACATGCGCGTAGTCAAAGGCTGGCGCGGCAAAAAAGCCGCCTGGTTCGCCCTCATCGGCTTTCTCTGCGTGCTGTTCACCTACATCGGAGTCAACACCCTGCTGCCCAGCATCCACAGCTACGCCGGGGCAGTGTCCACCATCCTGTAATCCTTCGTTCCGCTCAAACCGCCCTGCAACGCAACGCGCCTCCGGCAGAAAATCTGCCGGAGGCGCGTTGCGTTCTATTGATTCAGGTTGCGGAATTTATACCAGAGACTGGTTCATGAACCAGATTTGCTTGTCATATCCGGCTACATGATCTTCCATCAGGTTCACCCAGGCAAATTCATCCTTTTCATCTGCCTCGGACCGGATCTTCAGAGCCAGCTCTCTCATATGCTCCAGGTAGTTCTTGGCTTCCTTAAGAGCTTCTTCAATGGAATAGGCCCGAACTTCCAGTTCCTTCATGTCCGTATCGGCCATGTATTCCTTGATTGAAGCGGTTGGCATCTTGCCGTCCATCTTCATGCGCTCTGCCACTTCGTCATATTTCGCGAATGCGTCGTCGTACAGGAATTCCAGATATTCATGAATCTGCTTGAACGCCTTTCCTTCTACATTCCAGTGCAGGTTGTGCAGCATGACATTTCCGACCATTAAATTAGCTAAATACGTTTTTCTCATTTCATACCTCCGATGGTTGATTGAATGGTTTGATTCCATTTTCAGGCTATGCGCCTGTTTTTTCCTACAACTCTATTTTAGACTGATTCAATTTTTAAAGCAATTAATGAATGGTAAACTTCTCGGAATATTTCATTTACAATTGTAACAACCCTTGATATGGGGCGATTTCCTACCCCTTTCAGATCGCCGGGCATTTCCCGATTGCTTCGTGTATAATGAGGACAAACCCCTTCAGCTTTGGATTCCGGGCAGCTGTCATCTGGCTTAAAGTCCTGTCATTGATCCAACTTGAGGACACCCCTTCTTCGGTTGCCCGGGGCTCCAGCCATGGACCGACTGCATCCAAATCCACATTCTACTGAAAAAGGAGAGATCCCATGAATCCGTCATTTCCCGCCATCGATGCGATCCGGCAGCGCACCAGTGTCCGCAACTATTCCGACCAAGTGGTCGAGGCTGAGAAACACCATGCCCTCCGGGACTTTGCGCAATCCCTGGACAATCCCTTCCACCATCCCATTCAGTTTCACTTTCTGGATCTGACCGCCTCCTCCGAGGGAGAAAAACTGGGTACCTATGGAGTGATCCAGGGAGCCCGGCATTATCTCGGAGCGACTTTGACCGAGGGGCCCCATGCCATGCTGGCTCTGGGCTATGAAATGGAACTGGCGATTCTCTACCTGACTCATCTTGGTCTTGGAACCTGCTGGCTGGGCGGAACGTTTGACCGAAAAGGCTTTGCTCAGGCCATGGCCATTGCCCCCGGAGAATCCTTTCCCATTATTACCCCTTATGGGTATGCCGCAGCGAAAAAACACCTGAAGGAACGGGCGATGCGGAAAGTCATCCAGGCAGATCAGCGCAAACCCTGGGAACAGCTGTTTTTTCAGGACAACTTCCAGACACCGCTGACGAAAGAAGCAGCGGGAGCATATTCCGTTCCCCTGGAGATGGTTCGCTTGGGACCATCCGCTTCCAATAAGCAGCCCTGGCGAGTATTGCTCCATGAAACTACATTCCATTTCTATGAGTCAGAAGCTGTCGGATACAGCGCCGCTTTCCCTTATGACATTCAGGAAGTTGATCTGGGAATTGCCGCCCCCACTTCCATTGCTCGGCTCTTGAGCTCGGCCTGCCTGGAACGATCACGCTCTCACCACCCGACCTTCCCTGTCCGGACCCCATGATTTACCGGTTCAGCTGGCGTCCTGACCGAGATGAGGCTAATTAGTCCAGTCTTGGATCCGTTCATGACATTTCGTGGTATTTTTTGAAATCCGGCTGCTGCCGCTCGCGGTTTATTCGTTGTATGATACAATTAATTAATGAATCCGTCGACTGAACCAACCGAAGAGCAGTCCAGAAATCTGCGGAACAAGCACCCGAGGAAACAGCTAAGATTTGGCCGAAGAGGCAATTGAGGAGCTGCCAACAATCGGTCCATCAATCGGCTGCCTATTTCAGCGATTGGTTCAGTCACAATCCAACCAGGCAGGAGATGAAATAAATGGCGAGTGTTGAAATCAACCGCCCCGCTCCGGACTTTGAACTGACAGACTATCAGGGAAATTTGTTCAGACTGTCAGCGCTTCAGGGAAAAAACAATGTTCTGATCGTACTCAACCGCGGGTTTGTCTGACCGTTCTGCCAGCGGCATATGATGCAGTTGCATCAAGATCTGGATCAGTTTACCTCACGGGATACCGTTGTTGTTACCATTGGGCCGGAATCACAGGATAAATTCCGGGAATACTTTGAAAAGAACCAGCTTGGCTTTGTCGGCCTGCCCGACCCCACTCAGCAGGTTCTGAAACTGTACGGGCAAAAGGTCAATTTATTCAAATTAGGCAGAATGCCAGCTCAAATGATCATCGACAAACAGGGCCAGCTGCGCTTTGTCCACTATGGTCATTCCATGCAGGATATTCCGGACAACGCCGAAATTCTGGCCCTCATCGATCAGCTGACTTAAGTGTGCGCTGTGAATTGGAAATCGTGACTATTGTTATCACAGAAAAAGAGGTGATAGCGAGTCTACTAAAAAATCAACACCATGTGATTACCGACCTACGGTAAAGGTGATTCCCATTCAACATCCTGGCGCAAGAACAGGTAATACCCTGACCGCCTGATTCCAAACCCCGAGCCTGATGATGCCAAACCAATCAAGCTTACAATACGATCAGGATCTGATCAACGAGCAGAGAGCTTCTCTGCTTTTTTTCACTGGAACAATTGCTGACCCCTTATCCCTTGAAGACACCTGAAGACACTTGAAGACATCTGAAGACACTTGAAGACACTTGAAGACGCTGAAAGACCCCGCAAGTCTTTCGGAGAAAAAATTCAGCCCTGAGCTATCCGGTCGCCGTCCATGAAACCTGGATGAGCGGACCTCCAACTGATGACCGGGACCCAGCCGTCAGGCTGAATGAAGCACCCTGGCTCGATCACAGGTTCCTCGAAACTCCACTCCTGGAAATGCAAAAAAACAGATTGACAGATATATCGCCATGCGATATATTGAAATCAGATGATACATCGCTTGACGATATATCGAGAGGAGAGTGATGGAATGCCGCTGACCGAATCCACCTATTATATTCTGCTGGCACTGGCAAGACCGAATCATGGTTACGGCATCATGCAGCTGGTAGAAGAAATGACTGCCGGGCGGGTCATCCTGGGAGCAGGAACACTGTACGGCGCGTTGAACACCTTGCTGGAAAAGCAATGGATTCGTCTGGTCCGGGAAGAGGAAGAATCCCGGAAAAAGAAGGAATATGTTCTGACGCTGATGGGAGAAGCCATCCTGCGACAGGAAATGGAACGATTGGAAGAATTGCTTAAAAATGGAAAGAAGGTGCTGATGCAACATGGTCAAATTCAGACTCTACTATGATAAGGATAAAGAAGAGGTCTTCCTGAACTCAATGGCCAATCAGGGGTGGTGCATGGAGCGGTTTATTCTCGGCTTCTACCGCTTTCGCCCCTGTGAAAAAGGCGAATATACTTACCGCATTGATCTGACCAACGACAAATCCGCAGCGGCACTGCGGGATCTGTTTGAACTGATTCAGGATTCCGGTGGCGAAGTCGTTCAAACCTGGGGGGGTATGGACGATCTTCCGCAAACGGGGTTCTTTTGAACTCTATACCGACCCGCAAAGCAAAATCAGCCACTACACCAGAATCCGCAACCTGTTTTTCATTCTGGCACTGGCGGAAACAGCCATCACCGTTTCCAACCTGATGTCTGCCGGACGCACTCAGTTCCCACTGATTCCCGGCTTGCTGCTCGGCCTGATCAGCATCGTTTTCTGGGTTCAGACCGTGCTGTCTCAGCATAAGATCAATCAGATCAAGTCTGCCTTATAGGCTTCCCCGCCCCAGAAAGAGCCTTGTCCGATCCTTCCGGTTCTCTATTTCATCCAGCTGAAGCAAAAAGCCTGCCGCGTCGGCAGGCTTTTTGCTGTATTTACTCGCTTGAAACTATTCAGAAAGTCCAGCATCTGGTCGTTGTTTGATCGTTAGAGCATTTCAAGGAACGCCGCGACTCGTGTCTCGAGCTGCCCGGTATCTTGGGTGGAGTAGTCTGTCTCGATCTTCATAAACGGAATTCCGCTCCGCTTCATTGCCTGCTCCATCGAGTAGGATTCGATATTAAAGGTATGGCAGGCCTGGAGAATGACATCGATGACCCCGTCAGCCTGGTATTTTTTTACCATTTCCAGGGTATTGTCCATCCGCTGGGTATTGGGTGTCATGACGGAGCAGTGCACATCCAGATAATGGTCGGCGATGGCCTGGCGAATATCCTGAGCTGATTCATCAATCAGCTGGCGATTCGTCCGCTCCCCGGAACAGTCATCCAGACACACGATGACCCCTCCGTTTCTCTCGACCAGTTCCCCAACCTTTTGGATTAATCCGCCAGTGGGACAGCCGGTCAGCAGAATGCGCCGGGATCCCTTTGGCACCGCCGATGACGTCTGATCGAGCCGTTCCTGAATCAGCGCCTTCATCCGGCTGGTGTATTCTGCCGGGTGAAAGCTGAACCCTCCGGAATGCAGGGTGACCATCATTTCCACCCCGGTCAGAGCGGGTGGATGGGACTGCTGGAGGTCAAACAGGGCACATTTTGTCCGGCGCAGCTCATTTCTGACGCGAGATGCTTCCCTCAGCTTCTCGTCGGTGATCTGCACCCCAAAGGTTTGTTCGAGGTATCCGGCCAGTCGGTCAATCTCCTCGCGCCAGATCTTGCGGGCGTACGGGCGATCCTGCCCCTGAGGGAGATGCAGAACATAAGTGGGTTTGATGGCGTTGAGCAGTTCATACATTTTTTTCTTGCCGTCACAGGTAGTCTCGCCGATGATCAGGTCCGAAAAATAGGTAAAGGGACATTTATCGGCAACCGCAAACCCATAAGTTGACTTAATCAGGGGGCACAAATTCTTCGGAAGAACCGTTTCCGCCGCCGGAATGGTTTCATTGCTGGTTCCGCACAGGCTGATGGGGCTGAAACCAGCGGCATCCAGAATCTCCATTGGTGTATAGGTGCAAAGACACCCGGCGATTCTTCCTCCCCTCTCCTTAAATTCCTTGGCGGTTAAAAAGGCCTGTTTTCTTTTCTCGTCATACTCCTCAAAGTTGACCGGCAGGCGGGTCAAGTTTTCATTCATAGCTGCGCTCCCCTTTCGATCTCGCTTCCCTCAGGTTCCAAATGTTCGTTGAATCGTTCCAGATCCGACAGCAGCTGCTGATTTAACCGGGCAAACTCCGACAGTGACCGATTCCGCGGCCTGGGAATATCAACCGTCAGATCCCGTTCGATGAATCCCTGACGCCGGCTCATCAGGATGATCCGGTCGGCCAGATAAATCGCTTCATCCACACTGTGCGTCACAAACACAATGGTCTTGCGATGAGTTTCCCAAAGGTTCAGCAGCTCTTTCTGCAGTTGAATCCGGGTATAGGCGTCCAGCGCGCCGAAGGGTTCATCCATCAGCAGAACATCCGGATCATTGGCCAGTGATCGGGCAATGGCTACCCGCTGCTGCATGCCGCCGGACAGTTCATGGGGATAAGAGGCGCGAAACTTGTTTAAACCGACCATTTCCAGGTACTCCTCGACAATGGCTTTCTTCCGGGCTTTATCGGTCCGCTGGAACGCAAGGCCCAGCCCGATGTTGTCTTCCACATTCAGCCAGGGCATGAGCGAGTAGTTCTGGAATACCATTCCAATATTCCGTCCGGGTTTCTGGTAGGGTTGATCGCGATAGAAAACACTTCCTCTGGTGGCAGGTTCAAGACCGGCCATAATGCGCAGCAGGGTGGATTTTCCGCACCCCGAAGGACCTACCAGGCAGACAAATTCATTCTCCCGAATGTCCAGCTGAATGTCCTTCAAAACCTCAAGGGATTTGACGTCCCCCCGGGACTGGTATGTTTTATGAATATGATCCAAAGCAATGACAGTTTTCATATACGTTCGGCTCAAGCGCTCTGCCTTGACCCCCGGACGGAATCAATTCCGCTGCCAGGAGCGGCATGCGTTCTTCAGCCTGTCTCCCTTCAAGATTAATCAATATTCTGATCCGGATTCTTCACCCTGAGGCTGGCCGTGTTGCAGCCGGTTGCTCTTAGCGAACTCTGTTTTCCCAGGAAAAGTACCGTTTCATAATGACCCGAAACACCAGATCCAGAAAAGCCCCAATCGCCCCGATGCAGATGATTCCGGTAATTACCAGGTCCATTCGTGCCAGTTCATAGGCATGCGTGATCAGATAGCCTACCCCGCTCATGCTTCCCGGAAGCATTTCGGCTGCCACCAGACAGACCCAGGCAGAGGTCAGCCCCATACGCAGGCCGTTCAAAATGGTGGGACCTGCCGCCGGCATCAGGACATGAAAGAAAATATCCTTCTGTGATGCGCCGAGCACGCGGGCGCTCTCGACCAGCACCGTCCGGACATTGCTGACGCCAAACATGGCATTCCCCCAGATCGGGAAGAAAGACCCCAGGGCGATCAGAAAGATCATGGAGAGCTTAAAGTTATCAAGCAAAGCATAGGTCGCCCCGTAGGGAATCCGGAAAATTCCTGCCAGACTGCTGATTCCAAACCAGCCCAGGACCAGCGGCATCCAGGCAATGGACGGAATTGGCTTGAACAGAGTAATAAAGTTTTCAAACAGATCCCGCACTGGTTTGAAATAGCCCATGAGCAACCCCAGGGGCAGCGCGATCAGCGCACCCAGCAGATAGCCGATGAATACTCGAACCATGCTGTATGCAATATTTTTGGGGATACTGCCAATTCCGATGAAATTATCAAAGGCATTGGTAAAATTATGAAATACGGTGCCGACCGTCGGCAGGATGGCCTGATTCCCGATGCTTCGGGCAGACAGTTCCCATCCTGCCAGGAAGATCACCGGAAAAATCAGTGACAGGACATTCAGGCGGATCTTTTTCATCTTCATGCGTATAAAAGGTGCTTTCGGATTTCTCGGAAAGCACCGTCTCCTTTCATCGGATTGCCAGACGGACCATTTATTTTACAAAAGAGAAATCGAACACGCTCTTCATGACGACATCCATGGGCTGATCCTTCAGCCGGCCGGTAAACTTGCCGATCTCCGACATGGCCTCATAGTAGGTATGCATGCCATTGGTGAAATGCTCCGTAATGGTGGTTTGATACGTCGTGTCGTTCTTCATCAGAACTGCCTTGTCCAGGCCGATGAATTCTGTCATCAGGTCAGCGGTTTCTTCCCGATGCGTCTGGGCATACTCACTCACATCCTTGGTTACCTGTACCATAGCGGCTACGACCTCAGGATATTTGGTCTTGACCGAATTCATGACATTCATGGTGCAGCATGGGAAATCGACCCATTTGCCTTCCGGCAGCTGATCTAGACGGGCGATGATTTTTCCGATGTTCTGAGCCTCGGCATTTTGCGGATTGGGTACCGGACCTGCCCAGATCTCCACCTGACCGGAGCTCATGGACGGAATCAGGTTGCTGATGCCCTTCAAGTCAGTCAGAACAACATCTGCTTCATAGTCTGCGGTATTTTCTGTTACCTTCAAGCCGGCATCCCGAAGTGCGTATTCCAATACAATCCGAGGGCTGCTGATGGCCGAGTGATATCCGCCGCGAATCGGCTTCTCGCTTGTTTTAGCATATTCAACCAATTCTTCAAACGTATTGTAGGGTGCATTGGCAGCCGCTACGATGGCAACTCCGCCGCTTTGAATGGGACACAGAACACTGACATCGACGCCGGAATCATAGGCGGTCATGATGGCTGTGCTCGAGCAGTAGGCCAGATCCATATGACCCTGTGACATCATCGTGACACTTTCGGCAGCGCCTTTGGAGTGGATAAAATTAATATTTGCAATCACTTCACCGTCTTTGATTAATTCAAGCTGCTTGTCGTTCAATGGCTTTAAGTGGATTGCGCGATCCGCAAACAACTCAGGCTTCAGAAAATTCAAATGCATGTTTCCGGTATGCAGTTCATTGCTCCAGCCTACATTCAGAGTCGGAACCTCTTTCTTCACAGCTGCAGTCGTCTGCCCCGCTTCGGTATTTCCGGCTGGTGCAGCTTTGGTGCCGCAGGCGCTCAGCAGCAGCGTTGACGCAAGTCCAATGGTCAGTAATAGATTTCTCTTTTTCATCTCTATCCCTCTCTCATTTTGTTAAAAATATGTTTAGTACGGTCACATATTATCACGCACCTCACAATTAAGTCAATTATATAAAATTTTCTATCTTTTCTGAATTGACTTATCATGATACAATATTTAACAATATATTCAATATACGCAATTATTATTAACCATTCTTCTTTAATAACTGATCCTGATTAATTTTTAATACTTCCCCATTTTAACATTTCACAAACGGGCGTAATTACAACGCCAAAGATACTATTTCCCTTCAGAACTCTGACTTCTGTTATTCATTGGGGTTCTTCGTCTCAGGCCTCTTCCTTCTCATGGCTCATGACGCTCATGGCTCATGACGCTTATGGCTCATGACGCTTATGGCTCTTAGGTCATGGCTCTTAGCTCGCACAATCGAACTATACTCCAGACAGAATAAAAAACCGCCGAATCCGGCGGTTTTTACTCTGTGGTTATTATCAACTCTTTTGATTAGTCATCCTGACGGTCATCATCGTCATCGTCATGGTCATCATCGTCATCGTCATGGTCATCATCGTCATCGTCATGGTCATCATCATCGTCATGGTCGTCGTCATGGTCATCACCGTCATGGTCATCATCATAGGTAATCCGATCGACATCCACTTCGATGATTTTTCCAGTATAGGCATTGATCGAAATGTCATACTCATTCCCATTGGCCTGAATCTCGACTTCATAGTGATTGTCATCCAGCTCCAGTTCGGTTACTGTTCCGCTGATTCGGTTCAAAGCAATCTTTCGGGCTTCGTCCCTGGTTATTCTGCTGCGCGTTTCCGTCACCTGAGGCTTTGCTGGTGCGGAAGCTTTCTGAACGACCATTTTCGATTCGGTGAATTTCTCGATTTGTCCCGTGTAGATGTTGATTTCAAGATCATATTCCTTGCCATCGGCGCGAATTTCGACTTCATAGCGGTGATCGTCCAGTTCCATTTCCACAATGGTTCCATTCACTTTTGCCAAAGCGATCTGGCGGGCTTCCTCCCGTGTGATCCGCTGCTTTGCTGCCGCTTCAGTCTTATCATTAGCAATGCTGACTGCCGGCTTTGTTGCCGTCACTTTTTTGGATTCGACTCGAAGCACGTCTCCGGTATAGGCATCAATCTTTAATTCGAATTCTTTTCCATCAAAAAGAATTTCAACCTCATACCATTTAGAATCGTCCAGCTCCAGCTCAGTGATGGTGCCGTTATACCTCGCCAGTGCAATTTCGCGGACCTGCTCTCTGCTCAGACGGGTCTTTGCCGCAACCGCTGCTTCTGATCCGGCACTCCGTACAACATCAGATGTCTGAGTGATCGTCTGCTCCGGAATCACCGACAGCTTATCCTTGGAACTTGCCAGTGTCAGAACATCCGGCAGGAAACCTGCAACCAGAGCTGCCAGCAGCAGGATCGGCGTCATCATCATTAGCTTCTTAAGTATCTTATTCATTAGATATCCCTCCCAGGTATTTGATTTGTTACCTGGTTAACTCCGGAGCATCTCATTTTATTGCATCAGATCCAAAACTTTTTTTCTTACCGCTGAGTCCCCATCTTTTTTCTAATCCTCATTGTCATCGTCGTCGTCGTCGTCGTTGTGGTCATTGTCGTCATCGTCGTTGTCGTCGTCGACGTCATCGTCGTTGTCGTCGTTGTCGTCATCGTCGTTGTCGTCGTTGTCGTCATCATCGTCGTCATACAGGTCATCATCATCGATTTCGTCAAAATCCTGACTTTCAAACAGTTGATGAAGATCCACATTAAGTGCTTTCGCCATCTTGACCAGATCATGGACCGACATGTCCTTCAGTACCCCGGGCTGCAGCTTTGGCGCCTGCTCGATCAGCTTGCGGATCAAGGTAGCCTTGCCTTCTGAATCATCGAGTTCATCCAGGATCTCCTCATCCAGTGATTGGATCTCCTGAACCAGAACAACCGGCTTGATCTGCTTACCCTGCAGATGCTGATGGATGAGCTGATCCAGCTTCTGCTTCTGCTCCCTGGCCACGCCTTCCCGGCGGTTGTATACGGACAGCAAAATATATTTCTCGGTCTGCGTCAGATATTTTTTTTCCAGCAGCTGATCCATCAGCTCGCCCGTCACTTCCTCCAGGGATTTCCCCCGATATTCAATGCCTTGGACAATTTGCGCGGCATCCGGATTGATGCCTTCCATTCGGATAACCTGTTCCATTTTATTAGTAGTTACCACAATGCTGGGATTGATGTCATAGTATACCTGACTGTCTGCCCAGACATACTGGCTCTGCCACTGAAAGATCAGTCCGATCATCGCGGCGGAAGCCAGTGTAAACGGAATCAGCCGCTTCAAAGCGGATCCTTTGCGGACTTGCCTTGTGATGTCATCATGTGCTGTCATTTTTTCTACCGGACGCTGCCGGAGCTCATCCAGGACATTGATCGGAGCTTGATCAACCGTCTCTTTAAGTCGTTTGAGTATTTCTTTTTCCGTCATGATCTGACCCCCTTCTCCTCCAGATAAGTTCTCAGTTTTTCCAGTGCCCGGCGATATTTGGACAGTGTTGTCGACAGCTTCAGTCCCAGACTGTCGGCAATTTCCTGATGCTTCATGCCGGATACTGCATGCAGCATCACGATTTCCCGCTCTTCCTCCGTCAGCCGCTTCAGAACCGTTTCCAGGACAAGCTTGTCTTCGGCATCCGTGACATAGGAGAAGCGCTGATCATTGGCAATCAGCTCGGGCTCGAGCTGAATCACCCGGCTCTCTTTGCGGTATTTACTGTAATACAGGTTCTTGGCAATCGTAAACAGCCAGGCCAGGGGTTTCCCCATAGGCTGGTAGAGATGCGCCGCCGACATAACCTTCAGATAGGTATCCTGCAGCAGTTCCACCGCAGCATCATGATCTCTGGTCAGCGACACATTGAAGGCGTACAGGGTCCGCTCGGTCTGGTGATACAGCTGATCCAGCGCGCCCATGTCATTCTGTCCGATCCGCCGGAACAGATCTTCATCGATATCAATGGGAGGATCCCTTTGGATCCGGACTGGCTCCGGGGCCAGAACAAAAGTAAACAAAAGCATGGCATAACTCCTTCTGAACGGATAACGCATGAGTTCATCATTTTATTGCACTGTAGCAAAAATTCCTTGTGGTGTCACCTGACCGGACGTTCTTCGCGCAAAAACTGTCTGATATGACAAAAAAACTGTATGGCCGGTGAAATGCAGCCGCAGGAAATATGATAGGATAAAGCATATTGATTCTTCAAGGATGGTACAACATGTATATCGGTGAAATCGCCGCGCTTCTGACCGCGGCCTGTTGGGTAGGGTCCTCGCTCTCGTTTGAATATGCCGGCAAGCGGGTGGGATCCCTGGTATTGAATCTGATGCGGCTGGTTTTGTCTTTTGTGATCATTTCAGTCATCAACCTGATCATTACCGGGGGATACCAAAACATTAACATGACCCCGCAAAGCTTTGGCATTCTGTTTATTTCCGGGCTGATCGGCTTTGTTCTGGGGGATGTGTTCCTGTTCCAGGCCTTCATCGAAATCGGCGCCCGCATCTCCATGCTGATCATGGCGCTGGCACCCCCTCTGACCGCCATCCTGAGCTACTTGTTCCTGGGCGAAACCCTCGGACTCATGCAGGTCATCGGCATGCTGGTCACGGTACTGGGCATCGCCATCGTCATTCTGGGACGAGGGGACCAAGGAAAAAAACTCGTGGTGAAACATTCCTGGAAAGGACTGATCTTCGCGTTTCTCGGAGCTGTCGGTCAGGCGCTGGGCCTGATTTTTTCCAAAATGGGTGTCCGCGACCTCAATCCCTTTGTTGCCACCCAGGTACGGATCTTCGCCGGAATCCTCGGGTTCATCATCGTTCTGACCCTCTACAAGAAATGGGAAGCCTTCTTTCAGACACTGCGCCTGCGCCATGTCATGGGCCGAATCACCATCGGCTCGATCTTCGGTCCGGTACTGGGCGTATCCCTCTCCCTCATGGCCGTCAAGCACACGTCGACTGCCATTGCCTCCACTCTGATGGGACTGACGCCCATTCTGATCATTCCCATCTCGGTCTTTATTCTCAAGGAAAAGATCAAACTTAACGAAATCATCGGAGCCCTGGTCGGTGTCCTCGGCGTCGCCATCCTGTTTCTGGTGTAATGAGCATGGAACCTCCGATTTGCGGAAGGAAGCCCCCTGGTTCGCCGCAGTCAAAGAAGAGACCGTAAACCCCTGGTTTACGGTATCTTCTTGCTATGTATTTCGTATAGGTTCATTCCGGGTACTGAATGGGCGTTTGATCCGTCGGCCGTTGATTCCCGGCAGCGATTCACAGGTGACAGGTATAAACCGAGTAAAAACTGAACTCCCCTTTGAGAAACTGATTGCTGATATAGATCCCTTCCACGACAAAGCCAATGGACTTGGCTGACTGAATCAGTACCGACTTGTTGTCTTCAATGCGCAGAACGACCTGCTCGGTTTTGCCGCCCCGGCCAATCCACCGGATCAGATCACGCAAAGTTTCCAGAAAATATTCTGCTCCGCAGGCTGTTTCCTCCAGCCAGAGAATGATTTCTTTGGCCCGATCGATTCGTTCATAGGTTCGTACGGCGGCATATCCCAGAACAGTGGTGAAACGCGGATCATAGACCAGAAAGATCTGGGCATCGGCTTCTTGAAGCGTTTGCTCGATCCGGGTGATCTGATCGGATCCCTGCCGCAGTGACAGTTCCTGGATTAAGTTGTCTTTCATTTTTTCATCCACTGGAACCAGCTGTATCCCGATCGCAGATTCAATGGCCATGGTCTCACCTTCTTTCAACCCTTGATATTGCTTGCTTTGACTATATTATAAGCTTGTTCACATAAAAGATACAGATAGTTAACGTTTAATTATGAATTGCATATTTTCCAAGGAAAAATGCAGCTCCGGCGTAATTAGTCGGAAATGGATTCCGTCTCTGAATTATGATTTTTCAGCCCATTCAGCTGCAGTCTCGGCTGAAAAACCGTCTCGCTGCATGGGGAATGCAGGGAGACCCGATTATCTTTTGATTTCGAGGAGTCAAAAAGAATGAACTCATCGATCCTGACCTGAATTACGATCGACTGATTCATCCACGCGGAGGGACTCATCAAAGCTGCCGGACTCATCCAGACAGATCGGAGGATCAGCTTCCGGTGTTGTTTTGTACCCGATAAGATCCCGAAGGAAACTCCGGCAGCTGCGCACCTTTGGGTCCAATCGTCAGCTATAATGGAGGTAACAGGTGATGGGGGCAGTCCCTACGCCATACCCGTCGACTCACCGGAAGGGCCGGGTAAAAGGAGAAATCATGAAACGAATCTTCGATCTTAATGGGTCTGATCTGGAGAGTTTGGATAAGGCAGCGCTGCTTGGGCTGATTCGGACATCGGAAGGCCGTACCGTGGTGGCAGAAACGCTGGTTATGTCTCAGCCGCTGACGGACGGAGTTTCCAATCCCGAACTGGCGGGGGCATTCGGAGCCGATTTGATCCTGCTCAACCGCTTTCATTGTGAACGCCCCTTTGTGTTTGGGCTGGATGACGGCAATGCTAGGCTCTCGAGTCTGGAAGATTATGCCAGCCACATTGCCCGCCAGACGCTGTTGAACCGACAGAATCCCGACTATATCCGCTCCCTGCGCCGGCTGATCGGGCGTCCGCTGGGACTGAATCTGGAACCGGTTCCACCCGGATCCGACGTTCCTTCGGGTCATGCCCTGAACCAGTCCAATCTGGAGTATATCCGGGACCAGGGCTTTGACTGCCTGGTGATCACAGGCAATCCGGGAACGGGCGTGACTGAACGACAGATCCTTGAAGGCATCCGTCAGGCCCGCTCGATCCTCGGGGAGCAAATGGTAATCGTCGCCGGAAAAATGCACTGCGCCGGAACCGATTCCGTCCTCACGGACACCTTTGTCGAATCCTATCTTGAGGCCGGGGCTGACATTCTGCTCCTGCCGGCGCCGGGAACGGTCCCGGGGTTCACGCTCAGCGTGGTTACCGACCTGATCCGACTGATTCATCAACGCGGCGGCCTCGCCATGACCGGCATCGGAACCTCCCAGGAGGGAGCCGGTCCTCAGGTCATCGAACAGATCGCGCTGATGTCCAAAATGGCCGGAGCGGATCTCCAGCACATCGGAGACGCCGGACCGGGCGGCATGGCCCCACCGGAGAATATCATGGCTCTGTCCCTGGCGATCCGGGGCCGCCGCCATACCTATCGCCGCATGGGGGCTTCGATTCTTCGCTGATCCTGCTGCTCCTCAAACCACTTCCGGATCATTCCGCTAAAAAATGCCCTGGTGCCGATGGATTGTCGGCACCAGGGCATTTTCAAGTTTCCTTCAGTTTTTTGGTTCGACTGAGTTCATTCGCTCCGTACGGAAAGCTGCTCTCCGGTTCTTGTAACCGGCTGCCAGCTGATGGGAACCGCTTTATTTGCACTTTGCCTTGATCAGGTCCGCCAGCTCGTGAGCCATGCGGTCGATCTCGGACTGGTCCTCCCCTTCCAGCATAATCCGCAGCAGCGGTTCGGTTCCGGAAGGACGAATCAGAACCCGGCCTTGTCCGTGGAGGGCCGCTTCCATTTCCCTGATTTTCTCTATGACCTGGGGGTCCGATTCATGAATGGTTTTCTTATCCGCCCGGACCCGGACATTGACCAGCACCTGGGGCAGCTCTTTCATGACACCGGCCAGTTCGGACAGCCTCTGTCCCGTCTCGTGGACGATGGATGCCAGCGCCAGGCCGGTGACAAGACCGTCGCCGGTGGTGTTGTGTTCCAGGAAAATGACATGGCCGGATTGCTCGCCGCCCAGGGAATACTGGTTGCGGATCATGTTCTCCAGGACGTAACGGTCACCGACCTTGGTCTGCTCGATTTTTACGCCGTGGGCTTCACAGGCCAGCTTCAGTCCCAGGTTGCTCATGACCGTGACCACCAGGGTATCGTCATGGAGTTTGCCGCGGCGTTTCAGATCCAGCGCGCAGATCAGCATGATGAAATCGCCGTTGACGATGCGTCCGGCTTCATCCACTGCCAGGCAGCGGTCGGCATCGCCGTCGAAGGCCAGGCCCAGATCGCAGCTTTTCTCCACGACGTAGTGCTTAAGCTCATCCATGTGGGTCGAGCCGCAGTCCTTGTTGATATTCAGACCGTCCGGATTGTCGTTGATTACATAGACTTCGGCACCCAGCTTGCGCAGCGCGCTGACCGCTACCCGGGAAGCCGCGCCGTTGGCGCAGTCCACTGCAACTCTCAGGCCGCGCAGATCATTCTCCAGCGTGCCGGCGGCGAATTCCACGTATTCAGCCTCGGCTGAGGTTTCGTGGATGATCCGGCCAAGTCCGCCCCCGGTCGGGGCAGGCGTACCCTCGAGCTTGTTTTCGATGATTGCCTGAATCTGATCCTCAATGCGGTCACTGAGCTTGAGTCCGTTCTGGTCAAAAAACTTAATGCCGTTGAATTCTACCGGATTATGGGACGCAGAGATCATTACCCCGGCATCCGCCTTATACTTTCTGGTCAGATAAGCGATGGCCGGAGTCGGAATCACGCCGACCGGGATCACATTGGCACCCGCCGACAGGATCCCTGCCATCATGGCAGCTTCCAGCATGTCTCCGGAAATCCGGGTATCCTTGCCCACCAGGATGGTCGGCTTATGCGCGCCCTCCGTCAGGACAAAGGCGCCGGCCTTACCCAGCTGAAACGCCAGCTCCGGGGTCAGCTCCTCGTTCGCGATGCCGCGGACACCGTCCGTTCCAAATATTCTTGTCATTTTCACTACCTCGTGTTTTATAAACTAATATTCTCATTTTACCCTAAAGCCAACGAGAATCCTATACTTCAGTTTGACCTGTCATTTTTCCGCTTCTTCCAAGGATCCGCTTTGTGGCCGGCCACTTGTTTCACGGCTAATCCAGCGTCCTGACGGCAGGGAATCTGAATGATGCCGGCTAATCCAGTCTCAGATCAGCGGATCAGTTCTTATCCTGGGTTTCCAGCATGCCTTCGGTTTCGCGGCGGCGGAAGAAGGGATTGTCCAGCTCCCGGATCTGATCATAGACCTGCTTGGTCTGCATCAGCCAGACTTCGCCGGTACCCCGATACACGTGCAGGAAGCCTTCTCCGGCCACGGCGGTTCCCACCAGGGTGCTGGTGGAGCGCTCCACGGTAAAATCAATGGTTCCGCTGCGCAGGAAGGCAATATTGCCATCGACTTTCAGCGTATCATTATTGAGCTTGTACTTGAAGATCTCCTGTTCCGGTACGGGCACTTCCAAAACCGCGATGCCCGGGCCCTTCAGGCTGGTCTGGAAGAGAGTCTCCCGGCCCAGAACGGCTCCGGAAATGCTGCGGATGGCTTTGGCACCCAATGTCACGGTTCCCTCCGCCGCGAAGAACATCCGGTCATCTACAATGACTTCCTCGCCTTCCTCCAGGGAAAGCAGCACATAGTGGTTGAAGGAAGGTTCCAGAAGCACTTCTCCGGTGCCTGAAAAGAGCGGCTTGATGACATGCTCTCCGGTCAGCGTCGAGCTGATGAACTTTTTGACCAGGCCGCCCGGACCGCCCACATTGGAGGAGGCATCCAGGTTGCCCCGCATAAAGGACAGCGCGCCGCTCTCCACAAACACCGACGAATCATGCAGGGAGATTTTCACCTGCCGCAATTTTATGTTGGCACTGCGCATGTAGCTGAGCATAAACGCGCTGGACAAATCCGAAGACCCCTGCAGGTCATCATACTCCAGAATTTGGAATTTAGCGGATGAACTCTCCATTTCAGACAACAGGGTCAGGGCGTTGGAAATATTGATATTGGTTTTCATGCCGTTCCTCCTCTGATCTAGTCAGGCAGCCCGGATCGGACAGCCCATTGATTCCATTATATCCCCATCCGGGCGCTCCGTGACCCCCGGTTTAAAAAATCAGGGGGTCACGGAGTGGAGTCCATGGAAAAAAGGCCCCCGAAGCGGGAGCCTTTTGAGTGTTTGATTATTTCTGGATGGATGCATTCTCAAAGAACAGGAAGCCCAGCGGGGACTTTCTGACACCCTTGACGTAATCCTTGTAGGCTACGACGTTGGTGTAGAAGTAGATGGGGATGATCGGGAGGTCGTTCATCAGAAGAGCCTCGGCGTCATGCAGCATCTGTGTCCGTTTTGCCGCGTCAAGTTCAATCTTGGCTGAAGCGATGAGCTTGTCATACTCCGGATTGTCGTAATGAGCGTCGTTGTTGCCCCAGATGGCAACGTTGTCCTGTCCGGATACCCACATGTCAAGGAATGTCATGGGGTCATTGTAGTCCGCGATCCAGCCGTGTCTTGCGATTTCATAGTCGCCGTTGATACGGGAAGTCTGGAATACAGCCCACTCTTCGTTGGCCAGCTGTACATCGATGCCCAGGTTCTGTTTCCACATAGCCTGTACTGCAACTGCGATGTTCTGATGTCCGGTGTTGTTGTTGTATTTCAGAGTGATGGTAGGGAAGCCTTTTCCATCCGGATAGCCGGCTTCGCCAAGCAGTTTCTTGGCTTCGGCGATGTCGCCTTCTGCCTTGTCGAGGTATTTCTTGGCTTCGGCAAAGTTATTTCCCTTGTCATCCTTGATGCCCATTGGCACATAGCCCCAGGCCGGGATCTGCTGTCCCATGGAGACGTTGTCTACGATCTGCTGTTTGTTGATGGCCAGTGCCAGAGCCCGGCGAACCTGCGGCTTGTTCAGCGCTTCATAGACAGCGGCGTTCTTTTCTTTCAGTTCCGGTCTCATGTTGATGACATAGAAGTAAGTTCCCAGGTAAGGCAGAACTTTCGCGGTGCCATCCTTGATCATGGCCGGGATGTCCTGTGGTGGGGGGGACTCGATCATGTCAACTTCACCCTTCTTGAAGGCAGCCAGATACGTCTGGGCGTCATCGGTCAGGTGCATTTCAATGGTATCAAGCTTTACATTGGCTGCGTTGTAGTAGTTCTCGTTCTTCTTCAGCACGAGGGTTGCTTTCTGAGCGTGGGATTCAAACTTGAATGGTCCGTTGGAAACATGGGTTTCCTTCTTGTCCCACCAGAGGTTGACATCCTTTTCGACCATGTCCTGGCGTACCGGGAAGTAGGTCGGGAATGCCATCAGCGCCAGGAAATAGGCACAGGGAGCTTCCAGGGTTACTTTCAGAGTCTTGTCGTCAACGACTTCGATGCCGACATCTTCTTTCTTAGCTTCTCCCTTGTTGAATTTCTCAGCGTTCTTAATGTAGAACAGCTGGTAGGAATATTCAGAAGCGGCGGGCTTGGTATTCGGATCCAGAGCACGGAACCATGCGTAAGCAAAGTCTCCGGCTTTGACCGGCTGTCCATCCGACCACTTGGCGTCTCTGAGTTTAAAGGTATAAACAAGTTTGTCTGCCGAGACTTCATGGGATGCTGCCATACCGGCGATCGGCTGGTCGTTTTCGTCCGTCTTCATGAGACCCTCGTAGAGGTTCTGCAGGACGGTTCCGCCATCCACCGCGGTATTGAGCGCGGGATCCAGAGTCTTTGGGTCAGCCCCGAGGTTGTACTTGACGATGGAACCTGTGGTGGTTCCCGGAGTCGTGGTTCCGGTGCCTGCTGCGGTGGTGTTGTTGCCCGCCGGCGTACAGGCTGCCAGAAGGGATGCGGTGATGGTCAGGGTGGAGACGATAGAAGCTACCTTGAGTAACTGTCTGTTCATTAAACTTCCTCCTTGTTGTTCTTTGCGTAGTCTTGTTGGTCACGGAAAAGGTGGCAGGCCACATCGCGGCCCGTGCCTTTCACTTCCAGAAGCAGCGGCTGTTCCTTGGCGCAGATCTCCATGGCATGGGGGCATCTGGTCCGGAAATGACATCCGGAAGGAGGGTTGATGGGTGACGGCAGTTCGCCCTGCAGCACGATCCGCTGGTGTTTCCGGGTCGTTTCGGGATCCGGAATCGGAACGGCGGACAGCAGTGCTTTGGTGTAGGGGTGCATTGGGGTGTCATATACATTGGTTGCTTCACCTACTTCCACCAGCTGACCAAGATACATGACTCCGATGTCATCGGAGATATGCTTGACCATGGACAGATCGTGGGCGATGAACAAGTAGGTCAGACCTAGTTCTTCCTGCAGCTCTTCCAGCATGTTGATGATCTGGGCCTGGATGGATACATCCAGAGCGGAGATGGGCTCGTCGCAGACGATGAGCTTGGGTTCCACTGCCAGAGCCCGGGCAATTCCGATGCGCTGGCGCTGACCGCCGGAGAATTCATGAGGATAGCGGTTGATATGTTCCTTGTTTAGGCCGACTTTGCGCAGGAGATACTCAATGCGCTCCTTGCGCTGAGGGCCCTTCATGATCTTATGGATGTCGATGGATTCGCCGATGATGTCACCGACGGTCATCCGGGGGTTGAGGGATGCGTAGGGATCCTGGAAGATCATCTGCATTTCCCGGCGGATCGGTTCCATCTGCTTCTGGCTGTAGTCGGTGATATCCTTGCCGTCGAAGATGATTCGGCCGGAAGTCGGCTTGTACAGCTTGATGATGGTCCGACCAGCGGTGGTTTTTCCGCAGCCGGATTCGCCGACCAGACCCAGGGTCTTGCCGCGGCGGATCTTGAAGGAAACTTTATCCACGGCTTTGACGAAGGTGTCCTTGGCATTGAAGATTCCGGTTTTCACAGGGAAGTACTTGCACAGCTCCTGGACTTCCAGCATGACATCATCCGTCGCTGCGGCGGTCGGGACGTTCGGTTTATTTTCCATTGTCCTCACCTCCTCTGAGCTCGACTTTGGGTGCATTGGCATGGTTGAGCCAGCAGGCTGCTTCATGGGCATCCCCCACCGGGAACAGCGGAGGCCGCTTGGTCAGGCAGATGTTCATGGTGTGAGAGCAGCGGGCAGCAAAGGGGCAGCCCGCGGGGGGCTTGATCAGGTCCGGCGGGGTTCCCTCGATGGGAATCAGCTTTTCCTTGGAGCCGGCCTTGGGATTGGGTACTGAATTGAGCAGGCCCACCGTATAGGGGTGATGAGGCCGGTAGAAGATATCATCGACTGAGCCTTTTTCCACCAGGGTGCCGCCGTACATGACATTGATGCGGCTGCACACGTCGGCTACGACGCCCAGGTCATGGGTAATCAGAATGATTGAGGTGCCGGTTTCTTCCTTGAGCTTTTTCATCAGCTCCAGGATCTGCGCCTGGATGGTTACATCCAGTGCCGTCGTCGGTTCGTCGGCGATGATCAGCTTCGGTTCGCAGATCAGGGCCATGGCGATCATGACGCGCTGGCGCATTCCGCCGGAAAATTCATGGGGATACTGCTTCAGCCGCTTTTCAGGGCTGGGGATCCCGACTTTCTTCATCATTTCAATGGCCACTTTGCGGGCCTCGGCTTTGCTCATGCCGCGATGCTCCATGAGCGGTTCCGTCAGCTGATAGCCGATGGAGTACACCGGATTCAGGCTGGTCATGGGGTCCTGGAAGATCATTCCGATCTCATTCCCCCGGATTTTGCGGATTTCCTCATTGCTGAGCTTGGTCAGCTCCTTGCCGTCAAACTTGATGCTGCCTTCGGTCACTTTGCCGTTGGCGTCCAGAAGACGCATGACGCTCATCATGGTCACCGATTTTCCGGAACCCGACTCGCCAACGATGCCAATGGCCTCGCCGCGGTTCAGGTCGATATCCACTCCGCGGATCGCCTGGACGGTGCCGGCATGGATATAGAAGTTCGTATGGAGGTTTCTGATTTCAAGTAAATTTCCCATCATCTGTCCCTCCTAACGTGACATTTTCGGATCCAGGGCGTCGCGCAATCCGTCACCCAGTAAGTTGAAAGCAAAGATAATCAATGAAATGGCCAGAGCCGGAATAATCAGCTGATAGGGCTGCTGCTGGTAGATCTGCATCGCTTCGGATACCAGGGTACCCAGGGAGGCCTCTGGGGGAGAAATTCCGATTCCGATGTAGGACAGGAAGGACTCCGTAAAGATGGCGGACGGGATCAGCAGTGTCGCCGTTACGATAATGGATGACATGGCGTTGGGCAGCAGGTGCTTGAACAGAATTCGCTGGTTGGTGGCGCCAAGCGTCTTGGCCGCCAGAACAAATTCCGATTCCTTCAGCTGCATGGTTTCACCGCGGACAATCCGCGCCATGGACAGCCAGGACGCAACGCCCAGCGCGATGACGATGGGCAGGATGCCTGCCTTGTTGTCCCCCATGGCCACCATGATCAGAATGACATAGATCTGCATGGGCACGGAGTACAGGATATCGACAAACCGCATCATCAGAGCATCGATTCGACCACCGGCAAAACCGGCGATGGCGCCGTAGAGGACACCGATGACCAGGTTCAGGATCGTAGCCGCGAAGGCAATGACCAGAGAGATCCGCATGCCATAGAGAACCCGGACGAAGATATCGCGGCCGTAGAAGTCCGTTCCGAACCAGTGCTCCGCATTGGGCGACAGGTTCATGATGGAGAAATCCACCGTAGCGATGTCATACTTTGACAGGATCGGTACGAGAAACGCCGAGATGCTGGCAATAATGATAAACAGGAGACTGAGCAGAGCCAGTTTGTTGCCCTTGAACCGCCGCCAGGAATCCTGCCAGTAGGTCGTCGCCGGACGAAGGATTTCTTCGGCATCCAGGCTTTTGCCCTGGATGCGGTCAAAAGCGTCCGCGTTGAGATTGTCAATCACATAATCTGCATGTAAGTTACTCACGATCAGGCCTCCGATCCGTCAAGCTTGATCCGCGGATCAATGACGACGTACAGAATATCCGTGAAGAAATTCAGGAGGATCAGGAAGGTCGCGTAGAAGATGATGACGCCCTGCAGCATGGTGTAGTCACGCTGCTGAATCGCCGAAACGAATTCACGGCCCAGACCCGGGATCGAGAAGATTCCCTCAATCGCGAAGGATCCGGTCAGAACGCCGGCCACCAGGGGTCCGACATAGGTTACTACTGGGATCAGGGTATTGCGCAAGGCGTGTTTCCAGATGACCTTGCTGTCCTGAATTCCCTTGGCCCGGGCCGTCCGGATGTAGTCCGCCTTAATGACGTCCAAGAGTCGGGATCGCGTCAGCCGGGCGATAAAGGCGATGGGATAGCCCGCCAGAGCAATGGAAGGCAGGATGTAATGCTTCCAGGAACTGAGCCCCGTGACGGGCAGCAGATCCAGTTTCAGGCCGATAAACAGGAGCAGCAGAGAGGCCAGTACAAATCCCGGAACCGAGATTCCCACCGTGGCGATGATCATGACGATACGGTCAATGATCTTGCCCTGATTAAAGGCAGCCAGGATGCCCAGCAGCATGCCCATGACCATGGCCAGAATGACTGCCACCGCACCGAGTTTGGCGGAAGCCGGGAACAGATAGGCGATGTAGTCGGAGACCATGCGGCCCGGTTTCTTGAGCATGGGACCCAGGTTGCCCTGCAACAGGCCTTTCATGTACATGAAGTATTGTTCGAGCAATGGCTTGTCCATGCCGAACTGCGCTTTCATATTTTCCAGAACCTGTGGCGGTACATTCCGTTCACTGGTGAACGGACTGCCCGGCATCAGTCGCATCAGGAAAAATACCAGGGTAATGATGAGCCAGATCGTGATCAGACTCATGATCAGTCGTTTGATGATGTACTTGGACATTAAATCTTCCCCCTTAGCCAGTACAGTGAGTTGTCGAATCGATAGGCTTATTATTGCATTAGCGCCCTTAAAAGTCAAAATGACATTGCGGTATTCACAATATCGTATCGTTTACTCAAATCATGTTTCTAATTCTATAATCAATTAACGGCAATTCGTTAAATAATGAGCCCTATAATGAAAAACTATAAAATTAGGTGGTTCAATCGGTTTAATTTTGTACAAACTGTTAATGGTCAAGTTAATTTTATGAACGCAGTTCACAATTGAAAAATGAGCTCTTTTAAAATTTAGTTCTTTTATTTTGGGTATTTATAATTATTACGGCACAAATTCACGTTATTTTCATAGACTTCCATTCATCATTGCCAAGTGGTTAATCATCCACCACTTCATTGAATATTTTATTGAATATCGCATTATTTTCTGCATATTAATGCAAAGAAAGCACCCAGATCCGATCCTGAAATCGGACTGAGTGCTGATATAACTAATAAATATATATTCTTTGGATAACAGCCTGGGCGGCTATTTTATACGGTGAATCCCATTCCGCTCTGAATTGCCTTCTCATTGGCGGCATAGAACTTCTCTTTTCCATGTTCCTTCAGAGATTTCAGCAGCGCTTCGGTTGGGACAATTCCTGTATTTTTCACCAGGGCGCCCAGAAGCACCATGTTGGCAATGGTCTTGGAGCCGATTTCCTGAGCGATGGTCTGGGAGGGGATCCGGATCACCCGGATATCCGTCCGCAGGGACTCATCCGGAATCAGGTCTGCGTCCATGATCAGAAGACCACCCGGTTTGACAGTGGGCTCAAACTTGTCGAAGGAAGGCCGGTTCATGACAATGACCGTGTCCGGGCTGGTAACAACCGGGGAGCCGATCTCATCGGTGGACAGGATCACGGAACAGTTGGCTGTTCCCCCGCGCATTTCCGGGCCGTAGGACGGACACCAGGTGACCTTCATATTTTCATCCATGCCCGCGTAGGCAAGGAATTTCCCCATGGACAGGATGCCCTGTCCGCCGAAGCCGGCAAATATGATTTCCTGCTGTGCCATTATTTCGCCTCCTTCACCTGGGCATCTTTGTCTTTTTTTACGCCCAGTTCGTAGAATGGAATCATGTTGTTTCTCAGCCAGTCCATGGACTCCTGCGGATTCAATCCCCAGTTGGTGGGACAGATCGACAGAACCTCAACAAGGTTATAGCCCTTGCCGGCAATGGCATTCTGGAAGGCCTTCTTGATGGCACGCTTGGTTTTTGCCACGTTGGGCACCGTGTCAACCGAGACACGTTCAACGTAATGAGCTCCTTCGAGCTGAGCGATCATTTCGGAGAAACGGATCGGGAAGCCCTGCGTCGCTGTGTCGCGGCCATAGGGTGAAGTCTCCGTCACCTGACCGGGCAGAGTCGTCGGAGCCATCTGGCCGCCGGTCATGCCGTAGATGCAGTTGTTGATAAAGATAGTAACGATCTGCTCGCCGCGGGCTGCCGCGTGAACGGCTTCCGCTGTTCCGATGGCCGCAATGTCGCCGTCTCCCTGATACGTGAAGACCACGCGATCCGGCAGGGAGCGCTTGATGCCGGTGGCGACTGCCGGAGCACGGCCGTGGGCCGCTTCGAACATGTCACAGGCGAAATAGTCGTAAGCCAGAACCGAGCAGCCGACCGGAGCGACTCCGACGGTCTTTTCGATGATGTTCAGTTCTTCCAGAACTTCTCCCACCAGGCGGTGGATCAGGCCGTGCGTACAGCCCGGACAGTAGTGGGTCGGTACGTCAAGCAGAGCTTTGGTAGGCTGGAAGAGCACTTTCACTTCTTGTTTTTCCATCTGCATCTTAGTTTCCTCCTACCATTGTTTTGATTTTTTCAAGGATCGCGTCCGGGGTCGGGATCATTCCACCGGCACGGCCGTAGAAGCCAACCGGTTTTCTGCCCAGGACAGCCAGCTTGACATCTTCCACCATCTGTCCCATGGACATTTCAACGGAGAGGAAGCCATGCTTTGTGGAATTCACAGTCTTTTCGAATGCTTCAAAGGGGAAGGGCCATAAGGTGATGGGACGGACCAGACCAATCTTGAGACCTTCGGCTTCGGCCAGACGGATCGCATTTTTGCAGATCCGGGCGGTGGTGCCGTAGGCAACCAGGATCAGGTCGGCATCGTCACAGTTGTAGAGTTCGTAGCGAACTTCATTGGCCTTGATGGCGTCAAATTTCTTGAACAGATGAATGTTGTGGTTCTCCAGCTCATCCGCTTTCAGGAAGAGGGAGTTGATGACATTGTGCTTCTTGCGATCGCCCAGTCCGTTGGCTGCCCATTCCTTCACGGGCAGTTCCCGTTCTTCGACATCCGCAAATTCCACGGGTTCCATCATCTGTCCCAGCATGCCGTCGCCCATGACCATGACCGGTGTGCGGTAACGGTCGGCCATATCGAAGGCTTCTCCGATGAAATCAACCATTTCCTGAATCGAAGCCGGTGCCAGGACCGGAACAAAGAAGTCACCGTGTCCCAGACCGCGGGTTGCCTGATTGTAGTCGGACTGTGCCGGCTGAATCGAGCCAAGGCCCGGGCCGCCGCGGACGATGTTGATGATGACGCAGGGCACTTCGGCTCCGGCGATGTATGAGATTCCCTCAGATTTCAAACTGATTCCTGGGGAAGAGGAGGACGTCATGACGCGGATTCCGGCGCCGCCGGCTCCGTATACCATGTTGATGGCAGCTACTTCAGATTCAGCCTGGAGGAACACCCGTCCCATTTTCGGCATCTTTTTTGCCATGTAGGCCGCAACTTCCGTCTGCGGTGTGATCGGATATCCGAAGAAACACTGACAGCCGGCACGAAGCGCCGCCTCGCCAATGGCTTCATTTCCCTTAATTAGTACTTTTTCTCCCATTTAGCTATCCCCCTATTTATACACTGAAATACAAAGATCCGGACACATGCGGGCACAGGATGTGCAGCCGATGCACTGTTCCATCAGTTCCGGCCGGATGGTGGCTGGCTTGTATCCCTTGTCGTTGAGCCGGTCAGCAAAGGATATAATGTGCACCGGACAGACCGTCACACAGTGACCGCAACCCTTGCAGCGATCTTCCCTGAAATTCACTCTTGGCATTTTTACTTTCCCCCCTTATTAATCCACCCACGGTGGCTTCATGGTAATATCGATGGGAATCATTTCCCCGGCGACAACGCTGCGGGCTTCTTCGGCCAGATCCCGCCGCACAGCCGTAAAGGCATGAGGCAGGCCGGTCTGTTCCGACAGCTGACGAATCAGCTGTTCTCCCGCCTGTATGTCGCTTAATGAAGTAGCTGTGCCCAGGTTGGTGTTGTTGACCAGCTTGGATACCTTCAGACGCGATGAATGCTCAATGGCGTCCAGATATTCCCTGACGCCGGGCAGATCCCGGGTCAGCGGGCGATTGATGTTGACGACAAAGAACATGTCATAGTCTTCTTCCCGAAAGAAACGGTTGTATTGGCCGAGAGCGGTCGCACCCATGTCATCTCCGCCTACATCAAAAATTACCGTATGGTCCTTCTGCTGAAAGGCAGCCATAACCTCTGCCGGAACGACCATCAGTTCGGCATTGGCCAGGTGTCGGCCCTGGGAGATCACGCGGATTCCCTCTTCCTTCAGTTCATCTTCCAGATCCCTGGAGCAGAAGTACGGATTGACAATGTCCAGGTCTACAATGGTGACCTTGGCAATTCCTTCCTGCTTCAGTTTTCTGGCATAGTTGATGGCGATTTCGGTTTTTCCGCTTCCGAAATGGCCTGTAAACAGATTGATGCGTTTCATTCCTACCTCATTTCCGTACGGTTTATTAACCTATTCTAATTTTACAATAGAAATTATCAATTCACTAATTTCGAGATTGAAATCAAAAAGATAATTTCTTTATTAATATTTATTATACCATATGCTTCCTGAATCAAATGTTCATCAGCGATGGTCAAATGTTATCAGGTTGGAATGTAAAGGTTGTCAATCCATGATAAAAAGAAAATCAATAAATACATTTTTCACAAAAATACCAATGGCTTTTTGGATTTCCCGAGGGTTCGGCGTATTTATTGAAATTCTTTCGCAAAGGGTCTAGTAGACAGCGACTTCCTCTTCTCCGTTCAAGACGCGCAGGCCGCCCTGAGCCAGGGCCAGGAGCTCATCTTCGCCCGGATAGACGGTGACCGGAGCAATGAAGCTTACCCGCTGGGTGATATAGTCCGTCATCGGCTTGGAGTAAGCGATGCCTCCAGTCAGAATGATCTGATCCACCTTCCCCTTGAGGACACAGGCGCAGGCACCGATCTCCTTGACGGTCTGGTAGGCCATTCCCTCAAAGACCAGCTTGGCCTTTTCGTCGCCCGCTGCCATGCGTTCTTCCACTTCCATCATATTGTTGGTGCCAAGATAGGCGACCACGCCGCCCTGGCCGGTGATCCGGCGCAGCAGCTCCTCCTGGGTATACTGGCCGGAGTAGCACAGCTTCACCAGATCGGCCACCGGCAGTCCGCCGGCCCGTTCGGGCGAGTAAGGTCCTTCCCCGTTCAGTGCGTTGTTGACATCGATGACGCGTCCCTGTTCGTGAGCGCCGACGGATACTCCCCCGCCCAGGTGAACTACGATAAGGTTGAGATCCTGATACGCTTTGCCGATGGCATGGGCATAGCGCCGGGCTACCGCCTTCTGATTGAGGGCATGGAAAATCGATACCCGCTCAATCTCCGGCATTCCCGATATTCTTGCCAGGGGATCCAGTTCATCCACGACTACAGGATCCACGATAAAGGAAGGAATGCCCAGCTCGTCACCGATTTCGCGGGCAATCAGACAGCCCAGGTTGGAGGCATGCTCGCCCTTGGTGGGATTGAGCACATCCTTGACCATCTCATCATTGACGGCATAGGTGCCCGAGGGGATGAACTTGAACAGTCCGCCCCGGCCGACCACTCCATGGAGTGTCTTGAGATCCATATTGTTCTTCTCCAGAACCTTCAGGATGACATCCTTGCGGAAATGAAACTGGTCCGCCACTTTCGCGAACTGAGCGATCTCTTCGGCGGAATGGCGCAGCGTTTCGATCAGAACCGGCTGCTCATCGTCATAGACCCCGATCTTGGTGGATGTTGATCCCGGATTGATTACTAATACTCTTTTCATGTTTACTTCTTTCCTCCCATGGCTGCTAAAGATGCCAGAGCGATGGAATTAACTTTGGCTTCAAAGGAATCCGCTCTGGATGTCACGATGACCGGAGCGGCTGCTCCCATCAGGATGCCCCCGTGACGCTCGCCCTGACAAGTATAGGTCAGCGCTTTGAATACTCCGTTGCCGGCTTCGATGTTAGCCATCAGGAAGATATCGGCATTGCCAGCCACCGGGTGACTGATTTTCTTGTGGGTGGCTGCTTCCTGGTCAATGGCATTGTCAAACGCCAGTGGCCCGTATACGGTGCAGCCGGTGATCTCTCCGGCTTCATTCATTCTGGTCAGCTCCGCTGCATCCAGAGTCGCCGGCATATCGGGATTCACAACCTCGACGGCGCAGACCGGCGCAACCTTGGGATTCTCATTGCCCAGGGCATGAGCCAGCTTCACCGCGTTGTTGATGATGCCAACCTTCTGTTCGAGGGTCGGATACATGGAAAAAGCGGCATCGGTGATATAGATCAGGCGGTCGTAAGGCGGCAGGTCAAACACGCCGACATGGGTGATCAGGTTGCCGGTGCGCAGCCCGACTTCCTTGTTCAGGACGGCCCGCAGGAAATTCTTCGTATCGATCAGGCCCTTCATCAGCATGTCCGCCTGACCGCTGGACACCAGTTCCACTGCTTTCAGGGCCGCCGCTGCCGGGTCGGCTTCATGGATGATGCGCCAGCCGGTCAGGTCCATGTCAAGTTGCTTGGCGATTTCCCGGATTTTGGGCTCATCCCCTACCAGAATGGCATCTGCCAGTCCGTTGGCCTTGCAGAAACTGACCGCTTCCAGAACCGGTTCGTCCTCCGCTGCCGCCACGGCCACTACTTTGTCGGGCAGTGCCTTAATCTGCTGGAATACTTCATCAAAGGATCTGATCATGTTTTTTTGCCTCCAAGTCATAGTTTTTCGCGGTTTCTTCCTTCCGCAGGATCCGCAGTCCGGCTTCCGCCAGGGACTTCATCTCATCCTCGCCCGGTTCTACAATAAACGGCGCGATGAATCCGGCATACTCCCGGATCGTTTCAATGAGCCGTTTGGAATAGGCCAGTCCGCCGGTCAGAATGACCGCCCGGACATCCCCGGCCAGAACCGCGGCGGACGCACCGATTTCCTTGGCAATCTGATAGCCCATGGCCCGGAAGATCAGCTCCGCGTTGTGATCGCCGGCGGCGATCATAGCTTCGACATTGCGTCCGTCATTGGTCTTTAAATACCCCATGAGACCGCCGCCGCCGATGATCTTCTTGAGCAGTTCCTTTTCCGTGTATTTGCCGGAAAAAGCCAGCTTGACCAGATCCCCCACCGGCAGGCTGCCTGCCCGTTCCGGGGAGAAGGGACCGGATTCATTGGCATTGTTGGTGTCGATGACTCGTCCCGCTTGCTGAGGAGCTACCGAGATACCGCCGCCCAGGTGGCAGATGATGAAGTTATCCTTCTGAAAATCGAAGCCCTTCTCCTTGCAGACGCGGCGCGTCACGGATTTCATGTTCAGGTAATGCGAGTTCGAGCGCCGGGTGATTTCCGGCAGTCCGGACAGCCGGGCCACGGGCTCCATTTCGTCACTGGCTACCGGATCTGCGATATAGGCCTGAATGCCGCCGGCTTTGGCCAGATCCCGGGCAATCTGAGCGCCCAGGTTGGAGGCATGGATTCCGGAATATCCCGCTTTGAGATCCTCGATCATCAAGTCGGTCACTTCGTACGTGCCGGTGGGAATGGGTCGAACCAGACCGCCCCGGGAAACGATGATATCCAGGTCCTGCGGCGCAATGCCGATTGACTTGAGCCAGTCCTGGATCGCTGCTTCACGCATTGGCTTCTGGTCTGAAATATCGTCGTATTGCTTTAACTCCTCCATGGAATGGGATAAGGATATTTCATGGGCTACCACTTCATCCTGGAACACTGCCACTTTCGTGGAAGTGGATCCCGGATTGATCGTCAGGATTAAACTCATTCAGATTCCCCCTTGCTTGCAATTGATTTCACCCATCTATCATATCAGATTTCAAAAAGTCATATCTACCGGCGCTCTTCAAAAAAAACCAACCGGCTTTCGCCGGTTGCAAAGGGTGATAATAACAATATAATTTCGTTAATAAACCCCGGTGTCTCACCCGGTGTTTTTAACGAATCAGCGGGCTTGCCGCCTCATAAATGCAAAGTCATTCAGAGTCGGTCGGACGCCCGGTTCGAATTACGGCTTCGGCCGCTTTGATTCCGTCCACTGCCGCGCTGACGATTCCGCCGGCATATCCGGCTCCCTCGCCGCAGGGATAAAGTCCCTGATGCGAAGGACTTTGCAGATCCGCGCCGCGCAGAATCCGCAGCGGCGCCGAGGTTCTGGCTTCCACTCCGGTCAGCAGTCCGTGCTTGTCAAAGCCTCGGATCCGGCGGCCGAAAAGGGGCAGGGCCTGCTGCAGACTGGTTGTCACTGCCAAAGGCAGGGCCTGATGGAGCGGCGCGAAGGCAAAGCCCGGCGTAACGGAAGGATACACCTGCTTTAAGTCCCGGCTGACGCGATTTTTCAGAAAATCAGAAGTCAGCTGCACCGGCGCTTTCCAGTCGGAACCCCCCATGCGAAAAGCCGTCCGCTCCAGCTCACGCTGGAAGGCGATCCCTGAGAGGGGTGCTGTCCCGAAGTCGGCGGGCGATACGGACACCACCACCGCCGAATTCGCGTTGGTCAGGTCTCGGGCATGATAGCTCATGCCGTTGACGCACAGCAGTCCGTCCTCGCTGGAGGCGTTGACGACCTGGCCGCCGGGGCACATGCAGAAGGAATAAACACCGCGGCCCTGGGGCAGATTGGCCGTCAGGCTGTATTCGGATGCCCGCAGCTTGGGGTGGGATGCCCAGACGCCGTACTGGTTCTGGTCCAGCTCCGCCTGCAGATGTTCCACCCGCAGTCCCACCGCGAAGGCTTTGCTCTCCATGGCGACGCCATGGGCGTGAAGCATTTCATACGTATCGCGGGCCGAGTGACCGGGGCAAAGGATCAGCGCAGCCGCCTGAATCCAGTCACCGCCGGCGTTGACATGAGTCACCCGTCCGTTCGCCGTCCGCAGGTCAAGCAGCCTGGTCGAAAAGCGAATCTCTCCGCCCAGCTGAAGGATCTCCCGGCGCAGATTCATGACCACACCCTTGAGCAGATCGGTTCCGACATGAGGTTTGTTGCGATACAGGATTTCCTCGGGAGCACCGGCTCCGGTCAGCGCGCTGAGCACCTGTTCGACCCGAAGGTCACGGATCCGGGTGGTCAGCTTGCCATCGGAGAAGGCTCCGGCGCCGCCCTCGCCGAACTGTACATTGGCCGCCGGATCGAACGCTCCGTTTTGCCAGAACCGTTCCACGGCGCTGGTCCGCTCTGCCATGGCCGGGCCGCGCTCTAAGATCAGAGGCCGATAGCCGGCCCGGGCCAGCGTCAAACCGGCAAAGATGCCGGCCGGGCCGAAGCCGACGACGATGATCCGGCCGATCAGAGGCGCCTCGCCCGGTACCACCGGTTCGCTGACCTCTTCATAATGGGGCGAGACACCGGACGGCAGGGATCCGGCCGCGAGATAGGCAGCTTCCTCCTTCAGGGACACCAGTACCTGGTAGTTAAAATAGATATCTTCCTTTTTACGGGCATCAACGCTTTCTTTCAGAATCCGAAAGGAGTCGATGGCTGAATCCGATACCTCCAGGCGGCGGCATAGTTCGCCCAGCAAAGCTTCGCGTTCCAGCTCGGTTTTTTCAATATGCAGTGACAGATCACGTACTAAGATCATGGTTGGTTCCTTTCGTGAAATTGGCAGGATGAATCCGTTAGACAGGCTGAGACCATGCGATGCATGGTCTCAGAGCGACAACCTTACGGTTCGATGGTGATGTCGACGGTTTCAGGACTGGTCTTGATTAACGTGTAATCCTTGGGCAGGTCGACTTTGATCGGAACTTTGTGCGTACCGGAATCCAGACCCGTCACGTCGGCGGTAATGATGATCAGGGAATCACTCAGTTCATTGAGTTTGGTCTGAGTGCCCGAAATGGTCACCGTTATGGGAATCGGCACCTGCGTCACGGTTCCCTGGGCGGGCTGGCCGGTCAGGGTGACATTCTTGGTGACGGTCTTGGTGGTGATGGGTTCGGCAACCGTAACCACATCAACGATGGCCTCTTTCGGCTTATTCGCGTCATCCAGCACAATCACGTCGATGGGCAGGATCAGCGGCATGGCCCGGCGGGTTTCACCCGGCTCGATCAGTTCCATGTTCAGCGATCCGGTTTCCACTTCGGAAATGTTTTTCAGGATGTTTTCCTTGGCGGTGATGCGGATCGTGGTTGGTTCGGCGGTAATCCGGACCAGGTTGATGCTGGCGTTGACACCGTCCCAGATGGCAGTAACAGGCACGACTTTCACCGGCTGGGGAATATAAGTGACCTCGACATAGCTTTCGGACAGGGTGACGTTGGGCACGATCTGACCGTCGGAGTCAAGCGCTTCCAGTTTGAGCACTTCCCGGGCCAGCTGGCTGATGTTCTTTTTCTCGGAGATCGGCTTGACGGCAGCGACGCGATCGACGCTGGCCTTGGGGCCGGACACCGTGACAAAATTCGTATCGATCTGGGGCTCGGGCACATAGAAGCCGGGAGCGGCCTCGTAGATCAGGCGGTCCTTCTTGATTTCCACCGGTTTTTTCAGGTATTCATCGACCTGGAGCTTCACCGCCGGATTGGATCCGGTCAGATTGACACCGGAGGGAGTCTGAACATACGTGACCTGAACTTCCTGTTCCCCGACCTTAAGGGCTCGCTGCGTCACATCCAGCGTGACATTGATGGCATCGGCATTAATGGAGTATAGATCATTCGCCGGCCCTTCCAGCGGCACCCGCACGGTCAGCTGCTGGTTTGGCACCAGGATCAGCCCCTTGGCCAGCAGGGTATCCGCATTCTGGACTTGGACGGATACGTTGTTGAACGTCATCCGCTGCGGCGGATTGGTTGTATTGATGATGAACACCCACAGAGCGATGGAAGCGATGATGCATAAAATCTTTATGAGGAGGTCGTTGACTTGTCTTTTAGCCATTTTTTCACCTTCTCTCTCATCGATTCTTCGTCCTTCAGCTGCTTTTTAAACAAGATCTTCAACAATATGGCTTTCAAGCGGTCCTTGTCATAGTTTCGGACCAGTTTTCCGTTCAGCGCCAGGGAGATTACCCCGGTTTCCTCCGATACCACGATCACCGCGGCATCCGATACTTCCGTCAGTCCGATGGCCGCGCGATGACGGGTGCCCAGTTTCTTGGAGATCTCGCTGGAAGTCGTCAGCGGCAGCATGCAGCCGGCGGCGGCGATCCGGTCATTCCGGATGATCATGGCTCCGTCATGCAGCGGTGTATTGGGAACAAAAATGTTCTCCATCAGGGGCGCGGAAACTTTAGCGTCAATCATGGTTCCGGTCGAGATGATTTCCCGCAGCATGGTCTGCTGCTCAATGGCAATCAGCGCGCCGGTCTTCGACTGACTCATGCTCTCCACCGCCGTGGCAATTTCAGTAATCATTTCTTCCCAGGCCCGCTCCTCCGGGGTAATGTGACGATCGTTGAAGGCTGACCGCCCCAGATGTTCCAGTGCCCGCCGGATTTCCGGCTGGAAGATGATGACGAAGGAAAGCACCCCCAGCGTAATCGCCCGGGAGAGCAGGAAATAGAGCATGGTCATGTTGGAAATGTAGGAAATGGGAATCAGGGCGAGAATAATGAGTATTCCTTTCAGAAGCTGCTCCGCCCGGGTCTCCCGGATCAGCCAGTACAGCTTGTACAGCAGCCAGGCAACGATCAGGATCTCAATGATGGAGGCAAATCTGAGGTTCAGCAGAGTGTTTTTGATCATATCGAATTTTTCCATAGTAAAACCTCTTCCTCCCAGTCGTAAATAATCTATTTCCATTATAACAACCAACCGGATGAAAACCAAAAGAAAAGTAAAAGAACCTTGAAAAGCTCACGGTTCCAGACAAACTCGGATGGATTTCCGCATCAGCTGCAATATTTATATTAACCACTGCCAGACTGATACTATAAATGTTCCGATCATAACACCCCTGTCTAAATCCAATATTCATTCCTGGCAAGAATGAGTGAACCTTACATTCACTTGATGGAATCCGAGAATATGACAATCATCTTTTTTACAAATTCCCCTCCATTTAATTTGACAATGATCACCTTATGCATCCCGGATCGGATGTATGATTTCGACAGCCAGAGATCGCTTCATTATGAAGAAAGCCTGAAATGAGAGTGTTTCGGACATATTTCTTGAAAACAGCAAATTTACAGTATAATAACCATAGAAACTGCTCCTTCTTTCAGGCTGAACTGACTTTTCTCCCGGGGGCTGCCCCCTGGATCCTGCCTAATTGTATTTTGTGAGGTTTAATATGAAACGAACCAACCGCCTGCGGGCACCAATCCAAACCTTGGAACAAATCGCGGTGACCGTGCTCTCTGCCTGGCTGATGTCCAGTGCGGTGATGAATCTGGTTCATCGCCGAACCGCGGATTATTTCTCCCTGAGTTATGCTGGATTAAGCGGAACGCTGCCGTTGCTTCTGCTCTTTCTGGGGCTGACGGGTCTGCTCTTATGGACCGCTCCAGCACTGGATGAGTATGTCGGAGCCGATCCCTACAGCAGAATTCTGTATCTGAGCTGGCTGATCTTCTCCACAGGCGTTCTGTGGCGGCTGGACTATGAGATTCCGTCGGTCACTCACCTGATGGTGAATCTGACCGCCTTTATCCTGGCCAGGGAGATCCATCGATCCTCCTGGAACGGCGGCCCGCTGGGTGACCGCATCCTGACTCTGGCCGGCGGACTTCTGCTCATCCGGAATGTGTGGGTGGTTCCCTGGTCCGGACTGGGAGAATCACTGGCTAACTACCTTGGGGTCGAAACAGGCATTCTGTTCCCTCTGCTGCTGGCCTGGCTGGGGTTGGCCGTAATCTTCGGCGTACTGCTTGCGCGGCGAAGAATTCTGCCGCGAACCGTGGGTGCCGTTTGGGGAGTGGCGGCCGCTGTCTTCCTGATCCAGGCCATTCTGCTCGGCCGGATTCTGTATGCCCGGGTGGAAAGCCTCTCCACCCCCACCTATGACTTCAACCTGTTTGCCCAGATGTTCCATAACCTGGCCGAAACGCTGCAGCCGGTCACGACCCTGGAACGGAACATGCCCCTGTCTCACTTCAAGGTTCACCTCTCGCCCATCTATTACCTGCTTCTGCCTTTTTATCTGGTTTTCCGCTCGCCAGCTGCCCTGAATGTGTTTCAGGCAATGGTGGTGGCATCGGGTGTATTCCCTCTGGTCCTGATCCTGCGCCAGCGCCAGCTGAATCGGATGATTCAGGGAATCCTGTGCGGTGTTTTCCTGGTTTCGACGCCCCTGATCACGTCCAACTTTTACGACCTGCACGAGAACTGCTTCCTGGTGCCCATCCTGTTATGGCTGATCTGGTTCATTGAAAAGCGGTCCAACCTCGGCCTTGCCGTCATGACGCTCCTGACCCTGTCGGTCAAGGAGGACGCGGTGATCTATCTCTGGGCTCTGGCCGCCTTCATGATCCTGGATCGGCGGATGGTCCGCCAGGGCCTGGCTATGCTGGGCGTATCCGGACTCTATTTCATGGGTGCTGTCCGTTATCTCAATGAGTTCGGGGACGGAGCCATGACCGACCGCTTCCACAGTCTGATCAGCGTGCCCCAGTGGTCCCTGCTGTCCGTCCCCTTTGCGGTCTGGCGCAACCCGGGATTCATTCTCTCCCAGATCTACCGGGAAGACAAGCTGCCCTATCTGATTCAGATGCTGGCTCCGCTTGGATTCCTGCCGCTGTTAACCCGCCGTCTCAGCCGCTGGGTGCTGCTCGTCCCCTTCCTGCTGATGAACCTGATGGTAGACTATCAGTATCAGTTTGATATTCGCTTCCAGTATAATTACGGATCCTATATCCTGCTGTTCTACCTGGCCATTCTGTTTCTGTCCGATCAGGACAGTCTGACGACCCCCGAACCGGCATCCTTGAAGCCATCCCGGCTGACTGGCCTTCTCCTGGCAGGGGCCCTGGCCAGCGGATATTTATTCTCCGGCTTGCACCTTTTGGACTACGAACAGTATCCCGCGCTGCTCCGCACCGAAGCCGCTTCCCTGTCAGTCATGAAGGAAGCCCTGGCCGAAATCCCTGACTCAGCCAGCGTCCTGGCTTCGGATTTTCTGACCGGTGCGCTGTCCCAGCGAAAAGAGCTGTATGATCTGAGCTACAATGTCACGCCGACCGGCTATTTCCCCGCCGATTACATAGTGGTGGATCTGCGGCCGGTGTATAAGGGAGACCACGAAAAGCTCGTCCCGCGCTTCCTGACCGATGGCTATGTGATCAAAACCCAGCTGGATCAGCAGCTGCTGATCCTGAAATCGCCAACAGCCGGCGATTGAGCCAGCGCCGCTCTGTATGGAGAGGTCATGGGCTCCGAAGAAGCAATCAGCCCCTCGTTGGTCCGAATCCACTGGATTTCTGACAAACGGGGGGCTTTCGGGTTCGATGCGCTTCGGGTTGGATTAAATCGCGTAATCCAGCAGGGACAGGATGCGGCCGCGGGGCTGAACTTCTGAAGCCGGAACGCCGACCACGGTGGTGTAAGGAGCGGTGTCCTTCAGAACTACTGCGTTAGCGCCGATTTTGGTACCGGTAGCAATGTAGATGTCACCCAGCACTTTCGCGGAGGCGCCGATCACGACATGGTCGCCCACTGTCGGATGCCGTTTCCCCTTGTCCCGGCCGGTGCCGCCCAGCGTCGCGCCATGGAACATGGTCACGTCATTGCCGATGATGGCGGTTTCACCGATGACCACCCCCATGCCGTGATCAATGAACAATCCTTTGCCGATCAGAGCTCCCGGATGAATTTCAATGCCGGTCCGCCGGCGGGCAATATTGGCGATCCAGCGGGCCAGAAAACGATGATTTTTCAGGTAGAGCGAATGGGCGATGCGGTGAGCCAGGATCGCCTTGATATGGGGATAAAGCAGGAGGACCTCCCAGCGGTTTTGAGCAGCCGGGTCACGTTCCAGGACGGAATCAACATCCTCCAGCAGGGATCGTATGAATCGAATCATCAGGGTTTCCTCCTTCTAATATTTCACCATGGACAGGTACTTTTCTCCGCCGTCCGGTGAGATGGTCATGATGTTCTTGTCCTGACCATAGCGTTTGGCCAGCTGGCGGGCTGCCGCCACATTGGCTCCGGTGGAGATCCCCACCAGCATGCCGATGGCAGCCGAAACTTCCACCGCCGTATCAATCGCTTCCTCATCGGTGATCGTCAAAATCTCGTCCACATACTCTGACTGATAATTTCCGGGAATGAATCCGGCGCCGATGCCCTGAATCTTGTGGGGAGCCGGGCCGCTGCCGGACAGAACGGCTGATTTGGCCGGTTCCACCGCAACGGTGCGGATGGCGGCACTATGCTCCTTCAGCCGCCGGGATACGCCGGTGATGGTACCGCCGGTTCCCACCCCCGCCGTGAAGATATCCACCTCAGGCAGCTGACGCAGGATTTCCGGTCCCGTGGTCATATAGTGAATCCTCGCATTGGCCGGATTATTGAACTGATCGGGCATGAACATGGAGGGATCCGCCGCGACCAGTTCCCTGGCCCGTTCGATGGCACCGCTCATTCCTTTGGTTCCTTCGGTCAGGATCAGGGTCGCTCCGTGTGCCGCCAGGATGCTGCGCCGCTCTACGCTCATGGTTTCAGGCATGGTGATGATGACGCGATAGCCCGACATGCGCCCGATCAGAGCCAGGGCAATGCCGGTATTTCCGCTGGTCGGTTCCACGATGGTCCCGTTCTTTTTGAGCAGGCCCTGGCTTTCCGCTTCCCGGATCATGCCCAGGGCTGCCCGATCCTTAACACTGCCGCCCGGATTGAATTTCTCCATTTTAAGATAAATATTCTCTCCCGGCAGCTTGACCACCGGTGTATTCCCTACAAGATCCAATGTAGTTCTGATGTCCATCTGTATAACCTTCTTTCTTTGATTTCCTCTGAAATAACTAGCAAATTCGAGCGTGAAGGTCTGCGAAAAAACAAAAAATCCATCTCTTATCCAAGAGACGGATGAATTCCGCGGTTCCACTCTAATTGCTTTTGCCCACTTTTCCATAGCACGATCATGCTACTCCACGTTAACGGGTGGTTCCGCAGCAGCCTACTTGATTCGGTGCTGTACTCCAAAGGGCACTTCCCCTGTCCTTCCAATAAGCATCCTTTCAGCCGATGAGACGCTCTCTCTAAAAATTCGTGACAGACTACTTTCCTTTTTCGCTGTATTTCCTAGTAATTCAGTTGGGATTATGTTCCTAATTATATTGCTTCCAATCAAAAAAGGCAACGGGCTCCCAGATTTTTCACAAAATTATTTTTTCTTCTCTTATTCCTCAGCATTGACGCCCAGTTCAGTCCCTGGTCATCAGATGCTTCTCCAGGACGATGACCTGATGCGTGACGCCCTCCCCGGCGTGGGTTCTGCGGTCAGTTTCGCGGAAGCCGGCGTTATGCCAGAAACGCAGGGCGCGGTGATTGTCCCTCAGCACAGCCAGCCGGATTCTGACCGCTCCTTCCGACCGAAGCTGCTCTTCCAGCCACCGGTAGATTGCCCTGGACTGGCCAGTCCCATGAAGGGAAGCCGCCGTCATGAAGAGTCCAACGTACCAGATGCCGGCTTCCGGGTAATCCCTGAGCCAGTCGGCCACAGCGGCCGGCCGAGAGCCTTGCCCGGTCTGCCCCTCAATCAGGCAGAACTGCTTGTCGACCAAAGGGTCGCCGGGCGGACGTTCCTCCAGGATCGAAAGGACATCACTCATCTGCGCGGTCCTTCCCTGAAACATCAGAAAATATCCGGGATTGGACTGGAATATCTCAAGGATCTTTTGCCGGTCCTCCTCGCCCTCAATGGAATGCAATTGATAGGTCATTGGTTTCTCTCCTCTTTTATGATCCAACGTTTGGATCCGACAGTATATGGTCCGACTGTTTCTCGATCCGACTGTTCCAGAATCCGCTGTTCTTTGCTCCGACTGTACCGTGACCCATTGTTCTTTGCTCCAGCTGTTCCGTAAATCGACTGTTCCGCAAACCGGGACTTCTGGGATTCAAGTGGACAGTGGGCCGTTTTCAATGAAATGCTTCGATGCAAAAAACCAGGCGAGGCCTGGTTTTTTGAGTTTATTGAAGTTTGGCTTTGCTTACTGGAATACCGGATTAACGGTTTCTTTCAACAAATTTCTTGATTTCAGCCTTCGGTTTGAAACCGACCATGGTATCCACGACCCGGCCGTTCTTAATGGCGAGTACGGTTGGGATGGATCCAACGCGATAACGGGCAGCGGTGGAGGGGTTTTCATCTACATTCAGCTTGGCAAAAGTCACGCCGGCAACTTCACCGGACACTTCTTCAAAGATGGGACCCAGCATTTTGCAGGGACCGCACCAGCTGGCCCAAAAATCAACTAATACCAATTCGCTGCTTTTTTCCACTACGTCAGCGAAATTGGAGTCTGTAACATGTTCGATCATTCTACTTGTCCTCCTCGACTTCAATGTAAATTGATTATATCAGACAAACCCGTCAAATATTTTAAATAAAGGGCGGGAAGTATGAAGAGTTTTTTAATATTTATCGACCGGATCCCCTGCTTCGCTCTGCAGAATGATCTCCCGGGCTGACAGAATTCCGCCGGGGGCCATGCTGAACTGATCCAGTCCGAGCCGGACCAGGAACGCGATGGCTTCCGGATCTCCTGCCATTTCGCCGCACATTCCGACGCTTTTTCCCCAGGCATGGCCGCCTTCGATGGTCATCTGTATCAGACGCAGGACGGCGGGATGCATGGGGTCATACAGTCCTGAAACTTTTTCGGACATCCGGTCGCAGGCCAGGGTGTACTGGGTCAGGTCATTGGTGCCGATGGAGAGGAAGTCCACTTCAGAGGCAATCTCTTTTGCCATAATGGCGGTGGAGGGAATCTCCACCGTAATGCCCCAGGCTATGGTTTTGCTCCAGGGAATATTCTCTCGATCCAGTTCGGCCTGGCAGTCTTCTACCAGGGCCATGGCTGCCCGGTACTCCTCGATGCCGGAAATCATGGGAAACATCACCTTCAGATTGCCATACACCGAGGCCCGCAGCAGAGCCCGCAGCTGAACCTTGAACAGGTCGGGGCGATCCAGGCAAAGCCGGATGGCCCGATACCCGAGGAAGGGGTTCTCCTCCCGGGGCAGATCCAGGGAGTGGGCCGCCTTGTCGCCGCCGATGTCCAGGGTTCGGATGATGACCGGCTTGCCCTCCATCCGTTCCAGAACATAGCGGAAGGCTTCCACCTGTTCCTCTTCGCTGGGCAGGTCCAGGCGGTTCATGTACAGGAATTCCGTCCGGTAGAGTCCGATTCCGTCGGCCCCGTTGGCAATGGCCTGGTCGACATCCTGAGGCCGGCTGATATTGGCGGCTACTTCAATGTCCTTGCCGTCCAGCGTCCGGGTCCGGACATGAATCAGGCGGCGCAGCGCTTCCTGCTCCTCCCGGTATTCCTGTTCCCGTTCGTGAAACATCCGAATCTGTTCCGGAGTCGGATTAACCAGGACTTCCCCCCGGTTTCCGTCCACCAGCATATGGTCTCCGCTCTTCACCCGGGCGGTGATGTTCTTCAGGCCGACCACTGCCGGAATTTGCATGGAACGGGCCATGATGGCGGTGTGTGAGGTCCGCCCGCCGGCATCGGTGACAAAGGCGATGACTTTCGAACGATCCAGTGCTGCTGTATCCGAAGGCGTCAGATCCCTGGCCACGAGCACGGTTTGTTCGGCATGAGACTCTTCCTCGGGCTGTTCACCGGACAGGATGCGCAGCAGTCGCCGGCTGACGTCTTCCAGATCGGCTGCCCGTTCCCTCATGTATTCATCCTCCAGCGAGGCAAACATCTGACCGAACTGATCGGACACCTCGGCCAGGGCTGCCATGGAAGACAGGCGCTCCTGCCGGATTTTTGACTCCACCGCTTCCATGTACTCCGGATCCTCCAGAAACATCAGATGCGCATCAAAGACTGCCGCGTGATCTTCGCCCAGATCAATGGCTGCCTGACGGCGAATTTCCTCCAGCTGAAGCCTGGCTTCCTGACGGGCCTGCTCCAGGCGAGCCAGTTCCTGACGTGGATCATAATGGTTTCCGGTCTCAATCAGCAGTTCCCAGTCCCGCTTCAGATGCACTATGCCGCTGGCGTACCCCTCGGCCGCCGCAATTCCCTGGTATATCACTTTATGTTCGCCTCCTCTGCCTTGATTTTCGTGATGAGGTCAGCTCCCGCGGTCGATTCCAGATAGCGCCGGGTGGCCGGCGGAACCAGGCGGAAAGCCTGCTCATATTCATCCCGGGCCAGATGTCGCCGCACTCTGGAGGCGCTGATTACGCCGCCTTCGGCTTCCACCCGCGGAATGATGCTGAACGCAATGCCGGTTTTCCCCAGTTCCCTGGCCAGAGCCTCATTGTAGGCTCCGGTCACTGGATCAAGGGGTTCCTCTCCCACAAACCGGTGGGTGATCCCCAGCTGCCGGGCATAGTAATTCGCAAAAATTCCTGCGTCGGTGGTTGTGTAGGCTGCAAGTTCGTCATCCATCCGCTTCAGAAAATAGGTGGGAAAAGTCGCCTGAGAAATGATGTAGGGTCCCCCGGGAAGAACTTTGACGCCAGGCAAGTCCCTGACGGCTTCCCGGGCGATGGCCAGACGGTCGCGGAACGGCACCAGCGACAGATCCTCCTCCACCAGGAAGATGATCAGCTCATCCACCTGACGGCGGGCTGTTTCAATCAGATAGAGGTGTCCCAGCGTCATGGGGTTCAGATTCATCACAATTGCCCCGCGGGTGCCGGCGGGCTCCCCCAGCTCCTGCCGGAGCTCACCCAGGTAGGAGTTGATATCGCGATTGCCGGACTCCAGCAGCGCGGCATACTCATTTTCCATGACGAGCTGAAAGCCGGCTGCCTGAAAAAGCGGCCGGCTGGCCGGCGACGTAAAAATAAAGTAATGATAGATGCCCTGGGCGAAGGCATCATCCAGGAGGGCGCCCAAAAGGATCGAGGTCAGATTCTCCCCCTGGTGATCGGGGTGAATGCCGAAATACTTAAAGACATTGCCGCTGCGCGAAGCCGTGGCAATCAGCTCCTCCTCCCCGCGCACCACATAGGTCGCCTGGGCGTCTGGGCCATAGTTCAAATGAAAGTGCCGGGCCAGCCAATCGCGCACTTCACGGATGGCCCGCGGATTGTTCAGATTGATTTTTTCCGGATAATACATAGAATCCCTCGCTTTGTTTCTGATTCCATTATATCACCAACCGATGCTAACCCCGGTTGGTGAAAACCACCTGCCCCTGACCGGGCGTTACCGATCCCCGGAGAAGGCCCCCCAGGAAAGTGCGGTCCCGGAGAAAGCGGGAGAACATGAATCGTCCCTTTACGGAATGGCTTTCCACTCCGTATAATGGAATCATGTGTTAAAATCTCAGAGCAAAATCGACCATAAAAGGAGGATTTGTCATGTTTCAGGAAACCACAGCCTGTCATCTCACCGTGATGGTGATGGTGACCAACGACCAGGATGAAGTACTGACCCTGGAGCGGATCAAATCCTGGCCCGGCATCACCTTTCCCGGAGGTCATCTGGAAGCGGATGAATCCGTGCTGGACTGCGCCCGCCGAGAAGTGCTGGAGGAAACCGGCATCCGGATTCATCAGCTGCGCCTGACCGGACTCATTCACTGGCTGAACCGGGAGAACGGCGAACGGTATCTGGTTCATTGCGTGCGGTCCAAAGCCCTGGGCGGCTCCCTGCACGAGTCTGCCGAAGGCCCCGTGGCCTGGCTGCCCCTGGCCGAGCTTCCGACGGTCCGGCTGTGCCCCGGCTTTCTCCAGCAGCTCCCCTTGTTTTTCGAGGGCGGCGTGCAGGAAGCGTTCGGAACCTACGGTTCAACCGGCGATTCGCCTCTGACATTTGACGAAGGAGCTTAATCCATGAAACAACGCACCAATCGAATCATCAGCGGCCTCTGTCTGGCGGCGCTCCTGATCCTCTCCTACTCCCTGATTCTGGGGCGAGGCCGGGCTATTCCCGAAGCCATCGACTACCGCGATGTCCGCCATATCATCCTGACTTACGGTGACCAGACCCGGGTTCTGCGAACGGTCCACGTCAACGAAATCGAAGCCCTGACCGAAACCCTGGCTGCCATGGAACTTAAGCCGGGACTGGCGCCCATCGTACCGGGACAGGAAGTGGCCACCATGGCCATCTGGTATTCCCGCGGCAAGTATGAAAACAAGTATATTTTTATGAAGAACTCTGTCATGAAAACCGAAGGACTGGCCCTGCCCTACCATTATGTTCTGATTGACGACCACGGCATGGTGAATCTGATCCGTCAGATCGTATCAGAGCCCGATCCCCTGTCCAATCAGACGGATTCGGAAAGCATCGAGGAACAGACCAGGCCTTAATCCGGACTCCGGGTTTCATCCGCCCGAGCCGTCGGCAGCGAGGTTCAAAAAAAGACTGCATCGAAGGGTATGTCCTTTGATGTAGTCTTTTCTCTTTCAACCGCTGGCTGACCGCCGAACGTTATTTCAGATAGTGCAGGATGCCTGCCTGAGCAAACAGCGATACGAATACTACTGACGTATCGATGATTACTCCGGCGATCATCGGCTTGATGCCGACCCCTGCGACTTCCCTGAGGCTGGTTTTCAGCCCGATCGCTGCCAGTGCCATGGACAGGAAAAATTTGGAAAGAAACACGATGCCTGGGACCAGGCTCTCCGGTACCAACCCGACGCTTCGGATGGCGACCACAGCGAGAAAGCCCAGAATGAACCAGGGAAAAATCTTTGCCAGCTCAACCTTCTCCGCTGCCTGGGAATCCACTTCTTTTTTTGCGTAGATCCAGGAAAAGATCAGAACGACCGGAACAATGAACAGCGTTCGCGTCAGCTTCACGATGGTTGCCAGCACCCCGGCCGCATCGGAAAAGGCATATCCCGCCGCGACGACCGATGAAGTGTCATTCACCGCGGTACCGATCCACAGGCCGTATCCCGTATCGCCAAGACCGAGCAGTCGTCCGATCCAGGGAAAGGCAATCACAGTAATGATGTCAAAAATAAAGGTTGCGGATATCGCGTAGGCAATATCCCGGTTCTTGGCCCGAATGGCCGGTCCCAGGGTTGCCACTGCAGTGCCTCCGCAAATCGCGGTGCTGACCGACAGAAGGCTGGCCAGCTTCCAGTTGATCTTGAAGACTTTCTTGCACAGATACCCCACTCCGAAAGAGGTCGCCAGCGTAAACACCATGAGGATCAACGCATACTTTCCAGCCTGAATAACCTGAGAAAAGCTGAGCGTGATCCCCGCCAGGATGATCCCCGTCCGGAGAATTCTCTTTGAGGACCAGTTGATCCCCGCTTCAACCGCCTCATTGGATCCGATCAGCGGATTCAGCAGCATGCCTATCATCAGGGCCAGGAGTGTTCCTCCCAGGATACCGGCCGGGAGAAGATCGCTGATCAGAAATGCCGCCGCGGCAATTGCGCCGGAGAGCGTGATCCCCGGGATGTACTTTTTAACATGACTCATACGAATAAATTTCCTTTCCTTCTCGATGATGTTGACCTGTGTTTGATTTTATCACTCCTATTTGATAAATTAAAATTATATATCCTTATTCATCTATTACTTAAAATTATGGAGCGCCAAATAATGCTTGATTTCAGACACGAAACATTTTTAACGTTATGCTCCTGCCGAAGCTATACGAAAGCAGCAGAGATTCTGCATCTGACGCAGCCTGCCGTATCACAGCACATGAAACATCTGGAAGAGCTCTACGGCTGCCGGCTGATTGATACCTCCAACCGGAAAATCCGACTGACCCAGCAAGGTGAACAGTTAAGAGAATTTGCCATGACGGTATTTTCGGATGCCAAACACTTCAAGGAGAACATTCAGTCCCCGCAGACAGCTCCGATGCAGTTTTCCTTCGGGGCCACCCTGTCGATCGGGGAGTATGTGATGCCTGGAATCCTCTCCCGCCTGCTGAACAGATACCCGGACCTGAAAATCCATATGTCCGTCGCAAATACCCAGGTTCTGCTGGAGCGACTGAACAGCGGTGAACTGGATTTCATTGTGGTGGAAGGCCTGTTCGATCAGTCACAGTACGACTCCACCCTGTTCAGTCTCGAACGGTTTGTTCCCGTCTGTTCCCCGAAATCAGAACTGGCGCAAGGAGCGGCAAGTTTCAAGAAGCTGACCGAAAGCCGCCTCATACTGCGGGAGCAGGGTTCGGGCACACGGGAGATATTTGAAAACATCCTGCAGAAAAATAACTATTCGCTCCACGCCTTTCAGAAAGTGATCGAAATAGGCAATATGGCGGCCATCAAGAAAATGGTAGCCGATGATCTGGGCATTACGTTTCTGTTTGAGGTGGCCGGGCGAAAGGAAATTGAGGAAGGTCGTCTCGCGGTGATCCATATCCCCGGTTTTTCGGAACAGCGTGAATTTAATTTCGTCCTGCTGAAGGACAGCTACTTCCGCTCACGCTACCTGACGATCTATGAACTCCTGAAACAGACCTTCCTTGAGATCCAGGACTGAACCCTGAAAACAGGGGTTCATCCGCTGACTTCCTCAAACGAAAGAAGTCAGCATAGTACAAAAAATCGGCATAGCCGGAACCATGATCCAGGCTATGCCGAGAATCGATCGAATGACTTTTCCTGAACGGATGATCAAAAAAACTCCAGAAGCAGTTATGCACAAGACATGTACCTGCTTCTGGAGTTTTTTCCCGAAATGGACTGCCCACCATGATTGGGGGATCCGGATTGGGGATTGGGGATTGGGGACTGGGGACTGGGATCCGGATTAAGATCCTCTGATTCGTGATTGGCTGCCCTGATGGGAAAAGGGGTGCCCTGATGGGGATATGAGTGACCCGATGGGGATATGAGTGACCCGATTGGGATTGGGGTAACATGACGAGGATATCGGGGAATGATCGGGAAATGGTCATTCAAGTGGAACAGAGATTAGATTCAGCGGCAAATGAGATACTAGTCCGGAATCTGACGGAATGCACTGAGGTCAGGGGGGTGATCCGCTCCAGGATCGCTGGAACCCGGGCGGTTGTTATGGAGACAGGGGCGGCAGTGTATGCTGTCATGGTTACAAGTTGGATGAGCTGTTTTCTTGCGGGCGGTACCTGAATTTATCCAAAATGTGCACCAATGCCACCCTGGGGTGATGGACCATTAACCTCGGGCCGGAATATTTCATGATGTGGGTGATCTTTGACTTCATGTCTTTTTTGTAGCAGCAGGTTTTGCAGTCCCCGCAGTTCGGCTTGTTCTCCCCATACCGGCAATTGCTCACGCGGGTGAGGGCATAATCCAGCACTTCCCTGCAGTCGGGACAAAGTTCATTGTCACCGCTGTGGTTCTTTGCGCAATATAATTTCACCATGATTTCGATCGTGTTTTTCTGCTGTGTTATCCTGTTTGTCTGATTTGATTTCATCACATATCCTTTTCCATTTTCATATTCTTTTGACTCTGGGAACAGGCCGGTGTCGGATTGAGGCTGCCGTCTGAAGCCGGTTCTTCCAGGCCGCCCGTTCAAAGGGTGAATCATATTCGACGGATGCTTCGCGGCTACATCTTGGAGATCATTCCTGACAGGAATGGAATCAGCCAGATTACCCATACAACCAGACTGAAGCGATGAAAGGTTTTGGCCTGCCCTTCATCTTTTTTATACAGTACCCAGCTCGCCCACACCGCATGAACCAGCATCAGCAGGATCGCAGCCAGTCCGGTGAGACTGTGCAGATTGAACCCGACTGCGGCAGCAGAAATCTGATTACTCCTGGCAATGGATTCCATGGTCAGGGTACCCGTGGTATCGAACACCAGCCCAATGAAGAAGAGAACCGTATGCCACAGCTTGAGTTTCCCCTGCAGCTTTTCAGCCCAGACCCCGACCGTATAGAAAATGAGTGCACTTGTGATAAGAATAATTGCTAATGTTAACATAATCCTAACCTCCTGAAATATTGTGAATCTCTTTAGCCGGTTGAACCGGCCCAGCTCCGTTCGTTTTATGAAATACCCCGGACACGAAGCACTTGAATCCTAAGTGAACATCGTTCAGTTTGACCCTGAATAAAACCCACCGGACGGTGGGTTTTTTTTTAATAAATAATGCGCTTCACGATTTCACACAGCGTGTCACACGAACTCACGCGTTTCATGAACAATGTCATGAGATTGGTGAAAACAAATTCGATAAAATCATTTTCGCTAAACTGACTGGTAAAAACCCCCTTTTTTACCAGCGGATCCTGCTCGAGCGAATCAAACAGCCCCTTTTTCATATGGCTGAAATACCGCTGCATGACTTCCCGACCCTTCGTCTTGTCAAACTGAGCCGCGTTTAATGAATGCACACTGAAAAAGGAAGGGTACTTCAGGCAGCCTTTTTGAATGCGGTTGAATAAAGCCCGTAAATGGTCGGTAAAACTCACCCCGGCGCTGTCATCCCCTGGTTCCATGATGATCTCAATCCAGACGGATTCAATCGTGGACACCACCAGATCACTCTTGGACGGAAAATAATTGTAGACGGAACCAACTGAAATTCCGCATTTTTGCGCGACATCGCGGATGCTCAGGCGTTCCACCCCGGACTCAATCATAATTTCTTTTCCCGCCGCGAGAATTGCTTCTCTGGAAGTAACAATGGTATTCATACTCCACCCCCAAACTGAACAATGTTCATTTTAACAATCAGTCTTTGGATTGTCAATCACTTTCCACCCCGGACTGCCTTGGTCAAAATCCTGGCCACGAACACTCCAAAGCCGGTGATCCGACCAAAAAAGAAGAATCCCATCGAAAACATTCCATGAGATCCTTCTTTGATGAAGACAATCATTCTGCCTTTGATCCGGTCGGCTGGTCCAGTCGGCTGATCCAGTCCGCTGACCGGAGCGGATCGACCGGTCGAAGTTATGGAAAGTCTACTCCAGCACCTGACGCACGACGTCAAGAACCGAACCGTCCCGGTATTCCACGACGGCGACGATGCGCTCCCCGGTCTGAATCGGCTGGGGCTTGCCGGTCAGGCGTTCCGCCAAAGCCTGCAGTTCTTCAATCGAGTGGACGGCTACTCCTGCCTGGCGCAGGGCTTCTGCCAGTTCCGGGCGCTTGGAGTTGACCGCGATGCCGCGGTCGGTTACCAGTACATCCACTGTCTCACCCGGGGTGGTAATGGTGGTGACCCGTTCCTTAATCAGCGGAATCCGGGCGGATACCAGCTTGGAGACAATGACGGTCAGCTTTGAACCGGCCGCGGTGTCGGCATGGCCGCCGGAACCGCCCATGATGATTCCGGTGGAACCGGTGGTGACATTGACATTGAACTCAGGATCCATTTCAGTGGCACCCAGGATGACGATATCCAGGTCATTGACCACGGCTCCCTTGTTGTGGGGATTGCCGTACAGATCGCCGGACATGGCCATGTGATTCGGATTTTCCCGGAAGCTGCGCACCGCGTCCAGGTCAAAGCACTGGACATCCCACAGCGCCTTGAACAGGCCGGCTTCCATCATGCGGACAATGTAGCCGGTGATGCCGCCGGAGGCAAAGCTGCCGGTGATGCCGTGCTCCTTCATGTAGATCTCGAGTTCCTTGGCGACAGCCAGGGAGATGCCGCCGGCACCGGTCTGGAAAGACAGTCCTTCTTTCAGCAGTCCGGAAGCAGCCATTACCTTCAGGGTATCGGAGGCGATTTTCAGGCCCACCGGATCCTTGGTAATCTGCGTGGTCCCGGAAACAATGCCCTTGGGATTCCCGATGGAATCCACCACCACCACATAATCAACCAGGTTCTGGCGAATTTCGGCGGGGCACAGCGGATACGGCTCCAGGTGGTCGGTTACCGCCACCACGACATCGGCATATTCGGCATCGGCAATGGCATAGCCCAGGGTGCCGCAGGCCGAAGGTCCGGTCACGCCGTTGAGATTGCCGCTGGGATCCGCTGCCGGAGCGGCAATGAAGGCCACATCAATGTGGACATCACCCTCGGCAATGGCGCGGGGCCGGCCGCCGTGGGTCGTCATGACCGCCGGATGCTTCAGCTGGCCGCGGGAAACAGCCTGAGCCACAGGCCCGGACATATAGTCGGTATGAATATCGGTGACGGTGCCGTCTTCCATCAGCTGAACCAGCGGTGCATGAGTGGGAAACAGCGACGAGGCTGCTACCCGGATGTTTTTGAGGCCCAGTCGGCGCACTTCTTCCATGACCAGATTGAGGACATAGTCGCCGTTGCGCAGGTGATGATGGAAGGAGAAGGTCATGCCGTCTTTCAGCTCCAGGCTTTCCATCAGGCTTCTCAGGTCTTTCTGCAGCTTCGGCTGACCCGGCCGGGACATCTTGCCCTGACGGGGAATGCAGGGCTTTACCCGCTCGGGGTCAAACACCTGGCGGTACGGCGTGACTTTGCCATAGCCTTCGATTTCAGCCGGCAATGTATGTTTAGTTTCCACAGTATTCTCCCTCCTTGACCAGGTTCAGTGCTTCAGCCAGCTCCAGGGTCTGACGGGCCCGGGCGATGATGGGGGCATCCACCATTTTTCCGTCCAGGGAAAAGACCCCTTTGCCTTCCTGAGCGGCCAGTTCCATCGCCTCCATTACGCGCAGCGCGTACTGAATCTCTTTTCCCTTGGGGGCAAAGACCTGATGGATCACCGGCAGGTGTCGGGGATTGATGGAGGATTTGGCATTAAAGCCGATGGAACGGGCATATTCCGTATCCCGGGCAAGCCCCTCCAGATCTTCGGCATCGGTCCAGGGGGTATCGATGCAGGTGATTTTGGCCGCCTTGCAGGCTGATACAACTCTGGTCCGGGCATAGTTGATTTCGTTGCCGGCCTTGGTCCGGATCACGCCCAGGTCGCTGGTCAGGTCTTCGCCGCCCAGCAGGACGCCGTCGATTCTGGAATCGAGGCGGGTGAGCTCATAGGCCTGTTCCACGCCCAGTGCCGACTCAATCAGGGCCAGGATGGATCCGGCATAGCCAATCTCGTCGAGCCAGGGCAGAACCTGGCTCATGGTCTCCACCGTCGCCTTAGGCACCAGGATGGCATCGACTTTCGTTCCGGCCAAAGCCTGGATATCTGCCCGGCAGAAGCCGGAATCCGGCGGATTGATCCGCACCACCACTTCAATGGCTGAGTAGTCAAATACCTGCAGCGCTTCGCGCAGCAGACCTCTGGCGGCATCCTTCTCCGTCAGGGCTACCGCATCCTCGAGGTCAAAAATAATGGAATCGGCGCCCAGGATATCCGCGCTCATCAGCATTCCGGGGTTATTGGCCGGAACGAACTGGAAACTCCGTCTGAGTCCTTTCATGCCTTATGCCCCCCTTTCCAGCGCGGTGCGCACTCTGGCCCGGATAGCAAAATCCAGTGCCCCGCGATCCTTGGCGATAACCCGGACCGCTTCCACCTGCATTTCATCCAGCACTTCATTGATGACGGCCAGGATGGCGTCACCAAACTGCTGCTTGACCGGTGATTCCAGTTCAATGGTCCGATCGGCGGCCGGATAGACCTGGATCAGAATGTCATTGGATTCCAGGGATCCGGCTTTGGCCGGTTTATTCAGCGTCATGGGATTCCCTCCATTCCAGGTACTGAGCCTGTCCGATCTTATAGAGGTCATTGCCCTGGCTGTCCGTCAGAACCGTCAGGGGAAGATCTTCCACGACCAGTCGGCGGATGGCTTCCGCTCCCAGGTCTTCATACGCGATGTTGATCGCTTCGCGAACGCTCTTGCCGATGATGGCCCCCAGACCACCGATGGCGCCGAAGTAGACCGCCCCGTTCTTTTTAATGGATTCGGTGACTTCGTCACTGCGATAGCCCTTGCCGATCATGCCCTTCAGGCCTAAATCCAGCAGCCGCGGCGCATAGGCGTCCATGCGATAGCTGGTGGTGGGCCCGGCAGAGCCGAAGATCTGGCCCGGCTTTTCCGGGGTGGGTCCGACATAATAGATGACCTGGTCCTTCAGTTCAAAGGGCAGGGTTTCGCCCCGGTCCAGGGCTTCCACCAGCCGCTTGTGGGCGGCGTCGCGTCCGGTATAGATGACGCCGGACAAAAGCACGATGTCCCCGGCCCGCAGCGAAGCGATGGCTTCACGGGTCAGCGGGGCCTGGATGCGCTTCACTTGATCCTCTTTCTGATGTACATGTTGTTCCATGGTGCCCCTCCTATAAAATGATTTCCTTGTGCCGCGTCGCGTGGCAGTTGATGTTCACAGCAACCGGCAGGCCGGCGATATGGGTCGGGTAGTATTCGATGGCTACGGCAATGGCTGTCGTCTGTCCGCCATAGCCCTGAGGGCCGATGCCCAGGCGGTTGATCTCATCCAGCAGCTCCGCTTCAAGGTCCTGGTAGAAGGGTTTGGCATTGGGCTGATCCAGCGGGCGCATCAGCGCCTTCTTGGCCAGGGCAGCCGCCTTGTCAAAGGTTCCGCCCAGGCCGACACCGACCACGATGGGCGGGCAGGCATTGGGTCCGGCTTCCCGGCAGACTTTCAGGATGAATTCCTTGACGCCGGCCAGACCGTCCGAAGGTTTGAGCATCTTCATCTGGCTCATGTTTTCTGAACCGAAACCCTTGGGCGCGACCTGGATTTTCAGGCGGTCGCCCGGAACCAGGGACAGATTGATGACGGCCGGGGTATTGTCTTTGGTATTGATCCGGTTGAGGGGATCCTCCACCACGGACTTGCGCAGGAAACCGTCGGCATAGCCCTGGCGAACGCCTTCATTGATGGCGTCTTCCAGCGTGCCGCCCACCAGATGGACATCCTGACCCAGTTCAACAAATACTACAGCCATGCCGGTATCCTGGCACATCGGCAGCTGTTCCTGAGCGGCCAGGTCCGCATTGTTGATGATCCGGCCCAGGGTATCCGAGGCCAGGATCCATTTTTCCTTCTTCTGGGACTCTACCAGACGGCCCTTGACGTCCTCCGGCAGATAATAATTGGCGTCCATGGCCAGCTGACGGACAGCTTTGGTCACTTCGCCCACATTGATTTCTCTGATTGTACTCATGTCGTTCTCCTCTCCGGGATCTTCTCGTTCTTGCGCCTCGCGGCACGATATCGGTTCTCAGTTTGGCGCCTTCGGCCGGACAGTCAGCCCGGCAGCCGGTAATCGGGATGAATCGCAGCCGGCCTTCGGATCACCCGGCTTTTCTCCTGATTCGGTCTTGCCAAAATCAAGCTTACGCCATATGTCTGGTTTCGTCAAAGGCCTGCCATTGCTGGCAGGCCTTTGCTGGTTCCGGTCCAGCCGGGGATCGCCTGTGCTTAGCTGTTCTTTCTGCGACGGCTCAGGGCCAGGACCCGATTCATTTCATTGTTGACGATCATGTAACCTTCATCGACGCCCATGCCCGGTTTGGCCAGACACTGAGTGGCTCCACAGGCCATGGCGATGTTGGTCAGGATTTCAGCGGAACGGTTGGTTTCGTTGCAGGTTCCGCCGCTGTATGCTCCCTTGCCGGTCTTGCGGCAGTAGAGCAGGGCTTCGATGGTGTTGTTGACGCCACCCAGGTCAGGTGTCTTGACCTGGAGCATGTGGCCGGCGTTGGCATCGGCAAAATCCACGACGTCTTCGTAGGTGTTGCACCACTCGTCCGCTACGATCTCCACGTCCGATCCGGCTTCGGCCAGGTAACGGGTGATTTCAGCCAGGGCCTTGATCTGAGCTTCGCGCTCATCCACATCGACCGGTCCTTCGATCCGGAGGTGGTAGGGCTTGGCGATTTCGCCGAGCTCGGCAACATATTCAGCCACGCGCTTGAAGTCGTTGGCAAAGGCCTGTCCGATGGTGCCGTATACGTCGATGTGCAGGATCGGCTCATAGCCTTCGCTCTGCTTTTGCTCGGAAATACGCTGTCTGAGCCAGAGCACATAGTCCTTCAGGATCTCGCCGTTGCGGCCGAGTTTTTCTTCCACATTGTTGATCAGGGCGTGGGGGAGGACATCGGCTCCCTTGATGATCATTTTGTCTACGTTGTTGTAGCGGTCATCGCCGGACTGAGTAAAGATCGGAATCCGCTTCAGTTCGACGCCGGTCTGGTATTCATCCACCACGACTTCGGCCATGGTGCGGTGCTGGCTCTTGGCCACGGCATCCAGAATCGCCTGGGTGACGCCGTAACGGATTGCGGTATGGAACTTCTTGCCGTTATGCTCCATCGCATCGACTTCTTCAGCCAGTTCCCGGAAGGAAGTCAGTTCCCGTCCGATCAGCTTGGGCGCGATCTCAGATTCGATGACCGGAATGAAATCCTGTGCCAGGAACAGCGGATCCCGGCCGCCGGCTCCGGAGTACTGCACGGCAGCACATTCGCCCAAGGCTACCTGTCCGTCTTCGAGTACGAGCATCACGGAGATGGCTTCGCCCTTCTGGCGGATCTTGGAGAAGCCTGGGGTAACGGCTTCGCCGGTGTAAAAGAATCCGTCGTGGCCTGCGCCCTTCTTAATGGCTTTCTGATCGTCAAAGTAAAAGCCTGTAGTCCCTTCTGATAAAACAACGTCGATGATCTTCATTTGAAACTCCTTCTTTCCTCAAGTGGTTGGGTTGTTTTTTATTTGAATCGAATCACGGGATCAGGCGATCCCGTGATCCGGGTATCAGTAAATAATCCTGGAGGTTATTCCGGCTTGTAGATATTATCCTTCTTGGTTTCCGGGCGTCCGATCAGGCGGCCGCGGCCGACGGCATAGATGTCGTCAACGGTCATCTGGAAGCCGATGTTACGCTTTTCAAAGGCAGCGCGCTCGTTCAGCTTGGTCCGGTTGATGTCCTTAACTTCATCGCTGAAGGGGATGTTGCCGAACATCAGGTAGCGGATGGCGCCGGAATTGTCGCGGGCCGGCATCATCTTGCCCTGGTTGTATTTGCTGGGAGCGAACGGGATATCCATGATGCCCATTTCAAAGGCCTTGACCGTTCCGATGGCCAGATCGCCGTGACCGACCTTGTAGACGGCGTCAACGATGCACTGAACTTCGGCTTTGATCAGTTCGATTTCGTTCTTCAGTTCCAGGGAGGACGGCAGGCGCTGTCCCTGAAGCAGTGACAGAACCATTTTGGTGTCCTTGATGCCCTGCGCGTTAGCTTCCTTGGTAGGAATACCGACCGCTTCATGCGGGGTCTTGACGATAACCTTGGTGGCTCCGGACAATGCCGCTGTCATAGCTCCGAGGGAAATCAGGCCGAACGCCCGGGATTCATCCTCGGGGAAACCGCCCATCCACTGATGGAACACGGTGGTGACAAACACGTCCTTGTGTCCTGCCATTTCAAGGTATTCCTTGGTCTGCTCTTCCAGGGCACGAATGGCTGCCACGTCCTGAATGACGTTGCCGCACTGGCCGTAACCGACGGTGATGTTCTTGACTCCCTGCTCCGCTGCGAGGAGAGCTTCCACAATGGCAACCGCGTTGCTGGTAGAAGGCGGAACCAGGGTTCCGGTCAGGGGACCGAATGGTTCGCGGTTGATCTGAATGCCCTGCTCCTCGTAGAAGCCGACCAGACGGTCGCAGTACTGCCAGTCGAGGACAGTCTTTTCCATGGGCACGGATTTGGCGTAAGGGATATTGTAGGAAATTCCGCCGCCTTCATTGGAGGTCCAGCCGCCGGCGTGAATGATTTCTGCCAGCAGACGTCCGTCCGGTGTGCCGTGACGGGCCTGCAGCGGCAGGTTGACGGATTCCAGCACCTTGCGGCAGGCATGAACGCCGTGGTTGACGACCGGGAATCCGTTGAGCAGGCTTCGGCCGGCTTTGATGGATTCGTCGATGCCGATCTGGCATTCGTGATACCGGTTCTGGCGGGTATAGGAGTCAATGGTGGAGGGCAGCAGGTCCGCTCCGCCTTCATCCTGCAGGTAGCGCAGCAGCTCGATGTGCTCATCGATCAGGGCGACACCCGCTCTGGGCTGAGCCAGCGTCAGCCGGTTCTCCTTGGCCCAGCGCAGCTTCTTGGCAAAGTTCTTGTGATCCGGCAGAGCTTTCAGAAAGTCCACCGCTTCCTGCAGGTTGACATCCTTGCCCGTCGGCCACTGAGCGAGGACTTCCTGGCGTTCCTCGAAAAATTCGGCTTCGGTCAGCTTTTTATTTTCCAGTTTTCTCATGAATTGTTCACTCCCGTTGTTTCTCTATTTTTCTATTTCCTGCGGCATCTGGAATGGACTTCATTCCAAAGCCTGTTACACGTTGACGATATATTTCTTCATGATGCGCACGGCCAGATCCTTATCCTCTTCGGCCAGAAGTCCCATGGCAGACAGAATATACTCTTTGTCCACCAGAAAATTCGGCTTCACCGGCTTGAGGGCGTTGATCTCATCCTGGCGATAGGTGCCGGCTTCGAGTATCTCATGCGGATGTTCCGAATGGATCAGGACGCCGCCGGTTCCGATCATATAGCGCACTTCCAAGAGATCCTTGCCCTCCTGGGAGTACATGATGCCCATGGGCGAGTAAACGGCTTCCACCGTGCCGGCATGACGGGACATGGAGTGATCGGTGGCAATCTTGGCCATGGCCTGATCAAAGTCCTTTTCATCCTCCGTCGTCGGGACGAGCCGGATGTTCTGGGACCGGCGCCGGCATTCGGCTTCCACATCCTGGTCCTTGTTGCTGAGGTATTTCTTCATTTCCCTGGTGGATGACGCTTCAAACAGGGACAGAGCGGAATACCGCATGCCCAGGTCCCCTTCCACCGTTCGCTTGGCGAAGGGCTCTTCCAACCCCCGGAAGGTGACGCCCGGTTTGGTCGGCATGCCGGTGCAGATGGAATGAATGTCGGTGGTCGCGCCGCCGATGTCGACAACGATCAGATCCCCGATGCCTTCTTCCTCGTCGGACCCCTGGGACAGGGCTTCCGCTGCCTTGAGCACCGCCTGCGGTGTGGGCATCAGGATGCCCGAGATGAAGTTCTGCGCTTCGCCCATGCCCTTGGCCTGGATGATCCGGGACATGAAGACCTTGCGGATCGCTTCCCGGGCCGGATCCACATCCAGCACATTGAGGCGGGGCATGACATTGTCGGTGATGTAGTATTCCATATTGGACTGGTCAAAGATTTTCCGGATTTCGTCCCGGGCACTTTTGTTGCCGGCCACGATGATGGGTTTTCGGATGTAGGAACCGGCCAGCATTCCCGCGTTGAAAATGATGGTTTCCTTGTTCCCCCCGTCGGTTCCGCCGGCCAGCAGGATAATATCCGGCTTGAGCTGGCTGATTTCACTGATTTCGTCCGATGAAAGATTGAAACTGTAGGTTTTGATGACCCGCGCTCCGGCACCCAGGGCAGCGCGCTTGGCTGCTTCCGCGGTGAGATCCGGCACCAGACCGATGGCCACCATTTTCAAGCCTCCGGCTGCAGAAGAACAGGCAAGCTTCTTAATATAGTGAGCCTGCCTGCCTAACTTTGCATGGATCTCCTCCATGGCGGTATTGAACCCCTCCATGATGTTGGTCTCTACCGTGGTGATGGCTTTGGCGGTGGCGGCAATTTCTTCTTTCTCGGTATCTACGGCTGTCAGCTTGGTGTAAGTTGACCCGAAGTCGATGAGAAGATAATATTCCATTCGCCTATGCACCTGCTCCTTCCCGAGCCGGCACATCCATTTTAAGATCCACCCTCAGATCCGCGATATCCTGTTCCACCGGTGTTCCGGGCTTGTAAACCCGGTCAAATCCCATATCCTTGAACCGGGCATGCACTTCATCCCAGTTCTGCTTGCCGACTACGATGTTGCCCCCGACATAAAGGAGGATGTCCTTGAGTCCGGCTTCATTGCACTTGTCGCGCATGCCGCGGCAGTCGATTTCCCCATGACCGTACAAAGAGGAGACAATGATGGCATCCGCATCGGTTTCGATGGCGGCATTGATGAAATCTTCCTGGGAGGACAAAACGCCCACGTTGACGACTTCAAAGCCTGCTTCTGAGAACGTGTAATCCAGAATCTTATTTCCGACTGCATGGCAGTCTGCACCAATGACACCTATGACCAGTTTCTTCTTTTCCATGTTGATCCTTCCTGATTTCCCTTTTTTATCTTTTTTTACTGCTTCGTCTATTTCTTCTTCTGTGGATTGTTCGGTCTGTTTCTTCTTTTATTCAGTTTCTTTTGCCTGACCTCTCGGTCTGGTTCTTTCGGCTGTGTTAATGTCTCTTATTTTCTTCGGCTCAATCACTTTTTATGTGGGATTATGATTTTCCCTGTTTACACGGAGAGGTCGACGTGGTAGCCTGACTGGCCGACTAGCCCAGCATTTATGCAGCATAGCGGCAAGGCTGGCGGAACCACGCCGACAGAGGCTCCATGTCAACTTGGGAAAATCCCACAGTTTTTGTGATTGACCCTTTTCTTCTGTTATTTTGTTCGTTATTTTCGTTCGTTATTTTCGTTTGTTATTTTCTTCTGTTTCTTCTTCTGTCTTCATGGTCTTGTGATTTCAATGAATGAGAACGGTGACTGTGAACCCCTTCCCTCGTCTGGGCCGGATCGCATCAGACGATGTTCAGCTCCAGGAGATTCTGCTTGAGGGTCTTGAGTGTGCCTTCATCCAGGTTGTACAGGAAGGGAATGATCCGCTCCTGTTCGACATAGGTCCTGACGTCCCGGAAACGACCGGGTGATACGATGATCTGATCCCTGTCTGCCAGAATCCGTTCCAGCTGGTCCGGGTCCTGGGTATTGGTATACACCAGATCCAGATCGGTCAGACCGGCATTGTCGAATGCCTGCTGCACCTTGCTTTTGAATTCATCGGAGATGCAGACAAAAGCCAGCCTGGTCTCCCGCGGCAGGCGGGCGATCCGAACGATGGTCTTCAGGTCGGGATTGATTGCGACCCCAAGGACGGTTTTGCCGAAGCTCTCAACATACTCGAGCACTTCGGGGACATGGTTGAAGGTTGAAACAATAACTTTGGCCTTGTACAGCAGCAGTCTGGTCTCATCCGTCATCTCGATGAGGTCGGCGATGGTCAGAGGATCGCATTTCATGTTCGTCCCCGCTTCAATCTGCTGGGCAAAGTACCTGGCCTGTTCGGTATTGCACTCAATGTACACCGCGCTGGCTGTCCGGATCAGATCCAGTTTCTCTTCGACGCGCTGTTCCACCAGATGCAGGAAATCCTTCGCTTCCATGCCGTAGTCCAAAGCTTCCTTCATTCCGGCATCCACCAGATGCAGAATCCGCTCATGAACTTCGCCGTGGATGATCCGGTCCGATTCTTCGGCGACAAACGTTCCCTTTCCCTGCCTTGAAATCAGAAGCCCTTCTTTTTCCAGGTCCTTATAGGCAGCGGATACAGTATTGCGGCTGATTTTCAGATGTTCGGACAATTCTCGTTCTGTCGGCATCTTGAAGCCGGCAGAAAGTTCTTTTGATCTGATTTTATCGGTTATGGCATGCTTGACCTGCTTATACAGGGGTATGCCTGAACCTTTGTTAAGAACAAGTTCCATAATCCCACTCCATTCAAATCCATTATAGTATGAACCCTGATTATTTCAATCAAAATTTCAGTACCATTACAGGCCATTGGAGCCTGAAAACCTTTACTTTTTTCAGTTATATCAATCCATTAAGTGCCATTGCATAAGTTTGTGCATAAGTTGTCACTCGTTTTTTCAAAATGAAGGGATTTATGACGTCGTGTAATGGATATCAGGCCATTTCTGCAAGATCGGACTGTACACCATTCAAAAAACCCGTCATTTTTCCGGGCTCAAATCCTCCCTGGTTTCGCTCCGTTTACAAATTGTTAACAATTACCCAGGGATTCTTCCCTGCCTCATCCCCTCTGACTTAACAAATGATAGGAATGACAGCAAAAATTAGGAAGAAAGGCAGTTGTTAACAAAACCCTCCCGCTCCGTCAATCATTGTTAAACGTCAGTTCACTCCCCATTGAAAAACTGATGGGATAATAGCAGAACAGGCAGGAACAAATCCTGGTCTGTCATCCGATCAGCGGATGCTCCCGCATGCCCCGATATTGCTGGCGCAGCCGATACTCAGCGGATGCAGCCAAAGAGCTGTCAAATGCCTGTCAGGTACCTGTCAAAAACCTGTCAAGCCCCATTCAACCAGCGATCACCCACTCTGCCAGCGGCGGATCTACGACATATTCAGCACCTATTCAACACATCAACCAAGGAGGAAACAATGGAAGGAAAAACCGGACGTGGGATGCATCCCGCAGACAATAAGACAGAACTGTTCCCGAAAGGCGAAGAAATTATTAAGGAAGAACTGGCAGAGCAGCCTGGAAAAGAGAACTGGATGGCGACGGAACCGATTTATGAAGATGTCAGCGTGAAGGGTTATGGCCGGCTGAAAGATAAAGTGGCCATTATTACGGGCGGTGATTCAGGCATCGGCCGGGCGGTTGCCATCGCCTACGCCAAGGAAGGCGCTCACCTGCTGTTAGCCTATAAGGACGAGCATGCCGACGCAGACCTGACGAAAGCGGAATGCGAGAAGCATGGCGTCCGGGTGGTGACACTGACCGGAGACATCGGCACTCCGGAGTTTTCCAGGCAGATCATCGCCCGAACCATGGAGGAATTCGGTCAACTGGATATCCTGGTCAACAATGCTGCGGAACAGCACCCTCAGCCCAGCCTGCTGGACATCACCGATGAACAGCTGGAAAATACGTTCCGCACCAATATATTCGGCATGTTCTACCTGACCCGGGAGGCCCTGCCCCATCTGAAGGAAGGTGCCAGCATCATCAATACCACATCCATCACTGCCTTCCGCGGCAATGATCAGCTCATCGACTACTCTTCCACCAAGGGAGCCATCGCCGGTTTTACCCGAGCTCTGGCCGCAAACCTTGGCGCCCAGAAGATTCGGGTGAATCAGGTAGCGCCGGGACCCATCTGGACGCCTCTGATTCCCTCGACCTTCTCCGGGGAAGGCCTGGATAACTTCGGCCGCGGCGGCCCGCTGGATCGTCCCGGACAGCCGGTGGAACTGGCAGAGGCTTATGTCTTCCTGGCCTGGGACTATGCCTCAAGCTTTATCACAGGTCAGACCATCCACATCAACGGCGGTGAGATCATCAACGGTTAGCATTCCGTTTCATGGCCTCTGAATCAGCCCGATCTTTCGATATCAACTCAATCAGTCAATCCATTCGATATCAACTCAATCACTCAATCCCTTCGATATCAACTCAATCACTCATCCCCTTCGATGTCAGATCAGTCAGCCTGACAGACAGCCCCCCGTTCTTCCGGATACCTGGAAGAACGGGGGGCTGGTTTTCTTGGTACTGATATTTGCTTGATGATTCCTTTGAGTTTCAAAACCGGCAGCCGTCGGGACGGTTCCACTCTAAGGCAGGTGCCGGCTTTTCAAGGTGACTTCGCATATATTGACGCAGTGGTTCCCCACCCGCTTCAGATGAGAAATCACGTCAAGGAACAGGATGCCGGAAGTGGTCGTGCATTTGCCCCGATTGAGTCGGATGATGTGCTGATCGCGATAGGTCCCTTCGAGCCGGCCGATCTGACGTTCCAGATCATAGACGGTCGAAGCCAGGTTTTTGTCGCCATAGCGGAAGGAGTCAATCGCCACATTGATCGCTTCAATCACATACTGATACAGATTGACGATTTCCTGGCCGGCTTCTTCGCTGATTTCTTCCTGCTTGTCCACCCGTTCCTTTGCCAGCAGCTGGATCGACTTTGCCAGGTCACCGATCTTCTCCAGATCGGCGATGACATGATGGATGGAGGTCAGCCGGCCCTGGCCGGATTCGGTGGGTTCGGCCGCGGATAGCTTGACCAGAAAGCTGGTGATCTGAATCTCCAGGTAGTTGATGTAATCTTCGTTGCCCTGAATTTCGTCAAAATCCCGATCATCCTTCTGCAGGAACGCATCCACCGCCATCCGGATATTTTTCCGGGCATAGTCGGCCATGCGCAGCGTTTGCTGAATCACCTGCTCCTCCGCAATGGTCGGTGAGGTAATCATCCGGCTGTCCAGCAGCGGCGAAGTCGTTACCTCCACATCCTGCCGGCGTCCCGGCAGGATATCCGTCAGCCGGATCAACGGACGGATCAGGGGGGATACCACCAAAACCATGGCTAAATTAAAGAGCAGATGCAGGTTGGCGATCTGCAGGGGCTGGCTGCCATTGGAAAAGCGGGCAGACAGATCAATGAGAACGCCGCTCAGCGGAAGCAGCACCAGCACACCGGTCAGATTGAACAGAAAATGGAGCAGGGCTACGCGCTTTCCGTCGCGCTGAGCGCCAATGGAAGAGAGCAGCGCGGTGGAAGTCGTTCCCAGATTCGCCCCGAGAATAATAGGGAAAGAGGCGGACAGACTGATCGAACCATTGGCTGCCAGCATGATCAGAATCGCCAGCGTAGCAGAGGAAGACTGGAGCAGCACTGTGAGGCCGATCCCCAGGAGCAGCGCAAAAAACCAGTTATCCCCCAGGGAGGCTGTAATGCCTTCCAGATCGTGGGCAAATTCCGGAACGGATATGGAAAGCTCCAGAAATCTCAGGCCGGCAAGCACGATGCCCAGTCCAAGAAAGATCAGTGCCAGATCCCGCTTCTTCTTTTCTTTGGCAAAAATGTACAGATACGCCCCGATCAGAAAAAAGACCGGCATGAAAAAGCTGGTATCAAAGACCAGTATATGATTTTTCAGCGGGGTGGCTAAGTTCGCCCCCAGAACGATCCCGGCGGCCTGTGCCAGGGTAATGATCCCCGAATTGACCAGTCCCATGGCCAGAATCACGGTGGCGGAAGAAAACTGCAGCACCAGGGTCAGAAACAGACCCACAGCAAAAGCTCCCATCGGGTTCTGCGTCAGGCGTCCGATCAGTTCCCGCAGTTTTCCCCGAGCGACGCTTTCCAGTCCCTCCCCTAAAAGTTTTACTCCAAATAAAAATAAGGCGACGCTGCCAAACAGGTTCAGCAGCTCCAAACTCAATTTCATGACAATCCTCCCATAGACTGGCTAGCCTGATTTTACCACAGGGACTCCCTGTCTGTCGCTCTTCAGGAACCCCAATTCCCGGAAATAGTATAGTCTACACCTTCGGTTTGATCCCCCAATTGGGTGACATAGATGTTGGATTTTCCTCGAATTAAGTCACAGAGCCGATTTCATATGAGATGGCTCTGTGACTTAATTTATTTTTATCTTGCTTATTACCCCTCTGTAGACTATAATATAAGTAGTCTACAGAGGAGGGATATTATGGCAATGCTCAATATTTCAATCCCAATTCCCACCGAGCGCATCACCTACAAAAAAGATGGCCCGGATAAGCCCAGACGCGTCTATCATGTCGAAAAACGCTACAGAAACGCATTGGGTACCCCTACAGCCAAGGAAGTTGCCATTGGCAAAGAGGATCCTACTCGTCCCGGTTGGATGATCCCCAATGAACGATTCACTGAGTTCTATCCGCTGCCAGTCGATGCCATTTCCCTGACCCCGCCTCAAGAGGTTCTGGCGGCTGGTCATATCGCTCTGTTGTGGCAGCGAGCTGAGGCTATTGGATTGACCAAGGCTTTACAACAGGTATTTCCCTTGCAGGCACAAGAGCTTTTGGCGATGGCCATCTATATGGTCTGCGAAGGCAATGTCATGATGAATCTGGATCTGTTCATCCGGGAGAGCCTACTTTCTACAAGGCTCAGTCTGAATTCCCAGCGCAGCAGCGAACTGTTTGCACAGATCAGCGAAGAGCAGCGCTTTCGGTTTTTTAAGCTCTGGAGTGCTTTCCACAAAGACGAGGAACAGACCCTGGCTTATGATGTGACGAGCATATCGACCTATGCGGAGATCCAAATGGCAGAGTACGGCTATAATCGGGATCAGGAAACCCTACCGCAACTCAACATCGGCATGCTTTATGGCACCAAGACAGCCCTCCCGCTTTGCTATGAGATCTACAGCGGAAGTATCGTGGACAAGGCCTTTTTCCCCTATATGATGGAATTGGGCGAATTGGTCGGTCTCAATGATTTGTTCTACATCATGGATCGAGGCTTTCTCACCCTAGACAATCTGAGCTTCATGGCCCAGAACCAACTCAATTTCCTGATGGCTGCTCCCAAATCCCAGAAAATCTATCGTCAGGCATTAATCGAGGCAACCGCGGTGATCCGTCACTCTCGTTATCACATCCCCCAGACCAGCTGCTATGGACTGTCCAAAGTGATCCAGATCAATGAGTTGCCCTATACCCTCCACATCTACCTGAACACATCCAGTGCGGCGGATGAAGAAGCCCGGATCTACCAGCATGTTGATCGTCTCGAGGAAGAGCTGCAAAATCAGATGAAGCCCATCAGTATTACTCGGTATAACAAGTATTATGATGTGACACGCAATGCATCACCGATTGAGGAGTACGAACGCAATCACGAGAAGATCACCGAGATGATTGAGCTGGCCGGCATGTTCTGCCTGCTGAGCAATACCCAGGATAAGAGCGCAGAGGAGGCACTACGACTTTATGGGCGACGGGACACGGTGGAGAAGGCCTTCCAGAATTTAAAAAACAGCATCGACTATGACCGCTTTCTGACGCACACAGAAAAGACGACAGAAGGGAAAGCCTTTGTCGCCTTTTTGAGTCTTATTCTGTGGTCGGATTTGACCAATCATGGGAAAAACAGCGGGGAGAAATCCATCAACCGGGTGGTCAAACAGATGGGAACGATCAAGCGGACCGATTATGGATCAGGCTGCAGTTTGCTCCAGCCACTGACCAGGAAACAAAAGGACATTCTTAGCGCGTTCGCCATCGAACCGGAGGAATTTCTTCAAACCATTCTCCACTTTGAAGTGTAGACTATAGAATTCCCGGGAATTTGGGTCAGGAATCCGGCCGGTGAGGTGAAGTGCTCCGATACTCCAACCATCCGGACTGTTCACCTCTGACATGAAACTCCCCGGCGGAAGCATCGCAATGCGTCCGCCGGGGAGTGATCGGAGGGTGGTTCATACAAGGGGGTGAACAGGAGAAATTATTGAAGTGTCGTCATACCGGTTCTTTCCGGGATTCTGATCAATAGCGCAGGATCGCCAGGTACGGCTCCGGCCGGGATTCATCTTCGTAGGCCATCGGCTTAATTTTCGCGCCGGTCGCAGTCAGATCATTGATGAGGCTGTCCAGCTCCTGCGAATCCTCGCTGATGTACTGCTCATTGACCAGGAATTCGGCGACGCGCCCTTCCTGAGCCAGCTTGCGGATTTTAGCCAGATCCGTCTCAGCCCGGTTGTCACTCAGCGCCACGGAGGCCATGTCGGTGGTTTTCTGATATTTTGCCTTGCGCCGGTCCTCCATGATTTTGGTGACGGTATCCCGGATCTGATGAGCATTCAGCGAGTCCAGCGGTTTATCGATGGCCGCCTCCGCGTAGAAGTCGCCTTTGGCGATTTCCCGGAAGGCAGAAAGATTTTCCGTTGTTCCGGACAAAATTACGGGCATGGGCTGATCTTTGTACAGACGGGTAAAAGCGTTATCCAGATACCGGAAATACTTTTCCCGATCCTTGCGCTCTTCTTCAGCTTTGGACCAGCCGCCGTGGTAGGATCCGACCAGACCGTTGAAGTTGCCGGAGCCTCCGTCCGAATCCGGATCGAAGTCGTCAAACAGGTCATAGAAGTCCTGTTCCAGACCCGCCGGACGAACCGCCTTTACAGTATGTCCGTCAAAGTAGTAGAGCCTCAGCCGGTTTCGGCTGATATCGGCCAGGAATGCTTCCGGTTCGCCTTCCTGATATTTTAACAGGGGCAGGACATGGAATTCATGGCCGATCTTGATCGAAGCCGGAACAGGATAGGTGAGATGATGAATCCGAGTTTCGGCCTCTGAGGCGAGAATGCCAATGCCTCCCTTGGTACGGTTCCAGAACATGATGTCCTTCTGGAGCTGGTTTAATTCATCCATAACCCGGACCAGGGTTCCTTCCGGGAACTCCTTCAGTTTTTCCTCGGCGTCTCGTAATAGATTCTTGAATACGATGGGGTCCTGACGATTTTCAGGATCGGAGAGATGTGTCGGCATGAACAGGGAGAGTTTCGCTCCATCGGTTTGCTTCATTGGCTGCTTGAGCGTTTCATTCATATCCATCGTCCTCCAGTTCTTATTGATGAGCTGGATCCCCTGAGGGGATCCGGTCAGGCGAAAGTCGCTTTTCGTTGATATTATTTCCTATCGTTATACTTTATATAATTATAGCAACGATTATCTCAAAATAGTGTCAAACCGGAAAACGTTAAGAGAAGTTTTATAGAAAAGTCTTATTTGATGAAAAAGAGACACCCGGTAAAGGATGTCTCTCTTATAACGAACTCAGGAGCTCTCTATCTGGCAGGTTCGAAAGGGATGCCCCAAGTCCGCATCGGCAGGGACAAATCCCGAAGGGCAGCGGACCGGACCGAAGTGAGTATCAGTACCGCTTCCAGGTGTGCTTCATGAACAGCAGCAGGATCGGATAGATTTCCAGGCGGCCGGCGATCATGCCGATGGTAAGAACCACTTTGGAGAAATCCGAAAAATCGTTGTAGCTGTAAATCGGTCCGACCATGCCCAATCCCGGGCCGATGTTGTTGAAGGTCGCGGCCACAGCGGAAAAGCTTGAAACGAAATTCGGCACATCCGGTGATACCAGCAGCACCAGTCCCCAAAAGACAATGCAGTAAATCACGAGATATTTCAGGACGCTGTCCGTCACGCTTTTCATGACCGCCCGGTTCTCGTACCGGACCACCAGGGTCCGCTTGGGCTCCCGCACCCGGCGCAGTTCGGACAGAGCATTCTTGGCCAGAATCCCGATTCGGGATACCTTCAGACCGCCGGCGGTGGATCCGGCCATGGCGCCTACAAACATCAGCAGCAACAGGATGATATGGGTCTGCATGGGCCAGGTCGCGTAATCCACTGTAGTGAACCCAGTTGTTGTAATGATGGAAGATACCGTAAAGAAGACATGGCGCAGGCGTTCGGTCAGTGGTCCGTACAGGTCTTTCAGATTATAGGAAATGAAGACAATTGCCCCGGCGATGATGGCCAGGTACCAGCGCAGCTCCTCATTCTTGAACACAGCCTTCCAGTTGCCGGCCAGAAGGAAAAAGTAGAGGTTGAAATTCACCCCAAACAGGATCATGGCGATGCTAAGCACCATTTCGATATAAGCGCTGTTATAGGGGAAAATGGAGCCGTTGCGGATGCCAAACCCTCCGGTGCCGGCGGCGCCGAAGCCGTGCAGCATGGAATCAAACAGCGGCATGCCGCCCAGCATCAGAAACAGTACCGTCAACGCCCACATCCCCAGGTAGACGATATAGAGAATCCGGGCGGTGCTGCCGGTTTTGGAGACGATTTTGCCAAATACCGGCCCCGGCACTTCTGCCTTCATGATATGGACGGTATCGTCTCCCATTCTGGGCAGGATGGCCATGGTGAACACCAGGATTCCCATGCCGCCGATCAGATGGGTGAAGCTGCGCCAGAACAGCATGGAATGTGTCAGCGCCTCCACGTCAGTCAGAATACTGGCTCCGGTGGTGGTAAAGCCCGAGGCTGTTTCAAACAAGGCATTGACCAATGACGGAATCTGGCCCGAGATAAAAAAGGGCAGAGCACCGAAAAAAGACAGCACCACCCAGGACAAACCGGTAATGACGAGGCCCTCCTTGGTATAGAGCTTGTCGATCACCGGCTTCTTGCGTCCCAGCAGCGCGCCGCAAATGACAAGCAGCACCATGGTAATCAGGAATGACCAGGCGTTAATCGGCGCTTCGCGGTAGATCAGAGCCACGGCCACCGGAAAGATCATCAAACTGGCTTCAACCCATAAAACCCGCCCGATGGCCCAGCCTACAATTCCATAGTTCATGCCTTGCCCTCCAGAATATCGTCGATATCGTCAAACAGCTTGCTGGTCGTGACCACCAGCACCTGATCGCTGCACTGAATCGTCGTATTGCCATCCGGATAGATGATCTGGCTGCCGCGCAGGATGCAGGCAATGATGGCGTCTTTGCGGATTTTCAGTTTGCGCAGCGGGACGTTCAGTGCTCGGCTTTCCTTGTTGATGGTGAACATCAGAGCTTCGGCGTTGTTGCCGGCAATCCGATAGATGTCATCGACATTGGATGACCGGGATGATTCCACCGAGCGAACTTTTTTCAGAATCCGGTTGGCCACCAGGAACTTGGGGGTGACCACCGCGTCAATGCCTTGGTTCTGGAGGAGCTTCAGGATGTTGGTGCGGTTGACCTTCGTGATGATCTTCTGCACGCCTTTGTGGAGGCCGAACAGCGAGGCAATGATGTTCTCCTCGTCAATTCCGGTAAGAGTGACCATGCAGTCATAGGATGAAATCCGGGCTTCTTCCAGAAAATCCTGATCGGAACCGTCACCCTGCAGAATCCGGGCGAAGGGAAGCTGTTCCGACAGCTCTTCTGCCCGGGCTGGGTCCACCTCGAGGATGGTGATTTCCTTGCCGCTGGATTCCAGGAGCTTGGCCAGATAGAACGAAATATGGCCGCCCCCCAGAATCAGGACGCTGCGGATGGTCTTTTCGGAGCGGCCGACCAGTGTGTAAAAGTTGCTGATGGCACTGCGCTCCCCGACGATAAAGAAGTTGTCGCCGGTCTGAAGTCTGGTGGTGCCGTCCGGAATGATCACCTCGCCATTGCGCTCGATGACCGTAACCAGAATAGCTCCAAACCGCTGCCGGAACTCTACCAGGGGCATATTGTGCAGTTTGCTGCCCGGATCGATGTGCAGTTCAATCAGACTGACCCGGTTATTGGAAAAACTTTCGATATTCAGCGCATGGGAATTCCGGATCAGCCCCGCAATGTGGAAGGCGGCCTCATAGTCCGGATTAATCAGCACATCCAGCCCCAGTCCCTGATTGAGCATGTTGTTCTTGTTGGTATAGATGGGATTGCGGACACGGACCGTGGTATGGTGAGCTCCCAGATGCTTGGCCAGGATCGCCGCGATCATGTTGACCTCATCGGAGCTGGTTACGGCAATGAACATGTCCGCCCGATGGATCTCCGCTTCCATCAGCGTTTCATAGTCCGCCGCATTCCCCACAATTCCGGTGATGTCGTTCATGTCAATGATATCCTGAAGGATCTGTTCTTTCATTTCTATTAAAAAGACGTCATGGTTGGCCTTGGACAGTTCCTGACACAGGAACGTACCAACTTTCCCCCCGCCTCCGATTACAATTCTCATACGTACCTCCTCATGCGGTATAGCCATTATACCAGCCTTTTTCCGTAGTTACCAAACGGTCCGTCGGTCCCTGTGTCCCGATCGGATCCGCCTGTGTCTTCAGGTCCGGGCCAGGCCGGGAATTCGGCCAACAGTACGGTCAACGGGATGCTCAAACCATGCCCCCTGGACAAAGCAGGTGGTATCGTCCTGGATCAATGGCCGGACCGAAAACCCCTTCGGATCCAGCGGAGCAAACCCAAGCACCGCTTCCCGGATGCCGCCGCCGAATCCCTGGATCACCTGATGCAGGTTGACGGGATCCGGCCCAAATACCTCATGCAGAATCAGGGTATCCCCCTGGATTTCGGCAATCACCCAGGCGTTTTGCTCCTCCAGATAATACACCGATTCCGGCATGAACTTCGTCAGGTAGAACAGCAGCAGGGGTACCGGATCCTGAAGCCACATGCGGTGCTGAATCGCGCTGGCGCGAATCGCTTCCACCAGCCGGGCCCGGTCTGCATCACTATGCAGCGGCAGGCTGCGGACGCGGGCAGTGCCTTGATTGATCACAGCCTTGTAAAACTCCTGCTCGGTATGGGGACGAAAGCCAAATTTAGGATAAAGGCCGACCACCGAGTCATTGGCATAAAGAAACCACCCGTCTGTCTGACCGCCAAAATCCCGGCGAACCTCATCCAGGAGAAGCCGGATCCAGCCTTTTCCACGCTCGGACACCCGTGTCATCACGGTTCCCAGCTGCAGCAGCCGAGCCGGCCGGTTGTCGTCCAAGAACACCATGGGGCTGACCGAGACATTGGCAATGACCTCACCCTGTCGAAAAATCGAATACGGGATATAATTCTCATTCCAGCACCCCAGTTGATACCAGTCTTCAAAATCCAGTCCAAAGACAGAAGTCGCCAGCCGGTTAAAGGACGCTCTTTGTTCCGGATCTGCCTGATAGCCTTTGATCAGGCGAATCGGATCCGATTCCGTCATTTGATTCATCCTCTGCCCCTCACTTTCAAACGATCTAAACTCATTATAAGGGATGATGAATTCTCATGCGAATGCGACGGTGCATTCGGGAGATCCTCCGAATAGTTCCTGTATGCGCAAATGCAGTCCTGGATAAGCAAAGCCAGCCCTGCTGCCAAACCTGCCTCCGATCCCTGGCAGGGATGACCATGGGCGTTTATGATCTGAAGTCGGAAAGGACTCGTAATAGAGAAAAAAAGGATGTTTCAATGCAATGCAAGTTTGAAAACATCCTTTTGATATTCGATTGGTGGTGAGATCCTTATCTCTTGGAGAACTGAGGAGACTTACGAGCTTTCTTCAAGCCGTACTTCTTTCTTTCCTTCATTCTGGAATCTCGGGTCAGGAATCCTGCTCTCTTCAATTCCGGTTTGAGGTTCTCATCGGATTTGACCAGGGCGCGGGAAATTCCGTGGCGGATTGCTCCGGCCTGTCCGGTGGTTCCGCCGCCGTGGACGTTAACCAGGACATCAAATGTGGCTTTCATTCCAACGAGTTCCAGCGGCTGATTAACGATCAGACGGGTGGTTTCCATCGGGAAATAGTTTTCGAATTCTCTCTTGTTGATGATGACTTTGCCTTCACCGGGAACAAGTCTTACTCTCGCAACGGATTTCTTTCTTCTTCCTGTGGCCATGTATTGAACTTTTGCCATTTACTGATTTCCTCCCCTTAGTACTTCAGTTCCAGAACTTCTGGATTCTGTGCAGCGTGAGGATGTTCGGATCCTCTGTATACCTTCAGCTTTGTTGCCATCTGACGGCCAAGGACTCCCTTGGGCAGCATTCTTCTGACAGCTTCAGTCATTGCGAATTCAGGCTTCTTTTCCATTACCACACGGTAAGGAGTTTCCTTCAGTCCGCCCGGATACAGGGAATGATGACGCAGCATCTTCTGATCCAGCTTCTTGCCGGTCAGAACGACCTTCTCTGCATTGATGATTATTACAAAATCACCTGTGTCTACATTGGTAGTGAACTCAGGTTTATTCTTTCCTCTCAAGATTGATGCAACCTGACTAGCCACTCTACCAAGAGGCTTTCCGGCAGCATCGACGACATACCATTTTCTTTCAATTTCTCCAGCTTTCGCTAAATATGATTTCATCTTTAAACCTCCCGTTTTACTGTCCGCTGTAAAAAATAGGATTCGGGGCTAGTGAATCCTTACTTTTTCATATAACAAACATTAGTATTATATTACACGCATCGGCGTGTGTCAAACGAATAATGCACTTTTTCGACCTAGAAACAAATTTTTCTCAGACGGGGCACAATGATCGGATGAATCACCTTCATGATGCGTCCAACCAGCAGCGCTGAGAGCACGGTTCCTTCGCGCACCCCCGACACATTTTTCAGGAATAGAAAGGACAGCAGAATCGCTGTGGTCACCACAGTGGTATCCAGCATGATTTTCACATCGGAAAAGGTCCGTTTGGGGAACAGTCGGTCGCGTACGGCCACGGTCAAAGCCTCCATGGGCATGTTGATGAGGTTGACATTGACATAGAGAACGACGCCGATACTGATCAGGAGCATGCTGATGCCCAGCATCAGGAGCTGTCCGGGGTAAGTCGGAATTCGGAAATCCCCTAGCAGTACTTTTGTAAAATCCACAAAGTAGCCGAACAGGACGGAAAACAGGAGCTGCGTCAGATCGATCCAGCGGAATTTTTTGCCCAGGAGTATCATCTGAAGCGCGATGTAGATCAGGTAGCTGGCCATAACCATAAGTCCGAGATTCAGGCCGGTGATCAGGCTGGCGACATAGGGCAGCGAGCTGACCGGGGATACACCCAGTCGGGAATTGACGGAAAAAGCGACGCCCAGAGCCAGGATAAACAGGCCGATGACATAAAAGAGGAACCGAACGGCCAGTTTGGCCGTGGGCCGCGGCAGCTGCATCAGCATATGACGTGCCTCCCGTGGTTGTCCCATGCTGTCTGAGGATGGGAAGATTTATTCATTTGTTTCAATGGATTCACTCCTTGTTCTGATGGGTTGCTGCGGTGATGGCCGCGCGGTCGTTGTCCGGATTCTGTCCGGGACTGGCTGTGGGTCTGAATACGCGATGAATCAGGAGAATCAGGAGATTGTAAATTAGAAAAACGGCCCCAAGATAGACCGGCCGCGGCAGCTGGCTCAGCTGTTCGGAAAACATCGGGGGAAACTCAAAATAGCTGTAATTTCCCTGGATCCTTGGATTGAGCCAGAGGACAAACAAATTGAAGGCATTGGTGAAGAACAGACTGAAGATCAGTCCCTGCCTGGTCAGGCGGATTTCCTCCACCGCCAGGAGATAAGCCACGGCCCAGACCATCAAAAGGTGGCCGCCAAAATAGGTAAAGCTGGTAACGTGGGGAAAATGCATCGGATACACCACCGGGAAGACTAAGGCCAGGACACCCCCGAAGGTTCCCCAGTAGACCGCCAGGTGTCTGGCCCAGGACTGTCTGGTCAGAAGCGCCAGCAGGATGGCCAGAATGGCTGTGCGGCAGATATACAGGGGCAGTCCGTCGCCCAGTGTAAAGGTCCCGGCCAGCGCGTACCAGCCATACTGGGTTACCTGCTCCAGCAGCAGCCCGCCGATGAGGAACCGGCGGAGTCTTTGACGAGGATCCCGCTTCAAGGGTTCCCGCCAGTTCCGGATCATCCAGATTCCGGCCAGAGTCAGTCCCATCAGCAGAAAGTGGACTGGGGTAAACAGCGGAAACCGGTAATCTTCCCAGTTTCCGCGAAAAAAGTAATCCAGCATCGCCTTAAGATCCATGAAAATTTCCATCCCGTCCAATGTCCTGCGGGTCATAGGCAACGCCTTCCAGCATCAGCCCCCGAGCCGGAGCCACCCGTCCGGCTTTGAGACGGTCCCCGTGCATTAAGGCCTCCCTCACCTCTTCCAAGGTGCGGGTTCCGTGTCCGACATAGAACAGGGTGCCGGCGATAATCCGGACCATGTTATACAGAAATCCGTCGCCTGATACCGTCAGGGTAAACACGCGGTCCTGCCGGTCCAGGCGGATGTCATAAATCGTGCGGGTAGTGGACTGGACGGAGGATCCGGTGGATCGGAAGGCCCGAAAATCGTGGGTGCCGCGGAAAAGCTCCAGGGTCTCGCCAATGGCCGCGAAGTCGAGCTCCCCTTTTTCCTGGGCAACGTACTGGCGGCCGACTGCCAGATCGGTGTCGGAATTAATGAACCGGTAGCAGTAGGTTTTGGCTCGGGCATGCTTTCGGGCATGAAATTCCGGCGGCACGGCAAAACTTTCCCGGATCCGGATGTCCGCCGGCAGAACGTTGTTCAGCGGGAACTTAATGCGGTCGGGAGGGATCGTAGATGCGGTCCGAAAGTTCATGACATAGCAGCTGGCGTGGACGCCGGCATCGGTGCGGGAACAGCCGGTGACCCGGACCGTCTCGCCGGTGACGGCAAGGATCGCACGTTCCATCTCATTCTGCACCGTCCGGCCGAAATCCTGAGCCTGCCAGCCGTTGAATCCGGTCCCTTCAAATTCCAGGACCAGCGCGATGTTGATCAAATCCCGGGTCATCTCGGTGCTACCACAGACCAAGGCGCGGCAGGCCGGTCACAACAACCAGCAGCAGGTAGAGTGCCAGGGCTCCGTAAGCCAGGAAATCACGCTTTCGGTAAGCCAGTTCCTTCATGCGGGTCCGGCCTTCCCCACCCCGGTAGCAGCGGGCTTCCATGGCCATGGCAAGGTCCTCGGCCCGACGGAAGGACGATATGAAAAGGGGCACCAGCAGCGGAATCAGACTCTTGGCTTTCTTGACCAGGTTTTTTGAATCAAAGTCGGCTCCGCGGGCCATCTGAGCTTTCATGATCTTATCCGTTTCATCCATCAGAGTGGGAATGAAGCGCAGCGCGATGGACATCATCATGGCCAGCTCATGGGCGGGCATCCCGAAGCGGCGGAACGGGTTCAGCAATTTTTCAATGCCGTCGGTCAGCTCAATCGGCGACGTGGTCAGCGTCAGGAGTGAAGTGCCCATAATCAGAAGCACCAGGCGCAGACTCATGAACAGAGCCAGCCGGAGACCTTCCCGGTAGACCCGGAGGAAGCCCAGCTGCAGAATGGGATCGCCGCTGCCCCCCGTCAGGAACAGGTTGAGCAGTGCCGTGAGCAGAATCAGCATGAAGACGCCCTTGAGCCCCTTGTACAGGAACTGGAATCTGACTTTGGCCAGGTAGGTAATCAGCAGGATAAAACCAAAGACCACGGCATAGGCCGTATAGGTCCGGACCAGGAACAGGGAGGTGATGAACACCAGGGTTGCCAGAATCTTGGTCCGGGGATCCAGCCGGTGGATCACCGAATCACTGGGAATATACTGACCCAGGGTAATATTCTTGATCATTTGCACTCACCGCCTTTTCCCAGAGCTGCCGCAATTGCTTCGGCCGCCTCCCGGACATGGATGATGTCGGAAGGCACGTCAAAGCCGTGTTCCTTCAGCCGGCGCATCAGATAGGTCACCTGAGGCGACGCCAGGCCCATGGCTTCCAGCCGGTCCGCCTGGGAGAAAATGACTTTGGGTACATCCGCCATGACGACCTTGCCCTCATACATCACCAGGACCAGGTCCGCCAGATCGGCCACATCCTCCATGGAATGCGATACCAGGATCGTCGTCATGCCGTAATTCTCATGCAGCCGCTTCAGCTGGGACAGAATCTCTTCCCGGCCACGGGGATCGAGTCCGGCAGTCGGCTCATCCAGGATGAGGACGCGGGGCTCCATGGCCACCACACCGGCTATGGCAACGCGGCGTTTCTGACCTCCGGAGAGCTCAAAGGGACTTTTATGCCGGTATTCCTCAAAATCCAGGCCCACCAGCTCAATGGCCCGGCGAACCCGGCTGGCGATCTCGTCTTCGGTTAAATTAAGATTGCCCGGACCGAAGGCCACGTCCTTCTCGACGGTTTCTTCAAACAGCTGATACTCCGGATACTGGAACACCAGACCCACTTTTTTGCGAATGTCCGATTTCTTGACGTTCTCGGCATGGATGTCCACCCCATCGACCAGAATCCGGCCGGAGGTTGGCTGAATCAGCCCGTTGAAGTGCTGGATCAGCGTGGATTTTCCCGAACCGGTATGGCCGATGAGAGCCACAAACTTTCCTTCCGGGATTTCCAGACTGATGTCATCCAGCGCCTTTTTGGCAAAGGGCGTTCCGGGTGAGTATTCAAATGTTACATGTTCTGCTTTAATTGACATAATATACCAACCATTTCATCGATGGTCAGAATGTGCGTATCGATCGGGATGCCGGCTGTCTGAAGCAGATAGGCGACTTCCGTGACCTGGGGCACATCCAGCCCGATTGCTTTAATTTCCTGAACCCGTGAAAAGACATTGACCGGAGTATCATCCATCATGATGCTGCCTTCCTCGATGACCACGATGCGGTCAGCCTGGACGGCTTCTTCCATATAATGGGTAATATGAATGACGGTAATGCCATAATCCCGATTGAGCTCGCGCACTGTTTCCATGACTTCCTTGCGGCCGGAAGGATCCAGCATGGCCGTCGGTTCATCAAAGATAATGCACTTAGGCCGCATGGCAAGGATTCCGGCGATGGCAATGCGCTGCTTCTGGCCGCCGGACAGCAGGTGCGGCGCATGCTTGCGGAATTCGTACATCCCGACTTCCTTCAGTGCCTTCTCCACCCGCTGGCGGATCTCCTGGGGCGGAATCCCCAGGTTCTCGCAGCCGAAGGCTACGTCCTCCTCCACAATGGTGGCTACCATCTGGTTGTCCGGGTTCTGGAATACCATGCCGGCTCGGGAACGCACTTCCCAGGTATTGGCGGGGTTGGTGGCGTCGATGGAATCGACCCAGATCCCGCCGCGAACCGGCAGCAGCAGCGCGTTAAAATGCTTGGCCAGCGTCGACTTGCCGGATCCGTTGTGACCCAGGATGCATAGAAACTGGCCCTTGGGAACCGTCAGCGTGATATCCTTGATGGAATATTGAATTTCGCTCTCGGGGAGCGCAGTCTGATTTCCATCTTCATCGTATTGGTGATAATAATGATAAAGATGTTCCGTTCTGATCATTGGATCGCCGGGCAATCCCGTTTTTTCGTCCATAGCATGGCCCATCCTGACGTTAAATTTTTGCTGGCCGCACAATGACAGCCAGACTTTTAAAATTGAGCATAATTGTACTTCTAAATTATATATGAAGGGGAACGAGTTCTCAATGTAAGGGCTTGTCTTCCACGAGATTTACCAGTACAGATTCCCCGTCCGGACTGATGGAGGATTCTGAATAAGTGTCCGGCATCCTTTCTCCCGGATCCAGGATGCCTTGCCTTCCGGACCCCTCCCTGCCGGCACAGAGCGGCGGCGCATCCTGTCATTGGGTTGAAATCCCTCCGGCGGAGGATTATGATGAAAGAAAGGGGATGATTCCATGACGAAAAAAAAGTCGATTCTGATCGCCCTGTCGACGATCCTGTTCTTCGGATCGTTCTTCCTGACCTGGCTGGATTATCGAACCCAGACCGATCTGACGGGCCTTGATTTTGTACAGCAGTATCGGTTCCTGTTATTGGCACTGTCGCTGCTGGCAGTTATTCTGCTGGTCCTTGGACAGTATTCCATGACCTCAGGACTGTTTGTCCTGCTGTTTCTGGCGGAGCTTTTCTACGCGTCTGCCCGGAATATGAACCGACTGGCGCCCGGCTTCTATCTGTCGCTGATCATGACCGTGGTCACCGGCGTGCTGGTAATGACTCTGAAGGATCAGCCCAGCCGCAACATCCTGCGCCGGCACGGAACGACGTCCCTGCTGCAGCAGGAAGAACCGGAAGCTCAGGAACAGACGCAGCGCTGATCTGTGGTCAGCACCTGCTTCCTGCGATTGCTGGAGAATAACCCTCTCCGGTCTTTGGATATTAAATCAATATATGACAAAAGCCGGCTGTGAGCCGGCTTTTTCATATTGGGGATTAAACCAGTTCCAGGATGGCAACTTCCGCTGCATCGCCCCGTCTTGGTCCCACTTTGTAGATTCTTGTGTATCCGCCTTCGCGTTCTGCGTACTTCGGTGCGATTGTGTCGAATAATTCGGCAACCACCGCTTCCTCCGTGATAAAGGCCAGAGCCTGTCTTCTTGCATGAAGATCGCCTCTCTTGCCGAGAGTGATCATTTTTTCAGCAATGGACTGGGTTTCCTTGGCTCTTGTATATGTTGTCTGAATGACACCATGCTTCAGGAAGTTTGTTACAAGGCTTCTCAGCATGGCTCTTCTCTGGTCAGTACTTCTGCCAAGTTTTCTTTCAATAGCCATTTTCTATCCTCCTACTCGTCGCTCGTTTTCAGACCTAAACCAAGGTCTTTTAATTTTCTTTCAACTTCTTCCAGGGACTTTTTACCCAAATTCCGGACTTTCATCATGTCTTCCATGGATTTATGGGTGAGTTCCTGAACCGTGTTGATGCCTGCCCGCTTGAGGCAGTTATAGGACCGAACCGAAAGATCCAGTTCTTCGATGGTCATCTCCAGAACTTTTTCCTTCTTATCTTCCTCTTTTTCGATCATGATCTCCATGTCATTGTTGTTGTCCACTAACGTCATGAAGAGTTTGAAGTGCTCGATCAGGATCTTCGCAGACAGGCTGATCGCTTCTTCGATTTTGATGGTGCCATTGGTCCAAAGCTCCAGAGTGAGTTCATCATAGTTCATGACCTGGCCGACCCGGGTGTTGTTCACCGTGAAGTTTACACGCTTAACCGGCGTGTAGATGGAGTCGACTGGAATCGTCTGGAGTGAGTGTTCCTCAGACTTGTTGTTCATCTGAGACACATATCCGCGACCGCGGTCAATGGCGATCTCGATATAGAGCTTTGCGTTGTCGTCCAATGTCGCGATGTGGAAGTCCTGGTTGACGATCTCAACGTCACCGTCGGTCTTGATATCAGCGCCTGTTACTTCACAGGGACCCACTGCATCAATGTAGATGCTCTTCGGTCCGTCGCCCTGCATTTTGATGGCAAGGTTCTTGATGTTAAGTACGAGTTCAGTGACATCTTCCTTCACACCGGGAACGGTGGAAAATTCATGGAGTACCCCGTCAATCTTGACGGAGTTGGGGGCTACACCGGGCAGCGAGGAGAGAAGAATTCTTCTCAGGGCATTGCCCAGGGTGATGCCGTAACCCTGCAATAAGGGTTCCACCACGATTTTTCCATAGGTCCCGTCTTCATTGGTCTCAACGACCGTTATTTTTGGCTTTTCGATTTCCAGCATTGATTTAAAACCCTCCTTGATGATTTTGGCAACTATACGTGAGGGCAACTGATCTATTCACGTACCATGTGCCGCCCGATCGCTCGGGCGGGGTGAATGTATCCCTCAGGACTACATTCTCCTTCTCTTGGGGGGTCTGCATCCATTGTGCGGGAGCGGAGTGACATCCTTGATCATGGTCACTTCGAGTCCGGCTGCCTGGAGGGAACGAATCGCAGCTTCTCTGCCTGAACCAGGTCCCTTGACGAAGACTTCGATGGTTCTCAGGCCATGCTCCATGGCTGCCTTGGCAGCGGTCTCTGCAGCCAGCTGAGCTGCAAAGGGAGTGCTCTTTTTGGAACCCTTGAATCCAAGTGCTCCGGCGCTGGACCAGGACAGGGCATTGCCAGCCGCGTCAGTGATCGTAACGATGGAGTTATTGAAGGTCGACTGGATATGGGCCTGGCCGCGTTCGACATTCTTGCGTTCTTTTCTTTTTCTTGTCTTCTTGACATTCTTAGCTTGTGCCATTTTCCTGCCTCCCTACTTCTTCTTATTCGCGATGGTCTTTTTCTTGCCTTTTCTGGTTCTCGCGTTGGTTTTGGTTCTCTGGCCGCGGACCGGCAGACCCTTTCTGTGACGCATGCCTCTGTAGCATCCGATTTCGGACAGACGCTTGATGTTCAGAGCGATTTCTCTTCTGAGGTCGCCTTCCACCTTCACGTTCTTGTTGACATAGTCACGCAGCAAGTTTTCTTCTTCTTCTGACAGGTTCTTCACCCGGATGTCCGGGTTTACGCCTGTTTCAGCCAGGATTCTTCTGGCTGTGGAAATTCCGATTCCATAAATATATGTTAATCCGATTTCTACCCGTTTTTCCTTCGGTAGATCGATACCAGCGATTCTCGCCATATTCCTATTACACCTCCGTGTTTAAATTGATCAACTAGCCCTGTTTCTGCTTGTGCTTGGGATTTTCACAGATAACCATGACCTTCCCTTTACGCTTGATGACTTTGCACTTTTCGCAGATCGGCTTTACTGATGGTCTTACTTTCATCGTTCAAACCTCCTTATTTGGATCTCCAGGTGATTCTGCCCTTGGTCAGATCGTAGGGTGACAGTTCTACCGTCACGCGGTCGCCCGGCAGGATCTTAATATAGTTCATTCTGAGTTTTCCTGAAATGTGTGCTGTAATGCAGTGGCCGCTCTCCAGCTTAACCTGGAAATTGGCGTTGGGTAGAGCCTCTAATACCTCTCCCTGCATTTCAATTACATCGTCTTTTGACATAGGTAATCAAACCTCCTTTTTGCGATTCGTTAAAAATTGCTTGATCCGGTCATCGCCTTGTTTTGTTTCCGTCCAATCCATGGGGATGGGATTCAGGTTTTCGGTGCAGACGATGTGTTTTTTGTTTTTCCGTTTCGGTGAGCTGACGGTTTTCTGTTCTCCATCCGCCACCCGGACAAAATAGGCATCGATGATCTCCACCACCACGTAGTGCTTGCCGCGGTCGCGTCCTTTGACAGACAGGACTTCGCGTCCCAGTAATTCTTCCATGGATCAATCTCCTGATTACCAATAGTCATAAATCCGTGAGGGAATTTATAACTAAGCAGCACGATCAACGTGCGTTAAATCGTTAATGTCAACAGCTGCGGACCGCCAGACGTCAGTGCCACGGTATTTTCATAATGGGCAGACAGGCTGCCATCGACCGTTTTCACTGTCCATTGGTCCTTGAGTACTTTCACTTCATAACTGCCCACATTAACCATGGGCTCGATGGCAAGAACCATTCCTTCCCGCAGCACCACTCCCGCTCCTGGTTTCCCATAGTTGGGGACATTGGGCTGCTCATGAAGGTTTCGTCCGATGCCGTGACCTACGTAATCCCTCACCACGCCGTAGCCGGACATGGTGAGATAGGATCCGATGGCGTGGGAGATATCGCCCAGCCGGCCGCCTTCCCGGAACATCTCGACTCCCTTGAAAAAGGACTCTTCTGTGATCCGGATCAGGTCTTTGGCAGTCTGGCTGACTTCACCCACGGCGAAGGTCCTGGCGGCGTCCCCGTGGTAACGGTCAATCATCGCTCCCATGTCCACCGAGATGATGTCGCCGTCCTTCAGAATGACCTCTTTCGAGGGAATTCCGTGGATAACCACATCATTGACCGATGCACAGATGGAACCGGGAAAACCGCCGTACCCCTTGAAGGACGGTACCGCCCCTTGCTTAGTTATAAATTCTTCTGCAATCCGATCCAGATGTGCCGTGGAGATGCCGGGGCGGATGTTCGCTTCCATCAGTCGGAGCGCTTCTTCCACAATCCGGCCTGCGACCTTCATCTTTTGGATCTCGTTGTTATTCTTGAGTATGATCATGGAGTCTGACCTCACTCAGTACTTTCACAATGTCATTAAAAATCTGATTGATGGCCCTGGTGCCGTCAACGGATTTCAAGATGCAGCGCTCATCATAGAAACTGATGAGGGGTTTGGTTTGCTCGTCGTACACATCCAACCGCTCTTCCACTGTTTCCGCCTTGTCATCCAAACGCTGAATCACCTGGTGTCCGCAGATGTCACACGTGTCTTTCTTCAAGGGCGGATTATGCTTCAAGTGGTAGGACGCCCCACAGGAGGGACAGATCCGTCGGCCGGTGATCCGGTCGAGGATCGCTTCACGAGGGACTGCGATCAGTAAGGCACAATCCAGCTGATCGTGTTTTCTCCTTAGCATTTCCTCAAGGAAATCAGCCTGCACAACCGTTCTGGGATAGCCGTCCAGGAGATAGCCGCGGTGGCAGTCTTCCTGATTGAGCCGGTCCTCAATGAGGTCCAGCGTCAGTTGATCCGGGACCAGCTGACCGGCATCCATGTATCGCTTGGCAGTTTTGCCGAGCTTGGTTCCCTCTGAAATATTTTTTCTGAAAATATCACCGGTGGAAATATGCGGAATGTTGAAATACTTGCTGATACTTTGAGCCTGAGTCCCTTTTCCTGCTCCCGGTGCGCCTAAAAGAACAATTTTCATGCTACGCTCCTATTTCAGGAAGCCTTTATAATGCCTTGTCATCAGCTGTGATTCCAGCTGTCTGATGGTATCCAGGGCCACCCCGATCACAATGAACAGAACGGTTCCACCGAAATTCATCTGCTGATAGCTCGAATCCAGTTTGCCGATCAGTAACGGGAAGATCGCAATGACAGCCGCAAACAACCCGGCGTAGAACGCCACACGGTTGAACACGCCATCCAGATAGTTCTCAGTTGCCTTGCCCGGTTTGATGCCATTGACATAACCGCCGGACTTTTGCATGTTCTCCGCCATTTCTTCCGGCTTCATGGTGATCTGGGTATAGAATACGCAGAAGAAGACGACAAGAATAGCGTAAACGAGGATGTACATCCAGGTTTCCCGGTTGAACGGGTTGAACCAGGCTTTGGAGATCGTCATGGTTTCCAGGATCTTGTTGTTCGGGAACAGCTGATACAGTGTTGCCGGGAACTCCATCATGGACATGGCGAAGATGATTCCAAGAACGGCTGACGAAGCGACGCCGATGGGGAGGTGCTGGGTCTGGGCTTTGGTCGCCCGGCCATTAACCATCCGACCGGCATACTGTACGGGAATCCGGCGTTCTCCCAGGGAGAAGTAGACTACACCGATGAAAAGCGCCAGGAGCAGCAAAGTGACCAGGATCGCGTTCATGGGATTGCCGGAAGCAGTCAGTGCCATCTGCTGCAGCGTCTGCGGCAGTCTGGAAATGATATTGATGAAGATCAGAACCGAGATACCGTTTCCGATTCCATACGAGGTGATCTGATCGCCCAGCCACATGAGGAAGAATGTTCCGGCCACGAGGGTCAGGATAATCAGAATAACGGCGGATGCGCTGCGGTTGCTGACCGCGCCGGTGTTGGCGACCAGAACATAGGTTCCGTAGGCCATCAGGGCTGAGATTGCAAGGGCTGCATACCGGGTCCAGTTCTGGATTTTCTTCCGGCCTTCTTCGCCTTCCTTCTGGAGGTTTTCCAGGGGCGGAATGGCGACGGTCAGAAGCTGCATGATAATTGAGGCATTGATGTAGGGAATGACGCCCAGTGCGAACAGACTGAAGCGTCCCAGTGCACCGCCTGAAATCAGGTTGTACAGACCGAGCAGGTCGCCCTGATTGGTCAGTTTGGCTAATTCCCGTGGATCAACGTAAGGTACTGTGATGTGATTTCCAAGGCGGAAAACAAAGACGATGAGAAGCATAAATAACATTTTTTTCCGCAGTTCTTTTGTTTTCCAGGCATTGGTAAAAATCTCAAACATTATAGAACCTCCGCTTTTCCTCCAGCAGCTTCAATCTTTTCAGAAGCAGACTTAGAGAACTTACTTACCTTTACAGTTAATGCTTTTTCGATAGTTCCGTTTCCTAAAATCTTAACGCCGTCAAGCTTTTTGGAGATCACGCCTTTCTCTAAAAGCAGCTGTTCGGTCACTTCAGTTCCATTTTCAAATATGTTCAAACGATCCAAATTGATGGCATTGTATTCCTTGCTGAAAGGATTGGTGAAGCCTCTCTTGGGCAACCGCCGGAACAGAGGCATCTGTCCGCCTTCGAAGCCGGGTCTTACACCGCCGCCGGTTCTGGAATTCTGACCTTTTTCTCCTTTACCGGAGTTTCTTCCAAGGCCTGATCCGGTTCCGCGTCCAAGCCGCTTGGGGGCTTTTCTGGATCCTTCCGGGGATTTGAGCTCATGTAATTTCATCGTGTTACACCTCCTTGACTAAAAAATTATTCTTCTACCTTCAGGAGATAAGAGATCTCCTTGATCATGCCGTTGATGGCATCATTGCTCTCTTTTTCAACCGTCTTGCCGATTTTGGACAAGCCCAGGGCCTTGGCGGTCGCAATGTGAGATTTCTTTCTTCCGATCAGACTCTTGGTCAGTGTAATCTTCATTGTTCTCCTCCTATCCCCGGATCTCGTCAGCGGTCTTGCCGCGAAGCTTGGCGATCTTATCTGCGGAACGCAGTTCAGACAGGCCGTTCAGCGTAGCGCGAACCATGTTTCTGGGGTTGTTGGATCCCAGGGACTTGGCGCGAACGTCTTTCAGTCCGGCAAGTTCAAGGACTGCTCTGGCAGGTCCTCCGGCGATAACTCCGGTACCTTCCTTGGCGGGCATGATCAGAACGCGTCCGGTTCCGAATATACCGTCGATGGAGTGAGGTACTGTCGTTCCGTCCAATGCGACCTCAATGAGGTTCTTCTTGGCGTCTTCGATTCCTTTTCTGATGGCTTCCGGAATTTCAATGGACTTGCCAGTTCCGACACCAACATGTCCGTTTTCATCTCCAACGACAACGAGTGCGCTGAATCTGAAATTACGTCCACCCTTGACAACCTTCGTTACTCGGCCGATTTTAACGACTTTTTCTTTCAGGTCCAGTGTGCTTGGATCAATTCTCAATTGATGTTACCTCCTTCTAGAATTCAAGTCCTGCTTCTCTTGCGGCATCCGCAAGGGCTTGGACTCGTCCATGGTAGATGTAGCCGCCGCGGTCAAATACAACTTTGTCGATTCCGGCATTCTTGGCCTTCTTCGCTACTGCTTCGCCGACTTTCTTGGCAGCTTCGATGTTCCAGCCAGTTCCTTCAAATTCCTTATCCAGGCTTGAGGCGGCAACCAGGGTAACACCCTTTGTATCATCGATGATCTGAGCATAAATATTCTTTTCGCTCCGGTAGACAGAAAGTCTGGGACGCTCGGAAGTGCCTGTGACTTTTCTTCTCACTCTTACGTGACGTCTTTCTCTGGAAGCGGTTTTGTTTTCCTTCTTAAACATCGCGATTCACTCCTTTACTTACCAGTCTTTCCGACTTTACGACGGATCTGTTCGCCTTCGAACTTAATACCCTTTCCAAGGTACGGTTCCGGCTTTCTCCATTTACGGATATCCGCCGCCATGTCGCCGACCTTTTCCTTGTCAATTCCCTTGACAATGACTTTGGTCGGAGCCGGTGTTTCAAAGGTAACCCCTTCCAGGACGACGATTTCAACCGGATGGGAGTAACCCAGGTTCATGACCAGCTTGTTTCCCTGAACACTGGCTCTGTAACCGACGCCGTTGAGTTCAAGGTTCTTCTGGTAACCAGCGGTAACACCGACAACCATGTTGTTGATGAGAGCTCTGGTCAGGCCATGCAGGGCACGGTCTTCCTTCAAATCGGAAGGTCTGGTTACAACGATCTCGTTGTTCTCATTCTTCTCGATATTCATTCTATTGTTAAACGCTTTTTCAAGCTGTCCTTTTGGTCCCTTGACAGTGACGACATTGTCGTCTGACACTGTGAAAGTTACACCATTGGGAATTGCTATCGGCGCTTTGCCTACTCTTGACATACTATAGTTTCCTCCTTAGCTGTAACTTCTACCAGATGTAGCAGATTACTTCGCCGCCGAGTCCTAAATTACGGGCTTCCTTATCCGCGACCATCCCCTTGGAGGTTGAGATCACGGCAGTGCCCAGGCCATTCAGAACCTTCGGAACTTCACCTGACTTGCAATATACTCTTAATCCGGGCTTCGAGATTCTCTTGAGTCCCTTAATTACCTTCTCCTTGCCTTCGCCATACTTCAAAGTGAGCTTCATCATGGGAATGATTCCCACGTTGTACTCTTCTACACTCTTGATATAGCCTTCCTGCAGAAGGATCTCCACAACGGCTTTCTTGACCTTGGAAGACGGTACTTCCACTGATTCATGCCTTGCATCATTTGCGTTCCTGATTCTTGTTAAAAGGTCCGCAATCGGATCTGTCATCATATCTTATATGCCTCCTTTCCTAAAATTACCAGCTGGCCTTGCGCACGCCTGGGATTTCGCCCTTATACGCAAGTTCTCTGAAGCATATACGGCATACACCATATTTTTTCAATACTGAGTGAGGTCTTCCACAGATTCTGCATCTTGTGTAAGCCCGGGATGAGAATTTCGGTTCTCTCTTCCATTTTTCGATCATAGCTTTACGTGCCAAATCTATTTACCTCCTAGTTCTGTGCGAAGGGCATGCCGAGGAATCTTAACAGTTCTCTGGCTTCCTCATCGGTTTTTGCTGTGGTTACGAACACAATGTCCATTCCCCGGACTTTATCGATCTTATCGTATTCGATTTCCGGGAAAATGAGCTGTTCTTTAATACCCAGCGAGTAGTTGCCTCTTCCGTCAAAGCTCTTGTCTGAAATTCCACGGAAATCGCGGACACGGGGAAGAGCGATGTTGATGAGTTTGTCAGCGAATTCGTACATGTTCGCTTTTCTTAAGGTGACCTTGGCTCCGATGGCCATGTTCTCTCTTAATTTGAAGTTGGCAACGGATTTCTTCGCACGGGTAATGACCGGCTTCTGTCCGGAGATGATCTGGAGGTCCGATACGGCGGATTCCAGAACTTTGGAGTTTTCCTTAGCTTCGCCAACGCCCATATTGATCACGATCTTTTCGAGCTTTGGCACTTCCATGACGTTCTTGTATCCAAACTTTTCCATCATGGCTGCTACAACTTCATTGTTGTATTTATCCTGTAATCTTGGCATATGTTACCTCCTGTTTAAAGTTCGCTGTCGCAGGCTTTGCAGTACCGTACTTTGGCACCGTCTTCCCGGAAGCGGTAGCTGGGACGTACGCCTTTTTTACAGGTTTCGCACCACAGCATGACCTTGCTGGAATTGATGGGCGCTTCCATCTTAACGATCTCGGATTTCATGGCATTCTTGGAGGCCTTGAGGTGCTTGGTGACGATGTTGACATCTTTCACCAGAACCGTGCCCTTCTTCGGATGCGCTTCCAGGATCTCACTCTTTACGCCCTTGTCGTTACCGGAGATCACGACAACTTTGTCATTTTTTCTTACATGCATTTTCATTGTCTCTCACTCCTTATATTACTTCTGGAGCCAGGGAAAGGATCTTCTGGAAGTCCTTGTCTCTCAACTCTCTGGCTACAGGCCCGAAAATACGGGTACCTTTCGGGTTCTTGTCATCTTTGATGATTACGGCTGCGTTTTCATCGAACCGGATGTAGGTACCGTCCACTCTGCGGACTCCCTTGACGGAACGTACGATGACCGCTTTCACTACATCACCCTTCTTAACAACTCCGCCTGGTGTTGCGGACTTTACGGAAGCGACGATGGTGTCTCCTATATTTCCATACCTTCTTCTGGATCCGCCCATAACCCGGATGCACATAATTTCTTTCGCACCTGAATTATCAGCGACCTTTAAAAGTGTCTGTTGCTGAATCATTTCTGACCTCCTTCCAAAGCCTTACTTGGCCTTCTCTATGATTTCGACCAGTCTAAAGTGTTTGTCCTTTGACAAAGGTCTTGTTTCCATGATTAAAACTCTGTCGTTAATCTGAGCTTCGTTCTTTTCATCATGGGCCTTGTACTTAGTGGTCCGATTAACGGTTTTTCCATACAGCGGATGTCTGACCTTGGTTTCGATGGCTACGACAATGGTCTTGTCCATCTTGTTGGAGACAACGCGGCCGATGAGAGTTTTTCTATTTTTTCTGCCCGCAGATTCCATTACTTCGGTCGCTACGGTTTCATTTTTAACTTCTTCCATGTTTTAATGACCTCCTTTCAAAGTCTACTGCTCTACAACGGAGCCAATTTCCTGCTCTCTCAGAACAGTTTTGATCTGAGCGATGGATTTCTTGACTTCTTTGATTCTGATCGGATTCTCGAGCTGACCGGTGGAAAGCTGGAACCGGAGGTTGAAGAGCTCTTTCTTCAGATCAGTCAGTCTGGCTTCTAAATCTTCAGAAGAATTCTTTCTGATTTCGTTAAGTTCTCTGGTCCTCATTACTCTTCACCACCCATTTCTTCAAAATCTTTTCTTGTAACAAATTTTGTGGAGATCGGCAGTTTGTGGGATGCAAGTCTCATGGCCTCACGGGCACGATCCTCGTCGACTCCGGCCAGTTCAAACAGAACGCGGCCCGGCTTCACGACGGCAACCCAATATTCAACTGAGCCCTTACCGGATCCCATACGGGTTTCAGCCGGCTTTTCGGTGATGGGCTTATCAGGGAATATTTTGATCCACTGCTTTCCACCTCTTTTAATATAACGATTTATGGCAACACGGGCAGCTTCGATCTGGTTGGATGTGATCCAGCCTGGTTCCAAGGCCTGAAGACCAAACTCGCCGTAGGCAATAAAATTGCCTCGGGTTGCTTTTCCTCGCATATTGCCCTTCTGCTGCTTTCTGTGTTTCACTCTCTTAGGCATTAACATGTGTCGTTCCTCCTTTCAAAAGATCCTAGTTTCTCTGGCTCTTGTCTTCCTGGTTCTTTTTAACAGGAAGGATCTCGCCCTTGTACACCCAGACCTTGACACCGATCTTTCCATAGATCGTATCAGCCTCGGCGAATCCGTAATCAATGTCAGCTCTCAGAGTCTGCAGCGGAATGGTTCCTTCATGGTAAGCCTCGGACCGGGCAATTTCTGCTCCGCCCAGACGGCCTCCGCACATGGTTTTAACACCCTTGACTCCATAAGCTCTCATGCCTCTCTGGATGGTCTGCTTCATGGCGCGGCGGAAGGAAATACGCTTTTCCAGCTGAGCGGCGATGTTTTCAGCCATCAGCTGAGCATTGGCATCGACATTCTTCACTTCGACGATGTTTAAAACTACATTCTTATCAGGAGTCAGCGCACTGATCTCTTTTTTCAGCTGATCAATCCCTGAACCACCCTTTCCGATGACGATGCCCGGCTTGGCGGTATAGATGTTCAGCTTTAATCTCTTGGCAGCCCGCTCGATCTCGATCTTGGAGATACCGGCTGTGTAGAGCTTCTTCTTAACAAATTCTCTGACTTTATTGTCTTCGACGAGGTTGTCGGCGAAGTTTTTCTTATCAGCGTACCATCTGGAATTCCAGTCTCTGATGACGCCGACTCTGAATCCGTTTGGATTAACTTTCTGTCCCACTAGCTTTTTACCTCCTTATGCTCTTTCTGCGACGACCACGGTGATGTGGCTGGTTCTCTTGAAAATGGAGAAGGCCCGACCCTGTGCATGGGGCTGGAATCTCTTAATGATAGGACCAGGTCCAACGTGGCACTCGGTAACATAAAGGGCGTCGCGGTCCAGTTCCAGATTGTTTTCAGCATTGGCTGCTGCACTCTTAAGGACTTTGCCGACTACAACAGCGGCGTCTTTGGGAGTGTACTGCAGAATAGCCAGGGCTTCGTTGACATTCTTGCCGCGGATGAGGTCCAGCACGATGTTGACCTTCATGGGGCTCATGCGAACATATTTGGCAACTGCTTTGGCAGTTACTTTTTCCATGGCGGCGGCTTTCGCTGCTCTTCTTTCTGCTTTTTCTTCCTTGGTCAGATGAAGCTTTTCCTTCTTCACAGCCGTTTTTTCAGCGAGGCGGACGCGGCGGTCTTCACGCTTGGCTTTTGCCTTGGCGCGGCCGGCGCTGCGGCGCTCGTCCTTTTCAACGGACTTTTTGGACTTCGGTGCTTCGTTAACCACTTCGGTGGAAGGAGCCTCTGTCGTTTCTACCGTTTCATTTACGTTCAATTCATCAAACATTTAGTACTCCTCCTTCCTATCTCATTTTGGACTTTTTCTCAGAGGCATGGCCTCTGTAAGTGCGGGTGAACGCGAATTCGCCCAGCTTATGTCCCACCATATCCTCGGAGATGTAAACCGGGATGTGTTTTCTGCCGTCATGGACAGCGATGGTGTGACCGATCATTTCGGGGAAGATGGTTGATGACCTGGACCAGGTCTTGAGTACCTTCTTTTCTCCCTTAGCATTCATTTCTTCTATTTTCTTCATAAGACCTTCGTGTACGAAAGGTCCCTTCTTAATTGATCTGCTCAAGTTCTTCCTCCCTTCGAGAATTCAAGGTGAAAAGCAATCCCGAAGGATTACTTCTCATTCCTTCTCTTGACGATAAGTCTGTCAGAGTATTTTTTGTGCTTTCTTGTTCTAAGACCCAGTGCCGGTTTACCCCAGGGAGTAAGCGGGCCGGGACGGCCGATCGGAGTCTTTCCTTCTCCACCACCATGGGGGTGATCCACGGGGTTCATGACGGAACCTCTGACGGTGGGACGGATGCCAAGGTGTCTGACGCGTCCTGCATTACCATAGTTCTCAATTTCGTGAGTGGTATTGGAGACGGTTCCGATCGTAGCCTTGCACTCGATCCGGACGTATCTCATTTCGCCGGAAGGAAGTCTCAAGGTGGCGTAGTCGCCTTCCTTAGCCATCAGCTGAGCGGATGCACCGGCGGAACGGACCATCTGGGCCCCTTTGCCTCTCTGCAGCTCAATGTTGTGGATGACAGTACCGACCGGGATGTTCTTCATCGGAAGCGCGTTGCCTGGCTTGATGTCAGCCTTCACGCCGGATTCAACCTTGTCGCCGACTTTGAGTCCGACCGGGGTGATGATGTATCTTTTCTCTCCATCAGCATAGACGATGAGTGAGATGTACGCGGAGCGGTTCGGATCGTACTCGATGGTTGCGACCTTTCCCGGAATGCCGTCCTTGTCTCTCTTAAAGTCGATGATTCTGTATTTCTGCTTGTGTCCGCCACCTCTGTGTCTGACAGTGATCTTTCCATGGGCATTACGTCCGGCCTGTTTCTTCTTGGTGACAAGAAGCGATTTTTCAGGCTTGTCGGTCGTGATCTCCTCAAAGGTGCTCATGGTCATTTGTCTTCTGGAAGGTGTCGTCGGTTTAAAACCTCTGATTGCCATTGTTGTTTCCTCCTGTGATTATTATCTGGCTCACTTGCCAATAGTGGGAAAAATCCCCTTCAGCCTGGGTAGGCTTTGGTTCAGCCTGATTCCAGGTCTGAAAGTCAGTCCATTGCGGCCTGACTTACTCTGTTGCCAGAGTAATTAGTTCATGTTTTCGAAGAACTCGATGGACTTGGAGTCCTGTGTCAGAGTTACGACAGCCTTCTTGGTGTCGGGACGCTTGCCCATGTGAACGCCGACCCGCTTGTCCTTGCCAAGGCGGTTCTGAGTCTTCACGGATTCGACGGTTACGCCAAATGCCTCTTCGACTGCGTTCTTAATCATGGTTTTGTCTGCATCGACATGAACTAAGAATGTGTACTTTCTTGCTTCCATACCAGCCATTGATTTTTCAGTGATGACCGGTTTTCTGATGATATCCCAGCTTGTCAGCTTCAATGCCATTATGCGTACACCTCCTCAATTTTCTTGACTGCATCCTGAGTCAGGATGAGCTTTTCATATTTTACGATGTCATAAACATTGATGTTGTTGCAGGGGACCATGGTGATCCCTTCAATGTTTCTGGCGCTCTTGTACGCGTTCATTTCCACATCACCGGTAACGATGAGGGCTTTCTTCACGGACAGCTTCTTGAGCAGCTCAGCCATAGTTCTGGTCTTGGGAGCTTCCATTTTCAGGGAGTCAATAACCAGAACGTTCTCTTCTTTAACCTTTGAGGATAAAGCAGATTTCATGGCAACTCTCTTCATTGACTTCGGAATGGCCATCCGGTAGCTTCTCGGCTTCGGAGCGAAGACGATACCACCATGTGCCCACTGCGGTGAACGGGTGGAACCCTGACGAGCCCGGCCAGTTCCCTTCTGACGCCACGGCTTGATTCCGCCTCCGGAAACTTCCGCTCTGGTCTTGGCTGACTGGGTTCCCTGTCTCTTGTTAGCAAGGAGAGCCAAGATGACCTGATGCATTGCAGCTTCGTTGACCGGGAAATCGAACACTGACGCGTTCAGTTCCACATCGCCAACCTGGCTGCCTTCAATGTTATATAATCCAACTTTCGGCATTTTTTAGTCCTCCTTCCTAAGCTTTTACGCTGTTTCTGATCACAACGGTTCCCTTGTTGGGACCTGGGATTCCGCCCTTGATCAAAATCACGTTGCGTTCCGGCATAACCTTGACGATCTCAAGATTGAGCACGGTTCTTTTGACATTACCCATGTGACCGGGCATTTTTCTATTTTTGAAGGTTCTGGAAGGATCGGAGGATGCTCCCTGGGAACCAGGTGCACGGTGGAACTTGGATCCGTGGGTCTCAGGACCGCGGCTGAAGTTCCATCTCTTGATAACGCCCTGGAATCCCTTTCCTTTGGAAATACCGGAAACGTCAATCTTTTCGCCTTCTGCGAACACATCTACTTTGATTTCATCTTTTACATTGTATGAGGAAATATCTTCCAGCCGGAATTCCTTCAGGAACCGTTTGGGAGTAACACCTGCCTTAGCGAATGTACCCTTTCTCGGTTTGTTGACGAGAGATTCTCTGATCTCGCCGAATCCAACCTGGATTGCATTGTAGCCTTCTTTTTCCTCTGTTTTGATCTGTACAACGACGTTTGGCAGTGCTTCAACGACGGTAACAGGGATCATTCTGCCTTGTTCATCGAAAATCTGGGTCATCCCGATTTTCTTTCCCATGATTGCTTTCTTCATTACATATACCTCCTGTAAATATTAGCGGATCGCAAAGGCTTCCTTTGCGGTCATAATGATTTTTAGGGATTACCTAGAACCATTAAAGCTTGATTTCGATATCGACGCCAGCAGGCAAATCAAGTCTCATAAGGGCATCGACAGTCTTTGGGGTCGGGTTGATGATGTCGATCAATCTCTTGTGAGTCCGGATTTCGAACTGTTCTCTGGAATCTTTGTACTTGTGGACTGCCCGAAGGATCGTAACGATCTCCTTGTCGGTCGGCAGCGGAACGGGTCCTACGACCTTCGCGCCTGAGTTCTTAGCGCTGTCCACGATTCTCTCTGCGCTCTGATCCAATAAAGAGTGATCGAAGGCTTTGAGTCTGATTCTGATTTTCTGAGTTGCCATGTTTTTCCTCCTTTTCTGGTACGTATTACTTCCACGCACAACAGCGGTATCACCGTAAACTGTCCCGGGTGTGTCATCGAAAAAATGCGCACGCCGAACAGCCGATGACTCCGACGTCTCGGCTTGAGGCCGAGGCTTGCTCATCAGGAATTCCCTGGAAGTCCAGCCACCTCCTGAGTCATCGCTACTGTTTCGCAACTTAATTATTATACTACAGAAGCACCGCTCTCATCAATACTTTTTCTTCGACCCGAAAAAAAATATCTTGAAAAGGCCATACTCCCGCATTCTAAATCATCAAGCTTTCTAATTCTAAAGCAAGTCCTAATAAAAAACAACAACTTTTCAAATTTTAGCCCAAATAAGAGGCGGAAATTTGTGATTCTATAGTCCCAACGCCATAAATTCAAAGAATGCTCGTTTTTCGTAACCTAATCACCTTACATCTTCAACCAATAAGAAACGTTACATTTAATTATGATGATTCCTGAGCAATGCTAAAAGAACTATATTCTTAAAGATGCGCAAGCTTCATAATGTATCAAGGAATTAATTAAAGTTGAAATTGGTGATCAATTCATGGGGTTTAATTTCATTGTGGATTATCTTGCCTTTATCCTAATATTTTTAAAGAAAGCTTCAATCACCAAAACGGATAGAAAAAAATTAGTCAGAGCATTTCAGTATGAGTGCGAATTATTAAGATCTTCAATTCCGGTAGGGATATACGATAGGATACTTGGGACTGATGTACAAGAAAAACTCAAATTATTATATAATTATTAGAGTATTCCATTTATTTACTTGACTATTATTTCATGATATGATGTAAACAAGAAATGCGGTGGTAACTCTTCGGGGTCCACTCAGGGCGGATTGTTGAGACGATCCGTCTTTTAATATATCCACAGTGACTTATTGCCAACCAATTCACTACCAAAAATAACCATCCTTTGGAGTCATGAGTGAAAACTTAGGTTTCTTATATAGCATTCAAATGCAAAAAGATCCTGTTACTGCTATTGTTCCTTGTCCAGAAGTTGATGGTATTTCTTGTCCGGGAATTGCTGGAAAGAATGGCAAGTTGAGAGAAATTTCAACTTGCCATTTTGTTTAGCTCAGTTCCCCATTGATGACCAGTTTGACCATGTGGTCGTCAATGATTCGCTTTCCACTTTGGTAACCAAAGATCAGGGTGCTGGTACACACTTGGTTGACTAGCCTGGCGGATCCACCGGAATATCGATAGATTGCCTCAGTAGCCTCATCTGAGAAGAGCTCATGGTCGATCCCGGCATATTCCAGGTGGCGTTTCATGTATCCCTTCACCTGTGAGTGGTCCATCAATTGCATTTTGCACTGGATGTCGATCCGTTGCCGGATCGCCGTATAGGACTGCATCTGGAGTTTCTCCCATAGCTCGACCTGGCCCACCAGTACCAGTGCCATGGGACTGACGGCATCCATCCGGAAGTTGAGGAGAAAACGTACCTCTTCAAGCATTTCTCGATCCAGCAGATGAGCCTCATCGACAACGACCACCGGACGCTTATTGTGGAGCCCTTTCATCAGCTCGATCTCTTTATGCAGCTGGCGTTTGGCATCCCCTCGATAGAATCTTGATTCGGCCCCCAGCTGATCCAGCATCCCTTTGTAGAAATTTCTCGGCGTCATTTTCGAGTCTGCCAGATAGATCAGGGTGTATCTGGTGTCATCCAGTTGATCGCGGAATCGGCGAATGGTGGTCGTCTTACCAGTGCCGCACTCTCCGGTGAGTACACAGAAGAGTTGCCGTTCGGCGACATAGGATAATCTGCTCAGGGACTCCTCCAGCGTATTGGAGGGGAATAGTTCCGTCGTCGGCAGATCCCGACAGAATGGAGTTTTCTTGAAGCCATAAAACGCTTCAAACATCACTGCCACCCCCTTTTCTTATGTCTTTGAAAGAGATGGCCGTAGACTGCTGTTTGTCTTTTCGCTTCTGATTCTGCTTTTGGGCACCATCGAGTAACCGGGAAGAGGTTGGCTTGACTGGAGTCAGGAACTCCGGCAGCTGAGGCTTGGGCGCCACCCGCTCCCCAATGACCAGCTTTCTCACCACAAAGGGTTTGTCATCCTGATACTCAATGCTCAGTTCCTCGGTGTTACTGGGGTCATAGACCACTTCCACGCTGCGAGCCACATAGGGTAGCCCAACTTCATACTTCGCGCCGCCAAAGTTGATGCAGCCACTCTTGTCGACTTTTCTGGTCTCGGCGTGCAAAAAGGCGTTGGCGACCTTCTCCGCCGGCAGATATTTCAAGGGCCTGGGATCCAGATTATACGCCTGATGCGGGGTCGTTCCATTGAGTGCGGTATGCGGTTTGTTCTGGTAGCATTCTTCCAACCAGATCCAGAACCGCTCATTCATAGCCTCCAGAGATCGCTCCGAGTTATCGAATTTATACTCATCGAGAAATCGATCGATATTCTGATTGAACTTTTCTATTTTCCCAGTGCCTTCCGGGGAGTAGGGCTTTGCGAAGATCAGCCGGATGCCAAGCTTTGCGCAGGCTCTGGACATCCACTTATTTTTAAACTGGCGGCCGTTATCGAAGTATGCCTGCTCTGGAATTCCCCACTTGAGGATGGCTTTGCGGAAGCAATCCTCAACGATGCTCTGCTCCAGGTTCGAGTAGAACTGGGCATGGAGGATCATCCGGGTAGCGTCGTCCAAAAACGCCACCAGATAGACCTGCTGCGGCTTGTTTCCAGGACCGATCGGCAGGTAACAGCCATACTTGATATCCGAATGCCACAGTTTGTTGCGGGTGCGTTTTTGAAATCGGCGGGTAGCTACCCCGCCAGCGGCATAGATGGCCATATGCTTCCCGCTGTAGCCCTTCTCCTGCAATTTCTCCTGCAGGCTGCTTCGCTTGATCGAGCCAGCTTCGGTGAGGCCTTCCCATTCCATGATTCGAATGATCTCAGCCACACTTCTGGACGGGATCTCTTTGCGCAGCCGCACGGCTTCGTCCAACACCGGCGCCGGGATGGCTCTTGAATCCTGCGATCCCCTCGCCTGCGGTATCAGTCCGGAAAATCCCTTCTGCTGATAACTATTCAGATATCGCCGTAAGGTCCGCTCGGAAATCCCAGCCTCGCGGCAGATCTGCTCCTTAAGCACCCGGATCTGCCCCTTGTCCAAGTCATGGGAAAGAAGGGGCGCCAGTAGAATCGCCCGTTGCGTCGCTATTTCCTGTGCTTTTTCCTTGTCCTTCATGTCATGCCTCCATTCAATTTCGAGTGATGACATGATTTTAGAGGACTCCTCGGTGGACACCTATGCCAACTGGGTATGTGGCCATCGGTGATTGTTGACTAAAATCCGGACAACCTTTTTCAGCCAGCCCGCAGGCTCGCCTACAAAGAAGAAAATCCTATCGAGTATGGACTGAGGCAGATCGGAAAAGTCGACCCCATAGTCCTGAGTGACTGTAGCATATGTACTGAGCAGAGCACCGACTAAAGCGTGGGCTCTGGAGTTGAACCAGGCTCGGACCCGCCGAATGGTCGAATTCTCAACGGGCACCGCTTCATGTTGACCGGTGATGATCTGCTCCAGGATCGTTGTGGTCTGCCGCTTATAGGGAGTTAAGAGATCCGGAAGTTCGTGATGGATCTTCCCGCAACCGGGGTTGGTACAGCGCAGGCGACGAAGCACCAGGATCATGACATCCCCATTCTCGTCGATCACTGATCTCCTGCGGGAGCCAATGACCTTAAGCGACTGATGACAGATGGGACATATGCTTTTCTCCATACTCCGAACAAAAAACACCCTGATCGGGATTCCATTCTAAAACGTATTTTGATATACTGATCATGCTAATAACTTAGTAAGGATCCTCCCTGATGACTCGGCGCGAACCATAGAGTCAGGGAGGATCTCTTTTTGTCCTCCACAATATTATTATGGACATTATATCCGTCTATTTACGGACAGGCAAGGCTGGCTACTATAGGACGATTGGTTCCGGCATAAACAAGATCCGATTAATTCCCATTCATTATTTTACCTCTTCAATGCGAAAAAAATGTTCTTCGATTCTTACTGATTGAACCTAACGAGTCAAATGGATTAGTCTATCAAAAGAAAATCTTGTATTTCAAAATAAGTAGATCACCTTACGGATTTATATAGCCGGAGGTGATCTCTTTTTTGTGGGATATTAATTGTTACCCCATTAAGTAAAAGTATTATACTCACCAAAATGTTGCCTTTGCAGAGAAACAGAGGAATAATTTCCCGAATACTTTATGTTATATATTGCAAGTCTAATCCGGTCGGTACTCCAGGATATCGCCCGGCTGACAGTCCAGCGCCTTGCAGATTTCCTCCAGGGTGGAAAAGCGGATAGCCTTGGCCTTTCCGTTCTTCAGGATCGATATATTCGCCATGGTGATGCCCACCCGCTCAGACAGTTCGGTAACGCTCATCTTGCGACGGGCCAGCATGACATCTAAGTTAATTACGATTGCCATAATGCCCTCCTCATATCGTCAGGTCCTGGTCGGTTTTCAGTTCGATGGCCTGACTGAGCAGTTTATCCAGAAAGGCGGCAAACACCGCAACGACTGCCGGAGCCACTACCAAAAACAGTCCGATGAGAATAACGCCTGGAGCATCATCCACTTCACCTGCAATATAAAATAGAGGAAGTCCGAGCACGTAGAGTCCGGCAATCAACCCGGCATAGCGCTTGATGCGCCGGATCGCCTGGACCGATAACTCGGAAAACGCCTGTCCGGCATCAATGAGGCTGAGCAGCTTCAGCGCCTGGACCAGTGCCAGATAGAAGGGAATTACCGTCAGATATATGACTGTCAGTATGGCATACAGCACTCCGGCCATTGCCGAACTTCCTTGGGCTGCTTCCCGGATCACGATGGGATAAAGGGCGATTGCCAGGACCAGAACCGGAAAACCGATCAGAATAACCGCCAGTTTCAGAAACCAGGTTTCTTTCTTCAAGATAACACCTCAAATTCTTGACTTGTTACCTGATTGTAACACTCTTTTTATCGATATTCAATAAAATCATCTTATGATTCAATATGAAAGGCGGTATGCGCAGTAGTGGCCTGCATATAAATCAAAGGGGATCCATCCAGTCCTGACATGCATGTGACTTATGAAGTGATCTGTGCCAGGTCATACATGTCTCGTACAGCAGCAGGCTGGTTGTTCATTTGATATATTCTGCGGCGACCCCTTTCTTGCAGTCAGTTCCACAATGATTCCGGTGTATTTCTGAGCAAACCGATGGACTCGGGTATCCCCCAGCGGTCACACCGGGGATCGCAAACCGTTCTTTTCCCACCCGCTTTTTCGCCCTTATTCTATCTTTCCAATATTGGAGGTCTAATATGGAACAACCAATTATTCCAGATGCATTGCCGCTGTCCCAGGGAGAATTTCAATCCCGCCTTGCCGGCAGCAAAGAATTGATTCAAACGATTCATCCGATGCGACGACGCCTGCTGACGTTGTTCGGCATCCCGATGGCCTGGTTCTTCGCCAATCATTATCTGGCGAGTCCCCGAGGCTTCTACCAGGCTTTGTTCTGGCCGTTTTTCGTCCTGGTCGGCTTCTGGTTCTTCAAGGATTACCTCCGGTACCGGGACATCACCGTGGTCTTTGGCCTGGGGGCAGTTCTGGCCGGTTCCGCCCATGCCGCTCTGTATGCTTCGGTCCCGCTGTCCGTGATCAATTTTATCGGACTGCCGCTTCTGGCTGTATTCAGCCTCATTCTGGCATTGCGAAGCCATCCGAACATGACACCCAGGCCATTCCTGACCGCTCTGGACGTCCTTCTGACCGGCCCTTTGCGCAGCTTGTACTACCTGCCTGGTTTTTTGAGAAGCCCGGGGCACAAGCCCGTCAAAGCCACCAGCCGAAAGACTGCTCAGGACGTTGTGATTGGATTGCTCATCACCTTGCCCCTGATTCTCTTCCTGCTCAGTCTGCTGACCCGGGCGGATGCCGAATTCGCCCGTTCCCTCGGGAGTTTCTGGCAGAACTTCCTGTCCGGTTTCCAGCTGAGCCAGGCGGCGAGCCGGATCGTTGGTACTCTTATGGCCCTGGTCTATTTTCTCGGGGTCATCATCACTCTCCTGCTGACCAGAGACCATCCACCGATGGTAATCAGCACGGATTCCAAACACTCTTCGACGATTTCACTGGTAGTTCTCTGGTCGGTCAATACTCTGTACGCCCTGTTTACTCTGACGCAGTTCCGTACTCTGTACTTCCCCAAAACAGCGTTAAGCGCAATGAACCAGAGCATTTCCCAGTACGCCCGATCCGGCTTCTTCAGTCTGCTTCTGGTACTGGCCATCAACCTGTTCTTGCTGTGGGTGCTGTACAGCTTTACCAGTGACTCTCCCCTGACGAATCGCTGGATGAAATCCGGTTTTCTCCTGATGATGCTCTTCACGGCCAACATGATTATCTCCAGTTTTTACAAGATGGGGCTGTATGAGTCCGAATTTGGTTACACCCATCTGAGGCTGTTCGTCAAGTTCGCACTGATCTTCTTTGCCCTTGGTCTCATTCTGGTGGGATTGCATCTGGCCGGCAAAAACCGCAGTCTGCTGAAATCATTGACTCTGCTGGCGCTGAGTCTCTATATGGTACTGAACCTGCTGAACCTGGACGGTCTGATCGCAGTCAAAGCTCAGTCAATTTACCAGAACCGGGGACGGCTTGATATCGCCTACCTGTCGGAACTGACGGCAGATGCCTACGGCCCCATGAAAGCTGCCTTCCAGTTTGATCAAGCCAGCGATCCCCGAATCATCGAGCTGAAAAATAAGTACACCGGCAAGATCTACCATGACCTGAATGATGAGTATCTCCTGCTGCACCCTCTGGCCAGAACGCTGAGTGAACTTCGAATCAGACCTTAATGCTCGCCCCACATAATCCAAAATGCAACCACTTCTGAAATGGGGATCCTGGTGAACTTCCCATGCTCTGTGCATGTGGCTGGTCTCTCATAGAACTACAAGAAATCAGCCTTGGAAAGCTCAAATCCTCAGTGGGGCAGCTGCAGGCTGCCCGCCGAAACAGTCGATCCTACGCAAAGAGCAGAGCAGCCCCCAGGCTGCTCTGCTCTTCGCTTTTCGTCTGAACCGTATTGTCGTCTGATCCGGATCGAAACGGGATTCTGTTCTGTTGGTCGCTCAGCTCCTAGGAGCCAATCTTGCGGGAGAATCCCATTAAATCCATCTGGAGGTTGAATATGTCATTGGCGGTCAGCCCGGAGAGGCTGCCTCTGACAAAGTCTTTCTCGGAACAGGAACTGATTCCGTCGCGGCGGCAACCCGTTCCGGCAATAATGGTCGGAACCCCGTCACCGGAGTGATCCCGCACTTCGCAGGGGGTTGAATGATCGGCGGTGAAGGATATCAGGCATTGCTCCAGATCAACGGCCCGCATCAGATCCCCCATCATCGCGTCAATCGCTTCGATCATCCCGATCTTTTTCTCCGGCTCATTATCATGGCCGGCCAGATCGGTGGCTTTGATGTGAACGACGACCCAGTCATATCCCTGATGGAGAAGCTCAATCGCCCAGTCTGACTTTCCCTTTAAATTGGTATCAAAGCTGCCGGTGAATGAATCATCTGTAAACACGCTCATTCCTACAATGCCGGCGATGCCAAGCACCGTTAAATCCCCTCCGATGCAGGCTCCTCTGATCCCGTTGCGTTCATTCAGGGTCTGGAACGCCATTTTCTGACCGCTGCCCCGGGTCAGGATGACATTGGCCGGTAGCAATCCCTGGACCAGTCTGGCCTGGTTGACCGGATGATCATTGAGTACCGGTGTAGCCCGGGTGAGAAATTCCCAAAGCAGCTCCGCCGTTCTGGCGGCTTCGGCGCTTCCATCCGTTCCCTGCGGCCGGGGCAGAAGCTCCCCTTCATGAGCCGTCCCCGGATCCGCATCGCTGACCCGGTCGGACAATCCGCGGCCGCGCAGCACAACGGCTACCCGGTGCTCGGTCAGTTCCTTGACCAGGACTGTCGTTCCATCACTCAGAACCATGCCGGTCAAAGCGTCCGCCAGAGCGGCGGTACCGGTTCTGATCCGGCCGGCGCGCCTGTCAATAACAATTCCAGCCTCGTCGATGGTGGCGAAATTCCCCCGAAACGCCACGTCGCCGTCCATCAGGTCCAGGCCGCCGCTGAACGCCTCCAGCGGTCCCCGACCGGAATAGGTCACGGCACTGTCATACCCAAAGATATGAAGATGCCCGACATCGGTGCCGACCGGCTTGCCTGGCGCGATGGGGTAGACATTGCCCGTCATGCCCATCGCGGCCAGCTGGTCCAGATTCGGTGTCAGAGCCGCTTCCAGCGGAGTTTTATGATTCAATCGCGCAATGGGACGGTCACCCAGCCCATCCGCAATGATCAGCAGTCCTTGTTTCTTTCTCATAGTTGATTCCTTTCTATACTTAAGCCGCTTGCTTCTGAAGCAGATCGCGGTTCTTCCACATGAACGCAGCAGACAGCACCAGTCCCAGGACGACGATGACCGTACCGTGGATCGGATTGCGGCGGAAGAGGTTCATGGCAAACTTGACTTCTTTTCCGGACTTGACTTCGGCAAAGTCAAATCCGCCGAACACCTGACCATCCGTCGTTTCGATGGAGAAGGGTTTCTTATCGCTGAAATCAACGATATTCAGGAGTTCCCGTTCAGCAGGCACGCCCATCTTGAGCTGGTAGGCGGCAATGTCCACCGGAGTGGTATTGCGGAATTTATAGCCGACTTCAATCACATCGTTTGGCAGAGTTTCCCCTAAATCCGCCTCTTCGCCAACGTACTGGCCCTCCAGCCGGAAGGATGCAACAACTGAAACCTCGGTCTCTTTCTCCTGGAAGCTCATGGTATAGTAGCTTAAGTCACCCAGCTCCGTTTTTTCAGGCATGCTGAGGATGGTTCCGGTCGTCGCGGTCACCTGGATCAGCTCCGCTTTCTTGTTGAACGGGAAAACGATCTGTCCCAGTTCATTGGTCGTTGCCGTGACGCTCTGATTCAATACGGCGTGTTCTCCCTGCGGTACAACCTGATCTTCAATCCGGGTAATCCCGGATAAGCCTTCGGCCAGCACCGGAGTCCAAAGCATGCTGAAGGTCAGCAGCAGGACGGCAAAAATTCTGAGTTTTTTCATGTTCCGTTTCCTCCTATGCGATCCCAAGAATCTTGAACCAGGTCAGCGCGGCAACCACCATGAGACCCCACTTCACCAGCAGCACCAGAACTCCGTAGGTGAGCTGCTCCAGCACTGTAAAGAATCCGGTTCCGTAGTAGATCAGGTTGACCTTGGAATGGGGCGGCAGAGTGATGGTATCGGCGATGCAGAAGGCAGCCGGCAGAGCCAGGGCAACCGGATCATAGCCAGTGGCCTTGGCGATTCCGATAATGGTCGGGATCAGGATAATGGTTCGTACCGTCTTGGAGGTAAACAGGAAGTGGCTGAAGCTGGCGATAAAGGTTACGACGGCAAACAGCACGATAAAGCTCATGTTTTCAATCCCGATGCGGGAGAAGATCTTATTCAGGCCCCAGGCCGCCAGACCGGTTTCATCCAGCGCGACGCCGCCGGCATAAGCGCCGCAGGCAAAGATCAGAAGATTCCAGGAAATCTTGGCTTCCTTCCACTTCAGGATGCCAATATAGGGCATGAAGAACATGGCAGCCGACAGGAGCGCTACCATGACCAGGCTGAGCCGGAAGCCAAAGAACTTCAGCTGCAGGCTGTCCAGCGCCCAGAGGGAAAGCGTTCCCAGGAAAATGACCAGGGCCTTTTTCTCGTCCAGCGACATCTTGCCCAGCTTGTCTTTTTCCTCACGCAGCCGGGAGATGTCAATCTTTTTGTTTTTTTCGGCCTTGGGCAAAGGAAACAGAACTTTTCCGATGAAGAACATGGCAACCAGGGTGGCAATGGTAACCGGTGCGGATGCCATGAACCACTCCAGCCACGAAACTTCATGACCGGTCAGATCCTTGATGAAGCTGATGGCCAGAATCTGAGATGAGGTTGCGGTCACGATCGCCGCCGTGGACAGATTGTTCGCCTGAATGCCATGCAAAGCCAGAGACTTGCCAAAATTATTCTTCGGGTCCTGGATACTCAGCTCAAAGGCTTCCACCACCAGCAATACGATGGGGAACATCATGGCCGCCCGCGCTGTGGTGGAGGGCACGATAAAAGCGATCAGGAAGTTCGTGGCAATCAGCAGCGCCATAATGCTGTTGGCTGTCTTGCCGAACTTAACCAGCAGCGAGAGTGCCATGCGCTTGGCCAGGCCGCTTTTTTCCATGCCGGACGCGATAATGAAGGCGGCAAAGGTCAGCCAGATCACTTCATATCCCAGAACGCTCATGGCCTGTTCTTCACTCCAGGCTCCTGACAGCGGCAGAGCAACGATCACGAGCAGCGATACTGCATAATTCGGCAGACTCTCTGTGATCCAGAGTGTCAGTGCGGAAAGAAAAATTCCCATCGCCATTTTACCGGCGTAGGACAATCCTTCGGGTGTCGGCATCAAATAAATCAGTGCAAAGATGATAAAGGCCAGCGGCAGACCGAAGAACTTCATTTTTTGCTCAAACGGACTTTTCTGCTTGGTCACTTTTACTGGTGATTCCATTTCCATATCCCCTTCCATTCCATTCCAACGATGTCCAGCTTTAATGCCCGGGTTGTCAAAGCTGGCTGTTCAGTCCTGTGATCCCAGGACAATCCTAATGATAATAAAAAAGCAGAACAATGAACAATCACGACATTTTATCATAATCATCAGCAAAAGTGATAGCAGACTGAAGAAGAACCGATTTCATAAATAAATCTTATTAAGTTAGCTCCTCGAATTTTTTTTCTAAGTGATGCCTTGGTTTTTATATGCATATGTTTTATACTACAATAAAAAATGTTTATGATAATTCGCCAGGTCAGCGCCGAATGAGGAGGTTTCCGATCGGACTGATTCCTTCCCACCACTGCCTTTCCCCACCGATGCAAGGAGCTGCTATGAATCTGGATTCCATTCAAACCTTTCTTCTTCTGGCACAGACCCAAAGTTTTACCCGAACCGCCGAACAGCTGTTCTGCACGCAGGCTGCCGTATCCATGCGGATCCAGCGCCTCGAGGAGTGTTTCGAGTGCGCGCTGTTCACCCGCAACAAGAAACGGGCCGAGCTGACCAAAGAAGGGCAGCTCCTGCTGCCCTACGCTCAGCAGATTCAGAACAGCTTTGCCAACGCCCGAACGCATCTGCTTCAGTCGAAACTGATGGAGGAGTCGCATTTTGCCATCACCTCTTCCAGTACGCCCGGAACTTACATTCTGCCCAGCCTTCTGCTGAAGTTTCAGCAGAAGTATCCCTTCATCACCATTGTGAACAACGTCCAGTACACTAAAAATGTGATTGACCAGGTGCTGGACGGAACCTACCCCATGGGCTTTATTTCAAAACCGGAATTCGAGGCTCCGCCGGAGCTGGTCTGTGAGTCCATCCTGGAGGATCCTCTCCTGATCGTTGTTCCGCCGGATCATCGCTTCACGCACCGGCCTTCCATCAACCTGAACGAGCTGGCGGAAGAAACATTTCTGATCTCCAATCCCCATACCTCCCTGATTCCGTATCTGGAACAAGCCGGAAAGTTCAGATTCGATTCCAAGCGCCTGTTCTCCGTCGGCTCCATTGAAGCCATCAAGCAAAGTCTGTACAATCGCATGGGGATATCCATCCTGTCCGAAAGCGCCGTCCGGCAGGAACTGGATCTTGGTCTACTGTGCAGGGTGAATCTGACTCAGTCGATTCCGCTGTGCCGCAACATTTACTATATTCACCGCCGGGACCGCAGACTTACTCTGGCTTCCGACTTGTTCCTGAAGTTCATCCGAGAGTCTCTGACCGAGAATTCGGCCACAGCGTTCCCCGATCCGAAATGATTCCTCGAACCTGCTTCGACCTCATGCAATAAACCAGCCCTGGCTTAACGCCAGGGCTGGTTCGCTGGATGGGGTCTTATTTATGATCCGGAGTAATTCTACACCCGGTTGGTTTAAATTTCTACAGCAGCGACTGGGCAACCGCCTTCGCCTGAGCGAGAACTTCCTCGGTGGGATTCCAGTTGCACTTGATTTCAACATCGGTTACGGGGAAACCGGCTTTTTCAAGCATTTCCCGGAGCACCTTATTGCCTTCACCGCTCCAGCCATAACAGCCAAACACCGCGGCTTTCTTGCCGGTCATCTTCAGTTCCTTCAGGAAGTGGAGCCAGCCGCCGACAGAGGAGAGGATATCCTGTCCCACGGTGGGAGATCCCACCGCGATGGCTTTGGATTTGAAGACTTCCGTCATGATGTCATTCTTGTCGGTGGTCGAGATGCTGTAGACCTTGATCTTGGTGGTCGGCGCCATCTCGCTCAGCTCCTGCGCGATGCGGTGAGCAATCTTCTTGGTGCCGTCCCACATCGTATCATAGATCACCGTGATCTGATCCTCCTGATAGTCATCACTCCACTTGGCGTAAGCCTCAATGATCTGCAGCGGATTCTCCCGCCAGATTACGCCGTGGCTCGGAGCGATGATGTCGATGGGCAGGTTGAGTCCGACCACTTCTGTGATCTTTTTCTTGACCAGGGGCGAGAAGGGCGACAGGATGTTGGCATAGTACTTGATAGCCTCTTCCCAGAGCAGACACTGGTCCGCCTTGTCATTGAAGAGCTCGTCGCAGGCAAAGTGCTGGCCGAAGGCATCATTGGAGAACAGGATATTGTCGCCGGTCATATAGGTTGCCATGGAATCAGGCCAGTGCAGCATGCGCATTTCTACGAATACCAGCTGCTTGCCGTTGCCGATGTCCAGGCTGTCCCCGGTTTTCACCACATTGAAGTTCCACTCCGGATGGTGGTACTGTCCCACCAGAGATTTTACGGCATTGGCGGTGCAGTAAATGGGAGTATTGGGAATTTCTTTCATGAGCTGGGGCAGAACACCGGAGTGATCGACTTCCCCGTGATTGACGATGATGTAGTCAATCTTGGCCAGGTCCACCTCTTTCTTGAGGTTGTCGAGGAATTCCGTCGAATGCGGGGTCCAGACCGTGTCGATCAAAACTGTTTTTTCTTCCTCAATCAGGTAGGCATTCTGGCTGGAACCATGGTTGACGCTGTAGTCATCCCCGTGGAAGGTATCCAGTTCCCAGTCGATTTTTCCGATCCATGAGACGTTGTTCTTGACCGTTCTTTTCATTAATTCATACTCCTTTCCTTTGTGGCGATAAGTACTGTTTTTTTCTTCGCGGTGTGAGTGAAGACAAGTTCGAGGGTCACAATGGCCCTTGAAACGAGGAAATCAGTGCTGGCATGCAGGATCCGGTGAGATTGTTCACCCCTGTCTTGATTCAGTGGATAGCCCGCCTGGTCTGATCAATAGTTTGTTTCCTCCGTCTTATGCTTTCAGTATAGCGAGGCAATGACCTCAAGAATATGATTCAAATCAACTTTGAAGGAGTTCTTCCAGCCCTTCGATATTTTTCAGCTGAATCCAGCCATGGCCCTTCGTGATGAGGCCTGATTCAGCCAGTTCGCTCAATTTCCGATTCACCGTTTCCTTGGTCAGATGGATGGAGTTTCCGATATCGGACTGGGTCAGTTCCAGCTGATCCGCACCCGTGCGCTGCCGGCGCTCCAGCAGGAACATTACCAGCTTTTTCATGGTGTCCCGGGTCGAAATAATTTCCAGGAGCGCATGGCTCTGATCCAGTTTCAGCGACAGGTACTCCATGATCTTGATTCCGATCCGGGGCTGTTCCATTATGAGCTCCTTGATGCGCTCATAGGAGATTAAACAGATTCCAACCGGACTCATGGTCACTGCCGTTTCCTTCTGCCGCTGGGTGGAGAACAGCTCATCGCCGCCATGGATATCTCCCGGAGTCATTATATCCAGAACAATTTCCTCACCCTCCTGACCGTAGCGGATCAGTTTGACCTTGCCCCGGCGCAGGATAATAAGACGGTCCGTCGGATCGCCTTCTCGAAATATGATTTCCTGATTCGGATAGTCGCGATGCTCAACCAGACGGGCGATGGCATCGATCTCCGCCCGGGACAACTTCATAAATGCGGGCACATGGCTCACACAGACATCCTCGTGGTGGCAGGTCTGGCACTCCTGTGCTTCTGCCTGGGGTTTCATTTCGCTTCTCATGGCCTAATTATAGCATCAAACCAAATGGATGGGCCTACAGGCCCTGCCACCATCCGGTTAACAAATCATGAACCCTGATTCGAAAGCAGCGAGTCCGGTCCGAAGATCCGCTTCCATTTCCGGAGGATTAAGATCAGACCGAATGTGACTTAACCCGGCTGAACCTGTTCCTGGTACCGGCAGTATTCAATCCGCATAAAAAAAGAGACCGGAATGTCTAACCCACACTCCGGCGAAAAGGGAATCAACTAGCAATATACATCCCGTCTGGATTTCAATTGATTCTCCAGAGGAACGATATCCAAATAGAGGGCCTGATGCTCCCGGATGGTCTTTCGAACCGACTCAAGAGCTTCAGGAAAGACCAGGATGGACATGCCGCAGGGTTTGCTGCCCTTGACCTGCCGAGGCGTTGAAGCGATCCGATGATCGATCCCGCTCTGATCCAGCAGATCATGCAATGCCATGCCTTGATCATAGTTTTCAAATAATATATAGTACACCAGGTCTTTAGCCATGGAGCATTTCAACAAAGGCTCCGATCCGTGTGCGCAGCTGTTCCGCATCGGTGTCGGTATAGTCCGTTTCCAGATTGAGTATAGGAATTCCGGCTTCTTTCAGGGCTTTCGTCACATTGAATTTTTCAATGTCGTACAGTCCGCAGAATTTCAGATTGCAGTCAATGACGCCATCCGCTTTGTATTCCCGGGCCAGGCGCAGAATGTCTTCGATCCGGCCCTGATTGGGGGTAAAGCAGGCACAGTTGTTTTTCATGTAGCGCCGGGCCAGTGCGTCATACTGTCCGTCCAGGCTGTTCGGTTTTTCATCCACCAGGTGTTCAAAGTAGCGGGTTCCGGTGCACATTTCTTCACACACCACCACCGCTCCGCTGGTTTCGATAATGTTATGCAGTTTCCAGTTCGGGACTGCCAAAGGCGTTCCGGTGACCAGGATCCGCTTGGTCCCCTGAGGGACTACGGAAACACCATCCCGGATCCGCTCTTCCAGTTCGTCGGCCAGCCGGTTGCACATCTTGGCGCAGCGCTCCGGATCATCAAAGAACGAGATCTGGGTCATCAACAGGGCATCCCGGCCGGAGATCGGCACCACTTCGGATTTTCTGGCATCATAAACTCTGGCCAGAGCCCGTCTTTTCTGATTGAGCAGACGGATTGCCTCACTGAGCTTTTCGGGTGTAACTGGATTCCCTGTGACTTCTTCCACCGTGCCGGCAAAATGAGCAATCTCCTGCTTCCACTTCAGAATATCTTCTTCCCGCTTCATCTGAGGAACATCCATGACATGCATAGGAACTTCCTTCCCGAGAATTTCGTAGGCTTTTTTCTTGCCGTCACAGGTCGTTTCTCCAACGTACATATCGGCAATTTGGAAGAAGGGGCAGGTTTTTCCGAGACGCGCGCCGACGGAAGCTTTTATTAAGGAGCAGGTACTCTTGGGCAGAACCGCCTCCCCGTCCGGAACCCAGAACTGGGAACCGCCGCAAAGACCGGTGACAATGCCATTGGCTGCCACAATCACTTCATCCGGGACAAAGACACAGAAGGTGCCGAAGACTTTCTGACCGTTTTTCTGAGCTTCCACCAGTTCGGCTGGACGGATGCCATGGACCTGTGAGATCACCAGATCCCAGAAATCCATTGCTTTGGGCCGATTTTCCTGAGTCAGGAAAACATCTCCGACTGCCATCGGCAGCACCTGGCACAAAGTATCATGATTCTCCAGGTCCATTCCCAGTTCCCGCCACATCTGTACGTAATCTGACATACTGTTCCTCCATCGATCGAAGATCATCGATCCGCTTTTTTTATTTTTTACCTGCCGCTGGCCCTGAATTCCCCTTCATTGCTCCAACCGGTATGCTTTGATCAAATTCTTGTTGATGAAATTCTCTTCTGGGGAATTTCTCTATTGTCGAAAATACCTATTATCGATGTTCTCGCTTTATAGATCTTCTCGATTTATTGATGTTTTCAATTATCGATGTTCTCAATTATCGAAAATATCATTGCTGAAATTTTCCTGATCCAGTTCACTTTTTTCTAGGCTTTCCTTGTCGCTGACCGGTCAATCGCGCATCGATTCCGAAATTTCTTTCAAGGCTTCCAGGGCCCTCCGGACCTCGGTTTCGGTATTGTACCAGGAAAAACTGAATCGAACCGCGCCGGTGCGATCGGTTCCCAGCGCGCGGTGCAGCCGGGGTGCGCAGTGAGCGCCTGGCCTGGTGGCGATCTCATAGCGCTGGGCCAGTTCATCGGACACTTCCCCAGAATCGAGATCTGCCAGATTTAAAGCGACTATGGCGGCCCGTTCCCGGTCTGAAAAATCGCCATAGATTCGAACGCCTGGAATATCCTTTAGTCCGGCGACAAACTGACGCATCAGCCTCTGTTCGTGTTCGCGAATCACACTCTGACCGGTGGTTTCTATAAAGTCCACCCCTGCGGCCAGTCCAGCAATTCCGTGAGTGTTCAGGGTACCGGCTTCAAGCCGGGCCGGCATGGAATCGGGCTGGCTTTCCTCATAGGAATTCACCCCGGTTCCTCCGACCAGGAGCGGTCGAAGCTTCAGTCCTTCCCTGAGACAGAGTCCGCCGGTGCCCTGTGGTCCCATCAGTCCCTTATGACCGGTAAAGCAAAGCGCGTCGATCCCCATCTCCTGCATATGGACAGGAAAAATTCCGGCGGTCTGCGAGGCATCGACAACAAATGGAATTCCGGCCTCTTGGGCAATCGCTCCGATCGTCACGAGATCCACGAGGTTCCCGGTCAAATTCGAAGCATGCGTTGATATAATGGCACTGGTCGAAGGACGAATCAGCCGACGGAAGTCATCCATGTACAGCCGGCCTTTGGTATCAGACCGCACAAAGCTTAATTTGACCGCCGCTTCGCGCTTCAGGCGATAGAGCGGACGGAGCACTGAATTATGCTCAAGATCCGTGGTAATGACATGGTCACCGGGGCGTATCAGACCCGTGATTACAGTGTTGAGCGCCTGAGTAGAATTCGCAGTAAAGACCACATGATCGGCCCGGGCACAGCCAAACAACCGGGCCAGGCGAACCCTGGCCTGATAGACGATCCGACTGGCTTCCAGAGAGGATGCGTGAGTCCCCCGGGAAGCATTTCCCATAGAGGTCATTGCCTGAATCACGGCATCGATCACACCGGGCGGTTTCTGAAGGGTCGTCGCTGCATTATCCAGATAGATCACCGGGACACCTCCCGGGAACCCTCGGTGCAGGCGTAAAGGGCTGCTCCGATGGCACCGGCGTATCGACCCAGCGGCACAGACTGTACGGGCACCTTCAGCAGCGCTGAGAGTGACTGGCGGACATATTCCGCGTCACATAGACCGCCGGTGAGGCAGACAATCCCCGGTTGACTCATATACCGGGCTGCCTGCGACGCCACTTTTCGAACAATGGAATCGACAATTCCAAAGGCAATATTTTCCTTGGCCTCGCCCCGTCCGATCAGGCTGATCACTTCAGACTCGGCGAATACAGTGCACATGGAACTGATGGAGGTGCCTCCGCCGGACTGAGCCAATTGAAACATCTCATCCAGGGTGACTCCGAGGGTATTGGCCATGACTTCCAGAAAGCGGCCGGTGCCGGCCGAGCACTTGTCATTCATGTTGAAATCGCTGACCACTCCCTCGTCGACCCGGATAATCTTCGTATCCTGGCCGCCGATATCAATGACCGTAAGGTTCTGCGTGTCATGTATATGGCAGGCTCCCCTCCCGTGACAGCTGATTTCAGTGATGCGCCGGTCGGCATAGGGAACTGAAATCCGACCGTAGCCGGTTGCTACACAAAGATCTTCCCAGGGATCCACTCCCTGGGATTTCAAACTGTCCCCGATGGACCGGGCTGTATCCGCACTGCTCCAGCCGGTTGGCTGAAGCAGATGGTGCAGTACCTTGCGATCCTGATCCATTACAATGGTCTTGGCACTGGTAGATCCGATGTCAATTCCGATAAAATAACTCATATGAATCCTCTTTTTACAGAAGCAATCTTCTGATTATCGTTTGTTTCCTATCATGATTATAGATTGCTGTTAAATTTGCTACAAATAGTTAGATTAAATCATAAGCGGTTTGTTATCGGTAATATCGATAACAAACCGCTTATGGTTCCTATTTTTATTTTATGAGTAGGATTGAAACGGCTCCGTTCGGACCAGCTCCAGAAACGACTGGCCAAGTTCACTCAATCCGCCTTTTTTACGATGGATCATATAGAACCGTCGCACCACTGGAATCTCTTCCAGTTCGAACTGGATCACCTGCCCAGTCTTGACGGCATCCTGAACCGTCCGGGCGGACATCAGGGCCACCCCGGTCCCCAGACGAACCAGTTCCTTAATACAGTCCGGGTCTGAGGTTCGCACCACCGGCGCCAGCGGTTTCTTTCGACCTTCCAGCCGGTTGAGGTAAAAATCAACCATCGCTTGAGTACCCGAACCGGTTTCCCGGAGAATCAGCGGCTGATCCAGCAGTTCCCTGCCATACACGCCTCTTTCCTTCATCTGGAAGAATTCCGGCAGATTGGGGGTCACAAGCACCAGATGATCCTCCCCCACGGCCTCATAGGTCAGAGACTGACGGTTGTAATGGGTTCCGACAAATCCAAGCTGGATTTCATGGTTCATCAGGAGATTCATAATTTCCTCGCTGTCGCCGGTGTGAATTGAAACAGATGTACCAGGATGCTTCTTCAGAAATTCAGAGACATACCGGGGAACAAAACTTTGGGCCGGTACGGTGGAAGCCCCGATCACCAGCTCTTTTTCCACATAACCTGACAGGCTGTGCTCCAGAGCATCGCAGCGGCTGATAATCTCCCTGGCATAGGGAATCAGTCGATTGCCTTCTTTGGTCAGGCGGATCTGTTTCTTAGCTTCCCGCAGAAACAGGTCCACGCCAAGTTCTTCTTCCAAGGCCTGGATATGACTGCTGATGGTAGACTGAGACAGAAACAGCTTCATGGCTGCGCCTGTGAAACTGCCCATTTCGGCTACCGTCAGAAAGACTCGGAGTTGTTTTAAATTAAGATTTTTCATGCAGCATCACCCAGTTCAGCATATCACACTCTCCCTGCCCAAGGAAAAGATTTCATCTGTCATTCTTACGCGCAAATCTTGGCATCCGGGACAGGCGGCTGTTTCCAGACTCAACTAAAGCAGTGCTTGAGAGGATGGATCCATCCGCCTGACTCAATTTTCAACTCATCAAGGAGCACTTGATAGACGAAGTGAACCTGCGTCGATAGAATAGAACCAGGAGCTCTGAATCAATCCAAACGAGGAAACCATATTATGAAACCATTCAACTGGTTCCGGGACAAACCGTCTCAGGATCTGAATAAGGAGAACGAATTAATGTTTGAAATGGAACAAATCGGAAAAAGAATCTCCAGTCATCGAAAACAACGGAATATGACCCAGCAGGATCTGGCGGATCAGATGGGTGTAACCTACCAGGCCGTATCCAACTGGGAGCGGGGCCTTTCCATTCCTGATGTGCTTCGCTTAAAGGACCTGTCTGCCCTGTTTGACATCTCTCTGGACGAACTGATGGGGAACGATAAGGATGCCCGGATTGTCAAAGTAGCCTCCGGAACGGAGACACCGCACAGCGTCGCCGAACTGGTCGAATCGGCTCCCTATATGAAACCGAAGGATCTGGAAGAACGGCTGCTGGACCAAATAGGAAATCCTCCCGCTGAGCCCTGCCAGAGGCAGTCTGCTCCGATGGCACCACAACCCCCGGTGATTGAACCACCACAGGCGGTCGAGCCTCCTCAGGCGATCGAACCGATCAAAAAAATCGAACCGATCCAAAAAATCGAACCGATCATGTCAATCAAGCCGATCCAGTCAATCGAACCAGTCCAGGCAGTCGAAGCAGTGGCGGCATCGGATCGGTTGCCTGAAACGCTTCATTCCGCAATAGAAGCTAAGGCCGCTGATCCGGAAGCCATCCTTCCTCTGGTCTCCAAAGCCCAGTTCGAAAATGACTCTGATCAAGAAGAACCGACTCATGAAGAGCAAAACCAGGATCAGTCCTTCCGGTTTGAGGATATCGCCGCCATGGCACCTTTCCTCAGTTCGGATGCCCTGGAGCGGGTGCTGCGTCAGATCATCAGCCAGGATCAGACCTTTGAGCCGCAGCTGCTCAGTACGATCGCGCCCTTCCTGGACGGCGAACATTTGGGTGGACTGATCCGCCTGGCCGTTGAGAAGGAACTCCCGGTAACGGGAGACCTGCTGCTCTCCACCTCCCCCTTTATCGAGTCAGACGCGTTGGAACTGCTGGCCATCGAACTGGTCCGAACCGGGAAAATCTCACCGGATCACCTGATCGCGCTGGCACCTTTCCTGGACGGGGATGGTCTGCATCGAATCATCAAGCAGTCTGATCAGGCCGGCCAGTCCCTCCCGGAGGATGTCATTCTTGGACTCGCTCCCTTCCTTGATTCTGAGACGATTCATCTGCTGCTGAAATCGCGCCCCGCAGCCAGCAGCTTCCTGATTCAGGGACTGCTCCCGTTTGCGGATGAAGGCGTACTGGAAGATCTTCTTCTGCGAACGTTCAATCGCCGATAATCCGCTCAGGGGAAACTCCGGGGACGTGAATCCCGGTCATTTGCCAATGCTTAGGTTTGGCTCACCCTTCGACTGGATATCGGAACCATTTGCTTGTAGGGCAATCACTGACATCAGCTCCCTTAAAAACGTTCACCCCTGGCATGGGATTTCCTCCTATGCCAGGGGTGCTGTTTTTCTATTCAGTTTATCCGATCCGTAATAATTCTACTGTCGGGTATGTTTTCTCTGACCGCAGCCTCTTCTAGCTGTTTGGTCCCTCAACTGGTTTGTCCCTCTAACTGATTTGTACTTACCTTCCGGACATGATTCATTACGGGGTGATCATTCGGTTTCCGGCCTCTTCCAGCGCCCGCGCCATCTGCAGATCCATCGGCTGAATCAGGTTGTTGGTATGAAGCGGACTGCCCGGAATATTCAGATCCGGGCGTATCCCGCGATCCTGAATCTCCTGTCCATCGGGTAGGATGTAGTAGCCGGTGACCAGTTTAATGCCCTCGCCTTGCGGCAGGTTGATGTATGAGTAAACTCGGCCTTCGCCGGGAGTGGCTTCTCCGACGAGGAGAGCATTCGCCTGTTTCTTCAGAGCACCGGCCACAAATTCGGCAGTACCTTCGCTTCGGCTGTTGATCAGGACGACCACCGGTTTTCCGGCCAGGAGCCCGCTGTCCGAGGTAAACTGGCGTGTGCTGCCTCTGGTATCCCTGATTGTCACAATGGCCTGTCCCTGCGGAATAAACTTTCCGGCCAGCCGCACAGCCTCCGTAATCTTGCCCGCCGGCAGGTCGCGCAGATCCAGAACAAACGCCTGAGCACCTGCCCGGGTCATCTCCTCAAACCGTTTATCCAGCTCCTGTTCCACTCGCTCATTGAATTCAGGAATTCGCAGGATCCCGATGCCATCCTTTACCAGGGATCGTACTTTCTGGGGAGTCAGAAGTCGAAGTCCGACCAGGACGTTGTACTGATGATCCTCCCGGAGCAGCTGCAGGGAAACCGTTCGACGATCATTATGAAGCATTAAATTGCGAGCAGCCTCAATTTCATTCCCGGTATAAACCCGCTCATTGATCTTGAGGAGAATATCACCGGGATAAATTCCCGCCTTCTCCGCCTGACTGTCTTCATCCACTCGGAGGACAATCAGCCGTCCGTCCTCCACCCCGAGGTGGATCCCGGTTCCCCGGATCAGGGAAGGCCTGGCCTGGATTTCCGCGAATTCCCGGGCATTGAAGTACTGGCCGCCGCCCTGAAGGGAATTGACCATGCCTTTCAAGGCTCCTTCCAGCAGGGTGTTCTCAACAATGGGGCCATTGTACATATTTATCACGTGGCTTTTGATATCCTCCAGTTTCGTCCAGTCCATGGCTGGTGTGGCTGGTTTCGGAGTCATAGTGACCGGCGGGGTGCCCTGGCCAAACCATCCGGGCAGCCTGGTTCTTGTTCCATATCCCAGCACCGCAGATATCACCAGCAGGATGGCCAGCAGCAAGACGGTCTGTCTGGATTGACTGTTATTCTTTTGATCCATCGTTTACCGCCTCCTGGTGATTGATTCCTGTTCAGATAATTTTTATTCAGTAAGATCTGCGCCCAGTGAATTCTTAAAATGATCCAGGGCAGCCTGATGTCCGGCCGGATTGAATGAGGCCACACAGGAAAGCGGGATCTCGATGCGGTAACTAAGGTTATAGGCATCAAATGCTGTGTGCAGGACACAAATGTCCGTGCAGACGCCGGTGATGACGACGGTATCGACGCCATGACTGCGCAAAAGGGCATCCAGCGGCGTTCCGTAGAAAGAGGAATACCGTACTTTGTCAAACCAGTGCACGCTTGGCTTTCCCTGGTATTGCTCATATACATCCTTTACCCGTCCATACAGCTCCCGGCCTTTCGTTCCTCGAATATTGTGGGGCGGAAACAACCGGCTCTCCGGATGGCAGGGGTCATCGGCTTCATGAACATCCATGGTGAAGATGACCAGGTCTCCCTGTTCCACAAACTGACGAATCCGCTCGACAAGAGCTGACTCAATCGCCTGTCCGGGCTCCCCGCAGGTCAGTTTTCCGTCCGTGGCGATAAAATCATAGGAATAGTCGACAACGATCAGTGCTTTCTTCATGTGCTGACCTCCATTCAAGTTCTGTCATTCCATGATATCCTATTTTCCGGCCTTTTGTACTACAAATCGGAGAAGAAATCCAGCCAGAAGAATTCCCAGTCCGGAAGCAATCACGGTCCAGTCCATGGTCAGGGCCATAACCAGACAGGCAATCAACCCGGCCCAGGAAATCCAGTCGGGGAACAGTCCCTTGCCTTCCTTCATGCGCAGGGCTGCCAGGTTCGCCAGGGTATAGTACAGCAGGATTGCAAAAGTGGCCGTCCGGGCGATCACGGGAATGGAACCGATCATAACCAGGATCGCGATAATGGCCGCGGTGATACCGATGCTCAGGGCTGGCACTCCGGTGGGACTGACCCGGCTGAAGAACCGGGGCAGGTCACTGCGCTCAGACATGGCGTACATCATCCGGGAAATGCCCAGAATCTGGGAGAGCAGAACTCCCAGCATAGCGGTACAGGCCGCCAGTCCGATGATGGTCGTGATTCCGGGGGTGCCCAGCTGTCTGGCTGCGGCCTCCAGCGGGGCCGAAGAGCCCGCAAGTGCCGCGCTGCCAACGGATCCGACTGCAGCCAGACCTACCAGACTGTACAGAATAACGGAAGCAATCAAAGTGATTATCACGGCCCTTGGTATGGTTTTTTTGGGTTCCTGCACTTCACCGCCCAGTGTTGTAATCCGGGCATAGCCGGTAAAGGCAAAGAACAGAAGACCGGCCGACTGCAGGACACTGCGCCAGCCGCTTGGTGCAAAGGGAATCAGGTTTTCCGGCTTGAAAGCGCCCAATCCCGAGATGATAAAGTAGAGTAAACCCAGAATCGTCACACTGACGATGATCTGGTTCATTCGCCCCACCTTCTTGATGCCTGCCAGATTGGCCAGCGTCAGGATCGCTATGGCAGTGAGTGCGGCCGCCTGAGGATTCACCCCGGGAATCAGCTGACTCAGATAACTGCCAAATCCGAGAGCGACAACACCTCCGGCCGACAGCTTGGATAACAGAAATGTCCAGCCGGCTGCAAAACCGGTTGCCGGATTCAAAACCTGATATCCATACTCATAGGTTCCGCCGGATGCCGGATAAACACTGGCCAGTTTTGCCGAGGACAGGCCATTGCATGTCGCCGCGAACCCCGCGATCAGCATGCCCAGTAAAAAAGCCGGTCCGGCCAGTCCGGCAGCCAGCCCGGTTACCACAAATATGCCGGCTCCGATCACAGCGCCCAGCCCCACAGCTACTGCGCCGGTCAGATCCAGATCACGTTTCAGTTTATTGGTTGAATTCTGCATAATCTATACCCATCCTTGTTGATATCTCATATTTTTTCTAATCATATCAAAAAGGTTTTTACGCTCTGTTAACTGGATGAAAACAATATAATATGTTTTCATCTCCAATAATGCAAAACTCAAACCACAGGCTAAAAGTCATTCCCAAAGAAAAGACAGCAGATCGTCATCTGCTGCCTTTATCCTTAGAAAACAATATTTAGTTGTTCCCTTAACTCAAATGGATGCCTGATTTGTTATAACCTCTTCCAGGTTTGTACAGGTAATGTTCTAATCCCTTCCGGATTTGTACATACTATGCTTGTGCCTATCGCACTGTAGCATGAACCGTTGATCCCTTTCGGATCTGCGGCTGGCTCCATTTTCGTTGTAACTTCAGGAACTCCATCCACACCAGCATATTGTAGTTATACAAGATCATGAATCATTGGATTCGATGACTGCTGGTTATATAAGAGATGATCTTGCGATCATATTCTTATCCAGATATACAAGTCAAATTTTGATCTTTTATGCTGATGTTTTTGGTGGAGATGCCTTCAGTTCTTCCTGCATCGGCTACCACCTCGATTGCTTGATTTGCTGCCTCAGGATTTAATTTGCGTGAATATCATAGAAGATATTATTGAAATCAATCACTGGTGCAACATCATCCGTTGGATCGGCTTCTTTTGGATTCAGATACTTTTCGATGGTTGTGAGAATGTTTCCGGATCATCATCTGAAACGATAGTTTTGGATCGGATCATTAACTTGGTCTTAATGTTGGATCTTACTTGGGTTTGGGTTTTCATCCCTAACTTTAGCTGGATCTTGGATCTTGACTTGGTTTTTGATTTGGTCCTTGACTTGGTTTACTGATTTGGTTCCGAGTATTGATTGTTTTGGTTTACCAGTTACACTTGTTTTGGATTGGATCGTGAACTTGTTCTTGATTTGGCCCTTTCATTGGTAAGGTTTGATCCGAACTAATGTTGAAGGATTGGGATCATTGACTAGTTTTTGATTTGTTCCTAACGAGTTTGGTTGGCTTCCGAAACTTTCGATCGGATCTTGATCTGGTGGATTCTCGCTCCCTTGACAATAAATATCAAGGAATAACTGAATTCGTTAAGTATTGATCTGTTATCCATCAGAGGCTTTTCTTTTGGATTAAGTACATCATAACGTATCCCAGCTATTAAATCAACTGTTTTTTTAACTTTTTTTCGTAAATAGTTTTTTAACGGTTTTTTCATTTTTGAAATTATAAGCATCACATTGCTAATTCTTGTCAAACTCAGGCACAATGCACCTTATGCTATTCAATTGTGCTAAATCATTTTCGGGTTTATTCCCTGAGTTCATCATTTGGTCATATCGAGTTCCTAAGGAAGCGCAAAGCTCCATCCCTTGGCCCGGATCGTATCGATGTATTTCCCCAGGACTTCCAGGTCTGAACTGGAAACGACATGAAGCAGTACAATGGAACCCTGCTTCGTCTGATTCAGCAGCGACTCCAGCGTAACTTCCGGGGAAAGCTGATTCTCCGGATCCCAGTCCCGCAGAGCAACCTGGTAGAGTTCCGTGGTATAACCCATCCAGTGAACCAGTCCCAGTGTCCGTTCCGAAAAAATCCCAGAAGGCGGACGATAGTACCAGCGGGCCGGTGACTGTCCAATCGCTGCTTTATATTGGTTCTCCCACCGCATCAGATCATTGTAGACCAATGCCATGGAATCAGCCATCAGATCCACTGTATCCGGGTGGCTCCAGGAGTGATTTCCCACCTGATGCCCTTCGTTGAGCATTCGTTTCACCAGGGTTGGATGATCTCTCAGGTAGGTTCCGGTCAGATAAAACCTGGCTTTGACATTTTTGGCTTTCAGTACATCAAGAAAGCCTGCCGTTAATCCATTTTCAAATCCGGCATCAAAGGTCAGATGAACCTTCCCGTCACTGTAACGGTAGTGGGAATCCAGTTCCGGGTAGCCGTAATGATAATCCTGAGGGTACGTATGGGACCACTCCATCTTCGCATTGGAATAGTAAATGATCCAGTCTGGCGGCACGTCAGGCCGCAGAATCGGGAACTTGGCGGGAGTCAGATAATTCTGACTCATCCAGCCCGTCATTCCATAGATCCAGGTTTTTACCCACCCATTGCTGGTTGTCAGTACCGGGATTGGCGTCCCTGAAGGAACCGTCATCAGAATTGAGTATCTGGTAGAAGGACCGGTTCTCAGACGCAGGTTCGTAGTGGTTTTCATTCTGGGCAGGCCGTCAATGGGCTTGGTGTAATTCAGGCTGACCCATCCGATTGTTCCGGACCAGACCGTCTTCACCCACGTTCCGCTTTTTTCATAAAGCGGGATCGGTGTATAGCTCGGAATGGTCCTTAAAATGGTGGCTGTCAACGACGGGGCGGACCTTAAATTCAGAGTGGTTTTCACAACACCCATTCTGGACTGAGCCGTAGGTGCCAGGTATTTTAGACCCGCGTATCCCGAATTGCTGTTATAGCTGGTTTTCGCCCAGTTGCCGGTGGTGCTGAAAATATCAAGCGATGTCCCCTTCGGGATAATGTCCAGTGTCTCAGACGCTGTGGTGGGAGCTTCCCTCAGCCTTAAATCAATCGTCGTCTTCATGACCTGTCCCGCCAGGGTCTGCACCGGCATCAGGCTCAGACTGACCAGCAGCAGGCAGGCGCTGGCTGTTTTAAAGCGTTTCATCAATTCTACCTCCCCGAAGATCAATCTTCGGACGGCAATCGCCGTATCCTGCCAGTCTTTCAATCGAAAGACTGATATTGTTGCGGAGTCCAAGAAAAGTGTGAAATGCAGTGATACTGAAATTGATCCCTTTTCGATCGCGCTGCGCAAATATTTTCAAGTTCAGGAGGCTTGTCGTGATATCCAACTGTATTTTCAAATCTGATGCATCTGGGATGAATCGTACCGATTGAGTTCAGTGATGCCAGCCTGTCTGCTTCTTTATTACATAATGGGTTGTTCAAAATTTGAAATGACGAAAAGGAACATGGGGCGTTGATTGAAGGTTCGAATGATCATACTCCGTGATCCTGGTGTCCGGTTAAACTGGATTCTCTTCTTAGCTTAATTATAAGCTTTCTTCCTGGTGATTTCATTTTAGCCTTTTTCCGAAAGATTGTATTACAATCCCGTATCACTCCTGAAATAGCGCACAGGCCGGCGTTCCTGACAAATCAGTCCCCGAATTTCCACGCCTGATTTCGACAGCTGACCTCTGTCCGGATTCAATTCATGAAAATTTCAAATATCTTCTGGACACCTTATGGATCGAAAGTGTTCCAAGGTGGATGCCTGGTGTGACTTGTGGCTTTGACTTTGACTTTGACTTGTTGGTAATCAATCGAATGGGCACTATAAAAAAAGCTGAAGCAGAGATCGATCTCTGCTTCAGCTTTTTTTAGGTGGTTCAGGGAGTTGCGATGGTCCAGCTCTGAGCGTGGATCCAGTCTATGTATTCCTGCAAAATTTTGATGTTGGTGGAGGAGACGCAATGCAGAAGAACAATGGAACCGGGTTTGGTATCGCGTTTCAATACATGCATGGTGGCTTCCTGTGTCATCTGCTTTTGCGGGTTCCAGTCATCCAGCGCTACCTCCCAGAATTCAGATTGATATCCCATCCACTGCACCAGTGCGAGGGTACGTTCGGAATAAATCCCGGAGGGAGCCCGGTAGAACCAGGTGGAAGGGTAAGAACCTGTCGCATCATGAAACAGCTCTTCCCACCCGACCATGTCATCATAGACGAGTTGAGGTGACTGCTCCATCAGAGCGACACTGTCCGGATGGATGTCGGTATGGTTTCCCACTTCATGGCCTTCGGCCAGCATCCGGCGAACCAGTTCAGGTTCCGTCTTGATAAAGAAGCCCGTAACATAGAAGCGAGCCCGCAGGCCATTGGCCTTCAGTACATCCAGATATTGGGCAGTATATCCATTTTCATATCCGCAGTCAAAGGTCAGATGGACGGCATTGTCCTCATAGCGGTAGGCGCCGCCAAGTTCCGGGAAAGCAGACAGAGTGGCAGTTTTCGTGTAATCCCAGTTTAATTCGTGATTAGAAAAACCGGAAAGGTCCGGCAGGGCTTGCGTCCGGAAACCTGATGTCATGGGCTGGGCCAGATATGACCGGCTGATCCAGCCGATTCGTCCGAAGTACCAGGATTTTACCCAGTTGCCCGATGTGCCCAGAACCGGAATGATGGCGGAACGCGGCACATAACCGATTCGACTGTAGGACGATCCCGGTCCGGTTCGGAAACTGGTCTGAAGCGTTATCTGCAGCTGTGGCATTTCAATCATGGTTTTCGTGTATTTGACCCCCACCCAGCCGATCTTCCCTGACCAGACCGTCTTGATCCAGTTGCCCTGCCGTTCAAATACCGGAATGGGGGTATGCTTTGGAATCTTCAGCAAAGATGCATAGGAAGTACCCGGGCCGCTGCGCAGCCTTAAATCTGTCGTAACTGCGCACATCTCCGTATTGGCTGTCGGTGTAAGATACTTGAGCCCGCTATATCCGGCCTTTCCGGCATAGGCAGTCAGCACCCAGTTCCCCGTGGTTCGGTCAATGTTGATTTCGGTCCCCTTGGGGATCACCCCCAGTTTCGTGGATGTGCTCGATGCTCTGGCTCTTAATGGCAGATCAATCGTGGTTTTCATAACCTGAGCCATGGACTGGACAGGCAGCAGGAGAACCAGGACAAAGACCAGGATCTTAACAGCTGATTTCAGTTTCTGATTCATAAAATTCTCCTTGTCGGGGTATTCTGTGGATCCATGGGCACTGTCAGATCCAGCTGTTTTCATTGTAACGGACAATTCTAAAAAATTCATTATTAATCCGAACAATATGTACTTTTCCAGAAAGAATTTCTGAAATTTCCCATATAAGCATCCATGTAACTGCATCTCGAAATGTGCCGGGTAAACAAATAATGAATTGAGCAAAGAATTCCTCACTTATCCAACAATTAATGGTAGAATTTAATTGTGAAAATAATCATTATTATGCAATTATTATTTCATATCAAATTAATGGACTTTCGTGAAAGGGGGAATTAGGTCAACTCAGTACTTTTGGATGAATTTTCCAAGAAACAGTCGGTATCTCTCCAGTCATTCCTTTCTCAATAGTTATTAAATGCTTGATCCCTCGATCCTCTATTGCCCCACAGAAATATGTGTGGCTTCAGGATCTGTAAACGTGACGGAAGCCGGATCCGAATGGTAGTCGGAGCCCCTCCGTTTCTCTTCGATCCCATCGTCCTTAACGTGAATGCTTTCCGCCGATAAAGAGAACAAAGAGCGGTCCAGTGAGCATCCGATTCCTGAATGCATAGAAGTAAAGGATCAGTTGAAAAATTCGAATCTCACGGGGTTTTACAATGAAGATTGTGAAAAAGATATTGAAAGAAGAGGGTGGCCAGGCCTTAGTTCTGGTTGCTCTCATGATGGTAGTGCTCATAGGTTTTGCGGCGATTGCGGTGGACATCGGGATGGTAACCTGGCAAAAGTCCAATCTGCAGAATGCTGACGATGCAGCTGCGCGCTGTCTTCCGCTTTTACCGTGGACTTCGAGGATGGAATTACCATCACTAAAGGAACGGTCGCCACTATTAAACAGGAAGTTGGTTATATCTATGAGCAAAAAAAGCCCGTGTACATTTTCAGTCTTTCCAGTGATGTCATAAAAAGTGGCAAGTACGCGAAAACAAAATATATGAAGAATAAAGATCCTGAGTTTGGGAGATGAATATGTCAACGCCCTTGAAATCACTCATTTTGATCGATTTCAAGGGCGTTTTTTGTCCTGTTATTTTATGTTCTCTAGCAAATCAAGTTTCGTAATGCTACGGAATTGAGTCAGGGTCATGCTCTTTCTCAAGGGTTTCATTCCCAGGACCCGGTGCAAGTTTAAGTAAGTATTCGATACCTTGATGGGCGTCAGGATGATGTCAGGGAATGTGCCCTGAACCACCACTCTGGGCTCCTCAAGGGTATCCATCAGCACTCCCGCTGAGATCGGGGGCATCTCATGCTCCACCACCAGATACTGAGTGTAGCGGACCATGCATAAGGCAATGAAACACAACACGAAGTGACCTCTGATGTGTTTGTCGGTGTGAACGTACGCCGGTCTTGCCTCTAAGTCGGACTTAAGCACCCGAAAGCTCTCTTCGATCTTCCTCAAGCCATGGTAGCACGTTGTGACCTCTTCGGTGGTCAAGGCCAGATTGTTCGTTATGACTGCGTAATAGCCGTCATATTGCTCGGCCTCTCTGACCTTTTCTTCGCTGATCTTCCAGTCGGAGGTATCCTGTTCCATCTCCAGAAACTGGTTGACGCCCCGCTTGAGCGAGGTTTTCAGCTGGTAGGGCTTATCCATTTTCTTGTTTAATTTATTCAGCATACGCTGCCGATCTGCGTAGTCTTTGCTCGCTCGACTGGAGGTCCAGGTCACGTGGATCTTGACCGGGACGCTCTCCTCTCTCGTCTTACGTGGCCTGCCCGGTTTGCTCCTGGCACTTTCCATTTCTTCCTCAGTCAGAGGCACTTTATACTTGAATTCCTGCGTCACGACTTTTTCTCTCCGCAGAAGCTCACTCGTCTTTGAATCGACGATCTGGGTCCAGCCGGCCTCATCCCACACCAGCTGTTTGAATTCCTTGGAGGAGCGTTTGAGCGAGTAGCTGATGACAAAGTCATTACCTGCTTTGCACAGGTATTCCAGATTCGGTCCGCCGTAGAGTCCGCGATCAGCGATGATGGTGATTTTCTCCATCCGGTAGATTTCGCGAAGACGCTCAACAGCAGTGATCAGGGCGCTCTGATCCATCGTGTTCCCTGGGAAGAGCTCATAGGTTACGGGGATCCCGTTATTATCGATCAGAAGTCCCATGAAGACCTGGACTTCATTGTTTTTGTGATCCTTGGAAAATCCAAACATCCTTAGTTCGCCCCAGCGGGTGCTCTCAAAGGCGTAGGTCGTCACATCGTAATAGCCGCGGTGATGTTCTCGGTTGGTGTTCTTCTCAAAGAACATCGCCAAATGGGAGATGAGCTCGTCCTTTGACTCGGTCAGGACATCCAGCACATCATAGAGCCGGTCAAGTTTCATCTCGGTTAACCCGGCAAAATCCACTTGATCCTTTGCACAGGATAGGATACTGGCTAGATCCATTAAGCGGTGAACCAGCAGATCGAAGATCATGTCCACGACCTCCTGTTGATCCCGTTTACCGACGGTCTTTGCAAGCAGGTGGTCCAGTTTCATTGTCTCCCAAAGCCTCCGGATCAGGCTATGGCCGAAGCGATAGCTTTGGGTGACTTCCGATTCATCCCCTAATTCTTGAGTGGACAAAGATACCGTCAAGGGGGCATTGGACTCTTTTTGTTCAAGCGTGCGCCTGCGCGCTTCTTCTTTTAATTTAGCAATGACATCGGGGTCTTGAGCCAACATCTTCTCGTAGTTGCCCAGGGTCTCAATGACCTTTATCTTTTTACCACCGGTTCCGGGAATCCGTTTGTCTTCCCGAAATTGGATGACTCGATACTTACCGGAACCGGTAATTGCCACGTACATGGGACACCTCCCCGCAGAGATTTTGTTGCTATCATTGAACAAAATCGCTACGCGATAGTTCTTTGTTACAATTTTATACTTATGCCTCTTGGTTTGACAGAGGCTTGTTCGTGCAAAAAAAACAAATAGTAGCTACACCTCCATTTATGGTTTATTGTCGATTCACTACAAACAACAAATAACCAAAGGAGAGCAACTACTATTTGCACGCCTATGTTACCATATTTTAGCCACCACAACAACACAACTTTTTTAATCTGCCCATCCAGGTCTCCACCCAAGGCGCTGATGCCCAATGCATTACTGCGCTTTTTGAAAGGAGTACCTCGATGGATCAATTTATTTTAGAATCTTATTTCTCTCAAATGGAACATTGAACAAAATCGCTACGCGATAGTTCTTTGTTAAAATTTTATACTTATGCCTCTTGGTTTGACAGAGGCTTGTTTGTGCAAAAAAAACAAATAGTAGCTACACCTCCATTTATGGTTTATTGTGGATTCACTACAAACAACAAATAACCAAAGGAGAGCAACTACTATTTGCACGCCTATGTTACCATATTTTAGCCACCACAACAACACAACTTTTTTAATCTGCCCATCCAGGTCTCCACCCAAGGCGCTGATGCCCAATGCATTACTGCGCTTTTTGAAAGGAGTACCTCGATGGATCAATTTATTTTAGAATCTTATTTCTCTCAGATGGAACATTATCTCGAACTCAGGGACCTCTCACCAAATACCAAAAAGAGTTATCAATCCTTCCTCAAATCCTATCTCGAGTGGCTTGATTCAATGGGCATCCAGCCCAAGGACGCATCCTACGAGAATATCAGAACCTATATCCTCTACTTGAAGAAGACAAAGAAGCTTTCCAACCACAGCATCAATGCCCATACCTCTCAAATACGATTTTTCAGGCTCTATCTCCTGAAGCAACCGTGGGACCGGTACGAAGTTCCCGCCATGACGATCAAGTCTTACCTTCCAGAGGTTCTTTCGGTGGATGAGACCATGGCGTTTATCAACTCCATAAACGATTTGCGACTGAAAGCCTGCGTTGCATTACTGTATTCCTCCGGACTCCGGTTGTCTGAGCTTTGTCATTTGCGCTTTGAAGATATCCATTACCAGGATGGCCGAATCTTTATACGGGCTTCGAAAAACCGGTCCGAGCGGTATGCCACGCTCTCTAAAAAAGCGGTACTCATCCTAACAAAATATTATTATCAATATGGGCGACCCAGGGGATGGCTTTTCCCCAACAAAAAAGGGGATGGACCAGTGAAGAGCGCTTTTTTCGGACGTCTCATTTCTCTCCATCTGAAAAGCCTTAACTGGAGCAAGCATGTGACCGCTCACTCATTTCGCCACGCATTTGCCACTCATCTCTATGAGAGTGGGACAGATCTTCTTACCATCCAGAAACTGCTGGGACACAAATCCATAAACAGCACCACCATATACATCCATCTGGCAAGAACCGGGCCTGTCAACTTCAAAAATCCCTTTGATGGTGGTTTGTAATGCACAAAATCCAGCAGGTCTTTGATCAGGGTTACCTTGGTTATCTGGAACAATACGGAATGAACTATGAGTCGAACAAAGTGGCAGAGGCGATCATGAGCTGCAAGACACCGGCTATGGGCGGTAACCAGACCATTTGCCAGGACTGCGGCAAAACCCATTTCCACTACAATTCCTGCAGAAATCGCCATTGCCCCTGCTGCCAATCCCTGAAAAAGGAAAAATGGATCGATGCCCAAAAGGAAGATGTCATTGATGCTCCTTATTTCCACGCGGTCTTCACCGTGCCCGAAGAGTTGAACCCACTGATCTATGCCAACAAACGGGCACTCTACAACCTCCTGTACAGCGCCAGCTCGGAAACTCTGATGGATCTGGCCCGCGACAAAAAGTTTTTAGGTGCGGACATCGGCTTCATCAGTGTCCTTCATACCTGGGGCAGCAACCTGTCGTTTCATCCGCATATTCACGCGATCGTTCTGGGCGGTGGTCTCACCGATGCCGGTCGATTCGTGACTTCAGGCAAGAAATTTCTCTTTCCCATTAAGGTTGTTTCAAAGCTCTTTCGAGGCAAATTCCTGGACGGTCTTAAAAAACTCTCACTCAAAAAGACTCTGGCTTTCCCTGGTGAACTGAGCCTGCTCCAATTTCCTCGCGAATTCAACCAATTCCTGACGAAGCTTTATGCCAAAGAATGGATTCCCTACCTCAAAGAACCGTTCAAATCCGCGGACCAGGTGATTGAGTATTTGGGCCGATATACGCATCGTATCGCCATCAGCAACTCCAGGATCCTTGAGGTCGGCGACAAATCGGTTACTTTTCGGGTGAAGGACTACAAAACCGGTACGAAAAAAACGCTCACTCTTGGGCATGAGGAATTTATCCGAAGATTTCTCATGCATGTTCTCCCAAAGGGATTCGTCAAAATCCGGCATTACGGATTGCTCAGCAACCGAACGAAAGGCAAAAAACTTAAGCTGATCCGGATCCTGATCAAAGGGAAAATCGTCAAACCGGTCTTAAAGGATCTGACGGGAGTTGAACTTCTCAACCGCATATACGGGATCGACGTCAATTGTTGCAGGCATTGTGGAAGTTCAAACATCCGGCGACAAAGTCTCGCCAGTGTCAAAAAGATCGAATGACCATGGGCCCCGATACAAAAAAGCTCCACCCAGGTGGGGCTGCGAAGCATCCCCTTTTTTTCCAACGATGTTCCAATTCCAAAGTTTTACAGAGTGGAGACAGCTCTTTTGCCTGATCCATGAGGCGGTGGGTTTGATTGAATCCCCATAGCCAGATCCAGTTCACGCGATTGTGTCCAATAGGAAAAATTGCTTCGGGTCATCAATGCTTTACTGCATATGATGGCTTTTTATTTTCCCCGAATCAATTCTTTCCTAACTAATTATCTCGAACTCAGAGATCTCTCATCAAATACCAAAAAAAGTTATCGATCCTTCCTCAAATCTTATCTCGAGTGGCTTGACTCCATGGGCATCCAGCCCAAGGACGCATCCTACGAAAATATCAGGACCTACATCCTCTACTTGAAGAAGACAAAGAAGCTTTCCAACCACAGCATCAATGCCCATACCTCTCAAATACGATTTTTCAGGCTCTATCTCCTGAAGCAACCGTGGGACCGGTACGAAGTTCCCGCCATGACGATCAAGTCTTACCTTCCAGAGGTTCTTTCGGTGGATGAAACCATGGCGTTTATCAACTCTATCACTGACCTGCGACTCAAAGCCTGCGTTGCATTACTGTATTCCTCTGGACTCCGGTTGTCTGAGCTTTGTCATTTGCGCTTTGAAGATATCCATTACCAGGATGGCCGAATCTTTATACGGGCTTCGAAAAACCGGTCCGAGCGGTATGCCACGCTCTCTAAAAAAGCGGTACTCATCCTAACAAAATATTATTATCAATATGGGCGACCCAGGGGATGGCTTTTCCCCAAAAAAAAAGGGGATGGACCAGTGAAGAGCGCTTTTTTCCTGGATTCCCGGCGAATTATAACGGGGAATGCTGGAAATCGTTGATATCACTGGATTAGCAGCATAATTTCTCTTGATTTTGCCTCATAAACACGTTATAATTATAACGTGAGGTGGCGCATGAATATCATCGATGTCAAAAACAAGAAAAACGGAGTTATCTACGTCTACGAATCCATCGACTACTGGGACAAAGAGAAGAAACAGTCTCGAAGTAAGCGTGTTTGTATTGGCAAACGTGATGAACAGGGCAATCTGATCCCTTCCAAACGACTCACTCAACCTCCGGTCTCCACTGTGATTAAACCAGGGCCGACTCCATCTACTTCCACTCGGCATGGTTATTTTGGCGCTACGTATCTGTTTGATGCGATCGGGGAGCAGCTGGGCATCACACAAGACTTGAAGGCATGCTTTCCGCAGATTTATAAGAAGATCCTCTCCGTGGCCTACTATTTGATTTTGGAGGACCGCAACTCCCTTCTTCGTTTCCCGAAATGGGATAGGACCCATTTTCATCCACATGGGGCCTGCATCTCTTCCCAACGAAGCAGTGATCTGTTCTCGATGATTACGGAAGAAGCAAAAGAACGTTTCTTTCGCTTGCAGGGCAAGCGCCGGATGGAAAATGAATATTGGGCCTATGATACCACCAGCATTTCGTCCTATTCAGAGTCTCTCAAACAAGTCAAATATGGGATGAACAAGGATCATGATCCGCTTCCCCAGATTAACCTGGCGCTGCTCTTTGGAGAAGACTCAGGCTTGCCGTTCTACTACAGAAAGCTGGCCGGCAACATCAGCGATATCTCGACCCTGAAGAAATTGCTGGCCGACTTAAAGCAACTTGATTTTGGCAAAGTTAAACTGGTCATGGATCGTGGCTTTTACAGTGAAGCCAACATCAATGCCCTTTATCAGAACAACCTGAAATTCCTGATTGCCACCAAAGTATCCCTGAAGTTTGTGCGAAAAGAATTAGACAAAGTCAGAGACAGCATAAAAACAAGGACCAACTACAACTCAATCTATCAGTTATACAGCCATTCCACCGCCATTGAATGGAACTACTCTCAAACAAGACCCCGCAAAGGCGATGTCATCAAGGATACTCGCCGCATGTATCTGCACATCTATTACAGTAGCGAGAAGGCGTTGGAACATGAGAGCCGCTTCAATCTGATGCTGGATCAGTTGGAGGCTGAGCTTACGAGCGGAAATCGAAAACCAGAGAACGAGAAGCAGTACGCCAAATACTTTGAACTGTCAGATACCCCGGTACGTGGAATCAAGATCATTCCCAAACAGGATGCCATCACTCGAGCTGAAAAGGACTATGGCTTTTTCGCGCTGTTAAGTAACGACATCAAGGATCCCATCATAGCCTTGGAGATTTACCGTAACAAAGATCTGGTCGAGAAGGCGTTTGGGAATCTTAAAGAAAGGCTCAATCTGAGGCGAACTGCAGTCTCATCTGAAAGCTCGCTGGACGGAAAGCTGTTTGTCCAATTCATTGCCCTGATTTTTATGTCCCATTTGAAAAAGACGATGGCCGATAAGGGTCTATTCCAAAACTACACCATGCAGGAGCTACTAGACGAACTTGATGTCATAGAAGCATTTGAAAATCCAGGGAAGGCTCTCCAAGTAGGCGAAGTGACCAAGAAGCAGGAAGGCTTGTATACGAACTTGGGAGTAGACCCGCCATCCACGTTATAATTTTTCGGGAATTTAGGTTTTTTCGGACGTCTCATTTCTCTCCATCTGAAAAGCCTTAACTGGAGCAAGCATGTGACCGCTCACTCATTTCGCCACGCATTTGCCACTCATCTCTATGAGAGTGGGACAGATCTTCTTACCATCCAGAAACTGCTGGGACACAAATCCATAAACAGCACCACCATATACATCCATCTGGCAAGAACCGGGCCTGTCAACTTCACAAATCCCTTTGATGGTGGTTTGTAATGCACAAAATCCAGCAGGTCTTTGATCAGGGTTACCTTGGTTATCTGGAACAATACGGTATGAACTATGAGTCGAACAAAGTGGCAGAGGCGATCATGAGCTGCAAGACACCGGCTATGGGCGGTAACCAGACCATTTGCCAGGACTGCGGCAAAACCCATTTCCACTACAATTCCTGCAGAAATCGCCATTGCCCCTGCTGCCAATCCCTGAAAAAGGAAAAATGGATCGATGCCCAAAAGGCAGATGTCATTGATGCTCCTTATTTCCACGCGGTCTTCACCGTGCCCGAAGAGTTGAACCCACTGATCTATGCCAACAAACGGGCACTCTACAACCTCCTGTACAGCGCCAGCTCGGAAACTCTGATGGATCTGGCCCGCGACAAAAGTTTTTAGGTGCGGACATCGGCTTCATCAGTGTCCTTCATACCTGGGGCAGCAACCTGTCGTTTCATCCACATATTCACGCGATCGTTCTGGGCGGTGGTCTCACCGATGCCGGTCGATTCGTGACTTCAGGCAAGAAATTTCTCTTTCCCATTAAGGTTGTTTCAAAGCTCTTTCGAGGCAAATTCCTGGACGGTCTTAAAAAACTCTCACTCAAAAAGACTCTGGCTTTCCCTGGTGAACTGAGCCTGCTCCAATTTCCTCGCGAATTCAACCAATTCCTGACGAAGCTTTATGCCAAAGAATGGATTCCCTACCTCAAAGAACCGTTCAAATCCGCGGACCAGGTGATTGAGTATTTGGGCCGATATACGCATCGTATCGCCATCAGCAACTCCAGGATCCTTGAGGTCGGCGACAAATCGGTTACTTTTCGGGTGAAGGACTACAAAACCGGTACGAAAAAAACGCTCACTCTCGGGCATGAGGAATTTATCCGAAGATTTTTCATGCATGTTCTTCCAAAGGGATTCGTCAAAATCCGGCATTACGGATTGCTTAGCAATCGAACGAAAGGTAAAAAACTTAAGCTGATCCAGACCCTGATCAAAGGGAAAATCATCAAACCGGTCTTAAAGGATCTGACGGGAGTTGAACTTCTCAACCGCATATACGGGATCGACGTCAATTGTTGCAGGCATTGTGGAAGTTCAAACATCCGGCGACAAAGTCTCGCCAGTGTCAAAAAGATCGAATGACCATGGGCCCCGATACAAAAAAAGCTCCACCCAGGTGGGGCTGCGAAGCATCCCCTTTTTTTCCAACGATGTTCCAATTCCAAAGTTTTACAGAGTGGAGACAGCTCTTTTGCCTGATCCACGAGGCGGTGGGTTTGATTGAATCCCCATAGTCAGATCCAGTTCACGCGATTGTGTCCAATAGGAAAAATTGCTTCGGGTCATCAATGCTTTACTGCATATGATGGCTTTTTATTTTCCCCGAATCAATTCTTTCCTAACTAATTATACCACAATATAACAGTATATAACAGGACAATATAATAATCCATTTGAAAACTTAAAAAAGTCTGCAACCCGCTCTGTTGAACGTTTTGCAGATTTGAAATCATGATTTTGTTGGCACTAACTCCCAAACTCAGGATAATTTCCGCCTTGCTGAACCCTTCAAGTTTAGCTTAATTAAGGCTCAATCACTTTTTATGTGGGATTATGATTTTCCCTGTTTACACGGAGAGGTCGACGTGGTAGCCTGACTGGCCGACTAGCCCAGCATTTATGCAGCATAGCGGCAAGGCTGGCGGAACCACGCCGACAGAGGCTCCATGTCAACTTGGGAAAATCCCACAGTTTTTGTGATTGACCCTTAATTAAGTTGAGTTTTTTTTAGTGTTCATGCACTTTTCCATAAGTATATTATACTTGAATCGAGCCAAAAAAAAGCCCTGAGTGTTTATGCCGGAACCAATCGTCCTATAGTAGCCAGCCTTGCCTGTCCGTAAATAGACGGATATAATGTCCATAATAATATTGTGGAGGACAAAAAGAGATCCTCCCTGACTCTATGGTTCGCGCCGAGTCATCAGGGAGGATCCTTACTAAGTTATTAGCATGATCAGTATATCAAAATACGTTTTAGAATGGAATCCCGATCAGGGTGTTTTTTGTTCGGAGTATGGAGAAAAGCATATGTCCCATCTGTCATCAGTCGCTTAAGGTCATTGGCTCCCGCAGGAGATCAGTGATCGACGAGAATGGGGATGTCATGATCCTGGTGCTTCGTCGCCTGCGCTGTACCAACCCCGGTTGCGGGAAGATTCATCACGAACTTCCGGATCTCTTAACTCCCTATAAGCGGCAGACCACAACGATCCTGGAGCAGATCATCACCGGTCACCATGAAGCGGTGCCCGTCGAGAATTCAACCATTCGGCGGGTCCGAGCCTGGTTCAACTCCAGAGCCCACGCTATAGTCGGTGCTCTGCTCAGTACATATGCTACAGTCACTCAGGACTATGGGGTCGACTTTTCCGATCTGCCTCAGTCCATACTCGAGAGGATTTTCTTCTTTGTAGGCGAGCCTGCGGGCTGGCTGAAAAAGGTTGTCCGGATTTTAGTCAACAATCACCGATGGCCACATACCCAGTTGGCATAGGTGTCCAACGAGGAGTCCTTTAAAATCATGTCATCACTCGAAATTGAATGGAGGTATGACATGAAGGACAAGGAAAAAGCACAGGAAATAGCGACGCAACGGGCGATTCTACTGGCGCCCCTTCTTTCCCATGACTTGGACAAGGGGCAGATCCGGGTGCTTAAGGAGCAGATCTGCCGCGAGGCTGGGATTTCCGAGCGGACCTTACGGCGATATCTGAATAGTTATCAGCAGAAGGGATTTTCCGGACTGATACCGCAGGCGAGGGTATCGCAGGATTCAAGAGCCATCCCGGCGCTGGTGTTGGACGAAGCCGTGCGGCTGCGCAAAGAGATCCCGTCCAGAAGTGTGGCTGAGATCATTCGAATCATGGAATGGGAAGGCCTCACCGAAGCTGGCGCGATCAAGCGAAGCAGCCTGCAGGAGAAATTGCAGGAGAAGGGCTACAGCGGGAAGCATATGGCCATCTATGCCGCTGGCGGGGTAGCTACCCGCCGATTTCAAAAACGCACCCGCAACAAACTGTGGCATTCGGATATCAAGTATGGCTGTTACCTGCCGATCGGTCCTGGAAACAAGCCGCAGCAGGTCTATCTGGTGGCGTTTTTGGACGACGCTACCCGGATGATCCTCCATGCCCAGTTCTACTCGAACCTGGAGCAGAGCATCGTTGAGGATTGCTTCCGCAAAGCCATCCTCAAGTGGGGAATTCCAGAGCAGGCATACTTCGACAACGGCCGCCAGTTTAAAAATAAGTGGATGTCCAGAGCCTGCGCAAAGCTTGGCATCCGGCTGATCTTCGCAAAGCCCTACTCTCCGGAAGGCACCGGAAAAATAGAAAAATTCAATCAGAATATCGATCGGTTTCTCGATGAGTATAAATTCGATAACTCGGAACGATCCCTCGAGGTTATGAATGAGCGGTTCTGGATCTGGTTGGAAGAATGCTACCAGAACAAACCGCATACCGCACTCAATGGAACGACCCCGCATCAGGCGTATAATCTGGATCCCAGGCCCTTGAAATATCTGCCAGCGGAGAAGGTCGCCAACGCCTTTTTGCACGCTGAGACCAGAAAAGTCGATAAGAGTGGCTGCATCAGCTTTGGCGGCGCGAAGTATGAAGTTGGGCTACCCTATGTGGCTCGCAGCGTGGAAGTGGTCTATGACCCCAGTAACACCGAGGAACTGAGCATTGAGTATCAGGATGACAAACCCTTTGTGGTGAGAAAGCTGGTCATTGGGGAGCGTGTGACGCCCAAGCCTCAGCTGCCGGAGTTCCTGACTCCAGTCAAGCCAACCTCTTCCCGGTTACTCGATGGTGCCCAAAAGCAGAATCAGAAGCGAAAAGACAAACAGCAGTCTACGGCCATCTCTTTCAAAGACATAAGAAAAGGGGGTGGCAGTGATGTTTGAAGCGTTTTATGGCTTCAAGAAAACTCCATTCTGTCGGGATCTGCCGACTACGGAACTATTCCCTTCCAATACGCTGGAGGAGTCCCTAAGCAGATTATCCTATGTCGCCGAACGGCAACTCTTCTGTGTACTCACCGGAGAGTGCGGCACTGGTAAGACGACCACCATTCGCCGATTCCGCGATCAACTGGATGACACCAGATACACCCTGATCTATCTGGCAGATTCGAAAATGACGCCGAGAAATTTCTACAAAGGGATGCTGGATCAGTTAGGGGCCGAATCAAGATTCTATCGAGGGACGCCAAACGCCAGCTGCATAAAGAGATCGAGTTGATGAAAGGACTCCACAATAAGCGTCCGGTGGTCGTTGTCGATGAGGCGCATCTGCTGGATCGAGAAATGCTTGAAGAGGTACGTTTTCTCCTCAACTTCCGGATGGATGCCGTCAGTCCCATGGCACTGGTTCTGGTGGGCCAGGTCGAGCTATGGGAGAAACTCCAGATGCAGTCCTATACGGCGATCCGGCAACGGATCGACATCCAGTGCAAAATGCAATTGATGGACCACTCACAGGTGAAGGGATACATGAAACGCCACCTGGAATATGCCGGGATCGACCATGAGCTCTTCTCAGATGAGGCTACTGAGGCAATCTATCGATATTCCGGTGGATCCGCCAGGCTAGTCAACCAAGTGTGTACCAGCACCCTGATTTTTGGTTACCAAAGTGGAAAGCGAATCATTGACGACCACATGGTCAAACTGGTCATCAATGGCGAACTGAGCTAAACAAAATGGCAAGTTGAAATTTCTCTCAACTTGCCATTCTTTCCAGCAATTCCCGGACAAGAAATACCATCAACTTCTGGACAAGGAACAATAGCAGTAACACCTGAGAACGCTGAAAAACAGCATTTCTAGGCTCGATTCTATGACTTTTCGTGCTAAAACCTCTGAAAATCCATCTCTTTGATTGATATTCAGGCCATTCATTAACCAATCGTATTGCTCTCTTGAGATGCTCATAACCGGCAGGGTGGACTGTGGCCATTTGAACTTGCCCGATTCCAAACGCTTATACGCTAACCAAAATCCGTTAAAATCCCACTCGATGATTTTGATTTTATTATGCTGCTTGTTACAGAACATAAAGAAGCCGGAAGCCATCGGGTCAAGCTGGAGCTCCAGTTGAATGATGGCGGTTAATCCATCCACGGATTTCCGGAAATCGACAGGTTCGACAATCAGATGGATATCAGATTCAGGCTTGAATCCCCGGTAATTGCTGATGATAAAACACCTCCCACTTACTTGATGTCCTCATTCTCTCACGCGGAGGACATCAGAATAAGATGGGTTCTACAAACCGCTTACTATTCTTGTTCTTATTATTGTGCTTGTTCTCATTCTTTTCCCTTTACAGGTACTGATCATTTTTTAAATCAGGAACTGAAATGAAGGCAAAACGAATCGAGTAGCTAGAAGACAGGGAGCGACCCTGTCTTCTTCGCTCTCACAGAACCGTACGTGCGTTTTCCGCATACAGCTCATGCAGTTTCTACACCGATGTGTGACAGTAATCCAACTCTGACTTTCGTCAGATCATACAATCCCAGTTCATCAAAGTAGCTGTTGGGCATCATCATTTGGATGACGTGGGCTTTCGAGTTCTTCCACCGGCGGACATCCATTTTCTCCTTAAGCAAATGGTGCATCCCCTTTCGTCGAAGTTCTTTATGCATGGCTTTGTAACTCTTCCATTGCTTCATCCGTATCATCCGGAGCATCCTCCGGATCCATTTCATTAGATCCATAGTCAACTCCTTGAGGTTATTAAGAATCAGCGGGCAGGACATTGAGCGCCTGCCTTATCTGGTTATAGTAACTGCCCAGGGGCGTAACATGAGTAAACTTAGTGGTGACTGTTCACTTTTGTAGGATATCAAGAATTTGATTTCTTACTGCGCTGCTGACCGCAAGTTCTCCGCCGACAATTGAAATATTATTAATGATTGAACCGCCAAGGTAGCTGCTAATTTCAGTTGGCAGGGAGTTTTTCTCAACCAGCAGAATCGGTGCATCCTGTTTAACTGCCAGCGGTACTGCTGCCAGTGCATCGGCAAACCCTCTTCCGGTTGATATGATCGCGTTTTGAGAATCAGCGAAATACTGTCCGGCTACGGCAGCTGATGTAGCAAATCTGTTTGATCCGCTGATTCGACTAACGCTGATTCCCATTACAGCCAATTCATCTTCGACTGCCTTGCTGACTGCCTGTTCTCCGCCAATTATCTCGATTTCTTTGATACCAAACTCAACCAATGCCTGTTTTGTCTCGGGTGATAATGACTTAGGCGATGTCAATAATATCGGTATCCCTGCTTTGGCTGCGTCACTGCCTATGGATAGAGCATCCGCAAAATCATAACCATTTACCAGGATTGCTTTCTTCAATTGACCTGAGCTGGCCCTTACTTTTTTTGCAGTTTCAATTGCAGTAAGGAATCTGTTGTCTCCACTGATTCTTTCCACACTGATGCCCTTATTTTGGAGAGTGGTTTCAACTGATGAAGCAATAACCTTCAGCCCTCCGAGGATGATCACTTTACTGGCCCCTAATCTGTTTATTTCGGTCATGGTTTCTGTCGGTATTTTATTGACCTCACATAGTAGAATCGGAGCATTTACCTGCACAGCTAAAGGACCTGCTGAAAGTGCATCAGGAAAGTCTTTTCCCGTTGTAAGTATTACAGTATCCGCCGAATCATTCAGCTGCTTACTGATCAAGGCTGCGGTATCATATCGATTTGCACCGGCTATCACCTCATAGGTGATTGTCTGCTGGGCTGCGGTCCACTGCGCATACAGCGTCAGTCCGCCGGTCGGCATCGTGATGGACGCCTTGTCGGCATAGCCTGTACCGCTGCCGTCTGCCGCGGTGTTCCAGCCGGTGAAGGTGTAACCCGCTTTGGTGAACGTGTTTTCTCTCAGCGTAACAGATGCACCGGTATCGCCTGTTGTATCGGCCATCGTCCCTGAACCGGTGTTGCTGTCATAGGTGATTGTCTGCTGGGCTGCGGTCCACTGCGCATACAGCGTCAGTCCGCCGGCCGGCATCGTGATGGACGCCTTGTCGGCATAGCCTGTACCGCTGCCGTCTGCCGCGGTGTTCCAGCCGGTGAAGGTGTAGCCCGCTTTGGTGAACGTGTTCTCTCTCAGCATAACAGATGCACCGGTATCGCCTGTTGTATCGGCCATCGTCCCTGAACCGGTGTTGCTGTCATAGGTGATTGTCTGCTGGGCTGCGGTCCACTGCGCATACAGCGTCAGTCCGCCGGCCGGCATCGTGATGGACGCCTTGTCGGCATAGCCTGTACCGCTGCCGTCTGCCGCGGTGTTCCAGCCGGTGAAGGTGTAGTCCGCCTTGATGAACGTGTTCTCACTCAGTGTAACAGACGAATCGGTATCGCCTGTTGTATCGGCCATCGTCCCTGAACCGGTGTTGCTGTCATAGGTGATTGTCTGCTGCGCTGCGTCCCACTGCGCATACAGCGTCAGTCCGCCGGCCGGCATCGTGATGGACGCCTTGTCGGCATAGCTTGTCCCGCTGCCGTCTGCCGCGGTGTTCCAGCCGGTGAAGGTGTAACCCGCTTTGGTGAACGTGTTTTCTCTCAGCGTAACAGATGCACCGGTATCGCCTGTTGTATCGGCCATCGTCCCTGAACCGGTGTTGCTGTCATAGGTGATTGTCTGCTGGTCTGCGTCCCACTGTGCATACAGTGTCAGTCCGCCGGCCGGCATCGTGATGGACGCCTTGTCGACATAGCCTGTACCGCTGCCGTCTGCCGCGGTGTTCCAGCCGGTGAAGGTGTAACCCGCTTTGGTGAACGTGTTTTCTCTCAGCGTAACAGATGCACCGGTATCGCCTGTTGTATCGGCCATCGTCCCTGAACCGGTGTTGCTGTCATAGGTGATTGTCTGCTGGTCTGCGTCCCACTGTGCATACAGTGTCAGTCCGCCGGCCGGCATCGTGATGGACGCCTTGTCGGCATAGCTTGTCCCGCTGCCGTCTGCCGCGGTGTTCCAGCCGGTAAAGGTGTAACCCGCTTTGGTGAACGTGTTCTCTCTTAGCATAACAGATGCACCGGTATCGCCTGTTGTATCGGCCATCGTCCCTGAACCGGTGTTGCTGTCATAGATGATTGTCTGCTGGGCTGATGTCTCTCCAGACACAGCGCCGCAACGATTGCAGATATACTGGCTTTGGGCATCATTCCATGCATAATCGTGGCCCAGGGCGGTGCCCTCATCCACCACACGGGTTTCAGGAATGCTGACTCCGGTAATCGATCCGCGCCTCTCAGTGAATCCATCGGTGAGACAGAAGGGCGCAACGGTCACCTCCACGGCACTATCAGCGCCGGCTGCAAGATCCGCTTCGATATTGCTCATCAGCAGGTCTTCCACGAGATTGGCACACCACATAAACTCTACATTGCTGTTTTCGTCCTCATCGCTATAGCCTGTGATGTAATTCGGATTGTAGTTCACCGCTTCCACGCGATAGCTTTTTTCGTTGCTGTCTTTTGTGGACTCAGACAGGTTTGTGCCAATGCTGACCGTCAGGGTCGGATGGTGAATAATACCCTCCCCTGTAACCTCCCACCGATCTTCCAGAGAGATGGCTGCAATGGGCTTGCCGGTCATCGTGCCGATGGCCTTAGCCTGGTCTGAGGTCAGATGGAAAGTCTTTCCGGTAAATCTGCTGCCGTTTTCATTTCCAAAGTCCAACCCATCGGAGAAGTAGGAAACCGTGTTGTACTCCTTGAGCAGAGCGATGGTATAATCCCAATCAGCAATATCCGCTATACTAAGCGAATAAATCTGATTTGCAACATTAAAGTACAACTTCCCGTCGTACACACCGGAGGTGTGGGCAAGATCGGGGTAGATCTCCATAAATTCTGCATCATATGCGACAATGTCTGCATATTCCGCCAGCAACGGCACTTCGGTTTTGTCGTTGATATAGTTGCCATCCTCCCCAAGGATCGGGGTCGTCTTATCACTGTCCAGCCGAGGTTGTCCCAGAGTGCCAAACCCATAGTGGAAAATGGTCTCCGTATAAGGATCCACAAATACATCCCGCTCTGCCGTCATCGGTTCGCCGCCATTCATGGAGAACTCAATCTCCACTTGACGCGCCCAGTTGCTTTCGTTTGCGCTGTCCTGTGTGGCATTGACCGGAGCAGTCATTTTGCGCCGAACCAATCGGTCCGCAAATGAAGGGTCATCGTTGTTAAATATCTCTCCCAAATTCACATCAATGTCATAGTCGCCGCCCTGCCCGTTGTCGAAATCGTTGCCCGACATCGCAGTGTAGGAATTCAGCTCGCCTGCCACATAGTAATAATACGTGCCGTCGCAGTGAATCTCCCCCATTGCGGCAGTGAACCACGATTTCTCGTACTGCGTGTCATCATAAGCTGTTTCGCTACATTCAATTGATGAATCCAAATAGGCGTTAGTTGCATCGTCCGCATCCTGCGCCGCTTCGGGATAGTCCGAGTGATACCAGATCACATGCTCATTACCTGCCTCATCCGTATCAGTCTCGTAGACCGGGGACATGTTCTTGTACTGTACCTGGCCTTGATCGTCGAGATCGAGACGGCGCTGGAAAGTCACGCCGTCATAGGCGGAGTCAACATAGTCGACGTTGCCGTCAAACATGTTCAGTGCGCTGGTGGGGGCAAACAGGAAATAGTTATGGGAGATGTTTCCGTCTGTCTCCACCCGGTACTGCGTCATTACTTCGCAGTAGATATCGTCATAACAGGCATCGATATAATACCACTCTTCCCCCAACTTGACCGCATTGAAGTAGTGGGTCTCGTTGAACCTTCCCTGGCCAAAGCCGGAGTCGGGGCCGGCAACGCTGGTTTCGGCAATATCGGCCCACCAGCGCACCATTACGATGTCGTTTACGTCTGTTTTAAGCCCCATTACCTGTTGCAGCAGCAGATAATAGGTGGCGGCATAACCAAGGCAAATGGCGCCCTCTATGCCAAGTGGTTCGTACAAAAGCGTGCCGAAAGCGGTCATCTGAGAAGGGTCGGAGCCCCCGGAGGTGCCGTCCTTCATGGCAGTGATGATGCCTATGTCAAACTCCGCATTGTTGGCCAGCCAGTCATGAATCGCCAGCATTTTCTGTTCCGTTGTCATGTTTTCATTGATCTGTTGTGCGCAGTCGTAAATTTTCGCGTCCAAAAGAGGCCCGAGCTGCTGCTCATAGGCCATGAATGCCTGCGTCAGCATCGAGATCAGAAAATCAAGGCCGATCTCGGTCTGCATGTCCAATTCGCCGTTTTGATCGGCGTCATAGGCACCGAAGGGAACAAAGGTGTCCGGCTGCATATTGCATAGAGTTTTGAGCGCACCCAGAATTGGTGTGCCGCCGGAGCTGGTATCCTTGGATGTCCAGAAATTGGCGGCCGATCCGAAATGCTGCGGAAACGCACCGTTAAAATCGCACAGCTCGGCATAGTACTGATAAACGGCCAGCTCCGTTGCATTGATGGTCTCCTTATAGACATCGGCAAGCGTTTCGTCATAAGAAGGATAGTTCGCCGGATCCGTAAAAGAAGCCGTCAGAACATGGCTGAAAATGCACGGTCCCAACGCATTAAGCTGATCTATCAATTGCAGGGCTTTTTCGTTGGGGACGCCTCCGTTGTTCTCGAGCTCCGTATTTAGTTCTGCCTGAAGGCCTCCTAAATAGGCGTTATCCACAAAAAGATCTTCCACCTTCAGGCCGTTTGGATAGGTAATGGTGGTTTTATTTCCCACTGTAGATACTGTCCCCTCAGAGGCAGGGAGTATGACCGGCTCCGTATCTGGAACCGGATTGCCGTCGGGCTGCAGGGGGGTGAGCGTAATGCTCTCTAAGTAGAACTCAATCTTGGTCAGGAAGTACCCGTTCTCGTCCGTACTCGCAGCCTGAATTTCGCCACCACGAAACACAAGGCCAACCTGATTCGTCGGATCACCCACATAGCGGTAACTCCAGTTGAATTCTGCCGTCCACCCAGACGCGGCATTTACCTCGGTTTCCGTCACGGTCACTGCGGCCGTTTCGGTTCCGCCCTTGCCGTCGCGGACGGTGTTGTCCACGGTCGGTGCGGTGTCGTCCACGGCTCCAGGCTCTCCCTTGCTGACTGAGGAAAACTCATCCAAACCAGACTTGAAAGAGCTGCGCATTTCGAATTCGATGCCGATGGCAATACCATTATCATCGGTTTTAATCTCCACTATGTCGACCGCGCTGTCCAGCGCAAATTCCTTTAGGGTCATGTTCAGAACTTTTTCGATCGTTACTGCATCCAACCCAAACCTGGCTGTGTCAATCCGCCCGTCCTCATAGTTTGAAAACAAATCAAACAGGATAGAGGTTTTGACCGCTCCAAGCGAAAGACCACTAATCTGCTTCACTTTTAGCCCCAAAGCCTTGTCTGTCTTTGGCTTATAAACCTTGCCTTTGGCAGACAGCTCCGAAATGGTCTTTTCAATCAACTCTTTGGTTGCGCTGTTATACTGGATGTATTGTGTACTTTTTTCTGGCGCCAGACCTGTCGCAAAGGCAGGAACCGTGAGACCAAAAATCAGGAAAAATAACAGCATTACCGATACAAAGCAACGAAACACTGATTTCTTAAAATTCATGTCAATTAACCTCCCTGTTTTTTTGTCCAAAATATTGCTGTGACTGTGTATCCGTTTTCCTACATCTATCTACTCTCCTTTTAACCAGGTATTGCTCTTTAAAATGTAGTTACACATTTGAGAAATCCGTCACGCCCTCGCTGATCATCTTTGATAAGGCAAGGCGGTTTGTCTTAAAGTGAAAGAATGGACGCTCCTTTATTTCAAAGATTTCCACAGGGCACGTCGTGTGGTCTAATTTGCTTTTAATCTCCTGCGCCACATGTTCCAGCGTATACCCCTTCTCAAGTTGGATAAAAAGATACGGTAAAAAACATCCCGGATGCTCGCCATCGGGAACAATAACATAAAACTCGTCCTTGATTCCATCAATTTCTAAATCCGCCACGGCATTTTCCATTGGCAACGATGCCAGATCGCCGCCGTCATAGCGTGGTGACTTTCCTCGGGTCATCACAAAGATAACACCGTCTTCATTCATATAACCAATGTCGCCGGTGTGCAGCCATGTAAGGCCGTCATCGTGCTTTTGAAGTGCCAACTCTGTTGCCTTTGGGTTGTCATAACCAAGCATGTTGGCTGGGCTGGAGAGGCAAATTTCGCCGGGCTGGTTATAGCCAAGTTCGTTTGTCGTGCCGGGCTCAAAAATACCCATCACAGACAGCGGCATAGGGATTCCCACGTTTCCGTTACCCATGGGGTGGGGCGTCATTGGCAGCGTCATATTTGATCCGGACTCGCTGGAACCGTATCCGCTGGTAAATCTGATGCCGCAGTTGTGCTTTTTTAAAAAAGCTTGCACAGTTTTAAACTGTTTGTTGTTAAGTGCCTCACAACCGGCCCCTGCGGAAAGCAGATGCGACAGGTCGTAGTCTTCCGGTACACGGCTGCTGCGCATGATAGTCTCAACGAACATCGGGATCAAAGGCCAACAATTGGGGCGATACCTCATCATCTCCAAGTCGGCGTCACCATCGCTGCAAAATGGATCTAAAATCAACAATTTGTTGGATGCCAAAGGCATCAGCATCATTGCAACCACCACCGCAACCAATGCGGTCGGAAAATGTGTCACGAGCCATGAGGGGCGGAAGTTGTCGTTGGAACCGTAAAAATTCATTTGATGTATGTTTCCAATAATGCTGTGAGCAGAGTGAATCACCTGCTTTGAAGGGCCGGTAGCTCCACTGGTATAAGCCTTAAACAAGGGACGATTGATGTTTCTTGAAGCCTCCACCGTACCCTCAAACTGTTTACCTTGTTCCAAAAAGCAATCCCATGTGAGCGTCTGTGGGCCGTAGGCTGGATACTCTTGATACTGCAAGCCCACATATCTGCGTATATGCTCCGGTACACCTCGTTCACTTATATTTTTGATCGGTGGCAGCAGGATTGCCAAATCGACTCCCGCCACACTGCGAAATTGATTGAACTCCTGTTGGGAAAGAAAGTCATGGGCAAAAATCACAGTGGCTTTGGCCTTGCACACGGCGTCAACATTTTCTTCCACTGTGTTGTCTCTGCACAGTAACGACGCGCCGATTCTTTCGGCCGCCAGAAGCAGATATACGAACTCTGGAACGGCCTTCAAGAATACCGGAATGGTATCTCCTTCCCCAAATCCGATCGCACGAAGGGCGCGGGCTACTGACTCGGCTTGAAAAAACAGCTCTTTCCATGAAATATCGTTCCCGTAATAATGGATTGCTGTAACATCCTCTCCCGGACAATTTTGTCTGAGGTATTCATTTAGTGTACACTCCGGATCAGATAGCCCGTCGATTAAAGCGCTTGGATAGTATTTCATCCAAGGTCGTTCTTTGCTTGGTTTGATTGACATGACTTTTCACTCCCTTTCATAAGTATCCATCGATCTTGCTCCGTATCAATTATCGGCCCCGCTTGTCCCAAACCTCCTTCACCAGGATCTTTTATATTGTTCCAGGCCGTTTTTGCAGGTTTTATTTAGAACTAAGACTTCTTCGAATTGGCTTGTTCCGTAAAATATGGAAGCAGTTCTTCCGGCAAAGATGGATGTCCATTAGGGCTAATTGCATTCCATTTCACGCGTACGCCCAGTCAGTTCTTTATAAGAATAACAATTGCCACTTTTGTATATTTTATACTTCTAAGCCAATATTCGTTAATATCATTATGCACGTTATATTTTTATGGGTCAATCACAAAAACTGTGGGATTTTCCCAAGTTGACATGGAGCCTCTGTCGGCGTGGTTCCGCCAGCCTTGCCGCTAGGCTGCATAAATGCTGGGCTAGTCGGCCAGTCAGGCTACCACGTCGACCTCTCCGTGTAAACAGGGAAAATCATAATCCCACATAAAAAGTGATTGAGCCATTTTTATTTTCAATAGAGTTCATATATTATTACCACTTTATTAAGTGTCTATAGTACCGCAAGAAGTCTGATGTTGAAAACTCGAATTTTAGCCAGATTAAACAAAGAACAAGCATCAAAACGATTGACTGAAATCAAGTCAAATTGTTTGATGCTTGTTTTGTATTAATCCTACGTTCCCAAAATTTGTAACAATGGTGGAGTTATTCCCAACGACTGGAATAGCTCCTTCTGTTTTTTTGTCACTTCACCAATGACTTTGCCGACCTCAGGTGCCTGAAACACTTCAATGAGGTCCACTTCATCCAGTACTCCCTGGAGCGTCCATCGATCGAATAGCTTCGCTTCCTGCATCTTCTTTTTCAAGTGGGACAAGTAGATTAATGCGATAAACCCTACAAATAGCTTGCCATCAAGAGCAAGTTCGGAAGAAACCTGCATTCGTCTGAAGTTTAGGCGATCTTTCAAATTGCCGAATCCTTTCTCTACAATGTCTTTGCTACGGTACAGACAGAGCGCTTCGAAGGGATCGCGAACATCGTTGGACAGCATGGCAAAATAGCCATAGTTGCGAATCTCAGCCTTCATGACGTCTTCCTTTGCCGTTACTTTGATCCCACGCTTGGGTATCTCGACGACATCAAAGTACTTGGCATAATCTTTGGCGTGATAGTCTTTGCGCTCATTATGGGTCAGTTCATAGTAGAGCTGCGTGTATAGTTCATTTTGGTCCGCTCGGTCCTTTGCGGCTTTCTCATCGTTATAGAACAGGTGCAGGTATGTTCGCCGTTTTTCGATCAATACATCGCCCTTTCGATGACGATCCTGCGTATACTCCCATTCGATGGAACGGCAGATCCCATACGTGCCAAATTGAGGATCAAGGTTACTCCAAAGCTGCAGATTGTCACTTTCTTGTTCCAGGACCTCTTTCACGTAGTTCAGATTCAAGCGCAGGCCGATCAGAAACTTCTGATGGCTCTGATAGACCCAGTTGATGTTCTCTTTGCTGTAGAACCCCCGCTCCAGGACCATGTTGACTTTCTGATACCCCATCACATCCGTGATGTTACCGGGGAGTTTGCGGTAATAAAAGGGTAATCCGGATTTCTCGCCAAACAATAGAGCCAGGTTGAACTAAGGCAGTCGGTCACCTTCCTTGTTCGTGCCCATCTTAACCTGCGTCAGGGTGTCTGAGTAACTGGAGATGGAGGTTGTATCAAATGCCCAGTACTCCTTCTCGATTCGACGCTGGCCTTGTTTCTTGAAGAAGTTCATTCGCTGATCTTCTGTGATGCTCTGAAACAGCTCACTGGAGCTGTGAGGCAATATCTTTACCGAAGGGATGGCGATGCAGTCTGTGCCAGTGACTGAACCGGGAGAGAGAATTATTCTCCTCCATAATCCAGGAGGATGACCGGAAAGAGGCGAACGAAATCATCGTGACCCAGGATATCATAGAGCCAGTCGATGTCCTCCAGGACAGACCGGGCGGTGTTCCGTTGCCGCCAGAATGCCAGCAGAAACCGCGGATCAGTGAACACCATGGTCAAGAGACAGGGGCCTCCTTTCGTGCCTTCCAAGGTATCCATCTGTACCACATGGAGGTGGGCGTGGCGCTCCAGGAAGGCCAGGTAGTCCACAAAGGTCCGTCCGATGCGGCAAGCTTTGTCCACTTTGAACTGGTCATGTTTGCTCTTTCTTGGGCGGTAGCGAACCTGATCCGGCAGATCAATGTTCCGGATGGTAAAAACCCCCTGATGGATGTAGTTACGCACCGTTTTTTCGCTGCACATGACCATATCCCGCCCATTGGCCAAGATGTGGTTGAGAGATTGCCCTTTCTGGATGAGAGGAGTGATGTACTCATCGATGGCGGTCACTTCTTCTGCCGAAAGGGCGATGCCACATCTGGATTCCGTGAGGACGGCCTGGTACTCTTTCTGGGCTTCTCTGGCGGAGTACTCCTGTTTCCCGAGGGTGCAGAGATGCTTTCTGGTGCAGGCGTTGCAGACATAGGGAGCAATGGCCAGTTTGGGACAGGTCTCTTTTTCGTATCGGGAGCAATATTTGTGACAGCTGGTACATTGGCGGCAAAGGATCGTATATGGGCATTCGCGACAGGTAGAGCCGCGCTGGCAGTCGGCCCGGTGCAGGCAGTCGTTGAAGGGACGGCCAAGGCCGCCGGTGCGACGAAAGCGGATGCGTCCACCGACCTCCTTGGAAACCGTGGTACAGTCCTTACCGATCGTTCTGCCGATGGCTTTGAAAAACATTCCATTCTTGATCAACTTCTCAATAGTTAAGCGGTCATCAAAGGTGAGATGCTTGTACTTATTCATAACATACCTCCTGTGAATGACAACTGCAGGTGCTTCAGCCGTACCATGAAAATGGGAAGACTGACATCCACTCATAGTTTGGAAAGATTAACTTCAACTGGAGGGTATGTTCACAGTGGATTATAAGTTTTCATTCTGGGTTGATGCGTTTATCCTGACTAATGGATTCCTGAATTTCTTGAGACTGACCGTGACGCGTATACTTAAATGTCACTGTCTTGCCGTCATATGCAACTATTCTTGATTCAGCGATTGCAGGACGCCCAGCATATCGGGCCAGATACTTCGACACAATCCGAAGATCTGTGATTTCGCCTTTGGCATAAACATAAAATCCATTCTTTTTCTGCTTGTATAGCTTGTTTATCAAAGAACGCATCCATCCCGTTGGAAACGACTCTTTCATCAGATCGAGCAACTCTTTTTTCCAGAAACACCATGGTTTCTTGTAATTTAGATACTTTAACGTGCGATCTTCCATAGCTCCCAGACAACGCAAAGACATGATGATATGAACGTGTGGGTTCCACTTCAAGTCCCGGCCAAAAGTGTGAATTACGCTGATGATGCCGGTTTCAAACCGCTGCGTCTGATTCATCTGGTAGATCATTTCCTTCAAAACTTTAGCAGCGCGATCTGAGAGACCCTTTAGCATTCCCCGGTTCTTCCGAAAATAGATTCTGAGTTCCGCCGGGATCGTAAATATCAGATGCTTATGGGGCGCATTGGTCAGTCGGGACTCAAGTTTTTCCGGCCATTTATTCCGATAGAGTTTTCCGCAACTGGAACAGAAACGGCTTTTACAGTTGAATGGAACCAAGACCTCAGAAGTACATTGTGGACAAGTGTATACAGTCCATCCGTTTTCAAACTTGCCGCAATTCAACATCCGTTCCACTTCTTTGTGGACCGATATTCGAATCATTTCGGGGTGCTCAGCAACGAACTGATCCCAGTGTTCCTCGAAAATCTGCTTAATCTTACCCATATAATCACCTGCTGAGTAATTCTTAAAACCATTATAATAAGCGGGTTAAGCTTGTTCCACAAAAGTATAATTTCCTACAACAAAATAAAACAGAGGTCAGCACAGGCTGACCTCTGGGTGTTTTATGTCTTATTCCTTGATCGTGGTTACGACGCCTGAACCTACGGTTCTGCCGCCTTCACGAATTGCGAAACGGAGTCCTTCGTCCATAGCTACCGGTGTGATCAGCTCAACGTTCATGTCGATATGATCCCCAGGCATAACCATTTCCATGCCGTCCGGCAGTTTGATGGATCCTGTTACGTCCGTTGTACGGAAGTAGAACTGCGGCCGGTATCCGTCAAAGAACGGGGTGTGGCGTCCGCCTTCTTCCTTCTTCAGTACGTATACCTGTCCAACAAATTTTCTGTGCGGCTTCACGCTGTTCGGCTTCGCCAGAACCTGACCTCTTTCGATGTCAGCTCTCTGTACGCCTCTGAGCAGGGCTCCGATGTTGTCTCCGGCCTGAGCCTGATCCAGCAGCTTACGGAACATTTCTACGCCGGTGCAGACGGTCTTTGTCTTCTCTTCCTTAAGTCCAACGATTTCAAGTTCATCGCCAACTTTCAGGATTCCGCTTTCCACTCTTCCGGTGGCTACGGTTCCACGACCTGTGATCGTGAACACGTCTTCTACCGGCATCAGGAACGGCTTGTCGGTTGCTCTTTCCGGGGTCGGGATGTAGCTGTCAACAGCGTCCATCAGATCCAGGATCGGCTTGATCTTTTCCGGATCTTCCGGATTGTTCAGAGCTTCCAGAGCGGAGCCGGCGATGATCGGTGTGTCATCTCCCGGGAAATCGTAGTCGTTGAGGATGTCGCGGACTTCCATTTCTACCAGTTCCAGCAGTTCCGGGTCATCTACCATGTCTGCCTTGTTCAGGAAAACAACGATGTAGTTAACGCCTACACGGGAAGCGAGCAGGATGTGCTCTCTGGTCTGGGGCATAACTCCGTCAGCGGCGGAAACAACCAGGATCGCTCCGTCCATCTGAGCCGCTCCGGTGATCATGTTCTTGACATAGTCAGCATGTCCGGGGCAGTCTACGTGTGCGTAGTGACGGTTGTCCGTCTCATACTCAACGTGGGCGGTGTTGATCGTGATTCCTCTTTCTTTTTCTTCCGGTGCCTTATCTATTTCGTCATACTTGGTAGCATTGGCGTATCCCTTCTTGGACAGAACGGTCGTGATGGCCGCGGTCAAAGTGGTCTTGCCATGATCAACGTGACCAATGGTTCCAATGTTAACATGGGGTTTGGTTCTTTCAAATTTCGCTTTTCCCATTATTGATTCCTCCTGTAAGGTTTTCGCTAGTTTTATTGTAGCTGAATCTCAAAAAAATTCAATTAAGAGTCTTTTTTGGCCCGCTTGCCGATGATCTGCTCCTGAACGTTCTTCGGAGCATCCTCATAATGGTCAAATTCCATGGTGTAGACACCACGGCCCTGGGTCCGTGAACGCAGCGCAGTAGCATATCCGAACATTTCTGACAGCGGTACAAAGCCCTTAACGACCTTAGCACCGGCACGGTCATCCATGCCTTCAATTCTTCCGCGGCGTGAGTTCATGTCGCCGATGACATCGCCCATATATTCTTCCGGAACGATGACTTCAACCTTCATCATGGGTTCCATGATGACAGGGTTGGCTTTGGCCATTGCGTTCTTGAACGCCATAGAACCGGCAATCTTAAACGCCATTTCAGAGGAGTCAACATCGTGGTAGGAACCGTCGACCAGACGAACCCCGAAGTTGATCGTCGGGTAGCCAGCCAGGATACCAGTCGCTGAAGCTTCCTTGATACCTGCATCGATGGGGGAAACGAATTCCTTGGGAACGGATCCGCCCACGGTTGCATTTTCAAAGCTGTAGTCGCCTTCCTTGGGGAACAGTTCAATAACGGCATGACCGTACTGACCCTTACCACCGGACTGACGAACATACTTACCTTCTGCCGTGACGGCGTTGCGGATGGTTTCCTTGTAGGCAACCTGCGGCGCGCCGATATTGCATTCGACTTTGAATTCCCGCATCAGACGGTCGACCATGATGTCGAGGTGAAGTTCACCCATACCGGCGATGATTGTCTGACCGGTCTCATGATCGGTGTAGGTCCGGAAAGTCGGATCTTCTTCAGACAGCTTGGACAGGGCAATACCCATTTTTTCCTGGGATGCCTTGGTCTTGGGTTCAATGGCGATATTGATAACGGGTTCCGGGAAGTTCATGGATTCCAGGACAACCGGGTTGGATTCATCGCACAGCGTGTCTCCGGTGGTGGTGTCCTTGAGTCCTACGATCGCCCCGATATCACCGGCTCTGAGTTCTTCAACTTCCTGACGGTGGTTGGCGTGCATCTTAACCAGACGGCCGATTCGCTCCCGCTTGTTCTTGGTGGAGTTCTTGACATAGGATCCGCTGACCATAACGCCGGAGTAAATCCGGGTGAAGGCGAGGCGGCCTACGAAGGGGTCGGTTGCGATTTTGAACGCCAGAGCGGACATCGGAGCTTCGTCCGACGTATCCCGTGTGGTCGGCTCACCGTCTTCATCGGTTCCGGAAACAGCCGGAATGTCGATGGGGGACGGCAGGTAGTCGACAACGGCATCAACCATTTCCTGAACACCCTTGTTTTTGTAGGATGATCCGCAGATAACCGGGATCAGTCCATTGGCAACAACACCCTTACGGATGGCGCGCTTGATTTCCTCAATGGAAACTTCTTCGCCTTCCAGGTATTTTTCCATGATGGCTTCATCGAAATCAGCACAGGCTTCCAGCAGTTTGCCTCTGTATTCCTGAGCTTTTTCCATGTATTCAGCCGGCACGGGACCGACTTCGATCTCCTTGCCCAGGTCATCGAGATGGATCTTAGCTTCCATTTCAATGAGGTCGATGATCCCTCTGAACTTGTCTTCTGCTCCCACCGGCAGCTGGATCGCTACGGCATTGGCTTTCAGACGGTCGTAGATGGTATCGATGGACTTGTAGAAGTCAGCTCCGGTCGCATCCATCTTGTTGATGTATACGATCCGGGGAACGCCGTAGCGGTCAGCCTGGCGCCAGACAGTTTCTGTCTGGGGCTCAACGCCTGACTTGGCGTCCAGAACGGTTACGGTACCGTCCAGAACACGCAGGGAACGCTCAACTTCAATGGTGAAGTCCACGTGTCCCGGAGTGTCGATGATATTGATCTGATGGTCCTTCCAGTAGCAAGTGGTGGCAGCGGAGGTGATAGTGATCCCTCTTTCTTTTTCCTGTGCCATCCAGTCCATCTGGGACTCACCTGAATGTGTTTCACCTAATTTATGAGTTTTTCCTGTATAGAACAGGATTCGTTCCGTCGTAGTGGTCTTTCCGGCGTCAATATGAGCCATGATTCCGATATTACGGAACTTATCTAATGGGTATTCTCTAGCCACGCTGAACCCTCCTCCCGCATGTATTCCTCAAATGGTTTGCAGCAATCATCAAATTAGTATCTGAAGTGCGCAAAAGCCTTGTTGGCTTCAGCCATCTTGTGTGTGTCTTCTCTCTTCTTGACTGCTGCTCCGGTTCCGTTGGCGGCATCGAGGAGTTCGTTGGCAAGCCGTTCTCTGGCATACTTTTCGTTTCTCTTATCCACAGCTACGAGCAACCACCGAATTCCCAGCGTCTGACGTCTTTCCGGACGTACTTCGATGGGGACCTGGTAGTTGGAACCGCCAACTCGTCTGGCTTTGACTTCCAGCTGCGGCATGATGTTGCTCATGGCAGTCTCGAATACTTCCACAGGGTCCTTGCCGGACTTCTGCTGGATGAGCTCAAAGGCTCCGTAAACGATCTTCTGGGCTACGCCCTTCTTGCCTTTTTCCATCACGTTGTTGATCAGCTTGGAAACGACCACTGAGTTGTAAAGGGGATCCGGCAGGACCTCTCTTTTTGCTATAAATCCTTTTCTTGGCATCTTTCTTCCCTCCTTAAAAATTATTTTAGATCATCGGTACTCTACCGGCAGCGAAGGCCGGTCGTAAAATGCTGTGCTTTATTTTCTGAAGTGTCAAAATACACAATCATTACCTAAAACAGAGCAATTTCACATAAGTTGCAAGAACCTATTTTTTCTTAGGTCTCTTTGCTCCGTATTTTGATCTGGACTGTAATCTGTTGTTTACTCCTGCGCAGTCTAAGGTACCTCTGATGATGTGGTATCTTACACCCGGCAAGTCCCTAACTCTTCCGCCTCTGATAAGAACAACTGAGTGTTCCTGCAGATTGTGTCCTTCTCCACCGATATAAGCTGTGACTTCATATCCGTTCGTCAGACGTACTCTGGCTACTTTTCTCAAAGCGGAGTTCGGCTTCTTTGGTGTCTGTGTCTTAACGACGGTGCAAACACCTCTTCTCTGGGGATTTGACTGAAGAGCAGGTGACTTGGATTTGTAATTAACAGTCTCTCTTCCCTTCCTGACCAATTGGTTAATGGTTGGCATTTTTTCACCTCCTGTGATTAATTTGATGCCAGTGCGGCAGTAACGGCAGTGAGTGAACCGGCGAACCGGTACTGATTTTATGAAAAAAATCAACCTCACTTCGCGGACAAAAGCCGAAAGGAAATACTTCCCCTTCGGTTTTGTCGCACAAAGTTGATTTTATCACTGATGTATTGGCAGTGTCAATGCTTCTCGTGGGCTAAACTTTCATTTGCCCGCCGTGACATTTGAAACTTTGGATTACTCCTGGTCGTCCTCATTGAAGTCGAGCAGATCTTCCTCCGACAGTTCACGCGGTTTGGCATGGACATGTTCTTCCACCGGTACCACGTCATCGGTGTTCAGCTTGATGGCGCGGTAGCGGGTCATGCCCGTTCCGGCCGGAATCAGCTTACCAATGATGACATTTTCCTTCAGACCCAGCAGCGGATCGATCTTGCCCTTGATGGCGGCGTCGGTGAGGACGCGGGTCGTTTCCTGGAAGGAAGCGGCCGACAGGAAGGAATCCGTGGCCAGGGAGGCCTTGGTGATTCCGAGCAGGACCTGTTCGCCCTGAGCCGGAACCAGACCGTTTTCTTCGGCAACCCGGTTGGCTTCATCAAAATCGAAGAAGTCTACCAGAGTTCCGGGAAGCAGTTCGGTACCGCCGGCATCGGCGATCTTGATCTTGCGCGTCATCTGACGGACAACGACTTCCAGATGCTTGTCATTGATATCAACACCCTGTCCGCGGTAAACTTTCTGAACTTCGGAGAGGATGTAGCGGCGAACCCCGTCGACTCCCTTGATCCGCATGATGTCATGGGGATTGATGGAACCTTCGGTGAGTTCGTCACCGGCATTGACCACATCGCCGTCAGCGACCGCAATGCGGGAGCCGAACGGAATGTCGTAGCTGGTTTCCACGCCGTCCTCGGAGGTGACATAGATGATCCGTTTCTTCTTGGTCTCTTCAATGCGCACCGTACCGCCATTCTCGGAAACCAGCGCCAGACCTTTCGGCTTGCGGGCTTCGAAGAGTTCTTCGATACGGGGAAGACCCTGAGTAATATCGGATCCGGCGACACCGCCGGTATGGAACGTACGCATCGTCAGCTGGGTACCCGGTTCACCGATGGACTGGGCGGCAATGATGCCGACCGCTTCTCCGATGTTGATCTCACGGGCAGTAGCCATGTTCATGCCGTAGCACTTGGCGCAGACACCGGTCCGGGTCTGGCAGGTAAAGACGGAGCGGATCTTGGCTTCGGTCACGCCGCTCTTGACGATTTCTTCGGCCAGATGGGGATTGATGTATTCATTCTTGGCAACCAGGACTTCGCCGGTCTTGGGATGCAGGATGTCCTGGGCCGGGAACCGGCCGGTGAGACGTTCCTGCAGTCCTTCGATGACTTCGTTGCCGTTCTTGACATCATGAATGATGATACCTTCGTCGGTGCCGCAGTCATCCTCGCGGACGATAACATCCTGGGATACGTCAACCAGACGACGGGTCAGGTAACCGGAATCCGCCGTTTTCAGAGCGGTATCGGCATTACCCTTTCTGGCGCCGTGGGTTGAGATGAAGAATTCCAGCACGTCCAACCCTTCACGGAAGGAGGCCCGGATCGGAATTTCAACGGTCTTACCGGACGGGTTGGCCATCAGGCCGCGCATTCCGGCAAGCTGCTTGATCTGGGATTCGCCGCCTCGGGCTCCGGAGTCCGCCATCATGAAGATGGGGTTGAACTTATCCAGAGACTTCATCAGGGCTTTGGCCACGCCATCGGTGGTTTTGGTCCACTTGTCGATGACGGACTGATAGCGTTCCTCATCGGTGATGAGCCCGCGGTTGTACATGGACTCAATCTTCTTGATGGTCTGATCGGCTTCTTCCAGCAGGATGTGTTTGGCTTCGGGAACCACCATGTCGGAGATGGCAACGGTGACCGCGCCCTGCGTGGAGTAATGGAATCCCTTACTCTTGATCTCATCGAGGATCTTGGAGGTCTCAATGGGACCGTATTTGAGGTAGCATTTATCGATGATCTTGCCCAGGTTCTTCTTGGTGACCAGAAAGTCAATTTCCAGGTTGAACATGGTGGCGGGATCTTCCCGGTCCACAAAGCCCAGATCCTGGGGAATGGATTCATTGAAGATGATCTTGCCCACGGTGGTGTGGATCATAGCAGCCTTCTGCTCCCCGTCCACTTCCCGGTACATCCGGACATTGATCGGCGCCTGCAGATGAATCTGCTGGGTGCCGTAAGCCATCAGGGCTTCTTCCTTATCCTTGAAGAAGCGGCCGTCGCCGAGGGATCCCTCGCGGACCATGGTCAGCCAGTAGGAACCGAGGATCATATCCTGGGTCGGTACGGAGACCGGTTTTCCGTCGGAGGGCTTCAGGATGTTTCCGGCGGCCAGCATCAGGAACCGGGCTTCCGCCTGGGCTTCCATGGTCAGCGGTACGTGAACAGCCATCTGATCCCCGTCAAAGTCGGCGTTATAGGCCGTACAGACCAGGGGATGCAGCTTGATGGCGCGTCCATCCACCAGAATCGGCTGGAAAGCCTGAATTCCAAGACGGTGCAGTGTCGGGGCGCGGTTCAGCAGGACCGGATGATCGGAGATGACATCCTCAAGGATGTCCCAGACCTGGGGGTGAACCCGCTCCACCATGCGCTTGGCACTCTTGATGTTATGGGAGGTGCCGTTTTCCACCAGTTTCTTCATGACGAAGGGCTTGAACAGCTCCAGTGCCATTTCCTTGGGGAGACCGCACTGGTACATTTTCAGTTCCGGTCCGACGACGATAACCGAACGGCCCGAGTAGTCAACTCGTTTTCCCAGCAGATTCTGCCGGAAACGGCCCTGTTTTCCCTTGAGCATATCGGACAGGGACTTGAGGGGGCGGTTGCCGGGGCCGGTCACCGGACGGCCGCGGCGGCCGTTGTCGATGAGAGCGTCCACCGCTTCCTGGAGCATGCGCTTTTCATTGCGGACAATGATGTCCGGAGCGCGCAGGTCCATCAGCTTTTTCAGCCGGTTGTTGCGGTTGATGACGCGGCGGTAGAGATCATTCAGGTCGGAGGTGGCGAAACGGCCGCCGTCGATCTGAACCATGGGCCGGATATCCGGCGGGATCACGGGAATTACGGAAATGACCATCCACTCGGGCCGGTTGCCGGACTTGCGGAAGGATTCGATGACTTCCAGGCGGCGGATGATCCGGATCTTCTTCTGTCCGGTAGCCGTCTTGAGGTCATTGCTCAGTTCTTCCGACTGAGCTTCCAGGTCGATGGCTTCCAGGAGCTTGAGCACAGCCTCAGCGCCCATCTGGGCAACGAAGGAGTTGTAGCCGTACTTGTCTTCCGCTTCGCGGTATTCCTTCTCGGACAGGAGCTGCTTCTTGGCCAGGCCGGTGCCCTTGGGATCCAGTACGACGTAGTTGGCGAAGTACAGGATTTTCTCCAGGGAGCGCGGGCTCATATCCAGGATCAGTCCCATCCGGGACGGGATGCCCTTGAAGTACCAGATATGGGATACGGGTGATGCCAGTTCGATGTGGCCCATCCGTTCCCGGCGAACCTTGGCTTTGGTGACTTCCACGCCGCAGCGGTCGCAGACGATGCCTTTGTAGCGGACTCGCTTGTACTTGCCGCAGTGGCATTCCCAGTCTTTCATGGGTCCGAAGATCCTCTCGCAGAACAGGCCATCCCGTTCCGGCTTGAGGGTTCTGTAGTTGATTGTTTCAGGTTTTTTTACTTCTCCGCGGGACCAGTCTCTGATCTTGTCAGGAGAAGCCAAACCGATTTGCAATGCATCAAAATTATTTAATTCTATCAAGGTCGGACCTCCTGCTAATCCATATCTTCTTCAATCGTCAGTTCAGCATCCTCGTCCGGGTCATCACCGAATAACACTTCGGCTTCTTCCGAATTCTCATCTTCGATGAGTTTGTCTTTCTGGGTAAACTCCAAATTTTCCTTGTGGAATTCCGGGGCGAAGTCAAACATTGGTTCATCTTCCACGGATTCTTTCAGTTCGATCTCTTCATGGTTCTCGTTGAGTACCTTGACATCCAGACACAAAGCCTGGAGTTCCTTGATCAGAACCTTAAAGGATTCCGGGATGCCCGGTTCCGGGATGTTCTCGCCCTTGACGATGGACTCATAGGTCTTGACCCGTCCGACCACGTCATCAGATTTCACGGTCAGGATTTCTTGAAGGGTATGGGCCGAGCCGTAGGCTTCCAGAGCCCAGACTTCCATTTCTCCGAAGCGCTGTCCGCCGAACTGAGCTTTTCCGCCCAGGGGCTGCTGAGTAACCAGTGAGTAGGGGCCGGTGCTCCGGGCGTGGATCTTGTCATCGACCAGATGCGCCAGTTTCAGGATATACATGTAACCGACGGTAACAGGATTGTCGAAGGGTTCGCCGGTGCGGCCGTCAAACAGAACGGTTTTTCCGGAGCGGTCAAAGCCGCCCTCTTCCAGGAGCTCTTCAATGTTTTCATAGGTCGCGCCATCGAAGACCGGAGTGGCAACATGCCAGCCGAGTTTCTTCGCAGCCCAGCCCAGATGAACTTCCAGAACCTGTCCGATGTTCATACGGGAAGGAACGCCCAGCGGATTCAGACAGATCTGAAGCGGGCTTCCGTCCGGCAGGAACGGCATGTCTGCCTCAGGCAGAATCCGGGAGATAACACCCTTGTTGCCGTGGCGTCCGGCCATTTTATCACCGACAGAGATTTTCCGTTTCTGCGCGATGTAGCAGCGGACCAGCATATTGACACCGGCCGGCAGCTCTGCCGCGTTCTCACGGGTGAAGACCTTGACGTCAACGATGATGCCCTGTTCGCCGTGGGGTACCCGCAGCGAGGTATCGCGGACTTCCCGCGCCTTTTCGCCGAAGATGGCACGCAGGAGGCGTTCTTCCGCCGTCAGTTCCGTCTCTCCCTTGGGGGTGACTTTACCGACCAGGATGTCTCCGGTGCGGACTTCCGCTCCGATGCGGATGATGCCGCGTTCGTCGATGTCCTTGAGGGCGTCCTCGCCGACATTGGGGATGTCGCGGGTGATCTCTTCCGGTCCGAGCTTGGTGTCACGGGCCATGGCCTCGTATTCTTCGATATGGATGGAGGTAAAGATGTCATCGCGGACCAGCTCTTCGGAGATCAGCATGGCATCCTCATAGTTGTAGCCTTCCCAGGTCAGGAAGCCAATGCGGATATTCTTGCCCAGAGCGATTTCGCCCAGATCCGTTGATGGTCCGTCAGCCAGAATGTCTCCGACTTTAACAGCGTCACCCTTGGCAACCAGCGGTTTCTGGTTGATGCAGGTTCCCTGGTTGGACCGCTTGAATTTCTGCAGCCGGATGATGTCGAGGCCGCCGTCGTTGGAACGGCGCAGGCGAATCTCAGATGCGGATACATACTCGATGGTTCCGTCGTGTCTGGCCTTGGGCAGAACGCCGGAATCATAAGCTGCCCGGTACTCGATGCCGGTTCCGACAATCGGAGCCTGGGTCTTGAGCAGCGGAACCGCCTGACGCTGCATGTTGGCACCCATCAGGGCACGGGATGCATCATCATTTTCCAGGAAGGGGATCATGGCCGTAGCCACGGAAACCAGCTGTTTCGGGGACACATCGACCAGGTCAACTTCTTCCCGGGGTACCAGGATGACTTCATCGGTGCGGCGCACGGTAACACGGTCATCCAGGAAGTGACCTTCCTGGTCGAGGGGCTCGGTGGCAGGGGCGCACAGGTACAGATCTTCCTCATCGGCCGTGTAGTAGCGGATCTCATCCGTTACGACGCCTCTGGCCTTGTCGACAACGCGGTATGGTGTCTCGACGAAGCCGTATTCGTTGACCCGGGCATAGGAGGCCAGGGATACGATCAGACCGATGTTCGGACCTTCCGGGGTTTCAATCGGGCACATGCGTCCGTAATGGGAATGGTGAACGTCACGCACTTCCATGCCGGCGCGGTCACGGGAGAGACCGCCGGGTCCCAGGGCAGACAGTCTGCGCTTGTTGGTCAGCTCGGACAGCGGATTGGTCTGATCCATGAACTGAGACAGCTGGGAGGATCCGAAGAATTCCTTGATGGCGGCAGCCACCGGCCGGATGTTGATCAGTGCCGATGGGGTGATGTTGTCCTGATCCTGGATGGTCATCCGCTCACGGACCACACGTTCCATCCGGGACAGACCGATGCGGAACTGATTCTGCAGCAGCTCGCCGACGGAACGGATGCGGCGGTGACCGAGATGGTCGATGTCATCCACGACACCGATGTTCATGGGCAGCCCCAGCTCGTAGCTGATGGTCGCGAACATGTCGTCCCGGATGATGTGCTTGGGAGAGAGCTCATGGATATGCTCGCGGATGAGGCGGTGCATTTCCTTGGCTTCCACCTGGCCGACTTCGTCCAGGAATTTCATCAGAGTCGGGTAATGAACGGTTTCCTTATAGAATGAATCGGATTCTTCCAATTCGACGAAACGGTTCAGTGGGACAAAGTGATTGCCGATGACGCGGACGATGCGGTCTTCCACCAGGATATCCACGGAATTGATTCCGTTCTCCATGATGGCGAAGGCCAGATCGCGGTTGATCTTCTGACCTTTTTCAGCCAGGATCTCTCCCGTCACGGGCGATACGACGTCAACGGCGGCCACCTGGTTGATGATGCGGTTGACGATGTTGAGCTTCTTGTTGAATTTATAGCGGCCGACCTTGGACAGGTCATACCGTTTGGGATCAAAGAACAGACCGTTCAGGAGAGCTTCCGCGGAATCTACCGTCGGGGGTTCGCCCGGACGGAGCCGTTTGTAGATCTCAATAAGTCCTTCTTCGCGGGTCTTGGTTGCATCCTTTTCCACCGTCGCCTTGAGGCGTTCATCGTCACCGAAGTAGTTGAAGATCTCCTGATCGGATCCAAAGCCCATGGCCCGGGCCATCACAGTGATGGGGAGCTTGCGGGTCTTGTCGATGCGGATATAGATGATGTCGTTGGAATCCGTCTCGTATTCGAGCCAGGCACCGCGGTTGGGGATGACCGTGGCAGAGAACAGGCTCTTGCCGGATTTATCATAGCTCTGGTTGTAGTAGACACCGGGTGAGCGAACCAGCTGGGAGACGATAACACGTTCCGCACCATTGATGATAAAGGTGCCCTGCTCGGTCATCAGCGGGAATTCACCCATGTAGACTTCCTGTTCCTTGATTTCACCGGTTTCGGTGTTCTCAAGGCGTACGGTAACTTTCAGCGGAGCCGCATAGGTTGCGTCTCGTTCTTTGCATTCTTCGATGGAGTACTTGATGTTGTCCCGGTCCAGATGGAAACCGACGAAACGCAGGATCAGATTGCCGCCGTGATTTGTGATGGCAGAAACGTCCTCGAATACCTCGTCCAGGCCTTCCTTCAGGAACCAGTTGTAAGAATCAAGCTGAATCTCGATGAGATTCGGCATGTTGGCAACTTCTTTGATTCTTGCAAAACTCATTCTTGTTCTTTTTCCCGTTGGGTTAGGAACAGGATGTACCATAAATTCACCCCTTACTTTTTAACTTGTAAATGATTCAATTATCCATTACAATAAAGACAAATAAACCATTATACTACCTTATCGTACCTTGTCAATTCGATACGGGTACAATTTAATATTGTACTATACCAAATCCAGCCGGTCAACTTTTCGGCTTTATTTTTTTGCCATTTTTTGACCTCCAAAAAATCGGAACATTCACCCTCTTCTCGCCTCAACCCGCTCCCATCAAGCTTCTTCCAGAATAAACAGCACTGATCTCAATTTAATCTCCCAACATCTACTCATTCATTTACAAATAATTTACCAATTCTCCACCAAAATAATGACTTCCCAGATAAAATCCAGCCAGCTCGGATCTCCAGACTCCATTTCAACTCTCATCTTCTACTTCCAACTAAAAACTGACTATAAACAGACCAAAGAAGGGATTCAGCTGTTTCATTTCCACCACACATCCAAAAATGACCGAATCGGTCAAAAATCCTGCATCATCTCCTTCCCAAAGGAATCTTAATCCACACCAATCCGAACCATCCATAACAAGAAGAAGCAATCATGCTAATTTTCGTCTCATTAGTTACGTTTCGTAATTATTAATACTTCCTTCATGCTTTGTTCTCAAACAATATTGATATCCATGGTATTATACTTACTAAAGGTTACTAAAGTTAACCACGAAATTAAACCAACAAACCAGAATAATAACTGCAGGAATATCAGAACATAAAAATCAAAAAACAGATGAAAAGGAGATCAGTCATGGAGAACAAAGTTAAATTAGCAATCGTGTACTATTCCTCTACGGGTACCAACCATCAGATGGCGCAATGGGCCAAAGAAGAGGCCGAAAAGAATGGTGCTGAGGTTCGCCTCGTTAAGGTTCAGGAACTCGTACCGGAAGCAGCCTACTCAAAAAATCCCGCATGGAAAGCCCATGCTGACGCAACGGTCGATGTACCGGTGGCAACCAGTGATGATCTGGTCTGGGCTGATGCCATACTCTTCTCCGCACCCTCCCGGTATGGAACGCTGCCGGCGCAGATGAAGTTCTTCATCGATGGTCAGGGAGCCATCTGGGCACAGGGCCTGCTGGTCAACAAAGTTGTTTCCGCCATGTCCTCGGCTCAGAATGTGCACGGCGGCCAGGAAGCCACCATCCTCTCCCTGTATACCAACATGTACCACTGGGGAGCCATCGTCGTATCCCCGGGCTACACCGATCCTGTCCTCTACACCACCGGCGGAAATCCTTACGGGGCTTCCACTCAGGTTGACATGAACGCCAACATCCTAGACAACGTCAAACCGGCTGTTGAAGTTCAGGTCAGAAGAATGCTGGATATTGCGGGTAAGCTGAAATAGTTATTCGGTCTACATAATAGTGAAAGCCAGTCCCGGATCCAATGGATCCGGGACTGGCTTTTGCATTTTTTAGTTGTTTTTCACTAGTCGATGAGGCGAATCCGATACTTCAGCATGTTAAAGACTTCTTCGCTGATTGCGCCGCTGATCGAGGCGTTACCGCCGGCGAACTTAACCTCTTCTTTGGCAATGGCTCGTCCATACAGGGTGGCTCCCTCACCGGACAACAGGATTCCGCCGTTGGGGGCATAAAGATAGGCTCAATCATAAATTCTGTGGGATGGTGGATTCCTTACGTACGTTTTACGACTCATATCGAATAACTTGAGGAAGAAGTATTCATCATCTGGATAGCCATACCCTTGTCGACGTAGTGTCTTAATCTTGTTGTTGATCCCCTCGATTTGACCATTCGAAATACGGTAGGTCGCATAAGCTATAATCCCTTCAAAATGTCTGTCCATCAGGCGCCCAAACCACTGCAGGTGCTCATTCTCCGAGGCATAGCATACTTCCATGACCTCCGTGATCAGACTAGCCATTTCCGGCTCACTGGCGGCCTTGTACGCCTCCGAGAGCATCTCTTTGACGAGGTCAACTGTGAACAGAAGCTGGTTCTCCTGGATGAGCTGGTCGTACTTCTCCTCACTGCCAGGACGACGCGTGATCTCTGCCCTTTGGAAGAGCGTACCGCCCTTGGACAAGGGTTTGCCCTCCGCGGCCTCCCGGTCTTTGCGCTGCAGCGTCTCCCGAGAAGACATCAGGATATAGCGGGTCCTCTTGAGGGACTCAGCAGCTTTGTACTCACCCACCGCCTGAAGACGCCTCTGTTCGTCTTTGCGCACTTCAGCGACCACTTTGTCATTGAAATTCTTGATGATGTGGAAATGGTCGAAGACCGGCTGGATGTGGGGGCACTTTTCCTCAAAGGCTTCTTGGAAGTCTGAGTTCATGTCCGAAGCGACTGCTTCAACACCGTCCATCCACTCGAGACCGACGTGCTCAATGAAGTCATAGACGACCTGCTTGCGCTTGCCATGGGCGATCCAGAGGATATGGCCAGTCTCTATGTCGATGATGTGGGTGGCGTACTGGTGGCCTCGGTGAAGCTTGAATTCGTCGATACTGAGGTACTTTGCCTGCCTCTGGGGCTTGGTGAGCTTGCCATCAAGGGTGTACATTTCCTCCAGGCGTTTCAAGTCGATCGCTTTGACCGTATTCTTGCCTAGACCAGTAATCTCAGCGACCTGTTTGAGATTGTAGGTTCCGATGGCGAGAAGGTCCCTGGTGTACTGCAGGAGGGCTTGTGTGATCCGATGACCTTGTGCCTGAAAGGGCACCTGCTGGACTCTGGTGATCCCGCAGGTTGGGCACAGTAATTGATTCTTGTCGAATTCCAGGGAAGTATAAGTGTGCCCGAAGTTCAGGTGCCAAAGACTACATGAGGACGTATTGTTAATGTGCATGAAGCCCCCGCAGTTGGGGCAGGCGCGATCGGTGTCATCTAGCTTGAGGACTCCATGAAACTGAATCACACTTTTACCGGAAACGGCAGTATGCTGTGAACTATGCGTATTAGTAAACCCAATAAGAGACGAAGGGATGTGCAGATAATTTTGGGAATCAGTGATTGTATTAGCTTGTTCATCCTGTGTATAATTCATTCAGAGCCTCCGCTGTGTTTGGATTTGTACATCCGTCCAGATGCATTTCCATCATAGCGCGGGGCTCGTTCTATTATCAAATGTTATGCCGGTTTGGGGAATGGATCTAGTCGGTCAATCCCACAGAATTTGTGATTGACCCAAAATTAACGATTATAATTTTGGGGATAAACCTTGGATGTGCAAAAAAAGCAATGGCGAAGATCGTGAGATCTTCGCCATGTGTTGCTTGGAAATTACTTAATTTCGACAGTTGCGCCAACTTCAGCAAGCTTGGTCTTGATTTCTTCTGCTTCTTCCTTGGTGACAGCTTCCTTCAGGGGCTTGGGAGCTCCGTCAACGAGGTCCTTAGCTTCCTTCAGTCCGAGTCCGGTGAGTTCTCTGACAACCTTGATAACCTTGATCTTCTGGTCGCCGACAACTGCGAGGATTGCGTCGAATTCAGTCTTTTCTTCTTCAACAGCTGCTGCTGCTGCAGGTGCTGCTGCAACGGCTACGGGAGCTGCTGCGGAAACTCCGAATTCTTCTTCACAAGCCTTAACGAGGTCGTTCAGTTCGAGAACGCTCATACCTTTGATTGCTTCAATGATCTGTTCTTTAGTCATTTTTGATATCCTCCAAAATTTGATTATAGTTTTTTTGATTGGCGTTTGATGATGAAATCATCAGGCGATGTTATTCAGCTTTTTTGTCTGCGAGAGCCTTAACCATGTAAGTAAACCTGGTGGTTGGGGACAATGCATGCAGAACGTAGACAAGATTGGATACTGGGCTCTTGAGGGAACCGAGCAGCTTGGCGATAAGTTCTTCCTTTGACGGCATATCGGCAAGTTCGGTAACCTGAGCTGCATTGTAGACTTTTCCATCCACAAAGCCGCCTTTGATCTCCAGCTTCTTCTTATCAGCGATGAACTTCTTAAGGATTTTAGCTGCTGATGTTTCATCTGCGCCAAAAGCAAAAGCGTTCGGTCCATCCAAATATTGTACGAAGTCCGCGGCATCCTTGTCTTTCATAGCAAGTTCAACCATGGTGTTCTTCAATACTTTATACTGAACGTTATTCTCTCTCATGATCTTTCTCAGTTCAGTATCCGTTTCAACGTTGATACCCTGATAGTTGACCACGATGACAGACTTGGAACTATCAATGAGTTCTCTGATCTCACTGACTACCTGTTCTTTCTTCTCTCTGATCGTGTTTGACAACCTGTACACCTCCTCTTTAAAGTGCGTAACTAAAAAAGGTCTTTTCTGCAAAGACAGCAGAAAAAGACCTTTTCAAACTCGTATGAGTTATATGAAATGATCTCCTCGGCTGGATTTACCTGTTACCGGCTGTCTTTGGAAAATCGATTTAGTTTTGTTTTGAGTGCTTTACAAGGATACCATGAAAGATATTATTCGTCAAATACTTTCTATGGTATTCAGAAAAAGCGATTTAGAACTTGTTCTGGTTAACCTTGATGCCAGGTCCCATGGTGGAAGATACGGAGATGGACTTCACGTACTGTCCCTTTGCTGCTGCAGGCTTAGCCTTAACAATCGCATCCATGACAGCCTTGAAGTTCACGCCCAGCTTTTCCGGTCCGAAAGACTTCTTTCCGATCGGAACGTGGATGATAGCGGTTTTGTCGAGTCTGTACTCAACTTTACCAGCCTTGATTTCTTCCAGAGCCTTGGTTACATCAAAGGTAACGGTTCCGGACTTCGGGTTCGGCATGAGGCCCTTGGGTCCAAGTACACGTCCGAGGCGTCCGATGGCACCCATCATGTCAGGAGTAGCGACAACTACGTCGAAATCGAACCAGTTTTCTTTCTGGATCTTGTCAACGAGGTCCATTTCTCCAACATAATCAGCGCCGGCAGCCTGAGCTTCCGCAGCCTTTTCGCCTTTGGCGAATACCAGGACACGGACAGTCTTACCAGTTCCGTTCGGCAGAACGACAGCTCCTCTGACCTGCTGGTCAGCATGTCTTGGGTCAACACCCAGGCGTACATGGAGCTCGATGGTTTCATCGAACTTGGCCTTGGCAGTCTTAACCGCCAGATCAAGTGCTTCTTCCGGTGTATAGAGTGCAGCGCGGTCTACGAGCTTCGCGCTTTCAAGATAATTCTTTCCCATTTATTCATTTCCTCCTTGTGGTTATAACGGTTTTTTAGCCTCCCACTATATGTGAGTTACTTATTCTATTCCTCGACTGTGACGCCCATGCTTCTGGCAGTTCCGGCGATCATCGCCATAGCTGCTTCTACAGAAGCTGCATTCAAGTCAGGCATCTTAGTCTCTGCGATCTGTCTCAGCTGTTCCTGGGTCAGCTTGGCTACCTTGGTTTTGTTCGGTACGCCTGATCCGGACTCGATTCCTACAGCCTTCTTAATCAGAACGGCAGCAGGGGGAGTCTTCATGATGAAGCTGAAGGATCTGTCCTGGTAGACAGTGATTACTACCGGAATGATGTAACCCATCTGGTTCTTTGTCTTTTCATTGAATTCCTTACAGAATCCCATGATGTTGACGCCGTGCTGTGAAAGTGACGGTCCGACTGGCGGAGCCGGTGTGGCCTTTCCTGCAGGAAGCTGAAGCTTGATCATTCCTGTGACTTTCTTTGCCATACGTATTTCCTCCTATATTGTGGTAATTTCGGCCATCCATTTAGTTTTGATGACCTCCCACTATAAAAGCTGTAAAAAGCTTTATAGACTACCTGATGATTTCTACCTGGTCAAAGTCCATTTCGGCCATGGTTTCCCGGCCAAACATCATGACTTCAACCTTGATCTTACGTTTCTCCTCGTGGATTTCTTTGACGATTCCAGAGAAGTTTTTCATGGGACCGGAAACAATGGTGACCGCTTCCCCCACATTGATGTTCATTTTCGGGCGTACTTCGCGGATGCCCATTGCGCGTACTTCTTCTTCTGAAAGAGGTACGGGACTATTTGACTTAGCGCCAACGAAACCGGTGCAGCCTCTGATGTTACGAACGACGTACCAGGTCTCTTCCGTCATGACCATCTTGACCAGTACGTATCCCGGAAATTTCTTGCGGAGAACTTTCTTTTCGGTACCATCATCTTTGCGTTCTGTGACTTCTTCCAGTGGAACTTCAACCTCTTGGATCAGCGCTTCAAGTCCTCGATTTTCAATTGCTTTTTCAAGGTTAACTTTTACTTTATTCTCATAACCGGAATAAGTATGAACAACATACCATCCTGCTTTACCCATTTCCATTGGATATTCCGTCTCCTATACCTGCAGTACGTACTGCATGACTAAACCGATCAGGAAATCAAATACTCCAGTAAGTAATGCATAGATCAGGACAATGACAGCTACTGCTGCGATCGCCTTCTGAACTTTATCGGAAGTTGGCCATGTTGTCTTTTCGATCTCGCGCTTTACCGCTTTGAGAAAGTTAATGATTCCGCCTTCTTTAGAAGCCATCTCTTCACATCCTTACTTAATTACTTGGTTTCCTTATGCAATGTGTGCTTTTGACAGAACTTGCAGTACTTTTCCATCTCAAGTCTTTCCGGATCGTTCTTCTTGTTCTTCATTGTGTTGTAGTTTCTCTGCTTACATTCTGTGCAAGCCATTGTGATCTTAACTCTCACTCTTCTGCACCTCCAAATCCCATGACTATTTTTAAGGATAAAAATAATATGTCACTTGGACATATCACCAAGTAACTTTATCACACAGTACCTGGTGTGTCAATATTTTTTCCCCAATTTACGCATTTTCCATTATAACACGGATCCTACCCATTTCCTATTATTTTCGGCCAAATGTTTGGGCTAACATTTGGCTGGGGCTCTGCCCCAAGGAATTCCTGACACGAAAAAAATCAATCAGCCAATGCATGCGCAGGCTGCATTGGCTGATTGAACCGAACATAATGTTCAGGCTAATGCAGAAAATCGTCGTTGTCCTGATCATCGCCCGGACGAAGCAACCGGAACGGCAATTCATCAGACAAAAGATCATCATCGGCCAGATCGCCCTCATCAAATGACGAGAAGTCTTCCTCCTCATAGCCAAGTTCCAGGATGGTATGACCTTTCAAACCGTACAGCGGAGTGTTAACAAACAGTTCCTTGTAATACTCATCCCTCCGCTGAGGATTCTCCTCCTTGTACTCCAGTCCGTACTCCTCCTGGAGATAGGATTCGATTTCAAATCCTTTGTCTCCACGCAGAGCGACAATTAATTCATGCATAAGCTCTGATTTTTTTAAAATCTCCTCAAACTCGGGGGTCACCTGGAAGCAGTTCTCGATGTATTGAGCCAGCATCATGATATCCTTGTCACTGATGCCGTAATCCATTTCGATCAGATCCTTCAGCTCGGGAATTGCGTAGTCTTCCTCGAACCCTTCACGATCCTCCAGAATTTCATCCGCATCAATATTCATATATTCGGAACCGATATAGTCAACTCCCCCAAACTCTTCTCTGAAAATATCATGAGACAAATTCAAGGTAATGTAGCTGTACGCCGTTTGGAGCATGTCCTCATCTAGGGGAGACTGTTCGTCCCGCAGGGCAGCATGAATCCGCAGGAGTTCCTTGGGCTCAATCAAGCCGTAGAAATTGATGAGGTTCCAGATTTCACGGGCAATCATCTGCATCGAAAGCGTATTAATGACGTCATCATCCCACTTCAAAAGAATCTCCGGCAAAATCTCCTCTTCGATCAGCAGTTCCGCAAAGGCAAGGGAGGACATCACCGAATCATTCGGCACAGCAACCCGGTATCCATCTTCCTTCAGGTCAGAAATAATCTCACGAATTTCAGCGTTCAGCGCTTCTTTTTTCGACTTGCTTACTTTCTTTCCCAGGTGTGGACCCAGGACATGAAGAAGTACCCCCTGGATGGCAGGATGCAGGATAAAGAGCAGCAGCTCTGGGGTTGAATCCCTCAGTGAGAGAAGAAACTCCACCTTTTTCCCCTTCGCTCTGACCGATTCATCGACTCCCAGCAAATAGGAAGCCTGGTCCGCCCATCCTTTGTCGATTTGTCTGATCAATTGCTTTCTTTTCAGTTCGTCCATGGTTATTTTATTCTCCCCGTCTCATATATACTCTATCTCCATTATCCTACACCATAGGGGGAAATACAAAATAATAAAACAGAGGTCAGCACAGGCTGACCTCTGGGTGTTTTATGTCTTATTCCTTGATCGTGGTTACGACGCCTGAACCTACGGTTCTGCCGCCTTCACGAATCGCGAAACGGAGTCCTTCGTCCATGGCTACCGGTGTGATCAGCTCAACGTTCATGTCGATATGATCCCCAGGCATAACCATTTCCATGCCGTCCGGCAGTTTGATGGATCCTGTTACGTCCGTTGTACGGAAGTAGAACTGCGGCCGGTATCCGTCAAAGAACGGGGTGTGGCGTCCGCCTTCTTCCTTCTTCAGTACGTATACCTGTCCAACAAATTTTCTGTGCGGCTTCACGCTGTTCGGCTTCGCCAGAACCTGACCTCTTTCGATGTCAGCTCTCTGTACGCCTCTGAGCAGTGCTCCGATGTTGTCTCCGGCCTGAGCCTGATCCAGCAGCTTACGGAACATTTCTACGCCGGTGCAGACGGTCTTTGTCTTCTCTTCCTTGAGTCCAACGATTTCAAGTTCATCGCCAACTTTCAGGATTCCGCTTTCCACTCTTCCGGTGGCTACGGTTCCACGACCTGTGATCGTGAACACGTCTTCTACCGGCATCAGGAACGGCTTGTCGGTTGCTCTTTCCGGGGTCGGGATGTAGCTGTCAACAGCGTCCATCAGATCCAGGATCGGCTTGATCTTTTCCGGATCTTCCGGATTGTTCAGAGCTTCCAGAGCGGAGCCGGCGATGATCGGTGTGTCATCTCCCGGGAAATCGTAGTCGCTGAGGATATCGCGAACTTCCATTTCTACCAGTTCCAGCAGTTCCGGGTCATCTACCATGTCTGCCTTGTTCAGGAAAACAACGATGTAGTTAACGCCTACACGGGAAGCAAGCAGGATGTGCTCTCTGGTCTGGGGCATAACTCCGTCAGCGGCGGAAACAACCAGGATCGCTCCGTCCATCTGAGCCGCTCCGGTGATCATGTTCTTGACATAGTCAGCATGTCCGGGGCAGTCAACGTGTGCGTAGTGACGGTTGTCCGTCTCATACTCAACGTGGGCGGTGTTGATCGTGATTCCTCTTTCTTTTTCTTCCGGTGCCTTATCTATTTCGTCATACTTGGTAGCATTGGCGTATCCCTTCTTGGACAGAACGGTCGTGATGGCCGCGGTCAAAGTGGTCTTGCCATGGTCAACGTGACCAATGGTTCCAATGTTAACATGGGGTTTGGTTCTTTCAAATTTCGCTTTTCCCATTATTGTTCCTCCAGTGAATAAATAAAAATGGAGCCCACAAGCGGACTTGAACCGCCGACCTCTGCCTTACCAAGGCAGCACTCTACCGACTGAGCTATGTGGGCATTAAACTGATAGAATAAACTATACCAAAAGCAACCCATCCATGTCAATGAAAACCGGACAATTTCCTTGTTGGCATCTCCTGGTTTCCCAAGCGATCCTATCAATGATATTCAGTTATAAAGGACCCGAAGACTATTATAAGTGAAAGAACTCCGGGACACAATGGATATTTCGCCATTTTCCCGGAATTCTTCTTTTTTAATAAATTTCATCAAAATCCGTAGATTGTCGAATCAACTCAGCATCAATCCATAGGTTTACTTATCGCTTTTCAGGATTCGTCCCTTCATCACTTCATACATTAGAATTCCACCAGCCACTGAAGCGTTCAGTGAATTCAGTTTTCCGACCATAGGAATGGAGACTACCTGGTCACATTTCTCCCGCATGATCCTGGAAATTCCCTTTCCTTCATTGCCGATGACCAGTGCGCAGGGACCAGAGAAGTCCGCTTCATGAGCCAGAACACTTCCTTCCATGTCCGCTCCATAGATAAATACACCCTTCTTTTTCAGTTCTTCGGTCTCCTGAGCCAAATTCGTTACGCGAGCGACAGCCATATTCTCCACTGCACCGGCACTCGTCTTGTATACCGTGGCAGTCACACCCACGCTGCGGCGCTTGGGAATGACAATGCCATGGGCACCGCACAGCTCCGCAGTACGGATAATGGAACCCAGATTATGCGGATCTTCGATTTCATCCAACAGGATAATAAACGGATCTTCCTTCCGTTCTTTGGCAATGCGCAGAATATCGGAAACCTCGGAATAAACGAAGTCCGTCACCCGTACGGCGATCCCCTGATGATTTGCCCGGTCCGTCAGCTGGTCCAGCTTTTTCCGGTCAACAAATTTCACCAGAGCGTTTCGATCCTTGGCCATGCCCAGGATCTTAAGGATTGAACCTTCTTTGTCACCATCGGCGGCGTAGATCACTTCAATGCTGCGATCACTCTTCAGGATCTCGATGACAGCGTTTCTTCCGTATACCAGGTTCTCATCGACCTTGCGCTCCGGTTCCTTGACAATGATCTGCTTTACAATTCTGACGTTCGGGTCCTTCTCTGCCTTCGGCTTGGAATATCTGGAACCTGACTGTTTCTTGGCATCAGTTCTTTTTCCTGTTCTCATTACTGTTTCCTCATTTCGATTATTTCTCGCTTGGTTTGCCGCTTCAATAGAACGACATTTCATTTATTTTTTCTGTGTACTTATCGGTCCTGATCACAAGTACCCCGGTCTGCCACCAAGGATATGCGGCTTGCTAATTCATTTTTCATCACTCAGTCGGCCCGATCATCGCGTGGAAAGCCAAATCCATTACTTCCTGCAGCCGGTCAGATTGAGCTGTAAGGTAGAGATATCCCAAAAGAGCTTCAAACCCGGTGGCCCGTCGATAATCCGCCAGAACGGCATTCCTGGGGACATGGGCACTCTTCTGGTTGCGCCCCCGCTTGAACATGGTAACCTCTTCTTCTGTCAGCGAATCCAGAATTGCTTCCAGCGCATCGCTCTGCGCATCCGCCCGCACGTAGCGAACACAGGTCTGATGTAACACCGATGCTGGATGATTCTTTAATTTCGGGAAGATCCGATCCCGGATGAATCCCTCCCAGACCGTATCGCCAATAAAGGCCAGGTTCAGTGGATTCAGCTGTCGTGCTTCATCAGGGGTCATTTGCTCAATCATGATGTTCTCCATTCTTCAGGGTTTTGTTCAAGGGAATCGTTGCCACTGGACGAACCGCAAATGACTTGTCTCCCTTAATAACGTATTCGTAGATAAGAAGCTTTGACATTCTACCATAAAACGGCTGAAAGTGCTTGGACATGACTTCCACTGCAAGGGGCAGCTGCTCATAGGTAAAAATGATCGAAACATGGGGCGTAAACAGGCCATGGCGGCGGGATGTCTCCTCATAATCACCATGCAGATCATCATACTTTTCATGGAGTCGTTCATACAAATTTCTCAAAGGCCAGGAGAATGCCGGTTCTACAAACAAAACCCCGGGAAATAAGCCCAGATGATTAAACCGCAGGGTAATGGGCTCATACTCCGATGCCACCTGCCCCACCCAGGCTTTGAGTTCCTCCGGCTCCAGATCGAAATAAACCCCCAACGAGAAATGCCAGGGATCATCCTGAAAGAAGCCCAGGGTTTTCAGCTGAGCATCCTGGAGCCTTCCATCCAACTGGTTGAACAGCTTGTTGGTTTCCTCGTCAAACATCCCAAGTACGCACAAGTAATGTCCTTCTTTCAATGAGTTCACCCCCTGTCAGCAATGTCTCATAACAGCAGTGTCAGGTATTCCGAGATCGATGTGTTTTTCTAAATAGCTTCTCTGAGGAAATATATTGGATGGACCATCTCTGGGTGATAATTCCTTGATGTTTGAATTCTTCGATGTTTGAATTCAGAAAGATTGAAGTAAGCAATGTAGAATTCAGCAGTTTACATTTATGGACCGGTCCTTCCTTAATACCGCAACGATCAGAGAATCATCTCCTGATGTATTTTTTTTATAAGGACACCTTACAGAATAAACAATACCGCGATCCCCAGCACGCTGAGGAGAGCTCCGGCGACTTCACGCCAGTCCATCTTCTGCTTCAGGAAAAGAAAGGAGATGGGCAGAACCATAACCGGCGTCACGGCCATCAGAGTGGAGGCGACAGCAGCCAAGGTGTTGGCGATGGCAACCATGGACAGCGTAACGCCGACCACCGTGCCTAAGAATGAGTTGAACAGGGTGACGGCAGCCAGTTTTTGATCGCGGAACACGTTCCAGTCAGGCTGACTGCGAGCCTTCAGATACATCACGAGCATCGCCGCCACGCCGCCGATGAGTCGAATCTGGGTGGTTGTCATGGCATCGATGGCTCCCATGCCCTGTTTTGACAGGATCACGCCCAGGGCCTGACCGACTGCTGCCGCGATGGCAACCAGAATGCCTTTTCCGGAGAAGCGCAGCCGGATTTTACCGCCGCCGCCTTCCATCACAACCAGGAAGAGTCCGAATAAAACCAGAGCCATGCCTAAAAAGACATAGAGTGTAAGGGCTTCCCCGAAAATGATCCAGCCGAAAAATGCCGTAATAATGGGCGCGAGCGAAAAGATCATTAAAGTAACCTTCGCCCCAATCAGCTGATAAGCCTGGAACAGGAAACTGTCCCCCACAGCGAATCCAATGACTCCGGACAGGATCAGCCAGAACCAGGCCGCCGGGGTCACCCCAAGGGGAATCAGACTGCCCCCAGTAAATGGAATAATCAGGCTGATTAAGAGTAATCCGGCCAGTTTCACAAACAGATTCAAGTCATTGGCTTTGATCTGCTGGGTCGTACGCTCTGTGATCACCGCACAGATCGCCCAGGCCATCGCTGCGGCAAGAGCCGATAATTCTCCGATATATTGCATGATAAGTCCGCCTTTAGGTCAATTATTAAAACTGAAAAATACTGTAAATTAATTACTGCGATCCAGGATTCCTTCTTACCGCTCTTAACTCCGCCTGTTATCCCGGAATGTTGTCCAACCTCTTGGTTGATTCCATTATACTTGATAGAGCCTGGCTTGGACTATGTCAGTTTCACTGACAAAAAAAAAGGACACCCCGCATGATACGAGGTATCCTGATTCATTGGATCCTATCTTCTGGAGTAGAATTCAACGATAAGCTGTTCGTTAATTTCGATGGGGAGTTCTTCCCGCTGTGGCAGTCTGGTTACAGTAGCCTTGAAATTAGCAAGATCCTTCTCGATGTAAGGAATCGGTGTTCCCTGGATGCCGTTGAAGTTTTCAGTGAACATTTCGGTTTTGCGGGATTTCTCTCTCAATTCCACAACGTCACCGACCTTCAGGCCGTAGCTCGGGATGTCGATCTTGTTTCCATTGACCAGGAAGTGACCATGGTTGACCATCTGTCTGGCCTGTCTGATGGAATTAGCAAATCCCATACGGTATACCATGTTGTCAAGTCTCAGTTCAAGCATATTCAGAAGCTCAGGACCAGTCTGTCCTTTGGTTCTCATCGCTCTGTCCACATATTTTACGAACTGTTTTTCGAGGACATTGTAGTAAGCTCTCAGTCTCTGCTTTTCAAGAAGCTGAGTTCCGTACTCCGTCAGTTTTTTGTCCGCGCGGGATGAACCCCTGGATTTTTCTGCCCTCTTCATTGCTTTTGGATGACCTGATACGTTCAGACCGAGTCTTCTGGACTGCTTGAACTTAGGTCCCATCATTTTTGCCATTTTTTTCCCTCCGGTATTATAATACTTGCCGCGGTATTAAATAAGGGTAATGCCATCATCAAATATAGCAATTCCTTTTGATGTTGTAAATACCTTTGCCTGATTTCGCGGCCTTTCAATTTGTGAACTTTTTCCAGTTATTTAATCATACCAATTCGATACTGCCTGCAAAGGCAGCGGATGTCTCATCCTTATTCGAAGTTTCCTATTTGAGCATGCCCTTGGCTTTGTCATTCATCTTCATCGTCCCATCCTTAAAGATCCAGGTAACTGCGACATCCAGCTCTTCTGCCAGGGTCACGCCCTGCTCATAGGGCAGGAGGAAGAAGGTGGTGGACAGGAAGTCGGCCTTGCCGGAATCATCGGTGATAACGGTCACCTGGGAGAAGTATTCCCCGGGCTGCCAGGTTTTCGGATCAATCAGATGGTGGTAGCGTTTCCCCTGGTAGGTGAAGAACCGTTCGTAATCACCGGAACTTACTACCGACTGATCGGCATCCAGCCGGAAGACAATGTCCAGGTAGGAATTCGGATTGATCGGATCGGTAACGGCAACGCCCCAGTCCGGCTTTTCCTTCAGCTTGGGCGCTCCGATGGATTTAATGTTGCCTCCGGCAGACATCAGTCCGTTTTCCATGCCCATGGCTTTCAATTCATCCGCTACCAGTTCCGTGGCATATCCTTTGGCCAGGGCACCGACATCGAGCTTCATCTTAGGATCTTCCAGATAGACCGTAGAGGCGGCTTCATCAATGATCACCTTGTCAAAATCGGTATGCAGTCCGGCTTCATCCAGCTCCGCCTGGGTTGGAATAATCATCTCGGATTCAGGAACTTCTTCCCCTGCCGAGGGCATGTTGTGTTCGCGGACATTATGCCAGATCATCGTCACCGCGCCCATGGCGATGTTGGTTTCCCGACCGGTGACATCATACAGCGAACGAGCCTCTTTGATCATATCGATGATTGACCGGTCGACTTTGACCGGCTCAACCCCCGCTTTGTTATTGATGGTTTTTATGTTGTTGATGCCTTCGTATTCATTGTAATAGTCAAACAGCTTATGGTATTTCAGCACCAGCTCCTGAATTTTGGCATAATGCTTCTTCCAGTCGGCCTCAGATTTTTCCCAGGCCATCACGGTAAATACGGTGTTGAATACCTCGACACCCTCCACCGTGATGAAAGTATCCCGGTATTCTTTATATTGGGGCGAGCAGCCGGACAAGGTTCCCACAAAGAGTCCCACAGCCAGGCCCAGCGGAATGATCTTATTCAACCATTTTTTCAAATCAGTGCCTCCTTTGGCTTGAGTTTCCTCCCGAATATAGCAAAAAAAAAGAAAAAAAGAAAGGGGGCGGCTGCCCCCTGTTCATTCTATTATCTTGCGGTTGCGATGGCTTCGTCGAATACGGTGAGGTAATCAGCGACTCCTACGGAAACAGAAGTAGCCAGGTCGCCTTTAACGAGCTTCTTGCCGTCTTTTTCTTCGGATTCGATTCCCTTGATTTCAGCAGCTGTCTTGTTGACAGTCCAGTTCGTCAGAGCCTTCGCCTGCTCGAACCATTCCTTGCCGATCTTGGAAGCTTTCTTCATGCCGTAAGCTTCTCCCAGTTCAACCTTGGAAGGAACTTCAGCAACCTTGTCGGAAGTGATCTTGCCTGCTGCATCGTAAGCGACCTTGGCCTGAACCACGTCGAGAACGGAAGCGGCAACCTTGTCGCCCTTCAGAGCAACAGCGGTCATGGTGGTGTCAATCTGAGCAGCAGCACCCTTGTCTGCAGTCTTACCAGCGGACTTGGCAATGGAGATCTGGACTCCCAGACCAACCTTGTCAGCGCCTTCAGCAACTTCAACAGCGTTCTGCCATGCTTCTTCGACAACTGCGATGTAATCCTGAACCGTGATGGATACGGAAGTAGCCAGATCAGCTTCGTCCGGAACTGCCGGATGAGCGTCGTCTGCACCCTTCTTGGTCTTCATGGCTTTGATTTCTTCAACGGTTTTTCCCTGCATCCAGGCGCCAAGGGCTTCAGCCTGCTGGAACCATTCCTTGCCGATCTTGGAAGCCTTGATCATGCCGTATTCTTCTTTCTTTTCCTGCTTGGTCTTGAGAGCAGCAGCCGGATCGGTCTTCAGGGAACCGTCAGCATTGTATTCTACTTTGGTCTGTGCGTTGTCAATCTTGATGGAAGCAACTTTGCCGTCCTTGTCAAAACCAACTGCAGCGATTACAACGTCAGCCTGAGCTGCACCAGCTTTGTCAGCGGTGAAGTCAGAGGACTTGGCGACGGAAGTCTTTGATCCGAGACCTAACTTAACGATGGATCCGGCGGCAGCAGCCTTCGGTCCTTCAACAGCTCCGGTTGTGGAGGTTGCCTGGGTTCCTGCTGCGGTTGTACCTGCGGCAGTTGTAGTCGTGGTTCCACCGGCACAGGATGCCAGTAAGCTTAAGCTCAGTACAGAAGCTGCTAAAACAGAGATTTTCTTGTTCATTTTACCCTTCCTTTGTGGTTTTTTATGGTTACCTTATTGTTACGGATGTAATTCTACCACAAAGGTTTGTTAAATCAATAGCATGCAATTAAATCTTACGATATCGTATTTTTAACGACCAATTATTAATCATCTCCAAATATTTGCTTTTCCCGATATAGAAATCGTCATCATTTTCGTATTCATTCGATGATAACCTTATCATCCGCAGAACTCTAAAACACGAATAGTCATTGAATCATAAGCATTTTCGTCGATAAATCACAGACTAATCTACGTCCATCATCAGGATCAGACCCAGCTCCAAATCTTCCGCTGTAGTAATTTTCAGGTTGTGATAATCCCCCGGGAATATTTTGACCGATTCCCCCGCCTCCACAAACAGAGCGGTATCATCAGTATAGAGCATTCCCTTGGAGAAGGCACGTTCCATCAGTTCCCGGAGCTTGGCCGTACGAAAAACCTGCGGTGTCTGCAAGGCTCTCAGCTGATCTCTGGGAAGCTCCGCATAAATCAGCCCCTCCTCATCCACTCGCTTGATGGTATCTTTGGGCACAACACCGGGACAGGCCGCTCCCCAGCGTCTGGCCTGCTCAATCCCCTCTGTGATCAGTTCGCTTCGCACAAAGGGCCGGGCGCCGTCATGAATCAGGACCAGCTCCGAATCCTCACCCAGGCAATTAAGCCCATTACGGACGGAATTCATCCGCTCAGCTCCCCCTGCTGCCAGCTGTCGTACCTTCTGAAAGCCGAAACCGGTGAAATACTGCTGATAGTAAGCCAATTCCTCTTCCTTTAATACCAGTATGATTTCATCTACCTCTGGGTGTTCTTCAAAGGCCCGGATGGTATGAAAAAGGACGGGATAACCGTTCAGGTCCAGAAAGACCTTATTGATCGATTTTCCCATCCTTTTACCAGATCCGGCCGCCACAATGATTGTGCTGACCATATCATTTTCTCCTGTTTCACTGAAAAACTTTGTTCATGATTGATTTGACACAGCTGCTACTTAGTTTCTACATGCTACTTACTACATAGTACATACCACTAAATGCTAACTGCTAACTGCTTGCTAAGTTCTTTATGCTCTGCTGAAACACTTCCGTGAATCATGCTGTCCGCCTGAACCCGACGATCAGTCTTTCGGCCGGGCGAATATCATTCGGCCGGCAGCGGTCTGCAGAACCGAGGTCACAATGACATCAATGGTTTCGTTGACATAGCGGCGTCCGTTCTCAATGACGATCATCGTGCCGTCATCCAGATAGCCGATGCCCTGATTCTGTTCCTTGCCGATCTTGGCAACCAGGATGGACAGCTCTTCGCCCGGCAGCAGCACCGGTTTGACTGCATTGGCCAGTTCATTGATGTTGAGCACCGGTACACCCTGAAATTCCGCGACTTTGTTCAAATTATAGTCGTTGGTTACTACTTTGCCGCCGATCTCTTTCGCCAGCTTCAGCAGTTTTACGTCGACCTCCCGGGCTTCCTTGACCTCCCGATCCCAGATCCGGACTTCAATGTCGAGTTCTTTCTGAATCTTGTTCAGGATATCCAGTCCCCGGCGGCCGCGATTCCGCTTCAGGGAATCCGATGAATCGGCGATGTGCCGGAGCTCTTCCAGAACAAAGTTCGGAATCACGAGGGTTCCTTCGACAAAACCAGTCTGGCAGATATCAAAGATCCGGCCATCGATGATGACTGAGGTATCGAGCACTTTGGGCTCGCCGTCAAAATCCGAGCGCTTGGTCGAAGCCCCTTTCCCCTGAGCCAGCTTTCCTGTGCGCAGATTGGAAAACATCTGCGTCAGTTCGTCTCTTTTCTTAATGGCGATGTTAGCGCCGATGAAGAACGCCAGCACATTGACCAACAGAGCCAGGGCTGATCCCACATACCGAATTCCATACAACGCTTTAGTTGCCAGAAGATAGGAAATCGAAAGAGCCAGCAGCCCTCCCACAGCTCCCAGGAAAACTTCCGCCAGTGCCATTTTCTGGAAATTCTTATCCACCGCTTCAACCATTCTTATGATGTATCTGATGAAGATCGGAGAAAGTATAAAAAAGATAAAAGCAAGTAAAAGTGCGAGAATTCCATTGACGGAATATTTAGCGATGACATTCTGCGTTATGCCGATTGGCTTGATAAACTCAAGGCTGAGCAAAAACACTCCCAGAAGCCATCCCGATGCTGCGCCGATCAGGACAAAAATTGCCTTCAGAATATTTTTTAACATAAAGCACCTCCTTCTATTATTTTTGCAGCCCAATCCGCTTCCCCCAAACTTAATTCGGTAACGATTGAACAACATATACATTAATCATACCTTTTTCCAATGAAATTTAAATTAAAGCCATCTAAATATTTTTGTTTATTCATCAAATGTCAGCTCATCGGAGTCTGCTGCATTTGTCAGCAGACTTCCGATTTTTCATATTTTTCTTATTTCAGGTCTCCGTGCAATCTTTTTAAACCGATTCTGAATCCTCTGAATTCCGTTTGCCTCGTTTGGCTGCGCCAAACAGCTCTTCATAAGCTTCTCGAACCGTCGCAACCCGAATCAGACGAATGCCTTCCGGGACTTTGCGAATCTGCTGTCTGGAAGAAATGATGGCATGTTCGAATCCCAGTTTGGCGGCTTCGGCGATGACGCGTTCCGCCTTGGATACGGGCCGCACCTCCCCCGTCAGACCAATTTCACCGACTGCCACGGCCCGTGAAACCTTGATTTCCCTGGTTTTGGCAGAGGAAATAAGCGACAGGGCAAGGCCAAGGTCGGCACCGGTTCCTTCAATATGGAGTCCTCCCACCACATTGACATAGACATCGCTGGCGTAGAACGGCACCCGGACTTTTTTCTCCAGGACGGCCAGCAGCATGTTGAGTCGGGTGGTATCCAGCCCGACCGCAGTGCGCCGCGGCATCACAATTTTGGTTTCCGCCACCAGGGACTGAACCTGCACTAAGATCGGCCGGGTTCCTTCCATGATTCCAATCACCATGGTCCCCTCGCCCGGAGTTTCTTCCAGGAAGAGGCGGGAGGGATCATAAACTTCCATCAATCCTTCTTCCCGCATTTCAAATACCCCGATTTCAGAGGTGGTGCCAAAGCGGTTCTTGACGGTGCGCAGGATGCGCAGATCACCGGTCCGTTCGCCTTCAAAGGACAGAACGGTATCCACCATGTGTTCAAGCACACGCGGGCCAGCCAGATCTCCTGCTTTGGTGACATGGGCTACAATAAACAGGGGGAGCTGGTTGGTCTTGCCCAGGCGCATCAGCTCCGAAGAGCATTCCCGGACCTGCGACACGCTGCCCGGCGCTGAAGTCAGCTGATCCGAGAACAGGGTCTGGATGGAGTCAATGATGCAGAACACTGGATTCAGGGTACGGATATGCTCCTCCACCACTGAAATCTGGGTTTCTGAGACGACGTACAGCTGATCCGTCCGGATATTCAGACGATCCGCACGCATTTTGATCTGTTCCTCCGACTCCTCGCCTGAAACATAGAGAACTTTGCCATACTGATTTGCGATGGAACCGGCACACTGCAGAAGCAGCGTGGATTTTCCGATGCCGGGGTCTCCTGAGATCAGGGTCAGGGATCCTTTGATCAGGCCACCGCCCAGTACCCGGTTCAGCTCCGGCAATCCCGTGTCCAGCCGGGCTTTTTCCGAGGACTCAATCTCCCCCACCAGCCGGGGCATATTCTGAGCGCTAATTCCTTTGGATTTCACCATTTTGGCAGCTTCTTTCGCAACCTTCACTTCTTCGGTGAAGGAATTCCAGCTGTTGCAGTCGGGACAGCGACCCAGCCACTTGGCGGACTCATAACCGCACTGGGCACAGACATAGACTGATTTCTGCTTTGCCATTATTCTGCCTGCCTGACTGTGCGTTCGTCCAGCAGTGCCGCCGCTGCCCGGTCGCACAGTACGATGACGTCCGGATGAACTTTCAGTATGGTGGATGGATTGGAGGGCAGAATGCGGCCGTCCTCCAGTGCCTTCACCGCCTGCTGCTTGCCCTCACCCGTCGCGATCAGCAGGATCCGTTGTGCCCGCAGTATGCCTCCGACGCCCATGGTAATGGCCTGTTTCGGGACATCCATGGGTGAATCAAAGAACCGGGCATTGGATTCAATCGTATCCCGGGTCAATGTCACAACATGAGTCGGCACCGTGAAATCTTCAGCCGGCTCGTTAAACCCGATATGGCCGTTGACCCCGATCCCCAGAACCTGAATCCTGGCCGGCTCCAGCCGGCGGATCAGTTCCTCGTAATGGCGGGCTTCCTCTTCCGGATTGAGGGCATCCCCTCGGGGTACATAGGTATTCTTCTTGTTGATATTGAGATGATCAAACAGGTTGTGGTTCATAAAATGGCGGTAGCTCTGCTCATGGAATTCATCCAGGCCAACATACTCATCCAGATTGATCGTGGTTATCCTGGAAAAATCGAGTCCTTCCTTGCGATGACGCCGGATCAGTTCCTTATACGTCCCCACGGGGCTGGATCCGGTGGCCAGACCCAGGATCCCGGTGGGATGCTGCCGAACGGCGTCTTCCACGAGGTCGGCTGCGGTGTAGGCAATCTGCTCTTTGTTATCTTGAATGATAAATTTCAAATTAAACTCCTTTTCCGACAGATTTTTGTTTTTTTATCATATAAGTGGTGGTTTTTCGTCGAATTCTCTCTCTTTATTATACTATAGTAATTGTCTTGAACTTCTCTTTTCAGGTTTTTTCTGCTCACCGGAATGAGCTTCTTTTTGCGCCGGCCCGCCAGCTCATCTGATATACTGAAGAAAAGACGGATCGGAGGATGCCCATGGACCGAAACAGCCAAAAACTCATTTGCTTTGATCTGGACGGCACGCTGCTGGACCGATCCAAACAGGTTTCTTCGGAGAACCTTGAAATTCTGAGAAGAGTGACCCAGGCCGGGCATATTGTCTCCATCGCCACGGGTCGGCTCTACAAATCAGCCTGTAAAATCCGCCACCTGATCCCTACCCCCGTCGAGCTGATCTGTTCCAACGGGGCAGTGATTGAACGGGACGGGCGAATCATCCGGATGGACCAGATCCCCCCTGATCAGCTGGAAGATCTATATGACCTGACCCATTTCCATAATCTGACACTGTCCTTTGATTCCCTCTACAAGGTCTACCATACCTCACTGGGCTGGGCACTGCGCATGGCCTATTTCAGCAATATCGTCAACAAGGGCAGTCTGACCATCCAGAGTATCCACGTCCGAAGCCGCAATGAATACATGAAATACGCAGGCTTCTACATCAACGGCATCGTCATTTCCAATAATCACCCGGATCGGCTGCAGGCTCTGCGCCGGGATCTGGAAGCCATGGGCCGGTTCAATATCGAATCATCCGCCGCCAGCAATGTCGAAATCATACCGAAATTCTCCAACAAAGGATCCGCCGCTCAAATCCTGGCTCTGTCCCATGGCATTGCCCCAGAGAATATCATCGCCTTCGGCGATGGTGAAAATGATCTGAAACTGATCCAGACCGCCGGCATTGGCTTTGCCATGGGCAACGCCTGCGACCTGCTCAAAGACTCCGCCAACTATGTCATCGGCGACCACACCACCGATGCAATCGCCAAAACCCTGCGGGAACTGCTGGATTTGTAATATCCGTGTCCCTGCACTCCCTGTAACCAATAGATAATTCCAGGAGGGAATCCGATGAAACTGGACAAGTATACTGTGACCTCAGGCGAGAAATTTAAACTGAAAGAGCATGATCCGGGAGACACCGGGGATTACCGCAGCAAAGCGGAGGCAGTACGGGCGATGGCCGACAACATCGAACGAATGAAGGTGCTCCAGGATAAGCTGTATGCTCAGAACGAATATGCTCTGCTGATTATCATTCAGGCCATGGATGCTGCCGGCAAGGACGGTCTGATCGAGCATGTCATGTCCGGAGTCAACCCACAGGGCTGCCAGGTCGTCTCGTTCAAGCAGCCGACCAGTGAAGATCTGGATCATGACTATCTGTGGCGTATTGCCAAAAACCTGCCGGAACGCGGCCGGATCGGGATTTTCAATCGCTCGCATTACGAGGATGTGCTGGTTGTCCGGGTTCATAACCTGATCGAAGGATCCCAGATGCCGGATCGACTGCTCGATCCCTCCATCTGGAAGCAGCGCTTCCGTCAGATCCGAAATTTCGAGACCTACCTGTTTGAGAACGGAATTATCCCCATCAAACTGTTCCTGAATGTATCGAAGGAAGAGCAGCGCCAGCGCTTCCTGGCACGCATCGAAGACCCGGCCAAGAACTGGAAATTCTCCGCCGGTGATGTCGCGGAACGCGGTCACTGGAATGACTACATGGATGCCTTTGAAGATGCTATCCAGCACACCGCCACGAAGGAAGCGCCCTGGCATGTCATCCCGGCCGACAAGAAGTGGTACGCCCGTCTCCTGGCTTCGGAGATCATCGTTGATACGCTGGAGAATCTCCATCTGGAATATCCCCGCCTGAACGAAGCGGAACTGGCCAGTCTGGAAGAATGCCGAACCATGCTGCTCAATGAGAAAAGCTGACACCTGAGCATATTGTCTCAGCGTGGATATTGTACTCAGACCCTTTCGAATCCTAGGTTCGGTTAAAAACACACCGGATCTGAAACTATCCAACCATTCAGCTGCCGCGGCCAGATTGGCCGCGGCAGCTTTGACGTAATTGATTTAATTATTTTTACCGATTCCCCGGAGCAGTGCTCCCAGGCTCTTTCTCTCTGAGAATGAACTGCTGAAGAACAGCCGATGTAAGAACAGCCTTTCTGGAGATCAATCCTCCTGAGGTACAGGCATTCTGAGGTACAGGCATCCTTGGGATCCCCCTCTGGGATCAGGCATCCTGATCGGAGCTGGCTTCCTCTACTTCAAAAGCAGGGATGCGCTCTTCCGGCTGGCGCAGGGAGCGTTCGCCGCTTTTATTGAACTTCAGCTTGCCGTCTTCGATGGCCACGTCGATCTCATCGCCTTTTTTGATCTGACCCATCAGAATCTCTTCAGACAGAGCATCCTCGACGCTCTTGGTGATTTCCCGGCGCAGCGGGCGGGCACCAAAGGCCATGTCGGTGCCTTTCTCCGACAGATGCTGTATGGCCTCATCGGAGAAGGTCAGGTAGATTTCCGAGTCTTCGATGCGTTTGGCCACCTGTTGGGTCATCAGGCGGACAATGTGCTTGAGGTCTTCGGTCCGCAGTGAATGGAACACGATGATATCGTCAATGCGGTTGAGGAATTCCGGCCGGAAATTGCGTTTGAGTTCACTCATGATGTTGTCTTTCATCCGATCATACTCATCCCGGGCGGAATCGCCGATGCCGAAGCCAATGGTCCGTTCCTTCTTCAACAGGTTGGCGCCGACATTGGATGTCATGATCAGTATGGTATTCTTGAAATCAACGGTCTTTCCTTTCCCGTCCGTGAGTCGGCCGTCTTCCAGGATCTGGAGGAGGATGTTGAACACATCGGGGTGAGCCTTCTCGATCTCGTCAAACAGCACGACGCTGTAGGGATTGCGGCGCACCGCTTCCGTAAGCTGACCGCCTTCGTCGTATCCGACGTACCCTGGGGGAGATCCGACCAGGCGCGACACGGTATGCTTCTCCATGTATTCGGACATGTCGATGCGGACCATGTTCTTCTCATCCCCGAACATGACTTCGGCCAGGGCTTTGGATACTTCGGTCTTGCCGACGCCGGTGGGTCCCAGGAAAATGAAGGACCCGATGGGCCGCTTGGGATCCTTGAGCCCGACCCTGGCCCGACGTACCGCGCGGGCGATGGAGTTGATGGCTTCATTCTGCCCGACGACACGTTCGTGGAGCATATCTTCCAGTTTCAGGAGTTTCTGGCTCTCCGATTCGGTCAGGCGCTTGACCGGAATCTTGGTCCAGCGGGATACGACATGGGCAATGTCCTCGGCCGTTACCGTAAGCAGCGAAGAGGTGCCCCGGCCGGATTTCCAGCTGCCTTTCATTTCCTTCAGCTTCTGTTTCAGGTCCTTTTCCTTGTCCCGGAGCTCAATGGCTTTTTCAAATGCCTGAATGTTGACGGCTTCGTCCTTTTCCCGGGTGACTGCTTTGAGTTCTTCCTCCAGTTCCTTGATATCCGGCGGCGCGGTGAGATTCTGAATCCGGACCCGGGCTGCCGCCTCATCCATCAGATCCACTGCCTTGTCTGGCAAAAACCGGTCCTGAATGTAGCGGCTGGAGAGATTCACTGCCGCTTCCAGGGCTTCATCCAGGATCTTGACGCGGTGATGGGCTTCATATTTATCCCGAAGGCCGTGCAGGATCTGGAGTGCTTCCTCATTGGTCGGTTCGCCGACCGTTACCGGCTGAAAGCGCCGTTCCAGGGCGGCATCCTTTTCAAAATGCTTACGATATTCATCGATGGTCGTGGCGCCGATGGCCTGGATCTCTCCCCGGGCCAGCGCCGGCTTAAGGATGTTGGACGCATCAATGGCCCCTTCAGAGGCGCCGGCACCGATGATGGTATGAATCTCATCGATGAAGAGTATGACGTTGCCGGCATTCTTGACCTCTTCCATCACATTCTTGAGGCGTTCCTCAAACTCTCCGCGGTATTTGGCTCCGGCCAGCATGGAACCCATATCCAGAGTCACGACACGCTTGTTCTGGAGCAGCTCCGGGATGTTCCCCTGGATAATTCGCTGCGCCAGCCCTTCCACCACAGCCGTCTTACCAACGCCGGGTTCGCCGATGAGAACCGGATTGTTCTTGATCCGGCGGGACAGGATTTCCAGAATCCGTTCCATTTCCTCAGTGCGCCCGATGACCGGATCCAGCTGGGAATCCCTGGCCATCTTCGTCAGATCTCTGCCGTACTGATCCAGAAGCCGGGTAGTCCCCGGGGCAGACGCGCTGCCCATGGAAGAATCCTCTTCGGGACCGCCGGACAGACCATTATAGAGGTCATTCTTCAGCTGCTCGATGTTGGCTCCGGCAGCGATCATAATCTGATAAGCAATTCCTTCCTGTTCCGTCAGAAGCGAAATCAGGATATGTTCCGGCCCCACATAGCTGTGCTCCAGGCTGTTGGCAATTTCCAACGAGCCGTCGAGCAGCCGCTTTGTTCGCGGGGTCATGGCAATGGCGTTGGTGGGAAGATTCGAAACCGTAGTCCGCTTTCCTACCTGGGACAGAATAAACTGATATACCATATCCGCAGTAATTCCGTATCCTGCCAGCAGATCCCTGGTCAACCCTTCCACGGCAGCCACACCATAGAGCACATGCTCTGAGCCGATGTATCCGTGACCGAGCTTCCTGGACATCTCCTGGGCTTTCATCAGTGCACTTTTGGCACGTTCTGTCAGTCTGTCTAACATATCAGGACAGCCTCCTTTTCATTTCATTTCGCAATATCGTCGCTCGCAGCAGATCCCGGTCCTTTTCCGGCATCAGCTCCGTCAGCCCCAGCTGGCGGTGCAGGTTTCCGGTCTGGACCCGGATGATCATCTCATCCACTGCGGCAGTAGTCAGTTCGTGAATAATTCCAGCTTCAATCCCCAGGCGAACGGTGGATAACCGCTCCAGGGCTTCCTTCGAACTCATCAGTCGAGCCTGGGACAGCACTCCGATGGAGCGGTAGATGCCATCTCTGGTCTCATCTCCCCTGCTTTCGATCAGCTTGGTCTGCTCCGCGGCTTCCATCACGAGGATACTGTCAATGGTTTCCTCGATGTTCTTCAGGATGAATTCTTCCGAGATGCCGAGTGTCACCTCATTGGAAATCTGATAGATGTTCCCCTCGGCCTGGGAGCCTTCGCCATAGATGCCCCGGATGGTCATGCCCATCTGGGCCAGTTTCTGAGCGATCAGCCCGATTCGGTCCTGCATGGTCAGAGCCGGCAGATGAACCATCACCGAGGCCCGCAGCGCTGTCCCCAGATTGGTGGGACAGGCCGTCAGGTAACCCAGCTGGTTGTCAAAGGCCCAGTTCAGCTTTTCTTCAAGTACCGTATCCAGCTGTTCGGCTTCTTCATAGAGTTCTTTGAGCCCTTTGCGGGAAGACATGGTCTGCAGCCGGATATGATCTTCTTCATTGATCATCAGCGATACATCCTCCGTCTGGTTGCAGATGAACGCGCCGATGTCGGCATGGTCAATGAGCTTGGATGAGACCAGATGCTTTTCAAACCAGAACAGAAGATCCAGTCCCCTCTCCTCCCACAGATGCCTCGTCCGGAACCCTTCAGCCAGTGGCTTGGAGACATAGAATGCCTCCTCCACCAGGTGAACCAGCTCTCTGGCGTTTTTCTGATCCAGGCGATGAGGAAACTGATACTGGCTCAGATTTCTGGCCAGCCGAATCCGGGAGGACAGTTTCAGCTTTAATTTATCCGTCATGGGACACCTCCTGATTCAGCAGTTCCGTCAGGGCGTTGATCTCATCGCGCAGCGTCGCTGCCCGTTCGAAATTCTCTGTCAGAACCGCCTCGGACAGATCCTGCCGCAGCAGGGTAATCCGGCGCCGGGACCTGGATTCCGGAGTGGTAGAAGCCGGAAACTTCCCCTCATGCTGGAGCGTAAACTGAACTTTGCGAATGGACGGAATCAGCTGATCCCGAAAAAAGCGATAGCAGACCGGACAGCCCAGCAGACCGGTTCGCCGATATTCTTCAAAGGTTGTGCCGCATCGCGGACACACCTTGCCGAGGGATTCCTGATCCCTTGAATGAAACAGATTATTTTCCAGTCTGACCCCCTCCTTCGCAGTTGGCACCACATACCCACATTATAGTCCCTGGCCTTACAGCCAACTCAGGACCGCCAGTTTATTCACACATTTGTCCCCAAAGATTAATAAACCACTTCAATCAGAACCAACATGAAAACTGCACGTATGTTCTGAAGTTACTTTTAGTATACAATGACCAGTTTAAAATTTCAATTCTGTCTTAATCAGTGAATCCTTTCCGTAGAGATCGGTCAGGTGGAACTCGTTCACGTGGAGATCGTTCACGTGGAGCTGAGTCTGATGAGATTATGAGCGTCTTATTGGGACAGATCGAGTCTTGGGATATGCAAAAGCACTCCGGTCATCGACTGGAGTGCCTGTTTGTGCAAAGTGATTGCTATTCAGCTTGTGGTTCCGGTGACGGTTCTCCGGCTTTTGGGTCTTTCTTGCGGGAAGCAGCTGTTTCCTCCGCGTCCGGTTTTGGTTCCTTCTTACCGGTGGAATTGTCTTCATAGCTTCCCTTAATCATCTCACATTCAGAAATCGGGAAAAACTCAATGACATCTTCGCCTTCGCCAAAGATCTTGACCTTGACCTGTTCCTTGATGGTTTTGTTCATCAGGACTTCGCCCCGACCCATTGGCGTGTTCACGATGCTGCCCTGACGGGGCAGGCGCTTGCGGATTTCTTCGTAAGTGTCCTGTTCGTACTTGAGACAGCACATCAGACGGCCGCAGATGCCGGAAATCTTCGTAGGATTGAGCGACAGATTCTGCTCCTTGGCCATCTTGATCGATACCGAGGTAAAGTCAGCCAGGAACGAAGAGCAGCACAGCGTGCGGCCGCAGGGTCCGATGCCGGATTTCATTTTGGCTTCATCCCGAACCCCGATCTGACGAAGTTCAATCCGGGTCCGGAATACAGACGCCAGATCTTTGACCAGGTCACGGAAGTCCACCCGGCCATCCGCCGTGAAATAGAAGATCACTTTATTCATATCGAAGGTGAATTCGACATCCACCAGTTTCATGTCCAACCCGTGGGCTTCGATTTTTGCCTTGCACACGATCATGGCTTCTTTTTCGCGAGCCTCGTTCCGGCGCGAACGCTCCAGATCCTCCGGGGTGGCCTTGCGCAGGATCGGTTTCAGTTCTCCCCGGACATCCTCCTGGGGAACCAGTTTTTTGGTCAGAGAGACAATGCCCAGTTCCACGCCCCGGGTTGTCTCCACGATTACGGCTTCATCCAGCTCCAGTTCCAGGTCCTTGGGATCAAAATAATAGATCTTCCCGGCCTTTTTGAAGCGGACACCGACTATATTTATCATTAAGTTTCCTCCACTAGTTGAAAAAGCGTATGATCCACCACGGTTTCCCGATTAATGTTGCGTCCAGGCTCCAACAGTCGTCCGGCACTTTCACACACTTCCACGATTCGGTTCAACCTGGCCATTGTATATCGTCCAGCCAGTGTTTTCATCCTCTCCATATTATACAGGAAGATCAGATTTTTGTAATCTTTACCTGTTTTCAGGCAGGCGAGATCCCGGACGGCAAGCAGCATTCCCTCCAGGAAACTTTCCGGTCCCTGTTCCAGGACTGCTTTATTCTGGCGGAGGATCGTCAGGGCGCTGCGGTCCTGCAGCGAGCGGACGGCAGCCAGGTTGGTCAGAAATTCCAGCACCTGGTCAAAGGCTGCCCGCCGGGCCGGATTTTTAATGAACTCATCGGCCTGCCCGGGAATTCCCCGGGCAATGGCGACCGCCTCATCCAGCGAAGGGCCGGACAGGCCGTACTGCTGAATGATGTAGCGTCTCATCTCTTCCCGGGACATTGGAAACAGCCGGTGGATGGCGCAGCGGGATCGAATCGTCGGCAGCAGATTATCCAGCGTTTTGGTCAGAAGAATAAAGAAAACACCGAAAGCCGGCTCTTCGATGGTCTTGAGCAGGGCGTTCTGAGCCTGCGTCGTCATCAGCTCGGCGTTATAGATCACGATGACCTTGCGGCTGCCTTCAAAGGGCATGACATTGGCTTCTCCGATGATGCGGCGCACTTCGTCCACGCCGATGGATTTCCCTTCCGGCCGCACCGGGATCATATCGACATAGTCCCGCACCGCGTCACTGTCCGGCCGCAGGATCAGTCCGGCCAGGCTTTTCGCCATCGGTGATTTGCCGATGCCGTCAGGTCCGACCAGAATATGGGAATGAGCGAGGGTGCCGCTTTTCGAGGCACCCCGCAAACTTTCTCTGATTTGTTCAAAACCAATCACTGGACTCCTCCTACACGCGGACGAAATTCTCCACGTCCACAACGAAGACGGTGGCACCACCTACCTCGATATCGACGGGATAGGGCACATAGACACCGGTGGTGGTAGATAAGGGTGAGGGATTGGAAACGATCTGATGTCTGGTTTTGCAGGTTTCTTCAATGATGGTCAGAACTTCCTGGACTTTTTCGTTCTCAACACCAATCATCATGGTGGTATTGCCGCTTCTCAGGAATCCGCCGGTGGAAGCCAGCTTGGTCACCCGGAATTCTTTGTCGGTCAGTTCATCCAGTAAATCCAATGCATCTTCGTCATTGACGATGGCGATGACAAGTTTCATGTGTTGCCCTCCTTATATGATGAAATCAATCGTTGTGCTGTTAATTTGTTCTTTCATTCATTATAACGCATATTGCGCCCTTTTGGCACGGAGCGCTATAATCAAAAGGAACGAACCCATGGAAGGAGAGATGTTTTATGAGAGAACTTAATTTTGCAGCGAGGTACAGCCAGAACTGACCCTTCCGTCGCTTCACGGAAGGCTCGTGCGGGACTTTTAGTGAAGGAGATTCATGACGAACCATTTAAATGATCTGGGGTTTACGCCCCAATTACTGGAACAGTGGCACGGACAAGGGCAGCCCGGACGGATTTCCGGCGAGACCCACGGCCTGTTCCGAATTTTGACCGCCGACGGCGAAATCACAGGCCGGCTGCCGGGCCGCACCGCCCGGGCACTGGTCGGAACCCTGGACCATCCGGTCACCGGTGACTTTGTTTTGGTGGATGAGGATAACATGATCCGGGACATCGCACCGCGAACCAGTCTCATGACCCGGGGAGACAGCTTTTCAGCCAGTCTGACCGAAGGTCTGGTGGCCAACTGCGACTATGTTTTTGTCGTGATCAGCCTGAACCAGGATTTCCATGAACGGAAAATCCGCCGGTTCCTGATTATGGCAGCCAGCTCGGATTCGACCCCTGTCCTGATCCTGACCAAAGCAGACTTGAACAGCTCCGCGGAGAATGAAGCCTATCTATCGACTGCCAGAGAGCTCTGGCCAGGGACTATTCTGGTCACCCGGCAGGACGAAACCGGCAGCTACCAACCGATCCTTGATCTGCTCCGGGGCGGCAAAACCGGCGCTCTGCTGGGCGCCTCCGGCGTCGGGAAATCCACGCTGATCAACCACCTCCTCGGAAACGAACGAATGAAGGTATCCGGCATCCGCAATTCAGATGATCAGGGCCGACATACTACGACCCATCGGGAGATTATCCTCATCCCAGGCTATGGCTGTCTGATTGACACCCCCGGCCTGAGACGGATTGATCTGATTGACGACGGACAAGCCGTCGAAGCGGTTTATGGCAACATTGCCGCCTGGATGAAGCAATGCCGCTTCACCGACTGCAGTCACACCACCGAACCCGGCTGCGCCGTCCAGGCGGCCATCCAGCGCGGTGACCTCACCGAGGCCGAGCTGGAAGACTTTCGGACCATGCAGAAGGAAGCCATGCTGTATGAACGGAAAATGCGCCAGCGGGAAAAAGAGCGGATTAAACGAACAACCCATCAGAAAACCGCAAAGCCCCGGCAGCGTTCCTGGAACGAGCAGGAATGGTAGACTAACGCAAAAAGCCATCGGTCCTTACAGACCTGATGGTGTCCTGACATGCAAAAACGCCGAGATCCGTCAGCCCCTGGGCATTCGACGGGTTCCGGCGTTTTTTTTATGTCAGGCGGCGACACCCATTCCTCCCTGTATCTTCCGGTATGGGAATTCGACTGTTTCCTTTGGACAATATCCGTTATTCTCTGGTTATTATCCAGATGATTTGGCTTTGTTCTTTGACTTGACCTTCGTCTTTGAACTTTATGTTTGAGCTTCTTCTTCGTCTTTGGTCTCTGAGCTTCATCCCTGATCTTGGTCTGTGAGCTTCATCTCTGAGCATTGTCTTTGAGCATGGTCTTATTGCTTGGTCTTATTGCTTGGTCTTTGCGATATCCCTTTGATTTCTCGTCTTGCTTCTGGTACCGGCAGCAGCGGATGACTGATCTGTTATCAAAGGATTCACAGAAAAATCATTGTCATACCGAACTGATTGGGTTAAGGTAGAAAAGATGTTTTACTTGTTATTTTTATCCCGTACAAACCCTGCCATGAAAGGATAGCTTCCCATGAAGATCATGACCAATTACCCTGTATATCCCAACTGTCTGGACTCCTTCGGTTCCATGGAAGGGCTTCGTGAGGCCTGCACCCGGATGGGACTGGACGGACTGGAAATCATCTGGGGAGATCCGACGATTCCACCACCGCCGTTTGACCAGCAGCTGACCGTGGGTTATCATCTTCCCTTCTGGCATGACTGGGTTGATTTCTGGCGGGGTGATCAGAAAAGGCTCCTGTCCAAATTTGGGACGAGGGAGGCCATCCGGTCATTTTACGGCAGCGAGGATCCGCAGGTTCTCATCCGGCACTATGAGCGCGAAATGGAACGAGCCGCCTCTCTCGGCGCAGAGTATGTGGTGTTCCACGTATCGGATGTATCCCTTGAGGAAGGCTATACCTACCAGTGGCAGCATAGCGACCGGGAAGTCATTGATGCTTCCCTGGAAGTGATCAACGCCCTGGCCGGCAGGCGGCCGTGGCCTTTTGCCATACTGGTGGAAAACCAATGGTGGCCGGGCTTTACTTTTACCAATCCGGATCTGACCGCCTATTTACTGGAAGGAATTCAACACCGGAACAAAGGCATCCTGCTTGACACCGGTCATCTATTGAATACCAACCCGGCACTGCGCGATGAACCGCAGGCGATCCGCTACCTCCATGACATGCTGAACCGCCACGAGCAGATTGTTCCGATGATCCGTGGCATCCACCTGCACCAGTCATTGTCCGGCGAATATGTCCGAACCAATACCGGCTCTCTCCCGCCCGACCTGGCGCAGGATTATTTCCAGCGCTTTGCCCAGACCTATCTCCATGTCCTCCAAATCGACCGGCACGAACCCTGGACCCATCAGGGCATCGGCGAAGTCATCCGCCGGATTGCCCCGGAATGGCTCACGCATGAACTTTCGGCACCCTTTCCCCAGGACCGCGAAGCCGCCGTCCTGCTCCAGAGTCGTGCCCTGGGACGGTGAATTCGAAAGTAGGACTGTGAACGCCTTTGAAAGTCCGGCTAAGTCTGATCCGCCGATATTGAGTCCCGCGGTTTGACTCCCGAAACTCCATCAATTCCAGGCGACATGAAAAACCTCCTGATGCCGGTTTGTGCAGGCCACAAATCAGCGTCAGGAGGTTTTTTTCTTTGATTCATTTCGGATGCTGCGACTGCTTCCGCCATTCCCTGTAGTCTGGCTATAAACGGATTCACCCACCAGGAAAACCGGATGCATCGAGAATCGATTCGACTCGCTACCGGCCCTCACCGGTCGGATCTGTCCGGTCCTGAACCGCTGAACGTTGCAGCCGCTGAATTCGATTCAGTGCCTTTTCAAGAATTTCAGCGCCGATTTCTTCGATGGATCTCATGGTGCCCTCGTGAACGCAGTCGATTTTTTCCCAGTGATATTTCTTTGCCACATAATTGGCGGCATCATAGGATTCCAGGAGGTGTTCCCGGCTGGCTTCATGGATGTCCTGCACTTCGCCGCCGGTGATTTTGTTCTTGCGGGACTGGACGATCTGCTGCTGAAATTCAGGAGGAACATCGAGAAAGAACACCAGATCAGGCACCGGAATGCCATAGAGGCGGAACTCAAAATCATACAGCCATTCCAGGAAACGGTCCCGTTCCGTCAGATCCTGTATCTTCCCGGCCTGATGAACCATATTGGCTGTTGTGTATCGGTCAGCCAGCACAATGCCGCCTTTTTGGTAATGAGCCCGCCAGGCACCGGTCATCCAGGAGGCATAGCGGTCAGCCGCGAAAAAAGTAGAAGCCTGATAGGCTGTGATGTCTTTCGGATCCTGACTGAATTCACCCATCAAATACATCTTCACTAAAACCGATGATCTGGACTCATAATCCGGAAACCGGATCTCCATGACATCATAGCCGGCCTGTTTCAGATTTTTATTCAGAAGATCGGACTGTGTCTGTTTCCCAGAACCGTCAACCCCTTCTATGGCAATCAGTATTCCCATGAACTACTCCTCCACACATTTCAATTGATTCTCAATCAGTCCCAGGATTTCGATGTCGTTTGCCTTTAGCTGCTTCAGGTACCGGATCATGGCTTCGTCAATCACTTCCCCCGGAAGCAGAACCGGAACCCCCGGCGGGTAAGGAATCACCTGTTCCTGCGCGATTCGTCCGCAGGCTTCATCCAGCAGGACGTCCTGTCCCCTGTCCCCCGCCTGCCAGGGCAGGCAATGCTGCCTGGGCCGGGGAATGTGGTCGATGGCTGCTTTTGACCAGACCTGGGACTCCCGTTCTGGCTGGGCGCTGATTTTGCTCAGCAGTTCATCCAGCTTAATCAGACATTCCCTGATCCACTGAATTTCCTCCGGACTGTTGGATGGACTGAGCATCAGCAGAACGGAATGCTGATCGTGCATCTCAGGAAAAATCCCCTGCCCTTCCAAAAACTGTTCCATGAAGTTCCCCTGCTCCGCATGCACCAAAAGCAGCTTCCATGGATCCATTCGATAACCGGTCAGTTCCGGATTGACAGTCAGGGATTGATAGTCCCGGGCCGAAAATACGGGGGGATCGAGATATCGTCCGGCCTCCACCTCCTCCACTGAACTTTCAATAGATTCCATGATGAGGTAGGAGGGGCTGGTTGTCTGAAACATATTGCTGTATTTTTGAATCGCCGGCCGCAAGTCAGGGCGGTTGGAAAGGATCAGCGCCCCCTGATTCAGGCAGGCCAAAGATTTGTGGGTACTGATAACCATGGCGTCACAGGACCGGTAAAAATCGTGAAACTGATCCATTCCGGCCAGGGCGGCTCCGTGAGCCGCATCGAGGATCAGAACCGCGTCGGCCTCATGGACGACCCGGTAAATCGCTTCGATGTCACTGACCAGTCCCTTATAGGAAGGCATGGTTAAAAGGACGCCTTTCGCCTGGGGGTGCTCTTCCAGAGCTTCCCTAATCGCTTTTGAATCCTGCGGCAGGCTGCTGCCCCGGGCGTCCTGTTTGGGCCACAGGTACACCGGCCGTAGTTTTCGGAGGACCAGGGCATTGTACACACTCTTATGGCAGTTGCGCTCCACCAGGATTTCATCCCCCTCTTCAAAAAAACTGAAGACCAGGGTCAGATTGCCTGAAGTCGATCCGTTGACCAGATACCTGGCGTCAGCTACTCCGTAAATCCGGGCGGCTTCCCGTTCAGCTTCCCGCAGGATTCCCTTGGGCTGCTGCAGATTATCCGCGCCTGGCAGCTCCGTCACATCATGTGCTCCGTCAACCGCCAGCCTGCCTTTATGGCCGGGCATGGTGCCGCGAACCTTTATCCTTACGTTGAGCTCATTCAGAGCCTGTTTTATACTTCCCATATCATCACCATGTCCATTATACCGTGAAATGACAAAGCACAGTTCGCCAACCGGGAACTTGTGCTTTGTCATTTTTGATTCTATTTCATTGATGCTTCGAATTTCGCCTCGCTGCATAGAGGCTGTTTCCCTGTGTTACGACTGCATCGGATCAGACTTAACCTGAAATTTGAACTGCTTGTGCCGGCTTTTTAATGCTGCGAAAGGCTAAGCTGCTTCAATTCTTTCTGAATGGCCTTGGCCAGTCGATCACTGGGCCGGATAATTACGGAGCGGTTCTTTTCATTCGCTTTGTAGTTGAGTTCATAGGAATGATGGATCAGGCAAGTTGTATCCTTGCCGATGCAGTTCAGTTTCCGAACGAAGGATACGGGTTGGAACGAGATGATCTGATTCAGATGAATCCGATCCTGCACTTTCTTTCGTCCGGCCCTCACTTCCTGAATGATCAGTTCGTCCTGAACCAGGGAGTATTTCATCTGTTTTTTCGAACTGTGGATGATTCGAACCGTCAATGCCAGAAACAGCACAAAAAGCATTCCATCTACCAGCGTTACCAGCCGGCCTACGGCATTCTGCCGGGTCCAGGAGGATACCATGATCAGCATAAGCGCCAGGGCCAACAGACCCGCGATAAACGGCAGCTTGCGCCGTTGAATTTTTTCCTGATAATAAAGTGACATGTCATTGCTCCTTCTGTCTACCCAATAAGTCGTGTATTGATGTTCAGACAACCAATTATACTTCTTATCCAACAAGTTTCCAACGAGATCTGACGGCAAAATCCGGTCGATTCCCTGTAAATAGCTTGCTGTTAGGCTTATAATAGGGAATAGAGACTCAAGGCTTCTATCTCCGCCCGTTTTGATTGATTATCAGCGTTGACTGATTCTTCGAAACGGTCGGATCGGAAAATGAATGAGAAACGAGGTGAAGATCATTGATCAGAATTTATAAAAGCACATCCATTGAAGACAATAAACTGATCGAGTTGACTGCCATTGAACCAGGCTGCTGGATTAATATTACCGCCCCAAAAGAACAGGAACTGATGCTGGTATCCAAGCGCACCGGAGTTCCCCTGGAATTTATGCGGGCCGCCATGGATGACAATGAGACATCCCGCATCGACTCCGAGGATCAGACCCTGATGTTCCTGGTGGATATTCCATTCACTGAAACGGAGGAAAACTCTCTGACCTATGATACCTACCCTCTGGCGATTATTCATACGGCGGATTATCTAATCACCGTATGCCTGAAAGATTCCAAGATTCTGCAGGATTTCTCCAATGAGAAGATCCGCACTTTCTATACCTTTAAGAAATCCCGCTTCATCCTGCAGATTCTGCAGCGGATTTCAGCCTACTATCTGATCTTTTTGCGCCAGATCGACAAAAAGAGCGTCATGGTGGAAAAACGGCTCTACAAGTCCCTGAAGAACCGGGAACTCATCCATATGCTGTCCCTGCAAAAATCCCTGGTCTATTTCACCACCTCCCTCAAGTCCAACGAGGTGACGCTTGACAAGATGCTGAAACTGGAGCTGATGAAGCGATACGAAGAAGACCACGAACTGCTGGAAGACGTCATCATCGAGAATCGCCAGGCTATCGAAATGGCTACCATCTACGGCGACGTTCTGGCCGGCACCATGGATGCCTTCGCTTCAGTCATCTCCAACAACCTGAATATCGTCATGAAGTTCCTGGCGGCCATCACCATCATGATGACCGTGCCTCAGATCATCTCCGGCTACTTCGGCATGAACACCGGAGGTCTGCCCTTCTCAGAAAGTCCCAACGGGACTCTGATCATCACCGTGATCATGCTGGCAGCCACCGTCTTTACCGGATTGTTCCTTAGCAAGCGGGATATGTTCTAGTACACCACTCCCTTGCTTCGGACAATTTCATATGAAAATCAAAAGCCCCTGAATGAATCGTGACAAGCAAGATTCATTCAGGGGCCTTTTTGTGATTATGTGACTATGGAGACACCATGCTGAATTGAACATGACCAGCCATAATCCTGCCTAGTAACAGGGAGATGTTCCTTTGATCTGCGACAGGCTTTCCATATTTTAATGATTGCACAGTGGATGCAACAGTATATTCTGAGGCCTGTTCTACCTTAATGACTTCGAATAAACCAACTTCTGTACTTTTGTTCTTCATCTGGTGAAAATTTGTCGATCCGTCGTTTTATAATCCATCGATGCTAATATCTTGTCTATTAGATTGTACCGGACAAAGAACATTGACCTGAATTTTGCTCAATTAAAACTCTGTGCTTCGAAGAATTCGCCCAGAGTACTCGGGTCATTCGAACCATCCGGAACAGACTCAGAGGCTGCGAAGCAACCTTGGTGCATACTATTGCCATTAAGTCGACTTGCCATAGAATAATGTCCCTCAGTGGGCGATTCCGTATGAGGCTTTCATGGCTTGCGAGGCGGATCCAAACCAAGTTTCGATGCCATCATTATCCATTTGGACCGGAAGCGAAAAATACCCTGGGAAGATGAATCAGTGCGATGATCTTCCCAGGGTATTTTAAATTGTAAGGGATCAGGGTTAATGGAGGCGCCATCCGGAATTGCACACGGAGTATGGAAGCCTTGCGGGCTTCTGCCTTACTACTTGGCTATGGCGCCATAATTTGCCTCACCAAGAAAGTATACCATGTTACTCTGATTTGTCAAGCGGATCGAAAATCACTATCTGTTGCTGTGAAGCTTCCGAAACGGTTCAAAAATTGACCAGTTAGTTCAGTTGCTCCCCTTCATGAAAAAGGCCCGGAAGCGATGCTTCCGGGTCCTTTAAGATGTTTAGTTAGTTCAGCAGCAGTTCGATTTCTGCTCTGACTGCTTCTGTGATGGCCAGATTGCCGCCCAGAACATAGGCTTTGTTCGGATTGACCGATTCAATGTATGCCTTGGTTTCAGCGTTCAGTTCATCTGCAGGAGTGATCAGGAGCGGAGCGTTGTACTTGTTGCTGAGGCCGGCTGCTGACAGGGCATCGTAGGGCTTGAGGCCATTGGTCACGATGACGCTGGTCGGGTCAGCATAGAACTTATTGGCAATGGCAACAGCCGTTGCGTAGCGGGTAGCTCCTGCCACACGTTCAACCGTGATGCCCTTTGCCTTCAGATCATCTTCAGCCGCAGTTGTCTCGACTTTCGTTCCTCCCAGAAGGATGGCGGATTTAACGCCTTCCAGGGAAGCTTCGATCATGGCATTGGATTTTCCGTCATTCAGAAGGATGCCAACGCCCATCTTACCGGCGGCTGCACCCATGGTGAGTGCGTCAAAAACAGTGGATCCGTTGGCAATGACGGCCTTGTCGGACACTCTGGAGATATCGCGGACTTTTCGGTCAACCTTCACAGAAGTTTCGTAACGGGTGGCACCGCCAAGGCGTTCCACATCCAGACCGAGAGCCTCAACTGCTTCTTCCGTTGCCTGAGAAACCACGAGGTCTCCGCCGATGATCATGGCATTGGTTGCACCAAGGCGCTTGATTTCAGCCGTCAGAGCATTGGTCAGACCAGCTTTTCCAGTCAGCAGAACCGGAGCCTGCAGGCGAATGGACAGCGGTCCGGCCAGCAGAGAGTCAGTTGCGGATTCGCCGCTGACCAGGATGACCCAGTCTGCGCGATCAAAGGCTTTCTTGCTGACTTCGATGGAGGTCAGATAACGGGTGTCGCCTTCAATTCGAACCGCGTTTTCAACTTTTTCCTCACGGACGACCTCGACCGTTTTCTCGGTCTTGTGTCCGAGAGCATCTTCCACTACGAAATTGAACGTATTGACGCCCACTTTCAGAGCAACTTCATGGGACATGGTCTTGGTAACTTTTTCAATCTTCTGGTTAAATCCGTCATAGGTGAAGATTTCTTCATTGTTGAGCTTCAAACGCAGGAAGGGGAGTTCGTCACTCATGGTGACATCAAGAACTGCCTTGTCGGAAGCAGCGTCGCGATCCTGTACCTGGACATCCAGTTCAGGCGCTCCGTTATCAACATAGATCCAGCGGATTAAGGAGTCTTCGGTGCCATCCTTAGCTCTGACAAGGAGCTTCAGGGAGCGGAAACCGGGATCCATCTGGATGGTGGTATCAATTTTCCAGTGCGGTCCAACGTAAATTGGAGGTGCTTCCGGATCATTGGGATTCGGAACCGGACCGTTTTCTACGAATTCACCGACCTGATCGTAAGTCTTGGACTCGGTGATCAGCTGGATCGTATCCATGTACTGAACATCCAGTACGTATGCGGTAACATGGACATCTGTTGTTTCAGAAATTTCAGTAGGTTCAAGCCAGAGCATGAACGGAGAATATTCTTCCTGGGGATAATCCTGAGTCTTAACGGTTGTGACTCCTTCATTCAGCAGATTGTCATAGGCATAAATGTAGAGTTCGAACACTTCATCGCCACGCAGTGCGGCAACATCTACGGAATATTTGTTGTCATCGGTTTTTTCGACTTCAATATCCTTGCTGTTGTCAGTCTGGGAATTGGAAACGATGAACTGAGCTACTCCGACACCGCGATCTTCCGGACCATCGGTGGCTTCAAAGGTCAGTGTGTCGCCTTCCAGTTTGACATTCTTGACAACCGGTGCGCTGTAATCAACCAGAATCGGAACCAGCTTCACCTGGTCAACAGCCTTTTCGTAGTTGATGGTACCTCTCATCTCGTAGAAGTATTTTCCTTCCGGGATGTAGCCATCCTGGAGTTTGCCGTTCCACTCGCCTTCAGCCAGGTTTGTGTAGGGGACAAATCCTGGACGATACAGCAGGGCAACCTTGTTGACGAAGGTGGTTGAACCGATCTTGAAGATCGGAGCCTTGTTCTCATCAAGGATCGAGAAGCTGAATTTCTCTGCGTTGCGCAGGAAGCTCAGCTGCGGGCTGACATCGCCGGTTCCCAGCAAAGTGGAGGCGAAAGTGCCGGGATTGAGTTCGATGCGGTTATTCTTATGCAGGAAGTAGTCATCCTGAACTTCGGAATATCCAAACAGTGCGGAGGATTCGAAGAAGGATGGTCCATCCGGATCTTCGGCCGGATAGGGATAGAAGTTATCCAGGATCTGCGGCTTGTTCCAGTCTCCGTAGAAGCCCATGAAGGGAACGGTGGTGGTTCTGCCGTTGTTGTCGGTCATGACAACAAACCCTTCGATAAACTGCTCGGTTTCGATGGCATCCTCGGAGAAATCAACATGCAGATTGACTGCTTTCTTCGCGCCGCCGGCCAGGGAGAATTCCTTGGTTCCAGTCACGGTTGCTTTGACTTCTCTGGACAGTTCGGTGTAGGAACCATCCTCGATATCATCGGTGATGACATATACTTTCGATGTGTAGGACAGTTCGTCCTGGCCAAAGTTCTCAACCGTCAGGTTCAGGTCAAACGCTTTGTTCGGAACTTCCTTGAGTTCGATTTTTGCTTCTTTGGTGGTCGGGTGGTATGCCAGTGTTCTGGTTTCCACCGCATTTTCCAGGTCCATCAGACCGGCTCCCTGTACTCTCGGGCTGCGGGCAGCACCGCCAAAAAACAGAACTTTTGCGGAGTTCATCATCAGGTTCTTGGTGAGTGAGGATTTATCCAGCTTGGAAAGATCCTTGAACGCTTCGCTGCTGTTGATGTAGCCTTTGACCACGGCAGATCCGCCGGCAACGTGCGGCGTAGCCATGGAGGTACCGGACATCAGACCATAGGTGCCATCATTCTGTGTGGAATTAATGGACTGACCCGGGGCGGAAATTTCCGGCTTCAGGCGCAGATCATTGGTGGGACCCCAGGTGGAGAAGGAAGCCATCTGAATGGTGGGCGTCTCTACCGGAGTAGCGGAGAACTTGATCTTTTTCGCTGCCAGAGCGACTAAGTCGGCACCCGTTGCCTTATCGGCAAACAGGTAGGGGATGGTGGCATTTTCGCCGCCGGCCATGCTGATCAAGTCTCCATCGGAATGGTTATAGATGATCAGAGCGACCGCACCGGCCGCCTGAGCGTTCGCCAGCTTGTCAATGAAGTTCGGTGTACCGCCGCCTCTGGAGACTACGGCAACCTTGCCTGCCACATTAGCTGATGCGTACTCTGCGGGCGAACCGTAGCCGGCAATGGCAAAGTCCATTTCCGTATCACCGAACACATCCACTGGATGTGGGCTAAGTTCAGCGGGCAGTATCGTCTTCTTCTGAGCACCGGCAGTGCTGGTGTACTCAGCAAAGGTTTCTTCCCACTTCTGGGGTGTTTTGTCGGTTGCGGCTACTACAAAGCTTTCCCGGGTAACAGCAGGAGTTGACATCAGACCCTGGTCAGGAATCCAGGAAGCCGCGGTGCGGCCGGTGCCCTCCGTCATGTTGCGGTCATTTCCCGCAGCGATGGCTACTACAACGCCTGAATTTCTGGCATTGACCACAGCCTTGTCCAGAGCGCTTTCAGTCCAGGTGGTGAAGCCGTTGGCTGCTCCCAGGGACAGGTTGAAGGCATCTGCTCCAAGCATGACGCCGTCTTCCATAGCCTTGATGTAGATATCATCAAAGGTGGTGGAGAGGAGCGGGTCATTGGAGAAAACTCTCAGGGCTAGCAGCTGAGCTTCAGGGGCAACGCCCTTGATCTCACCGTTGGCACCGATGGTTCCGGCTACGTGCTGACCGTGGCTTTCGCCCGACTCGTAGATTGTATTGTTCTGGTCATAGTAGTTGTAGGCATAAGGGAACTTTTCACTAATGTATCTGCCTTTCAGATTCATTAATGCGGCGCTGTTCTCCTTGATCTTAGCTTTCTCCGGATTTGTGAGAACAAAATCCGGATGGGAGGTGTCAAATCCGGAGTCGATGACTCCGACGACAAGACCCTCGCCTGTATAATCCAGGTCCCAGGCATACGGTGCGTTCACCGCGCCGACAGACTTGGTCATGAATGGCTCCGGTCTGGAGTATTCATGGGATACATAGACATTAACAACTCCCGGAAGGGACTTGAGGGTTTCCATGTCTTTGCGCAATACTTTGGCACTGGCTCCGTTGAACACCTGACGGAACGTATCTAATTTCTTGAACTCAATTCCCTTGCTGGAAACTGCCTTGAAGAAGGTGGACTGTTCCGCAGCGATTTTGCTCAGTGAACTGGTGCCTGATTTGAATAATGAGACCTTGTTCGGCTGAGTAGCGAATTCTACGATGACACGCAGTTCTTCATTGGGATCAACTTTTTCTGGCTTCTCCCGATCAAGCTCATCCCTGCGATACTTCTCAGCCAGTTTGCTGATACGATCCGCTGCCTGAACTTTTTCAGGGCTTTTCGGAGTTGGATTGGTGGATTCTGCACGTGCAGTGATGGCACCCCCCGGTACCACGATACTGAGTGCAAGGACGGTCGACAAGATTCGTTTGAATAGATTTTTCTTCATCATGACTCCTTGTTTTCTGTAGTGAGTTGTATGAAACGACGGCAGAAAGCAAGCAACAATCGTATTCCGCACAGGCCTACGAAAAACTACCCCTATTCGTTTTGTTGCAGCTTGCCATAAGTTCAGGCGACGGTCTGGGCGGCCAAAGCTATGACCGCATCCGGAATGCGACGGCGGCTCCCACGAACTTGCGCTGTGATACGCGGTGCGACGGGAAAAGAAACAAACAGCTATACCATAAGGACGTTGGATTTGATTATTGCCGCAACCTGAGCCATTGTCAGATTTCCGCAATAAACCGATTCAAGTCCCTCAGGAAACACAGGATGTTGCTGAAGTTCTGCCGAGACCAATTTATGGTTTTAAGGCATTAGAAACGTCATCAACAAATTCATATTTTTCATCGAAAATAAAATCCAATGCCTAAACCAACAACCAGATTCATTTCGCTGTGTAAAATGTTCGATCATTGTCACACCAACAAATCCCGAACTATTAAGTCGATATGAAATAATAATTGGTATGCCCATGAAGTTAGGTTGAGTCCAATGAAATTGTTTACTGGATAGTTTGATGCCCATCAATCGAATCATTCAATCTTGTTCATACTTCATCAGTATACCATGAAGAGCCGCCTTGGAGGTGATTGTTTACTGCAGAGCCAGTTCAGATTTTGTTTTTTTCATAATAGAGTCCAACTATTCTCCCAGGGATTTCTGACACGTCTGTCCCGGGAATGCCTCTCCGATTCCATTCTATTGTCCATATCGCTAAGGCCTTTCTGCGACTCATGCTGGAACTCCTGCTTTGACCATGTTTGTGACTCCTGTGGTGACCGTTTAACAATTGAAGCTATGCCCTTTTATCTCTGTTGATAAAAACCAAGTTTCATTTTTTTGAGATTCAACGATCATTCTGAAATTATGGATCTTCCGATTGAGCCTTTAGCTGGCATGAATTAAGTTGAGCTTTTTACAAGTAGAAAAAACCGGATGAAAACATCCGGTTAATGGTTAATTTTTTGTCTCTATTTCAGGACTTTCTCCACTTCACTGCGAACAATTTCCTGAATGGCCTGTTCACCGCCCAGGAGGTAAACCGCATCAGGATTTGTCAGGTCCAAATACTCTCTCACGGAATTGTGGAGTTCATCCGCGGGTGTAATCAAGAGCGCTGCATCGTAGCGGGCTGCCAGTGCGGTGCCAGCCAATGCGTCAAAGGGTTTGACTCCGTTGGACAGAATGACTGCTTTCGGAGCAGTGTAGAACCGCTTCGCAATAGCTGTCGCTGTTGCATAGCGAGTTTCTCCGCAGACTCGGTCCACCTTAATGTTCCTCTTTGCGAGAAGATCTTCCACTGCCTTTGTTTCCACCTTCTCCCCTCCCAGGAGAATGACGGTCTGAACTTTGGCTAATGCGGTCTCAATACTATTAAGGGTATTTCCATCATTGAGAAGGATGCCCACGCCCATTTTGCCGGCACTGGCCCCCATGCTCAACGCATCAAACACGGTGTAGGCATTGGCAATGACTGCCTTATCGTACACTCTGGATATCGCGCGAACTTTGGCGTCTACCAGCACAGAAGTTTCGAATCGGTCTCTACCACCCAGACGTTCGGTGCGAAGACCGAGATCCTTCAAGCCGGTAGCAATGTCTTCCGAAACCGCAAGGTTTCCTCCTACAATGACTGCGTTGATTGCACCCAGGCGCTTGATTTCGTTCACCAGTTCATTGTTCAGGCCGCTCTTTCCAGCCAGAAGAATCGGTGCTTTCAGCCGCACCGCCAGAGGTCCGGCGAGCAATGAATCCGTCGCGGATTCCCCGCTGACAACTACGACCCAGTTTGAAGATTGAAATGCAGACTGGCTGACTTCGATGGCCGTCTGATATCTGGTGTCACCGGCGATGCGCTTTACCCGTTCTACGGATTCGCTCCGCTCAATGGTTACACTGTGCTCTGTCAGGTTTCCTAAGGCATCCGTCAGCGCAAAGCTGAACTCATTGGCACCCACCTTCAACGGCACTTCATGTTCCATGGTTCGAACTACTTCTTCGATTGATTCGTCGAAACCATCATAGTTGAAAATTTCTTCCTTATTCAGCATCAGGCGCAGTGCCGGCAACGCATCCCGCATGGTAATCTCAAACGTTGCCGTCTCTGAGTTTTTATCCCTGTCTATTACTTTCACATCCAGAACTGGTGCCCCATCATCGACGTAAACCCAGCGAATCAGTGAATTTTCGGTTCCATCCTTAGCTCGCGCCAGAACCTTCAGGGAGCTGCGGCCGGCTTTCATCGGTACAACCGCATCGATCACCCAGACCGGTCCTTCGTAAATGGGTTCTCCCCAAGGATCACTGGGATTGGGAATGGTCTCATTCTCGACATATTCGGCTTCGTAGGGAATCGTTTTGTCCTCTGTAATCAGCTCAATTCGATCCAGTTGCTGAATTCCAAAGACATATCCCTGGACGGTCACATCCGTGGTGCGAGAAACCTGTTCAGGACTGTACATGAAGATCACCGGTCGATTCTCTTCCACAGGCGGTGCCTTTACGTCAACGGTTGTCATTGCACTGTTATAGAGCGTGTCAAACGAGAAGATGTACAATTCGCTGACCTCATCTCCGAGAAGACTGGACACATCAACTCTGTACTCGTTGTTTTCCGTCGGAGTGACACGGAGGTCCGAGTCCGCCTTGGCTTTGGAAGTGGAGACAACAAATTCTCTGACACCGGCACTGCGGTCAGTCGGTCCGTCCGTCGCTTCAAAGTTCAGGAAATTCCCGTCCAGCTTGATATTTTTTACAATCGGTGCACTGTAGTCTATGATGAAGGGAACCAGTTTTACCTGATCCTGTGCATCCTCATAATTGATGCGGCCCCTCATTTCATAGAAATACTTGCCTTCAGGAATCATGCCATCCCGCAGATTGCCTTCCCAGGTTCCCTGACCGAAGGTGCGAGCGGAAGGAGCGCCCCGGTAAATGCTGTTGACCTTGGCTACATTTTTCATGGTTCCGATATTGAAGATCTTGGTCTTGGATTCATCCAGAATGGAGAAACTGAACGTTTCCGCACTTCGGACAAAAGAGAGATGTGGTACGATGATGCCATTTCCGGTCAGTTTGGCTACTTCTGTCCCCGGATTTAAAGCCAGACCGGTGTTCCGATGAAGCTTATACTGCGGGAAGAAGAAACCAGGAGCGATCTCCATCAGATACGATCCAAGCAGAGCGGAATAATTAAAGTAGGGTACACCGTAAGGATCCTGGCCGACTTCATCATTCGATATGAAATTGTCCAGCAGATACGGCTTGTTCCAGTCACCGTAGAATCCCATGAACGGAACGGAACTCTTATTGCCGGCTTCATCCGTCAGAATCACGAACCCTTCGATGAACTGCTCGGTTGAAATCGAATCTTCCGAGAAATCAACATATAGATTCAGGGGCTTCTCTGTTCCGGCGTCTACGGTCAGTGGTTCGCCGCCGGTCAATTTGAACTTAACGTTCCGCGACAGCTCGGTGTAATCGCCCTTGGCATTGATTTCATCCGTCAGCAAAATAACTTGAGTCTGGTAAGTTGCGCTGGTGGACCCGAAGTTGCGAACTGCCAGATTGAGTCCGAAAGCAGGTTTTCTCACTTCCTTCAGTTCAATTTTCGCTTCTCCGGTTTTGGGGTTGGTGATCAGGGCAGTGGTTTCGATGGTCCGTTTGAGATTCATCATGCCTGCACCCTGTACTCTGGGGCTGCGGGCCGCATTTCCCTCAAACAGAATATCAGCGGTATTCATCATTAACACTTTAGCCAGGGAGATTTTTTCCATTTCCGTCAGCTTTTCAAAAGTTTTGCTATGGTTCAAGTAATCCTTGACCACCGCGGTTCCCCCCGCAACGTGCGGAGTGGCCATGGAGGTTCCTGACATTACACCATATTCATTGCCGTTCTGAAGCGAATTGATATTGGATCCGGGAGCGGTAATCTCCGGCTTCAGGCGCAGGTCATTGGTTGAACCCCAGGTGGAAAAATCAGCCATCAGAGTGCTGGGATTCTGGGCTTTCACGCCCTGGAAACTGAGTTTTCGGCTGCCTTCCGGCATGTTTTCCAGCAGCTGGCCTGTGGCAATGTCCGTGAACATATAGGGAATCTTGGCCGATTCCCCGCCCGGCATATTGAGCATGTCGCCATAAGTGTTGTCATAGATCAGGATGGCGGCAGCGCCGGCTGCCTCGGCATTGGCCAGTTTCTCGGTAAACATGAGTTCACCGCGCATTACCAGCGCAATTTTCCCCTGGACATCCACTTTCTCATAATCCTGAGGATATCCATATACAACAGAAACATATTCAAGTTCTTTCCCGCCAAGCACTTCGACCGGATTCGGACTGGAGGCAGCAGGCAGGATATCCCGCTTGGCCGGTCCGGTTGGGAGTTCAACACTGAGGGAGATTTCATCCCAGACGTGGGGAGTCTTTTCACAGGCAGCCACGGCCAGACTTTCCGGTGTCAAGGCCGGGGAAGACATAACCCCCTGATCCGGCATCCATGAAGCAGCTGTTCGAGGCATTTTTTCACCGTTCTCGGTGTGCCGGGTATCTTTGTGGCCATAGACACTGTTCCGGTCGTTTCCGGCGGCGATGGCAACCATTACGCCGGAGTTCCTTGCGTTGGCAACAGCGCGGTCCAGCGACGTCTCCGTCCAGGGAGTAAAGGCGGCGGGAGAACCCAGTGACAAATTCAACGCATCGGCTCCCAGGGTTACTCCGTCATCAATCGCCTTGATGTAGATATCATCAAAAGTGGTCGACATCAGCGGATCATTGGAGAATACCCGCAATGCCAGCAATTGGGCTTCGGGCGCGATTCCCTTTACTGTTCCATTGGCAGCAACGGTGCCTGCCACATGCTGACCGTGACTGACGCCCGCTTCCAGCAGGATATCATTCTGATCATAATAGTTAAAGCCATAGGGGAATTTTTCATTGATGTACTTGCCCGGAAGATTCTTTCCCACCAGATGTTGGGGTTTGAGTTTCCCGTTTTCCGGTACGGTGAGTTTAAAATCCTTGTGTGTCGTATCAAAACCGGAATCAATGATTCCTACGACCAGACCTTCTCCGGTATAACCCAGATTCCAGGCAAAGGGAGCATCCACGGTTTTTCCCGACTCGGCCATCAGGGGCTCCGGCCGTTGATATTCCTGAGAAATCGCAACATGGGACACTCCGCTCAATTTCTCCAGGCGACTGATGTCTTTTCTTTGAACCATGGCACTGGTTCCATTGAAGACATGACGGAAGGTATGAAGTTTCTTGAATTTCATTCCGCTTTGATTCACTTGCCGGAAGAAAGCTTCCTGCTCCCGCCCGATTCGGGATAAGGTACTGAGTCCGCCTTTGGCTTTTGCCACACGATCCGGTTCAGTTTCGAACTCGATGATCACACGGACGGTTTCATTGGGATCGGTTTCCTTGACTTCGGGAAGTTCCATCCCCTTGGTCTGATGTTCCCGGGCAAGTGATTGGGCGCGCTTCACTGCGTAATCCTGATCCGATGCCTGGTCTGGCGCAGATTCCGCCCGGACAGTCAGCGAGCCGCCAGGCAGGATGACCGATAACGCCAGAACCGTTGCCAGGATTCGCTTAAAAACATTCTTTTTCATAGAGTCTCCTTTTCAATGAGAATGAACAGCAGTTGTAGAGTTCCTTGTAATGGTAGAAGTGAGATTCATTGTAATGGCTTTTATGAAGTTCGTTGGGCTGATTCGGAGTGGTTCGGGCAGACCCGAAGGACTGCCCGCCCCGTAATCCGTAAGCTTCAGGCTTAGTTTTTGCTGAGAAGCAGTTTGATTTGAGCTTCTGCCTCTTCTGCAATCGCGGATGGTCCCCCCAGGATCAATACTTCAAACAAGTCGGCGGAAAGACAATCTTTCACCGGCTGCGGAATTTCTGATTTCTGAGTCAGCAGTACGGGCATGGTGTGATTAGCCAGATAAACCGCGCTGGTCAGGGCATCGAGTCCGCGGCTGCCTTCCGCCAGTGCCAGACGCGTCAGGTTTGGCGTGAACTGTCTGGCAATAACAGCAGCAGTGGCATATCTAGTAGCTCCGGCCAGACGAGTCGGCTGATACTGCTTGAGCGCGGACATCACCTGTTCAGACAGTACACTGCTGCCGCCGATGACCCAGGTTTTTTTCCAGGTCCCGGTATTGAGATAATTGCGGATCTGAACGGGAACCTCGTCCTTCTGCGCAAACAGGATCGGAGTGGTACCCTGTCCAGCGTTGCCGCTGACGGCTCCTACGACCAGTGAATCCGCAAACGCATGGCCATTGGTAACAAAGAAACTGTCGTTTCCTGTCAGCTCGTGAATTTTCCGGGCTACCAGAACCGAGGTATCAAACCGGGTCGCTCCGGCCAGGCGTTCGACCTTAAAGTCTTTTGCCAACGCAGTTTCCACCTCTTCGGAGATGGCCAGCTTGCCGCCCAGAATCAATACGTTCTCGGCTTTCAGCCGATTGATCTCCGCCAGAGTTTCCTTTGGAATGTCATTTTTCCCGGTCAGAAGAACCGGTGCGTTCATGGCAACGGACAGGGGTCCAGCCAGAACGGAGTCAGCCAGAATCTCCGACTCGGTCAACAAAACTACCTTGCTGGTGTCAAATGCCTGTTTGGAGATTTCAACGGCAGTGGCATAGCGGTTCAGCCCAAAGATGCGGGTCAGTCTGGGACTGAGGGACCCGTCAATGATGAGGCGTCCCTGGGCAGTTGCACCCGTTTCATAGCCTTCCACTGCAAGGTGGAAATTCACCTGGAATGTTCCACTGAGATTATCTGGAACAGTATAAGTTGCTTCATATTGTCCCGAAGCCACTTCCTGCATCGGAACTCTGAGGTCCCTCTGAGCCGACAGCCCCATAGGAGCGGTCAGCTGGAAGAAGGCGTTCATGCCCGGTGTTCCGCTGAAGGAGAGAACCGTCGCTTCACCCGGTTTCAGTGAAACATCGCTCTGAGGCTTCATCTCCCGAATCTCCAGATGTGGATCCGTCTCAGTCGGACGGTCATATCGGATAGCTACTTTCCTCAGTGTTTTGTTTCCAGCCTGATCCATTGCGCAGATTGCGATTTCATTGTCCCCTTCCTGCAGCTTAAGAGTCTGTTCAAAGGTTTCGCCTGCAAGGGCAATCCGTTTGCCATTGACCTGAATGGATTCGATATGCTCATCCCGAGCCGTACCGCGCAGTGTGATCTGTGAGGATTGCACGGTGATGGCATCCTGTGGCGTTTCAATCTCCACAACCGGTTCGGTCTGGTCCAGCACCAGGGAGTATGGCATGCTCAGATACGACTGGCGATCGGCCATTTCGGACCGGAATCTCAGTTTGGTTGTCGGTTTGTTTAAGGTTGCCCGCCAAGTGAAGGATCCATCCGTTGCTCGAATCTGGTCCACAACGGTCTCCTGATCCAGGATGGTCACGGTCGAACCCGCCGGAGCTGTGCCCTTCAGGTCGATGACATTGTCCTTCGTGTAGGTCAGATAATCCCGGTTGGTCAGTACTGGTGTCTCCAGTGGCGAAGGCAGGCGGTCCCCCTCCGTCATGACAGCCTTAATGGCCGGTGCCAGATCCCATAATTCGAGGGCAGGATCCTCAAACGGAATCAGATCTCCTACCCAGGCGTAGGATCGCCGGGTCGGTGTCGGATCATCGTAAGTCGGCTTGAAGACCAGCGCCGGACTATCCTTTTGCGGATGAACCTGATACGTTCCCAGATAGAAGTCCTCACCCTTTTCCACATACACATCAAGGGCTTCCAGGGAAATTCGGTTGTAATGGCCGATTTCAACGGAAGCTACGAACGGCTCTGCCGCAGGCACAAAATTGCCTTTTTCGTTCTTTACCAGGACGAGAATGCCGATCTCTGACCCCTTCGCTACCGGATGCCGGTCTGTAAAAGCCATTTCCACCGCGCTGACTTTGCCTCGTTCTTCCGCGGTAAAGCGCATCACAAATCCAATTCCAGGATCCAGGAAGGCCAATCCGCGCCACCAGGTCTCAAGTCCCGGATCGCCGTAATTCAATATTTTCTCCTGACCCTGGTATGGGTTCAGTCGGATCTGAATTATATCGTTGTCATCGGCAAATACCTGAATTCTGCTCTCACTGACATCATACCCGGGAGCAAAGACCCGAAGCGTATGAGCACCTTCATAGACATCCGTCAGAGTGCCTTCTCCTGACTCGGAGGACAGGGCTGGTTTGTAATTGGAATCATCCGTCAAACGGATCTGCGCCTCCGGGATGGGTTCGCCCGTCAGGCGATTAGTCACCTTGATTTTGATGTCATCCCGCTGCAGCGGCACCAGAATGAAATTTTCCTCTATGGTCTCATTTGGGCCAAAGGTGATGGAACGCCGCTCGGTTTTGTAACCATAGGCGGATGCTTCCAGCGTCCATTTGCTGGATGACTTCTCCACCGCGTGGCGCATGGTGAATGATCCCAGGGAATCATTGTCTACGATTCGATCGGTTTCCAATACCCGCAGGGTTCCCTGAATGGGAAGGGTATGATCCGGAAATGCCACTGTTGCCTGATTCATCCCATCATCCTGCACGGTGGCAGAAGCTGATAAAGTCGCAGTTGCGTTCACCTTGGTTTCTTTGCCCAGTCGAACATCATCCAGATACAGTCCTGTTGCCATCGAAGATCCGTCCAGATTAATCCGGAACCTGACCGTCAGAGCTTTTTCGAAACCGCAGAAGTCGGACAGGTCAACCTGTGTCTGTTTCCAACCGGTTGTGGTCTTTTCCAGGGATTTGACCGTACTCCAGTTTTTCCCATCCTTTGAAACTTCCACAACAGCCTGAGCTGTCGCCGGGTTGTTCTTGAACACGTAAGCGAAGCTGAGAACCGCCTGTTCCGCGGTCGCAGTTCTCAAGTCCATGGGCGGCACATAAGCGATGAAGTCCCCCTTGGGATACTCCATTCCGGGATCCTTGACTCCACCTTCTTCGCTCGGTGGGGGGGCCGGAACCGGAGTCCGACCCGGGTGAGGTTCCGCTGAATTTTCACCGACATTGGTCCCCAAAACCTGCTTTCCGGAATATGGCGATGGTTCTAAAGAATCCTTCGGCTGGCCGATTTTCCAGGTATTCTCCAATTTCCAGCCGGTGGTGGAATGCTCAAAGTCGTTGAAGTAGCTGCCCGGCAAAATTCCCAGTTTCAAATCCAGCCGCAGAATCTGTGAGTCGAAATGATTTCCGAAATCATTGATTTCAACCAGCAGGTCGACGTAGGGATAAGTTGCCTGGCTGCCCTCCAGCAGGGCTTGATAGTCTCCGTGCTTATCTGTTCCACTGGTTCGTTCCAGCTCTACGCTGTCCCACTGAGCGGAACCGGCTTTTCGAATCTTCAAAGAGGTCTTTGTGATTCCCACATCGTCCTGCAGTGTAAGGGATACTGGTATGGGCTGATTGGCATACAGCTCTTTCGGGTAATTGATGGTCATTTTAGGAGGAGTAAGGTCCGTTCCACCGGTCAGGATACTGCCGGTAATTTTCCCGGTTCCGATCCCAAGGGCTTCCGCTACGGCATCGTAGGCATTAATATTGCCATGACCATAGCCCATATTGGGCGCTGTTGGGAACTGGCGATCCTTCAGCGGGACGGCCGTCTTGCGCAAAATCGCCTCGACTTCTTCAACAGTCAGCGAGGGATTTGCCTGAAGAATAAGAGCAGCGACACCTGCTACATGCGGAGCAGCCATGGAAGTTCCATCCATCGACATGTAGTCTTCGCCCAGCACGCTGGAACGGATGGAAACACCCGGGGCGGCCACGTCTGGCTTAATAACCTTACCCGTCGGATCAAACAGTGAGGGTCCGATATAGGAGAAGCTGCCGCGCTGGTTATTAGCATCCGTTGCCGCAACGGCAAAGGAACCAGGCACATTCGCGGGATTAGAGAGGGATCCGGGCCAGGGGGAAGGTTCGCCCGGACGCTGGTTGCCGGCAGCAAACACAGGCAGAATTCCGGCTTTTCTCCAGGTATCGATTACCTCGTTAAACCATTCATCGGTGTTGGCTCCTCCGCCCCAGGAGTTATTGACGATGCGAGGGGCGTTTTCAGCTTTTCCTCCGGGGGCAAGCATCCATTCTGCCGCACCCAGAAGTCCGGCATCGCTGCCGCCCATGGCGGTCAGAGCCTTCCCGACGATGAGCTGAGCTCCGGGAGCGACACCGATCTGATTGGTGCCATCAGCTTCACTACCCGCTATAATTCCCGAGACATGGGATCCGTGAGGAACCATGGGATCGTCATAGGGCGTGGTTTCGTTGCCCGTGAAGTCCTTAAAGCTCTCCGGCAGAAGCGCCGGATCAAAGGACTGGGTGGATGGATCCCAGGCCTTGAATTTGGTTCTGAGTGCCGGATGCATGGCATTGATTCCAGAGTCTATGACCCCTACCAGTACACCGCTGCCGTCGATTCCAAATTCATCCCAGACTTTATCAGCCTGAACTTTTTTTATATTCCATTCCAGTTCAGCCGGATTGGACTTTGTTCCAGCGGAAGGATTCAGGGGTTCCTCCAGCGGTACGATGCTGTTTTTATAGATTTTTTCGACACTGGGCAGCTCCGCCAGCTCTTTGATCACCTGAGCATCGGCTTTGACCTGTACCGCATTAATGATGTAGAAGGACTGATAGGACTCCACGGCTCCGGCTGACTTTTTCGCTTTTACCAGCGAAAGCAGACCGGCCTGTGATTCCGCCGCCGTCACCTGCAGCTCACTGATCACGGTTTTTCTCTGTTCAATGGGTGACAGTTTTCTTCCCAGCAGATCCTTGCGCTGCAGCAGTGCCCGCTCCAGGTTCGAGGCTTGTTTCATCTTGACGATAACATCCGCGCTTTTTCCCGGCTTCAGCTCATTCAACAGAGCTTTCTCGATCTTATCCTCCCCGGCTGGTACCGAAGCCCGGGCGGGCATCGGCACCATGAGGGTGGAAACGAGAAACGCGGCGGTAAACAATCTTGTAAAAAGTTTCTTTGTATTGCCTTGTACCATTTCTGTTCTCCTTTACTTGATCAGCAGCAGCAGGTAGTTTCCAACATCTTTTGAAATAACCAGCTCTCCACCAGTTAAAATGATTCGCTTCGCATTTGAGGATTGGATATATTTCTCTGTCTCAACCGGGACGGATTCTTTAAGTACCGTCAACAGTGGAACATCGTTGGTTGCGCAGTAAATTCCTGCAACCAGGGCATCAACCGGCGAGGTGCCATTGCTCAACAGCACTGAAGTTCGTCTGCCCATAAAGCGTTCAGCCAGCTTAACCGCCGTTTCATGGCGATTATTACCTTCAATCCGTTCCAGGGCATATCCTCTGGCGTGAATTTCTTCCGCCAGATCATCCGAAATACTGAGCAGACCACCGAGAATAAAGCCTCTGGCCACTGCTTTCAGCTGGGGAATCCGGCCCTCTTTCACCATGACGATGGGTGAGATGCCGTACAGATCGGCCAATCTGACGTTGGCACTGGCAGCGACAGCGTCTGCGTAACGGTCCGGTCCGACGAAGAATGCACTCCTGGAGCCTGTTATATCCAGTACTTCATTGGCAATCAGCCGTGAAGTATCATAGCGGTCAATGCCTCCAATCCGTCTGACTTCATAGGACTCGGCCAGTTTGCCGGCCAGCTCGTCTGATATAACTTTATTTCCGCCGATGATAATTACATTTTTGGCTCCCAGTCGTTCGATTTCCAATCGAGTCATCTCTGGCACCTCGTCTTTTCCGATCAGTAGGACCGGAGCCTGACTGGCCAGAGCCAGGGGACCGGCGAACAATGCATCCGCCAGGGCTGCCCCATTGGCAAGCACGACGGTATCCGCCGAACGATACGTTTTTGCGCTAAGCTGGGCTGCTGTATCAAACCGGTTCTTCCCATTGATTCGCAGGACTTCTCCAGCCGGGTCCGGCTGAATCAGATCCTCATTGAGCACATTGATGCGCCCTGGCGCGGTGGCTTCGGCACGGGCCTGATCCTTCGCAAAGTGAAGTCTGACAACCATGTTCTCAGCAGCCAGATCCATCGGGGCTGTCCACAGTGCTTCATACACGCCTGGTTTCACCTCAGGCAGCGGAATGCTTACCATTCCGGTTGTCTGATTCGGGAGTGTTACCGTATAGGTTGCCAGAGCACCCGGAACTGTTTCGGCGTGAATAACTGCTGATTCTCCTCCACGGAGGGTGACATGAACATCCGGTCGGATCTCGCGGATTTCCAGTCCGGGGACTGGTGCAGAAGAAGTAACTGTGATCAGCTGGCGCGTTCTGTTTCCTGCCAGGTCAAAGGCATCAACCATGATTTCATTGCGGCCGGAGACCAGAACAGCTTCCATCTCGAAGGTTCCTTCTGTGAGCTCGGTCCTGACCCCGTTGATCAGCACGCGATCGATGTTGTCATCTGAAACAGTCCCTTTCACCATAACCTTCAGGTCGTCGACAACATCCAGATTCAACGGCTCGGTAACGTTCAGCACCGGGGCCATCGTATCCAGCACGATCTGATGGACCACAGAAGACTCTGAAGTCTTGCCTGACTTTGTGGTCAATGTGGCATAAATCTCGTTGGATCCCGGTTGCAGTTTAACCGGAAGGCTGAACCGATTCGAGTCCACTTCAACTTCATGAATCATTTGCTTGTTCTGATAGATGCTTACGGTGCCATTTTCTACTGTAGTCCCGCTGAGTGACAAGTTGGCCTCGTTCTTATAACTGATCCGTTCCAGTCCGTCAAACAGAGGTGGGGCGGTTACTTTATCCTTGTATTCGATCTTTGCCCGGATCATGAGAGAACCCGGAAGCTCCAATCCATCAAAGCCATCTAAGGGAACCAGTGACCCGTTCCAGACAAATGACCGGTCCGAGTAAGGGGAGAAGATATCTATGCCAAGAGCCGGATTGTTGCCTCCTCCGTACATCTGCTCCGTTGCGATGTAGAACTCTTCATTGGGCTTTAATTCAACTCCGAGTTTTGTGAGATCAATTTCATTGAATTGACCCCGTTCGATCGTATATGGTTCAAATTCGGCCGCTTTCTCAATTAGTCCTGTGGCCGAATTTTTCTTCAGCACCCCAATTTTGATCTCCGTCCCGTACATATCCTGCCAATCATCCACAAAATACAGGGATGCCGAGGACAAGCGTCCACTGCCCAGGGCGGTAAAGCCCACTGCAAATCCCGATCCCGCCCGATTAAAGGCGATTGTATCGGTTTTCTTTCCATTGTCATAGATGATCCACTCAGGCGAGGTCTGAACTTTATCCAGGATCACCTCTGGCGCAGCTTCTTCCCCCGGCTGGATAACCAGTGTCTGTTCCTTGACTCCGTGACCGGAGGCAATGGCCCGTAGGGTATACGATCCTTCAAGCACCTGAGGCAGGGTGAAGGATCCGTCTGCTCCGGTCTGAACGATCGGAACATTGGAATCTTCCAGCAATCTGACGTATGCATCCGCAATGCCCGTTCCGGACGGATCCACAACCCTTCCATTGACTGAGCCATTCTGCTTCTTCTGAAGGGTGACATTCAGATCAATGGTCTTTGAATCACTGACCGTGAACGTTTTCGTCTGTGTGTGATATCCATACTTGTCAACAATCATGGTGTAGGTTCGAAGATCCGATGCCAGATTCAACCGGTAGTGTCCTACTTCATCGGAGAGCGTGTTGACTCCAGTTTCCTTAATAACGATGCTGGCGCCTTCCAGTGGCAAGGTTCCTTCGGGCAGAACTGCTGCTGTCTCAGCGGTTGGCGCCACGTTGGATGGTTCACTCGACTGCTTTGAACCAGACAGACTCTTTTTCTTGTTGAGGGTCAGCTCTGGCTGTAGTTTAACCGCCTGTGGAACCTGGGCAACTGTATCTGTCACCGGAGCGACCTCTACATCATCAAGGTACCAGCCGTATTCCGGGTAACTCGGGTTCGAGTTGGCAATATGACTGTTCTTGGAATAGAACCGGATTTTGATTGTCTTGCCGGCATATTCAGTCAGGGATGCTTTGAACTCAAACCAAAGCTTCTGTTTTTCCCAGACCATCAGATCTTCCGGTGTGAGTAAATTCTTCCAGGTTTTCCCTCCATCATCGGTTACCTGGACGAAGTTTTCGCCCATGAACTGAGTCGGATCCGGATTCCAGTAGATATCAGTAAGAGATTTGAATGTCAGCTGCGCGCCCTTTGGCGGAATCGTGATCTCCGGCATCTCCAGAGCGTACTCCGAACCTGAAGTGACTCCTTTTTCCAGCTTGGTAGCCCAGACTTTTGAAGGATTGCCCGACACATGTATCGGAGTTCCCCACTCCCAGTCCACAACATTCAGCTCGCCCATTGCCACAGGCAACAGATTCCCGTCATTGTCTTCAAAATCACTGTAATACAGCGGAACAATGGCCTGATTGGTAATGGACTGCGGCGCTGTGGGATCTGATTCATTGCCAAAATGATCCACGGCAGTTATTTGGTAGTAATGCTTCTTACCATTCGCTGCCTTGGTATCAATGTATTCCCGGCCTACGATACTCAAACTTTTAACCGCAGGGAATGTGTGGATGAGTTCCATGGCATCTGCGGACATGCCGCGATAAATCCGATATTCCCGATTGTCATCCTGAGAAGTATTCCAGTTTAGTTTGGGTCCTCGGGCAACCTGAGTAACTTCAAAATCAATCGGTGCGGAGGGCTTGTTCCCGGCATCGGATGTCAGGCTGACGTCATCGATAAAGAACCCTCTTTCCTTGTCTTCCTTGATTTCCATCCGGAACCGGACCGATACATTCGGCTGTCCCTGAAATTCGGATAAGTCGATCTGATCATAAACCCAGAACTGGGCTATGGATTGATAAGTGCGCATCACTTTCCAGGTTTTACCAAGATCCTTTGATGCTTCAACGACCATGGTAAAATCCCGTCCAGGGAGATAGCGGAGATAGTAGCCAACGCTGGGCTGCTTCAGACTGGGATCGGTGAGATCGATGGGCGGCATGGTTGCCGTGCTTACCGTATTCTCGGTTACATCCCAAAGCTGGGATGGCTTTGTTCCGATAACCCGCTCTCCGGACCGGGCGCCCAGATAGCCAGGCATGGACCATGGACTCAGTACATCCTGCTTAAAGTCGCCGGTAAACAGCCATCCTTCCACGTCCTGCTCCAAATCATGGCGATAGGCATCCTTTGGACGCAGGGCCGCATGGATTTCTCGGGTCTGTTCTTCGCTTGTGACATTTCCGACAGAGTCGGTTACATTCCAGCGGAATTTCATGGTGCCCGCCAGAACATCCTCTCCCGCAATGACACCCTCATACCGGACTTCTTTACTTTGTCCGTAAACTTTCTTCAGTGGAATCGTTTTCCATTCGGATTTGCCAGCACTCAAAACTTCCATGCTGACCTCTGAAATTCCATTATCGTCATTGGCGCGCAATGTGACATTGATCACCTGATTCAGGTAGGTACCATACGGAATCTCCACCATGACATCGGGCCGGTTGTTGTTCGCCAAATTATTTGATGGTTCATTCTTCAATTTAATTGATGCTGAATATCTTATCCTTCAGGGTAGTCGTCAAATTAGTTGATGCCGAATCGTCCAGATATTTGATGGACTTTTTTTATTGGCTGATTCCATCAGGGCGCATTCAGGGCCATGGACAATACACCGGCCCTGTCGGGAGTCCTCAAGGCACCGCTATGCGTTGCAGCCTTGACGGCTCCCGGGGCCGGTGTACGATGTCATTAGCCCGAATGCGCCCAGGCTTTGTATTCTGATCTGTTTATCCCAGTTCGGTTTCACTGATCGCCAGCATGACGATGTCGCTGTTGATCTCGTCAACACCCTGGCTATCACCGATGATCAGACAGGCATCACACAGCTTGTTGATGAGCCGGGGCACCCCACCTGCGGTGTTCACGATGGCCTCCAGAGCGGTGTCGGCAAAGATTCCCAGATTGGCTTTGCATTTGCTGAGCTTCTCCTTGATATAGATATTGGATTCTTCTTTGCTCATCCCTTCCATGTGGTAGTTCATGGTGATCCGCTGGCGAAGCGGCTCGTGGGCGACCAGTCGCAGGGTGTTATTCAGGGCGGGCAGTCCGCAAAGGAGGACAACGGCCCGATCTTTTGAGTCCATCTCAAAGTTGAAGATTATCTTCAGATCGTTCAAGATTTCTGTTTTGATGTAGTTGGCCTCATCCAGGACAATGACCGGAACGATGCGTTTTTCCACAGCATATCGGGTGATCTCCTCCTGGATGATCCGGAAATTATCAGCCTTGCGATATCGCGGCACCAAGCCTAACTGCTCGGCAAGATGTCGGTAGAAGTCGTTGGTCGTGACGGTGGATAAGGTGATGTAGACTACCTTATACAGGGATGGATTTAAGGCGTTAGCCCAACTTCTGACGATTGTCGTCTTGCCCTTGCCAGCGGTTCCCGTGATCAGGCCAAACCCCCGCGTCTTGAGCAGCAGATCAAGGCGGTAGTTGACCTCCTTGTATTCGGTCGTCTCGATCACCGTCTCATGCCGGGCATTTTTAAGAAACGGGTTGAATTCCAGTCCAAAGCGGCCAATGTAATTCATGCGTGGGTACCTCCGGTCAGACTGACCTTGTTCCTTTTAATATGGGCGTTATCCTGTTTGTTCAAGAGGCGGATCGGTTCGAGTTCGCCGGTGTGGCGGTTGACCAGAAAGATCTCTCTCATGTCCGGAGAATAGCGCAGCACAATTCGCTGCCAGGAATACCGGTAGTCCACCTCATACTCCTTATTGTCAATGGTGATCACATTATCCGCCGATACGCGGCGCTCGATCTGGAGCAGGAAGCTCTGTTCCAGCTGCTCTTCGGACAGACGCTTGATGAGGGGGCCATCCTCAAAGAAGCGGTCCATGGGGCAGCGATTGTCCAGGGACGAGTGCAAAGACTGATTGTAGCGTTTGACATACTCCAGCAGGGACTGGCGCAGCTCGTCCAACGAGGCGTAGTCGCTCATGTTCAGCCCTGACATCCATTGCTGTTTCATGGTCTTGAACCAGCGTTCCACCTTGGCCTTGCCTACGGGCGTGTAGGGTGGGTTATAGTTGAGCACAAAGCCGACCCGGCCTGCCAACAGGTTCATCTGGTTGTTTCGGTAGGGGCTGCCATTATCCAGCGTCAGAATCTTAGGTTTGCCGTAGCGGCTGATGGCTGACTTAAGAACCGACATGACGTTGATGTAGTTATCGTTAAAGAAGACATCGATGCCGGTGATCATCCGGGACGCATCGTCGATCAGGGCGATGATCCAGACCCGGTGTTTCTTTCCATCTACTTTCAAATGCACCCCGGTGCTGCTGTCGCCATACCACACTTCATTGGCGTGGGACCGTTCATACCGTCTCATTTCAGAGTGCGCTATCCGATCTGTCTCGAGCTTAAGCTGATTGATATACCTTGTGACCGTGGAGAGAGATACCTCTCCCCGTTTGGCGGTACCATTCTCCAGGAGCTTCTGGTGGACGATGGTCGCCGGCAGTCGGGGATACTCCCCTTTGAGATACTTGATCTGCTCGGCCATGTCGGCATCGAGCTTTCGAGAGGTGCCTTTATCGTTGCGCTTTTTCGGCATCAGACCATCAAAGCCATGTTTGCGATAGCTGTAGTACCACCTCTCCAGCGTGACAGCGGAGATGGTGGTGTCGACCCCACTGGGGGTCGTGTAGACCTTGTTTGCGGCGTCTTGAAAAAACGCCTGATTGCTGAGGGCATCCTCGGTGACCCCACTCAGGAGTGGAGCCAGGATCCCATAGCGGAACAGGGCGATTTTTTGTCGTTTGTCATCGTTCATTATGGTATCTCCTATGATAATTTACTGATCATAGCAAGTGTAATGGCGATGAGACGGCTCGTAAATGCAAGTTGTGTGGGTTCAGCAAAACAGCAGATTGGGCGTGCATTTAATCTGCATAAGCTGTCGGCCAAAGGCGCGAAAGCAGGCTGGGACGATATTTTTGTCCAGGGGGATCTGAAACGCGGTCAGCCGGGGCAGCCAATGCCGCTTAAACTGGCGGATGATGTAGCCAATGGCCGATTCGTCAATGACGGGTTGCTCCGCCATGATGGGCTCCATGCTCTCTCCAGAAAGATGTGCCTGAAGGATTTGGATCTGGTCTTTGAGCAGGATCGAGGAATAAGGGACCAGCCAATCGGGAGTCAGCGCGTGGGTCCTGTTACAAGCCTTACAGATGACTCGGTTTATTTTGAGGCGCTGATAGCCCAGCGAGACCTTGATCTTCCGGGTGTAAGAGCCGTGACGGATAAAATCCCCGCATCGACCGCAGGTGCAGTGAAGCTGGTGAAAGGGAATCTGATCAATGAGCTCGTCGTAGGCCTCTTGGTGGTCCCCTTGCGGAATTTGGTTGCTTTTTGGAGGATGAATAGTTATCATGATATCGCACCCCGAATTGGTGTACCCTGAGAAGTTAGTTCTTATCAGAAGAGTAAAAGGCAGATGCGTGCTTTCCAAGGATCGTCTGCCTTTTCGTTTACAGTAAAATAATATATTACCATTAATACAGAACAAGCATCAAACAATTTGACTGGATTTCAGTCAAGTGGTTTGATGCTTGTTCTTTGTTTAATCCGATTAAAATCCGGGATATCAACATCAGATTTCTTGCGGTTCTATACCGGTCAGTATCTTCTCCTGCCACCAGCACATTGCCCTGAATTGTAATGCTTCCTTTGTTCAGTGCCTTGCTTACGGCTGCGTAGGTGTCGACAATGCCATAGCCATAACTCATATTCGGAGAAGTCGGTTCATCTTCGTCTACCCCGGGTTTCGCGGTGGTTTTGATGATTTCCTCAATCTCAGAAACGGTCAGACCTGGATTTGCCTGTCGCAGCAATGCCACAGTCCCGGTAATATGGGGAGCCGCCATGGATGTTCCATCCTTCAGCGCATATCCCTTACCTACAATAGAGGACCGGATGGCCACGCCAGGCGCTGCTATATCCGGTTTGATTCCCTTGACGGGCTGTTCCTTTTCAAAAATGGATGGCCCCTTTTTCGAAAATCCGCCCAACCGATAATTCTTGTTTACGGCGCCGACCGCGAAGGCTTCCTTGTAGTTGGCCGGGTTTTCAATCGAGTAGGCTCCTACCCCATTATCGCCGGGTCGGGCGTTGCCGGCGGCAAAGACAGGGACGATACCGGCGGTGCGCCAGGCCTTCACGATATCCCGGTACCACTCCCGGGTCAGATTTCCGTCAGCCCAGGAACAGTTCACTACATCAGGACGGGCATTGACATCTCCGCCTGGCGCCAGCATCCATTCCCCCGCCCGAATCAGAATAAAATCATCTGTGTTTCCGGTGGAATCAAAGGTTCTGGCTGCGATGTACTTGGCTCCTGGTGCGACACCAACCTGATTCAGGCCGCTTTCTTCCGATCCGAGAATGATTCCGGCCACATGGGTACCATGTGAGAGCTGGGTATCTTCTGGAATCGGCGACTGTTCAATGAAATAAGAGGGAATTGCCTCAAACCAGTTTTTCTCCGGTTCAACAATTGTGTCCGTTGCAGCGTCATATCCCCGCCATTTCCGTTTCAATGCCGGATGACCAAACTCAACGCCGGAGTCGATGATACCCACGGTTGTGCCGGTTCCGTCAATCTGAAAATCGTTCCAGACACCTGGTGAATTCAGCATCTTAACGTTCCAGGAGATATTGGAATCCAGCGGATCCGCTTCCATGGTTTTTACCGGATCGATCATGCGACGCTTTTCATTGAGTCGGATGGTCTCGATGTTGGGATCCTTGGCGAGAGACAGAATGCTTTCCTTTGAGCCCACTACGTGAATCGCGTTGACAATGTAGGCACTTTCATAGGATTTGACATCGCCTCGTTTTTTTGCGGTTTCCAGCAGTCGAATGGCCCCATTTTGAGAAATAGCTGCCGCTTGCCGTAAATCCCCGATATACTGGTGTACCAGCATCTCACGGTTCATAGTCGATGCTGGTTTTGACAATGTCTGTTCAATCGCTGATGTATCCGACTTTTTAAAAAATGCGATTACATCATATTCCTCATGTCCTAATGCAAAGGCGGACTGGACTTTTTGATCCAGTCGCAGATCAGGCTCTGGTACTGCTGCACTTCCAGGTACGGCAAAATACGGTGCCACCATGGTGAAGAGCAGAATACAGCTGGTGATCAGTTTGTTTCCTCTTGTCCTCATAGCTCCCTCCAGATATAATGTTATTTAAAAGTGTCTACTTACATCTATATAAGTCTTCACTTTAATTACTCATAATATATCACTTAATCCCATGAGATGGAAACAGTAATTGGAAATTTTCGATAAGATACAGAGGAGTGCATTATTGATCGCCAGTTACCACGAATCCGCAAATTTATTCTTTTTTAATTATCATTTTAATAACTGTAAGCCTTATGATTCGATGAACCCGCTGTCATGGCGCATCTAAGTGGCGGCTAAATAGGGATCCACCCCGGGAATTCTTACTTATGTTGACTGACTTGATCGGATGCGACATAATTTGAAGAAATACCATTGTGCCCATCAAGAGTTTTGGATACAATGATTTCCAGCGGCAGGCGTTCCCAAAGAATCATCAGTCCGGTTACTGTTGTCTCACGATCAAATGAAAAGAGGTTTCTTGATGAATATTAGTTTTAACCCTCAGGCTGGTATTATTTTTGATATGTTTCGCGCAATGTGGATCATCAACAATGTCGAAGAAGAACTCAATTACAAAAACCGTTTTAATCTTAGTCAATTGAACGAATTCGAAACATTGATCCATGAACTGCCCGCCAAATATTCAAATCTGAAGAAGCTGTTGAGTCCATTTACCCACGGCATTATGAAACCTGAGTTTTTCCTAGATTTGCCATCTCTTTGGAATTCTAGCGAACCGGCTGATTTTCTTGTACAATATGCCAAAGCGCTCAGCAGCAAGCCCCTCTTCTTCTATACAGCTCTGCAAAGTATGCTGAATGTAGCTTCTGCGATTCCGGATCTGTCAGAATCCGACGATGTTAATGAGCAGATCATCCGATATAGTCTGAAACTGATCGATACAACAGAAAAGGGACAATCTTTAACATCGGATGTGAAATGGGATTTATTCACTATGGTTTCAAAACCTGATGATTTTCTCAGCGAATTCCTCAAAATCGCCTACCAGTTCATTCCGAAATACGAAGAAATACTGACGGCGCGAATCCAGAGCACCCACCGTCTGAACACTCAACTGAAAGAACTTCAGAAAAAAAATAAGCTGCCAGAGATTTTATCCGAAGTAAGTCAGCAACTGGACTGGTCTCAATATGAAACCATCTGCCTGACCACATCCGCAACAGTTGGGGCAAGAGTTCTGGCACAGGACGACACCATTTTCGTAATATTAGGCACCTATCAAAGTGAAATTACCTCCTCCAACTTTCATGAAATCCAGCTTCAGAAAACCTTGGAAATCATCCGTTCGATCAGCGATCCGAGCCGATTTTCAATTATTTCCAGTCTGCTCAATGCCCCGGCTGACTCTCAGGAACTTGTATCCAGAACTTCATTGACCAAGGCTAACCTGTTTTACCACATGAATTATCTTCTTGACGCAAAGCTGGTTAACGCTGACAATTCAAGTCATACCAATAAATACGAGCTAGATCTCAATGAACTCTATTATCATCTCAAAATGTTCAGTGAGTATCTAAACTACCATCTGAATATTGTTGAATAAAAAGGACTGAGCTTCTTCAATCTCCTAAGAAGCTCAGTCTTTGTAAATTTTTGTATTTCTTCAATCGGGACAGCTTCAGCAACGGCTTGGGTCCATTAGAAATCCTCCTATTTTCTCACCTCGGTCCAAACACTTTCCCGTCATTAGAACTCTCAGTAGAACCATAATCGATTGAACCGTCGATATATTGAGAGTCACCTGATTTGTGACCAAAAACTGGTCCGGCGAGTTCCCCTATAATGCTGATCCGACCTTGGGGCAACTATACTTGAGGATTTTCTTCACCGGACTGGCAGTTGATCCGGATAGCTCTGACTCCTACCTAATACCCCCAGGCTCATCTGATGGCATTAAAATAAGCATGACTGCCAGTTCGGCAGTCATGCTTAAACAGTCATCTGACTGAAAAATATTTAAATGGAGGCGCCAACCAGATTTGAACTGGTGCGTAGAAGTTTTGCAGACTTCTGCCTTACCACTTGGCTATGGCGCCATCAGAAGATGGTGGCTTCACTCGGAATCGAACCAAGGACACGAGGATTTTCAATCCTCTGCTCTACCAACTGAGCTATGAAGCCATCTTCTGGATATTGTGGAAACTTTCTACCTTTGCAATGAAAAATAAAATTGTTCCCTCAAGACTGCATATAGTTCTTCAAACGTAATTCATCATTTTTAACTTGTTTAAGATCAAGCCCTCGATCGATTAGTATGAGTCAGCTGCATGCATTGCTGCACTTACACCCCTCACCTATCTACCTTGTGTTCTTCAAGGGATCTTACTGGATTACTCCATGGGAAATCTTGTCTCAGGGTGGGCTTCACGCTTAGATGCTTTCAGCGTTTATCCCGTCCCAATATAGCTACCCAGCCATGCCGCTGGCGCGACAACTGGTACACCAGTGATTGGTCCAACCCGGTCCTCTCGTACTAAGGTCAGCTCCCTTCAAATTTCCTACGCCCGCGACGGATAGGGACCGAACTGTCTCACGACGTTCTGAACCCAGCTCGCGTGCCACTTTAATGGGCGAACAGCCCAACCCTTGGGACCTACTTCAGCCCCAGGATGTGACGAGCCGACATCGAGGTGCCAAACCTCCCCGTCGATGTGAACTCTTGGGGGAGATCAGCCTGTTATCCCCGAGGTAGCTTTTATCCGTTGAGCGATGGCCCTCCCACGAGGTACCACCGGATCACTAAGCCCGACTTTCGTCCCTGCTCCACTTGTAGGTGTCGCAGTCAGGCTCCCTTCTGCCTTTACACTCTATGGACGATTTCCGACCGTCCTGAGGGAACCTTTGGGCGCCTCCGTTACTTTTTAGGAGGCGACCGCCCCAGTCAAACTGCCCACCTAGCAATGTCCCGTGACCCGTTTCCTGGTCTCCGGTTAGAATCCCAATATCTACAGGGTGGTATCCCAACGGTGACTCCCCATGACCTGACGATCATGGTTCTTCGTCTCCCACCTATCCTGTACAGTAAATATCGAAACTCAATGCTAAGCTACAGTAAAGCTCTACGGGGTCTTTCCGTCCAATCGCGGGTAGCCAGCATCTTCACTGGCACTACAATTTCGCCGGATTTGTTGTTGAGACAGTGCCCAAGTCATTACGCCATTCGTGCGGGTCAGAACTTACCTGACAAGGAATTTCGCTACCTTAGGACCGTTATAGTTACGGCCGCCGTTTACTGGGGCTTAAGTTCATACCTTCGCTTGCGCTAAGCATTCCCCTTAACCTTCCAGCACCGGGCAGGCGTCAGCCCCTATACTTCAGCTTGCGCTTTTGCAGAGACCTGTGTTTTTGTTAAACAGTTGCTTGGGCCATTTCACTGCGGCCATGTCGCCATGGCACCCTTCTCGCGAACTTACGGGGTTAATTTGCCGAGTTCCTTAACAACAATTCTTCCGATGGTCTTAGGATTCTCTCCTCATCTACCTGTGTCGGTTTGCGGTACGGGCAGCATGTCGCTCCTTAGAGGCTTTTCTTGGCAGCGTGAACTCGGGTATTTTCGTATCTCAGAATATGCCAGAAGGGATTTGCCTCCTCTGACTCCCTCGAATACTTCGACAGGCTCTTCCAACCGCCTGTTACCCTATCCTCCTGCGTCACCCCATCGTGTTAACGCTTCATGCCGGTATCTGAATATCAACAGATTGTCCATCACCTACGCTTCTCAGCCTCGGCTTAGGCCCCGACTAACCCTGAGCGGACGAACCTTCCTCAGGAAACCTTAGATTTTCGACCTGCGGGATTCTCACCCGCATCTCGCTACTTATGCCAACATTCTCACTTCTTAACAGTCCACAGCTCCTTTCGGTACTGCTTCGCCCCGTTAAGAACGCTCCTCTACCGCGTATATTAAAATATACACCCGTAGCTTCGGTGATAGGTTTTAGCCCCGGACATCTTCGGCGCAGGATCTCTCGACTAGTGAGCTATTACGCACTCTTTTAATGAGTGGCTGCTTCTAAGCCAACATCCTAGTTGTCTTAGAAATCCCACATCCTTTTCCACTTAACCTATACTTGGGGACCTTAGCTGACGATCTGGGCTTTTTCCCTTTTGACAATGGCACTTATCTGTCACTGTCTGACTGCCGGATTAAAGTCTTTGGCATTCGGAGTTTGATAAGGTTCGGTAAGCGATATGCCCCCTAGCCCATTCAGTGCTCTACCTCCATGACTCATCATCCAACGCTAGCCCTAAAGCTATTTCGAGGAGAACCAGCTATCTCCGAGTTCGATTGGAATTTCTCCGCTATCCACAGCTCATCCCATGGTTTTTCAACACCAATGTGGTTCGGTCCTCCACGAGATTTTACTCTCGCTTCAACCTGTCCATGGATAGGTCACCCGGTTTCGGGTCTGCAACATGCAACTAGACGCCCTGTTAAGACTCGGTTTCCCTTCGGCTGCGCACCTGAAGTGCTTAACCTTGCTGCATATCACAACTCGTTGGCTCGTTCTACAAAAAGCACGTCATCACACGCTTATGGTGCTCTGACCGGTTGTAGGCACACGGTTTCAGATTCTATTTCACTCCCCTTCCGGGGTTCTTTTCACCTTTCCCTCACGGTACTGCTTCACTATCGGTCATCAGGTAGTATTTAGCCTTGGGAGGTGGTCCTCCCTGCTTCCCACCGGGTTTCACGTGTCCGGTGGTACTCTGGATCACTCTCGGTCCGTCTTCCCTTTTCGCCTACAGGTCTGTCACCTTCTATGGCGCTGTTTCCCAACAGCTTCGGCTAAGGGGCCTCTTCCCTTTCTTGAGTGTCCGCAACCCCAGAGAGCAAGCTCCCTGGTTTGGGCTCTTTCCTTTTCGCTCGCCGCTACTAAGAAAATCGATGTTTCTTTCTCTTCCTCCGGGTACTTAGATGTTTCAGTTCTCCGGGTGTGTCTTCCTATAGAGTATGGATTCCTCTATGGATGCCTTTCGGCGGGTTGCCCCATTCGGTGATCTCAGGATCACTGGCTATGTGCGCCTACCCTGAGCTTATCGCAGCTTATCGCGACCTTCTTCGACTCCTGATGCCAAGGCATTCACCATGCGCCCTTTATAGCTTGATCTTTTTTCAAGTTAATTTTTGGCTCAAGGTTGGAGCTTTCGCTCCCCTTGACGTTTTTGAATTGTTGTCAATAACTTTTCAGTTAATGACTAACTTCTCAACGAAATTGTTTTTCTACAATTTTGCTTTACGTTTTAAGAATATATGCAGTTTTCAAAGAACAATTGAGAAGAAAAAAACGCCCCACCTTCAAGAAGTCATTCTCATTAGCTGGTGTTGCAGCTGTTCTCTCAAGATTAAACAGAATACTTGGATGTACAAATCAGTAATCCTTTTATGGGAGATATCCGTGAATGGATATCCTTTTATCTCATCCATGTTGCCATGGCTGTGACTCCCTAGAAAGGAGGTGATCCAGCCGCAGGTTCTCCTACGGCTACCTTGTTACGACTTCACCCCAATCGCTGACCCTACCTTCGGCCGCTGGCTCTATAAATAGTTACCTCACGGACTTCGGGTATTGCCAACTCTCATGGTGTGACGGGCGGTGTGTACAAGGCCCGGGAACGTATTCACCGCGACATGCTGATTCGCGATTACTAGCAACTCCGACTTCATGCAGGCGAGTTGCAGCCTGCAATCTGAACTGGGGCAGGTTTTATGAGATTTGCTCCTCCTCGCGGGATCGCGTCTCTTTGTACCTGCCATTGTAGCACGTGTGTAGCCCTAGACGTAAGGGGCATGATGATTTGACATCATCCCCACCTTCCTCCCGGTTAACCCGGGCAGTCTTGCCAGAGTGCTCAACTGAATGGTAGCAACTGACAATAGGGGTTGCGCTCGTTGCGGGACTTAACCCAACATCTCACGACACGAGCTGACGACAACCATGCACCACCTGTCTTCCTGCCCCGAAGGGCTTCCCCGGTTAAGGGTAATTCAGGAGATGTCAAGTCTAGGTAAGGTTCTTCGCGTTGCCTCGAATTAAACCACATGCTCCGCTGCTTGTGCGGGCCCCCGTCAATTCCTTTGAGTTTTAATCTTGCGACCGTACTCCCCAGGCGGGGTACTTACTGTGTTTACGACGGCACAGGGGGAGTTGATACCCCTACACCTAGTACCCATCGTTTACGGCGTGGACTACCAGGGTATCTAATCCTGTTTGCTCCCCACGCTTTCATGCCTCAGTGTCAGTTACAGTCCAGAAAGCCGCCTTCGCCACTGGTGTTCTTCCTAATATCTACGCATTTCACCGCTACACTAGGAATTCCGCTTTCCTCTCCTGCACTCAAGTAACCCAGTTTGGAATGCAGTTCCCGGGTTGAGCCCGGGGATTTCACATCCCACTTAAGTTTCCACCTACGCATCCTTTACGCCCAGTAAATCCGGACAACGCTCGCCACCTACGTATTACCGCGGCTGCTGGCACGTAGTTAGCCGTGGCTTGTTTTTTGGGTACCGTCATTATCGTCCCCAATCAAAGAACTTTACGACCCGAAGGCCTTCATCATTCACGCGGCGTTGCTGCATCAGGGTTTCCACATTGTGCAATATTCCCCACTGCTGCCTCCCGTAGGAGTCTGGACCGTGTCTCAGTTCCAATGTGGCCGATCACCCTCTCAGGTCGGCTACGCATCGTCGCCTTGGTGAGCCGTTACCTCTCCAACTAGCTAATGCGCCGCGGGCCCATCTCAAAGCGGATTTCTCCTTTGATACGCTCATAATGCTAAATGCGTATATTATGCGGTATTAATCTTCCTTTCGGAAGGCTATTCCCCTCTCTGAGGCAGGTTACCCACGTGTTACTCACCCGTCCGCCGCTAGGTGTATACACCTCGCTCGACTTGCATGTGTTAGGCACGCCGCCAGCGTTCGTCCTGAGCCAGGATCAAACTCTCATGTTAAAAAGTTTGAACTAGCTTTTAGTCGATTTTTTAGTCTTGTCTGACTACTCAAAATGAATTGCTGGTTTGTTTTACCTTGTATTCTGTTTAATTTTCAAAGAACAGTTTGTTTCGCTGCCGCTTTAGGCGACTTCTATATCTTACCAACTGCACATCGCCTTGTCAACGACTTTTTTCAAAAGATTTCTCGGAGCTTGGCGCATCGTCATTCGATATGATATTGAGCTGTTTTCTTGCCCAGCGGGTACTACCAAGTTTACCCTGTTTTTCTTTGGTTTTCAACAGCAAAGTTGGGCTAATATTAAGCTCTCCTCAGATGCTGCTGTTTCAATCAATCAGTTTCAACGTTTAAAGAATAAAGTGGTGAGATGCGGCATAAGACCTCCATATATAAGATGCACAACTTCCAAGAACCAAGTTCAGTCTGCCTGTCAGAAGTCGTACGAAAGATGAAATAACATTCATTTTACCGTTCGATGTTATCTCCCTCCCTCTTATACTGCCAGCTACACAAAAAATCCAATCTGGCAGCGAGCAATCAACAAAGATATTTTCCGGTCAGCTTCATCATTCAATGCCTCGTTCCTGCTGAGATGGCACTTATTGAAGCAGAATCCATCCAGGATAACTTTTCTATTCAATTTTCTAAAATCCTATTGACAGATTATAACCAATATGGGAAACTAGGATATGTCGCGGGGGCGTAGCTCAATTGGGAGAGCGCTTGAATGGCATTCAAGAGGTAGTGAGTTCGAATCTCATCGTCTCCACCACAAAACTCTGTTCATCTGTTTATGCAGATCAACAGAGTTTTTATTTTTCTATAAATTCAGTTACCAGTCATTCCTCTGGCGCAATGACATCCGACAATTTTATGAACAATAAAAAAATGCAGTGTGAACTGCATTTTTTGAATGTCAATGATGAAGGTGTCTATTGATGGTTAGTCCCAATAGGGTCTAAGGTAACCCTTAATCCGTCCTACACTCTGGTACCAGTCCAAAGATTTAATTTCCACTGTTTTTCCCGGTCTGGGCGAGTGAATCATCTTGTTGTCTCCGATATAGATTCCAACATGTGAAATGCTGTAACCATCGGTCATCACGATGATGTCTCCAGGGCGCCGGTTGGAAGATGAAATCTTGGTGTCGATTCCGTACCATTGCTGGGTTGCAGTTCTCGGGATTCTATATCCCACCCGGCCATATACATACTGAGTCAGGCCGGAACAGTCAAATCCGCCTTCTGACCAGGATTCCCCTGCATAGACATAGGGTGCTCCGATCAGTTTCCTGGCCTCAGCAACCTCGCGATCCCCAATCGTGTTGGATGTGGTGCTGGTCTGAATAACGCTGGATGTGGAGCTGGCGGTGGAACTAACGTAGGGCAGACTGTTGAACAGCGTGCTGGAAATGAACCAGTAGGACTTATACGAAAAGCCTTTCTTGCCATTATGCTCGATATAGACATAGTTTCCGTTCCGTCCCAGGACTTTGACATCAGTACCCTTGTACACATAGCTCACTTTGGTGGATGAGCTGCTGGCACTGGATCTGACATTTACATTCCCTGTAGCCGTAATGGTAGAGCCTTTCCAGTATGAGTTATAGGTGTATCCAATTTTTCCATTATAAGAAATCTTGTAATATCCGTTCTGAATGCCGAGGTACTGAACATTGGTTCCTGCTGCAATATATCCCAGCTTTGAGGAATAATTGTTGCTGGATGCTCTTAGATTAACCCCAGACTTTGCGGTGACTGTAGTAGCTTCAGCAATAACTCCGGTAAGCGGAGCCAGAAAAGTGGAAACCGCAAGTGCTGCAGAAACCATAATCTTTACTTTTAAATTTCTTGTCTTCATATGTTCTCCTGTCTCTTACCTAATAGTATTTTTTATCTACCCTTCAATGATGACAGTCACTATATTACAAAAGGATGACAAATATTGCAAGGAAATGAATCTTTACATCGGCTTTATAATCGATATTTGCTAATGACAGCTGCTCTTTAGTATCTTTTTCATACCCCTAAGCCCTTTTTCGTTATCTATTAGATAGTAACAACTTGCAATTATTATAAGAATTGCTATTATCTAATCATGAATCAAATGCCGTACTTTCTTTATTTCATCTTCACAAATTGGTTCCATTTTGCATTTTTGTTATTGAAAGTTGTAAACGTCCTGTTGATTCCCTCCTTAGATTTAGGAGTTTGTCCTCATAAAAAGTAAATTCCGACTGCATTGGAGGACATTGCGCTCAAAATGGCCTGGGCGCACATTTTTCGGCTGTTTTCTTAAAAAATGAACGAAAAACTATAGCATTTCAAACCCGCATAGTGTATACTCTTTTTATGGAAACTTTGGGACGTTAACTCAGCTGGGAGAGTGTCACCTTGACGTGGTGAAAGTCATAGGTTCGAGTCCTATACGTCCCACCATCCAGAAAAGGAATTTTTAGAAATTCCTTTTTTTTATACCCTTTTTTATCCAGGAGGTCTGTGATGTATAAATTCCTGTTATTCGATTTGGACGATACAATTCTCGATTTTAAGTCAGCCGAAACTCATGCCTTTTCTTCGCTGCTGGAACATCACGGAATTCAAGCAACGCCGCAAAGAATTGATCGTTATTCAGCCATCAACCAGGCATTGTGGCTGCAGCTGGAACGAAAAGAAGTCAAACTGACTGATGTGCTGCACGGACGTTTTGAGCACTTTTTCCGTGAGATCGGGATACAGGTAGACGGCGAAGAAGAAGAAACCCTTTTCCGTTTCCATCTGAATCAACATGCCCAGTTAATTCCTGATTCCAGGCAGCTTCTGGCCGGATGGCATTCCACCTACAAAGTATATGCCGTATCAAACGGCGTACTTCAAACCCAGATGCTTCGACTCAAACTCGCTCAAATTGACCATCTGTTTCATGGCCTGTTCATCTCAGAGACAGTAGGTGTCAATAAACCGGATCCAGCGTTCTTCCGGCATGTGGCGGACTCCATCCCAGACTTCCGTGCCGATCAGGCGATTATTATCGGAGACAGTCTAAGCTCTGACATCCGGGGCGGCAACCGTGCAGGAATTACCACCTGCTGGTTTAATCGATTTGACCTCCCCAATCCAACAGAACCGGATTTAGTTCCTGATCACGTAATCCATAATCTGTCCGAGCTGGATCACATTCTCAAGTCATAAATTCAAAACGGTGAAGTCAGCCTTTGACTTCACCGTCATTTCTTTTGTCGGAACTCTGCTTAATTGAAGGAAGATTGATTCCATCACCCTGTAGCTGAACTCATCTGAAACTCGGGACCGCTTCTTTACAATCTTTTCGCTTTTGCTGTGGGGTTTCTGAATTGTTTCCAATGATATAATGATTTCATCAAGCGATGTGGAGGAACGAAATTGAAAATATTCTCCTATTTAAACTTTTTGTTTTATGCGATCACTTTTGTGATTATGTTCTCCCTGGTTTTCTATAAACGGGAACGCCCGGAGAAAGTTCTGGGCTGGCTCCTTGTGCTGGTTTTCCTCCCACCTGTGGGGCTCCTGCTCTACTTATATATGGGCATAAATTGGCGGGATACTGTACTGAATGAGCGGTATTCGCCTGCTGTCACTGAACTCATCAACAAGTCACTCCGTGATTTTGAGGGTCCCAATGAGGGAGTGGCGCGAATGGTCTCCAACCTGACGGGAACGCCCATGTTCCATTACAACAAAATTAAGCTCTATAAGGATGGAATTGAGAAGTTTGAGGATCTGATCCACGACATCAGCCAGGCGAAGCATCATATTCACATGGAATACTATATTGTAAAATCCGATGAGATCGGACGCCGTGTATTCCTGGCATTAAAAGAACGAGCGCTGGCTGGAGTAAAAGTCCGGGTCATCATGGATAAAATTGGCGGCCGGCCCTTTGATAAGCATCTGAAAAAAGAACTGATGGACGCTGGCGTTGAAATCGTCACTTACACTGCTGCCTTTGCCTTTGTCTCCCGGTTCATTGATATGTCCATCAACTATCGGAATCACCGCAAAATGGCGATCATTGACGGCAGCATCGGCTATATCGGTGGCAACAACATCGGGGATGAGTATGTCTCAAACAGTGACATGGGATACTGGCGAGACACACATATGAGAGTAGAAGGAGATTTTGTTCTGGGAATGCAGGGTTTATTCTTTGATGATTTCTCCGCAGTCCTTCACCGGAATCAGGTCAGTAAGAAATGGGAATACATGAAGCGCAGTGAGATCTACGCCGAAGAGTCCGATCTTTCCAGTTATTTCCAGCCCTCTTCCGTATCGGACGAAACGCCCATGCAAATTATCTATTCCGGTCCGGAATCCGCCCTTTATTCCATTGAACTCCTATTCCTGAAGATGATAACAACTGCCCGTGAAAGAATCTATATTTCCACACCCTACTTCATCCCCAGTGAAGGAACGATGTCAGCCCTGAAGGCAGCCATCCAATCCGGCGTGGATGTTCGAATCATGTTCCCGGCGCAGTTTGATCACCCCATAGTCGGGCACGCCTCCATGACGTATCTGGGAGATTTGATCGAAAATGGAGCTCGGGTATTTATGTATGACAAGAAGGCATTCAGCCATAACAAAGCCGTTGTCTGCGATGGCCGAAGCTTCACTTTGGGCACCGCCAATTTTGATGTCAGATCCTTCTTTTTCAACTACGAGGTGAATGCCGTCGTTTATGATGAGTACTTCGCCGCCAAAATGGAAGGGATGTTTCATGAAGACATGGACCATGCCGAAGAACTGACCCTGGAAAAATATTTAAACCGTCCCAAGCTGACCTTGATGAAAGAAAGCTTCTTCCGGGTCTTCTCACTCCTGTTTTAGTTTCCCGAACAGGGAATCAGGCTGCATCCCCCTCATCCATCAGCCAGATTTGACTGCCCGATAAATCAGCCGGATATTCCAGGCTGATCCAGCTGCCACTTAAACACACATGGATATGAAACTGCCACGGACAAATCCACCGCTACGAAAAAAGACAGGGTCATGAAGTATTTCTCTTCATGACCCTGTTTTTTATAACCTTCACGTTTTCTATTGATCAGAACCATTCATGATTTCACGGCCTAATCGATCTACCGTCAGGAAACGGTCCGAACCCAGCTTCTTCCGGATCACAGAAGCGGCCTCTCCCAAATTTGGCACTCGTGTTCTTACGTTGTGCGAGTCGGATCCCAACAGAAAATGATCTCCCCGTTTCAACTGATCCAGCGCCTGTCGGCGGGATTTTCCGGAAAGGATATACTCACCGTTGATTTGAAACAAAGCGCCCATATCAATCAGATCATTGAGTTTATCAATTGCCACCGGGAAATCCGGATAGCGCTCCACATGAGCCAGGATTGGAGTCAGTCCGTGATTATTGATAATGGAATAAACCTCACTGATGATCCCTGCAGTCCAGATTGAAAACGGCATTTCAATCAATATCGCTTCCGTTCCCTGGATCTTCAGACGATCAAAGTCGGATAGGCGGCTCATCCCGGAAAAGAATGAAACTTCAGCACCCAGCCGGATGTCAGGTACATCCATTCCTTCCACCGCTTCCCGCAGCAGGTCATAGGCTCGCTGACGTCGTGTCAGGAATTCAGAAATGGATTCCTTTGTATGGTAATAATGTGAAGTAGCGACGACTGTCCCGACTCCCTGGTCTTTCAGCATTTTCATCAGCTGAATGGACTCGCCGACATCGCTGCTGCCATCATCCATATGTGGCAGGATATGAGTATGAAAATCTATCATGCGCCTTCCCCCAGGAGTCTGCTGTTATTCTATCGAGCTGCAGATTCCTTATATGAGCGGTAATTTGAATATCTGCGATTTCCTTTGGCATTGACTCCGTTCAGGACAAAGCCCAGGACATTCGCTCCGGCGAACTTCAACTGAGACAGCGCGGGATGAACAGAATCCTGCTGGGTTCGGCTTGCTCGGATGACGAAAATCATGCCCGTAAGCAAGCTTGAAACGATAACCGCATCGGTCACGACACTAACCGGCGGAGTATCCACCAGGATGTAGTCATAGCGATTGGACAAGGATTCAATGAGTTCTTTCATTTTTCTCGAACCAAGCAGTTCCGAGGGATTGGGAGGAATGTCTCCCGACAGCAGCACATCGATGCTGGTAGTCTCCAACTGGACGGTCTGGACGGCTTCCTGTACTGAATTCATGTTAACCAGCACATTGCTTAAGCCCGGTACTGCCTTTACTTTCAGCAGACGGGAAACCTTAGGCTTGCGCAGATCACAGTCAATCAGAAGAACCCTGGATTGCGTTTCGGCAAAGGTGATCGCCAGGTTCAACGCTGTAATGCTCTTCCCTTCCCCTGCATCGGAACTTGTTACTCCGATGACCTTGCATCCTTCTGATGTGGTGGAGAACTGGATATTGGTACGAAGCACTTTCAGCTCTTCCACGATAGAAAATGGTGTTTTCTTTCCCAGGATATGCTGACGCTCTGTTTTAATATTTTGAACGCCGTGGTCTGTTTTGCCACCGAATAATCTGAAAGACATCTTAGATCACCTCGCTGCTCATGGCATAGCCATAGTTGTTGCTGCTTGCATTCTCATAATCAGAGATCGCTCCCAGGATCGGCAGATCCGTGATCCGCTGCAGGTCCTGTTCCGTTTTGATCCGAGTGTCCATCAGTGAGACAAGTAAAATCAGACCGGATGCCAGCATGAAACCGGCCACAAGTCCAATCATTGTGTTGGAGAGGATGTTAGGTGATGTAGGAACATCGGAAAACTTGGCCCGGTCAATGATCTTTACTGATGTACCGGTGACGATATCCGACAGATATTCAGGAGCCGTATCAGCAATTGAATTGGCCAATGCCTGAGCCTCATTCGGATCCTCCGAAGTGACGTTTACCTGAAAAACTTCTGTATTATTCAGGGATCTGGCCGAAATCATTTTATTTAGCTGTCCAGTAGTATAAAGCGAGTTGCTTCGTCCGATTACGTCGGTCAGCAACGTGTCGCTCTGGATAATCGTGATGTATGTATCAACAAGAGACTGAGCTGCCGCGATATCACTGGATGACATATTCGCTTTACTGGTGGTGGAATTGTTGACGTACATCTTTATGGATGATGTATACTTGGGCTTAACGAGAAAACGAGTGAATCCAAATACTACAGCGCCTGAAAGGATGGTAACCAGGATAATAATCCAGATACGATGCCACAGGATCAGAAATAGTTCCTTTAAATCAATTTCTTCCAAATTGGGTGCCTCCAAATGATGATTCGTGAGAAAAAAGAGAATACAGCTTCTGTCTTCTATCTATGAGAGTATGGAATGGATCAGGATCTATTGACCAATACCATCTGGGCACTGACAGACTGCCCTATCTTAAATGGATAAAGAAAAAGGGCAATTTTGAAATATAAGCAAAATGCCCTTTGTAATTAGAGACTGCTGAATGGGTCCGGAACATAGTGTTCAAGCCACTTTTAACTGGTTTCTGGTATAATAAAGTTATAAGTTTTCATTAAATTTCAGCATTTTTGCTCGTATTCAGGAGATTTTTATGGGTTTTAAGAAGAGAAATCGTCAAATTTCGGTGTTTGAATACCCAAGTGGTTTCCATGGGGTCAGCATTGATCCCTCCAATCGATGGGTGAAATTATCCCATCAAATGCCCTGGGATCTCATCGAAGAAATCTATGCCACTAAGTTCAATGGGCCTCGTGGCAACCGGGCATACTCATCCAGACTGGCCTTTGGCGCTCTTTTTCTCAAACAAGCCTTGAATGTCTCTGATGCGGATTTGATTGAGCTGGTTCGTGAAAATCCATATCTTCAGTTTTTCCTTGGATTCGAAGAATTCTCAAGTGAATTGCCCTTTGATACCAGCTTGATGTCTTACTTCAGGCAACGCTTTACAGCTGCAGAAATTTGCCAAATCAATGAAGCTATTATTGCTCAGAATCCCTTAAAGAAACCATCGTCCAATGATGATAGTGATGATGATTCGAGCGGCGGCCATTCGGGGAAAGCGATCCCAAAGACTCTGAGTCGAGCACTTCTTCGGTCAATGACTTGGTACAGACAAACAGCGGTACGTTGATCCTGGATGCTACCTGTGTTCCACAAGACATCCACTTCCCGACGGATATCCGCCTCCTGTATGAGGCGGTCTGTTCAGCCATGCGTCATCTAGAAATAACACGAGGAAAACCCATTACCAAAACTCAGAAGTCATTGTTGAATCATGCCAGACAGGCTTATTTGAGCATCTCCAAATCGAAAAAATACTCCAGCCCAGTTCCGAGAAAAACAGGGTATTCTCTTGAGATTGCTGAAACGCTGCCTGGGATACTTTGACTCACCAGCCATGAACAAACCCATCAGCCCAAAGACGATGGATGCACTCAAGACACTGTCTTTGATTCATGATCAGCAGTTTGAGATGTGGAAGTTAAAAATTAACCGGATCGAACGTCGAATTGTCAGTGTGTCCCAGCCCTGGGTAAGGCCTATCAAGCGGGGCAAGGCATCCGTCAACACCGAGTTTGGTTCGAAAATTGCCCTCTCAACGGTGGATGGGTATGTGCGAATGGAGTATTTTTCGTTTGAAAACTTCAATGAAGCCCTGACCTTGCAAGAGAGTGCTGAGCGTTACAAAGAAAGAACAGGATCATATCCTGAAAGGATCCTGGCAGATAAGATATATCGAAACAAAGCCAACCTGGCATTCTGCAAAAGCAAGAATATCCGAATGAACGGTCCGGCACTTGGCAGACCCCCAAAGGATCCTCAGGTGCGCCAGCAGCAGCGAGCAGCAGAGGTCCAGGAGGCTGGCGATCGCAATATGGTGGAAGCCAAAATCGGAGAAAGCAAACGGAAGTATGGTCTAGACAGAATTATGGAGAGAACACAGCAAGCCACTGAGGTGATGATCTGTGTTAGTTTTGTTGTGATGAATTCCTTCCGCAACCTGAGGAAGCATCTTGCTTCTTTTTTTGACAAAAACCAAGTCTTCAATTTCTACATATCTTTCGAGGTTTATGCAATTGCTTCCTGAAAAGTAGCAATTATTCATAACCCTCTAATTATACTTTGAACATTATTAAGAGTCAAGTCAGCTTAAGATTGGATCTAAGGAAACACTGATTATTTGAGGTTAACGTTTCCCAGTTCGGTCATTATGTTGTTTTTTTGCTCATGGGTGCACAAAAATGCTGGATTTTAGTGCGATTTCAGCCCGTTTTGTGGGCTAACCCCCAATTTCGGGCGCACTTATCCCATGCAGAATTCTTTCGTTCGTTTTGCACGAATACAATTCAACAAATTGGCGCTGGCAAACAAGATGTTGAATCTATTCAAATTTTTGCTGATCCCCCGATAAACTACTTTGGCATAACCAAAGAACCGTTTGACGATCAAAAATGGGTGCTCCACTTTGCTTCGAACGGATGATTTGCGTTGTTCAATTGCCCGGTCCCACTGGATCCCGGGATAGTTCTTATTGGTCTTGATCTTGGAAGGGCGAACATTGCTGCGAAATTCAATAGTAGATAAGTGCGGATCCTCGGTGAATTCTTTTCTTGACTCGACTCCATTATAGCCGGAATCTCCGTAAGCTACTTCATCATCGGGACGAATCAGTTTGTGTGTCTCGTTTATGTCATGGACATTGGCCGCAGTCCCTGTGACTGTATGGACATACCCACTGCCGGCGCAAACTCCGGTATGAACCTTCATCCCAAAGTACCACTGATTGCCTTTCTTTGTCTGGTGCATCTCAGGGTCTCGTTCTCCCGTCTGGTTCTTGGTAGAACTGGGGGCTGCAATAATGGTGGCATCCACGATGGTGCCGCCATGCATCATTAGTCCGGCAGATTCCAAGCGTCTGGTGACATCATGAAAGATCTTCTCCCCCAAGAGATGGCTTTCCATTAAATGGCGAAAGTGAAGAAGCGTGGTTGCGTCAGGCACTTGCTGCGAGATGAAGTCCAGCCGCATGAATTTGCGCATGGCATAACTGTCATAGATGGCGTCTTCCATTGCAACATCGGAGAGGTTAAACCAATTTTGCATCAGGTACATCCGAAGCATTGTTTCAATTTCGATGGGCTTTCTGCCGCGTTTTCCCTGAGGATAGTAGGGGCGAATCATCTCGACCCAATCTTTCCAGGGAATGATAGTTTCCATAGAATCAAGAAACTCTTCTCTCTTTGTAGTCTTGCGGCGATGTGCGTATTCAAAATCACTGAAAGTCTGCTGCTTCATAAGAAAAACCTCGCTGGTAACGTAATACTTAAATTATATCGTGAGAGCGTTCCTCAGAGTTACAGAAAACAGAATTAATCAGCGTTTCCCTAATATTAGGGATTAAATATAGGTATCGCCCTGAAAAAATCCCTGGTTAGTAAATGTACATTAACTATTGTTATCAGACCAATAATACAAAATGCACTTTAATAATAAGTATTTGCTACACTTCAGCGATAACTTCTCAATTCAACCAAAATCGAAAGCTTCATTCATTCTCTGAGCGTTCGCTGAAGATTCAACTGCAGCGATCCGATTCAGTTTCTGATTCTGCCAATAAACAAAGAAGTCATGCAAGAGTGAATGCTCTCACATGACTTTTAGTGGTGGAGATAAAGAGACTCGAACTCTTGACCCCCTGCGTGCAAAACAGGTGCTCTCCCAACTGAGCTATACCCCCATATAATGGTGGACCATCAGGGACTCGAACCCCGGACCGACCGGTTATGAGCCGGCTGCTCTAACCAACTGAGCTAATGATCCATGCAAAATATCCTGATGAAACATCAGGATACTTTTAAACCGGCGTCAACCTACTTTTCCACACAGCTTCCCGTGCAGTATCATCAGCACCATAAGGCTTAACCATCGTGTTCGGGATGGGAACGGGTGTAGCCCTTACAGTCATAAACACCGGATTGGTTTGAGGTTTTATTGTTCCCTCAAGACTGCATATAGTTCTTCAAACGTAATTCATCATTTTTAACTTGTTTAAGATCAAGCCCTCGATCGATTAGTATGAGTCAGCTGCATGCATTGCTGCACTTACACCCCTCACCTATCTACCTTGTGTTCTTCAAGGGATCTTACTGGATTACTCCATGGGAAATCTTGTCTCAGGGTGGGCTTCACGCTTAGATGCTTTCAGCGTTTATCCCGTCCCAATATAGCTACCCAGCCATGCCGCTGGCGCGACAACTGGTACACCAGTGATTGGTCCAACCCGGTCCTCTCGTACTAAGGTCAGCTCCCTTCAAATTTCCTACGCCCGCGACGGATAGGGACCGAACTGTCTCACGACGTTCTGAACCCAGCTCGCGTGCCACTTTAATGGGCGAACAGCCCAACCCTTGGGACCTACTTCAGCCCCAGGATGTGACGAGCCGACATCGAGGTGCCAAACCTCCCCGTCGATGTGAACTCTTGGGGGAGATCAGCCTGTTATCCCCGAGGTAGCTTTTATCCGTTGAGCGATGGCCCTCCCACGAGGTACCACCGGATCACTAAGCCCGACTTTCGTCCCTGCTCCACTTGTAGGTGTCGCAGTCAGGCTCCCTTCTGCCTTTACACTCTATGGACGATTTCCGACCGTCCTGAGGGAACCTTTGGGCGCCTCCGTTACTTTTTAGGAGGCGACCGCCCCAGTCAAACTGCCCACCTAGCAATGTCCCGTGACCCGTTTCCTGGTCTCCGGTTAGAATCCCAATATCTACAGGGTGGTATCCCAACGGTGACTCCCCATGACCTGACGATCATGGTTCTTCGTCTCCCACCTATCCTGTACAGTAAATATCGAAACTCAATGCTAAGCTACAGTAAAGCTCTACGGGGTCTTTCCGTCCAATCGCGGGTAGCCAGCATCTTCACTGGCACTACAATTTCGCCGGATTTGTTGTTGAGACAGTGCCCAAGTCATTACGCCATTCGTGCGGGTCAGAACTTACCTGACAAGGAATTTCGCTACCTTAGGACCGTTATAGTTACGGCCGCCGTTTACTGGGGCTTAAGTTCATACCTTCGCTTGCGCTAAGCATTCCCCTTAACCTTCCAGCACCGGGCAGGCGTCAGCCCCTATACTTCAGCTTGCGCTTTTGCAGAGACCTGTGTTTTTGTTAAACAGTTGCTTGGGCCATTTCACTGCGGCCATGTCGCCATGGCACCCCTTCTCGCGAACTTACGGGGTTAATTTGCCGAGTTCCTTAACAACAATTCTTCCGATGGTCTTAGGATTCTCTCCTCATCTACCTGTGTCGGTTTGCGGTACGGGCAGCATGTCGCTCCTTAGAGGCTTTTCTTGGCAGCGTGAACTCGGGTATTTTCGTATCTCAGAATATGCCAGAAGGGATTTGCCTCCTCTGACTCCCTCGAATACTTCGACAGGCTCTTCCAACCGCCTGTTACCCTATCCTCCTGCGTCACCCCATCGTGTTAACGCTTCATGCCGGTATCTGAATATCAACAGATTGTCCATCACCTACGCTTCTCAGCCTCGGCTTAGGCCCCGACTAACCCTGAGCGGACGAACCTTCCTCAGGAAACCTTAGATTTTCGACCTGCGGGATTCTCACCCGCATCTCGCTACTTATGCCAACATTCTCACTTCTTAACAGTCCACAGCTCCTTTCGGTACTGCTTCGCCCCGTTAAGAACGCTCCTCTACCGCGTATATTAAAATATACACCCGTAGCTTCGGTGATAGGTTTTAGCCCCGGACATCTTCGGCGCAGGATCTCTCGACTAGTGAGCTATTACGCACTCTTTTAATGAGTGGCTGCTTCTAAGCCAACATCCTAGTTGTCTTAGAAATCCCACATCCTTTTCCACTTAACCTATACTTGGGGACCTTAGCTGACGATCTGGGCTTTTTCCCTTTTGACAATGGCACTTATCTGTCACTGTCTGACTGCCGGATTAAAGTCTTTGGCATTCGGAGTTTGATAAGGTTCGGTAAGCGATATGCCCCTAGCCCATTCAGTGCTCTACCTCCATGACTCATCATCCAACGCTAGCCCTAAAGCTATTTCGAGGAGAACCAGCTATCTCCGAGTTCGATTGGAATTTCTCCGCTATCCACAGCTCATCCCATGGTTTTTCAACACCAATGTGGTTCGGTCCTCCACGAGATTTTACTCTCGCTTCAACCTGTCCATGGATAGGTCACCCGGTTTCGGGTCTGCAACATGCAACTAGACGCCCTGTTAAGACTCGGTTTCCCTTCGGCTGCGCACCTGAAGTGCTTAACCTTGCTGCATATCACAACTCGTTGGCTCGTTCTACAAAAAGCACGTCATCACACGCTTATGGTGCTCTGACCGGTTGTAGGCACACGGTTTCAGATTCTATTTCACTCCCCTTCCGGGGTTCTTTTCACCTTTCCCTCACGGTACTGCTTCACTATCGGTCATCAGGTAGTATTTAGCCTTGGGAGGTGGTCCTCCCTGCTTCCCACCGGGTTTCACGTGTCCGGTGGTACTCTGGATCACTCTCGGTCCGTCTTCCCTTTTCGCCTACAGGTCTGTCACCTTCTATGGCGCTGTTTCCCAACAGCTTCGGCTAAGGGGCCTCTTCCCTTTCTTGAGTGTCCGCAACCCCAGAGAGCAAGCTCCCTGGTTTGGGCTCTTTCCTTTTCGCTCGCCGCTACTAAGAAAATCGATGTTTCTTTCTCTTCCTCCGGGTACTTAGATGTTTCAGTTCTCCGGGTGTGTCTTCCTATAGAGTATGGATTCCTCTATGGATGCCTTTCGGCGGGTTGCCCCATTCGGTGATCTCAGGATCACTGGCTATGTGCGCCTACCCTGAGCTTATCGCAGCTTATCGCGACCTTCTTCGACTCCTGATGCCAAGGCATTCACCATGCGCCCTTTATAGCTTGATCTTTTTTCAAGTTAATTTTTGGCTCAAGGTTGGAGCTTTCGCTCCCCTTGACGTTTTTGAATTGTTGTCAATAACTTTTCAGTTAATGACTAACTTCTCAACGAAATTGTTTTTTCTACAATTTTGCTTTACGTTTTAAGAATATATGCAGTTTTCAAAGAACAATTGAGAAAAATAAATGGTGGGTCTAAGTGGACTCGAACCACCGACCTCGTGCTTATCAGGCACGCGCTCTAACCACCTGAGCTATAGACCCTTTTCTGTGGTGGAGATAAAGAGACTCGAACTCTTGACCCCCTGCGTGCAAAACAGGTGCTCTCCCAACTGAGCTATACCCCCACAAACGAGAAAATATTGTTATTCTCTCAAGATTAAACAGAATACTCGGATGTACAAATCAGTAATCCTTTTATGGGAGATATCCGTGAAATGGACATCCTTTATCTCATCCATGTTGCCATGGCTGTGACTCCCTAGAAAGGAGGTGATCCAGCCGCAGGTTCTCCTACGGCTACCTTGTTACGACTTCACCCCAATCGCTGACCCTACCTTCGGCCGCTGGCTCTATAAATAGTTACCTCACGGACTTCGGGTATTGCCAACTCTCATGGTGTGACGGGCGGTGTGTACAAGGCCCGGGAACGTATTCACCGCGACATGCTGATTCGCGATTACTAGCAACTCCGACTTCATGCAGGCGAGTTGCAGCCTGCAATCTGAACTGGGGCAGGTTTTATGAGATTTGCTCCTCCTCGCGGGATCGCGTCTCTTTGTACCTGCCATTGTAGCACGTGTGTAGCCCTAGACGTAAGGGGCATGATGATTTGACATCATCCCCACCTTCCTCCCGGTTAACCCGGGCAGTCTTGCCAGAGTGCTCAACTGAATGGTAGCAACTGACAATAGGGGTTGCGCTCGTTGCGGGACTTAACCCAACATCTCACGACACGAGCTGACGACAACCATGCACCACCTGTCTTCCTGCCCCGAAGGGCTTCCCGGTTAAGGGTAATTCAGGAGATGTCAAGTCTAGGTAAGGTTCTTCGCGTTGCCTCGAATTAAACCACATGCTCCGCTGCTTGTGCGGGCCCCCGTCAATTCCTTTGAGTTTTAATCTTGCGACCGTACTCCCCAGGCGGGGTACTTACTGTGTTTACGACGGCACAGGGGGAGTTGATACCCCTACACCTAGTACCCATCGTTTACGGCGTGGACTACCAGGGTATCTAATCCTGTTTGCTCCCCACGCTTTCATGCCTCAGTGTCAGTTACAGTCCAGAAAGCCGCCTTCGCCACTGGTGTTCTTCCTAATATCTACGCATTTCACCGCTACACTAGGAATTCCGCTTTCCTCTCCTGCACTCAAGTAACCCAGTTTGGAATGCAGTTCCCGGGTTGAGCCCGGGGATTTCACATCCCACTTAAGTTTCCACCTACGCATCCTTTACGCCCAGTAAATCCGGACAACGCTCGCCACCTACGTATTACCGCGGCTGCTGGCACGTAGTTAGCCGTGGCTTGTTTTTTGGGTACCGTCATTATCGTCCCCAATCAAAGAACTTTACGACCCGAAGGCCTTCATCATTCACGCGGCGTTGCTGCATCAGGGTTTCCCCATTGTGCAATATTCCCCACTGCTGCCTCCCGTAGGAGTCTGGACCGTGTCTCAGTTCCAATGTGGCCGATCACCCTCTCAGGTCGGCTACGCATCGTCGCCTTGGTGAGCCGTTACCTCTCCAACTAGCTAATGCGCCGCGGGCCCATCTCAAAGCGGATTTCTCCTTTGATACGCTCATAATGCTAAATGCGTATATTATGCGGTATTAATCTTCCTTTCGGAAGGCTATTCCCCTCTCTGAGGCAGGTTACCCACGTGTTACTCACCCGTCCGCCGCTAGGTGTATACACCTCGCTCGACTTGCATGTGTTAGGCACGCCGCCAGCGTTCGTCCTGAGCCAGGATCAAACTCTCATGTTAAAAGTTTGAACTAGCTTTTAGTCGATTTTTTAGTCTTGTCTGACTACTCAAAATGAATTGCTGGTTTGTTTTACCTTGTATTCTGTTTAATTTTCAAAGAACAGTTTGTTTCGTTGCCGCTTTAGGCGACTTCTATATATTACCAACTGCGCATCGCCTTGTCAACGACTTTTTTAAAGATTTTTAAAGTTTTTGTTGACCGTTTATTTCATTCACTACGGCATCGCAGCGGGTAAGAACTATATTACTACACCGTGGACCAAATTCCAATATTAAATTGGACAAAATCCTCGTTTTTTTTCGAAAATTGCGGCCAGTAAAGACCAGGCAGGCGGCAGCTCCAGTGCAGTCCCTTCCGGAGGATTCGAACTCTCATAGAATCGAGTCTGCGGGATGACCCTGGAACACCGCGAGTGATCACCTCGCACCGGCTTGTCAGGATTGACCAATTGTTCATGATTGTTCATGATTCGTTCTTTGAGTCCTACTGCTGAGTGACTTAGAATAGATTATATGATATTGATTATCAATGGAGGAAACATACATGGAAAGTATTGTAACAAAAACCGGTGATCAGGGCACTACAGGAACTCTGGATGGAGAACGGGTGTCCAAAGGATCTTCTCTTATAGAACTGAATGGCACATTGGATGAACTCAACGCTTATCTCGGAGTCTGCACCTCTTCGCTGAAAAAGACCGATGACTTTGAGCAGAGGAACGACATTATCGAAACCATTGAATGGATCCAGAACGGACTCTATAATCTCGGCACTGAGGTATCCTCTAACTTTACAATTATACGATTCGAAGCCAAGCACCCCGATTCTCTGGAACGCAAACTGGATGAACTTACGGTTAAGATGCCGCCCCAGACAAAGTTCATCCTTTACTCCGGCACTCTGGAGGCGACCGAAATACATGTCGCCCGTTCTCTCGCAAGGCGGGCCGAACGAAGCTTCGTCCGATACCTTGATGAAATCGGCGAAAAGCAGTATCCCCATTCCTACCAGTTCATCAATCGCCTGTCCGATTATCTTTTCACGGTAGCCCGATATCTCAATCAGGAGCTTGGCGGAACAGAAGTCGTCACGATTATCTGGGAATAGCCTCTCTCCCTACCTTTCACAGCGCCGTCCATTCTTCAAAAATAAGGGGCCGGAAACTCAAAGTTTCCGGCCCCTTATTTTTTTGATCTTCCCCGCTCAGACACAATGCCTTATTCCAACCGTTCCAGCCGGCAGGCGCAGATTGGTGACACGAATCCCTCATCCTTGCGCAGAACCACCGAGATGATGTCCTTGGCTATTGCGTCGGAACGGTGATGGCCCGGAGAGCCCGATTCACGATCCAGACACCGGCGATGATGATCACTGAGCCGATCAGACGGATCGGCGTCATGGTTTCTTTCAGCAGAAAGATGGATGCGAAAATCGCCACGATCGGCTGCAGATTGATGTAGGAGTTCAGTCGAACGCCACCCAGACGCTTCAGTGCCCACATATACAGCACATAAGCCAGAATCGAACAGAACAGTACAAGATAGATCAAGTGAAGAAGCGCATCACCTTTGGGAATTCGGATCCCGGTAAACCCCAAAGTCGGCAGCATGAAGACAGCTCCTGAAAAATTCGTGTACAGCGTAATCTCCATCGAATCATAGTCGCCTTTCAGATCGGCCACGAGAGAAGTATACACTGCCCAGGCCACACTCGAGAGCAGGACCATGGCATCCCCGAACAGCGAAAAGGTAAACTGGCTGCTTTTGTCACCCAGCGTAATTAAAACAATGCCTGTCATACTGACAAGAATTCCGGCCATTTCCTTCCAGCCGGTTTTCCGCGCCAGCCGATAATTCTCAAACAGAAGGGTCATTGCCGGAATTGTAGCAACCAGCAAAGCGACATTGGCGGTGGATGTATATTTGACTCCGATATTTTCCAAGGTAAAGTTCAACGCGACTCCCGTCAGTCCCGCCAGAAGAATCTTGACAATGTCTTCCTTGAGTATCCTGATCTTTTTTCGGCGAAGGAGCAGCAGCAGCCACAGGAGGACCGACGCCAGTGTGAACCGATAAAACACCGCCAAGGTCGGCGGGATCTCCTGAATCAGGATTCTGGTTGATAAATAAGACAACCCCCAGAAAAACATAGTTACCAACGCCGCCAGATGCGGCAGAAATTTTCTTATGGTCCTATTCATTCCCGAACATGCTTCCCGGCAGGTGACCAGCGCCATGTTTTTTCAGCCATTTTCAGGACCGTTTCCTCTCCGGAGTAATTCTGAAGCTGTTCCAGCGGGATCCAGGCGGCTCCATCTGTTTCATTGTTGGCATAGAGATCTGCTTTGACTGGAGCCTGCAATAAATACCTCAGATCATAATGAAAATGAGCCGGACCGTCTTTCCCTTCCGGAAACCAGTGCACACTGACATCAAACAACCGCTCATCCAGAATCACAAAATCCGTGATTCCTGTTTCTTCCGCCGCCTCACGAACCGCGCCTGACAAAGGGGATTCAAAAGGTTCGATATGGCCGCCGGGCTGTACCCATTTATTCAGACGACGATGTCTTACCAGTATCGCCGCAGAACGCTGCGGATCGACAACCCAGGCACTGCAGGTAATATGTCCTTCCTGTGAATCCCGTCCGAACAGGTTAAGTTGATTTCCGATAAATTCCAGAACCTGATCCGGTTCACATTCCTCAGGAAAGCGTTCCTTGTAATTTAGAAGCTCATCTCGCAGCGTATTTTTCAATCGTTCATTATACTGAAGGATCCTCGGATCCACATTATCCTGATTCAAAGCTTAATTTCCTCCTTGAAGATGATACGTGACATACTTCTATTCTACTGTAATGGATGAAGAAATGAAAAAAAAGACATTCAATTGCTTGAATGTCTTTTTTTCATCTGGTGGTCGACCAGGGGTTCGAACCCTGGACCCCACGATTAAGAGTCGCGTGCTCTGCCAGCTGAGCTAGTCGACCAGATTAACCGGCGTCAACCTACTTTTCCACACAGCTTCCCGTGCAGTATCATCAGCACCATAAGGCTTAACCATCGTGTTCGGGATGGAAACGGGTGTAGCCCTTACAGTCATAAACACCGGATATCAGTTTTACTGACAAAGACTATTATATGGCCCGGCCTGTCACATGTCAACAACATTTTGAAAAAACCTTTCAGTTTTTTTCAAACTCCATGCAAGCCCGCCAAATCAGTCTCTTCTTTGGACTCTGATCGGTTTCGCTACAGCGGATCTACCCAGAATACATCCGAAAAATACTGGCAAGATTCTGAAGTGAAGGTCCGCTACCGATGAGCGTCCTTGATGATTATGACAGTTTCCCGCTGAAAAATCAAACCCAATCGGACCATTCAGTAAAAAAATTTCCCTGCCTCCTTATTCCTGTTCTTCTTTATACTGCCATAAGGGCGAAGTTGTAAACCTTTAAATAATTCCATGATTCCGTTCGTCTTCTCCGAACTGCAAGACTTCTTATGTTAAAATTGATGTATATCAATAAGATGAGGAGGGCATCTGCTTGGAAAATGATTTTCAGTTCTATTTGCCAACCCGATTGATCCAGGGACCCAACTGCCTGATCAAGCACAGTCACTACTTAAAACGGCTTGGTAAAAAGGCTCTCATTGTCACTGGTGTCAATTCCAGCAAACTGAACGGGTCGTTGGATGATGTCATCACTGCACTGGAAAAAGAAAACATCCGCTATAAAATTTTCGACGGAATTGATGATAACCCCACGATTGAGCTGATTCAGCAGGCATTCAACGAAAATGAACGGGAAGGAATTTCCTTTATTGTCGGCCTGGGAAAAGGTTCACCCATTGATGCAGCCAAGGCAATCGGCGTACTGTTTCGTCATCGCGGGATCTCTGCCCGCGAAGCCTTCAACATGAAGAATCTCCGGTCCATTCCGATTGTTGCCGTTCCAACCACAGCCGGAACCGGCAGTGAAGTGACACCCTATTCCATTGTGACAGACCATCAGCTGAGAACTAAGAAGGACTTTGGTCAGGAAAGTTTCCCGAAACTGGCTTATCTGGATCCCCGCTACATCTATACCGCTGACTTCAACAGCATCCTGCATAATGCCTTTGACGCATTCAGCCACCTGGTGGAAGGATACCTGAATGTCAATGCCAATCTCATGACCGACATCATCGCAGAAAAGGGATTGGCTTTGTTCGGAGAATTGAAGGAAGCTTTCATCCGCAAGAGCCTGAGCCCGGATCAGATCGATCAGCTGCTGATGGCTTCGACCATGGGCGGCATGGTGATATCCCAGACCGGCACCAGTCTCCCGCATGCGCTGGGGTACGTGCTTACCTATGAGAAAAAGATCCCGCATGGATTTGCGACTGCAGCAATTTTCAAGGGCTATCTGGGGCTTTACAGTGATGAGGCGAAACTTTCGCGCATGCTCAGCATTCTGGGCTTTGCGTCAACTGCAGAACTGATGGCATATATTGACCGTATTGTGGACTACCGGCTCGACCTGACCGAAGATGAAATCAGAGTCTACACTCGCAATATGCTGAACAATCAGGGAAAGCTGACCAATCACCCGGATCGAGTGTCCAGAAACCAGATTGCCGATATGTACCAGAAGGCTGTAAAAAAATAACAAAGGAGACATTGCCATGTGTGGCCGATTCCGAATCGAAATCTCCCCCAAGGACATCATCGGATTCTACCGGCTGATTGAGGAAATCGACAAGCGCTACAAACGGTATGAACTGGATCTGAGTTCGCCCGGCCGTGACTATTACCCCGGCAGTGAAGCTCCGGTTCTGACGCCGGAAGGCATCCAGCTCCAGACCTGGGGATTCCCCCTGGAGAAGAAACTGGTCTTCAACGGCCGCGTCGAATCAATTGATGAAAAACCGATGTTTCGATCCCTGGTCCACGACCACCGCTGCGCGGTACCGGCCAGCGCTTTCTACGAGTGGAACAATAAGCGGAAATTTTCCATTTCTACTGAAGCCCCCTTCTTTTTCATGGCCGGTCTGTACCGGACCTGGCAGGAAGAAGGCCAGCCCAAAAGCCGCTTCGTGATCCTCACAACGGATGCCGATCAGCAAATGCAGTCGATTCATCCCCGGATGCCGGTCCTTCTGGAAGAATCCTCCCTCAAGGATTATCTGAATCCGAAACGTCCCTTCAAGGCCATCCAGTCACAGCTTCGCCCCTGGGGTCGAGGTCTCAGAATTGAGCTGGCTCCGGGTGAACAAACATCATTCTTCTAAGAAAACCACAAGAGCAGCCATCGGCTGCTCTTGCGGTTTTTTAGATGAACATATTATAACACCGGCCATTCGGGTGATTGCCGCCGGGTGACGGCAGCCTGGTGATGGCAGCCGGCAGCTGAGTGATTCAACGTTAATTATAAATTTCCTTGGATTCCAGGTACTCATCGTAGGTGCCATGGAAGTCCACTATGCCGGAAGGCGTCAGTTCAATGATTCGGTTCGCAATGGTGTGCACAAACTGATGGTCATAAGACGTGAACAGGATGACTCCCTTGAAATTGATCAGGCCATCGTTGACTGCCGTAATAGATTCAAGATCCAGATGATTGGTTGGCTGATCCAGCATCAGCAGGTTTGCCGAGGACAGCATCATCCGGGAAAGCATGCAGCGAACTTTTTCACCGCCGGAGAGAACCTTGGCCTCTTTCAACGCCTCATCGCCCGAGAACAGCATGCGGCCCAGGAAGCCCCGGATATAGGTTTCGGTCTGATCCTGGGAATACTGGCGCATCCAGTCAACCAGTGAAAGATCGCAATCCTTGAAATAATCCGTATTGTCCTTGGGGAAATAGGCTTGGGTGATGGTAACGCCGAAACGGAAATCCCCTTCATCCGGCTCCATTTCGCCAGCCAGGATCCGGAACAGCGTAGTGATCGAGACATCGGATCCGGTAAAAGCGACCTTCTCGCCTGGAAGAATCGTCAGATTCAGTTTATCCAGAACCTTTTCCCCTTCAATGGTCTTGGAAAGGTCGGTAACAAACAGGATATCATTGCCCGGTTCCCGTTCAGGCTTGAAACCAACGAAAGGATACCGGCGGGAGGTCGTGGGAATATCATTCAGGCTGATTTTATCCAGCAGTTTTTTACGGGATGTTGCCTGTCTTGACTTACTGGCATTGGCACTAAATCGGGCAATAAAGTTCTGCAGGTCACGGATTTTTTCTTCCTTCTTTTTATTCTGGTCCCGCAGCAGCTGCTGAATCAGCTGGCTGGATTCATACCAGAAATCATAGTTGCCCATGTAAATCTTGATTTTCCCGAAATCTACATCACAGATATGGGTACAGACCATATTGAGGAAATGCCGGTCATGGGAAACGACAATCACCGTTCCTTCGAACTCAGCCAAAAAGTTTTCCAGCCAGGTAATCGCCCGGACATCCAGGTTATTGGTTGGCTCATCGAGGATCAGAATGCCGGGTTTCCCGAACAAAGCCTGGGCCAGAAGGACTTTGACCTTTTGATCATCCTCCAGCTCGCTGAGCAGCTTGTCATGCAGGCCTGTATCAACACCAAGTCCCTGGAGCAGCAGTGAAGCTTCTGCCTCCGCTTCCCAGCCGTTCATATCAGCGAACTCCCCCTCCAGGACAGCCGCTCTCATGCCGTCTTCATCGGTGAAATCAGGTTTTGCGTAAATTTCATCCTTCTCCACCATGATGGCATATAATTTTTCATTGCCGCGGATTACGGTTTCCAGCACCCGGTTCTGGTCGAACTCATGATGATCCTGCTTCAGCACGGACATCCGCATGCCGCTTCCCAGACTGACTTCACCGGTATTCGGCTCCAGCTCCCCGGACAGAATCTTCAGAAACGTCGATTTCCCCGCACCGTTGGCTCCAATGACACCATAGCAGTTTCCAGGGGTGAATTTTAAATTGACATCATCAAAGAGCTTTCGCCCTCCATAACGTAAAGAGACATTATTTACAGTAATCATTTCAATCTTCCTTTTCTCTTAGTCACACAATCCGAAATTATAACACAGATTTACAAAAAAATGTTTAACCCGAGGTTTTTTCATTCAATTCTGTTTGTACTGATAACTCGACTTACCTCCGGAATCCGAATTCCTTCCCCCTATAATCCTCATACAATATAGAAATATTAGAATTATGGGCATAAAAACCCGGGAGTCTTTCGACTCCCGGGTCAAGCTTTTAAAAACTGTACCGATCGGTTTCAGGCATTCAGATCCTATCACCGCAAACGCCTTATTTGCCCTAAATGCCATATAGGGCATATAGGACTGTAATGCCTGAATGACTTACATGCCTGTAATGTCCTTAATGCTATATATGTCTTATGTGCCGGTAATGTCCTGTTAGCTGTGTATGCCTTATAGCACTTAATCGATTATGAGGTTCTTAGAACATGCCATGATGCGGTCATGCGGTAAACTTGTTGTGAAGTTAACTGCTTTGTAACATCCGATTGCTCTGTTATTGCCGGTCGCTGGATTTCGCGGCCATGGTCATCAGGCTTTAAAAAAATACTGGGTGACGCGTTCCACTTCCCGGTCCAGATCTTCCAATGAACCATTATTGTCGACTTTCAATTCGCAGCGTTCAATAATTTCCCGGACATCCTTTTCTGTATTATGTGTGCTGTCCGATTTTTCCGCTACTTCCTGTCCATCACGCAGCACCAGACGTTCCATCCGCTTGTGAGCATCCACTTCGATGCCCACCGCCAGGAACCCGCGACTTGTCCAGTAATCATAGTCTTTCCAGGTTCTGCCGCCGACAATCATGGGGATTACATTATGGTCACGCAATATTTTTTCAAATAGTCGGTTGAGATCCTCCCGGTAGGCTTCTTTGGTCAACGTGAAGTCCCCCAGATTTTCTTCCAGCATTTTTGCCAGAGCAAAATGATTCAGGATATCCATGTCAATTTCTCTCAGCTTATCGGCAGCCAGCTGCATGAAGGTTCTCTCGTTGCCAAACCAGGCAGGATCCACGGTACTGACCTTTTTAATGAGTCGAATAATATCGCCCAGTCCGTACTTCTTAAAACGTCCGTCCGCCTCAATAATCCGGTCCGCCAGCGTATCTTTGCCTGATCCCATTTCACCGAATATAATCATGCCGTTGTAGGTCATTTGGTTCCTCCATCTTTCGATTGTATGTTTTCGTATTTTCGTATCGATTGGATCGTTTGGATTCTGATCCTGTTTCTCGATTCATTATATCACAGGAGCCCCTGCACCTTTTCAGGGTTCGCTGCTCTCCTGCAGCACCGGACAGGCACTGCACAAAACCTTGATTAAAACTCATCTGGTTCGGGTTATCTGCAATATCATCGTTTCTTATTTGAATTCTCTTTTGATGAGCTTCATCGTTTTGAAATCCGAGCGGGTCCGCCGGATCAGCGCTGCCTTGCGTTGAGGTCGGCATTCGCCGGGCAGAGCTTCTCCCAGTTTTCCTTGAGCAGATAGTATGTATAATGATCCTGCCACTTCCCGTTGATCTGAAGGTATTTCGGATTCAATCCCAACAGCTCAAAGCCATTATTAAGCAGAACATGCTGCGACCTGACATTATCCAGAAGCGTCGCTGCTTCCAGCCGGTGCAGCCCCATTTCCGTAAAGGCATACTGGCAGATCAGGCCAACCGCTTCGCTCATGAACCCCTGGTTCTGCCGGTCATGGGACAGCGCATAGCCAATCGTCGCGCATTTGAAGGACCCCGGTATGATGTTGGACAGTCGGATTTTGCCGATGAGTTCCATTCCCTGAAAGATTCCGAAATTTATGGTGCTGCCATTCAGATACTGGAGATACCGTTCCGTGAGTTCCTGCTTCTGCCCTTCCAGAGTGAAAAAACTATCCTCCTTATAGGGTTCAAAATCCGCCAGAAACTCCTTGTTTTTGCGATAATAATCGAGGTAGAGCTGAGCATCCTCCGGTCCGACCAGTTTCAGGCAGATCCGTTCGCCCGGCACCTCCAGCAGCTTGGGCTGTCTGACCAGCCGAAACCTTAGGGCTGTCACGCCGAACACGTACTCATCCCGGATTTCCGCATCGCGGTAAACGTGATCCTGCAGGACGCCTTCCAGCATGAATCCGAGCCGGGAAAAGGGGCGGACATTGATATCATCCGATGTGATGATGGAGATCTTGAAATAATCCCCCCGCTTGGTGAATGCCGAATAGATCTTGGTCAGCAGCTCCGTCATTTCCTCATCATCGGCCATGCGCTGAAAACGCAGCCGAAGCAGGACGTGCTTGCGTTGTTTATCTGCTTCCAAAATAAAGAAACGGGCAAACTGTATTCTGTTTTTGTCTGAAATCACATATTCCCGTCCCTGTGAATGCTGTTGTTCCTCAATATGTACCAGTGTCATGACTTCGCCTTCCTCAGAATCCATTGATTTCACGGTCTGATCCTGTTCTTAAAATGTTATCACGAACTTCACCCAATCTCCAATAGGTCTGACCGACTGATTCAGATATAATGGAAGTACCGAAGGATCCCTGACTCCTGCCCGCAATGGCCGGAGGCTCACTCTTGATCCCGCGGCCCCCGCCCTCCATTGGGCTGAAAGCCTGTTCCACGGACACTTATCGTATCTTCCAGAAAAAAAACCTCAAAATTGATTGGTGCCTCTTGCTTTGAGGCACTTTTTCAATTTCCAATGTATGGTCAAAACTTGATTTCCAGCAGTTCCGCAATCTTTCTCTGCTCTTCGCTGAGTTCGGAGATGACTTCGCTCTCCACGCCGCTGAATTCGACGATTTCTTTGCGGATCGATTTGAGAACTTCGATGACATAGTCAAAGGTATATTCTTTGTTTTTTCCCTCAACATCGCTTTCCATCAGCGGTTTGATGCGCTGCTTCATGTTCCACATCAGGTAGTAGGCAAGCATACACACAAAGACATGGCAATCCACTCGGTTATCAGTTTTGTGGAATACCGGTCTGATGTCGAGTTGCACTGTCTTCAGGTTGCGGAAGGCCTGTTCAACATTGATCAGTTTCCGATAGCTCCTGACTACTTCCTCGATCTCCATATCTTCTTTCGGCACACTTGTGAAAATGACATAACAGCCGTCAAACTGCTCTTCTTCCCGGATTTTGGCTTCGTCGAAGGACCAGGAGAAGGTTCCGTCGATGATGGTAGACTGCACGAATTTACCGACTTTGAACTTATTGATAACCTTGCCTACCCGGATCCCCAAGTCGCCATCATCAACTTTGCGCTTGCCTCTGGCGATCTTATCCAGCTCAATACGGGTCTTTTCCAGTAATGCACGGCGAGTCTGCCCCTCATCGGCCGCGCGGGCGTTGTTCTTGCACAAGCCATACCGGATTCCCTTTTCAGGGTCCACCACTTCGACGATATTCTTCTCATCGAACATCGACAGCTGCACATCTTCCCGTTCGCAGAGCTTCTCGATCTGGGAATGGGTCAGGGCTGAAATCGTATGGATTTGGAAGGCTTCCTGGGTTTGGATTTTCTCAAACTGCGCCTTTGTGATCATCCCACGGTCACCCACGAAGATGGCATTCTCAACTCCATACTTTTCTTTGATCTCGAGGATCTTCGCCGATACGGTCGTCTCATCCTTGGTGTTTCCCCGGAAGACCTCGACAGCTATGGGGCACCCATCCTGACTGCAAATAAGGCCGATGACGATTTGTTCATGGCCTCTTTTTTTATCACGGTTGTAGCCGTAGGTGATCATTTTGCTGTTTGAATATTTTCCTTCAAAATAGGTACTGGTGATGTCATAGAGGATTACACTGCGCTGGGTCAGATGCTTTTGTGCCAGTTTCTTCTGGATGATGTCCTTGCGCTCCATGAGACGATCCATGGGGCTGTAGCAGTGATGGTTGACATCGATATTCGTGTCAGTCACACCGCACAGTTCCCACAGCGAGCTGAAAGAGCCCACTCGGGTAAGGGACAGCTTGCTGCCCGCATAGATGACGCGGCCGACTATCATAGCCATAACATCCTGCACCCACGGCTCAGCCGGGCGGGAGTAGATGATCTTGTCGAGTCCGGTGGATCTGGCGATCTGGCGCAATGCAAACGAAGCCCCATACTCCTTGGAGTTGAGGATTTTAAAGTCTGATTTCAAGACGACATTGCCTTGAAAAGCAGCCTGGATGAGTTTCAACGTGGCCAAGGGAACGCCAGTGATCCGGGATAGCGTTTCGTGCTTAATGACACCGTTCTCCCTGTAGGAAGAGCGGATGAGACCATACGGATTTGAACGATGGGTTTGGATCTCTAAATGCAGTCGTGAAGACTTTTTATCACTCGACGATTTCATAAGACACCTCACCATTGAACTGTATAGTATTATTATACACTTATATCGATTACATATCAATGGATTTCGATTAAAATGTATGGCTACATTTTCACAATCAATATGGCTGTAATCATTGGCACACAATGATTACAGCCATTTCCCCTCTGGAAGATACGACTTATCCAGGGGCTCTTTTCAGGATCGCTGCATAATCAGAAAATCCTGCCTCTGCCGATCCGTTCTGAATCTATAAAAAATAAGGAGAGATGAAAATGATCAGCCAGGCTGTTACTCCTGATCAGTACATTGCCGAATTGCCGCCGGAGCGCCAGATCGTCATGATGAAGCTGCGTCAGGTGATTGCGGAACATATTCCGGATGATTTTGAGGAAATGATGCAATATGGCATGATGGGCTGGGTTGTCCCGCTGTCGGTCTACCCGGGAGGATATCACTGCACTCCGGGAGTACCGCTTCCTTTTATGGGCATCGCCGCTCAAAAAAACTTTTACGCCGTTTACCATATGGGGATTTATGGTGAAGAGGACGAACTGATGGAATGGTTTCGGTCAGAGTATGAAACTCGTTACGGCCGAAAACTGGATGCAGGCAAAAGCTGCCTGCGCTTTAAAAAACCAGAGCACATCCCCTATGACCTGATAGCCGAACTGGCAGGAAAAATCACTGCCAGCGACTTCGCGGCCGGCTATGCTAAATTTGATCCGCGCAATCAGCCGGGAAAGAATAAAAAATGAATCAAAAAACCATCCAGAAACTGAACCTGTTTTTTTCCGGGCTCGTCACCCGCTATGCGGAAAACGAAGCCCTCTTTAAAGAGATCCGGTTTTCCTTTAAATCCGGACTGAAATCCTTCCCCGGCAAAGTCGAAGCCCGGGATGGTCTGCGCTACCATTTCAAGGGAGCCGCCGAAACCCTGGGGATGAAAGCCATCCTGGATCGCGTTCTGGCCGAGGCTCCGGCTTATGATTCCCTGAAGCTGATCTACGAGGAACGCGGATCGGTCATGGAGATAGAAGCCGACGACCGGGATGTACGGGTCAAGAACCGTGAAATCACTGCTGAGCCGGCGAAACTTCCGGAAACCTCCCCGTTGCTGAACCGAACCTATCTGATCAACCATCAGAAAGCCCGGGCTCTGCTGACAGAACTCGACATCCTGACCCAGGACGGGAAACTGCGCAATGACAAAATTCGCAAATACAGTCAGATCGACCACTATGTGGAGATTCTGCAGAAGGATCTGGAGAAATTCCGCAATGCCAAGCACACGGTCCATGTCGTCGACTGCGGCTGCGGCAAATCCTACCTGTCCTTTGTCCTGAATTACTACATGACCGAGGTCATGAAAATCAAAACCACCTTCACCGGCATCGACATTTCAGAAAAAGTGATTGAAACATCGCGCCAAATGGCTGATCGCCTTGGTTATCGCAACATGACCTTTATCCAGGGGGATATCCGAACGCTGACAACCAGACAGCGGCCCGACATCGTGATGAGCCTCCATGCCTGCGATACCGCCACGGATCTGGCACTGAACTTCGGAATCCGCAACAAGGCGGATCTGATCATCGCCGTTCCCTGCTGCCATGCTGAAATGAATCGCAAGTTCAGCTATGAGCCGTTTGAATCCATGCTGAAGCACGGAATCCTCAAGCGCCGCTTGGCCGATGTCCTCACCGACGGTGTTCGCTGTCTGCTTCTCGAACAGGAAGGCTACGACACCACCATTATGGAGTATATCTCACCTCTGGAAACTCCGAAGAACCTGATGATCCGGGCCAGTCGGACCGGCCGACGGAGTGATCGGGCGGAGGCTGAAATTCTGAATCTGATCCTTAAGCTGAACTATGCTCCGGCCCTGTACCGATATCTCAATGATCTGGATGATCCGTCGGATGAGACATTCGCAGAGCACGAATCCGAATAAAGCAAAAACCACCGCCCCAGACCGGTCGCCGCCAGATTCAGGCTCTGTACAAGCCCCTGACGACAACCCGGCCGATGGACGGTGGTTTATTCTTTCATATCAGACGGTTCGGCCTCAATTGAAGCAAACCTGAATTGACTGCTAAAAATCATCCCCCAGATCCTGAAGCAGAACCTGCCGGAATGGTCCCATGGAATGGACGGAGCGAAGAAATTCTGCGCAATCCGCTATGTGACGGGCATCGATATGGTACTCAACCAGATACTCGGCAGTTTCCTCTTCCAGCTTAATCTTGGTGTCGGTTCCCAGGATTCTTACATTGCTCTGCCGGAGCAGGTTCTCCACCTGTTTCATCAGCTCATCGGAGCCATCAAAGGCAATGGTGAGCTTTTTCATGTGGGGGAATGAAAAAATCCGTTTGACCACAACCAGGGTGAGCAGTATGACCAGAGCGCCGGCACCGGCGATGACGTAGTACCCCATGCCGGAGGCAATGCCCAGGGCCGCGCAGACCCAGATGGAGGCAGCCGTGGTGAGGCCCTTGATGCTTCGCTTGGTCAGCATGATCGTCCCGGCCCCCAGAAAACCGATGCCGCTGACCACCTGGGCAGTCAGCCGGTGCACACTGAAGTTCAGGACCTGGGAGGCCCCCTCCTGGGTGCCGATGATTTTCAAAACCGCAATAGCCGTTTCCAGTTCAATCAGAGCGAACAGACAAGCACCTACAGCCACAAGGATATGGGTGCGAAACCCAGCATCCCGTCCCTTCTTTTCCCGCTCGTATCCCACCATGCCGCCGGTCAGGATGGCCACACCCAGACGAATGGCAATATCCGCATATGTCAGACTGATCATTGGATGCTCCTTTCGCTTTTATTCCCTGTTTCGGGGTAAGGCATCTCATGGACGGGGTTCGTTGACCCCCGCTGGTCTTTCTCAAAATTCCCGATCATAGCCAGCCCAAGTCCATCGGCCTATTTTCGCTTGCGCAGGAAGGGAAATCCCCGCTGGATGGCATACGGGATCTCCACTTCGCCTTCTGCTTTATTCAAAAGGAAATAAGGATGCCGCAGCAGAACTCGTCCCAGGGAAACCAGATCGGCCCGGCCGCTGTTCAAAATTTCCTCAATCTGCTCCATTTTCGTGATCAGCCCCACCGCGATGGTGGGAACTCCGCACCGGGACCGGATGGCTTCGGAAAGCGGCACCTGGTAGCCGGGGTAGGAGCTGACCTTCGCCTGGGCAACCAGGGCTCCGGAAGACACATGAACCATATCGATCAATGGCTTGAACAGATTTACCAGCTCCACCATTTCTTCCAGATCAATGCCGCCTTCATAATAATCCGTGGCGGAGATCCGGACAATCAGAGGCATCTCCCGCGGAATGACTTCCCGGATATCCCCGATCACTTCCATCAGGAGCCTTGCCCGATTCTCCCGGGATCCGCCGTATTCATCGGTTCGATGATTGGACAATGGGGAGAGGAATTCATGAAGCAGGTAGCCGTGAGCCGCATGGATTTCGATGAGATCATAGCCTGCTTCCACCGCCCGCCGGGCTCCGTCGGTGAACGCTGCCCGGATTCGGCTGATCCCGGCCTGATCCAGGGCGGTCGGAAGCTCATACGTCTCATCAAAGGCGATGGCGGAAGGAGCCAGAATTTCCATGCCGGGAATGGCACATTTGCGGCCGGCATGCGCAAGTTGAATTCCGATCTTCGCACCAAATTCATGCGCAACTTCCACGATTTTCTGATGACCCGGCAGATGTGAATCATTCCAGATCCCCAGATCATGTCCCAGTATGCGGCCTTCCGGCGTTACCGCAGTCGCTTCCACCAGAATCAGCCCCAGTCCCCCAATGGCTGCGTTGCCATAATGGATGACATGGAAATTCCTGACATGACCCTCTTCATCGGCACTGTTCATACACATGGGGGCCATCACAATGCGGTTTCTCAGTTCCAGGGCACCGATGCGGGTTTTTTGAAAACTTAACATGAATTTTCCTCCATACTTTTGCTATCAATGAATATTATAATATACTGAAATTAAAAAACGGGATCGGAAGGTGAATAAATATGGATCTGAAAAACTTTCAAACCATGGATCCGAACATTCTGTACAGCATCGTCAATGCGCGGCTGCGGGTCACCAATTCCTCACTGACTGATTTCTGTGAGGATCAGGCCCTTGATCTGGATCAGTTTTCCAGGTATATGGAACAGCAAGGCTTCGTCTATCACCCGGAGACGAATCAGTTTCGCTGATCCAGCCGGTTTTTGAAATCAGAAGGCATCTCCAGACCACAACATCCTTCCCTCCAGGCCAACGCCTGTTCGTCCTGTTCGTCCTGTTCCCCATGACACTCCCGCCGGGATATCCCGGCTTCTTCCGATCGCACACAAGGAGACTGCGATGAATCGAAAATTGACCGGTCCTTATCGGCCGGTCAATTTTCTTATAACATAGCCGGCCAGCATCATTCCAGCGACCGGCGGCACAAATGCCACGGATCCCGGGGTTTTCCGCTTGGGCTTTAATTCACTCTGAATGGCATCCTGAACGGAGGAAATCATCTCATCCTCCGGCTCCAGCGCTGCTTCTTCCGAATACAGCACATCCAGGGTCGGTACTCCGCGTTTTTTCAGTTCCCGTCTCATGACTTTCGCCAGGGGACAGACGTTCGTTTTATAGATGTCGGTAAAAACTAGCTGGGTTGGATCCAGTTTGTTTCCTGCCCCCATGCTGGAGATCAGAGGAATTCCCTTCTTATGGCACCATTGCGCAACATCCAGCTTCGCAGTGACCGTGTCGATGCAGTCGATCACATAATCCGCATCCGGCGGAATGATGCCGGGCAGTGTATCCATCAGGATGAACTCATCTTTTTCGATGACCTGACACTCCGGGTGTATTGATAAAAGCCGGGCTTTGGCAGCCTGTGTCTTTCTCATCCCGATGGTTTCCATGGTAGCAATGATCTGCCGATTCAAGTTCGAAAGAGTCACCACATCATGATCCGCAATGATCAGCGTGCCAATCCCGCTGCGGACCAATGTCTCCGCGCAGGCTCCACCGACGCCGCCCAGACCAAGCACAACAACCTTGGCGGCTTTGAGCCGATCCATGCCCTGGCTCCCTACCAGCATGCGCGTTCTTGAAAAAATTTCATTCATCGGCTTACTCCATCCGCTTGAAATAAAGCTCCAGCTGAGAATTCAGATCCGTTTCGGAAAGCAGCTCCGGTGCTTCCGTAAAATCAAGGACTGACTCCGTCTCACGGCAATATTTCACTTTGATGCACTGGCCCAGATTTCTGGGGCAGCGCAGGCACAGACAGTCCGTGGCATGGCCTTCGCAGGACTTGCCATACAGCGGGCAGTGCCGGCAGTTTTTCAGAGCGCTGTCCAGTGCTTCGTTTCGTTCATTCATTTTATTCTCCTTCTATTCGAACCGGGATCGCCTGATCCAGGGTCAGTGACTCAGTGGTAGTCCGACAGGTATATGCCGCAACTTCTACCTGATGTTCCATTGCATAACGCAGCGATTCCGCAAAATATGGGTCCATGGCGGCATTCGGGGTAAAGTAACTGGCATTTTCCAGCTGGACCAGAAAGATCAATCCCGCCCCAAACCCGGCATTCCGGGCTTCCACCAGTTCTCTCAGATGACGCGCCCCCCGTTCCGTCACCGCATCGGGAAATGAGACAACGCCATCCCCTTCCAGCGTGACCCCTTTGACTTCCAGATAGTAATCCGGGGCATCCGGCCGGCTCAGCTTAAAGTCAAACCGGGACTTGCCGAAGGTCTTTTCCCGGGTGACCTGGGTATACTCCGCCAGGTGCGGGATTCTTCGCTCCAGCAGGGCTTCTTCCACCACCCGGTTAGGGATCTGCGAATCAAAATTAATCAGCTGGTTCCCTTTCCAGGCACCAATAAGAGAATGAGCGGTCTTTCGCTTTGCTCCGGATTCATACCGGATCAGAGCCCGGCAGCCCGGGATCAGGATCTCGCGCAGGCGACCGGTATTCGGCACATGAACCAGTACCTCTTCTCCTTCCAGCTCGATGTAAGCCTGAAAGCGATTGGGCCGGCGCAGGAACACCACTTCTTTGGTTGGCTTGTCAAAAATCATTTTATCCTCTTCTTTCCGTTGGATATTATATCATTTTTCGATTCATACCGGATATCTCATTCCCTTGTGATCGGAAGAAGGTCATGTCCGCCGACCATAAAGAAAAGACCGGCTGAATCCTGATGCCATATTCTCTTCATGAAAAATTCACCTCTGACAAGTTGACATTGATCCAATCGAATATTAAGATGTAAATGCAAATCATTCGCATTTGTCAGGAGGATCTTATGAAAAAAATATTACCAGGGCTGCTCGCCCTTTTACTCATTGCGGGATGCACCCCCGCTCAGCCCCAGAACCAAACTACGTCCAGTTCCACCACATCCGGTTCCACTGCGTCCGAGTCTGCTGAAAAGATTCAGGTCATGACCTCGATCCACCCCATCGATCAGCTGGTCAAAGCCATTGGCGGAGATCTGGTGGAGACTACGATGTTTGTTAAGCCGGGAGTGGATGCTCACGACTTTGAACCCACGGCGAAGGACATGGCAAAGTTAAAGGAAGCCAAGGTGCTCTTCATTAACGGCCTGGGCATGGAACCATGGGCCACGGACGGTGCCATTACGGGCGCTACCAAGCTCATGGTTTTGGGAGACGGGCTGGATTACATTCCCCTGGACGAAGGCCATGAACATGAAGAGGGTGAAGATCACACCCATGAGGGGGAAGTGGATCCCCATGTCTGGCTGGGTCTGCCCGAGTTAAAACTGATGGCTGCCAATACAGCGACGGCACTGACTCTGATTGCTCCCGAGCATAAGTCCGATTTCGAGGAGAATCTGAAGAAGTTCAATACGGAAGCCGATGCCCTCGCCAATGAATTCCATCCCAAATTCGTCGCCTATCAGGGGAAAGCCTTTGTCACCGGTCATGAGGCCTTCGGTTACCTGACCCGCTCCATCGGTCTGGAGCAAATGGCGGTGGAAGGCCCCTTCGGCGAAGGAGAACCTACCCCTCAGAAAATCAAAGAGCTGGTGGATTTTGTCAAAGAACACCGGATTACCACCATCTTTGTGGAAGAAACCGCCTCTCCCAAAGTCTCCGAAACGCTGGCCCGGGAAACCGGCGCAGAGCTGGTTTCCATCCCCACCCTGGAAACCAGCGGCGAGATCTTTCCCAGCATCCGGGACATCTACCAGAAAGTCCTGACCGCTATGGAGAAGGACAGCAAGTAGCAGCCGGAATCAATTCCTGTGCCCTCACGGGGTAATGACCTAGCTCCTAAAAAAATGAAAGCAATGAAATAATGGAAGCAATCAATTGATTGCTTCCATTTCGTTATTATGGTGACCCCAAGGAGAATCGAACTCCTGATTCCAGCGTGAGAGGCTAGCGTCTTGACCGCTTGACCATGGGGCCGTGGTAACGGAATTTATCATACCACTGTTTGAGCGCATTCGTCAATAGGAAATCTGCAGGGCATGGAACTCCGTGCCCGAACCTTAATTGAAAAAGTAAATTCCATGGCTCACGATCGGCTGTGCAAGTTCCTTTTCTGGATAACTGCCGGAACATCAACATCAACATCAACTGAAAACTGAGACAGCTCAGGCCTTCGGCTGAGTGCAAAGAAATCCTTGGAGGAGTGCATAAAGCCAGCCAAGAACAGATTAAATCATATCCTGAATGAGTAAACCGGCCTGGGAAGTCTTCCCGGGCCGGCTGCTCCTTTATTCATTCAGAACGGTTGTCTCCGGCTTTGACTTTCCGGTGCGTTCTGAAGTGCTAGAGTGTTTCCTCGCGCAGAGCCTTGAACAGAGAGGCAATGGCGAAGAACATGATAAAGATAAAGGGGAAAGCTGCGATAACCGAAGCGGTCTGAAGCGGAACCAGGCCGCCTGCCAGAAGCAGTGAGGTCGCCAGCGCGGACTGAATCAGTCCCCAGGTAATCTTCTTGCTGTTGGAAGGATTGAGGTCTCCGCCTTGGGTGAACATTCCCAGCACAAAGGTGGCTGAGTTGGCCGAGGTAACAAAGAAGGTGATGAGCAGGAAGATGGCGATGAAGGACAGGACCTGTCCCAGCGGATACTGGGAGAAGACTTCGAACAGTGCCGTTTCCGGAACTTTGGCGATTTCCGCCATTTTCTCGAGCCCGATCTTGTTCTTCATATCGATGCCCATGGCACCAAAAATGGCAAACCAGACCATGGAGGTCACGGCGGGGGCCACCGTAACGCCCAGGATGAATTCCTTGAAGGTCCGGCCGCGGGAGATCCGGGCAATAAATGATCCGACAAACGGTGCCCAGGCAATCCACCAGGCCCAGTAGAAGACCGTCCAGCCATTGATCCAGCCATTGTCTCCCAACAGGTTCAGATGGAGTGAATCAGAAATGAAGTTCTGTATATAGGCACCCATCCCTTCCGTGAAGGTGTTCAGTGTAAGGAGCTTGGGTCCGACCAGGAAGCTGGCCACCAGCAGGGCGCCTGCCAGGTACAGGTTGATATCGCCCAACAGCGCGATTCCCTTTTCAATGCCAGCCACCGCCGTCCAGATGAAAATGACGGTGATGATGGCGATGATGATGAGCTGTACCGTCGAATTGTTGGGAATGCCAAAGACCTTGTTCAGGCCTGAATTGATCTGCATCGTGCCCAGTCCCAGGGAGGTGGCAACACCGGCTACAGTGGCAAAGACCGCCAGGATATCGATGAGCTTTCCGATGGGGCCGCGCACGCCTTTTTCTCCGATCAGGGGGACAAAGATGGAGCTGATCAGCCCGGGATAGCCTTTGCGGAACTGGAAGTATCCCAGTGCCAGACCGATGATGGTGTAGTTCGCCCAAGGGTGGAAGCCCCAGTGCTTGAACGAGGCCTGAATGGCAAAGGTTGCCGCTTCATTGGAGCCTGGTTCCAGGCCCATGGGAGCTACCAGATGGGACAGAGGTTCCGCAATGCCCCAGAATACCAGCCCAATTCCCATTCCGGCGCCAAAGAGCATGGCAAACCAGGATTTGGTGGAATAGTCCGGCACCGAGTCATCCGGTCCGAGTTTCAGCTTGCCATACTTGGAGAAGGCGATGCCCAGCGCCACAACGACGAAGGCCAGCATGGCAAAGAGATAGAGCCAGCCGAAATGAACCTGCAGGAACTGGAGTATCGTATCCATGGACTTGCCGAAGGGACCGCTGAACAGCAGCCCTGCGGCAGAAATCGCCAGGACGATAACCAGGGAAACGAAGTATACCGTATTGTCTTGTTTGGGGGCCAGTGAGCCCTGGCGATCCTTTTCCATTTTACTTCACCGCATAGATCTTCTGTTCGGAAATGTCATCCGTCAGAGCTTCAAGGGCAGTCCGGACTCTGGAAAGGCGCAGCTTCCACTGAGCTTCCGCGGAGGTCGCAGGATCTCCGAGCGGATAGGGAATCGAAATGGTAGGTACAATCTTATTTGCGCCCACTGTGGAAGCAACCGGAATCAGGTTGCACATCTGAACAATGGGGAATCCGGCTTTTTCAAGTTCTTTGACCATCGTTGCACCGCAACGTGTGCAGGTGCCTCACGTGCTGGTCATGATGATGGCCGTGACGCCGTCTTCTTTCAGGAATGGAATCATTTCCTTCGCCATGCGGGCAGCTTCATTTTCGGTGGTGCCGGTTCCGACGGTGGAATAGAACCAGGGGTGAAGCCTGCCGATAAAGCCTTCTTTCTCAAAATGCTTCATGGCATCCACGGGCATGATGACATTGGGATCCGCATCAGCGGCAGCCGGGTCAAATCCGGCATGGATGGTTTTAAATTCTCCTCCCTTGAGACGATCCATCTGTGAGATGTCGTATCGTCCCCAGCGGGTTGCGGAAGCGGACTGAATCCGGTCCGGATTGTCCACCGGAACAATTCCGCCGGTGGTAATGAGGGCAACGTTTGCCTTGGTCAGATCCTGAACGGCCGGTGCCACGGGAACGCGTTCCTTCAGGCGGATGGGCAGTTCGGTCTCAAACGCTTCGCCATTGACTTTTTTCAGCAGCATGTCAATGACGCGATCCACAGCGGGACGTCCCTCCGGCAGCCATACCTGGTGACGAATGCCGCGAAGGAAGAAACCGCCTTCCTCCTGAAGAATCTGAGTTTCACCGGCCAGCAGGCGCTTGGCCAGACCGACAATGGCGGAAACGTCATCTTTCATGGAGGCTGCGCTTCTGCCGCCGGGCATGATGTAGAGATCCTGCTTGAACATCTCGACACCCGGATTTTCTTCATGCATGGAAGAAACAGCCATAACGCCATATTTATTCTGGACATGTCTGGCTACGGTTCCGCAGGCCACGCCATAGCGTCCTGCCTGGAATGCCGGCCCAGCCAGCAGGATATCGAAGGATTTGCCCTCCAGCAGAGCGTCGATCTCTGCCAGTGCCGCTTCGGTATTGGATCCCATGTAGTTGTCGCCGCAGATGATGGCGCCGATGATTTGTGCGTCGCTGCCCAGCATGGCTTTATAGGCCAGTGCAGGACCTTTGATGTCTTCACGGAACTGCGGAGCGACATCCGCCATATCTTCCCCGCCAATGCCGGCGAAAAACTGATTCAGGTATAACAGAACTTTTTTCATTTCCCGATCCTCCTAAAATTCTTTCATGGTCTTGGGAGACCATCCGATGATCCGGTCACCGCAGAAGGTACTGTTGTTTTCAATAATGATGCTGCCGTCTTCGCGGACTGTCGGTCCCAGAAGCTCATCGTAGGCCCATCCGCCGGATAATCCGTCGCGGCCGGCTGCTTCCAGCTCACCGATGACATGGTCCATGGCCGGGAGCTCAATCAGCTCCGAGACATTGCCGGTGGAGACAATGGCATCTGCCAGGACATCCAGGGCAACCAGCGGCTGGCTCTTGCCGTCCCGGCCGGTACATTCGTTGGTAAGTCCAACCGTTTTGACGCCGGCTTTTTCCAGCTCAACGAAGCAGGCAATGAAGTCCGCGTCCGGATTGCCGTAGCCTTCTTCCGTAAGGATCGCTCCATCTGCGCCGATAATATTCGCCAGCTTGGCTACTGCCTGTGCGGAACGCTGTTTCTGCTCCAGCGATACGTTCAGGTTGGACATGATCACGCCGAGGAAATTCAGCGTCTTGCCATGTTCTTCGTACAACCGCGTGATCACCGGATTATTCTGGTAATCGAAGGTAGACCACTTGGAGGAACAAGGCATGAAGGAACCGTCAATCATGGCTCCGTCCAGCACTTCGTTGGGGTGTACCAGGCTGGGAATGAAATGGTTTAAATCCCATCCGTAGAGCAGTGCATTGTAGCCCATTTCTTCCATCTGGGACTGGGGCTGCATGACATAGACAATAGCCGGCAGGTTTTCCACTGCTGCTTCCCTCTGACGAACAGAACCCAGTTCATAGGTCACCAGCTCATCTTCCGTTTCCTGGCCCACAGAGAAAGCCAGATACTCGGCAAACCGGTGGGTCGCCCAGCGCAGCGCGTGGTTCTTTTTCTGCTGTTCTCTCTGTTCAAAGAGCTCATCGGTATCACACACCAGGCAGATGTTGATGAGCTGGGAGAAATGAGTCAGCTTGGCGCCTTCTCCGCTCATATCGATAATACCATCTCCGAAGGATCCCCAGTGCATGCCTACGCCCAGAACGGAAACCCCTTTCAGACAGTTCGTCCGGCCAGTGCCGACCTGAACCACATCTCCGGTTACTCCCGGGAAGGCGGGACGTCCGTCGGTCTTAGCGCGTGGCTCGACGGCTTCCTTGACCGGAACGATTCGAGTGGAATCCCCGGGTCTTGCGATTTCGATGTCACACTCGGTGATGTGCTCATCTTCTTTGACGTACTGGATGGCTTCCTCTTTGTTAATTGTGAGAATGCCCTTGCTGAAGAATGTCCGGTCGCCGAATACGACGTCCTGGACCTGGTAGTTGGCCAGCTGTAATTTCATACAATTTCCCTCCTGGAATACAGACGATGTTCGTTGCTAAGGACAGTATACTAAACGTTTTCCCGAAAGTAAACATGTTTATTTTATAAAATAGTTTATTTTTCATTCTCGTTTGCTTCCTGCCAAAAAACAAAAAAACAGCTGCGCCAGCAGCTGAAATTTGTATAGCTAGGATGATTTGAATGATACCGATCGATCCAGGAGCCAGCCAAGAAAGGCCACCAGTTTCTTCCCTTCCCGGATCCGCTTATCCTTATCCCAGTTTGAGACAATGCATTCGGAAAGCTTGCCCCGGAACAGTGCGATCATCATTTCATTGAGCAGCAGCAGTTCCGACTGGGGCAAACGGATCTGATGGGCTTCGATGACCGGTGCCAGTACCGACATGTTCCGGGTTGGCAGGCTGCAGCCCTTCATCATTTCCTGAATATCCACCGTGTGCTCATTGAGCTCCTCCGGAAACATCTTGAAATAAAACTCAAAGAACTCGCACAGGGAATACCGCGGAGTCTTAAAGAACAACGCTTCGTAGATCTTCGGGCGCTCGAAGGAATAAAAGCAGAAGCACTCCCAGATGGCCAGGAATCGCGCCCTTGGTTCCTTGATGGGCTCCACATCATGCTTCAGGCTTTGATGGTAATCCTGGAGATACTTGATCGAGGCAAACCCCACCAGGTAATCCAGATTCTCAAAATAATTGTACAGAGTCGCCGGATTATAGCCGGCCAGCTTGCTGACTTTCCGTACCGTGACAGCTTCAATGCCTTCAGATTCAATGATCTGATGCACGGCCTCCACAAAGTATGACATGGTGCGGATCCGCTGGATGTCCTTATTGCTCAGTTCCAAGGTACTTCTCCCCTTCCGGTCCGGGCAATGCATCACCCGGAGCTCAAATCATCGAGACAGACCCTCCCAACCGTTCGGTCCGCTCCCAGTGATCTGCTTCAATTCTCAACTATTTTAACATAAATCAGCCCCTTTGGAATCCCGGACCATCCGACATCCCTCGAATCTCATGAACAGAGCATGATCGACTTCCACTGACCCGGGCTGGTCGCCTTTCTCTGGTTCTGCTCATGCCAAAGGGACTGGATCGCTCCAATCCCTTCGGTTCTTATTTACTTGGATCTTTTGTCCTCGAATCATTTGTACTTGGATTTGAACTTGGATCAGAAAGTATTCCCTGGGAGTAATCCTGACTTAGTCAATGAACTCTTTCTTCTGGGCACCGGTTGGTTCTTCGGATTTCCGGGTTGACTTCAGGTACTTGGCAAGGAATGTCCTGGTTCTCTCGTTGTCCGGATTGGTGAAAATCTTCTCCGGAACGGCATCCTCGACGATCGCTCCTTTGTCCATGAAGATCACTCGGTCGGAAACGTCCCGCGCAAAGCTCATTTCATGGGTAACCACCACCATGGTCAGTCCGGAATAGGCCAGGTCCTTCATAACCTGAAGAACTTCGCCAACCAGCTCCGGGTCCAGGGCAGACGTCGGTTCATCAAAGAGCATGATTTCGGGTTCCATCGCCAGTGCCCGGGCAATCGCCACCCGCTGCTTCTGGCCGCCGGAAAGTTTGGACGGATACTGGTCCCGCTTCTCCCACAAACCAACTTTCTTGAGCAGGTCTTCTGCCTTCTTCATGGCTTCTTCCTTCGGCATCCCCTTGACGGTCACCGGTGCTTCAATGACATTTCCCATGACGGTCAGATTGGGAAAGAGATTAAACTGCTGGAACACCATGCCGACTTTTGAGATCGCCCGCTTGACTGATTCCTTGTCATAGGGATCCATCTGTTCACCGGCAATAAAAATCTGACCGGATGTCGGGGTCTCCAGGTTATTGAGACAGCGTAGGAAGGTACTCTTTCCGGAACCGGAAGCGCCAATGACGCAAACCGCCTCATTCTTATGGATCTTTACACTGAGATTCTCAAACACGGTCAGGTCGTCAAACTTCTTGGTCAGGTTGACCGTTTCAATCATGACTGGGTTGTTTCTGTATTCAGACATTGCTTCCTCCTAGTACACAGCCAGCTTCTTTTCCAACCGGCCAAACAGGAAGGTCAGAATCGAGGTGAAGAACAGGTAAAATGTGGCTGCGACGGCATAGGCCGGGATCGGATTGAAATCCCGGGAAGTAATCTCGTGCGTCAGCTTCAGAACTTCGGTCAGAGCAATCGCCGCAACCAGCGAGGTATCCTTGAGAAGCGTGATGAATTCGTTGCCCAATGTCGGGAGAATGATCCGGACGGTCTGGGGAATCACTATGCGCTTCATGGTCTGCCAGTGGCTCATACCCAGTGCTTTGGCGGCCTCAAACTGTCCCTTGTCAATGGCCTGGATGCCGCCGCGGATGATCTCCGCCATATAAGCGCCGATATTGAGGGATAACCCAATGACCGCCGCCATGTACGAACTGAGAAAAATATTCATTTTGGGAAGTCCGTAATACAGGAAGTAGAGCTGCACCATCATGGGAGTGCCTCTTAAAAACCAGGTATAGAATGAACCGAGTTTTTTCAGAATCCAGACTTTGGACATTTTCATCTGAGAGACTACCATGCCGATGATGGTACCGAACAGAATGCCAAAGATCGTGAGAGTCAGCGCGACCGGGGCTCCCTTCCACACCTGGGGAAAGTAGTTCAGATAATCCTGAAAGAATTTCAGGATCTGATCTGGCAGAGATGCTGCCGCCGTGTGTAGTATGATCACTGTTTCCTCCTATTTTCTACTTGAAGATATCCATGCCGAACCATTTTTCTGAAAGCTGAGCCATGGTTCCATCCGTCACCATCTCAGCCAGAATTTTATCGATCTCGGCTTTCAGCTTGGGAGAGTCCAATGGGATGGCAATCCCGACCGGACCGGCTTCCATAAGCTCATCCAGCATGACATAGTTTGTAGCATCTGTTTTCATATAGTATGCGCCGACTACGTTATCGGTGACAACGGCATCCACCCGGCCTGCGGAAAGATCCAGGAGCGCTTCGGCCACCAGTTTGTATTTCTGTACGCCGCCCAGATCGGTCCGGGTTGTGGTCCAGTCCTCAGTGGTTGAACCCTGCTGAATTCCCAGCTTCTTGCCGGCCAGATCCGCAAAGCCCTTAATGTCCTGGTTGTCCGGGGAAACGATGATGGACAGTCCGACAGCAGGGATATATGGTTCACTGAACAGAACGCTCTTTTTCCGGGCTTCTGTAATATTCATGGTAGCAGCGATGGTATCAAACCGGTTAGCGGCCAGACCTTCGGTGATTCCGGCAAATTCTGTGGTCACAATTTCCAGCGTGACGCCCATTTTTTCGGCGATGTGCCGCATCATGTCCATGTCAAACCCGACGATTTCCTGTTTATCATTGGTAAATTCCATCGGGGGGTAGGTCGTCTCTGTACCAACCCGGAGTTTACCGGCCTTCTTTACCGCATCGAGCCGGTCTCCGGCTGCAGCGGGTGAGCAGGCAGAAAGACTTGCCAGGACCATAGTGGACGCGATGATCAGGGATGCTGTTTTTAATACTTTTTTCAATTCACTCACCTCTTGTATAATTATGCTAGTCTATAACCTATTATAAGGTTCAATGTCAGATTATAAAGTTAAAATTCCATAAATTCAACAAAATCCTGTATAATTATACATTCGATTTTAAAAATCCTTTACCGTCTGATAATCTTGCATTCCACAGGCTCTGCAGGAATAATATGATAAAATTTAACTACTAATTTCCCAGCTCCACCAGGCAGAAATTGGCCTGTTTTAATTCGGCGGAAACATTGACCGCCTGCCATTTCCCACCGGATTCATACCAACCCGATTTCTGATGCATAGGAACTGCTCCACCAGGCAAAAATTCACACACACAGTTCTCCGGTACTAATGACCTTCGACTCCAGGATTCGGTGATGAAGTCTGTTCGACTTCTCCTTATGAAGGATTAATAATGGCACCTGACATTAGTCAGGTGCCATTTTCCGTTCATAAAGAACCGGTCGGACCGAGAATTACTGGCCGATCAACTTGGCCAAGACTCCGGTCTGCTGCAGGAAGACCAGCGCCATCATCAGAGGAACACCGACCATCATGGACATTTTCCAGAATCCGCCGATGGCGAAATTATTCTTGGAACCAATTTTGATTTCCTTGAAGGCATTGTCATAGCCCCAGACAAAGGTGATGAACAGGGACATGAAGACTCCACCCAGAGGGAGCAGGATGTTGCTGGTCAGGTAGTCGAGGACATCAAAGAAGTTCTGTCCGTCTTTGCTGAAGAAATAAAATTTCTGTTCCCAGGGTCCGTTGGACAGGGAAGCACCGATCCCGATCACGAAGCACAGTCCTGCAAAAATCCATACTGCTTTAGTTCTGGACCACTTCAGGGAATCCATTGCCCAGGATACCGGAACCTCCAGGAGTGAAATCGCCGAGGTTACGGCGGCGAAGAATACCAGGACGAAGAACATCAGTCCAAAGAGATTGCCCAACGGCATGCTGGCAAAAATGTTGGGCAAGGTACCAAACATCAGACCAGGGCCTGCGCCCGGCTCCTGATTGAAGGCGAAAACTGCGGGCATAATCGCGATACCGGCCAGCAGAGCTGCCAGGGTATCAAGGGCTGGAATGGTCAGCGCATTGCTGGGCAGGTCTTCGTGACCTTCCAGGTAGGAGCCGTAGGTAACCAGTGTACCCATGCCAAGCGACAGGGAGAAGAAAACCTGGCCCATCGCCTTCACCAGAACATCCAGATTGAATTTGCTCCAGTTGGGGATCAGGAAGTATTTTAACCCTTCCATAGCACCGGGCAGCGTTAAGGACCGAATCGCGATGATGATAAGGAACAGGAATAACAGGGGCATCATGATTTTGGATGCTTTCTCAATACCGCCGGATACGCCGCCCAAAACGATGAACAGAGTAGCTGCCATGAACAGTCCGTGCCAGATCAGTGGTTCATAGGGGTTCGTGATGAATGATACGAAGTATCCCATCTTATCCGCCTGCTGAACTCCTCCCATGATGTACTGGAAGATGTACTTGATGACCCAGCCGCCTACGACGGAGTAGAACGACAGAATAAGGAATCCAGTCAGTATGCCAATTCCTCCGATAAATCCAAATTTCGGATTGATCTTCTTATAAGCGCCATACTGATTGAGTTTGGTTGCCCGGCCGATGGAAAGTTCGCCCAGCATCATAGTAAAACCTAATAAGATTACGATTCCAAGATACACCAGAACAAATGCGCCGCCGCCGTTGGCTCCGGCCAGATAAGGGAATTTCCACAGATTGCCTAATCCAATGGCTGATCCTGCCGACGCCATAATGAAGCCGAATCTCGACCCCCACGCGCCTCTTGAATTGTTTTCCATACTGCACCTCACTTTTGAAAATAATTCCGTTGGTTACATTCATTATATTCACACTGATTCTTGTTTTAACATTTTTTGAGTAAATGCAAATGGAAATTGATGAAATTAAGTTATGCCGTCCACTTAGTGTTATTCCGTTCATTATTTATCCCATTTTAATGTCATTTATGTCAAATGAGAACATTGATAATCAACATCCAAAATCCAGGACTTTTCATCCTAAACTGATGCTTATCCTTCAAGAGGATGAACGTAACTTATCACGAAACTTACGTAAACTATCCCTTCCGATTCGTTTCATTTTGCCTAATTCAAAATCAAAGTCCTCGTGCTCTGTCAAACCAACTAAAAAAGAACCGTGCGAAAATCGCACGGTTCTTTGTGAAACATTAGTTAAATATGGGCAATCGCTTCAATTTCGATGCGGGCGTCCTTCGGCAGACCGGCCACAGCGAAACAGGAGCGGGCTGGCTGATTCTCGGTAAAGAATTCCGCATAGACTTCGTTCATCGCAGCAAAATCGTTCATATCTCTTAAGAAGACTGTGACTTTGACACACTGTTCCATGGAGGATCCGGCCCCTTCCAGAATGTTCTTCACATTGGTCAGGCAGGCTCTGGTTCCGTCAGGAATGTTTTCCTGCATAACGCCGTCCTTCATGGGCAGCTGTCCGGAGACAAACACCAGGTCACCAATTACATTGGCATGGGAATACGGTCCTACGGCTGCCGGGGCATTGTCTACTAAAATTGCTTTCTTTTTCATTTCAGTACTCCTTTAAATCTCTTTTCGGCCTTCCATGGCCTTTGATAGCGTTACTTCATCGGCATAGTCCAGGTCTCCGCCAACCGGCATACCGGATGCGATGCGGGTTACCTTGATCTCCAGCGGGTGCAGCACCCGGGAAATATACATCGCGGTTGCCTCTCCCTCAATGGTGGGATTGGTGGCTACAATGACTTCCTCAACGGCTCGGTCCATCCGGGCAACCAGTTCCTTGATCCGGATGTCCTGAGGACCTCTGCCCTGCATCGGGGAAATGTTGCCATGCAATACATGGTAGACGCCGTTGTAATCCCTGATCTTTTCGATGCTCATGATGTCTTTGGGCTGTTCCACGACGCAGATTGTGTGATGATCCCGGCTCGGGTTGGAACAGACGGCACAGGGATCCTTCTCCGTGAAATTACCGCAGACGGAACAGAATTTCAGGGTGCCTCGGGCTTTAATCAGCGCTTCGGCAAACTGAGTGACTTCCTCCTGCGGCAGATTCAGTACATGCAGAGTCAGGCGCTGCGCGGTTTTATAGCCGATTCCGGGGAGCTTGGCAAACTCATCGATGAGTTTCTCAATCGCTGCTGGGTAAAAATCCATGATTAAAACATTCCGGGAATGTTCATGCCTCCGGTCAATTCACTCATCAGATTGGCCGCTTCCTCTTCCGCCTGCTTGATCGCTCCGTTTACTGCCAGAACAATCAGATCCTGCAGCATCTCAATATCATCCGGATCAACCACTGACTGATCCAGGGTCACCGAAACCAGTTCTTTTTTCCCGGTCACAACCGCTTTCACCGCGTTGCCGCCGGCAGATCCTTCATAATTCTTGCTTTCCAGTTCTTTCTGCTTTTCTTCCATCTGCTTCTGTGCTTTTTGCACCTGCTTCAGCAGATTATTCATGTTTCCGCCACCCGGGAAACCACCGCCAAATTTGGCCATTTTTCCATTCCTCCGTTGAACTAATCTTTCTAAATTATAGCATAAGGCTACGGGATAATATCAATGTCCGTCAATTCCTGCTCCCGAATGATCTCCTCCAGGGGCCTTTGGCTGGCGAGGCCGCCTTCGGATTTCACTTTCAAATCCAGCTGGATCTTTTCGCCCAGAATCATGGAAATCGTATCTTCCAGTACAAGCCGAAACTCGTTCTTTTCCAGCCGTTTCTTGTTATGACTGTATTTCTCCGGGAATACCAACGTGATCACTCCATTTTTGACCGAAGCGATCTCCCCTTCGAACAGGGAAGCCCGGATCACCATCTGGCGTTTGGCTCGAAGAGCTTCATCGACTTCATTCCAGGCACTGCGCACAGTCTGCAGCGTCAGCTTGGATTCGGGATTTTCCATAATGGCGGTCCGTTCCGGTTCGCTCTTGGCCGGCTCCGGACGGGGAGTTCCCTGACGCTCGACGGCCGCTTCAGGCTTGGCCCGCGCTGCCGGCGAAGCCAGTCCGGCTTCCAGTCCCTCCTTGAGCTTTTCCTCCAGATGATTCAGGCGGGACAGCAGTGAATCCATGCCGTAGTCCATTTCGCCGTTGCAGATCTTAATCAGGGCGAGCTCCAGGTAGATTCGTCCCTGGGAGCTCCGCTTGCTCTGTTCTTCCGCGGTCTGCAGGATGCGGATGACCTTGATGATTTCCTGATCCCGTATCATCAGCGCCTGCTCCTTGTATCGCTCCAGGTCTTCCTGCGCGGCCTCCACCAGTTCGTCCGGATTATTCCGGATGACTTTGGTGATGAGCATATTGCGGAAGTGTTCCAGTAAGTCTCGGGTTATAAAATACGGGTCTTTGCCGCTGTCGGTCATGGTATCTAAAACCATCAGAGCCTTCTCGATGTCTTTTTTCAGGATGACATCGGTCAGTTCAAAGATCTTGGCTTTCCCCATGAGTCCCAGCATACCGATGACGATTCCGTAATCCACTTTCCCATGCCCCATGGAAATGCTCTGATCCAAAATCGACAACGCGTCTCGCATTGCCCCTTCCGATACCCGGGCAATCAGCGCCAGACTTTTATTGTCTGCCAGGATCCCTTTTTCATCGACGATCTGGCGCAGACGCTCTTCGATGTCCGATGCTTTGATGCGCCGAAATTCAAACCGCTGACAGCGGGACAAAATCGTGATCGGAAGCTTCTGCGGATCCGTCGTGGCCAGAATAAATACCGTATTGTCCGGCGGTTCCTCCAGCGTCTTCAGGAACGCGTTGACGGCACCCATCGTCAGCATATGGGCCTCATCCAGGATATAGACTTTGTACTTCCCTTCCTGCGGCGGATACTGCACCTCATCGATGAGATCGCGGATATCATCCACCTTATTATTGGTTGCTGCATCCTGTTCCACAACGTCCAATGACAGGCCGGAATCAATCCGGAGACAGTTCTCACAATGGTTGCAGGGCTCTCCGCCTTCAAGGTTCAGACAGTTTAATGCTTTTGAAAGGATTTTTGCGCAGGTGGTTTTGCCCGTTCCCCGGGTTCCGGAAAACAAATAGGCATGGGCGACCCGCCCGGCGATGATTTCATTTTTCAGAGTCGTAGTGATATGTTCCTGACCGATGACATCTGAAAATACTTTCGGTCTCAGTTCACGATACAGTGCGGTATAGGCCAAATCCAATCCCTCCTTGCTCTTCTTCTATTATACAGGAACTGTTCCCGGCTTATGCTCTTCCTTCCGGAAAATAAAAAAAGCCACTGAAACAGTGACTTTTTTTATATAGGGAACACCGTGCACCCGGCTTCGACCAATACGATTCATTGTCGCCCAGGGTTAGCTCAACCCAGGTTTGCCACGGCACACATAACATTCCGATTTATCGCTGCTACCTTCCGGTCCTGACGAGGTTCACCGGCATATGTTGCGTGGGACCAAGATCTCAACACCACTTCCTGAGTGCAGCATAAATCATACGGCCTCTGCCGGGAATTCGACCCTGCTGTAGCGATCGCAGGTTACAGGGCATCGCTGGTTCCCCATCTAGCACGGTTATGGCGGAGAGGATGGGATTTGAACCCATGATAGAGTTTCCCCTATACACACTTTCCAGGCGTGCTCCTTCGGCCACTCGGACACCTCTCCGTATTTACGTTATCCCAAATGGACAACAAAGAAATTATACTTGAAATCCCGACCCGGTGTCAATGCTTTCTCAAAATTTCTTCCCAGATCCCTGGCATGGTACATCCTCTCCCCCGCCAGAAGTTATCAAGTCCCTACCAATCTCCCATCCTGTCTCTGATCCCCTCAATCCCCGAGAAATTCATTCTCAGATGTGAATCCGCTGGCCTGAATCAAAAACCTGTTCCCTGTTCCAGTCCCTATTCGTGTTCCTGTTCTCTGCTCCTGTCCCTGTTCCTGTTCCCGTTCCCTGTGAATCCATCATTTCTTTTACTTGAAGTCCTGTGAGATAAGAAAGGAACTTCAGACTGCAGACATCTCTTCTGTCGTCTGAAGTTCTATTGGCGTTTCAACCCTGGAGGAAATGGAATCAATCCCCCAGATCGGAATGATCCGTCTCGTCCAGCGTTTCAAATTCCACGTTGATGTAAGATTGAGGAACCTCATATCCCGGCGCGGACAGTGGCTGGTCTGACTTTAAGAGTCGCCAGTTTCGATAATCTTCCAGATCCTGAGTCAGCTGTTTCCACACAAAATTTACGATGAACACATCGTCGATCATTCCAAACCAGGGAATAAAATCCGGAATGGCATCCAGCGGTGAGATCAGATACAGGAAAACACCAACAATGGACAATACGGTTCGAACCGGAAGCCTGCGGTATTCCCCCTTCCGATAGTCATTAAGCATCATCCAGAGAAGCTTCAGGCGATTGGCGATATCCTGCAAGGGACCGCTGCCTTTTCCTTCCATGACTTCTCTGGCATCTTTCAGCATGGACTTGAAACGATCCGGGTTCTTGATGATCTCCTCTGCTTTACCGATCATGTCATTGAATATCTTTATTGACCGGGCTTTACTCACTCGCATATGTTCACCTCACTCGACTGTGATTGCTTCAGTGCCTCAGGCTGATTGGAAATGACAGGCTTCGATCGGGATCTTTGATTTTGAATCCTTGGAGTCAGTTCCACCCTCAGGCGTTCTTATTTCTTATCGTAACGTTCTTTCAGCGCCTTGTATAGAAGTTCTCCTTCCTCATCGGTCAGCGTCACACCTTTTCCCATCTTGCCTTCACCATGGTTCCATTCCCGCAAATCGAGCTTAGGCTGTCTGCCATTCCACGCCACCAGATTTATTTCCTTGGTCCATCCTTTGGCATTTTTTGACAGTACCTGGATGGTTTCGCTGATCTCATAACTGAATTCTTTATCGTCTTTCATGTTTATCACCTCCAGGATAGTATCGTCTCATTCCTAAAAATTAAACAGTATGACCTGGCTTTGCAATCCTTGCAGGATCATAAGTCCGTGGTTTACGGCTAATCCGAAACAGATGTTCAACATCTAAATCAGGGAAGTCAAAGCTGCAACTGACCCAACTGCCGGCAAAAAATCCGTCAACTTCGGGAAGCTACTATCATCGTACTGAACAAAGGTGTCGAAAAGATGAAAGAAATTTGCAGTTTCTTTGAAATTTCCCTTTTTCTTCATTTCTGGCTAATCAAATTTAGCTAAAATGTAGTTACTTATCCAGGAAAGGAGGCGGCTCATGATTCAGTTTATCCGAGAAACCCTAAACTATTTATCCAGTCTTCCGTATCATCTGGATCAACTGTTTTCCCAGGCAGGAATCATCCCCTATCTGATTCTGTGGATTAATCTTTTTTTGGAAACCGGCGGTCTGATCTTCAATTTCCTGCCGGGCAATTCCATTGTACTGGCCAGCTCCGCATTTTCCGCCACCTCCAGGAACGTCCAGATTGAAGTTCTGATCCCGTTGTTTTTATCCGCTACTCTCCTGGGAGATATCACCAGCTTCTATCTGGGCCGGTTTTTCGGCAGGAAATATCAAAAACAGCACCGCTTCCATTTCATCAATCAGGATCACTTTGAGGCGGCCCATGATTACTTTGAGGAAAATGGCCGAAAAACTTTTATTTTCTCCCGTTTCATTCCCATCTTCCGTGGAATCATGCCGTTCGCTGCCGGGTTTACTCAAACCGAGCCATCCCACATCATGCCCTTTCTGACTGCAGGAGTCATATTCTGGAATACAGTATATATATCCGTCGGATACTTCTTTGGAAACCTGCCTGGAATGAAGGATAATTTCAGCCTGCTCATCGGCATGATCATGCTTGTGACCATGATCCCCACCGTGATTCTGGTATCACACGGGTATAAGAAACTAAAAGCTTCCGTTCAAGAAAAACGGCAGAAGCGCGAACCCATCCATGAAACTCCGCCGAATTCCACCGATACGGAAGAATAACAGCCGGAACAGCTGACTTCGAACCGACCGGTTCGCCCACTGCTATGTGCTATAATCAGAAATATGAAAATCACAGGAGGAACATTACTTTGGATCCAGTAGCCTTTCGCTTCTTCGGTATTGACATCATGTGGTATGCCGTACTGATCATGGCCGGTGTCCTTCTAGGACTCCTGGTCGCAAAATTCAATACCACTCGGGCCGACCTGCAGCTCAGCTTCGATGACTTTCTCGATGCGTTCCTGTATGCGTTCCCTTTGGCCATCATCGGCGCCCGACTGTATTACGTCGCCTTCGAATGGTCGAACTATAAAGATCATCTGATTGAAATTCTCAACATCCGTGGAGGCGGCCTGGCCATTCATGGCGGACTGATCGGAGCGGTGGCAGGGGTTATTCTCTACAAAGTGATCAAGAAAAAGCCCACTGCCTATATGCTGTCCCTGGCGGATGCTGCCGCTCCCGGATTGATCCTGGCACAGGCCGTTGGCCGCTGGGGCAACTTCATGAACCAGGAAGCTCACGGCGGACCGGTAACGAAGGAATTCATCCAGCAATTCCCAGCCTTCATTCAAGAGGGCATGTACATCAACGGACAATACTTCCACCCCACCTTCCTGTACGAGTCGACCTGGAACATTCTGATGGGCATTCTGCTGATTGTTTTATTCTGGAAACGGAAGAAACACCATGAAGGAACCATTCTGGCCTGGTACATGATCCTGTACTCCCTGGGACGCTTCTTCATTGAAAGCCTGAGGACAGATTCTCTCTGGGTCGGCGGACTTCGAACCGCTCAGCTCATTTCAGTCATCATGGGCTCCCTCGGAATTTTGTACCTGATCTATCAATACACCCGAAAGCCGAAGGAAATGCCCGCTCCGACAGAGGTCGAAACAGATCCACAGGATGTCAAATAATTTGACGCTCTGCTGGATTTAGTTTAAAATTACTGATGTGTCCGCTCTCATAGTTCAATGGATAGAACAGGCCCCTCCTAAGGGTCAGATACAGGTTCGATCCCTGTTGGGAGTACCAGATCAATCATAATAAGCTGAAACCGGGTGATTACATCACTATCGCGGTTTCAGCTTATTTTTATCTTTATCTCGTCTGTGATATCAATCGACCATTTTGCTGTTCATCAACCTAAGGTATGAATCGGCAGGCGGAGGCGGTCCAAAGCTTTTCCCACAACTGCTGCCAGAATGGTATTGCTGATCATTGCCGGAACAACCACGCCAATCAAAAGAACCGAAAAAGGTGCTGGCAGTTGAAAAAAGACCTGCGCATTGAAAAGAAATATTGAACCACTGATCAACGTCCCGATGGGGGTAATCAGAACCAGCCGGCTGACCGGCCGAAGGTGCCTGACTTGTTGCAGCAGCAGATAGACCATGGGGGCCGTGATCATTTTATCCACCAGGTTTGGGATCTGTCCAAAGGGAAACGTTGTGGTCAGAGCGGTCAGAAGTCCTGCGGCAAGGCCGATCAGGCAGGCGCTCTTCAAATCTTCCATTTGCATCAGCGCCAGAAACATCATTGCCAGAAAGGGATCAGGCTTCATATTGCCCAAGGGAAGCCCTGGCATCATCATATGCAGGAGATACCCCATAGCCAGGAGGAGAGCGGCGGTTACCAGTTTTTTTGTGTTCATCAGAAAATACTCCTTTGTTCGATTATTGGTCCAGTCTGATTCATCATCTTGAGTTTCTGCTGACTTTCAGGTCATCTCCGTTTCCCTCCCTTCGTAGAAAATGAGCATATAAAAAAGAGCTTCATCCCTGAATAGGACGAAGCTCTCTGCTCGCGGTGCCACCTAAATTGGACCCTATGGATCCCACTTTGTCAGATACGGTAAAATATCTTATCCCTTGTATCGGTGGGCATCCGTCAGTTACTACTCTCCTGCGATTTCGGACTGCTTCTATCTGGTCCATTCCTCCGGTCGTCCACTGTCCGTATCCCACCGCCACGGACTCTCTGAAAATAACCTTACTGAAGTACTCTTCCAGTTCAATGAATTGCTTGATTCAATTACCCCTATTATAGCCTCGTGAAATCAAATATTCAAGCAAAAATCCTTCGTAAAAAATAACTTATTTTCAGTCAAGGTGCGGAATCTGGTCATTCGTTCCATCACCTGTCCCCTTCCCGGGTCCTCCAGAATCCGTTGAGTTGAGGCAAAATAGCGGAGTGAAGCACGTCAGATAAAATGACCTGCCAAATTTTCACGCCGACAACAGATGTTTTGATTATCAAACTAAATTGCTATATAATAGGCACTGAACCATGAAATTAAACATATCAGGAGAATGATCATCATCAAAAAATTAAATGAACTACGAATAGGCGATTTGGTTGCGAAAGTTCCGATTCTTCAGGGAGCCATGGGCATCGGGGTATCCCTGTCCGGTCTGGCTGCCGCGGTGGCCAACGCCGGAGGAATCGGCGTCATTTCCGGAGTCCAGACGGGCTTTCGGGAGCCAGATTTCGTTACCAACAATTTTGAGGCGAACCGACGGTCCATCATTGCCCAGATCCGTAAGGCCAGAGAACTGACGGATGGAATCATCGGCATTAATGTCCTGGCTGCCATGAATAACTACAAGGAACTCGTCATGACAGCAATCAACGAAGGGATCGACCTGGTGGTTACCGGTGCCGGACTCCCCCTGGATCTGCCGGAACTGGTCGCTGGCACCAAGACCAAAATCGCTCCCATTGTCTCATCCGGCAAAGCTGCCGGCCTGATTTCAAAAGTCTATGACAAGAAATTCCAGCGGACAGCCGACCTGTTCATTGTGGAGGGGCCGGAAGCCGGCGGTCATTTAGGCTTTAAGAAAGAAGAAATGGAAAGCGGCAGCTACAAGACGCTGGAGCAGTTAATTCCGGAAGTCATCGAAGCGATCCGCCCCTACGAAGAAAAATACGGCATAAAAATACCTGTCATTGCCGCTGGAGGCATCTTCACCGGTCATGACATCGCCAAATTCCTCAAGCTGGGGGCCAGCGGAGTTCAGATGGCAACCCGCTTTGTCGGCACGGAAGAATGCGACGCCCATCTCAACTTCAAAATGGCATACGTCAATGCCAAAAAAGAGGACATCCGACTGATCAGCAGCCCGGTGGGAATGCCCGGACGTGCCATTCAGAACGACTTTACCCGAACCCTTGACCAAGGCCGGATCCGAGTTCGGCGCTGCTATAAATGCCTGGCTCCCTGCGATCCAAAGACCACACCTTATTGCATTTCCGATGCCCTGATGAGTTCAGTTCAGGGAGAGAACGGCCTGGTGTTTGCCGGCAGCAATGCCTACCGTGTCAATGAAATCGTCAAGGTCCAGGATCTTATCAATGAACTTGTCAGTGAAGCGGAACAGGATCTGGCATCAGACCAGCCGTAATAATCCATCCTGACTCCCCCAATCCTTCCCAATCACCCCTATGATTCGGGAACAGAATGAAAGAGAAGTAATCACCTGATCTGCCCAGTTGGTAGGTCAGGTGATTTTTTATTTATCAATTTTCATGGATGACAGCCCGGTTTCATCCCAAATTACCATCCAGCCCCTTGATATTCTGAGTTTTGCAAACAATTATACTAATAACGATCTTCATACTCGTGAAACGCTTGTAATATCTGAGAAAATCAGCTCTTTCCCTCTTGTTATCCCCTCCTGTTATTAGTATAATTATACTAATAACAGGAGGGGATAACAATGGCTCGTCCCACTGATTCTAACAGCCCTTACCGGGTCTCGATCCATCACAATAATGGATACCACTATGCCAGTACACAGCCGGCCAGAGTGAACCCAAAGACCGGAAAACGAGAATACCGCCACGTTTATTGGGGGACGGTAACAGATGATCTTAAGTTCATTCCGGGGAAGAACTATCTTCTGGAGTCAATCGAGGAACGAGGCAAGCTCGTCTTCCCGGAAGGCTGGGATCTAAGTGAAATTGACAAACTGTCAGGACGGCGGAAGACGGGAAGGCCGGTTATTGAAAGTCAGGATGAGAACCGGCTTTACGGCGACATCTGGCTTTTAGAGAAGATTGCGGAGCAGACCGGCCTGAGATTCGACCTCATGAGCACATTTGACGGAGATAAGGAAAAAGTAGATACCCTCATGACACTGGCCCTCTATCTACTTTGTGGACGAGAGACCTATAACCAACTGGCTTCCTGGCAGCGCATAGCAAAAACACCACGGGCAAAGCCACTCTCTTCTCCGTATATTACCAGGTTTACCCAGTCCATTACAGAGCAGGATCGCATGGCGTTCTTGCGTCTGCGGGCACGCCGACTCCACGACAATGAGGTTTGTGCTGTCGATTCCACAAGCTGTTCCAGCTACGGACACTCGCTGGCAGATATCCATTACGGGCGGAACAAAGAACATCTGCCCCTTCCACAAACCCTGGAAGTAGTAGTCTACACCTTGGATGGCCACATGCCAGTCTATTATCGCAGCTTTGCCGGAAACACCCCTGACTCCCGAAGCCTGGCCGTGATCCTGAAGGATTTGAAACAGGCCGGCATGAAACGAATCATCCTGATCACTGACCGGGGGTATGAATCGATCCGCAATCTGGAACTATACATCGACCAGCAGCAACGCATGATCATGGGAACCAAAACCGGCCAGAAACATGTTCGTCAGTTGATCGATGAATTCGGAAACTTCGGCCACCACCCGGAGGGTATGCAAGTGGATCCGGAGGAACGGATCTACTATCTGCAGAAAGATATGGATTACCAGATCGAAGGGCAGCGTGACAACGTCAAGAAAGCAGAAAATCTGAAACTGAACCTGTACTTTGATCCCATCCGCCGAGGCAATGAACTAACGGATCTGGACATTGCTCTGGCAGCTCAGAGAGAAGCCTTGGAAGCGTCCCTTGTGAATAAAATTCCTTTGGACGATGATGAAACGCTGAAACAGGCTTTCCGGTTTTATCGTTTGAAGTACAATGCGAAAACTCGAATCCTGGAGGACTTCAGCCTGGATGAGAATAAGGTCATCCGGTGTCGGCGAGAAGCAGGTTTCTTTGCCAACACGACCCATGGTTTGGACATGGATGCGTTGAGTGCTAATCGGCATTACAGGCTGCGGGATGAACAGGAGAAGTATTTTGCCCTGATGAAAGGGGTCCTGGGAGCCGACCGCCAGCGAACATCAACGGAAACCGGAAAGATTGGTCGTTCCTTTATTCTCTTTGTTGCCCAGATCATGGGCTGTTACCTAAGCCATGTCCGCAAAACAAAGCTGGCTGAACAGTTTCACTCGGTAGCGGATGTGTTAAACGAGATGAGGCCGATTCGCTGTATCGAGCACCCCAACACGAAGGCGTACATTACCCCGTTTGTGGGGAAACAGGTCGACATATGCGAAGCTCTTGGCTTTGAGATCCCTGAGGGATGCGCCCCGGACTACGTGGTGAAAAAGACGAACAAAGGTAAGCGTGGACGTCCACGCAAAAACCCCTTGGTCGTCAAGGATTAATTTCTAGTATAAAACGCTGTAAAACTCAGATTGATATGCTCATCATTATTGTAATATGATTTCTATAGGCAATGCTCATGGCTCCCACTGCGCAAGGTTGTGGACCGGTCAACAGGAGGTGATTTGACACTGAACATGCCATTGCCGAATTCCCATCAAAAATCTGGTATATCAAAAGGAGTGAGCAGGATGAATAACACTAAAAAAAGTTACAGTTCAACCGACATTTTACTATTCTTACTTTTCTCAGCCATCGGTATTTTCATGTTCTTTGTCCCTGTGTTTTTTACCTTAACTTCCTGAATTAATAACACTAAAGAAATTTCATCGTCAAAAAAAGTTGATCAAAGCCCATGAATACAGTCTTTAATGGTTGTACTCATGGGACTTTTGTTATACAATATTTAGTATTAAATAACACTAAAGGAAGTACCCGAAATGTATCTTGATTGTGTCGTTGATGTACCTGATATTCCAGGGAAAATAACTCATCAGAAAAAGAAAAATGCGGTCTATATCGACTTCGAATACGAGCGGATCTATTATCCGGAGCGAAAGTATACCATCCCTAAACGAGTCACCATCGGCAAACAGGATCCGGACAATCCGGAGCGAATGGTACCCAACGAGAATTTTTTGAAGTATTTTCCCGAAGTTGAACTTCCGGTCCAAAAGAGTACAATTCGTCGAAGCTATACCCTCAAGGTTGGGGCATTCATTGTCCTGCAGCAGATCGTTGAAGCCTACAAACTGCCTGAGCTGCTGGGCCGATACTTTAACTTTCCTGATCTGGGCCTGTTTTTGGATCTGGCGATCTATTCGATCATCTGCGAAAACAACGCCTCTCAGTATTATCCCGACTATGCTTACAACCATCCCCTGTTCACGGAAAACATGCATATGTACAGTGATTCCAAGATCTCCGGCTTCCTAAGCCAGATGAGTGATGAGCAAAGTATGGGGTTCTTGAATGACTGGAATGCAGCCAGAGACCATCGAGAGAAAATCTATATTTCGTATGATTCCACGAATAAGAATTGCCAGGCTGGAGATCTTGAGCTGGTGGAGTTCGGACACCCGAAAGTCGATCTGGGCTGTCCCATCTTCAATTACGCGATTGCCTATGACACCAGCAATCAGGTCCCACTATTCTATGAGGAATATCCCGGCAGTATTGTAGATGTTTCCCAACTGCAGTACATGCTTGATCGTGCCTATGCCTATGGCTATCGCAAAATCGGGTTTATTCTTGACCGGGGCTACTTCAGTCGCCAGAACATTGAGTACATGGATCAATATGGCTATGACTTTGTCATGATGCTCAAAGGGAGAGCCAAGCTGGTCAATGAACTGATCATGGCGCATCGGGGGAGCTTCGAAGAGAGTTGGAATCGTAGGGTGAAAGCCTATGATGTATCGGGCATTACCGTCCGGCATAAGCTCTATGAGTCCGATCGAAACGACCGCTATTTCCATCTGTTTCACAGCGATGAAAAGCAAACCTGGGAACGCTCTGCATTGAAAGCAAAGGTCGAGCGCATGGCTGCTCTCATGGCTCCTTATCAGGGGAAAGTGATGAGTGTGCCGGAGAGCTACAATCAATATTTTGAGGTCTTCTATGATCAGGATGGGACCTTCCTCGCCCTTAAAGAGAAGGAAGCCGTGATTGAACGCGAGCTGAAGCTTTGCGGATATTTCGTCATTGTGACCTCAAAAAGATGACCGCCGAGGAAGCGATCACCTTGTATAAGGGGCGTGATGTATCGGAAAAGTTATTCCGTGGAAGCAAGTCCTATCTGGGCAACAAGAGTCTTCGGGTCCACTCCAACGAATCAGTATCGGCTAAAATCTTTATTGAGTTCGTTGCCACAATCATTCGAAGCCGTCTGTACACTCTACTGAAAGCGGAGATGGTAAACAACGACCGTAAAGCCAATTACATGACGGTTCCAGCCGCGCTGCGGGAACTGGAAAAGATTGAGATGACGAGGATGGGAGATGGCAACTATCGCTTAAGCCACGCGGTGACAGCCACGCAGAAAGCAATCCTGAAGGCCGTCAGACTGGATGTGGCAAACATAAAGACCAAGGCAAATCAAATCAATGAACGGTTGAGAGGAGAACTATAATGCCAAGAGGACCCAAGATCCTGATTGATGAGAAAATAAGGAAATCCGAGGCTGCCCTGGCCAAAGCCAAGGCCAAATATGACGCGGAAGCGGCTGTACTGAAGGAACTGCTCCAAAAGAGACAGGCAATGAGAGACCGGGAATTAATGGAGGCGATCGCGAAAAGCAAGCGCTCCTTTGAGGAGATTCTGGACTACATCAAAAGGGATTCAGATGCAGATTAATTGGGTCAATTCGATCTTTAGTGGGAAAATTTCAGGAAGTTAAGGTTTTAACAACACCAGCAGTATTCCCCTGGACCACATAGTCACCGCCATCAAGAAGATTCCCAACTACAATCTGATCTTTGGTCTGATCATGGTCATCGCCGGCGTCGTTTATTCGACCATGAAAAAAAGCTGGGCTAAATCAACCTCCGCCATGATTTTTTATATTCTGAAACTGGTTGCCCTGGTTTTCGCCTTCCTGTTTGTCACAAAAATGGGACCGGCTGCCATTCATGAAAAAAATATGCTGCCCCTCATCTGGAACAGCATACTGGTATCCGTCGCCACCATCGTTCCCATCGGATCAATTTTCCTGGGATTCATTACTGAGTTCGGTCTGATGGAATTTATCGGCGTCTATATGGAAAAAATCATGCGTCCGATCTGGCGCACTCCGGGCCGCTCGGCCGTTGACGCCGTCGCTTCCTTCGTGGGCAGCTACTCCCTGGCTCTGTTGATCACCAACCGGGTTTATCAGGAAAAACGCTACACAACGAAAGAAGCCGCTATCATCGCCACTGGTTTTTCCACCGTTTCCGCCACTTTTATGATCATCGTGGCCAAGACGCTGGGCATTATGGATCGATGGGTCTTTTACTTCATTTTGACCGCCGTCGTAACCTTTGTGGTCACAGCGATCACTACGCACATTTATCCCCTGTCAAAAAAGCCTGATACTTACATCGATGGCTCACCGGCAGTAAAAGAAGAACAGAAACCCATCACCTTCAGCCGCGCGATGGGCGAAGCTATGGATGTTTTCCATCAATCACCCAGCGTCGGCAAAGTCATGATGAACAACTTCATCGACGGCTTCAAAATGGCTCTGAATATTGCCCCGTCACTGCTTGGTGTTGGCATGCTCGGTCTTCTGATCGCCAGATATACTCCGATCTTCGACATCATCGGCTATATTTTCGTTCCCTTTACCTATCTGACCATGACGCCAGAACCCTTCCTGACCGCACAGGCTCTGGCTACCAGCATCGCTGAAATGCTTCTGCCCGCTGCCTTTGTGGTGGATGCTCCGCTCATGACCCGGATGCTGGTCGCTGTTGTCAGCGTATCCGAAATCCTGTTCTTCTCAGCCTCCATCCCCTGCATGATGGCAACAGACATTCCCCTGACGATGAAGGATTACATCATTCTCTGGGTGGAACGGGTTATTCTCTCCATTCTGGTCACTGCCCCCATCCTGTTGATTCTCCTCTAAAAGGAAGAATGAGAACAGGTTTCATGTCTGCAATGACAGACTGCCGCCCCCGGGCTGCAGTCTGTTTTTTTCTGGTCTCAATGAACCCTAAATAACGATCCAGTCAATGACCGGTTTCCAGTTGCCCTGATGATTTATTCGACCTGATGACCTGATGACCTGATGACCTGACAACCCGTTGAGGAGCCCTCTGGTGCGATTTCAGACTCTGCGGCCTGGTTTATGGGCGAATCCCGACAAGATACCCCACTGCCCGCCAGAAGGCCTGGTATGTGATGACAAAGAGACACATCGCCATTATGATTCCTAATGTAAATTGAAGTTTGATTTTCATATTCATCGCAGGGGACATTGAATCCCGCCCTGCTGTCCCTCCTTTTCCTTTGTTTGTTGGTTTGATTCAAGTATAGGAACTTGTCGGGACAAAAATCGAACATATTTTCTCGTAAACACACGTTCGGAAAAATATTTAAAAAAATATTCTGAGGCTCTGCAAACTACAGAACCTCAGAATATGAGTCGAATCTGTTGGTGATGAATTTCTGCCTCTGACCCGTTTAGGGGACCAGGGAGAAATCATAGCCCCTGCCCCGCATGTCATCGATGAACTCCGGCAGAAGCTCTGAATTCGTCTTGAATGGGTGAAGCAGAACGACGTCGCCAGAGCTGATGAATTTATAGAGCTTTTCCTTTGCGGTCTCGACACTGGGCTGGTTGTTTTCATCGTAATCGGCATAAGCCGCTCCCCAGAAGATAATGTCATAGCCCATATCTTCGAGAATGGTCATTCCACGTTTGCTGAATACGCCTTCCGGCGCGCGGTAGAGGTGACTGGTACGGCCGGTAGCTTCCTGATAGGCAGCCTCCCACTTTTTCGTATTCTCGACCAGTGGGTCCTCACTGGTTTCGGCTAATTTCACCATGTTGATGTGCTTGGTGGAATGATTGCCGACTTTATGGCCTTCATCCAGCATCCGCCGGACTTTTCCGGGATTTTCTTTGATATACTCCGTCGTGACGAAGAAGGTTACTTTGACACCCTTATCCCGCAGGGTATCCAGAATGACATTGGTATAGCCCATCTCGTATCCCAGATCCATGGTCAGATAGAGTTTGCCGGAACTGTAATTCCAGTGTCCGGAAAAGTCTGTCACCCAGCTGGTGGGATAGCCGTAGCTCCACTCGTATCGTTTATTGGAAATATCGGCATACGCACCGGTGGCACCGGAAGTGGTCGTTTTTGTGGATGTGGTAGTGGCGGGCTTGGTCGCAGGCTTTGTTGCCGGCTTGGTGGCGGGTTTAGTGGCTGGCTTGGTGGCTGGCTTGGTGGCTGGCTTGGTAGTCGGTATGGTGGCCGGGATGGTAGCAGGGACTGTCACAGGGACTGTCACCGGCTGAGTTTCGATTGCTGTGGTCGCCGGCGAAGTTTCCGGCAGGGTCTGGCTGGACTGTGTACCAGGCTTGGTGGCAGCTGTGGTGGCAGTGGACCCGGCGGTAGTAACCCCGGGCTGTGATTCTGCCGGCCGGCTGGTTGGCAGATTGATATTGCATCCGGCCAGAATCATAGCACTCAGGCCAAGGGAAATCAGACCAGTCATTTGATAAGCTCGTTTTCTCATATAGTCACCCTACCTTTCGATGATTACTACTATATCAAAAAAAGGGCGATTTGTAGTTACAAAAAAAGAAAGTCAGCGAAGCGATGGTATGAACATCACATTCGCTGACTGCTTGTCTAAAAAGAATGCAGACCGCAGTCTGCATTCTTGTGGGATATTAACAGATGGAAGACTCAGCTGCCAGGAATCCGGCTTTCGCCAGAAGTCCGGTGGATTCAGCCACTTTATCTTCAGGAACCAGCAGAACAGGTCCGGTGCAGCCCATTCCGGATTCGGCATAGATGCCGCCGGCCCAGACAACCTTCACTGCGTCTTCAAGTTCCATAATGTCGATGCCGGAGATGCTTCCGGTTACCGGCACTTTATTGGGCGCCTTGATTTCAGCAGCTTCCTTCTTCTCCGCTTTCTTGTCATCCTTCTTAACCAGGCTCAGCCAGTTCATGGCGTTGAGCTTCTTGAATTCTGCCTCAGCGAGCTTGTTGATGCCGCCGTGAACCACATCATAGCCATACTTGATGGCATTGGCGATTACCGGGGTACCGGATGCTCTGGACAGAATCAGGACATTGCGGTCGTAGCCTTCGCCGATTCCCGGGCCATAGGCTGAACCGGTTGTCTCGTATTTTCCACCGGAGGTGAAGGAAGAGAACAACTTGATCAGCAGATTGCCGGTCAGGGTATCGGTTACGACAACATCAACCGCGCCCATCAGCAGGTCATTGCCCCGCAGAACGGCTCCGCCGTCGGCGCGCTCGGATTCACCGAACTCAATGTCATAGCCCTTGGCTTTGAGGTTTTTCAGAACGATTTCCACCGCTCTGGCACCATCCACGTTGAGAATACCAACTTTTGGCTTCTCTACGCCGGCAGCCTTGGCTGCGATGATGCCATAGATGGCGTTCTTGACCATGCCTTCTACCCGGTGGGCAGAGGAGGTTCCGGTCGTGGTTGCGATATAGACTTCACGTCCGTTGGCAGGTGCTACGACTTTTCCAACGGTGGAAACACCGATGGGGAAGTTGTAGTGCATGGTGACGCAGGCTTCGATGTTCTTGGAGTCCAGCGCCTCTTCCATGACTTTGTACTGCTCATCTTCGTTGTTGGCTTCCAGTGTTTCCAGCCCGGTATCATTCTTGGGTCCGATCAGAACCACATCGATCTGCGGGAACTGCTTCTTCGCCAGGAGAGCGCCCTGAAGCAGAGCCTTCTCGCCGTGCTCAGAACCTAAGGTGGTCAGACCGATCCGGTGACCTCCCAGACTCTTGCCTTTTTCCAGGGCGTCCGCTATTTCAAGGAACGTCTTGGAGATTAATTTTCTCTCATCCATATGTTTTAAACCTCTTCGGACAGGCTTTCTGCCAGCTTTCTCATGGCGTCTGCAATGAGGCTCTTGACCTTGGATTCATCCATGGAGGATCCGGTTTCGGCAGGAGCTGCCCCTTCATTCTTTTCCATGATGAAGGAAACACCATCAAACAGGTTAGTCATGCGGCCGAGGAACAGAGATCCCTTACCAATAACCATTACCTTGTTCAGGTTGCCTTCTTTCAGTTCGTCGATGGCGTATCCAATGATCGGCACACCGGACGGAATGTGTCCCTGAGTCGGTGCAAAACCGGGAACACCATGCTTCACGATAAAGTCATTGAGGAAGGATTTCTCCATCTCGCCGCGCTTTACGCCAAGGGCTCCGATCATTTTGTAGTTGGCGGTCGGAACATCTCCAGCGCCGGCCGGCTTGGTGATATCCGGATTCTGCATTTCTGCGGAATACTTGTCGATGTCGGTGATCTTCAGACCAGCCTTATCCAGAGCGTTGGTTACCAGGGAGGTAATAACAGCCTGGGGTGAGGATCCGGTGCCTACGGTGTGGCGTCCGGTAGCGGTCAGGTTGACAACGGGGGAAACTCCGTCATCCTGGCTGACCAGAACGGCGAATCCGCCGAGAACGTCTTCCAGAACCGGGAGACCCTTCTTGACATGATCCTTGGCATTCATTCCAAGCTTTGCGGTAGCTCCGCCGGCAACAACGAGAACGTTGGTGTAGGTTCCGGAAGCAACCAGGGCGGCAGCGTGGATCAGGGAATGAGTCGGAGCTGCACAGAATCCTCTGGTGTCGGATCCGGTGGCGTTGACCATTCCGGCTTTTTCAGCGATGGCTTTGGCGAAGTTGCCGCCGCCTCTCTGGTTCATGTCGCCGCAGGCTTCTTCGGAGCACTCGATGACATATTCTACGTCTTCAGGATTCAGGCCGCTCTTGAGGAACAGCTCGCGGGCAGCGATGATTCCGGAAGCCTTCACGACGAGGTTCTCAAAAATGATATGTGCAGTCAGGTTGCTGTCAATGTCGTGTGCACGCTTGATGACACCAATGACTTTGCCTTCATGGATCAGCGGTTCGCCGTGGTCGGCAACCATCTTGTCGATGTCGGCCTGATCTGCGCCGTCCTTCAGGTCAGCCAGGTCAGTTGCATTATATAATGGGCTTTGTTCCATTTTTTTCTTCACATCAGCCGTGAATTCCCTGTTGAGGAATACCAGGTCAAATGCATCGGATACTTTCATCATGGCGATGAATTCATCCTGCGGAACAATCGAACCGTATTTTCCTTCTCTTGTGCCTTCCACCGGAGTGTTGCACCAGGGTTCTGCCAGGTCGCGCAGTGCTTCCGGCTTCATGTTCCCGATGTATACCTGGTTGGGGGCATAGTTGATTACATCTTCATAGGATCTGATCTTGGATTCCACCGTCTTGAGGAATTCTGAATCAGGGCTTGTAACTTTTTCGGTCAGAACCGTCGTGCCGTTGTGCACGATCATATCAGGTGTATGGACAAGGATATAGCTTGCGCTTTTCAATACAGGTCTCATTAAGTTACCTCCAAGTTAGTCGGTTGACTAAAAATTATAACATTTGATTATTTATACAATTCTTTTTGAAATCGTGGCTGCACGAACAAATCGTGCAGCCATGGTTTCAATCACCAGCTGCTTAATGAGGCCGCCAGTATATTTGGAATTAGTCTTCGAATACAGTCTGCTCGGTAACTTCTGTCTCGAGAGCCTTGAGAGCCTTCTCGACCAGCTTGCGCCGCAGAACCTTTTCAGCTTCCGGAGTCAGGGCCGGGTTTCCAAGCGGATGCGGGATCGCAACCGTCGGGATAATCCGGTTAGCACCAACCGTCAGGGAGATCGGAACGACCGTACACATGTGAACGACCGGGATGCCAGCTCTTTCAATTTCTTTAACCATTGTTGCACCGCAACGTGTACAGGTGCCTCACGTACTGGTCAGGATAACTGCGTCCACTCCGTCTGCTTTCAGTTTCTGGCTGAATTCAGCGGCAAAAGCCTTGGAGGAAGCAACGGCTGTTCCGTTTCCAACGGTGGTGTAGAAGTATTTGTAGAGCTCGCCGATCTTGCCTTCCTTTTCCAGGTCGCGCAGAACGTCAACCGGCAGTACGCGGTCTGGAACGTCATTGGCGTAGGTCGGGTCATATCCGCCGTGAGCGGTTTCCCATTCACCCTTCTTCAGGCTGTCAAATCCGGTGATGTCATACTCGCCGTACTTGGAAGCGGAGGATGATTCGATGTGATCCGGGTTACCAAAAGGAACGGTTCCGCCGGAGGTAACCAGAGCGATCTTCGCCTTGGTGATGTCCTTAACGGCCGGATTGGGATCAACGCGGTCGAATTCAGGCATCGGATATTCGGTAACGAACTCTTCGCCCTTCATCTTCTTAATCAGCATGTCAACGGCCCGCTTGGAACCTCTTTCAGAAACAAACTGATTGACACGGACTCCCTTGGAGAAGAATCCATCGGCTTCCGGGTGCAGTTCTGCGCCGGAAACATACTTCTTTGCGAACTCTACAACTGCGGGAAGAGCTTTTCTCATACCGGCAGCGGAGTCAGAAGTCTTAACGATGTATACCTTCTTGCGGAATACGTCAACACCCGGGTTTTCTTCGTACATGGCGGCAAAGGCTTTCACCTTGAGCTTCGCTTCGACATCGGATGCAACGGTGGCAGAAGCCATACCATAACGTCCGGCATTGAAGGAAGGTCCGCAGATCACGAGATCCGGATTGAATGAGTTGATCATGTTCAGCACTTCTTCTCTGGCTGTATCAAGATTTTCATTGAAGTAGGAGTCTCCGCAGACAACTGCGCCGGCTACTTCATAATCTTCGCCTAACAGCTTGGACAGCTGCTGGGTTACAGGGGGGAGATTTTCCAGAATCTGAGGTGCAACGTCTGCTTTATCTTCTCCACCGATGCCGGCAAAGAACTGGTTCAGATAGTGTACTACTTTGAGTTTACTCATGTTCGTACAATTCCTCCTTATTCGTATTTCGATTTAAATTAGTCTTGGAACTTGGTGTACTGTTCGCGGATGCCCTTCATTTCAGCAATGATCTCGTCTACTTCGAGAACCATTTCCATCATGCCGATCTGTTCTTCATAAACATCAGCATTGACTTCATCCTTGAATTCAGGTTCAACACAATGGTAAACTCTCAGCCCAAGGCTAACTCCAGCCAGGGGGCCTGCAAATGTGGGGTCACCAGCTGTAACTGTTTCCGCTGCCAGACCGGCAGCTTCGGCTTCTGATGCACCAATGAGAACCACGACATTCTCGGGACCGAATTTTTCGGTTGCTTCGAGAACTCTCTTCTGGTTTTCAAGGTCCATAGCGCCTGCAGCTGTTCAGACGAAACACTCAGTTGACGCAAAGACAACTTCGCAGTCAATATCTTTTAAACACTCGGTGATAGCTGGTGCCGGAACACCGTCTCTATCTCCGATTACGATGATTTTCTTACCATCATAACGGCTCATAAATATTTCTCCTTCGATTTGATTTATTTTGGTCGATGATTGGGACAAGTCCCGTTTGGTTTGAATAAGGGGAATTACTTGGTTCTTGCGGTCAGTTTGTTGTATCCGACTTCAGAAGTAGCACCGGTGATGAACTGAATCTCACCTTCAATGGTTCCGTCTCCTCTGAGGGATTCATTGTGTCCGCCGGCGATGGTATTGACGAAGTTGATGTGTCCGATGACACGGTCAAGTTTCGGCAGAACGATCGGCTGGTTGGCGTTTCCGCCGGTGACGCAGGCATTCGCGATCGGATCAGCATCGGCCAGAGACTGGGAAGCTCCGTCCTGTCCGGCATATTCGTCGGTGACGATGACGGTCTTGATGCCCTTCTTCTCGATTTTCTTGCAGTTCATGATGAGGTCAGCGTCCGGGTTGCCGAAGCCTTCTTCAGAAATGATGACTGCATCAACGCCGAGCCATTCAACGAGCTTGGCGACCATGTTGGAATGTCTTTCCTTGTCAGCCAGATAAACGTTCTCGTTGGTGATGACAACTCCCATGAAGTTGTAGTCTTTTCCATGTCTTTCATAAAGATCGTGGATGATGGGGTTGTTCATGTGAACATAGGTGGGGTTCTTGTCGCAGGCTGATACGCAGTTTCCGGACACGATGGCTCCATCCATGACTTCGGTCGGATAAATGAAGGTCGGGATGATCTTCTTGGCATCTACGCCGTAGACGTAGGTGTCATGCAGCAGGCCCTGGGTCTGAAGCATGTAGACATAAGCAACCTTCGGGAGTTCCGGATACTGAGCGGCCTGTTCGAAGATCGGCTTGGTCTCGTATACGTTGACTTCATCGGGCTCGATGTTGCGGCCGGCTTCAGCAAGATATCTTGCGGCACGGTAGCCGAGCAGACGAACTGCCTCTTCATGGTCATGCTGCAGGAGTCCTTCGATGGGTTCTGCGACAACAACCAGGTTCAGGGTCTTGGAGAACGGGGTGTAGTCCGCTCCGATTCCGGTCATATCGATGATTCCTTCCTGGAATCCGACGATCTTACCGGTGGTAACAACAGCTGCCCCTTTCAGGACATGAGTGCGGCCTTCTCCGACCTGATCAACCTTGGAAAGGAATCCCGGGAAAATGCCACCGTTTCCGGCAACTTTTACTCTGGGCTCGATCACGTCCTTGACAGGAGTGATGCGGATGCTTTCGCCTGGTTTGGCGATGTCGAGGTCAACGGAGGCAATTTTGTCGTCGGTGTTGATTTCCTTGATCATCTCATCCTTGTTGATGTAGAGAACGGAATTTTCCACCTTAGTCGTGTCTGCGAACTGGATATCCTTAATCAGGATGTTTCCGATTTCTAGACGCATAGTTTATCCCCTTTCTTTTCTTTATTTGCAGCTTTTATTAAGCTTGGGCTGCATACTTTTTGATCATATTTTCGATGTTTTCGATGGTTGCGTCATCTTTGGTCAGTTCTTCAATCTTCTCACCGTCGCGGTAGATCGCTAAAGTGGGCAGACCGAGTACTTTCTGACCGATGGCAACGCGTCTGGCTTTGGTGGTATCCATGTTGGTGAACTTCATGGTTCCTGCATACTTTTCAGCCAGTTTTTCAACATCCGGCATAAGAGCTTTGCAGGGTTCACAGGATTGGCTCCAAAAATCGACGAAAACTAATCCCTTTGCTTCGAGTACTTCCGGCTGGAAGGTATCTTTGTCCAGTGCTAGCATTTCTCATCCTCCTTTAATAATAGGTGTGTTAATGGTAACAAAGTGTTGTGAATAACACGCAAACTTCGGGGGAACCTTACGGTTCCGATGATGGGTGAAGCATTCGGCACAGTGCCGCTGCTCCTACTCCATGTGTTCGATGTATTTTTCGGCCTGTACGGCAGCGATGGCTCCGTCAGCGGTAGCCGTGACAACCTGACGAAGACTCTTCACTCTGGCATCACCGGCGGCGTAAACGCCAGGCACGTTGGTTTCCATGTTGTCGTTGGTCTTGAGGTATCCACCCTCCATGTCCAGCGTTCCCGCGAACATTTCAGCCTGGGGCAGGTATCCGGTGAATACAAAGCAGCCGAAGGTTCCGTCTTCCTCATCCGCTTCGACTTCAGAGATTTCTCCGGTCTTGACGTTCTTGAAGACGATCTTTTCAAGGATTCCGTCGCCCTTCAGCTCTTCCACCACGGTGTTCCAGAGGAAACCGATTTTGTCGTTGCTGAATGCCTTTTCCTGAATGGATTTAGCAGCTCTGAGCTCTTCCCGGCGATGAACGATGGTCACCTTGCGGGCAAACTTGGTCAGGTACATGGCTTCTTCTACCGCTGTATCCCCTCCGCCGATGACATAGACTTCCAAATCCTGGAAGAAGTCAGCGTCGCAGGTTGCGCAGTAGGAAACGCCCTTGCCGGTCAGTTCCTTTTCGCCCGGGCAGCCGATTTTTCTCGGGTTCGCTCCGGTGGCCACGATGACGGCCTTGCCTTCGTATGTATTATGTTTTCCTTTGAGGATCTTGGTGGTTCCGGAAAAATCAAAACCGGTGATATCGTCGAACACTTTTTCTGCTCCGAACTCATCGCACTGTTCCAGCATTCTGGCGATCAGGCTTGGTCCGGTGGCTTCGTGCACGGATCCGGGATAGTTGGCCACTTCGTCGGTGATGACGATCTGTCCGCCCATCTTCTGTTTTTCAATGATCAGGGTCTTCATTCTGGCTCTGGCGCCGTACAATCCAGCGGCCAGACCTGCAGGTCCCCCACCGATAATGATGAGGTCATAAACAACTGACATACTCTACCTACCTTCTTAATGCATTTTTTATCAGATCAAAGTCAACCACCATGAAATCTTCTCTTACCTGTTCCGTCCACTGTGGCATGGCTTTGTTCTTCTCAAATTTAATATAGGTCGCTATGGCCTGTTCAATGAGCCAGAGGGAGTCGATGTCGTGCAGCGAATCCTTTCCAATGGCGACCGACTTATACGGAGTCTCGTTGGGCTTGACGCTGCCGGAGAGCGGGTGCGTCAGCAATACCTGCCCCAGATGAATTTCATCTCTGGCCCGTTTCAGAACATCCATGTAGCCAAGGACATCCAGATACTCCAGTTCAATGTCATCCTGGCCCACAAAGAAATCACGGACCATCGGATTATTTGTAATAAGTTTCATTGGGTACTCCTGTCTTCTCCGGAAATAAGCCCGGATTCATTCAAAATGTGCGCAAAAATAGAATAAGGGGAAACACTGCCGTGTTTCCCCAGTTAAATCAAGGTTCTGTCCAGCAGGAATATTGGTACCTGAGAATTTCATCCATTGATCTTGGCAGATCACGACTTGTCCCTTCGGTGTCCCTGATCTTTCAAGGGATACTCTCTTCCAGCTTTCTTCCAGAAATATTTGGTTTTTTACCGCATGCCGGTGAAGCCACCGTACGGGGTTCATTTATGGGATGGAACGTCTAAAATCTCGCCCCCATAAATTACCATGCTTATAATACCACACTTTGACTTTTTTTTGATAATCTTTTTCGAAGAATTCCAACTCAAATTTGAAGTTTCACAAAGTATTGATTTTATCATCGCGAATCTGTTCTTTTGGCAAAAAATACTTGGATTGCTAAAAATCTATAAGATTGCGGCTGGAATTTTTACAAGAACCAAAAGATTCCTGTGTTTCAGGTAGATAATTTGTTCTGACCTGCAAAAAAATTCATCAAATCAAAGTCTGGCAATGCGCCTGCATGCAATTCATCTTCCGGAACTGGAGTCATTCGTTTGTTTGTTTCAAAGTATTGACTAACAGGAAATTCTGGTTTACAATCACAAAGCATGGGGGTGGATGAGTTCTGGTGTGCTCTCTGGTCTTCAAAACCTGTATGAGGGGTTAGGAGCCTCTCGGGTGGGTTCGATTCCCACACACTCCCGCCAGTTTAAATGAACAGCTGCAGCTGATCGGTCAAAAACCGTCAGACTGCGGCTTTTTTATTTGATTCTGACCGGATCTGTTTCAATTCCATCGCAAATAAATAGTACAAACTTATTATAGCACGTTTACACCGTTTTATCCTGATCATGTTGTGAATTTAGCAAGGATTTAGGCCATTGTTCCACACTCAAAATCCCGTTTTATTATCAAATCATATATTTTAAACAACCACCATCAGATGGCCAAATCACTTGCATGCAATTAAATTGCGACAGCCAGAATCAAGGAATGGCATAATTCAAGCTCTTCCACCGATTCAGTGTTTGGAATCAGCCAATACAGCCATTTCCTGAAGCCAGCACCCATTTTGTGAACCTGCCCTTGATCAATTCAGGTTCCATGATCAGTTTTACCTCGAAATCGATCCATCGGAACGTCAGGGAAAAAGCCCGCATGGATTCAACCCGATTCCAGCTGGGCAGGAGGAGCTGATTCGCTTTGCCCGGGATCCTAATATCAGAGTTAATTGGGACAGCACAGCTGCACGGCAGATGACACACTTGTCCCCTGCTGGGAGAGGAATATTGACAGAATAATATCGTGATTTTTGATAACGTTTAGATAATCAATCCGAGAAATATCCAAATAATTCGCCCGTTTTTTTGATGAAAGAAGACCTCCATTCAGCCTTAAGGCAAGCGCACGCTGGATGTTTTATCAAATGACTCATCCGCAATCCTTTCATTGCACTGGACACTGGACTTCGAACAATGGAGGCCTAAATCCAGACATTGGAAGCTGGACACTGGCTCCGGACACCGGACACTGATTTACTTTGAAAGAAATGCCGAATGGATGATCTGAACGGAATACTGAAGTACCCCTTTCACCTCAAGTTCGAATAAGATACGGTCTGACTGAGACATGGAAACACTCCTTTGCAATGTGGTATAGCAACTGATTGCACAGCGAGTCCCATGTCTCATTTCATTATTGCTCTTCAAATTGAAACCGGTGATTTCACCATCGCCGTACTTTGTGATGTTCAGGAAATTCTGCGCCTCTTTTTTTCCACAAGCAATCCAACTGGACGGGGCGAAAAAAAAGAGGGCACGAATCGACTGTGATCGACTCGTGCCCTTTCGAAGGGGGATTAGCGATCAGCACCGGGGGGGGGGGTGGGCTGATCCGTGTTTTAGTTATTCAGTTTTGCCAGAACGTTTCTGAGGTATTCCCAGGTGCGTTCCACGGATGAAATGCTCATGCACTCCTGAGGGGTGTGAACATCGTAGAGATTGGGTCCGAAGGAGATGAGGTCGATGTTTCCATCATACTTCTCACTGAGCAGACCGCACTCCAGTCCGGCATGGATCGCAGTGATTTCGGGTTCAGCCTGGTACATGTCACGATAGACTGCCACAAAGGCATCGCGCAGTTCTGAAGACGGATCATACTGCCACTCCGGATAGACCGAGGCGTATTCAATGCTGGCTCCGGTGAGTTCTGCGATGATTTCCAGCTCTTCGGCCACTGCCATCTTATGGGAGCGAACGGAGCTGCGGACTGCGCTTTCAAAGGTAATCCGGTCTGCTTCCGTAATAACCACGCCCAGGTTGTTGGAGGTCTGAACCAGGCCGGCAATTGCCATGCTCATGTTGATCACGCCGGCTGGAATCAGCCGCAGGATCGCGATGGCGCGATGTGTGGTGCTCTTGGTGAACACACCGCTGACACCTTCCGCCGCGGTTTCCAGGGTGATTTTCAGGCCTTCGTCCACCCCCTGAAGCTCATTGGCCAGAACGGCCGTCCAGGTCTGGATCCGTTCCTTAACTGCTTCCACTTCAGCGGGGAGAAGCATCAGGATCGCGGAGGCGCTGCGGGGGATCGCATTATGCTTGGATCCGCCGTTCAGGGCCGCCAGGCGGAGTTCGCCGTTTTTCTCAAGGTCGAACAGAATCCGGCCCATGAGCTTATTGGCGCTGCCGCGCTGCTTGTTAATTTCCATGCCGGAATGACCGCCCAGCAGGCCGTCGATCTTCAGCTCCATGGCGACAGCCTCAGCTGCTGGAGTTTCCCGTTCAACGGGCAGGCTGATCGTAGCTCCGATTCCGCCGGCACAGCTGACAAGAAGCTTGCCTTCTTCCTCGGCATCAATGTTGATCAGACGCCGGCCAGCCAGATGGGATGGATCCAGGGCAAAGGCTCCGTCCATTCCGGTTTCTTCGGATGTGGTGACCAGAAGCTCGATGGGAGGATGCGCCATATCATTGGAATCCAGCAGCGCCAGGCCGTAGCTGACGGCGATTCCGTTGTCAGCGCCCAGGGTCGTGCGGTCTGCATGGATCTTGTCTCCCTCCACGACGAGAGTAATGGGATCCTTCAGGAAATCGTGCTCCTTGTCTGCTTCTTTTTCACAGACCATGTCCATGTGTCCCTGCAGGATGACCGGTCTGGCATTCTCATAGCCGGCCGTTTCGGGCTTTTTGATGATGACGTTCAGTGCTTTATCCTGGATGACTTCCAGTCCCCGCTCCTTGGCAAATTGGACGAGCCAGTCGCTGATGGCCTGCTCATTGCCTGATCCACGGGGGATCTGGTTCATTTCCTCAAAAAAACGAAACACAGCGGGACATTTGGTGTTGTTGAAATCCATAAGATTACCCCTTTCGATTGTTTGATGCATGAGTCGAGTCCGTTACGGGTTCGATCATGCCCAGATTTTTCTCAAGATGTGACAGATAGGCAGCAAGACGTTCCTGCAGCGGCTCAGCCGCTTCGCCGTAGCGCTCTTTCAGAGACAGGGCGATCTGCTCCAAGGTTGCGGCTCCATCGAGCCGGCTGATGATGAAACTTCCGTACTCGTCCAGCTCCAGATGCTTCTCCCTGGGTATTTTAAACCCCACGGCACGCGCCCAGCGCTGAATCATATGATCCTGAGGCGTGCTCAGGGTGACAATGCCTTCCTCATTTTGGGTGACCCGGATGGGGTCTACAATTTTGTAAACCACATCCGGGCCCATTGACTTATTTGACACGTTATTACTTACCAGACTTGCGGGCTCCGGCATTCATCAGAGTCACCACCGTCAGACCAATCAGCACCGCCAGAAGGATCCAGGCCATGTTGTTGGAAGCGGCGAAACCGGTGATATCGGGGAGTTTCAGCACTCCGGTAACCTGAAGGATGATACCGATCAGACCGATGATGGAGCTTCCTGCGACCAGACCGGCAGACAGGCTGATTCCGTTGGAAATCTTGGCTTCCTTGTCGGCAGTCGTCTTCGCTGTCATTTCGATGAACTGGCGGATCAGAGCTCCGATCAGGATGATGGAGGTGGTGGCGATGGGGAGGTAGAATCCGATGGCAACCGTCATGACCGGAAGTTTCAGCAGGTAGAAGAAAATTCCCATGACGATACCGGTGATGATCATGCCCCAGGGCAGACGTCCGGAGATGATGCCTTCGGTCAGGGTTGCCATCAGGTTAGCCTGCGGCAGAGCAAACTGCATCTGATCTCCGGTAAGAACCAGCTGATCAGCCAGCAGCATGATGGTTCCAACGACGGTTACAACACCGACAATGGAAGCAATTGCGAGGTACTTGGACATTTCGTTGCGGCTTCCACCGAGAACCATGCTGACTTTCTGAGACTGGGTATAGCCTCCGGCCATGGCGATGGCGGTCACGATGAAGGAACCGAACAGGAGCAGGGATTTGTTGTTTTCAGGTGAAGTCCAGCCAAAGCCGAGGAACAGGAGGGTGACCAGAACCAGGGAGGCGATGGTCATTCCGGATACCGGCAGGTTGGAGGTTCCAACGGTTCCGGTCAGACGTCCGGAAACGATGGCGAACAGCATAGCCAGGACAACCGAGAGCACAGAAGCGAGCAGAGCCATCATGACGTTGCCGCCTGAAATCAGGAATCCGGCAATGAAGGAGATGATGAAACCAGCCAGCAGGATGATCCGGCCGACACCGGCGCCTTCTTCGCTGCCTGCGGCAGAAGTCTTGGCTCCCAGTGTCTTCTTGATGGAGGTAATGATGGTGGGGATGAGCTTGATCGCGCCGATCAGACCACCGGACAGCATCATACCGGCTCCGATGTAACGGAGGTAGCTGCCTGCGATGTTTCCAACCTTCATGGCATTGATGGCAACGCCCGGGTTGTTCCAGACGGTGACTCCGTCAGCGGCAAAGGAGGAGAAGTAACCGATCAGCGGCAGTACAGCGAAGTTAGCCAGGATGGATCCGGCGAACATCATCAGGGATACTTCCATTCCAACGATGTATCCGATACCCAGGAGCATCGGGCTGACTTCAACTTCCATCCGCCATTTGTAGAATGTCTCATTGACGTAGGAAATGACATTATTTACCTTGTTGAGGAAGGAGCTGGTTACCAGAGTAATCAGACCGCCGATTCCAAAACCGATTCCCATATACTTGATGGATTCGCCCATTCCTTCGGAAGCGACCAGCGTCTCGGAAATCGCCATGGATTCCGGATACATCAGCTTGCCGTGTTCTTCCACGAGCAGGTAGTCATGAACCAGAGTGGATACCCCGATTCCGAACAGGACACCGGCAGCGCCAACGGCAATGCCTTCAATGAAGCTGATCTTTCCGCCGATCAGAAGAACGGCCGGCAGAACGAAGATCAATCCGGAAGCGACTGATTCACCACCGGCAGACATACCCTGAAGAAGGTTCTTACCAAGAATTCCCTTCTGCTTGGCAAAAGCAGCGATGATGGCAGATCCAAGGATGGATCCCGGGATTCCGGCTGCGACGGTCAGACCCGACTTCATTCCGGAGTAAGCGGTGGATGCGGCAAACAGAACGGCAAGGATGATTCCGGCAATCATGACAATGAGATTGCCACCTTTTTTATCGCCTGATGTGATATACGGAACATAGTCTTTTCCGTTAATACCGCCATAGGCTTCTTTTGATAATTTGTTGTCCATACAAACCTCCTGTAAAAATAATGTCGATGAACAACTGGAGTATATCACCAGTTCTAACTCAAGTTAATTGCATACAATCATGAAACTGGCAATTGTAATATACAGATCGAACATTTCGTACTCGAGTCGAAAACACTTTGATAATGAAATAACGATTTGAAGTTCCGTCATTTGTCGAACAATCGTCATATCCACTGCTGCAGGAAGCGAAATATCCTTGTGATGAGCCATATCCCCCAATCAGGAACGTGAAACCGGGTTACCTCAACCAGTTGGGCACGATTACATTGCTTCATTGTTTTTTATCAGATAAATAAATGAATTTCAAAAAATGCAGAAACTTTTTTACGTAACTTCACCCCTTCTATTTTTATATTCATTTTTAACCCTCGATTTTCTCAGGATTTAATTTAAATTTAATAAACCAAAGCAAATAATTTTAACGAACTTATAATTCAGTCAGGTTTTTTACCGGTTGTTAACGGTCTCACCGCGATCCGGTCAATTGCTGAACGATTCACTCGATTGGCCTGCAAAATGGCCGTTTCTTCCGAACAATTCCCCGAAAATGCCGAAGAAGACCGAATTCTGTGACGAATCCGGTCTTCTTCGGCCGATATTGCCTTATTCGGCAGATGCTCTGCCATTGTCCTTCAGAGCCAGCTTGACGGCATCCACGATTTTCTCCATGTCGCCTTCCAGGAAGGTGCGGACATCCAGCTCATACCGCTCCTTGTGAATCTTGCCGATGACATGGTACTTTCCCAGCCGCATCCGACGTTCAAAGTCATTGAGACTCATGTTCATGGGCACGATGGTGACGGCCCGCGAGGGCAGCCGCTCCTGCGGCAGCGAGCCGCCGCCGACCTGGGACTGACAGTCCACAACATCCAGGTGACAGGTTTTCACCTTGCGCAGCAGGTTCCGGTAGAGTACTTCGGCCCGGTGAGCCAGTTCCTCCAGCGTCAGGGTCAGCATCCGCATGGTGGGAATGGCAGCCATGGCGCGGTCTTCATCCAGGTACAGCCGAAGCGTTGCCTCCAGAGCCGAAATAGTCATCTTATCCACCCGCAGGGCCCGGGTCAGCTGATTTTTCTTCATGGCCTGAATGTACTTCTTCCTGCCCACAATGATGCCAGCCTGAGGCCCGCCCAGCAGCTTGTCCCCGGAGAAGGTCACCACATCGACACCTTTGGCCAGGGTATCGCGCACCGTCGGTTCATACTCCAGGCCATACTTTGACAGATCCACAAACAGACCGGAGCCCAGATCCTCCACCACCGGAATGTCGTGCTTGCGCCCCAGCTCCGCCAGGTCGCGGCCGTCAACGGTTTCGGTAAAACCGATGATGTGGTAGTTCGATGTGTGGACTTTCAGCAGGATGCCCGTTTCTTCGCAGATGGCTTCCTCATAGTCATACAGGTGGGTTTTGTTGGTGGTACCGACTTCCCGCAGGAAACCGCCCGACATTTTCAGAACTTCCGGAACACGGAAGGAGCCGCCGATTTCCACCAGCTCCCCGCGGGAGATAATCGCTTCCCGTCCCTGAACCATGGTGTTGAGAGCCAGCATGACGGCAGCGGCATTGTTATTGACCACCAGGACATCCTCCGCGCCGGTCAGTTCCTTGATGGTGGACTCGAGATGGGTATAGCGCGAGCCGCGCTGTCCGCTCTTGAGGTCATACTCCAGATTGTTGTAGGAGAAAGCGGCGTCCAGCAGCGCATCCCGGACGACTTCGGGCAGCAGGGAGCGCCCAAGGTTGGTGTGAATGACGATTCCGGTTCCGTTGATGACTTTCTTCAGTGAGGTTTCATGTTCGGCGAGGATGCGAGACAACACCTTTTCGACAATCTCGTCTTCATCATAGGGAATGAAGTCCGGATCATCCTTGCGTGCGAGGTACTCCTCGCGCAGTGCAGTGAGGGCATCCCGAACGGAATTCTTGATTCGCACCGCCGGGATCGATTCATTAAGTGCCGCCAGTTTCTCATGTTTGAACAGTTCATCAACGGACGGAAGCAGTCTCATGATATTTACTTTTGCCATTATGTAGTTCCTCCCGTCATGGTTGACAAGTCTTTGAGGGCCGCTACGGCCTCATGGATTTCTTCGATGGTATTGAATGGGGAAAAGGAAAAGCGCACGATCCCCTGTTCCCTGGTTCCCAGGGCTTCATGAAGGCGGGGGGCGCAGTGGGCGCCGGGGCGCACGGCAATGCCGTAGTCTTCATTGAGCAGCGCCGCCACTTCCGATGAGGGCAGATCGCCCAGATTCAGCCCGATGACCGGCGCCCGTCCGGGCATGTCCGGATCGCCGTAGAGGCGCAGATTCGGAATGTCCCGAACCCCCTCCAGGAATGCTCCGGTCAGGCGGTTCAGCCTGGCCCGAATGTCTGCCAGACCCGTTGTCCGCAGATATTCGATGCCGGCGGTCAGACCGGCCGCCCCCGGGGTATTGAGTGTGCCGGACTCCAGGACATCCGGCAGAGTGACCGGGTGTTCCCGGTCAAAGGAATGAGCCCCCGATCCGCCGGAAAATACCGGCCGGAAAGCCAGGTCCCGGCCCACCGCCACCAGGCCGGTACCCTGCGGTCCGTACAGTGATTTATGACCGGTGGCGACCAGGACGTCGATCCCCAGCTGTTTCATGTTCAGATCAAAAACCCCGGCTGCCTGCGAGGCATCCACGATGAAGAGCAAGCCGTGAGTCCGGCAGAATCGGGCCAGCCGGGGAAGATCCGTCGGGTTCCCGGTGACATTGGAGGCCGCCGTGGCCACGACTGCCTTGGTGTTCTTGCGCAGATACCGCTCGAAATCGTCATAGACAAGGTGTGCCCGCGCGTCAATGCCAACCAGATCCAGCTCCATCCCCTGGGCTTCCAGCTGATAGAGGGGACGCAGCACCGAATTATGTTCCGTCACCGTTGATATGACGTGGTCGCCGCTGCCCAGCAGTCCCTTCAGAACGCGGTTCAGACCGTCCGTGGCGTTCGCGGTCAGCGCGATTCGCAGCGGGTCATCCACCCCCAGCAGTTCAGCGGCGGCTTCCCGGCAGCGGTAAATGACCCGGAACGCCGCCAGAGCATAATCATGGGCACCGCGGGCCGGATTGCCCAGATGGCCGCTGGCAATGGCTTCATAAACCGCCCGGGCCACTTCTTCCGGCTTATGCGCCGTCGTCGCTGCGTTATCCAGATAGATCATGGGATCAGACTTCCTTTCCGGTGAGAATTCGGACTTCGCCCTGGCGCTGGGTCAGACCGATCTTATCAAAATAATCCAGCAGAGCCACGGCATATTTGCGGGAAGTGCCCAGCAGGTCGCGGAAGTCAGCCAGGGCGATGGAGCCATGGGCCTTGGCGTGTTCCTGCAGCAGGGCGAGAGCTGCCTCGTAGTGCCGGCGGTGAATGACGATGTCCTGATCCAGGCGCACCAGGCAATCCTCCATGGAGTCGATGACAGCCAGACATTTCTTGTCCGGGCACAGCTCCTTCAGGGACGGCGGGGCATAGGCACCGTCGAGCAGTGCCGTTTCCAGCTCATCCCGCAGTTTTTTCTGTTCCTTCGTATATACCACCTCAAAGTTCGGAGCCTTGGCCAGACTGCCGAATACCCGGATGGTCCCCTCTTCAACCAGGCGCTCCAGGATCAGATCGTAGGGCTTGCCCTTAGCAACGAATTTAATCCGGGACTTGAGTTCCTCCCGCGGCATGCCGGCCTTGAGGGGGGATTTCTGATGGTAGTCGTTCAGAATCCGCAGGAATTCCTTGCGCATTTCTTCGAGCCGGTCCGAACCGATATAGAGTCCGCCCAGCTGCAGCACGCTGCCGGTGGTTTTCATGGCGGACAGCTTGTCCTGAAGATCTGACTTGTCGGCCTGGATGTTGTCCAGAATCTCCTTTTCAGAAACCAGGGGCTGGTCCGAGTTCATCAGAAAATCCTGGATCACGGCATCCACATCATTGGTGCCGCGCAGCTCCAGTCCGCGCAGAATGGTTTCGTCAAACCGGCCATGCTTGACGGTGGCCGGATCCAGGATCTGGCCGCCACCCAGGGTCACCATGGGGGAATAGGCCCGCAGAATGATCCGGTCTCCTGGCTTGGCGGCGATTTCTTCTTCCAGACGCAGCTGGATGAAGCCCTCCCCGCCGGCCGGAATTTCCTCGGTTCCCAGGGGAACGGCCCGGGCCATGATTTCATCGGTTCCCATATAGACCCGAACCCGGTCCCAGAGCTTGAGCGGCCGCTTGTAATCGGGCAGCACCCGGATTCTGGCATCCACGATATAGGATTTGGATAAATTGCCTTCGGTGGTCAGGATGTCGCCGCGCTGCAGATCCGTCACTTTCACCCCGGACAGGTTCAGCGCCGTGCGCTGACCGGCCTGGGCCAGATCCACATTCTTTTCGTGAACCTGAATGTTGCGGATTTTCACCGGGATTCCGGCCGGGTACACCATCAGATCCTGATCGGTTCGAATAGTTCCCTCCAGCAGGGTACCGGTCACCACTGTGCCAAACCCCTTGACGGAGAAAATGCGGTCGATGTTGAGCCGCGGTTCCGCCGTCAGATTCATGGGCCGGATCCGGTCCGCCAGCCGGTCAATGTTGTTGACCAGTTCCGGCAGTCCCCGGCCTGACAGTGAATCCACCCGGACGATGGAGGCGGTTTCGATGGGGGTTCCCTCAAACTGCTCCCGGATATCATCCTCCATCAGGTCGAGCATTTCATCCTCCACCAGATCGGCTTTGGACAGGACGACGATGTAGTCTTCAATTCCCAGCAGGTTCAGGATATTGACATGTTCGCGGGTCTGCGGCATGACGCCCTCATTGGCGTCGATGACCAGGAGGATCATGTTGATGCCCTGGGCTCCCGCCAGCATGTTCTTGATAAAGCGCTCATGTCCCGGAACATCAATGATGCCTACCCGCCGGCCGGAAGGCAGGTCGAAATAGGCAAAGCCAAGGTTGATGGACATGCCGCGCTGGATTTCCTCTTCGGTGGTATCCGTGGCGATGCCGGTCAGCGCCTTGATCAGGGTAGATTTGCCGTGATCAATGTGTCCGGCGGTGCCAATGATGATATTTGCCATTATGGTTCCAACCTTTCGACGGTTCGCTTGCTGCCGTCACGCAGTAACTGATAAAGATCCACGGTTACCCCGGCTTCCGCCAGAACAGCCGCCACCTTTGCCTGGTCTTCGATCAGGGCGCGCAGCGCCAGGCCGCAGCCGGCTGAGACCTCCGGCGGCACAGGAATCAGGCGGGCCGGGATTTCGTGCCGGGTCATCAGGGTTTCCGCCTTCATCGCGTCATGAGTCGAGGCAAAGGCCGCAATCAGATAAACCTGAGCCATCAGGGGGTTACCGTATGGTGGGTGCGCATGATCTCAACAATGCGGTACATGTTGGTCACACTGCCCACCGCCAGAGTTTCTTTCAGCCCGTAAAAATCAAGGCAAAGACCGCAGCTGAGAATCTCCACGCCGGCACTCTGCAGCGCCCGGAGGTCTTCCAGACTGGCGGAGCCCTCTACCGTCAGGCGAACGCCGGCGTTATAGAACAGAATCATGCGGGGCATTTCATCCTGCTCCGCCAGGGCATAAAGGAAACTGCCGATCAGTTTCTTCCCGAGCACGGAGTCCCCAATGCCCATCTCATCGGATCCCACCGCTACCACATACCCGTTTCCGGGGGCAGTCTGAGATACGGTTTTGACCGGTTCCTCCCCGACTCCCCCGATCTGGACGCGGTATTCGGATGCCGAGATCTGCTCCACCGAGTGGCTCAGTTTCATCTGGTCGGCCATTTTCGACAGATTCTGGGTCGCGATCAGATTGTCCACCAGGACGCTGACACCGTCTTTTCCTTCTTCGCTTTTCAGCGCTTTCTTCGTTTCAATCACCGGCAGGGGACAAACCTTGCCCATTGCATTAATTTCTTTCATACGGTCTCCTTATTGCTGAAATTTTCTTTATAGGTAGTTACCGCTGCCCCTCCGCGTAAGAGGGGTCCTCGCAGTAAAGAGCTTCTCCCACCCAGGCCGGACACTATCGGACCACGATCTCCCGCTGGGGATCTTGCGACCGGGGGATGACCCGTCCGATCACTGCCGGTTCAAAGGGGAGTCCTGCCGTCTTTGTACGGATCGACTCCCAGGCTGCTTCGGTCATGGAGTAGAGCAGTCCGCCGGAGGTCTGAGGATCAAACAGGAGCTCCTCGGTTGCAAAGTCCGCCGGTTCAAAGGTCATGAATTCTGTCATGAAGTTCCGGTTTTTCTGGGCTCCGGCTGTGGTCAGAAACTCTGAGGCGCAGCGGGCCGCGTCCGGCAGAACCGGGAGGGCGGACCGATCCAGAAGCGCACTGAAGCGGCCTCCGAGCATCTCGTGGAGATGACCGGCCAGGCCAAAACCCGTCACATCGGTGCAGGCATGGGGACGAGCCGGGACGAAGACCTCGGACGCATAGCGGTTTAACGTCGTCATGGAACGAACTGCTTCCCGGAAGGCCTCCTCGCTGGTCTCACCGACGGAGGCGGCGGTTGAAATCAGACCGGTGCCCAGGGGTTTGGTCAGGACCAGTACATCCCCTTCCTGAACGCCATTGTTCGCCAGAACGGAATCGGGGTGGACGATGCCGGTTACGGACAGCCCGTATTTGGCCGGGGTATCATGAATCGAATGCCCGCCGCACAGTATGCCGCCGGCCTCCTGAACTTTTTCCGCACCGCCGCGGAGGATTTCCCCCAGGACTGCCAGATCCATCCGCTCGGGAAAGGCAACGATATTCATGGCGGTCAGAACCCGGCCGCCCATGGCCCAGACATCCGACAGCGCATTCGTCGCGGCAATCTTGCCAAACAGATAAGGATCGCTGACCATGGACGGAAAAAAATCCAGCGTCTGGATCAGCGCGGTTTCATCATTTAATTTATAGACTGCTGCATCATCACTGGAATCATATCCCACCAGAAGGTTGGGATCATAATTCACCGGCAGTTGAGAAACCAGCTGTGACAGAGCACCTGCTCCGATCTTGGAATCTCAGCCGCCACAGAATGTCAGCTGGCCGATGCCTGTATCATTCATTGAATCAACTCATTTCAGAATTTTCTAACACTTGGAACAGTGTTGATCTCCATTCATTATAGCATCGAAGGAAACTCTTTAACACTTTGTCCCTGAATCAAGGGAAATCCTTGCCACTTATTCAGAACCATCCGTTTCAGTCTCAATACTGGCTGATCGAACAATCAGAAGGGCTTCAACGGCTCCCCAGTCTTCCAGGCAGGCTGCCATGAACCGGGGCAATCTTTAAAGAAGCACTCTTGGAAAACAGACCAGCTCCATTAGACAGCCGGACTCCCGATCACCGGACCGGCTCCAGATCACAGGACGAGCTCCGTTGCAATTACTTCCTTCTTATGGTAATTTATTCTCATAAGGTTATTTAAGGTAATTCTTGAAGCATCCGCCGAACATCACATCCCAAAGAAAGGTGATCCCAATGAACGAATTTCATATGTGTCCAAAATACGAAAAGCTGGCGACATTCCTTGGAAAACGCTGGACCGGACTGATCCTTCGGGTTCTCCTGGAGGGAGAATGCCGCTTCAGTGAGGTCCTCGAGAATGTCAATGGACTCTCATCCCGCCTCCTGACCGAACGTCTCAAGGAAATGGAACAATTAGGTCTGGTCATCCGGGAAGTCCGGAACGAATACCCCATAAAAGTCGAATACCGGCTCACGGAGAAAGGCAAGGCCCTGGAACCCGTGATCCACGAAATGCAAACCTACGCTGAAAAATGGATCTAGGAGAAACCATGGAACTGACATACCGGGAAGAGAGACACAAATTTCTTGAACAACATCTGAGCCTGCTGGACGAGCGAAACAAAACCTGTATTCTGATGAATCACGGAACCATCATTTATGAATCCGATGCCCTGGGCGTTAAGCCGCTGCGCGAACTGCGCCGGATGAGCTTCACCCGCAAGGAAGGCGATCAGCTTACCCTCATTGATCGGGTCATTGGCAAAGGTGCGCTGATGCTGGCCCAGCTGTTGGGCATCGACGCCATCTATACGCCCCTGACCAGCGAAAATGCCATCGCTTATAATCGCCTTAGCCGCATCCCCCTGTTCTATATGGAGCGGGTGCCCATGATTGAAAACCGAACCCGAACGGAAATGTGCCCCATTGAACGTTCTGTCCTTCATACCACCGACCCGGTGGAAGGCGAGCGCTGCATCGAGGATGCCATCGCGATCCTCATGAAGAATGCATAACCCGTGAAGGTCCATCCGTCGGAACAGCGAAACGAATTCCAGGGACTGGCGCTGCCTGCTCCCGATGAATATAAGCAGCTCCGGGACATTCCCGGAGCTGTTTTATTCACAGAAAAATTTCAGGCCGGTATCTGCCCAGAGCGTAAACAGAGCCAGTCGAATCATTATGATCCGACGGAATGGGATGGCTCGATCGATAAGCATTCGATGACTGATCCATACGGAAAAGATGACTGATCCATACGGATGAGTTCACCGGATCCTGCGATTGGGACCCGGGAAGGAACCTTTGCTCCGAGCAACTTTAACATCATCTGAGGGAGAAAAGTATGAGAATAGAACAAGGTGAGGTTGTAATCCGCAGTGCAACTGTCGATGATGCCATCCGCAATATTCTGCAATGGGAAGGCAAATTGAGCCAGCTCTGCCTGATTGAGATTCAGGGAAAACAGGCAGGGGAGCTGAGCTACCGCGTGAAGGATGACGGAACCGCCTGGCCCGGGTGGAAAATCTGTGTCTCTGACTATCAAAATCAAGGTTATGGAACAAAAATTATTTTAATGCTTTTCGATTTTCTATTCAGCGATAAAACGATCAATTCCAGGTTCCCGATCGAAAAAATAATATGGGATACGGATTTTGAGAATAAACGGGCTCAAACTGTCTATGAGAATAAAATTAAAGCCAGAAAGATTGGGATCCGGGAGAATGCATGGAAAGATCAGTCAGGAACCTGGCGAAGTGCGGTTGACTATGAAATTTCGAGGGACGATTTCATCGCCTTGCATCGGGAGAGAGTCTGATCCGGATCAGTTCGAAACAGCCAGGTCGGGCTTGCACCATCGAACTTCCGGATATCTCCCATTGCTGCTGCGGTCAAAGACCGCCATCTAACGACCTGACAAGCTGTCACATATCCAACAAAGAGAGGACCTGATGCAGGTTCCTCTCTTTGTTTTCAGCATATTTCATTGGACGTCTGATCCATTGGTCTGAGTGCAGCTTGCTTCCGCAGCTACTTGCTCCGGTTATAACTTGCTCCGGTCATAACTTACTCCGGCTGCAACTTGCTATTGCGGGGTTCCCTCAAACAGAGCTGCCACTTTCTTCATGTCTTCAATAATCTCAATCCCCTGGGGACACTGTGGTTCACAGGCTCCGCAGGCCTGGCAGTGGGAGGCCCGCTCCTCTTCCGACAGTTCGAAATACCTGGCTTTGGCTCCTTCAAAATCTTCGTAGACCGCGCCGGTATTCCAGATGCGGAAATTGGCCGGGATCTTGAGCCCGAAAGGACACGGCATGCAGTAGCCGCAGGCAGTGCACTGGTTGTTGAGCCGGGCCTTGTATTCACGAGTCACATTCAGGATCGCTGCTTTTTCGGCTTCATCCAGGGGCTGGAACGTCCGGAAGGTATTGAGGTTGTCCTCCAGCTGTTCCATGGTGGTCATGCCCGACAGGATGATCTTGACATTGGGATGGGAGCCGACAAAGCGGAACGCCCAGGATGCCACGGAATCTTTGGGCCGCAGCGTCCGGAAAAAAGCTTCCATGGCCGCTGGCAGCTTCGCCAGGGATCCGCCTTTGACGGGTTCCATGACGATCACAGGAATTCCTAAGGACTCCGCCAGCTCCAGACCGCGCAGTCCGGCCTGAATTTCAGTATCGACATAATTGAACTGGATCTGGCAGAAATCCCAGGCGTGGTGACGGATAATCTCTTCAAAGACATCGAATTCATCATGGAAGGAAAAGCCCAGAAACCGGATCTTGCCCTCCGCCTTCAGCGCTTCCAGCTCCTCAATCATCTGATGCTGCAGAACACTTTGCCAGCGTTCCTTACTCAGAGCGTGAAGCAGGTAGAAATCAATGTGATCGGTCCGAAGACGGCGCAGCTGTTCTTCCAGATAATAGCGCACGTCCTCTCTCTTTTCGACCTTCCAGACCGGCAGTTTGGTCGCCAGATAATAGGAATCCCGATCATGCTTTTGCAGGGCACGACCGACAAATTCTTCGCTGCGCTCCTCATGGTAGGGCCAGGCCGTATCAATATAGGTTACGCCACCGGCGATCGCGGTGTCGAGGAGCTTCTGTGCCTCTTCTTCATTGATGGAACGGTCCTCCAGGGTCGGAAACCGCATGCAGCCATACCCCAGCTTGGAAGGCTCCACGCCGAGTGATTCAATCTTGCTTGTGATCATTATTAATCCCCTTTCCACGATCTGCTCTGACGATGCAGGTTCTATTCTGACTATAATTGTAGCATTATTTCTGCATCCCAAAGAAAAACTGTCCCCTGAAACCGGTCGTTTCTGCGAATTTCTGTAATACATTGCCTCTTGTCTCAACAGTTTTTCTGAACCACACCAGCTCGATTCAGACTTCCTGGTTCTCCGGATTGATGCAGTCCTGCCGGTCGCAGCCGCACCTGGGCAGTATATCTTCCGGCATTATGCTTTGACCGATATGATAAAATGTAATTATCAGTCCATCAAACCAACGAAGAGGAGCCGACTATGAAATACATCAAGACAGACTATCGGATACCGGCCTACAACATGGCCATGGAAGACCTGATCATGAACTATCTGCCCATGGACGATTATCTGACTTTCTATATCCACGATCCTTCCATCATCATCGGACAGCATCAGAATACACTGGAGGAGATCAATGAGGAGTATGTGCGGGAAAAAGGCATTCATGTCCAGCGCCGTCTGTCCGGCGGCGGAGCCGTTTACCATGACCACGGCAATCTGAACTTTTCCTTCATCGTCCGGGGATCCCGGGAGAATGTCAATGACTTCAACGTCCTGACCCAGCCGGTTATCAAGACCCTGGCCAAACTCGGCATTCAGGCAGAACTGTCCGGCCGCAATGACATCCTCATCGATGGCCGCAAGTTCTCCGGCAACGCGCAGTACTTCCACAACGGCAAGCTGCTCCAGCACGGAACGATCCTGTTCAACTCCGAAATGCAGGAACTGGGCAAAGCGCTGAAAGTCAAGCCTTTGAAAATTCAGAGCAAGGGCGTCAAGTCCGTCCAGTCCAGAGTCACGAACATCATCGAATATCTGGAAGATAAATCCCTGACCATCGAGCAGTTCCAGGATCTCCTGCTCAAAACCATCGGAGAGATCTATCCCTTGGAAGAATACGAACTGACCGCTGAAGAGAAAGCCATCCATGAGCGGCTGGTCCGGGAAAAGTTCCTGACCTGGGAATGGAACTACGGCAAATCCCCTGCCTTCAACGTTTCCAAAACTGAAAAATTCCCCTTCGGCATCGTGGATGCCAGAATTGACGTTAAGGACGGCGTGATCTCCAACATCAAGCTGTATGGGGATTACTTTGTCCGGGAAGATATCGCTACCCTGGAAAACCACCTCAAGAATGTCAAATATACCAAGGAAGATCTCCTGGCAGCCCTGCAGATCGTCAACATGCAGGACTATTTCAACCAGATGACTCCCGAGGAATTTTCGGATTTCCTGACAAACTAATAAGCCATTCAATCACGATTCATCCCTGGCTCGATGTGAATCCCAGGCAGAATCAAATACAGAAACTATTGCAGATACTTTTCATGTAATCCCTCAAGGAGGCAAGCTATGCTGAATGAACTTCATGTCAATCAGATCTACCGGAACTTGCTGCATGGTCAGTGGGTTGAATCGACTTCGGGCAAGACCATCGCGGTCCGATCCCCGGTAGATGACTCCGTTGTAGGACATATCCAGGCAATGACTCAGAGTGAAGTAGATCAGGCCATTGCTGATACGAAAGTCGCACTGAAAACCTGGGCGCTGCGGCCCATGTCCGAACGGGCCGATATCCTGTACCGGGCAGCGGATCTGCTGGAAGAGAATGCCGATGAAATCGCCCGGATTATGGCGATGGAAATCGGAAAGACCCTGCCCTCCTCTCAGAATGAGGTGATCCGGTCAGCGGAATTTATCCGCTTTACCGCCGACGCCGGTCAGAACATTGAGGGTGAAACCATCTCCGGCGACAAATTCCCCGGCGGATCCATGAACAAACTGTCCATTGTCACGGCTTCGCCCATCGGTACGGTACTGGCCATCTCCCCGTTCAATTACCCGGTCAACCTGACGGTATCCAAGGTTGCTCCCGCTCTGATCGGAGGCAATGCCTGCATCATGAAGCCGCCGACGCAAGGGGCCATCAGCGCCCTGTGTCTGGCTGAAATGTTCCGTCAGGCCGGTCTGCCGGATGGAGTCCTGAATACCGTTACCGGCAAAAGCTCGGAGATCGGCGACTATCTGACGACTCACCCGGGGATCAATTTCATCAATTTCACCGGTTCCACCAAGACCGGCCGCCATATATCCGGCCTGGCCGGTATGGTCCCGCAGATTCTCGAACTGGGCGGCAAAGACCCCGCCATCGTGCTGGAGGACGCGGACCTGAAAAAAACCGCCCAGCTGATCACCGTCGGTGCCTACTCCTATTCTGGTCAGCGCTGTACCGCCGTCAAGCGGGTTCTGGCCGTGGGCTCCATCGGCGATGAACTGGCCCGATATCTGACCCTTGAAGTGGAGGCCTTGAAAAGCGGCCATCCCATGGAGGAAGGCGTCACCATCACGCCGCTGATCAGCAGCGAAGCCGCGGATTATGTCCAGGGCCTTATCGACGATGCCCTGGCCAAGGGAGCAGTCCTCTTAAGTGGAAACCGCCGGGAAGGCAACCTGCTCTACCCCACCCTCCTGGATCAGGTCACGCCAGACATGCGCATCGCCTGGGAAGAGCCCTTCGGTCCGGTTCTGCCCATCCTGCGGGTCTCCTCCGCCGAGGAGGCCATCCGTCTGGCCAATGAGAGCCAGTACGGCCTTCAGGCTTCCGTCTTCACCAATCATATCGACAAGGCCTTTACCATTGCCAACCGCCTGGAAGTCGGCACCGTTCAGATCAACAACAAACCGGAACGCGGACCGGACCACTTCCCCTTCCTGGGAGTCAAAGACTCCGGCATGGGAACTCAAGGCATCCGATATGCGATTGAAGCCATGACCCGACCCAAGGCCATCGTCGTGACGATCCGCCCCGAGCTGGTCAACCCCGTAGAAGATACGCCGGTTACCGAAGGACAGGGGGAGTCCGAAATATCCTGACCCCGCCCCTCAGCAAGAAAACTGCAAACTGCCCCGGCCAGCTGGCCGGGGCAGTTTGCTCAGATTATCCAGAAAGTCGAACCCTTCTGACGGGGCTTTTGTCCGTCGTTTCTCAGTCAGTGCGGAGCCCTTCCCATCTAAGCGAAGAACTGATTGAATTCGTCTTGCATACGTATTGAATACGCATTGATTCCGCAAATTTATTGAAGATCCCGCAGGTATTTCCCATCCTTTGTAGTTATGTTGTAATCCATTTGGCGGACAGTAGCATATAATACAGCTATAATCATCGAATAATGATGCCGGGAGGTTATATCATGAAGCCAAAAACCACACGGGCCATTGCGGCCGTCCTCCTCTTTTTCAGCCTTTTGACCGGCTGCAGCGCCATCAATGACCGCCTGAACGTCTCCAGTGACACCAGCGGCGAAGGCGGTGTGACGGCACCGACCGATCAGGGCCTGAAACCGGATTTTGTTCCGCCAGACTACAATAATAACGACAAGACCGTCGAGCTGGGCAATGAACAGAAGCTCGTGAAAACAGCAACCATCGCCATGACCGCAAAGAACATCCAGACTGCCCAGACCGAGATCGACCTGATCGCCAAACGCTACAGCGGCTATGTCTACTACATGCAGCAGTCCCAGACCAGTGAAAAGCGTTACCTGACCATCACCATCAAAGTCGCCACCGCCAACTTTGACACCGCCATCGAAGAAATCAAGAAACTGGGAACCACCAGTAATGTAACCCTGGATGTGGCCGATGTTACTACTCAGTTTATCGATACGGAAGCCCGGATTAAAACACTGAAGATCAAGGAAGAAACCCTCATCGGGATTCTGGCCAAGGCTACCGAAATCCAGGATATCCTGGCCATTGAGAGTTCTCTGCAGCAGACTCGACAGGAAATTGAATCCTACGAAGGTCAGCTCAATGCTCTGAAAAACTCCACCCAGTTCTCCCGCATCACGGTCCAGGTCTCCGATGAAACCGGACTGGCCACCACCGAAGAGCCCGAGTCCGCCTGGGATCGATTCAGAAATAACTTCAGCAAGGGGCTGCGTTACTGGGCAGATACCGCCGTCGATGTTATCTCCGGCATCATTTTCCTTCTGCCGGTCCTGCTCCCTCTGGCCGTGATCCTCTTTATTGCCCGAAAAGTGGTTCGCCGCAATCCCAACCATTGGAGCAACCGCATCGGACCCGACGGAACCCCGCTGTATCACAGGACACCAAACCGGACAGCCCAACAATCCCCACCCGCCGACCCGGACCAGACCCCGAAATCCAAATCCTGATGAGTCACCGGATCAGACAATCTCTGCCCCCTCGCGTTCGGCAGCGCTTGCTTTCAATAATAATGCTCTTCCTTAATAAGACGAATCTTCCTTTCCATCAATCAAGCTTCGAATCACGGAGCTCAGAACACACAGACCAGACAAGAACAGCCAGACAAGAACAGCCAGACCGCTCAGACACTGAACCCAGGTTCGGTGTCTTTTTTTGTCTTCAATTGCTCAACTGCCATTTTCGCTTCTGGGATCCTGATCAAAGCTTTGGGGGGTTTGGACCCCCGGGCTGGTATGGTCTGTTGATTTCCTGATATGGAAAACCGGCCCTGATTGGTTCAGAGCCGGTTGGGGGAATAGGCTTGTTGTCATTTTTAAAGTCGGAACCGATTTCTGCGGACTACTGAATGGGGGTCCGTTCCTGGACCTCCATGGTCAGGGTCCCGTCTTTCACCGTGAAGAGAATATCCTTGTTCTGATCCACTTCTCCCGAGATAATGGCCCGGGCGAGGAGGGTTTCTACGCTTCCCTGCAGGTAGCGGCGCAGAGGCCGGGCTCCGTATACCGGATTATACCCCTCCTTCACGATGAGGTCTCTGGCCTGGGGCGAGAGCTTCAGCGTGATGTTCTTGTCCTCCAGGCGCCGGCCGATCTCGGCGAGCATCAGGTCCATGATCCGGCTGATCTCCGGCATGGTCAGCGGCTTGTACATGACGATTTCATCCAGCCGGTTGAGGAATTCCGGCCGGAAGGAAGCGTGCAGTTCTGCCATGACCTGCTGGGTAGCCTCCGGTCTCAGATTGCCGATGGCGTCCATTCCCTCAATAAGGTATTGGGACCCGATGTTGGAGGTCAGAATGATGATCGTGTTCTTGAAATCAACGGTTCGACCCTGGGAGTCGGTAATGCGCCCATCGTCCAGCACCTGCAGCAGAATATTGAAGACATCGCGGTGCGCTTTCTCGATTTCGTCAAACAGGATCACGGAATAGGGTTTGCGCCGGACGGCTTCCGTGAGCTGACCGCCTTCTTCGTAGCCGATGTATCCGGGAGGGGCCCCGATGAGCCGGGCCACGGTGTGCTTCTCCATATACTCGGACATGTCGATCCGAACCATATTGGTCTCGGAATCAAACAGCACTTCGGCCAGTGTTTTGGCCAGCTCCGTCTTTCCGACGCCCGTCGGACCCAGGAACAGGAATGAACCAATCGGTCGTTTGGGATCTTTGATCCCGGCCCGGGACCGCAGGATTGCTTCGGTAACCTTGGCCACCGCTTCATCCTGGCCGATGACCCGCTGATGCAGGATTTCCTCCAGCTGCAGAAGTTTTTGCCGTTCGCCTTCCAGCATCCGGGAAACCGGGATGCCGGTCCAGCGGGATACAATTTTCGCGATTTCCTCCGGGGTCACTTTCTCCCGAAGCAGCGTGGCGGCTTCCTTGGAACTAGTCTCCTGCTGAGCCTGCTCCAGCTTCTGTATGGCCTGGGGCAGCCGGCCGTACTTGAGCTCCGCTGCTTTGTTCAGATCGTAGGCGCGTTCCGCCTCTGCGATCTGGAAGTTTATCTGCTCAATCTCTTCCTTCAGGTCATTGACCCGGTCGATGGAGGACTTTTCTTCTTCCCACTTCGCCTTCAGCCGTTTGAACTCCTCCTTCTGGTCAGAGATCTCCTTCTGCAGTTCCTTCAGCCGGCGCTGGGAACCTTCATCGGTTTCCTTGCGCACGGAGGCTTCCTCAATTTCCAGGACCATGATATCGCGCCGGATGGCATCCAGTTCCGTCGGCATCGAGTTCAGCTCAGTCTTGATCAGCGCGCAGGCCTCGTCCACCAGATCGATGGCTTTGTCGGGCAGAAACCGGTCGCTGATGTAGCGGTTGGACAGGACCGCGGCCTCAATCAGAGCCGTGTCCATGATGGTCACTCCATGAAAGATCTCATACCGTTCCTTCAGTCCGCGCAGAATGGCAATCGTCTCCTCCACGGTGGGCTCATCGATCATGACCGGCTGGAAGCGCCGCTCCAGCGCGGAATCCTTCTCAATGTATTCCCGGTATTCATCCAGGGTCGTAGCGCCAATGCAGCGCAGCTCGCCCCGAGCCAGCATGGGCTTGAGCATATTGCCCGCATCCATGGAGCCCTCGGTCTTGCCGGCACCTACGATGTTGTGGATTTCATCGATAAACAGGATAATGGAGCCCTGAGCCTGCCGAATTTCATCCAGAATCGCCTTGAGCCGTTCTTCAAATTCACCCCGGTATTTGGAACCGGCGAGCAGACTGCCGATGTTCAGCGAAAAAATGCGGACTTCTTTCAGATTTTCCGGAACATCGCCTTTGATGATTCGTTGAGCCATGCCTTCCACCACTGCGGTTTTGCCGACGCCAGGCTCGCCGATGAGGACCGGGTTATTCTTAGTCTTGCGGGATAGAATCCGGATGGCGTGCCGGATTTCCTCATCGCGGCCAATGACCGGATCCAGTTTGTTCTGCCGGGCCAGCTCCGTCAGATCGGTGGAAAAGCGCTGAAGCGCTTCATAGGTTGATTCCGGGTCGTCCGTCGTCACCCGCTGGCTGCCCCGGACTTCCTTGAGCTGCATCATGAACTTGTCCAGCGCCAGGTCATACTTGGCAAACACCGACTTGACGTCCTGTGCATACGTGGAGAACAGCGCCATCAGGATATGCTCCACGCTGACGTACTGATCCCCCATTTTTTTGGCGTGGTTTTCCGCTTCCAGCATGATCTTGTTCGATCCCTGGGAGATCCCTGGCTGACTTTGGCCTGACACTTTGGGCTTGCGGTCAATCATGGCTTTGACGTCCCGCTGGAAATTGGGCGTCGAAATTCCCATTTTCCGGAAAATGTTATTGATCAGGCTGTCCTCATCCTTGACCAGCCCCCAGAGCAGATGAATATCTTCAATCTGCGAATTGCCGTTTTCAACGCAGCTGTTCAGCGCGTTATTCAAAACACCGATGGTATTCTTGGTATATTTTTCGTAATCCATTGTTTCACCTCACGAAAAGTTCACATGAATTTCTCCATGTGTCAGACTGTATCATGTCTACCTTAATTTTGTCGCTAAATATATTATATCACTTCTTCGGAACGTGTGTTCTTTTTAATCGATTTTTAATCCTTTTGGGGGCAACCAGTCACAACACATCCGCAACCGAACCACCACCCCTGCATCACACGATTTTTCAGCTCTGCGGTTGACCCTCCCCTTTGTCCATTCCACCGTGTTTTAATCCTGCTTTCAATCTTTGTTCATCATTGTGTGCTAAAATTTATTTCATAATATGCCGCAGCCCGGAGCTCTCCCAGAGAGAGCATCCGAAGCAGCCGGCTGTCTCTTCTCAGTCAGATTCCCTATTGCATCAGCTGACCGCACAAATCATCGAAAAGGAAGGAACCCATGAACCGTCAAATGAAAACCCTGTTCGGGGTGCTCGTGCCCCCGCTGCTCGTTTTTGTCCTCACCTTGTTCATCCTGCGGATTGATCTCGCCAGTACGCTGCTTTTGACCTCTGTCACGCTCCTGGTTACTCTGATCTCAGCCCGCGCCCGCCGGAACCAGTACCCCACTCTGGACGCGATCGACGGAAAAATGGAAGCTGAGCTGAACGCCTTAATGAAACAGGGTCAGACCGATATGGACCAGGTCCTGTTTGTTGCAAAGCACGTCAAGTCCAAACCGGTGGCCGACAACGCCATGGAACTGTACCGACTTGGCGAGAAGATCATGGAATACCTGAAGCGAAACCCCCATAAGATCACAAAGGCACGCCGCTTCTTCGGATATTACCTTGATACGGCCAGAGACATTCTGTCCAAGTATCATGAATTTGAGATCACCGGAATCCAGTCCCAGGAAGTGGACAACATCGAGGTCAAGACCTCCGGTGCGCTCCTCACCCTGCAGGATGCCTTTAAAAAGCAGTATATTCAGTTAGCCAGCAATGAACTGATCGATATCGAAGCGGACATTGATCTGCTGCAAAAAACCAATCCGCCGGATCAGCCGTAAGCCTGATCCAGTCGAGATCCTGATCCACTCTGAATCCAGACTCAGCCTGACGCCTTACCGTCCCCGGACCGAGATATCAATTCATGCCATAAATCCACAATTCAGGAGGAAGAAACCATGCCAGACGAAATCACCTTGCAAAGCTTAGCCAAAAGCAGTGCCAAGGCCCAAACTGCCCAAGTCGAAAAAGAACAGGAAATTGCCAAGCTGACCCAGCAGGTCGAGCGCATTACCCCGGCTGAACGGGAAAAGATCGAAGAGATCAAGAACAACATTGACCTGATGGATTCTCAGATGACCGAGCAGTATGGTGTCAGCGCTCAGAAAAACATTGCTCAGTTCTCTGAAACCATCCTCGCTCAGATCAAGAGCAAGGATGCCGGCTATGTCGGCGATATCATGGTGGACCTGATGACGAAAGTCCGGGATGCCGATGTCGACGGCGAAGATGACAGCTTCCTGAAAAAAATCCCGTTCCTGAACAAACTGACCAATAATACCGAGAAGTACATGGCTCGCTTCCAGACACTGGAAACCCAGATCGACAAAATCGAATCCGAACTGGACAAAGCCCGCATGGGACTGCTCAAGGATATCGGCGTCCTGGACAACCTCTATCAGAAGAACGTCGAATATTTCAATGATCTCCAGCTGTACATTTTTGCCGGCGAGGAAAAATTGAAGGATCTGCGGGATGTCACGCTCCCCCGCCTGCGTCAGGAAGCGCTGGAATCCAACGATTCCATGGCCAGCCAGCTGATCAACGACTTTGAGAACACGGTCAACCGGTTTGAAAAGAAAGTCCACGACCTGAAACTGTCCAAAACTTTGGCAATTCAGACCGCCCCCCAGATCAAGCTGATCCAGAACAACGACAAGGCCCTGGTCGACAAGATCCAGACCGCCATCCTCAACACCATCCCCCTGTGGAAATCCCAGGTGGTCATCGCACTGTCCCTGTCCAAGCAAAAAGCCGGACTCGAAATGCAGCGCAGCGTCACGACAACGACCAATGAGCTGCTGCGGAAGAATTCAGAGATGCTGAAAACCAATACGATTGAAGTGGCCAAGGAATCCGAACGCGGCATCGTGGAACTGGAAACCTTGAAGAAAGTGAACGACGACCTCATTACCACCATTGATGAAACCCTGAAGATTCAGAAAGAAGGACAGGCCCGCCGTCTGGCTGCCGAACAGGAACTCCTCAAGATCGAAGATACCTTGAAGCAGAGCCTGCTGAAATCCGTCACGGGCGGCCCCACCACCCAGGCTGAACCCGCTGTGGAAAAACAGGGATCCTATCCAGGCTCCAAAACGGACAGCTACGATACCTCCCGGGTTGAGTCCCTGCTCAATAAGAAGGTAGTCGACGCCGAGATTACTGAAGAAGATAAGTAAGCCGAATAGTCCATATTCCGCCAGATCCTGACCAGGTTCCTGTCTGCTCCCGCCGGACAGACAAAGGATCCCTGAATCAGGTAGGGACGGCAAGATCTGTGGATCAATCAAACACAGGTCTTCGAAATAAAACGGATGATCTTCAAATAAAACGGATGACAGGCTGAAAGCGAAAGCTTTCAGCCTGTCTTATTGTTGCGTCCCTTGATCTGACAGCACCTGCTTCAGGGTTCGGGCTGAATTTTCCGGATGGACTGTTTCAGGGCATATTCCAGTTCTTCCCCATTTTCACGCGCTACATCAATGGTTGTTCCGCGATCATGGTTGGGGGAACCGTCTTTGTTGAATCCGTAAGCCATCTGAATCTGGAAGACGATCCCGGAATAAGGGAGCGGCATCCGGTAGAAGCCGAACGTCTGGGCGATGCCATCCCCCCGGTTCTGCTTCCCGACCAGCTCGGCCAGATCCAGCTGCTTCAAGTAGAAGCTGAACAAATCTGCGCTGCCATAGACCTGACTGTCTGTGAGCAGGTAAATCTTTCCCTTAAAATTGACCGGATCCCGGGGTGTGACAACATCCCGGATTCTGACATAGTCGCCCAGCTGCTGACGATCGTCATAAATCACCTGATTCATTGAAACGGGACTTTGCGGTGTTCCATCCAGTGCAAGATTCGCCGCCGAAGTTCGACTGCCCCGGCTGGCATCATAAAGCAGACGACCCGCTTCGAAAGAGAACTGGGTCAGCAGCTCCTGCCGCATGGCTTTACCCGGCGCTGTCCGACGAAAGGCGATATAGGTCTGGATTCTTGCCGGAACTTTCACCAGGCGGGCTACAATCTCATCCCGCCAGGGGGATATGTCCAGACTATGGTTTCCGCGAACATCGATGATCAGGGTATCGAACTTGTAGAGACTGGACAGAAAATCTTTTACTCCTAGAACCGTCCCATCCGGAGCCGTACCACGAATCTGGAAGGAGGCTATTTTCAGGTAGGCGGTTTTCCCGTCTTCCGCCACGCCCGTGGAAACGACTTCCTCGCGTTCAAACAGGTCGCTGTGGTATTCCAGCCCGGATTTATTTTCAAACCGCTGGAGCAGCTGCTGGTTGTTCAGCAGAACTTGCGGCTTATTCCGATACCCGTTGTAAGTTTCCCAGATGACTTCCTGAGGAAGAACTGACTTTGCCTGCTCCAGGCTTTCCAAAGCGGGCAGGCCCTCCAGGACTTTTCCGGGATGCAGCACCCTGGTGTAAAGGGGCTGATAGGCTTCACTTACTTTCTTTAAAAAACGGTAATACTGATCCATGGACTGGATCTGATCCAGTTCGATCATCCACTGATCCAGGTCCTTCATCGGACTGGCATCATTCAGACGGGCATTGGAGATCTGGTCGGTTCCGGCCAGCTCCAGATGACGCAGGAGATAATACAGTTCAAATCTCATCTGATCATGGGTCAGGTCTGCCAGATTCGATACATAATGTTCCACCGGCTTTCCCGCTTCGAAGGCTTCATCCAGCTCTCGAATCCTGGCGGCGATGACCGGATCCAGAGACCAGCGTTCAAATTTCGTCATGACGTCCAATCCGCAGCCGGTCGTCAGTACGATGACGCATGCCAGCAGGATCACTATTCTCTTCCACTGATTCCATTGATTCATGCTTCTCTTCTCACTTCCCCTGATGGTGAACTGCGGCATCAGCACCGGGATTCGACCATTACGGCTGGCTGGTTCCGGAGCCGGGTTTGGTCTGGCCCGGAGTCTTTGGAACTGAAACGTCGACCGGCAGGTTCTGGTCACTGGTTGAAATCGACCCATTATCGGTGTAGCCGGCGATCCGGTGCTTGAAAGTGTAATTCAGAGTGTCCAGATAGCCTGTCCGCTCGTTGATCATGGCTTCCAGATACAGATTGCCCTCATAGGCATCTTCCTCGGTCTTGCGATACCCGAGATCTTCCATAATATTTCGGATCAGACCGGAATCCTGGGTTGCCAGCTTGACATAGTAAGTGCCGTCCTCCAGGCTGGCCGAATATGTCTCCAGCAGCCGGGTGAGCAAGGCGTCCAGATCGAAGATCGGTGCTTCCTTAACCTGGGCCAGGGAGTATGTGGTCACGGTACCCTTGTGGTCGACCGTATACTCACTCTCTGTGCGATACCAGGTCGTTATTGAGGTATCCACCCCTTCTGATTCTTCCCGGCTGCCCATGGCGGTCTGTACTTTACCATTCAGATCATAATTTGCCGCAAAGGTGATCTTTCCGGTTTTCATCGGATAATTGCTCTCCACCGACCATAATTGGGTGATCCGTTCGCTGCGCAGTCCCTGTCGGGCTGCCTGGTATTTGGACAGTGCCTGAGCGGCATGAGAAGGCGGAGCCGGAACCGAGGTGTTAGAAGATTGGGAACTTCCCTGCGAAGTATTGGAAGGACCCGCCTGGGAAGCGTTTGACGGCTGGGATCCGGCCGTCGTGGCCTGACCGGTACCGGGAACGATGCTTAATGGTCCGCCCTGACATCCGGTCAGGCTGACCATTGCCGTGATCAGGACAATGGTCCCAGTCATTCTGATTTGATTCTTAAAGAAGCCCGATTGGCGCATGTTCTTTCTCTCACTTTCGATGCAGTCTACCTTCAGTTTACCTGCCGTCACCCTCGAAATCAATCCAACATTGCATTCTGCCGGAAAAAGCCTGGCGGACAGATCGCTGTCTGCCGGTTTGAACCGCTGCCAAAAATCAGTCTTACGTGGCCCAAAAATGAATATTCAGACTTCTCGCCTTTTGGCGTCAATCCGCCGTTTCACGTGGTATAACATATATTATTTTAATACTGTTCACGAAACTTCTTTTGTTTTTCTCTTTTGAATTGAGTATGATATATATAACAAAACAATGATATGAATACTCATGAATCAAGAGGCTGCATCGGATGGTTCCAAACAGTCTCTTAACCGAGGAGTGTGGAAAATATGAGCAAGAACTATCCCCAAGTTACCTCCTACCTGTATGATCTGATGATCATCCTGCACAAGAAAATTTTCAATCCCCTGGTGATTTCCAAGGCGATCCACCTGACCCCTGCACAATTTTCGGTCCTGTTCTATCTGAGACGGCGAGACAATTCCTCAGTAACTGACGTTGCCAAATATCTGAAGATTTCCAAACCGAATATGACTCCGATCCTGGATGCCCTGATCAAGAAAGGCTATCTGAAACGGACCCGGGATGAGAAGGATCGGCGTGTGATTCGACTCCACCTGACCGCCTCCGGCAAACACTTCTATGAGAATTTGAAGGCGGCCAATACCCACATCGTCGAAGATCTGTTCAGCGAATACAGCGAAGAGGATCTGGAACAGATCATGTTCCATTCCTCCCACCTGCTTAATCTGATCAAGAACGTCTCCGAGCTGATGAGAGATGAGGACTTTAACTATGAGCCAGGCAAAGAGTTTGAATTGCCCGAGGAAACATTTGAAGATCTCCCCCTCACGGAGGAAGAAAATTCTGAATCAGACCCCAATGAAGAGGATGATTCAGAGCCGAATCCTTAATTCGAACCATGCTGATCTCCGCACCGACTGCAGCAAATGAACGAGAGCACCCCGCTCTCGTTCATTTCTTTGCCCGGAATTACCATGATTAATACGATCTTCCATGATTGACCCTGGCTAGGATTGATTGACCCTGGCTAATGTGATTCCTCTGACTGATTTGGGTTTCGCCTTAACTAACCAGGTTTGTGGTTTTTTTGCATAACACACCGTCGCATGAACTGCCTGACGGAAATCAAAACAAGTCCGATCCGTAACAGCGGATTGGACTTGTTTTGATGGTTCATTATAGTTTGAACCTTCTGTCGTGATATTGGACTATTGGTATTTCTGGGTTGATGCTTCTGGGTTGATGATTCCGGGTTGATGATTCCGGGTTGATCTCTCTGTATCGCCGCTTCTGGGTTGATGCTTCAGGCTGCTGTTTATATAAGCCTATTTGAGGTAATGATCGGAATAGTTTGCCATGGCGTCACGCATAAACCTGGCTGTCCCTTCTCCCCAAAGATCCAGGTTTCGGGTAAAGCGTTCATCGTCAATATACATCTGACCAAGACCCTTGAATACTTCTTTATTATAGAAACTGCCAATTTCCTTGTTAAGGAAGTGATAGAATCGCTCCGTCAATCGAACTGCCTCCTCTCCGGTCGGATCGCTGTGCCGAAGCTGCGCGAAGCCGGCGAACATTTCATTCATCTGATCCTGCATTGTTCCCAACTGGGCGTCCGTCTTTGCTCCGATTCTGGCATTGGCCTCGTCTACTTTCTCATTGCCCCATTTCTCCCGGGCCTCTTCCTCATAGCGATTGTTTCTGAAATTCATTCCTTTGAATTTGTCTTCCTTTTTCATGGTTATTCCCTCCTCCAGTTCCTCAATGGATGAATCAATGGTCTTCAGCAGCTGAACCAGCTCATCCATTCGCCGGCTGGTCAGCTGTCGCTGCAATTTCAGGGCATCTAGACGCTGATAAGCCGATGCCCCGATCATGGTTCCGATTTCCTTCAGCTCGAAACCGAGGGAGCGGAACAGGAGGATTTCCTGCAGACGGTCGATGGTTTGCGCCGTATAGATCCGATACCCGTTCCCTGGATGCTTTGCCGCAGGCAATAGTCCGATCCGGTCATAGTATTGGAGCGTCCGTACGCTGACACCTGCCAGACGAGACATTTCGTTGATTTTCAATTCCAAGCCGCTCTTCCTTTCCCTTTGTTTCGGTTGACTTCATTTATCACATTAAACTATTACCTAACGTCATAGTCAATCCTTTCAACTCAGTTTTTTCATTTTTTTGAAGCCTGAGCCGGAAATCGTAATTTACAAAATCTAAAAAAGCAGACTCCGGTCATCACAATGGAGTCTGCTTTGCTGTTTATTAATTTACCGGTCTAGTCCAGTTCGTGCAGGAACAGTCCGGAGCGGAGCTTAGGTTCAAACCAGGTGGATTTTGGCGGCATGACCCGTCCGGAATCGGCGATCTTCATCAGGTCTTCGATATCGGTTGGATACAGCGCGATGGCAGCGGCGAAGCCGTCTTCGTTCACGCGTTTTTCCAGCTCGCCCAGTCCGCGGATTCCTCCGACGAAGTCGATGCGCTCTGAAGTCCGCTGATCCTTGATGTCAAAAATCGGAGCGAGTACATTCTCAGACAGAACGGAAACATCGAGGGATTTCAGAACATCAGTGTCCTGCAGAATCTCGGGTTTCGCGGTGAGCTTGTACCATTTGCCGGGAAGATACAGTCCGTAGGTGTGTTTCTTTTCGGGGCGGTACTGGCCTTCTCCCTTATATTCTTCCACTTCAAACTTTTCAGACAGCTTGGCCAGAAGTTCTTCTTCGGTCATTCCGTTCAGGTCCTTGAGAATCCGGTTGTAATCCATGATTTTCAGCTGGTTGGACGGGAATATGACGGAAAGGAAGTAGTTGAACTCTTCTTCGCCAGTGTAGCTTGGATTGGCATCCCGTCTCATCTTGCCGACTTTAACGGCAGAAGCTGCCCGGTGATGGCCGTCAGCAATATAGAGGGCAGGAATTTCATCAAAGGCCTTCTGGATGGTTTCGATGGCGCTGTCTTCGTCGACAACCCAAACGGTGTGCCGAACGCCGTCTTCCGCTGTGAAGTCATATTCCGGAGTTTTCGCGGTCCATTCATTCACCAGAGCGGAAATTTCTGCTTTCTCCGGGTAAGTCAGGAAGATGGGTCCGGTGTTGGCGTTGGTGGTATCCACGTGGCGGATCCGGTCTCTTTCCTTGGCTTCCCGGGTGAATTCATGCTTCTTGATCCGGTCTTCCATGTAGTCATCCACGGAAGCAGCTCCGACAATTCCCGTTTCCTCAATATCACCCATGATCAGGCGATAGATATAGAAATTCGGCTTGCCATCCCGGATGAAGGTTCCTTCTTCCAGGAACTTGTCGATGTTGGCTTTTGCCTTGGCGTAGACCTGATCATCATACTGATCCATCTCACGCGGCAGGTCAATTTCAGCTTTGTCCACATGCAGGAATGAGTAAGGATTGTCCTTTACCATCTCACGGGCTTCATCGGAATCCATGACATCATAAGGAAGTGCAGCCACTTTGTCAGCTCGCTCCTTGGAAGGACGAACCGCTTTAAAAGGTCTTACTTTCATTAATTACTCCTCCCTTATTCTTTTGAAAAGAAGTCTTCTATAATCTGAACAATTTCTCCGCCGATTCTGGTCTGAGCTTCCTTGGTGGCTGCTCCGATGTGGGGAGTCATGGAGATTTTGGCATGCTTGGTAATTTTTTCGTTCTTGGTCGGTTCTTCCTTGAAAACATCCAAAGCGGCGGCAGATACTTTTCCGGAATCCAGCGCTTCAACCAAGGCATCCTCGTCAATGAGTCCGCCTCTGGCGGTGTTGATCAGGAATACGCCATCCTTCATCATTTCGATTTCATCCTTGCCGATGAGATAATCCTTGTCTTTCTGCTTGGGGATATGCAGGGAAATGAAATCGGAATTCTTGATCAATGTCTCCAGATCAACAAAGCGAGCGGTTTCTTCTTCTGCCTCTGCTCCTGAACGCTTGTTGTAGACAACATTCATGCCCAGAACTTCAGCGCGCTTTGCGACTTCCTTGGCGATCCGGCCAAAACCGATCAGACCTAAGGTCTTGCCAGCCAGCTCGATGCCTTCGTATTTCTTCTTGTTCCACTCGCCATTGCGCATGGTAGCGTTGGCAATTCCAATGAACCGGGCCATGGAGAACATATGGCCGATGGTCAGCTCCGCGACAGAAGCGGAGGAGGCAGCCGGAGTGTTGGTGACTTTGATCCCCTTTTCTTCTGCGTAGGGCTTGTCGATGTTGTCAATTCCAACACCGCCGCGGATTACCAGCTTGAGCCGTCCGGTTTCAGCCGCGGCGTCAATGATGTCCTTTTTCACTTTTGTGGCAGAACGAACGACCATGACATCGACATCTTTCACGGCAGTCTTTAACTCTTCCGGTTCGTAGAATTTTTCGATGACTTCGTAGCCAAGAGATTTCAGTTTATCAACGGCAGATGCTTCCATTCCGTCCGTTGCCAGGATTCTGATCATTTATAATTTCCTCCAGTTTTTACTGTATTATTTGGGGCAAGTCTTAGACAGGATTGTTTTCCTTGAATTTCTTCATGAAATCAACCAGGTATTCCACACCTTCCACCGGCATGGCATTGTAGATGGATGCGCGGATTCCGCCGGCAGACCGGTGACCCTTGAGGTTGCTCATACCGGCAGCAGCCGATTCCTTGACGAACTTGGCCTCCAGCTCTTCATTGGGAAGACGGAATACGACATTCATCTTGGATCTGGATGCCTCGTCATTGGGGTTCTTATAATAACCTTCAGACTGTTCGATGTAGTCGTAAATCATCTGGCTGCGCTTGACAGCGAGTTCATTCATGCCTGCGGTTCCGCCATTGGCTTCCACCCAGTCAAGAACCAGTCCCAGTACATAGATCGCCCATGTGTTGGGGGTGTTGTACATGGAATCATTCTCTGCCATGGTCTTGTATTCAAGCATGACGGGAGTTCCTGGCTGAGGTTCGCCGATCAGATCTTCGCGGATAATGACAACAGCCAATCCGGCAGGTCCCATGTTTTTCTGAGCGCCCGCATAAATCAGGCCGAATTTGGATACATCGACCGGCTCGGACAGGATGCAGGATGACATGTCGCAAACCAGCGGTACATTGCCGGTTTCCGGAATATAATCCCACTTGGTTCCATAAATGGTGTTGTTGTCGCAGTAGTGAACATAATCCGCATCCGGGGACAGCTTGAGTTCTTCCTGGCGCGGAATCCGTATGAAGCCCTCGGCTTTGCCGGAGAAGGCTACATTGATTTCCCCGTACTTTTCAGCTTCCTGCTTCGCTTTGCCTGAGAAAGAGCCGGTGACAATGTAGTCAGCCTTCTTGTTCTTGGTCAAAAGATTCATCGGAATCTGGGCAAACTGCATCGTAGCGCCGCCCTGCAGGAACAATACCTTATAATTGTCCGGAACAGCAAATACTTTTCTGAATTTGGCTTCGGTTTCCTTGAAAATCTGGTCGTAAACCTTGGAGCGGTGTGACATTTCCATGACACCCATTCCGGATGCGTTATAGTTGGTCATTTCCTTGGCAGCAGTTTCAAGTACCTCTAAGGGCAATTCAGAGGGGCCGGCTGAGAAATTAAAAATTCTCTTGTTTTCCATATTCATTCTCCTTCCATGTTCGAGTTTTGTTATATGAATAAAAAGTACTTTTACGTGAAAAGTACTGATACCGTTTTAATTATAGCCTAATTTCGCCGTTTTTTTTAGTCACTTTCCCGAAATGAAGGAACCTGTTTGTAATTATTTCATTTTATCGGGTCATCGGTCAGGAAATGCGGAATCCCTGCCTGAAAACGTTCTATTTTTGTTATTAATTAAAAACTAATTGTTCTGACAACTTGGAGCGAAACCCGAATTTTGCTAGTTGGAGTTTGCATTGAGATATCGTCGAAGCATAAAAATAAGCCTGCCGATCCGCGATCGCAGGCTTATTTTTATCTCTGACGAGACTGGTACCGCTGACGCAGCAGCACGATGGATGGGAAAAGCACCGCTCCGATGACAACGCCGGACGCCCCCTGCAGCAGATTCGCAGGCAGTTGGGGGATTGCTCCGTTGAACCCGTACATGAATGCTTCGGTCACAAAATAACCGGCAACCATGAGAAGTTCCACCAGGATAAAGATCCCGATCGCACCCTTGACCTGATGAACTTTCTGCAGAAACAAACCGGCCAGAAAACCCACCAGTCCCTTGATCAGAAACGTCGGCAGCGCATAGCTGGTATAAGCCAGCATGACATCCGCCATGGCAGAGCCGATGGCAGCCGGAAGCCAGGCGGCCGGACCCAGCAGGGTTGCACCCGCCAGGATCATACCATCCCCCAGATGGATGTAGCCAATGGGCATGGTAATCTTCAGCAGATAGGTCGCTACAAAAATCAGGGCAGCAAACAGCCCTAAATGAGTCAACTTTGAAACGGATTGGACTTTCATGTGAAATAACCTCCTGTATAACAAATCTACAGTGATTGTATCAGTGCAAAGCCCGTTTTAAAATGGCTCCCGCAAGAAACTGTACTGGTCGGTCCCGGCAGCCCACCACCCGGAGACTGTCCTGTCTCCAGGCTTTGTCAATGTGTCCTCTGCCCGATCCCATGGTTGATCTTCTGACACAAGGAAAGCCCGAACGGGAGGGGATCCGTTCGGGCATTGAGTCAATTTAAGAATTTTCGGATTTTCCAGGCTTGGGGGCCCAGGCATCAGTCTACGGTTGTACGCAGTGTATCGCTTCTGTTGCTAACTTAGTTGCCGTTAGGGTTGGAATTTCCATTTGAATTGGTATTTCCGTTATTGCTTCCGGGATTCACGGTTCCGTTCTGAAAGCCGCGGCCCCGATTATTCATCCGTCCGCCCAATCCAGGCATTCTGCCACGGCCATTGCCCTGCGGATTGTTATACATCATGCCGCCGCGCCCCTGGCCGGTCTTCAGCTGATCAAGGATCGCCTTGGCTGCCTCATCCGTCTGCGCATTCTTCAGGTCTTCCATCTGTTCCGCCATCCAGCTGTCTTCCCAGCGTCCTTCGAACAGGTTCCAGTCATCGGCTTCCGTTCCCAGAATGGCCTTGATCTTCTTCTGCGTCGGAGCCAGCTTGGTCTGGATCTCTTCATGCACACCGGTGATGGAATCCCATGCAGCCAGAACATCAGTCTTGCTGCCGGCATCAATCGCGGTTCTGAGCGCTTCATGCAAAGTGTTCAGCTGAGCCTGATAGTCAACCTTAATGTTCTGCGCTTCTGCCCGGAGCAGATTCAATTCTTTTTGCTGTTCTGCCGTCAGATCGGAATTGAAGCCGAATCCTCCGCCGAAACAGCCTCCGCCCATGCGGCCAAAGCCTTTCATCATACCGAAGAAGCCTCTGCCGAATCGGGAGGACGGTGTCTGCTCGGTCTGAGTCGATGGCTGAGTGGATGGTTGGGTATTGGTGTCATCCGCCATGGCCCGGAGGCCAAAGCCAGCACCTGCAACCAATCCCGCGGCCAGTACGAAGCTAACAATTTGTCTTTTGTTCATTTGTCATTTCTCCTTGTTTATGTGTTGGATCAGAATGAGATCTGATTCCGTCGTTATTGGGGTAATGTTCCTTTGTTCTATGGTTTCATTATGAGGCATCCGAATCCTGAATACTATCGCCAAACCTGGGCTAAATTGTGGCAAAATAGTGGGATCCAGCAGAATGACCGCCGAGGAGGTCATTCTGCTGGATCCCATTGTGTCCGGTTCAGCCGCCGAACGAAGGATTCATTTTTTACTCTATTCAGCCTTTGATGAGACATCCTCGGTTTTATCCAGCATAATGTTCAGCACTTCAATATCCGTCTGCTTCATACCTTTGGCCGCAAAACGGCCAATGCTCCGGATGGTCTCTTCTATATCCTCTTTCAGGAGTCCCTCGCCGGCTTTGAAGCTGCGATTGGTTTTGGCCATCTCAAATCCGGTAATGCCGGCATCCACGGCCGAGGCGATCTTGGCGGCACAGGAAGGTTTGGCACCATCACAGACCATGCCGGAATCGATCATCAGGGCGTTGGCCACCGTCTGATAAATCAGATCCCGGTTGGACGAGTCGTGGAGATAAGCAATGCCGGCTCCTGCTGCGGCCCCCGCGCTGGTCACGCCGCAGAAGGCAGACAGTCGGCCGATGTAGCGCTTGATATGGAGGGCCGTTAAATTCGACACGAGCAGAGCCCGCATTGTTTTTTCCTGATCCGCTCCCATTTCCCGGGCATATTCCATGACGGGCAGCGAGCAAGTGATGCCCTGGTTGCCGGAACCGGCATTGATGACCACCGGCAGGGCACAGCCGCTCATTCTGGCATCGGATCCGGCAGCGGCTTTCGCCCGGGCCCGGGTGCGGATGTCATTGTTTCCGGACAGAAGAATCTTTCCGATGGATGATCCAAAATCCTGGGTCAGGCCAGCCTGGGCAATGGCTGCGTTAAGCTTCATCTGATTATCCAGCTCGGTCCGGATTTCTTCCAGGCCCACGGTGTCGGCATAATCCAGGATCGCCTTCATGCTCAGGTCATCGTAAAGATTCTTCTCCGATTCCCGGCCCAACACCTGGGCTTCCATGAATTCCTCACCGTTTAAGGAGATCCGGACAATGTTGTTGTGCTGGTTCATAATCTCCACAATCACCTTATTGCCTCTGGCATCTTCCATATGGATCTCAATATTCAGGTTGGGAACGCCTTCCTTCAGATGCACCCGGATGACGTTGTCCGCGATGAGCTGTCTAGCCGTCTCCAGATCCGTCTCGGTTACACCTGAGAGAACCTCGAGCCCCAGATCCGCTTTGCCGCCGACGATTCCCAAAGCAACCGCGGAATCAATCCCCTTCATTCCCTGGGAATTCGGTACTGTGACGCCCATAACATTTTTAATAATATTTCCACTGCAATAGGCATCTACCGATGCCGGTATGGATCCAAGCACCGCCCTTGCCCTGGCACTGGCCAATGCCACAGCAATGGGCTCGGTACACCCCAGAGCGCAAATAAGTTCATCCTTGAGGATCTGAGAAAATTTATGCATGTACTGCCTCCGTTTTTCGTTTCATTCCGCACCATGTTGACATTCTTTTCACTCATATTATCCACGAACTACCCTGAAAAGACAACCATTCCACAAGAACCAATCAACCATAAAAACCGGGCCGTTACGAAACATCGCAACGGCTCGGCGGGCTTTCTGAGAAATCGCATATTGGATTGGAATGGGGCTTTGATTTGCTGTCATCCATATTTTCTTGGTTCGTGGCATCCATGCGCCAACGGTTTTCGCGAAATATTCCACGCGTGCCCATCGATGAGTCCCTGTATTCCCTAATTTTCCTGTCTTTTTTTGCGATCCTTGCGTTTGACAAAGGAATACAACAGTAATATGACCCCAATCGTCAGCACGGCGGATATAAAATAAATGACAATTTCCGGTTTCCGGAGCTTGTCCTCAATCTCAATCAACAGAATCGAAAGAAAGATCAGGAATAATCCAATTGTTATTCCGTATTGCTTTTCCATCAAATGGATCACTCCTTTTCTCAATTATTTAGCTTTAACTAAATTATACGGAGAAAAAGTGTGAATGTGGTGGATGGCCTGTGAAGGAACTATGGCTATTCATTGAAATTCCCACTGCCTAGTGACGAAACCTTTTTTGAAAACGTCTAAAGGATGCCTTCGCGCTTGAGCACTTCCAATCCCTGGTTTTTCAGATTCTTCAAACTGCCGTGGTTGTAGATAATATAGTCGGCAAACCGGTGGTTTAAATCCTCCCTGGTCTGCCGGTGGTGAGCCAGCCGCCGCCGGATGTTTTCCACCGAATCGCCCCGCCGGGCCATCCGCTTCTTGATCAGAGTACGCGATACCTTCAGATAAAGAACAATGGTGTCTTCCGGATACAGCTCCTTGAAACGCTTGACTCCGTTGATATCCAGCGAGGCATAGGCACTCTGCCCGTCGCCGACCTTCGCCTCTACCTCTGCCCGGGTTACGCCGTAATAATGACCGGAATATAAGGATTCCTCAATGCGGTCCGCTGCCAGAAATTCCTCTTCCGTCACAAAATAATAGCTGATCCCATCGATCTCGCCTTCCCGCGGGGGGCGAGTCGTGGTGGAGACAATTTCCTTCAGCCCCAGTTCGCCAAAGTAGTTGCCCAAGGTGGTTTTCCCTGAACCGGAAGGTCCATTGATGATGATGATCATGTTGTTCACTCCCGCTAAAATTATTATTCCATTGCAGCCCGCCCTGTCTGTTCTCTATGCAATGCAATGATCAAACTGAATGGACCATTCAGTCTTTGCTTCATTATATCATTGCGCCTGCCCAACCGGGTGGCTTGATTCATTATCGCCAGGCATTCCTTCATTCCCCTCGAAGATCAACAAAGAGCCTTCCTTGAATTATTTAAAGGCTGCATTATTTTAAAAAAATGATAATTACTTTGAAAGATCCCAAAGCTCTTCTGTCATTGTGCCTTCCAAACAAAGCAATATCGAAACGCTTCAGTGAAATTAACACTGATCGCACGCTGCGGTAACGTGAACGAACTGTTCCTATACATTGCCAACCCCCTCATCGCCTTGTAAAGTGGACTTGATAGACTTAGTAAGCAATGATAGGAGAATACCAAGATGAGTCCCATGGAAGACCTGCGCAGTTTACTCGACGAATTGAACTACCTGGAGGATCCGGCCATTGGGAGCTTCCGCTGTTCAGCTATGGCTTTATAAGCTCACGTTAAAAATTATGGGTATAAACCTAACTTTTCTGTTAGCTACCCATTAGGAATTAGTATTTCGGGAAGTTTTGCAGCAAATTATCAAACGAATAATGTGCAAGATTCTTCGTGTTAAATTAAATGAATAAGATATTTATCGCTCTTTTTTAACAGTTATTATTTTTAGTGTACTACTAATGTCATCGTGGAACGATGGCGGATCCGGATCATTTATTTCTTCTCACATAAACACATTTGCTTTAATTTACTTAATATTGGATTCCAGAGAAAAACGAAAGTTAGCTACTACTGCCAGAGTTAACTCTAAAAAGTTGTTGTTTTTTAAGTAAGATTGTGAAATCATACCCGGAAGCGCATATTTGGAATCGAGACAGAACCTACATATACAAGCTTTTCACAAAAGAGTACACAAGCAAAAAAGTGGACGGATAGAAAGAACTGCGCCAGCGGCAAGTTCTGATCTACTGGATCAAAAATGAGCGGATATGGCCGTCAAAAAACGTGCAGAGAATTTGAAAAAAGCAGCTCAAAGCTGCAGTAACAATGCCTCTGGAATCAATAAGATGCTCAGGAATACGTTCTAGAGGAAATCGTTGATCTCGAGACAGACGAAGTGGAAGGAACCAAGAAGACGATCCGTTCGGTAAAATTCGAAAAAGCGGAGAATGATGCCCTATTTGACGGATATTTCTCTGCAATCACCAACGAGATGGATTATGATGCTTCAATGATCCGAGAGGTTTACAGCGGTCCTTGGCGGATCGAGGAGTCATTTCCAATTATAAAATCTGATCTGGAAGCTCGATCAGTCTATGTCAACACACAGGAGCATATCCAGGCACAATTCCTGATCGGTTTTGTAGCTTTGCTAATGGTTCGAGTGATCCAGAATGCCATGGGGAAGGATGCACTGTCTGTCGAACGAATCGCCAGAGCGCTGAATGCTGCCACCTGTAAAGTGAAACAAGGCGGTATCGTTGAACTGGACGACATCGGAGGAAGTCAGTGTTTTGTATAAGAGAAAACCCTTACGGCAAAAACGTTGAGACATTGGTATTTTCCGATGAGGATGAAATTGCTCAAGACGATATGATAATTCAAAAGACCTTTGCCAGCAACAAGTATGATGTCGAAATCAGACAGGAAGCTTTCAAGCGATTCCTGAAGGGGCAAAAATACAGCTGTAGCACTACAGCATCAAAAGCTTAATAAAAGGACAGAAGCCTTGCAAACACTAAGTTTGCTGCTCTCTGTGCTTTTTAAACTGTAAAAGTCGGGTCGCGATGGCTCTGCCCTTCGATCGGATCGCCCTAATTTTCGATGGTGATGGCGGGAGTTATACCCACCATCGGAGAACAAGGCTCTGGCCATTGCAAATCCGTTGGATTTCATCAGCTGCTGTCAAAATATGGTATAATGATAACGTATTTATTTTATTTTTCACACGATTGAACAGGAGTTGATGATTTTTGGGTGATCCCAGCAGTTCGGGGCAAGCGATTCTGCTTGCTGTTGTACTTGCACTGATTCTTATTTCCGCCTTTATTTCACTGGCTGAAACCGCCTTTCTGAACATGTCCAAGGGAAAACTGCGTTATCTGGTGGACGAAGAAGTCCGCGGAGCAGATAAGCTCAGCATTCTGCTGGAGGACCAGGAAAGTGTTTACCGGACCATGATTGTAGGGAATTCCATCTTCAATGTTGCTGCCTCCGCACTGGGCACCGCATGGTTTATCCGTCAGAAACCGACTGGCCACACGACCTACGATCTGCTGATCGGCATTGCGGTCATGACAGTGGTGGTTCTCATCATCGGTGAAATCCTGCCTGAATCCATCGGCCGGCGGCATCCCGAGAAAGTCTCGTTATTCTCCATGGGGCTGACGAAGGTTTTCCTGTTTATACTGCGCCCCTTTGTGGTGATCTTCTATGGGATCTCAGGCTTAATCCTGCGTCTGTTTGGAATTAAGCGCCGGCCCGAGGAAACGGGAATGACAAAGGAAGAGTTCAGGAACATCGTGGATGGCTCGGTGGAAGAGGGTCTGCTGGATCTGGAAGAAAAAGAGATCATCGAAAATGTCACGGAATTTGGGATCCTTCGTGTCAGCGACATCATGACTCAGCGCTACGACATGGTGGCACTGGATCTGGATAAGCCTTACGACGAAGTGGTGGATATCATCCGACGGGAGAAATATTCCCGCATCCCGGTGTATCGGGACAACACCGACGACATCGTAGGCATTCTCAACGTGAAAGACCTGATGTTCACTCAGAACAGTCCGGGGTTTTCCCTGCTGGACTATGTCCGCCCGGCATTCTTCACCTATGAATTCAAGCTGGTGCAGGAACTGTTCCGCGAAATGCGGCGGGAGCGCACCCACATCGCGGTGGTTCTGGATGAATACGGCGGAACCGTCGGCATCGTCACCATCGAGGACTTCCTGGAAGCCATTGTCGGGGAGATCGACGACGAGTATGACGATGAGCCGGAAAGCGCCATTGATAAAGTCAGTGATTCCGCCTATGAAATGGACGGCATGATGAAACTGACCGATATTAATGATGAACTGGGCTTTGAGATCGAATCGGAAGATGTCGATACGATTGGCGGCTTTATCATTGAACTGCTGGGGAACTTCCCCGAAGAAGGCCAGATCATCCCTTGGGAGAATCTGGAGTTCACCGTCACCGAAACGGAAAAGAATCGGGTCAACCGCGTACGGATCAAAGTCCTGTCGGAAATGACCACGGAAAATAAAGCAAAGGATTAAGGGGACCGGCCGGTCCCTTTTTCAATCAGAGGATGAAGACTACACCAAACCAAACACCAGGATCAACTAAAGATCAAACACTGACCGATGCTGACCACCAGTCATTCATGACTGAGGCTCTGGCCCAGGCGCAACTGGCGCTGGAGCAGGGTGAAATCCCGGTGGGCTGTGTCATTGTCCGCGATGGGGCAGTTATCGGACGGGGTCATAACGAAAAAGAAGGGCGCAAGGACCCCAGCGCCCATGCTGAGGTGCTGGCCATCCAGGATGCTGCCCGCCGCATCGGCGACTGGCGCCTGAACGGCTGCGTGCTCTATGTAACCCTGGAACCCTGTCCCATGTGCGCCTCACTGATTACCCAGTCGCGCATCCGGGAAGTTCATGTGGCACTGCATGAAGTCCAGTCCGGGGCACTGGGTACTGTGCTGGATCTGACCCATGACCCCTTAAACCATATCCAGCTGCGGGTAAAGTGGGATTACCGCTCTGAAGCCGAAGCTCTGCTCGATGAATTCTTCCAGAGCAAAAAACGAAAACCGGGAGGAACTGGCGATGAGTCTGAGCGTCTTTGATCCGGACCGCGGAACCTGCTTTAGGGAAGCGGTCTCCGGGGAAGGGTTTCTCAAATACCTCTACACAACCGGCTCCGGCCGCCTCACCCTGGAAGCCCTGGTCAAGCGAAAACTGTTCCAAACCATCGCCGGAGCTTACTGCAGCAGCCGCTGGTCCAGATCTTCCATTGAAGGTTTTGCTGCTCAGTATGGCATCAACCTCCATGAAGCAGTGATCCCCCAGGACGGGTTTCGCCATTTCAACGATTTTTTTGCCCGGCGTCTCAAGCCGGGAACCCGGCCCTTTGATCCGGCGCCCCATGTCCTGATTTGCCCGGCTGATGGACGGGTCCGGGTGGAAACCGCCCTTGATCCGTCGTTGCTGCTGCAGATCAAGGGAATGACCTATCCCATGGATGAACTGATCGGTGAGGATGCCTCTCCCTGGCGAGGCGGCACCCTGTTTACGATCCGGCTCAATCCGACGGATTATCACCGGTATCATTACCCGACCACCGGGGTCGATCTGGGATCCCGAACCTTCCCGGGAGCGTACTATTCGGTCAATCCGATGGCGCTGGCGAGGATTCCCCATCTCTACCTGAAGAATCATCGTCAGGTGACCAAACTGGCAACAGACCGCTTCGGAACCGTCCTGTTCATTGAAGTGGGTGCCACCTCGGTCGGCTCCATCCACAACAGCCACGGTGAGGGTCCTTTTGCCAAAGGGGATGAAAAGGGCTGGTTTGAATTCGGCGGATCCACCATCCTGCTGATTATCCCGCCTCTGCCCCAGGGATCTCTGAAGATCCGCGAGGATCTGCTCCGGCAGTCTGAACTGGGCATTGAAACCCTGCTTCGAATGGGCTCTTCTCTGGCACAGATCGAATGACAAAACCTCCGGTCCACACATGGATCGGAGGTTTCACTTTGTTCGATCAATGAAAATAATGAAGAGAAGTACAAGTCCTGAAATCAACGAGTCCGATTATTTGCGATCCCCTTGAAAGCGGTTGCGGATCCGGTCAAACCATCTGGTTTTTTCCTGTGTTGCCGACGTTGAGTCAACCATATGTACCAGTTCATTGTAGATTTTCAGAGTCAGGCCGGCTTCCGGAATAATATAGTAGAGATTGTCGGCCTCTATGATACCGATGATTCCGTTAAGCCGCTTGATGTTTTCTTCCCGCACCAGAGATGCGTTCTTCAGGGTGAACCGAAGCTTGGTGCTGCAGCGCTTCAGACCGGTTACATTCTGTTTCCCGCCAATGCTGTCGAGCAAGGCCTGTGCGATCTCCCTGGCTGATAACGACATGTTACATCCGCTCCTTTGTAGAAATCTTTAAAAATTCCAGCAGATCCACCATCGTTTCCTGCCGGGTGATCTCCCAGAACAGGTCATGGCGGGCGCCTTCGTAAAAGCGCAGATAGATTAAAGGCAGACCGGCACCGCTCAGGGACCTGGCCAGTTTGGCCGCTCCCTTGCCAAAGTTACCGATCCGGTCCTGTGTACCTGAAATAATAAGGATCGGCAGATTTTTTGACAGTCTGGCCAGCTCATCCTTGCGATACCAGACCGAAAGTCCTTTAGCGAGGCTCTTCATGAATTCGTGATCCACCGGAAAACCGCACCGCGGATCTTCCTCATACCGGGCCGCCTCGATGGGATCACTGGTCCGCCAGTCGGTTCGGGCCAGATGAATGCCCGAAGCAAACCCTTTGAGAATCATCTGGTACAGAGCCCGTTCGGCTCCTTTTCGTTTCTTCAGGTGGCTCAGCAGCGTATTGGAAGCCAGGTGCGCCCGCTCCAGAAGAATGGGATTGCGGTCGTTGGTTCCGGACAGAATCAGTCCGTCCCAGCGCGTCTTATCCAGTTCTGCCGCCCGCAGCGCAAGAAAAGATCCCATGGAATGTCCCAGTAAAATCACCGGAACATCCGGCAGTTCCTTCGCAATTGCCTCCCGGACTGCATGAATTCCGCCCAGCAGCAAACTCATGGCATCGCCGGACACGCTTCCCAAACTGGGTCCGGTGCTGCCGTGACCAGGATGGTCATGACCCCAGACTTCATAGCCGTAATCATTTAAAAATGAGGCCAGTTCCTCGTATCGTCCCATATGTTCTGAAATGCTGTGGATAATCTGGACCACTGCCTTGGGCTGACCCGCTTCGTATTGCCAGCGGTATGTTGCAAGGGGCAATTCCCCTAAATTTACTTCCACTTTCATCATTTGATCACTCCTGTCCTCTATTATACTGGACAGTTATGAATTAGTTTTATGTTATTTATCGTCATCAAAACTTAATGTTTTGCGAAAAACATTTCTATATTGCTTCGGAGCCCTCAGTGCGCCATTTCCCGAGAAATTCTCCTTAAGACCGCAACAGATCCTGTAATTGTATCGTTCAATTCAATTGCATTCAATCTCATTTATTGTTAAAATCATGCTATCCTTAACAAATGTTCGGAGGTTAATAATGAAGAAAATCATAAGTGCAGTTTTACTCGGCGCAATGCTCACCGCTTGCAGCCCGGCCACTCCTGCCGGACCCCAGACCAAAGAAGTTACCGTAAAGGGAATGTACGACGGACTGAAAGTCAAAGTCACCGCTACGGCAGATAAGATCGAAAAGGTTGAGGTTGTTGCCAACAACGAGACTCCAGAAGTTGCTGGCGAGGCTCTGAAGAGCATTCCCGCCAAGATCATGGAAACCAATAAGATAACTGTTGACGCAGTTTCAGGTGCAACCATGACTTCCACCGGAATCAAGACTGCGGTCGAGCAGGCTCTGACCGAAATGAAGCTGGATGTTACCAAGTTCAAATAAGTCAAAAAAAATCAGCCGCAGGGCTGATTTTTTTCTTCTCCGCTCTCTTTCCTGTTTTCTTCCCTGTAATCTTCGTTTCCTTCCTCCCTGCTTTCTTTCTTGTTATCTTCTTTTCCTTCTTCCTTGTAATCTTCCTTGCTTTCTTCCCTGAGCCGTGGAGTCATGCACTGGTATACCGCGGGGTTCAAATCAGTGCGAGGGTAAGGAATTTGGACTTTGTTTTTGTGCAGAGTTGAATTAAATCCGATTCACAGGATTGAGGAACCAGAATCCGTACGGCGATCAAAAAATTTTTCTGGAACAGACTCGATCTGCAGTCCAGTGGTTTCTGCCGTTGGCCCAACATTAGTTTGCTTTGGGGCAGAGTGATTCGACAAGGAATTATACGAAAGTTGGGTTATAATGCCGGGTTGAATTTTCGTTATTGAACCGGTTTCGCTTTACAAATCAAAAAAAGTGCGATTTAATGATAAGTGTGAGTGAGTAACACTCTGGAGGTAATAACATGATTTCAATGATGGAGACCAGAATTAATCTGTAAACGACAAAACCCGGGCACGATATGCCTTTTTTGTCATGCAGAAAATTCGGGAGACATCGCTGTGATCCTTGTTATGCACCTCGCTTTATTTTTTGTGCAATAAAGCTATCGTTTGCATCTGACATGGTCATGGGAACTCCCATGGCCTTTTTTGCATGCCTGGAGATCCGTGCCAGCCCTTTTTATCCAAAATTTGACAGTCAAGGAGGACAGTATTCGTGAAAATTAACCTGAAAGACTACATCGCACTGTTAAAAAAATACCTGGTTAAGGAAAAGAAAGGCTTGCTCGCGCTCTTTCTGATCCTGATCCTCAATGTTCTGGTTGAAACCGCCAAGCCGCGTTTGCTGGGCGAATTCATCGACCAGGTCGTAACGGATGTTCCGCTGGCCAGTATCTATGGCCTGGCCGTCCTGTTCCTGGTTCTGACGGCTACCAAGCAGGGGATCGGCATTGCCATCGCCTGGCTGACCCAGAACATCGGGTGGCGGGCCACCAACGGCCTGCGCATTGATCTGACAAGCCACACCATGGACCTGGATATGGCCTTCCACAAGCGCTTTACTCCCGGTCAGCTGGTGGAACGGGTGGACGGGGACATCAACTCCCTGTTCGGCTTCTTCACCACCTTCATCACCGGAATCGTCATGAACCTGTTCATGATGGCCGGCGTCTTTGTCTACTTCTTCTTCATCGACTGGCGCTTTGCCCTGCTGTACATGGGTGCGACCATCCTGGTCTACCTGTACATGATCGTCATGGGCAAGAAGATCGATGAGACCTCCGAACACCTGAGAGAGGAAGAATCGAACCTCTACGGCATCATCGGAGAAGCAATCACCTCCGTTGAAGACATCCGCACCCTGGATGCCCGACCTCATCTGATGAACCGGATGAACGCAGTGCTCCGACGCCTGTTCAAATGGTTCAAGCGTGATTTCATGTTCGGCTTCGGTGCCTGGGGCTATGACGAGGCCGTCCTGTGGGGCGTTGAATTCATCGTCGTCCTCTTGATGGCAAAGATGGTATTTGCCGGGGAACTCTCCATCGGTACCGCCTACCTGATCAACCGGCTGGGCGAACTGATCATCATGCCGATCCTGAACCTTCGGGAAGAACTGATGTACATGCAGAAAACCGATGCCTCCATCCGCCGGATCCGGGAAATCCTGTCCGAAAAGCGGGATTTATCCTCCGGCACCGAAACGGTGACGGCCAATACGGGCGGCATCGAACTGGACCATGTTCATTTCTCCTATGAGGACAATGAAAAGGTCATCGACAATGTCACTCTGCGCCTGGAGAAAAACAAAATTCTTGGGCTCCTGGGACGGACCGGCTCCGGCAAAACGACCCTGGCCCGCCTGATCGTGAAGCTGTACGATCCCAGCGAAGGCACCGTTTATCTGGACGGCACCGACGCCCGCCGCCTGTCGGACGAGACGCTGCGCCGCAAGATCTCCTACGTTACCCAGGAAGTTCAGCTGTTTAATACTTCGGTGCGCGATAACCTGACCCTGTACGATCCTTCGGTCACGGATGAAAAGATCATGGCCACCATTGACCGCATCGGCATTCGCGACTGGTTCAACAAGCTCCCCGAGGGACTTGATACCAAAATTTCGACGGAAGCCCCCTTCCTGTCCACCGGCGAACTCCAGCTCCTGACCTTCATCCGCGTCTTTTTAAAGGAACCGGAAATCGTCATTCTGGATGAGGCCACCTCACGGCTGGATCCCATCACTGAAAAATATCTGGAGAAGGCCTTGAACACCCTGCTGGAAAACCGGACCGCCATCATCATCGCCCACCGTCTGAAAACTGTTCTGCGGGCCGATGAAATCATGATCCTGGAAGATGGCCGTATCCTGGAGCAGGGCGCTACAGCTCAGCTGACCCAGGATCCTGACTCTCACTTTGCCAGACTGCTTCAGCGCGGCCTGGAGGAGGTACTTATATGATAAAATCAAACACCCGATCCAATACCGGAAATATGATCCGGGGAATCCGCATCTTCATCAAGCAGCTGCCCCAGGTCAAGGGCATTTATCTGATCAACCTGTTTGGCTGGACGCTGCTCTATGTCACGATGCTGGTTCCCGGCCTCATGTACCGCAATTTCTTTACCTATCTGGAAACCGGCGAAGCCTATGACCGCGGCCGGGTCCTTGGCATCATGCTGCCCCAGATGCTCAACGCCCTGCTTCGCATCAGTCTGATCATCGGAGTCGGCTATTTTCTGGCGCTGCTTCTGTTCAAGGCCAATTACGGCATGAAGCAGAACCTGCTGGACATGATCCTGACGGAACGCCCGGAAAAGAACAAATTCTCCATGGGTGAGGCCATCAACTCCATCAAGGAGGATCCGATGCATGTCACCTTCGCCCTGGACAATTCACTGGATTTCTTCGGCAAGCTCATGTACAACATCGTGGTCTTCTTCATTCTGCTGGCGGTGGACGCCCAGCTGACCATCCTGCTCTTCCTGCCCCTCATCGGCATTGCCTGGGTGGCCAACGTCATGAGCAACCGCATCATCAACAACCGGAAAAAGTCCCGCAAAGGCTCCGCTCTGGTTTCATCCCTGCTGGGTGACCTGTTCAACAATATACAGGCCATCAAAGTGAACGGCGCGGAGCGAAGCGTCATCGCCCGCCTGCTGGAATATGGCGAGATCCGCCGGAAAGCCATGGTGAAGGACAGCCTGATTCAGGAACTGCTGTGGAACATCTCCAACAATATTTCCGGAGTAGGCACGGCCCTGATCCTCATCGCCGCAGCCGGAAAAATCCGAGCCGGCACCTTCTCCACCGCCGACTTTGTCATCTTCAACTACTACATCTGGAATGTCATCTCCTTCTTTGAATGGGTCGGACGCCAGGCCGCCCGCTTCCAGCAGAGCACGGTCTCCCTGGACCGCATGCTGGAAATGACCGGACAAAGCGATGACCGCTTCCTGTTCGATGTCAACCGGTTCAACCTGAAAAATCCTCCCTCGCCCATTACCGAACAGCCCCTGGCAGAACCTTTGAAGGTCCTGAGCGTGAAAAACCTGACTTCCACCTATGGGGGGGAGAATGGCGTAAGTGATATTTCCTTCGACCTCCCGGCCGGAGAGTTTCTGGTTATTACCGGACGCATCGGTTCCGGCAAATCCACTCTCCTGAAAACTCTGCTCGGGGTCAAATCAAAAGATTCCGGTGAGGTGCTGTGGAACGGACAAGCTCTGCCCATCGAACAGGGCGTCATTCCCCCACAGTTCAGTTACACCTCCCAGACCCCGTCGCTCTTCTCGGAATCCATTAAGGACAATATTCTGCTTGGCCATGAGCGTCGGCCGGAGGTTCTGGAACGAGCGTTCGCGGACTCCGTTCTTAATGAGGACCTGCAGCAGTTTGAGCAGAATGCTGACACCCTCATCGGCACCAAGGGCGTCAAACTGTCCGGCGGACAGAAACAGCGCGTCGCCATTGCCCGCATGCTGGCCCATGAAGCGGAAGTCTTCGTCCTGGATGATGTTTCCTCGGCACTGGATGTCGACACGGAGCTGAAACTCTGGGAGCGCATCGGTCAGCGCCATAAAACCCGCATCGCCGTATCCAATCGGCATGTCTGCCTGAAGAACGCTGATAAAGTACTGGTTCTCAAGGACGGTAAAATGGAAGCCTACGGCCCGCCTGCACAACTCTTATCCACATCACCTGAACTGAAAGCGATCTGGGGCGAGGAGGTGGTACCCCATGATGGAACTCCGACACCTGAACGTCCATAAACCGGACGGCACAGAGCTGATCAGCGACATCAGCTTCACCATCAATCCCGGAGACCGCATCGCCATCATCGGCGAGGAGGGCAACGGAAAATCAACCCTGCTCCGAATTCTGCTGGATCCCGCCGGCGGCAGTGATTATTTTACCGTCACCGGGGAGATCCTGCATGATGATGTGATTACGGGCTATTTGCCGCAGCATCTTCCGGCCGAATGGTTCGATGCCATTCCCGCTGACTTTCTGCTGAAAAACACACCGGACCAGATCCTGCAGCCGGAAGACTACAATCGGCTGACCCTGTTCCATGAACTGGCAGATTCCCTGCATCTACCCACCGCCTTCCTGACCCAGGACCTGCCCATGGCAAAACTGTCCGGCGGGGAGCGGGTCAAGCTGCAGCTGCTGAAACTCATGGGCACCCCGGCCGGGCTGCTGCTGCTGGATGAGCCCACCAACGACCTGGACCTGGCAACCCTCATATTTCTGGAGGAGTTCATTCTGCGCCAGAAAATGCCGGTGGTCTTTGTCAGTCATGACGAAACTCTGCTGGAACGCTGTGCCAACCGGATTCTCCATCTGGAGCAGGTCAACCTGAAAACCAAACGCCGATTCACCGATTACCGCGGCACTTACCGGACCTATGTGGAAGAGCGCCTGCAGGGATACGAAAAAACCCTGCAGCTGGCCCGGAAGGAAAAAGTCGAGTACCTGGAAAAGAAACGACGGCTCAATGACATCATGAATGCTGTTCACCACGCTCAAAACGCCATTTCCCGGCAGGATCCCGCCGGCGGCCGGCTCCTCAAAAAGAAAATGCATGCGGTGAAGTCCATGGAACGACGATTTGAAAAAGAAAGCTACACCAAAGTGGATCACCCGGAGGAAGCCATCGATGTCTTCTTCCCGCCAACCGACCTGCCCCCGGCCAAGCGAATCCTGGAATGGAATCAGGCCACCCTGGAACTGCCCCAGCGGACGCTCCTGGTGCCCTTTGACCTGACCATCCTGGCCCGCGATAAAGTAGTCTTCACCGGAAACAACGGGACCGGCAAGTCCCTGCTCCTGGCAAAAATCTATGAAGACCTGACCCGGCGCGGCGATCTCAACATCGGCTACATGCCCCAGGATTATATGAAAGGCCTGGAAGGCTTCCCCACCGGCCTTGATTTTCTGGCACCTTCCGGCCACAAGCTGGACAAGGAACGCGCCCGCGAACTCATGGGTGCCATGAAATTTACCCGGGAGGAAATGCTCCGGCCGCCGGCCGAACTGTCCGACGGACAAAAAGCCAAACTGTTCATCCTCCATTTCATCAAAGAAGGCAAACAACTCCTCATCCTGGATGAACCAACCCGCAACTTCTCCCCTCTGTCAGCCCCGGTGATCCGGGAGATCCTCTCCGACTTTACCGGCTGCATCATCAGCGTCTCCCATGACCGACTCTACATTGCCAACGTCTGCGACCGCCAGCTGAACCTCGCGGACCAGCATCTCACGGAGCTTCCCTGAAAAGGTATCCGATCTTCGTGTATTATGGCATCAGATCGGCTGTCGCGGTGGATCCGGCAACGATCTGTCATCACCCGGCAGTTCCCCAAGATGGATGGTGAAAAAAGTCATGGAGAAAAAAATAAAACCAGAAATGGTCTATCGAAGATCCGAAGCGGATTTTGATAGACCATTTTTGAACAGTTGGAGGGGACCTTGTTTGAATACATCCCGAGTGAAGAGGGCATTACTCCGGGGAGTAATCGATCGTTCCAGACATAAGGGCATTCTGAAAGTTCAGGATGGAATGTCCGGGTACGTTCCAGGTTGTGTAATCAGAAACATTGGTTCAAACGGTGAGAAAGGAGCTGCTGCTCCTCTAGTTTCCTAGTTTTGCAACAACTCCTGGTTGGCTCGGTCACGATCCTGACGACTGATCGCCGACAGGATTCGCTTCAGATTTTTTAGTATACTTTTTTTCGTTTGAAGGGATGGGGTTTGTCGGACTGGGGACGGCTGGATCTGGATTTCCGTTTTCCGCTGCCTTCCGCAATGTCCATGGCTGCCTTGCGGCCCAGAAGCTTCTTGCCGGAGCAGGCTTCGATGACCGGAGCGGCCAGATCTTCCTTGATTTCAAAGAAGCTGAACTTCTCCAGGATCTCGATGTCGCCGATGTCCCGTGAATCGACCTTCGTGTTACTCTGCAGGAACTTCAGGAGCTTGAGCGGATTCAGACCGTCCATTTTGCCAACGGTGATGAACACTCTGGCGTTGCGCTGAGCCTGTTCCAGTTTATTCTGGGTGTAATCGAAGGATACTTCATCGCGGTAGCGCATCATCATGAGTGCGGCGGCCACTTCTGCCAGGTTGTAATCCTCGTCCAGTGCGGTGACATGGGGAAGGAAGCGCTTATAGTCTTCTTTCTCCAGCTCTTCCCGAACATCGGTCAGGATATCAGCATACTTGGTTTCGAAAATATCTTCGACGGTCGGGATTTCCTTGCGGCGAATCTTGGAATGGGTCATCTTCTCGATCTGCTTGATGTCCATGTACTCCCGGGGAGTTACCAGGGAGAACGCGGTACCGGTACGTCCGGCCCGGCCAGTCCGGCCGATGCGGTGAACATAGGCTTCCAGATCCTGGGGCAGGTCGTAGTTGATGACATGGGAGATATTCTCCACATCGATGCCGCGGGCTGCTACATCAGTGGCTACCAGGAATTCGATGGTGCCTTCCTTGAACTTGGCCAGGGTACGCATCCGCTGAGCCTGGTTGATGTCGCCGTGCATGCCTTCCACATCGTAGCCCCGGCTCTTCAGGTGATCCGTCAGAGTATCGACGTTGCGCTTGGTGTTGCAGAAGATCAGAACCGTGGAATGGCTCGTGGCATCCAGAATCCGGCAAAGTGACTCAAACCGATCCTTGTGCTTGATTTCAAAGTAGTACTGTTCCACCGTATCAACGGTCAGACTTACTTTCTTGATGGTGATGTGCTCCGCGTCCGGCTTCAGGAACCGCTTGGTCAGATTCTTGATGGCGGGCGGCATGGTGGCGGAGAACAGCATGGTCTGACGATTGTCGGAGGCATGGCTGAGAATCTCCTCAACATCTTCGATAAAGCCCATATTCAGCATTTCATCCGCTTCATCCAGTACGAAGAACTCAATGTCTTCGACCATCAGTTTTTTGCGGTTGATCAGATCGATGACCCGTCCCGGAGTTCCGACTACGATATCGACCCCTTCCTTGAGGGCTCTCATCTGACGGTCAATGGGCGCGCCGCCGAAGACAGGCAGGATGCGCAGGTTTGTCTTGCTGGACAGGCGCGTCAGCTCATCACTGACCTGAACCGCCAGTTCACGGGTCGGAGCCAGCACCAGGCCGGATACCTTGCGCTTGGATTTCCTCAGAATGGAAATCATGGGTGCCCCAAAGGCCAGGGTTTTTCCGGTTCCCGTCTGTGCCTGCCCAATGGCATCGCTGCCTGACATCAGGGTAGGGATGATGGCAGCCTGAATCTGCGAGGGTTCTTCAAACCCCATGTCCTGGATGGCTTTCAGCACTTCCGGCGCCAGCCCCAGTCCGTCAAAGCTGTTCTGCTCCACGGTTTCAATCTGCTCTTCCACGTGTTCACTCGGATTTAAAATGGTTTCTTTCAATCAATTGCCTCACTTTATCTTGGATTTATTTATTAATTCGTATAATAAGACTCTGTATAAAAAATACAGAGTCCGGAATTTCTTCATGTATTAATCATATGCTAGTCCACACATCATTATAGCGTGCAATTTTTCAAATAACAACCCTCCACACAAAAAATATTTGCCGCCGAATGAGAAGGGTTGACCAAGGATACTGAACTGAACATGTAATTTCTAAAGTACATCGCGAAACTGGGAATTTATTGGCAGGTTAAGTGGGAGAGCTTGCGATGGTCTATGTTTCAGATGGGGGTTCCCTGCTCTGTCCATTCGATTCTTTCCGCAGAGGGCCTGGCTGTAGCGGGTTCAAGATCATACCGATCCGGTCCGAATGCTCTTTTTCTCTTGATCTGCCTGGGAATAGAGTATAATAGAAGTCAGAACCCTTTGATTAAGATACTGGAGGCACCTGATATGGAAGAAAAAATGAATTTCCTCGATTTTCGCAGCGACACAGTGACAAAGCCCACCAAAGCGATGTACGATGCCATGCTCGAAGCCGAACTGGGCGATGATGTCTATGGCGATGACCCCACGATCAACCGTCTGGAGGCCCTGGCCGCCGAAATCACCGGCATGGAAGCCGCCCTGTTTGTGCCCAGCGGAACATTCAGCAATCAGCTGGCCATCATGACCCATATCTCCCCGTCGGACGAAATCATCGTGGGCTCCGGCGCTCACATTATCCAGCATGAGTGCGGCGCCTGCGCCAGACTATCCGGCGCCATGGTCCGTGAAGTCGATGATGAAATGGGCTATATGAAGCCGGAAGATATCAAAGCCAAGCTTCGCACCGTCGAAGACATCCATTATCCCAAAACCGGCCTGATCTGCATGGAAACCGCTCATTCCAACGGACTGGTCGCGCCGCCTGAGATCATGCGCGAAACCTGGGAACTGGCCCGGGAGCATGGCATTCCGGTCCATACGGACGGAGCCCGTATTTTCAATGCGGCGGCCTATCTAAAAGTGGACGTGCGGGAACTGACGAGGTATACGGATACTCTGTCCTTCTGCCTGTCCAAGGGACTTTGCGCTCCGGTCGGGTCGGTGCTGTGCGGGCCGAAAGCCTTCATCGACAAGGCTCGGCGCAACCGGAAGCTGATGGGCGGCGGACTTCGCCAGGCCGGTATTCTCGCGGCCTGCGGCATTGTGGCTCTGAACGAAATGCGCCACCGATTGAGCGAAGACCACGAAAATGCCCTGTATCTGGGGGAACAGCTCAAAACCATCGAAGCCTTCCAGGTGTTCGAGTCCAATATCAAGATCAATATGGTCTTTGCCAGCCATAATGGACCCGATGACAGCCGGATGGACGGACTGCAGGACTTCCTGCGCGAGCGCGGCATCCTGACCAACGGCCATGAACATGGCGTTGTCCGCTTCGTCACGCACCACGGCATCACCCGCGAGGACTGCGATACCCTGGTCAACGCCCTGAAAGCCTATTTTTACGGAACCGACGAGGCCCTCCATTTTTAAGCGGAGTTCGTCGGATCCTCCCATCCAGCATCGCAATAACAGGGACTGCCTGACCAACGTCAGGCAGTCCCTGTTCAATGTGGAAATAAAAAACACTTCAGCCCCATAGCGTTTGATTCGCCCGATGTCATCCGGTTACAGATTTTCTTCGTTGAACGCCTCTTCCGGCGTCACCTGATCCCGAACCCAGACGGACACCTGCCCCGCATTGCAGCGGAAGAGGCCATTGCCATCCGGATCGATGGTGACTTTGTCGGTCCGGCTGCCGGTATAATCGGCGTAGACTGCCCCCTGATTGATGGAACCGACATTCATCAGCTTCTCCCCCTCTTCCCCATTGCTGAGGAGGACCGCGCAGCCGTACGGGTGTACTTCATCCCCCAGGCGAACCCAGCCGATGACATTGGGATGATCCAGATAATCGACCTGTTCGCCGTAGGCGTGCTGATTGCGCAGGTAGATCAGTTGATCGAGGATCGCCTGATGGCCCTCAATGGATTCCGGAGCCTTGATGCCGAAGTAATCCCCATAGAATATTTTCGGATAACCATCCTGGCGCAAAAGAATCATGGAATAGGCCAGGGGCTTGAACCAGGGTTCCACCCAGGACTGCAGCGCCTGAGTCGGCTGGGAATCGTGATTGTCGACAAAGGTGACGGCCATGGCCGGATGATTCTGAACCAGCGTACCGTCAAAAATGGTCGTCAGGTCATAGTCCGCCCCGGCCAGACTGGCATGATGGAAATTGAAATGCAGGCGCACATCGAACAGATCCATCTCATAATCCGTCTGGTCGAGGTAATTGTTGACCTCCTCCTCATCCTGATGCCAGTACTCGCCCACAGCATAAAAATCCTGGCGGTATTCACCCCGGATTTTCCGAACCAGATCGCGCAGGAAAAAGTCGTTGATGTGCTTGACCGCGTCGAAGCGGAAGCCGTCCACCTTCGTTTCATTCAGGAACCAGATGGCCCAGCTGCGAATTTCCTTCACCACGTCGGGATGCTTATAGTCAATGTCGTTGAACATCAGGTAGTCGAAATTTCCGTTTTCATAAGTAACGCCCTGGCACCAGCCCTTGTTGATCCCCTCAATCATGTAGACGGAGCGGCGGTTGTCCCTGGCATTGAAGTCTGTTCCGGTAAAATGACTCCAGTTCCATTGGAACGCGGAATACCGGTCACCACGGCCGGGAAAGGTAAATTTAGTCCAGGCTTCAATTTCGTAGGGTTCGGAGATGGGACTGGTGCGATCCGATGGATCAACCTCCCGGACCAGGAAGGTCTCTGTTTCATCGCCGTTGGCCTTATGGTTAAGCACCACGTCGGCATAGACCTGGATTCCATGTTCATGGAGCGCCGCGATGGCTGCCAGCAGCTCTTCTTTCGTGCCGTACTTGGTCTTCACGGATCCTTTCTGGTCAAATTCTCCCAGGTCATACAGATCATAGGTGCCGTAGCCGGTATCCAGGGGGGAAGTCGCCTTGAAGGCCGGCGGGATCCAGACGCTGGAAATGCCCAGACCGGCCAGGCGCGGGGCATCCTCCTTCAGCCGGATCCACAGATCATTCTGCAAATCCTGCATATACCACTCAAAATATTGGAACATGATGCCATTCTGACTCATTTGATTGCCCTGCCTTTCCCGATCCCTTCGGATCATTGCTTGTCTCTCGTTGAAAACCGCGACATCCTAAAACTGGGAAGCCGCGGTATTTTTCATTAGTATAGCCCGAGATTATGTTCTGACTCGAACCAGACTGCGAATATTCTATTAATTTTGAGGATGACACCTGCCAAAAGACCGGCCGGGAAGGAAAATCTGCCGAATTCGACTTTATTTGTACATGTCTGCCAGCTTATTGGCCCGGTCAAGCATCATCTTGGCCAGGGACTGGGGCGCAATCAGGCGCACGCCATCGCCCTGCCCCATGAGCCACATCAGAATGCCTTCCCCGAAGAGCTCCGCTTCCACCAGATATTCATAACCGTCTTTGTTCCAGGGACTGACTTTCGCCCCAGCCAATTTATCGCTGACTGCTTCCAGAGCGAAATCCCGAACCAGCAGGCGGACATGATGCAGCTTCCCACCGTACATAAACTGGATGCGCTTGCGGTATTCGCCTTCCTTAAACCGCTTGGCCTCGGACACCTGATACCGCTCATCCATCAGCTCCAGCTCCTGGATCCGGTCCAGCCGGTACATGGTTGGATTCTCATCGCCTTTGATCTGGAAGTGCTTGTCCTTGTCGATATTTTTAATATTTCCGGCCAGGTAGAAATAGAATTCACTGTAAATGATTCCCAGGGGCTCAATGATCCGTTCCACGGACCCGCCGCTGGATTTGCTGTAGGTCAGGCGCAGGATCCGCTGTTCCTTGATGGCTTTGGCCAATTCCAGAAGCTTTTCCAGGATCGGCTGCCCATGGCTGGGCTCCACGTAGTTATACCATTCATTGATCAAAAGATCCCGGATAAAGCGCTGATCCGCCTTGGAGACGGAAGATGCAATCAGTTTCTTCACGATGGGGTTCATCTCGGATTCAGACAGGCCGCGGGAGTCCATCAGAATCTTCACCACTGCCAGAATCTCAGCCCGGGACATGTAGTTGTTCTCCGCGTTCTTCAGCTGGAACTGAGCCTTGTCCCGCTTGGAGGTATTAGTATTGATAATGTTGAAGTTGTCGCTGCTGGCCAGGTTGTAGTCTGCCAGAAACAATTCAATCCGCTGAAAATCACGCTTGATGGATTTCTCGCTGACCTCGTACTTTTGGGCATACTCCGTCAGACTGACAGCCTCGCCGTTAAGCAGCGCAGTATAAATGTCCAGAATCCGATCCTCTTTTGTGCCAATTTTTCCCGTCAATTATCTCATACCCCTTTCCTGCCAATTCGTCTGACTTCAGTATAATTCTAAATTCAGTGAGATATCAACTACCTGACCGCCTTTCCTGGTAATCGATTGCATAAAATTGATTCCGTCATCTATTCACCTCCGTACTCCTCCACTCCGCCCAGGAAATAAATCACCCCGGAGCCAGCCGGCTCCGGGGTGGTTGGGATATTCGCTGCCAGTCAGGCGACACGGACAATCCGGTAAGATCACCCCTTCGTTTAGGGTCTTACTTCCAGAATGTCGAACTGTTCGCCTCTGGGATTGCCGAAGACTTTCAGGGTTTCGCCCGGCTTGACAAAGACCAGGGCTGAACCCAGCTGCTTGGCGGTGCCTACATAGATGGTGGTGTCATCCTTGGCCCGGATGAAGAAGATGGTGTTGCCGTCAATGACCACGTTCTGGACTTCGTCCACTACAATGGTCTTTTCGTTGGCATCAGCTCCGGGCTGGTTGGAAGTATCAGTCCGCAGATTATACTGGGCGATGACTTCCTGAACGGTATTGCCGACGATGACCTGCTGGTAGTTTTCCGCGTCGACCAGGGCAAACATCTTGGCCAGGCCGGAAGCGTCCTTCAGACCGATCAGGTACGTCGGCCGGTTCTTGATGTTCAGCAGCACCGGGAAGGCCGGTGTGTAGTTCTTCTCCTGAATCTGACCGGCGGCCGAATTCATGGCGGACACTTCATCGGCTGACGGTACCGAGAAGAACTTGGCTTCCTTGGTCCGCAGATTGACAAAGTAGAAGCCCAGGTTGGAGGAGTCGCTGCGGATTGAGGTGACGCCGGTGAACAGATAGATGTCATCATTGAGCGGCACGTAGTTGTAACCCTGAGTTGTCCGGGTGACATTGCGCTGACCAATGATGGAGTTGAAGAAGCCATTGGTGTACATTCCCCGGAAATCCAGCTGCTGGACAATCAAATCCGCCGGATAGACCCGGTCAACCCAGTTTGGCACGTTGGCGATGTCGTAGTACTGGGATTCTCCGTTGGCGCCGTTGGTAACAATGGCCCCCTTGACGTCCGTACCGCCAAAGAAGCCGATACGGCGGGTCAGAACGGAAGTGATGTAGTAGCCATTGCCATTGTCGTCCACTTCGAAATTGGTTTCCCCAAACATCTTGGTGGGATGATTGAACCGATTGTGGCGGGTGATGTCCCGCATCAGGATATCGCTCTTGGAATACTTGAGCGGATTGGCCAGCTTAATCAGATCCGCTTCCTGGGTGGCCATGTCGACTTTGACATAGTAAGGGATACCGTTTCCGGAATTAATGAAGTACTTGACGATGTCAGAGTACGCCAGCGGGGAAACCCGCACCGGGACGTTCTTGATGTTGATCTGGGTATAGTTTTCGTTGATCTCAAACTGCGAGACCACTTCCTGAACCGAACCCATCTGGCGCGCGCCGATAATGGCAGCCGCTTCGCGGTCCACCACCGGGACCTTGTCATAACTCATTTCCTTGACGGAATCGGCGAAGTTCGCATCCTCGACCTGGATCAGTGTGGCATAGCTTTTCGCCCGTAACAGCGGCTGGGAGAAGAAACCCAGGACAGCCGGAATGGCGATTAAAAGCGCAATGGCCACCGTGGAGATCCAGCCCGTACGAAACACCGGCAGCTTTCCGAACAGCAGATTCAGACCATTGAAGATCAGAACCGCGGTAATCAGGAAGGCATAAAATTCCGGAGCCATGAAGTTTAAAGCCGGCAGGGTCAGGAAAAAGTAGATGAACATGGCGATCAGTGTGAACAGAAGGATCAGAAGAGGGTTTAGACCCTTACGCTGATTATCCCACTTGCCGACCTTTCCCTTCAGCTCCTCGAGCCAGGCTTTGAATCCGCTTCGGGACCCCTGAGTCTTGTTTTTTTTGCCAAAATGTATGGTGTTGTTGAACCCTTGGTTATTTTGGTTAAAATTCATATTGAATCACCCCTTGTCTAGGTTATATCAAAACATTATTAACCAATGATTAAAGAAGATATCCCGCCGAATCTGACCTGGTGTCTTTCAACGGCTTTTCTTCTTGCTTTCACAATTACTCCCCTGCCGGCAGACACCTGAACCGCTCGATCTTCCATCGAATTTCCGACGAATTTCCGACGGATTTTCTAAACAAATCTTTTAACGTCATCGTTGTCATTAAGGTGACACTTATCTAAAAAATCACGATGATATGCTTTATCTATCAAATAGGAGGGTACGTGGAAATTGAAAAAGGATTCCGGTGAAAAACTTCTCAAGGTGATACTCTGCACGAACTTCGATGATCGAGTGGAACGTGTTGGTGCTGTTAGAGCATACCAATCCTCGGGCTATTAACGATGGAATTGATAGGGATTGCTCTTGTTGTGATTGCTTACTTCACTGAGTTTCGGATTACCAATGGAGTAACTCCAGCAGGTTTATCAGATGTCATATTTTATGTTTTTGTACTTCTGAGTATTCGATCGATCAGGGCAAAACATTAAATGATCGTATGGACAAGGGAGCAGCTCAAATTGAGCTGCTCCCTTGGTTTGCGAGTAACGAAGAAAGAAATTCTTCATGCTGTGATGGTGCCCCGGCATCCCGCAAGGAATACATTACGCGTTTTGCGTGATCCTGTATGGCAACAACCGCCGTCAACAGAACAGGAGCCGCCGGGCTCCTGTTCTGTTTCGGAATTGGTGAGGCTCCTTATTGTCCCAAGGAGGTACTAGAACACCCTGAAAAACATATTGCCAGTTATTATGGTTTCAGCTCAGCAGTGTAGAACCTGTCGTCAAAACTTACATTTTGCAAGAACCTGCCTGGTGCCGAGGGTGAGTCCAGCAGTCCCGGTTCATAAGTGTCCCCGGAAACGCCATAGAAGAACTGCCTTCCGGTTTCGAGCTTGTAAAAAACTCTGCCCTGAAAAGCGCAGGGATTCCCTTTTTCAGTAGACACATAGGCGCCGTTGAGAGAAACAATCTGGTCCGGTGTCCCCGTCGGATCAGAAAAGGATAAGCCGACATAGAATACCGGCGTCAGAGTATACCTTCTGAACCAGTTCGCAATGTGATAATCCTCCAATGCCAGCTTGTAGTACCTCACCTGGGCAGGAAAGGTGCCGGTTTCGCCTTGTGGCTCTTCGGGCTGATCATCCAGGGGCAGGCCAATCTTTTGCTTGTCCCAGATCATTTCGTCATAGCTTAACCCCTCGCCATAAGATGCATGCGGCAGCTGTTCGATGGTCACTGTCTGGTCAGGCACCGTTTCCTTCGGATCCGAAGAAGTCCACCAGGCAAACGAAACCAGCCCCAGAACCAGCACTGCAAATCCAACCGTCAATCGTCTGTTCATATCCCCCGCTCCCCTCTCTGCTTTGCGCTCCCTCTGTTTCGATGGAGCGTTTTTCACTTTCATTGCCTTCTTTCTGACGGATCAGAATTTTAGCTCTCGTTTCCATCATTTTTCCATTGGAAGCGAAAATTGTCAACGATCGCCTTCATCACCACCGCCTGGACCTGCGGCCGGCGTCATCCCCCCCGCTGGTGTGCCGATTCAGGATCCGGTACGGCGGAAAGCGGGAGTCTGCATTGCTGCCGGACTCCCGCTTTCTTATTTCTTATTTCTTGTTCTGTCCAAGCCCTGGCACGATCCGGATCGGTTGCGGTCCGAATGGCTGAACGGCCTGACTTTGTCTTAAATTCCCTCGCTTTGCAAGTGAGCCAAAGGATCAGTGAGCCGTTGTTCCCAGGTAGGCCTGCTTGACTTTTTCATCGCTGAGCAGCTCCTTTCCGGTGCCATGCATGGTCACGAGTCCTGTTTCCAGAACGTAGGCTTCGTGAGCGATCTTCAGGGCGGCATTGGCATTTTGTTCCACCAGGAGAATGGTCACGCCGGTCTGGTTGATCTCCTCGATAATCCGGAACATATCCCGGACAATAAGAGGAGCCAGTCCGAGGGAGGGTTCATCCATCATCAGAACCTTGGGCTTGGCCATGAGGCCGCGGGCGATGGCCAGCATCTGCTGCTCACCGCCGGACAGCGTTCCGGCTTCCTGCCAGGCTCGTTCCTTCAGACGGGGGAAGAGCTCGTAGCATTTGTCGATGTCTTCCTGAATGCCTTTGGCATCAGTCCGCAGGAAAGCGCCCATTTTCAGGTTTTCCAGTACGGACAGATTGGCAAATACCCGCCGGCCTTCCGGAACCAGGGAAATGCCCTTCTGGACGATTAGACCGGTTTTCGTTTTGACCAGATCCGCCCCGTCAAACTCAATGGAGCCGGACTTGGGCTTTACCAGATTCATGATGGCCTTGAGCGTGGTGGACTTGCCGGCGCCGTTGGCACCGATCAGGGTGACGATCTTGTGATCCGGGACTTCGAAGCTGACCCCGCGCAGGGCCTGGATGCCGCCGTAGGCGACCACCAGATCTTTCACTTTAAGCATCTTCATCCACCCCCAGATACGCAACGATGACTCGCTGATTGTTTTGAATTTCTTTGGCGTTGCCCTCGGCAATGGTGGTGCCATAGTCGAAGACATAGATTTTGTCGGAAATGCCCATGACCACCTGCATGTGGTGTTCAATCATGAAGATCGTCAGATTGAATTCATCCCGGATTTCCCGGATAAACTCCGTCAGATCGTCTGTTTCCTTTGGATTCATGCCGGCTGCCGGTTCGTCCAGCAGCAGGATCTGAGGCTCTGTGGCCAGGGCCCGGGCAATTTCCAGCCGGCGCTGCTTGCCGTAGGGCAGGGATCCGGCTTTTTCAGCCCGCAGTTCCCACAGTCCGACCCGTTTTAACAGCCGTTCGGTTTTCTCGCGGAAGTGAGCTTCTTCCTTGCGGTAGCCGGGAAGTCCGGCGGTGGCGGAAAGAAAACTGCTGCGAATGCGCAGGTGATTTCCGATCAGGACATTTTCATAAACGGTCAGGTCGCGGAACAGCCGGATATTCTGGAAGGTTCGGGCGATGCCCAGCCGGGTAATGGCATCGGGCTTCAGGTCGGTGATATCCTTGCCGTTGAACCAGACCCGGCCTTTCGTCGGCTTGTAGACGCCGGTAATCATGTTAAAGGCGGTAGTTTTGCCGGCTCCGTTGGGGCCGATCAGGGCAACAATCTGGCCTTTTTCCAGAACCAGGTTGAATTCATTGACGGCGGTCAGACCACCGAACTGCATGGTAATGGCCTCCGTTTTCAGAACGACTTCTCCCTGCGGCGGCTTCGGAGCGACCGGCGTCAGGCCAGTTGCTTCGTCCTCCGATCCGACTGGCTTGGCATAGCCTTCCAGGTCCGTCCGCAGAATGGCCGATTTGATATGAGAGTCGGTGATGTTGACCATGGCTCCCTCATCCGGTTTGATTCCGGGATCCAGGAACACATCCGGGTGCAGGTTCTTGTCAGGATGAGGCGTATTCGGCTCTTTTCCCATCTAGCTCACCTCCCCTTTCTTGCGGTTAAACAGTTTGGCCAGGGACTCCCAGGTAAGCTCTCTGGTTCCCATGATGCCGCGCCGGAAGAACAGCACGACCAGAATCAGCAGGATGGAGAATACCACCATGCGCAGGCCGGCAATTCCGGAAATATCATCCAGGATCCGCATCCGCTCCATGCCGAAGGCATACAGGAAGGACGCCAGGATCGAGCCGGTCAGTGAACCCATGCCGCCGATAACGACGATGAGCAGGATCTGATAGGTAAAGACAAACTTGAACTGGACAGGATTGATCGAGGTGCCCCAGGCGGCCAGCAGACCTCCGGCAATGGAGGCAAAGAAGGCGCCAACGGCAAAGGACAGCGTTTTGTGAAGCTGCAGGTTGATGCCCATAGCCTCGGCCGCGATTTCATCCTCCCGGATGGCTTTCAGCGCCCGGCCGTAGGAGGAATCGATGAGTTTACGCAGCAGCAGCAGCGTCAGAAGGAAGAACAGCATCGGCCAGAACGGGCTCATCGAGGCGGTCATGCCGGTCAGGTTTTTCAGTCCCGGAATTCGGGAGAGGCCGGTGGCCCCATTGGTAATGGTCGTCAGATTGGTAAAGATGATGACCAGGATCTCGGAGAATCCGAGGGACGCGACGGCCAGGTAGTCACCTTTGAGTTTCAGCACCGGCAGTCCGATGAGCAGAGCAAACAGGGCGGCGATGAGTCCGCCGATAATCAGGGCGACCCACAGGGGCGTGTTCAGGTTCAGCAAGGGACCGGCAATGGGCTCGATGATGAAGAGCTGCTGCTTATTGGCCGGGCTCAGGGTCAGGATAGCCGTAGTGTAGGCTCCGATGGCCATAAAGCCGGCGTGACCCAGCGAGAAGAGACCGGTAAACCCGTTGATCAGGTTCATGCTCATGGCGCCGATGGCGTAAATCAGGGACAGCGTCAGGAGGCGGATGGTGTCATTGGAGAACATATCCTGTGAGAAGTTCGCAAAGGTCAGAAGTCCTAAAGCAAGCATCAGATTCAGTGCGATTTTAACTTTCTTATCCATAGCTACACCTTCTCCGTGATCTTTTGGTTCGTGATGCCGCCCGGCCGGAACATCAGGATGACAATGAGGAGAATGAATGCGAAGGCATCCTTGTATCCGGATATATCAACCTTAGTAATAAAGCTCGAGGCAACAATGAAGATCTCGCCGAAACCGATGATGAGACCACCCAGAACAGCACCCTTGATGCTGCCGATTCCGCCGACAACGGCGGCGATGAAGCATTTGAGTCCGGGCAGAACGCCCATCAGCGGGATAATGGCAGGGTACTTAAGGCCCCACAGCATGGCACCGATGGCCGCCAGCGAGGAACCCACCGCAAATGTAAAGGAAATGGTCCGGTTCACGTTCACGCCCATCAGGGATGCCGTTTCCTGATCCTTGGACAGAGCACGCATGGCCATTCCCATTTTTGTCTTATCAATGAGATACACCAGAATAACCAGGAAAATTACAGTCACAACCGGGATGATGAAAGTCAGACGCTGGGTCCGCACCGGACCAAGCACCATGACGGTGTTGAATAGCGGAAGCTGCGGAATGCTTTTGGTGATGCCGCCGAATACGACGGTTCCCAATGTCTCCAAAAGGAACGAGGCTCCGATGGAGGAAATCAGCAGGGTAACTTTTGGCGCTTCGCGGATGGTTGAGTAAGCGACTTTCTCGACCGCCATACCCAGGATAGCCGTCAGGATGATGACGCCGAAGAAGGCGACATACCAGGGCAGCTGGAAACGGGTCAGGGCATAAAAGAAGAAATAGGTTGCCACCATGAAAATATCACCGTGGGCGAAGTTAATCAGCTTCAGAACGCCGTATACCATGGTGTAGCCGATGGCCAGAAGAGCATACAGACTGCCCAGGGCCAAAGCGTTGAGCAGGTTTTGCGACAGCCATTCGAACAGGGCTTGGGTACTCATGAAATCACCTCTCTAAAAAATATACTTCCCTCCTCATCAGGGGGTCCCCCCGATGAGGAAGGAAGTGATCGCCTGATGGTCAGGTGATTATTCCGGCTTAACGATATCCAAGAATGTGAACTTGCCGTCCTTGACGGTTTTCAGGACTGCGTCCTTGATCGCATTGCGGTTCGCGTCGAAATTGACGACTCCGGCTGCTCCCTGGAAGTCCTTGACTTTGCCCAGGGCTTCATGGATCTTGGCTGGATCAGCTGATCCGGCAGCTTCAATGGCTTTGTAAGCCATCAGGTAAGCATCGTAGCCCAGAGCGGATACTGCGGCGGGTTCTTTGCCGGGGTATTCTTTCTTCCACTCTTCGATAAACTTGGTGGTTTCTGCGGTCAGCGGGTGATCCTGATCAAAGAAGGTGGAGAATACGACGCCGTCCACTGCCGGTCCGCCGATTTCAACCATCTGAGGAGTCTCCCAGGTGTCGCCGCCGAGGAACGGAACGGTGATGCCCATTTCCTTGGCCTGTTTGATGATGAGGCCGGCTTCCGTGTAGTTGCTGGGAGCAAATACAACTTCTGCGCCGGAGCTCTTCAGGTTCGTCAGGATTGCGTTGAAGTCCTGGTCGCCTGTCTGGAAATTGAAGGTATTGACGATGGTTCCGCCCAGTTTCTTGTACTGTTCTTCGAAGAACTTGGCAAGACCCACGGAGTAGTCACTGTTGACTTCGCGCAGAATGACTGCTTTCTTCAGGCCCAGCTTGGTAAACGCGTAGTTTGCCATAACGGTTCCCTGGAAGGGATCGATGAAGCAGACGCGGAAGTAGTAAGGATTGCCTTCTGTAACCTGCGGGTTGGTCGCCGAGGTACCGATGGCCGGGATCTTGGCATTCTGGAAGGCGACGCCGCCAGCGATGGAGAGTGAGGATCCCCAGCTGCCCAGAACGACATTGACTTTGGCGTTGACCAGTGAAGAGGCGGCATTGGCAGCTTCCACACGGTCCGATTTGTTGTCAGCCTGGACCAGTTCGATCTGCTGTCCCAGAACGGATGGATACAGTTTGTGTGCCAGCTTGATGCCATCGAGTTCGAGCAGTCCGCCTGCTGCATTGGCGCCGGTCAGGGGTTCGAAGACACCGATCTTGATGGTGCCCCCGGCTGGAGCGGTTCCGCCGCTGGACGGGGTCGTTGTCGATCCGCCATTCGAGCATCCTGCTGCAAGTAGAACTGATGTCAACAATAGAGCGGTTAGTTTACTGACTGATTTTTTCATTGCTTCCCTCCTGTAGTTCCCTTCTGTTCATAGATATTCACAAAGATTGAATATTATAGAATGAGTTTAGAACCTGATTATGGGATTGTCAATGCAGTTTTTACAAAATTGGCAATCTAATGAAAAAGCCAATTTTGATTAACAAACCCATTCGCCCCATTCATGGGATTTAGTGTAAAATTATGGAATAGAAACGTTGATTTTACTGGACTTTCACGTTCTTTACATCTACGATTCCGCTTTCTGTAAAGGATTCCACCAGGTCGGCCATCTGTCCACCTGTAAAAGACACATTATTTATAAATTTATATTTGATTCGGATAATTGACGGTTTCAGGAAACACCTTGCATTTCCTGCACAGAAAATGGCTGCATCGACCGGAATTGTCCGGATGTGCTATTCTATAGGTATCAAGAATCAGAGGTTCTGCTTATGGAAATTTATCAGTTAGGCCTGAAGGACAGTACGACGCCATTGAATCTTTCGGCTCAGGATCTGGACAGCGCGTTTTTTGATAATCCCGCCGCTCAGCACCTGGTACTGCTCTCCCCGCGTGAATTTGCCGAGTTCAAGAGCGTTTTCCGCTTTCCCGAACGGGCTTTTGCCGAAACCCTGGATGCCAACCAGTCACCCAATGCCGAGTTCTACGATAATCTCCTGTTCCTGATTATCAACAATATCCTGAATGACCCATCCACTCAGGAAAACCTGATTGCCCGGGAAATTAACGTCTTCCTGGGGCAGTATAACGTCATGATCGTGTATCACGGCGACTTCGAGGAACTGAGCTATGCGTTGAACCGAATTGATAAAAGCTCAATTTACCGGGCCCTCTACACCTTCATCGACGCAGTCCTGGACAACGACAAACGATTGATCCTGCAATTGGAACAGCGTGCCCTGGAGCTCGAAAACCAGATCCTGGAAATCGTCCAGGTGGATGACGCGCAGAAGTACAGGCCGCGCCAGCTGCGGGATCCGGATCAGCATATGGACCTGCTGGTCCGGATGCGCAAGGAGCTGCAGTTCCTCAAAGGCTACATCGAGCCCACCCAGGACATTATCGAAATCCTGGAAATTGACGAGTCTGACCTGATTCCCGAACGGTACGACCGGTACTTCATGAAGCTGTCCCTCAAAGCCGACCGTCTCAGCTCGCAGCTCACCAACCTCCAGGATACCATTGCCCAGGTCCGGGAATCGTGGCAGGCACAGGTTGATCTGAGCTTCAACAAAACAGCCAAGCTGTTCACGGTGATCGCCTCCATCTTCCTGCCCCTGACGCTCATCGCCGGCTGGTACGGGATGAACTTTGAGTTTATGCCCGAGCTGAATCACCCGCAGGGTTATCTGGGCGTCATCTTCCTGTCCCTGATGGTTGTCTTTGGCAGCCTGTGGTGGTTCCGCCGCAAGCGCTACATTTAGAAGAATCCGTCTTCTGCCCGATCAGGGTCTGTGCAGCAAAGCCTCCCAGGAACCGGTCTTTCAAAAAATCCGGATTCGGGCTGACAGACCCTTCGTTTGAAAACATAGAGGAAGCAAAAAAAGTTCAGGGTCAGCGGACCCTGAACTTTTCTGCTTCCTGAACAAATCGCTGGAATATGGTCATGACATGGGGCTGGGATTTATGCATCATCTCCGGATGAAACTGGACGCCGAGAATAAACTGATCCGGATCCTGTAATTCAATGGCTTCCGCCGCTCCGTCCACTGCCCGGGCCGTTACCCGAAAATTCGGCGCGATCCGGTCCAGTGCCTGGTGGTGGTGGGAATTCACCTGGTTGTGATCTCCCAGAAGCTCCCGAATGAGGCTGTTTTCCTCCAGGTTCACGGAATGAGCCGGAACACCGGGCAAACCTCTAAAGTTATGCTGAATGTAAAAATCGGGGGACTCGGATAAATCCTGGAACAGACTGCCTCCGTAAAAACAGTTCAGGAGCTGGAAACCGCGGCAGATGCCAAGAATCGGCAGCTTTCTCTGCTTCGCCTCAGTCAGGATCATCCATTCGCTCCGGTCCCGCTCCATAATGGTCATCCCAAGTCGTTCCCGAGGCTCTTCCCCCAGCAGGATGGGGGAAATGTCGGAACCGCCGGACAGCAGCAGACCATCCAGCCGGCTCACCATTTCGCGGATCACCTCCGGATCCTGGGTCACCGGCAGAATAACCGGAATTCCGCCTCCGGCAGCTACTGCGTCCACATAGTCAAAACTCAGATAATTTCTCTTATAGCCAGAAAATGTCTCTTTGTCGGTTTCCCAGGTCACACTGGCAGTGATTCCAATCAATGGCTTCATTCATATTCTCCTCATGTTCCAGTTGATGCAGCAGCCGATGAGCTTCATTCCCATTGGATCGAATACTCTCATGCGCCACCCTCATTATAGCATTCCATGGAGCTGCATCCCGGACTGCCGGCGCAAAATCCGAACCTTTCATCGGATCGGCAGTTCCGTGATCAGAACAGATCATTATCAGAAATGAGATTTATCGGCGAGGTATAGAGTTTCTTTGCCAGCCAGGACTAGGACAAACGCATCAATTCAAACAACATAACCTTAAAGGAAACTGTCCCCTGGCCATTACAGGCCAGGGGACAGTTTCAGCTTGAAAGGTGATTTTGGAGCGCACTTTCCCCAAGGTTTTTGTCGCTTTCTCCAAGATCCCTATTTTTTATTCAAATTTGCATTTTCTAAAGCGTTTTTCAAGACATTCTCGTCAAAGGAATTGAGCAGCTTAGCCAGATTATCTTCGAATCCCCAGGAGAAATCCTTCCGGATCAGCCGGATACTGCTGTTCTTTTTCATCAGTGGCTGGACCAGTTTGAACAGGGACAAGGCCATCTTATTGAGGATGCTCAAATTGGTGAACGCCTGTCGATCCACTGTCGTGTTGTCGTCTTCGTGGAAGGTATAGTCCAGATGCCAGTGCAGCTGGTTTTCCACACTCCAATGCCCCCGGATCGCGTCTCCGCCGAGTTCAACATCATTGAGACTGGTGATATAGTATCGGATTTCAGTGCTCTCTTTGCCGGTTATTGTGCTGAATATCCTTTTCTCGTAACAGATGAAATTACGAAGCCCCTGCCACTCCTTATCCAGATCAATGGCCTTGGTCATATAGAACTGCCTGGTTTCAATCTGACTGTGAGATTTTTCAGTGGTCTCGAAATAATTCTTTCCAGCTTTTCGAATTCTGACTTTATTCTTCTCCGTGAAGGATTCAGCGGCAGCCAGTGCCAATTTTCCCTGATTACCCTTCAGGGCACCAACATAGTTTCCGCCTCGCTCCATGATGATTCCGATGGTTTTGGTCTGCGTGTGCAGAGCATCAAAGGTGACGATGGCATTTTTGAGTTGGAGCATTTTGAGTGCTTCCTGGGCAGCGGGGATCTCATTGGTTTTGCTGTCGATCTGATGAGAGACTATGCAGACGCCATTGGAGGCATCGTAGATATGCAGAGTCTGCAGATTACGGATCTCCTGATCAGTACCGGCTTTGCGTCCCGTACCGCGTTCTTCTTTCCCATCAATGCACAGTTGACGTACCGATGATTTGATGCCCAAAGACTTCCTGAGGACAGCCATATTCTCCATTAGAAACAGTACAGTAGCCTTTTCCAGCTGCTCCGGGGCAATCAGTGAGAAGACCCGGCGAAACGTGTCATGAGAAGGAATCCCATTGTTCAGCTTCAGGAATTTTTTCAGCCACTTGTGCTTGGCATTGCCAAACCGCTCGATCTCATTCCAACTCGAGGCATTGCCAAGCACCGCCAGAAAGGCGATCACCAGGATCTCCTCGAGCGGGTAGTCGGTCATCGCCTGGATCCTGACATCTTCGATCTCCTGGAACAGGCGAATAAAACGCTTCATGATCTTTTGGGGAGGGGTGTACTCGTCAATGGTTATGCCGGTGGCTTTGATGACTTCCCGGTATTCCAGGATGGGTCTGCAAATCTTGCTCATAGCTGGTCCTCCCACTTCAAGTTATATTTCAATCGTAGTTGTCTGGTGACCTCGGGTTCCGCGGAACGGTAAACCCGGTCATTGATGCTGACCATGTAGACCAGAGGAAAAAGGAGCATCACGGTTGGAAGATCCTCACCAAAGTGTCTAGCCATCGTGTCCCGGATCATCAATTGACTCCGCTGGATCCCAAACTCTTGGGGCTTGGTCAGAACCGCGTCAAAATCAAGGTCTGGGAAGCGCCTGGATAGATAGGATTGTTTGAACAGAAGAGAGTCGTAAGTTCCATACAAAAACGAGAGGATGGATGCTGCCATGACCAGGTCACCAGCTTTGGTGAAAGTACGGCGCAGGCCTTTGTGGATGTTCTCGCAGATGGTAAGAACCGTTGTGGACATGCCAAACTCCAAAACAACCGGTGGCTCATTCACTTTGTCCTTGGGCGGGATCAAGCCATCTTCCTCAGTGATCCGACCCAGATAACCATCACTGACCCGCCGAACTTTGTCTGTACCTTTGATCCGCTCCGAATGGGCGGCATACAGATAGTACTTACCTTTGACGACGTTGATGTAGGTACCTGGTTTCTTATGTTTAAGCACCCAATCGGGATAATCAGCCATGCCTTCACCACCCTTTGTATTACATAGTATGTAATACAATTATGTGCTAAAAACCGACAAATAACAAGGGGAAGTCATTTGTCGGTTAAAATGAAGGCTAATTGATGCGTTTATCCTAAGCCAGGACCCTGATCCATTGACAAATTCAGTGAATGGCCCTAATATTAAATAAGGGTTTAATTTATATTCAAAGATTAAAAAGGTTTACATTAAGCCTGTGCCCCATTCCATCCCGACCCTTCCGCAGGAGGAAAGAAACATGAAATTCCAATTCTATTTGGGATCCAGTAGAGTCGTGGATTTTGTATTTTTCCCCGCATTGGCTCTGTACGAGAAAAGTGAAAAGGCATTCGGCGCCTTGAATTATGAAATCATGGACCCGGCATCCACCGAACGGTGGACGCTGATCGCTGAAGAAATGTCCGGATTGAAAGATGAATTCGAACGCTTCAAGTTTTCCGGCTATTCCTATTACTTTGATCTGATGTATCAGTTTGACCTGCGCCAGCTCAAGGATGAGAATGATTTTTTAGCCAGCGTCAAAGCGCTGAGCAAGGACGCCTTAACCGCGCATCTGAGTTCCTTCCTTGACCGTAAGCTCGATCTGGTCATCCCGACGGCGGAAAAATCCCCCAATTACCTGATGGAAGCCTTCCAGATCCTGTCATCCAGCTCCCTGGAAACCAGTGATAAATGGAAGCTCCTGGAAATTCTGGAGGATCCCGAGCACGTCCGCGATGAATTTGTCGCCTTCATGGAACGGGTAAAGCCCATTTTTCACAAGTTTTACCAGGATGTGGAATATTCCATTTCTGGTTATGCCAAACAGCTGGAGCGGACTCTGGCCAGCGGCGATCACGCCCTGCTGGAGGCGATGATGGAACAGTATGTTTTTACTGAAACCATCGAAGCCCTTCGAAAAAGTGCAACCATCAATTTCTATCTGCTGGGACTGAGCGACTACAGTTTCAATCTGATCACCCATGCAGATTATACGGATATCTTCCTCGGAATCAATGTCCTGGATTATTACTTCCGTCTGACCGAGTTCAGACAACGCAGCAAAGAGGAACGAATCACGGTCTTCAAGAACCTGGCGGATAAAACCCGCTATGAAGTCCTGAAACTCATTGCCCAGGGTGATTCCTCCACGAAGGTCCTGGCTGAAAAGCTTGGAGTGACCAGCGCCGCGATTTCTTATCATTTGAAGCAGCTGACCAATGATCGGCTCATCCAGTTTGATGCCAACCGCCGCAAAAACGGCTACCGGATCAACGAGACTCGAATGAAAGACGCCATCGCAGGCCTCCTGGAGGACCTGAACATTAAATAGCCCCTTCGTTGCCGGCTGCTTGCAGACGGCTTTTTTTATTTGATAAACCTATGAAAAATCCAGTTCCAGTCGCAAAAATAAAGTTGCAGATGACACGGACCGGATGGCTTATGATGTCTTATAATAGAAGAATCACTGTTTTTAGAGAAACGCACAAAGGAGGACAACTATCGTGAAACGAAAGATCCCGGGGGAGATCATTCTGCTTTTGACCGCCATCATCTGGGGCTACGGTTTCGTCGCCGTGGCAAATTCCCTGGACAGCCTGACGCCCCTGCAGCTCCTGTTCCTGCGATTTTCCATCGCATCGCTGATTCTGGCGGGCGTTTTTCACAAGCGAGTGCCTCAGTTAAAAAAACGAACAGTCCACCGGGGAATCATCCTGGGTACATTGTTCTTTATCGGATTCGTGCTGCAGACCTTCGGCATGAAATACACCACGCCATCTAAAAACGCCTTCCTGACCGGCGTCAACGTCATCATTGTTCCCATCATCGCGTACTTTCTGTACAAGCGGAAACTGGCCAGACAGGAAGTATTCGGAGCAGTGCTGTCCATCATCGGCATCGGGCTTCTGACCCTGCGGACCGATGGTCAGGTAAACATCGGTGACCTTCTGACCCTTGGGTGTGCAGTGGCTTTTGCCTTTCACATTTTCTACACCACTCTCTATATGGAAAAAGAACACCCGGCGGATATCGCCATCATCCAGACCGTCACCTGCATGGTCCTGTCCGGGCTGGCTGCCGCCGCAGAAGGAACCCCCTTCGCTCCGTTCAACCAATCAGGACTGGTCTCCGTCCTCTACCTGGCCGTTTTTTCCACCAGCCTGACCACTCTGCTGCAGGCCTACGGGCAGAAATACACCAGTGAAACGCGCTCCGCGATCTTGCTTTCCACTGAATCCCTTTGGGGAACCCTGTTCTCCTTCCTGTTCCTCAATGAAACCATGACCGTACGGCTCATCGCCGGCGGACTCATTATCTTTTCCGCGATCCTGCTGGCAGAAATCAAGCCGGCGAAAAAGCCCGAGCCCGTTCAGGGAAACCATGCCTGATGCCGGGAAACCATGCCTGATGCCGGGAAACCATGCTTGATGCCGGGAAACCATGCTTGATGCCGGGAAACAGTTCATAACCACTGACTGAAACGAGCGAAATCGACACATCCTTCCGGGACGTGTCGATTTCGCTCGTTGTTGATTCAACCTTCATTGGATGACTTGCGCGGCACCGGAATCACCGCGGCACCCGAATCATCGCCGTACCTGGCTTCTGTCGATTCCTTGAATCTGCCGAAGGATCTCGGCTGTGCCGGTCATTCGCGGTACGGTTCAATCCGCAGCATCTTCCAGAACAGGACTTTACTGACGCTGATCCGGAACCTGAGGTCCTCGCCGAAGGTATTCTGCTTGTACATGGTCAGCCCGTCCAGATTCACCGGCGTGAACAGAATGGGCTTGCTGCGGGGTTTTCCCAATGAAACCATTGGTTGCTCAATCGCACCGCATCAGCCCTGGGCACGCATCAGATCCAGCGTGAATTCGCAGTTCCCTTTGGTTTCAATCAGTTCTCTTGCATCCGGGTCAATGATGATGTTCATCATGACACCTCCTCATCATTTGTTAACTATTAATTGTATTGTATCAAATTAATTGGGGAATACAACTCCCCTGCCATCGATTCAGTCCCAGTACAGAATCAGCGCTTGGACTTGGTAAAGGAATGAAGGATCGATTGGATGACTGAAATGACGATGGCGACCAGCAGGGCGGACAGGAAGCCGGAAACTTCCATTCCGGACATGAGCCGGGCCAGCAGGCTGATAATGATGCCATTAATCACAAAGGAAAACAGGCCGAGGGTTAGGAGCGTAATGGGAAATGACAGGATGTGCAGAATCGGCTTGATGGTCACATTCAGGATTCCCAGGACCAGGGCGGCAACAGCCGCGGTGGCTGCCGAATCGACATGGAAGCTTTGGGGCATCAGTTGGGAAGCTCCCAGGATCGCGAGCGTGGTCAAAAGCCAGGATTGTAACAGTTTCATATGGATTCCTCCCAGAATATTGATCTTTTTTTACTATAAAGAATTGGGATTAAGCGAATATTAAAGACCGGACTGACAACATACTCCAAGAGATGCGCCCAAATTCCCAATGATCCAATGAAATAGTTAACAATAGTTAAGCCATTCCATGGAATCATTCCCACATTGTTAAATCGTTGACGAATAAGCCTTGCTATACTATCATTAATCTATACATAAATATACAAATGTAGGAGGTCTTATCATGGAACAACTAGTAAACTTTATCACCCAAGCCAGTGATATGATGTGGTCCAGCGTACTGCTCATCATCCTGGTCTCCGTCGGAATCATTTATTCGGTTTATTTGGGATTCCCCCAGGTCCGTCATTTCGGAGAAGCGTTCAAGAACACCTTCGGCGGTCTTTTCAAAAAGAAAGAATCCGCTGAAGAAGGATCCATGTCATCCTTCCAGGCGCTGGCCACTGCGGTAGCGGCTCAGGTCGGCACCGGAAATGTCGCCGGTGTGGCAACCGCCATCATGTCCGGCGGTCCGGGAGCAATCTTCTGGATGTGGGTTTCCGGATTCCTCGGTATGGCCACCATCTTCGGGGAAGCCGTCCTGGCTCAGAAGTACCGCGAAGTGCGTGATGGCAACTATGTCGGAGGTCCTGCCTTCTACATCAGCAAGGGACTCAAGTCAAAGCCCCTGGCAGCCTTCTTCTCCGTTGCCCTGATCATTGCCCTGGGCTTTGTCGGCAACCTGGTTCAGTCCAACTCTATCTCCGCCTCGGTTACCGCCGCCACCGGTCTGAATCCCCTGATCATTGGACTCATCCTTGGCGTTGCCGCTGCTCTGGTCTTCATGGGCGGCATGAAGCGGATCGCCACCTTTGCTGAAATGGTCGTGCCCTTTATGGCCGTCCTTTACATTCTGGGAACCGTCGTTGTCATGATCCTGTTTGCGGATCAGGTCATTCCGGCCTTCCAGTCCATTTTCGTCGGTGCCTTCAATCCGCAGTCGGTCATGGGCGGAGCGCTCGGTGTAACCGTGCGTGAAGCTGTCCGGTTCGGTGTTGCCCGCGGCCTCTTCTCCAATGAAGCCGGTATGGGTTCCACCCCGCACGCTCATGCGGTTGCTGATGTCAAACATCCGGCCCAGCAGGGACTCGTTGCCATCGTCGGTGTCGTTATCGATACCATCGTCGTCTGCACCAGCACCGCCATGGTGATCCTGGTCACCGGCGCCCATAAGATGGGTCTGGCCGGCCCCCTGGTTACTCAGCAGGCCTTTACTACCGCCTTTGGCGGCTTCGGCACCAGTTTCCTCGCCATCTGCCTCACCTTCTTCGCCTTCACCACCATCATTGGCTGGTATTACTTCGGTGAGTCCAACATTCGCTATCTGTTCGGCAAGAAGGGGCTCCTGCCTTACCGCATTCTGGTCGTTGTCTTTATCATTCTGGGATCCGCTTTGACCCAGAAAGTCGACTTCGTCTGGACCCTGGCCGACTTCTTCAACGGCATCATGGTATTCCCGAACCTTGTCGCTCTTCTGTTCCTGGCCCCCCAGGTCAAGAAGATCCTCACGCACTACCGCTCCGGTCAGGAGTACCATGCCGAGGACTTCAAGTAATCGAACGGTAATCGAACGGAATATGTTCAAGCCTCCCGTGCCTGGCACGGGAGGCTTTCTTTTTCCGGCACGGAAGACTCTCAAAATCAGAGACGGAAGAACTATTGATGGTCTGACTGGAAAGAATGGCTGAACCCCGACGCGGAACAACTTCCCGATGCCCTGAACGGGAAGTTGCTTTGATGCCAGACAAAGAAAAAAGTAATACGGATGCACTGATTTTAAGCATAGATCCGTACCTGCCGTTGTATGTTCAAGCTCTTAGCATAAGCAGAATCCTCTGCGTCCCCGATCCATGAGGTTCGGGGACGCAGAGGATTCATTTGTTGATTCAGAAGATATCAAGGCCTTCGGCCTGAGTCTTTGTTTGTTCCTCCATTAGGTTCGCCTGCGGCAGCATCGGTTCAGTTGACAGCTCCGGAATCGGATTCCTGTTTTTCGCCCCATTTCTTCAGGAAGAAGGCCAGGAGCACGCCGCCGATCATCAGAATGATCCCGAAGCCGAGAAGGACCTTGCTCATGATGGTGACCGGATTGTTGCTGGCAAAGTCTGCGAACATACCGCCGGCCGGTTCCAGGGAAACGCCGGGGAAGTTATCGTCAAATGACCCGAAGGGATTGCTCAGCATTTTACCGGTTATGTAGAGTGCCAGGGCGCTGAGTCCGGTGATGGAAGCCCCGCTCACCGCCAGATGGACACCTGCCAGCCAGCCATAGGACCGGATCATTCTCTTGATCATGCCCGGGAGCGCATCGACCCATTGCGGTTGGGATGCGGTCAGGGTCGGAATTTGGACTGGATCAGGGTCACTCGGTTCAGCCGGCTCATCCGAAAGCAGCCAGTCGGCCGAAACGTCGAAGGCATCCGCCAAACTTTTCAATTTGATCAGTTCCGGCATGGCTTCCCCGGTTTCCCACTTGCTGACCGCCTGGCGCGATACCCCAATCTGTTCCGCCAGTGCTTCCTGAGACAGTCCTGCTTTTTTCCTGCAATACAGCAGCTTTTCATTCAAATTCATGATACCCTCCCCAAAAGTTTCTGTTCTTTCACCTGTAATATACCATTTTCCCTGGTTGCGAAACCATGCTTTCAAGCTGGAAATTGTGCAACCTGCCGTTGCAGCCCCGGCTGATGGCTGGTTTTCGTGCTGTCTGGGTTCCGGTTTCTGCTGCGGCTGCCTTCGTCGGTCGCAGAAAATGAACCGGGAGTCTCCTTCTGCGGAAGACTCCCGGAATGATCTTTAGAACAGGGATCTCGCTTTCTGCCTAACGCTCCTCGCGGAAGTACGGCAGACCCAGACTGGCCGGAGGTTGATTCTCCCGGCGCTTGCGCAGCGAGGTGAAAATCAGGACAGCGATGGTGACCAGGTAGGGCAGCATTTTATAGAGTTCAATGTCACGGCGTCCCAGATTCGGGATGACCAGATAAACCCAGAAGAGCAGGCCGAAGAGGTAGGATCCCCAGATGCTGTTGAGGGAGCGCCAGGTCGCGAAGATAACAAGCGCTACAGCCAGCCAGCCCAGGGACTCGATGGTTCCGTCATTGGCCCAGGTGCCCTTGATGTAATCCATGGTGTAGTAGAGACCGCCCAGACCGGAGATTCCAGCGCCCATGCAGGTAGCCAGGTATTTGTAGCGGGTGACATTGATGCCGGCCGCGTCTGCCGTAGCCGGGTTCTCACCAACGGACCGCAGATTGAGGCCTTTTCTGGTCCGGTTCAGGAACAGACTCATCAGAATGGCCAGGATGATGGCCAGATAGACCATAAAGCCATGACTCAGGAACAGGGAACCGATCACCCCAAGATTGGTGGCATCGGCGATATTGGCCCGGTAGATACCGCTGGTGACCGGTACGGAGATCTGTCCGACTCCGCCGGCCATTCGGCTCAGGTCGCCGCCGAAGAAGTTGGCGACTCCGCCGCCAAAGATGGTCAGGGTCAGACCGGTGACGTTCTGATTGGCCCTCAGGCTGATGGTGAGGAAACTGTAGATGAGTCCCCCCAGGGCAGCGGTCAGGAAGGCCGCCGCAAAACTGATGATGAGACAGATCAGGGCATTGGGCGCGGGATTGTTCAGTTCGTAGAAGAAAGATGCGGCCAGTCCGCCGATGCCGCCCAGGTACATGATGCCGGGGACACCCAGGTTCAGATTGCCCGATTTTTCCGTCAGGATTTCTCCGATGGCGCCATACATGATGACGGTTCCGAACGAAATGGCTGACAGCAGCAGCTGGATCAGTTGTGCGCTTGACATGATGCTAGGCCTCCTTCCCTGTTCTCAGGATCAGTCGGTAGTTGATAAAGAACTCGCTGCCCAGGATGAAGAACAGGATGATCCCGGTAATGATGCTGGACGCGTAGTCATTCAGATTGAACTGAGAAGCGATCTGGACGGAGCCCTTCTCCAGGAACACCAGGAGGAAGGAGATCAGTACCATCACGAAGCTGTTGAATTTGGACAGCCAGGCGACAATGATGGCGGTGAAGCCGCGGCCGCCGGCGGTGGCGGCGGAGATGGAGTGGCTGGCGCCGGCAACGGCGATGAAGCCGGCCAGGCCGCAGATTGCTCCGGAAATTGCCATGGTCCGGATCGTGACTTTTTTGACATTGATGCCGGCATAGCGGGCTGTATTCACGGAATCTCCGACGACGGAGATCTCATAGCCTTGCTTGGAGTACTTCAGATACAGATACATGCCAATCGCCAGGGCTGCGACAATCAGGACATTCAGGCCGTAGACCTGCCCGAAGACTGCCGGGAACCAGCCGTCCTTGGTCTGCTGATTGATGACGCCGACGGTATTGGAGCCAACCGGGTTCTCCCAGAGGGCGACCGCGTAGCTTGTCAGCTGGATCGCGACGTAGTTCATCATCAGGGTGAACAGGGTCTCATTGGTGTTCCAAAGCGCCTTGAACGTGGCGGGGATGACGCCCCAGAGTGCTCCCACCAGAAGGCTCAGGCAGGCCATGACGACCAGGAGAAGCGGGGTGGACAGGTCTCCGCCCAGAGCTCGCATCAGACCGGCTGTCACAATGGCTCCTACCAGGATCTGACCCTCGGCGCCGATGTTCCAGAATCTCATTTTGAAGGCGGGGGCCAGTCCGACGCCGATGCAAAGAAGCATCATGGCGTCACGGATGGTGACCCAGCTGCGCCGGTTGGTGCCAAAAGCGCCATTGAACATGGCCTCGAACACCTTGACCGGATCCAGTCTGGTAACAGCGAAGATGAACAGTCCGCTGACGGCCAGTGCCAGCAGCACGGCGGCAATCCGGATCGTGTAGGCTTTCGGAGCGGCGATGCTGTCCCGCTTCGCGATACGAAGGAGAGGTTCTTTTCTTGTTGTCATCATTCCTGTACAGCCTCCTTCTCAAAGCGTGTCATTAACAATCCCACTTCTTCCTTGGTGGTGGTCCGTCCGTCCACGATTCCGCTGACCTGGCCGCCGCACAGAACCATAATCCGGTCGGAAAGTTCCAGCAGAACATCCAGGTCTTCTCCGACATAGATGACGGCGACGCCTTTCATTTTCTGCTCGGTCAGCAGGTTGTAGATCGTATAGGAGGTGTTGATATCCAGGCCGCGAACGGCATAGGCCGTCATCAGAACCGACGGCATCTGGGCGATTTCCCGCCCGACCAGAACCTTCTGGACATTGCCGCCGGACAGGCGCCGCACCGGCGTATTGATGCCGGGGGTTACGACTTCCAGCTGCTGCATGACGTCTTCCGCCAGTTTCTTGGGTGCTTTGCGGTCAGTGAATCCGATGTGTCCCTTGCGGTACGTGCGCAAAAGCATATTGCCGGTCATGCCCATGGATCCGACCAGACCCATGCCCAGACGATCCTCCGGCACAAAGGCCAGGGAAATTCCGGCTTTCTTGATCTGAAGCGGTGTCTTCCCCACCAGATTGACGGGGGTTCCGTCAATGGGCGTATACCGGATGTGGGCGCCCGGGCTGATGGGCTGAAGGCCCGCAATGGCCTCCAGCAGTTCCCGCTGGCCCGAACCGGCAATGCCGGCAATGCCAAGAATCTCTCCGCCCATGGCGGTGAAGCTGACATTGTCCAGGCGCTTGACGCCCATGGCGTCATAAATGGTCAGATTCTGGACCTTGAGCCGCGGAACGGGATCCACCGGCAGCGGCCGGTCGATATTCAGGGCAACCGCATGACCCACCATCATTTCGGTGAGCTGCTGCGGATTGGTCTGGCTGGTGGCGACGTCTCCAATAAATTTGCCTTTGCGCAGAACGGCTACCCGGTCTGACACATCCATTACTTCGTTCAGCTTATGGGTAATGATGACCATGGCCTTGCCGTCGGCTTTCATGTTACGCATGACATCGAACAGCCGGTCCGTTTCCTGCGGGGTCAGAACGGCGGATGGTTCATCCAGGATCAGGATCTGCGCCCCGCGGTAGAGAACCTTGACGATTTCCACCGTCTGTTTTTCCGAAACGGACATATCATAGATTTTTTTATTGGGATCGATGTTGAACCCATATTTATCACAGATCGCCGTAATTTTGGCGGCTGCTTTCTTCAGGTCCAGCTTCCCTTCATCTTCCAACCCCAGCACGATGTTCTCAGCGGCGGTAAATACATCCACCAGCTTGAAATGCTGGTGAATCATGCCGATGCCGCAGGTGAAGGCATCCTTGGGCGAAGAAATGGTCACGGGTTTGCCGTCTACTTCGATATGGCCCTCATCCGGGAAATAGATTCCCGCCAGCATATTCATGAGGGTGGTCTTGCCGCTGCCATTTTCGCCCAGCAGTGACAGGATCTCCCCTTTCTTGATTTCCAGGGTTATGCCGTCGTTGGCGTTCACCGGCCCAAACCGCTTGGTAATATTTTTCATCAGGACTGCACTGGTTTGTTCCAAACTTATCATCCTTTCATGGGTGGATTTTTTCGCCAGCTGTTCACTGCGAACGGATTTCCCGTTTTCTGATCGAATACGGCCGGCAAAATTTTATGACGGTAAGGGCAAATCGATATTCATCTTTGCTCCTACCGTCATAAAATTTGCATTGTCTACTCCTGTTTCGGCATGCTGACAATTCATAGGGGTCTCATGGATCAAGAAATTGATCTGAAGAAATGACAAAGGGGCTGAAGCTGAGCGCCAGCCCCTTGATATCAATGTTGGTCTGAAACTAGTTGTTGTTGAGCTCCGTGATGGAATCAATGCGAAGCGAGAAGTAAGGTGCCGACCGCAGGGTCGATTCGATAAACGCTCCGTCCACGATGGCTTCTCCCGTGTCATTCACGAAATCACCGTTGCTGTCCAGGGCAAAACACTTGGTAACGTGTCCGTCGGCATCAATTTCATAGGTCGGGGTCTTGCCGGCTGCCTTGGTCTTGTCGAAATCTTTCTTCACGGTGTACTTCGAGGTGTCGAAGATCTTGAGGGAACCATCCTTAAGTCCGGCCCAGGCTGCGTCAACCGCTTCCTTGGTGCCTGCAGCGACTTTGTTTCCGAGTTCGGAAATCATGACGGCGCCGTCTTTGGATCCAGTGGCAAAGTCAACCGGGACTTCTTCGCCCTTGATGAACTTGTCCAGGGTGGCTTTGTACAATACGGCCCAGTTGTTCTGAGCGGAAGTCAGAGCCGCGTCCGGTGCGACTGAACGCATGTCGATGTTGTAACCAACGGAATAAGCGACTTTTCCGGAAGCCAGGGCTGCCTGAATCGCCGAGGGAGCTCCGGTGGAGTCCGCGTGCTGACCGATGATGACGGCGCCTCTGGCCATCAGAGCATTGGCGGCTTCGCCTTCAGCGACTGGATCATACCAGGAATTGGTGTACTGAACATCCATATGAGCTTCGGGAACGATGGACTGGATTCCCAGAAGGAACGCGGTGTAGCCGCTGACCACTTCCGCATAGGGGAATGCCCCGACATAACCGACATACGGATCTTTGACTTTTCCTTCGTCCATGAGTTCCTTCAGCTTCTTGCCGGCAACAACGCCGGAAACATAGCGGGATTCATAGGTATATGGGAAAATATTCTTCAGGTTGGTCAGTTTGGATGGAGCAGCCAGATCGCCTGTCGCTGCGACAAAGGTGATTTCCGGATACTCAGTGGCAGCACGCTGCATGTGCATCTGATGACCGTAAGAGTTGGAGAATATGATGGTACAGCCCTGTTCAGCCAGGTCCACTGCCGTGTCATAAGCTTTTTCATCTTCCGGAATATTGTATTTGAAAATAATCTGAGTGGCCGGATCAACGCCCAATTCCTTGGCGGCGTTGGTTACGCCTTCCAGATGAGCTGCGTCATAACCGGAGTTCGTGTCATGCAGTGCAATAAAGCCGATCTTGATGTTTGGCTTTTCTGCCGTTGTGGTGGTTGGGGTCGTTGCCGGAGTAGTTCCGGGCGTGGTAGCAGGAGTGGTAACGCTCGGGGTTGTAGTACCCGCGGGAGTCGTTGTCGGAGTGGCCGGTCCGCAGGCAGCCAGACTCGAGACCATAGCCAGTGTGAGAAGTGATGTAAAAACCTTCTTCATTTCTTATTTCCTCCTTCTTGCTTATGATCAGACAACTCCCCCTGGAAAAGCTCAAAAAATCCCACGCAAGGTGTTATCGTTATCATATGTATAATGATACAGGCTTTTTGTTAAAGACTCAACATTAATTTTAAAGAACTGTTTACATATCCTTTGATTTGGGTACAATCACCAATTCAAACTATAAAATTATCCACAAGTTGGACAAAAAAATTTTAAACTCGATTCCAAGAATCAGAATTATTGATAAAGTACCAGTCTGACTCCCTCTGAAATCAGAACTATCCAAAAGCCTCACAATTCGTCCGGCCTCCCTAAGAAGATAAAACAGCCGGTTTCAAGGCAGAGTGGCCCTCAGGCAGTAACTGCTCTCCTGACAGAGAAATGCCCTGACAAAATCATACCCCGACAGCTACTTCCCCACTTCGGAAATCGACTTGTTCAAAGTTCTCACTTCACTGCACTGTCATGAGCCTCATGATGCTGGTGACCTTCTTGACCTTCCTGGCCTTCGTTACCTTCGTTACCTTCCTGACCTTCGTTACCTTCGTTACCTTCATGGACTCTTGGACTTCATGGACTCTTGGACTTCATGGACTCTTGGATTTCATGGATTTCATGGATTTCATGGGCTTTTGAACTTCATGAGCTTTATCGCATTTATGTTTTTAGGATGGATCCAGTCTTAAGGTACTTGTATGAGGGTGAAATAATTCCATGAATTTCAAATAGAATGTATAGGGTAGTTTCCATAAATCACCCGGCGCATATTATTCTGTTATATCTCAACTGTTTTTTGATTTTCACTTGATAATTCCAATTCAATTGTTTAAAATTCATATTTTTATACACCCAAATTTTCCCGTATACTGACAATAATTAATAGAAAAAATCTGAGCATCTCCCATTTACATTCTTTTTTCCCTGGAAAATTCCCCTTCCAGTGAAGGAATCCGGCAATCCGCGGAGTTCAGCGATTCTCCGGTCTGATGGTTCGGATCAGACATCCCTTTACCCGGAAGCCGGCTGTGCTTTCAGCTGCCGGCTTGAACAGAGAACGGCCGGCGCTGATTCATCTGCTGCCAAATAATGGTTTGAACCGATTCTGAAGTATGCGAGGAGTGAAGAACATGAATAAACAACCTGCCCGATTCACAGCAGCCTTGGTGTTAAGCCTTATGCTAACTTCCTGTACGCCTGATACCCCCGGTATGACCACGCCCAACGCAACAGTATCCGACACCACGGCATCCGGCACCATGGCGTCCGAAACCACGTCTCCTGCCGCCGGCCCGCTCAGACCCATGTGACCAGTTCCGGCTCAACTGCTGACCCTGTTGTCCCTGCCGCAGATGTGACCGGCATCACCGAGGTAACCAACCAATACTATGACTCCCTGAATCGAAAGGACATCGCGACGTATAACGCCTCCGTTGCAAAGAAGCTGCAAATGGAAGAAACGAGTGAATCCTGGCAGTACATGAAGAAGACTCTGATCAGTGAGAAGGACATTTCACTGGATTTTTCGAAAGCTAAATGGCAAGGCAGCCGGATCATGGTTCCGGTGACTCACACGATCACCATGAGTGAAGATTATATCCCCTCCAATATTGAGCCGGGAGAGAACCTCATTGTGACAGAAATCTACTACGAGAAGAATTCCCAGGGTCACTTCATGATTTCGGACTGGGGCCACAGCATCATCCTGAAGAACCGGTCCAATCCCTGATTCACAGAAGCAAAAACTCAAAAATTCCGGGGGCATTTCCTCCGGTCAGTTCGCCTTCGGTGATTATGTCATCCGGCGATCAATCCGTCATATACGACATGAACGCCAAGGATGCCATTATTAAAAGGGCAATGCCAGTTCTCATGGAACTGCCATCGCCCTTTTTGTGTGCGGATCAAGAAAACCTCATTCAACCCATTCGACCGCCTGTTATGGTCTGGGAGGGGCGCAGTCCAGCAAGTGCAGCTCCATCAGGATGGACTGCTCCCCGTCCGGCTTTGCTCCGATAACTTTACTTGCTCAGATCAAACAGTTCCCGACATTCCAGACACCAGTAGATCTCGCCCCGGATCCTGCCCATGAGGGAGGTCTGTCACTCCGGACAGATCGCCGTCCCCTCAAATTCACCATATGTGACTGGGCCTGCCAGCTGCTTATATCGGGTGATGGTATTCAGGTTCACCAGGACAATCCGGCCTTCCGCCTGATACATCGGGTTTCCTGTCCGAAAATATTCATCGATTGCCGCTTTTAAAAAATCTTTTTCATTCATCTGTCTCACCTCGTCAGTTCGTACATACATTCTACAATGAAGTCCGGACAGAAAAAAAGTCCAGCCCGGAACTGGCGCTGGCTGTGAGTCCGAGGTTCGTTCTGCCGGATGGTATTGACTGACCCCTGGCGGAATGTCAGACGATGTCCGGTTAGCCATCGAATGGTTAATCAATGCCGGTTCTATGGATCTCACGACAAAATCGGTCATATCTTGAAAAAATATGAGCCAAAAGGGGTTGTCATCGATCAGAATCGCAGATATAATCACAACTAATGAACAAAATGCAAACATGAAGAGAAAAGTGCCAGGAAGTGTTTTCAGAGAGCTGATGGATGGTGAGAATCAGCAGGACTTCGGCATGCAATACTGGCTTCATGGCAGCCTGGCGGAAAATCGTGAGATGAGTAGGCCGGGACGGCGCCACCGTTATCAGGATACCGGATGCCTGTCCGGGAATGAGGCAGTTTTTTCTGTAAATTAGGGTGGTAACACGAAGATCCCTTCGTCCCTATGGTTCTGACCATAGGACGGGGGCATTTATTTTTTTTGAGGGGGAAACAAAAGACAATGGCAAAACGAATCTACTTTTTTGACACGACACTTCGTGATGGGGAGCAGTCACCTGGCTGCAGCATGAACAAACGGGAAAAACTCCTGCTGGCCCGCCAGCTGGAGAAAATGGGGGTAGACGTCATTGAGGCCGGTTTTGCCGCTGCCTCGCCCGGAGACTTCGAATCGGTGAAACTGATTGCGGATGAGATCAGGACCTCCACGGTCTGCGTTCTGGCCCGGACGGTGAAGGATGACATCGACAAAGCCTGGGCAGCCGTCCAGGGTGCGGCCCGGCCGAGGATCCATACCTTCATCGCCACATCGCCGATCCATATGGAGTACAAGCTTAAGATGTCCCCGGAGCAGGTGCTGGAACGGGCTGAGGCCATGGTTGGTTATGCCGCTTCGCTTTGCCCGGAGGTGGAGTTCTCTGCCGAGGATGCCACCCGGAGCGATGTGGATTTTCTGGCTCTGGTCTTTGACCGGGTCATTGCTGCCGGCGCTAAAATCATCAACATTCCCGACACCGTCGGCTATACGACACCGGACGAGTTCTATCACTTCATCCAAGCCCTTCGGGAGAAGTCCCGTCTCCTTGACACCGTCCGGATCTCCGTGCACTGCCACGATGACCTGGGACTGGGCGTCGCCAACAGCATCGCTGCCATCAGCGCCGGCGCTGCCCAGGTGGAATGCACAGTGAGCGGCATTGGCGAGCGGGCAGGCAACGCCGCCCTGGAAGAGATTGCCATGATCCTCAAGCTGCGCAGTGATCTCCTTGACACCGAGATCGGCATCGTCACCGAGGAGATCACCCGTACCAGCAGCCTGCTCTCCAGCATCACCGGCGTTCATGTCCAGCCCAACAAAGCCATCGTCGGCGCCAACGCCTTCGCCCATGAGTCCGGCATCCATCAGCACGGCGTCCTGGCCAACCGGGCGACCTATGAGATCATGACCCCGGAGTCTGTGGGTCTGGCGAAAAACAACATGGTGCTGGGCAAGCATTCCGGCCGGCACGCCTTCCGCAACAAAGCCCGGGAACTGGGTTACGATCTGTCACCGGATGAACTCAATGCCGTCTTTGAGGAATTCAAGGAACTGGCCGACCGCAAGAAAGAAATCTTCGACCGAGACATCGAGACCCTGCTCACCCAGGGAATGCAGGACCACCACGATTACTATAAGCTCAAGCGTTTCGTTGTCAACAGCGGCAACACCATCACCACCACTGCCTCGGTCGTCGTCGCCGCTGGGGGAGTCGAGCGGGAAGGCATCTCTTTCGCCCAGGGACCCATTGACGCGACCTTTCGTGCCATCGAGCAGGTCATCGATGTGGACGTTGCCCTGGAGGATTTTTCCCTTCAGTCCGTCACGGAAGGAACGGATGCCCTGGGTTACGCCACGGTGACCCTGCGCCACGGCGACCGTCATTTTATCGGCCGGGACGCCAGCATCAATGTGGTCCAGGCTTCCATCGGCGCCTGGCTCAATGCCATGAACAAAGTAATGCACGCGATCGAAACAGACAAGGGAGAATAAGCAATGGGAATGACAATGACACAGAAGATTCTGGCGGCTCATGCCGGGAAAGATCAGGTTCAGCCTGGGGATTTCATCATGGCGGATCTGGATCTGGTCCTGGGCAACGACATCACGACCCCGCCCGCCATCCGCGAGTTTAACAAGATGGGAGGGGGCAGCGTCTTTGATCGGGCAAAGATCGCCCTGGTTCCCGACCACTTTGCCCCCAACAAGGACATCCTGTCCGCCGGCCAGGCACGGATCATGCGCGAATTCGCCCGGGACCAGCAGATCATCCACTATTTTGAAGTCGGAGAAATGGGCATCGAGCATGCCCTTCTGCCCGAGAAAGGCCTGGTCACCGCCGGGGACGTCGTCATCGGCGCCGACTCCCACACCTGCACCTACGGTGCCCTGGGGGCTTTTTCCACCGGCGTGGGTTCCACCGACATGGCAGCAGGAATGGCCATTGGCCAGGCCTGGTTCCGGGTGCCCTCGGCCCTGTCCTTCCGCCTCAGCGGCAAGCTTTCTCGCTGGGTCAGCGGCAAGGACGCAATCCTCCACATCATCGGCCGGATCGGCGTGGATGGCGCCCGCTACCGCTCCATGGAGTTCTCCGGCGAAGGGGTAGCCAGCCTGTCCATGGATGACCGCTTCACCATGGCCAACATGGCCATCGAAGCCGGCGCCAAGAACGGCATCTTCCCGGTGGATGAGCGGACCCGGGAGTACCTGACATCCCATGGCGCTCAGCCGGCCAGAGTCTATGCCCCGGATCCGGATGCCGTCTATGACGAGGTTTACGACATCGATCTGTCACAGATCCAGTCGACGGTTTCCTTTCCACACAGCCCGGATCATACCTTCGAGGTCCAGGCCATCGACCGCATCGCCATCGACCAGGTGGTCATCGGCTCCTGCACCAACGGCCGGCTGAATGATCTGCGCGCAGCCGCTGAGATCATGGCCGGTAAAAAAGTCGCCCATGGACTGCGCGTCATTATCATTCCCGCCACCCAGCAGATTTACCTCGACGCCATGGAAGCCGGCTACCTGCGGACCTTTATCGAGGCCGGCGCCGTTGTCAGCACGCCTACCTGCGGACCCTGCCTGGGCGGACACATGGGCATCCTGGCGGAGGGCGAGCGGGCCGTGTCCACTACCAACCGGAACTTTGTCGGCCGCATGGGCCACGCCACCTCGGAAGTCTATCTGGCCAGTCCCGCTGTAGCAGCAGCCTCAGCCATCAAGGGCTATATCGCGCATCCCAGTGAATTGGAGGAAAGATAAATGAACGCAACAGGAACTGTCATCAAATTCGGCGATAACGTCGATACGGATATGATCATCCCGGCCCGGCATCTGTCAACGGCCGATCCAAAGGTCCTCCGTCACCATTTCATGGAGGATGTCGATCCGACCCTTGCCGGCAGAATCCAGCCTGGCGACATCCTGGTGGCCGGCCGCAACTACGGCTGCGGCTCCTCCCGGGAGCATGCCCCCATCGCCATCAAAGGCACCGGAGCCGCCTGCGTCATCGCCGAGAGCTTTGCCCGAATCTTCTACCGCAACGCCTTCAACATCGGCCTGCCCATCATCGAATGCCCTGAAGCCGCCCGCGCCATCGCCGACGGCGATCGCGTCGAGATCGATTTCGAAGCCGGCACAATCTATGATCATACCACCGGAGAAACCTTTCCCACTCCGCCTTTTCCCGAATTCATCCAGGGCATCATCAAATTTGGCGGCCTTGTCCAGTACGTCAGCGCGGGAGGTTCCTATCATGACGTATAAGATCATCACCGCCCCGGGCGATGGCGTCGGACCGGAGGTCACCGCAGCAGCGGTCCGGGTCCTGGATCGAGTCGGGGAAGTATTCGGTCATCAGTTCCAGTACGAGGAAATCCTGGTGGGCGGCGCTTCCATCGATGGAACAGGGGTGCCTCTGACCGAAAGTGCCATCACAGCCGCCCGCAGCGGCGATGCCGTTCTGTTTGGCGCGGTCGGCGGCAGCGCCTGGGATCAGCTGACTCCGCCGCTGCGGCCGGAAAAAGCCATTCTCGGCCTGCGCCAGGCCCTGGGCGCCTATATCAACCTCCGTCCCGGCATCCTCTTCCCGGCATTGCGGGAAGCCTCACCCATTAAGGACGAACTCCTGGGCAGGGGCTTCGATCTCATGGTGGTGCGCGAGCTCACCGGCGGCATCTATTTCGGAGAAAAAGGGACACGAGACGGCAAATACGGACCGGAAGCCTATGATGTGGAAGTCTATTCCGAGTTTGAGGTCCGCCGCATCGCGCAGAAAGCCTTCCAGCTGGCACAAACGCGCCGAAAAAAAGTAGTGTCCGTTGATAAGGCCAACGTCCTGGAGAGCTCCCGCCTGTGGCGTCGCATCGTGGAAGAAGTGGCAGCAGACTTCCCGGACGTGGAGCTGTCCCATATGTATGTCGACAATGCCGCCATGCAGGTCATCCGGGACCCCGGCCAGTTCGATGTGCTCCTGACTTCGAACCTGTTTGGCGACATTCTCTCCGATGAGATCAGCATGCTCACCGGCTCCATCGGCCTGTTGCCATCGGCCAGCCTGAGCAGCGGGACCACCGGCATCTACGAGCCCATCCACGGCTCGGCCCCGGATCTCGCCGGTCTGGACAAAGCCAATCCCATTGGCGCCATCCTCTCCGCCGTTATGCTCCTGGAGCATTCCCTGGGCCTGACCCGGGAAGCCCAGGCCATCCGGCAGGCAGTGGATGCCACATTGGAAGCGGGCCATCAGACCGGTGACATTCACCGCAGCGGCGCGACGATTCATGGCACCAGCGACCTTGCCTCCATCATCTGCCGCCGCATCACGAACTGACCGAAAGCACGAAAATCTTTTCTGGATATTTTGCAATCCTGTAAAGATTGGATACAGAATGAATAGGTTTTGTAAATAGACTCCTACAGTACCTGCTCACCCCTGGATTTCCTCTACAATTGATATATGCACTGTGTCCCTGCAGAATGTCCATCCCGTTCCCGAATCATTTGGCATTCGATCTGATCCCCGAACAACTATATTTTGTGGAGGAAGTTACCATGAGTGATGAAACAATGAAAAAAAATCTTGAAGTCGAAGAGATCAAGCCCCTTGGCATGGTCGACGGCATCATGAAGGACGAGACCCATCATGACGTCACCAATCAACGGGTGTCCCTGGACCCCACGACAAAAAATGACATCCTCCAGGAGGAACACGAAAAAAAGCCTGAACTGGAAACCGATTCAAAACAACCTGAAGTGTCCGACACGATGGTTGAACCTGAGATGAAACGCCCGAAGTTGAAGAGATCAAACCAGGCGGAATGGTTGACGGCATCATGAAGGATGAGACCCATTATGGAGTCACCAATCAGCGGGTGTCCCAGGACCCTGCGACAGAAAATGACATCCTGCAGGAGGAACACGAAAAAAAGATTTAACCGCCGCTTTGCCTGCCTGATCAAACGTTCCCACAGAATCCGGCAGATCTGCCGGATCAGTCCCAAAAGACCAAAGCTTGAAACTAGCTTTGGTCTTTTTGATTAGAGATATTGTTAAACCGCATTTTGAAAGATCAGGCCGGACACCTGAAATCGCTGTTTTCTAGTATGGAGGTAGTTGTAAAAAAGGCAGAAGATCAGTCGGATTGAATCAGCACTTTCGATAATGGAGCTGGATCGAGGCTTGAGTGGACTGGTTAAGAGAAGATTCTGGGACAGCTTTTGACAGGTGTCGGTAAAGGGTATCGATGAGATGACAGTTCAGGCGTTCATTGGCTATTCAACGAGATCCAAAAACACCCGTGAGATTAACACCCATCTGAGAAAAGATGATATCAAAGAAAAGATGCTGGAGGCTATCAAATAGCCTCCAGTTTTTATATCCTCTTATTTCTTTGCCTTAGCAGACATTTATTAGACATTTATTTCAACTAAAACAGGTTCCCGGAACATTCCGGGAACCTGTATGTTTGGTGCAGCCGACAAGATTCGAACTCGTGGCCCCTTGGTTCGTAGCCAAGTACTCTATCCAGCTGAGCTACGGCTGCATGTAACTTAATCATAATAGCATGGTTCTTAGTCGATTTCAAGACTGTTCCCGGATTTTTTCAGAGGATGGCGGGATTTTTTGCGGTTCTGACTGGCACTCCGGATCTTAGGCGCTTTCTCCGGAAAAAAATGACCTGAATTGCCATTTCTTTAAAACCCGTTAATATAATTGAGGTATTATATTAGTATTGATTTGATAGGAGCGTACTGCATCATGAATGAAATAACCAAAACGAAATTTGATTATCTCAACCGGGCGAACGGATCCACTTCGCTGCTGGCCTTGTTTGCCATTATTTCCGCGATTCCCGGAGGGATCCGGCTTTACCGGTTCATCCTGGATGCCCAGGATCTGAAAATCGAGCAGGCCAATCTGCTGGGGTTCAGCGACTTTTCCATCCCCTTTCTCAATGTCCAAGTCCGTGAACCCTATGTCAGCCTGTCCATCCTGATTCTGGCGGTAGTGATCCCCGTCCTGGTTCTCCTGCTTCTCCTGTTCAAGAAGAACAGTCTGAATCATGGGCGCACCGGAAGCGGACTCTACTGGCTGATCGCCCTGCTGGCAATCCTTGGAATTCTGATCGGAACCGGTCTGATGAAGAAGCTCTACTACAACGACCTGACCAACCTGACGGCGCTGAATACCGATCCGGAAAATCTGTTCCTCACCGGTGTTTCCGCCCTGTCTCTGATCCTGACCCTGGTTGCCATGACTCAGACACGAAAGGCGGCCAATGCTCCGGATACCCTGAGCGACGACCTCAGTGACGAGGATGCTGACCTGGAAATTGCGGATCGCGATCAGGAACCCGCCATGCCGGCTGAAGCCGCGGTGGCGTTCAACGAGGCCGAGACCTCGCGTCAGTTCGCGCCGGAAGCTGTTTTGACCGAGGACGAGGACCTGCCGTCGGATTCTCCGGACACCTTCCGAGTCAGAACAGCGAAGGAAAATCCGGCACTGCAGGAAGATTTCGCAGCCGTTCCGGTGCAGAAGGCCGGTCTGCCCGCAGCCGCTCCGAAAGTGACCGAACCCGTTTCAGCCAAAGTTTATGAAACACCGGTGAAAACCGAAAGCCGGCCGTCTGCCGCTGCAGCGTCTGCCGCCAAACCCGAGCGCACGATTCAGCGCAAGCTCCTGGCTTACCCCGGTGACGACACCAAGGTCATTGTGATCCTCCGGGAGTCGGTCAACGGCAAGTTCGTCCGGGAATGGTCCGAGATCCGGCTGAAATCCGATTTCACCCGCAAGCCTGCTCCGTCGGAGCGGGAATAGGTTCCATGGCAAGTCTGGGAACCATTCAGGTTCAACCCTCTCTGTGCGTCCTGTGCCGGCTGTGCGACATCAGTTGTCCCACCGGTGCGATTGCGGTGATTGTGGAACAGCGTACCTGGTCCATCCGTCCGGAAGTCTGCACCCACTGCGGCATCTGCCTGCGGGTATGTCCCCGCAGCGCCCTCGTTCTGGGTGAGGACCCGGAACCTGCCCTTTGCGCCCACATCCCGGAGCCGCGCCCAACCAAGCGCAAAGCCCGACTCAGCAGAAAATCGAATCCCGTCTAAAATCAGAACCCTCCGAACCTGGATCATCGTCCAGTTCCGGAGGGTTTTATTGTATGCCCGGTTTTATTCAGTCCAGGGTCAGGGTTCGATCTGCTCCAGCAGTACGATCCCCGACGGATCAGTGTCCACCTGAACCTGTCCCCCGCTCACACGGTAGCCCTTCATGGCATAGGCATCCCGGACCAGACTGCCGTCAGGGAACACCCCGCTGACATCCAGGATGGCAGCTGCAGGCTGATCCAGGGCAACCAGTACGGTATTTTTGATTCCGTCCGCTGCATAATCCCGCTGAAAAATCAGCGGCGACTTGGACCGTTCCGTGTGCGTGCCGGCTCCCACCGCCACATTTCTGGCCCGGAAGCTGCCCAGTTTCCGGAAATGCTCCAACACTGACGCATCCACGCTGTCCCAGTTCATGGAACCCCTGGTTCCCATCATCAGGTCCGATCCGGTATTAATATAGGGGCGGCCGGATTCATCGCCGTAGAATACTTCCACAGCGCCCGGCAGCAGCAGCAGGTAGGTCAGCCCGTCCTTCAGCTTTTTTCTCGGATACAGCCGGGTATCGTGGCTGGACAGGTAGGAGACGGCATTGGTGCCCTGTTCCTTCAGCGTGCCAGCATACCGCTGGAAGATCGATGACATCGTCTTGAGCTGATAGGCCGGTCCGTCCACCCGGTCACCCTGAAAGGAGAAATTCAGCAGAGCGTCAAAGCCGTGGTCATAGTACTCATTGCGCTCAATCCCCTTGCCCCAGACTTCCCCCATCATAAAGAAGGAATCCGAAAACTCGCTGCCCGGCTTGTCCGGATGATCCCGGCGCCAGTCCCGCAGGGCCTGGTCAGCCGAGGCCTTCAGGTTCTGCCAGATCGCGGGCTCGACATGCTTGGCGGTATCGATGCGAAAGCCATCGATGCCGAATTCCCGGACCCAGGCGTTGAGCCAGGCACTGATATAGCCGGCAGGCGGCAGATTCAGGTCCTGCCTCAGATTTGCCGCTGCTGTGATCCGGAAGGGAGCGAATTCCTCGCCGGCTTCCTGGGTCCATTTGGTTTTCAAAAGCGGCGGCAGGCTCACCGGATCCTTCGCTTCGGTGAGAACATCAGGCAGTCCGGCCAGGGTCATGGTGTAATCATCGGAGCCGCCCCTGGAATAGCCGGGCAGACCGGCGCGAACCCAGTCGCTTCCCCACCAGCGCTGCCAGGCTGCTTCCTCCTCATAGTCGATGAATTGCTGAAAGGCGTCGTAGCGCTCACTCTCACCCGGCTGCCAGTCCCCGTTGATGCCCTTCAGTTTGCCAAAGCCGTATTCGCTCATGTCCCTCAGCGTATGGTAGCCGGCATGATTGAGCACCACGTCCAGAATGATCCGGATGCCTTGGGCATGGGCAGCATCGATCAGCGCTTCAAACTCGGCCGCTGTCCCAAAGTTGCGGTCCGTCATGGTCCAGTTCAGGGGATAGTAGCCATGAAAGGCATAGTGGGCAAACTCGCCCTGGCCGCCGGCGACAAAGCCATGAATCTGCTCGTAGGGTGCGGTGATCCACAGGGCATTGACCCCCAGATCGGTGAAATACCCTGCTTCAATCTTCTGGGTGAGTCCCTGAAAATCACCGCCGTGGAAGGTGGCGTAGTCGAGTCCCTTGGCGTCCACTTTCTGCCGGCCGTAACTTTCGTCATTGGCCGGATTGCCATTGGCAAAGCGGTCGGTCATGGCATAGTAGATGGTCGCGTTCTTCCAGTCAAACTGCCCCTGAGCGGCAGGTCCGGCCCCTGCCGGAATTGGCTCCGTAAGCGGTCCGCTCTGTGTCGTGGTGCTGATGGCAGTACTCGCTGTGACAGGGACTGGTCCCAATGTCGCGGGATTGGCTGTCGGGGTGCACGAACTCAGCAGCAGAACCGTCAGAAGGGAGGCTGTCAATCGCTTCATTGGCTGACCTCCCCCCGGAATACCCGGAAAGCCATGGGCTCGAGCTCCAGACGATCTATCTGCCGGGCCGGCTGCTCCCGGTCCGGCGTCACTTCCGTCAGAACGCCGGGTGTCACACTCAGTGTGACCGGATGATCGGAATTGTTGAAGGCGCACAGAAAGATGTCATCCCCGGCCTGGCGCTGAAAAACCAGGGCATGGTCCTGGCGCAGAACTTCGCGGAAGGTTCCCTGGGAAAATGCCGGACTTGATTTGCGCAGCCGGATCAGGGCACGGTAGTGCTCCAGCATTTCCTGATCCTGCTCTTTCTCGTCCCAGATCATGCAGCGCCGGCAGTACGGATCATAGCCTCCGTCCAGTCCGATCTCGTCCCCGTAATAGATGTAGGGGGTGCCGATGTAGAGGAACTGGAAGGCCGATGCCAGCCGGAGTCGGTTGCGCTGCCCCTTGGCGGCCGTCAGGAAGCGGGCTGTATCATGACTGCCCAGAAGGTTCCACAGCTGCTGATTGATGGGATCCATATAGAGCATCCGGTTATGGGCCAGCACATCGAGGAACTGATGCGTATCGCTGACACGCCGGGCAAAGAAGTCCGTCATGGCGTACAGGAAGGGATAGTTCATGATGGAATCCAGCTCCCCGCCCCGCAGGAACGAGCTGGCTTCATGCATGATTTCCCCCACCAGGGCAGATCCCGGCTTTTCCTCATCGCAGGCCTGACGGAATCCGCGCCAGAACTCATGGTCCACTTCGTCACACACATCCAGGCGCCAGCCGTCGATGCCGACCTCCCGGATCCAGAAACGGCCGACCTCATAGAAATACCGGCGCACCTCGGGATGCTCCGTTCTCAGTTTGGGCATGTTGGAAATTCCATTGGCAAAGGTATAGTAATTGCCCGGCTCCAGGCTGACCGGAAGACTGTCCAGGTGGTACCAGCCCAGGTAATCGCTTTGTTCCTGGTTCTCCAGGATATCCCGAAAGGCAAAGAAGTCCGATCCAGTGTGGTTGAACACTGCGTCAAAGAAGACCCGGATCCCCAATGCGTGCGCTTTTCTGACCAGTTCTTTCGCCTCTTCCAGCGTTCCGAACTGAGGATCAATGGCATAATAATCCGAAATATTGTACTTATGGTTGGAAGCGGATTGGAATACCGGCGTCAGATAGAGCAGATTGATGCCCAGCTCCGCCAGGAAATCCAGGCGCCGGATGATCCCGGCCAGATCTCCGCCGAAGCTTCCCCGTCGGTGGGGAATGCCGCCCCAGGGACGGGTGTCCGGCGGATCATTGGCGGAATCTCCGTTGCAGAACCGCTCCGGAAAAATCTGATAGACAATGGCATCACGCAGCTGGTCTCTGCTGTGGTAGACATCCGCCGGTCCGAGAAAGGCGTACTGGAACGCGCTGCGCTCCCGGTCCCGGGTGCCGGAAATCTGGATTCCCCGCTCATCATAGGAAACGGCATGGCCGGTATGATCGGTCAGCTCGAAGAAGTAGCGGTAGCGGTCGCGGGGCAGCGCCAGATCCGCGGTCCAGAAAGCGAACAGGTCGGTTTGGGCCAGGAGGGTCATGTCTTTTCGGCACCAGGGCCCCGTCCAGTCGTAGCGATCCTTGAAGCAGACCGATACCTGATCCATCTCGCCCTGGGCGGTTCGCAGCCGCAGGGTCAGGGTATGCTCATCCCCGGGGTAGGCCCAGGGGAGATCGGGGATATGATATATTGCGTGTAAATTCATCATTCATCATCCTCTGCAGGAAGTAAGTAGGAGGAGGCATCCGTCCAGGCGTCTGATGTTCTCAGTCTCAGTCGGCCGAGGCTGAGAAGGGGCGGCGGCTGATGGCAAAACTGAGACCGGGGATGGAAAAAGCCCCGAAGGGCTTTTTGTCTCTCTGGTTTCGCACCAGTGGAGGCGACTCGACGCAGTTTCCGAGGGGGACCTATCCCAGGGTTGACTTGCGCTTGATCAGCTGATGTTCGATGATTTCGCTGCCGTCGCGCAGACCGTCCTCGATGGCTTTCATCAGCTGCTCCACGCTTTTCTGACCCAGGTCATAGGCTTTGATGTCCACCGTGGTGAGCTGACTGTCAGAGTAGCGGGAAAGAACGCTGTTGTTGAAGGAACCGATGGCGATGTCCTGTGGGATGCGGTAGCCCAGATTGGTCATGGCCCGGGACAGGCCGAAGGCGATGACATCGTCGGTGGCGACAACGGCATCCGGCTTCTGCGGACAGCGGAAGATTTCCTCGGCGATCCGCATACCGGTTTCCTCATCAAAGGCACCGGTAAAAATCTGGCTGTCCGTCAGGGGCAGGCCAGCTTCCGTCAGGGCCTGGCGGAACCCCGCCAGGCGGTCCTTGGTCACCTGAAGCTTCATGGAGCCGGAAGCGAAGCAGAGGCTGCGCTTACCCGTATCCAGGATGTGGCGCGTCAGTTCATACGCGGCCCGGACATTGTCGTTGTCCACGTGATTGACCGGGAAGCCGGCGCTGGATCCGATGACGGAAAAGGGAAAGTCCGTCTTCATCAGATATTTGATATTGGGATCATGCTCCCTGGAGCGCATCAGAACCAGACCGTCGACTTTGCCGCCGCCGATGAAATTCTTAATGTCGTCCAGTTCATCCTTGTTGATGGAATTGGTGGATAACAGCACATCATAATTGTGGCGCGACGCTTCCGTCACGATTCCGCGAAGTGCCTCCGGAAAGAACGGATTGAGCAGAATGTCAGTTTCCTTGGACGGCATGATGACGCCGATGATCCGGGTGCGGGAACGGGCCAGGGAGCGGGCAATGGCATTGGGCTGGTACTGCAGGGCTTCCATTTCTTCGAGTACCCTCTCCCGGGTAGCCTGAGAAATCCGGGGATTGTTGGAAATGACCCGGGAGACGGTGGAGGCGGATACCCCCGCCCGTCTGGCCACGTCTTTCACCGTGGGCTTGGCTTTTTTCATCATGCGGTCTCCTCCTGTGCTGTCAGCTGCATGGTCTAGTCCACCGGATGGATGGTTACATCCGCCGGGGTGCGCTCTTCGATCTGAGCGGCTTTGCGGATCAGCGTCTCATCGACCTGTCCCAGAATCTTGTCGGCCTCGGGATCGGACTTCAGCAGTTCCCGCTTCATATTCAGCAGGTCCTCATTCAGATTGATCCGCTCGCCGGTTTCTGTATCAAAGAAGTGCAGCGCGTCCAGGTCATAGCCGAAGGAATACGTTTTGTCCTCTTCGTAGTTGAGATGGCCGGGCACTCCGATGATGATGTCCTGTCCGCCCTCGAGCTTGGCATAAAGCAGCTTTTCCTTGCCCAGAATTTCAATGACATCCACGAAGGCCTTGAACGTATCGCCGATTTCTCCGCCGTACATGATGCGCTCGGGCCGGATTCCCATGGAGACCGCCTTGCCCTCGTAGGCTTTGAGGAATTCCAGGTCCGATGCCTTCGGCGTGACTTTCACCTTGCCGTTGAGACCGGTGAAGACGCCCTGTTCCATGGTACCCTTGATGATATTCATGGTCGGGGAACCGATGAATTTGGCGACAAAGACATTGGCCGGCATGTTGTACAGTTCCATGGGGGTGCCGAACTGCTGGATCTTGCCGTCATTCATCAGGACAATCTTGGTGGCCATGGTCATGGCTTCGGTCTGGTCATGAGTGACATAGATGGTGGTGGTACCCAGGTTCTTATGGATCCGGACCAGTTCCACCCGCATGTGTTCGCGCAGCTTGGCATCGAGGTTGGACAGCGGTTCGTCCATCAGGAAGACCTTGGGCTTGCGTACGATGGCCCGGCCCAGGGCGACGCGCTGGCGCTGTCCGCCGGAAATGTCGGAGGGCTTGGAATGCAGGTATTTCGTGATATCGAGAATCGACGCAGCTTCCTTGACCCGCTCGTCAATGACGGACTTGCGCTCATGGCGCATGTTCAGGGAGAACGCCATGTTGTCGTAAACCGTCATATGCGGATACAGGGCGTAGCTCTGGAATACCATGGCGATGTCGCGGTCCTTGGACGGCACCTCATTGACCCGGCGGCCTTCAAACAAAAGGTCCCCTTCGGTGATGGAGTTGAGTCCGGCGATCATGCGCAGCAAGGTGGTTTTTCCGCAGCCGGAGGGACCCAGGATGACACAGAAGTCGCGGCTGTCAATATCCAGGTTGATATGACGGATGGTAAATTCCTCGCGCCCTTCATATTTCTTTCCAATGTTGTTCAGTTGAACTTTCATAGTGGTTCCTCCCGATTATTTCACTGCGCCGGACGCCAGTCCGGACACCAGTTGTTTTTGCAGAGCCGTAAAGAGAATGACGATGGGGATGGCAGTCAGAAGACCGCCGGCGGCAAAGGCCGGTTCGTTGATATTGCGCAGGTCGGAGATCAGGAAGAACAGACCCGGCGCCAGTGTGTAGTCGGCCGGCGAGTTGAGCAATACCAGGGGCAGAAGGTAGTCCATGAACGGTCCGATGAAGGACCACAGGGCAATGATTGCCAGCATCGGCCGGGCGATGGGCATGATGACCAGCCGGTAGATCTGCATGTAGGACAGTCCGTCGATCTTGGCCGCATCATCCAGCTCCGTGGAGATGGAATCCAGGTAGCCCTTCAGGATGAAGGTATTGCCCGCGATGCCGCCCCCGGCGTAGATCAGGATGAGCATCATCTGGCGCGAGAAGAACGGCAGCTTGTCGCTGAGCAGCGTATACAGCGTGAAGTACGCCGTGATTCCGGCAAAGGCCGGGATGGTTTGCAGCAGCATGATCGTCATCAGGGAGGCTTTGCGGCCGGAGAACCGGAAGCGCGAATAAGCATAGCCGGTGAAGGAAACGAAGATCAGCGTCAGGATGGCCGTGGCCACGGCGATGAAGATCGTATTCTTGACCCAGGTCAGAAACAGCGTCTTCTGAAACAGGTGATCAAAGTGCACCGTGGAGAAAGTGAAGGGAGCGGACATGTTGAGGCGGGTGGACTGATTGCCGTTGAAGGCCGACTTCACCATCAGGAACAGAGGAACCACGATGGCCAGAACCCAGAGGATCAGGATCAGATAGTTCACGCCCAGCAGGATCTTGCCGCCAAAGGTCAGGGGCATCTTGTCGGACAAATTGAGTTTTTTATCTTTCTTTGCCATTACAGTCTCTCCTCCCGGAACGCCTTGGAGTTCCTGAATCCGATGAAAGTGAAGAACATCAGGGCAAGAGATACGATCATGGTGACCGCGGCACCCATGGCCTGGTAGTTCCTGGTCATGACCAGATTATAGATGTAGGTAATCAGCAGGTCGGAGGATCCGCCCAGGTTGCCGTAGGTCGCCGGGTCAAAGGGTCCGCCGTTGTTGAACAGCCGGATGACGGAGAAGTTGTTGAAGTTGAAGGTGTACTGGCCGACTAAAAGCGGCGCCGTCTGGAACAGCACCAGCGGAATCGTGATCTTGGAGATTCGCTGCCAGCCGGAAGCGCCGTCGATCTGAGCCGCTTCGTACAGGTCCTCGGGGATTGCCTGCAGAACGCCAGTGCTGAGCAGGAAGACATAAGCCGAACCCAGCCAGGTCTGCAGCAGAATCAGGGCAATCCGGGTATACAGCGCCGAGTTTTTGATCCGGATATCCCCGTCGCCGCCGAAGAACGTGGAAACGGAGTTCAGGACATTGGTGATGGCGCCGTTGGGGGCTACCATCAGGGAGAAGAACATGATGGTGATAAAAGCCGGAACCGCCCAGGGGAGCAGATATATGGTGCGGAAGAACGCCTTGCCCTTGATCCGGGGATTGTTGGTCAGAAGCGCCAGGGCAAATCCGGTCAGTATGGCCGATGTGGTGGCCACGAAGGTCCAGATCAGCGTCCAGCCCAGGATGGTGCCGAAGGCTTTGCCGACGGAGCCTTTTCCCTGGGCAATGGCGACATAGTTGTCAAAGCCGACCCAGGAGAATTTGGCCTGATGATTGGGATCCTGGTTGGTAAAGGACAGCAGGATAGTCGTGGACAGCGGCACGATGACGATGAAGAGCAGTGCCAGCAGCGCCGGCAGGCTGACCATGTAAGGGAAGCCTTCCGTCTGAATGCCGGTGCGGGTCTCGAACCAGCTTCGCTCGCGGATGCCTTTGATCCGACCGGTTTCGGTCCGGCGCGCGTCCAGAAAGCTGCCAATGAAGATCGCCAGGGCGATGGCCAGCAGCACCAGGGCGATAATCCCTTCAATCATGAAGATGATGGAGCGCTGCTGGCGGGTGCCGCCTTCTGCCAGGCTGAACAGCCCGAAGAGGCCCTTGCCCATGTAGTTGCCGAAGCCCAGGGCATAAGGCACTGCCGCTCCGTAGGTGAACAGCGTACCGAGAAAGAACAGGAGTGCCTTAACCGGCTGGTTCATCAGAAGCTGAGCCAGTCCCGGAATCGGAAGCGTCACCAGCGACAGCCAGGGAACCTGCTTTTCGGTTTCCACCGGGGTTCTGCGCCGCAGATCGGCAATGTCCTTCTTCATGACATTTTCCATGACCCCGGTTTGAGCTTTCAGCTCGTAGGTTCTGGTCTTGATGAACTCGGCATTGGCCTTCTCCGGATTGAGAAACTCCGCCACTTTCAGGCGGGCATTCATTTCCTTTTTCAGCATCTGCCGGCCGTTGGCCAGGGCCTTCTTCGAGATATTGCCCTCCTGGCGGTTTTTCTGAAGCTGGGCCACGCCGTTCTGGAAGGCCTGGCGGGCAGCCGCCGTCTCCGATTCGAGCCGGGTCTGGCCCTCCCGGATGGCCTCGGGGGTCAGCTTTTTGGCTTCGGCCTGGGCAGTCAGGATCTGCTCCTGCGTGTTCTGACGAAACTCAATGATGCGCGGCAGGTGATACAGCTCCAGCTTTGCCTGGTCAAAGGCCAGCTGTGCCTCATAGTCCAGTTCGGCATAGGTTTCATAGAAATCTGCCCGGGCCTGGGCAACGGCCAGTGCCTTGAGCAGGGCTTTGTTTTTCTCATCAAAGCCCCGGGCCGGATCCGGATCCGGCTGGATCGTACCGAGGGTTCGCTTGAATTCAGCTTCCTTGCTTTGAAACTGACTCAGCGCCTTCAGATACGGATGATCGTTGCGGGTTCTGGTCAGTTCAGTCAGCCGGCGGTTTAATTCCGCCTTGTCTCCCTCGCCTCTGGCAATGGCCCCCTGCAACTGTGCCAGTTCTGCCAGATACTGGTTTTTCCGGGGATATTCCCGACCGATATGGTCATACAGGACCGCATTGAATGACTTCATGCGCCTTCCTCCTTTTGGTTTTGTCGCGGCAGTCGGATCAGTAAAAATAATAAAATCAGATAAAAGAGCACCGTCAGATAATAGAAGATGCTGGTCAGTTCCAGCGTCAGCAGGTGGTAGGCCAGGGCGGCCAGCAGAAACACCGACCAGCTGAACACAAACAGGCGGTTGTAGCCGGTTTTGACAAAGGCAATCCAGGTGTTGAACGCCAGACCGGCCGGAATGATGATCTTGCCCAGGTAGGCAGCGATCAGGCTGGTGACGAATGTTTCGTAGCTGAGAGGGCTGCTGCCCTGCATGCTCAGCGACTGGTTGACGAACTCAAAGTAGTCCAGGTCCTTGGCTTTGGCCAGAACCTCCACGGAGGCCAACAGGATCAGCGCTCCGCACAAAATGATGATCCGGTAGAAATTCTTTTTCGACAGTCTGCCCAGTTGTTCCACACTGCTCTCCTTCCGGTAGATTGATGCCTTTTCCGATGACTGATTGATTCGATGAATCCCTTTTAACTTATCTTTTTCTGGATGAATCTTTTTTGTCTGTTTTTTCTGGATGAATCCCTTTTGTTTGATTTTATTATAAATATAGGAAAAGGCAAAATGCCTTTTCCTATATCCTTTAGTCCATTATGTTGTACGTTATGCTGCGAAAGGATACTTACTGACCGATATTGCCCATCATGGCCTTGAAGGAATCCTGCAGTGCCTTGTAGGCAGCTTCCGCGTTGGCGGGCTTGGAGCTGTTCCAGGAAATCATGGCATCCTGCCAGGTATTCCAGACCTGTCCCCATTCAGCGAACAGCGGACGATTTTCAGCCGTCTTGAAGGATTCAATCGTAGCGGAGATGGTTTTCTTTTCGATGTCAGCCAGTCCGGTAGCTTCGTAGGTTGCGGCCGGAACGTTGGGCATGATCTTGCCGGTTGCCTTGAAGAATGCTTCGGCGTTGGCGGGGTTGAGCAGTTCCTGGATGAATTCCTGAGCCAGGGTCATCTTGGCGGCATCGCCTTCATTTCTGGAGTTGATTCCGAGTCCCCAAAGTCCCTGCCAGTGCTTCAGCGGTGCGCCGTTAACGGTGATATGGGACAGCGGCAGAACATCAAGTCCAGGTACATCCTTGACCAGGTTCGGGGTAGCCCAGGGGCCGTCAATTCTCATGGCGACCTTTCCGCCATCCTTGAACATTTCGTTGATCTTTCCGCCGGCGGTCTGGGTATCCCAAAGTTCCGGGCTGTTGTCATAGACTCTCTTCCAGTAATTGTATAATTCTGTGATGACGCCCTGCTTTTCAGCTCCGAGGTCAGCCCAGTCCTTGATCATGTCAGAAGTAAAGGTGGTGCCGTCCTTGCCCAGAAGATCCAGGCCGACTGCGTTGGCAAATGCTACGCCAAACCAGGCGTTGTATGCTTCGACGGCCAGTTCGTTGCCTTTCTGGTCTTTGACTTCGAAGGGCTTGGTCAGATCGATTCCGAGGTCCTGTGCGTTCTTCGGGTTCACGAAGGTGATGAGGGTTTCAATGTTCATCGGGAACGCGAGGTAGTCATCGCCATCCTTGAGGATGCTGCCGTAGGTTTCGAAATTGTCGTATCCGCCGATGGCTGCGGCCATGTCGGCTGCCGGGATCGGCGTGAAGGCCTGCTTGTTGATCATGCTGGGGAGACGGTCAGCCGGTACTGCAAAGACGTCCGGAACCGCTTCGTTCATCGCGTCGGTGGTGTCAATAATGGTGAGGTTGTCCATCGCGCCGACTTCTACCAGAGTAACGGTGGAATCCGGGAATTTGGTCTTCATATTGGCAACGGCCTGTTCGTAGTACGGCTTCCAGCCGGCTTCTGCCTGAACGGTAATCGTAGCCTTGGGATCCGTGACCGATCCGGTGGTGGTCGTCGGGGTTGTAGCCGGAGTGGTTGTGCCGGCTGCCGTAGTCGACGGCGTCGTGGCGGGGGTTGTGCCGCCGGCGGTGGTGGTCGGAGTGGCCGGGGTACAGGATGCAACTGTCATTGCCAGCATTGAAGTGAGCAGCAGTGTCGCGATTTTCTTCATACAAAATCCTCCAAAAATAAAATAGTGTAGGTTATACGTTTACTTTCCTGTGCTGTGATATTCCGGCATCATCAGATGCCGGAACCAGCACTTGCCTCTTGGATATTTATTTATGCATCCGTTTGCACGAATGTATAAAACTACTTATATTATATTCAACCTGACGTTGCATTCTACCGAATCGTGCTTGATTTAAAACAAAGTTCAACTCTGGTTAACAACTACATCTGCTCCACATTCCAGATTTCCTGCGCATATTCATGTATTGTCCGGTCCGAGGAGAATTTTCCGGCATGGGCCATGTTGAGGAAGCACATCCGGGCAAACCGCATGGGCTCCTGCCATACATCGCAGACGTGGTTATGGGCTTTGCGGTAGGCATCAAAGTCCGCCAGCACAAAGTAGCTGTCCGGCTTTTCCCAGGTATGCCCTTCCAGCAGCGATTCGTACAAATCCTGGAAGGCTCCGGTGCCGTCATCGGAGAAGGTTCCGTCGATGAGGCTGTCTACCACCCGCTTGAGTCCGGGGACCTTGTTGTAGTAATCCTTCGGCTTGTAGGTTTTGCGCAGGGCTTCCACCTGATCGATTTCCAGACCGAAGATGAAGTTGTTCTCGGCGCCGGCTTCCTCGACAATCTCGACGTTGGCTCCGTCCAGAGTTCCGATGGTGGCCGCCCCGTTAAGCATGAATTTCATGTTGCCGGTGCCGGAGGCTTCCTTGCCGGTGGTGGAAATCTGCTCGGAGATGTCGGCGGCCGGGAACAGCAGCTCGGCATAGGATACATTGTAGTTCTCCACGAAGACGACTTCGAGGTACTTTTTCACCGTTTCGTCGTTGTCGATGAGGTGCTTGATTTCATTGATGAACTTGATGATGCCCTTGGCCCGGAAATAACCCGGAGCCGCCTTGGCACCAAAGATGAAAGTGCGTTTGCAGCTTGTGGTTTCCCCCTTTTCCTTGATCCGGTAATACAGATCCAGGATATGGAAGGCATTCATCAGCTGACGCTTGTATTCATGGAGCCGCTTGATCTGGATGTCGAAGATGGAGTCCAGATCCAGGGTGGTTCCTTCGTTGAATTTCACAAAATCGGCCAGCTGCCGCTTCTTTTCCTGCTTGATGGCCATGAACCGGGCGATCACTTCATCGTCGCCGGCAAAGGCCGTGAGACCCTCCAGCTGAGTCAGATCCGTAATCCAGGCATCGGAGCCCAGAAGTTCGGTGACAAAGGCGGCCATTTCCGGATTGGCTTTCAAAAACCAGCGGCGCTGGGTAATCCCGTTGGTTTTATTGTTGAACCGTTCCGGGTAGACCCTGTACCAGTTGTTGAGCTCTGTCTCCTTCAGGATATCCGTGTGCAGCTGCGCCACTCCGTTGGTGGAGTGGGTGCCGTAAATGGCCAGGTAGGCCATCCGGAGCACCTTCTGCTTTTTGTCGATGATCGCCAGGTTTTCGATCTCGTCCACGGTCAGCCGCTTCTGAGTCAACTCCAGGGTCAGCTTGTTCTGAATCTTTTCGATGATGGCATACACTTCGGGCAGTATTTCCTGGAAGAGAGCGATATCCCATTTTTCCAGCGCTTCCTGCAGGATGGTGTGATTGGTGTAGGCCAGGGTCTGCTGGGTAATGTCAAAGGCTTTGGAGAAGTCCAGGCCTTCCTTCATCAGAAGGCGGATCAGCTCCGGTACGGCCACGGAAGGGTGGGTGTCATTGAGCTGAACAGCGTGATACTTGAAGAAATCCTCGAAGTCGCGCCCCGCTGCCTTGTACTTTTTCACCAGATCCTGCAGCGCGGCACTGGTAAAGAAGTACTGCTGCTTCAGGCGAAGAATCTTGCCTTCCCGGGTGCTGTCATTGGGATAAAGAACCCGCGTGATGTTCTTGGCCTCGTTCTTCTCCTTCACAGCTTCCTGGTAGCGGCCGTTGTTGAAATCGTCGAAGTTGAAGTTTTTCAGAGGCTCGGCCACAAACAGGCGCAGGGTATTGATGGTCTTGCCGCCGTAGCCGATGACCGGAGTGTCATAGGGCACGGCATAAACGGTCTGGTCACCGAACTGAATGAGGGACCGTTCGCTTTCCCGGCGCAGGGCCCAGGGATCGGTCATGGCATTCCAGTCATCGCCTTCCTCCACCTGCTCGCCGTTGATGATCTGCTGCCGGAAAATGCCGTATTCATAGCGAATGCCGTAGCCGATCAGCGGATAGCCTAATGTCGCCGCTGAGTCCAGAAAACAGGCGGCCAGGCGGCCCAGTCCTCCATTGCCCAGGCCGGCATCGGCCTCGGCGGATTCTACACGGGCCAGGGAGGCTCCCATGTCCTGCAGAATTTGCCGGACATCGTCCTCAATCCGGAGATTGATCAGATTGTTGCCCAGCGCGCGTCCCATCAGGAACTCGGCAGACAGGTAATAAGCTTTCTTCTTCTCCTGGAAGAACGTTTCGGTTTCGAGCCATTGCGGAATGATGTGCTGCATCACCGCTTTGCTCACCACATGGTACTTCTCTTTATCGGTCAGCTGTTTGAATTCTTTTCCGTAATTCTGATAAGCTGTTTCGATGAGGCTGGCCGCATCGAATCTCTTGTCAGGCATAGTCTACCTCCTGTAGGTCTCGTTTAACCGGGCCAGGTCTGACCGCACTTTTTGAGTCAGCGCCCCTTTCTTCATTCGCCATTTCCAGTTGTCGCCAAGGGTCGACGGGGTATTGAACCGGGCTGAATCGTCCAGACCGAGCAGGTCCTGCATCGGCGCTACGGCCAGATAGGACACGGAGGCCCAGGCCCCTCGGACAAAGCCCAGCGCGGCGCCTTCCTTGTCATCCAGTTTGAGGTAGCGTCTGGCATATTCAACCTCGGATTCCGGCGCAGTCCGAAGATAGCCGGCCACCGTCTGGGTATCGTGATTCCCTGTATACACCACGGAGTTCCGGATGTAGTTATGGGGGAGATAATCCGAATCCTCCCGGGCATCAAAGGCAAAGACCAGGACATTCATGCCGGGGAAGCCGGTGTCCTCGATGAGGTCCACGACGTCCTGGGTGAGAAAACCGAGGTTTTCCGCCATGATGTCCAGTTCGCCCAGTTCCTCGCGGATAGCGCGGAACAGGCTCATGCCAGGTCCCTTGACCCAGCGGCCGGTACCGGCGGTGGCGGATCCGGCCGGGACTTCCCAGTAGGACTCAAAGCCGCGGAAATGGTCGATGCGCACGATGTCGTAAATGCGGAAACTTTCCCGGATTCGCTTGATCCACCAGGCATAGCCATCCTTCTTCATTTTCTTCCAGTCGTAGATGGGATTGCCCCAGAGCTGGCCGTCGGCGGAAAATGCATCAGGCGGAACTCCGGCAACGCATACCGGCGCCAGATCCTTATCCAGGCGGAACATCTCCGGATTGGCCCAGATATCGGATCCGTCCTCGGCCACATAGATCGGAATGTCCCCGATCAGCTGAATCCCGTGGCGGTTGGCGTACTGTTTCAGTCTGGTCCACTGCTTGAAAAAATAGAACTGGGTGAACACCCAAAAGTAAATATCATCCTCATGGTCCCGGGCAAACCGGGCCAGCGCCAGTTCATCGCGCCGTTTGAGCTCCTGCGGCCACATCTGCCAGGAAACCCCTTCGTGATGGTCTTTGATGGCCATGAACAGCGCAAAGTCCTTGAGCCAGTCCTCCCGCTTCAAAAATGCCTTGAGTTTTTGCTCCAGCTCCGGTCTGGCCTTGGCGTAGGCTGCCTTGAGCAGCGGCATTTTATGGTCATAGAGCTTGCCGTAATCCACCCGCTCCGGGTCCCTGCCCAGGTCAGCCCGGGCAATCTGGGCCCGGCTCAGATAACCGGCTTCCACAAATTCATCCAGGTCAATGAAGTAGGGATTGCCGGCGAACGCAGAAAAACTCTGGTAAGGCGAGTCGCCGTAACCAGTGATGCCCAGCGGCAGGATCTGCCAGGTCCGGGTTCCCGTTTCATTCAAAAAATCAGCAAATTCATAGGCCCCTTTGCCCAGATCTCCGATCCCGTAGGGCCCCGGCAGGGAGGAGATATGCATCAATATTCCACTGGCTCTCTCTCTCATGTCACATTCCTTTTCTGCGCAATCGCTTGCACAACTTATTTTCAATATACCACTCTTTTTCAAAAAGTGAAACCGTTCCAATTGTCAGATCTTTGACAGACGACTTCAGACATTAACACATTCTCTCTTTTTTTCGTCATTTCTTAGATATTTCGCTCTCAATTTACGAAACCTCTCAATTAATTGTTTCCAACCAATCAAAAAGTAACAAAACTCTAAAATTAAACTTTTCGTTAACCTGTCCCATCCTTCCCGCTAATCCCAGTACATATCTCCACCCCAGCACCTCATGCCACCGATCCTGATTCCCTGTTCTCACCGGGATTCCCGGCTCCCTCTCTGGCTCCTGTCCTCCCTCCCGGGCACTCAGTTCGTTCCTTGTCCTTCCTCCCGGGCACTCAGTTCGTTCCTTGTCCTGCCCTTACCACGGATCCTCCGTGCTTTATCTGCCAAAAAAGGAAACAGAAGGCCGATTCATCCTGTGATCTAACCCTCTGTTTTCGTTTCTGGTTGCTTTTCAATTTTCTTCTTTTCCATCCGGTTTCGCTGAATCCGTGCCGGGGAAGAGCGTGCTCGCTGATTCTAAACTTTGTACAGCATCCATTTGTGGGATTCCTTCTCGTAGCGGAATTCCGCCAGCGTCTGGCGTCCCTCCAGATCCACCAGACAGGTGAAGACATCCATCCGGTTGCCGCCAAATCGTTCCTCAAAGCGGTTCTGGACTTTGAGAACTTTCCCTTTAAAGGACTCATCTCCCAGCTGAAACCGAAAACTGACGGGATTCAGTTCACCGCGCAGGTCGAACCAGCCGATCATGTCAATGGGCAGGGCTCTGAGCTTCATGTCAGCGCCTCCTTTCAAACATACGTTCTATTTCTGTGATCTAATTATAGAACATTAGTTCGATTATTTCAACTTGTCGCCTGGGCTAAAAAGCGTCAGCCCGGGATCCAAAGAAAACCGGTTTCGGAACTGGTAAGGTTTACAGCATATGCGGTAGAATGGAAGCATGTATAAGGAGGGTTCTGATATGCCAAAAAAAGAACTGCTGCTGGACCTGGTGGACCTGTCCGTCCACAGTGCCGGAGGAAGGATCCGGGAACTGAATTTGTCTGCCGGCCGGGGCAGTCTGCTGCTGATCAGCGCGGAGGACCACCGCCGCCTTGCGTCGTTATTCCGTGTGATCAAGGGGCTGAACCAACCGCTGGACGGCGGCGTCAGCTACCGGGGCGAGCGGATCGGACTGGTTCTGGCGGAAGACGAGCTGCCGGACTACTCGACGCCCCGGCAGGAACTGGCTCTGTATGGCTCCCTCAACGGTCTGGCTATGCCCGAGCTGCTGGCTCAGCTGTCCCGCTGGGATCTGGAAGGCATCCATCATCTGGCCTGCCGATTCCTTTCGCCCTATGAAAAAGAAGCACTGCTGATTGCCATGGAGACCGCCGCACAGCCCGAGCTTCTGCTGTGCGAGGAACCCCTGGCCGGACTGACCCCAAAACAATGTCTCCGCATGCTGGAGGAACTCAGGCATTACGCGGCGGAGCATCTGGTGATCATCGGAACCGTCCAGCCCGATCATTATCCGAAGGATCTTCCCCGAATCAGTCTGGAACACCAGACCCCCGGCCGGGAATTCAGTCAGGCCTGGGTCAGGCAGACATCACCGGCACAATCGGGCAGTTTTGCGGCCAAGGAGCCGCCTGATTCAGCGTCCCTGATTCAGGAAAGTGTCCCAGCGGAATCCCTGCCGCCTGAGACAATGCCGCCGGAATCAGGATCTGTCCGACCGGTTCGGACCCGGAATCCCGCGAAAACCAAGCACCGCCCGATTCCTCAGCCCGGATTGGACGCCGGAATCGGACCCGGTCAGCCCGTCACCGTTCGAATCCGCCTGCCGGTCGACCCGGACACGGACTATCAGCTGCGCCGGATCAGTGAAATCAAGTATTTTCAGCCTTCACCGGATCACTCGGGTTATGAAGTCGATATCCTGGAAGCGGATCGGGAACAGCTGCCGCAACTGCTCAAAGGCCGCGGCCTGGTCATGGAACCGGCTGAGGAGGAACAAGCGTGATTGCCCTGTTTGTTTATAACCTCAAACAGCTGCTGAAAAGCAGCCTCATCTGGGCCGCCGCAGGAGTCTTCCTTCTGGGTGTACTGCTTGTTCTGAGAGTAGCTCCGGTTCAGCCGCCGGCTCCCATCGAAGAACCGCTTCTCACCGCGGTTACGATTCTGGATGAGCGGTTTGAAGCCGCGCCGGAGGAGCGCAGGGCCCTGCGGGAAGTTCGGGAACTGCTGGAGGAACCGCTTGCCTCCAATGAACGGCGCGGTTATGATGCGGACCCGGGCGTTGATCCCGGCCCGGCCGGTCAGATCTGGCGTCTGCTGGAACTGTCTCAGAGCGGTGTCCTGATTCTTCTGACCCTGGCTCTGGGTATGAGTCACGCCCGGTTCCCGTCCAGCCCGTCCTTTCGCCGGGCAGGGACGACGGCGTCTTTGACCGCCCGCTTTGCCGCGCTTCTGGTTGTCCTGCTCCTCCTCTTTGAGGTGCCCCGACTCACCGCCGGCCTCTGGCTGCAGCTGACAACGGGAGCTGAAAGCCTGTATCGCCTCATTCCCTGGAATCCCAGGGCCGGAATTTCCCTGCTGGAAGTCAGCGATAACCAGCTCGCCGGCTGGTCGGCCTACCGGGCCGTTGATGCTGCCGGCGTCGTCTCGCTGGGCGCAGCCTTCCATCTGGCCGTGCTGTATGAGGCCGCCCAGATCTTTTGCTGGCTCAGTCTGGGTCTGCTGCTGGGACAGTATGGGCGCAAGGCCCTTACGCTGACCGGAGCAGCCCTTGGCCTGCTCCTGCTGAAACATCCGCTTCTGGCCCCACTGGCGCTGCCGTTTCGCAGTTTTGCCTTTATCAGCTACCACGATGCCCTGCGCGATACCACTGGCAGCCCCCTGATGATGCGCGGCCTGGTTCTTCTGGAAAATCCGCTGGATTTCACCCTGGGCATCGCGATCCTTCTGGTCTCGGGAATCCTCCTGCTGTATCTGACGGATCTCCGGCTCAAGGGCCGACTGACGCTGAACCGGAAGGGAGGGACAGTCCTTGAAGAGTATTAAGTACTTCTGGCGACGGCTGCATCAGAGCGGCCTCACCTGGCTGATGGCGGTCATGCTGCTGCTGGCTGCGCTGCCGTCTTTGTTTGACCCGCTCCCCCTGTCCCTCCCCTTTGATCAGCCGATATTCGGGAATCCACTTACCCATCAATATCCGCTGCAGCGGGGATTCCCCCAGGAGCTGCGGCTGCCCTATCGGCAGACGGATTACCTGCGGGAACTGACGGGCTACCTGGCTCACCTGAGGCAGGAGCGTTCCTTATGGTCGCCCGAGGATCCGGATCCGATCCAGCGGTTCTACTATCATTTTCTGGCGGAGCAGGAATCCCTGCATCTGGCCCGGCTCAATGAGACCTATGGCAGCCCGGGGCAGGAAGCCTATTACTACGGGCGCTATGCCTTTGCCTGGGCATACGATCTGTTCCCCTGGAGCCAGGGCGAAGCAAAACAGGTGGATCTGCGTGCTCTCACTTTCTGGGAGCCGGCTTTGGAACAGGCGCGCCTGTCCGCTGATCCGGTGGTCCACGCCCTGGGCCGAAACCTGGAAAATCAGCTGCCCCTGACTCTGTCGGGTGATTCCGCTTCCCCGATTTTTCTCGGGCTCTTGGGACTGACCCGGCTGTGGCTGATTGTGCTTCCGCTGGCTGCATTCTTTATCCTGGCCGCTCCCCGGGACCGCAATCTCCGGGAACCGGGCAGCCGTATTCCCCTCCGGCGGAGCCTGGCGGTGTTCACAGCCAGCGCGCTTCTGCTGCTGGGCCAGCGCGGTCTGACGTTTCTGCTGCTGGTGCTGCATCATGGCGATGACCAGGGAGGCATGTACGTTGCCACCCCCTGGGGTCAGTCCATTCCGGGCATCTTTTCCGTGATGACCCTGCGGCAGAGCCTGCTCTGGATCAGCGCGGCGGATCTGGCCTTCCTGTTTCTGGTCTCGGCCCTGGCCGCCCTGTTCTTTGAACTGACCCGCCGGGCCGGTCACGCTGTCCTGGTCACCGCCGGCTGCCTGATTCTTCCGACTCTGGTCCGGCCTGAACTCCAGATCGGGCGCCTCCTGGGCTACACCGCCTGGAACATTTATCCCTCCAACCGGTCCCCTGGCTATCCCATCCTGCCGGAAGAGGCCATGCTGTGGTTCGCGGCAGGGGGACTGCTGTGTCTGGCGCTGATCCCGGGGCTGAGCCGGCTTCGGACGATAGCCGAAAACTGGTACAGAACGAAAAGCCATTCCGGGTAAATATGAAACAGAATTGTAAACTATGTGGTGAAACTGTAAATAAAGCGACAACATTGCCCACGTATTAATTAGTACACCGGATCCTGGGTTACAATGGGGAAAGCATTTGAAAATGAAAGGAGAACCCCATTATGACATCAGAAAAAACCTTTTATAAAATCGAAAAAAGGCAGGATCAAAAGCCCAGTGCTCTGCGCCGCTCCGGATTCATTCCGGGCGTAATCTATGGGGGCCGCCTCGAAAGCGGACAGCCCATTCAGATTTCGCGTCAGGTGGCGGCTGATCTGCTCAAGAACAATACCAAATCCTCGGTGATTGATGTGGACCTGGACGGGGATAAGGGTTCGGTCATTGTCCGCGAAGTTCAGCGCCATGGATCGACGGGTGACATCCTGCACATTGATCTGCAGGCTGTCCGAAAGGACGAGATCCTGACCCTGGAGGTTCCGCTGGTCATTCTCGGCGAAGAGGAGCTGGCTCACCGCCGCCTGATCGTCAATCAGAATCTCTCGCAGATTCAGATCAAGGGTCCGGCGGACCGGATCCCCGAGACCATTACCCTGGATCTGACCGGTCGAATGCCGGATGAGAAGCCCCTGGCCGGTGACATCGAACTGGCTGAAGGCGTCGAACTGGTAACGCCCGCAGACGAGCTTCTCGTCACCATTTCAGAATCCCGGATGTCCCAGGATCTGGAACAGCTGGAGGAAGCAGCTCCGGAACCGGAGACCGCCCCGACGGAAGCTCAGTCCGGCGATATTGCGCCCGAGGCTTAGTCTCGCACCTCCCCAAGCCGGCATACGACCAATCGTCTGATTCATGCGTAATTGCCGGAAGGCTTCGATGCAGAGCACCCCAGCCCCTGAAACCAGGGACTGGGGTGCTCTGTTATTAAAATCAGCCTGTGCTCTGTTGTCAAAATCAGCCTGCTCTCTGGCATGGATCGGGTGCTCCAATACCTCCTGGTCAGCGAAACGATTCGTTGCATGCTCAGGAGCCCACGCTTCCGCTGGTTCGGTCCTGCCTTCCGGGCGAAGGGTTCGGGTTCAATATTCAGGGTCTGTGGCTTGATTTGCCAGGACGATGCTGTGTGTTCCTCGTGTTGTCATTTGGATCTATGTTCCCTGGTTCCTTGTCCTTGTCATTTGGATCTGCGTCCTCGTCGCTGGATCCGGCGATGACTGCCTGGCTGCACCAAAGTTCAGCGCAGGCTCAGGCCGTAGTGAAGCTGGACTTTCAGAAGCGACAGAAATTCCCGCAGCATATATTTATAGAACAGTCCATCGGGACTGGGGGCCGGGATGCTGCGGGGCGACAGCCCGATGGTGCGGGCTATGGCCGAGGAACGGAAGGCGTGAAATTCGTTGGTGACGATGAGAATCTGGGCAGAGAGTCCATTGCTGGCCATCACGGCCTTCGAGTACTCGAAATTACGAATGGTGTCCTGTCCCTGCGGTTCTTCGAAAATCCGGGCCGGTGCAATACCCTGCCCCATCAGATAGCGCCGCATGACGGCGGCCTCGCTGTACTCATCGCCGGGCGCCCGCCGGCCGGACACCACAACCTGAATCCCGGGATACTGCTTCAGAACGGGCAGGGCCGCATCCAGACGGCTCTTCAGATAATAACCGGGCTGATCTCCGATGATTGCACTGCCCGGGATGATCATGGTTTCGGTGCCGGACACCCGGACCGGCTGGATCCGGTCCCGCACCATAAAGAGCAGGATGGCCGATTCCATGACCACCAGGTAGATCAGGCCCAGCAGCAGCACTCGGCGCAGCCAGCCCCAGGACACGTTTTGATTGATTCCCCACCAGAGCAGTCCCACCGGCAGCACCATCAGAAGGCTGGGAGAGGCCAGCACCGCCAGGAGAAAGAGCAGCAGAAACGCTGCGATGCGTCTCCCCTTTGACCGGCCCGGCCAGTCCGGGATTCGACGATGTTTTTCTTGAAGTGCCATTCCAGTCCTTCCTCCTGCTTTCGATCCGGCCTGAGCCAAAGAAAAAAGAGCAATCCCGAATCAGATCACTCTTACAATGCCATCCTTGATGTAGTCCAGAATGAGCAGCTCTCCCTCGATCTCCTTGGAGTCGGGCTTCATCCGGAACAAGCCCCGGAACAGATCATGCTCTCCTTCACCGAATCGGATGAGGATGGATTCTCTTTTCTTGAGATTTGTATAATCAACATGCTGGAGTTCCGAGGAAATCAGTTTGATCACTTCAAAGGGATCCGCATTGATTTTCTTCTCTTCCAAAGCATCCTTCACGGAATTATATACTTCGCGTTCAGTCATCTTCCACACCCCTTCTTTTATAAAGCCATTTTAACATAGAACGGGCAAGAATTGAATGCAGTATGAATTCAGCTGTGTGATGGTATAATAGAAATAACTGTACTGTAAACAATCACAAAGCGTTCAAAGCAAAACATTTAGATTCATTCTAATTTTCACACCTGCTTAACAATTCATTCACGTTTTGTTTACATCGGTTGGATACAATTAATAACGTTGAGGAGTACACAAATGAGTTACTTTATTGTTGCGGATTCCGCCTGCGATCTGCCGGAGGAACGACTGGCCCAGCTGAATGTCGGGCGCTGCCCCTTAACAGCCAATTTTCAGGATGGAACAGTACTGGAAGACAGCTTCCGGGAAATGGACGCCACCGCCTTCTTTGACGGCATGCGCAGCGGCGTTGTTTCCACCACCTCACAGGTCAATACTGCCGTATTTTACGACATGTTTCATAAAGCGCTGCAAACTCACGACCACGTTCTCTACATCGGATTCTCCAGCGGGCTGTCCGGTACCTATCAGGGTGCCATTCTGGCAAGAAACACCCTGGAGGAAGATGATCCGGGTCTGGCGGGCCGAGTGATCGCCATTGATACGAAATCCGCTTCCCTGGGCGTGGGCCTGCTTGTACTGGAAGCCTGCCGTATGCGGGACCAGGGGGCCTCGATCACGGAAGTGGCCGAACACATTGAGAATCAGAAAAATCACATCAATCAGTTCTTCACGGTGGAAGACCTGGTCTACCTCAAACGGGGCGGACGCATCTCCGCCATGAAGGCAGCTGTTGGCCAGCTGCTCAACATCAAACCCATCCTGTGCGTCAATCCGGAGGGTAAGCTGATCCCCATCGGGAAAGCCAAAGGCCGTAAAAAATCAATCCAGGCACTGATGGATCATTTCCGTGAAAATTATGATCCGGCGTATGGTAAAGATTTTGCCATCAGTCACGGGGACTGCCTGGAAGAGGCCAGACAGCTGGCGAATCTGATCAAGTCCGAATACGACATGAACGAACCGGTGATTCATCCGGTGGGCATGGTCATCGGCAGTCATTCGGGACCGGGAACCCTGGCACTGTTCTTCCCCGGAAAACCGCGGGAAGACTTCAATCCAGCTCTTTAACCTCCGGGTTTTAGAAATACAGAGATAAAAAGTGTAAAAGGAGAAACAGATTATGGACTTTAAAGACACCAGAACAGCGGGTAATCTTGCCAAAGCGTTTGCCGGAGAATCTCAGGCCAGAAACAGATATACTTACTATGCCGAGACGGCAAGAAAAGAGGGTCTTGAGCATGTAGCCAACATTTTTGAGGAAACCGCCGGGAACGAAAGAGCCCACGCTGAAATCTTCTTCAATCATCTGCTGGACAACATGGGCGAAGGCATGGGATTTGTTGAAGCAACCTATCCGGTGGGCAAGGCCGATACCGCTGCCAACCTGATGTATGCTGCCACGGGCGAACGCGAAGAATGGGAAGTTCTCTACAAGAACTTTGCGGACATTGCTGACGAAGAAGGCTTCAAGGCCATCGCCGTATCCTTCCGCCAGATCGCCAAAGTCGAAATGGAACACGAAAAGAGATACCTGGAACTCCACGAACTGGTCAAGAACAACAAGTTCTTCGCCAGAGACGAAGAAAAGGAATGGAAATGCATCAACTGCGGCTATGTTTATGTCGGCAAAGAACCGCTGAACATCTGCCCCACCTGCAAATATCCCAAGTCCTTCTGGGAAGTCAACGTCTGCGAACACTAAAATCAGCTGATCCAAGAGGCAGGTCCCTTCGACCTGGCCTCTTTTTTCGCGCAAAAAAGCACCAGTCGCCTGGTGCTTTGGTTTGACGCAGTGGCATGATTGCCCGGTGCTCAGTTCTGCGGATGGACTGCTACGGCCTGAGCTTGAAGGAACACAGCTCCTGCCAGGTGGGTTCCAGTTCGACCAGAGCCACCCGGTCGAATTCGCCGGCCAGCGGTTCAAATTCACTCAGAATCCGGCGGAAGGCTTCCAGCAGCTGCTCACCGTCGCTATAACGGGCCAGGGTCAGGTGCGGCTGCCAGTTTCCAAAGGCATACTGGTCAATATCGTCCTGGGCAAAATGGAAGGTTTCGTGCAGTTCCAGGTGGAAGCTGTACAGGAGCTCATTCAGAACCGGACACAGACAGATGGTACCCGGAGGAACAACACCGACGGACGGAAACCGGGCGGGGATCCGCTTGTGGCGGCGAACCAGCCGGGTCAGTTTTTCCTCGGCTTTGGCCTCATCGATCTGGTTGAACTTGCCCAGCGTCAGATGGAGGCGCCGCTTGCGCCCCAGGACTTCAACGGGCAGCTGTTCCGTCATGTTCTGAATCAGCTTTTCCAGGGTTTTGTCAGGATAGAGCTCAACGGCAACGATCATATCTTCTCCCTCCCTTCGCTGCGATGCGGCTGCGCCAGCTGATATCATTCCCGAAAAAACCGGGGGCTGAATCAGGCTTCGGCATTTTGAAAGTCATGCTCGCCATAAACGGCAATGAGATTCAGGATAACTTCCACTGCTTTCTCCATGCTCTGGACGGAGATGAACTCATACTCGCCGTGATAGTTTTCACCGCCGGTAAAGACGTTCGGGCAGGGCAGTCCCTTGTAGGACAGCTGCGCGCCGTCGGTTCCGCCGCGGACGGGGGAAATTTCCGGTGTGATGCCGGCCATTTCAAAGGCCCGTTTGGCATTCTCGACGATATACATATGCGGCGCAATCTTTTCTTTCATGTTGAAGTAGGAATCTTTCAGTTCGACGGTCACGGTGCCGGCGCCGTATTTTTCATTCAGTCGGGCGGCGGTGGATTCCATCAGGGCTTTGCGGGCCAGGAACTTGTCCATGTCATGGTCCCGGATGATGTAGTCGAGCCGGGTAGAGTCAACATTTCCTTCGATCTCATCCAAATGGAAGAATCCTTCATAATTCTCGGTATATTCGGGCCGCTCCGCTTTGGGCAGACCGTCGTTGAATTCCCAGGCAATGTGAATCGCGTTCTTCATTTTGTCCTTGGCGGAACCGGGATGAACGCTTCTGCCCCTGACCGTCACGCTGGCGGAGGCGGCGTTGAAGTTCTCATACTGCAGCTCGCCCAGCGGGCCGCCATCCAGGGTGTAGCCAAGATCGGCGCCGAACTTCTCCACATCGAACAAAGCCGGTCCCCGTCCGATTTCTTCATCGGGGGTGAACGCCACTTTGATCTCGCCATGGGGAATGGACGGCGTGTCCTTCAGGATGCGCAGCGCGGCCATGATTTCGGCGATGCCGGCCTTGTCATCGGCGCCCAGCAGCGTGGTGCCGTCGGTGACCACCAGGGTCTGACCGATGTAGTCGGCCAGTGCCGGAAAATCGTGGACGGTCATCACTTTGCCGTTGTCATTGAGGACGATGTCGCCGCCCTTGTACTCGACCAGGCGGGGGCTGATGTTCTCGGCGTTGAAATCAGCGGTGTCCAAATGGGCGAGAAAGGCTACGGTCGGGGCTTCATGAGTAAGGTTGGAAGGCAGGGTGCCAAACAGATAGGCATGCTCATCCAGCTCCGTCCGGAGACCCAGCTCCTCCAGTTCCTTCTGCAGCAGTCTGGCCAGATCCATCTGGCCGGGAGTGGATGGGGTGGTCTCGCTGCGGTGATCGCTGCGGGTGTTGATTCTGACATAGCGTAACAGATTGTCTAAGACGTTGCTCAAAGTGACGTTCCTCCTAAATGGTTTCTTCCTGATCAAATTCAGGGCGGTATACTCGTCTGCGGTCCAGGGAAAGAATGAAGTCCGAGAGGGTGCCCGGTTCCAGTTCTTCCTGAATTTTCTTCATGTCATACATGCGGGCATCAATCATATCGATGTGATGCAGCATCTCGGCTTCCGGGAACATGGGCCGTACCGGTGAACCGTATTCCGGCTCATAATGATGGGACAAAACCATGTGCTGAAGCAGCATGACCACTTCTTCGGAGGCTCCGACCTCCCGGCCGACCCGGCCGATCTGCTCCAGACCAATGCTGATGTGCCCCAGCAGCGTACCCGGAATGGTGTACTCCCGGACGATGCCGATGTCCGAGGCATCCATCTCCACCAGTTTGGCCATGTCATGCAGAATGATGCCCGACACCAGCAGATCATGATTGAGGAACGGATACACCTGGGTTATGACATCAGCCAGCTGCAGCATGGTCAGCACGTGATACAGCAGACCGCTGCGGATGGCGTGATGATTCCGCTTGGCCGCGGGATAATACATCAGTTTTTCTTCATTTTCGCGGAACAGGCGCTCCACGATCAGTTTCATATCGATATTTTCCAGTCCCTCGATGTATTTGGTCAGGATCTGGCCATACATATACTCGGGCTCCAGCGGAGCGGAGGGAACCAGATCCGCCGGATCCACGGGATCCTCATCGTTGCGCAGCCGGATCCGTTCAATCTTGAACTGCAGCTGATTCTGGTACAGATTGATCATGCCCCGGACCCGAACTACCATGTTGGCTTCAAAAAAGCCTTCCAGTTCCGGCGGAACTTCCCATAGCTTGGCGGTGATTTCGCCGGTGGCATCGCCCAGGATAAAATCCAGGTATTTCTTACCGTTGGAATTCGTGGTTTTCAGGTCGACCCGCTTGATGATCAGAAAACTGTCCACCCGCTCGCCCACCTGGTAATCGTTGATTTTCTTGTATAAAAGTTCCATTTTGACCTCCATTGTCTCTGTTTTTATTATACACGAGTTTTCCGGCCAGCCAGCCGCACCCGGGATTCGTTCAAGGAAATTTATCAGTACGCCAGCCAAAAAAGACCGCCGCGCTGGACCCGTGGCTCACTCTGCCGCCCGCTTCCTGAAAACCAGCATATCTTTGCTTTCGGGATCGTCTTCTGAGTTGCGGTCACTGCATGATACAGGCAGTAACCCTTATCCAGCGGTCTGGTCATTTCGATTTTTTTTATTCTCTTCGGACTGCCGGAACAGTCATATAGTCGGGTTTCTTAGATATTTCGGCCATTCTCTCCTTGAGACTGGAATACATCTTGCATCGTATGATCAAGACGACAAACTCAATAAATATCTTGGCCGGTGCAGATTCATTGCCGGATCCGTGCAGACTCTCATTTCCAAGATACGTTTTATAGACTTGAAAGATCTTTTCGGACGCATCCCGGCTCTTATCGAATGACAGTGCTTCGGCAGCGGTCGTTTTTCATGATATGACGACAATAAAACATCCGCAAAGGGCAGGTTCTTTTCGATTCTTTTGGTTTTTTTCTCTGCATTCAAAATGTGATTGCCCCGTCAGCTATTTCATACGTAAAAACATCAAAGCATCAACGAAAAGTATCGCCTAACGCAAGGTTTTTTCCTTCCTGCTTCCTCAGAAATTCACTCATCTTCCAGATTTTATTTTCAACCTACGGTCTCGAAATTTATAACGATGGCGGACTAATATCCAGTGACTGGAATAGCTCCTTCTGTATTTTTTTCATTTCACCGATGACTCTTCAAATTGATTAGCGGTAAATGACACCCATAATCTCACATTGTCGTTCTGATGATACTGTTTAACAGTGAATAACCCGCAAAATGCTGAAATCTGGTGGTTTTCAACACTTTGCGGGTTATTCATCGTTACATTGTCCGGGAACGCAGATACCATTTTTATTGGGTATTTTTGACATTCAGCCTACGTTCCCGGAATCTATAACGATGGTGGAGTTATTCCCAACGACAGGAATAGCTCCTTCTGTTTTTTTGTCACTTCACCAATGACTTTTCCGACCTCAGGTGCCTGAAACACTTCAATGAGGTCCACTTCATCCAGTACTCCCTGGAGCGTCCATCGATCGAATAGCTTCGCTTCCTGCATCTTCTTTTTCAAGTAGGACAAGTAGATTAATGCGATAAACCCTACAAATAGCTTGCCATCAAGGGCAAGTTCGGAAGAAACCTGCATTCGTCTGAAGTTTAGACGATCTTTCAAATTGCCGAATCCTTTCTCCACAATGTCTTTGCTGCGGTACAGACAGAGCGCTTCGAAGGGATCGCGAACATCGTTGGACAGCATCGCAAAATAGCCATAGTTGCGGATTTCAGCCTTCATGACGTCTTCCTTTGCCGTTACCTTGACTCCACGCTTTGGTGTTTCGACGACATCAAAGTATTTGGCATAATCTTTGGCGTGATAGTCTTTGCGTTCGTTATGGGTCAGTTCATAGTAGAGCTGCGTGTATAGTTCATTCTGGTCCACTCGGTCCTTTGCGGCTTTCTCATCGTTATAGAACAGGTGCAGGTATGCCCGGCGTTTTTCGGTCAATACGTCGCCCTTACGGGGACGATCCTGCGTATACTCCCATTCGATGGAACGGCAGATCCCATACGTGCCAAATTGAGGATCCAGGTTGCTCCAAAGCTGCAGATTGTCCCGTTCTTGTTCCAGGACCTCTTTCACGTAGTTCAGATTCAAGCGCAGGCCGATCAGAAACTTCTGATGGCTCTGATAGACCCAGTTGATGTTCTCTTTGCTGTAGAACCCCCGATCCAGGACCATGTTGACTTTCTGATACCCCATCACATCAAACTCCTCAATCAGTCGCTTGATGGTTTTCACATCCGTGATGTTACCGGGGAGTTTGCGGTAATAGAATGGTAATCCGGATTCCTCGCCAAACAGCAGAGCCAGGTTGAACTGAGGCAGTCGGTCGCCTTCCTTGTTCTTGCCCATCTTAACCTGCGCCAGGGTGTCTGAGTAACTGGAGATGGAGGTTGTATCAAATGCCCAATATTCCTTCTCGATTCGACGCTTGCCTTGTTTCTTGAAGAAGTTCATCCGCTGATCTTCTGTGATGCTCTGAAACAGCTCACTGGAGCGCTGTGAGGCAATATCTTTACCAAAGGGATGGCGATGCAGTCTGTGCCAATGACTGAACCGGGACAGGGAATTATTCTCCTCCATGATCAGATAGTAGGCCAAAGAGAGGATCTGTTTGTATTCGTTGGGAAAGCAAAGCTTCAAGTCTTCTTCCACACCAGTCTCCTTGCCAATTTGATCCAGCAAGTAGGAAGCCCCCATGAACTTTCGTTCGGTGTTCAAAACAGGAATAGGGCCCTGCTTGGGTTTTTCAGAAGGCTCAGCTGCCCGCTTGCGATAAGGGCGAGTCTGAACGATCTCACCGGTCACGGGGTCTACTTTACCAATCAATTTGCGGGTAGCTCGGGACTGTTTTTTCTCTGGATCCCAATATGGCTTGTTATCATACGCGTAGGTGATTCCAGTCTTCTGATTTTTGCTATAAATGATGCCCATAAGTTTCACCGCCTCGTTCTAATTATAATATGTAACGATGTTGAAGTCAAGAAAAAAGTGCCAAAAACCATTGATTTTCAACACTTCTAGGATTTTTCATCGTTACATAGTTCGGGAATGTAGGATTCAGCTCTGGAGCGAAGAGTACGCATGGTGGTATGCGAGGTCGACAGCTACATGAATCCGCTCCATCCTACCCGAGTATCAATCCCGGGAAGGTAGGCCGCAGTCAGTTATGGCAATAATGGCACCATTATCGATTTTGATAATCATGTCACATATTTCCAAGTCCTCCGGAGCATGACTTGCTATAATCATTGTTTTCCCGCGCTGTTTCTGGGCTTCGAAAATCTCGTAAATGCTTTTCGTGCTTTCTATATCCAGAGCCGATGTGGGTTCATCCAGAAGAAGGATATCGGGATCACGGAAGAAAGCCTGTGCCAATGCAAGCTTTTGTTTCATTCCCAGGCTAAAGGATCGAACTGTCTTTTTTGAGTTGGGGTCCAACCCAACATCTTTCAGCCATGTTATGCATTTTTCTTTTGTGGTTTTATTTGTAAAAGAATTAATGTATTCCAATGTTTCCAAAGCAGTTAGATGCGGCCAGAAATCCATGTTTTCAATGATTACTCCAACCGATTCAGGAAAACGATTTTTCGAATTTATCAACTCTCCATTGATCGCAATGCTCCCACTGGTTGGCAGGATTAAGCCAGCGACAGATCTCAATAACATTGTTTTCCCGGATCCATTTTTGCCAAGCAACCCTACAACGGTCCCGGATTGAATTTCGAGATTGATATTATTTAAAACTAAATTATTCTTGATTTTCTTAGTGTAATTAGTAAACACTATGCTCATACTTTATCCCCTTTGAGATAATCACTTGTGATGATTTTATAAAAAGCAGCTCCAACCAAACCAATACTAACTAATACTGAAATAAGGACATTATATTGAGATACACCGGGAAGAAATGAAGTTATATTAAGTTTACTCAATATCAAACATACACCAGTAACTATAGTTATGTACAAATATATCTCATTTCCCTTTACAAACCCAGCTATTAAATTCAACAGAAAATAAAAAGGCAGTAAACTAATTATCAATTGCCCAAGAAAAAGGGCTCAATCATAAATTCTGTGGGATGGTGGATTCCTTACGTACGTTTTACGACTCATATCGAATAACTTGAGGAAGAAGTATTCATCATCTGGATAGCCATACCCTTGTCGACGTAATGTCTTAATCTTGTTGTTGATCCCCTCGATTTGACCATTCGAAATACGGTAGGTCGCATAAGCTATAATCCCTTCAAAATGTCTGTCCATCAGGCGCCCAAACCACTGCAGGTGCTCATTCTCCGAGGCATAGCATACTTCCATGACCTCCGTGATCAGACTAGCCATTTCCGGCTCACTGGCGGCCTTGTACGCCTCCGAGAGCATCTCTTTGACGAGGTCAACTGTGAACAGAAGCTGGTTCTCCTGGATGAGCTGGTCGTACTTCTCCTCACTGCCAGGACGACGCGTGATCTCTGCCCTTTGGAAGAGCGTACCGCCCTTGGACAAGGGTTTGCCCTCCGCGGCCTCCCGGTCTTTGCGCTGCAGCGTCTCCCGAGAAGACATCAGGATATAGCGGGTCCTCTTGAGGGACTCAGCAGCTTTGTACTCACCCACCGCCTGAAGACGCCTCTGTTCGTCTTTGCGCACTTCAGCGACCACTTTGTCATTGAAATTCTTGATGATGTGGAAATGGTCGAAGACCGGCTGGATGTGGGGGCACTTTTCCTCAAAGGCTTCTTGGAAGTCTGAGTTCATGTCCGAGGCGACTGCTTCAACACCGTCCATCCACTCGAGACCGACGTGCTCAATGAAGTCATAGACGACCTGCTTGCGCTTGCCATGGGCGATCCAGAGGATATGGCCAGTCTCTATGTCGATGATGTGGGTGGCGTACTGGTGGCCTCGGTGAAGCTTGAATTCGTCGATACTGAGGTACTTTGCCTGCCTCTGGGGCTTGGTGAGCTTGCCGTCCAGGGTGTACATTTCCTCCAGGCGTTTCAAGTCGATCGCTTTGACTGTGTTCTTGCCAAGACCAGTAATCTCAGCGACTTGCTTGAGGTTGTAGGTTCCGATGGCGAGAAGATCCCTAGTGTATTGCAAAAGTGGTTGCGAGATCCGATGACCTTGTGCCTGAAAGGGCACCTGCTGGACTCTGGTGATCCCGCAGGTTGGGCACAGTAATTGATTCTTGTCGAATTCCAGGGAAGTATAAGTGTGCCCGAAGTTCAGGTGCCAAAGACTACATGAGGACGTATTGTTAATGTGCATGAAGCCCCCGCAGTTGGGGCAGGCGCGATCGGTGTCATCTAGCTTGAGGACTCCATGAAACTGAATCACACTTTTACCGGAAACGGCAGTATGCTGTGAACTATGCGTATTAGTAAACCCAATAAGAGACGAAGGGATGTGCAGATAATTTTGGGAATCAGTGATTGTATTAGCTTGTTCATCCTGTGTATAATTCATTCAGAGCCTCCGCTGTGCTTGGATTTGTACATCCGTCCAGATGCATTTCCATCATAGCGCGGGGCTCGTTCTATTATCAAATGTTATGCCGGTTTGGGGAATGGATCTAGTCGGTCAATCCCACAGAATTTGTGATTGACCCTTTTTCTTTGCACTTGAATGGATTATTCACTTACATTGCTCTTGGTCTTTGATTCGGCAATTATAAAACAAAAGCGGCAGAATTTTAATTTACAGAATATATATTCCGATAACTTGTACAGCATTCTCCAACCTTCGTACTCATTTCTAAAAATCCCAAAAAAAGAGGACCGTTTCCGGTCCTCAGATGATTGAACTTATTTACGTCTCATCTTTTTCCCAAAGGTCAGCGCCAGTCCACCAAGTGCAAATGCAGCTCCCAGGATGGGGAGTGCGGAGGCAGTTGTTCCGGTATTTGGCAGCTCGCCTGTCCAGGTATTTGTAATCACCATCTCTCGGATGGTTGTCTTGTAATCCTTGACCGGAGCTTCTGAAACGGTGTAGACAATTTCTTTGCCTTCCATCGTGAAGATTGGCACATCCTCAAATCGGTAGGATGTTGTGCCGTTCTTCAGTACAGCCTCTCTAACTTTAACTCCATCTGCCCACAGGTAGATGGTAATGTCAGGCTTCACTTCAGGTCCACCCTGCCAAATCTTGGTAACCACTATATCTCTCTGTCCAAGGACGAAAGTATTGGTTATGGTCATTCCTCTGATGAAGCTGGTGTATCCCTCTGCGTCGACTTCGTGGAGCGTGTACTCGATCATCGTTCCGTTCGAACGATAGATGGGAAGATCTTCGAAGGTATACTCAGTTGTTCCGTTATTCAAGGTAACTTCTCTGACCATTTCACCATCTGCGAGAAGATGAATCGTGATTGACGGTTTAATTGTCGGTCCACCGACCCAAACCTTGATGATCGGGATATCCTGGAGACCTTCATCAAAATCGTTGGTTACAACGAAGCCATCAATGGAGGTGATGTATCCAGGTACCGGATCCTCGGAGATCGTATAGACGATCGTTGAGCCGTCGGAGTTGTAAATTGGTACATCCTTAAAGGAATCAGAAAGCATGCCGTCAGATAGTACCTTATGGGCTACTTCGATGCCATCAGCCCACAGCCGGATTGTGATATCCGGTCTCGGGGTTGGGCCGTCGTCCCAGATCTTGCTGAACGGGATGTCCTTCTTGCCTTCATCAAAGTCGTTCGTCACGGTGAAGCCGTCGACTGAACTGAGGTAACCAGGAACCGGATCTTCCGAAATCGTATAAACGATGGTTGATCCATCCGAATTGTAGATCGGCTTGTCCTTAAAGGAATCAGCTACTGTCCCGTCCTCAAGAACTATGTGATCAACTTCCTGTCCATCTGCCCACAGGCGAATGGTGATGTCCGGTCTCGGACTTGGTCCGCCATCCCAGATTTTTTCAAACGGAATATCCTTCTTGCCTTCATCAAAGTCGTTCGTCACGGTGAAGTCGTCGACTGAACTGAGGTAACCAGGAACCGGATCTTCCGAAATCGTATAAACGATGGTTGATCCATCCGAATTGTAGATCGGCTTATCCTTGAAGGAATCAGCTACTGTACCGTCCTCGAGAACCATGTGGTCGACTTCCTGTCCATCTGCCCACAGGCGAATCGTGATGTCCGGTCTCGGACTTGGTCCGCCATCCCAGATCTTTTCAAACGGAATGTCTTTCTTGCCTTCATCAAAGTCGTTCGTCACGGTGAAGCCGTCGACTGAGCTGAGGTAGCCAGGAACCGGATCTTCCGAAATCGTATAAACGATGGTTGATCCATCCGAATTGTAGATCGGCTTGTCCTTGAACGAATCGGCTACTGTACCGTCCTCAAGAACCATGTGATCAACTTCCTGTCCATCTGCCCACAGGCGAATCGTGATGTCCGGTCTCGGACTCGGTCCGCCGTCCCAGATCTTTTCAAACGGGATGTCTTTCTTTCCTACATCGAACTCATTGGTTACATGGAGTCCTCTGGCAGTTGAAATATAATTGTCAGGTACTGTCGGCTCTTTCACGAAATAGGTGTAAACTTCACCTTTTTCATTCCTGAGCGGCAGATCCTTCCAGGTATAAACCCACTTGTTCATGCCGTCCGGTACAACCACCGGAGTAGCTACTACCTTCTCTTCATCTCCCATACCCACCTTGCGATACAGATCAAGGGTTACTGCCGACCAGTCCTCCGGATCTCCATTGATCCAGGTTTTGCTGCCGATCACGTCTCCCTTGGGAGATGTAAAAGTATTCGTAATGGTAAACGAGTAATTTCCGGATCCATCGACAGAATGCTTTGTATCTGGTGTAAAGAACTCCGGAATGCTGCTTTCTTTCACCTCATAAATCCAGGTTTCCCCGAATTCATTTACTCGTTCCCGACCGTTCCATGTGTGCTTCCAGGAATTTCCGGCATTCAGAAGTTCCGGTAAGCCAACATTTTCCGATGGTTCGCCATCGAGGTGCCGGGTCAGCTGAACAGTAATTTCTGCCCAAAGGCTGTCGCCATTGACCCATTTTTTCTCAACGGATACATCAATGGGTGAAGGAGTGTTAACCACTGTCGCAGCATGCTTGAAGAATTCCCTGGTAATGCCGCATGTTGTGGTTGTCACCTTCTCATCCGTCTGAACTGAGTTCACCGGAGCATTGGATTCGTATCCGGTAATTCCATTCTCAGTAATCTTGTAATGATTGTACATCTGTCCTGTATTGGTCGATACCGGGACATCAACTGTCACTGAAAGATCGGGATAGGTGATTGAGGCTTCTTTCAGTTTATAGTTTGCCGGCATACCATAGATGTTGAAGGTCACTTTTGTTCCGGCCGGAGGATTGATTCCCAGCCACTGCTTGGTGATCATCAGCTTCGTCTCAGGAATTGTCACTTCGATGGTATCAGTAACATCATGGCAGCCGCCGATTCCGTCAACATACATCATATTAGGTGATCCGATGTTGAATGTACTGATGGGCCAGGAATAAATGGTCCAGTGGCTGCCCTTGATGTTGCCGTTTAATCCGGTCAGATCCAGTTCATGTCGATCTACATGTACTTTAATCCAAGGTAGATAGAACTCTTCCAGTCTTCCATCAATGCCATTGACCTGTATATTATCCAAAAGGTGTGTAGACTTAACTGCTACGAATACTCTGCCCCCCTGGACCCACAGCCGTTCCGGTTCTGTGTGATTGTTGGTGGACTGATTTCCGAAGTAAGCACACAATGCAATGTACGAAATATCCGTCGTGTAATAACCTGGATTGGGGTTGCCTCCTGGTGTAACGGCCGTCGGTTCAACGGTGACTAATTGTGGAGCAACTACTGCAGGCTGCACGACTGGCAGTGGATCCTTCTCTTCGCCTTTCTCCGGCACGACCGGAGCTTCAGGCTCTGAAGTTACAGGAATATCTGGTGCAGTTGCTTCAGGAGCTTCAACTTCGGGGACTTCCACGATTTCAGGCTCCTTAACCGGTTTTGGTTCAGCGGGCGACAGCGGTTCTGCGATTGCAGGGACATCTTGGTGTTCCAGAGCACTTTCCGGTTCAGAAACAGGTTCTTTTTCTTCTTCTGGTTCGGACACGGTTGCCTCATTACTCTCTTCGGCAATTTCTTCTACTGGTGCTGAAGGCTCTGCTTCAGTACTGGCCGGCTCTTCTTTTTCTTCTGCAGGCACTTCTGTTGCTGCGTCGGACGAGATCGTTTCCGTAATCTCGGTTTCCGGGGCAGTTTGAACATCATTTACCTCTGCAAAGACTGGAGAAAAGTTTGTGAGAAGAAAAGCGAAAAGAAGAACCAGAGAAAGAAACCCTTTGCGAGACATCTTTTTCATAAGTTTTCTCCTTTTATTCAATATTTATCCGTTAGTGATGGCAAAATCAGAACCTCTGATTGGGTGGGTCCGACAGCAGTATGAGAGAAAGTTAATTGCTTAATTTGATTATACTATTTTAATAGTTGTGATTAACCATGAAACTCGTTAACTATTTTAGTCTAATTATTAATTTTATTCGTTCAATCTTAACACCTTCATTTTTAACAAAATGTTAAATTCTCAATTTGTCATAATAAGTATTATAGGAGTATCCGCAATTTTACTGGCTCAATCACTTTTTATGTGGGATTATGATTTTCCCTGTTTACACGGAGAGGTCGACGTGGTAGCCTGACTGGCCGACTAGCCCAGCATTTATGCAGCCTAGCGGCAAGGCTGGCGGAACCACGCCGACAGAGGCTCCATGTCAACTTGGGAAAATCCCACAGTTTTTGTGATTGACCCCCTATTATTGAAGGAAGTAAAAAAACAAAGGTGAAATTCTCAGTGAATACACTTACAGAAGATGGAGTTCTGGCAAATGGAACTGAGCCAATATAATAATACATATTGTTTACCGCATGATTATCAATTAAAAGGTTTGCTCGGGAGTATTCCAATACTGTTTGCATAACTCCTTGATATATAATCAGAGTAAAAAATATAAAAATGATAGAGATAAAAAAAATCCCACGCATCATACTCTTATTTTTTAAAAATTCCCATTTAAGAAATAACATTATGATAAATACCGCTTATCTGTAATTCCAAGTCCCTGCTGTTCGCTCACCGTTCCATATCGGAGATTTGATTTGTAGTTGAACTTTGTCACCAACTACGGCATCCAACTCAGTGAAAGCCCCAAGCCAATGCGCAGTGGAGGTATTCGTTGACAAATTTACTGAAGGAGAAAATTGGACGGTTTGGCCTGAATTCTTAAATAAAATATTTGTTTTTATACTTAGGAGATCACTTGAAGAAGTAGCAGTATTAAAAGTCAAGTAGCTGCCATTAGTGGTTGTATCTTTTGATTTCCAGTCAACTACCGTTCCCCAGTTTGACCACCATGGAAGACCGGAATTAAAATCAATACTACCCGAGAAGGCAGCTTTAGATGTTAATATTCCTGCAAATAATGCACATGTGAAAATCAAATTTCGACGTTTCATAGTAAAAAATCTCCTATAAGAAATAATTTTCTTAATATTAACATTATTTTCGCAACCGGTCAAGTTCAACGTATGAATTCCGCCAGAACTCCGAATTGTCCGAATTGCAACTTAAAGTGAAATACTTTTTAACTTAAATAAACATAAATGGAGTTTCATTCTGAATGGTGTCCTTCCCCTCGACGATTCCCTTCGGTCAGGGTTGTTACCCCGATCGGGCCTAACCTTGACCGGTGGGCTCCGTCGAAGGATGCTACATCCTGTCAGAATAATCCAGGGCATTTGCCTCGTTTGCTGTCAATCGGATTGGTGTATTGTCCATGGCCCTGAATGCGGCCCAATACAATAAAAAAAGTCCATCAAACATCTGGACGATTCAACATCAAATATTCTGAAGACAAACCTGAAGTAGACGAGATTCAGCATCCTTTAAAATGAAGACTGCGCCATCCAATTAATTGGCGAACAACACCCATTCATTAAACACCTTGTTTGAGTTGATCACCAGGGAAGTCTTCTCATACAGAGAACTGACAAATCGGAAAACTAGGTCAGCCTCTGCATTGGTGACGGACAAAAATTCCACCTCATCAATCACCCCCAGGTCGCAAGGTGGGTCCTGCCGACGCTGGGCAGCCCCAAAAACAATCGAATCTACTTCAAGGAGCGCTGGATCATGGAAAATGACTTGGATCAGCCTTTGGTCGTGACCTATTCCCCTAAATCCAAGCACTACCAAAAGAGCATTCGTGACCAGCAGGTCTTACGAGCCGAGAAGCTCATCAATTCCCCTTTAAGGTGAATCGAAAACGATCGAATGTGGAGGAATGAACTTTCAAAAACTGGTAAACACGGTATACATTCCTGCTTATACCAGAACAGATCTGACAGACCAACTCCATGAGATCACTGGTTTTCACACAGATCAGGAGAGAATCAGCTCAAATATGGAGAGAAATATTTTAGGAAAGGCCTGAAGGCAAGAAATTACGCAGAAAACCCCAAAAAATCTCTGCAGAATGTCTCATAAAGTCACTCTGCAAAGATTTTTCACTCAATTAAGTGTCACAGACGAGAGGATGCATGAGTTATCCGACCCGCCGCTGCGCCTGAGATTGATTCAAGAGAATAAATCAGGGAGGCAGCCTGCTAAAAGACCTGAATCCGAAACCCGCTTTTAGCATCTGCTGCCTGAATTTCAGAACCAAGCAGTCCACTGATAGTTAGTGTAAAGTTACTGTAGGTCGAAAATGAAAGAGAATAAGCCCAAGTGCTAGAATGTTAGTAACAACCAAAAACAAACTACACGAAAGGACTTATTCTCATGCCTATCTTAACAGATTTCAACTCAATGTTCACCTCTCTCAGACAAGGTTTTGATTCAAGAATGGCAAGCGGTACTCTCACCATGGATCAAGTGGTACAGGAGACTCACGAGCTGACGGATCGGATTGCCCGTGAGCAGATCCAGGATTATGTTCAGGTACTCGATGAGCGCCTGAGGAACTCACAGTTACGGAAAAAGGATTACTCCATCGAACGGCGTAATCAAACAAAAACCATCGCTACTACAGCCGGACCTGTGGTCTTTGACCGGACGTACTTTCGGGATAAAAAGACTAATCACCATGTGTGTCTGGTGGATCGTCTTCTGGGCCTTGAGCCCCATCAGAGAATCAGCCGGGAACTAGCCTCGTGTCTTCTCTCCAGTGCTAAAGATATTTCTTACCAGGGGACGGTGGAGCGCTATGCAAGTAGCGGAATTACCAGCCGCACTACGGTAATGAATCTGGTCCATCGACTGGGGAACATTGAGTCTTCTGAGGGACCCCTGCCTCAGAAAAAAGTGGTATCTCGGATCTATGGAAACGCTGATTAATTCTGTTTTCTGTAACTCTGAGGAACGCTCTCACGATATAATTTAAGTATTACGTTACCAGCGAGGTTTTTCTTATGAAGCAGCAGACTTTCAGTGATTTTGAATACGCACATCGCCGCAAGACTACAAAGAGAGAAGAGTTTCTTGATTCTATGGAAACTATCATTCCCTGGAAAGATTGGGTCGAGATGATTCGCCCCTACTATCCTCAGGGAAAACGCGGCAGAAAGCCCATCGAAATTGAAACAATGCTTCGGATGTACCTGATGCAAAATTGGTTTAACCTCTCCGATGTTGCAATGGAAGACGCCATCTATGACAGTTATGCCATGCGCAAATTCATGCGGCTGGACTTCATCTCGCAGCAAGTGCCTGACGCAACCACGCTTCTTCACTTTCGCCATTTAATGGAAAGCCATCTCTTGGGGGAGAAGATTTTTCATGATGTCACCAGACGCTTGGAATCTGCCGGACTAATGATGCATGGCGGCACCATCGTGGATGCCACCATTATTGCAGCCCCCAGTTCTACCAAGAACCAGACGGGAGAACGAGACCCTGAGATGCACCAGACAAAGAAAGGCAATCAGTGGTACTTTGGGATGAAGGTTCATACCGGAGTTTGCGCCGGCAGTGGGTATGTCCATACAGTCACAGGGACTGCGGCCAATGTCCATGACATAAACGAGACACACAAACTGATTCGTCCCGATGATGAAGTAGCTTACGGAGATTCCGGCTATAATGGAGTCGAGTCAAGAAAAGAATTCACCGAGGATCCGCACTTATCTACTATTGAATTTCGCAGCAATGTTCGCCCTTCCAAGATCAAGACCAATAAGAACTATCCCGGGATCCAGTGGGACCGGGCAATTGAACAACGCAAATCATCCATTCGAAGCAAAGTGGAGCACCCATTTTTGATCGTCAAACGGTTCTTTGGTTATGCCAAAGTAGTTTATCGGGGGATCAGCAAAAATTTGAATAGATTCAACATCTTGTTTGCCAGCGCCAATTTGTTGAATTGTATTCGTGCAAAACGAACGAAAGAATTCTGCATGGGATAAGTGCGCCCAAAATTGGGGGTTAGCCCACAAAACGGGCTGAAATCGCACTAAAATCCAGCATTTTTGTGCACCCATGAGCAAAAAAACAACATAATGACCGAACTGGGAAACGTTAACCTCAAATAATCAGTGTTTCCCTATATTGAGGCCGATGAGGATCATGTAGCTATGCAGGACGGTTCCAATCAGCAGATGCGGCTGATCTACGTCCATGAGGGGCAGCAGAGTGTCGGGAAGAGACGCAAGGCCTTGATGGGTGTACGTCGATTTGCAGGCTTTTACAAGGGCAACTCGGATGAACTGTGGTACGAAGTGTTCGATTACCTGAACTCGGCTTATGAGGTAGATAAGATCGAGGAAATCTCCTTATCAGGGGATGGGGCGACCTGGATCAAGATGGGTGCCCAGATTCTGCCTCGATGCAAGCTCTATCTGGATAAGTTCCACCTGGAAAAGGCCCTGCGCCAGGCGGCAACGCCGATTGATTCCTACAAAGGGACAAAGGATGAATATTACTGGTACCTCAAAGACGCCATCAGCATGGACTCCCTTGAGGACATCAACACATTCTTCGAATCAGCGGCGGGATTGCCGCTTAAAAAGACCCAGGAAAAGAAGTTAGGCGAGATGCAAACCTATCTTGTGTCCAACTGGGAATCGATCCAGAACGCGGCCAAGTCGGGCTATCAGGGCTGCAGTGCGGAAGGGCATGTCAGTCATGTGCTTTCCTCACGGTTATCTTCACGCCCGATGGGGTGGAGCACAGTAGGCGCTGAGAATATAGCGCGCATGCGAGTTTTCGTCCTCAATGGCGGGGATCTCATGGGCTACTTCGCTGCCAAAGAGAAAGAAAAGAAGAAGGAAGCCCGACTTGTGAGGCTGGAAAAACGGATCGTGAAGAAGAGCCGGGTCTACCCAGTAAAACAAGGTTCAATCAGCTATGCAACGCCTCATTTTGGGTGGTATAAATCGTAAAACCCGGGCTACTTGGAATCCGCACGGCAGGCTTATTCAGTTTTTGAACCGAAAGTAAGTTGACACTATCCCACTGATATGCGGATTTCCTTTGATCCCATCCAATGGAGTATAATCAAGGAAGAATCATTTGAGCAGCGGGGCAGTGATGCCCTGGCTGGATGTCGAATGCAACGACCTCAACGGAAAGGAGGGAACGGCAGATCCTCCCGCGACATCGCCCCGAAGCCTGACGCGGAGATATTCCTGCCTTGAAATAAGATGGAAATCAAACTGGATCAGGGCTCCCTGAAAATTATCGAAACCCTGCAGGCCAACGGCCATGAAGCCTACCTGGTGGGCGGCTCGGTCCGCAACGCCCTGCTTAATGGCCAGACAACGGATTATGACATCACGACCTCGGCAGAACCCGAAGTTCTGATGTCCCTGTTTTCCCATACCATTCCCACGGGTCTGGCTCACGGCACCGTCACGGTCGTCTTAAACCGGATCCCCTACGAAGTGACGACCTACCGGACCGAAGGAGAGTACCTGGACCGGCGCCACCCCGCTTCGGTTCAGTTCGTGCGGGAGCTGGCCCAGGATCTCAAGCGGCGGGATTTCACCATCAACGCCATGGCCTTCGATCCCACCTCCGGTCACCTGGTGGACCACTTCGGCGGCCAGGAGGATCTGAAGGCGCGGCTGATCCGGGCCGTCGGCAACCCGTCAGAACGCTTCCACGAGGATGCCCTGCGCATCATCCGCGGCATCCGCTTCGCCGCCCAGCTCAACTTCAACATTGAGGCGGAAACCTTCCGGGCCATGACAGAACTGTCCCGCCTGCTCGAGCATATCTCCCAGGAACGCATCTACGCGGAACTGTCACGGATCCTGTTAACCGAACGGCCGTCCGTGGGCATCGGTCTGCTCCTGTATTCGGGCGCCCTGAGCGTCATTCTGCCGGAACTTGTGCCCATGGCCGGATTTCAGCAGTTCTCCCCCTACCATGACAAGGACGTGTTTTTCCATACGATGCAGGTGCTGGACAATACCCGGCCCTACCTGCCGCTGCGCCTGGCCGCGCTGCTGCATGACGTAGGCAAGCCGCCGACCTTCTCCATGGATGAGTCGGGCAAGGGACATTTTTACGGGCATGAGCAGCTCTCGGAAGACCTGGCCCGTCAGATCATGCTCCGGCTGAAGGTGGACAACAGAACGAGGGAGCAAGCTTTGCTTTTAATCCGCCGGCACATGACGTCCATGGACATGAAAAAGCCGCTGAAACTCAAGCGGCTGATCCGGGATTTCGGGCCCGAGGATATTGATCTGTTCTTCGAATTCAAGCTGGCTGACCACTCTGGCAAAGCCGGCGGCGGCGGAATCGATCCCCGCTTCCATGCCATGCGCACCAAGGTGCGCCAGATTCTGGAGGACCATGAACCCCTGAATCTGTCCGATCTGGCCATCAAAGGCAACGACCTGCTCAGTCTGGGCATTCCCCGGGGTCCTCAGATCGGGCGCATCCTGGAGGAACTCCTGGACGATGTCCTGGCGAATCCAGACCTGAACACCCCCCAATACTTGCTTGACCGAGCCCTGCAGCTGAAGGAGAAGACAGATGAACCAAAACGGAATTGACGCCATCACCACCCTGTTTCTGATCATGGGACTCGGCTTTGTGCTGAAGAAGCGGCATCTCATGCAAAAAAGCAGTGAGGACTTCATCGTCATCCTGCTGCAAAAGGCAGCGATTCCCGGACTCATGCTGTACAATGCTTCCACTCAGTTTACTACGCAGTTCCTGAAGGACTATTATCCCGCCATTCTGGCTTCCTTCCTCGCCATCCTGGGCGCGGTCCTGGTCGGTCTTGTGACCGCCCGCCTCTTCTCCATCAGCGACAGGAACCAGGGCGTATTCACCGGAATGTTTGCCTTCTCCAACACCATCTTCATCGGCGTGCCCGTCATCACCGGAATTTTCGGGGAAAAGGGCATCCCCTACTTGATGCTGTATTACCTGATGAATACCCTGCTGTTCTGGACCGTCGGTTCCTGGCTGGTCGGCGGAGAACAGGGCAGCGGACTGCTCTCCCTGTCTTCCCTGAGCAAGATTTTCAACCCTGCCCTCCTGGCTTTCCTGCTGGGGCTTGGCCTGATGATGTATCACATCAGCCTGCCTGCTCCGGCCATGCGGAGCCTGAAATATCTGAGCGATCTGGTGACCCCGCTGTCGACCCTCTATATGGGATCCATCATCGCGGATCTGTCACTGAAAAAATTCCCCGGACTCAAGCCCACTCTGCTCATACTGACCGGCCGTTTCCTCATCTCCCCGCTCCTGGCCTACAGCATTCTGACCCTGTTCGGCTTCTCCGGCCTGTTGGTGGAAGTCCTGGTCATCGCCTCGGCTCTGCCGGTCATGACCCAGATGTCCGTTCTGGCCGGCTACTATGGCAAGGACAAGCAGTACACCGCTTTCATGACCGCCCTGTCCACCATCCTCTGCATCTTTGTCCTGCCCTTCTATCTGAGCTTTTTGCAGCGCTAGCGCCTAGTCCAGGAACAGACAGAATGGATGCCCGGCCGGATCAAACATGACCACAACCCCATCCAGTTCCTGAACGCTGGCTCTGACAGCCCCTGCCGCCTCGGCACGGGCTGCTGCCATTTCCAGGTCATCCACCAGAAAATCCAGGTGAATGGATTTGCCAGGCTGCCCCGGCACATCCGGCCAAACCGGCGGAACATAGCACGGTTCCGTCTGAAAAGACAGCCGGACACCCCCCGCCGGATTCCGGATAATCACAAAGTCGTCATCCGCCCAGTGCGGCACCCAGTCCAGCAGATTAAGATAAAACTCACTGAGCGCGTGGGCATCCGGACAGTCAATATTGATGGTTGCCAGTTCAATCTGTGCCATGGTCAGTTCCTCCTTGCCACAATCAAAGCGTTGCGCCATTCGTCTGTACTCATCGGGTCGGTTAATCATCGAAAGAGATTCGATTGCATCATTCAGCCTCCGGACAAATTTTTCCGGTTGAAAAATCTGGGGTTCAGGCTAATTGATTAGGACCTAAGGTCTATGGTTTCACGTTTCAGGTTATTTTAGCTCCGGAGGTTCCTTTGCGGAGCATTGGACCGGAATCAAAAGCAATTCATGCAAAGGATCCGGGAAGGCGTGCTTCCCGGATCCTTTTGCTGTTGGTTCAGCTTATGTAATGGAAGCCTCGTAGATGGCGTCGGTTGCTTCCTGGAGCATTGCGTTGAATTCATCATCCGTCTGATCCGCGGACAGTCCTTCGGAAAGGGCTCTGGAGAAGGATGCGATGAGGCCGTGGTTTTCAGCCAGCATCTTGTTGGAGTCTTCTCTGGAATAGCCGCCGGAAAGAGCGACTACACGCATGACTTTCGGATGGTTGATCAGTTCGGCATAGGCATTGGCATGGGTCGGGATGGTGAGCTTGAGCATGATCTGCTGGCCTTCCGGCAGCTTGTCGAGCTCTGCGAGGATCTCTTTTTTCAGGAGTTCTTCGATTTCAGGTTTCTTTTCGGAATGGATATCAACCTCAGGTTCGATGATGGGCATGAGTCCGGCAGCCAGAATCTGCTTGCCGACTTCGAACTGCTGAGCCACAACGGCCTTGACGCCTTCTTCGTTGAGTTCCTTGATGACCGATCTCATCTTGGTTCCAAAGATGTGTCTTTCATTGGCTCTGGCGAGCAGTGCATCCAGTTCCGGCATGGGTTTCATGAGCTGAACGCCGTTTTCCTGGTCGGCCAGTCCCTTGTCAACCTTAAGGAAAGGAACTACGCCCTTATTCTCCCAGAGGTAGTCTGCGGTTTTCTTGCCGTCAATGTCACGATCCATGGTCTGTTCAAACAGGATGGCTCCGAGGATGCGTTCCTGGCTGAATGCCGGGGACTTGATGATGCGGGTCCGCATCTGGTGGACCAGGTCAAACATTTCCTCTTCGGTGGAGTATTTGTCTTTGGAAATTCCATAAAGCGCAAGGGCTTTCGGGGTTGATCCGCCGGACTGATCCAGGGCGGCGATGAAACCTTTGCCTTCTCTCATGCGTTTTGCTTGGTTTTCGTTCATTCTTATACCTCTCCTTTATCACTTGTTTTCATGTCAAATCGATATTTAGATTATATCATGCTTTCCAAACGTCCCTGCAGTCCAATTTCACCGGCAGGAAAAATCTTAGTAGCTGAACCGGAATTTATCCTGGACGCCCAGATAGGCTTCGGTATTATGCGCCACCTTGGCAATTTCCTTTTCATTCAGGCGAATGCCTTCCCGATCCATCAGATAGTAAAGGATTTTGAGCTTTTCAAAGACTTCCATATTGGCCTGGGCGTCATTGGCGGCCCGGTGCCGGCCTTCCCAGGGAATCTGCAGGATCTCGGTCAGATGGGACAGTCCGCAGGTGCCCGGCATGAAGCGCCGCGCGAAATGGAGCGTATCAAACACCTGGTTGTCGAAGGAAATGCCCATGGCCTGACCAACCTGGAGCAGGTTCTTCATATCATTGTTGATGAGATCATGACCGACGATGATCCGCTCGCCCACAAACTGCTTGAGTTCGGGCAGCACCTGCCAGATGCTGCGCCGGCCCGACACCATCTTGTCGGAGATGCCGGTCAGCTGGACGATCTCCCGGGGGATTCGGATGCCCGGATTCACCAGCCGGGTGTAAACCCGCTCCTTACGGCCCTTTACCACCAGAACCGCTCCGATTTCAATGATGCGGTTCATGGGGCGGGACGTGGTCTCAATATCCAGACAGACATACGTGTCAAAAAACGGGTGCGAGACGATATTTTCTTTCCGAACGGTTTTTCTGATTGTGTCTTCCAATATAGCACCACCTTTCACAGGCGAAAAAACTTCCTCATGAGCCGGCCGTTCAACTACAGTATATCCTGTTTGGGCTGTAAATTCCAAAAGCCGGCCCCTGGGAGCCGACTTTTAACAAAGTGATAATAAATCGAGGGATTCGATTCAACGCTGCGTGACTCAGGCATCGACGCGCCGGGCGTGTCCGGTCAGATCCCGGGGCAGCACCAGCCAGCCGGTGAGGGCAAAGGCCGCGATGAGGCTGAGCAGAAATAAGCCGGTGAGGGCCAGGCCGTTCAGGAACGCGGGATCCGCCCCCTGAAACGGAGTGGTTTCCAGCGGGCGCAGGCGTAAGCGGTAAAGCAGGGTCAGGGTCACCGTTTCGAGGCCCAGCAGAATATTCTTGCGGCGGATGCGGCCGGCCAGTTCATCGGAAACCCGATAGAGGTCGGATCCGACCTTGAGGAGATGGGGTTCGCCTTTCACCATGACGCCTTTCAGCATCAGCTGTCCGCGGGTCAGCTGTTTCATATCAGTCATTCCTCCTGTTGTTCAGAATGTCGGGCTCCTAGTTTATCCAAGGCGGCGATCAGCTGCCCGGCGGTTCCCTCCTTGACGGCAATGCGCGCATAGCCCGGTCCCAGACCCGGCATATTCGACAGATCCCGGATCAGAATGCCTTCCTGGCGGAGCGCCTGGATCAGACGGGGCATGGCGGGATCAACCACCAGCAGGAAATTGGCGCCGGAGGGATAAATCCGCCGGAAATATCCGCCGGACTGGAGAAGATCAGCGAGTTCCTGCCGGGCCGCCCCATTTTCTTCCCGGGAGCGCCTGCTGAAGTCTTCGTCCTCCAGCAGGATGTGGGCAATGCCCTGGGCAAAGGCTCCCACATTCCAGGTGGTGAGCTGGTGCTGGATGCGCCGGCGCCGGGCATCATCCGCGGCAATCAGATAGCCCAGGCGAACGCCGGGCAGGCCGAAGAACTTGGTCAGCGCCTTGACGACCATCAGGTTATCGTATTCCAGGGTCAGAGGCAGCAGCATGGTGTCCTCTGCCAGATACTCCCCGAAGGTCTCATCCAGCAGGATGGCCACGCCCAGCTCCCGGCAGCTGCCGGCCAGCTCCCGGAAGGCCGATGGATCCCAGCGGGCGCCATCGGGATTGTTGGGATTGCACAGCACCAGGCCGTCCAGCGACCGGTCGGATTCCAGCCGGTCGAGAATGGCACGGGTCAGTTCCCGGCCAAGGATGCCGGTTTCGGACAGGGTCCGGTCCAGGGTCTGGCAGGGAATGCCGTGACGGAGAAAGGACAGCTCATACTCGGAAAAAGCCGGCCGCACCACCAGTCCGTGACGGAAGGCGGCAATGGCTTTATCCAGCAGCTCCACGGCCCCGTTGCCCGGAATGATCCAGTCCGGCGGGATGCTGACCCTGGCCAGGCGCGAAGCGTAGGCTGCCAGATCCCGGCGCAGAGCGCGGTACTCGATGTCCGGATAGGCCCGGGCCTGTTCCAGCAGGCGCGGCAGTTCCTCATACACTCGCGGCGGCAGCGGATGGGGATTGATGTTGGCGGACAAATCCAGGTAAGTGCGGCTGGGATCCGAATAGATGTCGCCGCCATGACCGGAGCGGGTCTTGTTTAATGAATCCATGGCAATCCTCCCATCCAGGCCGCCAGCACCAGGATCGCTGCAAAGGCCAGGACCAGCGCCTGCATCAGGCGGACGGACCGGCGGATGTCGGCGGCCTGAGCCGGCCGGCCTCCCCGGTTGATATAGGGCTTTGGTTCGGTCTTGCCCTCATAGGCGGCCGGACCGGCCAGCTCAATGCCGAGGGCGCCGGCAAAGGCCGCCTCGGGGTGGCCAGAATTGGGGCTGGCATGCTTTGAATGATCGCGAAAGTAGACGCCCAGGGCAGACGCAATGGTTCCGCCGGCAACGGGAGCCAAAAGAGCCCCCAGCAGTCCGGTGATCCGGGACGGCAGGAAGTTGAGGACGTCATCCGCCCGGGCGGAGGCCCGGCCAAAGTAGAGATACCGGTCATTGCGGTATCCGACCATGGAATCCAGGGTGTTGACGGCTTTGTAGACCATGGCTCCGGCGGGACCGAAGATTGCGCCGTAGAACATAGGCGCGATGATGCCATCCGAGGTACTCTCAGCCACGGATTCGATGCACGCCCGAATGATGCCCGGCCGGTCCAGGGATTCCGGATCCCGGCCCACGATGCGCCCGACCTGGCGCCTGGCCTGTGCCAGGGTGCCGTGCTCCACCTGATCCAGTACGCTCAGGGCTTCGCGTTTCATGGTTTCCATGGACAGGCACAGCCAGAAGATCACCACCGAGACCGCAAACCGGAGACTGCCGCGGGTGAGCTGCACCAGGAGCAGAGTCGGCAGGAGCGCCGCGGCGCACAGGCAGAGCAGCAGGCAGACCCCGCCGAGCAGCTGCCGGCGGGGTTCGGTCTGAGGCTGGCGCAGTTTCTTTTCAAGAATCCGGATGAGCCGGCCGAACCCCACCACCGGATGAGGCAGCCACAGGGGATCTCCCAGGATCCGGTCAAGCAGCAGAGCGGCCAGCAGGGCCAGACTGTTTTCAAGCAAGTTGGTCTCCTCCTTCCGTTAGCGGCACAGCCGCAGGTACAGGGGCAGGGCAATGGGATCCTGCCAGCCCTCGGACCACAGACAGACGGTCTTATCCGGACGGGTCAGGCAGCCCCGGACCAGGAGTCCGGGCTGATCCGGCTTTTGTCCCAGCGCCCTGGCCGCTTTCTTCCGGAACCGTTCTGCCCGGACTTCCAGGGACAGCAGTTCGATGGGTCCGGTGCGCGCCAGCAAATCCACCAGGGATCCGCGTGCGTCTTCCGCAGTCAGCGCCTCGGCCTGGGCCACCGGAATCCAGACCCGCTCAAACAGAGCGGGCCGGTCTTCCACATAACGCAGCCGGTCAATCCGCCAGCAGGTCACCGCCTCCTCCAGCTGATCGTTGAACCGGTCGGTCTCCACCGTCGTCTTGAAGGCAAGGACCTCGGTATAAACCCGCCGGCCCTGCCCCAGCAGGCGGGCGGACAGGGACAGCTCTTCCCGCAGGGATTCCCGGCGGCCCGTGGGGAAAGTGCCCCGACCCTTGTGGCGGAACAGGAATCCTTCGGCAACGAGCAGGTCCACTGCCTTGCGCGCCGTCATCCGGGATACGCCAAATTTTTCAGCCAGCTCATTTTCGGAAGGAATGGCCGCCCCTTCCGGATAGCGGCCCCCTTCGAGCTGTTTGAGAATCGATTCGTAGATCAGCCGGTAAGCAGGCTGTTCAGTCATTTATGCCATCTCCCTCAGGAATACTTTGTAAGCACGGTAGGTCTCATACAGATCGCCCTTGGAAATGACTTCCCACGGCGCATGCATGTTCTGAACCGCAACGCCGGCGTCAATGACGGTCATGCCCATGTTGCCCATGATGTAGGCAATGGTTCCGCCGCCGCCCTGGTCGACTTTGCCCAGTTCGGCTGTCTGCCAGGCGATCTCGTTCTTGTTCATGATGCCGCGGATCTGGGCGATGAATTCCGGATCGGCATCATTGCAGCCGCCCTTTCCGCCGGAACCGGTGTACTTGTTGAACACGATGCCGCGGTTGAAGTAGGCGGTGTTCTTCGGCTCATTGACGGACGGGTAGTTCGGGTCAAAGGCTGCCGAAACATCGGAGGACAGCATTTTGGAGTTCAGGATGACCTGGCGCAGTTCGCGGGCCGAGCCTTCTCCCTTGAGTTCCATCAGATCAGCCACCAGGTGACGGAAGAAGTCGGAATGCATGCCGGTCGCGCCCTGGCTGCCCACTTCCTCTTTGTCCACCAGAATGCAGCCGGTGGTGCGCTCCGGGTTCTCCACATCGAACAGAGCCAGCATGGAGGTGTAGGCGCAGACGCGGTCATCGTGGCCGTAGCCCATGACCATGGAGCGGTCCAGGCCGTAGTCGCGGGCCCGTCCGGCCGGTACGATCTGGAGTTCGGCGGAGACGAAGTCTTCCTCCACAATGCCGTATTTCTCGTGGAGCAGCTCCAGGATGTACTTCTTGGCGCGGTCCTTGTCATCTTTCTTGCCGGCCGGTCTGGAACCGATCAGAACATTGAGGTCCTCGCCCTTGACACCCTTGGCCAGGGTCTGTTCCATCTGTTCTCTGGACAGGTGGATCAGCAGGTCGGAGATTCCGATGACCGGATCCGACGGATCTTCGCCAATGGCTACATCCACCCGGGTGCCGTCCTCCTTGAAGATCACTCCGTGCAGTGCCATCGGCAGAGCGACCCACTGGTATTTCTTGACGCCGCCGTAGTAATGGGTCTCCATCAGGCACAGGTTGTTGTCCTCGTACAGCGGATTCTGTTTGATATCCAGCCGCGGGGAGTCGATGTGCGCTCCCAGCAGGTTCATTCCTTCCGCCATGGGTTTCTGACCGATGACAAACAGGAAGATGTTGCGGTCGCGGTTGATCGCGTAAACCTTGTCCCCCGCTTTGAGGCTCTCGAAGGTGGCCACGTTCCGGAAGCCCTTGGCTTCGGCGGCCGCGACGGAATCACGGACGAATTCCCGCTCCGTTTTGGCATCGCTTAAAAAGTCGATGTAGCCCTTGGCAAAGCTGTCGCATTCCTTGAGCTGTCCCTCAGTGTAGCGATCCCAGACCAGTGTAAATTCTCTTTCCAACATATTGCATCTCCTTGTATGGATAGATTTCTTGTGCCGCTTCGGCGATCATCTTATGTTGCAGCGGCGAAGTTCAAACTGCCGCGTCATGATTGGTATGGTTTTCCCAAACTTCATTATACATAAAAAAAACGGCTCTGTGCATAGTCACAGAATACCGTTTTGTACTGGACGGGCCCGGACGAGTCGATCCTGGTCGCCCGGGGCTTTGAGAAAATCCCGGATCGAATATTGGAAATCGGCTCCAGGCCTTATTTCTGCTTCAGTTTATTGCGAAAGTAGATATGCTGAACCTTGCTGTCCTTGCCCGGCGTGATGACATCCATATCGAAATCCCCCAGCGACTCAATAAACTGATTGAGCTTGCTGTAGCCGTAGTTTCTGACATCAAAATCCGGGAACCGCTTGGCCAGCTGATTTCCGATCTTGGACAGGGAAATCCAGCCCTCCTCGTTGGAGCCCTCGCTGATGATTGAACGCAGCGACCGGCGGATCGTGCTGAGTTTGGTCTGAGGTTCGGGGCGGGTCTGCTCAGCTCTGACTGGTTCCGCCTTAACCGATACGGATTTGGAGGCTTCCGGTTTGAGCGGTTCTGGCTTCACCGGTTCCAGCAGAACGGGCAGGATCTTTTCCGCATCCGGGAATTTCGATCCATTATTTACCGGGGGTTTGACTGCCTTGACCAGAGGTTTGCGCCGGGCAGATTTTACCGGGGTTTCTTTGACCAGTTCCCGGGGTTCCTTCTCTTTCTCCTCATAGGATGAGGCGTACAGGATATCCAGATACTTGAACTGGTTGCAGGCAGAAATAAAGGCGGAGGGCGTCTTGGATTCGCCCATGCCGATGACCCGCTTGCCCGATTCTCTCAGCCGGGAGGCCAGCCGGGTGAAATCCGAATCGCTGGACACCAGGCAGAAGCCCTCGACATTCCCGGAATACAGGATGTCCATGGCGTCAATGATCATGGCCGAGTCCGAGGCATTTTTCCCCTGGGTATAGCTGTACTGCTGAACCGGGTTGACCGAGTAATTCAGTAGAACATCCTTCCAGGCGGAATTGGCCGGATTGGTCCAGTCCCCGTAGATCCTCCGGTAGGTCGCCACGCCGTCATTGGACAGCTCATCCAGGATAATCTTAATGTACTTGCTGGAAATATTCTCGGCATCGATTAATAAGGCATAGGTCAGTTCTTCACTCATGTTGTTTTCCTTTCAGGCGGGCAGCCGATAGTTCTTCCTTCGTTCGCCTGATGACCGTCACACGGTTCAGGGCAGGCGACGAAAGTTACAGATCCCTTTGATCCTTCTCTGGTTTCATTATACCATCCGCCGCCCTCCAACGAAAAAAACAGCCGGAGAATCCGTGCTGTTTCTTTCTTCCTATATATAGTAGCCATTTAGGCCATGCCCCGGTGAGGCTCCGGACTGGTGAAGCTCCGGACCAACGAGGATCGGATCTGGGTGATGACCGGCACCGGGGATGCCCCGGATCGGTGAGGATCGGATCAGGCCACCGGTCAGGCGCGATGAGCCGGTTCTGAGCTATTTCTTCTGGTAGCCTTCCCAAACCGGGAACTGGGCTCCCTTGTATACTTCGAGCATGAGGTCGCCGATGGCCTGGGACTGGTATTCCTGAACGATCCGCTTGAAGACCGGGTTGTCCTTGTCTTCGGCCTGAGCCGCGATCAGGTTGAAGTACGGCTGGGAAGCATCGGTTACCGGTTCAAGGAAAATTGCGTCTTCTGCCGGGGAATAGCCTGCATCCACTGCCAGGTCGGTGTTGATGATGGCGGCGGCTACGTCCTTCAGGGAGCGGGCAGTCTGAGCGGCATTGAGTTCGGTAATGGTCAGGTTGAGTTTGTTTTCAGCAATGTCTGCCTGGGTCGGGGTGAGATTGGAAGCATCCTTGAGCTTGATCAGACCGGCGGATTCCAGAACCTTCAGCGCCCGTCCCAGATTGGTCGGATCGTCCGGAATGGCGATGGTGTCTCCGCTCTTGATCTCCGAGGGGGATTTATACTTCTCGGAGTACAGGCCGATGGGGGACAGGAAGGTGTCGCCGATGGATACCAGCTTGTTGCCGTTGGCATTGTTGAAGGAATCGAAGTAGATGTGGTGCTGGAAGGAGTTCAGATCCAGGTCTCCGTCATAGAGCGCCTGATTGACCGGTGTGTATTCGGTGAATTCCACAATCTCAATCTCAATGTTTTCCTTGGCCAGATTGGTTTTGATTTGATCCCACAGTTCGTGCTTGGAGCCGATGACCCCCAGCCTGACCTTGGTAACGGCTGCTGTCTGAGCAGTCGTTGTGGCCGGAGCAGTCCCGGAAGTGGAAGGCTGGGTAGCGGGAGCGGCCGGCGCGCAGGCGCTCAGGAAGAGCTGTCCGGTCAGAAGCAGGGCGGTTGCGAATAAATTAGTTCTTTTCATGATAATTCCTCACTTTTATTTTTATTATTTTTTATTTTTAGTTCTCTTATGGTTTTGGTTGATTGATTGCTGAGGCATGATCCGGTTCGATTCTGCCTTCATACCTGTTGTTTCGATTCTGCCTTCATCCGATCTGAGCTCCGATCGGATGGAGGCAGTCAATGGCTCATTGTTCTGTTTATTGTCTTTACTCTCTGATTGCGTACATTCCCCCTGTCGGCCTTGCCGTCGGCCGGATTGCTGTTTATTCCATAGGATCTAAGTTCGAACATTCCATTTGCTGATGGCTGTTTTGCTTATACTGATGAGGTTTGAATTTTTGATGTTAATGGGTTGTCCGGCGCTCCAGGAAATTGCCGATGATCTGAATGATGAAGACAATGACCAGGATCAGGACGGTGGAGACAAGGATGACATCATTCTGGAAGCGGTTATAGCCGATGGAGATGGCCATTTTCCCGAGTCCGCCTCCGCCGATGGCTCCGGCCATGGCGGTCAGGCCAAGAACGGAGATCAGGGTCAGGGTGGAGACACGGATCAGGGCCGGGGTGGATTCCGGCAGCCAGACCTTCCGGACGATTTCCAGCGGCCCCAGGCCCATGGCCCGGGCGGCTTCGATGACTCCCGGATTGACGGTTGCCATGGCCGCTTCGACCTGACGGGCGAAAAAGGGAGCGGATCCCACGACCAGCGGGACGATGGAGGCTTTGGTGCCGATGGTGGTGCCGACAATGACCCGGGTCATCGGAGAGATGATGGCCAGCATGATGATGAAGGGGACGGACCGGCCGATGTTGACGATTTTATCCAGGATGCCGTACACCCGCCGGTTGGCCAGCAAACTGTTCTCCCGGGTCAGTACCAGGACAATTCCCAGGATGAGCCCGAGGATCCCGGCGATCAGGCCGGTCCAGAACAGCATGTAGAGCGTGGCTCCGGTTTCGGTGATGAACTGCTCCTTCTGCCGGATGACATTTGTAAAATCCATTTTGTTTAATCCTCCTTCAAGCGGATGCGCTGTACTCTGACTCCGTCGGCTTCCATGATGGAAATGGCTTCGTTGATCTTTAAGCGGTCCCCTTCAAAAGCAACCAGCAGATTTCCAAAGGGCGTCTTATTGAGAAACTCGACGTTGCCGGACAGGATGTTGGTGGTAATGCCGTGATCTCGCTGCAGTGTGGCGATGAATGGTTCCCGGAAGCGGTCCCCGACAAAGGTCAGGATATAGATCTCATTGCCGCCCAGCCGGAAGGCTGCCTGGTTTTCCAGGACTTTGCTGACATCCTCGTCCATATTCGTTGCCGTGCGGACGAATTTTTCTGTCAGCGGATTCTTCGGATTGGAAAAGATTTCCACTACCGACCCTTCTTCGACGATGAGGCCGGAGTCCATGACGAACACCCGGGTGCACAGTTCTTTGACAACCTGCATTTCATGGGTGATAACAACCAGGGTCAGATTCAGCTTGCGGTTCAGATCCGCCAGAAGCTTGAGAATCGATTTGGTTGTCTCCGGATCCAGGGCGCTGGTGGCTTCGTCGCACAGCAGGATTTCCGGATTGTTTGCCAGAGCCCGGGCGATGGCCACACGCTGTTTCTGGCCGCCGGACAGTTCGGAAGGATAGGCCAGCTTTTTGCCGGATATTCCCACCAGCGCCAGAAGCTCGTCCACCCGCTGGTCCACCTGATTCTTATCCAGCGCCCCCAGTGCCAGGGCGATGTTGTCCCGCACCGTTCTGGAATTCATCAGGTTGAAGTGCTGAAAGATCATGCCGATCTTGCGCCGGCGGTCTCTCAGTTCCCGTTCACTCATGGCTGTCAGGTCTTCCCCGTTGACCAGTACCTGACCGGAAGTCGGCCGGGTCAGAAGATTTATGGTTCGCACCAGGGTGCTCTTGCCGGCGCCTGAGTAGCCGACAATCCCCACGATCTCCCCTTTTTCAATCGTCAGTGACGCATCGCTGACCGCGTGGAGCTGACCTGAGCCCTGACCAAAGGTCACTGCGACATTCCTTAATTCAATCATTTGCTTCCTCCCAATAAAAAAATCCCTCCGGGTTCCCTAGAACCGGAAGGACGAATCATCGTGTTACCACCTTGCCATCGGAAGACAGGTCACCCTGCATTCCCTCATGGAGTACTATCATACTCCGATGCTGTATCGGGCATTCCCGTTCCCGGTTCGAGAAACTCTCACCGGAATAAGCTCCGCGGCCATCTTCGTGCACCCCCTCATCCGCTGCTCTCACCCTAATGCAGCTTCTCTGTAGAATTACCTGATGCCTACTCACCGTTTCATCGCCTGAGTATTTGATTGTTCTGATGAAAACAAAAAAGCTTCCATCCTTGCCTGAAGGACGAAAACTTCAATTTCCGTGTTACCACCTTGATTTATCCAGACCTCACAGTCCGAACCTTGCGAAGTACGATCATACTTCCATGCTGTAACGTGCATCCACGTAAGAGCCTACTGATACGTTCAGCTCTTCCCTTCACAGGCCATCTTCACCGTTCTTCTCATCGTCCCTTTTCACCAGGCGGGACTCTCTGTCAGATTCAAAGGTTTCGGTTACTCTTCTGCTCAACAGGTTTGTCATTGGTATTACTATACTCAACCAAAAAAAGAAAGTCAAGGCACCGAAAACTTTTACATAAAAAATTCTTCATGTTTTTTTCGATTTTCTCATCAGATTGCTATGCATCCCTCGATATCCTTGCGTAAACTCAAATGATCGTTGCCCTGGAATAGTATTTACTGCTGAATGGAATCAATGAAATGATCAATCACTCCGTTCTCAATCTCGATCAGACGATCACAAACTTCAAGGTCTTCTTTTATGTGGCTTGCGATAACAACAGTACACCCCCGTTTTTTTTCTGACCGAATCAGCTCATAAAAATCAGACCGACTCGCTTTATCAAGAGAATTCGTCGGCTCATCGAATAAAAGTAAATCCGGTTTCTCGAAGATAGCTTGTGCAATGGCCAATTTCTGCTTCATCCCAAGACTAAATTTGAAAACTTTTCGTCTGTCTGCCGGATCCAGCCCACTTTTGACAAGAGCATGATCAATATCCTGCGAGGAAGCCTTTTTTCGGAATGAATTCAGATATTCCAATGTTTCCTTAGCGGTCATAAATGGCCAGAATTCTATATTTTCAATGATTATTCCCATGGAATCAGGAAAGCGGTGTCCCTGCTTGATTGTCTGTCCATTAACAGCAGCCGTGCCTGAAGTAGGTAAAATAAGTCCTGCCATAGCACGGAGCAACATCGTTTTACCTGAAGCATTACGTCCAAGAATACCGATACACTCACCTTTTGAGACACATAAATCAATGTTATTTAAAACAGTCTTTCCCCGGATAATCTTTGTATATTGGTTTAATCTGACCATCTTATCTTCTCCTCATAATATCTTTTGATTGAATCATGTTAAATTCAAGAAAAACTGCATTCACCGCTAAACAGAACAGAACAATGATTTCCCCCGGTGTAATAGTTGTTTTTTCCATTCTCCCATAAAGAAATTTAATGAAATAAAAAGCACTGAAAAATACTGTACTTTGGATCAGTAGGCTGTATTGCTCCGATTGGGTAAGACAAATCACATTTGACCATAAGATTATAACTAAAATAACCATCGTGTAAAAAACGCCGCTGATTATCCAATCAGAATGTGTGCTGCGAATAATGAAGATTTGAATCAAATAAGAAATCCCAACACAAATGACACTTAATATTAAGTGATCCAAAATCATTTCTCCCGGTTTCCGTCTTGTTACTACCGGAACTTTTTCGATATCATGGGAAAGCCGACGCCCTAAAAAAAGGATCAGCGGAAGGTGATAAGAAAGGAAGATAAAGTCTGCGAGATAGCTTCCGGCTTTGGAAATAAATATAGTATGGTATATCCCGTCAACCCCGTATAGAAAATTAAATACAAACAATAAATTTAATTGAATAATTATAATTAGCAAAGGTATGTATATGTATTTCAGATTTCCTTTCATAACCTCTTCAACACATCCTTGGATTCAAAGATGATTAATGAGTACCACAAACCGCATACCAGACCAATGATTAAAATACCCAAAACAACAATCGTCTTTTGATATGACTCAAAACCCAATATATATTTCAGAATAAGCGGCAGGGATTCAGGGATAAACATGACTAACATCATTTCAATTAATTCTCCCACATAACAGACCTTCCATGCCAAAATCATATCCCCCCAAAAGGTGACAATAAACCACATCAGTGAAATTATTAAGTAATAAAAACTTAAATACAAGACATTATGTTCGATCAATTGTCCAAATCTGAAATAATTAATTACGGTCAGGGGAACTGTCAACAGAAGTAAGTTAACCCCCAGGTTCCAACGGATTCTTTTCAACAAAGATTCTTCTCGAATCCGGGCAATCATCTTTTCTGATGCCAAATTATCCAGGCTATTCAATCCAAGCATACCTGGCAGGTAGACGAACATGAGGTGATAAATGTTATATGAAGGGAACACCACGTACATGAGCACAATCAGAAGAATGGGAGTTTTTGCGAGTATTCGAATCTTCATATTTCATCCTTAATTATGAACACCTTCATTCCAATCAAAAGCAGGCCAGTCAGGAAGAAGAATCCGATCATTATGTAATAGGTGCCGCTAAATGGAAAAATGGAGCCGTTTTCAATAAATGCCTGCCTGAGTGGTACCTTCCAGGGAACCAGAAAAACTGGAATTATTGTAAAGATTAACGGGATCGAATATACTGCCCCTTCGATGAAGGGCATCACAACTGCTACACCATAGGTAAAAAATAAGAGAGCGCTGTAATACAAGCTAATCCTGGTCGCTGAATGGATGATTGGTACAATCAATCTCAAAGGAATACCTGTTTTAGCTTCTAGTGGGTTAAAAAATTGCAGTACCCCATAGCCAATGATCGATTGCATGAGAATAGCCATCATAAAGAATCCAAAGATCAATATTGTTATGAAGATAGAATCCACAAGGTAATATTTCAACCTTCCTGTTCTGGTAGTTTGAAGATTGATCACCTTTCCCTTTCGGTCGTTTCGATATCTTCCCGCAAAAAACACTCCAATTAATATAGGAAATATAAACTCCGGCAATAAATTTTCCAGAACGCTCAGACCGGAAAAAACGGTACGACCATGGGGTCGCAGGCCAAAATAATATTGAATCTCTGGATATGTATCCGCTTTAAACAACATACCGGCTCGTCTGTACTCCAATACGGAATACTGTGCTCCCCAGTAATAAGTAAAGGTAAAAAGCCCCAGCATAAGCAGGATGATGAAGAAAAATTTGAATGTTCCTTCATATCTCATCTTTAATAGTATACTTTTCAAATTATGCTCCTCGTAACAATCCTAAGAGATACTTGTACACTCAATGAGTAATAAAATGTTCACCCAAAGCACTTAATTTAGGATAGCGAGGTCACTATTTGTAATCCCATTTTCCAGCGGCGCGATCTCCATTCCATGTGTCAGAGTTGAGAACCAATTGTACTTGATCATTGATATTTGCATTATACTCGCTATATGCTCCCAGCCAATTGTTAATGCCACTTGTGGTACTGATCTTAATCTTAGGAGAAAACTTAACACTTGTTCCACTATTTGAAAAGATGATTTTTGTATAGGCATATACGTATCCACTGCCAGTTGAGGCTGAGTTGAACAATACATTGCTTCCGTCAATACTTGTCGTTTTACGCTGATACGAAGTCGCATTAACTTCTTTGTTTAACCATGGCAAGGAAACATCAAAATCCTTGATACCAGCACTTGCAATCACAGCTAAAGATAGGAATAAAACCGCTCCACTTGCCATAATTTGTTTCTTCATTCTGTACCTCCTAAAATAATTTGTTGGTTAAAGATTAATTCTTTTCATATTTTGTGTCAAGATCTGAAATTTCCTACTTTTTATTAAATATCAATTATTTCTTGATTAAGTTCGATATAACGTCCTGGTAATGTTAATATTGTGGTATGGATATTATCTATTCTAATTTTTATTAATAATATAATCTTTGTCTCCTAATAAATTGATCTTTTTTTGTAACTATTTTGCGCTTCAAAGATACGCCAATCTAAATTCACTTTTTGGATTGCTTCCTGCCATACTGCCCTCAAAGGCTCACATCTTCCGAATCCTCATGCCATCATGCAGGTTCATTCCTATCCAAGCAGGCTGATCATTTCATGCAACATAAAGAGAATGAGGTTCTTAAGGCAAAAAGCAGAAAGACTGAGGCTTCCCTCAGTCTTTCTGCCGGTTATTTGGTTGGATCCACGCCTCGTTCCAGGATTTCGATCCAGTAGCCATCGGGGTCGCCGATGAAGTAGAGATCCATATCACGGTTCTCATAGATAATCACGCCCATTTCCGAGTGGAGCTGATAGGCTTCCTTTTTGTCTTCGACCGCGAAGGCCATGTGGATTTCATTGTCTCCCAGATTATAGGGCTCTGTCCGGTCATTGAGCCAGGTCAGCTCCAGCTCATAATCCGACGATCCGTCCCACAGGTAGACCAGGATAAAGTTGCCTTCGTTGACATAGCGCCGCTTCTCGGTCAGTCCCAGAGCCTTCTCGTAGAAAGCCAGCGATTTGTCCAGGTCCAGGACGTTGATGTTGTTGTGGAGAAATCTTCCTTTAACCATGAGGTTCCCTCCGTTTTCTTTTGATATGATTTTGATTTGATATTTGATTTTGATTTTATTTTAATTTTGATTTCTATGACTGATTGTTAGTTCTGTTCCAGCTCGTCCGTCAGTTTTTCCAGCTCGTCAATGAGGGAGCCGATGTAGCTGACTGTATCGCGCAGGGGTTTGTCGGTGGTGATGTCAACCCCGGCGGCCTTGGCGAATTCGACCGGGGTCAGGGTGCCGCCGGCGCTCAGGACGTTGCGCCAGTCATCTACGGCTGGCTGGCCTTCCTTGAGGATGCGCTGGGAAACCGCGGTGGAAATGGTCAGTCCGGCAGAATAGGTATAGGGGTATAATCCCATGTAGTAATGGGGCTGGCGCATCCAGGTCAGTTCGGCGCCTTCGGTCAGTTCCACGGTGTCCCCCCAGAATTTCTCCAGCGTTTCCCGGAAGATGCGGTGGAAGTCTTCGGTCTGAACGGCCGTTCCGGCATCGATAAGGCGGTAGACCTCTCTCTGGTAGTATCCTTCCAGGAAGTGGGTGACAAAGTTATGGTAATAGGTCCGGGCGATGATGCTGGCGATGACCCAGCGGCGGAACCGGGGTTCGTCACTGCTCTTCATCAGGTAATTGGCCATGAGCATTTCATTCATAGTGGACGGGGCTTCGATGGCGTACAGGGACAGATTGTCATTGAGCGGGGTCTGGCTGCGGTGGGTCAGGAAGCTGTGGCCGGCATGGCCGAGTTCATGAGCCAGCACGAACACTTCGCGCATTTTATAGGTCCAGCTGATCAGGATGTAGGGATGAACGCCGAAGGGCGAAGCGCAGAAGGCGCCGGTGGACTTTCCTTTGTTCTGGACAAAGTCAACCCAGCGGTTGTCCAGGGCTTCGCGCAGCATGCCAACATAGTCGTCACCCAGGATGGACAGGGCGTTGTAGATGTAATCCTTGGACTCCTCAATGGAGATGGACGGTTCGAAGGCCGGATCCAGATCCAGCTTGAGATCGGCGTAAGTCATTTTGTCCAGGCCGTGAACCCGCTGAATCAGCTTGGCATAGCGGCGCATATGGGGAGCCAGCTCCGCCATCAGGACATCCAGCTGACGGTCATACAGCGGGCGGTCGACCTTCTGGCGCATTAAGAGATAATCAAAAACGGAATCATAGTGCTTCAGCTCTGACAGGATCTTTTCCTGCCGGACATTGGAGGCATAGGCCGTTCCGATGGTGTACTGGTATTCCCTGAGTTTTTCGGAGAATGCCCGGAATGCATTGCGGCGCACATCCGTATCCTTGTCATATTCCAGCTCCCCTTCAAAGTTGATGAAGGTCAGCAGATGCTTTTCTCCGTTGGCTTCAAACTCCGGGAAGTTCAAATCCGCCAGCTTGGCTGCTTCGTACACGGAATAGGGGGCGTCAAAGACTTCGCCCAGCCGGGCCAGAACCATTTCGGATTCCGGGGACAGCGTGTGGGGCTTGTAGCGCAGAACATCCTTGAGGTAAAAACTGTAGTTGGGGTCTGCCGCCATGGCTTCGCTCAGGATGGCTTCCGGCACCTGGAGCAGCTCCGATTCAAAGAACGAGAGCTCGCCGACCAGGCCGCCCATCTTCGCCTGGAACTCCATCATGTTCTTCTGATAGAGTGGGTTGGTGCGATCCTCGCTAACATGCAGATGGGCGTAATTACCGCACTGTTCGGCCGTGATCAGGATCTGCTCATAGTCCCTGACCGCTGCGACAATGGCTGCGGCATCGCTGAGGTGACCCCGGTAGCGTCCGGTGAAGGCTGTAATGGCCTGTGCCAGTCGATCCTGGGCCTGATAGAATGCTTCGTCGGATGGGAAGATATCCTTCAGGTTCCAGGTATAGGCCGGATCGACTTCATCCCGCCGCAGTACTTTCTTTTCTTCGTTTGCTTGACTCATGATAACCCTCCGTTGAGTTTCGATTAAGCTGATTCTATCATTGAACGGTGCCTGTCCGATGGAACAGGCACTCGCTTTTTTTGAAAACCACAACAGAATCGCTAAATCAGCCGGATGGTTTCCTGTTTGGAGACCGAGTAAAGATACGCCTCCCGCACCGTCTGACCGGTGATGGCTTCCAGGGCGCGGGCATACAGATCAATCTGCGCCTGATACTTGCGGGCCAGGAAGTCCGGAACATCCGGGGGGATCGAGTCCGTCTTGTAATCGAGAAGAATCAGGCCGTCGCCTTCCCGGAAGAAGGCGTCGATGATTCCGATCAGCGTCATGGGATCGTCGGTGGCCCACTCCGGCCGCAGTGTGCGGGCCGGAACAATGCGGGTAAAGACTTCCTCCTTGTAGAGATCGCCCCGTTGGAAGGCCTCGCGGAAACGCTGGCCCAGGCTGCTTTGGAAAAAGCCCAGGACTCGTCTGGGATCCACCGCGGCCGCTTCCTGCGGCAGCAGGAGCTCCCGTTCCACCACCGACTGAATCTGGGCGCGGACCTCCTCTTCAGTCTGAACCAGGGGACTGATGTGGAGCATGACATTGTGGAAGGCGGTGCCCCGTTCCGCTCCGGTCAGTTCGCGCTGTCCCATCAGGAAGGCCGGCTTGGGCAGACGCTCCACCCGTTCATAGGTCTCTTCCATGATCGACGGGGCGGCCAGATCGGGCGTTTCCTCAATGACCTGCTTTTTGATGACGGAGACCGAAACCTTGGACGGCAGCCGGGTAGACAGTTCATGCGGGTACTCGTAGTCCAGCACCCGAATCAGCGCTTCGTCGGTGAGGGCTTCCCCCTTCCAGAACGGCTCGGTCCGTTCCCTGGCCTGGTCTGCCTGGGCCTGAGCCAGAGCATTGCGGGTGATCAGGGAAATGTCGAAGGATGCGCCGTCTCCCAGATGGTCAATGGTTTCATCGAAACTCTCCATGGCTCCCTGAATGCCGGCGGAGTTCAGCACCACCGGCATGATCCAGTCCAGATAGCTGGAATCCGCCAGCACCTTGCGCGGCCGGCAGGGCAGGTCACTGCCGCCGCGGAACCATTTGCCCATGGTCGAGTTCAGGTTGCGCAGGTTCCCGGTCAGAATCAGCTGCTCCTTCGCCCGGGTCATAGCCACATAGAGCACGCGCATTTCCTCGGAGATCGCCTCCGCGTTGATGCGGGCTTTCATGACCAGCCGGGGCAGGGTTTCCTCCACGGTCCCCCGGCGGAAGTCCCGGTGCTTCACCGCCATGCCCAGGGCTTCATGGAGAATCAGATCCCCCCCCTGGTCGCGGCGGTTGAATCGCTTGCCGCAGTTGGACACAAAGACCACGGGGAATTCCAGCCCCTTGGATTTGTGGATGCTCATGATGCGCACCACGTCCTCACTCTCGCCCATAATGCGGGCATCGCCATAATCGCCGGATTTCTCCCGCATGGCGTCGATGTAGCGGATGAAGCGGTACAGGCCCTTGAAGGCCGTCTTCTCATACTCTCCGGCCCGCTGGAACAGGATGCGCAGGTTGGCCTGACGCTGTATGCCGTTGGGCATGGCCCCGGCATACTCCAGGTAGGCGGTGTCGGTGTAGATTTTCCAGATGAACTCATCCAGCGGCCGGTGGACGGAGTCTTCCCGCCACTGGGCCAGCTGCTGCCAGAAGGCTTCGACCTTGCGGCACAGCTCCGGCGCCTGGCGCGCCAGCAGCACATCGGTTCGGGCCAGCTTCAGGCAATCCAGGAAGAGGGCTTCGCGGTCCAGTCCGCGCAGGCGCAGCAGCTCGTCCTCAGTAAAGGAGAACAGGGGGCTGCGCAGCGTCGCCAGGAGCGGGATATCCTGGCGCGGGTTGTCAACGGTTCGCAGCAGGCTCATCATGGTCCGGATTTCCAGGGACTCGAAATAGCCCGCGCCAGTATCAGTAAAGACCGGGATGGCCACCTCTTCCAGCGCCTGCTGGAAAATTCCGGCGGCGCTGGAGGTGGCCCGCAGCAGGATCACGATGTCGCGGTAGCGCAGCGGGCGCATCGTCTCGCCGTCGGTGACCCGGGTCTCCCCGCTGGTCACCATGTCCCGGATCCGGTTGGCCACGTAGCGGGCTTCCAGTTCGATGCCCGCCAGATCCTCCAGCTCCTCGGCTTCCTGAGCCGGTCCGTCCAGGGGCGTGTTGGATTCCACCAGGTGGATCTGGATGGGCTGCTTCTGCTCCGGATCATAAGCGGCGCCGAAAATTAGGGCCTCCTCTTGGGTGTAGTCCAGCTCGCCGGCCCGCTCGCTCATGATGGCGGAGAACACGGCATTGACGGAATCCAGCACTTCCGGGCGGGAGCGGAAATTGCGGTAGAGCAGAATTTTGCGCCCGGCGCAGTCCCGTTCATCCCCCACGGCGAGGAAACGGCGGTACTTGCCGAGGAATATGTCCGGCTTGGCCTGACGGAAGCGGTAGATGCTCTGCTTGACGTCCCCCACCATGAAGATGTTCTGTTCCTGCCGCGATACGGCAGTCAGGATGGCTTCCTGCACTTCATTGGAGTCCTGATATTCGTCGATCAGAACTTCCTCGAAGCACTGCTGATAGATCCGGGCGGTTTCCGTCGGACCGTCGCCGCTGCGCAGGATGCCCAGGGCGAAGTGCTCCAGATCGGCGAAATCAACCCGGTTGAGTTCCCGTTTTTTGCTCTGGAGGCGTTCATGGAAGGCCAGGGTGACCTCGGCCAGAGCGTTCATCACCGGAGCCATGGTCCGGATCAGGGTCAGGTGACTGGCCTCGTCCTGGCTCAGCAGCTCGCCGATGAGGCTGGTGTAGAGCTTCTTGTATTCGTCGCGCAGGCTGCCCACCCAGTCCTTGTAGGGGGTTTCACCCCGGATGGCGGGCTTGCGGGCGAAGGTCATGGACTTCATCAGGGATTGGAGCTGGGCATAGTCATCGCTTTGCTCCACCTCCCGGGCGATGCGGACCAGTTCTTCCAGCTCGCCGCGCAGGAAAGGTTCCAGCTTGGAGGCTGCCAGCTTATCGTCCAGGGAAGTCAGGCCGACAGCCTTCTGAGCCAGCTCCACCGCTTCCCCGGCTACTTCCCGGACTTCCCGTACAAGATACCGGAACCACTCTGTCTGCTTCCAGTCCTCCTTCGGGAAATCATAGGAAGCTCCCGCAGCCCGGATCCAGGCGCGGGGGTCAGTGCCGGAGCGGGAGAAGCGCCAGAGGCGCTGGATCAGGTCCTCCAGATTGTCATCGGAGCGGTCGCCGCCGAAGCGTTCCGCCAGTTCCAGGAAGGCCGGATCGCGTTTCTCATATGCTTCTTCCAGCACTTCAGCCAAGGCTTCGCTGATCAGCATGTTCAGTTCGTTCTCGTCCAGCAGCTGATAATCGGGATCCAGGTCTACCAGGTGGAAGTTTTCTTCAATGACTTTTTTGCAGAAGGCGTCGATGGTCATGATGCTGGCCTGATTGAGCAGGGCCAGCTGCCGGAGCAGGTTCTCATTTTCCGGTTGGGATTCCAGGGCCAGAGCAATCCGGTTGGCGATGCGCTCGCGCATTTCCGTGGCCGCCGCCCGGGTAAAGGTCACCACCAGCAGGCGGTCAATGTCCACCGGGGGATCCTGAGTCAGCATGGTGCAGATGCGTTCAACCAGAACGGCCGTTTTGCCGGAGCCGGCTGCCGCGGCCACCAGCAGGGACTGATCCCGGTAGATGATAGCCTGTTGCTGTTCATTCGTCCAATTGGGCATGGACCTCACCTCCTTGTTCGATGTGGAGCCAGGCTTGCTCCGGCTTGAGTTTGCGGACTCTGCGGTATTCGTTGCCCGGCTGACCCGGATCAAACTGGCAGATGCTGCGGTATTCACAGTAATCACAGGCGGTGCTCTTGTCGGTTTTCACCGGGGTAATGGAAATGTCCCCGTTGATCAGGGCCAGACTGATGCGCTTGATGGTGCTGGCGACGTAGTCGCGCAAAAGGTCAAACTGAGCCTGGTCGACCAGAAGCTCCTTCTGGTTGGTTCCCTCCGCCGTGACCTCCCCGTCCTTGAGTTTGGCCTGGATGACCAGGGAAATATCGGTCATCCCCTGATCCATGGACCGGACCAGGTGGACATCCTTCAGGATCAGGCCGCGCAGGCGCAGCTCCTTGAGAATGACGATCTTTAGGTCCTCGTCTGACATGGCCGCGCCGTTTTCCACGGTGGGCCGGTAAATCCGGTAATAGAGCACTGCGCCGGGCAGGGTCTCCCCGGCCAGAAAGCGGTGGGCGTTGCGCAGGACAACGTCCAGATAGACCAGGAGCTGAAGCTGCAGGCCATAGACGATGTCGGACAGGGTGAGTTCCTTCATCCCGGATTTGTAGTCGATGATGCGGATGTAGTTGCGGTCTTCCTGGCGCAGCACATCGACACGGTCGATCCGCCCCACGATATTGATTTCCCGGCCGCCGTCCAGATCCAGGACAATGGGCGGGATCATTTCGTTGGGTCCGAAGCCGACTTCGGAATACAGCGGTTCAAATTCCCCCCGGATGATCTGATTCTGAATGACATCAACCGAGGAAGCGATGATGTGCTTGAGCTTGCCGGTCATGTGCTGATAGCGCCGGCTGGAGGCAAGCACCGGGTTTTTCTGCTGGGACAGAGCTTCTTCCATCAGGTGATCCACCGCCTGACGGGTAAAGTCCGGGGTCAGGTCTTTCCAGTCCAGGGCTTCTTCCCGAATTTTCTTGGTAAAGCGGTCCAGGACATCATGCATCAGGGATCCCACATCGGGAGTGGACAGGATGAACTCCTTCCGTTCCTTGGCGCGGAGACCGTACTTGACGAAATAGGCAAAGGGACAGCGGGAGAAGGTTTCCAGCCGGGAAACGGTCAGATAGAGCTTTTTGCCGTAGAGGGCTTCCATGTGTTCGGCGCGCAGCTCAGCCGGGTAGTTCGTATAGCGCAGCCCTTCCTCGACGTGGCGGAGCCGGTCGCTGTAGTCGGGATGTTCCCGCAGGCGGGCATAGACCTCACGCCACACCGGGTCCACCGGCGCACCGTCATGATGGCGGCGCAGCTGGGCAATGAGCTCACGGAACGCTTCGCGTTCACAGGTAATGGTCTCGCGGCCGGGGCTGCCTTTTTCCAGATAGGACTGGCTGATCTCTTCCCGGAGGCCGGGGAACAGTTTTTTCAGCCGGCCGATGATCATGGAGGGGCGCAGGGCTTTGCCCTCGGCATCGGAGGTGGGGTAGGTCACCGTCAGGAAGTCGGTGCCGATGGTCAGGGCATTGTAGACGTAGAACTGCTCATAGAACGCCCGGGTGCGGGAGTCCTTGGACAGGTAGAGCTGGATCTCCTGGAGAGCTTCGCGGTCACTGTCGGTGAAAATGCCGACACTGGCCGGCGTCCGGGGCAGCACCCCGTCGTTGGTGCCGACGATGTAGATGCCGCGCACGGCGCCGGACCGGACCCGGGCGATGTCGCCCACAATGACCTGATCCAGGGTGGCGGGAATTAGGGAAATCCGGATGGAGGAGAGTCCCACCAGCAGCGTATTGCCAAAATCTTCCAGACCCATGGGTTCATCGCCCAAGGCCTCGACCATCTGGTCCAGGACCTGGAGCAGTGAATCCAGAATCTGGCTGTATTCCCGGTGCTGTTCGGAATCTGTCGTCTCCCGCTCGTCAATCCAGGCGGTAAAGGTGAGCAGGGCATGGGAATGAACCAGAAACTCATAGAACAGGGTGGCTTTCTCCCGGACGGTCGGGGCCTGCTCCATGGCCGCAAAGCATTCCTGCAGCGGATCAACGATGGCGTCGCGCAGCTCGTTGAGGTGATTCTTCAGGCGCTGTTCCTCCAGGCCTTCCTCGACCTGGGGGACGGGCCACTGCCAGATTTCCTCCAGCCATTTCCAGCCGGTGATGCCGTTGGCCAGACAGTAATTTTCCAGAAGGTCGATGTCTTCCCGGGGAATGGGAAGCAGGCTGGTCTTCAGATATTTAAAGACCGCCTCGAACTGGAAATTGCGCCGGTGAATTTCAAAGAAACCGCTGATAAAGGCTGCCAGGGGATTGGTGTCGATCTCCTTGCGGGCATCGATGAAGACGGGAATCTCGTACTGGGCCATGACGCTCTGCAAAATGGCGCCGTAGGTATCCAGATCCCGCAGCAGAATGGCCAGGTCCTGGAAGCGCAGCCCGTTGTCACGGACCTGCCGGACTATGTCCCGGGCCACCAGCTCCATTTCCTCATAGGGATTCTGCGCCCGCAGGATCCGGACGGAGGATACTTCGCCAGAGTACACTTCATTGGGATAGTGGTAGAATTCACGTTCCAGGTGAGCCAGCTCGGGATGACCCTGAAAGCGGCCGGTTCCGCGCAGGAAGACGGGTGCTTCCAGGCGGATGCCCTGTCGGGCAGCCATGTCCATGAGCGCCAGGTCCGTATCCACCGTCAGAGCGAACAGGCCCTTATGCTGCTTGTCGAGTCCTTCCTCAAAAGTCAGGGTGATATATACATTGCCCTTGCCCAGCAGCACTTCGATCATTTCCAGCTGACGGGGGGTGAAATCAGAGAACTCATCCACATAGAATTCACTGCCATTGAGATAATCGGAGGCTTTGAGCATCTGAATCGCGGTGTCCAGCTGGTCTTCCGGGTCCACAAAGTTTTGGTGGAGCTGGTCCTCGTAGCTTTGGTAGAGCAGCGCCACGTCCTCCAGCTTGTACCGGAGTTCGCCGTCCGGTAGATTCCCGGCCGCCGCCTGGAGTTCCTGAGGCGTGATCGCGTAGTTTTTCAGTTCCTTGATCGTCTGGCTGACCATCTGGGCAAAGCCGGCGTAGGCAGCGGATTTGCGGAACAGCTTGAGGTCGTTTTTCTGCTTCAGAGCCAGGGAACTGACCAGCATGGACTGGCCCACCGGACTGAGAACCGGCCGGCGGATGCCGCCCACCCGTTCCAGAACGCGCTGGCTCAGGGTCCGAAAGCCCACGACCTGGATCTTGAAGCCGTTCTCCTCGCCGAACTCTTCCAGGATTTTCTTTTCCATCATATACGTAAACTGATCCGGGACGATGACGTACCGCTTGCTGCGGATATCAGCTCCCGCCAGACCAGCTCTCAGCCTGCGAAACAGCTCCGTGGTTTTTCCGGAGCCCGAGCGGCCGTAGATCATTGCCAATGCCATGGCACTACCCTCCCTGTCGTTTAAGTCATTTCAATCGTGCTATCCCGATTATACCATTCTATCCCCCCACCCTGCCGAAGCCCGGCGGCCAAGCTCCCGCCTTTCCCCTCTCCCTCGGGCTGACCGGATCACTCCGTTTAAAAAAACGAAGTTGCATCAGCGCCTCGAAACCGGGAGTTCCCTCCGGCAAGTCTGACCGATGGGGTATCTCATCAGAGCCTGGGCTATGTGTTTATCCCTCAACTCAAATGATGTTTTTTCCCCTCAGTCTGCTAAATAGGTTTGATCCCTCAACCGGTTTTTTCATGTTTGATTCCTCACCCATCTTTCTGCATTTGATCACAGAACTCGAAACGACAGCATTTTGACTGAGCCTGGAGTATGTCGACTATTGATGGGATCTGGACGATCCGTTGAGTCTGAAACGCAAAAACAACGGAATTGAAATCCGTTGTTTTGCACAGTTATATTTATTGTTCAACGCTTCGTCTCAGTTTCAGACGGTATCTGGTGCCGGGCCGCCGCTCAGGTTTGAAGGGACGGACCGGACTTTCAGGAAGAAGGCCAGACCCAGGACAAACAGGATTCCCAGGGAGAGAATGCCATACTGGATATTGCCGGTGACCTGGGTGACAACCCCCATCAGCAGGGGGCCGAATATGGATGAGATCTTGCCAAAGATGTTGAATACGCCGAAGTACTCCGCACTTTTGGTTTTGGGAATGAGTTTTCCGAAGAAGGAACGGCTGAGGGCCTGAATTCCACCCTGGGCTGTGGCAACGAGGAAGGCCAGGATCATGAAGTCAAGGCGCGTATCAAGGAACAGACCGAAGATGGCAATACCTACATAAGTCAGAATACCGACCATGATCATGATTCGGGATCCTAACCGCTTGGACAACCAGCCGTAAAGGATGGCGAAGGGGAAGGCCACCAGCTGGATGACCAGCAGGATCATGAGCAGTTCTGTCTCGGTGAGGCCCAGTTTCAGGTCAATGGCAATGGGTGTCGCCATGGAGATGATGGTATGGACACCGTCGATGTAGAAGAAATAGGCAAGAAAGAACAACAGCAGATTTCGGTCCTGAAAGATCTCCCGGAAGGTTCCGGCCAGTTTTTGGAAAACTTTGGCAGCTTTGGGCGGCTTGCCTTCCAGCCAGTATTTCTGTTCGATGTTTTTAAAGAAGGGAATCGTGAATACCAGCCACCAGACAGCGGTAATAACGAAGGCGATTTTAGTGGCCAGGGAAGCCGGCATGCCGATGGAAGGCGCCAACAGGATCAGTCCCATGGACAGTCCGAAGCCGACGGTTCCTCCCAGGTATCCAAAGCCAAAGCCCTGACTGGAGATCATATCCATTTTCTCATCCGTGGTCACATCCGTCAGGAAAGCATCATAGAAGATGGAGGCGCCGGTGGAACCGAGCACCGTAATAATATAAATGAATAAGGCCAGCCGCCACTGGTTCTCGCCGATGAAGGACAGGGCAGCGGTGGAAAGGATGGCGAGGATCACAAAGAAATTGAAGAATTTCTTCTTGTATCCTTTATAGTCCGCCAGGTTTCCCAGAATAGGTGCCAGGATGACGATGAGAGCCGTTGCGAAGGAGTTGGCATAACCCCAAAAGGCTGTGGCATCGGTGGGATTTAATCCCTTGGCAGCGTACGTCTTGTAGAAGACGGGCAGCAAAGCCGTTGTAATCGCGATGGAATATGCGGAGTTTCCAAAATCCTGCAGGATCCAGCTTCGTTCTTCTCTTGTCATGGCAGTTTCTCCATTCACAAAATATTTGAAATAAGACCTTTGATTCATTATATCGTAAAAACAATCTGAGGCAGGCTGATTCCCGGCTGAACAAGAAAAAATAACATTCTTCGGCCTCGCTGTTCATTCGAACGCACGTTTGTTATAATGGAAGCAAATCTCAGATCCAGGTCGATTCTACAAGGAGGGTTTCCGATGCACGAAGTAGAGGTCAAGGGCATATTGTCTGCCCGAAACGGAATGAACCTGTACCGGGGCTGCAGTCACGGCTGCATTTATTGTGATTCCCGCAGCACGTGCTATCAGATGAATCATGTCTTTGAGGACATTGAGGTCAAGCGCAACTGCCTGGAAGTTCTCGAGTCAGAACTTCGGCGCAAGCGAACGAAATGCATGATCTCCACGGGGGCTATGTCGGATCCGTATCTGCCGCTGGAGAGGACATTGCAGTATACCCGAAAAAGTCTGGAGCTGATCAGGGATCTGGGCTTTGGAGCTACGGTCCTGACGAAATCGGATCTGGTTCTGCGGGATCTGGACGTCATTGAAGCCATCCACCGCTCCACCCGGTTTGTCCTGCAGATGACTCTGACGACCTATGATGAGTCACTGTGCGCCATTCTGGAACCTCATGTGGCGAGTACCCGGCGCCGGTTTGAAGTGCTGCAGCGCTTCCGGGAAGCCGGGATCCCGACGGTGGTCTGGCTCTCTCCCATCCTGCCTTTTATTAATGATACGAAAGAAAATCTGGAAGGAATTCTAACTTATTGCAATGATGCCGGTGTCAAAGGCATTATCTGCTTTGATATGGGGGTGACGCTGCGCAGCGGGGACCGCGAATATTTTTACGCCGCCCTGGATCGTCATTTCCCCGGACTGAAGGAGCGCTATATCCAAACTTATGGGAACGCCTACTCTCTGCTTAGTCCGAATCACCCCCAATTGATGGCGCAATTAAAATCCTTCTGCCGGGAAAACAATATGCTGTGCCGTCCGGATCAGGTGTTTGCCTATCTGTCTGAATTTGAAGAAAAAAACCGACCGGTTCAACTCAGTTTTTTCACTGAGTGAACCGGTCTTTCCCTGTAAGGTTCATGGTCTTATTTCAGAGCCGCGAATGTTTCTTCACTGTAAGGCTGACTGCCAACGAGCTCTCCCTGAACTATAATACGTGATTCTGGCTCTTTCAGGTTAAAGCAGGTGGAAAGAGTCAATATGGGTTTCCCGCGATCTTTGGCCACGGAGTCATAAATCACTTCGATTTCCGTCTCATGGACTTTCTTGCGGGTGTATACCCGATAGGTATAAATAGTTTCCTTATCAGTAATATACAGCATCTGCCCGGCTTTCAGCTCCGGAACCCGGTTGAAGAGAACGCCATAGGACTGAGTGTGGTGAGCTGCCAGGGGATAATTTCTCTGGCCCATGACCTGATCCGATCGCATCGTACCGGCTCCCATGTAGAGATTCCGGTTGAGCACCCCTTTCAAGATCCCCAGTTCCAATCGGATTGCCGGGATTTTAATGATGCCGATGATATATTTCTGAGAGTATTTCTTGAGTTCCGCCTTGGCCTGTTCTTCGGTCATGGTAGAGGTCGGCCCCTTGTTTCCTCCGGTTGTCCCGGGGTTCGTCACTGCGGTTCCCGTGCCAGGGACAGGCTTCTCCGGTTCCTGTGCCAGTACCTGATCCAGAAGGGACTGCCAGGATTCATTGATGTTAATTGCTTCCACCTGATCAAAATCAAAGCGCTCCTCCTCCAGAGGACCCGGAAGGGTTTGCTCAGTATTCTCCTTGATCTGAACCGGCGTAATCTCCATTGCTTCCTTTATGGTGTTCTTCGCCTGATAATTAATATATTGATCATTGATCCGATCAGAGAATATCAGAACAATGCCGACCAGGATCAAAACAACGGCTGCTATTTTTTTCCACATCATCATCGCCTCTTCTCATATTAGTGGCCTAATTGTACCATGAACGCCTGAAACCATCGTTTCAAAACAGTTAAGGTTTTGAAACAAATCCCAGTCATAATCATCAGAACCGTTCAAACTTAACCTATCACCCATCAGATGATCCAAAAAAATCCAGACAAATTGCCAATAACAGCAAATGGAATACCGAATAACAGGCCTCTTTCCCTGGATGACATGAAATACTGCCTGAAATCCAGCCGGCTGCTTCTCTTTTTATTGACTTGGGCGGGTCTGGTTGTTATAATAAAGTTCGTATCAATTTCATACTTTTTTAATTCGGAGATTTACTCAAGAGGCCGAAGAGGCGCCCCTGCTAAGGGCGTAGGTCGGGTAACCGGCGCGAGGGTTCAAATCCCTCAATCTCCGCCAATACAGTACCAAAGAAGAGCTGAAACCCTGTCATATCAATGACTTTTGGGATTCAGCTGTTTTTTATTTTTTGCTTTTACGTCTATGCTTACGTCTATGAGCCTAAAAACGCTGCAAATTTGAGTGCAGTCTCTTCTTTTTTCTGTTCAGTGACATGGGCGTAAATGTTCATTGTGGTTTTGATATCAGAATGTCCCAGACGGTCCTGGACGTCCTTCAGGGTGGCTCCCGCTTCAAACAGAATGCTGCAATGTGTATGCCGGAGTCCGTGCGGAGTGATGTATTTCACCCCGGAGCGCTGGCAATATTTGATCATCATCTGGCCGACCTTCTGAGGATTAATGAACTTGTTCTTCAGATTGGTGAACACCAGTTGATCCGGCTTATTGACATTGAAACCAAGTCCGATCATCTCTTCTGCCTGGATCCGCTTCCAGATCTTCAGCATCTCCATGGTGCCGGGATCGATGGAAACGGTTCTTTTGCTTTTTTTGGTTTTTGGAGTTTGAACGATCAACTTATTATCCAGGCCAATAGTTAAGGTCTTGCTGACTGAGATAGTCAACTTCTTGAAGTTGATATCATTCCAGGTCAAGGCCAGCGCTTCCCCTTTCCGGAAGCCGGAATATGCCAGGACCCGGAAGAAGGTTTTCCATTTTTGCGAGTCAATCCCCTCAAGGAATGTCAGCAGTTCGGCTTTACTGAAGAAGTTTTCAATATCATCCTCATCCTCTACCTGATCCAGCGTAACCGGCATTGTAACAAGTTCGGTTGGATTGCTGCTGATGATCCCCAGCTTCATAGCGTGACGAAATACCAGGCCGGCATAGCTGTTGACGATCCGGAAATTCTTCAGAACCTTGAACCAGTGGTTTACTGCTTCCTGGCAGTGTGTGATCTTGATCCGGTTGATATACATTTTCCCAAACTTTGGAAGGATATGGCAGCGGAATAGCGTCATTGTATTCTGCAGCGTGGATTCTTTGACCGTGTTCTGGTACTGCTGGATCCACAGGTCATAGACTTCCTGGAACGTATACTTGACTACTTTGTTGTTGAACTCCCCGGCTTCGAACTGCAGCTTCAGACGGTAATATTCCTTCTGACAGTCTTCTTCAGACTTAAAGCCGCGCCGTGTGACCCGGATTCGCTTTCCAGTGGCCGGATCTGTCCCGATATAACCTTGCATCTGGAAGAGTGTCTTCCCTTCCTGTTCGTATGTTGTAATTCTCAATTTTGTTTTCCTCCTAAAATCTCATGGGCAATGGCATTTTGGGAGGGTGGTTGGATCTTTAATCTTTGTGTTTATATCGCTTAGAAGATACAAGGTAGGCTGAATAATGAACCAGTTCCTGCTTCCCATCTGAATTTAACTGGTTGTAATTATTATTCAGAAGAGTTTTTAGTCCATTATTTTTTAATTCTGATAGCGACAATTCGCTCGTACTTTCAAAAAGTGTTTCCTTGTCATATAGACTTTCAGGAGTATTTTCAATTACTTCAAAATTATCTAATCCAGTTAATTCCGGTAGCGATACGTTGAAAATTTCACTCAAGATCTTCATTGCAGGGTATTTTGGTACATTAATGCCTTGTTCCCAGTTTCGAATGGTACCAAGTGAAACTCCTAGCTTATCTGCGAGTTGTTTTTGAGTCAAGTTTGCATCTTTCCGAAGGTTTTTTAGGTTAGAAGAGAAATTCAATGCCGTTACACCTCCTTCACTTTTTTTATTATAGTACGAGAAAATAGTATTGACAACTACTAGTAACTAGTTATAATAGTGAGTGAAGATACTAGAAACTAATACAAGGAGGCTAGCTATGAAAATCGACAGTTTAAAAATCCGGATGCTACACAGCGACAAAGGAATGAACCAAGCTGAATTAGCAGAAAAAGCTGGATTAAGCAGGCCGGCGCTTAATGTAATGCTCGGAAAAGGGTCATGTTACGCGATGAGCGCTTATAAAATTGCCAAGGCGCTGGATGTTCCGCTAGAACAGATCATCAAATCAGAATAGGAACCAATACTTTTCTGTGAGTACTAAGAAATTAGTTGTGCCTGAGGAGGTTTTTCAATCATGCCAAATAGACAGAAACAAAGAGAGAGACAGCGAGAAAATAGAAAAAAGAAATTCAACGAAGAACGTCTGAACGGTAAGACGGTATTCGGAATATCCGATCCGGTCCCAATGCTGGCCGTAGAAAATATCAGAAGAAAGGAACAGCAAGAATGGAAAAACAGCCCTTCTATAAAACAATAGAATTTTGGATGGAATTACTGCTGGCCGCTGGATTGATCGGCAGCATGTACCTGACATTCTTCATCTGCATCTTGCTGGAAGGAGTGTAAATGGAACTTATTAAATATCTAAAGAAAGAAAAAAAGAAGCTCGAAGAAGTGGCATCCAAGAACCACCGGCCGGAAATCAGGGACGCATGGCGAGGCAAGGCAGATCTGTATGGCTCAGTCATCGACTGGCTCAAGAACGGAACGGATCCGGCTGAGATCATCAGCATGCTGACAGCCATCGAGGATGATCTGCAGCGCCTAACTGTTATGTCATATAAGGATTTCTACTCTATCGGCAAACGGCAAGCAGTTGCATCACTGCTGAAGATTTTGAAGGAGGATTAAGTATGTCAATGATCTCAATCCCTGTTCCACAGGAAACAGAAAACCAGATCCGGCAGATGTTCGAGGGGATCGCAAGGGAAGTAATTCAGCATGCTGCTGAGAATGAGATGAATTCAAAAGATTTCATGAATTACAAAGAAACGGCCGCTTACCTCGGGATCTCATACGGGACGCTCCGGAGATGGATTGACGAAGAGGATCTACCACAGATAAAGATCTCTGGAATGAAACTGATCTCGAAGGACAGCCTGAAAAAGTGGCTCCATAGCCGGGAAGAAAGCCAATAAAAAAAGACCCTCCACAAGCATCGAGTTTCATTGGGCAATGGCATCTCGACGAGCTTATAAGGATCTTTTTCATGGACGAAATCACCGGACCTGATAAGGGGCATGGCGATTTATATTGATTTAATTATACACGAAAAGGGAGCTGGGGAGCAACCAATTGGAGGTAAAAGGCGTTAGTGCTCAAAAATGCAGACGGAGGAAATAATAATTGAATAAACAGATTTTGACCAATTTGGAGCACTATGAAGGCGCTGCAGATCTGGCCATAAAAATAGCAATCGGAAGCAATGCCCAATCAAAGAGCTGGACGACTGTACCGTTATCCTGGGCACAGCTGGTTAGTGCGTTCAAGATCCCGAAACGAACCAAAGAGACATTCGATGAATATATAAAGTCCGATAAAGCCACACAAGGGAAGATGAAAGACGTGGGCGGCTTTTTAGGGGGTGCATTATCTGGGGAAAGACGTCTTAAAAACGAAGTGACCGGGCGTGATCTTGTCACGCTGGACTTTGACGGCAGCGACGGAAACGGAATGTCCATGTCCCTGGGAGAGCTTCTAGAAACCTATAAAGAAAAATACAATAACGAAGCGTTTATTTATACCACTCATTCCCATCATAAAGACGCGCCGCGTGTCCGGCTTATCATTCCACTTTCCAGGACGCTCGCCCCTGCTGAATATGAGCCTGTGGCCAGAATGATTGCATCGGAGCTGGGCATTAATGAAGTGGATCCCGCATCTTTTGTGATCTCGCAGTTCATGTATTGGCCAAGCGCTGCCAAAGACGGGCACTATCAGCCTGTGCATGTTCCAGGTGTCATCATGGATCCTGACGAAGTACTAGATTGCTATGAGGATCCCACGGACAAATCAGAATGGCCATCAGCGAAACGTGAGGGGAAGGCTGCGCAACCATTGGACTGGGATGGGACCATTTCAGATAGTTCCACAAAAACTCAGTCCAGCATTCCAGACAGAGACGCGATTCGGGCGGTAAAGGACTGGGTAAAGCATGAATGGGATAACCTCCAGGATTATCAAAACTTTATTGCCGCTTTAATGGTGATCGCCAAGGCTGCCCAAGTGAAAGAGATCTCTCCCGAGGTAGGGCGCCAATGCGCTGCTCTTTTGGCTGGAGATCGGGCCGACTGGCAACAAAATAATATCGAAAAGTATGAGAAAGAACTGGCAAACTCTAGCATCATAACTGACTATTCATTCCGAAAAAAGTTTATGCACGATGTATCAACAGCAGCTGAGGACTTCGAGTTTGCTGAAGATGATCTTGTCTGCTATCGAGATATTGAACCAAAGGCCGTTGAATGGCTCTGGGATGGATATATTCCACTTGGTATGCTTACTACCATCCAGGGCGATCCAGGAGGCGGGAAAACATTCGTAAGCACCGGAATTACTGCTGGAATCACTAACGGAGTACTTCCACCCGATGTATTCGGCGTCCCCGGAACAACCGATCCCAGGAATGTACTTTTCATCAATGGTGAAGATTCTCCAGAACACACGATTCGACCACGATTGGATCTTGCAGGTGCAAATCCAGAGAAAGTTTTCACTCTGAAAATTGACAAAGATCCACTTGACTTCAGTCAGATCCGGCGAATTGAAGCAGCCATAAAAAAGATAAAACCGCTCCTAGTTGTTTTTGACCCAATTCAACAATTTTTAGGGGCCGGGGTTGATATGCACAGAGCCAATGAGATCCGGCCGGTCCTAGCAAGGCTCAAAGATCTAGCTGCCGAGTATTCGTTTGCTTGTGTCTTTGTGATGCATATGAACAAGCAATCTGGCGGAAAGGCGCAGTATAGAGGGCTTGGATCCATCGATATTTCCGCGATTATGAGGGCTCAACTCCTAGTTGGAGAAAACCGAAATGTGCCAGGAGGACGTCTGGTTATCCCGATAAAAAATAGCCTTGGTAAGCTGCAGCCAGCCCAAGGATTCACTATTACGAACATTGGTATGACGTGGACCGGACCTGACCTGAAGGCTACTGAAGAGGACGTACTACTGCAGGCAAGCGCAAAAGAAGGTACGGAACTGGATAACGCTATTAAATGGGTACGAGAACAACTTGAAGAAGCTCCATTATGGAGCAATGAATTAGAGGCTGCTGCTGAATCTGAGGGTATTTCTAAAGGGACACTAATTAGGGCGCGGCTTGAATTAAAAGACAAATGGGAAATTGATTGCAAGAAAGCACCAGGAATTAAAAAATGGTACTGGATTAAAACCCATCGAACGGTAATCTTCAAAGAAAATCAGGAACTGGCATATCAGCCTGAATCTGAACCATTTGATTAAATGCCAAAGTTGAGACAGTTGCGAAACATTGTCAAAGTTGAGAAACATGCAGTTGTTGATCGGCATTGTCAAACACAGAAAGTTGAGAAACATAGAAATACTCTAATCGGAATTTTAGAAAGTTAAGTTTCTCAACTTTTGCATGTTTTATATGTATGCGCAACTTATGCAAGTATGTCAATGCTGACCTATGGAGAGAAAGGAGAAAAATGAAAAAAATTATTGAGATCCACAGTTATGACTATGACTGGAACAACAGCACGTTTGTAGAAAAGGGACCCAGGTATATAAATAGCAGCGCTATTATCGAGATCAAACCTAGAAGATCCGGATTTACCTTGGTACTTTACCGGTCAGGAAGAGAGATAAAGGGTTTTTTCACTAAAGAACCCGCAGCAGAACTGGCAGGCCGTATCAACGGAAAGGAGTAAAACAATATGAAAGTATTTATCAAACCATTAGAAAAGCTAGTGGAAGTCACTAGAATGCCGTACATCGAATGTCACATTCTTGGGAATGGCTTCACTCCCGGTCATTACCAGGTGGAAGCTGTAGACGGCCAGATCTATGAAGTGCCGACTCTTCAGGATCTGATCCTTGTTTATGATAGCCAGGACGAACTGATCAGAGAACGCGATCAGAAGGAAGCGTACGAGGCAAAAGCAGCAGCTTACTTTGACTCTTACACAAAGTTCAGAAAAGAGCTCAAGATTACACCGGATGAATTCATGAAGGCAGTGCCTTTTGAAAAATTTTAAAAACCAGGAGGAATATTATGGAATACACGAACAACACACTACCAGCCAAAGATGAACTTGAAAAATGGTTTGATCAGAATCCAGCGGTCAAGTTAACGGATGCCATTTGGAAGCTCGAGAGCAATATCAATTTCATGGAAGATGGATTGTCCATCATGGAGGAATTGATGGAGCCGCTCACTATCGCACGTGCTAATCAATTGAACCTGATTGAGCTGACTCAGAACCAAGCCAGGGCACTATATGGATCACTGACCTATCTGCAGTTGATTCATGAGAAGCTCGCAGCTGACATTCGCATTGCTTATACAGCTTCAAACGATGCTCTGACAGAGGCAGCAGGCGTATCAAAGCCACAAATGACCGAGGCACAGAAGCACAGCGCCGAAGAGATTGAAAGACTCACCCTCTCGATGAGGAAGGCCATGGACAAACTGGAAAAAGAATAAGGTCCCATCCAAAAGGACAGGACCGAGGAGATTTTTATTCATCACCGGGACGACTTTCAAAGCACTTATCAAAGACATTATACCACATGTATAACCCCAGCTGTGGAAGTCTCCCTTCCCCTTCTGCCGACACCATCACCCAACAACTCTCAGAGGAGAATAAAGATGAACAATGTTTCGATCTAGAACATAAGAACCAGCACTGCCTATAACGATATCAATGTCGACTATACCAGGCTTAAGACCGCCATGGAAACGTTGACCGACCCCGTTTTGGACTACCAGAAGTTGGTGGACGACATCAAGACCCCGCCGCTGGACAAATAAACCAGGATGTCGCAGCGGGCATTTCGCCCCCGCGGATCCACGGAGATTAAAGGAGATTAATTATTATGGTGAGAGAAAAAGGATACATCAGGCACCTGAAGATGGGAAAAGGCTATGGCTTTATCGCTAAAGAGATGGAGGACCCTGCCGCCATCTTCTTCCATGCCAATGCATTGATGGAAGCAGAATTTAAGGACCTGAGAGAAGGTCAAACAGTAACATTTGTCAAAGTACCGGCTCCCAAAGGGACAAAAGCCATTGCAGTAAGAATTGAGAATAACGAGGAGAATGAAAATGAATAATCTTGAAGTAATTCAGAATCAGATTAACGACATCATCACCGCCGCCACCAGTGCCGCCGAGGACCTTCAGACTAAGATTGACAAAGCTACACTGGATCGAGGAGCGGCAACCGCCGCCATGCTCACCGCCCAGGGAAAGGGCAATCCGAAGGACTACTCCAAAGCAGCTTCCGAGGTAAGGACAATAGGAGATATCCTGGAACTGTATGCCACTCAGAAAGCACAGTTGGATGCTAAGCCGCTGATCAGTGCAGAAACCTATGAAACCATGGTAAACAACATCATGGTGGAACTCGATCAAATGACGGCCAATGCAAAGGCCGACGCAGCCAAACACCTGGAAGCCCTGAGGGACATCCGCCAAGAGACTCTCGACAATATCAACTTTGGCAACTCATTGCTCCATCAGGTCCAGCATGATCTGTTTAAGGACCCAGCCGAGATGATCACCGCGAATGGGAACCGTGTACACATCGAAGCCATGGAGAAACAATATAAAGACTATGCGCTGCCCGCAGCCATCGACAGAGCCATTGACACAATGAGCCATCTCTACCAGGAGGGTAAATAATATGGACTGGAAAGAGATTGGTTTTAACAGCGAAGAGGAAATGAAGGCCAGCATTGAAAGAGTGCAGCGCGCACGGAGAAACCCACCCAGTCCGATCCAGCAGGGACTTGATAACAAGAGCCGTCTCCAAGAAAACATGGATGAACACGGCCGGCTGGATCTCAATGCTATCTCTGAAGGTGCAAGGCTTGAAGAGCTGGACAAAGTAGTTGCAAGTAGACTTTACCAGGATGAACAGAGAGCCAAGGAACAAAAGAGAACTGACGCAATCAATGACCTGCTTAAGAAAGTAGCAGCAGCAACCAAGGCTGAAAACGAAGCGAAAGCACAAGCGGCCATTGATAAAGAAAAAGCTGAAGCAATCAAGGCTATTGAAGAAAAGCATAAAAAAGAGAATGGCGTTTTTGTGGATCCGCTGGACGATGCATACCGCGCCCTGCTGAAGTAACGGAGACCCGGGGGCCTACCCCCCTCTCCCTCCCCTGCTTGCCCTACAGACGCAATTACTGTACAGATTCTCACGCGTTGACCAAGCACCAAGAAACCATATCACTCATAAAGGAGCCGAAAGATGGCAGATAAACGTTGTCCAATATGTGGTAAGTCCTTCAATACACCTCTGACAAAGAAATACTGCTCTTCTGAATGCATGAAAGAAGGACAACGCCGCACCCGGAAGGATTGGGAAGAGCGGACCGGATACAAGGAGAAAAAACGCCAATGGACGAAGGACTACCGGACCAAACAAAGGGAAGTTAACCAAGGGATCATTGAAAAAGAAGATAAGAAAAGAGCTGCAGCACAAAAGCGGCAGGATACGATCCGGAGGAAGAAGGCCCAGAAAGAGCTGGAAGCTGCAGCAGCCAATGGAGACATTGACGCTCAGATGGATCTGGCCTTGGACCGGGATGACATGCGAACCTATTACACCTTGTACCGGGAGAGCATCATAAAAAATGATGATGAGTTTAACGTGAAGAACCGGTATGGCAGGCATATCATAGCCGGTGCTGATGTGTATGACCCCGACTTTGTAGAAAAGGCCGTTGCAATGGAGGACTACTATGACTCAAAAGACGAATGAGCCCGGGCGAAAAGAACGGCGCCCAGAGATCCAGAGGCCGGCTGGGAAGATCCGGGAAGAACAGACGAAGCGACCGCCTAAACTTTGGAAACAAAGCTAAAGCCTGACAGCAAAACAAAGGGGATGATCCGGGACTTGCTTACAATCGATCCAATGCAGCACACTGGACTTGTACACGCGGTGCTGAACACCCATACCTGGCTGTTCTCGAACAAATCACCCTGGACTTATGATGATGCCTACCAGGAGGGCATGCTGGCCCTCATTGAAGCTCTGCAGACCTATGACAGTGATCAGGGGACCGTTGGCACCTATTGCCTGCCCCGCATCAAGTGGGGGCTCTACAGGGCCCACAGGGAGCAGCAGGGACTGATTAAAAAGCCCGGCCACCTGCATGAGCTTCAGGCCAAATATAAAAAGATCCAGCTGGAATATATCAGATCAAAAAATAGCGAACCTGATGTCAAGTACATGGCCAAGAGGATGAAAATGACGGTCCCGGAGCTGCAGCGGTTCCTGGATCTTTTCTCTCCGGTCCGGTCCCTCGATGCTCCACTCTCAGAGGATGATGACCTCACCCTAGCAGATACGGTTAAAGATGAACGTGACCAATTCAACACTGTGGAGACCCATCTGCATATGGCCAAGCTCCGGAAAGATCTTCAGCGCATGATGGATGAGAGACTCACCGCGCCGGATCAGAAGTTGCTCAAGGAATATTATGCCTGGGACGGCGGAAAACAACCCACAATCAAGGCTTTGGCCGATAAAAACCACTTCAGCGTTGAGGTTACCCGGGGGAAGATCCAGCGGGCGCTCACTGGATTTAATAAGTTCCGCCCTGAGCTTGTCCGGCACTACCCTGACATCATCATGAGTCAGATCTATAAACAAAGTGCTAGTTCCATGGGGGAATTAAGACGGTTAGGCGGGGAAATGCTGCTTATATACCTAAAAATCGGGGATTTGATCCAGGTCAATGATAAGTATGGAGCTGTAATGGCAGTGCTGAACAGTGATAGCTGCTTTGAATTCCGCACCTGTGGACATACGACACGAATTTCAGTTAAGAACGTTTATGACTTTGAAATGAGGGATAACAAAATAACCCGAGTATATACAGTTCAAAAAGAAGCGTGATCCGGATTCAGCAAGTGGCGGCGGGCCCCCACTTCAGTAAAGTGAGGCGTCAGCAATAGAATCAAACAATCCAGGACACTCTTTAATCAGGAGTGTCTTTTTCTCATGCCTGCAGCGCTCCTGCAGAGCTTCCACAGCGGGCGCATAGTTAACTAATGGAATAATTCACCAGGACAGCATAAGCGCTACAGTGTGGCCACAGGATGGGCTGCAGAAACACCGTGGAAGCAGAACCCCGGTTGAACTCCGAGCGAACTCCGGATGAACTCCAAATGACTGGACGATATCCATAATCAGGCGCTGGATCCGTGTTACCAAACGAACAGAGAACGAACAGAGGAAGCAGCGCACCACCTGCGTGCCCTCCTGCGCTGTTCTTATCATTGATTCGAGATATATCCATTCGAACTATTAAAACGTTATATGACCTCCTGAAGCCACATAACAGGGGAAAGACCATTGACGGGATCAAGTTCACACCAGTTCGGGCGGCGCAACCTACAGAACGTTGACCGAGTGAAGCTGGCCATGAAGCTGGAGAGTGTCATAACGGAACAGGCCAGGAAGTATCAAGGGGCCAGAACAGACCTCGAGCAGAATTCTGACCGAGGTTCACAAAGAACAAATACGAAACTATCCGAAATCGCTGGCGTGTCACATGACACCATAGCAAGGTACAAGGATACCCCATAATCAGACTTCTTAATTGATTTATTTTGCAAAAATCATTCCAAGGAGCGAAAACCGATGGTATAATTAATCAAAAACGTTATAATCAAAATAAGGAGGATTATATGAAACCAACTAACTTCATCCCCGATTTGTTACCCATAGACTCTGATTTTTATGTTACTGGACCTATAATGTCCTTATCTCACAAAGCAACTACTCAAATGACGCTTCTGAATGATACATTAAAGAACAGTAAATTTAAATTACAATTGTTATTAACCCCGCTGATAACCGAAGAAGCGGCCTCTTCCACTAGAATTGAGGGAACTCAAGTAGTAGCGCAGGATGTATTTGAAGTCGAGGCATCAGGCAAGAAGAATAATAAGAATATACAAGAAGCAATCAATTATATTAAAGCAATTAGGCATGGAGAAGGCTCGATAAAGGACACCGGTCAAATAACTTCCTTTATGCTTCGTGAGATGCATAAAATCCTGATGTCTGAAGAGGTAAGGGGATCAAATAAAAAACCGGGCGAATTTAAAACTTCTGAAAATTTTATTGGAAAAGAAAATTCTAAACGGGAACAAGCTGATTTTATACCCCCAGGACCGGAACATACTGTAGCTTTTATTGATAACTTGATAGAATACATCAATAGTGAAACTAATGATGATTTCATACTAATAAAGCTAGCTGTCATCCATGCGCAATTCGAAACTATTCACCCTTTTATGGACGGAAACGGGCGCATTGGAAGAGTACTTATTCCACTCTTTTTATTCTTAAAGAAAGAAACTATTGGTCCTATTTTCTTTTTGAGTAGATATTTGGAGAAGAATCAATTCCAATATTATCAAAACCTTAACGAAACTAGGTGGCCCAAGAACTGGGGTAAATGGATTTCCTTTTTTCTCGAAAAAATAATTGAGCAATCTCAAAATACGATAATGATCATTAATGATGTTGAAAAATTATATGGTTTAGATCTTGATATATTACATAAATACCATAAGCATCATCAATGCTCGATTTTCTTGGATGCAATCTATGCGAACCCTATCTTTAAGATTGGAAAAATATCAGAATTGACAGGCATCAAATATGCAACGTGCCGAGAATATACAAAAACATTACTAGAAAATGATAGTATCTACAAAAATAATGTTGTCAGAAATGCGACATATTATAATTATAAATTATTAGATACAATCTCCGCTGCTAAATAAATTCAATCAACAGTCTTGTCCAAGAAAATCCTCGTCTTCCTTAGAGTCACTGATCGAGGGGCTTTTCTTTTTACCGTCATGTCATGATATGATATTTGTAACTTGAAACTCTCGATCCTGGCATTAAAAAAGCCACCGGAGATGATCCGGCAGCTGTATGCTGATGCCCATGAGATCCAAATATGGATTGAAATCTTACGTCTATTCTTACGTCTATTTGATTGTAGACGTATGTAATTATGTGGAATCAATTTTTCGAGAAAGCGAGTAAACAAGCCATTTTTCGAAGTGCGTACAGCCGTGTAAAATAGCCAAATTGCTACCCTCAATCTCCGCCAATCAAATACCTTAAAAATCTGAAACCTTTATCGAATGCACGATATGGTTTCAGATTTTTTTTGAGTCTTATGTCTATCATTATGTCAATGACCCCAAAAAAGTAGCGAGTTTGAGTGCCCCTTCCTCTTTTTTCTTCTGTTACATGAGCCTGGATATTCATCGTACTCTGGACGGGAGTTATTTAATCAACGAAACCGTTGCTCCCATGATCCGCATGGGGATCCCCTGAGGGTCACGCGGCGCTGGCTCAGGCAGCGATGTTGTCTGCCCTTCGAGACCGATCCGACCAATGACTGCCAGCACAAGAGCATCCAGCAGATCATCGGTCTTCCTGGCTAATTTAAGATAGAGCTCCTGAAAGGTTGTCAGGATCCTGGGCGACCGGGGCTCAACAACTGTCAGCAGTTCCAACCGGACGAGGGCCCCCGCAGAGGTCTGCTTGTTTTCAGCTATCGGCATCCCTTTATTCAGAAGGGAAAAACAGTACTCGGGATGGCTCTCCCAAAGACGATCTTTCCATTCAGGGTTCATCTCCAAAAACCGGTCCACCTCCTGGATCTTCGGCATGATGTTGAAGGTTTGGCGTGATAGCCCTTTCCCCAGGTATTTTCGATTCACTGCGCTGGCTGTCGAATGATCCGACTCATTCAGTGCCTGGCGGCAAGGTGCGTTGAAGACGGAGGATGCCTTGCCTTTGAGGTATCGCCGAAGCTCGGGCTCAGGCCGTCTGTCCGCTGGACTTTCCGCCAGTCCGATCGGCATATCAAGCAGAATGCGGTCTGTCTCCCTGAAAAAGGCGCAGATTTCACTGATGTGATCAAAGAGGTGAATGTGATAGGTCTGTTCGGATAACTCGATTCCGAGCCATTTGCCCTTGCAGCCGTCGATCCCGGCTGCAAGGAACTGCTGTACCTGACTCCCCGGAGTGCCGGACTGACTGCCGGGTCCGGATTCATTCCTAGCACTGAACTGCAGTTGAGTGCTTTTTTTCGGGGATCGTTGTTTTACCGGCTCGTGGGGGTTGCTGGAGCAAGGCACACCTGTTTCAGGAGTACCTTGATTCGGATCTCCGTAGATTGTGTTAATCATAAGTGAAGGATGCCCAGTCCAGTACCGCTTTCATGCTCGTACGCAGACTCTGGGTGGTCTTTTTGCCGCCTGGTTCCGTGACAGTGATAAAATGGAAGGGGATGGTTTCCGGATCGTTGTAAGTGATCTTGATGACCTCGTAATTCGAAGTGGTTTTCCAGTCGCGAATGACTTCTCCGGGGATCACGATGCGGTCATCGCCGGTCAGTTTGGCTTTGGCAACTTCCACTGTGGAGCCTTTGACTTTCGTTACCACCAGGAGTTTGGAGGGATAGGGATCCGTCGCGATATTCCAGGAAACAGTTGGGTTAAAGGCCGAAAACTTACCCAGATTGAAGGCAAAAACCAGACCGATGGAGGGTTTGTCCAGTTCCGCTTTCAACGCGGCGGTCTCATCCACTGCAACGTAATTTTTATAGATGTATCCGGTTTTGGTTCCCCAGGTGACTTTGTACCACCCCTTCACCGGACCGGCCAAAACGCGGACAGTTTCCCCTCTGGGGATCTTGGTGATGATGGTACCGGAGAGACTGCCCGAGGAGCGCAGGTTGACCCGACCGGTGATCCGGCCGGTGGAGGTAAACTTGATGTAAGCAGTGGAGATATAGCCGATTTCTCCGGAATCATTGATCTTGGACCATTTGGTGCCATGGCTGATGACATCCACGGGAGTCGTCCCAGGAAGTTTGCGGATGACGGAATAAGTGGTGGAAGGTCCCGTGCGGAAATTAACTCTGGCATTGGTGAGAGCCATGGCAGCCTCGGCAGGCAAAGCACTTACAAGGACGGAAGTGAAAAACAGCCCGGTCAAAAGAGTAAGTGCGGCCAATCTTCTGGCCGTATGTGACGACATTTTTCTTCTCATGACAGATCCTTCCTTTCCTGATTTCAAATCAGTGGTGTGAGTGATGGGCAACGTATTACGGCAAGTAGAGTGTTGCAACATTTACCAGGGCAGAGCTCAATTCATCCTGACGAGGATCAGTTCAATGTTTTCCAAAGCCATGGTGTACGCGACATAGTAGATCCTGCTTGCTATTTCACTGTCACAGGTACGATTAGTGATCAGCTGTTCATAGAGCTCATCGATCCCTTCAATATCATTGCTGTGTCTCCTGCGGATCTCCAGGAGGATGTCTTTGTCAGGCTTTTCCTTAAATAGAATCTTATAGTTCATCGGATCGCTCCCTTCTTTTTATTTTATCCATTGAAACGTTTGATCTCTTGGCTGCATTGAGAGATGGACAGATTTCTAAGAGCCGTCAATTTACTTTGCTTACGCCTCAATTATAGCAAAATGTCAGCATGATTTATTCCTGGAGCAGACGACTTGCAGCGCAGTCAACGGCAAATGAAATACCGCTCAGAATTTTCCGGTGGAACTTTCTGAGCGGTATTTCTTATTCGGCTGATATTGAAGCAGTATCACTGGCGAACGCCGTTCGGATCTTCTCAACTGCCTCATCCAGTTCCTCATAGGTGGTATTGAGGGGCGGAAGGATCCGCAGAACATTGGTTCCGGCGGAGAGGACCAGGAGTTTTTGCGCATGGACTTTTTTGACCATATCAGCGATGGGGATGTTGATCTCAATTCCGATGAGAAGTCCCTTGCCGCGGATGTCAACGACTTGCTCGCTGTCTTTCAGTGCTTCTTTGAGTCTGGCTCTGAAGTACTCGCCTTTTTCGGTGACCTCCCGCAGGAAATCCTCCTGGAAGATCGTATGGAGAACTTCATTGGCCGCAGCCATGGCGATGTAGTTGCCGCCGAAGGTGCTTCCGTGGCTTCCCGAGCCGAACGCATCGATGAAACGCTCATCGCCCAGCAGGGCTCCCACGGGCAGACCGTTGCCCAGGCCTTTGGCCAGGGTCAGGAGATCCGGCTTGATATCATAATGCTGAAAACTGAAGGCTTTTCCGGTGCGGCCGATTCCGGCCTGCACATCATCCACAATGAAGGCCGCGCCGGTCTGGCGACAAAGGTTCTCGATCTCCTTGAGGAATTCCTCACTGGCAGGGATGATTCCGCCTTCGCCCTGAACGGTCTCCACGATGACACCGGCGGTATCCTCGTCAATGTAGTCCTTGAGAATCTCCGGCTGATTGTAGGGGATGTGGAGAAATGTCCCCAGCATCTCACCGAAGCCTTTCTTGATTTTATCCTGCCCGGTGGCGGACATGGTGGCAAAGGTCCGGCCATGGAAGCTGTCCTGGAACGTAATGAATTTGCTCCGGCCGGTGAATTTTCGTGCCAGCTTGATGGCTGCTTCATTGGCCTCAGCGCCGCTGTTGCAGAAAAATACTCGGGTAAAATGAGCTGCACCAGTGAGCTGACTGGCGACGGAATCCTGAACGTCGCTGGGGAACAGATTGGACATATGCCAGAGCGTTTTCACCTGATCGATGACGGCTGCTTCGACATTGGCGGGACAATGTCCCAGGTTCAAAACCGCGATCCCGGCAACATAATCCAGGTACTTATCCCCCTTGTCATCCGTGATGTAGGATCCTTTGCCCTCTACCGGCTTGATATCGTATCTGCTGTAAGTCGGGAATAAATTGCTCATTTACAAATCCTCCGCTGTGATGGCAGTTCCGGAGAAGCTGCCGTTTTTCCAGATGGGTGCCAGGCCGGAACCAATCCGGACTGATTCGATGCCTGACTTCAGTGCATTGAGTGCTCCCTTGACTTTGGGGATCATCCCCCCGTAAATTGTCCCGTCTGCCAGCATCTGGTCAATCTCTTCTTTCGTGACAGAATCCAGGAGATCGCCGTTTTTCATGACCCCTGGCACATTGGTGACAAAGATCAGTTCCTCTGCCTGTAAGCCGATGGCTGCATGAGCGGCGGCAATGTCCGCGTTGATGTTGAGGTGCTCTCCGTTGGGTCCCTGAGCCAGTGGTGTTACCACCGGGATCAGCCCCAACTGCAGCAGTGCTTCCACAACCTTGGTTTCCACTCCGGTCATGATGCCCACCAGTCCGTACTTATCATAGTCCAGCAGGTCGGCCTGGAAAAAATGGTCCGGTCCCTGCATTCCGATGGCCGGAATTCCCTGAGACTTGAGCTTCTGGACGATGTGCCGGTTGGTTTTACCCGACAGCATGACCTCAACAGCAGAGAGGACCGCTTCATCGGTGTAGCGCAGACCGTCAACGAATTTCGTCTCAATGCCTTTGTCCTTGAGATAGCGGGTGATGTCGGGTCCGCCGCCGTGAATGATGAGGATGTGGTAGCCCGATCTCATCAGGTCTTTTATGCTGTCAAAAAAACCTGCCTCCAGTTCATCGGTGATACTCCCGCCGCATTTCAGCACGATTGTTTTCTTCATTTGCTGTTCCTCCTATGAACGGTAGCTGGCATTGATCTCAACATATTTGTAAGTCAGGTCGCAGCCCCAGGCTGTGGCGCTGCCGTCTCCCATATGGAAATCAACCTCGATGCGGACCACTTCGCCCTGGAGATATGCCTTGGCGATTTCTTCATCAAAAGGGACGACTTCACTGTTCTTAAGCATCACGGTATCGCCGATCATGACATCCACTTTGGTGGTGTCCAGGGGCACATTGGCATGGCCGGCGGCGGATACGATCCGTCCCCAGTTGGCATCATTGCCGTACACTGCGGTCTTGACCAGACTGGATCCCACGATCTGTTTGCTGAGGATCCTGGCTGCCTGATCCGTTGCGGCTCCTTTGACATGGACCTCGATGAGCTTCGTGGCGCCTTCTCCATCTCTTGCTATGGCTTTTGCCAGATCCTGTGCCGTCTGAGTCAGCATACTGGCAAAAACAGGCCACTGCGGATGGTCTTCGCTGAGGATCTCATTGCCCGCCATGCCATTGGCCAGCAGCAGCACCATATCATTGGTGGAGGTCTCGCCGTCCACTGTGATCTGATTGAAGGAAAGATCCGTGATAAGTGAAAAAACTTTTTTCAGGGCGTCCGAGTCAACCAGCGCATCGGTCGTGATGTATCCCAGCATCGTTGCCATATTGGGATGGATCATGCCCGAACCTTTGCAGCACCCTCCCATCGTCACTTTGACACCGTCGATCTCGGCTTCATAACCGGTGTACTTCTCAATGAGATCAGTGGTCATGATGGCCTTCTCATACCCTTTGGCCCCTTCCTGAGTCGCTTCCACCACGACGGCGGCAATGCCTTGTCTGATCTTTTCCATGTCAAGAAACTCCCCGATGACGCCCGTGGAGGCCACGGCAACGTAGTGTTCCGGGATGCCGAACTTCTCAGCGGCCAGCCTGCGCATGGTCAGGGCATCTTCCATGCCGCGGCTTCCGGTGCAGGCATTGGCGCAGGCACTGTTGGTGACCACAGCCTGGATCTTCTGCTCGACGGCGATGCTCTGCTTGGTGACCTGATTGGGTGCGGCGATGAACTGATTTAACGTGTGGACGGCCACGGCTGTGGCCGGCACCTGGGAGTAGATCATCCCGAGATCTTTTTTTGCATAGCGCAGTCCCGCGTGGACTCCTCCGGCCAGAAAACCCTTGGGGCTGGTGATGGATCCATTATCTAATTTGCTGATACTAAAATACATGATGCATTCCTCCTATCTTATGGGTACATGGGCACAAGTTCCAGCCCGGTGGCCGGATCCTGTCCTGTCCAGATATTGGCATTTTGGATCGCCTGTCCGGCTGCGCCCTTGACCAGATTGTCCAATACCGCCACGATGAGCGCTTTTCCGGTCCGCGGATTGACTGTTACGCCGATGTCGCAGTAATTCGAACCCTGAACCTCCTTGGTGGATGGGAACTCGCCCAGCGGGCGGACCCGGACAAAGGGAGCATTCTGATAGGTTTCGCTGTAAAGATCATGGAGCTCCCGGGCTGTCATGGGAGACACCAGTTCGACATATTCGGTGACCATGATCCCCCGGTTCATGGGGATCAGATGGGTCTCAAATGTGATCAGGCCGATGGCGGGATCCCACTTGTTGAGCTGCTGTTCGATCTCCGGGGTATGCTGGTGCTGACTGACTTTATATATTTTCAGATTGTCCGCCACCTCACAGAACAGCGAGCCAACGGAAGCACCCCGCCCTGCACCGGAAACACCGGACTTGGCATCGATGATGATGCTGCCGGGAAGGATGAGACCGTTGATGGCCAGGGGATATAGGCCCAGCAGCGATGCGGTCGGATAACAGCCGGGATTGGAAATGAATTCCGCCGTTTTGATGGCTTCAGCCGCCACATCGGCCAGGCCGAAGACCACGCCCTCCAGTTCTTCCGGGGCTATAGCGTCCTTCTTGTACCACGTTTCATATTCATCCGGATCTTCCAGTCGAAAATCCCCCGACAGATCCACAACTTTCAAACCCGCTTCTCTCAGTTTTTTTGACCAGTCTCGAGAAATGCCGGCCGGAACAGCCAGAAAGACCAGATCGGATTTCGCTTTGACCGCGGCCGGATCGATATCATCCATGATCAGTTCACACAGCCCAAGCAGATGAGGAAAATAACTTCGAATGCTTTCCCCGCCCTTTGAATGCGAATAAATGGCATTGAGTTTAAATACGGGATGCTGGTGCAACAGGCGGATCAGTTCCACGCCGCCGTAGCCCGTTGCCCCTACCAGGGATACATTCATTGTCTTCACTCCTGTCAAATAAAAAATTACTTAGTTGCAATTATAGGTTGTATATTTATAAAGTCAATTGTATTTTTATAAAAAATTTCAATCGCCGTTTTTTATTTGGGGCACTTACGGAATCCTTGATAATTCAGTAAAATCAATCGTTTACTTGATCAAAGCTCATATTTTTCAACAAACTTGGTCAAATTACTCCGTGTACCGATTTATTCCATCTAACCATTGGGATTTAATGCTTTATAGTGATACTTCTAAAAAACTCATCGTCCTGGATGATTATGTTTATTAATTGCATAATTATGCATTCCAACATTCACAGACCAGACCCTAACTTTAGTCTAAAGAAAGCTGAGCCTTAAGCCCTGATCCAAGGGGCTGGATCCATTGCGATTTCTTGACCCCTCTTCTGCGTCAAGCAAACATCAAAAAAGCTGAAGCCTTGATCGTATGTACGACAAGACTTCAGCTTTTTTCACTTTGGGAATTACTTTCTGTTGGCCGCTCTGGTTCAATGAACGAGTTATGATGGCAGTACGAAATTTGACAATTTATGTAGGTTTCATTGTTATATTGCACCGTGCCAAAAATAGTTTCAAATTAGATTGCTTGCTATTACTCTTTCAACCAGCCACTGGGACGATGAAGAACCATGAGAATCGCCGCGAATATCAAAAGCAAAACACCTCGGCCCACAAAGCGGGATTCAGACAAAATGAAATACAGCCCTCGGAATAGGAAGAATCCGCCAAGTAAAAAATTGAAAGTTTCATTGGCAATTCTTCTTGTTTTTTGTTTCTTCTTATACGCCTCTTCTTCTGTCATTTTTCAGATCCCCTCTTTCTATGTCCTGAGAACAATGCAGAGCTTTGTGTTAATGCTTTCCATTAAGAACAGCTTATCATAGATAGAGGTTATCTTGAGAATAGGATCCATAATGTTTACAAAATGATGGATCCTATTCGTCATGCTGTGAATCTGTATAAGTAACCACCATGAGGCTGAAATGGGTATGGTTCATCCGTCAAAGATCTATTGTTGCGAGGTTTTTTCCGTGTTATGATCAAACCAGCGTAATCCTTTTGTGGAGTGATGCCAGTTTAAAAGGTTTCTTCACGAATTCAAATCAAACCAGGTGGTGATCGACAGTGAATCAAACAAAAGCAACACCCAGGATAATCCTCAAGAGCCTCATTGATGAGACGGATTTCCGGCGAATCCAGGAACTGGAGCGAGTCTGTACAGACTTTGAACCCATCACGCTGAAGCTCGAACTGGAGTATAAGCTGGCGGATGCACAGATGAAGTCAGATCCGATTGGCATGGGTCCGATCCGTGAGCTGATGTATGAGATTGGCGATGAAATCATCGGATACCTAGGGATTTCAACTTTTGGAGGACAGGACTGGGAGGTCACGGGCATGGTTCATCCGGCGTGGCGCCGCAAGGGTATATTCAAGACGCTCTACCGCTTGATGTGTTCCGAATCAGCCTGCCAGAAACCCGGAGGAGTCCTGCTGCTGTGTGATCGGCATTCGCCGGGCGGAAGAGCGTTCCTGGCAACCACGGGAGCAGTTCTTGATCACTGTGAGCATGAGATGTTTCTGCGGCTGGACTTTCCGGATTCTGCTTTTCAAACACCCATCCGTTTGAGACAGGCAGACCGCTTCGATATCCCGGAAATTCAACGGCAGAACAAAATCTATTTTGACTTTGGGTCTGACCCGATCGACTCGGACAGCGATGTGACGGATCATGGAGACATCGTCCTGATTCCTGAGGAAGAAGAACTGCGCGGAATGACCATCTACATTGCTGAACTGGATCAAATTCCGGTGGGAAAAGTCCACATTCAGAGGGGGAGTGACTTTTGGGGGATCTACGGTCTTGGGGTGCTGCCTGAGTATCGCAGCCTCGGATATGGCCGGGCGATCCTGAGTCTGGCGGTGTCCCGGATGCGATCCCTGGGTGCGCCGGCAGTCATGCTGCAGGTGGATGCCGATAACGATCGTGCGCTTTCTCTGTATCAGTCCTGCGGCTTTGAATCAACTTCCACAATGGACTATTACCGGCTGTGAAGCTGCTTTGTGTGTCAAAACAAGAATTAACTCCGTGAAGAATATATTATTGAACAGGTTCTTAACTGACATTGAATCAAACGATCCTTGTCTCCGGATTTGAGGAAACTGCTTTCCCCTGGGGGCACTGATCCAACATCATACGGATGAAGAGGTGACCGAATGAAACGAGAAGAGTGGCTGGAAAAGCACAGTGAACTATTTGATGAGCGAAGGGCAACAGTGTTCGCAGACGCAAAATACCTTCCCGATGGATCCCATGGACTTTGTGTTCTGAGTGTAAAGGGCAACAATCTGACTGTACACGATGCGGATTTTAAATCACGTGTCGGTGACTTGATTCTGACGATCCCGCTGAGAGAGGTCAGTGATCTGAAAACAAGCTCGTTCCTCTTTAACTCATACCTCAAATTTAAGTACAAGGACTTTTCCTTTGTTTTTGCTGACTTTAAGAGCAAAGACTTCGTGGAGACGGTGAAAGTCGAAGCTGGCAAATAGCCAAAACACCTAAGCAATAATACTCAGACAGGATAGCTGAATTCATGTGGTTCACATGCCACGAGTTCAGCTATTCTTTTTGGGGTGATGCGGTATGCGCAGAGAGGCCGGAAAAATATTTTTTGATACTAACAGCGGCGGTCTGATTGCTCAATCCGAAAACATGCTGGTGCGTATCAAGATTAAATTTTAGATTTTAAACAATTATATCTTAACCAATTGTTGGTTTACTTATTAGTAACTAGATGTACATTGACTTAATATTATCAAGGTGTAATCTGTAACTAGCAGCTGCAAATATAATTATGAGACCAGCTATTTAATGTCAATAGGGATCGTCAAGAAAATTGAATGAGGTAGTGATTTTGAAAAGAAATTCCCCAAAAAGATTTATCTGGAAAATAAGTGCACGCCAACAAGACCCACAGGGATGTGGGCTATCGGAGAGTTATGATGGCTAACTTATGAGATGGTATCCAGATGAACCTCATACGGCTTATTAGCCTTCAGTACAGCGTGGATGGTGTACAGTAGTTTCCGTGATACAGCACCGATGGCAGTCCCATGGGACTTCCCTTCGGATCGTTTCTTCTCATAGAAGGCCTTGAAGACCGGATCATGCCTGGAAGCGGATACAGCAGCCATCCACACTGCCCGCCGAAGATAGGGTGAGCCCTTCTTCGAGAGTCGGTTGTGCAGTCCGGTGAAGTTGCCGGACTGCATCATGGTGGGATCCATTCCTGCAAATGCGACAAGCTTCTTTGGGGTAGAGAAGCGATTGATGTCTCCAATTTCCGCCAGGATCATAGCCCCAGTAGCAGCCCCGACACCAGGGATCGTCTGAATGACGGAGTTGATTTTCTTTAACTGCGTGTCAATCTTATTTTCGATTTCATGAAGCTGGCCTTCTGTGAACTCAATCTGCTCAATCAGGATCTTCAGCTGAAAGGCAAAGGCATCCGAGCAGATGGTAACGCCAACTGACCGGGATGCAGCCTCTTTGAGCTGCTCCGCTTTATCGGCGCTGTGACGACCTCTGCTGGCCTTATTAAGCAAATCAGCCAAAGAATCGGTGTCAACCTCCATCGCCTGTTCAGGAGTTCCATAAGTCTTTAGAAAGGCCTTGGAGCTTTGGCCAAACAGATTCGAGAAGAGCTTGTCATATTCCGGGAATACCTGATCCAGGACTGTGATAACTTGGCGTTTATAGTTTGCGCAGGAGTCTTTCAGAGATTCACGAAAACGAGCGAAATTGCGAAGGACCAGGATATCCTCATCCGCAAGGTGAGTTTCAGTGAACTTGCCAAAGCGGATGACTTCGGCCACCAAGAAGCAGTCCACCGCGTCAGTCTTCTGTTGACGGATGTGGAAGTTTCGAAGACTGTCGGATTGGATCGGATTGATCACGTGCAGAATATAGCCTTGTTCATGCAGAAATGAGTAAAGCGCCAGCCAGTAATGGCCGGTGGCTTCCATCCTACGTTCCCGGAATCTATAACGATGGTGGAGTTATTCCCAACGACAGGAATAGCTCCTTCTGTTTTTTTGTCACTTCACCAATGACTTTTCCGACCTCAGGTGCCTGAAACACTTCAATGAGGTCCACTTCATCCAGTACTCCCTGGAGCGTCCATCGATCGAATAGCTTCGCTTCCTGCATCTTCTTTTTCAAGTAGGACAAGTAGATTAATGCGATAAACCCTACAAATAGCTTGCCATCAAGGGCAAGTTCGGAAGAAACCTGCATTCGTCTGAAGTTTAGACGATCTTTCAAATTGCCGAATCCTTTCTCCACAATGTCTTTGCTGCGGTACAGACAGAGCGCTTCGAAGGGATCGCGAACATCGTTGGACGGCATCGCAAAATAGCCATAGTTGCGGATTTCAGCCTTCATGACGTCTTCCTTTGCCGTTACCTTGACTCCACGCTTTGGTGTTTCGACGACATCAAAGTATTTGGCATAATCTTTGGCGTGATAGTCTTTGCGTTCGTTATGGGTCAGTTCATAGTAGAGCTGCGTGTATAGTTCATTCTGGTCCACTCGGTCCTTTGCGGCTTTCTCATCGTTATAGAACAGGTGCAGGTATGCCCGGCGTTTTTCGGTCAATACGTCGCCCTTACGGGGACGATCCTGCGTATACTCCCATTCGATGGAACGGCAGATCCCATACGTGCCAAATTGAGGATCCAGGTTGCTCCAAAGCTGCAGATTGTCCCGTTCTTGTTCCAGGACCTCTTTCACGTAGTTCAGATTCAAGCGCAGGCCGATCAGAAACTTCTGATGGCTCTGATAGACCCAGTTGATGTTCTCTTTGCTGTAGAACCCCGATCCAGGACCATGTTGACTTTCTGATACCCCATCACATCAAACTCCTGCATCAGTCGCTTGATGGTTTTCACATCCGTGATGTTACCGGGGAGTTTGCGGTAATAGAATGGTAATCCGGATTCCTCGCCAAACAGCAGAGCCAGGTTGAACTGAGGCAGTCGGTCGCCTTCCTTGTTCTTGCCCATCTTAACCTGCGCCAGGGTGTCTGAGTAACTGGAGATGGAGGTTGTATCAAATGCCCAATATTCCTTCTCGATTCGACGCTTGCCTTGTTTCTTGAAGAAGTTCATCCGCTGATCTTCTGTGATGCTCTGAAACAGCTCACTGGAGCGCTGTGAGGCAATATCTTTACCGAAGGGATGGCGATGCAGTCTGTGCCAATGACTGAACCGGGACAGGGAATTATTCTCCTCCATGATCAGATAGTAGGCCAAAGAGAGGATCTGTTTGTATTCGTTGGGAAAGCAAAGCTTCAAGTCTTCTTCCACACCAGTCTCCTTGCCAATTTGATCCAGCAAGTAGGAAGCCCCCATGAACTTTCGTTCGGTGTTCAAAACAGGAATAGGGCCCTGCTTGGGTTTTTCAGAAGGCTCAGCTGCCCGCTTGCGATAAGGGCGAGTCTGAACGATCTCACCGGTCACGGGGTCTACTTTACCAATCAATTTGCGGGTAGCTCGGGACTGTTTTTTCTCTGGATCCCAATATGGCTTGTTATCATACGCGTAGGTGATTCCAGTCTTCTGATTTTTGCTATAAATGATGCCCATAAGTTTCACCGCCTCGTTCTAATTATAATGTGTAACGATGAAAAGGTCAAGAAAAAAGTGCCAAAAACCATTGATTTTCAACACTTCTAGGATTTTTCATCGTTACAGAGTTCGGGAACGTAGGTTCCATCCCGATGCAGAAGGTTTCATCCTGTGGGAGGCGATCCTGAATTAACTGGGTGAGCTTCTCGAAGCCCTCCTGGGTGTTTGTGAAGCGCAGAGACTTGCCCACATGGCTGCCATCCTCCCTGATGAAACCTGCTTCATGGTTGTTCTTGCCGATGTCAATGCCCAGATAGAACATAGATCACCTCTAAGATCAAGATTTACAGGGTGAACCCTCACGCTCCGGCGGCTCACAACCTCCTTGGACAGACGGAGAAGACCCAAAAGTCTCAACATCCAGCTCATTCGTGAACTGCCGCAAGAGGTGAGGCGCCACTCTCATAAACGAGGAAGAACCTCAAGGTGGGAGCCGGCGACACTCACTCTGCATGCTTATATTATGGCAGTTAATTACAGTTACGAAAAACCTATTAACTACTACAACATTATTCTAGCAACTATTGTCGCATTCAGCCTGTCTGTTCCAGTACTAGCTTCAGTCGGAGATCGATTGACACTGACAATTTACCCTGACAGCTGGGGAAAAACTTCCGGCTCAATTCAGCATGCCGATAAGGGTGATTTACGAATCAGCGGTCAAAATTACGGAACGAGCGATAACGATCTTTATTACGAGTTGCGGGAAGATTCTCTGTTAAAACCGGTTATTTTCGAGCGAAGAATGTACATCGGCAAATCCTTCGATTTCAATATTGGTCCTATTAGTACTTCAGCAGGTCATTATTTTGTTCTAAATCCTGCCGGTCCATTGGGAGGAGCATATGGATGGGGATCCATGAGTGACCCTGATTAGCATATTAAAATAAACTTAAATCGACGAATCAGGCAAAATTCTGATTCGTCGATATATTTCATTTACTATGGAGATTCTTATGACATTTATTCATTTAAAAGGGGTCAATCACAAAAACTGTGGGATTTTCCCAAGTTGACATGGAGCCTCTGTCGGCGTGGTTCCGCCAGCCTTGCCGCTATGCTGCATAAATGCTGGGCTAGTCGGCCAGTCAGGCTACCACGTCGACCTCTCCGTGTAAACAGGGAAAATCATAATCCCACATAAAAAGTGATTGAGCCTTTAAAAGAGTTAAACCGGACAAGGTGGATCTACGTATTTCTAGGGCTTGAATTGCTGTTTTATACTTATATTATGTACACAGAGCCGCTTTCGGCTCATGGAATCACATTGTTTCTTCAGGTCAGTTTCCTGTTAAACATGGTGTATGGCGCAAATTTTGCCTTCCGCATGACCAGTGAGGATTATCGTGATGCAATGGCAAGTCTGGGCACCCGGATGTATCGCTATATTTTCGCTTCCTTTCTCACGATTGTCCTGGTCAATCTCATTCATTTTTTTCTTTTAACCGGAATCAGTCTTGTGATGAGGCTTTCCGGGCATATCCCGCCCTGGCTCTTCAACGAAATATTCAGCCTGCATCTGATCTATATCTTCATCAACAATATTACCTGTGCTGTGATCGGATACCTGATTGGTTATTTAATTCAACACCGGATCAAATATCTTGCTCTCCTGTTCCTGTCCTTTACGGTTTCTCCGGTGAGCAAGATTGTATTACCCTATGTCAGCTTGTTCTCATGGCTCAATCTGGGACCCTACAGTGTAAACATTGCTCAAAATCCCCTGTATGGGTTCGATACCGAAGTTACTCGGCTCTTTAAATTCTTAACGATTCTGTTATCACTGCTCCTGTTGCTCACGCTTATCATTACTGCAAGAATCAAAAGCAAGAAATTTCTGCCAGTCACTCTGCTCCTTCTGGCTTCCGTGATCTTTTCCGCATGGCAATGGTCCCAGCCGGCCTGGCTGAGACGCCCCATGGGTTCAAACGGGGATCCGTTGGCAGAGAACAATTATAATTTCAAGTATTACAGTATGGCTCCGCTGCCAAACCCTGAGCTCTACCCCATTACCTACGAAATCAATCATATGAATATAAACGTCGAGTTATCCCGTCAGGCCGCCTTTGTAGTGGATATGACATTGACTGCTGTATCCGACACCACTGCGATCAATGGTTCGCTGTATCACGGCTTCCGCATTCGCGAAGTCCTGGCCGATTCTATGTCGATTCCATTTCACCAGGATGGAGAGGTGTTCAGCATTCCGCTTTCTCTGAAAGAGAGGGAGGTTAAAAAAATTACCCTGAAATATGATGGGCTTAATTCTCCTTATTTCCCGGGAAATTACAAGGCCGCTGCGTTTCCGGCATTCTTCAACTGGCTTCCCCTGGCCAGAATTCAGCCAGCTGCTTTTATTTATGATGGCTATTCGATCAATTTCAGCGCGGCCTATAATACGAATCCCATCGATTATGAGCTGACACTGCAGACCAAATCCGGGAAAGAGATTATTTCCAGCCTGGATCGTTCTTCCGATGGCGTATTCCGAGGGAAATCAAATATGGGGGTCAGTCTCTATTATGGCAATCTTCATCAGCTCGATGCCACTACTGCCTATGTCGCCTCGATTACTCCCACTGAGATCGACTTACTGACCTCTCAGGTTCAACAATCAAATGAAAAATTTCAGGCGGTGGCAGCTAAATATGGTTTGTCTCAGTCTGGAACAGACTATAAATTTCTACACGGTTTATGGCTCAGCACTTCTTACAATCATCTAATCGGATTCGAAGACTTTGGAACCGTCAAGGTTTCCGCACTTGTCAAAGATCAGAGCGAAGAAATGATCCTATACAGCTTGATTAATGGAAGTTTCGCGCTCAGGCGCCAGCCCATTGATGTTCAGGATGTGGTGTTTTATATGATTAGAGGATTGAATGTAACAATTGAGGATCAGGAATATGTGATGGAAACAGAAAAAGAATTAATGCCCTATTTCAAAAAATCGGTGTCTGAGCGAGAGCGCATCGTTCGCGAACTGATCAGCAGCATCCACCAAGGTATGATCAGTCTTGAGACCGTTCACCGGATCATAGGAGAAAGCTAACATGCTAAAAATTGATTCACTGACTAAGAAATATAAAGATAAAGCAGCCGTCCGGAATCTGTCTTTTCAATTCGAGAAAGGTTTGCTGGGGCTGCTGGGACCAAATGGTGCAGGAAAGACTACCTTAATGAAGTGCATCACCTCCCTGGTGGAATATGAAGGTACTATTACTTTTCAGGATCAGCCGATCTCAACGTTGAGAATCGGGTACCTGCCCCAGAAATTCAATTTTTTCGGGAATCTGACCGTGAAGGAAGGGGTCCAGTATGCGGCGATCATGAAGGATGAGCATCGAAATCTGAATTGGTCCCATCTGCTGGAGCAGGTGAATTTAGAAGAAGAAAAGGATCGACTGATCAAAACCCTTTCCGGAGGGATGCTGCGTCGCCTGGGCATTGCCTTTGCACTTATTGGGAAACCGGAACTAATTATTGTCGATGAACCCACAGCGGGGCTTGACCCCCTGGAGCGAGTATCCTTTACCGGATTGATCAAGTCCATTTCAGAAAACACCCCTGTTATTGTCTCAACTCATATCGTGGAAGATATTGAGGACACCGCTGATGTCATTGCAGTGATGAACCGCGGACAAATCGCCCATAGCGGATCTGCTCTTGCCTTGAAAGAGTCCATTGTCCCTCGATTATTCCACATCCCCCGGGGCATGTCCATCGAAGCCCCCCACTGGGTCATCACTCAGGATACCGATCCCATCAGCGGATCAACCAGTCAACGCGTCCTGTTCCAAAACCGCCCGAAGGAACTGAAGAACGAGTGGCGTCGAATTCATCCCACCATTCAGGATGTCTATTTTGACGCAGTCCGGAATGAGGCCGTGAATGAATCGGTTGATTAAGCAGGTAAGGTTTGAGTTCAAAGAGCTACGGGGACTTTGGCTTCTTCCCATCCTGCTGTTCGCCATCATGGCTGCTCTGTCGCCCAATCAGGCGTCCCGCGAATCCAAACGATATGTTATTATGGTCTACCAGCTGATTGCACCCCTGATCGTTTCACTGTCCGTTCTTTATGTCGCAAACAAGTTTTATGATACTCAGACCGGAGAGCTGATCCAGACCTTTCATCCCCAGCATCATCGAACAAAGGTGGAGGTCCTGATTTTCTTTTCAGGCTTTTATCTGATCTGTTCCCTGACGGCACTGCTTGTGATTACCCGGCGGCAGTCTCTGGTTTCGTATCCGGTGTTTCTTCAAGCGCTGTTGCAGCAAATCGTATTTATCGTCATCGGAATTACCGGACTCAAATACACCAAAGATCTTGTCGCTGGTATTTTCCTGGTGATGGGGATCCTTTCGATTCACATCATTGGCAACGTTCCTTTCCTTCTCTATACCCGTCCCGTCATGCTGTATCCCAGCGGATACCTGGAATGGAACCCGCTGCTGCTGCTCATCCTCAGTATGTATCTGCTCGCCCTGACGCTCGTAAATCGATTTCTTCCCAAACGCTGGTAAGTGACGAACTTCCTGGATCGAAATACCGCTGCACCCTGCTTGAAAATCAGCCTTCGAGCGAAGTCGACGTCTCGCATGCCATCCAACACCACCTGACTTCTCCATTCGTTGAGGAATCAGGTGGTGTTTTATTCTATAAAGAAACCATGTATGGTCTGATCGGTGTATTTCGCAGTTCCTGTTCCTGTCTGATCACCTTCAGATACCACTAGAATTCGAGGGTTTTCTTTGATCCAAAAGAACTGCTTAAAATATTATCCATCCATTTTAATTCTTTATTTATTATAATTTTCGAAGAGTGAGTCAACCGGATGAATTATGATGATGAATTCCGCGTCGAACCGATAATAACGGAAATAACAGGGCGGCACCATTTTTATAATAAAACAGATTTAAAGAACTTTATGTGCCGCTTTCGTATCGAAACATTACTTTCATTATCATTCATCCAGAAAAACAGTTTTACTTCTTTCTAATTACCCATCGTAAAATGGAACGTTTTTATCAAAATGATAATTTTAAACTTATTATTAATTTCACAAATTAATTCAGTTTCTGAAATGGTGGATCAAAAGGTTTACAAAAAATCCCCGCCTTAATCCTCAAAGTTATAAACTTGAAAATTAAATCGTTTGAGTTTATTGATTTTATACAATGTATGCTCTAAAGTTCTTATTATGATAAATAACGGTATGTAGAACCGACAGAAAAAGTGAGGTAGTCTTCATGAGTCAACGATCTCTCAACAATGAACTCTTCCGTCTCAACGGGAACCCAACCCTGGGCCAGGCATTCCCCCAGGCACTTCAGCATGTGCTGGCCATGCTGATCGGAAACATTACTCCTCCCATCATTATTGCCAATGCCATCGGATTGCCGGAAGCGGACAAAATCCTCCTGACGCAGGCAGCCATGATCATCGGCGGCCTCACCACATTGCTTCAACTGTATCCGGTCTTTGGATTCGGAATGGGTCTGCCCAATGTCATGGGTGTTGCCTTCGCTTATGTTCCGGTGCTTCTGACCATTGGCAAGACCTGGGGAATCGAAGCGATCTTCGGAGCCCAGATCTTTGGAGGACTGGCATCGATCCTGATCGGTTTGTTTATTGGAAAAATCCGTAAGTTCTTCCCGCCCATCGTCAGCGGTACCGTCGTTCTCGCCATTGGGCTGTCACTTTACGGAACCGCCATCAACTATATTGCCGGCGGGTCAGTCCAGGCGGAAGACTTCGGACTCCCCAAATACTGGCTGGTTGCAGTCATCACCTTGATTGTGACTTTGACCTGCAACCTACGGGGCAAAGGCTATATCCGGATCTCCGGTATGCTGATCGGTATTCTCAGCGGCTATGTCGTATCTGTATTCCTTCTTGGCATTAACTTTGGCAAGATCGGTTCTGCTTCCTGGTTTGCTGTTCCCTCCATCATGAAATGGGGTCTTGAGTTCAATCCCGGGGCCATCGTCCTGATGATCCTGATGTACATCGTCCAGGCCGTTCAGACCATCGGAGACGTCTCCTCAACCACCATCGGCGGCTTCGGCCGCCAGGCGAAGGATTCTGAGCTGGGCGGAGGAATCAAGGGCCAGGGTCTCATGGGCATCATCGGTGCCATCATGGGCGGCCTGCCGACCGACCCCTACAGCCAGAATGTCGGTCTGATTGTGACAACGAAAGTCGTTGCCAAGAAAGTCTTCACCGTCGTGGCTGCCGTCATCCTGATCGCCGGCTTTATTCCCAAATTCGGAGCCGTCATGACGACCATTCCTTACCCGGTTCTTGGCGGAGCAACCATTACCGTCTTTGCTGCCATTACCATGTCCGGTATTCAGCTGATCACCGAACAGCCCATGACCTACCGCAACAAAATGATTGTCGGCATCGCGCTGGCCATCGGCATGGGACTGTACATGCAGCCAAAATCCCTTCAGTTCTTCCCCCAGCTGGTCCGTGACATCATGGGCGGTTCACCCATCGTGGTCTGTTTCCTGATCGCCTTTACTCTGAATATCCTGTTCCCGGCAGGAGCAGAAGACCGCGAACCGGAAGAAGATCTGGTTCCCATTCCAGAGGCCTTTGCTATTGATGATGAGGCTATGGAGACCAGAGAAGAAACGGTTTAACGCCGGAAATCTGATGAAAATGAAAAGTGCACCCGCTCAGGGTGCACTTTTCGTTTTATATGTCAGATTCTGTAAAATGAATCCGGTTCTGCAACAAACAAAAATTGGCGGCCATCCAGCCGCCAATTCGATTCACTGGAGCTGGTGAAGGGAATCGAACCCCCAACCTGCGGTTTACGATACCGCTGCTCTACCATTGAGCCACACCAGCCTGTTCGCTTTTTATCGCGTTACAAATTATAGTCTATCATTTTTCCGGCGTATTGCAAAGAGGTAATTCAATTTTTTTGATTTTCTCCGATTCCAGAAATCACTCAAGGGGTTGCCTGGAGAAGCTGACTGGAGAAATTCGAAAGCCCTCCTTCGGATCACTGAAGGAGGGCTTTCGATTACTCTGTTTCTGACGTCCCGACTGTGTCGGATGGTTTCGAGCCGAGGGCAACATGGTAGGTATTACCCTGGGTCGATTCCATGGTCTGGATCAGGCGCAGTTTCAGGAGTTCGGGGTTCTTCTCCATCATGCGGGCCGTGTTCGCCAGGTTTCTCATGGTAGCCGCTTCTCCGCGGGCCCGTTCCAGGGCTGCCTGCCCTTCCTTGCGGGCTTTCACGACATCGGCATAGACCTTCTTCAAATCGGCCGGAAGCATGAGATCCTTGATTTCAACCGTCGTTACCTTGAGCCCTGGCATGAAGTCGGGTTTCAGGGCCAGGCTGATGGCCTGGGCAATTGAATTGCGGTCGTCCAGCGCTTCGTCCAGCTCCATCGTAGCCATAGTATCCCGAAGAGCAATTTGAAGATGGTGGTAGAGATGGTCATAGTAATCTTCATAGCCAGCCATCAGGATCCTGGGATCCTCGATCTGATACGTGGCCGATAAACTTACCTTAATCCCCACCTTGTCCCGGCACAGCACATCCTGTCCGCTGATCTGGAGCAGAATCGATCTCATATCGAACGACTCCATACGGGTGTTATGGGAAAAATACGAGTATCTGCCCGGTTCAAGCAGTTCCGGCGGTTGGCCGTTCACGTATTTAAGTCCGCGCTGGTAATCGAAAATGATTGTGGTCCGGCGATATCTGAGCCAGAGCAGTCCGATCACAAGGGCGGCGAGCAGAAGAAACACAATTGCAACGATCTGCCAGAAAATTTCGCTCATAACCTGGTACTCCTTTTTTAACTGTAATTATAAACCCACCCTCAGCAGAGCCGGGCAATGGAGGTTCTCCCTGCATGATTGCCGGGATCTGAATGCTGAAGGCGGGTTTACGCTGGGTTTCGAACCCATGGCCTATAAAAGGACCCTTGCCCTATGTAGACAGCGCAAACACGCGAAGTCGCCGGCTGACAGCAGGCGACGGCTGCACTCTGTCTGCCATTATTGTATCAGAATCATCGGACAGATTCACGCCAGGATTCGAAGCGGATGGATCTTTCTAGGATAAACGCATCAATTAGCCTTCATTTTAACCGACAAATGACTTCCCCTTGTTATTTGTCGGTTTTTAGCGCATAATTGTATTACATACTATGTAATACAAAAGGTGGTGGAGGAATGGCTGATTATCCCGATTGGGTGCTTAAACATAAGAAACCAGGTACCTACATCAACGTCGTCAAAGGTAAGTACTATCTGTATGCTGCCCATTCGGAGCGGATCAAAGGCACAGACAAAGTTCGCCGGGTCAGTGATGGTTATCTGGGTCGGATCACTGAGAAAGATGGCTTGATCCCGCCCAAGGACAAAGTGAATGAGCCACCGGTTGTTTTGGAGTTTGGCATGTCCACAACGGTTCTTACCATCTGCGAGAACATCCACAAAGGCCTGCGCCGTACTTTCACCAAAGCTGGTGACCTGGTCATGGCAGCATCCATCCTCTCGTTTTTGTATGGAACTTACGACTCTCTTCTGTTCAAACAATCCTATCTATCCAGGCGCTTCCCAGACCTTGATTTTGACGCGGTTCTGACCAAGCCCCAAGAGTTTGGGATCCAGCGGAGTCAATTGATGATCCGGGACACGATGGCTAGACACTTTGGTGAGGATCTTCCAACCGTGATGCTCCTTTTTCCTCTGGTCTACATGGTCAGCATCAATGACCGGATTTACCGTTCCGCGGAACCCGAGGTCACCAGACAACTACGATTGAAATATAACTTGAAGTGGGAGGACCAGCTATGAGCAAGATTTGCAGACCCATCCTGGAATACCGGGAAGTCATCAAAGCCACCGGCATAACCATTGACGAGTACACCCCTCCCCAAAAGATCATGAAGCGGTTTATTCGCCTGTTCCGGGAGATCGAAGATGTCAGGATCCAGGCGATGACCGACTACCCGCTCGAGGAGATCCTGGTGATCGCCTTTCTGGCGGTGCTTGGCAATGCCTCGAGTTGGAATGAGATCGAGCGGTTTGGCAATGCCAAGCACAAGTGGCTGAAAAAATTCCTGAAGCTGAACAATGGGATTCCTTCTCATGACACGTTTCGCCGGGTCTTCTCACTGATTGCCTCGGAGCAGCTGGAAAAGGCTACTGTACTGTTTCTAATGGAGAATATGGCTGTCCTCAGGAAGTCTTTGGGCATCAAATCATCGGTACGTCAACTGTGCATTGATGGGAAAGAAGAACGCGGTACGGGACGCAAAGCCGGTACTGATCAGGAGATCCGTAATCTGCAGACTCTGCATATCTACGATGCCTCCAATGGCGTCTGCATAGTCTCTCATCAGATCGACAGCAAAACCAATGAGATCCCCGCTGCCCAGGAAGCACTCAAAATGCTCCAACTCAAAAATGCCATCGTCACCTTTGATGCTCTGCACACGCAGACCAAAACCATCGGAATCATCATGGAGCGAGGCGGAAACTATGTTGGTGCCCTGAAGGGTAATCAGGGAAAATTGGCACTGGCTGCCGCTGAATCCTTCACGGAGAAGAATAAAGTCAGAATTCGAAAAGCTGGAAAGAATTATTTCGAGACCACTGAAAAATCTCACAGTCAGATTGAAACCAGGCAGTTCTATATGACCAAGGCCATTGATCTGGATAAGGAGTGGCAGGGGCTTCGTAATTTCATCTGTTACGAGAAAAGGATATTCAGCACAATAACCGGCAAAGAGAGCACTGAAATCCGATACTATATCACCAGTCTCAATGATGTTGAACTCGGCGGAGACGCGATCCGGGGGCATTGGAGTGTGGAAAACCAGCTGCACTGGCATCTGGACTATACCTTCCACGAAGACGACAACACGACAGTGGATCGACAGGCGTTCACCAATTTGAGCATCCTCAATAAGATGGCCTTGTCCCTGTTCAAACTGGTCCAGCCACTGATGAAAAAGAACAGCAGTATCCGGCTGATCCGGAAGGATTTCTCCTGGGGATTCGAAGATAATCTGGCTAAGCTGCTCAATTCCTTTGACGAGAATGTCTTGAAAAACGCTTTAGAAAATGCAAATTTGAATAAAAAATAGGGATCTTGGAGAAAACGACAAAAACCTTGGGGAAAGTGCGCTCCAAAATCACCTTTCAAGCTGAAACTGTCCCCTGGCCTGTAATGGCCAGGGGACAGTTTCCTTTAAGGTTATGTTGTTTGAATTGATGCGTTTGTCCTAGGATCTTTCTGATGTTATAAAAACATTTAACTTTTTCGGTGATACTCTTTTTCGGCGATACTCCTTTTCGACGATACTCGTTTTCGACAATACCCTTTTCGGCAGCGATGTTAAAAAAACCTTATCTTCCTCTTCATTTCTGTGTGATATCATCAGATAAACCGATTCCTCAAAACGCTGGCCTGCTGAAAGTCGCAGGCTGCGGCACTTGAATCGACAGAAAGAAGGTGAAGTCATTGAATGAATGGAAGGATCAACTTAAGCGCTGGGTCGTACTGCCCCTGGTCGGCTTTCTGTTCTTTTTTATGCTGATTGCAATCAATCAGAGCCTGCAGCTGATCAACTGGGGCTGGGCGATCCACCCCTGGTTGGGCGGTGGACTGACTGTACTGATCGTCGCCCTGTTCCTGGGTCTTCTGGTATACCCCCTGTTCTCGATACTGAGGTTCAGGGTCCAGCCTGAGCTGCCAAAGGACCGAACCTCCCCGGAGTACCTCCGGTACGTGGAAGATCTTCATAGGCTGATGCAGAACAATAAGCGGATCATCGCCTTTGGTCTGGCGCTGCCCGGGGACAATAAGGAAAGGGAGCTCCTGAAAGCCTATGAACTGCTGGATCAGGAATCAGACCGCCTCATTAAGAAGGAAGCCACCGATGTTTTTCTCACAACGGCAATTTCTCAGAATGGTTCGCTGGACGGATTGTTTGTGCTCGTATCCCTGGCGAAGCTGCTCTGGAAAATCGTGCACATGTATGAAGCCAGGCCGTCGCTGAAGCGGATCCTGACTCTGTACGGCAATGTTGCGGCCACTGTTCTGATTTCCCGCAGCCTGGAGGACGCCGATCTGATTGAGGATCAGATTGAACCCATCGTCTCCTCCCTGATCGGAGGCAGTGTAATGACCCTGATTCCCGGAGCGGTGCCCCTCACCACTCTGGTGGTCTCCTCCGTCACGGAGGGATCCATCAACGCCCTCCTGACCTTGCGCTGTGGCTGCATTGCTCAGCGCTATCTGTCAGCCCTCACCGAACCCGACCGAGGAAGCCTGCGGCGCAGTGCCAGCCTGGAGGCCACGGCCAAGCTGGGTGAGGTCATGAAAGAGAATACGCTGTTCATCGTCCGATCTTTTGCAGCCGCCACAAAAAATGCCGCGGCCAATGTCACGGTGAACCGGTTCCGCCGCAAACCGGCCGTTCCGGACATCACCGCTCCCTGAGAAGATTCTCCCCGTGCTCCAAAGTGATAATCCAAACAGCTCGGCAGGCCTGCGATTTGCAGGGCCTGCCGAGCTGTTGAGTGAATGGGCTGATCCAAATTCTGTTCAAATTGAAATCTGGAATTTCGATCTTCCTACTTGGTGATGGCCTCCTTGATCCGGCCGCTGCGGTAAGCATCCAGCAGCTGACACAGATCATTGATCTGACCTTTGAGCTCAGCTCCGATATCGGTATCGGCAATGAGCTGGCGCAGTCTTGTTTTTTCGACAATCGTTATGGTGGACAGAATGTCCTTTTCTTCGGAAATAGCGATCTGGGTGCTCTCAAAGGGTTCGTGCATGGCCAGATGCATCCCCTGGGAATTGTAGATCAGGGTGTAGCCGGCGATGCCGGTTTCCTTCTGATAGGCTTTGGCAAACCCGCCGTCAATGACAAACACTTTACCGTTGGCCTTGACCGGACTCTCACCCTTCTTCACCTTGACCGGCACATGGCCGTTGATGATATGGGCTGTTTCATACTTTAGGCCAAAGTCTTCAAAAATGTGACGCAGAACATCTTCCTGTTCTCTCAGGTCGAAGTAGGGATTCTTTTCTTCCACATGAGTCGTTTTGTCATCGACAAAGTACCGCTCGAATGTCGTCATCCGTTTCTTGCCGAAGAGCGGGGATTTTTCGCCGCACCACAGGTACCACATGATGTTGCGGCCCAGTTCGCGGTCCTCTTCCTTGCGCGAGAAATACGCCATGCGGGCCATCTGCTCAAATTTCTCAAAGGCAGCCTGACCGCGGTAGGATGTTCCCTCAATGTTCAGCGCCATGAACGTGCCGTCTTCATTGAGCGGCATGCAGCCATGGAACAGCAGATTGCCGTTGAAGGTCAGGAACATGGATCCCTTGGAAAACAGGAACCGAACATGCTCATCCAGCCGGTTGGAGTTGACGAAAGACTGGGTGATCTTCTTCATCGCCCACTCTTCCTCTTCCGTCAGCCGGTAGGGATCCGATGGATCCACCGTGGGGAAATCCGTATCATTCAAGGGATACTCTCCACCGGCCAGACGGACGGTGCCCTGTGCAAAGTCAATCTTGTCCAGCAGCAGCCGTTCCTCCATATGGAAGTCGGGATTGGCCAGAATCAGCTGCCCCTCCACCTTGAATTGGATGATGGAAATGGCTTTATGCATCTTCGCAATGAGGTCAATCTCCTTGGGACTCTTTTCCGCAATGGAATCTCCCCGGGGCATGAACTTTGCCAGATTCTGACCGTCATACACATCCATGGCCAGCTGAGCCAGCGGCATCAGATTGATGCCGTAGGAATCTTCCAGGACATCGAGATTGTCGTATCTGGCCTGAATGCGCACCACATTGGCGACGCAGCTCTCGGAGCCTGCCGCCGCCCCCATCCAGAGGATGTCGTGATTGCCCCAGGTGATATCCAGGGTATGGTAATCCATCATGGAATCCATGACCAGATCGGCTCCGGGTCCGCGGTCATAGATATCGCCCATGATATGGAGGCGGTCTACCGACAGCCGCTGAATCAGTTCAGAGATGGCCACAATAAAGGCCTTGGCACGATCCAGATCGATGATGGAATCGATGATGCCGTTATAGTACTCCGCCTTGTTCAGCCGGTTTTCATTTTCATGGATCAGCTCTTCCAGGATATAGGCAAAATCCTTAGGGAGAGCTTTACGTACCTTGGAACGGGTATATTTGGTCGATACCAGCTTGCAGACCTGAAGCAGGCGGAACAGAGTGATCCGGTACCAGTCCTTGGACATGGGGCCGTCTTTCTCAATTTCCTCGAGCTTTTCATCCGGATAGTAGATCAGCGTGGCCAGTGTTTTCTTCTCATGCGCCATCAGCGTATTCCCGAAGATATCGTCAATCTTGGTGCGGATAACGCCGGAGGCATTGCGCATGACGTGATTGAAGGATTCCCACTCGCCATGGATATCCGAAATAAAATGCTCGGTGCCCTTGGGCAGGTTCAGAATCGCCGACAGGTTGATGACTTCCGTGGACGCCGTGGCGATATTGGGGAACTGGCGGGACAGCAGCTTCAGATAATCTAAATCCCTGGTTTTCGTAATTTCATAAAGGTTCATTTGCTCTGACATCGGGAGCCTCCTCTGTATCCAACTTGGATTCTTACTCCTATTGTACTCTGTAAACCATTTTACGGGTATCATTTGGCCAAAACAAAACCGCCGGAATCGGCGGTTAAAACAGCTCTTTTATTTCCATTTCCAAGGCAGCAGCAATTTTTTCGAGAGTTTTCAACGAAGGATTCGTCCGTCCCACCTCGATATCCGACAAGTACGTATTGGAAATTCCGGCCCGTTCGGCCAGCTTGCGCTGCGAGATGTTTTTGTGTTGACGGATCGATTTGATATTGGCTCCGATTTCAAACAAGCAATCACCTTCTATTTCGCTTATAGCGTAATTTTCTGTATTAATTTCAATTATATCGAAATTCATCGTGAGAAAAAAGTCAAAATTACGCTCATTACGGAATTCTGCTATAATATATCCAATACGTTTTTTACGGAATATCAGGAAAGGAGAACGGCAGTACCCCGGGAAGCAAAAAACCGTCGGTGGAATGATTCCTGCCCGAAATGGATGAAAGTCGGACGAAAACTGAAAGAACTGAAACAACTGAAGAAGATGAAGCTGAAGGACATCGCCCAGTCCACTGGACTGTCCGTCTCCTATATCTCCGATATTCTGAACGAGAAGACCAATCCCTCCGTGGATACTCTGATGAAGCTGACGGAATCGTTTGGGGTTTCCCCGGCACTGGTAATGGAACCGGAGTCTCCAGCCTACCTCACCGGTGTGGAAGCCGAACTGCACGATCTGCTTCTGGATGTTGCCTTGTGGCCGCCGGCAGACCAGGAAGACCTTCTGGAATTCATCCGGGCGAAAAAGCAGCTTCTTCGCCTTCACGCCAAACAGCACATCAAGTAAATCAGACATCGGCAAATTAGATCACGACCCTTTTTTAATCGCCCACCGATCAAGGGAAAAGCTGCCTTCGGACCAGTGCCGAAAGCAGCTTTTCCCATTTCCACCGGTTGGCCCCGCCGGATCCGGGAAACCCCTAAACACACCGACCGCTCCCGCCGGCTTCCACCTTTTCCTGAACCCGCTGATACGGTATAGTAGAATCATATGAACCAGACCGCTGCGTCTACAGGAGGAGCCATGTCCATGAAAGTTCGAGAGATCCATGAGGAAGAAGTCCCCGTCATTCGGGTAGACCGTACCTTTTCCCTTCCCCCCGCCGCCCTGTGGGATTGGCTGACGCAGTCTGACCTGACTTCTCAGTGGATCGGTCCCTGGCAATATGTTGATCAAAACGAAATTGAAATCATTTGGAACTGGGAAAAGGGTTCCCCGGCGGAACCGGCCCGAATCCTGGAAGTCAACGAAGGTTGCGGCTACACCCTGCAGCTGAAGGGAATGCCCGAGCCCTGGCTCATTTTGGTCAGCATATCCGAACCAAGAGCCGGTTCCTCCCAGCTGACCATGATTCAGCCCATGGAATCAGAGGAACAGTACAAGCTGATTCAGGCCGGCTGGGAATATTATGCCGACTGTCTGAAGGCAGCGGTGGAAGGTCAGCCCTATCCCGATTTTTCCACTTACTGGAACACCAGTGACCCCGAGATTCAATAAGCCGAAAACCGGAGGATCCGAGCCATTGCTCGATCCTCCGGTTTTCCTAGGAGAAGAATTATTGTCATGTTCAGTTCAAGGGAGAGTTGCCGTTCGAATGCGCAGCGACGGTTGAACGGTTATGGCCGGTCCAAGAGTCAGCGCCGGTTCTGACCGACTGCTGGCGGCCTTCGCCGCTTTTAGTCTTTCAGGCTTTCCATGTAGAGCTGGTTAGTCAGATGATTCATCTTGCAGGGACCTGTCTCATAGGCTTTGAGTTTGCTTTCGTCCCCTTCGATCAGATCCTGAATGTACTGGATGTTGGTGAGGAGATCCGTTCGAGTCATCATCTCGCCATGACCCGGAATGATCGCCTCAAAGTCATAGGTGAGGTATTGCTTTAAAGAAGCCAGGTGCTCCTCCAGAAGGAACGGGTTGACGTAGCTTGGAATTGGTTTTTCGCAGTTATCGCCGGCGATCAGAATCCGATCCTTCTCATCATAGATGGTGATCGAATCAACGGAATGACCGGGCGAGTGGAACAGTTCCAGCCCCTCGCCCGACAGGTGAAGTCTGGAGTCAAACGTTATGTCGGGGAGTTTGATGTCCACTTCACCCATGGCGTATTTTTCCAGCTCCTGGAAACCCGGACTGTCCGGGAATTCCACCTGGTCCGAGAAATTGTCGTGGGCGATGACATGAGCGTTTCGGAACAGGGAATTGCCCCAGATATGATCCCAGTCACTGTGGGTGTTAATGACTGCCCAGACCGAATTGGGGTCCCGCTCCAGCGTGACCATGGTCTCTGCCATGATCTGCTCTCCCAGGAAGGTATCGATGACGATGCTGCCTTCCCGGCCTTTGATTACATATATATTGGTTGTACAGCCAAATTCGGTATCCACCAGATCCTGATAAGTTACCATTGTACCTCGCGAACCGACATTTTTTACATCCATCGTTACACCTTCTGCTTGTCTTTGGTTTTTTAGATTCAGCTTATTATATCAGTTTTCCCAATAGTTTTCTCATTTCAGTGGCTTCGATGGTTTGGTGGTCTTAGCGGCATGCTGGACGTTCGAAGGATCGGCTCATCTCTGGACGATCCTTCCGAAATATCTGATATCAACGAAAAATCAGCCGGGAGGCTCTATCTGCGAGGGCTTCCCGGCTTTTGTCTTTTGTATTTGGTTTCTTCCACTCGCCCCAGGGACCAACCGGCAGACGTGGGGGTGGAAATCCTGCGGGGCTGACCCTGATTGGCTGAGGGGCAGGAAATCAGGAATCAGGTCCTCTGGAAACCGGCAGCGAGGAACTCCCGGTGTACTTCTTCAAAAAAGGCATCCTCAGCGATGAGTGCCTGGGCGGTCTGACTCAGCCCCCGAATGATCCGTTCCATGGACTGATTGGCATAGGGGGTTAAAGTCGCATCGCGAAATTCCGGAGTATGGGTATTGCAGGTGCCTGATTCATCAATGGCGAAGAAGGGATTGATCGTGGGCACCGCGTGGGACACATCGCCCATGTCCATGGATCCCGGATTGGACGGATCCGATACCATGACAATGCCCTGATCAGCCATGATTTGGTTGAAGCGGGCGGACATCGTCTGGTTGGTCACCAGATCCTGATAGGGTTCCTCAAACTGTTCCATGGACAGGACGGCTCCGGTGGCCAGGGCTGCCCCCTGGGCCGCCTGGCGGACTCTGGCCGAGACTCCCTCAAGCTCATTCTGAGTTCTGGCTCTGACGTAGAACTCCGCCTCACAATGATCCGGAATGATGTTGGCCGCTTCCCCGCCCTTGGTGATGATCCCGTGAATTCGAACGGTTTCATGGAGCTGCTGGCGCAGCAGGGCAATGGAATTGAACAGAAGGATGATGCTGTCCAGGGCATTGATCCCTTCTTCGGGATGAGAGGCCGCATGGGCCGGCTTTCCCCGGTAAACAAACCGGATGGATTCCATGGCCATGGTCGTTCCGCTCTGGTACCAGGCCCGGTCGGGATGAGTACACAGCGCTGCGTCGACCTGCTGAAACGCTCCGGCCCGGGTCAGAGTGACTTTTGAACCGACGGTCTCCTCGGCCGGCGTGCCGAATACCTGGATCCGTCCCTGCTCGATGAGCCGGGAGGCGGCAATGCCTGAACCGGTGGTTGCCGCCCCCAGGATATTGTGGCCGCAGCCATGGCCAAGTCCCGGCAAGGCATCGTACTCGGAAAGGAAGGCTACGGTTCGCCCCGGCCGGCCTGTGTCGAAGGTGGCACAAAATGCAGTAGCCAGGCCCTTAAACGGCTGTTCCACCGTAAAGCCATATTTTTCAAGAAGCTCGATGTGAGCCCGGGAGGATTCCACTTCTTCCAGCCCCAGCTCCGGATGGTCATACACAAAGCGGGAGAGCCGGATCAGATCCGGCATCAGATCCGGCAGCACTTGCCGGGTCAGATGGTCATCCAGAGTCCGGCTCATCAGATCCGCTCCTCCAGATATTTTTTCAGGAACAGCTGCATTTCCTCGGAATCCGGGGAAGTAAAGATCTTCTCCGGGGGACCTTCCTCGCGCAGCATGCCATCCTTGAGGAATATGATGCGGTCTGAGATGTCTTTGGCAAACCGCATTTCGTGGGTCACGATGATTAAGGTAATGCCGGTCTGGGCCAGATCGCGGATGACCGCCAGCACTTCGTCCACCATCTGCGGATCCAGAGCACTGGTGGGCTCATCCAGCAGGATGACTTCCGGATCCATGGCCAGAGCCCGGGCAATGGCTACCCGCTGCATCTGTCCGCCGGAGAGCCGTTTCACCGACTGGTGCTCAAATTCGGCCATGCCGACTTTTTTGAGCATTTCCCGGGATTTGGCCGTCGCTTCCTCGCGGGTACGCCCGAGGACCTTGATCTGTCCGATGTTGAGATTTTCCAGGACATTCAGGTTGCCGAAGAGATTAAACCGCTGAAAGATCATGCCGACCTTCTGCCGGTAATGCTCCAGGGAAAAGGACCGGTCCTTGATGTTGGTTCCGTTGAACAGGATTTCTCCTTCCTCGTAGTCCTCCAGCAGATTGATGCAGCGCAGCAGGGTGCTCTTGCCGCCGCCGGATGGACCGATGAAGGTGAGGATCTCACCCTTTTGCACCGTCAGATCGACGCCTTTGATAATCTCCCGGCCGTCAAAATATTTATGGATGTTTTTCAGTTCAATCTGGTTCATTATTTCACTTCTCCTATGGGCACCGTCTGGCTTTGCAATGCCTGAACCGGCATATCGAGCCTCTTCTCAATCAGCATCAGAACCCGGGTGACCAGGAAGGTCAGGGCAAAGTAGATGATGGCGATGATCATCATGGATTCCGTAAACTTATAGGTTGTGCCGGCGACGGACATCCCCTGGAAGAACAGCTCCGTCAGTCCGATGACGTTCAGAACAGAGGTATCCTTGATATTGACGACAAACTCATTGCCGATGGAGGGGAACGCATTCTTGATGGCCTGGGGCAGTATGATCAGGCGGAAGGCCTGGCTCTCCGACATACCGATGGTCAGAGCGGCTTCCCGCTGCCCCGAATCCACCGACTGGATGCCGGACCGGATGATCTCCGCCATGTAGGCAGCGGTGTTGAATGAAACGATGATAACGGCCGCAACGGTTGGAGTCCACTGCAGGATCCTGTAAAAATAGTTGTAGAGGAACACACCCTGAACCATCATGGGCGTTCCCCGGACGAATTCAATGTAGGCAGCGCTGAAAAAGCGCAGCAGCCGCTTGATCAGTCTCATCACCAGCGGGTCCTTGTCTGTGATGCGGATCAGCCGCATCCCAGACAGGACAAATCCCAATACCAGTCCAAAAATGGTGCCGGTGAGGGCAACCAGGAGGGTCGTCTGGATGCCCTGCAGATACAGGCTCTGGTATTGGGTAAACAACTTTTGGATTGTTTGTCCCATTTATATTCTCCTTATGGCTGATTCTTGACGGCAGTTTCCATCAGGGCGTCGCGCTTGTCATTGGTAAAGGAAGCCAGGTACTCATTGATCTGAGTCTTGAGTTCTTCATTGCCCTTGGCCAGAGCGATGGAACAGGCAGTCGGGATTCCCGGGAGCGGCTGGAAGCCGTTTTCGGGTGTAAACTCCACCATGGCCAGATCCGGGTTGGCTAATGTGACGGAGATACCGACCGGCTTGTCCAGAACTGTGCCGTCGGCAACGCCGCTGGCAATGGCGTGGATGATAAGCGGAACGGTTCCCAGGGGAGTCTCATGCTTAACTTCTGGAATCTGCGGGATCACCCGGTCATAATTGGTGCCCTTCTGTCCGACAATCTTGGCGCCGGAGAAATCAGCCAGAGCCGTGGCGCTTTCATAGGGGCTGCCTTTCTTGACCAGCATGACGAACCGGGAATCATAGTAGGGATCGGTGAAATCAACGGATTCCAGACGCTCCGGGGTTTCGCTCATGCCGGCGATGATGAGATCAATCGCTCCGTTCTGAAGCGCCGGGATTAATCCTTCCCAGGCAATCTGCTTGATGACGAGATCCCGTCCCAGTACTGCGGCCAGTTCCTTGGCCACTTCCACATCAAAGCCTCCGGCATAGCCGGCCGTTCCGTCAATCTTGACGGCGCCATTGGCATCCGTCGGCTGATTCCAGTTATACGGGGCATAATTGGCTTCCATGCCGACAACCAGGGGGGCTTTCTGGGCCGTGGTCGTTGCCGGGGCGGAAGTTGTCTGGCCCTGAGTACCGGAAGCGGTGGTGGTCTGTGCCTGAGTCGTGGAAGGTGCGGCGGTGGTGGAAGGTGCCGGTGTGGCACAGCCGGTGATCAGCATCAGGCCGGTCATCAAAAGTGCTGAGATTTTCTTTGTCATGTTCATCGTCTCCTTGGACTGTATTTATTAAAAAAAAATAAGAGACCGTGCCAGACGATCTCGTTGTTACGTAAATCAAATCTAGCGCCCTTTCATTCGAAAGGAGTGTTGCAGGTCTTTCCTGCAACCCCACATAAGACCAGTGCCCTGTCTCTTATGTTCGGCGATGGTTACCTTTCCCTGGATTCATTGCCTGCCGGCTCCCCCAGATACTAATTTGCACCGCTACCTCTAAACTTCATCTTATTTTTTTTCAAGTTTAACACAGCCAGTCGGAATGTCAACTGTTAATTCATCAATACTGCATATTTATTCATTCATTTTCTTCGTCAACGTGGCCCTGAAGAGGACTTTTTTTCTTCAATTCTAAATATGCTTCGTTTTCAAAAAGCAAATGCAAAATATTGTCTGGCATTTTCCTTAAAAAACCGAAAAATCGGTCTTTTTCTATTTTTTGCATTTTCCCTGCGGGCACAATACATTTTCCGACCGGCAGTCCCGCTTCGCACCGCGGTGGCGCCGCACATTTTCAACTCCTGCGATCTTTGTATTTTATTCCAGATCTTCCATCATCTGATTCTGCAGCAGACATTGCCGAATGCGCGCTACATAATAATCCAGAGTTTCTCCGGATAAATCCGGCATGGTGGGGTAAACGCCAAACCGTTTGAGATACTCTTCTTCCAGCTGATACAGTTCCTCGTGAAAATCCGACAGGACTGCCTGCACCTGGGAAATGGCAAAATGATTCGAATCCATTGGGGGTTCCTCCAGTCATCTAAAAAATCATCGTGTGCAGCAATGACCCTGTGGCATCTTACCGGAAGGGTCCTCTGCACATTTCATTTCTTCCGATTATAATATAAGAGAAGAAAAACCAAAATAGGGAGAACCTTCCCGTGATTAAAATCTACCTCTATGAGACCAATTCAAAAAAAAGTGAGCTGACCCGCTCCGCTCAGGCTGAATATATGAAACGACTGTCCCGAATTGCCGCGGTTCGCTTCCGGAAACCGGAAGCAGCCCCACCGGAAGCCATCTATTTCCACCCCGCAGGCAAGTCCATTGACAGCCCCGGTCTGGCAGAGCTGTTTGCCCGTCAGCTTCAGAGCGCCAGTGAACTCCATCTGGTTCTGGGCTCTCCGCCGGCAGGAAGCCCGCCCGACGTACAGCTGGTATCCCTGCCCCTGTCCCCGGACATCGAGTCGATCCTGATCCTGGAACAGATCTACCGGGCATTCAAGATCAGCAGCGGGGAACCCTACCATAAATAGATCCTCCCTGCGTCATAAACGGCTTTGACCGCAGGCTAGATCCGGGATGATGCAGCGCCATGCCTCTGGGGATGCAGATTATCCGCCTCTCCCGAACTACCTGTGACCTGTAATCTCCCCGGTCGGTAAGAAGGCAAGACAGACAGCAGGCAAAGGAACGGACCGTCATCCGACGATCCGTTCCCGTTTTGTTTTATGATGTGATCCTGGCTGAATGGGTTTTGGGGCTACGGGTTTCAGGGTTTCACTGCATAACCGGCGTGTTGCGAGCTTGGGTTCCTGGTATTTGGACTAATTGCTCAATCGCTTGATTGCCATAGGTTCCGCTCATTCCATCAAAGGAAGCGATGGAGAGCATCCAGCAGGGCGATTCGGAACAGCTGATGGGGATAGGTCAGGCGGGAAAAGGAGATCCGGTGACGGGATTCGGCTTTGAGTGAGGGATCGATGCCGTGGGAACCGCCGATTAAGAGAACCAGATGGGTCTGGCCGGAGGCTTCCAGATCCTGCTTCAGTCCGGAAAAAAACTGGGAACTGGCCGGTTTTCCATCGATATCCAGGCAAATCAGCCGGGCCCGGGGCGGTATTTTCTCGCGGATCCGCTGTGCTTCCGCCTGCAGGGCCTGAGCAATCTGCAGCGGGGAGGCCGTTTCGGGCAGGGCTTCTTCCTTCAGTTCGATGAGGCGGCAGGAGGCAATGCCCGGTTTCTTCGAAAGAAAGCCCAGGAATTGCTCCTGGGCTTTCTTCAGATAATCTTCCTTCAGCGTGCCAAGGCAGATCAGATGGAGTTCCATCGGTCAACTAGGCCTCTTCGCCGTTGGCTTTGGCCCCGTGACATTTTTTGTATTTTTTGCCTGAGCCGCACGGACAGGGATCGTTGCGTCCGATTTTGCTGTCATTACGCACGATTTTCGTCTCGTTGTAGGCTCTGCGGATTTCTTTTCTCTTTTCATCGGAGAAAATGCCGTCCCACTGGGGCAGCTTGAAGAGGTACTCCGCTTTGGCATCGAGCATGTTGAAATACAGCTTTTCCAGATCGATGTCGAGCTGAACCTGGCTGTTTTCATCCAGTTCCTCCACCGGAAGGGCCTGTTTCAGGGATTCATTGATTCCATCAAGGAAGCCCATGACAAAGTGGGGCGTGGTATTCATTTCCTTGGCGAATTCACTGATATTGAAGGCAATGGCCTGGTCGTGACGGCCCAGGATGTTGCGGTAGATCCGCTCTTCCACGGAGGAATAATCCTCCCAGAAGGCCTGTTCCCCCTTCGTTTTCACATATTCAACGACCAGATCGGTCCACTCTTTATATAAGCTCATATCCTTGATTCCTTTCATTTGAAGTCATTGGGTCTGCGGGCAATCAGATTCCGGCAGAGCCAACTCAATTTTTACTTTATCAGATTACTGTTTTTTGAAGTCAGCGTCAAGCCGCTACTTGATTTCCGTATATGCGGAAGGCCGGATGCGCGAAGCCAGCTTCAGCTCCATCTCGCCGGTCTCACCAATTTCGATCCCGGCATCCTTCAGGATATTTTCAACGGTTTTAAAGGCCAGTTCCGGCACATTGTTTGTCCCCGAGAGGTGTCCCAGAATGATGCTCCGTCGGCGTCCGTCCAGAAAACTCAGGATGGCGGCAGCCGCGTCTTCATTGGACAGATGTCCCAGCTCCGACAGCACCCGCCGTTTCAGATCGTAGGGATACGGTCCGTACTTGAGCATCTCCACATCGTGGTTGGATTCCAGGAGGATCAGATCCGAATCTTTGATACCTTCCCGGATTTCATTGGTAAATACACCCATGTCGGTGACGGTGGACAGGATTCGTCCGGCCCGGTCCTCAATGGTAAAGCCGATGCAGGAAGCCGCGTCATGCGGTACGCGAAATGTCCTTACATTAAGATCATCAATGGAGGCTTCTCCATTGATGATCCGTTTATTATGCACGGCGATCTTGCCCAGGGAACGCTCCATGGCTGCCCAGGTCTTTTCGTTAGCGTAAATCGGAATGTTGAACTTTCTGGACATAACTCCGGCGCCGCAGATGTGGTCTGAATGCTCGTGACTGATCAGGATCGCCTTCACCTGAGCCGGGTCTTCCCCAATGGAATCCATGGCGCTCATGAGGGCTTTCCCCGTCAGGCCCGCATCCACCAGAATGCTGGTATCCTGGCTGGAGACGAACAGAGAGTTTCCGGAAGAACCGGAAAACAGGGAACAAAATTTCATTATTCTTCAACCCTTATAATGTCGGCTCCCAGGGCTTTGAACTTCTCCTCAATGTGAGGGTAGCCCCGATCAATGTGCTCAATGTCGTAGACTTCCGTCGTCCCCTGAGCCATCAGGCCGGCAATGACCAGAGCCGCTCCGGCTCTGAGATCGGTAGCCCGGACTTTGGCGCCTTGCAGGGAGGGCACGCCGATGATGGTGGCGATCCGGTCTGAGAACACTGCCAGCGCCCCCATTTTGTTCAGTTCATCCAGATGCATGAAGCGATTCTCGTAAATGCTCTCATTGACGGTGGATTTCCCCTGGGCGATGGTCATGACTGCTGTCATGGGCTGCTGCACATCCGTCGGAAAGCCGGGATACGGCAGAGTTTTCACGTTGCAGGCTTTCAGGCGCTTATCCGAACGCACGACGATGCTGTCATCAAACTCCTCGATCTGCGCCCCCATTTCGATGAGCTTGGCGCTGATGGATTCCAGATGTTTGGGGATCACGTTGGCGATTTCCACTTCCCCGCCGCAGCCTGCCGCTGCCAGCATATAGGTGGACGCTTCAATCTGATCGGGAATGACCGAATAGGTGCAGCCCTTGAGCTCGCGGACCCCGTTGATGCGGATGACGTCCGTTCCGGCCCCTTTGATGTCGGCTCCCATGGTATTGAGGAAGTTGGCCAGATCGACCACATGGGGTTCCCGGGCGGCATTTTCCAGAATGGTCTGTCCATCCGCCATGGTCGCTGCCAGCATCACATTGATGGTGGCGCCGACGGTGACTACGTCAAAGAAAACGTGAGCCCCTTTGAGATGTTCCGCGGAGGAAATGGTGGCGCCGTCTTCGATGGCGACGGTGGCGCCCAGGGATTCAAATCCCTTGATATGCTGATCAATGGGCCGCTCGCCGATGGGACAGCCGCCCTGAAGATCAACGGTAGCCTGGCCGAATCGGCCGAGGAGAGCGCCGATGAGGTAATAGGAACCGCGCATGGAACGGACTTCTTCCGTTCGGGCATCGGTTCGGTGAACCTGCGTCGGATCGATGGTGAGGGTCTTGCCATCCCTCTGCACCTGACATCCGAGGTGTTCCAGTATTTTAATATAGGAATTGACGTCTGCAATATCCGGCACATTCTCCAGAACACAGACACCGGAGGACATCAGGACACCCGGCAGGATGGCTACCGCGGCATTCTTTGCGCCGTTGATCTCCACTCTGCCCTGCAGTCTTTTTCCGCCGTTTATCACAAATTTTTTCATTTCATCACCTGTATCCAATCCTGATCCATGCTCTTCGCTTTGAATCGATTATTTATTATATCAAATTTAAAGAAACTATGTGTAACGAAGGGGTTTCACATCTGGAATATCCGTTCATAATTCGCCCGAAATAAGCGGCTTCCCGAAAATATTCTTAATAATTACGTTGCCTTTGATTGCTCTTGTCCATCCTGGATAGAACTTGAAGCAGGCTGTGCTCCCTGTGATATACTATGATATATAGAAACTTTGATACCGCGGGCAACTTCCCTCGGGAAAGGAAAAGGCAATGCGCTATTATCTGGTGGCTGTCCTGGACAAAAATTCCAATAAAGAACTGGAATCGATCCAACGGCCCTTACATAAAAAAGGCAAAAACTTCAAAAAATCACCCTACATTTCCATTCCCATCGATTCCATTGAGGATCCGGATCTCCGTCTGCTGGAGAATACGCTCAAGGATCTGTTGAAGCCCTACCGGTATTTCCACGTCAATATTACCGGAAAGTACATCAACCTGGCGGATGAGAAGATCACCGGCCTGCCAGTCAGCAATTTCGGTTACCTGAAAAAGATACAGCGACACCTCAATGAGTACATGCGGCTGCATGGCTTCAAGGTCGCCAAAGAGCGGGAAGACGAACAGGATTTCATTCTGTCCATGTCTCAGGAACGGATTCCCAAGGAACTCGAAAACTCCGCCAACTTATTCAGCGATCCGGACAATACCCGCAAGTTCCTGGTCGATCGCCTGGAACTGTGGAAGTCCCTGAATGCCAAGAAAGAATCCATCGTTTTCTCGATCCCCCTGAAAAACCCCAATATTATCAGCTGAATTTCCCATTAAGATTAATTTTTCACTCCCGGAAAATTTTTCTTTTTTGAAATCATTTACTGAACTTTTCAAAAAAACTTTTTGATACTATGATTAAATATAGTGGATAAAAACAACTTGAAAGGCGGCATTGAAATTGCAACTCAGGGAACTCTTTGCTGTTCAGAAGCAACTAAATGAACGGATCGTGCAGGAACACGGGCTGGACCCGGCCTCACTGAAAAACAAAAAATACCTGGCCCTGCTGACGGAACTGGGTGAACTCGCCAACGAGACCCGTTGTTTCAAATACTGGAGCACAAAACCCCCATCCCATCGCGACAAGATTCTGGAGGAATATGTGGACTGCCTCCACTTCATTCTGACCATTGGGCTGGATCATGGCTTTGAGGAAGTAGAGCCGGACGATTCGGTGGAAACCACCGACCTGACCTCCCACTTCATTGACCTGTTCCTGGCAGTCAACGAACTGGTCTCCTTTTCTTCCATGAATTCCTTCGAGGTCCTGCTGGAGGACTTCTTTGCCCTGGGACGCACCCTGGGCTTTACCCTCGAGGACATCCGCGAAGCCTACCTGGCCAAGAATCAAATCAATCATCAGCGGCAGGACAATCACTACTAAGAAACGGCTCCGGCCGTTTTTTTGTTTCCCCTTCAATGCTATAATAAAAGTAAGAAGCACACTCAAGGAGTAATTAATCAATGGGCAATATCACCATCGGGGGTATCCAGCAAATGACCTGGATCCCATCTTACATCATAAAGGAATTACTGCGGCAAACTCCGGGGGATGACTTCAAAGTCCTGACTGCGCTGTTCCACATCGCCCAGGAAGGCGGTTCGCTGGATACCGAGCAGCTGGCCGGACTGTGCGGGCTGACGGTGATCGATGTCATTTCAGCCTGTGAGTACTGGAATCAGCGCGGCGTACTGACGATTCGGCAGATGGACTCCTCCGGCAGCCTGGACCTGGTCATCAACAGCCAGAGCCATCGGACGGATGAGACGGGACAGATCGAGGCGGCGGCAGTCGATACCCAGGAACACCTGGGCGACCCGGCCTTCCGCGAACTGGTCAGCGCGCTGGAAATGGTCATGGGCAAGCCCATGTCGCCGTCCCTGCTGCGCTTTGTCATGGAACTCAAGGACTCCTATCATTTCGATGATGAAGTCATCATGCTGCTGTTCAGCTCCTGCCGCGGAAAAGAAAACCTCAATTACCTGGAAAAGGTAGCGCTGTCCTGGCGCAGGCAGTTCGTTCAGACCGGAGAGGAAGCTCACCAGGTCATTCGCCGCTACGAAGACCGCTGGCAGAATTACCGCGAGCTGTTCAAGTACATGGGCATGGACCCATCGGTCATTTCCGAGCCGCAGCAGGAGCAGATGGACCGCTGGTTTGACGATTACGGATTCGACCTGGTACTGATCAAGCATGCCGCCCAGCGCTGCATCAATCAGCTCGGGCGAGCCGACCTCAATTATATAGAAGGGATCCTCAAGCGCTGGAAAGCCGACGGGATCCAGACCGTGGCCGATGCCATCAAGAAGGACAAACCGCCCAAGGGCGGACGCAAAGGACCTCACCCCAAGGATGTCACTTCGTTCAACAACTACGAACAGCGCAACGTGGATTATGATTCTCTGGAAAAGAAGCTGTTAGGCTGGGAGGGTGATGATGAATAATCTCCATTCGAAAGTGATGGCCCGTTACGAGGCCATTCGAAAAGAAGAAGAGACCAGACAGAAGGAACGCAAGGCGGAAATCTATCAGCGGATTCCCCTCATTGCCGAGCTGGAAACGCAGATGTCGCTCAATTCCCTGAATGTTGCCAGGGTTCACCTGCGGGATCAGGACAATGCCGACCGCGAGATTGCCCGGCTGAAAGAGGAAAACCTGAACCTTCGGCAGAACAAGATGGAACTGCTGGTCAGCAACGGCTACCCCATGGACTATATGGATCTGAAGCATCATTGCCGCAAATGCAATGACTCGGGGTTCTTCCAGGGCAGGAAATGCACCTGCTACAACAATCTGCTGGCGGAAATTGTCTATGAGGAATCGGACTTTCATGAGATGCTCAATGACAATTCCTTCGAAACCTTCGACGAATCGCTGTTTGATGCCACAACGGTACATGCCGGCTCGAACAAGACGGCGCGGCAGCAGATGCGGGAAAACCTCGAGATCGCCAGAACCTATGTCCGGGATTTCCCGATCCATCTGGACAACCTGTATTTTTACGGTCCATCCGGCACGGGCAAAACGTTTCTGGCCACCAGCATCGCCAAGGCCCTGCTGCAGGAAGGACAGGTCGTCGTTTATCGGACGGCATCTCAGCTGATGGAAGACATCAAGGACATTAAGTTCCGGGACAACAAGGAACTCGAACAGCTCCTGACCGATTCGGACCTGCTCATCCTGGATGATCTGGGCACCGAAATGGTGACGGACCTGGCCAAAACCGAAGTGTTCAACCTGATCAACCTGAGGCTGCTCCATAAAAAGAAAATGCTCATTTCTTCGAATCTTTCCCTGGGAAGCATTCGGGACAAGTACTCGGAACGGCTGTCCTCACGGATCGCCGGCGAATTTATTCTGGTCGCCTTCTTTGGGGACGATTTGCGCAACGCCAAAGGCCAGCGCAAGATTCTGCGCTTTCGGCGCCGGATGAAATAATGCGGGAGGTATGGCGAATGGATCAGACAACCCTTTTTACCAGACAGCATGAAAATGCCCTGCGCATCCTGGATCAGGAAGGCGTATTCCGGATGAAGCCGGAATGGATTCGCCAGAAATACGGCGATATCTCGGCTTATTTCATGAAAAACTATGACTGGCTGTCCCAGGCTTCCGCCCGGCGCATCCCCCGTCCGCCGGGCGTCACCTACCCCATCTGGTGTTCCGTGGATGAAGGGTATATGCTGCGCGAGACACCCGGAGAAATCGTTCTGAAGCTGAGCATTCCCACTTCACAGATCATCTATTTTGACTCCGCCCGCTGGGATCTCATCTTGAACCATATGTATGTCCCGGCCGATCCGGAAGATGAAGCCGCCTTCTACCGGGAGCTGAAACTGCGGGGAATCAGAAATCCCTTCACCCTGCTGGATGATCCGGTGTCGCGCTTCCACCCGGACCTGGTACGCCGCATTCACGATTCCTGGGAGCGCGTCTTTGAAATCAAGGAATGGAACAAGTTCCTGGTCCAGGCCAATATCTGGGAATTCAATACCTCACACATCGTGGAGGTCCGAACATAATCCGGTCTGATCCCTGACTGGGGTTAAAAGGTGCCCGCTCGTCGATCCTCGTCATCAGAGAAGACTGCTGTATGATTCAGCAGTCTTTTTTTCTGTGGCGGCAACTTCTCCAGAGTCTGAAGTTTTTCCAAGGTCTGCCAGGCAGACTCTGGAGTCTGCCTGCTTGCTCCGGATGACCGAAGGACTATAGTCGCGTCAGTATATTGACCGATGAAACCCGGCGCTCCTGGCAGGCATAAACAACACCGGTGATCTTTACTCACCCACGCCAAAAACTGCAGAGCCAAATTGTAGAGCCAGAAAAATACTGCACCTGTTGAAAGACAAAGTAAAAAGCTGTCCTTTACAGAACAGCTTTCGTTAATGGCGACCCAGAAGGGACTCGAACCCTCGACCTCCGGCGTGACAGGCCGGCACTCTAACCAACTGAGCCACTGGGCCGTATTATGGTGGGAACAATAGGGATCGAACCTATGACCCTCTGCTTGTAAGGCAGATGCTCTCCCAGCTGAGCTATGCTCCCAAAATACGAATAAGATATTGAATTAAGAAAAATGGTGACCCCTAGGAGAATCGAACTCCTGTTACCACCGTGAAAGGGTGGTGTCTTAACCGCTTGACCAAGGGGCCATATGTGGCGACCCAGAAGGGACTCGAACCCTCGACCTCCGGCGTGACAGGCCGGCACTCTAACCAACTGAGCCACTGGGCCGTATTATGGTGGGAACAATAGGGATCGAACCTATGACCCTCTGCTTGTAAGGCAGATGCTCTCCCAGCTGAGCTATGCTCCCAAAATACGAATAACGTATTCAATTAAGATAGTGGTGACCCCTAGGAGAATCGAACTCCTGTTACCACCGTGAAAGGGTGGTGTCTTAACCGCTTGACCAAGGGGCCATATTTGATCTTCATCGAGCAATTCCGGGAATTATGAACACCCCCAAAACGCTGACATAGACTATAATAACCTAACCCGCCGGAAGGTGTCAACAGTTTTTTTTCGGAAAAGCGGATTTTTTATCCGGCTGCTGGTTCCGCTTCCATCCGTGGACTCATTATATCAGTCAGGGACGCCGGGTGCAAACCGGAATCGGGGAAAGCTCCTGTGAAATTTTTCAACTTATCCCAGCTTCGATTATCCCCGCAATCCAATCAGGAGATCCGGGATGGATTTCCCGGCTGGTGCGTGCGGCAATCAGCGTCTGGCGCCCGGAAACAATCCGGGCGCAAGACCTGAAGTCAGACTTACCCGTCTGCCCTGGCGGCTTTCTGCAGCTCCACCAGGACACAGCTTTCCAGATACTCCATGTCATGGGCGGCGCAGTAAGCGCGGATTTCTTCGCTTCGGGCACCTGGCTGCGCCAGGACGCGGGGGATGCCGATCTTTTGGGCTTCCTGAACAATTTCGAGGCCTGCCGCTGGATTGACGACCAGATCCAGGACATCAATGGTAAAGGGGATTTCCGTCAGATGACGATACACCCCCGAGCCTTCCTCGGCCTTGGGGTGATAACCCACTGCCAGGTAATCATTCTGCTGCAGCGCCTGCAAAATTTTGTAGGCGTACTTTTCTTCATTGGTGACATTGCCACAGACCACCCAGTTTTTGTGGTTCATAAACTCATGAGCTGCCATTGAATTCTCCTTTTCTTGCTATAATAACTTTATCGGGCAGGCCGGTTCTCTCCGGTCAGTGGACCCGATGGGCACCGATTGCCCATTGAACTATAAAAGCATGGTATCACACACAAACCAACCAATCATCACCAAATAAACAATAAATTGTTAAGGAATTGCGCCATGAAACACTACGAGGTTCTCATCGTCGGCGGCGGAGCCGCCGGCTGTATCGCTGCCCTGAGCCTGAAAGCGGCCGGGGTGGATGCTGCCATTGCGGAAGGGTCCGACCGCCTGTTGAAAAAACTGCTGGTCACAGGCAACGGCCGCTGCAACATTACCAATCAGAAACTGATTGAACCCGAGAATGCGTCCGCAGTCTCGCCCTATTTCACCTGCCATGATCCCTCGTTCGGCTTTGATCCGCTGCTTGCCTACGACGCCGGGCGGATCATCGGGTTGTTCGGGGAGCTGGGGCTGCCCCTGACGACGCTGGAGGAAGGCAAGATGTACCCCAAATCCCTCCAGGCCTCTTCGGTATCGGACTTGATCCGGCTCCGTCTGGAAGAACTGGGCGTCCCGGTCTGGCTGAACTGTCGGGTGAAAAGCATCTCCCGCTCGAACCATGGATTCTCGGTGGTGACACCGACCGAGTCATTCACCGCCAGGTCTGTGCTGATTGCCACCGGCGGCCAGGCCATGCCAGCCACCGGGTCGGACGGCTCGGGCTATAAGCTGGCCCGCAGTCTGGGTCATACGGTGATTCCCCCCCTGCCGGCTCTGGTTCAGCTTAAGACCGACTTCCCACAGGCCCGGGCTCTGGCCGGGGTCAAAACAGAATGCCGTCTGGACCTGTGGACCGAGGGTCGGCTGGCGGCGGCCGAAGCCGGTGAGCTCCTGTTCACGGAATACGGAGTATCCGGTCCCCCCATCCTTCAGCTCTCCCGGTTTGCCTCGGATGCCCTGGCAAAGGGACAGGAAGTCATTCTGGCCATCAACCTCTTTCCGGAACTGTCGGCCGAAAAAGTCCGAGAACTGATTGAGCATCAGCGCCAGCTGTTCTCGCACCGGGAAGCCCAAACGCTGTTCAACGGCATTTTGCACAAGAAGCTCATTCCGGTGCTGCTGCGTCTGGCCGGGCTCGACAAAATGAACCGGTCGGCCCGGGAGGTTGACCAGGCGGTATACGACGCCCTGACCGGCCTCCTGACGGACTGGCGGATGAGAGTATCCGATACCAACGGATTTGCCAACAGCCAGAGCACCCTGGGCGGAGTGGATCTGCGTGAGGTCCATCCCGCTTCTCTCTCCTCCAAAAAGGTTTCCGGCCTCTATTTCGCCGGTGAAATCCTGGATGTCTGCGGAGCCTGCGGCGGCTATAACCTGCAGTGGGCCTGGTCCTCCGCCCTGGCCGCCGCCAGCGCCATCCGCCGGGACCTGGGCAAATAAGGAGCCCCCTGACAGGAGACTCCTTAGCGAGGGATGAACCGCCCAATCGTCCCTCCAGCAGATTGTTCCGATGAAACCCTGGATTGAACCGCTGGATGGGCCTGCTGGAATGATGATCTGCCGCTTTGGCATCTTAGGTTCTCAGAACAGCGGCAAAGTCATAGTCGGTATAATCACCCAGAGATACATCCTTGTCACTCCAGCCCAGCTCAATCAGGGTGAGCAGGTTGTCCTCATTGTCCCAGATTTCATGATAGGAAGTGGTTCCCTCCAGGCGGACTTTCGAACGAACGATGCCGCCGGGGGCCTTTTCTTTCTTGTAGACCACATTGATGGTACTGGGGTATTTCCCTTCCAGCCAGGCTGGATCCATCGCATGGATGGTTTCTGTGGCCCAGCGGGCATAGATGGCATTATTGACATGCTGGTTGGAATCAACGTCGGAGTATAAAACGGGAATCTCCAGTTCAAACGGAAACTCCACGCTTCTTTTGCGAAGGGGCGCCACATCAACCCCCAGGATCCGGTCGCGGATGGATTCGGATACCTCCCCCTGCTGGATGATCTCACTGACCGGTTCAGGAATCCGGCCGATCCGGCGCTTGTTCATGTCAACCGCCACCCACTGGGATACCGCCCGGGCCACTTCATTGCCCTGAAGATCCTTCACCAGGAAATAGCGGTAGCAGTACATATCTTTTTTTAATACGGCCACCGTGTGAACCGTTAATTTCCGGGCATACTGCTTGGGTCGAAGAACTTCAATCTTCCACTGATAAAGAATCCAGGCCATATCCCATTCCATCATGTACCCGGGACGAAGCTTCATCCCCAGGACCTCATGATGGGTGGAGACCGTGCCGAACATCTGCATCAGCGCTTCCGCCTTCAGGTCGTGGCAGCGGTCCACATCGCGAAAGTCGACAATATAATCCATGGTATAGTATTGCAAATTGATCACCTCTTGTTCCTCTCATTATACACCCTCCGGTTTTGCCTGACCTCCGGTAACTTTACACCAACCGTCCCGGTCCGATGATTGGGGACTGGCCTTTCCTGAAAAATGGTAAATAAAAAGCTGAGCCGCTCCCCGTCAACGGACGGGTAAGCAGCTCAGCTTTTATTCCGGGTCTAGCGTTCGATGGTCTCATCCCGGCCGGGACCGACCGAGATGGTTTTCACCGGAACACCGGTCACTTCTTCGATGCAGGTGAGGTAGTCGATTATTTCAGCGGGCAGATCCCTGGCATCCCGGATCTGCGCGACGGATTCATCCCAGCCCTTGAAGTCGCGGTAAACCGGTTGGCATTGAGCCAGATCCTTCAGGGAAGCCGGAACATAGTCGATGATCGTGCCGTTGAACTCATATCCGGTGCAGACCCGGATGGGGTCAATGCCGGCCATGGTATCCAGCTTGGTGACGACAAAGGAGGTAAGTCCCGAGACTCTGGCCGAGGTTTTGAGGATGACCAGGTCCAGCCAGCCGCAGCGGCGGGAGCGTCCGGTCACTGTTCCGAACTCATGGCCCACCTGGCGGATGTGCTCACCGATCTCATTATCCAGTTCGGTGGGGAACGGTCCTTTTCCGACCCGGGTGGTATAGGCTTTGGCTACACCGACCACTTCCCGGATGCGGTTAGGTCCGATGCCCGCGCCGGCAGCGACGCCGCCGGCTGTCGTATTGCTGGACGTAACATAGGGATAGGTGCCGTAATCGATGTCCAGCAGCATTCCCTGGGCGCCTTCAAACAGGACGTTCTTTCCCGCGTGGATCGCCTGATCGATGAGGACAGAAGTATCCTTGACAAAGGGTCTGAGCCGTTCGGCATATTCCAGATACTGCTGCTCCATAGCTGCCGCGTCCATGGCCTCGCCGTTGAGGACCAGGGTGATGTAGCGGTTTTTTTCCTCGAGATTTCGGTTCAGCTTTTCGGAGAACGTATCCCGGTCCATCAGATCGCACATCCGAATGCCGGAGCGTTCGTACTTATCGGTGTAGCAGGGGCCGATTCCTTTTTTGGTGGTGCCGATGTCCTGGCTGCCGCGGGCCAGTTCCTTCAGCCGGTCCAGTTCGATGTGGTAAGGCAGGATCAGATTGACCCGGTCAGAGATTGCCAGTACCTCTGGAGTAACCAGGATTCCGGCCTGAGCCAGGGTATCAGCTTCCCGGAAGAAGGCTGCCGGATCAAACGCAACTCCGTTGCCGATGACGTTCATGCGGCCTCCGTAAATGATTCCGGAAGGAATCAGCTGAAGCTTGTACTGTTTTCCGTCCACCTCGATGGTGTGGCCGGCGTTGTTCCCGCCCTGGAAACGAACAATCAGGTCCGAGCCTTCGGCCAGATAATCCGTCACTTTGCCCTTGCCTTCATCGCCCCATTGGGCTCCTACGACTACTTTTGTATTCATACGAACATCTCCTTGTTCTTGTCATCGAATCGTACGCCTTATTGCGAACACTTGTTTTTTTACACGCATTATTATACGCCCGACACATCGATCCGTATAGCTGTTTCCAAAAAATTTTCAGGGATTGGCTCACTTTTGTGAAACATTACCAAATCCGAATCATCGAAGCGGGGAAAAGATCAGAAATCCGATAAGCAAACGTTCTCACTAATGATATAATCAGAGAAAGAGGAGGTTGTACCGATGAGCATCCCGAATATCATTTCCATTTTCCGGATCCTTCTGATCCCCCTGTTCATTTATACATTCGTGACGGGAACCGGAGACGGGCGGATTATCTACCCGATCATCATCTTTATCATCTCAGGAATCTCCGATGTTCTGGACGGATACATCGCAAGGACCTACCATATGGAAACCAAGCTGGGCGCAGTCCTGGATCCCCTGGCGGATAAACTCATGCTGATCACGGCCCTGATCTGTTTTGCGGTCTATGACTACATTCCCTACTGGATCGTCATACTGGTCGCGCTGAAGGAACTGTTCATGATCGGCGGAGGAATTATTGCCTATCAGCGAGGCATCGTCAACCGGGCCAATGCCTGGGGAAAAATGGCGACCTTCCTGTTCCATATCTCCATTGTGATGTTCCTGGTCTCCAAAACCCTGGCGTTCCTGCTGCTGATTGTCTCCATCGTCATCTCGTTTTCTGCCCTGTTCACCTATGTGCGGCTCACCCTGGAAAAGAAGAAAAAAATGGATGGACCCGCCTGATTCCAGGCAGAATCCTCAAAGACCGGCGAAACAACTGAAGTTTGTTTCGCCGGTCTCTTGTTTTTGTCAGGCTTCCCGATCGGTCCTGTCCGATGATGCATTTTCCTGCGCTTCCACAAAAGCTTGGGCTTTATCCAGCAGCCGGCGATTCGAGTCAAAGGTCAGACGCTGCCTGGCCGCCTCATAGGGCAAAAAGACATAATCACTGACTTCCTCGGCCTGAAGTTCCACCCGCCCGCTGCCCGGGGCTCCGAGGAAGTAGACCACTTCCTTGGGGATCCGGCCGCGAATCAGGTAGTTTACTGTTTCCCGGAATCCCGGCCAGATGGCAGCCGTGAGGCCGGTTTCTTCCAGTACTTCCCGCAGAGCGGTTTCTTCTTCCGTCTCTCCTGCCTCCACGTGGCCCTTGGGAAAATCCCAATGCCCGGCCAGATGACGGATGATCAGATATTCCTTGTTGTCATTGCGCAGGATGATCCCGCATGATTTTTCCGGTTTTTTCATAGCTAAGCTCCATGGATGGTATCGGCGATGCCGAATTTACTGAATTTACCGATCCAGGCCAGATCAACGGTTCCGACAGGACCGTTACGCTGCTTGGCGATAATGCATTCCGCCGTTCCCGGCTTTTCCGTATCCTTATTATAATACTCGTCCCGATACAGGAACATGACAAGATCGGCGTCCTGCTCGATGGATCCGGACTCACGCAAGTCAGACAGCATGGGGCGGTGATCCTGACGCTGTTCCGGAGCCCGGGACAGCTGAGACAGGGTGAGCACGGGCACCTCCAGTTCCTTGGCCAGAACCTTGATCGAACGGGAAATCTCGGAGACTTCCTGCTGGCGATTCTCGCCCTTGCCCGTCATCAGCTGCAGGTAGTCAATGACGATGAGGTCCAGGCCATGTTCCAGCTTGAGCCGTCTGGCCTTGCTCTTCATCTCCATGACCGAGATGCCGGCCGTGTCATCGATGAAGATTTTAGCCTTGGACAGCGGTCCGGTGGCCCGGGCAATATTGTCCCAGTCGGTCTCATCCAGGTCGCCCAGACGCATCTTGTTCATGTCAACGCCGGCCTCTGAGCACAGCAGCTTATAGGACAGCTGATCCGTACTCATTTCCAGACTGAAAATCGCCACGGATTTTCCTTCCCGCAGAGCGGCATGTTCGGCCAGATTCAGGGCGAACGTGGTTTTTCCCATGGAGGGGCGGGCAGCGATCAGAACCATGTCCCCCTTCTGGAAACCGGCCGTCATTTCATCCAGCCGGGGGAAGGGGCTGCGGATTCCGGTAAACTGACCCTTGTTGATGTACATGTTCTCAATGTTGATCAGGCCGCGTTCCACGGCCTGATTCATCGGCACAAAGTCCTTTGCCTGACGCTTTTCCGAAATCTGGAAAATCCGGCGCTCCGCATCTTCCAGCACCATTTCGGGCTCATCCTGCTTGTCGTAGGAATCCCGCTGAATCTCATCGGCGGCCTTGATCAGGCGGCGCAGCAGCGACTTCTCCGCCACCGAATCCATGTACGAGTCCAGCAGCGCTGAACTGTATTCCAATGCAGCCAGGCGCGACAGATAGGCCAGACCTCCGACTTTTTCCAGCTGACCCTTGGAATGAAGATAATCCTGGAGCAGGACGATATCAAAGGGGGTATCCCTGCCGAACAGCTCCACGGCGGCGTCAAAGATCAGACGGTGGGAATCCTGATAGAAGTCCTCCGAGGTCAGGCGCTCAAATACTTTGGGTATATTCTTTTCATCGTAGAACATGATGGCCAATATGCTCTGTTCTGCCTGAACATTGGCCGGCATGGTCCGTATGATGTTGTTTTCCATTGTTTACTCCTTGTTGTACATCAGATCCCGGACTTCCTCAATGGAGGCGCAGGGACACACCGTAATTCCAGTCAGGCCGGACGGGACTTCTTTTGCATTGTCGGATGGGATGATGACGCGTTGAATTCCTTTGCGGATCGCGCCGTAGATCTTTTCATGGATTCCGCCGACGGGCTTGAGCCGTCCGCCCAATGAAATTTCGCCGGTGATGGCCGTATCCTGCCGGACCGGCCGGTTTTCGATGGCACTGAGCAGCGCCAGAGTGATGGCCGCTCCGGCGGAGGGTCCGTCGATGTTCGCCCCGCCGACCACATTGACATGGATATCATAGTCCATCATAGCCCGGCCGGTCACTTTGCGAATGACCGAGGCGGCATTGAAGACGGAGTCCTTTGCCATGGAACCGGCCGTTTCATTGAACCGGATGGTGCCCTTGCCCTTTTCTCTGGCTTCATAAGCCATGGCCTCAATCTCCACGGTGGAACCGATGAAGCCGGATACCGCCAGGCCGTAGGCATGGCCGATCTCCCAGCCGGATACATTGTCCAGCATCTCATAGGCTGTTATCCGGGAGGTTCCGATGGCCTCCTTGACCTGTTCCAGGGAAATGGTGATTCCCTTCAGGCTGGTCTTGCGGTACACAGCCAGGCTGTAGGCGTCAGACAGGATGTTGATGGCTTTGCGCCCTTCGATGGTATGGCGGGCGATCAGCTCGGCAACCCCCGGTTCCAGGCTGGCTTTCAGCTTCCGCGCGGCATCGGTCACGATCTGATGGATATGGTCCGGGGTCAGCGGCTCGAAGAACACCGCGGTGCAGCGGGATTTCAGAGCCGGGCTGATGTCCTGGGGCTCCCGGGTGGTTGCTCCGATCAGAGTGAAATCCGCCGGCGCGCCTTTATCAAAGAGATAGCGGATGTACTGGGGTACATTCTCATCATCGGGATCATAATAGGACGAGGAAAATTCCACCCGCTTGTCCTCGAGCACTTTCAGCAGCTTGTTCTGCAGGATGGTGTCGAGCTCCCCGATTTCATCAATAAACAGAATGCCGCCATGCGCGTCGGTGACCAGGCCGGTCTTCGGTTCCGGAATGCCGGTGTCCGCCAGGTCTCGCTTGGAACCTTGGTAGATCGGATCGTGGACCGACCCCAGCAGGGGGTTCGCGATTTCGCGGGGGTCCCAGCGCAGGGTGGTTCCGTCGACTTCGACAAAACGCGCTTTCTCCCCGTAGGGCGTGAATTTCAGCTTTTTGGCCTCTTCGAGGGCAATCCGGGCCGCTGTGGTTTTGCCGACGCCGGGAGGTCCGTACAGGATGATGTGCTGGGGATAGGGCGAGGCAATCTTGGAGATCAGTGATCGGATGGCCCGTTCCTGGCCGATGATTTCGTTGAACTCCTGAGGACGGAGCTGGTTGAGAATATTGCGGGACAGATGAATCTGATCCAGATCCACCAGATCCTGATACTTCTTTCTGGTTTTTGAGTTTTCCGGTCCCTTCTCCTTGCGGATGACATTCATCCGCATTTCCTCGATGTATTCGTCCTGGCGGTCGATCAGCGCTTCCTGCACCTTTTCCTCGATCCGGTTCTGGACAAAATTCCGGGCAATCTGTTCTGAAATCAGACGGAAAGTCGACTCCATCACCTGATTCAGATCCTGCGCGGCCGGAATCTGTGCGAGATTTACTTGGGCGATCACCCGGTTGAGTGCCCGGGCTTTCTTCAGGGCATCCGGTGAATTGATGTCCTTGCTCAGCTTCAGCCGCTTGATGCGCTGGGTTACTTCTTTCGTCCCCAGGATGTTATGTATGATTTCTTCCTGGATTTTTAATTGTGTTGTCAGATCATCCGGTCGATCCATTATAAAATCAGAATCATTCAATCGATCCATAGTTTCCTCCTGTGGGGGCTAAAAAAGATTCGGTAATCTTTATTATAGCATCTCCCTCTGATATTACACGGTCCAAATCAGCCCTTGCGTCGGGATTCCACCAGCGAGATCCGGGGGCAAACTCCGCCATGATTTTCTATTCTTAATGATCTCAAACAGAACAGGACAGGCGCTGCCAGTTCGGTGGCGTTGCCTGTCCTGTTTCAATCTGGGTCTTGGCCTGCGGCCGGATCCGATCCGGTTCGCCGGAATGATTACTCCGCTTCGACCAGAACTTTGAGCTTGCCCGTCACTTCAGGGTAAAGCTTGATCTCGGCCTCGTACAGACCGGTCCCCTTGATGGTGTCCAGCATGATTTTTTTCTTGTCAATGTCATAGCCGAGCTGATTTTTGATCTCGCCGGCCAAGTCCTTGGAGGTGATGGCTCCGAAGAGACGTCCGCCTTCGCCGGTCTTGACCTTGATCCGGATCTGCTTTTCCTTGAGCTCGGCCGCCAGGGCATGAGCTTTTTCCAGGTCCTTCTGCTTTTGCTTGCGTTCGGCATCCTGCTTGGCCTGGGCTGTATTGAGATTTCCCGTGGTGGCTTCCTGAGCCAGCTTCTTCGGGAACAGGAAATTTCTGGCATAGCCGTCGCTGGCGTTGACTATTTCACCTTTCTTACCGACGTTCTTGACGTCCTGTAGCAGTATCACTTTCATCGTCTTCTTCCTCCCTGATGGTGGTATTCAAAATTTTCTTGATGTTATCCTTGACTTCCTCGGCGGTGGCATCCTTGACCCGGGCACCTGACATCGTCATGTGTCCGCCGCCGCCGAATTTCTCCATGATGACCTGAACATTGACTGTGCCGTTGCTGCGGGCTGAAATCACCACATCCGGGCCATCCTGAGCCAGAACAAAGGAGGTGGTGATCCCCTTCAGATTCAGGAACTCATCGGCTGCCTGAGCGGCAATCAGGGGATCCTTGATCCCGGCCGGACAGACCGCGATGGCAACACCCTTTTCTACCTCGCCGGTCTTGACGATGGCAGCCTTGAGCAAATACAGTTCCTTATCATAGGACAACAGGTTGCGGATGTCAAGGGTGTTGGCTCCGGCCTTGCGCAGGAACGAAGCCGCTTCAAAGGTCCGGGAGCCGGTTTTGTAAATGAAGTACTTGGTGTCGACCATGATCCCTGCCAGCAGGGCATCGGCTTCCACTTTGAGCAGATGGGGCTTCTCCACGATGTACTGGATCAGTTCCGTCACCAGTTCGGAGGTGGAGGAGGCATAGGTCTCGATATAGCTCAGCGTGGCGCCGGTAATGGCATCGGGCGCCCGCCGGTGATGGTCAATAACCACTTTGTTGATGCCGGCCGTGGCTACCTGACGGTTCAGGACATACCCCAGGGAATGAACGTCCACTACGATCAGCAGATCGTTGGGTTTCAGTTCGCTCAGAACGGCGTCCGAAGGCAGGAACACATCGGCATAGGACTCTTCCGCCTTGATCAGCTGAAGAATGTCAGCGACATTGCGGTAAGGCTCGTCCATCAGAATGAAGGCCGGCTTGCCCAGCGACCGGGCAATGGCCGTGATGCCCACCGCGGCTCCCAGGCAGTCCAGATCGGGATTGGCATGGCCCATGATGAAGATGCTGCCGCTCTCATTGATCAGATCACGTAGCGCGTGGGCGATGACACGGGAACGAACCCGGGATTTCTTTTCCACTTCACGGGAGTTTCCGCCGAAGAAGGTCAGCTTTTCTCCCCGCTTGATGACCGCCTGATCGCCGCCCCGGCCCAGTGCCAGTTCCTTGGCCTGTTCTGCCGCCAGTCCGTCCGTCATCAGATAGTCGTTGTCATAGGAGACGCCGATGGACAGAGTCGGTTCAATGGTATTGCCCAGGTTGATGGACTTGATCTGATCCAGGATGGGGAATTTCTTTTTCACTTCATCCCGGAATATTTCATAGGGAGCCATCAGGATGCTTTTGCTATTGGAGTAGCGCTTCATGAATCCCTTCAGCTGAGTGGCATAATCCAGAAGCTGCTTTTCGATGGCGGCGGAGATCAGCGGCCGGCGCGATTCCGGCGCGGAGTTGAGAACCTCGCTGAGATTGTCGACCTCCACCAGCATGGTGATGATCTTGCGATCCTCCGCCCGTTTCACTTCGGTGACGTCGATGAGAAACAGAAAGAGCAGATCCTCCTCAAATTCGCCGTGGGCGGCGGTATACTTCACCGGCGTGATTTTATAGACCCTGTTCTGGAAATTCAGGAATTCCGGTACTTCCCCTTTCCAGAGCTTTTCCGGATCCAGATCAAGTACTTCATCAATATCACGGATGGTGTCCTTGGCAGCGATTTCTCTGAATTTTCGGTTATACCAGCTAATCTGGCCATCCCGGGTAAAGGAGACCAGGGGAAATTCCATCTTCTCCACGGCTTCCACCATGGAAGGTTTCAGCTTCCGGATGGAATCATTGGTGAACTTGTCCCACTCCTTGCGCTTGAACAGATGAAGCTGGTTCAACAGGGCAAAGATCAGGAGCAGCAGCAGGGCGATGACTCCCGCTGCCAGAAACTGGCGCAGATACACCAGCCACAGGATGGCTGCCGCGTTCACAACGATGTAGAGAACCTGTTCCCGCTTGAAACGAGAGTATTTGTCCATGTGCTATTCCCCTTTCCCAGCCCTTGCCGTCAACTGATAGGTCATCCAGCGCCACAGGCTGTGGCCCGAGGCATTCCGGAAGTCCAGCACCGAATCGATAATCGCTGCCAGGATCATCCATTCCCCTGGCAAATAGAACAGAGCCAGAAGCGTCAATAACATTTTAGGAAAGCGCCGGCGCATCCGAAAGTTCACGGACAGACTCCACCAGATGAAGGTCAGTGAGCCGGTCATCCCAAGAAAGAGGGTGACGCCATAGCCGGTATTGAAGAGGAGACTGCCCCAGCGCGGGCTGGAGGCAGCCATCAGGTATCCGCCCATCGCCAGAGAGATGAACCCCATCAGGAGGACGGGGTGGATCCGCAGCATGGCAAACCACGGGACGGACTGCCTGACCGGGAGTGCGGACGGGAGATAGCGGCGGGCAAAGCGCAGCGTCAGATAGCCCCCGATCAGAGACCAGCAGATCAGCAGGGTTGGAATCAGGTCCTGGACCAGTTCCGGAGTCACCGACGCTTTCAGCTGTTCAATCAGCTGCTGCTGGGCCAATGGGATTTCGTAGCCCGAGGCCGCCAGAGCGTTGGTCAGTTCGTTCCGGACATTCTCTGCCACGGATGAGGTTACCCGGAGGATATCCGATCCGCTGATCAGGTAGATGCTGACAAAGGCATTCAGCAACAGTCCGATCAATAACGCCAGGGAAGCTGCCAGGATGGACCACCGCCAGCTCAGCTGGCGCTGCCAGATCAGGTAGACTGCCCCCAGCATGATCAGAACCGGAACCATCAGGGCAAAGCCACTGCTGATTCCCCCCAGCACCAGATACGGCAGGGCGGACGCCAGGGCAGCTGCCAGAAAGCCGCTGCGGCCGGTCTGATGGAGCACATGCAGCAGCAGCACCGGCAGGATGACCGGGGCGATGCTGAACGCCAGCGGACTCATTACCGTCACACTATTCAGGATTAGGAAGAACAGGAAGGTACTCAGGGGATCCCTCAGCCATACCGGTCTTCTGTTTTGATTATTCATGCTATTCCTTCTTTACCTATCACCAGAGGTGATTCATTTGGATCAGAGTGATTCTATTTGATCAGAATGATTTTCGATCAGAATGATTCATTTTTGATCAGAGTGACCCATTATGCTTTATTTTATCGGGTCAGGCCCGCTTATGCAAACAGGGCGCCCAAAGAGAACAGAAACGGACTGTTTCCGGCGAATCACCGGCAACAGTCCGCTGGATTTCTAGATCTGCCATTCTCCATCGGCCAGAAGCACGACACGGGTTCCGTCGGCCTTGACGCCGGTAACCGTGACATCCTTGCCTCCCACCATGAAATCATAGTGGATCAGAGAGTCGTTCATGCCTTCCTTCTGCTTTTCCTCATCGGTCAGGTTTTCCCCGTTTTCGATATTTTCGGAATAGGCAGCTCCCACGGCAAAGTGGCAGGAAGCATTTTCGTCAAACAGGGTGTTCTGGAACAGAATTCCGGTATTGGATATCGGAGAGTTATGAGCCACCAGGGCAACTTCCCCCAGGCGCCGCGATCCCTCATCCGAATCGAGGATCTTTTCAAAGACAGCCTGCTCTTTGTCCGCCCGGAATTCTGTAATCACTCCGTCCTTGAAAACAAATGTCAGTCCTTCCACCAGTTTTCCCATGACGGCCAGAGGCATCGTCGCGCGCAGCGTTCCGTTGACTCTTGCCCGGTCAGGCATGGTAAAGACTTCCTCGGTCGGAATATTGGCGAAGAAGCGATCGCCCTTTTGGGAGTAGCCGGATCCGCCTTTCCAGATATGCTTTCCTGCCAGGTAAACTTCCAGATCGGTTCCGGGTCCCTGATAGAGCAGCTTTTCGAAATGGGCTTCATTCAGGTAATCCTCATGCAGCTTCAGCTGCCGGTCATGTTCTTCCCAGGCGGCTACCGGATCATCCAGGTCCACTCGGGTTGCCATGAAGATATTCTTCCACAGCTTTTCCATGGCCGCATCCGGTTCAAGTCCCGGGAATACGGAAGAAGCCCAGGTCGGATTGGGCACCGCAACGATGCACCACTTGATGAAATTGCTCATGCTGTATTCCATGACTTTCTTCGTCTTCAGATCTTTGGCTTTCTGAGCCGCGGTAATCCGGTCGGAATCAATGCTCTTGAGCAGAGCCGGATTGGCGGCGTGAATCACCAGGCGATGGTAGTTGTGTTCGGCCTGTTCTTCCAGGTAACGCGCCTTGAAGTCCGGGAAATAGGTCACATCTTTGGCTTTTCTGTAATAGGACAGCTGATGTTCCTCATCCGTGAAGTTCAGGATGACATCCCCCACTCCCAGCTCATAGGCCTTGTCAGCCACCAGCCGGGCCAGTTCCAGGCCCCAGATGTTGAAGCTGATCTGCAGGTTGTCCCCTTCCTTCAGGTTCAGACCGATCCTGGTGATCAGGTCTGCGTACTTGGTCAGGTTCTGTTTTAAATCCATAATAATCCTCCCCATTTGGATCTTGGCGGGCATACCCGCACTCTTCTATTATATATCACCGGAGCAGGTCTCCGGAAACCGACTTGCAGTTGGGTTTTGATATTTCCGGGTCCGGTTCGATCTTGCTCTGCTTCATCTGGCCTTCTCCCGGTCAGTCCGGTAATGCGACAGGATGATTCCGGTGATCCGCTGGCCTTCCTGCGGCAGTGAAAAGGCTCCGTCATTCATGGCCCAGTCAAAGGTATGTCCCCGAATCGAACGGATCAGCAGGTTGGTGATTTCTAGAGGATCCCCTGACAGAAAGCCTTGTTCCACAGCCTGTTCGACACATTCAGCCAATATGCTGCGCATGATGTTTCGCAGGGGTGAAGAATCCTTGATTTCCAGCTGATTGCGCAAAAACACGCTGCGATAGGCGGGGCCATTGGCAATAATCGCTTCCAGGTATTTTTCAATCACGCGTTCAATGGTGATCAGGGGCGTGGTATCCAATGATTTCAGATATTGCCGCAGCTCTTTTTCGAAATGCAGGTAGCTTTCATTGAACAAATGCCCCTTGCTGGGAAAGTAATGATAAAACACACCCACACTGACGCCGGCTTGCTCACAGATATCGGCGATTTTGACTTCGTCATACGGACGCCGCTTGAATAGCTCAACGGCGCTTCGATAAATTTTTTGCCGGGTGTCCCATGCCTGTTTCTGGCGGCTGGTCCGCTGTTCTTCCATCAGGTACTCCATTTCAACCTGGGCCTTGCCCGATTGATCCTCCGACATCCGGCCAGGTTCTGACACGGCCTAAGACAAATTCAGGCCGCAGTTACAGTTTCTATTAATAATCTACCAAACTTTCCGGCAGATTCATATCTTGATCAGGGTCCATCCGTTCCGAATCCTCCTGATGTTCTCTCAGCCGAAGTCGTCACGGCCGACCTGAATTTGCTGAAATGATGAAAAATCATGACTTCAACATAAATATTCATAATGAAATCCCCCCCGATGTTAAAACAATTGACTGAATGTTCTCTCTTACTATAAAATCGATTCAACGAGTCAATTCACTGAATTGATTCAATTAATCTATGCCGCCACCTGAGTCAGTGGGGCGAGGAGGAACTATGAGCATTTATGAACAGGCAACCGCCCTGGCAGAGGATATCATCCGCGACAGGCGCAAAATTCACAGCCAGCCGGAATTAGGCTTTGAGACCGTTCAGACGGCAGCCTATGTCATGGAGCGATTGAAAGAAATGGGCTATGAGCCAACTCAGATCTCGCGGAATTCCGTTGTTGCGACCGTTGGTCAGGGCGGCAAAACCATCCTGTTGCGGGCAGATATGGACGCGCTGCCAATGACCGAACTGACCGGGCTGGACTTTGCTTCGACCAACGGAAACAGTCATTCCTGCGGACACGATGCTCATACCGCCATGCTGCTGGGAGCGGCCAGGCTCCTGAAGGATCAGGAAAGCTCGCTGAAGGGAACAGTCAAGCTGATGTTCCAGCCGGCGGAGGAGCTTCTGACTGGGGCTAAGGAAATGATCGATGCCGGCGTATTGAAGAATCCTGATGTGGACTGCGCCATGATGTGCCATGTCAACAGCACCGCTCCCAGGGGAGTTTACATTGGCAGCGGCCCGGGTACAACCGCCAGCTACAACTTCCGCATCACGGTCAAAGGCAACGGCTGCCACGGCGCCATGCCGGAAACCGGAGTGGATCCGGTATTGACCGGAGCACACATTCTGATCGGTCTGCAGGAAATTCTCTCCCGGGAAGTATCCTTCCCCAAAGGAGCGGTTCTGACCATGGGGCATTTCAAGGCCGGCAGCGCACCCAACATTATTCCCGGGGAAGCCATCCTGGAAGGCACCATGAGGACCTTCGACTCTGAAACTCAAGCCTACGTCATGACCCGGATTAGTGAGATTGCAGCCCAGATTGCCCGCACCTACCGCTGCGAAGCAACGGTGGAAGACCTGTCGGCAGTCCCTGTTTCGCTGAACGATCCTCAGTTCACCTCGGATGTCATCCGCTATATTGAAGAGATTCGCGGCAATGAGTTTGAAGTTTATCCGGCAGTGCCGGCCACTGGTTCAGAAGATTTCGCCTGGATCAGTCAGGAAGTACCGTCGTGCATGTTCTCCTTGTCGGCTCCGGTTGAAGGCTCGGAGATCCTGTATCCCCTGCATCACCCCAAAATGGTGCTGGACGAGTCGGCATTTCCCATCGGCAGCGCCATTTTTGCAAAATGCGCCATTCAATGGCTGGAGGAACACAGCCAGGAGGCCTAAGGCCGGATCTCAGGATCGGTTTTCAGGCTCTGCTGCCTGAAGCAGCATACCTGAAAAAATCAATAAGCCACTCCCTCCCCCTTCTGCTTTACTGCATCGGGCGTACTCAGGGAATTCATTCAGCCAGACGGCCGCCGCATACAGCAGACGGCTTTCTGGCTGATTTAACAGGAAAGGGCAATGTATGAACAATCCAAAGAGAAATAAGCTGCATCCGGCCTGGAGGATGGTAGGGGCATCGTTCATGATTATGGCGGTGGCCTGGGGCAGCGTCTACAACTGTGCCGGCATTTTCGTTCAGCCGGTCTCCGCTGACCTTGGATTTACCCGTTCTGAAATCAACGCCACGATGACCATCCGGGCCATCTGCCAACTGGTGATTTCCCTGCTGACCGGAAAAATCTTCAAGTCCTCCAACATCATGAAGATCATGAAGGTCGCCACCGTCATTTTAATTGTTTCCTTCTTTTCTTATTCCAAAGCCAGTTCTCTGATGACCTTTTATATACTTACCGCCATCAGCAGCCTCTGCATCAGCCTGATGGCCATTCTGCCCCTGTCGATTATTCTGAGCAACTGGTTTGAAACCAGCCGGGCCAGCGCGATCGGAATGGCTTTCATGGGCAGCGGTGTCGGCGGCATGGTTCTCAGCGCGCTGACCGGTGTATGGCTCGAGTCCTACGGCTGGCGCATATCCTATCAGATCCTGTCCCTGCTGATGCTGGTCCTGGTCACACCCTGCGTGTTCTTCATTCTTAAGGTCCATCCCCGGGAGGCTGGGCTTCAAGCCTACGGAGCAGCTGAGCCGACACCGGATCCATCCGTTGTACCGGCAAATGAAGGTATGATGCTTTCGCAGGCGATGCGCTCAGGAACCTTCTGGGTGATTACCATCTCCTCGTTATTTCTCGTCATTGCCATCAATGGCTTAATGATGAACGTGGCGCCCCACCTGGCCAATATCGGCTACTCCATTTCCTTCAGTGCGAACGTCGTGGCGCTGACCATGGGATCCCTGGCCTTCGGGAAAGTTGCATTGGGCAAGCTGTTTGACCGGATTGGCGTGAAAAAGGCAGTACTGATTGCCTGTCTTGCCACCACGATTGCGACATTCGGCATGCTGTTCGCCACCTCGCTGTTCGGTCTGATCCTGACCATTGTCTTTGTCGGCATCGGCTGCGCCTATGCCACTGTCGCCAATACGGTCCTGACCATTGAGTTTTTTGGCAAAAAAGACTATAACTCGATTTTCGGTGTCCTGACAGCCATCGGTGCCCTGGGCAGCATGATCAGTCCGATCATTACCGGAATTCTCTTTGACCAGACGGGCAGCTATACCAACAGCTACCAGATATCGCTGGTTCTGAGCTTTCTTGCCACACTGATGTTCATCGGCCTGTTCATGCAGCAAAAAAAGAGTATCGCTGTCTCGCGGAGCCTTGTATAACGAACGGATCTTTTGATCTAAGAATTAATTGCAATCCTTTCCTGCCATGAACCGAAGCTTGCTTGCAACATTAAATCAAAAAAATCAAAAAATTGAAGCAGCCTGCATCAGTTGATGCAGGCTGCTGAATTTCAATTAATCCGTTGTGAACGGAAGCAATGCGATGTTTCTTGATCTCTTGATCGCCTCAGTGAGAACTCTCTGATGTTTGGCACAGGTTCCGGAAATTCTTCTGGGAAGAATCTTGCCTCTCTCTGTGATGAATTTTCTCAGCTTTGGTACATCCTTGTAATCAATGGAATCAACCTTGTCGACACAGAACTGGCAAACTTTCCGTCTGGAACGTCTGACTCTGGGGTTGGCTCTTCTGAAATCGCCTCTGCCATCTCTCTGGCCGGGTCTTGATTCTCTGTTTTCGCTTGATGCGTGATTTTCTCTAGCCATTGTTATCCTCCTTTCATGGGTTCCCTGTTGGGATTATCGGATGAATAACCGTTGGCAGGGTCTCTGCCGGGTTGCGGTTTGGTTTAGAATGGGATATCTCCCTCATCCACAGGAGTCATATCCTCGAATCCTGAGCCAAAGTCGCTTCCAGTGTCAAATCCATTACCGGCGGAACGGGCAGAACCGCTATTGCCTCTTGGTCCGTCTCCCCATTCGAGGAACTGGACTTCTTCTGCAATGACTTCGGTGACATAACGCTTGGAACCATCCTTGGCATCATAGGATCTGACCTGAATTCTTCCGGCTATCCCGATCAATTTCCCTTTGGTGACATACTGGGCAGTCGTTTCCGCCTGCTTGCCCCAGATGACCACGGGAATGAAATCAGCCTCGCGCTGTCCTTCTTTGGAGAATCTCCGGTCGACGGCCAGGGTAAGGGTTGTGACGGCAGTGCCGGCACCGGGTGTGTAGCGCAGTTCAGGATCTTTTGTCAGTCTTCCTATTAATGTTACTTTGTTCATTTTACACCATCCTTATTTTTCTAATACGACGATGATGTGGCGCAAAACTCCATCCGTAATTCTGTAGATACGGTCGAGTTCTTTCGGCAATGCTGATTCACTTTCAAAGTTCATCAGTACATAAGTACCTTCGTTCACTTTGCTGATTTCGTAAGCAAGTCTTCTCTTACCCCATAAATCAACATTAGCGACGGTACCTCCGCCATTTTCGATTACACCCTTGAACCGTTCGATCAGGCCGTTAACGCCTTCCTCGTCGAATGACGGATGTGCAATGAATATGGTTTCATACTTTCTCATAATGTCACCTCCTCCCCCCGGACAAATGGTCATACATTTCGCATGACAGGGATTGCAATTACTAATGCTATCACATTTTCTCCGACATTACAAATTTTTTTTTTCGCCTGTACTGATTACTTTCTTCGCGTCCTTTTCAAACTTGCTTCTTGGCAGCATTACCATACGGCCACATCCGGTACATTTGATCTTGATATCCGCACCCAGTCGGATGACTTCCCATTGCCAGGAACCGCACGGGTGCTGTTTTTTCATTTGGACAATCGTTCCCAGTTCATACTCGCTGATCATTTTGCCATGCCTCCTTCGGAAAACATCCGGACACCTGTTTTTATCCCTGCCTGTGCGAAGCGTTGAAGAATATCCCGTCTCAGGTCATTTTCATAAATCCAGTGATAGACATACTCCGCCCGGCCCTGAACACGCAGGGTTGCTCCCACATCCCGGATGTTGACAACACCCACATAAGCGGGTCCGTCCAGCAGCTGGTCATGGGTTTTCTTGAACTCCTCACTCACTTCCTGCAAAAGGACAGCCGCCTGCTCGACGGCGCCGGTATCGGGGATGAGCACTTCCACCATGAACCGCCGGTCCCCCCGGGATACATTGGTGACTTCCTGAATGTTGCCATTCGGAATGATGTGCATATCGCCGTTAAAATCACGCAGCACCGTTGTGCGCAGACCGATATCCTCTACGATGCCCTGGCGTCCGCCAATGGTGACATACTCCCCGATTTTAAACTTGTTCTCCATCAGAATGAAAATGCCGGCAATGATGTCTTTGACGAAGCTCTGAGCCCCAAAGCCGAGGGCTACGCCGCCGATGGATGTCAGAGTCAGGCCCAGCGGGCCGACAAACAACGTGATGATATAGAGGATTGCGAAAATATAGAGACCGTACGTGGTCAGGCTCTTCAGAATCGAGCGGAGTGTTTTTGTTCGGATATTCTGGGTTACCAGATCCAGTTTCATAAACTTGACGTCCAGGGTTCGATCGATCAGATAATGCAGCAGCTTGATGATCAAGGTTACGGTCAGCAGTACTGCCAGAGAGGCAACCAGTTTCCCGGGAATGGCTGCCAAACCAGGTTTCATGCTGATCCATATTTCTTCCAGATTCATAGGATCCTCCGTCGGAAACAAACTTATTATTCATGCTTCCCTGTTTGTTATACATCTCTTATTATATCTTAATTTGTCCCCGCCCCGGGACAGTTTTCACTCTTGTTCGGGTAATTCATCCTAATTTCAGCAATCCGCTGGTCACTTGATACGCACATCAAAAAACCGAAACCGGCTATCCGGAAATAAAACTTCGCCACTCCCCCCAAAGGGAGCCGCATCATGAGAAATCGTAGCCAGCAAAGGATCTCCGTGTACTGTGATGCAATCCTGTTGATCTGCGGACAAGCAAAAAACGGGATTTCATCCCGTTTTCTGTTTGAATTATTAGTTTTTGGGTGCCAGGATATTGTTTGCCACCACAGCGGCGATCATCCCCGGAAGGGTTGGTTTTTTAGCCGGCTCCGGAATCTTGCTGGGCTTGTCCGACATCGCGATTTCCAGCGCCTCCTTTTCTTCCAGCGACAGGAGGAAGTCTGACTTGCCATCCTTGATCGGCTTGGAATAAACGGAGCAGTTGGATCCGCCGAAGATATTGGTAATGATTACGCCGTCTTTATGAGCATCGAGCAGTGCCAGGGAGAAGGACAGTTCCGGTCCCATATCCTTGAAGGCTCTGTATCGAACCATGCCGACATTCTGAATTGCACGGGCCATATCTGATTCGAGCTTTTCCATTTTAGCTGCAACTTCCTTGGAAACCGTAGAAGCCTCTTCCATTATCTGGAGATTCTCCGCAATCAGATCTTCCAGGATTTTTCCCCGTCCCACCCGGAACGTTCTGCGGTAAGCCGTCTCAATCTTGTTCAGTTTATTATACATTTTATACGATAGAACGCTCAGTCCAATAACAGCAGCCAACAAGAAAACCAATGCCACCGCCACGACCGGTCCCATTTGATTTAATAAATTCATTTTCTCCCCTTATTCCTCTGCCTTCAGTAAGTCGAGAATTCGCTCCAGGTCTTCCTGGTTGTAGTACTCGATTTCGATCTTGCCCCTGTTTTTGGTTTTCTGCCGAAATGTCACTTTCGTGCCGAAATAACCGCCGATTTGCTTCTCCAGATCCGCCAGGAAAATATCCTTTTTCCGTTCTCTGGATCGAAGGTCTTTCATTTTGTCATAATTCTTTATGTAATTTTCGGCATCCCGGACTGACATGCCTTCGTCAATGATCTTCTGACAGATCTTGTACTGCAGATCCGGATCATCGACCCCGAGCAACGCCCGGCCATGTCCTTCAAAAATAACGCCGTCGGCCAGATAATCCAGCACTCTGGAATCCAGCTGAAGAAGTCGAATGGTGTTGGAAATCGCTGCTCGCGACTTTCCCACCCGCTGACTGATCGCTTCCTGCGTCATTTTGAAATCATCCATTAGTTTCTTAAACGCGCCGGCTTCTTCAATCGGATTGAGATCCTGACGCTGAATGTTTTCAATGAGAGATACTTCCATTAGTTCCTGATTGGTCAGATCCATTTCTACGACCGGAACTTCCTTGAGGCCGGCCTTTTTCGCCGCTCTCCATCTGCGTTCTCCCGCTACAATGATATAATCGCTTCCGGCCTTATCCCTGGTAACCAGGATCGGCTGAATGACTCCGTGTTCTTTGATGGACTCGGTCAGTTCAAGCAGCCTTGTCTCATCAAAATGTTTTCTTGGCTGTTCCTTATTGGGTTTCAGTTGGTTGATGCTTACTTTATCCGAAGGCTTAACGGCGGATTCTGTCTTCTTCGCCGGGTCTTCCGTTGGCAATAAGGAATCCAGTCCTTTTCCCAGACCGAATTTTTTGCTCATTATTTCTCCTTATTCTTTTTCAGGAACTCTTTTACCAGATCCTCAAAGGCTTCTGCCCCTTTGCAGCGGGCATCGAACTGATAGATGGGCAACCCAAAACTGGGTGCCTCTGCCAGACGGACATTCTGAGGAATCGTACAGCGGTATACGAGCGCACCGAAATGTTTTTTCAATTCTTTAGCTACTTCCAGATGAAGATTTTTGCGTGGGTCGTACATCGTAAGGAGAACTCCTTCGATTGCCAGATCTTTATTCAAGCCTTTATTGACCCTTTGAATGGTATCAAGCAGATGACTGATTCCCTCCAAAGCATAAAATTCACTTTGCATGGGAATAATCACAGAGTCGGATGCCGTCAGCGCATTGATGCTGAGCAGTCCCAGTGAGGGTGGGCAATCCAAAAAAATATAATCAAACTGACGAGTCTCAATTTCTTTTAAACGTTCAGCCAGAACTTTTTCCCGGTCTTTGATTTGCGAAAGCTCAATATCCGCTCCAGCCAGGTGCATGCTGGCAGGAATTATATAGAGCCCCGGGACAGTTTCAACAGGCTGAATCAGGTCACTGACCGGGATATCTCCCAGCAGCAGATCATAAGTAGAGAGGGTTTGTTCCCGCTTATCGATGCCTAGTCCGGATGTTGTGTTTCCCTGCGGATCCATGTCGATGGTCAGTACCTTTTTCTTCTTCAACGCCAGACCCGCGGCCAGATTGATGTTGGTAGTGGTTTTGCCAACGCCGCCCTTCTGGTTGAATATACTGATTACTTTCAAATGGCATTCTCCCTTACTTTAATTTATTATAACCAAAAGCCGTCCGTCTGAGTGGCTGTGAAAAGCATTTCAGCGAACTTTACAAATGTCGTACAAGTCCATTTTTTTATTTCCAAATCAAGTAAATTTTGAATCTTTTTTTTAGGCATATCCTATTTATCCACTGAATCAGTTGATTATTTTGTCAATATTCCTTCGAAGAAGTTGATAAATCATTATCCCACTCTCGAACATTGATTCGATCTTCATAATCAGTTTGATCAATTCGGAAATTTGGGCTAAAATTTTGTGCTCATAACATGTTTCACGTGAAACATTTGAACCTTTGCTCTACTAATTTTACCATAAATACCAAGTTATTTATGCATCTATCCCGATAAATCGAAAAGAATTTCCAACAGTTCCATTCATGCTTTGGGCTAAATTAGCCCAGCTGTGAAATTACCTGTTCTTCCACTCTTTAAATACTATTCACAGTATGGCCGAATGAATGTTTCACGTGAAACATCCTCGCTCCCCGGGGCTTCTTAATCTACCAATTGACCTGGATTTACTGGATTAGTATTCAATTTAATTCGGGCTTTTTTATCAGTTTTAAGGGATTGTAACAAACTTTAAGAAAAAATGTTTCACGTGAAACATCTTCTTCCATTTTAGCAGGTGTCATAGCTAAAGCCTGGACTTTTGCTGATGACCAGGAATCTTATCAGTATGATTAAGTTCGTTCTAATAATCAATAGTCGTGCTTCTTCACAAAAATTATGCGACCAAATGTTTCACATGAAACATTTGGTCGCTTTCAAAGAACCAATGCAGGTATACTATGATTTATTATTTCATTCCTGGATCCGTACAATGGCTCCTGCATCGGATCATAATTTTGCTGCCTGCCAGTACAATAATAATATGCCCGTCAATTGGTTTTTACCTCTGAGTTTAGCACCTCATACAGCTTTCATTTCCAGTTCATCTCCAAGTTCGATGGAAGATCGTTCATGTGGACTAGATATTTACATTCATTGCGTGTTTTTGTGGATACCTTTACCCATCAATTGATTTTGCTTTGTACTTCAATCAAATAAATGCTCTTTTTTATCATGTTATCCACACCAGTTGGTTTCACGTTGAACTTATATTCTTCCTCATTCCATTATTAAGCAGAAATGAAGATGTGTTATCCACAATGAGAACTTAAAATTGTGGATAACACATAATAGTAACCAAAACAAAACGTTATAATCATTTTTTTCTTCAGAAAACATGTGTGTATCCTGTTGATAAGTACGTTTCCAACGAAGTATTTTAGGGCATTTTTATTAATATTAACAACTTTTCTGAGTAATCCACCGACTTATCCACATTATATGGACCATTTGGGGATAAATCAGTGGATTATTTTGGGAATAGTTTCTAATTGACTCAGATGCTCATAAACCAATGAAAATCATGGACTTATGCACAGATCAAGAATTCGATTCTTGATTACTTCCATTATTCAATGGATAACCTGAAATTATTGTCCAGACAATCTACAAGACTCCTATTATAAAGCGATCAGACTCGAGTTGTCTTCAACTCATATATGATCCGATCTTAGAAAGACGGATCACAAAAAATAGATTACAAAGATGAATTATAACCCAAATTCCCGGGAATTCTATAGTCTACACTTCAAAGTGGAGAATGGTTTGAAGAAATTCCTCCGGTTCGATGGCGAACGCGCTAAGAATGTCCTTTTGTTTCCTGGTCAGTGGCTGGAGCAAACTGCAGCCTGATCCATAATCGGTCCGCTTGATCGTTCCCATCTGTTTGACCAACCGGTTGATGGATTTCTCCCCGCTGTTTTTCCCATGATTGGTCAAATCCGACCACAGAATAAGACTCAAAAAGGCGACAAAGGCTTTCCCTTCTGTCGTCTTTTCTGTGTGCGTCAGAAAGCGGTCATAGTCGATGCTGTTTTTTAAATTCTGGAAGGCCTTCTCCACCGTGTCCCGTCGCCCATAAAGTCGTAGTGCCTCCTCTGCGCTCTTATCCTGGGTATTGCTCAGCAGGCAGAACATGCCGGCCAGCTCAATCATCTCGGTGATCTTCTCGTGATTGCGTTCGTACTCCTCAATCGGTGATGCATTGCGTGTCACATCATAATACTTGTTATACCGAGTAATACTGATGGGCTTCATCTGATTTTGCAGCTCTTCCTCGAGACGATCAACATGCTGGTAGATCCGGGCTTCTTCATCCGCCGCACTGGATGTGTTCAGGTAGATGTGGAGGGTATAGGGCAACTCATTGATCTGGATCACTTTGGACAGTCCATAGCAGCTGGTCTGGGGGATGTGATAACGAGAGTGACGGATCACCGCGGTTGCCTCGATTAATGCCTGACGATAGATTTTCTGGGATTTGGGAGCAGCCATCAGGAAATTGAGTTGGTTCTGGGCCATGAAGCTCAGATTGTCTAGGGTGAGAAAGCCTCGATCCATGATGTAGAACAAATCATTGAGACCGACCAATTCGCCCAATTCCATCATATAGGGGAAAAAGGCCTTGTCCACGATACTTCCGCTGTAGATCTCATAGCAAAGCGGGAGGGCTGTCTTGGTGCCATAAAGCATGCCGATGTTGAGTTGCGGTAGGGTTTCCTGATCCCGATTATAGCCGTACTCTGCCATTTGGATCTCCGCATAGGTCGATATGCTCGTCACATCATAAGCCAGGGTCTGTTCCTCGTCTTTGTGGAAAGCACTCCAGAGCTTAAAAACCGAAAGCGCTGCTCTTCGCTGATCTGTGCAAACAGTTCGCTGCTGCGCTGGGAATTCAGACTGAGCCTTGTAGAAAGTAGGCTCTCCCGGATGAACAGATCCAGATTCATCATGACATTGCCTTCGCAGACCATATAGATGGCCATCGCCAAAAGCTCTTGTGCCTGCAAGGGAAATACCTGTTGTAAAGCCTTGGTCAATCCAATAGCCTCAGCTCGCTGCCACAACAGAGCGATATGACCAGCCGCCAGAACCTCTTGAGGCGGGGTCAGGGAAATGGCATCGACTGGCAGCGGATAGAACTCAGTGAATCGTTCATTGGGGATCATCCAACCGGGACGAGTAGGATCCTCTTTGCCAATGGCAACTTCCTTGGCTGTAGGGGTACCCAATGCGTTTCTGTAGCGTTTTTCGACATGATAGACGCGTCTGGGCTTATCCGGGCCATCTTTTTTGTAGGTGATGCGCTCGGTGGGAATTGGGATTGAAATATTGAGCATTGCCATAATATCCCTCCTCTGTAGACTACTTATATTATAGTCTACAGAGGGGTAATAAGCAAGATAAAAATAAATTAAGTCACAGAGCCATCTCATATGAAATCGGCTCTGTGACTTAATTCGAGGAAAATCCAACATCTATGTCACCCAATTGGGGGATCAAACCGAAGGTGTAGACTATACTATTTCCGGGAATTGGGGTTATAAAACGGCAGCAATGTTTCACGTGAAACATTGCTGCCGTGGAGAATGTTTTTCTGAGTACTGTCTACAGAGAATTAGTTGGATTTTAACTTTTGCCCAGAAGGGTCTTGTATCGTTCCGTGTCTTTTTTAATTTGGGCGAATTTTCTTGGAAAATTCGAGCTGGTTGCGTTGGATTTTTTGATCAATACGAGGTTGTGCTCGTATTCATCTAAATCAGGCACCTGTTCAATTTTGACAAGACTTGAAGACAATTCATGAAACAGCTTGGGATTCAGTTTAACCTCAGCTTCAATACCCGGACCCTTCATAGCGACGAAATAATGATTCGGTGCGACGAAGGGCAAGCAGAATTCCATCAGTGTGGGAAGTACTGCCACCGCTCTGGATACCGCCAAATCATAGTGATCGCGATGAGATGTTTCACGTGAAACATCTTCAGCTCGACCATGAATGAAATGAACACCCGCTAAACCAAGCTGATTCGTTACTTCCTTTAGAAAGATCAGTCGTTTATTCAGTGGATCCAGGCAAGTCAGTTCAATCGAATTATCCAGGATTTTCATCGGAAGGCCGGGGAATCCGGCCCCCGTACCAACGTCAATGACAGATTTCGATTGTTTGACCTCATTCAAGCGGAAAATAGTGATCGAATCTGCGAAATGTTTCAGGAAAATTCCGTCATCATCGATAATTGCTGTCAGGTTCAGGTGTTGGTTCCATTCCTGCAGCAGATTTTTATAAAGAACAAATCGCTCAAATGTTTCACGTGAAACATCCATTTCCATTGGTTCAGCGATCCGTCGGAGCATATCATAGTGCTGGTTCATATTACCTCCTGGATTCCAGATAAATTAAAAGGACATTGATATCAGCAGGGGAGACTCCCGAGATTCGAGATGCCTGGCCCAGGTTCAGCGGTCGTAATTGATCCAGCTTCAGCTGTGCTTCCTTGCGCAGTCCTTTGATTGTTAAATAGTTAACCTCATCCGGAATCAACCGATTTTCCATCTTGCGGAACTGATTGATTTTCTCCTGTTCCTTTTGAATGTATCCTTCGTATTTGATTTGAATATTAATTTCGTCCCGGATATCCTTCCTCAATGGCATGCGGTTCGGATCCAGGGGCGACAGTTTGTCATAATCCAGTTCTGGGCGCTTGATCAGGTCATACAGGCTCGTGGCTTTCTTAATCTCAGTGCTGCCCAGTTTAATCATGACTTCGTTTTGGTCCGCCTTGCCGGTAAGGACCTCTTCCTTCAGCCGGTGTTTCTCCCGACCGATGGCTTCCTTGCGCTCCATATACCGGGCCCAGCGCTCATCATTGACCAAACCAACTTGTCGGCCAAGTTCCGTCAGCCGAAGATCCGCATTGTCCTGTCTTAACTCCAGACGATATTCCGATCGGGCCGTCATCATTCGATAGGGTTCATTGGTCCCCTTGGTGACCAGATCGTCCACCAGTACGCCGATATACCCCTGAGAACGGTCGATCATCACGGGCTCCCGATGCTGTATGGCCAATGCGGCATTGATGCCAGCCAGAATTCCCTGACCGGCAGCTTCCTCATAGCCAGAGGTTCCATTGATCTGGCCGGCACTGAACAAGTTTCGGATTGTTTTGAATTCAAGGGTCGGTTTCAACTGCAGGGGATCAATGCAGTCATATTCAATGGCGTATCCCGGACGGGTGATTTCCGCCTGCTCCAAACCAGGTACAGAACGGAGGAATTCAATTTGGACATCCTCCGGCAGCGATGATGACATACCTTGTATATACATCTCTTGGCTGGATTCACTTTCCGGTTCAATAAAGATCTGATGACGTTCTTTATCCGGAAATTTCATCAGCTTGTCCTCGATCGAAGGGCAGTAGCGCGGCCCGACCCCCTCGATGGATCCATTGTAGAGAGGGGAGCGATGGATATTCCGGCGGATTATTTCATGGGTCAGGGGAGCGGTATAGGTCAGGTGGCAGCTGACCTGGTCCACCCGGTCCAGCGTTTCGGTCAGGAACGAGAACGGGTAAATCTCGGAATCACCGGTCTGCTCCTCCATGACGGAAAAGTCGATGCTTCGCTTATGGACCCGGGCAGGGGTACCGGTTTTAAACCGTCTCAGGGCAATGCCCAGGTCGAGCAGATTCTGGGAGAGGTCCCGAGCCGGCTGAAGTCCGCTGGGGCCAGACTCATAACTGGTTTCTCCAATAATGATTTTTCCTTTCAGATACGTTCCGGTGCACAGGATGACGGCTTTTGCCGGAAGGTATGCCCCGTTCTTGGTGGTGACGCCCTGAATGACTCCGTCTGTCACATTCAAAGCGGTTGCCTCTACCTGATAGAGGGTCAAACCGTCCTGAGCTTCCAGCGTCTTGATCATTTCTTCCTGGTAGCGTTTCTTGTCAGCCTGGGCCCGCAGTGAATGAACTGCGGGACCCCGGGATGTATTGAGCATCCGGGACTGGATAAAAGTCTTATCAATATTCAGGCCCATCTGTCCGCCCAGAGCATCCACTTCCCGGACCAGATGACCCTTGGCTGTTCCTCCGATGTTTGGATTGCAGGGGAGGAAGGCAATAGAATCGATGTTCATGGTCAGCAGGATGGTTTTCATCCCCAGGCGGGCACTGGCCAGAGCAGCTTCCGCTCCCGCATGGCCGCCGCCGATCACGATCACATCGTATGATTGTCCTTGATATGGCATTATTTCACCTACTTTCCGATACAGAAGCCGGAGAAGATCTTGTCAACCAGATCCTCCTGCAGCGTATCACCTGTTATTTCGCCCAGACTGGACCAGGCTGCATGAACATCGATGGTTACAAGATCCATCGGCACAGCCAGCTCGATGGCAGCAACCGCATCCATAAGGGCCTGCTGGGCCTGCATCAGTGCTTCCTTATGTCTGGCTGAGGTAACCAGTGTTTCATCAAAGCCGGAGGCATCCTCCAGGCTCATGGCATGAATGCGCTCCCGCAGCCGGTCCAGCCCATAATTGTTCAGCGCCGAGGATCACAGTGGCATCTTGGAAGGATGTCCTCCGGAATTTCAGCCACCTTGGGCAGGTCTTCCTTATTAAGCAGCAGGATTCGTTTGCGGCCGGCCGTCTGCTCCAGCAGTTCATGATCTTCCTCACTTAAGTGTCTGGACAGGTCCAGCACCAGGATAATGAGATCCGCTTCTTCCAGGCTGCGGCGGGATCGCTCCACACCGATGGATTCCACCAGATCCTGAGTCTCGCGGATCCCTGCCGTGTCGGTCAGACGGATCGGAATCCTCCAGATTGATGTATTCTTCAATGACATCGCGCGTCGTTCCCGGAATTTCGGTGACGATGGCCCGCTGTTCCTCCAGCAGCGCGTTGAGCAGAGAGGACTTACCGACATTCGGCTTGCCGGCAATGACCACCTTGATGCCCTCGCGCAGCAGCTTGCCTTTTTCTGCAGTGGCCAGAAGCTGTTCAATTTCGGTGTAGATTGCCTCCAGTTCCTGCGCCAGCTTCAGATCGGAGGACCGATCCAGGTCATCATCCGGAAAGTCCAGCGTAACTTCAATTTTGGCCATGACGTTCATCAGTTCATCCCTCAGTTCCAGGATGCGCCGGGACAGCTTGCCCCGGCTCTGATCGTTGGCTGAGCGCAGAGCGGCATCGGTCCGGGACTGAATGATGTCCATGACTGCTTCCGCCTGGGAGAGGTCAATCCGCCCATTTAAAAATGCCCGTTTGGTAAATTCTCCGGGCTGAGCCAGTCGAACGCCCTGCTCCAGAATTCGTTCCAGAATGCGGCGGACGGGGAGGGGACCGCCATGGCAGGAAATCTCGATGACATCCTCTCCGGTGTAGCTTCTGGGTCCTTTGAAGTAGCTGACCAGAACCTCGTCAATCACACTGCCGTCTTGTTGAAGAATGTGGCCGTAGCGAATGGAAAACGGCCTGATGTCCGTCAGCTGCCGTCCCCGAATGCCCCGGAAAATCCGGCTCGCAACGGGCAGAGCCGCCTCCCGGATAACCGGATCACGCTGATGGAACTTAAACTGGCCGAAGTGGCTACTCCCACTATGGTCTTATTATCTATCATTACTGTTCACCATATCTTTCTGCCGGTCCCTCGACTCGATGAAGCACGTTCCGGCCGGCTGTTGCTGAGGTTGCCGCGGTGATCCCTGATCGGACCGGCGGTTGACCGTGTATTTTCCACTGTTGGGACTGCTGCATGAACTGCAGCGATCACCCAGAGGAAACTGTTCTTTATCATTATATCTGATCTGTCAAAAAAACGAATGACACCGGCCGTCATTTCTTCCAGGCATAGAACAAAGACATCATCCGGCAGGATAATGTCTTTGTTTTATGCTTCCATTCAGTTGGTTATTTCTGGTCAAGTTCCACAACAACCTTCCGGTAAGGCTCTTCCCCTTCGGAATGGGTTTTAACATTCGGATAATCCTGCAGTCTGGAGTGGATGATTCGACGCTCGTAGGGATTCATTGGATCGAGTTTGATGCTCTTGCCGTACTTGGTGACTTTCCAGGCGGTTTTCTCAGCCAGATGCTTGAGGGTTTCTTCCCGCTTTTCACGATAACCTTCGGTATCAATGATGACTCGGGTGTATTCCTCACGGCTCCGTTCCTTGTTGATTGCCAGGTTCGTCAGATACTGGAGCGCATCCAGCGTTTCCCCGCGGTAGCCGATGATCAGGCCCATCTTGGGTCCGGCCAGGTTGACACGGATATTGCCGTCTTCTTCGCGTACTCTGATCTCCGCCATCAGTCCCATCTTATCAAGGATGGAGCGGATGAAGTGTTTTGCCTTGTCGGTCAGGGGTTCCGCTTTGCGGGTCGCCTGAACGATGAATGGTTTGGCGCCGAATCCGAGGATCCCTTTGGAGCCTTCTTCAAGCACCTGATATTCCATCTGGTCCAATGTGCAGCCTAAGCTGGCTCTGGCAGCTTCTACAGCTTCTTCCAGTGTTTTTCCTGTTGCTTTCAATGCTTCCATTATTTTCTGATCACCTTATTTCTTTTCCTTTTCTTTTCCGGTTCCGGAAGGTCAGGGACGATCACAGGGTTTGGTTCATTCCCTGAACTTTGTTCATGATGAGCTGCTGGAAAATCCGGAAAATGTTTCCGGTGATCCAGTACAGTCCCAGAGCAGCGGGGAGGACCAGGTGAACCAGCCGATCATGAGTGCCATGACGTAGTTCATGGTATTCATCTGCTTGGCCTGAGCCTTTGCTTCGGCTGACATGTTCTTCTCATTGGCTTTCTGAGTAATCCAGGTTGAGAGGAGCATGGTAAGAACGGTCAGAATGGTCAGTGGCAGATTATTGTTGTCTGCCAGATCATTAATCAAGGGTCTGAGGAATCCCATCCCACCGATGGTTCCATCCTTCGCCAGCTGATTAAAGACGTTGAACAGCGCAATGAACAGGGGCCACTGAATCAACATGGGCAGGCATCCACCCCACATGCTGACGTTGTTTTCCTTCATCAGCTTGGACTGTGCTTCCTGAAGCTTGGCAGGATCATTCTTGAAACGCTCCTGGATCTTCTTCAGCTCCGGCTGGATCATGCTCATTTTCTTCGAACTCACCATGGCTTTCCAGTTCAGCGGAAAGACGATGATGTTGAAAAGAACTGTGAAAAGCACAATGGACAATCCCCATCGTGTTCCGGGATCAGCGATATAGCTGCCCAAAAATTGATTCAGGATGTCAAAAACTGTCCTGAACACATTGTTAATACTCTGTTGCAACGGAATTCCTCCTAGTCTTTATCAACCGGATCATAAATGGCTCCCCGATAAAAGGGATGACACCGCAATATCCGTTTCACGGCCATCCAGGAACCCTTGAGAGCTCCATACTTTTCGATCGCTTCCAGGGAATACTGGGAGCAAGTGGGGATGAACCGGCAGCTGGGTCGTGTATTCGGAGAAATATTTCTCTGATAAAACTTAACCAGGCTGATTAGTACTTTTTTCATGTTTAATTCCCGCTTTCTTATACAAATAGCGGACCGATGACAGCACTTCATGATAAGTTTTGCCAACGATGGGGTTTCTGGCGACGAATACCAGGTCAAATCCTTGGACTGTATCTTCCCTGGAAAGTCGTGCGGCCTCCTGGATCAGCCGTTTTACACGGCTTCGGGTAACGCTGTTTCCAACTTTCTTGCTGACGGAGATCCCAATTCGGTTGAACGGTTCTCCATTCAGAACATTTCGTGGATTCTTCAGTTTGTAGAGCACCAGCATATCACTGGCACAAGACCTGCCTCTTCTGTATACGTTCCGGAACTCCTGGTTTTTCCTGAGTCTTTCATGTTTCACAGAAGTGTTCCTCTTCCTTACAGAAAAAGGCCACATAATGCGGCCCTTAAGCTGTTAATCTTTTTCTGCCCTTAAGTTTTCTTCTCTTAAGTACATTTCTTCCATTCTTGGTTGCCATTCTCTTTCTGAAGCCGTGTTCTTTCTTTCTCTGCTTCTTCTTTGGCTGATACGTCATGAACATATATCTACACCTCCTCCGGGTCTATTCGCAATTAATGCATTTTAAGTGATACTAGATTATTATACTCATGTGTTTTTAGTGTGTCAAGAAAGTTATGCCCAAGTGGTCCAGGGTATTTTAGCCCAGATTTCTGTGGATAACTTATTGTTTTAGTAAACCCAACTATGTTATCATTAAAACACGAAAACTGCGGAACCCATTGGAATCACTAGATTCTCAGCGGGTCCTCATTTTATTTTATCCCCATTATATCACAAGATCCTGTGGATAACTTCGGGCCTGTGATTAACTTGTGGATAACATGTGAAATTACTTTGGAGAAAATTTAAGCCACACGACATAAAAATCAAGCATCGCAAAGATGCAGCGGTCATCCGGCCAGTGGAAAAGCATCATGGGTTCCCTGTGCATAGATTCCGAAGAACGAACGCGACCGTAACATTATACACAGCTGTGGATTGAACTTATCAACATAAGATCAAAGGAGACTATCGAACATGAGGGACAATCTGGAAGGCATCTGGCAGGATGTGCTAAAGATTATTGAAGATGAAATAATGGCCCCGGTCAGTTTCAAAACCTGGTTTTTACCGATTCGGCCGGAGAAAATCGCAGACCGAAAACTCACATTAAGTGTACCAAACAAGATGATCCGCGAGATCATTGAGCAAAAATATATGGATCTGCTGAAAAACTCCGTGGCCCATGTAACCAGGCAGGATTTAGCCATCGATATCATCATCGGTGATCTTCCCGATTCTGAGTTGTCCGTCGAGGAGAAAAAAAGCAAGGAAGAAGCCAGACCCCAAAAACCGACAGCAGGCAATGGAAACGGCAGCGATGCAGGCAATCTCAATCCGAAATACACGTTTGAGACCTTCGTCATCGGTAATTCCAACCGGTTCGCCCATGCGGCCTGCCTGGCTGTTGCCGATTCACCCAATGAAACCTATAATCCACTGTTCATATACGGCGGAGTCGGGCTGGGTAAGACCCATCTGATGCATGCCATTGGCCACCGCATCAAGGAAAAGAATCGAAATGCCCGCGTTGTGTATGTCTCCTCGGAAAAATTCATGAATGAAATGATCCATTCCATCCAGAATAACTCCAACGAGGCCTTCCGGGAAAAATACCGCAAAAATGTTGATGTGATCCTGATCGATGACATCCAATTTATTGCGGGCAAGGAAAGCACGCAGCAGGAACTGTTCCATACCTTCAACGAACTGAAGGATTCCAACAAGCAAATCATCCTGTCCTCGGACCGCCCGCCCAATGAAATCCCCACGTTGGAAGACCGGCTTCGCACCCGGTTTGCTTCAGGGCTCATCGCCGATATCGAAGCACCGGATTTTGAAACACGAGTCGCTATATTAAAGAAGAAAGCCGAAGCAGACAAGATTAGTGTACCGGATGATATCCTTATATACATCGCCACCAAAATCAAATCCAACATCCGTGAACTGGAAGGCGCCCTGATCCGGGTCATGGCCTACGCGCGTCTGACGGATGAAGCGATCACGGTGGATCTGGCGACAGAAGCGCTGAAGGATCTAGTCTCCGAGTCACGAAACAGAGAACTTTCTGTTGAACTGATTCAGGAAGTAGTTGCCAATTATTATAATTTATCCGTTGATGACCTGAAGGGGCAGCGCCGTACCAGAAATGTGGCCATGCCGCGCCAGATCGCAATGTATCTTTCCCGTACCCTGACATCCACCTCCCTGCCAAAAATCGGCGAGGAATTCAATAAGGACCACACCACGGTCATGCATGCCTACACGAAGATCCACGAAGCACTGGCAAGTGATTCATCCTTAAAAACCACAGTGGACAACATCACCAAAAGCTCAGCAATTAATCCACAAAACTACGCATAGCCCGCTGTGCATTCCCTGTGGATGGTCTGACAGTCTTTCCAGCCTGTTGATAACCCCCTGTTTTATCCTTCGGTTATCCGAAGCGTCATCCACGGGCCAAAGCCTTGCGCCAGGCCGATAATAACCACATATCAACAAATTCACAGCCCCTACTACAAACTACTGTTTTAGAACAATAAATAATCAATAAAAAAGGGTCAACCCGACACCTGTTGATAACCAAGCGATGGAGGAAAAACAATGATTCTCAAGGTGAATAAAAAAGATCTGGTCGATGCCGTCAATGTTGTCCAAAAGCTGTTGCAGCCAAATCTCCCATTCCGATCCTGGAAGGCATCCTGGTGGAAGCCAAGGGAGGCACATTGACTCTGCGGGGAACCGATGTCGATGTCTCCATGGAGACATCCTTTCCCACGGAAATTCATGAGGAAGGCCGCATCGTCGTGGACTCACGCATGTTCGGAGACATCATCCGCAAGCTACCCAACAACATCATCACCCTGGAAACAGCTGACAACAACACGGTCACCATTTCAGCCGAAAAATCAGTCCTGAATCTGCTCTACATGGATCCCACTGATTTCCCGGTTTTCCCGGAGGTCGAGGAAACCACTTCACTGTCCCTGACTCAGAGCGGACTCAAGAACATGGTTCGTAAAGTCCTGTCCTCCGTAGCCACAGAAGACACCCGGCCGATTCTTATGGGCATGCTGTTTGAAGCAGCCGATGGCAAACTGAACATGGTTGGGCTGGATGGTTATCGCATGGCTATGGTCACGGAAGAACTCGAGACTCCGGTGGAGATCAAGCGGGTTATATCCGGCAAGACCTTACGGGACCTGTTATCCGTGATTCAGGATTCCGACGAGGAAGTCCGGCTTTCCTTCACGGACAATCACGTCCTGTTTGAGCTGGGTAAAACCCGGATTATATCCCGTCTGCTCCAGGGCGACTACCTGAAGTACCAGAACATGATCCCCGATTACTCCAAACTCAGCGTCGTCATAGACAAGAATGAGTTCCGCGATGCGACGGAGCGGGCTTCGGTTATGGCCAATGAAGGCACCTCAAACCTGATTAAATTCCTGTTTGAAGACAATACCCTGGTCATCACCTCCAACTCAAAACTGGGAAAACTCCGGGAAGAAGTCTACGGCGAAATGACCGGGGAATCACTGGAAATTGCCTTTAACGCCAAATACATTATCGACATCCTGAAAACCATGGATGAGGACAAGATCGTGATGGAGATGACCTCCAACATCTCGCCCTGCATTGTTCGGCCGGAAGACAACGACAAGAGCCTGTATCTTGTGCTCCCGGTTCGGATCGCCCGGTAATGGCCATGATCGAAATCAAAATCGATACGGAGTTTATCCGGCTGGATTCTCTGCTGAAACTGGCGGGTCTGGCATCCATGGGCGGTGAAGCCAAGCATTTTATCCAGGATGGGCTGGTCCGGCTCAACGGTACGGTCTGTACTGAGCGCTCCAAAAAGATTCGTCCTGGTGATGTCGTGGAATTCAGCGGACAGAAAGTCACGGTGAAATAGCCCCGGGGTTTTTAGCCCAAAAAAGGCTCAATCACTTTTTATGTGGGATTATGATTTTCCTGTTTACACGGAGAGGTCGACGTGGTAGCCTGACTGGCCGACTAGCCCAGCATTTATGCAGCATAGCGGCAAGGCTGGCGGAACCACGCCGACAGAGGCTCCATGTCAACTTGGGAAAATCCCACAGTTTTTGTGATTGACCCCCAAAAAACACAATTTATTTTTTAGCGCCTTATTTCCTGGACAAAACGCTGACATTCCCTGGTATTCCCAGACATTTCTCTGTGGGTGAGCAGGGGACTGTCTCGCTTTGACATCAGAAAAAAACTGAATTTGACTTAGCCCAGGTTCACAGCTTTTCCAGAGGCCAGGGAATTCGAATGACCATCGAATGATCTGCTCGGCTTGATGTGAACTCCTAATCAGGCAGGTCAGATCACCGTAAGATAACTAGCCTGGTTTATCGAGGATTGCAGGTCAGTGATCTGACCCGGCCTCGGCCGCCGACCTTCTCTTGATCTGCCCCTGATTTCGAAGATCGGCTTTTGGAGATTCTTGCGGGAAATCCGTACGACCCCGCAGACCGATCGACCTCGCGGATCACAACCGAATGATTCCTGGGCTACATCATTGGGTGAGGCTTTCGCCATCCATCCCGGTCACCCTGACAAGGTTCACGGCCGGGTCCGACGACGCTCCTGGCTGATGAAGGTGACACTGGTTTACTGAATCCACCCAGGATAATGTTTTTCTGGCTGTGGCCAGACTCCGTCTGTGCGACCGCAGGATCCGCAAAGGATTCGATGCATCGGTGTCATGGGCTGGCAGCTCCCGAACTGCTCCAGCCCTGACAGGACAATCCGGGGAATCATTCGAACCTCGCCGAGCTTCTCGCCTCTCAGCCAAGCGAGGCAAGAAGCCGAGCACTCCTGTCGGTGCCATGTGTCCGGATAAAGAACAGCTCACGGAAGACTCTTCTTCCGTGAGCTGTCTATAGCCCTATTTAATTTCTATCTCGCGGACATTGGTTTCCGGTTCCTTTTCTTTCTTGGGGAGGGTGATCCGAAGGATGCCGTTGTCCAGGGCTGCAGTAATTTCATCGGCTTTGACATTTTCCAGGATGATCTGACGCTTGCTGGAAGAGGAGTAGCGCTCTCTCATCATGTACCGCTTTTCCTCGTTTTCCTCTTTTTTCTCTTCCGTCTTTTCGGTCTGAATGGTCAGGACATTGTCTTTGTAGTGGATTTTGATATTTTCCTTGGCAATGCCAGGCATGTCAGCTTCCAGAAGGAAATGGTCGCCTTCGTCCTTCAGGTCGATGGCCAGTGAGTTTTTATGATCGGTCAGACTGTCAAAGAATTTTCGGAAGAAGCGGTCTTCCGGCATCAGCGACGGACCGGTCAGCATAGGGAATAAATCAGCCATTTTCTTAACCTCCGTTCCATAAAATTCAAAGCAGGTTCGGCCTGTTCCTAACTTCAATATAGGACGGACTGCCCATGAATGAAATGAGAATCAGGGGATTTTGAAGGCATCTGAACCAGCTGACAGCAGATCTGGGTATAATAGCTGACAAAAGCTTATATTCTCTAAGCAAGGCTTTGATTCTCTAAGTACTTTGACTGGAGACCTGATACAGGGTTGGAAAAAGCAGAAGTCCGGCGACTCTCCAAAAAATGGCAATAAAAATTCGCTTTTGATAGAAAACAACTGGAATTTGCAGCTGTATACTAAGTGGAATGATAAATTTTAAGTCTTTTACAGGATGATTTATCAATGATTTTCAGAGGTCTGAATATGGGCTGACTGCAAGGCTTGCGGGGGTTGATGAAACTGTCCCAAGGAAGACCAAACCACCTCAAACCCTTGCCATATCTGAACTTTCTGCCATTTTATGGTATAATTTTAAGGTAGAGGTTCGTATGTATATTGAAAATTTGGAATTAAAAAACTTTCGAAATTATGAAAAGCTGAATATTGAGCCGGTCCAAGGAGTAAACATCCTTACCGGAGACAATGCCCAGGGAAAGACCAATATACTTGAGGCAGTATTTTTGTGCCTACGGACGGAGCCACCGGACCACCCGGGATAAGGAAATGCAGCGGTTTGACGCGCCGTTTACCCAGGTTTCGGTAAAAGTTAAGCGGGAACCGGTGGACAAGCAAATTGTCCTCCGCTTCAACAGCGAGGGCCGCAAGTTCATTGAGGTCAACGGCCGCAAGATCACGCGGATTCCCGATCTCCTGGGAAACCTGTACGTCATTATGTTCTCGCCGGAGGATCTGAAGATCGTCAAGGAGACTCCCGGAACCAGGCGCCGCTTTCTCGACATGGAGATCAGCGCCCTGGATAAATTCTATTATCACGACCTGGTGAGCTACAACAAAGTGATCCAGGAGCGAAATAATCTGCTTAAGATGCGATCGGTCGACCGGACGGTGCTGGATGTCTATGACACCAACGCCGCCCAGTACGGAGCGCGCATTATCCAGCGCCGGCTGGAATATATCGAACAACTCAATACCAAGGCCCGCCCGATCCATCACGAGATTACCGGGGGCAAAGAGGAAATTGAGATTGTATACCGGACCAGCCTGGATCCGGCGAAGCCTCTGGAAGCTTCGCTGAAACAGCTGCTGACAGAGCACCGGCGCCAGGATATGGAGCGCGCCGCAACCTCCGTTGGGCCGCATCGCGACGATTTCGCCATACTCATTAACGGCGCCGACGCCAGAACCTTCGGTTCCCAGGGGCAGCAGCGCACCGTCATTCTGACTCTGAAATTTGCCTCGCTCTGGATCATCCGCGAGCTGACCGGTGAATTTCCGGTCCTGCTGCTGGATGACGTGCTCAGCGAACTGGATCTGTCCCGGCAGAATTTCATTCTGTCATCCATCGAGGGCATACAGACCATCATTACGATGACAGGTTATGAAAACATAGAAAAACGTCTGATCGAAGGGGCCAGGGTGTTCCAGATCAAGGAAGGCACAGCAGCCATGGAGGTAATCGGATGATCCTGCATTTGGGAGAAAATATATCGGTCCAGCTTCGGGAGATCATCGGGATCTTTAATCTGGAAAACAACGGCAATTCCTCAGACAATCTGTCTTTTTAAAGACAGCCGGTGATGAGGGCTTTATCCACCAGATTTCGGATGATCCGCCCAAGTCCTTTGTGGTGGCCGAGAAGGATCATAAATCCATCGTATACCTGTCACCCATTTCGACACAGACTTTAATCCGGCGGGCTCAGTCCGCCTTCGATCAGGAGGAGACCAATCATGGAAGATAAAACGTTAATGGAACGGGCCGGTCAGTATGACGACAGCCAGATCCAGGTCCTGGAGGGACTGGAGGCCGTCCGTAAGCGCCCCGGTATGTATATTGGTTCCACCTCGCTGGTGGGGCTGCACCATCTGGTTACGGAAATCGTAGATAATTCCATCGATGAAGCCCTGGCTGGATTTGCTACGCACATTGAAGTCTATATCCACCCCGACAATTCGGTTACAGTCCAGGATGATGGCCGCGGCATGCCCGTGGGCATGAATCAGAAACTGGGAAAATCCACCGTTGAAGTCATCCATACCGTGCTCCATGCCGGCGGCAAGTTCGGCGGCGGGGGATACAAGGTATCCGGCGGCCTTCACGGCGTCGGCGCTTCGGTCGTCAATGCCCTGTCTCAGTACATGCGGGTGGAAGTATCCCGCGACGGCCATGTCCACATGCAGGAATTCCGGCGAGGATTCCCGGTGGAACCTCTCCAGGTGATTGGAACCACGACGGGTCATGGCACGAAAACCACCTTCAAGGCGGATGACCAGATTTTGAGGAACGGGTCTACGATTATGATATTCTGGTTGCCCGGCTGCGCGAACTGGCCTTCCTGAACAAGGGTCTGCGCATTACAGTCACGGACGAACGGGAAGACAGCCCGGTCAGCGAGTCCTTCCACTACGAAGGCGGAATCCGGGAATACGTGGAATACATGAACCGGAACAAGGTTCCGCTGCATCAGGAAATTATCTATGTGGATGAGAAATTTGACACCATGGAAGTGGAACTGGCCCTCCAGTACACGGACAGCTATGTGGAAAACATCTCATCCTATGCCAATAACATCGTCACCAAAGAGGGCGGCATGCACCTGGAAGGCTTCCGGCGCGCCCTGACCAAGGTTATCAATGACTACGGCAAGCGCTTCGGCTATGTCAAGGATGGCGAGAAACTGACCGGCGAGGACGTCCGGGAAGGACTCACCGCCATCATTTCCGTCAAGCTGGAAGAGCCTCAGTTCGAGGGACAGACCAAGCAGAAGCTGGGTAACTCCGAAGCCAGAACCGCGGTGGACCAGATTACCACAGCCCAGCTGGCAGAGTACCTGGAGGAAAATCCCCAAATCGGCCGGCTGATTCTGGACAAGAGCTTAATGGCGGCCCGCGCCCGCGAAGCGGCGCGCAAAGCCCGGGAGATTTCCCGAAAAAGCGTTCTGGAATCCACCACGCTGCCGGGAAAACTGGCAGACTGCCGCTCCAAGGATCCCAAGGAATGTGAGATCTACATCGTCGAAGGAGATTCCGCCGGCGGTACTGCCAAGACCGGACGGGATTCCCGCTTCCAGGCCATCCTGCCGCTGCGGGGCAAGATTCTCAATGTCGAGAAGCAGCGCCTGGACCGCATCCTCAGCTCGGGAACCATCCAGAACATGGTTGCTGCCTTTGGCGCCGGCATCGGCAATGATTTTGACCGCAGCAAGCTCCGCTATGACCGGATTATCATCATGACTGATGCCGATGTCGACGGGGCCCATATCCGGACACTGCTCCTGACCTTCTTCTACCGCTATATGCGTCCTCTGGTTGACGAAGGACACGTCTTCATGGCCATGCCGCCGCTGTATAAGGTATCCAAGGGCAAGACGTATCGCTATGCCTATGACGATGCTGAAAAGGATCAGATCCTGGAAGAAATGGGTGGCAAGGAAACCCAGTTTGAAATCCAGCGTTACAAAGGTCTTGGAGAAATGTCCGAGCACCAGCTCTGGGAGACGACCATGGATCCCGAGCGCAGAACACTGAAGCGCGCCAATGTCGACGATGCCAAGGTGGCCGATGAGATCCTGACCATCCTGATGGGTGAGAAGGTCGAACCGCGCAAGGAATTTATCGAAAAAACGCGAACAAAGCCGACATCGACTTATAGGAGGTAGGGAATGAGCGAATTTGAAAATAACCAGGGTCATATCGAGGATATTGAGCTATCCCAGGAAATGAAAAAAAGCTTCATCGACTACTCCATGAGTGTCATCGTCGACCGGGCACTGCCCGATGTCCGCGACGGACTGAAGCCCGTCCATAAACGCATCCTGTTCGGAATGCACGAAGCCGGCATGTATCCGGACAAGTCCTACAAGAAATGCGCCCGTATCGTCGGTGACGTCATGGGTAAATACCATCCCCACGGCGACTCCTCCATCTACGACGCACTGGTACGTATGGCCCAGCCGTTCTCGTTCCGCTATCCTCTGGTCGACGGCCAGGGCAACTTCGGTTCCATTGACGGCGACGGCGCGGCGGCTCAGCGTTATACCGAGTGCCGCATGGACAAGCTGGCGGTGGAAATGGTCCGCGACATTGAAAAGCAGACGGTTGATTTTCGGCCCAATTACGACGGCAATGAGAAAGAGCCCGTCGTGCTTCCGTCCCGCTACCCCAACCTTCTGGTCAACGGCGCCGTCGGCATTGCCGTCGGCATGGCGACAAATATTCCGTCGCACAACCTGGGTGAGACCATCGACGGCGTCATCGCCATGATCGATCAGCCCGACATCAGCGTGCTGGAACTGCTGCATTACATCAAGGGACCGGATTTCCCACCGGTGGTATCATTCACGGTACTACCGGCATCCGGGAAGCCTATGAAACCGGCCGCGGCAAACTGGTGGTCCGGGCAAGAGCTGAGATTGTCGAGGAAAAGAACGGCAGAAGCCGAATTGAAGTAACGGAACTGCCCTATCAGGTCAACAAGGCCAAACTGGTGCAGAGCATTGCCGAGATGGTAAAGGAAAAACGGATCGTCGACATTTCGAACATCGAAGATCTGTCCGACGGGAATGGTCTCCTGATTTCTGTTGAAATCAAGCGGGATGCCAATCCCCATATTGTCCTGAATCAGCTGTACAAGCATACCAAGCTGCAGGATACCTTCGGCGTCAACATGCTGGCTCTGGTTGACATGCGGCCCAAGCTGCTGAACCTGAAGCAGATGCTCTATCATTATCTTGAATTCCAGAAAGAGGTCGTCACCCGCCGCACTCCAGTATGATCTGGCCAAAGCCAGGGAACGGGCTCATATCCTGGAAGGCTTGCTGATCGCCCTGAATCATATCGATGAAGTGATCCGGATCATCCGGGCTTCCACCAGCACCGAAGCTGCCAAGTCAGAGCTGATCGAACGGTTTGAACTCAGTGATATTCAGGCCGTGGCGATCCTGGACACAGGCTGCGCCGGCTTTCTCAGCTGGAAGGCGGCAAAATCCAGCAGGAATTTGACGAACTGCAACGGGAAATGACCCGCCTCATGGGAATCCTGGAAGACAAGGCGATCCTGCTGAATGTCATCCGCACCGAACTGCTCGAGATCAAGGAAAAATACGGCGATCCCCGCCGGACCTCCATCGAAATGCAGGAAAATGAGATTGACTATGAAGACCTCATCAACGAGGAAGACGTCGTCATTACCCTGACCGCTTCGGGCTACATCAAGCGGATCACCACGGACGCCTACTCGGCGCAGCGCCGCGGCGGCAAGGGCATTCAGGCCATGAACATGAAAGAGGATGACCTTATCACCAATGTGTTCATCACCTCGACCCACCGCCATCTGCTCTTCTTCACCAACCGGGGCAAGGTCTACCGGCTGAAGGCCTATGAGATTCCGGATGCCGGACGCAGTGCCAAGGGCATGAACATCATCAATCTGCTGCCCCTGGAAGCGGACGAACGCATTCAGTGCGTGCTCTCCATCGGTTCCATCAAGGACGGCAGCTTCCTGGTCATGGGAACGAAGCTGGGCATCATCAAGAAAACGCCGCTGAAGGATTTCGCCAACCTCAGAAAGAACGGCCTGATTGCCATTCGCCTGCGGGATGAGGATGAACTGCTCCACGTCAAGGCAACCAAGGGATCAGCCGAGCTGATTTTCGTCACGAAAAACGGCATGGCCATCCGCTTCAATGAAAAGAATGTCCGGCCCATGGGACGGAATTCCTCCGGTGTTCGCGCCATTCGCCTGCGCAAGGGCGATGAAGCCGTAACGATGGATATTGCGGTGGAAGGTGAAAAGCTGCTGCTGGTATCCGAAAAAGGTCTGGGAAAACGTACGCCCATCAGCTTGTTCCGCCAGCAGACCCGCGGCGGACTCGGCACCAAAGCCTACAAAGTCACCAGCCGCTCTGGAAAGGTCGCCGCGGCCCGCATCATCAACGATGAGGATGAAGTAATGCTGGTCAACTCCGATGGCGTGGCCATCCGGATCAAAGCCAGCGACATCGCGGTCACCTCCCGCGATGCCACCGGCGTCATCCTGATGAAGAACATCAATGAAACTACCGTCGTCTCCATGGCTAAAATCAAGAAGGCCCAGGAGAGCGAGGAAGAAGTGGATGTCGAGGAAATTGACTCCGAAGAACTGCTGGATCGCGATGAGCGGCACTTTGACAACGAGGAACTGACGGATATGGATGAATTTGAAGACCAGGATCCGCAGGACGATTTCCTCTCCCTCGAAGAAGATGAGCTGGAAGAGGATGCCGACAGCCTGATTGACGACCTGTTCGACGAAGAAGATTCCGACGAAGAATCCGACGAAGAAGACTCAGAACCAGAGAATCCGGAAGAATAATCTATCAGGAATCCTTTCCATAACAAGGCACAACGTGCTTCAACCATAAGAAAAATCAAAACCCTGGCTTCGCAAGATTTGCGAAGCCAGGGTTTTGCAGTCTGATCAACATGATCATTTTTCAGCAATGACCGATCATAGAAACTGTTCATGGCTAAAGCAACCAGAACAAAAAATCTAAAACCGATTAATCTTTTCAGCAGCCACTTTATAGTTAATTAATATAATTGTCACAGTCTGAAAAAAACACCCAAAAATAGCATATTCATGGAAAACTGATACTATGGAGATATGTGCAACATCAATAATGTCATTCAACATGGGATCCGGGAGTGGGAACTTGAGATGCGATATTACCATAATGATATGCTGCAGCCAATTCAGTTGATGGCAAGGCATACAGCTCAGGAAGTGGATTAATGAAGCAGCTGATATTTTAGTATGTGAGGCGGTAATTAGATGGATCGAACAAAAAGACGATTGAAAATAGGTAAAATTACCCTTCTTGTTTTGCTGGCTCTTTTAATAGCTGGCGATGTGTGGAATCATATGAAACCAGCGGCTACATTACTGGATCTGACAGGAATGAATGCTTCCGAGATTGTTAAAATAGAGCTATATAATGGCCATAAATTGGTTAATGCAATTGAGGATGAAGCTTCTAAAAGTGAAGTCATAAATTATCTTCAGCAATCAAAGTTCAAGTATTCATCCGCTCGACCAAAAGGTTACTTTGGTTTCCCATATGAAATGATATTTTATTCAAGTAAATCGAAAAGTGGATTCTGTTTATGCCGGAACCAATCGTCCTATAGTAGCCAGCCTTGCCTGTCCGTAAATAGACGGATATAATGTCCATAATAATATTGTGGAGGACAAAGAGATCCTCCCTGACTCTATGGTTAGCGCCGAGTCATCAGGGAGGATCCTTACTAAGTTATTAGCATGATCAGTATATCAAAATACGTTTTAGAATGGAATCCCGATCAGGTGTTTTGTTCGGAGTATGGAGAAAAGCATATGTCCCATCTGTCATCAGTCGCTTAAGGTCATTGGCTCCCGCAGGAGATCAGTGATCGACGAGAATGGGGATGTCATGATCCTGGTGCTTCGTCGCCTGCGCTGTACCAACCCCGGTTGCGGGAAGATTCATCACGAACTTCCGGATCTCTTAACTCCCTATAAGCGGCAGACCACAACGATCCTGGAGCAGATCATCACCGGTCAACATGAAGCGGTGCCCGTTGAGAATTCGACCATTCGGCGGGTCCGAGCCTGGTTCAACTCCAGAGCCCACGCTTTAGTCGGTGCTCTGCTCAGTACATATGCTACAGTCACTCAGGACTATGGGGTCGACTTTTCCGATCTGCCTCAGTCCATACTCGAGAGGATTTTCTTCTTTGTAGGCGAGCCTGCGGGCTGGCTGAAAAAGGTTGTCCGGATTTTAGTCAACAATCACCGATGGCCACATACCCAGTTGGCATAGGTGTCCACCGAGGAGTCTCTAAAATCATGTCATCACTGAAATTGAATGGAGGCATGACATGAAGGACAAGGAAAAAGCACAGGAAATAGCGACGCAACGGGCGATTCTACTGGCGCCCCTTCTTTCCCATGACTTGGACAAGGGGCAGATCCGGTGCTTAAGGAGCAGATCTGCCGCGAGGCTGGGATTTCCGAGCGGACCTTACGGCGATATCTGGAATAGTTATCTGCAGAAGGGGTTTTCCGGACTGATGCCGCAGGCGAGGGTATCGCAGGATTCAAGAGCCATCCCGGCGCTGGTGTTGGACGAAGCCGTGCGGCTGCGCAAAGAGATCCCGTCCAGAAGTGTGGCTGAGATCATTCGAATCATGGAATGGGAAGGCCTCACCGAAGCTGGCGCGATCAAGCGAAGCAGCCTGCAGGAGAAATTGCAGGAGAAGGGCTACAGCGGGAAGCATATGGCCATCTATGCCGCTGGCGGGGTAGCTACCCGCCGATTTCAAAAACGCACCCGCAACAAACTGTGGCATTCGGATATCAAGTATGGCTGTTACCTGCCGATCGGTCCTGGAAACAAGCCGCAGCAGGTCTATCTGGTGGCGTTTTTGGACGACGCTACCCGGATGATCCTCCATGCCCAGTTCTACTCGAACCTGAGCAGAGCATCGTTGAGGATTGCTTCCGCAAAGCCATCCTCAAGTGGGGAATTCCAGAGCAGGCATACTTCGATAACGGCCGCCAGTTTAAAAATAAGTGGATGTCCAGAGCCTGCGCAAAGTTTGGCATCCGGCTGATCTTCGCAAAGCCCTACTCTCCGGAAGGCACCGGAAAAAATAGAAAAATTCAATCAGAATATCGATCGGTTTCTCGATGAGTATAAATTCGATAACTCGGAACGATCCCTCGAGGTTATGAATGAGCGGTTCTGGATCTGGTTGGAAGAATGCTACCAGAACAAACCGCATACCGCACTCAATGGAACGACCCCGCATCAGGCGTATAATCTGGATCCCAGGCCCTTGAAATATCTGCCGGCGGAGAAGGTCGCCAACGCCTTTTTGCACGCCGAGACCAGAAAAGTCGACAAGAGTGGCTGCATCAACTTTGGCGGCGCGAAGTATGAAGTTGGGCTACCCTATGTGGCTCGCAGCGTGGAAGTGGTCTATGACCCCAGTAACACCGAGGAACTGAGCATTGAGTATCAGGATGACAAACCCTTTGTGGTGAGAAAGCTGGTCATTGGGGAGCGGGTGGCGCCCAAGCCTCAGCTGCCGGAGTTCCTGACTCCAGTCAAGCCAACCTCTTCCCGGTTACTCGATGGTGCCCAAAAGCAGAATCAGAAGCGAAAAGACAAACAGCAGTCTACGGCCATCTCTTTCAAAGACATAAGAAAAGGGGGTGGCAGTGATGTTTGAAGCGTTTTATGGCTTCAAGAAAACTCCATTCTGTCGGGATCTGCCGACGACGGAACTATTCCCCTCCAATACGCTGGAGGAGTCCCTGAGCAGATTATCCTATGTCGCCGAACGGCAACTCTTCTGTGTACTCACCGGAGAGTGCGGCACTGGTAAGACGACCACCATTCGCCGATTCCGCGATCAACTGGATGACACCAGATACACCCTGATCTATCTGGCAGACTCGAAAATGACGCCGAGAAATTTCTACAAAGGGATGCTGGATCAGCTGGGGGCCGAATCAAGATTCTATCGAGGGGATGCCAAACGCCAGCTGCATAAAGAGATCGAGCTGATGAAAGGGCTCCACAATAAGCGTCCGGTGGTCGTTGTCGATGAGGCGCATCTGTTGGATCGAGAAATGCTTGAAGAGGTACGTTTTCTCCTCAACTTCCGGATGGATGCCGTCAGTCCCATGGCACTGGTACTGGTGGGCCAGGTCGAGCTATGGGAGAAGCTCCAGATGCAGTCCTATACGGCGATCCGGCAACGGATCGACATCCAGTGCAAAATGCAATTGATGGACCACTCACAGGTGAAGGGATACATGAAACGCCACCTGGAATATGCCGGGATCGACCATGAGCTCTTCTCAGATGAGGCTACTGGAGGCGATCTATCGATATTCCGGTGGATCCGCCAGGCTAGTCAACCAAGTGTGTACCAGCACCCTGATTTTTGGTTACCAAAGTGGAAAGCGAATCATTGACGACCACATGGTCAAACTGGTCATCAATGGTGAACTGAGCTAAACAAAATGGCAAGTTGAAATTTCTCTCAACTTGCCATTCTTTCCAGCAATTCCCGGACAAGAAATACCATCAACTTCTGGACAAGGAACAATAGCAGTAACAGGATTCTTCTTGGAGCAGATCGATTCGATTGTAACGGAAGACAGTATTTACCTAAAATCTTCTGGAGTATACGATCTTAATACATTGATTTCCTTTTTAAGTAAGTAAATTGCTCCAGCATAAATAGTACAGCCCTGACTTGGCGGTATTGTTCAAGTTGTTTTGGACACACTATTTTCAAAGTAGATCTCTATTTCATGAGTCTGGGAATAAAAATGGCAAAGCCCTTTGAATTCACTTATTTTGAGTGAATCAAGGATTATTTTGTCCTGCTATTTCAAGTTTTTCTATCAAAAAAACTCTTGTTATACTATGGAATTTGGACAAGGCTATATTTTATCCAAGGTTATTGTTCCAGGATCCGTTGCAGGTTCAGGTAAGTATTGATCCTCTTGATGGGAGTCAAGATGGTTTTATACAGGGGTGTTTGATCAAGTTACTTTGGACGCGTTGTTCTCGAAGTAGTTTTGTAAGGGAAAGCCATCTAAAATATATAAGTTCAACAAAAACATAAGTCTCACTCGACTTCGAGTGAGACTTATGTTTTTGTTGATTATTTGAAATCCAGGTCTGGAAATTGACCAGTATCTAAGTCAATGGATCTGCTTTACTTGTAGAAGAAGTTATAGACTTGATTGGCCAGTTTTTGACAGTTCCTGCTGGAAAGCGGGGTTAATGATTTTTTTGACATCACCTGCATGGGAGATGAAGCCGATTTCCGTCAGGATGGATCTGCTGTTGGTATTGCGGAGCATGTAGAGCGAACCGCCGGACATGTCCTTGTCCCGATAAGCGCCGCGGTAGCCCATGCCTGAACTGGAATAAGCAGAGCTCATCATTTCGGATAATTTGCTTTCGCTGAAGGCGGCCTGGGTCGAAGGATTGGCTTTCGCCGAGGGGTAAAGGGTCATCCCGCCGGATACCGTGCTGGAACCGGCGTTGTGATGGACAGAAAACAGCAGGTCGGCATCGGAGCGGTTGGACAGCGAGGCCCGGTCGGCCCGGGGCACGTCATAATCAGTGGTGCGGGTCATCACAACCCGGAAACCGAGCTTGATCAGTTCATCGCGCAGATTGCTGGCGAACTTGATGTCATAATCTTTTTCGTAGATTGACTTGCCGTTGAGACTGCCGACTGCTCCGGAATCACGTCCGCCGTGTCCGGCATCCACCACGATGGTGGGAACCTTGGTCACGGTGAAGGTGCTGGTCTGATAGAGGAGGCCGCCGGGGTCGCAACCTGGATTCTCAGGTCGTTCCTGCCGGGACGGGTCACATTGGACGGAATGGTGTAGTTGAAGGACTGACCGCTGAGGCGTCCAGGATTCAGGTACGTGCCATTCAGGAATACGCTGACTTTGGTCGCGCTGGTATTCTTCACGGAACCGCTGATTTTGATGTCAGTATCCTTGTATTTTGTTGTGGCTGATTTTCACCTGGTCGGACCGGTGCCGCCCAGGGTCTGGACATTGGGGGTGACGGAGCCGGAGCCGCCGGAACCTGAACCGGAACCGCTGCTGCCGGGAGAAGTATACCCTGGGGCTTTTGAGGTGCTTCATGTGGATATAGCCGTCCTTGCCCTGGTAGCTTACCTTGACGAAGTAGCCCCAGTCGTTCAGGACCGTGACTTCCGTTCCTTTGGGCAGGGTCGCCTTCGACTTGAAGTCCGTGTTGGGACCTGCCAGCAGCTTCACCGACTGTTTGGTGGACATGATATGGACGCCGCGGTAGCTGTCCTGCGAAGAGCCGGATCCTTGGGAGGAACCGCTGCCGGAGGTTGAGGAACTGCTTTTGGTATAATCGGTCAGATCTGATTTTTTCACCCAGCTGTAGGATTTGTTGTAGCGGACTTTATACCAGCCGTCCTTCAGATCGATGATCAGAAAATCGGTTCCCTCGGACACGGTGGTCCGGGTCTTGTATGAGGAACCGGCTCCCTGCTTCAGTACTGTCTGGCGTTTGGCGTACATATGGTAGCCATCGGACTGGATGGACTGGCCTTTGCCCGAATCAGACTGGCCTTCACCGGTTGAAGGTTTCTTCTCCGATGAGGAGTCCTTCTGATCGGATCGGTTTGCTGCCAGCGCCTTGTCAGCGGCTGACGTTCCGTAATCCGCCAGGTTTTTTTTATGGACATAGCCATAGCGTTTGTTGACATATACTTTCAGCCAGTCGCCCTTCCGGGAAATGATGAGAACATCGCTCCCGCCGGGGAGACTACCCAGCCTCCGGCTGTCAGCGGAAGCCTCTGACCGGAAATTGACTGTTCCTGATGTGACCATATGGTAGCCGTCACTCTTCACAGACTGGGCGGAACTAGAAGTTTTTTTCGAAGTGGATTCCTTCGCGGACTGACTGGTTTCGGATTTGTTTCCAGTCTTGCTGTAGTCCCGGGCTGAACTGACTGGGATCCAGCCATAGCGTTTGTTGACGTAGATCTTATAGTAGGAGCCTTTTCGATCGATGAGAAGGAAATCGGTTCCCGGTTTCAGCACCGTCAGTTTTTCCGAGGAAGAGGAAGCTGATGTTCGAAGGGTCACGGACTCCGCCGTAAACATGTGGTATCCGTCCGAGCGGACAGAAGAACCGGATTTCGGTGAGGCAGCGGCGGAAGATCCTGAACTTTGGGCCTTGGTCAGATACATCGTGCGGATATAGCCGGTCCGGTTGTTCCAACGCACTTTTGCCCAGGCGCCATTCTGATAGACGCCCAGGATATCGACGGCCTGACGGGAGGGTATTTTGACAATCAGCGTCTCATCATTGCGCATACCGCGGCGCATGCTCGTGGTCACGGTGGTTTTATAGACCGTCTGCGCGTAAACGATGCTGTTTTGCGGTTCGATCTGTGCGCCGACCAGGTACCCTGCACCGGAGACGGAACAAACAAGAGCCGTTTTTAATATGATTTCCTGTGCTCTCTTGTTAAACATCATATACTCCTCCTAATTATCGCTTCAATACTATACTGAAAGCAGTATTATGTTAATGTCAATTGATAAAATGACTGTTTCATAATTGATAACAATTCATCTTAATATTTTTAGCCCATTTTGGATGATAGAACGTAAATTCGAAAATCAAAAATAGAGTAAAAAACGTCGTTTTAAGGATTTCTAGTTTTATAATGATTTTCTTCAAAGAATAACGTATTGCAAGGGTTTTAACCGTTTTGTTACTATTTGCATGACCATTCCCAGGATGTGGATAAAAGATCGCTAAGCTGGGATACAGGCCTGTTATAGCCGTTTTCCTTTCTGTATCAGGGTTAATTTTCATTATTTTAGCCCAAATTCAAAGCGTGAATCCAGTGTTTTCAACGGTTCATGGGGGTGGTTGACATAGTACCGGACAATTGTCTGAAATTTCTATCTAACAAGTTTATCCACAGTTTTTGTGGATAAGAGGAGATAATTGTTCATAACCTTTTATGAAATCGTTAGAGGCCACTTTTTGAACAAAGTTATCCACAGGCCAGGGGTCAGAATTGTGGAACGTTTGTCCGGCTGCGGCTGTGGTAAAATGAAAGAAACGGGAAAAGGAGATATTATGTCCAGAGTCAGGCAGTTTTTCATGGATCTGGCAGCGCCGGTTCGACCGCTGAACGAAGTTTATTTGAAGCAATACCTGATAGAACCGGAACGGCAGGCCGTTGGACAACTGCGTCGAGCCGAGCTGTTGCACACCATTGCAACGGCACAGACGCTGGAACAGCTGCTCCCCGTCGCTGTCACCGGAGAGCGGAAACGACAGCTGCTCCGCGCCGCCCTCCTGCATGATGTCGGCAAAATCCGCTACGGCGCCGGGCCGATCCAGAAAACACTGGTGGTTCTCCTGGCAGGCATTATTCGCCGCGTTCCGGCGGTGGCCGGTCATTGGAAAGCTTGGGACATCTATCAGCATCACCCCGAATACGGCTATGCCATGGTGACTGCCTGGGACAGCTTTGCGTCCGATCCGTTTCTGTACGACCTGATCCGCTTTCATCATGATCCCGAATTGTTTGAGCGGCGGTACGAAGCGAGGGAACGCGACCTTTTCCGATTATTCTGTCAGGCCGATGAAATGAACTAACCAGCACGATGAACCAAGAGAGGGACGAAAGATGGATTATGATGTAGTCATTCTGGGCGGCGGTCTCGCCGGCTGCAGTGTTGCCGCGGCACTTGCCCGCTATAATCTGAATATTGCTGTCATCGAGCGCAATTTCGACATTGCGGAAGATGTAGCCCAGTTCATTACAACCTTTGTAACCGACGGGACGGATGTCATGGATGATTCGGTCTATGAACTGCTCCGGGATTCCCATATTCCACTGCTGGAGTACAGCCGGAAAGGCAATTTCTACTACGAGAAAGAGCCATCCTTGTCGATTTATGACGAGAAGAAGGACTTTGAGGCCGCCCTGGAGAGGATCCACCGCCGGGGCATCCAGGGAGCCCGCCCGGTCAGCCGGGAAGAGGCCGCTGCCTGGACACCGCAAATCAAAGACAGCTATCAATGGATCATCCGCCATGAGAACACCGGTATTATTTCTCCCTATGACATGGCCACCGCTCTGGGAGAGATCGCCTCAGAAAATGGAGTCCGCATTCGCCTCGAAGAAGAAGTAACCGCCATCGAACGAATCGCCCATGACGAGGTTCGCTACCACGAATAAATCCAAATATACCTGCCGGGTAGTGGTCATCACGGCGTTCAACGATCTGTACCTGGGCGGCGGGGAATACCGCCGGGCCACGCGGATGTCCCGCTGCAGACGATGCTGCTGGAGAAAAATTACCAACAGGATATCGGGCTCATGCTGAACGTATTTCATGCTGACGGCCATGCTTCCTCCATCATGCCGACTTTTTCAGGAAAGGCAGTGGCTGCCATTGAAGCCTCCCAACGCATGGATTACAAGGGCGTCAAGCACCGGGTGGAAGAGCTCATCGGACCGTTTCCTCCGAGCGGGTGGACCCTGTTAACCGTCAATAATTACTATGATGTGCCCATCGTTATCAGTGATCTGCTGGAAGAAAAGGCTACATTAACCTGGAGGTTAAGAACCATCAACTGCCTGCTCTGCTGCCCCGGGTCACACAGATTGTGTCGGACCTGGTGGTCAGCAATTTCAAGACAGCTGAGAATCCGGACTATGTATTCAAACGGCGGGATTATTTCCGGTTCCGCGATCTGTCGGACAAGGAACGCAATGAAGCCATTGCCTTTGATCCCCGCTTTGGCCATATGATCTGCACCTGTTCCCAGGTGACGGAAGGAGAAATCGTCAACTCCATCCGGCGGCCGCTGGGAGCCTCGTACCGTGGAAGGCGTCAAGCGCCGCACCGGCATCTCCTTCGGCAGCTGTCAGGATCTTACTGCATGAATCGGATCCTGAAAATTCTGGCCAAGGAGCTGGACAAAAAGCCCGAGGAAATTCCTCAATGACTCCAAGCGAATCCCCGCATTCTGACTGCCCGAATCAAAGAATTCGAAAGCATATAGGAGGTCTGGCCATGAAAGCCTATTTTACATCCCTCATTCGCTGCAAGGACTCCGGACGAATTGAAGTGGTGCCGGTGAAAAGCACCCAACCAGTGGAGATGGAAATGTTCCTGCCGATTTCCCGGGTACTCTCCCGCATTTATGTTGGAAAGCCCGTCCGCCGGGGCGACGTGATCTGCCTCAATGTACTCAACCAGGGCATTAACATTGTCGCCACCAAAACCGTCGAGTAGTCCTCCATAGAATCAGAATCTGGTCCAGGCTCCATCCGGTCAAACACCAGTCACCACAAACCAGCTCAGAAGAGCGCTCCTCCGATAATAAGATCGGACCAGACAGAACCAAAGAGCATAACAGACCTCTGCCCAGAAGTGACAAACAGACAGATCAACAGACTGGCAGACTGCATTGGGTTGATACAGACCGAAACAGCCAGAGACAGACCGAGTGCACTAAACGGACCGGACCAGCCCGAAACAAACCGAGAAAGCTGATAATACACAGAGGATCAGAACCATTTATGGATGAAGCATCTGTCATGGATGAAGCATCTGTCAAAGAAGTAAAAAGAATTTATCATAACAACGCTGTGAGGAGATGGTCATATGCCACAGGACAAGCTGAAGCTGAACGTTCGCCAGACCCTGCTGATCGGATTGGGATTTTTTGCCAGCTCATTGTTATGGAGCCTGTACAACAGTTTCGTACCCTTGATTCTTCAGGACTTCATTGCCTCCACCGCCACCGTCGGTCTGATCATGACCATCGACAACGTCTTCGGGGTGATTTTTCAGCCGTATTTCGGTGCCAGAAGCGACAAAACCCGCACCCGGTTCGGCCGGCGCATGCCCTATATCCTGATTGGCGCACCGATCTGCGCCGTGCTGTTCGCCTTCATTCCTCAGATGAAAGTGCTATGGCTTCTGATGCTGGTTATTATTATCTTTAATTTCATCATGTCCATCTGGCGGGCTCCCATGATTGCATTGATGCCGGATTTGACACTGGACCCCCTGCGCAGCAAGGCCAACGGACTGATTAATCTGATGCGGGCGGCGCTGCCTCCATCATCGCCTTTCTGGTGGGGGACGCATCGCCCACAGCCAGCTGGCCGCGGCGCCACTTTCCTTATGGGGTCCGTCATCATGCTGCTGGCCGTTGGCCTGCTCTTTGTCCTGATCAAGGAAAACCGGCTCAATCCCAGACTGATGACTCCGCCGGATACCCAGGAGGAATCTGGTGATCAGTCATTCTTTGACTGGGGGCTTCCGCAAGCTGTCGTCCGATTCCCGGCGCAGCCTGTTCTTTCTGCTTCTGGCGATTTTTTCTGGTTTTGTGCCTACAACGCGGTGGAAACATTCTTCACCAGCTATGCCACGACGGTCCTGGGACAGAGTGAGGGACAGGCAGCCATGCTGCTGGCATTTTTCTCCGTTTCCTTTGTCATTTTCGCCGTACCTCGGGGATCATTGCCGATCGGATCGGCCGGCGCCGAACGATCCTCCTGGGTCTGATCGGACTGGTGGCGGTGTTCATTCCGCTTCTGTTTGTGGAATCATTATGGGGCATCCGGCGCTGCTGCTTCTGGGCGGTATGTTCTGGGCCGGGATTAACATCAATTCCCTGCCCATGGTGCTGGAGATGGCGGGAGAGAATGAACTGGGAACATTCACCGGTTACTACTATTTCTTTTCCTTCTCTGCATCCATTGCCAGCCCCATCCTGTTCGGACTGGTCCGGGACCTGTCCGGCAGCTTCCGCTCCCTGTTTGTTTACGCGCCCATTGCCTTCGCGCTGGCGCTCCTGGCGATTCTGCAGGTGACGCACGCCTGGGAGAAAAACGCAGCCCGGAGATTCAGGAAACCAGTAAGTCACCCGGCACTCATTCCAGGAAGAACAGCCTCTGACCGATCACTGGACTGGATGAATCAGGCAGCGAAAAGACCGCTTCGGCGGTCTTTTGCTTTGATCCAATTGGTTTCGTCAAATCGAACGGCAATTTTTTGAGCATTTCATCGCCGAGCACCGATGAATGGTGATAAAACGTGAAATAAACCCCGGGTTTGATTTCCTTCTTTCTATTTGAAGCAGAAAGTGATATCATCGTAATGATAAATCTTTAAAAAGGTTCTCGAGAAACCGTAAGATAACAAATGGGATAACTGTGCGATCTTGCGGCGAGCAGGATTTTTTTATTGCAAAAAATTGGAGGTATTATTCATGACCAACAAGGTACACGGCTATCTGCCGGATGAGACGCCAAGGCCCCTGGAATTATTATTCTTTGCACTCCAACAAATCATCGTCATGTTCCCCGCGACGGTTCTGGTCGCTCTGCTGACCGGATTCAACGTATCCACCACCATCTTCGCCTCAGGGCTGGCAACGCTTTGCTTTATCCTGGTGACCGGACGCAAGATTCCGCTCTACTACGGTTCCAGCTTCTCCTACATCGCGGCCATTACCTCCATTACCATGGGATCAACCTATGCCCATCTGCCCATGAATGAAAGAATCTCCATTGCTCAGTTCGGTATCATGATGTCCGGATTCGTGTCGATCATTGCCGGTTTCATCATCCGCCGGTACGGCCGCAAGCTCATTGATCGCCTGCTGCCCGCCAGCGTCACCGGACCCATTGCCATCATCATCGGTCTGTCCCTGGCTGGTTCGGCCATGTCCAACGCCACCGCTGTGCCGGCCTCCGTGGATCCCGCCTGGGGAATGAACTGGGCCTGGGTGATCGCCATCGCGACCCTGCTCTCCACCATCCTTTACTCAGTTTATCTGAAGGGACGATTCAGCCAGCTGCCGATCCTGTTCGGACTCCTGACCGGCTATGGCGTTGCCATCATCGTTCAGATGGTTACGAAAATTCCGTTCATCAGCTTTGATACTCATTCAGGGAGCCATGCTTCAGCTGCCGGTCATCACGCTGCCCAAGCCGACCTTTGTTGCAGTGGCTGCTATTATGCCCATCGCGCTGGCCACCATCCCGGAATCGACGGCCCACATCTTCCAGCTGCACATCTATGTCAACAATCTGGGCAAAGAAGAAGGGTTCCACTAAGGTCTACGACCTGGAGAACCGCCTGGGCGACAACCTCATCGGTGACGGGAATCGGCGACATCGTTTCCGCAGCCATCGGCGGACCGGCCGGCACCAACTATGGCGAAAACATTTCCGCCATGGCCATTTCCAAGAACTTCTCAGTCAACGTGCCGGATTACGGCGGCAATCCCGACTCATGGTGATCTCCAGCTTCACCCCCCTGGTCAACGCGGTTCATTCCATTCCGGCAGCCGCTCATCGGCGGACTGTCCATCTACCTGTTCGGTGTCATTGCCGCTCAGGGAATCGCCATCATCATTGAGAAGCAGGTGGATATGTTCAGCTCCAAGAATCTTGCGATCATCTCCTCGTGATCCTCATCAATATTCTGGGCGGCAGCTTTCTACTTCCCGGAATCCATGATTCCATTCTTTCGGCGTGCGTTTCCCCGGCCATTGCCACCGCCGCCATCGTCGGAATTCCTTCCCCAACCTCCTGCTGAGCCCGGCAATCAGGAAGAACCCGTTATCGTCGATGAGGATGTCGATCTGGCATAGTCCGGATCAAGCAACAGACTTTAACCACCAAAGATTCACTGAATGTGAAACATCCGTCAGATGCGAGTCTGACTGGTCAATAACAACAGAGATCAGAAACTCCCTGCCAGGCAGAGCGAACAGCTCGGATTGCTCCGACAGGGAGTTTTGTCATGAACGGATTCAGGCGGAGGGCAGGATATGAACCGGAAAGGAAGCGCACCGGTTGGTGATCAAAAATAGTACTTCCCCGGGATACAGCATCACGCAGGCTGAAAATTTTGGTACAATTTCGGAGAACAAACCAGGCGATACTTCGGCCAGAGCGATGGTTGAAGCAGATGTCAGTGAATGCCGAGATTTCAGGATGCCGTCCGTTGATGACAATATTTCAGGGTCATCAGGGGGAAGCATCCTGCTGACGCTGGCTTCGCTCCCCGAAGCGAAAGCGAACCATTATGAATCAAATCAGACCACGCCTCCTCATTGCCGGAACCGGCAGCGGGAGCGGGAAAAACGACGATGACCTCAGCCATTCTGTCTGCCCTGAAGCTGCTGGGCAAATCACCCATTGCCTTCAAGTGCGGTCCCGATTTCCATCGATCTCATGTTTCACCGGGAGGTCACGGGGATTCCCTGCCGCAATCTGATCTGTTTCTGATGAAGGAAGCCACGGTCCGATCCACCTTGCATAATCACGGTTGTCAGTCCTTTGATCTGTCATTGATTGAGGGGGTGATGGGGCTCTATGACTGGCATTTCGATGATGAGGGAACAGCTTCTGCCAATGCCGTGTCCCTGGTCACGGGCACGCCAGGTGTTCCTGGTGGTCATCGTCCATGGAAAAGGTTTGTCCGTCTGTGCCGAAATCTTTGGCTTCTCTGGAAGTTCATGCCCAACCGGTGTGCAGTGTGGGCATTCTGCTCAACCACTGCCCGGATGGCCTGGTGGCGTATTACCGGTCGATGATCCAGGAGCGTCTGGAGCTGCCGGTGGTGGGCGCGCTGCCCGCCATTCCGGAAGCGGAGATCGGATCCCGTCACTTGGGCCTGATCACAGCGGCGGAGATCAGCGATCTCCGCCAGAAGCTGGACCGCCTGGGGCAGGCGGCCTTACAGGGAGTCAACTGGGATCTTTTCTGCGATTGCCGCCGGAGCGGATCGCTTGGACCCGCGGGAAACGATGATACGAAACGGAGCCGATCCTGCCGGAGGGAAGGGATCGAAGCGGAGTCGGATCCGGCACCACGAACAGTACGGAGACGATCCAGTATCCGCTGAGGGGGACCGGACCGCTGCGGATCGGCATTTCCAGGATGAAGCCTTCTGCTTCTACTATCAGGACAACCTGGACCTCCTTGAAACCATGGGAGCCCAGCTGGTGTTTTTCTCCCTGCTGCACGAACCGGCTCTGCTGGACCATCTGGATGGCCTGATCCTGTGGGGCGGCTATCCGAACTGCATGCCCGGACTCTGTCCGAAAATCAGGGGATGCTCCAAGCCCTCCGGACAGGCTCACAGTCGGGGCTGCCAATTCTATGCGCCGAGTGCGGCGGCTTTATGGTGCTGCACAAAGCCATCCGGACACCATCGGGAGAGAGGAAAGTACCCGATGGCGGGCGTTTTCCCGGAATCACCCGGATGACCGATTCGCTCCAGGATTTCGGATATGCCAGGCTGACCGCCAACGCAGACAATCTTGCTCTTGCCCCGGGGAGCCGTCATCCCGGCTAGCACAGCTTCCATCACTCCGTCAGTGACGATCCCGGCGACCGCTTCACCGCCGTTAAAGCCGGCAGCGGCAGATCCTATCCGGCCTTCCGCCAGACCAGGCAAACCCTGGCGGGTTACCCGCACCTGCTTTGGTCCGATAATCCGGAAGCGGTGAGCCGGTTTCTGGCGGCCTGCCGGGTCTATCAGACCGAGCAGGCGCCATTCAGGGCTTCGGCCGCAGCGACAGCCGCAGCTCATTCTCATTCTTGAGCGGGAGAGCAATCAGGAAGGAATTGAGATAATGCCAGAACCGCAGGTGACGCCCTTTTTCTTCCCACAGGCGATAGCCCTGGTGACGCTGCGTGGATCCCGCAGCAGCAGATGCAGGGTTCCGGAGAAATAGGCTCCGGGTCACTTCCGCCGCGCGAATTCACGCCATTCTTCGAATCACCTCCGGTTCGCTGAGGGAAGGATCCTGGAGCAGATCAGCACCGGTCTTCAGCGCTGAAATCCCGTAAAAGTACTCGACTGGAGAAAGCCTCTAAAATCCATCAGATTAGGGTCAGCCACACTCCTTCGGCCGGCGGCCCAGCCGGACACGTTCAGCGATTCGGTCCGGTATTGCAGGACCAGTTCCTCATCAATGGCCTTCACATGAGCCATTAAATGAGGAAACGCCGACAACGCCCCGGTGGCAGTTTCGTTGAGACCTCCCGGAGTTAGAGCCAGGTGCTTGCAGATGGATATGACCGGACAGATTCAGCCGATCCGATACTTATCGAGAACCTGCATCAGCTCCAGATGGTTGTCGATGATGAATCCCCTGGTGAACTTTTTCATTATGGACCAGGAATATTTTGATGGGTCGCCGTCAGGAATGGTTTCAAGCCTCTGAGCGGAAGCTTTCCCCCCCCAGGGACCGGTCCAGCCATTCCAGCGTTGCCGGAGAAATCCTGCCCGGTGCCAGGCGGGTGTTGGTATCAATCAAAAGCCAGCCGCAGCCCGTCATTCAGTTCCAGGATATAGCTGAAGGAAGCCGGATCCCGCCAGCGGGCCCGGTCATAGCCGAAGGCCCGGTACAGCTCCAGGAATTCTGGCTCACTGATGGACGGCGCCGACCGGATGCTTCCCTTCAGGAAATGCGGCCGCCGAAGCGATGGCGATATCGTGATTCCCGGGAATCAGCGCTACCGGAATTCCCCCGGACTGAATCCGGTGCGAAGCTGTTCCGCACCACATCCAGATGGCTCTCCAATTCCCCGTTGGAAAGTCAGATCGCCGCTGATGACCAATAGATCCGGTTTCTGGCGGAGCACATACCAGGTGAACGCCTCCACGATTTCCGCTGAATAGGGCAGAACTTTTTGCCGTCACCCTGCAGACTGATGCGGTGCAGGGCATCGCCTTTGTCATGAGAGACGGGCGGACAGCAGATGCAGATCGGCAACGTGAAGAATGTTGAGAGGCAATTTATAATTCATGAAAGTCTTCCTTTTTGAGCAAACTGGAACAGCAGTCCGGCCTGTTACTTCCGGGCGGAACGCCGGAGCTGTTGAACCAAGCTGGTCCGGCCAACGCCGCTATCTGGAGGGAAGGGTGCGAAATTAAGCGGGATGTTCCCTAAGCTTCAAGAATAAATACCATATGCGCCGGATTCGATGTATAGTAGGGGGTATATGTAGAAGACAAGACTTTGAGCCGGAAGACCAGCACCCGAACCACACTGCACAAGCGGGAGGATGTCCCATGTCAAAAATCCGAGCGCAGAACCTCTCTCTCCTGATCGGAGCCGCCATGACTCTGATCGCGGGAATCTACCTCAAAACCCTGAACAGGATCCGAAAAAGAAATCTCCATCTGTGAATCACCCGGCAGCTAAACCCACCGATCAGGGCAAAATACGGCATCCTCGCATCCCCGCCGCAGTCTGATTTGGCAGGAGGACGTATGGTAAACACTGCCGTCCGGTTCCCTCTCACCCTGATGTGTTCCATGATTTCAGATTCTAAGGCTCAGAACTTACGCCAGAACTTGAGTCATAACATAGTTCAGACAAAAACGACCTGTTCCTGGTCCATGTCAGTCCGGAACAGGTCGTTTACATTGCAGGCGGTTCTCTTCTGTCAGGCACGTCCTGGGTGAAGGGTACCGTGGATCCGGATTTGTGAGGGGATGGCCTACGCTTCTGACGGATCCTGGATTCGGGATATGTATGAGGGGGAGTCCCTGGTACTCGATGACCAGGAGGTAGGGGCGATCCAGGGTGAACTCAATCTTATTGTCCCCGGGGAGGGAGGTTTTGCCGACGCCGATTTCAGTGACGGCAGCGGCCTTGAAGCCTTTTTCATCCAGCTGCAGTTTGGTTTTCTGCTTGATTTCGGTGACGGAAGCCGTCACGCCGCTGAGCATGTTCGACAGGTCCGCGGACAGGAACATGTTGGTGTAGCCTTTGTCGATCAGGAGTTTCTTCAGGGACAGGTTCTCGCCATTGATATCCAGGGCGGGAGCCTTTGAAATCCACCAGCGGCCGGGGACCCTTCGGACAGAATCGAGGCCAGCTCTGGAATCAGATCCAGCGGTTCGGCTTCTCCCCTGGGCAGGAGGAACCAGACCCGGATGCCCTGTTCGCCGGGGAAGGCGACCGCCTGGGCTTTGGCATGATCCACATAGCGTCCGTCCCATCGGCCAGTCGGCCCACAAAGGGAACCTGGACGTCACCGGAGGGAGCGTGGAAGGTCTGATTTTGAAGCTTCTGGCGGAACCAGCCACAAGATCGGTCAGGTAGAGCACGTTATAGATATTGAGAATGGCAGAGCCATCGGTCTCAAAGGTCGCTTCATAATCCTCCATGCAGGGTCCGTCTTGTCACTGACCCATTGCCGGATGATTTCCTTTGGTTTCCTTTTCTTTGGTGAAGTCGACCTGAGCGGTTTCCGCGCTCCAGACGGAGGCGGCGGTTTCGAAATACTGGGATTTGATGTTGGCGGCATATAGCGTGAATCGAAAAAGATTCCGTTGGTCAGGCGTATGCCGTACTTGGATTCATCCGGCTTTGTCCCGGAGCAATTTCGATGCCGTCATGAAACAGAGGCTTCTGGTCAGGTCCGGAATGACCTTCGAGGAATCAAAACCAGCCGGCAGCTTCATCAGGCGGTTCAGTTCCGCCAGCGTTTCCCCGGCCGCGCCTTCCCGCAGAACACCTGGGCCGTCCACAGGGACAGCGGGGAAAAGATCTGATTTTTCTTCTCCGAGGCCGCGAAATAGGCCGGGGTACTCCCCCTCCGCCAGCTCATACAGACTGGAACGGATCTCGGAAGGGACTCGGAACTGCAGTTCGGGCTGAATTCACCGGAACCTGCTTTAAGAACACCGAAGCCGGCGTGACCGGCGCACAGCCGTAATAGCAGGGACAGCCCCAGAATCACTTGGAATGGTGGATCGTTTCATCTGGATTCCTCCGTTTTCAAACGTGGTGAGTGAGGCTATGAAAATTTCTGACGGCTGCTTGATCTGAGCGATTAAAACAGAGGCAGGCCCTGGTATTCAATGACGATGAGATAGGGCTGGTCGACGGTGATTTC